>CAWITP010000003.1:0-460921 GCA_963839055.1 uncultured Pseudomonadota bacterium | reverse complement strand
GCTAGTCCCCTGGAATTAAAAAGCGAATGCCAACATCAAATAAGTCAAAATCGTTTGCAGATCCTTGCGAAGAGTGCTTCGTCTGCGGATCCCGCCCGTAAACGAGATGGTCTAGCCGTTAACTTCGACGCTGTTCGCACGGGCGCGCCGCAAGCAATGTCTCTGCGGTCTCCGCGTTCAGCGCATCAAGATATCGCGCGTAGCTGTAGATGCGCCCTCGGACGCGACCCGTCGTCTCTCGCACGATTCCCAGCCGTTCTAACTCCCGCAGTGCCTGTGTCACTGTGGGCGTCGTGAGACCGGTTGCTTTCGTCAACGTAGCGATAGTCGCAAGCGGCTTCGACTGCAACATTTCCTGCACCAGCAGCGATGTAGGCGCCAGCCTCCCGAGCTCGCGCAGCCGGTTTCGATCTTCCTGAAAGACCGCGCACACTCGCTGGCCGGTCAGTGTCGCTTGCTCCGCGCTCACGCGAATCCCGGTTGCGAAGAATTCGATCCAACGTTCGAAATCACCCGTCTCCCTGATGGAATTGAGCTGCGAGTAATACTCCTGCCGATGCTGTTGGAAGTACAAACTGCAATACAGGAGCGGCTCACGCAATGTGCCTTCGCGGCAGAACAGCAAGGTGATCAGCAATCTGCCGATGCGACCGTTTCCATCGAGGAACGGATGTATGGTCTCGAATTGCAGGTGCGCCAGCGCTGCTTTGAGCAAAGTCGAAGTGTCAGAGTGAAGGAAGCGCTCCAGATCACCCATGCAGGTGTTGATTTCCTGGGGTGGTGGCGGTACGAAGGCCGCGTTTCCAGCTCGAGTACCGTCGACCCAATTCTGCGACCGACGAAATTCTCCCGGCGTTTTTTCCGTGCCGCGGCCTGCGGCGAGGAGAATTCCGTGCATCTCGCGCAGCAGCCGATTCGAGAGGGGAAATCCTCCCCTGAGACGCTCCAGGCCATGACTCATCGCTGCAACGTAGCGCGACACTTCGGCGACGTCTTCAATAGGTACCCCAGGGCTCTCACCGAGCTCGTGAGTCAGCAGATCGCTCAGACTCGACTGGATTCCCTCGATCTGGGATGACAGGACAGCCTCTTTACGCACGAACGTATGGAGGAGCAGACGTGCATCGGGCAGAGTGGCGGCTGCGCCATCAAGCCGGCCGAGGGCAAGCAGGGCTTGGTCGAGCGAAGCTCGCATCCCGCCGGTAATCTCAAGGGCAGGAAGGGGCACCAGTGGAGCGGGCACGAACGCGCGGACTTCTTCGCTGCCCGCAACCGAGGTGATGTAATGCCCAAAGCCGGCACGCTTCAAGGAGGCGCCAATCTTAAAGCGAGCTTAATAGCCCAAAGCGCTATTAAAGCAAAGCCAGATTCCCTTTAATAGTACGGCAGAACCGAATACCCCAGAAGACGCCCGGTCGCCGAAAATCCATGCCTTATGCAGATCTAGGGACGACGCGGCCGCCTCATCGAAGAACCCCAGGTCAGTGCTCAAAGTTGACGAGCCAGATCTTCTCGCTCACCTCGCAGATGCCGATCTTCTGATGCAAACACCTGGCCTACATTGACCTTGCGTCGGCCAATGCAGAGGCCCCACAGGCGGTGATCATGACAGCAGGCTCTGGTTCCCTGCGTGCGCCGGCACAATACACTCTGCCGGGCGGGCCCGGACAAGCGCCGAAGGCAATCAGCCGACGGGCGTGACCCCGCAACGGGGAGAAAAATGACGAAGCACCACCTCGATCGGATTGTGTCGTTGTGTTTCCTGGGATTGATCGGCATCGGCCTGTCGCGCGTGAGCTGTGCGGATGTCATCATCCAGCAGCAGTCGAGTTTCGATTTCGCATTCATCAAGGCGCATGGCGCGACGACCGAATCGACGACCGCTGACAAGCAGCGACGCGACTCGGAGTTCCATTGCGAGGGGTTCATGTCCTTGCTGTGCGGCAACAGCCAGAGCGGCGAGATACTGCGCCTCGATCGCGACCTCACCTGGACGCTGGACCCGAAGAAGAAGCAGTACCGGGAAACGTCATTCCCGACACCGGAGCAGCGCCAACAGGCGCAGCAGCAAATACGCGAGACGATGGAGAAGATGAAGCAATGCCCGGTGGCGCCACGGGATACGGCGCCCGCACCGGACACCTCCAAATGCGAGATGAGTACACCCACCTTTGACGTCAAGGCGACAGACTTGCATGCGGTGCTTGCCGGCCACGACGCGAAGCTGACTCAGATGGCAATGACTCAGAGTTGCAAAATTCGTGAGACCGGCGATGAATGCAAATTTGTCATCGCAATGGATACCTGGCTTACGCAGGATCAGATCGCCGGTATGGATGAGGATAAGGCGTTTCGATTGGCCTACCTCAAGAAACTCGGACTGGATCCGCAGAACGCACTGACCCAGCAGCAGATGAAACAGTTTCTCGCCCCCTATCACGACAGCCTGCAGCAGCTCGCGAACAAGTCCGATGAGCTGAGGGGCTATCCGCTCAAGACGCGAGTGCGCATCGCTTTCGGCGGTGAGAAGTGCAGTTCCGCGAAGCAGAGCGCGTCCGCCGGCAGCCCGCTTCCCGATGCGAGCCAGGCCGCGGGCGATGCCGCGGCCGCTGCGACCACTAACGCCGCTGGCGCGGCGGCGGGTACTGCCGCGGCCAATGCTGCCGGTAACAGCGTGGCCGGCTCGGTCCTGGGGTCTGCAGCGAACGCATTCGGCAACAAGCTCGTGGGCGGTCTGTTCGCCAAGAAAAAAGCCGCTGCTGCCCAGGCGCCCCCGAACCAGGCCGCAGCCGCCCCTGATGCAATTCCTGCCGGAATGGTACAGGCCGCCCAATTCACGATCGAGACCACATCGATCGTCACCGGCTCGGTTCCAGCCTCGCAATTCGACATCCCGCCCGGATGGCAGCGCATCACTGAGAAGCAGAGTGCCACCAAGGAGTTCACCTGTCCGAAGAGTGGCACCTGATAGGTATGGACGCCCTAGCCTGCATCCCTTCGAATTGCCGGGTTTTTTGCCGGTCTCCCAGTGCTGAGATCAAACAGGCGAAAATCTGAGCCATGTTCAGGTATGGCATTGCGGGAGAGGGCAACGCACTCACCACCGAGCCTGGGTCGAACTGCAAGACGCTGCGGGCTCCCTGATCTGCTTCAGGCCATCTTCGGACTTCCAGTATCCTCAAGCAGACAGCAACGACGGTGGCATTTCGCGTGTCCACGGCTTCACCTGCTCATAACCATAGGCGAGCTGCAGGACCGACAGATCCGCGTGAGGACGACCGATCAGTTGCATGCCCATTGGCAATCCTTCCGCTCCAAAGCCTACCGGGACACCGATCACCGGCAATCCGGCCAGACTCGGCCCAATAACAACTTCCATCCAACGATGGTAAGTATCCATCGTGCGCCCGTTGATCTCCCGCGGCCAATGAACCTTCGCATCGAATGGAAATACCTGCGCGCTCGGCATCGCGAGGTAGTCGAACCGCTCGAACAGTTTCTCCAAAGCGCGGTACCAATCCGAACGGACATGCCGGGCGTGCTGAACTTCCAAAGCGGATAGTTCCAGGCCACCTTCAATTTCCCATTGAATCTCAGGTTTCAGCTTCGCGCGTTGCGCCGGGTCTTTGTACAACTCGACCAAGCTCCCGGCGGCTGAGGCATGCCGCAACGTAAGCCATGTTTCCCATAAAACCTCCGGAGCAAAGTCAGGACGCACGCTCTCGGTCCTACAACCCATGACCTCCAAGGAACCGAGGGACTTACGGCACAAATCGAGGATGCCAGCTTGCATAGGCAAATAGCCGCTCAGGTCGCCGAGCCAGCCGATTCGGCAGCCATGAGAGTCGTGTGCCAGGGAAGCTGCAAACACATCAGGCGCCTGCTCAATGGACAGCGGCGCACGCGGATCGGAGCCAGCCATCACCGACAGCAGCAGGGCGACGTCTTGGACCGATCGACCCATGGGTCCCTCGCAGCTTATCGTGTCCACAAATAAATCCTGGCCGGATGCGGGAACGCGTCCCCAGGACGGACGAAAACCGTAAATGTTGTTGAATGCGGACGGGTTCCTGAGAGAGCCCATCATGTCGCTGCCGTCGGCCACGGGAAGCATTCTGAGGGCTAGGGCAACCGAAGCACCTCCACTGCTTCCGCCAGCACATCTTGTCTGATCATAGGCGTTGAGTGTCGTTCCGAACACTGGGTTATAGGACTGAGACCCGTAACCCATTTCGGGCACGTTCGTCTTGCCGATCACAATCGCGCCACTTCGACGCAGCCTTTCGACGAATATAGCATCGTGGTTTGGCACGCCATCGAGCAGTGGCGAACCAGACGACGTGCGAATTCCTTTCGTGGCCGCCAGATCCTTCACAGCATGCGGAAAACCATGCATCCAACCTAGATATTCGCCCTTCGCAAGCTGTGCGTCCCTTTGCTTGGCCTGCCGCATCAACAAGTCTTGATCTTGAAGGGATACGATCGCATTCACTTTCGGGTTCAAGCGGTCGATTTGTCGAAGGTAGGCCTGCATGACTTCCACGCATGAAACTTGCTTCGCACGTAGCCTCTGCGACAACTCTGCGGCTGTCAGGGCGACGAGGTCGGAGTCTGAACCCGGGACCGAAGCGGATTGGGTCGAATGGGACCTCGCGTTGATTGGCGTCATGCCCGCCGCGCTGAGCGCACCACTCGCTGCAATCAACAAGTCTCGTCGTGTCAGATTGGACACCAGACAGCCCTCCCAAAACTCATCATGATTTTCTTCTTGCTGTGACACGGGACTTCACACATCGTCGCTCGCCGAGTCTAGTTGCTTGCGGAACGTGGCGGCAAACTTCTTCAAAGATGTCATTCAGCGCTCCTCCCAGCTACGTTGCCGCTCCCACGCTTTCGTTTTCTCAAGCTGCCACGGCCAACTGCCGCTGTTGGTGCGGCGTTCAACCTGAAACTAGCACAGGAGTGAAAATTACCGGGGACTGGAGAGGGCCGAAACGAGCTGCGGCAACAACGCTCCCGCCGTTCCACGAAGCATGACCACACCCGCCCCCAATTCTGCCGGATTGGGGTTGATCTGGATGACCATTGCGCCCGCGGCGATCGCGAACTCAGTGAGCGCAGCTGCGGGATACACCACCGCAGAGGTTCCGACGACCAGGAACACGTCGGAATCCTCGGCCGCTTCGCGTGCCTGCCGCCACGGAATCTCGGGCAGGCTCTCTCCGAACCAGACGACGCCGGGTCGGACCTGGGCGCCGCACACCTTGCAGCGGGGGGGCTCGATCCGAGCGCCCTCTTCCGGTACGTCGGGGAGTCCAGGCGGGAAGACGTAGGGTTGGTCGCACTGTTCGCAGTACGGTCGCGCCAGCTCGCCGTGCAGATGCAACACAGCCGAGCTACCGCCGCGCTCGTGCAGGTCGTCTACATTCTGAGTGACGAGGGTGAGCTCTGGTACGTGCTCGGCCAGCGCGCCGAGGGCCAGATGGCCGGCGTTCGGTTGAGCGGCAAGTACGAGCCTCCGTCGCCACTCGTACCATCCCCACACGAGCGCGGGATCGCGCCTGAAGGCATCTGGAGTCGCCAGCTCCATAGGGTCGAAACGCTCCCAGAGCCCGACCTGTTTATCGCGGAACGTCGGGATGCCGCTTTCGGAAGATGCGCCCGCGCCGGTAAGCACGACGACGTGCTGCGCATCCCGTAGCGCGTGGACGACTGGCTCCACGTCAGTTGACCAAAGCAAGGCTGCCAATCAACAAGATCACG
Organism: uncultured Pseudomonadota bacterium; assembly: GCA_963839055.1. Lineage (GTDB taxonomy): Bacteria > Pseudomonadota > Gammaproteobacteria > Steroidobacterales > Steroidobacteraceae > 13-2-20CM-66-19. Next base: position 455,158 of record CAWITP010000003.1, on the reverse strand, counting down.
ACCCAGTCGTCCGCGGACCCCAGGGTTAGCGCAAAATTTGCCGGGCTCGACATAGCAAGCCCGTCCGGCGCGCTTGTACTCACAGCGCTGAAGCCATTGTGGCGCTGTTACAAATGATTGGTGAGGATGGATTGTCCGCACTTGACGCGTCCCGGATCATCCCGGGGCCGCAGGTATCATCATTTGGTGCGGACAGTTCCGGCCTTGTCGATATCGAAATTGACCGTCTGCCCGTCTCGGTTGATCGCCGAGCCCACCCAGTCAGATCCGTTCTTGTGCAGACCGGTGATATCCGTATAGCCCTGTTCGGAAAGCAAGCGGCCGATCTGCTGCTGATCCATCGCGCCCGTCCCCATGTATGCTGAGTGGACCTTCTCACCCCCAAATATCGAACAGGCGCTCAAGAACGGAACCAGAAGATAGGAGAGCGAGGAGACATTGCGCATACCAGACTCCAGCCGGTGCATCCGGCTCTAGACATTGTAGTAGCAAGTTCCAGGCCGAGCCCCTGCTTGGCTGTCCTGGGTTCTCTGCTTGTTACGGGCGATCCCCGCGTGTCCTGACAACTCGTGATGACCGCACGGACACCGGCGGCTCTGCAGCCATGCGAGCGTCATGTGTGTGGAAGCGCACAGACGGGGGTAAGCCGGGAGGTCCAGGTTGCTCCCAGCGGCCATGGGAAGTACCTATGTCGGGCAACGGGCTTCGCGAGCACCGAGCTGGGGGCAGCTTGAGTCCTTAACAAACTTCCATGCGGGCACCGCTATGGCGGAACGGGGTGATCTTGAGGATCCGGTCAAGGCAACGACACGTTTTAGCGTTAGTTCTGTGGTCATGCGCGGGCTTGCTCGTGGCCGTTACCGGAATTTCTTACTACGCCGCTCGCACGGCTGCGCTGCAGGGCTATGCGCAGTCGTCGACGTACACTCGGACGTGCAACCGTGGATTCCGCGACGATGGGAACTCCTGCGTTGCCGTGAGACTGCCCCTCAATGCATCCCTCGTGCCCGCTGGTCACGATTGGCAATGTGACGCTCCTTTCCTCAAGCGCCACGCGACTTGTGTGGCGGCACAGCGGCACGCGATAGCGCCTACAGATTCCGATGCTGCCGACGAGGACTGTGGTCCGGACTCAACGCGCCAAGGTTCTCCGAGCTGTGCTGTTCACTCTCCCGCTAAGGCCTCAAGCGCGATCGCTCTTCTGGTCCTGGCCACACTGCGCTCTCTCCCCAGATGACCGCAGGGCTTTGCACAGTCGTGCTCTGCAGGATACGCGAAAGCGCGCCCCGCTAACGGAGCCAGCTCCAGCAGGCTCTCGCGGACTCACTCCGGCGAGGCGTGTTTCGACAGATAGTGCTTGCGCGCACACTCCAGCTGCCAAATAGACTCACAGACGATGTGAAATTTGAGCCTGCGAATGGCAGCGCGCGACAGTTCGACTTCGTACTCGACCTCGTTCGGGGCAATGGGCTGATCGCACAGCGAACACGGCGTACCTGAGCCCTTGCCGCCCCACATCTTGTGCGGGCCCTCACAGGGCAGGACACCTTCTTCGATCCGCCCGCGCGCGATCGGGCGCAAATGCGCCTCTAGCTCCGTCAAAGGCATCTTCGCCCCCTTGTTTGGCTCGCGTCACGCAAGCGCGGTTGCTATCAAAAGGATACTGCCAAACTGCATCGGCAGGCCAGAGAGGCTACGAGCGCAGCCGAGGTTAGGCGATGACTGTCAACCATGGAGGCGAAGCCCCCGATGGAGGCGAAGCCCCCGATGGAGGCGAAGCCCTCGCAAAATCTGGTGCGGCCGCCACGCCGCGCGCAGTAAGCTCATTCAGCGGCCCGCGAGGATCGGACATGACACAGTGGCTAGGGTTACTCGGAGTGATGGTGGCGGCCACTACTGCCGGCATTAGTTTCGTCCTGCAGCAGGCGGTCAATGCAGACCTGCGAGCATCGTTGGGCTCGGCTGCTTGGGCGGGATTTGTGAGCTATCTTGGCGGGACGCTCTGCATGTTGGTGCTCGCGGTGGCGTTACAAGACGCGTTCCCCTCAAGCATGGCCATCGTGCGCACGAATTGGTGGGCTTGGGCCGGCGGGCTGTTCGGGGCGATCTACATCGGCATTTCCATTTTACTGGTGCCCAGAGTGGGTACGGCTGCGTTTGTTGCCTTCCTTGTGACCGGCCAGATGCTCGCGTCACTCGTTTTGGACCATTACGGGCTATTGAGTGTGCCAAAACACGCGCTGGACCTGCCGCGTGTAGTGGGTGCGGCCTTCCTGATCGCTGGGGTGGTCCTCATCCGTCTCTAGGACTGGGGAACGAGCATCGCGGTGAGCATCATGGCAGCAGCTCCGCGGCGAGTGCGACTACATTGCGGTTGCCGGGTAAGGTCAGAGTTTTCACCGTCTTGTGTGGATCGAGAGAGAAGGCGTATCCGTACAGATAGAACGGACCGGTTCCTTTACTTCCATTGCTGAGGAGCCGGTACGCCGTCGTCGCAGCCTTTCCTTCTGCCGAAAAACCCTGGGGAGTGAACCAGTCGCTCAGACTCTGCTGTACGGTACTCGTCGAGCCGTCCGTGTAAGTAATGACGAAGTTCTGGTTGAGTTGGTTGCCATGAACCGCGGTCGCAAGCAACTGTAGCGTCGAGAAGCTTCCGGCTGGCAGCGGGACGGCGGTGTTGCTCACGGCATCTGCAATACCCGCCCCGAGCAGTGTAAATGTGGTGCCGGACCAGGTCACGGAGGCGGTCAGCTGACTACTGGCATAGGCATCGCCAGAGCCATCCAGGCCCCCTGCGGCCACCGGGGTACCATCGGCACCTATGCCGTGTACATTCGCGATGGTCGACAGGTTTACGGCTGTCGGACCGGAAGGGGGTGGCGGTGGTGGCGGTGGTGGCGGCGGATTGCTGGAAGCTTGGAGGAATGCCGCCAGCAGGACCACGTTGCGATTGCTGGGCAAAGTCAGACTCTTGACGGTCTTGGTCGGATCAAGCGTTATCTGGTAGCCATACAGATAGAACGGTCCCGTGCCACTCGTGCCGTTACTGAGCAGTCGGTAAGCGGTGGTCGCAGCTCGAGATTCACCGGCATAGCCTTGCGGCGTATGCCAATCGCTCAGGCTCTGCTGCACCATGGCGGAACTACCGTCGGTATAGGAGATCCGGAATGTCTGATTCGGTTGATTTCCATGCACGCCGGTGGCGAGGAGCAGCAACGATGAGTAGCTCCCAGCCGGCAGCGAGACAACGCTGCGGCTGACCGCATCGGCCGCGCCCACCGGGCCCAGCGCGAATGAGGTTCCGGACCAGGTGATCGAGCTGCCCAGCTGCTTGGCGGAGTACGCATCCCCAAAGGTATCCACTCCGCCGTTGCTGACAGGAGTACCGTCATTGAATATCGCATACACGTTCGCAGCGCCCGTCAGGCTGACTGGCGTCGAGCCGCCGGGAGGTGGCGGAGGTGGTGGAGGCGGTGGCGGCGGTGGCGGCGGCGGAGTTGTTCCGGATGGCACCAGGTTTGCGGCCACCACGATCACATTGCGGTTGGCAGGCCACGTGATGCTCTTCAGCGTCTTGGCGGAATTCAGCGTAAACGTGTAGCCGTACAGATAGAACGGTCCGTTGCCCTTGCCACTGCCCGTCAGCCGGTAGGCCATCGTCACGACCTTGGATTCGCCCGCGTAGTTCTGCGGCGTGAACCAGTCGCTCAAACTCTGCACGATCAAAGTACTCGTGCCATCGGTGTACGTAACGCGAAACATCTGGTTGAGCTGATTGCCATGAGCGCCCGTAGCCAGAATGCTCAACGCGGAATAGTTGCCGGCTGGCACGCTCTCGGTGCCCCCGGAAACCGAGTCAGACTGCCCTGGAGTTCCGAGTGCGAACGCAGATCCGGACCACACCACGGAGGAGCCGAGAAGACTGGCGGAATACGCATTCCCGGAACCATCCAGACCACCATTGGCGATCGACGAGCCGTCGTTGACCAAGGCCGTGACGTTGGCTGCGGTGCCAAAACTCAGATTGACGGGCGCGGTGCCGGGCGCCGCAATGACATATGTCGCGCTGCTGACCGGGCTGTTGGTAAACCCCGTTGCTGCGGCCAGTGCCTTGATAGTGCTGGTGGCACTGATCGGCACCGCACTGGAGTATTTCGCGGATAGCGTCGTTGGATCGGTACCATCCACGGTGTAATAGATGACTGCACCGGGAGTCGAATCGGAGAGCACCACGGATTGACTGCTGGTGTAAGTCCCCGCAGCTGGGTTGAACGTGGGTGCGGCAGCTGTCGGCAGGGCCCCGCTCAGCAGCCCGAATGCCGATACGGCACCCTTGCTGCCCACATATACCTTGCCATTGGCAATGGTAGGCGTGGCAAATTTGATTGCGCTGCCAGGCACATCGCGTGCCCCCGCGGCCTGGCTGCTGCTGTAGAGCAAGGTGCCGAGATTGGTGGCGTCGTAGGCATAGAGCACCTGGCAAGCCGTGCTGCCTGAACAGGTTGAGGAATACGCACTGTCATCCAGGCCCCAAACGATGCCGTTCGACTGGCCGGAGGAGGAAATGGAAGGTATCGGCCCTGAAAAACGAAACGCCTTGGCGCTCGATGAGGTCGGGCTTTTCGAGACCAGACCACTGTTACCTGCATTGAACGAGAAGGCCTTGAGCGCCTCCGCAGCGCCCGTTTCGTCATTGCCTCCCGCCCAAAACAGCGATCCGTTCCAGTAGGCAGGGCTGCCCCACAAACCGCTGAAGGCGTTTGGAATCTCCTCGACGATGTTTGGATCACTGGAGGTGCAGCCGGGTAGCGTGCCGCAGAACTTGCCCATGTTGTTGCGATCGACGAGATATAACTTGCCCTCTTTGCCGATCAGCGCCAGCAGCTGCTGCCCGGAGCTGAGATTTGGCAGCAGCACCAGGCCGCCTGCGCCCACATCGGTGTCGGCGCTCGACAGCGTCGACTGGTTATAGGGCGTGAAATAATCCAGAACCGGAAAGGTACCGTTCGCCGGCGGCCCGAGCTTGATGATGCTGTCGCCGAGATTAGTGGTGCCATTCCAGCTGCCATTGCCGCTCGCGACAAAGATATTACCGCTCGCATCGGCAGCCGGCCCGCTGCCGCCCATCCAGATACCGCTACTGTCACCATTGGCTGAAGCGTTGTAAGCGGCCTCCAACAGCAGCGAAGTAGCGCCATAAGCCATTACCCAGCCGTGCCATGGGGCGATGTCACAGTGAGCGGCCCAGGAGATGACCACATGGCCGTTTTCGAGCAACAGGGCTGAACGTTGATTCTCGAGCACGGGATTGAAGCTGACCATGCTGCCATCGCCGTCGCCGGCGGTGCCTGCAACGCTGGCCTGGATCAAGACGGGACCGCCGAACTTCTCCGCAGCGGTGCTGATATCCAGCGCGTGCAGATACTGCGAGATCACCCCCTGAGCTTTTCCCTTGGCGACCACATAGAGTGTCCCGGTCGACGTGTCGATGACGGGCGTGCCGGTTATACCGACCTCGGTCGCGATGTCGCCGCAGTTGAGATCCGCACCACTGCTGACGGTGCTGCCACCCGCAGGAATCAGACTCTTCTGCCAGTAAACCCGGCCGGAATCCGCATCGATGGCATAGATGCTGTCGTGCTGTGTCGCCACGTAGATGACATTGTGCGCAGCGCCCGCCACGGTGACATTGGAGACCACCAGGGGTTGCGCATACACGCTGCCGTCGACTGCAACGGTAAACAGTTTTCCGAACTGCGTACTGTTGACATTGGCGGGCGTCAGGAAGCTCTCATGGGAATTCTGGCCTGAGCGCAGATTGTCGTTGTGATAGGTCGTGACATCGACCTGGGCGCTCACCTGCGATGCGCACAGCACGAGGATAGCTGCAGCGAAACGCTGCATCTTGAAGTCCACGAGGGTGCCCTCCCATTGCTGGCTGGCAGTCCGGCCTTACCGCGACTTATGCATTCTTCGGTCAGACTGATGCTGGCTTCAGCTTAGCGCCCGGCCTTGCGGGAAGCCAGCCGGGGAGGAATTGACAGTAGGGTACCGGGGGACTTTGTGGTCACCGGACCGGCAGGGGGCCCGCCATGCCCTGCCGCACGCCCACGCCTAACCCGTCAGACTGCCTCGGCGTCCCGTCCTCTGGTCCTGCTTCGCGGCTTTTCCTCGCACAGCGCCTTGATCTCATAGTGAAGTTGCAACAGACAGCTTTGTCTGGAGGTCGGGTCGCGTGGCCGTGAGCCACCGCATTCGACCATCCCGTCGGCGATGTGTGGCTCGCCCTCAATCGCCGCCCGTACGGCAGCACTCAGATCGTAGTGCCCGTCACAGCCGGCATAGGGACACGGATAAGCAAAGAAGGCACGCGCCGGCGGATACAGCTCGTGCAGCTGCGATGTTGGCATGTGCGGATGCGAACCTTCGAACTTCAGCTCGATACGCAGCTGGCGCACCTCAGGGAATGCTTCACGAATGACGCGGGAGGCGGCGCGGTCGCGACGCAACTGCTCGAGGCGCCCCTCCCGGGTCGTTGCCGAGCTGTTGGAAGCGAGTTTCATGTTGAGCTGCCCCACAACTCTCGAGACCCGTGCGCCATATGGCGCCTTCGCAAGAGTTGTCCTGCGCCCTGGACTGCAGTCACTGCTGACCTCGGTGCGTGCTTCGCTCCACTCGTAACCGCTGTTCCTGTTGCACTTCCGCAAGTGTCAGACGGGTACTGACCGCGATCACATCCAATATCGGATGCCGCGGGTCCGAGGGCATACGCAGTCCGTGCATCTGCTCCCAGGCACGGATCCGTTGCTCCGGAGGATTGAGGTCCGAGCGCTGCTCGGCCAGCTCCAGGCTACGTTTCTTCGCGCGCTCCCGTTGCTCCTCGGCGAGGCGCTCACCATGAGACTTGATCAGATCGCCCGACAGCGGACGGTCACTCATTATCGGATTCTCCGCGAACGCCTGGGCCGCTGAGCAGATTGCCGTAGCGCCCTGGCCGGCAGCAGACGCCCGTTTGCATCGTTAGTAGCGCCGCGGCCCTCGATTGCCGCCCGCGGACCTGTCGCGATCCTGGGCTTCGTTGACCTTCAGCGCGCGGCCTTCCATCTCGGTGCCATTCAGTGCCTGCATGGCTCGCGATGCATCAGCATTCGACATCTCCACGAAACCGAAGCCCCGCGGGCGGCCGGAATCCCGATCGGTGATCAGGGACACCTTCTCAACGGTGCCGTGCTTTGCGAACAGCGAGCGCACGGTATCGTCGGTCGCGGTGAAAGGAAGATTGCCTACATAGAGCTTGGTCACAATGAATTACTCCGAAACGACATGAAGGGAAGCCGGACGCATCTGTCCTATGGTCCGTTAAGCTTCGCGAGGGTGAGACTCAGTGGTCGATGAGGCACCATAACGGCGCCGAAGGCCACGGCGGACAAGCCGAAAAGATTACGAGCCGGCGCGCAGGATACAGGAGTTTGCGCAACTTTTCGTCAATATTTGCTGAGCGCGGCGCGGGCGGATCAGACCTGAGTCGCCGGCGGTAGAACGGCAGACTGCTCAGGCAGTGACAAAAGAGGCTCACTGTCCCTGAAGCCAACTCGCGCATCCAGTTCGATATGCATGGCCAGCAGGCGTTGTTGCAGCTGCAGACGCAGCTTCTCGGTTTCAGACGCACTCGCCTGTGGCGGAATCTGCAGCGGCTCACCGATCAGAATGCGAATTTCGGCACGCAGTTTGGGGATGACCGTGCGGTCCCAGGATCCCCGATTGACCCAACACGAGGCGGTAGAAGCGGCTACCGGAAGCAGGATACCGTTGGTTTTGCGAGCCAGCGTGAGAATCCCGAGTTGTGCCACACCCCGAGGACCGCGCGATCCGTCCACCGCCAGGCACGAATGCAGCTGCGGGTCTTGCCGTTGCGCTCTGATCATCTCAGCCAGCGCTCGTGCGCCGCCCGATCCGGAGGAGCCGCGAACCACTCGATACCCGAGGCTCTCCTCGAGGCTCGTCATCACGTCGCCATCACTGCTGCGCGAGCACATGAGCATCCACCTGCCACGAGTTGGCCGGCTGAAGTAGTACAGCAGCTGAAAGGTACGCGCGTGCAGGAAAGCACCCACGATCGGGCGATCGCCCTGCAACAGGTCGAGCAGCACGCCCTCGTTCTCCGTCGTGTAGTGCCAGGACATTCCCAGCGAACGGTACACGCACTGCGCCAGCGGAGGTCCGAGCCAGCGGACCACGAACTTGCGCACGGGGTGCTTGCGCTTGTTGTCCCCCGCAGTCGGCGCGCTCAAAGCTCCGCACCGCCATTCGCCGGGCAGGCCACCCGACGCCCGGAAGCATGCGCTTGCGCGAATTGACCACTGGCCATAGCTCCAACCAGCGCAAGCTCACCGGCCAGCGCAGCGACGGCACAAATTTCCGCGAACTTTCGCGCTGAGCCGGCGCCGCTGCAGCCGAGCATCGAGAGACATTCGCTCGCCGTGGGCAGATAGGTGCCGCCGCCGACGGTGCCGACGATGAGATTGGGCAGCGTAACGGAGGCGTACAGTTCTCCAGCTCTGGTGCGTTCAACGCGGGTCAGGGAGCTGGTCGCCTCGGTCACGCAGGCCGCATCCTGGCCGCAGGCGATGAATATCGCCGCAAGTGCGTTCGCGACATTGCCCTGCAGCCCGATCGTGCCCGTCTGTACGGCGCCGTGTACGGCCTGACGCCAGGCGCGCTCCATCTTTTCGGCATCCGACCGCCAGTAACGACTGAGTTGTTTCGGCTGCAGTACCAACTCTGCGCTGACGTTGCGCCCTCGGGTCGCGCGAAAACCCATGGGCGTTGCGTGTTTATCGCCGGAGACCATCGATTCCATCAGCCAGGAAAGCGGCTTTTGCGGCATGTCTTGCAGCAATCGCTCGCAGATTGCCTGGGTCGCGAGCGTCACCATGTTCTGACCGGCCGCATCTCCCGTCGTGTATTCGAATAGAACGTAGACGGTATTGGCGACGACCGACGCGTGGGAACCGAGCAGACGGCAATAACGCGATGTCGCGGCGGCCGTCTCCTGCAAGAGCGTCAAGCGCCCAGGCAGCCAACCGGCAAACTGGTTCGCCGCCCCGAGAGTTTCAAATTCGAAACACGGTGCGCGACTTACCTGCTGATCGGTGCAGGCCGCCACCACGCCCCCGCTGCGATTCATCGCATTGAAAGCATGCTGAAAGGAAGCAACCAGCGTTCCCTCGCAGGTAGCGAAAGGGATGAAGTAGTCGCCCTGCGCCGCGGCACCGCGAATCTGCACCGGACCGGCCACGCCCAGCGGGACCTGCGCGAAGCCTATGAACCCCTCGATGCTGCCCTTGAGCAGTTCGGGGTCCACCTCGCCTCCCGCGCCGCTGATCCGCTCGATCTGGTAACCGGCTGCGCGCAGCCGTTGTCTGCGTGCAACGAGTGCTTCTCGCGAGGAATCGGTTACCGAAGGCAGACGTTGCCTTTGCGCCGCAGAGCGCTCCGAAGCCCCGCCGGCGGGTTGACCCAACACCGGGCAGCCCGGCCCCTCCTCCTGATCGTTCAATGCGCCCTCATTTATCGGTCGCGGCTGGGGCGAACATGAACCCCCTCCTCTGACTTACATCCTACCGCGTCGAGGGATGCTCAGGGCCATTGGATGGCACGCCCATGGATGGCATGCAAACCGGTTCCCGCTCGTAAGCGCAATAAACGGAGTGTTCGGCGCCCGTCCTTTTGCAAGGATGCTGCTCCCGATCTGGCGACGGAGCACACCATGAGTTTCCGGGTGACCGGCCTTGAGCCGAGCGCATTCCAATCCTATTTCGGACTGAGCGACGCAGCACTTGCGGCGCAGGGGGTGCGGCGTTGTATTGCAGACTGCAAACCGGGATTCCCCGACCGCATCGAGCTGCGGGACGCCGAGATCGGCGAGCGCCTGTTGCTTCTCAATTACGAGCATCAGCCAGCCCCCACCCCCTACCGGGCCAGTCATGCCATTTTCGTGCTCGAGGCGGCCCGCCAGCGCTATGACCGGATCGACGCAATTCCCGAGGCGCTGCGCACCCGGCTGCTTTCATTGCGGGCCTTTGATGCGGGACACGAAATGGTCACCGCGGATGTGGTGGACGGCAAAGCGCTCGAGGACCTCGTGCTGCAATTTCTGTCTGATCCGGGAGTCGCGTATCTGCAGGCGCACTACGCCAAACGCGGCTGCTACGCCGCTCGCATCGAGAGGGCGTGATCGACGCCAGATGCATCCCTAGGGCGCGATGCCCCGCAGCGTGCTGACGAGCTCGTCCAGGTCTGCATCAGTGACGTTCAGGTGGAACACGATCCGAATCGTCTGGACGCCCATGCTGGAGGCCCGTATGCGCTGATTCTGCAACTTCCGCAGAAAAGCTTCGGTCGTTAGGGCATTGCTCAGCGTGAAGATCACGATGTTTGTTTCTACCGGCAATAGCGCCGCAACGTACGGCAGCGAACGCAACTCGGCTTCCAGTAGTTTCGCGCGCGCGTGATCCTCGCGCAGCCGCTGTACATGATGTTCGAGAGCGAACAGACCGGCGGCGGCGAGATATCCAGCCTGGCGCATTCCGCCACCCATGAACTTGCGGTAACGGTGCGCCCTGGAGATGAGCTCCCGCGACCCGAGCAGCAGCGATCCCGCCGGCGCCCCGAGTCCTTTGGACATGCATATCGAGATCGTGTCGAAAAGGCGGCCGAAATCACGCGGTGATTGCTGTCGCGCCACCAGCGCGTTGAAGAGCCGGGCGCCATCCAGATGCAGCGCCAGACCGTGCTCGTCGCAGGCGGCGCGGATGTGCTCGATCTCCTGCAGAGACCAACAGCAACCGCCGCCTTTGTTCACGGTATTCTCGATCGCCACCAGTCGGGTCCAGGGCAGATGAGAATCGTCGCGCGGATTGATGTTCTCCCGTACCTGCCCCGCGTTGAATCGCCCGCTGCCACCCTTCAGCAGCCGCACTGAGGCACCGGAGTTTGCCGCTATGCCGCCGCCTTCGTAGAGATAGATATGCGCAAGCTCGTGACAGATGATCTCATCGCCCGGCCGCGTATGGACCTTGATGGCGATCTGGTTAGTCATCGTACCGGTCGGGCAGAAAAGTGCCGCCTCCTTGCCGAACATTTCGGCGACGCTGCGCTGCAGCGCATTGACGGTGTCATCCTCCCCGTAGACATCATCACCGACTTCGGCATGCATCATTGCCTCGAGCATCGCCGGAGTCGGTCGGGTAACCGTATCGCTGCGCACGTCAATCATTCTTTGTTCCACGGAGCGTCCTCGGAAAGCTATCAGGCGCCACTGATCTGGGCAGATCCTGATGGTACTACTTCCGCGGTTCGACCTTCCGACTTGCCGCGGCCGAGAGCGCCGCTGTCCCCTGAAGTCAGGCCTGTAACCAAAGAAGGTGTGTGCGCTGCTCAGTGAGCAAAGAATTGCGAGCGTGCGATTTCCTGCAGCACCGTGTTTTCGCGTGTCTTTTCATCCAGACGGCTCTTCACGATGTCCCCGATGCTGACAATGCCGATCACCTCGCCGTACTGGAGCACCGGCACGTGACGAGCGCGGGTCACGGTCATGAGCTCCATGACCTTTTGCACACTGTCTTCGGGTGAGGCGACCGGGCCACCGGTGGTCGCCACATCCATGACCCGGCGGTTGAGCAGGCCGACCGGATCCGAGGCAAGACCCTGGACCACGTCGCGTTCGGAGAGCACCCCGGCGAGTTGTCCTTCCTCATCGATCACCAGTACGGCGCCCACGCGCTCGGACGCCATGAGCTCAATCGCTGACGCGACCGATGCAGACGGCGCAACCTTGATGATCTCCAGTCTCTTAAGCGCCAGAATCTGGCTGATTCGCATGACACTCTCCATCCGCGGCGTACTGGTAAGTTTTGTTGGCGATCTCGCCGGTTCACGCTGCCGGCCCCTGCACGCTGTTCGCATCTTCCGGGTGACCTATATGCTACTCCCGCCCCGGTCAGGGAGTCTGCGCCGAAACCGGGAGCTGAGAAAAGAATTGCAGTTCATTTCATAAGTTATTGATTATCCTGTCACGAGGCTCAGTAGAAGCCGCATAGAGCCGGCCGCTCCACTCGGCAACCTGATAAAGGGCCGGCAACCACTCTGCCGCTGTGCCGCTCACCGCGGCACGCGGCATCCGGCTCAAGGCGCGTAGCCAGCCTGTCCACAGCGAGCGGGGCCGGCCACAGACAGACGATCCGCCTGTCGTCGGTTGCCTGAGCTCTTTGCTCTGACCGCTGCCGAACGCATGTCTGGCGATATAGCCCAGTGTCTGGCGATCTTTCGCAATACAGTGCAGCACCTCCGCGCCCGGCACCCACTGGCCTGCGCAGCGCTCCTCGAGCAACCGGCTCAGTACCTGCAACTCCTCACCGCCGAGCCAATAATTTCTGGGCTGCCGACCCAACCTCGTATCGAACTCAATGGATCGTGGCCGAGGGCACTTGAGGGCGAAGTTAGCACCATAGGGCAAATCACGACACGTGCTGATGCGCGCCGGTCGCTCACCCAGGTCACGCACCGCATAGATTCCGGCTACTTTGGGCCAGCCTGCAGCAAGCCACGCCGGCGGCGCCCTGTCGAAGAGCGGCCGGATCGGTCCCCCGAAGAATGCGGCATCAGGATATTCGACGAACGCCTTGGCATATGCCGCGAGCCAGCCAGCGCACACGATCACGTCATCATCCGTCCAGATGATGTACTCGCCGCTCATCGCACGAAGCGCAGCGTTGCGCGCGTTGGCAAGTCCCACGCGCGGCTCATGGACGTAAGTCACGGCGATGCGCTTTGCAAGCAACTCGATGACTGCGTCGGTGTCATCGGTGCAGTTGTTGTTTACCACCACGAGTTGCACGGAGTGCCCAAAGAATTCCACCGCCGTGGCAATTGAAGTCAACGCGCGGTGCAGCGACCTGGCCCGATTCCAGGTGCACACCGCCACCGTGATGCGCGGTACGGGCTGTTGGAGCTTGGATGGCGTATCGCGCACTCTCGGCAGGCCTGCGTACGCAGCTCAGGACGCCTTGCGCAGGCCGCTCAGGAGGCTTGCGCCCGACAGCCCTCCGAGCGGGGCAAGGCCCAGTAACTCGACGAACGTCGGCACCACGTCATAGGCGCTGCGGGTACCGTAATGTCCTGACTGAATGTCCGCGCCATTGACGAGAGCGAAGCCCGGTCCGCCGGTGTGGCCGCCGGTGCGACGGTACGGGAGAGGCCCGATCCGGCCATGCTCGGGATGGTCGAGTCCCATTGGCGCTCCGCGCCAGAGTATGACGAGGTCAGCCTCAGTGGGTCCGAGTTCCATCGGATCGGCTGCCGCTGGATACTCGATCTCTTCGATGACGCTCTCCCCGGTAGTGGCGTCCCGGCAGGCACCGAGCGTTGCGATGAGGTCATCCCGAAAGGGCTGATAGCGGTCCGGATCAACGAGGCCGTCGCGTTCGCGGCCGCGCAAATTGATCCTGATCCGGCCGTCATAAAATGAGGGCAGCGCGAACGCGGGCATCCGCTGCCAGAACCGCTGGTAGCGCGTGGCCGGCATCCAATCAATCGGCAAACGCAGCGCGGTGCCTCGCTCGAGCATGCTGATCAACACGCGTTTGAGGCTGCGTCTGGCGGTTGCAGGCATGAGCCGTCGCGGAAGTTGACGCCAGAGCGGCTCGCCCACCATCCCCTGTTCAGGCGGAAAGCCCGTGGCGACCCAGTTACCCCAGGACTCCGCTTCGCTCATGACCGTCTGTCCGTCGAGCGCCCTGGAGGTAGTGATCTCTCGGTCGAAGTAAGGCTTGCCGAACGCGCGCCGGTACAGCAGTTCAGCGAGCAGCAACATGCTGGCGGCGTCAGAGCGATTCGGGCCCATGCCATGCATCGAGAACACCACCATGGCAGCGTCAGGCAAGGCAAGCTGCAGCTGCGCGATCAAATCGTCAATCGCTGCATACACACTGCGGATGCCGGCCGCCGCGCCGACGGCTGACTCGCAGGGATGCAAAGGATGAGTTGGATCGATGCCGTGCCAGAGACCCTCCAGCGCTGAATGCGCCTCGCTGACCGTCAGCAGCGCAAGTTCCCAATCGCGCAAGCGCTCTGCGTAAAGCCAGCGCGCGATCCGCGTACGCAAGCGCACTGCCTCGCTGAGCCCCGCGCCCATCTGCTGCGCAGCCGCCGGCGAGTTCCACGGCGTCGCATAGAGCCATTTGCGGGCAGGATAGGAACCGAATTTCGCTTTGACCTCTTGGAGCAATTCGCCTGGATTCGCCGCGCAGGCCACGCCCGGGTCGTGAGCTCCCCAGGCCACGAGGCCACGGGTGCGCGGCACGCGAGTCAGATCGAAATACGGCGCATCGAACACCACGACCCGGGAGTCCAAGACATGCGTGAACGGTGTCAGAGCCGTACCTTCCTGACGCACCCGATAGCTCGCCGGATCGAAGCGCACGGCCGACCACCGCTTCGCAGCCGCAGGTGACAGTCCGGTTGCAACATGCTCACCGGCCAGTCCCGTTCTGCGCGCAGAGCCGTGATCAAGCCAAAAGTGCGCACTGTCTTGCGTGAGCGCGCGCAACGCCGGCATCTGTCCTTCCGCCATCAGTTGACGTCCGATGGACTCCTCATAACCGTCGAGACAGATAGCGAGCACTCGCGACATGTGCATTCCTCCCAACTTCGGCGCCATCGTAGCGCGACCGTAGGCGATCTGCGACAGGTCGAGTCGCACGCCATGCTGTGCGAGGATCACGCGCAGGAGAACGAAGTGCGCGATGCGCTCGCGTCGCGACACTTGCATCAATCAATCATCCTGCGAGGTGTTCAGGCATGACTCAGGGCGTGCGTAGACGCGTATTGACGAAAATATTCCTCGGCGGCGGCAGCTTTTTGCTGACACCCGTGCTCTGCGTTTCCAACGTGCCCGCGGTGTGCACGGCGCCGTTCAGCGCTGATAACAGGGCCACGACGACCACGGTCGGTAGCGGCAGTGCCGCGAGCTGCACGGAGAGCGCGCTGAGTCATGCGCTCGCCAAGGGAGGCGTGATTCGCTTCAACTGCGGCGGCCCGGCGAAGATCACGCTGACTTCTCAGAAGGTCCTGCGCACCGATGTCGATACCACTCTGGATGGCCAGGGACTGATCACGTTGGATGGCCGCGGCACCACCCGCCTGTTGTATTTCTCGTCACCGAATTTTCAGGCGACGAGAACCACCGTGACCATTCAGAACCTCACGCTGCAAAACGGTGCCGCGAGCGGCACCTCCATCCCTGCAGCATCGCCGCCCTGCTCGTCCGGTACCCACACCGACGGCGGTGGAGGCGCCATTTATGTCCGCGACGGCATATTGCGGGTCTGGAACTCGACCTTCAGAACTAACGAAGGGGCCACACTCGGACCCGACGTCGCCGGCGGAGCGATCTACACTGTTGGATCCCTGGGTACCACGATCGTCGGCAGCACCTTCCAGTCCAACCGTGCCTCCAATGGCGGTGCTGTGGGATCCCTGTGGGGCAACCTCAGCATCTACAACAGCCAGTTCGCCTCCAACCAGGCGACGGGTAATGGCGCAAACAGCGTCAGTTCGGCTTGTAAGGTCAAAGGGGGCCAGACCGGCAGTGGCGGCAACGGTGGCGCAGTGGTCATTGACGGAGCCGAGGCATACGCCGTGAACGTGTGCGGCGCGAGCTTCACGGGCAACACGGCCGGTGCGGGCGCCTTCGGTGGCGCGCTGTTTCGCACGCCCGATGGCGCAACACAGAAAACCTCCATCGACCGAAGCACCTTCGCCGCTAACAGCGCGCCGAATGGTGGCGCACTCTATTTTCACAATTCAAACCTGGTGATAACCGCCTCGACGCTGTCCGGCAATACCGCCACCGCAGGAGGCGGTGCGCTGTTCGCGGATGGCTCGAACCTCGCCTTCACCAACGACACCTTCGCTGCAAATATCGCCGAGCGCGGTCTCGGCGGCGCCATCCTGCTGTTCGGCAACGGTGGCTCGCTGCAGAATGTAACTTTCACCGCCAATCAGGCCGCGGGGGGCTCGGGATACTTCGGCGCCGCGATTGCCGGGGGTACCTCGCTGGGTATCAATAACACCTTGTTCGCCGAAAACACCTCGCGGGACTGCGGCGCACCGATGGCCTGCTCCGCCGGTACCAGCAGCGGAGTGCACAATCTTCAATGGCCTGCAACGCATGCGGTGTGCAGCAACGCAGATCGGGCCTGCACCTCAGGCACGATATTCAGCAACCCGCAGGTTGGCGAGCTGAAGAGCAACGGCGGACCTACGCAGACGGCGGCACCGCTGCCCGGAAGCCCTGCATTGGGCATCGGCCGCGGCTGTCCCGCGACGGATCAACGTGGGGTTACGCGCCCGCAAAACGGCTGTAGCGCCGGCGCCGTCGAAGGCAGCGCGCTTTGACCGATCGACGGATCGGGGGCCTGACTTACATGCTCTTACATTTGTTAAAAGCAGCGACCTCATGACGGTAGCAGCATGTCTCCCCGGGATAGGGCGCGAGCTGTGGAATGCATCCTCTGGATCCGCAAGATCTGCCTTACGTGAACGCGAGCGTCGAGCGTTTCGTGTTGAATGCCTGCGGCGCTGCGGATGGCATGATTCTCAGCAATGGACTTGAAGTGCAGTTCTCGCCTCACTGGTCGGGCGCCGTACTGGCTGCCATTGCTCCAGGGGATGCGGTACGGATCTACGTGGCACGCTTCGATTCGGCCGAGCTGATCTCAGCGGTGCTGATCGAAACCGGCAGCGGCGCCCGGATTCCCGGGCCACCCGGCCCGCTGTCGGCATCCCGGCCCAGTCGATCGGCCTGACCCCGGGGCCTCAACGGCCGTTATCCAGGTTGACGCTGAGGCCGGCATGGCGGACCAGGCCTTCCTGCAGGATGAGCCGCGCAACGAAAAGATCGTAGGCGGCCATGCCAACACTCTTGAACAACGTGGTCGCCGTGTTGCGGAGGTTTTTCCGACCCGAGACGATCTCACCGAGATGCATGATGTCGCCCGGCTGCAGAGCGCCCTGCTGCAGCGGATTGATCACGTCCCCGCTCTCCGCTCGCGCCGCATCCGCATCGACCACGATGTTTCCCGCCAGCCGCGCAAGAGCACTCGGTACTTCCTGCATGGCAGGCGTGAAGGAGCCGAACGCGAAGACCTGCCTGCCTTCGAGCAGAGCGGGGTCATCCGGAAGAACCGGTTGTGACGCGGTGGTGGCGGTCATGATCGCCGGGACGCGTTTCAGCAGCTCGCGGGCGCTGCTGAAGGGGATGAGCTCGACGTCCTTTACGTTCGCCAGAACTTTCTGCCGGAACCGGGATTCGCTGGCCGCGGAGCGCGCCAGGTAGCAGATCTGCCTCACGGGCCGAATGGCACAGGCGGCGATTGCCAGACACGTTCCCTGGGCGCCGATCCCTATGACTCCCAGGCTGGACAGATCAGGGGGTGTCATCCATTTCAATGCGGTCGCGCCGATAGCCCCGGTGCGGTGTGCTGTCAGAGTCGTGGCATTGAGCAGTGCCGTGGTTTCGCCCGTGGCGGAATCCAAGAGCAACATGGTCCCTGAGGTCACGGGCATCTGACGTGCAGAATTCCCTGGGATCACTGAGACGAGTTTGACGCCGATAGCGCGGGTATCGAGTGCCGGCATGAGCAGAAGAGTCCCGCCGCTCCACTGAACGTGTGATCGCAGTGGAACGCTCACCTCGTTGGTCAGGGTGGCACGCAATGCCTCCTCAATGGCGCTCACCAGAGCCGTCGGCGGTAACAGCCCCTCGATATCCGCCGCAGTCAGAATGCGCATGCCGCCACTCACCATCGTTCACCGAGCTGGTGAACGATAGCCGATCCGTGCCTGAAGAGGGCTTCCCGTATGCCTCGCAGAGCCGGTGCGGTAGGTAGCGTTACGGGCAGCGGCAACTCGTCCGCGCGAAGCTTGCCCAGCACGTAGTCCGCCAGTTGGCGCCCGAATGCAGTTCCGGGTGCAATTCCTCGGCCGTTGTATCCGGTCACCGCAATCACCTGCGCGTCCAGCCTGTGAAAGCGCGGCATATGATCAGAGGTCATGTCGATCATGCCGTACCAGGCAAATGGAAAGCTCACCTCTTGCAGTTGTGCAAACGTCCTCAGGACTGCCCGCCGCGCCCAGTCACGGTGTATGGAGGCTTGCCAACCGCGCAGAGCGCCCACGCTGCCCACGATCAGGCGCCCGGTCCGGTCCAGGCGGAACGAACGCAGGACGCTGCGGGTGTCCCACATCCCTTGTCGCTCCGGCAGGATTGAGGCCAACGCCCTGTCAGACAAGGGCTCGGATGCAAAGTTGAAATACGGCAGCAGGATCTGTTCTCGCCGCAGCCGGCCTGTCAGGTAACACGTATAGGCTCCGGTCGTAACCACGACCCAGTCCGCCGTGACCGAGCCGTGCGCGCCCGGAATGCGCCAGGCGCCCTGCGCTCTCTCCCATGACAGCGCCGGTGATGCAGTAAATATCAGCGCTCCAGCCCTCGTGGCCGCGGTAGCCAATCCGCGTGCATAAGCCAGGGGTTGAATGGTTCCGGCGCGGCGATCCAGCAGCGCACTGCGATAAAGCCGGCTCCCCGTCAGGCGCCCGGTCTCCGCCGCGCCCAGCAGCGTGACCGCCGCGCCCAGCTGTCTCCATTCCGCCTCGCGGCGGCGCAACTCGGCCTCGCCCTTCGCATCCGGCGCGCAGTGCAAGCTACCGCGAGGTGACGCCTCGCATTCGATGCCGTGTTGGCCGATAAGCTCGAAGACCAGGCGTGGAGCCGCACCGAGCAGCGAAAGCACCCGCCGTCCGTAGTCAGCTCCCAGGCGCTGGATTACGCCCTGCGGGCTCTCCCAGAGGCCTGCGTTCACCAGACCCACGTTGCGCCCGGAACCGCCGGATCCAATCTCTTGCGCCTCGAGTACCACGACTTTGGCGCCGGCCTGCGCCAGCCGCAGCGCTGCGGAAAGTCCAGTGAAGCCTGCGCCGATGATTGCGACATCTGCTCGCAGGGATGCTTCCAGGCGCGACGTTGCCGGCGCATCGGCCGCTGTCTGTTGCCAGAGGCTTACGCCACATCGCTCGCTCACGAGCGCGAGTCACTCCGCGAGTAGCGGCATCTACCCTCGTTGCAGTGGATAAGTGCTGCGGGCCGCAGCTGGGCTTCGCGTTCGGCAACACGGCGCAGGATCGCAGCACGACGCTCGCCCGCCAGTGAGCGGATATAGCGCGCATCCACCCTTATCCATGGCGTGCCGTACCGTGCCACCTCGGCAATGGCGGTTTCAGAATCGACATTTTCTATCAATACCCGGTACGCGGCGATCAGGACGCCGGTGCGGTCGAGCCCATCGAGGCAGTGTACGTAGACGGGCTTGGGCGCCCGCCTGACGATGGCAATGAACTCAGCCACATGCGCATCGAGCAATGACCAGTTGACCAGGTGTACCGGCTCAAAGTCAGGTATGTGGTAGTACTGCACCTGCTGCGTGCCTGCCGGTGAATGTGCACGATCAAATGCGTAGCGATCGCTGATGAAGACCTCGAGATTGACCACGGTACGTACACCATGCTGCAGCAACCAACTCGCGTCATCGCGGCTCGGCCGCTCTCCACGCCATAGCCACTGGGCCTCGACGCAAAAGTTGCGTATCGGCGAGTCAAGATCGTTCCGACAGGCCCCGTCCGCCGTGTGTTTCGCAAAATAGGCACATCCGCCCAGGAACAACAGGCTGCATGCCACCGTCAGGAGCATCGCCGCACGGCGGTGCGTTTCCCGATAGAACGTGACGGCAGCTTTGCCCAGCAGAGCGCCGAGCAACATGTCGAAGCCGGCGAAGCCCAGCTCGCTCATTCGCCGCGCTCCGCGGCGCAGGCGCCCACCAGCCGATTGTCCTGCCACGCGGCGACTACTTATAAGCCTGATCTGCAATAATCCTCCTGGAATTCCGCCAAGCAGGGATGTGCGCTGCTGGTGCTGCCGGGCGAACCACAGAGCAAGCTCCAGTATGCGATGCGCAGGGCAAAAAGGAAAAAGGCACGCCGGTGGTCACGGCGAAACTGCTGCAACATGCACGCGAGCAGCGGGTGTTTACAAAGCCCGCACAACGGCCGAAGCTCTCTGGCTGCGAGGCGCGAGCGGGTCAGGGTCTTAACAGCAAGTCAAGGGGATGGCCATGCTCTTCGAGCAACTGAGCGCGGGAGGCTGTCAGTCCTATCTCGTGGGCTGTGCGGAGAGTTGTGCCGCGGTCCTGATCGACCCGGAGATCAGTCTGATGGACCGCTACCTGGCACTCGCGGCACGCGACGGGCTGCGTATTCGCTATCTGATCGACACACACACGCACGCCGATCATTTCTCCGCGACCCAGCAGCTTTCCCGGCAACTGCAGGTTCCGGTGGCCATGCATCGAGCCAGTCCGGCGCCTGGCATCGACCTGGCGCTGGACGATGGTGAGATGCTGGTCGTCGGCAAGCTGCGCCTGCAGGTATTACATACGCCCGGACACACCCGCGATTCCATGTGTCTGTGCCTGGAGGATCGGGTCTTTACCGGCGATACGCTGCTCATTGGTGCAACCGGCCGCACGGATCTGCCGACCGGCGATCCTGAGGCGTTGCATGACAGCCTGTTCAACCGCCTGCTGCGGCTCGAGCCGGCGCTCAAAGTTCATCCTGCACATGAGTACAAAGGACGCGGACACTCCACCATCGGGCAGGAGCTGGCGAGCAATCCGCGACTGCAGAACCGCGACCGGACACAGTTCGTCGAGATGATGCGCAATCTCAACCTCAGCATGCCTGCGCACGTTACCGAGGCGCTGCGCACCAATATGAACGGCGGCAAGACGGTCGCTCAGATGCTGGCCGAGGCGGCGGCCAAAGTGCCGTTCATGTCGCTCGAGGAACTCAAGGCACGTATCGCATCGCATCCCGAGAGCCTGCTGGTGCTGGATGTGCGCGAGCGCGAGGCCTATGAGCAGGGCCACATCCCGGGGGCCAGGCTATTGCCTCGCGGTCAGCTGGAGCTGCGTGTCAACCAGGAACTGCCCGATCCGACGCGACGAATCGTGGCCTGCTGCGAGTTTGGGCGTATCTCGACTCTGGCCACCGCGACATTGCGCGAGATGGGGTATCTGCGCGCCGTAGCCCTGGATGGCGGGATGAAAGCCTGGCGCGAAGCGGGCTATCCCATCATCCCGGGCGCACAGCCTCACTAGTGAAAGTCATACCGGCCATACAGGCCATAGGTTCGCGGCTGGTTCGTCAGGTAGCCGACGCGTGCGCTGCGTCCTCGTTCGTAATCGAGCGCGAGCTCTGCGTTCTTGTCGGTAATGTTGTTGACGAAGGCCGCGAGCTGCCAATGGTCGCTCTTCAGGCCGAAGCGCAGATTCGCGAGCGCGTAGCCGGGCAACTCCGGATTGAATGTGATCAACGAGGTCGAATAAGGCGCACCGAGCACGATCAGGCGCGCCGCGTTCGGGTTGGCAGCCGATGGACAGCCGGCGCAAATCGCACCGAAACCGGGTTCCTCATTCTCGAACTGGGAGAACGACGAGCCCACATACTGCAGCGTGAAATTGGCAAAAAAATCATTGTTACTCATCACCGGCAGCGTGTAGCCGACGCTGGCGGCAGCCTGGGCCTTCGGTGCCGTGGGTAGCCGATTGCCATCCGCAAGGCCTCCAACCACCAGCGTGTTGCCGTTCTGATCGGTCGAGGTGACCGAGGAGGTCAGCTTCGCATCGATAAAGGTGGCTGAGACACCGAAGTCCCAGTTGGCGTTGGGCCTGGCAAACAGCTCGGCTTCGATGCCTTCACTGCGCGCTTTCGGCACGTTGAACACCACGCGCGAGGAGCAGGTACCGGCGGTGGTAGTCGCTTGCAGATCCTTGATATCGGAGTAGAAGGCCGCGACGTTGAAAGTGACGCGATTATCCAGCCACTGTGTCTTGGCACCGAGCTCGTAGTTCCAGGTCTTCTCGTCACGCCAGTTGGTTTGATTGCCGAAGACGGCGCGGTCGGTCGGTGAGCAGAGGGGTAGATTGATGGGATCGTTGATGCCACCCAAGCGAAAACCGCGGGCGGCCTGGGCATTCAGCTGTACGTTCTCGGAGGGTTTGTAACTGATGATGCCGCGCGGCGAGGTGCCGCTCGAATCCGTGGAGTTGTTGATCGGTCCGGGTACTTTTGGTTTCGTGTTGGGTATGAACGTCTCGCCGGAAAACGCTCCTCCAAACAGCACGCTCTTGTCTTCCGTGAACTTGTAATAACGCAGGCCTCCGGTCAGTGCCCATTCATCGGTGAGGTGCCAGGTGGCCTCGCCGAAACCGGCATACTGCTTGAGCCGGTAACTGAGATCCGAGTAGAACGGCGTGTCCACCGGCGCGTCCTGAGTCGCGCTGGGAGTGCTAATTAGAGCATCGTAACCCGGGGTCGGCAGATCCTGCCCGTAGTGGCGATTCACGTGCTGGAAGAAACCGCCGACCAGCCAGTCAACCGTCGCCTTGCCGTTCGAGCCCAGGCGGACCTCCTCGGACAGCACGTTCAGCCCGGTGCGATCGTAAAGCGGTGAGTTGATGCGCGCATCAGACTCGATGTTGCGATCCTTCGGCAGCAGATCGACGGTGACGCTGCCGGTCAGCTGCGTGGCGTCTCGCAACACACGCACGTTGCGATGGGTATAGGAGCTGATCGAGGTCAGCGTGGCCGGACCGAAATCGTAGTCGACTTTCAGATCGGTCAGCACGAACTGGTCCAGCAGACCTTCGCGCTGCTGGGTGTATTGTTGCAGACTGCCCAGCGCTACCGGGTCCACGGCGGCGTAGGGGTTCGCGAGGATATTGTACAGATCGACGCGCGGATAGCCGTTGGTGGTGAGATTCTGGTATACCAGACGCGGTGTGATGCTGAGCGCATCGGTCGGCTTTAGCAGCAGCGCCAGACGCAGGCCCGCTCGGTCACCGTCGTTGACGTCTTTCTTCAGCCCGCCACCTGGCTGGACCGCATCGATGAAGCCGGGCAAATGGTGCCAGTACAGATCGACCCGAGCCGCTGCCAGATCGCTTATCGGCAGATTGATCGCGCCGCGCACGAAACCGCCCTGGCTTCCATGGGCGACCTCTTCAAATTGCGCATCGGTGATCGCCTCGACCTTGCCGATCTGCGGCTGGCGCGTGATGTAGCGTACCGTGCCGGCTTCCGAGCCGGAACCGAACAATGTGCCCTGCGGACCGCGCAGCACTTCAAAGCGGTCGAGGTCAAACAGCTCGAGATCCGGGGTGAACAAAGCAACGGAAATGGGCGACTCATCCAGATAGACGCCGACCTGCTCCTTGACGCCAGGCTGGTCGCGGATCACCTGCCCGGAGCTGATGCCGCGGATGGCCACCTGGCTCTGCCCGGGCCCCAGGTCTGCCACGGCAAAGCCGGCGATGTTGCGCGCCAGGTCTACGACGTTCTCGCTGCCTGAATCCCGGATCTGCGCCTCGCTGCTTGCCGAGACGGAAAACGGCACATCCTGCAGATTCGCCGCGCGCTTCTGCGCGGTGACGATGACCTCTTCGATACCCGGCGCGGCTTCTTCCGCCTGCTGCGCCAGCACCTGCACGGACGACAATGAGGCGATCACCAACAATCCCGCGGTCGTAATCCGCCGACCCAAGCGTATCGCGCGCATGGCTATCTCCCCTCTCAACTCAGGCAGCTCTTGTTGTTTTCGTGCCAGCAGCGATTCCGGGGTGCATCGCAATGCACCAGTGCCGCTGCACCCCGTAACGCCTTGTCTGATCGCGCCCGCTGCACTGGTGTACGGGCCTGTTTAGACCTCTTTAATGTTGGTTGTCAAGGTGTGGGGCTTTTGCGCAACGGAGGCCGGGGTTGACAGAACCCGAGCTGATCGAAGTATTGTCTCTTCCCATGACGCGCCGGCGCGCGTTCGAGCCATAGGTGCGCGGCCATTCGCCGCGTAGCTGGGATGTACAGCCGGCCGGCCGTGCGGGACTGTCGAAAGAATGCAGCCGTGCGGACCCGAACTCAGGCAGATACCTCCGGGGAGGTCGATGATGGTCAGAAGAGTGAGCGGGCTGCTCGCAGCGCTTGCAGTAATGCCGGTTCTTCAATACGCGTACGCTGCGGAAGAGGCACCTCCACCGCCGGGTGCCGCTCTGGAAGAGGTCACGGTGACCGCCCAGAAGCGCGTCCAGAACGCACAGGACGTGGGAATCTCCATCTCGGCCGTATCAGGCACGGATCTGCAGGCCCTCGGTGCCGTGGAGGCGACCGACATCACCAAATCGATGCCCGCCGTAGTGCTTACCCAGCCGAACGGGCCGTCGTCCTTCTCGCTCTCCATCCGCGGCGTCACCCAGAATGACTTCGCAGACCATCAGGAGAGTCCCGCCGCCATTTACATCGACGATGTGTACGTCAGCCAGATGGCTGGCCTCGCTTTTTCGCTGTTCGACATGGAACGGGTCGAGGTGCTGCGCGGGCCCCAGGGCACACTTTTCGGCCGCAATGCCACCGGCGGCCTGGCCAATTTCATCACCCGCAAGCCCGGCGATCAGCAGGAAGGCTACGTCGACGTCGCCTTCGGCGAGCGTAACCTCGTGCGCGTCGAGGGCGCATTCAACTCACCCCTGACCGATAGCATCGACGCGCGGCTCGCGTTCGAGTCGAACCACTACGATCCACTGTTCCACAATCTGAGCGGTGGTGCTCCGGATGCGGAGAACGGTAATGACTGGGCATTGCGCGGCGAGATGCTGTTCAAGCTGCCGGCCGATGCGCAGCTGCTGATGACGGGCCGCTATGCCCGCCAGGATGTGCACGCGGGCTCCTGGGAGGAGCGGCCGATCTATAATGTCGCCCCGGGCGTCGATGACTTCATCCCGGCGGACGCCAATCCTTATGGGACGTGCAACGGCTGCAACGCCAGCGGCCTGCACGCCAGTGGCCCGTTCGTCACCCGCGACAATCGGGCGGGCTACGCCAAGATCAAGACCTCCGGGGTGACCGGCAAATACACCCAGGAGCTGGGCGGTGCGACTCTGACGGTCATCGCCGATTATTCCGGTCTGCAGAAGGATTACCAGGAAGACTCGGACGCCTCGCCACTGACGCTGTTCGAGTTCTTCAACGGCAGCAAGGTGAACCAGCAATCGCTCGAAGCGCGTCTCAATGGCGGCGACCAGACGTTCAACTGGACAGCCGGCCTGTATGGGTTGCGGGTCCATGGCGATTATTACGAGGGTTACTACGGACCTGCGTTCTTTTCCGCGCAGGAGTTCAACTCCCCGGGCAATCCTAACAATGCCTGTTTCCCGCCGGCTGGTGCGTGGCCGTATGGCAGTTGCCCGTACTACCGCACCGGGGGCGTACCCGGTCCGGATGGGGGCGTACCCGGAATCCGCTCACCCTACTCTCAGCTCACCAAGTCATACGCTGCTTTCGGCCAGGTGGAGTATCGCCTCACCGACCTGATCGGCCTGACACTCGGCGCGCGGGTCACGCGTGATCAGAAGGATTATCACTTCAGTTGGTATCCGTTTGAGTCATTTCCATCCAGCCCCAATGGCAGCGTGTCGATCCTGACTCCCTTTGTCATTCCGGGCGTCGGCAATGATCTGTTCGACTATCGCAACAGCCTGTCCGATACGCTCGTCAGCGGCAAGGCACAGGTGGACTTTCATATCTCCAGCGATCTGCTCACCTATGTCAGCGTCAATCGTGGCGTCAAGGGCGGCGGCTTCACGGCGCCGCTGTTCCCCGACACCATCAGTGACACGGGGCCGCTGCGCTTCAGCCCGGAGAAGCTCACCTCTTATGAGGCGGGTTTCAAGAGTGAATTCTGGGATCACACGCTGCGCTTCAACGGCGCTGCGTATTACTACGATTACCATGACTATCAGGCCCTCATCTACACGGTGGCGCTCGAGCAGTTGATCGTCAACGCCAACGCCAAGCACAAAGGCATGGAGTTCGATCTGGAGTGGGCACCGAACGCCTCCTGGCGCTTTGCCCTGGGTGGCAGCTACGTGGACGCCGTCGTCGAGAATGTCGACTCGCGTGGCACCGGGGTGCCTGCGAACTACACTGCCCCGAACGCGCCGCGCTGGAGCGCGAATGCACTGGCGCGCTACAACCTGCCCCTCGGCCCCGGGCAGCTGTCCATGCAGCTCGATGGCAATTACCTGACACACTTCTGGTTCAACCTCGCCAACACTCCGGTCGTCGAGCAGGGCGGTTTCGGCGTCGGCAACGTACGTCTTTTCTGGACACCTACTGGCGGTAAGTACGAGGTGGGCGCGTCCGTGGAGAATGTCTTCAACAAACACTACGGCGTGATGGGATTCGACAACACCCTCATTAACGGCCTGGCCCAGATCTACCCGGGCAATCCGCGCTGGTGGAAGGCGCACATCATGTATCACTTTTGAGGCGCTGCATGCATCCCCTGAAACCTCGACAACGGCGCCGATCGGTGTGTGCAGTTATGCCGCTGTTGCTGGCGGCATCGCTGGCGGCGGCTGATACCCCGTCCGCTCCGGCGGCCGGCTCGGCGCCTGCCGCCGTGGCGACCCCTGCGACCCAGGGCGCACGCGCCTCCAGCGCGAGCACGACAACGGACAAAGACAGTCTGATGTCGGTCTACGCAACTCTCGCCAGCAAGCGTTTTGTCGATCTGACGCACTCCTTCGGCGTCGATACGCCGCACTGGAAAGGCTTCGGCGAGATGAAGATCCGCACGCTCTATACGATCAAAAAGGCGGGCTTCCATGTGGAGGAGTTCTGCCACGTGGGCCAGTGGGGCACCCACGTTGATCCGCCCGCGCACTTCCATGACGGTCTGAAGAGCGTGGATCAGATCGACCCGAAGGACATGCTGCTGCCGCTGGTCGTGCTGGATGTCCACGATAAGGTGGCCCACAATCCGGACTATGTGCTCTCGCTCGATGATGTGCGCGCCTGGGAGCAGCGTCATGGCAGGATCCCTGCGCACGCGTTCGTCGCCATGCGCACCGACTGGTCGCACAGGTGGCCTGACGATGCAGCCATGCAGAACCGCGACAGCGCCGGCACGGCACATTACCCCGGGTGGAGCATGCCGGTGCTGAAACGGCTCTATGAAGAGCGCCACATCGCGGCATCAGGGCACGAGACGACCGATACCGACCCGGGCGTGGCCACGACCAGGGACGACTACTCCCTGGAATCGTACGTGCTCGGCACGAACCATTATCAGATCGAGATGCTCGCCCAGCTCGACCAGGTGCCCGAGTCCGGTGCGCTGGTGATGGTGAGTTTTCCCAAGCCGGTGAACGGCAGTGGCTTCCCGGCGCGGGTCATTGCGATCGTCCCCTGAGCGCGCAACGAACTGAGGCGCGCATCCTTCCCTGCGCAAAGTGAGTGTCATGAGCAACAAAAGCATCGCCATCGCAAACCCTTCCACCGCCTCGCACTTCCGCTGGGATCAGATTCCGACGGAGCCGCTGCGCGGCAGGATCTCGCGCCGGCTCATCAGCGGCGAGCGCTCGATGATCGCCCACGTGTTTCTCAAGGAGGGAGACGAGGTCCCGCAGCATTCGCATGCCAACGAGCAGATCACCTACATCCTGGAGGGCGCGCTGCAGTTCTGGTTCGGCGCGGATGAATCCCACGAGATGGTCGTGCGTGCAGGCGAAGTGGTGGTTATCCCGTCGAATCTGCCGCATCGTGCCCGCGCGCTCGAAGACACGCTCGATCTTGATATCTTCTGCCCGCCTCGCGAGGATTGGCTGTCCGGCAGCGATGCCTACTTGAGAGGCTGATGAGCAGACCTGCGCTGACAGCGGCGGCGGCCGAGGCGCTGCGTCACTTCGTATTGCCCGCGCAACTGGGTTTCGGTGCGGTCAACGCTCCGGTCATGTTCAGTGCCGAATGGACCGAGCAGCATTGGAGCGAAGGTGAGCTGCTGCCGTACGGCAAGATCGAGATCTGGCCCGGCTCGCGCGCCCTGCAGTACGCCGAGCTGGCTTTCGAAGGACTCAAGGCCTACAAGATCGGCCAGATCCGGGCCAACCTGTTTCGGCCGCGTGAGAACTTCCTGCGGCTGCAACGCTCAGCGGAACGCCTCTCGATGCCGCCCGTCCCGGAAGCACTGTTCTTTCGTGCATTGCATACCGTGGTCAGCACCTGCGAGCCCTTCATTCCGGGCCGCTCCGGCCAAGCGCTTTATCTGCGCCCGTTTCTGTTTGGCACCGAGAGCGGCTACCTGCTGCGCAACTCCCAAACCTTCCGCTTCATGGTGCTTGCCAATCCCGTGGAAGCCTATGCTGCTGGCGCGCCGACGGTAGCGATCGAGCGTCACGATGTGCGCGCGGCGCCCGGTGGGGTCGGGTCGACGAAGGTTGCGGCCAATTACGCCGCGGCGTTGCGTGGCTCAACCGCTGCGGTCGCCGCGGGACATGCGGTTGCGTTGTGGCTCGATGCAGCGACGCATCGGCACATCCAGGAACTCTCCGGAATGAACTTCTTTGCGGTGATCGGCGACGAGCTGCACACCCCAACGCTGGATGGCGCCATCCTGCCCGGTGTGACGCGTGACTCGCTGATCACCCTTGCCCGACACCTTGGGTTCACGGTACACGAGCGGCTGATGGACGTGGATGAGCTGCTGCGACAGATAGCCTCCGGGGAATGCAGCGAGATCTTTGCGTGCGGTACAGCGGCGATCGTCATGCCCATCGGAGCTCTGGTGGATGCCGATCGCAGCCAGCACGCGACCCGGCAGGTCAACATCGTGGCGGCGCGCTTGCGCGAAACCCTGCTCGCCATCCAGGAGCGCCGGGCACCTGATCCCTTCGGTTGGATACAGATCATCGAATGACCCACGCCATCGTTCTTCGCGAACCCGGCGGGCCTGAGAAGCTGCTGTGGGAGAGTGTGCAAGTTGGCGAGCCGGGTCCGGGCGAGCTGCGCATCCGTCAGCGCGCCATCGGCGTCAATTTCCACGACACCTACGTGCGCTCCGGCAGCTACACCACCCTGCCGTTACCTGGCATCCCGGGTATCGAAGCTGCCGCCGTGGTCGAGAGCGTCGGAGCCGGGGTCACCGCCTTCGCCCCCGGGGACAGAATATGTTACATCGATCAACACTACGGCGGTTATAGCGAGGCACGGCTGCTCTCCGCAGCCCTGGCCGTGCGACTGCCGGACTGGTTGGATGATGAGGCGGCGGCCTGCCTCAACATCAAAGGCTTCACTGCCTGTATGTTGCTACGGCACACGTACCGTGTGCAGCCCGGGAGCACACTTCTTATACATGCCGCAGCCGGCGGTGTCGGGCAGCCACTACTGCGCTGGGCCAAGCACCTGGGGGCAAAAGTCATCGCGACGGTCGGATCTGCGGACAAGGCGGCAATCGCTCGTGCAGGCGGCGCCGACCGGGTCATCCTCTACCGCGAGGAGGACTTCGTAGCGGCCGTGATGGATGAAACCCAGGGGCGGGGCGTCCAGGTGGTGTACGACTCAGTGGGTGCCGATACGTTCTCAGGCTCACTGCAATGTCTCGGCTATTTCGGCACGCTGATCAACTTCGGGCAGTCCTCCGGTGCGGTGCCGCCGTTCGAGGTTTCAAGGCTTGCCAGCCGATCCAATGCGCTGGTGCGTCCTTATCTCTTTCATTACATCCGTGACCGCCCCTCCCTCGAGGCGATCGCCCACGAAACCTTCGAGGCGGTGAAAGCCGGCGTCGTACAAGCCCAGATCGGACTGCGCTTACCGCTGCGGCGAGCCAGTGAAGCGCACGTCGCCCTGGAATCCCGTGCGACCACCGGCGCAGTGGTACTGCTACCTTAAAACTTACGGACACTACAGCGATAGGAGATTCCCCGATGGCGGCCAGACGCGATCCGATCGAATATGCCGATGCGTCTGCGGACGTGCGCGCGGTCTACGACGACATCATGGCCACGCGCAAAAGCGACTGGATCAACAATTTCTGGAAGGTACTCGCCCACGACCCAGCCGCCCTCAAACGCATCTGGAGCAACATCAAGGAAGTGATGGGACCCGGCGACCTGGACCCACTGGTGAAGGAAATGCTGTACCTGGCCGTGAGTGCCAGCAACAGCTGCCGCTACTGCATCGCATCCCATGGCTTTGCCGCCCGTGGCAAGGGGATGACCGAGACGCAGTATTCGGAGCTGCTGGCTATCGTCGGACTCGCGAACGAGACCAACCGCCTCGTCAACGCGCTCGATGTGCCGGTGGACGAGCGATTTTTATAGCTTGAATCTGCTCCTTTCTGACTTGAGCGTAAGCTTGACGCTCTGCTGAGCTTGGGATACGGTGCTCGTCACCTACGCCCTGCAGCGGCCCACGAACAACAAACTGTGCCGGCTGTGCGGCGTTGCCCGTTCAGACATCTCAAATCAAACACGAAGTTCGTAGGGAGCAATCATGCGTACAGGTCTTGCACGGCCGCCTGTCGGCCGTAAAGTCGTCGCTCGGCTCGCGTTCGGTATCACACTGCTGGCTTCCTCGGCGCTGTTGAGTGCGGCACCTCTGAAACTCGTCGGTAGCGGCGGCCTCGGGAATGCGAGTTCCGGCCAGGCCAGCGGCGGACCCGAAGTTGCACCGTCACCGCTTGCCGACAATCCCATCAACATCTCAGCGAGCGGACCGGCCCTCGGCGGCTCATCCGTTACCACTCACCTACCGAGCGGGGTGCTGCGCGGCAACGGGCTCAATCACCACGATCAGCGCACCGCGGACAACGGTAACCAGTTCAGCCTCGAGCCGCCGGACCAGGGGCTTTGTGTCGGCAATGGCTTCGTCATCGAAGCCGTCAACAATGCGATCCGGGTGCGCAGTGCCAGCACGAACAAGCCGATCACGGGTGTCACTGCGCTGAATCGCTTCTTCGGATTTCCCTCAGAAATCGAACGCACTGCCGTTCCCATCGTGTATGGCCCGTTCCTGTCGGATCCGAAATGCGTCTACGACCTCGATACGAAACGCTTCTTCGTGACCGAGCTGGTGCTGAGTACCGACCCGGCGACCGGCGGCTACACCGGGCAGAGCTACGTGGTAATTGCCGTCAGCAACAGCAGCGATCCGACCAAAGCTAACGGCTTCACGGTGTTCACGCTGGAGACGACTAACGATGGCACCAACAACGGGCCCAATCATCCGGGCTGCCCGTGCCTCGGGGACCAGCCACTGATCGGACTCGATCAGTACGGCTTCTTCATCTCGACCAACGAGTTCCCGCTGTTTGCCAACGGCTTCAACGGTGCCCAGATCTACGGCATTTCCAAGCGCAAGCTTGCTGCCGCGGCGAGCGGACAGTCGGTCTCCATACCGGTCGCCACCATCAATGTCGGCGGCATTGCCACTCCTGATGCCGGTGGGATCTGGTACAGCGTGCAGCCCGCCAGCTATGCGCCCAACGACGATGATCAGGAATATGACTCCGAGAGTCACTCGCTGCACGGAGTGGAGTATTTCCTGAGCGCGCTCGAGTTCTTCGGCATCGGCGACACCCGCATTGCCACCTGGGCGTTGACCAATACGGCCTCGCTGGATTCCGCCTCCCCGGCCCTTTCACTGCAATACAAGGTCGTGAGCACCGAGTTCTACATCGGGCCGCCTAACATGACGCAGAAGGGCAGCACAGGCCTGGTACAGTCCAATGACGATCGCATGAACCAGGTGAAGAAGTACCACAATGCCTTGTATGCGGGGCTCAATACCGCCATTACCGCCCCCAATGGCTCCCAGACCGCAGGCGTCGCCTATTTCGGCGTGCACCCCTCGTGGAAGGGACACAAGCTGGATGCGCATTTGCTGCTGCAGGGCTACGTCACCATCAATAACAACAACGTCGCCTATCCCTCCATCGCCCTGAACGGTGAGGGCAAGGGGATCATGGCCTTCTCGATCATGGGGCCGGACTACTATCCGAGTGCAGCCTACATTCGCTTCACAAGCCATTCGGGAGCCCAAGGTCCGATAGTCGTCACGGGTCCCGGGGTAGCGCCCTACGCGAGTTTCGGTGTGGTACCGGGCGTCTCAGCCGGCCGCTGGGGCGATTATTCGGCCTGCTCGGATGAGAACAATCACCTGTGGGCTGCAGCGGAGATGATACCGGTCGACAGCTTCGGGGCCGCCTCCAACGGGGGACTCGCGAACTGGGGAACCGAGGTGTGGCGGGTCACTTCGGATGATTGATCGGGTCGCGTGATTGAGCCGGTCGGGTGATTGGATCCGACCGGCTGATCCTCAGCAGCCCCTCACTCCTGCGCGCATCAGGAATCGGCAACCCGCCGACCTGGTGCGTGCGCGCGGACTCCGCTGCGCGCAAGCAAATTCTCCTCACGCCTCCCGTCCCGCCAGGCGAGCTTTTCACCGCACCGTGCTTGACTAGGCAGAGCGAGGTTTTCTACATTTGAACGACTTTTCAATAAGCTCACGCGCGTTGCGTGCGAGCGACAAAGGGTGGGTCCGCATCTCATGCCCAATGGTGAGCGGCGCCAAGCGCAATCCTTGCATCCAGGCTCGCTTTCCGAACCTGTCGGAACCTTGCAGGTTGCCCTCGCGCATGCAGCGCGGCTCCTGGCACGCGACCCCCGCCTGGCGGCCGAGCAGGCCCGCGAGATCCTGGCGCAGTTTCCCTCACTACCGCACGCACGAGTGCTGCTGGCTCGCGCCGAACGCCTGAGTGGTCGCACGCTGGCTGCCTTGTCCCTCCTGCAGAGCCTCGTGCAGGAGCAGCCCGAGTATGCGGCGGCACAGCTGGAATACGGCATCGCCCTCGGGCTGGTCGGACGCGAACAAGAAGCGGTCGCCGCGCTAGAACGTGCGGCTGAGGCTGACTTTCCCGACGCGTGGCGAGTGTTGGCCGACCAGCTCGATGCGCTTGGGGAGAGAAAAGCGGCCGAGCAGGCCCGAGCCCGACATCTCCGCACGGTGACCAAAGACCCGCGGTTGATGGACGCTGCGGCATCGTTGGTGGCCAACCGCCTGCCCGAAGCCGAAGCCCGATTGCGCGCACATCTTGCGGCGGCCCCAACAGACGTCGCGGCGTTGCGCATGCTGGCCGAGGTGGCTGCGCGGCTGCGTCGCTATCCCGATGCCCGGGCGCTGCTGGAGCGCTGCCTTGCACTCGCTCCTGGCTTCAACGCCGCTCGCCACAATCTCGCCACGGTTCTGAATCGGCAACACAAAGCCGCGGAAGCTCTCCCGCACGTCGAGCAGCTGCTGGCTGCAGAGCCTGGTAATCCCGGCTATCGAACCCTGCACGCCGCCCTCCTCGCCAACATCGGCGACTACGCCGGCTCGATCCGGGTGTATGAGGCCTTTCTGCGCGAATTTCCGCAGCAGCCACGGATCTGGATGAGCTATGGGCATTCCCTGAAGACTGCCGCACGCAGCACTGAGGCCATCGATGCCTACCGGCGCGCCATTGCGTTGCAGCCCACCCTTGGAGAAGCGTACTGGAGCCTCGCCAACCTGAAGACGGTGCGCTTCTCGGCGGCGGACGTCACGGCCATGCGGTCTGCGCTGAATCAGAGTGACCTTGGGGACGATGACCGGCTGCACTTCGAGTTCGCACTGGGCAAGGCCCTGGAGGATACGGCCGACTACCGGCAATCCTTCGGCCACTACAGTGTCGGCAACGACATCCGGCGGCGCCATCATGCCTACGATGCGGATGAGCACACCGCGTTTATCGAGCGCTCCATGCAAATGTTCAGCACAGCCTTCCTGAACGCACATCGCGCGCACGGTAATCCCGAGTTGGGTCCGATCTTCATCGTCGGGCTGCCGCGCTCAGGATCGACACTGCTCGAGCAGATTCTTGCCAGCCATTCGCTCGTGGAAGGCACGATGGAGCTTCCCACGCTGCCTGCGCTGGTGCTGGAGCTGGAAGGCCGATCCCCGCAGGAGAATTACCTGCAGGTGCTTGCATCGCTGTCGCCTGCGGAGCTGCGTGCTCTGGGCGACCGCTATCTGGATGCCACGCGGGTGCACCGCAAAACCGCAGCGCCCTACTTCATCGACAAGATGCCCAACAACTGCCTGTACACGGGGCTGTTGCAGATCATCCTGCCCAACGCGCGCATCATCGATGCACGGCGCCACCCGCTCGCATGTTGCTTTTCCAATTTCAAGCAGCACTTCGCACGCGGCCAGAACTTCGCCTACTCGTTGACCGACCTCGGACGCTACTATCACGATTACGTGCGGCTGATGGCTCACTTTGAGCGCGTTTCACCTGGGCGGGTTCACCGCGTATTTTACGAACAGCTGATCGAAGACACCGAAACGCAGGTGCGACGGCTGCTGGCGTACTGCGGGCTGCCATTCGAGGCGGATTGCCTGCGTTTCCATGAGAACGGGCGCGCCGTGCGCACAGCCAGCTCCGAGCAGGTACGCCAACCGATCTTTCGTGAAGGGCTGGACCATTGGCGGCACTACGAGCCATGGCTGGATGCTCTCAAGGCGGCACTGGGCCCGGTGCTCACCTGCTATCCGGAGGTGCCTGTCTTCGCAACCGCATGTTGAAGGGCCATACACAGGTTTCGGCAGGGAACGCCGCGGATCGTCGAACAACTTTGAATCTCGGGGAGTTAGTAATGAAGCACCGTAGGGCGGTCACTCGCGCGCATCAGCAGGTCTCACCGGCAACCGTGCCGGCAGCTCTGTCGGACAATCCACGCCACCTGGTACTCCGCCACACGCCGGTCGCCGCGGCGGTGAGTGCCATACTCGCTGGTGCGCCACTGGCGCACGCGCAGCAGGCGGAGACACCTGAGGAAACCGGCGGGCTCACCGAAGTGGTGGTGACGGCACAGAAGGTTACGGAAAACGTACAGAGCGTGCCGGTGAGCATCCAGGTGCTCAGTTCCCAGAAGATCGAAGAGCTGGCCATTACCAATCTCGATGACTACGTCAAGTACATGCCGAGCGTGGCCTACTCACGCGGGCAGGGTCAGGGCAGCAACGGCCAGCCAGGCGCCTCGCACGTCTACATGCGCGGTGTGGTGAGCGGCGCCAATGAGAATCATTCGGGCTCCCAGCCGAGCGTCGGCACCTACCTCGACGAGCAGCCGGTCACGACCATCGATGGCACACCCGACGTGCACGTCTATGACATCCAGCGCATCGAGGTGCTGGAGGGCCCCCAGGGTACCTTGTACGGTGCGAGCTCGGAAGCCGGCACCATTCGTATCATCACCAACAAGCCCGATCCCACTAAGTTTTCAGCGGGCTACGACGTGCAGGGCAACAAGGTGCAGCATGGCGGCTTCGGCTGGAAAGCAGAGGGCTTCGTCAATTTCCCGCTGTCTCCCATTGCTGCCATTCGGCTGGTCGCCTGGGATCAGCACGATGCGGGCTACATCGACAACGTCGCCGGCACCGATGCGCGCGCCTGCATCATCAACGGCGTGCGCACTTTTCCGACTTGGTCCGGCGAGACGGCGGCAACCCCGAAGCCCTGTCCTGCGCCGGGTGTGATCGGAGCGGGTGCGATCAGCAATGCTGCGTATGTGAAAAAAGACTACAACACGGCCGACACCAAGGGCGGCCGTGCGGCGCTCAAGCTCGACGTGGGTGATTTCCTGACGCTGACCCCGACCGTGATGGGCCAGTCCATCAAGAGCGAAGGCTTCTTCGCCTACGACCCCCAAGTGGGTGACCTGCAGGTCGCTCACTTCGGCCCCGAGAGCTCGGATGATCAGTGGATGCAGGCCGCGTTTACGGCCGAAGGCAAGTTCAGCAATTTGGACCTGGTATACGCGGGCGCCTTCATGAAGCGCACGGCGCACTCAATTGCAGATTACAGCGACTATTCGGAGTTCTATGACCGTGCCTACGGTTCCGGGGCCATATGGCAGGGTGACAACGGCCTGCCGATCATGCCGCAGGAGCTGGTCAATCAGAAAGGCTACTTCCAGAAATGGAGCCACGAACTGCGCCTGACGACGCCTCAGGATCTTCCGGTACGTGGCACCGTCGGCGTATTCATCGAGCGCCAGCTGCACGACATTTTCCAACAGTACGTCATGCCGGGCTACGGGTTCACTAATCCACACGGCGATCCCAACTCGTCAACTCCCAACCCGGCTGGCTTCGCCAGCAGTTTGTCGATCCCAACCTTAGCCAACACTATCTGGCTTACCGACGAGCAGCGTGTAGACCGGGACAAAGCCGTATTCTTCCAAGGCACGGCCGACCTATATAAAGGACTGTCACTGAATGGCGGACTTCGTTATTTCAAGTACGATAACTCGCTGCAGGGTTTCTATGGTTACTCGGCTGCTTACAACGCGTTATCAGGCTACACCTCTGGAATGGACAAGTGCTTCTCCAGCTCGCCGCTGCCATTTGCGCCGTGCCAGAACCTCAACACCGCCGTCAGCGGCTCGGGCAAGGTGCCACGGGTCAATCTCACGTATAAATTCAGCCCCGACGCGCTGATATACGCAACCTGGTCAAAAGGCTTCAGGCCCGGCGGTGTCAATCGCACAGCCGCGCCAGGCTACGGACCATATCAGACAGACTTCCTCTCCAACTACGAGTTGGGTTGGAAAACTGAGTGGTTTGACCACCACCTGCGTTTCAACGGAGCCGTATTCAAGGAGGACTGGAGCAATCTCCAATACTCGTTTTTGGGTCCGAACAGCGTTACCGTGGTCGAGAATGCGGGCGATGCGCGCATCAAAGGGCTGGAAACCGAGCTTCTTTGGGCACCCAATACACATTTTACGCTCAGCTCTAATCTGACCTTCCTGGATCCGCGCCTGGAGCAGGACGTCTGCGTTCACGGAGGTTCAATTTGCCCGACCGACCAGCAGACTCTGCCGTTCAACAATCCGAACGTGTTCAACGGACCTATAGGCCTGAAGGGCGAAAACCTGCCGATCTCGCCGAAGTTCAAGGGTAATATGGTAGCGCGGTATACCTTTGAAGGCATTGCGGACTGGAAGCCTTATGGCCAGGCATCGTGGGTCTATCAAAGCAAGTCATTACCCTCCCTGCGTATTGACAACTCGCAGGTCATGGGCATTCAGCGGGCGTATGGCCTGCTGGATCTGAGTGCCGGGTTGGTGAAGGACAACACCCACATCGATCTGATGGTTACCAATGTCGCCGACAAACGCGCGCAGCTGACGCGCTTCGTGCAATGTACGGTCGACATCTGCGACCAGCCGTACATCATTCCGTCACAGCCGCGTACTATCGCTATCCAGTTCGGACAGAAGTTCTGAAAACGCGGGGCCTGAAGTCGACGGTCACAGGTCCGAGGACTCTACCTGTAGCAGCTCGCCTCTAACGGGTGAGCTGCTACAGGCTTAGCTGTTGCAGCGCCTGTGCATGCAGCACGTCGTTGCTGGCGACGATGCTGGTGGTGTTCAGTCCAAGCGGGCCACCCTGCAAGTCGGTGCAGCGACCTCCCGCCTCGCGCACGATCACGCTCAGCGCAGCCACATCCAGGATGTGCACGTCCGACTCGATCACGAGATCCAGCGAGCCGCGTGCGAGCAGATGATAGTGCAGAAAATCCCCGTAGCCGCGGACGCGACTCACCTGGCGGATGAGGCCCCCGAGCTGCGACCAGCGCGCATCGCCCGCCAGCGAACGGATGTTGCCGGTTGACAGGATCGATGCGGCCAGCTGGCCGATCTGGCTGACCCGGATGCGCTCTCCATTGAGGAAGGCACCGCTGCCGCGCGCTGCCCAGGCGACCTCCCCGTAAATCGGGGCACTCGAGACTCCCAGCATCAGCTCACCGCCACGCATGAGCGCGATCTGCGTGGAGAAGAACGGGCACTCGCGCACGAACGACTTCGTGCCATCGAGTGGATCAACCAGCCAGACGCTCTCGGCATCCGGCGCATGCCGTCCACTCTCCTCGCCGTAAAAACCGTAGGAAGGAAAGCGTCGGTGCAACGACTCGCGAATGACCTCCTCGGCGCGCATATCGGCTTCGGTCACAGGCGTGGCATCCGCTTTGATTTGCACGCGCAGGTTCTGCCGGTACAGCGGACCGATGACCTGCGCGGCTGCGGCTGCTGCCTCGCGTGCTGCTGCAAGTTCCCCGTCGAGCACGCTCAGCTGTCCTGCAAGGTCAGCACCTTGACGAACCGCACGTGCGGCAGATTCCGCAGCCGCGCCTGCACGGGCTCGGGCACGACCTGATCGACCCCGATGATCGCGACCGCCTCGCCTCCGGCTGCCTCGCGCCCAAGATGAAACGTCGCGATGTTGATCTGCGCTTCGGCCAGAATCGTCCCCAGCGCACCGATGAATCCGGGCTTGTCCAGGTTGTTGACGAACAGCATCACCGGATGGAAGTCCGCTTCCAGGGGCATGCCGCGCACCTCGACGATCTTGGGCGCGCCGCCCATGAGCACTCCCGCAACGGTAAACCAGGAGCCCGCGCTCCGTACCCGGATGCGGATCAACGAGCCAAACACGGGCGAGCTGTCGCGCCGTAACTCAGCCAGCGGAGTTCCCTTGGTCTTCAGTACCGCCGGCGCAGACACGATGTTGATGTCGGGCAGCAGCGGTCGCAGCAGCGCTGCGAGCGCCGTGGCGGTCAGCGGCTGCAGGTTCAGAGCGGCGACTTCTCCCTCGTACTCGATCTCGATCGCTTCGATGCCGCCGTCGGCCATCTGCCCGGCGAAGCCACCCAGCTTCGCGAGCAAGGAAAGATAGGGCCGCAGCCGCGGCGCCTCCTCTGCGGTCACCGATGCGGTGTTGATGGCATTGGTCACCGCGCCTTTATTGAGAAAGTCGGCAATCTGCTCCGCTACCTGCAATGCCACGTTTTCCTGGGCTTCGTTGGTACTGGCTCCCAGATGCGGTGTCGCAAGGAAGCGCGGCGCGCCAAACAACACGTTCTCGCGCGCAGGCTCGGTGGTGAACACATCGAAAGCGGCACCCCCGACGCGACCGCTCTCCAGCGCCTGCCGTAGGGCGGCCTCATCCACCAGACCCCCGCGTGCGGCATTGACGATCAACACGCCGGGCTTGGTGCTGGCCAGAGCGTCCGCTGAAAGAATATTGCGCGTCTTCTCGGTGAGCGGGGTATGCAGTGAGATCGCATCCGCAAGTCGCAGCAGCTCCTCGAGCTCCACCTTCTCCACGCCGAGCCGCACGGCGCGCTCGGCGGACAGGAACGGATCGTACGCAATGACATTCATCTTCAGCGCCAGCGCCCGCTCCGCGACGAGCGAGCCAATGTTGCCGCAGCCGATCAGGCCCAGGGTCTTGCCGTACAGCTCGACACCCATGAAGCGCGTCTTTTCCCAGCGGCCGGCTTGCGTGGAGACATCTGCAGCGCCCAGCTGTCGGGCGGCGGCGAACAGCAGCGCGATGGCGTGCTCGGCAGTCGTAATGGAATTGCCGAACGGCGTGTTCATCACGACCACGCCATGCGCGGTGGCGGCGGACACATCGATGTTATCGATGCCGATACCGGCGCGCCCGATCACTTTAAGGCGCCGACCGGCAGCAATGACTTCCTTGTCGGCCTTGGTGGCCGAACGCACGGCCAGGCCATCGTACTGAGCGATGACCTCCAGCAGCTGCGCCTTCTTCAGACCCACCTGCATCGTCGCCTCAACCCCCCGTGCCCTGAATACCTCCAGGGCCTTTGGGCTGAGCTCATCAGCTACCAGAACACTCGGCATGCGCGTGCTCCTCATGTCAGCTCAGCGATGCAGCTGGCGAATGCCCAGTCGAGCCAGGGAGTGAGCGCCTGCAGATCGTTTCTCTCGATGGTAGCTCCGCACCAGATGCGCAATCCGGGCGGTGCGGAGCGGTAGGCGGCGACATCCAGCGCCACACCTTCGGCCTCCAGCTTCGCGGCCAGCTTTTTGGCCAGGGCTGCCTGGCCGTCCGGCGGCTGCGACAGAACTCTGTCATCGGCCACCTGCAGGCACACGCTGGTATTGCTGCGCGTGGCCGGGTCGGGCGCCAGAAACTGCACCCAGGGCGTGCGCTCGACCCACTCGGCAAGGCAGTTGAAGTTTTCCGTGGCGCGCGCGTGCAGCGCCGCGAGCCCGCCGATGGATGCCGCCCACTGCAGTGCATCCAGATAGTCCTCCGTCGCAAGCAGCGAAGGTGTGTTGATGGTGGCCCCTTCGAACAGCTCCTCATCGAGCTTGCCAGCGCGTGTCATGCGGAAGATCTTGGGCAACGGCCGCTCTGGTGTGTAGCTCTCGAGGCGTTGCACGGCGCGCGGGGACAATACCAGCATGCCGTGTCCGCCCTCGCCTCCCAACACTTTCTGCCAGGAGAAGGTCACGACGTCACATTTTGACCAGTCGATGGGTTGGGCAAAGGCGGCGCTGGTCGCATCGTTGATCGTGATGCCGCCGCGGTCGCGGGGAATCCACTCGAACCCGGGGATACGCGCCCCTGAGGTCGTGCCATTCTGCGTGAAGATGACATCCGCCTCGCGGCGAGCCTGGGACAGATCGGGAAGCGCTCCATAGGGGCGACCGAGGTGAATCCGGACATCCGGAAGCCTCAGCTGCCGAATGACATCCTCCACCCATTCCTCACCGAATGCCTCCCACGCAAACACGTCGACAGGCCGTGTGCCCAGCATCGACCACAGCACCATCTCCATCGCACCGGTGTCGGATGCCGGCACGATGGCAATGCGATGATCCTGCGGAACGCCAAGGAGCGCGCGCGTCTGCGCGATGGCTGCCTTGAGTTTGGCCTTGCCGGCGGCTGAGCGATGGGAACGGCCGAGCGCGGCTGCGGACAGATTCTGCAGCTGCCAGCCAGGGCGCTTTTTGGTGGGACCCGAAGAGAAACGGGGATCAGCCGGGCGCGTTGCCGGCCTCGCGAGCTGAATCATGGAATCGTACTCCCATCCTTGCAGATGGGCGTCCACCGGTGGGAGTGGATGGCCCGCGTGCAAGAATACGGAGTTCGCCGCTCACGTCAATCGAAATCAGGCTTGCGCTTGTCACGAAATGCCGCAATACCTTCACGACACTCCGGCTCGCGCGACATCGCGGCGATGGTCCGTGCCTCGGTGTCCAGCTGCGATGCCAGTGAGGCGCCGTAGGAGTTTGCCAGCAGCGTGCGCGCCGTAGCGAACGCGGCGATGGCCGAGTGGCTCAGACTATCCGCCACCTTCGCGCCCTCCTCCGCCAACGCCGCATCCTCCACGACTCGCGTGACCAACCCGATCTGTTCCGCCTCAGGGGCCGCAACGCGGCGATTGGTGAGCACGAGTTCCTGTGCCTTGCGCATTCCGATGAGACGCGGCAACGACCAGGTCATGCCGCCATCCGGCGTCAGTCCGATGGTGCCGTAGGCCGTGGTGAAATGCGCCGAGCGCGCGCACAGCACCACATCGCCCATGATGGCAAGGCTCATTCCCGCGCCCGCCGCCGGGCCGTTGACCAATGTCAGTAACGGTTTGCGCATGTTAGCCAGGCGGATGACGGACTCGTGAACCGTACCTGCCAATTTGCGCAGTGCCTGCGGCATGCGTTCCGGGTCTTGGGCGAAAGCTGTGATATCCCCGCCGGCGCAAAACAGCCGGCCCGATCCAGTCAACACCACACACCGCACACGTTGGTCGCCATCGCACTCGCTGACGGCCTCGAGCAACTCATCTGCCAGCCCCTGATCGAGGGCGTTGCCGCGGTCGGGGCGGTTGAGCGTCAACCGCATGAGGGGACCTTCGCGGGTAATCAGGAGCTTTGAGCTGGTCACGGCAATCTCCAATCGAGCGAGGACTCTTCGTGCGCTCTGCGAGAGCGTAGAGTATACCCGGCAGGTACGGCGCAACCGCTATGCAGCAGCAGACAACATCCACAGACTTGGAGCCGGACTGGATTCTTGTCAGCGGTGGCACCGGCTACATCGGACGCCACCTGATTGGTCGACTGCTCGCGACGGGGGCTCGAATCATCGTATACACGCGCAGCGAGCAGAAGTGCCGCGCCCTGTTCGGCACGCGTGTGCGCGCCCTGGGCAGTCTTGCAGAGCTGCAGGTGGACACTCATCTCGCAGCCATCGTGAACCTCGCCGGCCTGCCGATCATGGGCTTTCCCTGGACACGGTCCCGGCGTCGGCTGCTGCTGCAAAGCCGGCTCGCGACTACGGATGCTCTGGTCGGGCTGGCAGCGCGGCTCAGACAACCTCCCGCGGTGCTCCTCAGCGCAAGTGCCATTGGCTACTACGGCCTGCATGGCGATGAACTGGTGGACGAGCGCGCCACGCCTACGACTGATTTTCAGTCCATCTTGTGCCAGCAATGGGAACAGGCGGCGATGCATTGTGAATCACTCGGCACGCGTGTCACCCGCTTGCGGCTCGGGGTAGTGCTGGGAGGCGATGGAGGTGCCCTGCCCCAGCTGCTGCGCCCGGCGCGGCTCGGTCTGGGTGCGATCCTCGGCAGCGGTCGCCAGTGGATCTCCTGGATCCATATTGAGGATGTGGTCGGTCTGTTCGAGCGGGCCCTGCGCGACGCCGCCATGATCGGTGCCGTGAATGCCACCGCACCCCATGCAGTGACGCAGGAACAGCTGCAGCGGGCGATCGCCCGAAGCCTGCACCGGCCATCATGGCTGCGTGTGCCGGCATGGCCGATTCGCCTGGCATTGGGAGAGCTCGCGCAGCTGCTGGTTGATGGTCAGCGTGTGGTCCCGGCTCGTGCCATCGAGTTGGGTTACCGCTTCCAATATCCGGATATCGACTCAGCGCTGGCGCAAATCACGCGTCACGGCACCCTGGGGCGCAGCTCCCGCAACGAATAAGCCGGGAACGCGCCGGGCAGCGAAAAAACATCGGCTCGGCTGCATCCAACTCAAGACCG
This sequence comes from uncultured Pseudomonadota bacterium, assembly GCA_963839055.1. Classification (GTDB taxonomy): domain Bacteria; phylum Pseudomonadota; class Gammaproteobacteria; order Steroidobacterales; family Steroidobacteraceae; genus 13-2-20CM-66-19. Next base: position 412,263 of record CAWITP010000003.1, on the reverse strand, counting down.
CACTCGTAGAGAGGGGATTCGTCCCCACGCCAAGAGTGTCTGTCATGAAACCTCACACGAGAATCGCCGCTACCTTACTGGCGCTCACCGCGCCGCTGCTGAGCTTCGCATCCAGTCACCGGGAAGCGCCCGACATCGGGGGCACGCCCCGGGTGGATGGCACCGACTTCTACATGTTCCGCAGCTACGAACCCGGACGCGAAGGCTACGTCACCTTCATCGCCAACTACATACCGTTCCAGGATCCGCAGGGCGGACCCAACTTCTATCCTCTTGACACGCATGGCTTTTATGCGATCCACATCGACAATGACGGCAGCGCGATCCCCGCTCTGTCATTCGAGTTTCGCTTCAGCACCGTCGACAAGGATCTGAAGGTTCCCGCAGGCGGTGCCAAAGTCGCCGTGCCTCTCATCAACATCGGTCCCGTGGATACGAGCGGTAAGACGCTCAACGTTCAACAAAGCTACAACGTGACGGTGGTGCGCGGTTCGTCGCGCGAGCTGCTGAGCGATGCCACGACCGGTGCGACGCAATTCTGGAAACCGGTCGACAACATCGGCGTCAAATCCATTCCGGACTACGCTGCCTATGCCGCTCACTTCATCTACTCGATCAGCATCCCGGGCTGCGGCGCACCGGGGAAGCTATTCGTCGGCCAGCGTAAGGAGAGTTTCTTCATCAACGTCGGTGAGATCTTCGATCTCGTCAACCTGAATCCGGTCGGCGCACGCGACGGCAAGAGGAATGATCTCAGCGGGAAGAACATCACCTCGCTGGCGCTGGAGATGCCGATCGGCTGTCTCACGCGCGGCAAGGACCCGGTCATCGGGGCCTACACCACCGCAGCTCTGCCGGACTCTGCCGGCGGCAACCTGGGCAGGTTCCGGCAGGTCTCACGGCTTGGCAGCCCGCTGGTGAACGAAGTCGTCATCGGTCTGCCGGACAAGAACAAATTCAACAACAGCTTCCCGCGGGATGACGGCCAGTTCCTGACCTACGTGACCCATCCCACTCTGCCGGTGCTGCTCAACGCACTCTTTGGCAACGCGGCGCAGGTTCCTGGCACGCCACGGGAAGATCTCGTTGCTACGTTTCTCACCGGAGTAAAGGGTCTCAATCAGCCTGCACGGGTTACTCCCGCGGAAGAGCTGCGGCTCAATACCTCAACCCCACCGACCGCGGCCGCTGCGCAGAATGATCTGGGAGTGCTGGGCGGCGATGCCGCCGGGTTCCCGAACGGCCGGCGTCCCTACGACGATGTAGTGGATATCTCACTGCGCGTCGTGGAGGGTGCCCTGTGCGGCAAGATCGGCAACTGCGGTACGCAGACCGCTGATCCCAATCATGGCACTCCCTACACCGACGGTGCGCGCGCTGCGGGTGCAGATGCAGCCTCGGTGAAGGTAACCGGGTCCATCAATCCCGCGGATACCTACCTCAACGCGTTTCCGTACCTCAACACGCCGCTGCCGGGCTCACCCCAGAGCGCGCTATAGGCGCAGCGGTGATTCGAACGCCGCAAGGCGGTTGGCACGCGGGAGGCCGGGCGTACACCCGGTCTCCCGGGAGGTCTCCCGGGAGGTCTTCCGTGCGGTCTCTCGTCAGGCCTCTCGTGAGGACTGCCGCGTCGCTTGTGACGACGCTGATCGTTACTTTAGGCGCGCACGGCGCGGTTGCGCAGCCGCATCGGCCGGAGAGTGATGGCGAGGTGCTGGAAACGGTGCCAGCGGCGGCGCAGATCGGAGTGCTCGAGGCGATGCGCCGCAGGCTGGCAACGCAGCCCGATGACTTACAGAGCGCCCTCACGTTGGCGCACGGTTATCTCGCACTCGGCAGGTCAACCGGCGATCCGCGCCTGGTGTCGTATAGCGAAGCCACTCTCGCGCCGTGGCTGGCGGCACAGCCGCGTAACGCTGCCGTGCTGACATTGCAGGCGGCCGCACTGCAGTACCTGCATCAGTTCAACGAAGCACTCGCACTGTTGGAGCGCGCGACGGCGATCGAGCCGCTGAACGCCGAGGCATGGCTGATGAAGGCCACCATCCTGCAGGTGCAGGGTCGCCTGGAGCTGGCGCGCGAGGCCTGTCGGCCCTTATTGCGTGCCGCGGGCCAGTTGATTGCGCTGACGTGTGTAACGAGTGTGAACAGCGTAAGCGGCCGGTTGCGCGAGAGTGAGGCCGCGCTGCGCGGTGCCTTCAGCAATGATCCGGCGATATCGGCCGAGCTGCGTGCCTGGATCCTCACCGTACTGGCGGACATGCAGACTCGCGCTGGCGATGCAGCTCAGGCGGAGCACGATCTGCGCACGGCATTGCAGTTGACTCCGCAGAATGCGTTCGTGCTGGCCGTCTATGCCGATTTGCTGCTCGCGCAGCAGCGCTATGCGCAGGTGCTGCAACTCCTGCAGGGCATGGAGCAGCAGGATAACCTGCTGTTGCGTCTGGCGATCGCCGGCACCCGGCTGCAGATGCCGCAGGCGGCCGGCTGGAGCCGTGAATTCCAGGCGCGCTACGAGAGCGCGCGCCGCGCCGGCGATGCCACCCATCTACGCGAGCAGGCGCGCTTTGCGCTTGAAGTACGCGGCGACAGTGCAGCCGCGCTGGCCCTTGCGCGTCAGAACTGGAACGTGCAGCACGAGCCGGCGGACGTACAGCTGTTCGTTCGGGCTGCCCTGGCGCAGCACGATCTGCAGCGGGCCCGTCCAGCACTCGAATGGCTCAGCCACTCTGGCTATGAAGATGTCAGCATCCGCAGCGCCATCGGGCAGGCGGCGATGGTGCGATGATGAGAGGTTTCTGCCTGCTGCGGACGCTCGTGGTCTGCGCCCTCATGGTCGGGTTGGGTCTCGCGAGTGGTGCGACTCAGGCGCATCAGAACAGCAACAGCTATCTGACCCTCATTCAGCCGCCCGCGGGTGCACAGCTCGAGGGGCAGTGGGACATCGCACTGCGCGATCTGCAGCATGCGCTGGGCCTCGATCTCAATGGCGATGGCACCATAACCTGGGGCGAGCTGCGCGCCCGGGAAGGTGTCACCGTGAGTTACGCGCTGGGCCATCTGCAGATCGAGGCGCTGGCGCGCGGCGAGCGTGCGGCCTGCACGAGCCGTCTGCGCGAGCTGCTCGTGGATCGGCACAGCGACGGCGGCTATGCGGTCATTCGCTTCGAGGTCGACTGTCCCTTGCGTCCCACGGAGCTGGCGCTGCACGACCGTCTGCTATTTGATCTGGATCCCAATCACCGGGCGCTCGTTGAGGCTCGCACCGCCAGCGTCAATCAGGCGTTGACACTCAACAGCAGTGCGCCGGATGCGGTGATCCACCTGGATGCACCCGAGCGCGGACAGCAGTTCGTCGGTTTCGCCGCCGAAGGTGTCTGGCACATCTGGAAAGGCTACGATCACATCCTCTTCCTGTTGACGCTGCTGCTGCCTGCCGTGGTCCGCTATCGCGAGTGCCGATGGCAGGCGAGCGGCTCCTTGCGCGATTCACTGCTGGATGTTCTCAAGGTCGTCACCGCCTTCACCGCGGCGCATTCCCTGACTCTGACCCTGGCCGTCAACCACCTCGCCACTCTTCCGACGCGTTGGGTGGAATCGGCGATCGCGCTCACCGTGCTGCTGGGCGCGCTGAACAACCTGTATCCCATGGTGCGCCAGCGGCTGTGGATGGTTGCCTTCCTGTTCGGCCTGATCCATGGCATGGGGTTCGCCTCGGTGCTGGCGGACCTGGGCTTGCACGGTATCGATCTGGCTCTGGCGCTCGTCGGCTTCAATGCAGGCGTCGAGGCCGGGCAGCTGCTCATCGTGTTGGCGTTTGTGCCGTTGGCCTTCGCCTTGCGTCACACGCGGCTGTACAGGCAAACCTTTATGCCCTGGGCGGCTGCGCTGATTGGCAGCGTCGCCGCTTACTGGCTGGCCATCCGGATCGCCGGCAGCGCTCTGCCCTGACCGGCAGCGTGCTGCGAGTCCGGCTGATTCAGGGACTGCTCTGCGGCGAGCCCACGTAGATGGCAACTCCGCCGCCGACTTTCTTGTTCATCGCGAAGTTCAGGCCCACCCCGCCGCCCACCGCGCCGGAGCGCGACCAGGACTCACTGCCGCCGCCGGTGCCGATGGAGCCGGAGCTGCGATCTGCCATACCTTCCAGCAACACGCCATTGGCGCCCAACTTCGCGGCTTCCTCCTTCAGGCGCCGGATGACCGCATCCGTCTTGCGTTGCGCGGTAAAGGAGAACGAGCCGCCGCTGGAAGTCTCCAGACGCGCAATTTCCTCGTAGTAGCCCGTGGGAGGACGATAGTAGACCTGCACCTCATCGGCAGAGATGGCAGGCCGTGCGCGACCGATCATGACGTGCGAAGTTCCCGCGCAGGCTGAGAGCAACACGCCTAAGGCGATGAATGCGGGCAGCCAGCCCGCAAGCGAGCGCGATCCCAGGGTGCTCATCGTGCGACTCCTTGGTGCTTCGACAGCAGATCCGGCGCATACATGGCGGCGAAATTCAGGTATTGCGTGACAGGATCAACGGAGTAGCTGAACTGCACGGCGGTGACATGGCCGACCGCATCCGGCTGCGCCTGCAGGGTCGGGTAGATACCGGCAAAATAGCGCGGTAGGTCGAGTCTGGCGTAGCGTGCCACGACCTCATCGCGCAGCGCCGGATCAAAATGGACCCCGTAGCGGTTCACGAGTGCCTTGATCGCCTCATAATCGCCCTCAGCCTTGATGCGCATCAGCTCCGCAAGCAGCATGCCCACGCCCCGGCGCATGCTGTTGTAGTCAGTCACCTCGAGGTAAGTCTTGCCATCCCGCTTGAACTGCCGGATGGCGTTCGTCTTGTCCATGATGTAATGAATCACCAGCTGGCGATCGCGCGCATGGTCCTCCTCGAGCTGGTCGCCGACGGGCACAGTGCGCAGTTGCCGCAGGCTCATCATGGTCTCCAGATCGTACATCGTCCTCGCGACCTCCTCCTGATCCTGGACGAGGCCCAGCTGGGCCAGCTTCGGATCCCAGACGTTCCACAGGGCCATGAGGTCGGCGCGCGCCTCTTCCAGCGTGGAGAAGTACTCCTTGAGAGCGGACTCACTACCGGCCTGGTAGCGCTCACTGAGCTTGCCGGACCCGTGTCCGATCACCTCGTGCAGTGCGACCAGCAGGTCCCAGGCGGTGTCGTTGTATTTCACCCCACGCGCAATCATCGCCGCTGAGCTGCCGAACTCCTCGAGCACCGGCTTACCGAGCTGAAAGCGATTCAAGGCACGGCTGCTGCTGGCAAACAGGAAGTTCTTGGTGCCATAGCGCTCCTTGATGGCGTTCTCGTTCGGCAGATTGTCCCCCACCGTGATGACGTGAAAATCACCGCTCTCCACGACAGTTTCGATCGCCTTGATGACCGGGGCGGTGAAGGACTGCCGTTTGTACTTTGCATCCCACGGCGCCTGCTGCTCGAAATACGCGGCCTGCTCGGCCAGCTTGTGCATGCTCGCCGTGCGCTGCATGTCGGTCACCGCAACGAACGCCGCCGCGCTCCCCTTGGCGCCGCGCGCATCGCGGTAGACCTCCACAAAGCCGTTGGAGAAATCGACCGGCGCATCGTTGCGCACCCAGTCGGCATCGAATGTCAGCCAGTCCTGCGGATCGCCCGTCTGAAAGTAGCGGATCAGAGCGCCGATGACCTGGGCCTGCGCCGGTTCGGCATATCCCCGGGCCTTCTGCAGGCAGTCGATCGCCTTGCGCAGGTAGAAGGCATAGAGGCCCGCTGGCACTTTGCCATCGGCCGTTCCGGCGCGGTAGACAAGTTCCTGCGGATGCCCCTGCCGGTCCTTTACGACGCGACTGTTGAGCGCATGCGCATCATGGAAGCCATTCAGATCGGCGAGCGTCAGGCCGCGATAAAACGTGTTGGAACTCGCCTGCAGGATGTCCTTGCCGGCCTCCGGGTTTTTGGCCGTGACCATGGGTTCGAACTGCGGATCGAAAATCGCTGCGCGCAGACCCTGCAGTTCCGCCTCCAACTGCGCTGCAGTGGCCAGTGACGGCAGATCGGCGTATGCCTGCTGCAGCGCGCCGGCGCGCTGCGCAGCCAGGGCAGCATCGCGCAACTGCTCGAAGCTGAACTGCGGCACGAATTTGTGCGTGGTGATCAGATTGTGATTGCCGCGGTTGGCCCAGAACAACTCTGTGTATTCCGTGAGCGACTTGCGCAACTGCGGCGGGATGCCCGCCGGATGGGCCAGGATCTCCTCCAGCAGGCGCTTTATGCGCAGTCCCGATGCTGACAGCTGGTCATAGACGATCGGATCGATGGCGATGGCCGCTTGCGTCAACCAGTAAGCCAGGGCCTGCTGAGCTGCGCTCAGGTTGCGGAAGTTGTCCGCTTCCACCCTCACAAACGCGGTGTCGCCCACCCTGCTCACCACGCCCGCATCGCTTAGCGGCGTCTTCTCATGACCGACGTGTGATTGCGCCAGGGCCACGCCCGTGGTCACCCAACCCAGCAGAACGATATACCTCAGCTTCATCTTGTCCCTTGAATTTGCACGCGGTAGAGAGCGTATTGTAACGACAGCGCGCGGTGGGTGAGCGCGTCGCTGTTAGCGCACCGAGCCGCTACCCGGTCTGCCGGTCGCTCGGGATACGACGGTTGCTTCGGCCAGGTAAACAGCCTCGCCTCCCTGGCGCGCCGCTCGCTCGCTAACCGTCGTCTCGACATGCGGATCGGTCGCGCCGGCGCGCTGGGCCGCAGCGAGTGCCAGCTCGCGCGATACCCGCCTCGCGTCCTCAATCGCGGCTTGCGCGTCCGCATAATCACGACTGCCCGCAGGATCATGCACCCGAAAGACATTCAGTACCGGTTGATTGACGAGCACCTCGCTGGCCTCCGACACCACGCCGGCCACCGCACCAACAGCATTGCAGACCGACGCATACTCCGGAATACAGAGCTGCGCGTGTAGGCGCCGTGCGATCTCCGGATAGTAAGCACCCACCGGCGCACCAATCGCGACCAGCGGCATGGCCAGACCGAGCTGCGCAGCCACCAGACGCGAGAAGCTCCGACCTGCGCAGGTTGCTTCCAACAGCGCCCCCAGCGGACCCCAGCGGCCATGATGGGCCTCGATTCCCGGATCCTGCGCAAGGGCGCTCTCCATGATCACGCGCGTCGCCTGTCTGATCACGTGTTGGTAGACGCGCTCGCAGAAAGTCTGCGCACCGTCTGCGTCCTGGCCCGGATTCGCGCGACTCTCCTCCGCTGCCAGAATGAGCGCACCCAGACGGGCGGCCTCGACGTCCCAGTCTGATTGCTGACCGAGCACATGCATGGCATCGCTTGGCGTGAACCCTGACAGCGTAGCCAGCCTCCGATCAACGAGTCGGCGCAGCGCCTCCATGCCGGGCGCCGAGCGGGCAATCCTGTCCAGGCCCTGTGGCGCAGTTGTCAGTGCCTCCCAGACGCGCTGCTCCACGCGATCCAGATGCTCAGGGGGCTCGCGTCCCGGATTGCGATAGGCAAACTGCGCGGCAAATGCGGGCAGGTGGGTCGCCGCGGCAAGCCGGCGCAGATCCTGCAGTACCTGCGGAAATTGCGCCGCGAGCAGGCTCAGCGGCATGGCTTTGCGCGGGCCCACGCGCAACCGGCGCTCGCGATCGAGGGACACCTCACTGTCTCCACCCAGACCACAGGTATGCACCTCGACGGCCTGGACCATCGTGCGCCAGCCCGAGATCACTGCTCCTTCGGCGCGCACGATGGGGCGACCATCGATCACCATCGCCACATCGGTCGTGGTGCCGCCCATGTCAGCCACGGCGAAATCACGCAGCGCACTCAGAAATCCGGCACCCACCACGCTCGCCGCGGGACCGGACAGGACCGTCTCGACCGGACATTCCAGTGCCATCTCGGCCCGCATCAGCGTGCCGTCCCCCTTCACGATCATCAGCGGCGCCGCGACTGCCTGCTGCTCCAGCACATGCCGCAGGGCAGTGAGCAGCTGCCGGATCTGTGGCGTCAGACGCGCATTCAGTGCCGCCGTCAACGCGCGCTTGGGGGCATCGAGTTGTGAGCTCAGCTCATAACTGCAGGTGACCGGTTTACTGCTCAGCGCGCGGATGCGTTCCCGCGCACGGCGCTCGTGATCGGGATTACGTACCGAAAACAACGCCGCCACCGCAAAGGCCTCCACGTAGGCACCGTGCTCGTGCACGGCCGCCTCGATGGCGGGCTCATCGAGTGGCTCGAGCTCCTGGCCGGTTGCATCGTGTCCGCCGCGCACGCGCACTGCCCTGCGATCCGCCTGCAACCCGGAGCGCTCCAGCATGCGCTCATCGAAACCGAGCAGGATCGTACAGACGGGACTGAAGCGATTCTCGACGACGGCGTTGGTGGCGAGTGTGGTCGACACCGAGACCAGCGAGATCCGTGCAGCCGCCCCAGGCGGCAGCTTGCCCAACAGCAGCCGCAGCGCAGCGCCGAGTCCCTCTGTCAGGTCCCAGTGGGTGGTGAGCGCCTTGGCGCTCGCCAGGACATGACGTCCGCCATCGAGCGCGACCGCATCCGTGTAGGTGCCGCCGGTGTCCAGGCCAATGCGGATTTCCGCCGCGGGCGATGCGCTTGCGAGATCACTCATGAGTCAGAAGTCACTCACCTTGAATGGACGCCAAGACTGAGCCAGGCGAACGTTAGTCCGAGGAGCATTCCGGCCACAACGTCCCAGGCGACATGCTGTTTGATAGCAAGTGTCGCGTAGACGATGAGCGTGAACCAGATGATGTTGAGGCCGTGCAGCCACGGGGGCGTGTGCACCGAACGCAGGACTGTGGCAACCCGCACCAGCGTGAAGCTGGCCGCTGCGACGTGCAGAGACGGACAGGCATTGCCGGCGCGATCGACTCCGTGCAGCAGCGCGATGCCCGGGAAATCCGTCGTGGCCAGCTGCAATGCAGGGGTGCGCGTTGGCCAGAGATAAAAAATGAGCAGCCCGGTCAGACACAAAGCGCACATCCAGAGCACATAGCGCGCCAGGGCCGCACGCGAGGGCTGCAATCCAGGCCCGGCGCCGATGTACACCCACAGGGAGATATAGCCGAGGAGTGCCCAGGGCTGGAAGGGAATGAGCCGATCCAGGCGCGTCAGGGGCATGACGGTCGCCGCGCGCAGTGGGCAATTCTGTACGTAGAAGTATCCGACGAAGAACAGCCCCGTGAGCACGGTCGTGCCGACGATCGTCACCACCAGGTTGTTGCGGGCACGACGTCGCAGCTCACGCGCCCAGGCGCCGTTTGCCGAAGCCTGCAGGCCGGCCGCGGCAGACTGCACGCCCGCGGGAACCGCAGCGCCTCGCTGCTCACGCGCGCCAGGAGACAGCGCTAAGCCCTTTTCATGAGGGGCTCGCTGCAGCCACGATCACTGGCGCTCCGGCGTAGCCACGGCGATGCGCCGGCATTGCCTGAGGCGCTCGAGCAAAGCGTCGTAGGCCTGTTCAGCCACGGGTCCGACTCGGACCCACTCGAGCACGATCCGATCGAGCTCGTGCGGGTCGGTATTCAGCCTCTGACCCATCCCCTGCACCAGACGCTGCATCTGGTACGTTCGCCGCAGCGGCAGGTCCTCCGGCGCAGTCGCCGTCTCGGTGAGAATCTCGGCGCGAATGCATAACTCACGCAGTGCGCGCTCGTTCGCCTGCGGATCGCTCCCGGTGGTGGGGCGATCCAGCTCGGCGCGCAGGATCTGTGCGAAGCCTGCCGGCCAGGTCGGAGTGCCCGTCAGGAAGCCCTCGACTGCATTGCGCAGTCGCAACTGCTCCTCTGCGGCCGCGCCCCGCGCCTGTGCCCATCGCACTGCCTGCAGCTGCTGCGCGGCGCCTAACACGTTGAGCCATCCGCGCTCAGTTTGCTCGCCGCGCGCACGGTCCCGTGCCTGCTCGCATCGCTGCAGAGCGCGCTCGAAACGCTGCTGCAGGCCCCGCGCCACCGGGCGCGGCAACTCGCCGGCCGCGTCAAAATGCCCTGACAGCTCTGCGATGCGGGCGCTCTGCTGCAGCAGCTGCTCAGCGGGCATTTGCGCGAGCCCTTCCAGCTCCGAGCAAACGGCGAGCGCCGTTACACGGTTCTGCTCGAGCGCGGCGCTGTATTCGGCAAACTCCTGCTGCCGCCTCTGGAAGATGGCATCGCACTGCTGGCGGAATTCGTCCCAGAGCTCATGATTCGTGGCGCGAGGCACAGGTCCGATCTGGCGCCACTGTTGCTGCAGAACCTTGGCCATGTCGATCGCCTCGCGGCTGTCCTCGCGGACGAGCAATCCGCGCGCCTGCTCGATCAAACGCCGTTTGCGCTCGGTGTTGCGCACCTGCTCGGCATCGAGCCTCCCCTGCAGATCAGCCGTGAGCTGTTGGAACTGCTGCACGACCTGGGCGCTGCCTGCCTTCTCGGCCGGCGATGCAGCCCGCCACAACTGCTGCGACTCACGCAGCGCGGTGCTCACCAGAATCCAGTCCGGCTGTTGCCAGTCGTGGCCGTCCCGGAAGGCCTGCAGGCGCGCCACCAGGGCGGCGCGCCGCTGCAGATTCTCCTTACGCAACAGCGCCTGCGCTGCGAAATAGTCGCGACAGGGTTGGTAGGCTTGCTCGGCCGCATCGTGAAACAACTGCTCTTCGGCGGGCACCGCCTCCTCGGCCGCACCCCGGTTGAGCGTGCGCCATTGCTGACGCAGCCCGGTAATCCGCTCGGCGAGCAACGCCGGCTCGAGTTGCGATCCCACCAGTGCCTGCACCTCGTTCAGCAACTGCGTGCGTTTCGGAGCAACCGAAAAGCTCTTCCAGTCCTTGACTTCCTGCAGCCGCTCATCGAGCTGTTGCAATTGGTTTGACAGCCGCGACGGCAGGACCAGGGGCGATTGCAGCCGCTCGGTCAGCGTGGCGCGCAGGTCAGCCGCACGCCGCGTGCGCCCACCATTCAGCGCGGCATGCGCCTGGCGCAGCAGTGCCGCAATCTCGCGCAGTGCGGTGAGGCGTGCCGTCTCGGCTACCTCCGCCGCCTGACGCTCCTCTGCAAGCACCCGTTGCCGTTCGGCTGCCGCTGCGGTAGCCGCGCTGTCCTCCGCCGCGCGACGCTCGCGCTCCGCGGCCGCAGCGCTGAGCTGCGCGGATTGCCGCGCCGCCAACTGCGCGTGCTCACGCTCGTGCTGCTCGATGATCTCATGGCAGCGCTGCGCATTCTGCGCAGCTGCCGCACTCTCCGCGGCAGCCGCGCTGTCGGCGATGGCCTGCCAGCGCTTTTCCAACTGCGCAAGCGTAGGTGCAAACAACGCATCGTAGGGCCGATGGGTGTGGCGCTCGAGCGCCACGATCACGGTGGTAATCTCCGCTTGCAATTGCTCGGTCACGCGCGACCGAGCGAGCAGCTCGTCACGTTTGGCGGTGAGAATCCGATAGACATTGTTGTCTTTCCCGCCGCGGACCTGCCTGATCAGCTCACGCAGCTGCTGCGGATCTTCGACCGCGCGGGCCGCCTCCTGGCGGAGCCGGGTCGAGCATCCGCTCACCACCAGTCTTGCCACAACCTGACGATCCCCCGCGGCGATTGCGGCCTGCAGCTGCGCGTGCTCCGCAGCGGCGCGCTGTTCGCGCTCCGAAGCCGGGGAAGCCGCCGGCGCCGAAGCCGCAGCTGCCGGGGGCGGATCAGGCGGCCGGTCCCCCTGTGATGGCCGGCGGAAGAAGCGTGAGAATAGTGACATTCCGTGAAACGGCGGCGGAAAGCTGCCTATTGTAGCGGTCGCTCGCGGCTCCTGCGGCACTGCGCTATGCCCGTGTCATGGGCGCGGCCATCCAGTGTACGGAACGCGTACTCGTAATGATCCTGCTCGAGATGCAGCTCGAGCACTCCGTAGCGCCGCGCAAAGCGGTGGTAGCCCCGCACCACCGACAGATCGTACAGATGCGCACCGCCGGTCCCGACAATGAACTCGCGAATGCCATCGGGCTGCCGATGTCCGGCGCCATCCCGTGGATCGAACGATTCGTAGAAATGCTCGTGTCCGTTCACCACCACGTCGGCTTTCGCGGCATCCAATGCTTGCCAAGCGGGCCGCATGCGCGCACCGTCCTTACGTCGCAGACCGGTCGAGACGACCGGGTGATGCCACATTGCCAGCAGGCAACGGCCGTCTCCCGCTATAGCGTCCAGCTGTTCCTGCAGCCAGCGCTGCTGCTCGGCGAGCTGCGGACCCGCCAGATTGCTGTCCAGCCCGATGAGCCACCAGTCGCCCACCAGCGCGCGAAACCAGGTGCGACCGGGCGTGCGCGCCCCGAAATACTGCAGAAAATCCTGAGCGGAGCCTTCCACATAGTCATGATTGCCGGGTACGGCGTAGGTGCGGTCCCGGAAACGTCCCCAGGTCGGCGCGTAACACCTCGCAAGCGTCGCCCGATCGGCCGTGGGATAGGTCGTATCGCCTGCCACCAACACCGTCGCATCCGCGGGGATGAGTCGGGCGGTGCGTGCCGCCGGACTCCGCTCCGGAGCTGCGCCGCATTCCGCGACATCGCCCGCGGCATAGACCAGGACCCCGGCGCGTACGCCGCTGCACTGTGGCAGGCAGCACAAGCTCAACAGAATACAGACGGTAAGCCGGCTCACGGTGTACTGGAAGGCTCCTGGTGGCGCGCGAAGTTTATCAGCGGCACAGGGCGCGCGGCGCGATCGGCGCACGGGCCGGTGCGTAATGGGCCCGATTTTAGATGCAACGGTGCCTCCCCGGGCCGCAGCGCCTCGGGCATACTGCGACCCGCTGCCACAGCGGGAAATCAAGATGTCCGATGACTTGCAAGCCGAGCTCGAGCGTCTGCGAGCGGAGAATGAGCGCTTGAAAAGCGGCGGCCGGGCCCGCGTTGCGCTCAAGGTCAGCGAGAAGGGTGCGCTGTCGGTATATGGCATGGGGCGCTTCCCCGTGACGTTATACAAGGAGCAGTGGCTCAAGCTGCTGGCGATGTCCGATGAGATCCGGACCTTCATCGAAGCCAACAACGAGCGGCTGAAATCCAAGGATTGACGACCCGCCGCCGGCGGCCATGCCCAGCGATTACATTCTCGAGACGCGGGGTCTGAGCCGGGACTTCAACGGCTTGTTGGCAGTCTGCGACGTCGATCTGCGCGTGCGGGCCGGCTCGATCCACGCGCTCATCGGGCCAAACGGTGCGGGCAAGACCACCTGCTTCAACCTGCTGACCAAGTTCATCGCACCGACCCGAGGACAGATCCTTTACCGAGGCTCTGACATCACGGGGCTGCAGGCGGCGCAGGTCGCACGCCTGGGGATCGGCCGCTCCTTCCAGATGTCGGCGGTGTTTCCGCACCTGACCGTGCTCGAGAACGTGCGCATCGCCCTGCAGCGGCATCTCGGCACCGCTTTTCATTTCTGGAAGCCGGCGGCCAGCTTGAGCAGCTTGCAACGGCGTGCCCTGGAGCTGCTGGCTGCAGTGGACCTGAGCGCCTTCGCCGAACGCACGGCTCTCGAGTTGCCCTACGGACGCAAGCGTGCGCTCGAGATCGCCACGACGCTCGCTCTGGACCCGCAGCTGCTGCTGCTCGATGAGCCGACACAGGGCATGGGCCATGAAGATGTCAGCAAGGTGACCGCTTTGATCCGCGAGACCTGCACCCACCGCACCGTGCTCATGGTGGAGCACAACATGACTGTGGTGGCGTCCATTGCCGATACGATCACGGTGCTGCAGCGCGGCCGCGTGCTCGCCGAGGGCAGCTATGCCGAAGTTGCACGCAATCCGGCGGTGCTCGAGGCATACATGGGCACGGCGGATGGTGAGCTGCAGGCGTCGCGCGCATGAGCGGGCCACTGCTGCAGGTCGCGGGACTGCATGCTTACTACGGTGAGTCACACATCCTGCGCGGACTGGATTTCGAGGTGCAGCCCGCCGAAGTCGTGACCCTTCTGGGGCGCAACGGCGCCGGCCGCACCACGACGTTCAGGGCACTTCTCGGACTGGTCGGGCGGCGCACGGGCCGCATCCGCATCGCAGGGCAGGATGCCATCGGGCTGCCGTCGCATCGGATCGCGCGATTGGGTGTCGGCTACTGTCCCGAGGAGCGCGGCATCTACGCAAGCCTCTCGGCCGAAGAAAACCTGCTGCTGCCACCACGGGTCGGCCCGGACGGGCTTTCAATTGAAGAGATCTACACGCTGTTTCCCAATCTGCGGGAGCGTCGCGCCACTCAAGGTACGCGGCTCTCGGGCGGTGAGCAGCAGATGCTGGCCGTGGCACGCATCCTGCGCAGCGGCGCACGGCTGCTGTTGCTGGATGAGGTTTCGGAGGGCCTCGCCCCCGTGATCGTGCAGGCGCTGTCTCTCGCCATTCAGACACTGCGCCAAAAGGGATATACCATCCTCCTGGCTGAACAGAACTTCCGGTTCGCAGCTCCGCTCACCGACCGCTTTTATGTGATGGAGCATGGCCGTATCGTGCACAGCTTCCCGGCCGTCGAACTGCAGCAGAACACGCCACGGCTGCGCCAGTTCCTGGCTGTGTAGCAGAGCTCAGAATTCACGGAAAGGGGGTAACCATGTCGTGGACCAGGATGCTGATCGGCAGTGCCGCCCTGGCACTGCTACAGGGTGTGTCGCCGGCCTCTGCGGCTGATGAGATCGTCATCGGCGATATCGATGATTTCTCCGGCGTGTATGCCGATACCGGCGGCACGGGCGGCGTAGAAGCGATCCGCATGGCCATCGCGGACTTCGGTGGCACGGTTCTGGGTAAGAAAATCACCCTGCTCACGACCGATCATCAGAACAAGCCGGACATCGGCGCCTCGAAGTTCCGTGAATGGGCCGATCAGAAGGGCCTGAGCGTACTGTTCGGCGGCTCCAACACCGGTGTCAGCATCGCGATGGCAAAAGTCGCCGCCGCTAAGAGGATCCCTTTCTTTGCCATCGGTGCCGGCGGCGCTTCGCTCACCAACGAGGACTGCACCGCCTACAGCATCCATTACGTTTATGACACGACGGCGCTTGCCAACGGCACCGCCACCGAAGTGGTCAAGGCGGGGGGCAAGACCTGGTTCTACCTTCAGGCCGACTATGCCTTCGGCGCGCAGCTGCAGAGCGCCGCAGCCAAAATCGTCGCAGCGAATGGCGGCAAAAACATCGGCACGGTGCGCGTACCGCTGGCCGCCGTCGATTTCTCCTCCTTCCTGCTGCAAGCGCAGGCCTCCGGTGCGCAGATTCTGGGTCTCGCCAATGCGGGCGGCGATTTCAGCAATTCGCTCAAGGCGGCGAGCGAATTCGGCATCACCAAGAAGATGCGCCCAGCGGCACTGCTGGCCTTCATCACGGACATCCACAGCGTCGGGCTGCAGACAGCGCAGGGCCTGTATCTGACGACTGCGTGGTACTGGGATCTGAACGATCAGACGCGTGCCTTCGCCCGGCGCTTCTTCGAGAAGGTGAAACGCATGCCCACGATGGACCAGGCCGGCTACTATTCGGCGACCCAGACCTACCTGAAGGCGGTGCGCAGCGTCGGCAGCGCGGATGCCGACAAAGTCATGAATGAGCTCAAACGTACGCGTATCGATGACCTCTTCACGCGCTCAGGCTACGTGCGCTCCGACGGTGTCATGGTCCACGACATGTATGTCATGCAGGTCAAATCTCCGCAGGAGTCGCAGGCGCCCTGGGATTATTACAAGGTCGTAAAAGTCATGGCGGGCGAGGCCGCCTTCGGGCCGGTCACCGGTTTGTGCCAGCTCGCAAGGAAGTGAGCCCCGCCGGGCGCGCGCGCAGGGCTGCGTGACCGAGATCTTCGGCATTCCCACGACCATGATCCTGGGCCAGCTCATGCTGGGGCTGGTGAACGGATCCTTCTACGCGCTGCTCAGTCTGGGGCTGGCGGTCATCTTTGGCCTACTGCGCATCGTCAACTTCGCGCACGGATCTTTTTACGCACTCGGCGCCTTCGCCGCACTGCTGGGCACGCAATGGTTCGGGCTCAACTACTGGCTCGCCTTGCTGTTGGCCCCTGTCACGGTGGGACTCCTCGGTGTGCTCAGCGAAATCCTGCTGCTGCGCCGGCTGCGCGGACTGGATCCTCTTTATGGACTGCTGCTGACATTCGGCCTGGCGCTGGTGATCGAGGGGTCACTGCACGAGCTGGTCGGTGCCTCCGGACAATCCTATCCCGTGCCGCCGGCCCTGATCGGAGCCATTGATGTGGGTTTCATGATCCTGCCGACCTATCGTGTCTGGGTGGTCGCGCTGTCGGTAACCGTGTGCTTCACCACCTGGTTTGTGATCGAGCGCACGCGTCTGGGCGGCACACTGCGGGCCGCGACCGAGAACGCCCCGCTCCTGCAGGCTTTGGGCGTGAATGTGCCCTTGCTGGTAGCGGCTACCTTTGGCTGCGGAGTGGCGCTCGCGGCACTTGCGGGCGTGCTGTCGGCACCGCTGGTGCTGGTGAGCTCGGGCATGGGCAGCTCGCTGGTAATCGTGGTGTTCGCCGTGGTGGTGATCGGCGGGATGGGTTCGATTCTCGGGGCCATCGTGAGCGGGCTGGGTCTCGGGGTGGTGGAGGGATTCACCAAAGTCATCTACCCCGAAGCATCCAACATCGTCGTGTTCATCATCATGGCACTGGTGCTGATCCTGCGCCCTGCCGGTCTGTTCGGCAGGGAATAACCATGGCGCGCCCGCTGCTCTTTTACTCGCTGGCGTTGCTGCTGTTGAGCAGCGTGCCGCTGCTTGGCATCTATCCGGTCTTCATGATGAAGCTGTTGTGTTTTGCAATGTTTGCCTGCGCGTTCAACCTGCTGCTGGGCTTCAGCGGCATGCTGTCCTTCGGCCATGCGGCCTTTTTTGGGACCGCGGCCTATGTCACCGGCTGGCTCGTGACGCTGCATGGCAGCGGCACGCTGACCGCGCTGCTTGCAGGCGTGCTGGTGTCCGGGCTGCTCGGACTGCTGATCGGCGCACTCGCCATCCGCCGCCAGGGCATCTACTTTGCGATGATCACCCTGGCGCTGGCGCAGCTGGTGTACTTCGTGTGCCTGCAAGCGCCGTTCACCGGTGGCGAGAATGGGCTGCAGGGCATTCCGCGCGGCAGGCTGTTGGGCTTGCCACTGAGCTCTGACCTCACGATGTACTACGTGGTGCTCGCGGCGTTCGTCGCGCAGTACCTGTTCATCCGCCGCGTCGTGCACTCCCCCTACGGACAGATCCTCAAGGCGATTCGCGAGAATGAGACCCGCGCCGTCTCGCTCGGCTACGAGATCGGTCGCTTCAAGCTGCTGGCGTTTGTGCTTTCAGCCGCACTCGCAGGGCTGGCCGGCGCCCTCAAAGCCCTGGTACTCGGATTCGTCACGCTCTCGGATGTATTGCAGGCCAACTCCGGTGAGGTGGTCCTCATGACTCTCGTCGGTGGGGCTGGCACGTTTTCCGGTCCGGTCATCGGTGCGGCGATCGTCGTCACTCTGCAGGAGTACCTGTCCGAGCGGGTTGGCGGCTGGGTCACTGTGATTCTCGGGACCGTATTCGTCGCATGCGTGCTGATGTTCCGGCACGGCATCGTCGGGGAGCTTGCGGCGTGGCGGCAGCGCCGCTGGTGCGCGCGGCAGCCAGCGGCAGAGCCGTGAGAGCGGGCGCGCCGTGGCTGGATGCCACGGGCACTCACCGGCTAGACGCCCGGGGTAATTTCACCTGGATGCTGTGCTGGACCGAGATAGCGCGCCAGGATGCCACGCAGATAGTGATGCGAGATCTCGCGGGCGAAGCGCGGAAAATCATGGACTGCACTCTCATCCGCGGCATCGGAGATCGTCCGCAGCACCGCATACGGCACCTCGTATTCATCACACACCTGGGCGACCGCTGCCCCTTCCATCTCGACACAGGCGGCTGCCGGCAGCCGTTGCCGCAGGGCGCTGATCTCGGCCTCGCTGGCAAAGAACTTGTCGCCGCTGGCGATCAGACCCTCATGGACCTGGGGGGTATGGATGTCGAAGAACTCGAGCTGCTCGCGAGCGACGGCCGTGCGCAGGTCCTGCACAGCAAACTCCCGTGCCGCGTTCAGCAACCGAACGCGCAGCGGCGACGCCGGCACGAAGCGGGCTTTGCCCAGCAGCGGCACCTCATAGCGTGGAAATATCGGACTGGCATCCATGTCATGTTGGATCAACGCGGATGCTACGACGATGTCGCCGATGTGCAGACCCGGCTGCAGGGCTCCGGCGACCCCGCCGAACACCAGCTCTGCGACGGGGAATGCGCTGATCAGCTGGGTAACGGTCGCTGCCGCAGCGACTTTGCCCAACCGTGAGAACACGGCTACCGCCTGCCGTCCGTGGAAGGTGCCCAGATGGAAATCGCGCCCGCCGTAGGTGCGCAACTCGACGCGCTGCAGGGCTTCCAGCACCCCGGCAATCTCCTCGGGCATGGCGCTGACGATGGCGAGCACGGCCTTACCTCCCGGCGCGCCTGCTCACTTCAGGCACGACTCAGGAGGTAACGATAGCAGCAGACTTCAAAGAGAGGCAGTCACGACACCAGACGGGGCACTTTCGACCCCACCCCTGGTGATGGAGGTCACCGCGAAATACCACTTTCCCGGGGTCAGATTGCCGATGGTATAGCTCGTAAGGCCTGGATTGGCGACCTTCACCGACTCAGTGAGATTACTGGCAGAGGTGCCGTAATAGACCTTGTAGCCCGCCAGATCCGTGAGTGCCGAACCATCGGTATTCTCGGTCGGCGCCGTCCAGTCGAGCACCGCAGCCCCCGCGGACATCTGGTTCACTGCGACGCTGAACGGTGCGAGCGCCACCGAGTGTTCGCCGTCACTCACCGAAACAATGATGTTGGTGTAAGTGCCGACGTTGGCAGCGGTCGGCGTTCCGGCAAGCGTGCCGCTCGCGTTATCGAACGTCGCCCACTCGGGCTTGTTCTGCACAGCAAAAGTCAGCACGGCACCCTCCGGCCCCGAGGCCGTGGGCACGAACTGATAGTGAGCTCCCGCGTTCACCGCCGCGAGCGGCTTACCGCTGATGGTCGGCGGGGCAGCCTTCACGCCGCTCACCGGCGGAGTCACCGGTGTGGCCACCGGCGGACGCATCGTACCCATACTCGGCACGATCGTGCCGGTTCGGGCGCCCACGGACGAGGTCGCGCCGGCGGGATCGTCTGCCGCGCAACCAACCAGAGCAACTGACATGAGGGCGAACAGCACTGCGCAGCGCGCAGTCGCAGCAACAGGGAGGGAAGTGATCATGCGAGGCCACCTTGGCAAGCGATTCGACGGTCGCCAGGGCAGCCAAGCGTTGCGTGCGCACGCCCAGTCGGGACAGCGCAGGCTCGGTTCGACGACAACCCCCGTACTGTGTGCAGGTTGCCGGCAACCCCGCTATCTCGAACTGGTTGAGTTCGAGACCGGAGGCTTTGCGTCCCCGTCTCACGACGGGTTTGCCCTTGCGTTCTGAGAGTAAGTAAACGCCTACTTCAAACTAACTTCAAACCGTCTCGGTGTAACGACAGTTATGTGGCATGCGAGTCAACATAAGCGGGCGCCGGTTATGTCAAAGGTAGCGGCGGGCCCTGCTCCCCTGCGGCGCCAGACGGGCCTGCTCGCTGCGGCGCCAGGGGTTCAGGGCGCGTACTGCGCGATGCCGTTGCCGAATGACCAGTTCTCTTTTTTGACTTCAACCAGGTTGATGAACACGTCCTCGCGTCGCATGCCACACCGCTCGTGCAGTCCATCCGCCACTGCCTTGTAGAAGTTCTTTTTCAACTCAACACTACGTCCCTCGTTGAGAGTTACCTGGATGACGATGGCGTCGCGGCTGCGCTCTATGTCGAGATAACTTGGATCGATGAGCAGCGAGGTGTTGGGGTGCTCGGCGATCACCTGGAAGCGGTCGTTCTGCGGTACGTTAAGAGTGGCGAGCATAGCCTCGTACACGACCTCTGCTATGGTCCGGCGATAGTCCGGCGACTTGCCCGCCGGGATGTCGATGCGCGCCAGCGGCATGTGTCACCTCGAGAATCAGCTGTTAGTTGTTAGCTCGTGGCTGCCCGCTGCCGGCTCGCAGCGCCGCGATTCCCGCGTGTGGCGCCGGCAGGCGTGCTGGTGCGGTAAAGCGCGCGGGGTTCAGGGCGGCCACGGCCGCGGCGGCAAGCTGCAGGCTAGCCGAATCCCGCCCGCCCTGCTCGCGGAATGCGCTGACCGGGAACGCCGCCAGGCGCGAGTCAGCGCGATTGAAGCTGTCCCGCAAGGATGCATTACCCAGCACGGCCATCCCGCCATTACGCATGCCAGCGTTCATGCCAGGGTTGCCCAGTGCGGCGTTGCCCGTGACCGCGCTCAGGCCGCCAGCGCCACTTGCCCCATTGCGCAAGCGTGAACCCGCAAATGCCGTGATGGGACTCCGCTCCGGGGGCTTGCCGAAGCTGCGGTTGGTGAGATCGTAGCTGAGCCGATGTCCGAGACTTACGCGCAGATTACTGCGCCCCTGCAGCTGCCAATCCAGCAGCTCACGGTGCGACATGGGGTCATTCATGGCCTCCGGGTCTCCGGAGTTGCCGGCCTGGCGGATCTGCTGAACGCGCAGTCCAAAGGTCGGTTTGCCGAACACACTGCCCGCGCCACCTCCGAGATTATGCGTAAAGTACAGCATCACCTGTGGGGCCCGCGGTGCCAGCCCTGCAGGGGCCGGGGGTGCAGCGTGTACGCTCACAGTTAACAACGCGGCACACGATGTTGCTGCGAGTTGGAAACCTGTGCTGCGCCAGCGGCCCTTCACCTTACCCTCCAAGCTAATGCGTGACCTCGCGCCTGTGAGGCCATAGCGTGAGCGCAAAGCAGTCGTCTCGCCATTGGCGCGGGGTTACCGCCTTGGTTGGCACTCTTCGACAGGATTTGTAGGAGCGGTCCCACTCCATGCTGCCGTGTAGGAGGCAGGCGGACGCTGGCGGTTGCAGTTGTCCTACAGGGTGCCCAGCCGCGAGCGGCAACCCGCAGCCGCAGTGGCGGCACGCATTCGCCGGTTCGTCCTTTCAGCGCCACGGCGGTACCGAGGGGCGGTGGGTTTCCGTGATGCGAGCCACGGCGGGGCCGAGACCGCGCGCACAGTTTCGCGCCAGATGACCGTCAACCGCAGTTGGCACCGATCATGCAACCTAATCCCGGTGTTCAACCTAATGCGGTCGGGGAATCATCCATGTCGAATAGCGGTCTTCGGAAACTACAGCTGGTTAAAGGTACAGGCATTCCGACGGAGCCCCCACCCGGACGCGTCACTCATGACCCTCGCGGCAATGCGATCTGGGACTGGGATCTGGCGACCGGTGTTCTGGCCCGCAAGACCGTCTCTGAGCTGCTGACTACCTTGAATGCGCCCGGTCATCTCAGCCTCGAGCCGCAAGCCAAGGCTGACGACGACTGGGCAGGCGACCCTTATAACCGCCGCATCTCAACCTGACACACGCTACTTGGCGTTTACGCCGGCCTCGGAGGCGATGTGCTCGATCTTCTTCAGGTGCCCCGTGACGGTGGGTAGCACCTCGGTGGCGAAGGCTTTTGCCTTCGCGTCCTGGCCGGAAGAAACTTCCTTCTTCAACAAGGACACCGTCTGCCGGTGCGCGGAGATCTGGTTCTTGATGTAAGCCTTATCGAAGCTGTCACCGCTCAACAGCTCCAGTTTTGCCTTCGAAGCCATTTGCGAAGTACTCGAGGTGGTCGGCAGGTCGATCCCCTCACCGCTCGCCAGGGTCTTCAGCTTATCGTTGGCAGCACTATGATCCTTCACCATCATAGCGCCGAAATCCTTCACGGCCTGAGTGCTGCCCTTACTCTGCGCCAGCTTGCCAGCCTCTACTTCGGCGATGCCGCCTTCCGCGAGATTCTTGTAGAAGGACTGGTCCGGGCTCTTGTCGGCTGCAAACGCCAGCATCGGAGCGATCAGCAAAACCGCGGTCATAACCTTTTTCATTTGCAACTCCTCGACATGACAAGCCTGCGCTGCCTGATGAACTCGCTGCAGTGCCGTTGGTTCCACGTACCCTTAAGACCAAGCTTTGCCTGCAGCAAGCTTTGCCTGCAGCAGGCTTAGGCCGCTGGCGGGCCAAGGCCGGTGCTCTCCTACAACATGTCGACAACCCTGCTGACATGCCCGCCTGCATTCGCTGCCTAGAATGGCTTCCTAATGCACTGCGGCTGACGCGGTGTGCATCCAAGAGGTAAATCGCATGGGTATCAACAACGATCAGGTCACAGGTCGCCTCAAAGAGGCTGCCGGCAAGGTGCAGGAAGTAACGGGCAAGATGACTGGCAACACCACGCAGCAGGTGAAAGGCAACCTGCACAAGAATCTCGGGGCGGCGCAGGCCACCCTGGGCGATGTTCGCGAGGATGCAGGCGATGCGGCGAAAGACGCGCGGCGCGAAGAGCGGCGGGAAGAACGGCGCGAGGACGGCACCCTGCCCTGAGCGCTGGGATGATTCGCCGTTTGGCGACGTATGCCCGCCTCGTGCGGGCATACTTCTTTTTCCTATAATGAGGAGATGCAATTACGGCAAGCGTGGGGACTGGCCGCCTCACTCATTGCGCTGAGTGGGCTCGGAGGCGGTTGCTCGAGGCCCGTGCAGGCGGCCGCGCCACCCGCCCAGACGGTCCCTCCCCTGCACAGCACCACCCCGGCGCAGGAGTTCCAGCTGGCCATGCAGCGCGTGCGGCTGCACGAGCCGGATGAGACAGACTCTGCCGCCCTGCGGGGGTATGTTATTTACGACTACCTGCTGGCCGCCCGCCTGCGGCGAGATCTGCGGAGCACTCCCTCCGAAGAGCTGGACACCCGCATCGATCAATTCCTCAAGACGCGCGCAACGCTCCCCGTCTCGCGCGAGTTGCAGTCCGACTGGCTGACCAGCCTCGCCAAACGGGCTCGCTGGGACTGGTTCCTGCCGCGAGCGGCGGATGCCACCGCCCCGGCACTTGTTTGCTCACGCCTCGCCGGCTCGCTGGCGACAGGAGATCCGGACACATTTGCGGCGGAAGCGCTGCGGCGCTGGAGCACGCCGCAGAGGCAACCGCCGGAGTGTGACCCCGTTTTCGCGTGGCTGCGGGTGCAGAAGTTGATCACTCCGGAGTTGGCCGAGGCCCGGGCACGGGCCCTCCTGGAGGGTAACAACCCGCATCTGGCTCGCGAGGTCTTGGGAGAGCTGCCAGCGGGCCAGGCAGTGCCCCTGGAGCGGTGGGCACACCTGCTGGAGGCGCCGAAACCGGCGCTGCAGGAAGTGGAGGCCGACCCTCACCTGAGCGTCGAGCCGGCCGCACTCCTCGCTGGGTTCGACAAGCTTGCCCGTCTGGATGCCCCGGCGGCTGCCGCACTCCTGCCGCGCCTGCTGGAGCGCCCGGAACTGACCGTCGCCATGCAGCTGCGGCTGCGCAAGTCGGCCGCGCTGGGTGCGGCCTTCAGTCGGGATGCCGGAGCAGTGCAAGCCTTCGCCACCTTGCCGGAAAGTGCCGCCGACATCGACGTGCAGGAATGGCGCGTCCGTGCCGCCCTCTGGGCGGGCGACTGGCCGCAAGCCCTGAGCTGGATCGCACTGATGCCGCAGTCCCTGGCGGCTCAACCGCGCTGGAAATACTGGCGCGGCCGATGTGTCGAGGCGACTTCAGGTACAGAGGCGGCAAACCCTCTCTACGAGGAGCTCGCCGGCCTGCGGGACTTCTATGGATATCTGGCCGCTGACCGTCTGCACCGCCCCTACATGTTGAATGCGCGGCCATCCGCGGAGGATATGCCGCTGCAGGCCACGCTCGCTGCCGATCCCGGCCTGATCCGCGCGCGGGCGCTATTTGAAGCAGATATGGAGGAAGAGGCCAGCTACGAATGGGCAGCCGGAGTCAGCCGTGCCAATCCCGCCGTCAGACTGCAGGCCGCGCATCTCGCGGCACGCTGGGGCTGGTACTCACAATCCATCATTACGCTCTCGCAGCTGGGGGAACTCGATGACGTGCGGATGCGTTACCCCCGGCCCTACACCGATGCTATTGCTGAAGCCAGCAAACTCACGCAGTTGCCCACCGACTGGATCCTCGCGGTCATGCGACAGGAAAGTCTGTTTCGTGATGATGCAGTCTCGCGTGCGGGTGCACGCGGGCTGATGCAGATGCAGCCGACGACTGCCACAGCGGTCGCCCGCCGCTGGCACCTGCCTGCGCCTCCGCGGGACGGCGGTGTCGATCCGCTCGCGGACATCGAGCGGGGCGCCGCCCATCTGCGCGAGCTGCTCGACCGGTATGGTCAGCTCGGCCTGACCCTCGCCGCCTACAATGCCGGTGCGGTGCCCGTGGCGCGCTGGCTGCCGGAGCACCCTTTGGATGCGGATATCTGGATTGAGAACATTCCGTACAGCGAGACGCGTAACTACGTACAGCGCATCATCGAGCACATCGTAGCGTTCGCCTGGGTGAGGGATGCCGAGCCACCACGGCTGACGGTACTGCTGCCCCAGGTCTCACCCGCCACACTTGCCGCTCAGACTGCGAGACCCTGAGTGGCCGTTGTGCCGCTTTCCGACCGCGGCGACAGCGCATGGTAAGCACTCAACGGGGCGTCATTAGCACTCAACGGGGCGTCATCCTGCAGGCCAGCTACCGGGTTGCATTCCGTACGGGGCGGCGGCTCCCGGTCGTCCACCTTTATGGGCGGCTGGAAGATGGAGCAACCTTTCTGGTACGCGATGATCGCCAGGCACCGTGCTTCTTCATCCGTACGGCCGACGCCCTCCGGGCGCGGCAGGTCTGTGGCTGCGAGGCGCGGCCCGGTGCCATGACAACTTTCGATGGCAGCGGTGCTGCGCGCATCGAGGTGAGCGTGCCTGCGGACGTGCCGGAAATACGTGAGCGCCTGCATGCTCAGGGCATCGACACCTTCGAGGCAGATGTACGTTTCCCGGTGCGCTTTCTGATCGAGCGCGGCATCAAGGGCAGCTGCGAGATCACGGGCGAGGCGCAGCCCGGTACGGGGTCGAGCTGGGTGTTTCACAATCCAGAGCTGCGCCCGGCCGTGGTACAGATCGAGCCGGTAGTCGTTTCCTTCGACATTGAAACCGATCCGCAGGCGCAACGCCTGTTGGCGATCTCCCTGTATGGCCAGGACGTCGATGAGGTGCTCATCGTCGACGATCGCGATCGTCCCCTGCCGGAGCACGCCATCCGCTGTCATGATGAGCGGCAAGCGCTGAGCCGCTTCTGTGAGCGCATCCGGGAACTGGACCCGGACGTGCTGACCGGATGGAACACAAT
The DNA here is from genome assembly GCA_963839055.1 of uncultured Pseudomonadota bacterium. Lineage (GTDB taxonomy): Bacteria > Pseudomonadota > Gammaproteobacteria > Steroidobacterales > Steroidobacteraceae > 13-2-20CM-66-19. The sequence continues at coordinate 386,949 of CAWITP010000003.1, read as the reverse complement.
CGACTTCGACCTCAGCGTGCTGCAGCGGATCGCCGCGCGGCTGCAGCAGCCTTTGGAGCTGGGACGTGATACGGGCGAGTTGCGTCTGCGGCGCGCGGAAGGCTATTTCGGCAGTGGCCAGGCCAGCGTGCCGGGACGGCTGGTGCTCGATGGCATCGATCTGCTGCGCGGTGCCTTTGTGCGCATGGAGGATTATTCGCTCGATGCCGTATCCCGCCAGGTGCTCGGGGAAGGTAAAGCGATGCGCGGCCCGGCGCACGCACGGCTGACGGAGATACTCGACAACTACCGGGAAGATCTGCCGGCCTTTGCACTCTATGCGCGGACCGACGCGCGCCTGGCCTGGCAGATCGTGCACAAGCTCGATCTCATCCGCCTCGCCTTCGCGCGCAGTCAGCTGACCGGCATGATGCCCGATCGCGTCGCGGCCAGCATCGCATCCTTCGATTTCGTCTACCTCACCGAGCTTCACAAGCGTCACGTGGTCGCTCCGACCGTGCGTTCCAGCGATGCGCGCGTACACGCCGCGCAGACCGGCGGCCATGTGCTCGAAGCGGTGAGCGGTTTGCATCGCAACGTCTGGCTGTTCGACTTCAAGAGCCTGTATCCCAACATTATCCGCACTTTCAACATCGATCCGCTGACGTTCGTGGCGGACGCAGCGGCGAGCGGCGAACAGCTGATCGCGACGCCGGGAGGTGCCTTTCGCCGGGAGCCGGCGATCCTGCCGGCGCTGCTCGATGAGCTGTTCCCGCGCCGTGAAGCGGCACGCCGAGCGCAGGACGCCGTCGCTGCGAATGCCATCAAGATCCTCATGAACTCGTTTTACGGCGTGCTGGGGACACCGGCTTGCCGCTTCTATAATCCGGCACTGGCCAACTCCATTACCGGTACGGGCAAGGAGCTGCTGCTCTGGTCGAAGCGCTGGTTCGAACAGGCTGGCTTCAGAGTGCTGTATGGCGACACCGACAGCCTCTTCGTGGGCTCCGGCAGCGCACAGCCCTCCCCGCCCGACTCAGGTGCCGAGCTGGCCGCCGCCCTCAACCGGGCACTCGCGGCCTATATTCGCTCGCGCTGGGACGTGCACAGCCATCTGGAGCTCGAGTTTGAGAAGACCTACCTGCGACTGTTCCTGCCGCCCGTGCGTCACGGCAACCGCGGCGCAAGCAAGCGCTACGCCGGACTGGTACAACACGGCGCTGCACAGCAGGTCGAGTTTGTCGGCATGGAAGTGGTCCGTAGTGACTGGACTGCGCTCGCGCGCGAGGTGCAGCGCGAGCTGTATCAGCGGCTGTTCACCGAGCAACCGCTCGAGCACTATCTTAGCGAGGTCGTCCGGCAGCTGCGCGCCGGACAGCTGGATGATCAGCTGGTCTACCGCAAGAACCTGCGCAAGGGGACCGAAGCATACACGGTCACGACTCCACCGCATGTGCAGGCAGCGCGCAAATCGGCACGGCCCGCCGGGCGCGAGATCCGCTACGTGATGACCACCGCAGGCCCTGAGCCGACCGACAACATCCGTCATCCGATCGACCGGGAGCACTACGTAGCGCGGCAGCTGCGGCCGGTGGCCGAGCCCGTGCTCGCCACGCTGGGATTGAGCTTCGAGGCGCTGAGTGGAGATGCGCGCCAGGCCGAGTTGCCATTCTGAGGAGCGATTCGCCGCGTGGGCACACTGACTCTTCTCGCCATGATCATCATCGTAAGTGTCGCAGGTTTCGCGCGCCCGTCGCTGATCGAGCGCTCCCTGCTGCGCCCCTACCTGATCGCTCGCGGCAGCCGCTATTCAGGGCTGCTCAGCAGCGGTTTCGTCCATGCCGATACCGCGCACCTGATCTTCAACCTGCTTACCTTTTACTCCTTCGGCCTGCCGCTCGAGCGTGCCATCGGCACGCCGCAGCTGGTGATTCTGTATTTTGCCGGGCTGCTGATCAGTAACCTGGGAACAACGCTCAAGCACCGCAATGATCCTGACTATGCCGCTCTGGGTGCGAGCGGCGCGATCCTGGCGGTGCTGTTCGCGGCGATCGTGTACTTTCCGCATGCACGCCTCATCATGTGGCCACTACCCATCCCGCTGCCAGGACCGCTGTGGGCGTTGCTGTATCTCGCCTACACGATGTACTCAGCACGCCGGTCCCGCGGGCGAATCAACCACGATGCTCACTTCTTCGGCGCCCTCACCGGCGTCCTGTTCGTCGCTCTCACCGAGCCTGCGCGTCTTGCGCTGCTGCTGAACATCGCACGCTGAGCGACTAGACAACCTGTGTCGCCGTGTTAGCCATCCAGGATCCCAACAGGATGAGCGCCAGGCCGGCGGCTGCGCCGATACCGAAGGGCTCATCCAGGACCAGGATCCCGAGGGTCGCAGCGACCGCAGGATTGAGGTAGGTGATGACCGCGGCCCGCGCCGCGCCCGCGCGATGTATCAGATAGAAGTACATCAGCAGCGCGAGCGCGGTGCAGACGACCCCGAGCACAACGACTGAAACGAGCGCAAGGGTGGATGGCAGATGCGTGGGCGCCGTGAACCAGGCAGCCGGGAACAGCGCCACGGTGGCAATGCCGAGGCTCGCCGCCAGTGAGCCGAGCTCATCTACACCTGCGAGGTATTTCTGCACCACGATCGAGGCGAGTGCGTAGCCCAGGGCACCTAACAACACGCAGCCCACGCCCAGCCACTGCAGCAGACCCTGCAGCGAGCCGACGCCAAGCAGGGTGATCACCCCGGCCAGTCCCGCACACAATCCCAGCAACCGTCGCGGCGGCAGACTCTCTGGAATTCCGAACAGAGGCGCGATGACAACGATCAGCATCGGCAGCGTGGCCACCAGGATGCCGGTGAGCGAGGAGCCGATCCAGGTTTCCCCGAGGGCGATGAGAAAAAACGGACCGACGAGCTCGGCGAAAGCGAATACGCAGATGGCGCCGGCATGAGCGCGCAGCAAGCGCAGCGCCCCGCGCTGCCAGGCAAGGGGCAGCAGGATGATCGCGGCGAGCGCGACGCGCCCCCAGGCAATACCTGCCGGTGAGATATCGGTCAACGCCAGCTTGATGAGCAGGTACGGCAGTCCCCACAGCACACCCAGCAGCGCAAACACCATCCAGATTCGCCAACTCATAGTTAATGACCCACAGCCTTCAGCCGTCGAGGACAGCACGGGAACGCGAGTTTAACGGCTCCTATCGGGCCTGCCGGAAGCCCGCACAGGTAAAGGTGCAGGACGGCTGCAGCCGACGTACACTCGGGTCGTGGCGATCCGCATCCAAGGAGCGCGCGCTTCAATGCGTGCAGGATCCTGCGGCCGGACTGGCGACGGCATCCGCTTGTTGGCGGCCTGGAGCCTGTTCGTCGGGGTTGCAACCGCCCAGGTGCAGCCCGAGACCCCTGCCAGTCCCGTCCCCATACCCGCAGCTGCGGACGATCCGGCGATGGCTAACATCATCGTGGAGGCGCCGGAGCCGAAATATGTCGCACCGACGCTGCGGGATCGCATCGGGCGTATCTGGGCGCCTGTGATGATTAATGGCAAGGGCCCCTATCGACTGGTGTTGGACACCGGCGCGAGCCATTCGGCGGTGATCAGCCGCGTCGCCGAGAGCCTCGGAATCCCTGCGGATGCCACTCAGATCACCCTCCGCGGTGTGACCGGCTCGGCGGTGGTGCCAGTCATCAAGGTCAATCGGATGGAAGTGGGCGAGCTGCTCATCGAGCCGAGCACGCTGCCGATCGTAGCCGATGTGTTTGGTGGTGCCGAAGGGGTGCTGGGCCGTGAAGGGCTGCCGGATAAACGGATACTCGCCGACTTCCGCCACGATCGGCTCATCATCTCGCGCTCGCATCGCGAGCGCGCACCACCGGGCTTCGTCAGCGTACCTCTCAAGCTCCTCAAAGGTCTGCTGTCGGCGGACGTCTATGTCGGATCGATACGCACCCACGCCATCATCGATACGGGCGGCCAGCAGACCGTGGGTAATCTCGCGCTGCGCGAGGCGCTGATGAAACGACCGCCGCGAAACGCGGTGGTTGAGAATATCGAAGGGGTCACCCTCGACTGGCAGCGCGGGGACATGGTCGCCGCACCGCCGATCGGGATCGGTACCCTTACGATTGAGAACGCGCACATTACTTTCGCGGATATGTTCCTCTTTGAGCACCTGCAGTTGACCCGCGACCCGACGCTGCTGGTCGGAATGGATGTGCTCGGCTCCTTCGATGTGCTGGTGATCGACTACCGCATGCACGAGCTGCAGATCCGGCCGCGGAATCCTATCGGCACCTCCGTCCGCAACTTCGGAGCCAGCGGTTAGGCGGCGAAATCGGCCTGGTTAGCCTCCAGTAAGGTGGGTCCGCGGCGCCGCAATGCCCGCTGCAGTGCTGAGGCGAGCTCGTCGGGTGAGCGGACACGTTGCGCCTGCGCGCCATAGGCGGCGGCCAGAGCCTGAAAGTCCGGGTTGCGCCCCACCACGCCCACGGCGGGAATGCCGGCCGCCTGCATGTCATCACGGATCTGACCGAGCGCTGCGTTGTTCCACAGCACAATAGGAAGGCTCAACTCCAACTCCACCGCGGTTGCCAGCTCCTGCAGCGTGAACTGCAAGCCGAAATCTCCGGCGAGCGCGACAGCCGGGCGCTCCGCAGCTGCGATCAACGCGCCCAGAGCGGCGGGCAGCGCATAACCGAGGGTGCCGTAGCCTGCCGGATGAAACCAGCACAGTTCCGTTTCGACAGGAAACGCGTAATTGCCCAGGTAGGCGACCTGAGTCATATCGGAGAACACCGCGGCTTGCGCAGGCAATCCGGCCCGCAATCCGCTCAGCAGCCGCAGGCCTGCGTGCTGGCTGGCAGTCAGCTCCTGCTGGATCTGCCGTCGCAGGCGCACAGCGAGCTCCGGCTCGCGCGTGCGCCAGCCGGAACTGGCGAGCCTGTGGCGCAGCAGGGCCGTGAGGCTGGCCTGCGCATCGCCCCACAGCCCGACCTGCGCAGCGTAGTGATCGGCCAGCTTGCTGGCATCAATGTCGATACGGATCAGTGTGCCCCCGATCTCCAGGCGAGACACCGAATAGAAATCCGTTTCGGCAAGCTCCGTGCCGACCGCCAGGACGACATCAGCCTCGGCCAGTTGCCGCCGGCCACTCGCAAATTGCAGCACCGCGCCAAGATTGGCGGGATGGCTCTCCGCGAGCACACCCTTGGCGGCAATGGTGGTGATCAGGTAGGCGTCCAGCATCTCAACGAGCTGACGCAGCTCCGCACCCGCGCCCCGCGCCCCGCCGCCTGCAATGATGAGCGGCCGGCGCGCACCGCGCAGCAACTCGACGCTGCGCTCTACCGCGCTGGCGGCGGGCTGTATCGAGCCCCCGACGTGCATGAACGGACCCGGCTGCAGGTCGGTCGGCTCGGCCAGCAGATCCAGGGGAATCTCCAGATACGCCGGCCGCGGCCGTCCCAGCTGAAAGCTCGCGAATGCCTCGCGCAGATGATCGCGCGCATCGGCGGCGGAAAGCGCAGTGCGGGCGGTGCCACAAGCACCCGCAGCGAGCGCGCGCTGATCGGGCAGCTCATGCAGCACGCCCCACCCCTTCGCCAGCGACTCCTTCACCGGTGTGCTCGCGACAATCAACATCGGCACCGAATCCGAGCGTGCCTGGGCAGCGGCCGTGAGTATGTTGGAGAGGCCCGGCCCGGAGATGACGAATGCTGCCGCCGGCCGTCCACTGCGTCTTGCGAAGCCGTCAGCGGCAAAGCCGGCGTTCTGTTCGTGGCGCACGAGCACATGGCGCAGCCCGCTGCTCGCGAGACCGCGATACAACTCGAGATTGTGCACGCCCGGGATCCCGAACACGGTGTCGATACCGTTTTCGGCGAGCAACCCGACGATGTACTGCCCCACCGTGCCTGGCATGTGTTCCAATATGCAGCGCCCTCTGGCAATCACGCAAGCAGCAAAGCAATGAGATTCTCGCCTCTGGTGGAGCGCTTCAGCGGTGACGGTGCGGACGCGTGGCTTACGCATTACGAAGCCGTGCAGGCACAGGAACGCGGCGCAGACGTGATCATCCTGTCGGTGGGTGACCCGGACTTGCAGACACCGGCAGCGGTGGTGGAGCGGGCGATCGAGCGTCTGCGCGCCGGGGACACTCATTACCTGCCCGCGCGCGGCCGTCATGAGGTGCGTGCGGCCATCGCCACGTTGCATGAGCGGCGTTGCGGTCAGAGCGTAACCGCGGACAATGTCGTGTTTCTGTCCGGGGCCCAGAATGCCCTGTTTGCCGCGTCCCTGTGTCTGGCCGGACCGGGCGATGAGGTGCTCACCTTCGATCCGCTGTATGCCACCTATCCGGCGACACTCGAGGTCTCCGGTGCGCACCTGGTGCGGGTGCCGGCGATCGATGACTTCCGCCCCGACCTGGACGCGCTGGCGGCACTCATCACGCCGCGCACGCGGGCGCTGTTCTGGGCCACACCCAACAATCCAAGTGGTGTCATTCTCAGCGAAGCGGAGCTCGCGGTCATCGCGGAACTGGCCGTGCGCCATGACCTGTGGCTGGTGTCCGATGAGGTGTATGCGGGACTCGCGCCCGGCGGCCGCGTTCCGAGCCTGGCCGCGCAGCTGCCAAAACGGGTGGTGACGCTGGGAAGTCTCTCCAAGTCACATGCCATGACCGGCTGGCGTGCCGGCTGGCTGGTCGGGCCGGAAGAGCTGGCGGCACATGTGGAATCGCTGGCCATGTGCATGCTGTTCGGCATGCCGGGGTTCATCCAGGAAGCGGCGGTCACGGCGCTGTCGATGGCGGAGCAATCGCAGGACCACATCCGAAGCTTCTGCCGCTCGCGCTGCGCTCGTCTGGCCAGGGGGCTCGAGGGGATTCCCGGGCTGCGCCCGCTCCTGCCGCAGGCCGGCATGTTCATGTTAGTGGATATCCGCAGCACCGGTCTGAGCGCCTACCGCTTCATGCGGGCGCTGTACGAAGCAGAGCGCGTCAGTGTGATGGATGGAGCTGCCTTTGGCGCTGCAACCGCGGGCTTCATCCGTATCTGCTTTGCGGCGGATGAAGCCATGCTGGATGAAGCCTGCGAGCGCATACGCCGTTTTTGCGTGCAGCTGGGAACCAGTAACCGCCGTCACGCGTAGTCTTCCTGCGGGCGTGCGTGCCGCGCAGCTGCGTCGCCACTCATCAGTCCAAGCGAGGCTTCCATGACCATGACTGTGTCCGTCGGGCCCATAATCGCCCTGATCGCCGGCATTCTGATTCTCGTCATGCCGCGACTACTCAATTACATCGTCGCCCTATATCTCATCCTGATCGGTTTGCTGGGACTTTTTTCGCACTCCAGTCACATCATCTGAGCTCCCGGGGATGCCGGCGGCGCCGTGGCCGCCCGCCGCTGCGCTGCCGGTGCGGTACCAGCGATAGAGATCGCCGCCGTCTCTCTTGGCCTCGTAGAGAGCCAGGTCGGCGGATTTGTACAGTGCATCCAGCGTGGTGCCGTGATGCCCGAACACCGCCACACCGATGCTGGCGCTGCTCATGACGTTGCTCGTGCCGATCGGCACCGGGCGTTTGAAACTCTCGATGATGCGCTGACAGATGCTCTCGATGTCAGTGGCAGCGGGATTGTTGGCGACCAGCACGGCGAATTCATCGCCACCGATGCGCGCTACGCAGTCGGACTTGCGCACCGCCGCCTGCAGGCGCAGTGAGGCCTCCACGAGCAGCGCATCCCCGGCATCGTGCCCCAGGGAGTCATTCACCCGCTTGAAGCGGTCCAGATCGATGAGCAGCAGCGCGAACATCTGCTGCTGCATGCGCGCGAGCACCAGCAGCTCGCGGATCTCCTCGCTGAACATGCGCCGGTTGGGCAGCGCGGTGAGCGTGTCATAGTAGGCAATCTGCTCGAGCTGCCGCTGCGACTCGCGCAGCTCGCGGGTGCGCTCGATGACCTGGCGCTCCAGATGCCGTTGGTTTCGCCGCAGGTAGACGGTGCGACCCTGTACCAGCAGCGCGATCAGCAATAACGCCGTCACGCTTGCCCCGATGCGAAAGGCCAGCGTCTGATACCACGACGGCAACACATGGATCGGTACATTGAGCGTGCGCTCGCTCCATACGCCGTCGCGATTGGAACCGCGCAGCCGCAGGGTGTACTCCCCCGGGGGCAGATTCGTGTAGGCCGCGAGCCGATGCGCGGCGTCGGTTTCGACCCAGCTGGCATCGAAGCCGTCCAGGCGGTACGCATAGCGGTTGCGCTGCGGCGCCGAGTAGTCCAGCGCGGCGAATTCCGCCGCCAGGCTGTTGGCCCCGGCGGACACCAGCAGCGGGTCCGCTGCACCCCCGTGATTGAGTCGCCCCACGACCACCGGCTTGCCACCGATACGCAGATCCGTGATGACCACCGGAGGCTGATAGTTCCATGCCGTCAAGCGCTCAGGGCGCACCACGGTCAGTCCCCCGACACCGCCAAACAACAGCTCGCCCTGCGCGGTGACGGCACCGGCACCCACCCAGTAGTTCGAGATGGGCAAGCCTTCGGCCCGGTGGAAGGTCCGAATCGCAAACGTCTCCTCATCGATCATGGCGAGCCCGTCGTCGGAGCTCACCCACATGTTGTGGTGGGAGTCCTCCAGCAGTTTGTTGGCGTTCTCGTTGCTGAGCCCCTGTGCGAGTCCGAGGCGGCGGAACCGCGCTCGTCCGTCAGCACGGCGCCCTTCCAGAATATTGATGCCGCCGCCGAAGGTCGCAACCCACACCCGCCCGCGGGAATCGGTGAGCACCGAGGTCACATAGCCTGCTGCCAGGGCCGTTGGATCCGCCGGCGCGGGCAGGATGCGTTCGATCTGCTGGGAGTTAGGATCGATCCGGTTCAGACCGTTCTTCGTGCCCACCCACAGCACCTGATCGTTGCCCGGTGCAATAACCGTGACCCGCTGATCGGAGAGCTGCTCGAGTGCGATCGCATGCCCGGGCCACGCACCCTCGTGCGGCCGAGCGCCGTGGCCGCTGACATCGATCGACCAGAGACCATCAAAGCCACCCACCCACAACGTTCCTGCGCCCAGATGCAGGACCCATACCTGAGCTGCCGCATCACGGCCCGGGATCTCGATCCGGGTCGCCGCATGTGCCTCACGATCTACGTGATACAGGCCCTGCTCGGTTCCGACGAACACCGAGCCGTCTGCTTCCGGAGCGAATGCGTTGACGTAGTCATCCGGTAACGCCGTCGCGGGATGCGCCGGATCCGGCCGCAGGCTGGCGACCCGTTCACCCACGGGATCCAACACATCGATGCCTTTGTTGTCCAGGCCCAACCAGATGCGACCGTCCCGTTGCGGCAGGATGGAGTCCACGTTGGAGTCGGACACGCCTTTCGGCCGGCTGGAGGCTCCAAACACCGTCACCATGGCCGATTGGGCCGGATCGTACTGACTCACGCTGCGCGTGGTGCACACCCAGATCAGGCCGGCGCGGTCCTTGAACAGCGCCTGTACACTGTCATCGGCCAGACTGTCAGGCAGCATCGGATCGTGGCGGATGCGGCGCGTCTCGCCACTGTTGCTGTCCACCTCGACGATGCCCCCGCCGAGGGTGCCGAGCCAGATACGGCCCGGACTGGCCTCGATCAGCGCATCGACGCCCTCGTTGCGCAACGCCACATCGCCGCTCCCGATCTCCTCGACCGGGCGCGCACTGCTGCCGCCGGCATCAACTACATACGCCCCCTGCCGGACGGTACCGATCCAGATACGTCCGGCACTGTCTTCGAGAAAAGTCCATGGAGAGGCGATGCGGCCATCCGTTGTCGGGAGAGACACGCTCGTAAACCGTCTCGACCCCGGATCCAGACGCACCAGCGCGGTGGCCGTGCCGATCCAGAGGGTTCCATGCCGATCGCGCAGCGCGCCCTGGATGCGGTTACCGGGCAGACTGCCCGGATCACCTGCGATGTGGCGCAGATGCTCGACCCCCGCAGCGCCGGCCAGCAGATGGTCCAATCCCCCCTCGGTAGCGACCCAGACGCCACCTTCGCCGTCATCAACGATCGCGCGGGCGCTGACGTTGCTCAGGCCCTCGGGACCTACCGGATAGACCACGAAGCGATCGTGCTCGCGATCGAAGCGCGCAAGTCCTGCGGATGTGGTACCCACCCACAGTGCGCCGCGTGCATCCACATGCAGCGTCTGAATGAAGTTCTCGGGGAGCGCGCCCGCCTCACCGCGATGGGAGTGGTAAATGCGGAAGTGATAGCCATCCCAGCGCACCAGTCCGTTCTGGGAGCCGATCCAGAGGAAACCCTCGCCGTCCTGGGCGACTGCGGTGGGCACCGCAGAGCTGGGCAGCTCACCGTCATGGGCCAGATGCAGGAACACCGGGTCCGAAAGGGTGGCCCAGCGTTCAGCCCCGGGGCACCAGGGCGCCGCGACACAGACACTGATGGCCAGCGCGAGGCGGCGGAATTGCTTGAGAAGACCCCACATCGCGCATTCGGATTGGTGTGGCAGGTCCTTAATTCTACTCCCGCGGCCAGCGGGGCAGACACGTCGACGACAAAGATGAGGGGCGCATCACGAGCCGCGGCTGGGGGTGCTGCACGGGGTGCCGCGATCCGAAGATTGCGTCACAGAGGGAAATTCCAGAAGGGGCTGGCCGACACGCACCACATCACCGCTTTGCCACCGCGGACACATTTTGAAGCCCGCTGGCGCAAACAGGATGATGGTGGAGCCGTGCTCGAACCACCCCATTTGCTGTCCCTTCGCAAGCGCGGCATCGCAGCGGATGAGATTCGGGCCGCGGTAACGCAGGTGCAGCCGTACATCGAGAAAGGCCAGGCGGATGCTCGCTACCAGAATGGCCGCCACCGGTACCAGGGTGATGAGATGCTCGCTGCCCTGCAGGTCACACTGGATGGCGGCACGCTCGTTCCTGCAGAACAGCCGTTCGATGCGCTGCAGTGCGATCGGATTGACGTTCCAGGTATCTCCGGAGATATAAGTGACCTGGCGCACGCGGCAGTCGTAAGGTGCGTGGAAGCGGTGGTACATGCTCGCGGTGAGTCGCAGGGTGACATAGCAACCGCCGCGATACCGCGCGGCGAGCTGCGCATCACCGAGCAGATCGGCAATCGCGTAGGGAAAGCCCTTCGCCTGCAACACCATCCCGTCGACGACCTGCCCGGCGGCCCCCACGATGGCATCACAGGGGCTGATCAGTACCGTCGGGTCCGGATCGATGCGACGCGCGCCCTCCTTCAGCTCGCGCGTGAAGCAGTCGTGCAGGCTCTCAAAGCGCTGCTTGCGCGATTCACGCAGGTCGAGGTCGCAGAACAATCTCCAGCTGAGCATCAGCGCATCGCGCACCAGTGGCTGGCGGATGCGGCTCAGCCGCCCGACGAGCAGCGTGAGCCAGCGCCGCGGCACGCGGTTGGTCAGCAGGAAGTTGAGCTGCTCGTGGGCGGAGAGCCGGCTGATGAGCGCGCGCACCGTCATGTAGACGTCACCGATCTGCAATAAATTGCCCGCGAGGGCCCCGTATGACTCCTACTTCCGTCATCACCTGCCTGCTGCTCGCCGCGCTGCTGATCGCGCTCTTGGGCAAACTGCGCGCGCGGCTGCTGCTGTCGCGCGCCAAACACCGCTCGCTCACCGGTCATGCCCGCTGGGCGCGACGGCTCGCGGCGCTGATTCCCTACTATGAATATGACGATCAGGCTTTCTTTCGGGTAGATGGCGCGCCGGCGGAGGTTGCGCTGCAACGCCAGGCCGGTTTTCAGCGCCTCGCACAGCTGTTCGCGGCGCGTTTTCCGAACAGTGCACTGCTGACTGCGGAACTGCGTGAGCAGCTGTCGGATCTGCAGTTCACCGCTCGCTATCGGGTGCCGTTTCAGTTCAGCCGGCGTGTGAGCCAGAGTCTCAGCAGCGGCTCGGTGCTCGTCGCCTCCCGCGGAGCGCTGCTGACCGACGCCGACGGTAACCAACTCTATGACCTGACAGGATCCTATGGCGTCAACGTGTTCGGCTACGACTTCTACAAGGAGTGCATCGAGCGCGGCAGCGCCCGGGTGCACGACCTCGGCCCGGTGCTCGGTGCGCTGCATCCGCTCGTCGCCTACAACGTGCGCAGGCTCAGGGAGATCTCCGGCCACGATGAAGTCTCGTTTCATATGTCCGGAACCGAAGCCGTGATGCAGGCAGTGCGCCTGGCGCGCTATCACACACGCCGCCGCTTCGTCGTGCGCTTCTGCGGCGCCTACCACGGCTGGTGGGGCGACGTGCAGCCGGGAGTGGGCAACCCCAGCACCGCCTACGACACCTATACGCTCAAGGACATGGACCCGGTGTCGCTGCGCGTATTGCGCACGCGCCGGGACATCGCCTGCGTACTGGTCAATCCGCTGCAAGCGCTGCACCCTAACCACGCTGCGCCCGGCGATTCTGCCCTGCTCGACAGCACCCGCAGCGCGCACTTCGATCGCAGCGCCTACGCGCAATGGCTGACGCAGCTGCGCGAGGTCTGCAGCGCCTGCAACATCGTTCTGATCTTCGATGAGGTGTTCGTCGGTTTCCGCCTGGCGCCCGGTGGCGCCCAGGAGTATTTCGGCGTGCGCGCCGACATGGTGACTTACGGCAAGACGCTCGGTGGCGGACTGCCGGTGGGGGTGGTCTGCGGCCGTCACGCCCTGATGCAGCGCTATCGTGAAGACCGGCCGGCGGACATCTGTTTTGCGCGCGGTACTTTCAATTCCCACCCCTATGTCATGGGCGCGATGTACGAGTTCCTGCAGAGCCTGCAAGCCGACGCGATCCGGCAGCACTATCAGGATCTCGATGAGCGCTGGAACGGCCGCGCGCGCGAACTCAACGAGCGGCTGCAGGGCGCCGGGCTGCCGGTGCGCGTCTGCAATCTCTCCTCGATTTGGACCGTAAGTTATCTGCAGCCGTCGTGTTACAACTGGATGCTGCAGTACTACCTGCGGGCTGAGGGTCTCGCGCTGAGCTGGATCGGCACGGGCCGCCTGATCTTCAGCCTGGATTACTCCGCTGCCGATTTCGCCGCGGTGGCCGCCCGTTTCGTGGCGGCCGCCGCGGCCATGCAGCGCGAGGGCTGGTGGGCGGCACCAGCCGGTCTCGGCAACCGGGCCATCAGGCATCGTGTGCTGAGAGAGATGCTTCGAGCGCGCTGGCACCGTGCAAAGGTGCAATCAGCTCACCGCGCAACAAGTACAGCGGCGATTTGTAATAAAGTTTGATGTCATGAAACGGGTCGGTCAGGATCTTGGTCGCCCACACCAGGCCGGTCTGCAGATCCTTGATGAAGAATAACTGCACGGTGCGGAACAGCAGGCCGCCGACACCGACGACGAGCCAGATCTGGCCGGTGTGGCGCAGCAGATCGGCCGCAGTGGCCTGAGGATACAGGCCAAAGCAGCGCGGATCGGCCCACAGCGCAGCCGGTACCAACGCCCAGATCGCCATCAGCACGATCTTGCGCCGCAGGTTGTAGCCCACCTTGATGGCTTCCTTGTGCTCGTGAGTGGCCTGGTTGACCTCGTCGTAACCTTTCGGCTCGAAGAAGAAATGACCGGCCTGACGGCTGACCATGGCGAGCAGCCAGCCGATCATGGCAGCGGCGACCGGACTGCGGAAGATCATGATGTAGGCGGACAGAAAGCTGGCCGCACTGACGAGATGCAAGGACTGGTTGATGCGGCTGTGGTGGTAGTAACGGTGATCGTCCCAACGTTGCGTCTGTAGAGCCTGCGAAAAACTTGGCATAGTGGTTCCTATGGCAACTGGATGTCGGCATGACTGAAATATCGCAACGCTGTTGCAGCGACGTTACAAACGTCAGGTAAATGCAACCGCCGTGAATGCCGACACCTATCGGGCCGGCCCGCAGTCCGTGGTCCGTACGGTAGGTCGGCTGCGCAGCGTGTAAGACAATCCGCCCTCATCAATTCCGGTTCCTTGGCTTGCCCCCCTGAGACATGCGGCGTAGCCTCGGAATGCGCTCCAGTGGCGTGCAACGGGAAAGCCGGATGCGTCGAGCTGCCAATCCAGGGCCATACCGATTAACCGGACACGTGACACTGCTCACGGTGATGGCGCTGGTTTTGTCAGTTTTCTGTCAGAGCGGTGGGGTTGCCGCCGCCGAACAGGAAACGGGCAGTATTCCCGCCGGCCCGAATGCCACGGTGGTTGGAGCGGGCAGTGCGCCGGCGGACACCAAAGCGTCGAACACCAAAGCGTCAGACACGAAAGCGTCAGACGGCAAAGCGACACCGTCCGATCCCGCAGCTCCGGTCTGCTTCAAGCTGACCTCCCACTGCATCGATAGCAACCGTTCGGCCGAAGCCCACACAGGCAAGGCCCAGCCGCTCAATCTGAATGCGCCGGATGTGCGTTCGGTCGTTCCGGTGCAGGAGCTCAAGGAGCCGCTGCCAACCCCCGAAGAGCAGAATGCGGCTGAGGAGACCAACACGGTGCAGGTGGCAGGCGATTCCAACACCCCGGATGTACCGGGAGGCTTCGGCGCCTTGTGGTGGGCCATCCGCAACCCCGCGCAGGCCTGGCGGATCGTCGCCCCCGTCCAATAAAAGCTCTGGGCGAGACGCCTGCGCGACAAACTTGTCGCACTCTGTCACCTTTTGTTACATGACTTCCCGTCAACCTTTGTGGTGCTGGAACGCTCTCGTTCTCAGGGTTACGGCTTCACGAAGGGGCGATGTATGAAGTTCAACAGCAAGGCGGGACTCGTGGCCATGGTGGTCGTGGCCGCCGCGTCGGGCATGGGACTGGCCGCCGTGTCACCAGGGCCCACTACTGCGAGCGTCACGTCCGATAGCGCGCCAGGCAATACAGCGGGCATACACATGCGCCACCACGGTGGCGGGCTGCTCGTCGGAGTCACCCTGCACGCGATGCGGCAGCTGAACCTGACAGCTGAGCAGCAATCGCAGGTCAAGTCATTGCTGAGCGCTGCGCATAGCCGCAACCAGAGCAGCGGCACGCCCGATATCGCGGTGCTGGGCAACCCCGGTGATCCCAACTATGCGGCCGCCGTCCAGACGGCGAAGAGCATGGCCGCCACCCGTTTGCAGCAGCAGATCGAGCTGCAGGGTCAGATCTACAACGTGTTGACCAGCGAGCAGAAGGCACAGCTTCCGCAGGTGCTGGCAGAGATGAAGACCAAAGCCCAAAGCCGGCGGGCGCTGTGGATGCAAAAACATCCCGGCGGGATGGCAGCCCCTTCCGCAGCGCCGCCCGCGGCGGGAAGCGGGGCAGATCAGAGCGAATAGTGCCGCCCGCGGTCCAGCAGAGTCGGCCGCGGTTCATTATGTGAGCGGTTCATCAGTCTGAACCTCGAACCGGGTGTACGGTGACGCTACCGGATGCCGCCTTAAGTAACATAGTGGCACCGCCCAAAAGGACCGCCGTGAAGCCTGATCGTGATCGAATGCCTGTCGCCGCTGCACGCGGCGCTGTGTCGCGCACCCTGCGCCCCGTGTCGCACAGATCGCCGCTGCCGCTACATGTGCTGCGAGTGCTCGGCTGCGCGCTACTGGCGCAGTGGGTCAGCCTGCCGGCACAGGCTGCCCTGGGTGCCAATGTCGACTCGGTAGAGGCCGATCGGGCACACATGAAGGCACAGCTGCGTGTTACGGCTGCGCCCGAAGGATACACCGTGCATGAGATCACGACCCCGATGGGCACCGTCGTGCGTGAGTACGTCGCCGCATCCGGTCTGGTCTTCGCGGTGTCCTGGCAGGGACCGCTGTTGCCGGACCTGCAGCAGACGCTGGGAAGCTACTACCCGGCTTACGAGGCGGCAGCCGCTGCTCCTCATCAGGGCCATCGGCACCTGCAGGTCAACAGCCCCAATGTGGTGATTCGCTCGGCGGGACACATGCGCGCATTTTACGGCTACGCCTATGTTCCATCGCTGCTGCCTACCAACCTATCGCCGGATGACATCAAATGAGGAGCGCTGGCGTGCGCGAAATGAGGAGCGCCGGTGTGCGCACATCGGTACCCGTTGGAATGATGCTGCTGCTGGCAGCGTGCGGAGGCGGCGGAGGCGGCAGCTCAGGCCTCGGACCGGGCTCGGGCTCGGCATCGGGCATTCCTGCCAATCCAACCGGAGCCAATGTCCAGCAGGTCATCGTGGACAATGGACCGGCATCCACGGCCGCTACCACGCCCACCGTCAACACGCTTTACACCACCATCGTTGTATGTGAGCCCAACACCAGCACCTGCCAGTCCGTCGACCACATCCAGGTCGACACGGGCTCCTACGGGCTGCGCATCATCGGCTCGGTGCTGACCGCGGTCACTCTGCCGGCGGTCACCGACAGCAGCAACAACACGCTCGCCGAATGCACCCCGTTCGTCGACGGCTCGAGCTGGGGCCCGCTGCGGCAGGCCGATATCAAGATTGGCGGGGAAACCGCAGCCGCACAGAGCATTCAGGTGATCGGCGATCCGCAGGGTCCGGGAGTGCCAAGCAGTTGCACCGGCACACAGGAGAACACCGTCGCCACCTTCGGCGCCAACGGCATTCTCGGCATCGGGCCCTTCATCCAAGACTGCGGCAGCGGCTGTGCCACCCAGGCGAGCGGCAGTCCCTACTACGTTTGCACGAGCACCGCCAGCACCAGTTGCACGCCGACGACGGTGGCCGTCACCGCGCAAGTCAGCAATCCGGTCGCATCGTTCACGACCGACAATAACGGGGTCGCCATCGTGTTGCCCGCGGTTGCAAGTGGCGGCGCCCCTTCAATCAACGGCTACCTGGTCTTTGGGATCGGTACTCAGGGCAACAATGGCCTGGGTAATGCCAAGGTGTATGACATCGATCCGTCCTCCGGTGCTTTCACGACCGTTCTGGCCGGAACTTCACTGGCGCACAGCTATCTCGACAGTGGCTCCAACGCCTACTTCTTTCCCGACACGTCGATTCCGACATGTACCGACAACTCCGCGTTCTTCTGCCCGAGTGTCACGCAAAATCTGAGCGCGACGATGCAAAGCAGCAGCGGTAGCAGCGCGGTCGTGCCGTTCTCGATCGCCAATGCCGACAGTCTCTTTTCCGGCGCCAGCGCGGTTGCCGCACTGAATAACCTGGGTGGACCCATCACCAGCAGCAGCGGTTTCGGAGTCACGGACGTGTTTGATTGGGGTCTGCCCTTTCACTACGGCCGCACTGTTTACACAGCCTTTGAGGCGCACACGACCGCTGCAGGTAACGGCCCCTACTTCGCGTTCTGAGCGGGCGCGGGCAACACGGTACCGCTCGCTTCACCGAACCCGAGCGTGGCATGACCGGAGCGGCAGCAGCGGCCGCGCAGAACGACGCGGTCACCATCCTCGAGGAATGTGCGCGTTTCTCCGGAGCCGAGGAGCACGGGCCGCTTGCCGCCGCTCGTGAGCTCGAGCAGCGAACCCGCCTGCAGCGGCTCGGGTCCGGACTGTGTGCCCGTACCCAGCAGGTCTCCCGGCTGAAGATTGCAACCATTGCTGCTGTGGTGCGCGAGCAGCTGCGCCACACTCCAGTAACAATCCCGCAGGTTCGATTGCGACATTCGCTGCGGCTCGCGGCCCGCGGCACGCATGCGCTCGGTCTGCAGTGACACCGTGAGCTGCAGGTCGATGCCGCCCGTGGCGCGCAGCGCCGCGCAATCCAGATAGGGCAGCGGCTGCGGGTCTGTGCCCGGCCGCGTCCAGGGCACTCGATACGGCGCCAATGCTTCGAGCGTGACGATCCAGGGCGACAGCGTGGTCGCGAAATTCTTGGCGAGAAACGGACCGAGCGGTTGGTACTCCCACGCCTGCACATCGCGCGCCGACCAGTCATTCAGCAGGCACAGCCCGAAGATGTGCTGCTCGGCCTCGCCGATCGGGATGGGCTCGCCGCGCGGGTTGCCCTGCCCGATGAAGATCCCAACCTCGAGCTCGTAATCCAGCCGCGCCGTGGGGCGGAATTCCGGAGCAGCGGCTCCGGCCGGCAGTACCTGACCCCGCGGACGCGGTACGCGCTGGTCGGAGACGCCAATCGAGGAAGCTCGCCCGTGATAGGCGATCGGCACCCAGCGGTAGTTGGGTAGCAGTGGGTTATCCGGCCGCAGCAGCTTACCCACTGCCGTCGCGTGATGGATCGATGCGTAGAAATCGGTGTAGTCACCGATGTGCGCAGGCACAATGAATTGCGCCTGCTTCTGCGGGACGAGCAACGATTGCAACCTGCCGGTTTGCTGCCCCGCCTGCCGGCCGCCCTCGCGCAGCAGCTCCCATACTGCGCGCCGCAACGCGGAGCACGCCTCGTTTCCCAGGGTCATAAGCGCATTCAGTGTGGGTGCCGTGCAGGCCTGCAATACATCGCCGACGGAGCCCGTCAGCAGGCCCGCTGCGTGCAGCGCGCCGAGGTCCAGGATCTGATCGCCGATAGCGACACCGCCGCGAAAGGCCTGTGCCGGGCCGGCACGGAAGACAGCCAGCGGCAAATTCTGCAGCGGAAAGTCGCAATCCGGCTGATTGGCCGCGGCCACCCAGCTGCGCGCTGCCGGATCGTGCGTTTCATTCAGGGCCGGCGTGCTCACGGCCGGTCGCGACGGAAGGCACGCGGCAGCCCCTGCCAGCAACGGGAATAGTCCGCCTGCAGTTGGGGTGAGTCGAGCGCGAAGCGGGTGGGCCGCAGCACGCCACGCGATTCAAACATGAAGGCCATCGTGTCGCTGATGCGCTGAGGCTGACGCGTATCAGCGTTGCTTGCCTTCTCGAAGGTTGTGCTATCGGGTCCGTGCCCGCTCATGCAATTGTGCAGCGAGGCACCACCGGGCTCGAACCCTTCGGCCTTCGCATCGTACACGCCGGTGATCAGTCCCATGAATTCACTCGCCACATTGCGGTGGAACCACGGCGGTCGGAACGTGTCCTCCATGACGAGCCAACGGGGCGGAAACACCACGAAGTCGACCGCGTCCACCCCCGGGGTATCGCTGATCGATTGCAACACGAGGAAGATGGATGGATCCGGATGATCGTAGCTCACCGAACCGATCGTGTTGAAATTCCGCAGATCGTAACGATACGGGGCGCAGTTGCCGTGCCAGGCGACGACATCCAGCGGCGAGTGGTCAATGCGTGCGGACCACAACCCCCCGGCAAATTTGCCGAGCAGCTCGAAGTCACCGCGCAGTTCCTCGAAACAGGCGACCGGGCTCTGAAAATCGCGCGGATTGGCGAGCCCGTTGGACCCGATCGGACCTAAGTCAGGCAGTCTGAAGGGCGCACCGAAATTCTCGCAGACATAGCCGCGCGCCTGGGGATCGCACAGCTCGACACGAAAGCGCAGTCCGCGCGGGATGACGGCGATCTGTTGCGGCGCCACCTCGAGCCGCCCGAGCTCGGTTGCGATGCGCAGCGTGCCGAGCTGCGGCACGATGAGCAGCTCTCCGTCGGCATCGAAGAAAAAGCGCCCCTGCATGGAGCGATTCGCCAGGTACCAGTGCACGGCGCAGCCGGTCTGCAGCTCAGGACTGCCTGAGCCTGCCACCGTGCGCAATCCTGCGATGAAATCGGTGGCAGCCTCCGGCACTGGCAGCGGACTCCAGCGCAGGGGGTTGGGCGAGGCGGGCACGGTGTCGAAGCGGCTGACCAGCAGCGGAGCCGCCAGCGCCTCGAATCCCCCGTGCACTACGGCAGGCTGTATCCGATAAAGCCAGCTGCGTCTGTTGGAATGGCGCGGCGCGGTGAAGGCTGTCGCCGAAAACTGCTCGGCGTACAAACCGTATGCGCAGCGCTGCGGCGAATTACGCCCTGCAGGCAAGGCGCCGGGCAATGCTTCAGTGCTGAAATGGTTGCCGAACCCGCGCTGGTACTCGAGCGCCGCGCGGGCAGCGGCAGGCTCTGACCCCGGAACTCCGCTCATGCCCTATTGTGGCACACTTCATCCGCAGGCACCGTCTCGAGCCGTACGCAATCACCCTCTGAGGGGCGCGTACCTCTGGAGCCGGCAAGCACAACTGGCTAAGGTTCTCGCATGATGTCAGGACGTGTCCGTCGAGCGCTGCTCTGGGTCGCAGTGTCGTTGAGCGTACTGCTGGCCGTGTATGCGTTGCTCGGCTTCTACCTGGTACCGCGGCTGGTGCGCTCTGCGGCGAGCGATTTCGTGCAGCAGCACTATCATCGCCAACTCGTGCTCGGGGAGGTGCGCTGCAATCCCTTCGCGCTGCGCCTGGATATCCGTCAACTTGCGCTGCCCGATGCTAACGGGCGTCCGATGCTGGGTTTCGGATTTCTGTCGGTCAATCTGACGGTTGCCAGCCTCTGGCATTTTGCGCCGGACTTCGAAGCCATCCT
Organism: uncultured Pseudomonadota bacterium; assembly: GCA_963839055.1. GTDB lineage: Bacteria > Pseudomonadota > Gammaproteobacteria > Steroidobacterales > Steroidobacteraceae > 13-2-20CM-66-19. The sequence goes on along the minus strand of CAWITP010000003.1, from coordinate 366,583 downwards.
CCTCGAGCAACCGTATGTGCACGTGGTCATCAGGCCAGACGGCTCGCTGAACCTCAGTGAGCTCGCACTACCGCGTTCGCAGCCTGCCGCGGCGCCGGCCAGCAAACCGGCACGCCTGTTCATCAATCGTCTCGCCATCCGCGAAGGCAGCCTCGCGCTCGAGGATCATGCCCATCCGAGCGAGTTCACGGCCGAGATCAAACCGGTCACCTTCGAGTTGCGCAATTTCACCACGGCAGGCGCGGGCCGCGGCGCCTATGCCCTGAGCGGGCTATCAGAAGCCGGCGAGCGCTTCGCGTGGTCAGGATCGCTGCAGACCTCACCGCTTGCTTCTCATGGACAGTTCGAGATTGACAAACTGCAGGCTGCCACAATCTGGAGCTATATCCGTGACAGCGTAGGGTTCGAGCTGCCTCGCGGACTGCTCACGCTGCACGGTGAATACGATTTTTCGGCCGCCGCAGCGCCCCTCAGGCTGATGGTAGACGTGCATGATCTCAGTCTGAGCGATCTGGCAGTGCGACCAAAGGGCTCGAAAGACGATTACATCCACTTCTCGAGTCTGCAGATCAGCGACACGCATACGGATCTGGCCCGGCGCACTGTCAACGTCGGGCGCGTGCGGCTGCACGGCGGCGAGGTGCGTGCCTGGCTGGACCCGGCAGGTCATGTCAATCTGCAGGATCTGCTGGGAACACGATCATCGGCTGTCGCTGCCGAGCCGGCGCAAGGCCACGCAGCTCAGAACGAGCCGCCCGCCGCAACGACATCAAAAGTCGACGGCGCAGCGGTCGCCTGGACAGTCTCGGTGCCCGACGTTGCTCTCGAGGCTGTGAAGGTTGCAGTGGAAGACCGCATGGTGGAACCCGCGGCGGTCCTGCATCTGGATGAGCTCCAGGTGCAGGTAAGCGGATTCTCCACTACAGGCAGCGAGCCGGTCGCCGTACGGCTTGTGGGTAAGGTCAACGGCACTGGCAAGCTCGACGTCGATGCGCGGCTTTCCTCCGCGTTGAGCGCGCTCCAGGGTCAGATCCGACTTGCCGGCTTCGACCTGACCGCGCTGCAGCCGTTGGTGAGCGCCGAGACGGCCCTGTCGCTCACCTCCGGGCTTCTTTCGACACGGCTTGACTTGGAACGCAACCGGGACGGCAAGCTCAGTGCCACGGGCGAGGCCGAGATCATGCGCCTGCGCACCGTGGACACTGCTCTCAAGCAGGACTTCGTCAAGTGCGAACGCCTGCAGATCCGGGGCATCAGTTATGAGTCCGCTCCAGCCACTCTGCATATCCACTCGGTGCTGGCGCACGCGCCCTACGCACGGGTGGTCATCGAGTCAGACCGGACGATCAACGTGAAAAAGGTGCTGAAGACGAAGGATGCCGGCCAGCCGCTGGGCTCGGATAGCGAGGAGACACCTGGCAAACCCGAGGCAGCCGCCACCGCGACTTCACAGGGCGGTAAGCGGATGAGTGTCACCATCGATTCGATCAACATAGTCGATGGGTCGGCGAATTATACTGACTTCTGGATTCAACCCCACTTTGCAGTGGGTATCCAAACACTGAAGGGATCGATCACGGGTCTGACGTCGAGCCCTCAGTCCCGTGCAAAGATCGACTTGCAGGGTGCGGTCGATCGTTATGCGCCGGCGCACATCTGGGGCGTGAGCAACCCCCTGGCGGCGGCAGGCTATACCGACCTGCACCTGAGTTTCAAAGGTGTGGAGCTCACCTCGGCTACTCCTTATTCGGGACGCTTTGCCGGCTACAAAATCGAGAAGGGCAAGCTGACGGTCGACATCAACTACAAGATCCAGAACCGTCAGCTCACGGCGAGCCATCACATGGTCATCGAGCAGCTCGAGCTGGGAGAGCGGGTTGACAGTCCGGACGCGGTACATCTGCCAGTGAAGCTCGCCGTCGCCCTGCTGAAGGATCGCAATGGCGTCATCGATCTCAACCTGCCGGTGAGCGGCAGTCTCGACGACCCGAAATTCAGTCTCGCCCCCCTCATCTGGAAAGCCGTGGTCGGGCTGCTGGCCAAGGTCGCCACGGCACCCTTCGCCGCACTCGGGCGGATGTTCGGCGGCGGCGAGCAGCTCAATTACATCGATTTTGCCCCTGGCGATGCCACCCTGGATGCGGCCGCGCAGGACAAGCTGCGTTCACTGACGCAGGCATTGCAGGCGAAAGACAAGCTGCAGCTGGATGTTCCGATCGCCTATTCCGCACAGTTGGACGGGCCGGCGCTCGCCACTGCACACCTCGAGGAGCAGCTGCGCGCCCTCGATCAGAAAGGTCGGGCGAACGGTAATGCCGCCTCACCCTCGAGCCCGCCGGATCCGCAGGCGCGCTTTCAGCTGCTGCTGCGGGCATATCGCACGGCACGCGGCAAGGATGCACCGTTGCCGGCTGCGGCCCAGGCGATGGCATCACCCTCAAAGAAGGGGACAGCACCCCCGGATCTCGCGGCCGCGAACGCCGCGCTGCAGTCTGAATTGCTCGCGGACGTCAGTGTCCCGGACACGGAGCTGCAGCAGCTGGGCAAGGAGCGCGCCCAGGCCATCCAGCAGGCGCTGGTTCAGGGGCAGATTGCTGCTGAGCGGGTTTTTATCATCGGCAGTGCGCCACACCCGCCGGCAGAAGCAGAGCGCGTACGGGTGGAGCTCGCTCTCAAATGACGGATGAGCAGCTGGAAGACTGGCGCCGCCGGGCGCTACTTCTGGAACAGGAGGTCGGCAAGGCAATCGTAGGCCAGCAGGCGACCATCAGACTGATCAACGTCGCCCTGTTTGCGCGGGGCCACGTACTTCTCGAAGGCGATGTGGGTGTTGGGAAGACCACGATCCTGCGGGCATTTGCGCGCGCGGTCGGCGGAGATTTCGAGCGTGTCGAGGGTACCATCGACCTGATGCCGGGTGATCTGGTGTACCACACCTACGTGGATGCTGGGGGCACGCCGCGCATCGAGCCCGGACCACTGCTGCGTCATGGCGAGCGACTGGTTACGTTCTTCTTCAACGAGATCAACCGCGCCCGTCCGCAAGTGCAAAGCCTGTTGCTGCGCGCGATGGCGGAGCGGACGCTGAGTGCATTCAACCGTGAGCATCGCTTTCCACACATGCTGGTATTCGCCGACCGCAATCGCGTTGAGCGGGAAGAGACCTTCGAGCTCGCCTCGGCAGCCCGTGATCGTTTTCTTCTCGAGCTGCGCATGCCCGTACCGAGCGAGCCGGCGGTGCGTCGCAATCTCGTGTTCGACCCGCTGTTCCATGACGTCGATGCGCTGCTGGAGAGCGTATCCACCGAAGTGCTTCCCTGGCAGCAGCTCAATGCCATTGCAGCGGCTATTCAGAGGCAGGTGCGCGCCAGCGAGACGCTGGAGCGCTACGTACTCGATATCTGGGAAGCCACGCACACGCCGCAACGACTGGGTGTGCAGATTGCGGATGTAAACATCGACGAGCTGGTGCTGGCCGGTGCCAGTCCCCGCGGCATGATGGCGTTGGTGCGCGCCGCACGCGTCGTGGCATGGATCGCGGGTCGCTCCTACCTGACGCCCGATGACATCGTGGCGATGACCCAACCCGCCCTCGGCCATCGTATCTTTTTCGCGCCGGTATACGAGCTGCGGCACGCCGAGATTGCGGATGAGCTGCTGCGCCAGGTGCTGGACAGGATACCCACACCCCGAATGGCGTGAGTGTGGTGCGCGAATTTCACTATCGCTTGGCGCGACGCACCCCGGGTTGGCGCCCGGGCTCGCATCGCGGCGCCAGTCTAGGATCGGGGCAGGAATTCATCGCCCACGAGCGGCTGTACGACCGCCCGGATCCGCGGCGTCTGGATCTGCGCGCCAGCCTTGCGAATATCGACCGCCAGTGGCTGGTACGCTCCACGCGCCAGCGTGCCAGCATCAACGTGCACGTCATCGTCGATGTGTCCGCCTCCATGAGTTTCGGCCCCCATGGCGGCAAGCTGGCCGTTGCCGCGGAGTTCCTCCAGGCGCTGGGCAACAGTGCTTTTCGCGCCGGAGACACTCTGAGCATGCTCGCCTTTGACTCACGCTTGCGCGTGGACCTGTACGTTCCGCCGCTGCGCGGGCGGGGTATCGGCGAGAGGATGGCGCGCCAGGTGCTCGAGAGCCGCGGTGCCGCCGGCGACGGGAGCGCGCTGCGGGAGGCGAGTATGCTGATGCGGCGCGCGGGGCTGGTGTTCCTGTTGTCGGACTTCCATTGGCCGCTGCAAGGGCTGCGACATGCACTGGATCCGCTGGTCCACAGCCTCGTCGTACCACTGGTGCTCTGGAGTTCCGCAGAGCTGCAGCCCCCGGCAGCGGACGGGTTTGCACCGCTGCGGGATGTGGAGAGTGGCCGGCGACGCGCGCTGTGGATCCGGCCGCAGCTGCGCTCTGACTGGCACGCGAGCGTCCTCACCCGCCGGGAGCAGCTCGCGCGGATTTTTCAAGCACGCGGCATTCGTCCTTTCTATGTCATCGATCAGTTCAGCAGCGCGGCATTGTCACGTTACTTTTTCGAGCTGGCCGGATGAAACGGGTCGCCCTCAGATCGTTTGCGGTATGGGTCGTGGCACTCTCGGCGGGCGCACTCGCCCAGGTCGCCTCAGAGGGGGGACGCGCGCAGCCGCCGCAGGTTTCCGAGCAGGTCGCAATCGTCGCGCAGCCGCGAGCTTTCGGCTACGTGCTCGGCGATCTGCTTACACAGCGCATCGAGCTGCAGATCGACGGCCGGGCCTTCACGCCCGACTCTCTGCCGCCCGTGCAGAAGAGCGGCAACTGGCTCACACGTCGCGAAGTTCACGTTGAATCCAGTGCCGACGGCAGACATTGGCTGCGGATCGTCTACCAGCTCATCAACGCACCTCAGCAGCTGATGACCATCAGTCTGCCAGCCCTGCGGCTCACCGGCACGGAACGCTCCGGTGTGCTCACCGTGCCGGAGTGGCCGGTGAGCATCGCGCCGCTTACACCGCGAGAGGTGTTTCAGCAGGGAGCGCTGCAGGCTCTGCGCCCGGACCGCATCGTGCCTGCACCGGATCCCGCAGCGCCATTGCATCGCCTGCAGTACTGGTCGCTGGCGCTCGCGGCGCTGATGTTGGTCTGGCTGGCCTTTGAGGCCGCAAGCTTCCTGCGTCGCGATCAACAGCGACCCTTTGCTGAGGCCGCGCGATGCATCCGCCTCCACGGCGAGGACAGCCCGGCAGCATGGCTCGCGCTGCATCAGGCCTTCGACCGGGTCGCCGGGCGCAGCGTGCAGCTGCAGAACCTGGAGATGCTGTTTGCGGCTGCCGGATACCTGCAGCCGCAACGTGCTGCGATCGCGCGCTTCTACAACGCATCGAATGCGCGTTTCTTTGCTGGTACAGACCCGCAACCCATCGGGTTGCGCGAGCTGTGCGCGCTACTGCGGCAGATGGAGAAGCGCCAGCCGTGAGATCGGCGCTTGACCTGCTGCATCCGTGGCTGCTCGTGCTGCTGCCGTTGGCTGCTTTGCCCTTCGTGCGAGTGCCGCGCTACACCCTGCCGTTTTCCTCACTCGCCTGGCTGCCGCGCGACCGCCTTGGCGAGCTTGTCGGGTTGCTGTGGAAGTTGCTTGCGGGCTTCAGCATCGCATGCATCATCGTCGCGCTCAGCGGACCGGGCAGGCCGCAGACCCAGGTGCAGCGCGTCGGGCACGGGGCGGAAATCCTCCTGCTGATGGATCGCAGCCGCAGCATGGACGAGCACATGCTGCCGAGCGACTGGCGCAAACTCGGCCGTCTGCCCATGTGGCACGATCTTTCCCGCGGACAGCCCAAGGCGCAGGCCGCGAGTGAGCTGTTGTCAAAGTTCGTCGCGCAACGCCCCGATGATCGCTTCGCGGTCATGTTCTTCAGCACCAAGCCACTCAAGGTGGTCGGATTCACCCAGCATGCAGAGGTGGTACAGGCCGGAATCGCAGCTGGCGACATCGGCCGCGGCCTCGCCAACACCGAGGCCGGACGCGCCCTGCTCGCGGCGAATGCGCAGTTCGACCACCGCCCTTACACCGGCAGCCGCATCATCCTGCTGGTCTCCGATGGCGGTGCATTCCTTGACGAGCAGACGCGCGCGCAGCTACGTACCGGGCTCGAGCGCAATCGGGTCGCCCTCTACTGGATCTACCTGCGCTCCTTCCGCGGACCCCTGCTGGATGAGGCCGACCGGGTCAATTCTCCCGAGATCGCACTGCATGCGTTCTTCCAGACGCTCCATACCCCCTACCGCGCCTACCAGGCAGAGATCCCCGAAGAGCTCGCGCACGCCGTCGAGGATGTCGGCCGTCAACAAAACTTCCCGCTTGATTTCTTCGAGGAGGTGCCGCGACAGGATTACAGCCGCGGTTTTCTTGCAGCAGCCGCCCTCGCCTGTGTGTCGCTGTTGGCTCTCGGCGCATGGCGCATCAGGAGCTGGCCATGAGCCCCGCGCGCATTCGCTCAGTGTTCGCCGCCGTAGGTGTGGTCTGTGTCCTCGGCATGCTGCAGGCTGCGACTCAATGGCAACATGCCCGGCGAGCAGTTGCCGCCGTTGCGGCGGCATTCGCGCCTGGCGGCACGACACCTGGCGGCACGACACCTGGCGGCACGACACCTGGCGGCACGACACCTGGCGGCGCGACACCTGGCGGCACGACACCTGGCGGTGCGACGCCCGGCCGCACCACGCCACCCGCCTTCGACTCGTCGCTGCCGGAGGCTGTTCTCGCCCACGCGGTTGCATTGAGCCGCACCGGTCGCTATCCACAGGCACTGCAGACCTTCAAAGCACTGCTGAGCGAGCGCACGAGCATCCGCCTGACTGCGCTCTACGACTTGGGAAATCTCAACCTGCGCGAAAGCTTGCGCTATGGCACGGGAGAAGCCCAGCGTGCCCTGCCGCTCGTGGAGCTGTCCAAACAGAGCTACCGCGACGTGCTGCGCGAGGACCCGCAAGACTGGGATGCGCGGTATAACCTCGAGCGGGCGCTGTGGCTGTCACCGGAGTATGACGACCCGGTACTGCAGCGCAATCAGGCGCCCAGTCACTCCGAGCATGCGGCCAGTACCGTGCAGGGCGCCCGCATCGACCTGCCATGAAGCGGCTTGCAACCCTGCTCGATCGTGCCAACCGCCCGGGGCTGCTGGGACTGCTGCTCTTGTTGATCGCCATATTTCTGCCCCCGGTGCCCCTCAGACACTCGGTATTCGATGAGATCGTGGTTTTCGACATCACGCAAAGCATGGACGTCGAGGACTACGAGTTAGATCGACATCCGGTTAGCCGTTTGCAGTACGCGCGCGCGGCGGCACGCGATGCCCTGCGCCAGTTGCCGTGTGGTTCGCGCATCGGTTGGGCTGCATTTACGGGTTATCGCACGCTGCTGTTGCTCGCGCCGGTCGAGGTGTGTGCCAACTACGCAGATCTGCTGGGCTCCCTTGCCAATGTGAACGGTGAGATGCGCTGGGAGAATGCGAGCGAGATCACCAAGGGCGTTTATTGGGCGATGCGCGGCGCGAAGCAGCTCGGCAGCCGCCCGCATGTCATCTTCATCAGCGATGGGCAGGAGGCTCCGCCGCTCGATCCGCGCTATCCGCTGCCGATGTTTGAGGATCTCAGGCCGGGACAGATCCACGGCTGGCTGCTCGGGGCAGGGGGAGCAACGCCGCAGCGCATCCCGAAGAGCGACGACGACGGCAATCCGGTGGGCTACTGGCAGTCCGATGAGGTGATTCAGCGCCCCGAGAAGACCGCCGGCTTCGCGCGAGCGCCGGATGAGCATCTGTCAGCGTTAGATGCGACTCATCTGCAGGATCTGGCACATCAGGTCGGGTTTGACTACGCGCGACTCGACCGTCCGGCTGCGCTGCTGCGCGCCTTGCGCGATCCGCGTTTCGCCCGGCGCGAGCTGGTGCGCGTGGACCTGTCTTGGATACCGGCATGCCTCGCGCTGCTGCTGCTGATCGGACAATTCCTGCCCGCGCTGCGCAGCCTGACACCTCAGCTGCGACAGCCGCGCCGGCGGCCCGCCCCTCGGCCGGCGGTAGGTCTGCGAAGCGGCTAGTGCCCGCCCTCAACCCGCAGGCCGCTGTCCGCGAATGCGCGCGCCAATGCCGCCTCGATGCGGACGGCCTCCGGACGTGCAAGATACTGCAGATGCATTGTGGGCCCTGTCAGGACCTCTATCCCGCGCTTGAGTACGCTGCCGGCGGCCCGAATGCCTGCCTTGTGCTGATCAAATCGCACGGCCGGGCTGTAGCGGCTCATGCCGACATACACGCCGTACGGATCACCGCGGCGGTCGCTGTAATCAAGCAGCACGAGATAGACGTGTGTACGCCCGGTGCGATGACCGAGAAACTGCCCCGCCACCTCATAAGCAAGCGGCAGCCAGTGAATGTAGCGCATGGGCAGCCAGTCAGGGATCGAGGCGGCCGCGTGTTGCCACAGTTGCTGCAGGGCCTGTTCGATCCGCTGCGGCCACTCTCCGCGCATCCACAGCTCATGAATGCAGTGTGCTCCGGCAGGACCGTCCGCCGCCGCGAGCGCTGTGGCGAAGCGCGCCAGCAGCTGTTCATGGCTACACCATTGCAGCGGACGTGACGCCGGAGCCGTGGCCTGCAGCGGCATGGGGGTCTTAGTTGGAACAGACCGCCTTGAGGAAGCGATAGTAGAACTCGTTGCCGCGCTCGAAGGATTTGATGCCAAGGCGCTCATCGCGGCCGTGCTCACGTACGTCGTCGCGGTCCACCTGCACGCCGCCGATGACGTACGTCGGGATGTTGGCGGCAGTGGTGAACACCCCGTCCGTCGCGCCGGTCGCCATCGTTGGAATCACACGCAATCCCGGCCATATGCTGTTCACAACCTTCTGCAACGGCTGCATGACCTCCGGGGCAAGGGGCGGTGGACTGAAGCTGCGCCGCTCGGTTGCGTGGTCGCGAACGGAGCCATCGAAATCCACGTATTGCACCCGGACACCGGGATCAGCGATCGCCTGTGCCAGGGTCTCGCGCACCTCTTCGGGCGAGTGACCCGGCAGAATGCGGCAGTTGATGTTGGCACTCGCGCGCTGCGGCAAAGCGTTGTTGGCGTGGCCACCGTCCAGGCGCGTGGCGACGCAGGTCGTATGCAGCATGGAGTTGTCCTTCGGATCGCCGGAGAGACGCGCGATGGCTGCAGGATCGGGTATGGATTGCAGGATCGCACGCATATCGCTGGCGCGCTGGCCGCTCTCGATCTGCGCCATCTGCTGGTAGTAGGCGCGAGTGACCGTATTCAACTCGAAGGGAAATGTAAACTGACTGAGCCGGCCGAGAGCCGCGGCTAGCTCATAGATGGCGTTCTCGGCCACCGGCTGCGAGCTGTGTCCCCCGGGGTTGACCGCCGTCACCCGGTAGTCCGCATACAGCTTCTCGGTGGCGTCCATCTCGAAGAACTGTGGCTTGCCGTGCTCGCTCACGACCGAGTTCTCGTCATGGTTGAATGCGAACTGCGCCTCACGCAGCTCCGGCCGGTTCTGCAGCAGCCACTGCACCCCGTTGTCGCCACCGCCCTCCTCGTCTGCGGTCAACGCGAGGACTATGTCGCGACTGGGGCGAAAGTTCTCCTGCTTCAGCCGGATGAGGGCACTCACCATGATGGCATCGCCGTCCTTCATATCCTGCGTGCCGCGCCCGTAGTAATAGCCGTCCTTCTTTACGAACTGAAACGGATCGGTGCTCCAGTCCTCCCGGCGTGCCTCCACCACATCGAGATGCCCGATCAGCAGCAGCGGACGGTGGCGGCCGCTGCCGTGCAGGCGCACCAGCAGGTTGTGTTTGCGCGGCACGGGACCTGCGAGCTGCATGTCATCCGCCGGATAACCCGCCGCCCGCAGCCGCCGGGCCATGGCTTCGGCCGCGGCCGTCACGCTGCCCGAGGACTCCGTGGTGTTGATCTCCACCAGCTCACGGAAAATATCCCGCGCCAGCGCATCGGATTCGCGGTCCGTTGCCCCCGGTACCGCCGCCGCGCACAGCAGCAGGGCCGCCGCCCCTGTTACGCCCCATACGCGCATGCCTGATCCTCGCTCTGTCGTTGGCGGGGCATGGTACCAGCCGCACCCCTTGAGCTATATTGATGCCGGCTCAGCGAGGACCAACAATGCGGCGCGCCGCAAAGGGGAGCGAATTCATGAAAGCCTTTTTGATGGCCGGCACCCTGCTGGCATTGACCTGCAGCGCCCTGGCGCAGGCGGAAGCACCGAAGACTCTCAAGGTGGTGAAGTCGGTGACGGTCGCAGCCCCGGTGGACAAGGCATGGGCCGCCGTCAAGGATTTCGACTCGCTCGACAAATGGCATCCGGGCTTTGCCAAGGACGAGATCATCAAGGGCAGCAACAACAAACCCGGCGCAGTGCGGCGGCTGACGGTCAAGGATGGGCCGACCTTTACCGAGGAACTGCTCGCGTTCAACGCAGCCAATCATTCCTATCGTTATCGGATCATCGAATCCCCGCTGCCCATTACGGATTACAAATCGAGCGTCTCGGTGCAGCCGGCTGCCAGCGGCGGCTCGCGTATCACCTGGAGCGGTACCTTCAAGCGCAAGAACACCACCGACCAGCCGCCCGAGGCCGAGAGCGATGCCGGAGTCAGGAAGTTCGTGAGCGGCGTGTACGATGGGGGGCTTGACAACCTGAAGAAGATGTTGAGCCAGTGAGGTGCGCGTTGCGCCGGCTCAGGCCTCCATGAGGCCGTGCCGGATCGCAAGCAGCGTCAGCTCGGACTGGTTTACCACGCCCAGCTTTTGCTTGATGTTGTAGAGGTGGGTGCCGATGGTCGAGGCGGAGAGCTTCAGATCCTCGGCAATCCTCTGCACCGTGGCGCCGGCGGCGAGTCGCAGGAATACCTCGAACTCGCGCTCCGAGAGCTGCTCCAGCGGCGAGCGCGACACTCCCTCGATGTCAGCCAGGGCCAGCTTCTGGGCGATCGTGGGATCAATGTAGCGGCGCGCCGTCGCCATCGCGGCAATCGCATCGATCAGGGTTTCCGGCGCACTGCGCTTGGAGAGAAAGCCGAGCGCCCCTTCCCGCAGCGCACGCCGTGCGTGCATGGGATCATCGTGTGCTGAAAGGGCAAGGATGTGCGCCTCGGGGTCGCGCGCGCGGATGCGGCGCAGCGCCTCGAGCCCGCCCATGCCGGGCATGCCGAGATCCATGACGACCACATCGGGAGCCAGCTCGCTGTAGAGCTGACAGGCCTGCTCGCCGGAGGCGGCTTCGGCGACGACCTGGATGTCCTTCTGGGACTGCAGCAGCAGACGAAACCCCGTGCGCACGACCGCGTGGTCATCAACAAGCAAAACCCTGATCATGTCGTCAACGGAATGTCTGCCTGAAGCCGCATACCGCGTCCTGAGTTGTTTTCCACGGAAAAGTGGCCGCCCACGTGCTCGACGCGCTCGGCCAGCGCCCGCAAGCCAAATCGTCCGGGGCGCGCCCAGTCCGGCGCGAGCCCAACACCGTCATCGCGCACGGTTAGCAGGATACGCTCCGCCGTGCCGCGCAGATCGATCGCGATGTGCTCCGCCTGTGCATGGCGCAGCGCATTGACCAGCCCTTCCTGAGCCACGCGGTACAGCGTCAGCGCCATACTTGGGCCGACCTCGGTCGCCAGTTCCTGCCGCAGAGACAGCTTGACATCCGGATAGCGCGACTGCCAGTCGTGCACCAGGTTCTCGAGCGTGTCCGCGAGCCCCAGTGTATCCAGCGACAGCGGCACGAGTCGCGGGATCAGGCCGTGCATGGCATCGTAGAGTCGCCCGGCCTCATCGGCGATCAGCCGCGCAGCCTCGCTGTGCGCGCTCACTTGCGACTGGGTGGCAATGGCCATCGCCAGCGAGCGGATGGCCGTGACGGACTGGCCGAACTCATCATGCAGCTCGTGAGCGATGAGACGGCGCTCTTCCTCGATACGCTGCTCCACCAGCCGTGCAAGCTCCCGCCCCTCCTCGAGTTGCAGGCGCGCCTCGCGCGCCTGGCGTTCGGCCTCGACCTTCTCCTGTACGGCGCGCGCCATGCGGTTGAACGCCGCGCCGATGGTATTGGCTTCGGCTCCCGCGAGCCTCGGCAGACGGAACGCCAGATCTCCCTGCTGGATGCGCTCCAGGCCCGCGGCGATCACGGGGAACGGCGCAAGCGCAAGTCCAACCAGGTAGAAGGCAAGTCCGTTGACGAGGATCAACATCAGTGCGCCGATCACAAAGAGCCGCGCGAGATTGTCCCAGGCATCGAGAATGGCCCGCGAAGGATTGGCCTCCACGATCAGCTGCACGCCCCCGGGCAGCGGGAAGGTGCTGCGCCAGACCTGCGGCGCCATCAGCTCGGTGAACCAGCGCGGCGCCTCCCGCCCCGCCTTGTAGGTTGCCGCCGGCGAGCGATAGAGCACCTCGCCCGTGACCCGGCGCAAGGTCACCTCGTTGGCACGCACCCGGCCGAGCTGCTGCAGGAACTGCTGCACCACCTCCGGTCCGCCCGCGCGCGAGTAGATCGCCGCCAGGCGCCCCAGCAGCTGCGAGCCGACCCGGTTGGCCGCTTCCATCTCCTCCGCCACCGAGGAGCGTGCATCGCGGATCTCGGCGCTGATCAGCACCACCACGAACATCGCTGTGAGGCCAGCTACGATGAGGTTCAGGCGGGTACGCAGTCTCATGCTGGGCAGTGTAGCGCCGCACGGCTCATGAAAATCATGAGGCGGCTTTCATGATCCTCCTCTATTGCAGCCGGGCCCATCGGTGGATGATGGGATTGGGCGGCCATTGCGGCCAACCATCCTGAGGAGCCGAGTATGAAGTGGGAAACTCCTGTCGCGATTGACATGCGCTTCGGCATGGAAATCACGATGTACATCTCCAATCGCTAAACGCGATCTGGCGCCTGCCCGCGCAAGCGGGCAGCGTCTCCTTCCTTGTGAAGATCCGGGTACTGGGAGCTGCCGCCGGCGGCGGCTTCCCCCAGTGGAACTGTAATTGCCGTAACTGCAGCGGTGTGCGCGCCGGTACCCTGCGCGCTCGGCGCCGGACGCAATCCTCGATCGCCGTCGCAGACCGCGAGGGCGGCTGGGTCCTGGTGAATGCTTCGCCGGACATCGGCGCGCAGCTGCAGGCGAATCCCGACCTGCAGCCCGCTCGGGCCTTACGCGATACCGCACTCGCCGGGATCGTGCTGGTGGATGGCCAGGTCGACCACACGACGGGCCTGTACATGCTGCGCGAAGCGCAGCGCCCCTGGAATATCTGGTGCACCGACAACGTTCATGCGGATCTCACGCTTGGCAATCCGATCTTCAGCGTGCTCGGGCACTTCTGCGGCATCGAGCGCCAGCGCATCGCAATCGACGGGACGCCGTTCCGCGTGGCGGGGTTGGAGGCGGTGCAGTGGCGGGCCGTTCCGGTCACGGGGAAACCCGCGCCCTACTCGCCCCATCGCGAGAATCCCCAGCCCGGGGATAACGTGGCTCTCGTGCTGACCGACGAGCGCAGCGGCCGAAGTGCCGTGTACGCACCGGGACTGGGTGGCATGGACACTGTGCTGTGGCAATACATGCTGTCTGCGGCGGTCGTGCTGGTGGATGGCACCTTCTGGACCGACGACGAGATGATCGTCCTGGGCGCGTCGCGCAAGCGTGCGCGCGAGATCGGCCACCTGCCGCAGAGCGGCCCGGACGGCATGCTGGAATGGCTCGACCGGCTGCCTGCCGGAGTGCGCCGCATTCTCATTCACATCAACAACACCAATCCCATACTGGATGAAGAGTCGCAGCCGGCCGCAGAGCTGCGCCGCCGTGCGGTGGAGGTCGCGTGGGACGGGCTGGAGATCGAGCTGTGAGCAGTCCCTGGAGCCGCGCAGAATTCGAGCAGCAGCTGCGCGAGAAGGGTCGTGCCTATCACATCCATCATCCCTTCAACGTCATGCTGAACACGGGCAAGGCGAGCGTGGAGCAGATCCGCGGCTGGGTCGCCAATCGTTTCTATTACCAGATCAGTATTCCGATCAAGGACGCAGCCATCATCGCCAACTGCCCGGACCGGGCCGTGCGGCGCTCCTGGGTGCAACGCATTCTCGACCACGATGGCTATGGGGATGATCCCGGCGGTATCGAGTCCTGGCTGAAGCTTGCCGAGGCCGTCGGTCTCACACGCGAGCACACCGAGAGCCTGCAGGACGTACTGCCGGGAGTGCGGTTCGCAGTGGACGCGTATGTGAATTTCGCGCGGCGCGCGCCCTGGCAGGAGGGCGCCTGCGCATCGCTCACCGAGCTGTTCGCCCCGGAAATCCACAAACAGCGCCTCGCCAACTGGCCCGAGCACTATCCCTGGATCGATCGCGAGGGCCTGCGTTATTTTCAGAGCCGCGTGAGCCTGGCGCGGCGCGATGTTGAATTCGGGCTGGCGGTGACACTCGACTGGTTTGCCTCGCGGGAACAGCAGCAGCGTGCCCTGCAGATCCTGCAGTTCAAACTCGACATCCTCTGGCAGATGAACGATGCCATGCAGCAGCGTTATGGAGTGAATGCATGAGCGAGCTTGCCCCTGAGCTCAGTGGCAGCGCCCGCCCGGTGCTCGGACGCGGATTCAGGCTGCAGTATGAACCCGCACAGCAGGCGCACGTGCTGCTCTATCCGGAAGGGATGGTGAAGCTGAACACCAGCGCGGGTGAGATCCTGTGTCGCTGCAACGGTCAGCACACTGTGGCGCAGATCATCGCCGAGCTCGAGGCCGCCTTTTCTGCCACGGAGCTCACGGGCGACGTGCATGCCTTCATGAAGTTCGCACTCGAGAAGCACTGGCTGGAGATTCGGCCGTGAGCGCCGTTGCGTCGCTCAGCAGAGTTCCGGGAAATCCCGGACCGCCGCTGTGGCTGCTGGCGGAGCTCACCTACCGTTGCCCGCTGCATTGCGTGTTCTGCTACAACCCCACCGACTTCGCGCGCAACGAAAATGAGCTGAGCACGGACGACTGGCTGCGTGTGCTGCGCGAGGGACGGCAGATGGGCGCGGTGCAGCTCGGCCTCTCAGGCGGCGAGCCTCTGTCACGCGATGACCTGGAGGAGATCGTGGCCGAAGCGCATGAGCTCGGCTACTACAGCAACCTGATCACCTCCGGGGTGGGTCTGAATGAGCGGCGTGTGCAGGCGCTGAAACGGGCGGGCCTGGATCACATCCAGCTGTCCTTTCAGGACAGCACCCGTGAGGTCAACGACTTTCTCAGCAGCACGCGCACCTTCGAGCTGAAATCGCAGGTCGCGGCGCTGATCAAGCGCCATGACTATCCGATGGTGCTGAACGTCGTGTTGCATCGACTGAACATCGATCATGTACAGCAGATCCTGGAGATGGCCCAGTCGATGCAGGCGGACTACGTGGAGCTCGCCAACACCCAGTACTACGGCTGGGCCTGGCACAACCGCGAGCAGCTGCTGCCCAGTCGCGCGCAGCTCGCCGAGGCCGAGGCTGTAACCAACCGCTTCCGGGCGCAGCACGGTGAGCGGATGAAGATCTTCTTCGTCGTGCCGGACTACTACGAGCGGCGCCCCAAGCCCTGCATGAACGGGCTGGGCTCCGTGTTTCTCACGGTCACGCCCGATGGCACGGCGCTCCCCTGCCACGCGGCGCGCATGCTGCCCGGGCTCACTTTTCCGAGCGTGCGCGAGCATTCGCTGCATTACATCTGGCGCGAGTCCGAAGCCTTCAACCGCTACCGGGGCGATGCATGGATGAAGGAGCCCTGTCGCAGCTGTCCGGAAAAGACGAAAGATTTCGGCGGCTGTCGCTGCCAGGCGTATCTGCTGACCGGCGATGCCGCCAACACTGATCCGGTATGCGATCTGTCACCGCACCATCAGCTGGTGACCGAGATGGTGGCGCGCGCCAATGCGCCGCTGCCGGCCCCTGCGGCGGCGCAGCCCGCGCGCGCGCTGCAGGAGCACCCCCTCGTATTCCGCGATCGGCGCAACTCGCGGGCGCTTGCCGGACTCGACTAGTCCAGCTCATTTGCGCTTCCTGGCGCGATTGCTAACAATGCCGGCGTCATAGCTACGCTGAGCTGTCTTTCCGATGAATACCGGCACCCGCGCAGGTCTCGCCATTGCGTCCTGTCTGTTGGAATTCGTGGAGCGCGAAGCGCTGCCGGGCACGGCCGTCACGGCTGCGGAGCTGTGGCAGGGGCTGGCGGGGATGCTGGCGGAGCTGGCGCCGGTCAACCGACAGCTGCTGGCGCAGCGCGCCAGGCTGCAGCAACAGATCGATACCTGGTACCAGGAACGGGCCGGCACGGGCCGCATGCCGCCGGACCCCGAGGAGCACCTCGAGCTTCTGCGCCGCATCGGCTACCTGGTCGCGCCACCCGCTCCTTTCACGCTCGAGGTGCGCGATGTCGATCGGGAGCTGAGTGAGATCCCGGGTCCTCAGCTCGTGGTGCCAGTCACCAATGCACGCTACCTCCTGAATGCCGTGAATGCCCGCTGGGGCAGTCTCTACGACGCTTTTTATGGCACCGATGTCATCCCGCAGAGCCCCCGTGCCGGCGGCGGTTACGATCCGGCACGCGGTGCGCAGGTCATTGCGCGCAGCAAGACATTCCTGGATGCGGCGGTGCCGCTCGCCATGGGCAGTCATGCGCAGGCGAGGCGCTATCGGGTGAGCGACGGCGAACTGCGCGTGACACTCGGAGAGAACGTAACCGGTCTCGGGCAGCCGGCTCAGTTCATCGGGTTCCGCGGCGATCCGGCGCAGCCGCAGTCGATCCTGCTGCGCAATCACGGACTGCACATCGAGCTGCGCTTCGCGCCCGAATCCGCACCGGGGCACGCCGATCCTGCAGGCATCGGCGATGTCGTGCTCGAATCCGCAGTCAGTACCATCGTTGACTTCGAGGACTCGGTGGCCACCGTGGACGCTGCCGACAAAACGGCGGCCTATCGCACCTGGCTGGGCCTGATGAAAGGTGATCTGAGCGCGCGCTTCGAGAAGGGTGGACACTCGGTGAGCCGCACGTTGAACGGGGATGTCCGCTTCAGCGGGCCGCGCGGTGCGAGCCTGAGCCTGCCGGGGCGGGCACTGTTGCTGGTACGAAACGTCGGGCTGCATCTGTACACCGACGCGGTACGCGATGGAGCCGGTGAGCCGATACCCGAGGGCATACTGGATGCCTTGCTCACGAGCCTGATGGCCTTGCACGATGTGCGCGCCCCCAGCCGCACGCCCAACAGCCGCCACGGCTCGATCTACGTCGTGAAACCCAAGCTGCATGGCCCGGATGAGGTCGCATTCAGCGTGCGGACGTTCGCGCGCGTGGAAGCGGTACTGGGATTGAAAGCCAACACCATCAAACTGGGTTTGATGGATGAGGAGCGGCGCACCAGCGTCAATCTGGCCGCCTGCATCCACGCCGCGCGCGAGCGGCTCGTGTTCATCAACACTGGTTTTCTCGACCGCACCGGCGATGAGATCCACACCGCCATGCAGGGCGGTGCGATGGTGCGCAAGGAGGAGATGCGCACAAGCGCGTGGTTGCAGGCGTACGAGCGACGCAATGTGCGTATCGGGCTCGCCTGCGGGTTGCATCGGCGAGCGCAGATCGGCAAGGGCATGTGGGCGGCTCCCGACCGCATGGCGGCGATGCTCGAGCAGAAGATCGGGCACCCGCGCAGCGGCGCGAATACGGCCTGGGTGCCCTCGCCCACCGCAGCGACGCTGCATGCGCTGCACTACCACGAGATCGATGTGCTCGCCCGCCAGCAGCAGCTCGCAGGAGATCACGAGCCCGAGCTGCACGCACTGCTGACCCCACCCTTCAGCAGCCGCGCTTATCGGCCGGACGAGATCCGTCAGGAAATCGACAACAATGCCCAGGGGATTCTGGGCTACGTGGTGCGCTGGATCGATCAGGGCATCGGCTGCTCGAAAGTGCCGGACATCCACGACGTAGGCCTGATGGAGGATCGCGCCACGCTGCGTATCTCCTCACAGCACCTCGCCAACTGGCTGCTGCACGGGGTCGTGACGGCGGAGGAAGTGCACGCGGCACTCCGGCGCATGGCAGCGGTGGTCGATCGCCAGAACGCGGGCGATCGGCAATATCGCGCACTGCTGTCGCACTATGATGCAGCGCCTTTTGCGGCCGCGCGCGCGCTCATCTTCGAAGGGGCGCGGCAGCCCAATGGCTACACGGAGTTCATCCTGGAACGCTACCGGCGCGAGGCCAAGGCGAACTCAGCTGACCGCTGACGGAAACAGCGGCTGCATCGCTCAGAAGCGGTCATGCAGCGCTGCGATCCGGCCATCCCCGGCCGTCACCGCCGATCCGATGGCGGGCATCGTATACACTGGACCGATGCAGCGCCCTCATCCACCTAGCCTGCACTACGCCTGGGTCATTCTGGCAGCCGTGTTCGTCTGTCTGCTGATCTCGGCGGCGACGCGCGCCAGTCCGAGCATCCTCATCGTGCCGCTGGAGCGGGAGTTCGGCTGGTCGCGGGCGACCATCTCCTTCGCCGTGTCACTCAACATCCTGTTGTACGGACTCGTCGGACCCTTCGCGGCGGGATTCATCAATCGTTACGGCCCGCGCCGGGTGATCGCCTGGGCGGCCGTCGTATTGGGCGCCGGTATGCTCGCCACGCGCTGGGTGCAACAGCCGTGGCAGCTGTTCGTGCTGTGGGGACTGCTGGTCGGCATCGGTACCGGCATGGTCGCGCCGGTGCTGGGCGCAAGCGTGGTGCAGAGTTGGTTCTTCATGCATCGCGGACTGGCGATGGGGCTGCTCACGGCGAGCGCGGCGACCGGACAGTTGTTGCTGTTGCCAGTGCTCGCGCGTGTGGTCGAAGCGGACGGCTGGCGGGCGGCAGCCAGCAGCATGGCCGCGCTGGTATTTCTCATGGCGCCGGTCGCGCTGCTGTGGGTCCGCAACCGGCCCCGTGACCGCAACCTCGAGCCGTTCGGCTTGCCAGCGGGCATGACTGCACCGCTGCCGCAGCATGGCAATCCCCTGAGGGAAGCTCTCACGGCATTGCGTGAGGCGAGCCGCGTGCGGGAGTTCTGGATTCTCGCGGGCAGCTTTTTCATCTGCGGTGCGAGTACCAACGGGCTGGTCGGCACTCACCTCGTGCCCGCCTGCATGGACCATGGGATCCCTGAGGTGCGTGCCGCAGGACTGCTGGCGGTCATGGGTCTGTTCGACCTGATCGGCACCACCGGCTCCGGCTGGCTGTCCGACCGCTGCGACAACCGGCTGTTGCTGTTTGGTTATTACGGCTTGCGGGGTCTGTCGTTGCTGTACCTGCCGTTCGGCTTTGTCACCGAAGGTTACGGCCTGGCAGTTTTTGCCGTGTTCTATGGCCTGGACTGGATCGCCACAGTACCGCCGACCGTAGCGCTGACGCGCCAGGCGTTCGGGGCGGAGAAAGTGGGCCTGATCTTCGGCTGGATCCTGGCCGCCCATCAGATCGGGGCGGCGCTCGCAGCCTCCGTGGCGGGCATCATCCGCAGCGCCTCCGGCACCTATGATCGGGCGTTCTGGCTTGCCGGCGCGCTTTGCATTGCGACGGCCTTCGCAGTTTTGTTTGCCGGCCGCACCTCGCGGCGCGGATGGATTGCCCAACCCGGTTGAGCCGCGCTGGCGTGCCGGCATGGCATGCGCGTGCGCGTGCTTGATCCCCTGGCTGTGCGCCGGAAGCGTTAGCTGGGCGTAGGACTGCGCCGCCGCACCTGTTCCGCAGCTCTGCTGCCGCCCGTGCAGCGGGCATCGTAGCCTGACCCGGTGATCAGCAGCCCCTGGAGGGCACCATGGCACAGGATCAGGAGAGCCCGCGCACGCAACTGCTGGATCGCGAGCAGCACTACCCCAATGAGGTTGAGGAGCGCAATGCCGCACAGCGGCGCCTCAATGACACCGGCACGGGGTGTGAGCCCGCAGGTGTCGAAGCGGATATCGCCACCGCCGATAAGGCGGCACGCACCGGCGGCTGTCAGGAACGGGTTCGCAACACGCCGCCCTTCGGGGACTGGGATGCGACGGGCCCTGTGAGACCCGATCCGGAGCGCCGCAGCTGAGGGTGTTAGCGAATCAGGCGTGAGCAGAGATCCAGCAGCGGCGCAGGCAGCACGCCCAGAATCAGTACCGCTGCGGCATTGAGGCCTAGAGTCATGCGCACGCCGGCTGAATGCTGCGGCGGCGGATAGTGTTCGGGTGGCGCATCGAAGTACATCAGCTTGATGATGCGCAGATAGTAGAAGGCGCCGACCACGGACATCCCAGCCGAAATGATGACCAGCCAGAAATGCTGGGTCTCCCATAGCACCTGAAAGATACGCAGCTTCGCCCAGAAGCCGACGAAGGGTGGCACGCCCGCCGTCGAGAACATCAGCATCATCATCGCGAGCGCCAGCAGCGGATCGCGCTTGTACATGCCTTTGTAGTGATCCAGCTGATCAGCTTCGAAACCCTTGCGACTGGCGATGAGGATGACACCGAAGGATCCCAGGGCAACCAGGATGTAGATCAGCGTGTAGTACAACGCCGCGGTGTAGCCGTCGGGGGTACCAGCCACGAAGCCGAGCACGATGAAGCCCACGTTGGAAATGGTCGAGTAGGCCAGCATCCGTTTGAGGTTGGTCTGCACGATGGCGACCACGTTGCCGACCACGAGCGTCAGTACGGCCAGCGCCCCCAACATCTGCGACCATTCGATGACCGTTCCCTGCAGACCGCCAGCCAGCAGCCGCAGGGCCAGGGCAAAGTAGGCGATCTTCGGGGCCGTCCCGATGAACAGTGTCACGCTCGTGGGCGCGCCCTCGTACACATCCGGCAACCACATGTGGAATGGTACCGCTCCGAGCTTGAATGCGACCGCGACGACGATGAACACGACCCCGATCAGCACCCCGAAGCTCAGCGGCTCGTGCAGACGTGTGGCGATCGCATCGAGACTCAGCGTTCCGGTCATGCCGTAGATCATCGACATGCCATACAACAACGCCCCGGAAGCAATGGCGCCCAGGACAAAATATTTCATGGCCGACTCGGCCGCGATACCCGAGTCGCGGTCGAATGCCACCATTGCATACACAGAGAGCGCCAGCAGCTCGACGCCCAGGTACACCGTGACCAGGCTCGCTGCCGAAACCAGCACGAATACGCCGAGCAGCGCAGTCAGCGCCAGCACGTAGTATTCACCCCGCAGGATGCCGCGCTCCTGCAGGTAATCGCGCGAATACAGCAACCCGACCGCAACGATCAGGAAGCCCGCCAGCTTCAACACGTATGCCAGCGGATCGGCGACATACATGCCCTCCAGCAACAGCGTGCGTTGCGGCGCATAGCCGCCGTACACCGTCAGCGCCGCGCCGCCCGCCAGAGCGAGAAGTGTCAGCGTGGGGGTAAGGCCCCGACGGGTCTGACCTGCAAATGCATCGACCAGCAGAAGCACGCAGATCACCGTGGCGAGGTAGATCTCGGGAAGCGCGAGGCTCAGATCATGCGTGGTCATGCTTCAGTCCGGGTGTGGGCGGCTCAGAGCGGAATCTTGCTGGCTACGGCCTGGTCGACCAGATGATGAATCGTGGGCTGCATGATCTTCAGCAGTGGCGCGGGCCACACGCCCACCAGCAGCACGGCGATGGCGAGCACACCCAGCACCGCGAATTCCCGGCCGTTCAGGTCCGTGAGCGCCGCCACCCGGTCATTGCCGATCGGACCGAAGATGACGCGCTTGACGAGCCACAGCGTATAGGAGGCGCCGAGAATCAGAGTCGTCGCGGCGAGCAGCGAATACCAGAAACTCGCCTTGAAGCTGGCAAGTATCACCAGAAACTCGCCGACGAAGCCGGAAGTGCCGGGCAGGCCCGAGTTGGCCAGGGCAAACAGCACGACGAAAGCTGCGAAGATCGGCATGGTGTTGATCACGCCGCCGTAATCGGCGATCTGCCGGCTGTGCATGCGGTCATACAACACCCCGACGCACAGGAACAGCGCACCGGAGACCAGCCCGTGGCTGATCATCTGCACCATGGCGCCATCCATCCCCATGCCTGCGCCCTGCAGACCTCCCGTGTCGCGCACGATCTGATAAACGATGAAGGCGCCGAGCGTCACGAATCCCATGTGCGCGATCGATGAATAGGCGATCAGCTTCTTCATGTCCTGCTGCACGAGCGCCACGAAGCCGATGTACACCACGGCAATCAGCGACAGCGCGATGATGAACAGATCCAGCTCGCGGCAGGCATCCGGGGCGATGGGCAGACTGAAACGCAGAAAGCCGTAGCCGCCCATCTTCAGCATGATGGCCGCCAGAATCACCGAGCCGCCGGTGGGCGCCTCGACGTGCGCATCCGGCAGCCAGGTATGCACCGGCCACATCGGCACCTTCACCGCGAACGCCAGGAAGAAGGCGACGAAGATCCAGCGCTGCTCCACGAGGGTGAGTGGCAGCGCCTGAAAGCTGGCGATGGCGTAGTTGCCCGCCTTGACGTACATGTAGATGAGCGCCGCCAGCATGAAGACCGAGCCGAGAAAGGTGTACAGGAAGAACTTGATCGTGGCGTAGACGCGTCGCGGGCCGCCCCAGATGCCGATGATCAGGAACATCGGAATCAGCATCGCTTCCCAGAAGAAATAGAACAGCAGCGCGTCGGTGGCGGAAAACACGCCGATCATCAGGCCCTCCATGATGAGGAAGGCCGCAAAATACTGCGCCGGGCGCGCCGTGATGACCGACCAGCCGGCGATGACAACCGGTATGGTGATGAACGCCGTCAGCACGACGAGCGGCAGCGAGATGCCATCGAGTCCCACCGCATAGAACGCCTGGTAGCGCGGCAACCAGGGAAGCTGCTCCACGAACTGGAAGGCCGCGGTGCCGGTGTCGAAGTGGGCGAGCAGCGGCAGCGACAGGATGAGCGTGGCCACGGATGCCACCAGAGCCAGCCAGCGTCCGGCGCCGATGCGGCGCTCACCGAGCACCAGCACCAACACCCCTGCGGCAATCGGCAGCCAGATCAGAACGGAAAGGAGACCTTGCATGTCGGACCGCCGCTAAGCTGAGTAACGCACGAGATACCAGCCCAGCAGCACCGCCAGGCCGATGACCATCCAGAAGGCGTACGCGTACAGATATCCCGATTGCACGCGCCGCACCACACTGCCGAACCATCGCACGGTCGCAGCCGAGCCGTTGACCAGAGCCCCATCGATCAGTACCTGATCTCCGGCCTTCCACAGGGTGATGCCCAGGCCGCGGGCCAACACCGCGAGCACGCGCTCGTTGAACCAGTCGAAGTAGTACTTGTTGAGCAGCAGATTGCGCAGCGGCGCAAGTAACCGCGCGCTGCGGTCCGCAAGCTGCGGCCATCTGAGAAAGAAGGCCCAGGCGGTCAGCACGCCGGCGAGCGCCAGCCAGAACGGCGCTCCGGCAAATCCCCGCAACGCCATCTGGAGCGGCCCCTGGAAGTTGCGGCCGATCTCCTGCAGCACATCGTTCTTCTCGAGCACGCGGATCGACTCACCGAAATAGCCACCGAACAGCATCGGGCCTGCGGTGAGAAAGCCAATGATGACCGAGGGAATGGCAAGCGCGATCAGCGGCAGCGTCACGACGGCTGGACTTTCGTGCGGCTCGACCGAGTGACCCTCATGATGGGCCTCTGCGGCGGTCACCCCACGGTGCGTAACCCCGCCGTGCGTAGACCTCGCCGTGCGTAACCTCGCCGTGCACAGCCTCAGCATGGGCCGCAGGCTCATGTCCGCTGTCCCGGAAGCGCTCAGGTCCGTGGAAGGTCATGAAAATCATGCGAAACGTGTACAGCGCTGTAACGAACACGCCAGCGAGCACGCAGTAATACGCATAGGTCGCCCCGTAGCGGTGCGACTCACCGACGGCCTCGATGATCGTGTCCTTGGAATAAAACCCCGCAAAGAACGGCGTGCCGATCAGCGCCAGCGCCCCGATCCAGCTGGTGACCGCCGTGATCGGCATGTAGCGGGCAAGCCCGCCCATCTTGCGCATATCCTGCTCATGATGCATGCCGATGATCACCGAGCCGGCCGCGAGGAACAACAGCGCCTTGAAGAAGGCGTGCGTCATCAGATGGAACATGCCGGCACCATAGGCCGATACCCCGAGCGCGGTGGTCATGTAGCCCAGCTGTGACAGCGTGGAGTAGGCGATGACCCGCTTGATGTCGTTGTTGACGATGCCGAGCAGACCCATGAAGAACGCGGTGGTCGCACCGATCACGAGCACGAACGACAGCGCGAACTCCGACTGCTCGAACAGCGGCGACATGCGCGCCACCATGAAAATCCCGGCAGTCACCATGGTGGCGGCGTGGATCAGTGCCGAGATTGGCGTCGGGCCTTCCATCGAATCCGGCAGCCATACATGCAGCGGCACCTGCGCTGACTTGCCCATCGCGCCCACGAACAGGCAGATGCAAATCAGCGAGATGGCTTCCACGCCGCTGTTGGAAGTGAGCGGCAGCACGGCATGCGCGAGCTTCGGGGCAGCCGCGAAGGCATCCGCATAGCTGAGCGAATTGGTGAAATAGAACACCCCGGCGATACCGAGCACGAAGCCGAAATCACCGACACGGTTGACGATGAAAGCCTTGAGGTTGGCGAAGATCGCGCTCGGGCGCGTGTACCAGAAGCCGATGAGCAGGTAGGAGACCGTGCCCACGGCCTCCCAGCCGAAGAACAGCTGCATGAAGTTGTTCGCCATCACCAGCATCAGCATCGAGAAGGTGAACAGCGAGATATAGCTGAAGAAGCGGGTATAGCCCGGGTCGTCACTCATGTAGCCGATGGTGTAGACGTGAACACACAAGGAGACGAACGTCACCACCACCATCATGAGGGCGCTGAGGCGGTCGATGAGGAATCCTACATCGAGATGCACGCCATCGCTGACCAGCCAGGTGTAGACCGGGGCATTGAAGTTCGGCACACCGTCAAGATAGATCTGCTTGAGCACGTACACGGATAGCGCGCAGGAGACGGCAACCCCCGCGATGGTCACGCTGTGTGCCCCCGCCCTGCCGATCCAGCGGCCAAACAGTCCGGCGATCACTGCGCCGATGAGCGGCAGCACTGCAATGGCAAGCAGAACATTCGGATTCATGCAGTGCTCTCAGCCTCGCAACGTATTCATGTCATCGACGCTGATGCTGCGCTTCTCGCGGAACAGCACCACGAGGATGGCGAGCCCGATAGCCGACTCGGCGGCCGCAACCGTCAGCACAAAGAACACGAACACCTGCCCGTGGATGTCATTGAGGTAGCGCGAGAAGGCAATGAAGTTGAAGTTGGCAGCGAGCAGCAGCAGCTCGACGCACATCAGCAGCAGGATGACGTTCTTGCGGTTAAGGAAGATGCCGGCGACCGAAAGCGCGAACAGGATCGCCGACAGCGTCAGCATCTGGGCCAGCGTGATCATGGCTGCTTCCCGCCGGTCGCTCCCGGTTGCACGCCGGCGGTCTCGGCAGCTTCAGCGCCCGCGGCCGCCACCGGTCTTGAGGATTCCATCTTGATGATGCGAATACGATCCTGGGCGCGCACCCCTACCTGCTTGGCGATGTCCTGCACCTTGAGCCCGGGCCGGCGGCGCATGGTGAGCGAGATTGCAGCCACGATGGCCACCAGCAGCAGCATCGCCGCGAGCTCGAACGGATAGGCGTACTGGGTGTACAGCACATTGCCCAGATCGAGCGTGTTGCTGTAATCGACACTCGTGGGCGTGGGCGCCTTCGTGACATCCAGCCCCATACCCCGCACCCATACCACCCCAACGATCTCCACGATGACCGCGAGTGCGGTCAGCCAGCCGAGCCAGGCGTAGCGGGTGAAGCCCCTGCGCAGCTCCTCGAGATTGATGTCGAGCATCATCACCACGAACAGGAACAACACCATGACGGCGCCGACGTACACGAGCACCAGGATCACCGCCAGGAACTCCGCCTCGATGAGCAGCCAGATCGCCGCAGAGGTGACGAAACAAAGCACCAGCGCCAATGCCGAGTACACCGGATTGCGCGAGGTGATCACCCCGAGGGCGGCGAGCACCAGGATGGTGCCGAACAGATAGAACAGAATCTCGACTAACATGAGTGTCGCGGCGCCTCAGCGGTACGGCGCATCCGCCGCCTTGTCGGTGGCGATCATGGATTCGTAGCGCTCACCCACTGCGAGCAGCTTGTCCTTGCTCATGATGTTCTCGCCCCGATGCTCCATGTGGTACTCATGAATGCGGGTGAGCACGATCGCATCCACCGGACAGGCCTCTTCGCAGAAGCCGCAGTAGATGCACTTGAACAGGTCGATGTCATAGCGACTCGTGCGGCGCGTGCCATCCGGGGATACCTCCGAGTCGATCGTGATGCACACCGCCGGGCAGACCGCCTCGCAGAGCTTGCAGGCGATGCAGCGTTCCTGGCCGTTCGCATAGCGCCGCAGCGCGTGCAGGCCGCGGAAGCGGGGCGACTGCGGGGTCTTCTCCTCGGGGTAATTGAGGGTGTACTTGGTCTGGAAGAAATTCCGGATCGTCACCCCCATACCCTTGAGGAGCTCGGTCAGCAGCAGCGTTTTGATCGGATTGACGCTCATGAGCGCAGCTCACCTCTAGGAAGCAAACAGGGCCGTCTTGGCCCACGGGCCGACCTGGTACCACGCCATGAGCATCTCGACGGCGATCCACACGATCGTCACCGGAATGAGCACCTTCCAGCCGAGCCGCATGATCTGGTCATAGCGGTAGCGCGGAAAGGTGGCGCGGAACCAGAGGAAAAAGAACAGCCCGATGAAGATTTTCAGCAGCAGCCACAGGATGCTGGGCGCACCCAGCAGCGAGTCGCCCAGATAGGGCCAGCCGGCGACCGGCGACAGCCAGCCGCCGAAGAAGAACACCGCCGTCAGCGCCGCGATCAGGATCATGTTGGCGTATTCGGCCAGGAAGAACAGCGCGAAGGCGATGCCGGAATACTCCACGTGGAAGCCGGCCACGATCTCCGATTCGCCTTCGGCCACGTCGAAGGGCGCGCGGTTGGTTTCCGCCACCCCGGAGATGAAATACACCACGGCCAGCGGGAACAGCCAGAACCAGTTCCAGGCCAGAAAGCCGCCCTGCTGCGCGCGCACGATGTCGCCGAGATTGAGGCTCTGGGAGGCCAGGATCACCCCAACCAGTGCGAAGCCCATCGCGATCTCGTACGCGACCATCTGCGCGGCCGAGCGCATGGCACCGAGGAATGCGTACTTGGAGTTGGCCGCCCAGCCTGCGATGATCACCCCGTACACTCCCATGGAGCTCAGGGACAACAGATACAGCAGGCCGGCATTGGCCTTGGACACCACGACCGTAGGTGACAGCGGAATCACCGCCCAGGCTGCGAAGGCGGGAATCAGGGCGATCATCGGCGCCAGGCGGAACAGGATCTTGTTGGCGTTCTGCGGAATGATCACTTCCTTGGTCAGCAGCTTCACCACATCCGCAAACGGCTGACCCAGACCCGGGAAAAGACCCAGGATGCGCACCCGATTGGGGCCGCGGCGCAACTGCATCCAACCGATAACCTTGCGCTCCCACAGCGTGAGGAAGGCGACGCAGAGGATGAGCACGATGGTGATCGCGATGGTCCAGATCGTCGTCCAGACGGTGTCGCGTCCGTAGGGCGGCAACGCATTCCAGTAGTTGGTGACTGAATTCAACACAGCACGGCCCGTCAGTAACTCACTGCCAGCATGCGACCCTCGCGCGTCTTCTGCAGCGAGGGCGCGCGCCGCACGAGAGCATCCACGTGGTACATCGAAAGGTCGAGCACTTCGCGCTCTGCAGGCGCGGTCGCAGAGACCTGGTGCGTGCCGCCGTAGCCGGGCAGCGCAGCTGCGGTGCATCGTTGGCGCAGCTCATCGCGCACCTGCTCCGAGGACTGGTACTCGAAATGGTCCAGGTGCAACAGCGTGCCGAGCACGCGCAGGATCTTCCAGCCGGGGCGCGAATCACCCACCGGCAACGCAGCGCCCGCCTGGCTCTGCCACTGGCCCTCGAGATTGACATAAGTGCCCGAGGATTCTGCGAAGGAGCCCATAGGCAACAGCACGTGCGCAATATCCCGCAGCTGCTCGTTCACGAACGGCGTGATAGCGACCACCAGCTCTGCCTTGCTGATATGGCGCGCGCTGTCAGGTCCGGCCAGATCGATCCACGGCTCGACTCCGCCGAACAGAACGCAGCCGCGCAACGTGCGCTGCGACATCTCGAGCGCGCTCAAGCCGCTCGCGGCAACATTCTCGCCGCCCGCCTGCCGGTGCGGCACAGCCCCCGCCAGATAGGCTCCGGCGGCATTGGCGCCCTCCGCGAGCACACCAAAGCTTGCGCCCGCCAGGGCCGCCAATCCCGCAGCAAGCGCACGCAGATCCGCGTAGGCCGGGTGGCGCAGAGAAAGCGCGCCCAGCCACACCGCACGGCGCTCGCCGCTCAGCAGCGCCGCGACGGCTGCGCGATGCGAATCGGTCACCTGAGCGGTGCGCACGACGGCACTCAGGTGCTCGGGTACGGCACTGCCCGTGCGCTCCGCGGCGACAGCCAACATGGCCGCCAGCTCGTGCAGCTGCTGGGCAGGACTTGCCACCAGCGCCGCAGCCACTGGAAACAGATAATCCACGGCAACCGGGCTCAGCGAGATGACCTGGGCGCCGCGCAGTGCCGCTTTCCTCACCCGGTGAGCCAGAATCGGCACTTCCCGCCGCAGGTTGCCGCCGACGACCAGCAGCGCATCCAGGGCATCGATCGCGCCGATGCGCATGCCGAGGTTCGGAAAGGCCGGGTCCGCCGCCTGATCGCGGAAATCCCGCTGCCGCAAGCGATGATCGATGTTGTTCGAGCCCAGCCCGCGGCAGATGCGGTTGAGCAGATACAGCTCCTCGAGCGTGGCACACGGACTCGCCAGCATGCCGAGACTCTCGGCGCGCGCCTTGAGCCCCTCGGCCACCAGCGAGAGCGCACTCTGCCAGTCGGTCTCGACCCACTCCCCTGCGCTTGCGCTGGCCGAGCCGGGGGTCCCTGGCTTGCGGATCATCGGCCGCTCCAGCCGCTCCGCACTGTAGACGCCTTCGTAGCTGAAGCGGTCACGGTCGGCAATCCAGGTCTCGTTGATGGCCTCGTTCTCGCGCGGAATCACCCGCATCAGCTTGCCGCGCAGGACATGCCCGTAGAGGTTGCTGCCCACGCCATCATGGGGCGCGATCAGCGGATGCGAGAGCATCTCCCAGGCGCGCGCACTGAAGCGGTACGGCTTGGACACCAGCGCGCCCACCGGGCACAGATCGATCACGTTGCCCGACATCTCGTGATGCACGCTCTGCTCGATATAACTGCGAACCTTCATCTGCTCGCCGCGGCCGATCATGCCGAGCTCCTGATAGCCGGCGATCTCCTGCGTGAAACGGATGCAGCGCGTGCAGTGGATGCAGCGTGTCATGTCAGTGGCGATCAGCGGCCCGAGATTCTCATCCTGCACCGAGCGCTTGCGCTCGTGGTAGCGCGACAGGTCGCGACCGAAGCCCACAGCCAGATCCTGCAGCTCGCACTCCCCGCCCTGGTCGCAGATCGGACAATCGAGCGGGTGGTTGATCAACAGGAATTCCATGGTCGCACGCTGCGCGCCGATGGCGCGCGGCGACTTGGTGAACACCTTCATGCCCTCGGCCACGGGCGTGGCACACGCGGGCAGCGGTTTGGGCGCCTTCTCGACTTCGACCAGGCACATACGGCAGTTGGCGGCGACGCTGAGCTTGTCGTGCCAGCAGAAGCGCGGCACGTAGGCGTTGGCGGCGTCCGTGGCGCGGATGATCATCTCGCCCTTGCGGGCCTTCACCGGCACGCCGTCGATCTCCATGTTGACGAATTCTTCGGCGCTCATGCCGCCTGCGCTCCCGGAGTGTCGCTCACCATGCTGCGGCCGCCGTGATCGATCATGTACTCGAACTCGTGTCGGAAGTGCTTCAGCGCGCTCTGCACCGGCCAGGCGGAGGCATCGCCGAAACCGCAGATCGTGTGACCCTCGATGCGGTTCGCGACATCCAGCAACAGCCCCAGATCCTCGCGACGCGCGCTGCCGGCGAGCATGCGGTTCACCAGGCGGTTCATCCAGCCGGTGCCCTCACGGCAGGGCGTGCACTGCCCGCACGATTCGGATTTGTAGAAGCGCGTGATGCGCTCGAGCACCTTCACCATGCAGGTCGTCTCATCCATGACGATCACGCCGGCCGAGCCGATCGCGGAACCTGCGGCCTTGAGTGAGTCGTAGTCCATGTTGGTTTTCAGCATGACCTCGCCGGGCACGACGGGCACCGACAGGCCGCCCGGGATCACCGCCTTGAGCTTGCGACCGCCCTTGACGCCACCGCACAGATCGAGCAGATCCTTGAACGGAACGCCGAGCGGCAACTCGAGATTCGCGGGCTTCTCGACATGCCCCGAAACCGAGAAGATGACCGTGCCGGCGGCATTCTTCGGGCCGAGGGCGACGAACCATTCCGGCCCCTTACGCAGGATCGTCGGTACCGAGGCGAAGCTCTGCGTATTGTTGATGGTGGTCGGCGCTCCATAGAGACCGAAGTTGGCCGGAAAGGGTGGCTTGAAGCGCGGCTTGCCCGGCTTGCCCTCGAGCGAGTCCAGCATCGCAGTCTCTTCACCGCAGATGTAAGCGCCGGCACCCACGAAAGTGTAGATGTCGAAGTCGATGCCGCTGCCGCGGATGTCCTTACCGAGCAGTCCCGCCTCATAGGCCTCGGCGAGCGCCGCCTCGAAGCGCGGAATGGGCTCGCCCAGAAACTCGCCGCGGATGTAGTTGTAGGCCACCGTGGAGTTGGTGGCATAGCCGCCGATCGCGAGCCCCTCGATGAGCGCGTGCGGGTTGAACCGCAGGATATCGCGGTCGTGACAGGTGCCCGGCTCGCTCTCATCGGAATTGCAGACCAGGTATTTCTGCACCGGCGAGTTGCGCGGCATGAAGCTCCATTTGGTACCGGTGGGAAAGGCAGCGCCGCCGCGGCCGCGCAGGCCCGAGGCCTTGAGCGCATCGATGATGGAGTCGCGGGTCGGTTTCTCCGCGAGCAGCTTCTCCCAGATCTGATAGCCGCCGATCTTGCGGTAGGTCGCGAGCGTCCAGGGACGCTCGTACTTCATGGATTCGAACAGCACGAGGTTCAGCCGCTCGGCGTACTGCCGCATCCGCTCGTCATAGGCGTTCTGTGCAGCCGGGTTCATTTCAGCTCATCCAGGATCTGATCCAGCCGCTCCGGCGTCAGATATTCGTGAAACACGTGATCGACCATCATCATCGGCGCCCCGTTACAGGCCGCGAGACATTCCTCTTCCTTCTTGAGGAAGATGCGCCGGTCGGGGGTACTTTCGTTGAGCCGGATGCCGAGCTTTTTCTCCGCATGCGCCACGAGCGCTTCGGCGCCATTCAGCATGCACGACAGGTTGGTACAGATGCTGACATGGTGGCGACCGCAGGGATGGGTCTCGAACATCGAGTAGAAACTGGCGATCTCGTACACCTGGATCGGCGGCAGGCGCAGATACTCCGCCACGGCATCCATCAGCTCCGCTGTCAGATAACCCTGGTTCTGCTCCTGCACCGCCCGCAGTGCGGCGATGCAGGCTGAACGCTGGCGGCCCGGCGGGAACTTCTTCACCCAATGATCGATCTCGCGGCGCGTGTGCTCGTTCAGCAGACGGATCCTGCTGTCGCTGGCGGCGCCCGCGGTGCTGTCGGTGCTCAACGGTCGATTTCCCCAAAAACGATATCCTGTGTGCCGATCACCGCGACGACATCGGCCAGCATGTGGCCGACGCACATCTCCTCGAGAGCTGCGAGATGCGCGAAACCCGGCGCCCGGCACTTGAGACGGTACGGCTTGTTGGCTCCGTCGGAGATCAGGTACACGCCGAACTCGCCCTTCGGAGCCTCCACCGCGGCGTAGGTTTCTCCGGCAGGAATCTCGTAGCCTTCGGTAAACAGCTTGAAGTGATGAATGAGCGACTCCATGTCGTCCTTCATGCGCTCACGGCGCGGCGGACGCACCTTGCGGTCATCGCTCATCACCGGCCCTGCATGGGCCCCGAGCCAGTCGGCAGCCTGGCGAATGATGCGGTTTGACTGGCGCAGCTCCTCGACCCGCACCAGATAGCGGTCATAACAGTCCCCGTTCACGCCAATCGGCACATCAAAGTCCATGCAGTCGTACGTCTCGTAGGGCTGCTTCTTGCGCAGGTCCCAGGCGATACCCGAGCCGCGCAGCATCGGACCGGTGAACCCGAGTTGCATCGCCCGCTCGGGCGAAACCACCCCGATGTTGACCGTGCGCTGCTTCCAGATGCGGTTGTCGGTCAGCAGCGTCTCGTAGTCATCGATCGATTTCGGGAACCGCTCGGTGAAGGCGCGGATGAAATCGAGCATCGAGCCCGAGCGCGCCTCGTTGAGACGGTCGACCTCGCGTTGCGAGCGCCACCGCGAGACCTGGTACTTCGGCATGCTGTCCGGCAGGTCGCGGTACACCCCACCCGGGCGGTAGTAGGTAGCGTGCATGCGGGTACCGGACACGGCCTCGTAGAGATCCATGAGCTCCTCGCGCTCCTTGAAGCACAGCAGGAACACGGTCATCGCGCCGATGTCGAGCGCGTGCGCGCCGAGCCACATGAGGTGATTGAGCACGCGCGTGATCTCATCGAACATCACACGGATGTACTGCGCGCGCTCGGGCGGGGTGATGCCGAGCAGTCGCTCGATCGCGAGCACGTAGGAATGCTCGTTACACATCATGCTCACGTAATCCAGCCGGTCCATGTAACCGATGGACTGGTTGTACGGCTTCGATTCGGCGAGCTTCTCGGTCCCCCGATGGAGAAGCCCGATGTGCGGGTCGGCCTTCTGAATCGTCTCGCCGTCCATCTCCAGCACCAGGCGCAGCACGCCGTGCGCGGCCGGATGTTGCGGACCGAAATTCAGCGTGTAGTTGCGGATCTCGCTCATGCCGCCTCAGCCCTTGGTGTCCCGCAGCGCCGGGTCGTAGCGGTGGTCTTTCCGGATCACCTTCGGCACGAGGACGCGCGGCTCGATGCTGACGGGCTGGTAGATCACGCGTTGCTTCTCGACGTCGTAAATGACCTCGACATTGCCACTCAATGGGAAGTCTTTGCGGAATGGGTGGCCGATAAAACCGTAGTCCGTAAGGATGCGGCGCAGATCCGGATGGCCGCGGAAGAGAATCCCAAACAGGTCAAACGCCTCGCGCTCAAACCAGTTGGCGGCAGCCCAGACGCCGATGACGGAGTCGACCACCGGCTCGCTGGTATCCGGACAGCGCACGCTCAGGCGCAATCGCCGGTTGTGAGTGATGGACAGCAGCTGATAGACGACCGCAAAGCGGCCGGCCATGTCAGGATCCGGTCCCGCCTGAGGCGCTACCCGGCCGCGGCTGAAACCTGAATGCGTAGCGGAGGTGGTCTGCCACTCGTCGCGGCCGTAGTGCAGGTAGTCGACACCGGCCAGATCCAGCAGCATCTCGAATTTCAGCTCAGCCTGGTCACGCAGGCTGCGACAGACATCGAGCAGCTGCTGTGCTTGCAGCACCTCGTAGGCCAGCTCGTCCGCGAGTGCCGGCAAGCGTCGCAGCTGGCCCGCCAAGTGCGTCTCAACCTGAAGCGCGAGTGCTTCGATCGCCGCGGTCACCGTCTGGCTCTCCTATTGCGCGATGGCGGTTGCACGCGTGATGGCACTGGTCCGCGCGATCTTCTTCTGCAACTGGATGATGCCGTAGACCAGCGCCTCGGCCGTCGGCGGACAGCCGGGGACATACACATCCACCGGCACGATGCGGTCGCAGCCGCGCACCACGGCGTAGGAATAGTGATAGTAACCGCCGCCGTTGGCGCACGAGCCCATGCTGATGACCCAGCGCGGCTCGGCCATCTGGTCGTACACCCTGCGCAGCGCCGGTGCCATCTTGTTGACGAGTGTCCCGGCGACGATCATGACATCGGACTGGCGCGGGCTCGGCCGGAAAACGACGCCGAAGCGGTCGAGGTCGTACCGTGAGGCGCCCGCGTGCATCATCTCGACCGCACAGCAGGCGAGCCCGAAGGTCATCGGCCAAAGCGAGCCGGTGCGCGCCCAGCTCACCAGGCTATCGAGCTGTGTCGTCACGAAGCCGCGCTGCGCGAAGTCCTGCGCCGACCGCTCCTCGGCACTCGCCGCTAATCCCACTCGAGCGCTCCTTTTTTCCACTCGTAGATGAAGCCCACCACCAGGATCGCGAGGAAGATGCCCATGGCGATGAGCCCGAAGCCGCCGAGCTTGCGCAGCGCCACCGCCCAGGGAAACAGGAAGGCAATCTCCAGGTCGAAGACGATGAACAGGATCGCGACCAGGTAGTAGCGCACGTCAAACTTCATGCGCGTGTCTTCGAAGGCATCGAAGCCGCACTCATAGGGTGAGCGCTTGGCCTTGTCGTCGTGAAAGCGCGCGAAGAAACGGCCGAGGCCGGTTCCGAGCACCATCATGACCGCCGCCAGCGCCGTGGCGATGACGAGGAAGATCAGGATGGGCAGATAGTTCAACAACACGCCGCGTAGTACTCCGCTGTCCGCCGGCGCGCGTGCGCCGCATCAATCCGCTGCGCCCGCCGTGGATGTTGCAGCCGCAAAGCTCCGGTGCAGCACATAAAAAAGGACAGGACCTGCGTGCGGCCTGCCCCCGTTCTTTGATCGCTGCGCATTCTAGCAGCGCGCGTTGCCTATTGTAGCAGCGTACAGAGATTTGGTGCCGACGGGGAGATTCGAACTCCCACACCTTGCGGCGCTAGCCCCTCAAGCTAGTGTGTCTACCAATTCCACCACGTCGGCTTGTGTTGTCGAAACGTGCCCGTCACTTCGGCGGTGGTGTGCCACCACCGTCCGGCGCCGCAGGCGGTGCAGTGCCTGATGCGGGCGGCGCGGTTGCAGAGCCCGCGGGTGCAGGCGCGGGCGCCGGTTTTGGAGCAGTTGCCGGTGGCTTCGGCGCGCTCTCACCGGCCACATCGAGAATCGTCTTCTGCGCCTCACTGGCCTTGGTACCCATGTAGGCCAGGGCCAGACTGTTGAGCATGAAGATCGCAGCGAAAATGGCCGTCGCCCGCGACAGCGCCGTGCTCGCGCCACGGGCACCGAAGACCGTGCCGGACGCGCCCGCACCAAAACCGGCACCCGCGTCCGCGCCCTTGCCGCGCTGAAGCAGTACGAGCCCCATGATGGCGAACGCCGAAAAGACCTGGATGACCGTCAGTACGATGCGCAACATAGGAACAACTAGCTGGCTGCTTTGAGAATGGCGAGAAATTCATCTGCCTTGAGCGAGGCGCCGCCGATCAGACCACCGTCCACATCGGCCATGGTGAACAGCTCCGCCGCATTGCCGGCTTTGACGCTGCCGCCGTACAGGATCCGCACGCCGCCTGCGATTTTAGCATCCCGCGCAGCGATCCGGGCCCGGATCAGTGCGTGCACCTCCTGAGCCTGCTCGGGTGAAGCATTGCGTCCGGTACCGATGGCCCACACGGGCTCATAGGCAACGAGCGCCCGGCTGAATGACTCCGCACCGCAGAGCTCCAGCACGACATCGAGCTGGCGCGTCACGATCTCCTGGGTGCGGCCGCTCTCGCGATCGGCGAGCTGCTCGCCGACACACAGAATCGGCATCAGGCCCCGCGCAAGCGCGGCGGCAAACTTGCGCGCCACCAGCTGTTCGTTTTCGCGATAGAGCAGGCGGCGCTCGGAATGTCCCACGATCACATACTCGCAGCCGACATCCTTCAGCATGGCCGCAGAGACTTCGCCGGTGAACGCGCCCTGATTGTCGGCGCACACGTCCTGCGCACCGAGGGCGATGGGCGCATCGCGCAAGGCGCGTCCGATCTCCAGCAGATAAACGAACGGCGGACAGACGGCACAGTCGGCTGCCGGAGCAGCCGGATACCCGGCAGTCAGCTCCTCGATGAGCCGCGTGTTCTCGACACGCGAGCCGTGCATTTTCCAGTTTCCAACGACCATCGGGCGACGCATACCGAGTTGGGCCTCTCATCCCACGCAGCGACCCGGCTCGCGGGCGCGCGATGATAGCCAGCACCGGCGCGGTGCGCCAGTCATTCGGCGGCCGACTTCACCACCGTGGCGAGCTCCGAAGCTGCCGCGCGCGTCGCCGGCTCCTCCTGCCCCTCGACCATCACCCGTATGACCGGCTCGGTGCCGGAGGCCCGCAGAACCACGCGCCCATTTCCACCCATGCGCTGCTCGATCTCCTCGACCTTGCGCTGCACCGCGGGGACCGCAGTCGGGTCGAAACGCCGGGCAACTCGTACGTTCAGCAGTACCTGCGGAAACTTGCGGATCCCGGCCGCAAGCTCTGCCAGGGAACGACCGGACTGGCGCATCACCTGCAACACCTGCAGTGCGCTGACCAAGCCATCCCCGGTGGTCGTCTTGTCCAGACACAAAATGTGCCCGGACGTCTCCCCGCCAAGCGTGCCGCCCCCGTCGCGTAACATCGCGAGCACATAGCGATCTCCCACCGCCGCGCGCCGGAATTCGATGCCCGCCGCCCGCAGCGCGATCTCCAGGCCGAGATTGCTCATGACGGTACCCACGACGGGTCCCTGCAAAGTGCCCGCCTCCTTGCGGGCGCGCGCGATGATGTACAACAGCTGATCCCCGTCCACTATGCGCCCGAGGTGGTCGACCATCACCAGCCGGTCGCCATCCCCATCGAGCGCCAGACCGACGTGCGCGCGTACTCCAGGCACGGTGAGCTGCAGCAGGTCCGGTGCAGTTGATCCGCAGCCATCGTTGATGTTGCGGCCGTTAGGGGAGCAGCCGATGGGAACGATCTCGGCGCCCAGATCGGCCAGTACCCGCGGGCCCACCTTGTAGGCCGCGCCGTTGGCGCAGTCGACCACGATTTTCATCCCCGCGAGCTGCACCCCGGGGTCGATGCTTGCAGCGCAGAACTCCTGGTAGAGGGTGCGCGACTTGTCTACGCGGGTAGCGCGGCCGAGATTGCGCGAGGTGCGCGTGACCGGCGGCTGCTGCAACTCGGCCTCGATACGCTCCTCCAGCTCATCGGAGAGCTTAGCGCCGGTGGCATCGAAGAACTTGATGCCATTGTCGTCATACAGATTGTGGGAGGCGCTGATGACCACGCCGAAACCGCAGTTGAAGCGGCGCGTCAGGTAGGCGATGCCCGGTGTTGGCAGCGGTCCGATCAACATGACGTTGACGCCGGCGGCGACGAATCCCGCTTCCAGCGCCGATTCGAACATGTAGCCGGACAAGCGGGTGTCTTTGCCGATGAGCACCGTACCGCCCTCGGGCGCGAGTACGCGCGCCGCCGAGCTGGCAAGGTGCAGCGCGAAGTCCACGGTCATCGGGTGCTCGCCCACGCGGCCCCTGACCCCATCGGTGCCGAAATATTGCCGTCCCAAGATCATTCCTTCACAGCTGCAACCACCTGCAACGCATCGACCGTGGCGGCGACGTCGTGTGCCCGCACGATGTGCGCGCCGTTGAGCGCCGCAATCACCGCCAGAGCCACGCTGCCAGCGGTGCGCTCATGCAGCTCCCGGCCGGTCAGGCGGCCGACCGTCGACTTGCGTGACAATCCCACCAACAGTGGCCACTCCTGCCGCCCCGGCCCGGCGGCCAGCTGCTGCAGTCGTTGCAACTGCCGCAGCAGCTGCAGATTGTGTTCCACGGTCTTGCCGAATCCGAAACCCGGATCGACGACGATCCGCTCCGCCGCAAAGCCCGCTGCGAGGCAACTCTGCGTGCGCTCGTTAAGGAAAGCGCCGACTTCCTGCACCACATCGCGATAACGGGGCGATGTTTGCATGGTACGCGGATCACCCCGCATGTGCATGAGACAGACCGCACAGCCGCTGCGCAGCGCCGCCTGCTGGGCTCCCGGTTCCAACAATGCGCGGACGTCGTTGATGAGGTCGACGCCAGCTGCCGCGGCGGCCGTCATGATCTCGGGTTTGCTGGTATCGACGGAAATGACCGCCGCGGTCTGTGATCGCAGTCGCTCGATTACGGGCAGGACGCGACGCGCCTCTTCGGCGGCCTCGATCGCCGGCGCACCCGGACGGGTCGATTCCCCGCCGATGTCGATGATCGCAGCGCCCTGCGCCAGAAGCTCCAACGCATGCGCCACGGCGTGCCCGACATCCTGGAAGCGGCCGCCGTCGGAGAACGAATCGGGCGTGACGTTGAGAACGCCCATGACCACTGGATGGCTGAGATCCAGCAGCTTCGAGCCGCAGCGCAGTTGCACTCTGTCCGCCCTTCTGGTGGGTGGGATGCGCGCCTCGCCGTTGCCGCGCGGTGGTGCGGAGCTGAAAGCGGTTGGCCCGCGCCTTAATGTTGTCCGGCGGGCGAGCCGATCGGACCGCCGGGGGTACCCTCGGCCGGCGGGGCCTTGGGCGGGCGATTCGACAGCGTCTCATCCCAATCGCGCGGTGGCTTCGGGACTTTGCCAGCCATGATGTCCTTCAGCTGCTCCTCGTCGATGGTCTCGTACTTGATGAGCGCATCGGCCATGTTATGCAGCTTGTCGAGCGAGCCCACCAGGATCTGCTTGGCGCGCTGGAAGTTGCTCTCGATGACGCTGCGCACTTCCTCATCGATCGCGTGGGCCGTGCCATCGGACACCAGTTTGTGTTGCGTGACACTGCGGCCGAGGAACACTTCGCCGTTCTCTTCGGAGTAGGTGAGCGGCCCGAGCTTGTCGGACAGACCCCACTTCGTGACCATGTTGCGGGCGAGCTCGGTGGCGCGCTCGATGTCGTTGGAGGCACCCGTGGTCACCCCTTCGCGTCCGAAGATCAACTCCTCGGCGATGCGTCCGCCGAAGAGCGTCGCGATCGCGCTCTCGAGACGCCGCTTGGAGAGGCTGTAGCGATCCTGCTCGGGCAGAAACTGCGTGACGCCGAGGGCCCGGCCGCGGGGAATGATGGTGACCTTGTAGACCGGATCATGCTCGGGAACCGTCATGCCGACGATGGCATGGCCGGCCTCGTGATAGGCGGTCATGCGCTTCTCTTCCTCGCTCATGACCATCGAGCGGCGCTCCGCGCCCATCATGATCTTGTCCTTGGCCCGCTCGAACTCATCCATGCCGACGATGCGCTTGTTGGCGCGCGCGGCGAACAGTGCCGCCTCGTTCACCAGGTTGGCCAGGTCGGCACCGGAGAAACCCGGCGTACCGCGCGCAATCAGTCCGGGC
This sequence comes from uncultured Pseudomonadota bacterium, assembly GCA_963839055.1. Taxonomy (GTDB): domain Bacteria; phylum Pseudomonadota; class Gammaproteobacteria; order Steroidobacterales; family Steroidobacteraceae; genus 13-2-20CM-66-19. The sequence continues at coordinate 327,218 of CAWITP010000003.1, read as the reverse complement.
TTCACATCATCAGCCAGCGGCACCCGGCGCATGTGCACGCGCAGGATCTGCTCGCGGCCGCGCACATCCGGCAGCGGGACTACCACCTGGCGGTCAAACCGGCCCGGGCGCAGCAATGCCGGATCGAGTACATCGGGTCGGTTGGTGGCCGCGATGACGATGATGCCCTCGTTGCCCTCGAAGCCGTCCATCTCGACCAGCAGCTGGTTCAGGGTCTGCTCGCGCTCGTCGTGACCGCCGCCAAGACCGGCGCCGCGATGGCGGCCGACTGCGTCGATCTCGTCAATGAAAATGATGCACGGCGCATGCTTCTTGGCCTGCTCGAACATGTCGCGGACGCGCGAGGCGCCGACGCCGACAAACATCTCGACGAAGTCGGAACCGGAGATGGTGAAGAACGGAACCTTCGCCTCCCCGGCAATGGCTCGCGCCAGCAGCGTCTTGCCGGTACCGGGCGAGCCGACCATCAGCACGCCTTTTGGAATCTTGCCGCCGAGTTTCTGGAACTTGCCGGGGTCCTTGAGGAAGTCGACGATCTCGGAGACCTCCTGCTTGGCCTCGTCTACGCCTGCGACGTCGGCAAAGGTCACGTTGACCTGGTCCTCACCCAGCAGGCGCGCGCGGCTCTTGCCGAAGGACATCGCCCCGCGACCGCCGGAGGCCCCCTGCATCTGGCGCAGCATGTAGACGAAAACCAGGATCAGCAGTAGCGCCGGGGCCAATTGCAGCAGCAGCTGCGCGAGGAAGTTCGGCTGCTTCGGCGGCCGACCCTCGATGGCAACGTTGGCCTTCTGCAGCGAGCCGATCAGCGCCGTGTAGTCGGTTTCGGGGTTGAAGCTCTTGAACTGGGTTTTGTCCTTCCTGACCCCGTAGATCATGTCGCCCTGCAGGACGACCGAGTCGACGCGATTGGATTTCACGTCATCGAGGAAGGTGGAATAGCGCACTTCCTCCGGCTGCCCGACCGTCGGCATGTAGCGGCTGAAAACCGCCAGCAGCACGAGCACGATGACCACCCAGAGGAGGATGTTTTTAGTCAAGTCGTTCAAGGGTTTCGACCTCGATCTTCACATGCACGGAGGGTGGCCAAAAAGCAACCTACACCATCGTAAAGTCCTAAGCCAGCAATTACACGGCCCGGATTGCAGGACCGTGAGATAGGTGGCCGCCCAGTCTCACCCTCAGCATACGCACGCCATATGCCTGAGGCCTGGCGTGAGCATTACCGGACCTTTTGACTTGATCAGGGCAGCCCCGCAGCGTTCAAGTGTGCGGCCATGAATATGTCTGCGCCCCCACAGCTACAATTGCACGCCTCTATTGCCACCCAGGCGCCCGCTCGGGGAACCTATGACCGCCCGCAAGTCGCGCAAACCCAAGGCCCGTTCGGCCGCACCCCGTTCGACCGCACCCCGATCCGCAGCAGCCAGCGCGGCCGCCGTCGCGGAAGCCTCCCCTGGTACACCGGGCGCGCCGGCCTCGCCGCCCGAGCTCTCTGAAAAGCAGCGACGCCATCTGCGGGGTCTCGCTCACGGGATCAAGCCCGTCATCTGGCTGGGCAACGCGGGTCTGAGCGCTGCGGTAACCGCCGAAACGGCCCGCGCGCTGCGCGATCACGAACTCATAAAGGTGAAAGCCACGGGGGAAGGCGATCGCAAGGCGCGAGACGCGGCCTTTGCAGAGCTGGCGGCGCAGACGGCCAGCGCAGTGATTCAGCGCATCGGCAACGTAGCGGTGTTATACCGCCCGAATCCAGGGCTGTCGCGCATCGTTCTGCCGGATGTGGCGCCGGTTTAGACCCGGGGTGTGGCTTGTTGCGCTGGGGCCGCTACTCGAATCGCACCGCAACAATCTCATAGGAACGCACGCCACCGGGCGCGGACACATCCACCACGTCCCCCTCTGACTTCCCCACCAGCGCCCTGGCGATAGGCGAGGTGATCGAAATTCGCCCGGCGCGGATGTCAGCCTCGTCCTCGCCGACGATCTGGTACACGACGCGGTGGGAATCATCCTGATCATCGAGCTCGACGACCGCGCCAAACACGACCTTGCCGTTGTTCACGAGCTTGCTCGGATCGATGATCTCGGCGTTGCCGAGTTTCGACTCGATCTCGTTGATGCGCCCCTCGATGAAGCCCTGCTGCTCGCGCGCCGCGTGGTACTCGGCATTCTCGGACAGATCGCCATGGCCGCGCGCCTCGGCGATCGCCTTGATGACGTTGGGACGGGCCTCCGACTTGAGCTTGCGCAGCTCGGCGCGCAGTGCCTCAGCGCCACGCATGGTCATGGGTGTGCGTTTCATGCACGTAAAGCCTCTTGATGCAGGTCCTGCAGACGATTGACTTCCACGTCATCGACGTGGTCCAGCGCCTCGCAAGTGGCAAGCCCGGCAGCAAGGGTCGTGTAATACGTGACGCGACGATGCACCGCCGCGCGACGGATGGAGTTCGACTCCCGCACTGCCTGCTTGCCTTCCGTGGTATTCACGATGAGATCGATCTCATCGTTCTTGATCATGTCCACGATGTGCGGACGCCCGTCGCGCACCTTGTTCACGCGCCGGCAGGCGATGCCTGCTGCGGCGAGCGAGCGCGCAGTGCCATCGGTGGCGAGGAGCTCAAATCCCCTCTCGATCAGCTTGCGCCCCAGACTCACGGCGCCGGGCTTGTCCCGATCGCGGACACTGATGAAGCATACGCCCTTGCGCGGCAACGTCACCCCCGAAGCCGCCTGCGCCTTGGCATAAGCCTCGCCGAAGGTCCTGCCGGTGCCCATAACCTCACCGGTCGACTTCATCTCCGGCCCGAGAATCGGGTCGGCCTCCGGAAATTTGGCGAAAGGAAACACCGCCTCCTTGACGGAAAAATACGCCGGCATCACCCCTTGGGTGATGCCTAGCTCGGCGAGCTTGCGCCCCGTCATGACGCGCGCCGCGATCTTCGCCAGCGGCAGGCCGGTCGCCTTGGAAACGAACGGCACCGTACGCGAGGCGCGCGGATTGACCTCCAGCACGTAGATGATGCCGTTCTGAATGGCAAACTGCAGATTCATCAAGCCGACGACGTTCAGCGCCCGCGCGAGCTTGCAGGTCTGCTCGCGCAGCTCCGCCTGCACTTCCGCGGTGAGACTGTTGGGAGGCAGTGAGCATCCGGAATCACCCGAGTGCACACCGGCCTGCTCGATGTGCTCCATGATGCCGCCAATCAACACGGCCTCGCCATCGCACACCGCATCCACGTCGACTTCGATCGCCACATCCAGGAAGCGATCCAGCAGCACCGGGCTGTCATTGGACACGCGGATGGCCTGAGTCATGTAAGCACGCAGATCCTCTTCGCTGAACACCACCTCCATCGCGCGACCACCCAATACATACGACGGACGTACGACCAGCGGAAAACCAACCTCCCGAGCAAGCCGGACCGCCTGATCTTCGTTGCGCGCCGTGGCGTTCGCCGGCTGTTTCAGCCCGAGCTTCTTCACCAGCGACTGAAAGCGTTCGCGATCTTCGGCGACGTCGATCGAGTCGGGCGAGGTACCGATGATGGGCGCGCCGGCTTCCTCCAATGCGCGTGACAGCCGCAGTGGCGTCTGGCCACCAAACTGCACGATGACGCCCTCGGGCTTCTCCTTGTTGAGTACCTCCAGCACGTCCTCGAGGGTGAGGGGCTCGAAATACAGCCGGTCCGAGGTGTCATAGTCGGTCGAGACGGTTTCCGGGTTGCAGTTGACCATGATGGTCTCGAAGCCGTCCTCGCGCAGCTGCAGCGCCGCGTGCACGCAGCAGTAGTCGAACTCGATGCCCTGCCCAATGCGGTTCGGTCCGCCACCCAGGATCATGATCTTGCGCCGCGCGCTCGGGTTGGCCTCGCACTCTTCCTCGTAGGTTGAGTACAGATATGCGGTGGCGGTGGAGAATTCGGCCGCGCACGTATCCACACGCTTGTACACCGGCAGCACACCGAGCTCATGGCGCTTCTGGCGGATGGCTTTCTCGGACATGTCGACCAGCCGCGCCAGGCGACTGTCCGAAAAACCCTTGCGCTTCAGCAGCCGCAGCCGCTCTGCCGTCAGGGCTCCGAGGCCCTCCTGACGCACGCGCGCCTCCTCGGCCACCAGGTCCTCGATCTGGGCGAGGAACCAGGGATCGATGTGCGTCAGCAGGGCGACGCGCTCGGCGCTCCAGCCGGCACGCAGCGCATCGGCGACATACAGGATGCGGTTGGCGCCGGGCGCGCGCAGCTCGTAGGCCAGCCGCTCCTGCATCTCATCGGAGAGTGGCAGTGTCAGCTGCTCATGAAAGCCATCAAGGCCGGTCTCCAGACCGCGCAGCGCCTTCTGCAGCGACTCCTGAAAAGTCCGTCCGATGGCCATGACTTCGCCGACCGACTTCATCTGGGTCGTCAGCCGGTCATTGGCCGCCGGGAATTTCTCAAAGGTGAATCGCGGAATCTTGGTGACCACGTAGTCGATGGAGGGCTCGAACGAGGCCGGCGTGGCACCCCCGGTGATCTCGTTCCTGAGCTCATCGAGCGTGTAGCCCACGGCAAGCTTCGCGGCGACTTTGGCAATCGGAAAACCGGTCGCCTTGGAGGCGAGCGCCGAGGAACGCGACACGCGCGGATTCATCTCGATCACCAGCAGGCGGCCGTCGCGCGGATTGACGGCGAACTGCACGTTCGAGCCGCCGGTATCCACGCCGATCTTGCGCAGCACGGCGATGGAGGCATCGCGCATGCGCTGGTATTCCTTGTCGGTGAGGGTGAGCGCCGGCGCCACGGTGATCGAATCGCCCGTGTGCACACCCATGGCATCGAAGTTCTCGATCGAGCAGATGATGATGCAGTTGTCCTTGTGATCGCGCACCACCTCCATCTCGAATTCCTTCCAGCCGATGACCGACTCCTCCAGCAGCACCTCGCGGGTGGGTGAGGCATCCAGGCCACGAGCGACGATGGCTTCGAGCTCCTCGCGGTTGTAGGCGATGCCGCCGCCCGAGCCCCCCATCGTGAAGGACGGACGGATGATGGCGGGGTAGCCGGTCTGGGCGACCACCGCGAGCGCATCCTCAAGGCTGCGCGCGATCTGGGAGCGCGGGGTTTCGAGGCCGATCTCGCGCATGGCATTGCGAAACAACTCGCGGTCCTCGGCCATATCGATCGCGGCGCGCGAGGCGGCGATCAGCTCGACCTGGTATTTTTCCAGCACGCCCTCGCGCACCAAATCGAGCGCGGTGTTGAGCGCGGTCTGCCCCCCCATGGTCGGCAGCAGCGCATCCGGCCGTTCCTTCTCGATGATGCGCGCCACCGTGCGCCAGTTCACCGGCTCGATGTAGATGGCGTCGGCCATCTCCGGATCGGTCATGATCGTCGCCGGGTTGGAGTTCACCAGGATGACGCGGTAGCCCTCCTCACGCAGCGCCTTGCAGGCCTGTGCGCCGGAGTAATCGAACTCGCACGCCTGACCGATGATGATCGGTCCCGCACCGATGATCAGGACACTCTGGATGTCGGTTCTCTTGGGCATGATCCTGCGCTCAACCGCCGCGCCGCGCCGCCGGCCTCACGTGCCGGCACGCTCCGCGCTCTGACTATGGCGCCTGGCCTGCTCCTCGGCGAGCTTCAGCTGTCCCTGCAACCGTCGCAACATCAGATGATTGAAGCGCTCGAACAGCGGCCGCAGATCGTGCGGCCCCGGGCTCGCCTCGGGGTGACCCTGAAAGCTGAAAGCCGGGCGATCGGTGTAGGCCAGCCCCTGCAGCGAGCCATCGAACAGCGAGCGGTGCGTGGCGCGCACGTTGGCCGGCAAGGTGCTCTCATCCACCGCAAAGCCGTGGTTCTGACTGGTGATGAAGACGCGTCCGGAGTCCAGATCCTGCACCGGATGATTGGCACCATGATGACCGAACTTCATCTTGATGGTGCTCGCGCCGGCGGCGAGCCCGAGAATCTGGTGACCGAGGCAGATACCAAACAGCGGCAGATCGGTCTCGAGCAGGCGCCGCGTGGCACTGATCGCATAGTCGCACGGCTCCGGATCGCCCGGGCCATTGGACAGGAATACGCCATCGGGATTCAGGGCGAGCACTTCCTCGGCGTTCGTCTGGGCCGGCACCACGGTCATGCGACAACCATGGTCGGCGAGAATACGCAGGATGTTACGTTTAATACCGAAGTCATACGCCACCACATGCAACCGCTGGTGCGAGCGGATCGCAGGACGGCCGCTCTCCGGCCACACGCTGCCCTCATTCCACTGGAAAGGCCGCTTGGCGCTCACGACCTTGGCCAGGTCCATGCCCTTCAAACCGGGAAACTTCCCTGCAAGCTTGATGGCCGCGTTCTGATCCACCTGCTCCCCGGTCATGATGCAACCGGCCTGCGTGCCCTTCTCACGCAGCAGGCGTGTCAGCTTGCGCGTGTCGATACCCGCGATGGCGACCACCCGGCCGCGCTCGAGAAACTCCGGGAGCGATTCGTTGCTGCGCCAGCTGCTCGGCAGGATGGGCAGATCACGGATGATGAGTCCGGCCGGATAGATCTGTGCCGACTCCAGGTCCTCGGGAGTCGTGCCGGTGTTGCCGATGTGCGGAACGGTGAGGGTGACGATCTGCCGCGCGTAGGAGGGATCGGTGAGAATTTCCTGATAGCCCGTCAGCGCGGTGTTGAAAACGACTTCCCCGGTGGTGTTGCCTTTGGCTCCGATCGACTGGCCGCGGAAGACGGTGCCATCCGCCAGAGCCAGCACCGCGGTTACGCTCACGTAGTGCCACCCTCCCAGATATACAAAGCGGGAGGAGTTCTTGCGAACATCCTCCCGCCTTGCATTGGACTAACCCGAACTCGGATTAGGAGTGAATTTTAGGGGCGGACAGTACGATGTGTCCATGGGAAAACTCGCCATCGCCGCGACTTTCTGCGACCGCGAATTCCCGCAGCGATTGCTTCAACCCAATGATTTTGCAAGCACAAAATCGCGCATGGAATAGCGACGGGGCGGCTGGCCGGCGAGCCAGACCGCAGCCTTCAGCGCCCCTCGGGCGAACACCGCCCGGTCTGTGGCCTGGTGGCTCAGGCTGAGCCTTTCGCCCTCTGCTGCGAACCACACCTGGTGCTCCCCGACAATGTCCCCGGCGCGCAGGCAGGCAAAGCCGATTTGTCCCGGCCGGGATGCGCCAACGCTGTCGGTGGGACTCACCCGCGCGGCCTGCAGCTCAAGTCCGCGCGCTGCCGCGGCAGCAGCCCCCAGGGCGAGCGCGGTGCCCGATGGGGCATCACGCTTGGCGCGGTGGTGCGCCTCGAAGATCTCGATGTCGAAATCGGCGGGCAGAGCGGCGGCAGCGGTACGCACCAGCTCGAGCAGCAGGGTGATGCCGACGCTGGTGTTGGGAGCGACCAGCAGCGGAATGCGACTCGCCGCGGCGCTGAACTGTGACTCGAGAGTGTGCGCAAATCCGGTCGTACCGAGCAGCAGGGGCTTGCCGGCGGCGACGCATTCCAACAAGTTTGTTTCGACAGATGCGGCCGAGGAGAAGTCCAACACCACATCCGCCGCGGCAAGCGCGGGACGCAGCTGCGAGCTCAGCCGCACACCGCTCGGCGGTAGACCGATGAGTGCCGCAGCATCTTCACCGGCGACACCGCTGCGCTCCGAGACGATCGCAGCGCTGAGTGTGATGTCAGGATCGGCCAGCACCAGTCGCAGCAGCGTCCGCCCCATGCGTCCGGCTGCACCAATCACGGCGAGCCGCGTCATGTCAGTGTGAGCCGCTGGAGAAAAAGCGCTTCACGCCCTCGAAGAAACCCTGCTCGCGCGGCGCATGGCGATTGGAATCGGATCTGAGTGTCTCATCGAGCGCCCTGATCAACTCGCGCTGTTCCGCCGACAGATGCACGGGCGTCTCGATGACTACCCGGCAGAACAGATCCCCGCGCGCGCCGCCGCGCACCGGCTTGACACCCTTGTCACGCAGCCGGAAGACCCGGCCGGACTGGGTCTCCGCGGGGACCTTCAGTGTGACATCTCCATCGAGCGTGGGCACATCGACAGTGCCGCCCAGCGCGGCAGTCGCAAAGCTGACCGGCACCTCACAACTCAGATGCTGTCCGTCGCGCTCGAAGATCGGATGCTCGCGGACGCTGATCTCCACGTACAGATCGCCGGGTGGGCCGCCGTTGCGGCCCGCCTCGCCTTCGCCGCTCAGCCTGATGCGATCACCGTTATCAACACCCGCCGGTACCTTCACTGCCAGCGTGCGGGTCCTGCGAACCCGCCCCTGTCCGAGGCACGTATCGCAGGGGTTCTTGATGAGGGTGCCGGCGCCGCGGCAGCGCGGACAGGTCTGCTGCAGCTGAAAGAAGCCCTGCGAGATGCGGATCTGGCCCGAGCCGCCGCAGGTGTCACACGCGGCAGCCTGGCTGCCCTTGGCCGCGCCGCTGCCATGACAGGTCTCACACTCGGAAAGTTTCGGCACCTGGATCTCAGCTGCGTAGCCGAACACGGCCTGATCCAGATCGAGCTCCAATTCGAAGCGCAGGTCCGCGCCACGGAACTGCTGCGAACGGGCATCACGGCGCGCGCCGAAGATATCCCCGAACACGTCCCCGAAGATGTCGCTGAAGGCATCGGCGCCGGAAAATCCGCGGCCCCCGCGACTCGCCGCCTCGACGCCTGCATGCCCGTACTGATCATAGGCGGCGCGCTTCTGCGGATCGCTCAGCACCTCACAGGCCTCCTTGGCCTCCTTGAAGCGGTCCTCCGCCTCCGTGTCGTTGGGATTGCGGTCCGGATGGTATTTCATCGCCAGACGGCGATACGCCTTCTTGATCTCTGCTTCGGTCGCGGTTTTCGGTACGTCGAGTACCTTGTAGAAGTCACGTTTGGACATGATTTAATTAGACACGCAAACCACGCCGGCAATCCGGGATCCAGCACTCGCCCGGGACAAATACTACAGGGGCCGGCAAGCCGCGCGACTGCTAGTCGCGCGGGCTGCAACCCGCTCGGCCCGCAAAGCCTCCTCAGGAGGCCTTGCGGTCCTTGTCTTTCACCTCTTCGAACTCGGCATCGACGACATCGTCGCGACCCGCTGCACCACCCTGGGCGCCGGCACTCCCCGCACCTGCACCCGGGCCACCCTGAGCGCCGGTCGCACCCGCGCCGGCGGTCTGCTCGGACGCATAGGCGCGCTGGGCGATGGCCGCAGAGGCCTGCGCGAGCGCATCGGTCTTCTTCTCGATGGCCCCTTTGTCATCACTCTTCAGAGCGGTGCGCAGGTCGGAAACCGCCGACTCCACGCGGCCGCGCTCTGCCGGATCCACCTTGTCGCCGAGGTCTTTGAGAGACTTTTCCACCGCATGCATCAGACCGTCGGCCTTGTTGCGCACGTCCACGAGCTCGCGGAACCGCTTGTCTTCCTCGGCATGCGCCTCTGCATCGCGCACCATGCGCTTGATCTCGTCCTCGTTCAGCCCGCTCGAGGCCTTGATGACGATCTTCTGCTCCTTGCCGGTCGCCTTGTCCTTGGCGGACACGTTGAGAATGCCGTTGGCATCGATGTCGAAGGACACCTCGATCTGCGGCAGGCCGCGCGGCGCAGGCGGAATCTCGCTCAGGTCGAACTTGCCGAGCGACTTGTTGTCCTGGGCCCGATCGCGCTCACCCTGCAGCACGTGAATCGTCACGGCCGTCTGGTTGTCATCGGCGGTCGAGAAGGTCTGCGATGCCTTGGTCGGAATCGTGGTGTTCTTGTCGATGAGCTTGGTCATGACCCCGCCCAGGGTTTCGATACCGAGCGACAGCGGCGTCACATCCAGCAGCAGCACATCCTTGACCTCGCCGGCGAGCACGCCCGCCTGGATCGCAGCGCCCACGGCCACCGCCTCATCCGGATTGACATCCTTGCGCGGCTCCTTGCCGAAGAAGTCCTTCACGTACTTCTGCACGAGGGGCATGCGCGTCTGGCCCCCGACCAGGATCACCTCGGCGATGTCGCTTGCGGACACGCCGGCATCCTTCATGGCGATGCGACACGGGCCGATGGTCTTCTGCACCAGGTCCTCGACGATCGACTCGAGCTTCGCGCGTGTCAGCTTGATGTTGAGATGCTTGGGTCCGGAGGCATCCGCCGTGATGTACGGCAGGTTGATATCCGTCTGCTGGGTCGAGGACAGCTCGATCTTGCCCTTCTCGGCTGCTTCCTTCAGCCGCTGCATGGCGAGCGGATCCTTGCGCACGTCTACGCCGGATTCCTTGAGGAACTCTTCGGCGAGGAAATTGATGATGCGCAGATCGAAGTCCTCACCCCCGAGGAAGGTGTCGCCGTTGGTGGAGAGCACCTCGAACTGGCGCTCGCCGTCGACCTCGGCAATCTCGATGATAGAGATGTCGAAGGTGCCACCGCCCAGGTCATACACCGCGATCTTGCGATCCTTGCCGGCCTTGTCTTCGCCATAGGCGAGCGAGGCCGCCGTCGGCTCGTTGATGATGCGCTTGACTTCAAGTCCAGCGATGCGGCCGGCGTCCTTGGTCGCCTGACGCTGTGAATCGTTGAAATAGGCGGGCACGGTGATCACCGCCTCGGTGACCGGCTCGCCCAGATAGTCTTCGGCGGTCTTCTTCATCTTCATGAGCACCCGCGCGGAGATCTCCTGGGGCGCCATCTTCTTGCCCTGCACTTCCACCCAGGCATCGCCGTTGTCGGCACGCACGATCTTGTAGGGGACCATCTTGATGTCCCGCTGCACGACTTCGTCGTCGAACTTCCGCCCGATCAGACGCTTGATGGCGAACAGGGTGTTCTGCGGATTGGTGACCGCCTGGCGCTTGGCCGGCTGACCAACCAGTACCTCGCCATCCTTGCTGAAGGCGATGACTGAAGGTGTAGTGCGATCGCCCTCGCTGTTCTCGATCACGCGAGGCTTGCCGCCCTCCATGATGGCCACACAGGAGTTGGTGGTCCCGAGGTCGATGCCGATTACCTTTGCCATGGGTGGAAATCTCCGCAAAAAATCAGTTGTTCAGTGTTATCGCTCTTGGTGGGTATGCGCCCCTGCCTATTCAAGTAGAGCGCACCGCAAAAACGTCAGCTTTTCGCCACGATGACCCGCGCCGGCCGCAGCAGCCGCCCGTTGATCTCGTAGCCGGGCTGCACCACCTGCAGCACCGAATCGGGCTCGGCGGTAGCGGATTCCTGGGCCAGCATGGCCTCGTGCCGGGCCGGATCGAACGGCTCCCCGATGGGGTCGATCCTCTGCACGCCGATCTTCTCCAGGGCGCGCGTGAGCAGCTTCAGCGTCGCATCCTGCCCCTCGACGAGGCTGCGCACATCGCCCTTGCCGGCATTGTCCACCGCGAGCTGCAGGCTGTCCTGGACCGGCAGCAGCTCCGCCGCAAACTTCTCCAGTCCATAGCGGTTGGCCGCCTCGATGTCGCGCTGGGCGCGCTTGCGCACATTCTCCAGATCCGCCACCGCGCGCAGATACTGCTCCCAGTTGCTGCGTGCCCGCTCCTCGGACTGCGCCAGCGCCTGTCGCAGCTGATCGGGATCGGTGAGCTCCCCAGCCGACGATGCGCTCACATCGCCTGCCTCGGGCGGCTGGCGCTCGGCTGCCTCGTTGCCGTTCATCAGAAAAAACCTCCTAATTCAATGAGTTCTCAAGCATCTCTCAAGCAATGCCAGAACTCGCGAGCCGTGGGGCTGGGCGAAGGATAAAGGATTACAGTCGCAGAACGCCCCGCCTGCAGGCTGCTGGGGGCTAACTGGCGGCTCAGCGTCGCGAGTTCAAGGCAGCGCCGAGCAGTTTGGCCGTCATGTCCACGATCGGAATCACCCGTTCGTAGGCCATCCGCGTCGGACCGATGACGCCGACGACGCCGACGACTGAATCACCGGCAACATAGGGTGCCGTGACCACGCTGCAGTCATCGAGAATCTGGTAGCCCGATTCCTGCCCGATGAAGATCTGCACACCCTCGGCCTTGAGGCTGTGGTCGAGCAGGTTGAGGAAATCGCGCTTTTCGTTGAAGGCCTCGAACAGCCGCCGCAGCTTCTCCACGCTCGACAGCTCGGCCACGCCCATGAGGTTGGTCTCCCCCTTGATGACGTACTCGAGCTGCTCTTCGCCCTCACCGGCCTCGAACACATGCTGTGCGAATGCAATGGCATCCAGCATGATGCGATTCATGTGCGCGTGGGTTTCCGACAGCTGGCGCAGGATCTCCTCGCGCACCTGCGGCAGCGTGCGCCCGCGGAACTGCTCATTCAGATAGTTGGCGGCGCGCTTGAGCTCATCGGGGGAGTGATAACGCTCCAGCTGGATGATGCGGTTCTGCACTTCGCGATCGTTGAACACCAGCACCACCAGCACGCGGTTCTCCGACAGCGGCACGAACTCCAGATGCGTGATGGAGGCCTGCTGGGTGCGCGGCACGGTCACGACGCCGGCCAGCTGGGTCACCGAGGAGAGCAGCTGCGAGACGCTGGAGACGAGATCCTTGGGACTCTCCCGGCGTGACCCGACCTGGCGGCGCATCTCGGCAATGGCCACCTCATCGAGGGGCCGCACGCGCAGCAGCGAGTCGACGAAGAAGCGGTAGCCCTTGTCGGTCGGGATCCGTCCGGCAGAGGTATGCGGCGAGGCCACGAAGCCGAGCTCCTCGAGATCGGCCATCACGTTGCGGATGGTCGCCGAGCTCAGCTGCAGACCCGAATCACGCGACAGCACACGCGAGCCGACAGGTTGGCCATCGCGAATGTAGCTTTCAACGAGTACCCGCAATAGGTGTTGGGCCCTATCGCCCAGCGACTCGTTATCCCGGTTTTCGTGCGCCATGAGCTCTTGGGTCGGCGTGCCGTCCCGCGGCGCGGCGCCAACTTGCGTCCAAGCTAACGATGCGGGCCCCCGGCCGTCAAGCGATTGGACTTAACTGTGAACTCGCGCCCGTTATGAGGCCCGGCGGCGCATTGGCCCTGCTGCGGGCTCGTGCTACAAAGACGCCCGCCTCGTCACGAGGCCCTCAAGAGGCTCTTGGATGGCCTTTCCTGTCAGAGTGTGCGCGCTGGTCGGCCGATTCACGGACCCGCGTGTGGCCGAATCCGTGCAGCTGCTGGTGCCGCATCTGCGCGCCCGGCAGGTGAACATTCTGATCAGCGCCACCAATCCCGCGACCGCCTGGGACGGGGATCTGGTACGGGTGGCCGAGCGGGACATCGGCACGCAGGCGGATCTGGTCATCGCCATCGGGGGGGACGGCACGCTGTTGTATGCCGCCGGGCTCGTGGCCCGCCACAAAGTTCCGCTCCTGGGCGTGAACCGCGGCCGCCTGGGCTTTCTCACCGACGTCATGCCCCAGGATATGTTTCCCTGCATCGACGCGGCCCTGCTCGGCCGGCTGCAGCCGGATGCCCGACCGCTGCTGTCGGCGGTCCTGGAGCATGCCGACGGCAGCACCTCCCGTGCCCTCGCACTCAACGATGTCGTCATGCACAAGTTGGAAACCGGCCGCATGCTGGATTTCGCCACCCACCTCGACGGGCGCTTCGTGAACTCCCATTCCGGCGATGGCCTGGTGGTCGCTACTTCGACCGGCTCGACCGCCTACGCCCTCTCCTGCGGCGGACCGATCATCGAGCCCTGGCTGGATGTGCTGGTGGTGGCGCCCATCTGTCCGCACACCCTCTCGGATCGGCCGATCGTGGTTGCGGCGCGCTCGCAGATCGATGTCGCGCTCCTGCCCCGCGCGGAGTTGCGGGCCGAGATCACCTGCGATGGCACGGTGTTAGGTCAATTCGTGCCCGGCGATCGGCTGCGCATCTGCACCGCCGCGGAGAAGATCACCTTTCTGCATCCGGAAGGCTATGACTACTACCGCCTGCTGCGCTCCAAACTGCACTGGGGACGCGGCGAAATCGAGCGTTGAAACATGCTGACTTATCTGCATATCCGTGACTTTGCCATCATCGATGCCGTGGAGATCGAGCTGCGGCCCGGCCTGACCGTGCTCACCGGCGAGACCGGTGCCGGCAAGTCGATCCTGGTGGACGCGCTGCAGCTGCTCGCCGGTGGTCGCGCCGGCGCCGAAGTGGTCCGCCACGGCGCGGAGCGGGCCGAGATCAGCGGCAGCTTCGACCTGAGCCGCACACCGCGGGAGTTGAAACGCTGGCTCGAGGAGCAGTCGATCGCCGCGGCCGATGAGCTCGCCATCCGCCGCGTGATTTCGCGCGACGGCCGCTCGCGCGCCTACATGAACGGCCAGTCGGTCGCAGTCCAGCAGCTGCGCGAGGCCGGCAACATCCTGATCGATATCCACGGCCAGCACGAGTTTCAGTCGCTGACGCGCCCCACCGCCCAGCGCGAGCTGCTGGATGGCTACGGCCGTCTGGAGCCCGCGACGGCTCAGGTCGGCATTGCGCACCGGGTGTGGCTGGAGCTGCTCAACCGCACGCTGGAGTTGGAAAGCAAGGCACGCGATCGCGATGCGCGGCTCGACCTGCTGCGCTATCAGGTCGCCGAGCTGCATGCCCTGCAGCTGAAAGAAGGGGAGTTTGCCGAGCTGGGCGAGGAGCGCGCGCGCCTCATCAATCACGGCAAGCTCGCCGGCGCCACCGCCACGGCACTGCAGCTCCTGTATGAGAGCGATGAGGGCAGCGCGTATAGCGCGGTCAGCCGTGCCCTGCAGATGCTGCGCGCGCAATCGGGAATTGATGCGCAGCTCGGGCCGGTGCTGCCGCTCGTGGAAGGCGCGGCGATTCAGATCCAGGAAGCGGCGCGGGAGTTGGAGCGTTATCGGGACGGACTGGAAACCGATACCGGCCGTCAGGACCAGATCGAGCGGCGCCTGGCAGCCATCGAGGAGCTGGCGCGCAAGCACCGCGTCACGCCGAGCGAGCTGGCAGCTCGCAGCGGCATTCTCCATGGCGAGCTGCAGAGCCTGGAGCGTGCGGACCTGGATCTGGCCATGCTGCGCAAGGATCTCAGCGCGGCGCTGGAAGACTACCGCACGCAGGCGGCACAGCTCACTGCCAAGCGGACCACGGCCGGGCGGGCACTCTCCAAAGACATTACGACGCGCATGCAGACGCTCGGGATGGCCGGCGGTCGTTTCCACGTAGAGGTCACCCAGAATGGGTCGGCCGATCCGACGCAACACGGCGTGGATCAGATCGATTTCAAGGTGACGGCCAACCCGGGTCAGCCCGCGCGGACGCTGGCGAAGGTGGCCTCGGGTGGGGAGCTGTCACGTCTGTCACTTGCCGTGCAGGTTTCCAGTGCGGCGCGCGAGACGCGCTGCATGGTGTTTGACGAAGTCGACTCAGGTATCGGCGGTGCGGTTGCGGAGATCGTCGGCCGTGAATTGCGCGCGCTCGGGGAACGCAGCCAGGTCCTGTGTGTGACGCACCTGCCGCAGGTCGCCTCGCAGGGTCATCATCATCTCAGAGTCAGTAAGCTGACTGATGGCAGGACCACGCGCACCGCGCTCACGGAGCTCTCAGCCAACGAGCGCGTGGAGGAGCTCGCGCGGATGTTGGGCGGGGTGGAAGTCACGGCCAAGGCGCGCGAGCATGCGCGCGAGATGCTCAAAGTGGCCGGGCCGGCTGCCGCGGCCGCTGAAGGGGCCTTGGAAAGACAGCCCGCAGCGCGCCGGCGGTGACCCATCCTGCAGCTCGACGAGCGCTCAGCTCACATTGCGTTTGCGGAATGCGCAGTTGTTGCGCCGGCAGTTGCCATACATGATGAGCGAGTGATCCTGGATCGTGAAGCCGAGGCGCTGGGCGACCGAGGTCTGGCGCTCTTCGATGCCCGCGTCCATGAACTCTTCCACGCGTCCACAGTCCAGACACACAATATGGTCGTGGTGCGTACCCTGGTTGAGTTCGAACACAGCCATGCCATTCTCGAAATGGTGACGGGTGACGAGCCCGGCGGCCTCGAACTGGGTGAGCACGCGATACACCGTGGCAAGCCCGATGTCCTCGTTGGATTCGAGCAGCGTGCGGTAAATGTCTTCGGCTGAAAGGTGGCGGGTCGCGCTGCTCTCGAGAATCTCGAGGATCTTCAGGCGCGGCAGCGTCACTTTCAGGCCGGCTTTACGGAGGTCTTTGCCTTCCACAATGCGCCTTCAGGTATGATCCGCGCCCATTATCGCGCGAACCGGACCGGAATGAGACCCCAGATTAGCAGGAAAACTGCAGCCCGCCGCCCTTGCACCGCCGGCAGGGCACCCGTACTGCTCGCCGCGGCCTGTGCGCTAGCGTTGCTGCCCGCGGCCGGCTGTGTGTATCGCGTCAACATCCAGCAGGGTAATTTCCTCGAGGGGCGTACCGTGGATCAGCTGCAGGTGGGCATGACACGCAGCCAGGTCCGTTATCTTCTGGGCACACCGATGATTCCCGATGCGTTCGACAAGGAACGTTGGGATTACCTCTACTACTTCAAGAAAGGCCGCTGGCATCGTGCCGAGGAACGCCATCTGATCGTGCTGTTCAAGGACGAGAAGGTGGACAAGTTCGAAAAAATCAACGTGCCAGACAAGGCACCGCAGTCCCCCGAGCAGGGTCCTTCGGTGCAGAAATTCCCGGTCATCTGAGCGCTTACCTGCTGCGGGTCTGACGCTCGCGCTGCACTTGCGCCCGGCGGCGCGCGCGCGGATCGTTGCGCAGCGCGCGGTACATCTCGATTCGGTCCTCTGCCCGCGGCGTCGTTGAGCGCTCGCAGCGCTCGCCAAAGATGCCTACCGGGGCGCTGTCCCAGGGGAGCTCGGGCATGTTGGCCTGAGCTCGGGCGGCCGCCAGCGCATCGGCTACGGTCGCAGTGTTCGGCAGATCGACTGACCATTGAAACTGCCGCCCGGGCGTGGCGTAGACCACGATGCAGAGTTTGCGCCCCGAAGGGGTGCGCTCGGGAGTGTCGCGGTCCGGCTGACTTTTCATGAGCGCAGCAGGCTGCTCATGAGGGCGGCAGGCTGCGGGCGCGCGCGACGAACGCATCCACCAGCGAGGCGGCGCTTTCGGCAAACTTCTGCTCGAACAGCGCCGCGGTCAACCTGTTACGGAACTCGAACTGCATCGACAATTGCACGCGACAGCCGATCCCGCCGGCGCCCACCGTGCTGCTTTCGATGGGTGTCAGCAGCCACTCGCCTTGCAACATCCTGAAGGGGCCGTCCACCAGGTGCATGAGGATGCGGCGCTCCGGTTCGAGCTCATTACGGGTGGTGAATTCGCTGCTCAGCGGTCCGCGCTGCACCGCGAGTGTGGCGACGATCTCAGTGGCGGTGCGCGTAAGCACGCGTGCGCGCGTCACCCAGGGAATGAAGCGCGGATAGTTTTCGATGTCGTTGATGAGCTCGAACAGCCGCGCGGGCGGCTGGGCGACCCAAGCAGTCTGGGTGATCTCCCGCATCGCGCAATTGTCGCATGCGGCTCGATGCATGGGTGATCGCGCTACAATCAGTCCCCGCGAACGCCCTGTTGGACCTATGTCGAAAAGCGAAAATGCCCAGCGCCTGATTGCCGAGAACCGCAAGGCGCGTTTTGATTATTTCATCGAGGAGCGCTATGAAGCCGGGCTGGCGCTGCAGGGCTGGGAAGTAAAAGCGATGCGCGCCGGACGCGCGCAGTTGAAAGAGGCTTACGTGTTCGTGCGCGACGCCGAGGCGTTCCTGTTTGGCGCACACATCTCACCGTTGAATTCGGCCTCCTCACACGTAGTTACCGATCCTACGCGTACCCGCAAGCTGCTGCTGCATGCCAGTGAGTTGTCGCGGCTGATTGGCGCCGTGGAACGCAAGGGCTATACGCTGGTGCCGCTGGAGCTCTATTGGAAGAGCGGCCGCGCCAAGCTCGCGGTGGGACTTGCCAAAGGCAAGAAGCAACACGACAAGCGAGCCGTGGAGAAGGACCGCGACTGGCAGCGCAACAAGGCCCGCATCCTGCGCGGCCGCTGAGCCTGGTGTGCTATGCTGTCGCGGCTGAAGGGGGCGACCGGTTTCGACGTGGGTTGTGAACCTTCAGGGGCGTACCGAGGCGCAGTGCCCTCGTAAATAATGCTGCAAATCATAGTTGCCAACGACGACAACTACGCTCTAGCTGCCTAAACGCAGCTGACCTCTGACCAGCTTGTGCCTATGCAACTGAATCAGGGGTAGCGCTCATAGGATCGCGTTCCAGCGTGCGACGGGCTGGAGCGTTAAGAGTTACCGTGGCTGGCGAAGCGTTTTCCCTGCTTCTCGGGTAGCGTGACGCGAGACAATAAAGAGACAGCTACGTACGTAGATCCTGGAGTCTAACGCTTGCGGACGGGGGTTCGATTCCCCCCGCCTCCACAATCCTAACCATGAGGAGCTGTGATGCGCTCGACCTCCGCATTCAAGACAAGAATCCTGACCTCGCTCACCGCCACGGCGCTTGCTGTGGGTGCCGGTGTTGCTCTGGCCAAGGACGTCAAGGTCAAACTTACCGGAGCCGAAGAGACCCCGCCGGTCACCACTGAGGCAAGCGGCGTGGCGCTGTTCGATATCAAGGACGATGGCACCGTAACCGGTCACATCAAGACGAAGGGAATCGAGGGTACGGCGGCGCACATTCACCTCGGGGCACCGGGCGAGGCGGGTCCACCGATCATCACCCTCACCAAGGGCGCGGATGGACTGTGGAAGGTGCCGGCATCCTCGAAGCTGACGGACGAGCAAGTCGCAAGCTTCAAGAGCGGCAAGCTCTACGTCAACGTGCACAGCGCAGCGCACCAACCCGGTGAGATTCGCGGTCAGCTGAAGCCCTGAAGCCCGAGCTGTCAGCCGCGAGCCGGTAATCTCAAGTGCCCCCGACCGATGGCCGGGGTCATGGAGTGCGCCGCGCTTGCCCTCAGTGCATGAGGTAGCTCGTCAGGAACACACCGAGCATGGCGAGCACCACGGCAATCTTGGCTAGCGCACCCACCATCAGGCCAAGCCAGGTGGCAAACCCGACGCGTGTGGCAGGTAGCAGCTGCCCCCTGGCGATCAACTCCCCGGCTACAGCGCCGAGGAACGGGGCGGTCAGCAGACCCACGAGCCCGAAGAACATTCCCAACACCGTACCCAGGGCCGCCCCGACGAGGGCTAGCGGGCTTGCGCCCACGCGCTTCGCACCGAGCATCGCGGCGAGCACATCGATGATCAGCACCAGCAGGGTCAGGGCGCCGAGCACGGTGAGGGTGACCCACCCGATGCGTTGGAAATGCCCGATCCAGGCAGCGAGCCACATGCCCGCGAACACCAGCGGGGCACCGGGAAGTATGGGCAGGAAGGTGCCCGCGACACCCGCGAGAATGAGGGCGATTGACAGACCCCACCACCACCAGTCGGGATTCATTGCCGCGCCGGTCCTCGAGGGTGGCTGGAACCGGGGCATGCCCGATGCATTGAACTGACCAGGATGAAAGCCGCAGATCCAGCGCGATCGTCGCGCACGCGCGCGGTGCCGGGCCGCCCTGCGACGCCGCCTCCCGGCCCGCAGGCCGACGAACCTGCGCCGCGCACACCGCAGTTAAGATCGCTCACTGCACTGCGACCTGCGCTGAATGCGTGCCGGCGCTGCCGGCTGTGGAAGGCCGCCACACAGGGGGTGCCGGGCGCCGGTCCTGCCTCCAGTCGCATCATGCTGGTGGGCGAGGCGCCGGGCGACTCCGAGGACTTGCAGGGACAGCCGTTCGTAGGTCCCGCAGGGGCGCTGCTCAACCGCGCCCTGCAGGAAGCCGGCCTCGCTCGTCGCAGCGTATACGTCACCAATGCCGTCAAACATTTCAAGTTCGAGCCTCGCGGCAAGCGGCGCCTGCATGTCAAACCCGGCGGGAGCGAAATTCAGGCCTGCAGAGGGTGGCTGGAAGAGGAGCTGCGCCTGCTCGAGCCGCAGGGGGTGGTGGCACTGGGTGCCACCGCGGCGCGCGGCTTGTTGGGACGCGTCGTGACCATCACAGCCCTGCGCGGCAAGCTCCTGCAGCTGAGCGAGCACACGCGCATGCTGGTCACGATTCATCCATCCTACCTGTTGCGCATGCCCGACCGGGAGGCGCAGCGAGCCGAATACCGGCGCTTCGTCGCCGATCTCAGTATCGCGGCCCGGTGGGTTGGGACTCACTGAGCGGCGCCCGCCCGTCGAGCGAAGACAGCGCTCCGTACAGATCCGGCCGGCGGTCGCGGAACACGAACCAGTTGTTGCGCAGCTGATCGATCTGTTCCAGATCGAAGCGGGCAGTCAGCACGGCATCGCCGGACTCGGGCGCTTCCTGCACCTTCGCACCCGTAGGATCGGCGATGAAGGAGGAGCCGTAGAAGTGGATGTACAACTTCTCGGGGTCCTGCAGTGAGCGCTCCAGCCCGAAGCGGTTGGAGGCGACCAGGGGCATCAGGTTGGCCGCTGCGTGCCCCTGTTGGGTTCGCTGCCAGTGCTCGCGCGAATTAACCGGCAGGGCCGGAGGGGGCTCGGTGCCGATCGCCGTCGGAAACAGCAGCAGCTCCGCGCCCATGAGCGCCATCGAGCGCGCCGTCTCCGGAAACCACTGATCCCAGCAGATGCCGACCCCGATACGGGCATAGCGGGTTTGCCATACGCGGAACCCCGTATCGCCGGGGCTGAAATAGGTCTTCTCCTGATAGCCGGGGCCATTGGGGATATGCGATTTGCGGTAGATGCCGAGATTGCGGCCATCCGCATCGAGGATGGCGATGGAGTTGTAGAACACCGGCCCGGCGCGCTCGAAGAAGCTGATCGGCAAAACGACGCCGAGCTCGCGCGCGATGGCGCTGAAGTGCTGCACGGCGCGGTTCTCAGAGGCACTGCGGGCCAGGGCGAGATGGCGGTTATCCTGCTCGATACAGAAGTACGGCGTCTCGAACAACTCCGGCAGCAGGATGATATGCGCGCCGCGCGCGGCCGCAGCGCGCACGAGCTGCTCGGCGGTCGTGATGTTGCGCTCGGCATTCCAGTCGCACGACATCTGGATCGCGGCGAGGGTCACCGGTCGCGGCTCGCGGCGGAAGTGCTGCGGCTCAGTGCTCATGTCGTTCCTTCGCTGCACTGCCCTGCGCGCTGCGGCGCTCGGCGAGCGCGCGATGCACCTGCTCGGTAATGCGGGTTGCGGTTTCGAGGGCCATCAGTCCGGCCTCGCCATTGACCACGGCGGGTCGCCCGCGGCGGATGCAATCCAGAAAGCTGTCGATTTCCGCTTTAAGTGCATCACCAGGCTCGAGCGACTGCTCCTCGATCGTGACCGGCAGACCATCCGGACCGGCGCCAACGCGCTTGCGGATGACAGTGAGAATCTTCTGCTGCAGATCCAGCGACAGGTATGCGTCGTCTTCGAAGATGCGCATCTTGCGCTCGGTCTTCATACTCACGCGGCTGGCCGTGGTGTTGGCCACGCAGCCGTTGGCAAAACGCAGACGGGCATTGCAGATGTCGATCTCGTCGGAAAACACCGGAGTCCCCACAGCGTCGATGCTGGTGAGCGGCGCAGTCACCATCGTCTGCACCAGATCGATGTCATGGATCATCAGATCCAGGACCACGTTGACGTCGGTACCGCGCTCACGGTAAGGCGCGAGGCGCTGGCATTCGATAAAGCGGGGTGTCTTGAGAAAAGGCTCCGCAGCGAGGATCGCGGCATTGAAGCGCTCGAGGTGTCCAACCTGCAGGACGCGCTCGCGGCTGCGCGCCAGTGTGATCAGCTCGCGGGCCTGTTCGGCGGTCTCGGTAATGGGCTTCTCCACGAGCACGTGTGCGCCGGCGCGGAGAAAATCCTGCGCAATCGCAAAATGCGCCGGAGTCGGCGTCACGACACTCACGGCATCGACTTTGCCCAGCAGCTCGCGATAGTCCGCCAGGGCCTGGACACCGAGTTCAGCAGTCAGCTGCGCCCGCACCTCCGGCTTTGCATCGACCACGGCCAGCAGCTCGCAATGGCCACTCTGCGCATATTTCTGCGCGTGAAAGCGGCCCAGATACCCGGTGCCGATGACGGCTGCCCTCACCTTATCCATTCACGATCCATTCCTGCGACATCCATTCACGATCCATTCCTGCAGCGCTTCTGAATAGCTGCGACCTCGACAGCTGCGACGGCTCGATCCGTGCGCTCTGACCTTGCCTCCGCGGGAGGCGCTCGCCTATGGTAACCCGGTGCGCAGCCCGCGCCGCGAGACTCCGGAGACCCCCCTGCCCGACCTGTTCGCCCGCGCCCGCCGCTCCTGGTCCGCAACCTCAGCGTGGATGCGTGAGAGCGCCTTTCTGGGCTTGGCCCTCTTTCTGGGTTTCATCCTGATGCCGCTGCTCATCTGGCTGGTGGGCAACCGCGTGCTGGGGCCGTATACCCATGGCACGAACACCCATGCCGGCCCCGGCGCCCTCATGAATGACTACTTCACGGCCCTCGGGGCAGGCTCTGTGGCCTCCTGGCTCGTGGCCCTGGGTCCGCTCGTCATTCTCTACCTGCTGCGATTCATAATTTATGTCTTATGGGGCCAGCCCCTGCCGCCATCCTCTGGCGAGTCCCGCTCATCGGGCAGAGTGTGATCTGCGTCATACCGTCGTGCACCGCTCAGTGCCAAGCTTCTGATCAGAGCCTTCAGGACGCGTGCGACGTCCGGGCCAACCAGAACAACAGAAGAAGAACAGCTGGCAGGACCATGACAATCACGATTCAACCGCAGATTCAGGCGACGCACGCCGGGTCCGGCGCGAATCCGCTAGCCACCCGCAGCCGTATCCAGCGGGTGATGCGGGACAAGTACAAGATCAGCCAGAAGGGCTACGATCCGTACAACACCCCTCTGGAGCAGCCGCCGTGCGCCTGGAGTGGGACCCGCAAGAGGGCCTGAATCATCACTCGTCCCGGAACCCGCTCACTCCCTGCTGGCTCAGTCGGACCGAGGCCGCCGCGGCTGGCTCGCGTGGCTGCCAAGGCAGCGCTGCCCGCCCGGCTTTCATTTAGGCCAGTAGACCCATACTGTGATGCTCAGGAGCGCGATGCACAGGCCGTGGGCGGCGAGCCGCCAGGCGCGGCTGCGCAGCTCGCCATAGAAGCTCGCCGCGCTGGCCGCGGACAGCGCGGTGAACACGGCGATCGCCTGCAGGAGCGGAACCTGCTCCGGAGCAAAGCGTGCGGCCTGCTGCGGCAACAGCAGGATCACGATCCAGGTGCCGATCAGACCGACGGCCAGCGATACCGCTGAGCCCATCAGGATGCCAAGAAGTATGGTCAAAGGACGCATTTCGTACCAAACCCGGGCGGGAATACCCGCACTTGCTGACCAGAACGGCACGCCCTAGCCTTACTTCATCGATACCCAGTTTAATGCTTCCCAAAACTTGTGAGCGTCGTGAATGATGCGTAACCCTCAACGCCGCGCGGCCGGATGGCTCGCTGCATCCGCCCTGGCCACCCTTGCGGTGCTTGCGCTGAGCCTTGCCGGCTCGGCGCGCGCACCGGCGAGCCCTTCAATCCTACCGCCGGGCGCGATTGCTCCCACCGATGCGCAGCGCTCCACCGCGCGCAAGATCGGCCGCATCCTCGAGGAGGCGCATTACAGCCGTGCGCCGATCGATAAGAAGATGTCGGAGCAGGTCTTCCAGCGCTATCTGGATTTTCTCGATCCGCAGCACAGCTACTTTCTGGCGGGCGACATCGCGGAGTTCCAGGCGTACCGGCTGAAGTTCGATGACATGATCCGCACCGGCGAGATCGACCCGGCGTATCTCATCTTCGCGCGCTTCCAGCAGCGCAATCGCGACCGCATCCAACATGCGATCGATCTGCTGAAGAGCGAGCCGGACTGGACCGTCAATGAAACTTTCGATTTCGACCGCACCAAGGCGGCCTGGGTCCAGAACGAGGCGGACCTGAATGAGTTGTGGCGCAAGCGGGTGAAGAACGATGCGCTCTCGCTGGTGCTCACCGGTAAGAGCTGGTCCGATGCGGCCGACCTGCTGCGCAAGCGCTACGAGCGGGTGCTGAAGCGGGTCGATCAGGTCAGTCCCGAGGACGTGTTCGAAAACCTGATGAATGCCTACGCGCGCTCCTTCGACCCGCATTCGAGCTACTTCTCGCCGCGTAACTCCGAGGAATATCGCATCCAGATGAGCCTCAACTACGAGGGCATCGGTGCCTCGCTGCAGCTCGTCGACGACTATGTGACGATCATGAACGTCATCGAGGGCGGCCCGGCCGCGGTGGCAGCCACACTTAATCAAAACGATCGCATCACGGCGGTCGGTCAGGGTAAGGATGGCGAGCTCAAGGACGTGATCGGCTGGCGTCTCGATGATGTGGTGCAGCTCATTCGCGGTAAGGCTGGCACCACGGTCCGTCTGCAGGTGCTGCCGGCGGGCGCAGCTCCGGGCTCGAAGGAGAAGACACTCGACTTCGTGCGCAACAAGGTCACCCTTGAGGCACAGGCCGCCCACAAAGAGGTCAAGAACATCCAGCGCGGCGGGCGTACGCTCAAGATCGGCGTCATCACCGTGCCTGGCTTCTACCAGGACATCGCCGCCCAGAATGCGGGTGATCAGAACTTCCGCAGCACCACACGGGACGTGCTCAAGCTGCTCACCGAGCTGAAGGGCGAGAACATCGACGGCCTGGTGCTCGATCTGCGCGGCGATGGCGGCGGCTATCTTCCCGAGGCGACAGCTCTTACCGGCTTGTTCATCGATCATGGACCCGTCGTGCAGCTCAAGGACACCACCGGGCGTCTGGAAGTTTTGGACGATCCGCAGCCGGCGCCTGCCTACGACGGGGCGCTCGCGGTGCTGGTGGACCGTTTCAGCGCCTCCGCGTCGGAGATCTTTGCCGGCGCCATCCAGGACTACCATCGCGGCGTCATCCTCGGACAACGCACCTTTGGCAAGGGGACGGTGCAGAACCTCGTGCCATTGGATCGATGGGCGCAGAAACCCAGCAGCGGTCAGCTGACGGTCACGATCGGCAAGTTCTACCGGGTCACGGGCGAGAGCACGCAGCACCGCGGCGTCGAGCCGGATGTCCCACTGCCCTCGCCCATCGACGTCAAGGAGGTCGGCGAGAGCTCGCTCGAGGCCGCACTCCCCTGGGACCGCATCGCCGGCGTACCTTTCCAGGCGAGCGCCACGCCCGGTGGCATGCTGTCGGTGGCCGCACTGACCTCCGATGAGGATACCCGCTCACAGCACGATCCGGACTATCGCTGGCTGGTGTCGGACATTGCCGCCATCGATTCGGTGCGCGAGCAACACTCCGTGTCGCTCAACCTCAAGGAACGCAAGGAGGAGCGCGCGAAGCTCGAGAAGGAGCGGCTCGATCGGGAGAACAGCCGCCGCGCCGCAAAGAATCTGCCGCCGCTGAAATCGGCGGAGGATCTGGATAAGGACAAGAACCTGCTACCGGATGTCGTGCTGTCGCAGGCCGCCGAGATCATGGCGGACATGGTGACCGGTGCGCATGTGCCCGCCACACCGTCGCAGAAGACAGCGCGGCGCGGCTAGAGGTCAGCGGCTAGAGGTCAGCGCCGCAAACAACACGGAGCCAGAGGTCAGCGCAGCAGCACGCGGAACAGATCGAAGATATCGGCCGCGACCACATTGGGCAGTCGCGCAGCGCTTGCGCCCACGGGTTCGGCCGTGAGCACATCCCCTTCCGTCACGGAGGTGGACTCGGCAACCGGGCAGGTGTCGCTCGTGCTGCGGTAGCGTGCTATCTGTTTCAGCCGCTCGACGCGCTGCGTGATCTCCTGCGCCACATTGCCGCGCACCTGGATGAGTGACAGGGCCAGGGCGATGTCACGCATCAGCACCCCGCACTCCTGCGCCGTGCCGTACTCATCGGCGACCTCGCGGCGTCCGCTCGCCTCGCGTGCCAGGGCGACGATGTCTGTCCTCGCGAGCCGCTGACATAACACCTCGGCATAGGCGATCGCGGCCAGGTTGATGGCGCGGCGCGCTTCGATGGACAGCCCGGGGAATTCCGGCACCGGCTCCTGCTCGAGCGCCGCGGCCGCCGTACGTGCCTCGTTCAAGGCCGAATTCGCCGTGACCGCGCCGGTCACCGCCGCCGCGATGCGCTGCTCGAGGGCGCGGCGTTTGAAGTAATGCCAGAAGCGCCGCAGGCGGGCACGGTTGCTTTCGAGCTCAGCAACCAGGTTGGCCTCCTGCGCGGCGCGCAGCTCCGCGGCGCGCAGCTCCTTCTCAGCGTTCTGGCGCCGGCCGAACTGCTGGCGGTTGTGCTCAGCCAGGTGTTGGCGGCGCGCGCGGTCTTCCTGCTGGCGGGCGAGATCGGCCACGAATTGCTCCAGCAGCTCACGCGCGCACTGCCACAGATTGCGCAGCTGATAGAACACGAGTGCCGGGTAGCCGGTATCGGGGCGCCCCAGGCGTGTCTCGAGCGCGTTCAGCATCTCCTGTACGCGCTGGGTGGCCCCTTCCTGCTGCTTGATGCGGTCCTTCAGGCGGAAGATCTCGTCCTGCAGCTCACCGTACGCCTTTTTCAACTCGGCGCGGTTGCGAAACAGGGCGAGCACCCGGCCCTCCTCTTCGGGGGGCGGGCTCTCCTGACGGAAGTTGAGCTTGAGAAATCCGAGTTGTCGCAAGGCCTTCATGCGAGCTGCGGCGGAAGCCCGCCACTTCTCACTATCCGGCGACGAACCTCGTGGCCGGTGAGAAGCGATGACCTCGCTCCACGCAATATTCCAGCCACTTGTTTAACATCACGTTCCGTGCCCAGCGCTGATCCAGTTCACGCTCCGCGTGCTGGCGCAGCGCGCGCAGGACAGTCTGCGAATGCGTTCCGGCCCACTCCTGCGCCTCGACCAGGCGCGCATCGTGATAGACGCGCACACGCATGTCAGGCACCGATACCATTCCGCTCTCATCCGGCAGACGATAAGTCAGATTGAGCGTACTGGTGTAGGGAGAGCGCTCGGTGATAGTGAGAAGAAGATCACAATCATCTGGCACCACGGAACGGTGCGTACCGCACAGCGCCTGCAGCGGACCAGTCAGCCAGCTCAGGCGGATATAGTTGCTCTCATACAGTCCCATGAGCGCGACGAAGCTACGCGGACGCGCGCGCCAGGAAACTACAGCCAGTGTGTCATCGATGAGCATTCTCCCGACTATAACTCAGCGCAGCGTCCGCGCAAGTCGTGCGTCTACTGTTTTCCTGTGAAAAGATGTGATTCCGCTATGTATTCCGGCACGCACGAATCGTGCCATGAACGCCAGATCTGGGCCTGTCGGCCCAACTTTCAAGGTCGCAGGCGGCGTTCGATTCCGGAAGTATTTAAAATGCGGCTGGCGATCTCCTCGATCGAGCACTCCGTGGTATCGAGGAAGGGAATCGCATAGCGTGTGAACAGCGCCTGCGCGGCGCGAATCTCGTATAGCACCTGCTGGCGCGAAGAGTAACGACTCTCGGGACGGCGCTCGTTGCGGATCTGTTGCAGCCGCTCGGCGCGGATCTGCAACGCAAACAGCTTGCGCCGGTGCGGTTCCAGACGTTTCGGCAGCTTGCCCGCCTCTAGGTCCTCCTCGGTCAGGGGATAGTTGGCAGCGAACACCCCATACTGGAGCGCCATGTAGAGGCACGTCGGTGTCTTCCCCGAACGTGACACGCCGATCAGGATGACATCCGCGTGTCCGTAGTCACCGCCCGTGCCGTCATCGTTGGCCAGCGCAAAATTGGTGGCGTTGATACGTGCGGTGTAAGCCGCCGTGTCGGCCATGCCGTGCGCGCGCCCGGCACGATGTGTGCTACGGGTGTTGAGCTCGCGCTCGAGTGGCCCGACAAAGGCGGCAAAGAAATCCAGGAACAGGCCATGCGCCGTCATGACGATGTCCCGCACATCGTCCTGTACCAGGGTGCTGAAGATTATGGGGCGTATACTCTCCTCTTCCGCAGCGCGATTGATGCGGCGTACTACGTCGTGCGCCTTGTCAAGACTCGACACAAATGGCAAAGTGACCGGCCGAAATTCCAGACCCTCGAACTGCGTCATGAGACTGTGGCCCAGGGTTTCTGCGGTCACACCCGTCTGGTCCGAAACGAAAAAAACGGTTCGACGACTCACCGTGCGCAGCTCGTTCGCCTGTAATGGGCTGCGAGTGTTCCACCGTGACATCATCGTAGCAAGTGCCGTCGATCCGGGCTGAAGCCGAGGAGTTTCCTTGAATACCTACGTCATTCCTTTCGAGCGTCTCGGCATGCGCGACATCGAGACGGTCGGTGGCAAGAATGCCTCGCTGGGGGAGATGATCGGCTCGCTGGCCGGTGCCGGGGTGCGCGTCCCGGGTGGTTTTGCCACCACGGCCGCTGCCTACCGCGAATTCCTGAAACAGGGCAACCTCGATGAGCGCATCCGCAAGGAGCTGTCGCGGCTGGATGTGGAGGATGTGAGCACGCTGGCAGCCATGGGCGCCAGGATCCGCGGCTGGATCATGTCAACACCGTTCCCCCCTGCGCTGCAGGAGGCCGTGAGCACTGAGCTGCGCAAGATGAGCGGCGGCGCCGAGATCGCCGTAGCGGTGCGCTCTTCGGCCACCGCCGAGGATCTGCCCGAAGCCTCCTTCGCGGGTCAACAGGAAACCTTTCTCAATGTGCGCGGCGAGGCCAATGTGCTCAAGGCGATGCACGAGGTATTTGCCTCGCTGTTCAACGATCGCGCCATCGCCTATCGCGTCCATCAGCATTTCGACCACTCGGCGGTCGCGCTATCGGCCGGCGTGCAGCACATGGTACGCAGCGATCTGGGCGCGAGCGGTGTCATGTTTACGCTGGACACCGACTCGGGTTTCCGTGATGTTGTGTTCATCACCGCCTCCTACGGGCTGGGCGAGACCGTGGTGCAGGGAGCGGTGAATCCGGATGAGTTCTACGTCTATAAGACGGGACTGCGGGCCGGCAAGCAACCGATCTTGCGGCGCAACCTCGGTGGCAAGGCGGTGAAGATGATCTACGCGCCGGCTGGATCCGCCGAGCGCGTGCTGACCGTCGATGTTCCTCAGAAGGATCGCCTGCGCTTCTGTCTGAACGATGCAGACATCCTGATGCTGGCGCGCCAGGCACTGCTGATCGAGGAGCACTACAAGACCCCGATGGACATCGAGTGGGCCCAAGACGGTGCCAGTGGCGAGATCTACATCCTGCAGGCGCGCCCCGAGACCGTACAGAGCCGCGCCGGGCGCACGATTCAGCGCTTCTCGCTGAAGTCGCACTCCAAGGTGCTCGCCACCGGGCGCAGTATCGGGCAGCGCATCGGCGCGGGTCCGGCACGCGTCATCCGCTATCCGGCCGAGATGGCGCGCGTACAGCAGGGCGATGTGCTGGTTGCAGACATGACCGATCCGGACTGGGAACCGGTGATGAAGCGTGCGGCGGCCATCGTGACCAACCGGGGGGGCCGCACGTGCCACGCGGCGATC
This sequence comes from uncultured Pseudomonadota bacterium, assembly GCA_963839055.1. Lineage (GTDB taxonomy): Bacteria > Pseudomonadota > Gammaproteobacteria > Steroidobacterales > Steroidobacteraceae > 13-2-20CM-66-19. The sequence goes on along the minus strand of CAWITP010000003.1, from coordinate 297,790 downwards.
ATTGCGCGTGAGCTCGGTATACCGGCGGTGGTGGGTTGCAGTGACGCAACGGCTCGTATCCGCGAGGGTCAGGAGGTGACGGTGTCTTGCGCGGAAGGCGATACCGGCTACGTGTACGACGGACTGCTCGAGTTTGAGCGCAAGCAGATCGAGCTGGACGCCATGCCGAAGATTCCCGTGAAGATCATGATGAATGTCGGCAACCCTGATCGTGCCTTCGATTTCGCCGGTATCCCCAACAAGGGAGTCGGACTTGCGCGCCTGGAATTCATCATCAACCGCATGATCGGTGTACACCCGCGCGCGCTTCTCGAGTTCGCACAGCTCGATAGTGAGCTGCAGGAGCAGATCCGCACGCAGATGGCAGGCTACGCCGATCCGGTCAGCTTCTATGTCGACAAGCTGGCCGAGGGCATCGCGCAGATCGCCGCCGCCTTCGCTCCCGAGCCGGTCATCGTGCGCACCTCGGATTTCAAATCCAACGAGTATGCGAATCTCATCGGCGGCTCGCGTTACGAGCCGGACGAGGAGAATCCAATGCTCGGTTTCCGCGGCGCCTCGCGTTATGTCGATGAGACTTTCCGTCCCTGCTTCGAGCTGGAGTGCCGCGCGCTGAAGAAAGTGCGCGAGGAGATGGGGCTCACCAACGTCCAGGTGATGGTGCCGTTCGTGCGCACCCTCAAGGAAGCCGCTCAGGTCACACAGCTGCTGGCCGACAACGGACTGAAGAGCGGCGATGCCGATCTGAAGATCATCATGATGTGTGAGCTACCGACCAACGCGCTGCTGGCCGATGAGTACCTGGATCACTTCGACGGCATGTCGATTGGCTCGAACGACATGACCCAGCTGTGTCTGGGTCTCGATCGGGATTCCTCCATCGTGGCGCGGGCGTTCGATGAGCGCGACGAGGCCGTGAAGAAGCTGCTGGCGCTCGCGATCGCGGCGTGCAAGCGGCGCGGCAAGTACGTTGGTATCTGTGGCCAGGGACCTTCGGATCACCCCGACCTGGCGCGTTGGCTGGTCGATCAGGGCATCGAGAGCATGTCCCTCAATCCGGACACGGTGGTCGAAACCTGGATGTTCCTCGCCCAGCCGGCGCAGAGCTGAGGCGGACGCCGAGGTAACGCGACGACGCTGTAACCCACGGCGTCAGCAACGCCCGCAGATCACTGCGTCAGCTACGGGAAAGATGCCGGATCGCGGCCTCGGAAGCCTCGCGCTGGTTGTCATCGAACGGCACGATCTCAGCATGCTGCACCGTCCCGGGGTCGAGGCAGCGCAGATTGACGCTGTAGCCATCCGGGTTGGAGCGCGGCACGTAGAACGACTTGACGCCACAGTGGCGGCAGAACAGATGCTGGGCCATGCCGGTGTTGAAACGATATTCGCTCAAGTCTGCCGAGCCGCGCACCAGCCGGAAGCGCGCCGCGGGCACGATGAGGTGCAGATAGCCGCTCTTGCGACAGATCGAGCAGTTGCAGTCGCTGACCGTGACGCGAGCCGGAGCGTCTACTTCGAACGCGACGGCACCACAATGACAACCGCCGCGGTGAGTGGTGAGTGCATCCATGGCTTCAGTGCACAGCACCGCGCAGAAAGGGACAGCGCTGCAGATCCACGTTGCCACCGGAGAGGATGATCCCCACACGGTCGCCCGGCTTGCCCAGCCGGCCTGCGAGCAGCGCCGCAACCGCAACGGCCGAGGAGGGCTCGATGAGCAGTTTGAGCTCCTGCAAAGTCCATCGCAGTGCCGCGACGATCTGCGGCTCATCCACGGTTACGACCTCATGCACCAATTCCCGCAGCAGCTCGAAGTTCAATACACCGATCGAGCCACGCAGCCCGTCGGCAATCGTACTCGGTGTGCTCACGCTCTGGCGTGTGCCGGAGCGCCACGAACGGTAGGCATCGTCGGCCGCGGCCGGCTCAGCTGCTATCACGCGGCAGCCGGCGGCCATGGCATGCGCTGCCAGCGCCGTGCCTCCGATCAGTCCGCCGCCGCCGACGGGCGTACAGATCACCTGCAGTTGAGGCTGGTCCGTCAGCAGTTCCAGCGCAGCCGTGCCCTGCCCAGCGATCACCCGGGCGTCATCAAATGGGTGCACCACCTGTGCGGGCACGCGTGACAACAGCTCTTGCAGCGCCTGCTCGCGCGCCGCAAGTCCGGGCTCGCAGAACACCACGTGGGCGCCAGCCCGCTGAATGGCCTCTATCTTCGGGCGAGCGGAGTCGTGCGGAATGACGACGTAGGCCTGCAAGCCGCAGGCACGCGCGGCCAAGGCGACCGCATTACCGTGATTACCGGAGGAATGCGTGGCGACGATGGTGGCCCCGGCAGCCGCCAGCGGCAGGATCGCATTCAGGGCGCCGCGGTACTTGAAGGCGCCGCCGATCTGCAGATTCTCGCATTTGAAAACGGCGCGGCGATCGAGCTGTTCATCCACCGCGGCACAGCTGAACACCGGGGTGCGCACGATGCGCGGGCCGATGCGATCATGGGCCGCGATGACATCCGCAAATGTTGGCGGGGGGGCCGCTGCCATCACGATCCCGCATAAGCCGGCGCAAACAGGCGCGCGCGATAGTGCTGCAGCTCCCGGATCGACTCATGGATGTCGGCCTGGGCCAGATGAGTGCCCTGCTTGGCGAATCCCTCCGCCACCCCGGGCGCCCAGCGCTTCGCCAGTTCTTTCAGCGTGCTGACATCCAGGTTGCGGTAATGAAAGAAACGTTCCAGCTGCGGCATGCAGCGGGCCAGGAAACGCCGGTCCTGACAGATGCTGTTGCCGCACATCGGCGATGCGCCGGCGGCGACCAGCGGCGCCAGGAATTGCAGCGTGCGGCTCTCGGCTTCGGCTTCGGTCACCGTGCTGGCACGCACCCGCGCCGTCAGCCCCGAGGAGCCGTGTTGGCGCTGGTTCCAGTCGTCCATGCGCGCCAGCACCTCATCGGGCTGATGAATGGCGAACACCGGACCGTCCGCGAGGATCTGCAGCTCCTTGTCGGTCACGACCGTCGCGATCTCGATGATGGCATCGCTGTCCGGCCGCAGCCCCGTCATCTCCAGATCGATCCAGATCAGGTTGTCGCGACTCGGCATGTCATTACCTGTAGGTTGAGAGCAAGTCTACCAGAGGCTACGCTGTCTTAGGTCCGGCAATGCCGGAGCACGATAACTATGAACGACAGCTTCACGGCGCTTGTCATCGCGACCTTCGGACGCCATCTGCTGGTGCGGGATGCGGCAGGAGTGGACCGCAAGGCGCGTCCGTTCGGCCGCAATCTGAGCATCGTCTGCGGCGACCAGGTGCGCTGTCAGGAGGAGCCGCGCAGCCGCGAGACGCACGTCCACGAGCTGTTGAGCCGGCGCAATGCGCTGTACCGGACCAACTTGCGCGGCCGCTCGGAACCGATCCTTGCGAATCTGTCGCAGCTGTTCGTGGTGCTCGCCGTCAATCCCCTACCGGACCTGTTCGTCGTCGACCGCTATCTGGCCGCGGCGACTTCTGCGGGCATCGCCACGACGCTCATCATCAACAAGTGCGAGCTGGGCATCGGCCCTCCCCTGCAGACCGAGCTCTCTGCCTATGGTCAGGCGGGTTATGGTTGGATGGCCTGCTCGGTGCGTACCGCACAGGGACTGCCGGAGCTGCAGGCGGCCTGTCAGCATGCGGTCACAGCGCTGGTGGGACAATCCGGCGTCGGTAAATCCTCGCTGATTGCGCGGCTCGTGCCGGATGCGCAGATCGGAATCGGCGCGCTGGTACGCGCCGAGGAAGGCCGACATACGACAACGGCGTCGCGACTGTTTGATCTGCCCGGAGGCGGCAGTCTGATCGATTCTCCGGGGGTGCGCGATTTCGCACCGGCAATCGATCGCCTGGACGCAGCCCACCTGGGTTTCATCGAAGTGGCGCAGCGCGCTGCAGCCTGCCGCTTCGGCGACTGCCGGCACATGCGCGAACCGGATTGCGCCGTCATCGCCGCGGTGAGCAGCGGCGCCCTGCATGCGCGCCGCTACGAGAGTTACCGTCGACTGCGCCGGCTTTACGAGGACCTGCATGCCGCGCGCGGTCCGCAGCATCGCGGCCGCCGGTAACAGCCGGCCGCGCCGCATGCCCCGCTGGCAGCAGTCAACTCAGCGTCTGGCGACCCGCCAGGGCGTGCGCAAGCGTACCGCCGTCCACGTATTCCAGCTCGCCACCGACCGGCACGCCGTGGGCGATGCGACTTGCGCTGATGCCGCGGCGGCTTGCCAGCTCACCCAGGAAATGCGCCGTGGCTTCGCCTTCCACGGTGGGATTGGTCGCAAGAATCAACTCACGCACCGTGCCTTCGCTCAATATCGCTTCCAGCTCACGGATGCCGAGCTGTTCGGGACCAACGCCATCGAGGGGCGACAGGTGTCCCATCAGCACGAAGTAGCGTCCGCGATAGCTGCCGGATTGTTCAATGGCCACGACATCCGCCGGCGACTCAACCACGCACAGCAGCGTGGCATCGCGATGCGCAGCCGCACAGATTGCGCACAGCTCGGACTCGGTCAGCATACGGCATCGCTTGCAGCGCCCCACGGCCTGCAACGCAGTCTCCAGGGCGCTTGCCAGAACGCGCGCGCCGGAGCGCCCCTCCTGCAACAGATGGAAGGCCATCCGCTGTGCGGTCTTGGGACCCACACCCGGCAACGTGCGCAGCGCGTCTATCAGTTGCGTCAGGCTGGGGGGATGCTTCATTCGATGCGCGGCAACGGAATCAGAACGGCATCTTCATGCCCGGCGGTAACTGCAAACCGGCCGTCACGGCAGCCATCTTGGCATTCACCTGCGCTTCAACCTTGTGCACGGCATCGTTGATCGCCGCTGCGATCAGGTCCTCGAGCATCTCGCGATCCTCACCGGCCACCGCGGGTTCGATCTGCACCCGCTTCACCTCGTGCTTGCCGGTCATTGTGACTTTGACCATGCCGCCACCTGACTCGCCACTCACCTCGATGCCGGCAATCTCGGCCTGTACCTTCTGCATGTTGGCCTGCATCGCCTGCGCCTGCTTGATCATGTTGCCGAAATTGCCGCGCATGGGCCGCTCCTGAGATGCTGTTGAGAATGATGGGGCTTAAGGGGCTACTGCTACTTTACCGGGCGCACCGTATCGGGTAGCACCGTGGCGCCGAAGCGCTCGCGCAGACCCTGAACGGCCGGATCCGACTCGAATGCCTGGCGAGCGGCATCCAGATCCTGCGCCGAGGCACGCCGCTCCGCCTGTGCGGGAGTGTCGAGCGCACCGCTCACCAGTGAGAATTCCAGGCGCACCGGCGCGCCGAAATGCCGACTGAGTGCCTGCACCAGCTTCTCTTCGACTGCGGCCGTGCGCAGGTTACGGCTGCGCGCATCGAGTGCCAGGCGCACTACTGCCCCCTCGCGCCCTTCGAGCACACACTGGTTAGCCAGTTGGCGGGCAGCACCCTGCAGCTCAAGCTGTGCCACAATCGCAGGCCAGTCCTGCGGGACCTCGGCCGCGCGCTTACGCGCAGCAGCAGCCTGCGCGGCGGCACGAGCCGCTGCCGCCCCCGAGACGCTCGTCACAGGGTTGATTTGCGCAGCGACAGGCTGCGCGGCTGGTGGCTGCGCTACCGGGGTAGCTCGCGCCGCCTGAGCGGACTGCGACGGCGGAGCGGGCTGCGATGCCTGCGAAGACTGTGATGCCTGCGAAGGTTGCGCCGGCTGAGAAGACTGAAACTGCGCGCCCTCCTCCTCAGGCCGGAAAGCCAGCATGCGCAACAGCGTCATCTGAAACCCAGCCTGCGGATCGGGTGCCAGTCCCAGATCGCGGCGACCCGTCACCGCAGTCTGATAAAACAACTGCACGTCCTCCGGGGCCAGGGCCGTGGCGAGCTGCGCAATCATCTCCGGCGCGTACAGATCGTCGCCCTCGAAATCAGGCACCGCCTGCCGGCTCGCCACGCGCACCAGCAGGGCGGCCAGCGCATCCAACACTTGCGCATAGTCGGGAGCCCACTCCTCGAGTGCGCGCGCATGCTCGAGCAAACCCCGGACATCCTGTGCCGCCAGCAGCTGCGCGAGCCGCATGACCTGATCGTGCGCGATCGAGCCCAGCATGGCGCGTGCTTCGGCCTCTCCTGCACGACCGCCGCCGAAAGCCAACAGCTGATCGAGCAGCGAGAGCGCATCACGCATGCTGCCGTCGGCCGCCTGTGCCACAAGCCGCAACCCGGCCGGCTCGAACTCGATCTGTTCCTGCTGCAGGATCGCGCGCATGCGCTCCACGATCAGGCTGACCGGCAGGCGCTTGAGATTGAACTGCAGGCAGCGTGACAGCACGGTCACCGGCAGTTTCTGCGGATCGGTGGTAGCCAGCAGGAACTTCACATGGGGTGGCGGCTCCTCCAGCGTCTTCAGCAACGCGTTGAAGGAGTGCACCGAGAGCATGTGCACCTCATCGATGAGATACACCTTGTAGCGCCCGCGTGCCGGACTGTACTGCACGTTGTCCAGCAGCTCGCGCGTGTCGTCCACCTTGGTGCGCGATGCCGCATCGACCTCGAGCAGATCGACAAAGCGCCCGCTGTCGATCTCGCGGCAGGCCGCGCACGTGCCACAAGGTTCAGCCGTTACGCCGCGCTCGCAGTTGAGACACTTGGCGAGAATCCGGGCAATCGTCGTCTTGCCTACGCCTCGGGTACCCGTAAACAAAAACGCATGATGCACGCGGCCGCTCTCGAGCGCATTCACCAGCGAGCGGCGCACATGCTCCTGCCCTACGAGCTCGGTGAAATTTTTGGGTCGCCAGGTACGCGCTAACGCTGTATACGCCATGACCTTCTAATGTGTGGCCAGCTCGTGGAATTTCACGGCCGCGCGGTAGCGCGGGCCTACCAACAGGAGATGACTCGCACCAGCCTTGGCTCCGGCACCCGACATCGCCGCTGCCGCTGCTGCCTTCCGGCCCTGACGGGATTCACGGCTGGTCGTCGCGGAGAAGCCGATGCGAGCCACCATAAAGCGGCTGCGGGCGGCGATCCTAGCACACGCCACTGCAACACTCAGCCGGCGGTTGAGTCCGTGCCCGCGGTCGAGTCGGGGCGGGTGCGGACGCTCGCGCCCGCGACGGGTTCGTCGCCGGCGCAGGCCGTGGCGAGCGGCAGGATCCTGGCGCGAATTCGCGCGCCGACGCGGCGCCAATCATATCGATCCCGGGCCTGCTCGTAACTGCGTTCACCCATCGTGCGGCACAGCTGCGGATCGGCAAGCAAACGGTTGAGCCTCTCGGTCAGAAGCGCGACGTCGCCGGGGGCGACGAGATAACCGTTGACGCCCTCGTTCACCATGTCCGGTACGGCGCCTACGGGCGTCGCCACGACGGGCAGGCGGTGCTGCAGTGCCTCGACGAAGACAATGCCGAAGGGCTCGCGCTTGGTTGGCAGACAGAAAATCGAGGCTTGCTGATAGTGCCGTGCCAGCTCCGCCGCGCTGATCCGTCCCAGCACCGTGCAGTTGGGCACGTCCGGCTTGACCGTCGCGCCGGCTATCACGAGTTGCGCGCGCGGATGACTGCGCAGCACCTCGCGAAACGCGGCGATCAGCTCCGGTCCCCCCTTGCGCTCCCAGTCGATGCCGACGAACAAGATGCGCTGGTTGGAATAGTCATCATTCTGCTGTTGGGCCTGCGCATCGATCTCTACATTGCTGCCGGCCCACACGCACGCCACCTTCTCAGGGGGGACCTCGTAGAAGCGGTTCAAATCGGCGGCGACATCGGTGCTGCGGGTGAATACCGTGGCTGCGTTGTGATAGAGCGAGCGCTCGAGCCGCAACCATCCGCGCGAGCGCAGCTGGCGTTGATCGAAATCCGGATAATGCAGGTTGGACAGGTGGGTGTGATCGGTATAGACGAAGTGCGGCACACCGGGCACGCTGGTGTCGTACAGCGACTGCATCTGGAAGGAAAACGCATGCCTGCCGGGCACGATCAGCTTACGCATGGCCATGTGCAGCCGGCGGAATGCAAAGGTCGAGGTGAGATACGCTTCCCGTAGCGTCAGACGCCTCTGCAGCATGGCGCGCCCTGACTCTGCGAAGGTATACAGCAGGTTGGGGGCGATCCATGCCGGGTGTTGTTTGATGGTCTCGACGATCGAGAAGTGATCGATCGCGAACTCCGGAAAGCTCTCGGCCAGCATCTTCTCAACGCTCGAACGCGTCAGATGCGCATAGGTGTTGACGAATGCCAACCGCGGCTTGTCAGCCCCCATCGACGCCCGACCCCGAACGCGCGCGCCAGGCGGACCCTCGGGCGTTATCCCCGTTGCATCGTCCGCTAGCGGGACGATACTGATCGCCTGGTTGCCTCTGCCACTGTATGGCGGAGAGGGTGGGATTCGAACCCACGAACACCCGTGAAGATGTTACTGGAATTCCAGTCCAGCGCCTTCGACCGCTCGGCCACCTCTCCGATTTCAACACGCCGCGGCCCCAACACCGCCCTGTGAGCTGCCGCGGGCGCGCGCCATGATACACCCTCACGCCTGAGGCGGCGCCTGCTTCGCGACCTTGAACGGCGGCGGCTCTTCCAGGCAAGGATCTTTCGCCGAGCGCGCCGGCGGCGGCGGCTCGTTGAGTGCCGGAATATGCAGCGCGTTGGTACGATCCGGCGTATCCAGTCCCGGCGGTATCTTCAGGGGCGCGACGCTCGTAGCCTTCAGATAGGGGCGCGCCTCATGACACGCGGCGCCGCCGCGCAGATGGAAACTGTGACAGCCACTCGCGCTCAGCAATGCGCACAACAGTCCCGGCAATATGACAGAATTTTTCATTACAACCTTTTGTCTCTTCACCTGATCAGCTCAACACACCCGCCGCAGACAGCGCCGCCAGCAGCGCACCATGATGCTCCACCGACAGCTCGGTGAGCGGCAGGCGGATGCCGGATTCGATCAACCTCATGCGCGCCAGAGCCCATTTCACCGGGATCGGATTGGCTTCCAGAAACAGGTTCCGGTGCAGCAGCGCCAGCGGCGCGTCCAGGTTCTCGGCGGCCTGCGCATCGCCGCGGCGCGCAGCGGCGATCATGTCGGCGACGGCGCGCGGCGCCACGTTCGCCGTCACCGAGATCAGTCCGTGGGCTCCGGCCAGAACCGAGCGGCGCGCGCTCGCATCATCCCCGCTCAAAATCGCGAAATCCCGCGGGCACAGGGCGAGCAGCTCCTGCACGCGCCCCACATCCGCCACCGCCTCTTTGACTGCCACGATCCCGGCAAGTTGCGCCAGCTGCTGCACCGTCGCAGGCAGCAGGTCGACGGCGGTGCGCGAGGGCACATTGTAGAGAATCAGCGGTGGCCGGCTCGCGCGCGCCACGGCACTGAAATGCCGCAGCAAACCCTCCTGCGCCGGCCGGTTGTAGGCGGGCGTCACCACCAGGAAAGCATCGAGCGCCAGCTCGGACAGCTGGCGCGCGCGTTCCACCGTGGCCGCGGTGCTGCTGGTACCAATGCCGGCGATGATCTGCAGCCGGCCGCGTGCGAGTTCGATGGCGCGTTCGGTTAGTTGCCGCAGCTCGGTGTCGCTCAAGGTCGCGGACTCGCCCGTGGTACCGCCCACCACGATGCCTGCCGTGCCACTGGCCAGGTGCAGCTCGATGAGACGCTCCCAGGCCGGCAGGTCCAGCGCTCCGTCGGGCCGCATTGGCGTCACAATCGCGACCAGACTGCCTGAAAACATTAACCTTCCCACTGTTTACGCGCGCATGTTACGAGGCTCCCCGCAGCCCAGGCAAGCCGCCCAGCCAAGCTGTCCGCTCTAGGCGTAACTGGTACACTTCGCTCAATGAAGCAGCACCTGGCCGTTTCGGCGATCGGTGGCGACCGCACGGGGATGGTTCACGAGCTGACGCGCGTGATCAGCGAATGCGGCGGCAACATCAGCGAAAGCCGCATGGCCAATCTCGGGACGGAATTCGCGATGCTGCTGCTCGTGTCGGGCAACTGGCACGCGCTCGCCAAGCTGGAAACGGAGCTGAAACGGCTCGCCGAGACCAGCAGTCTCAGCATCCATCTGAAGCGCACCGAGCCTCGCTCGGCCCGTACCGACATGCTGCCCTACTCGATCGATGTGGTCTGCCTCGATCAGACGGGCATCGTCTCCGGGCTGTCGGGTTTCTTCTCCAGTCGCGGCATTGACATCGCCGAGGTGTCCACGCGCAGCTACCCGGCGGCACACACTGGCGCGCCGATGTTTTCCGTGCAGATGATCGTGAATGTGCCGAGCCGTATCCATGTCGCGCACCTGCGCGAGGAGTTCATGGAGTTCTGCGATTCGCTCAACCTGGACGCCATTCTCGAACCGGTCAAATCCTGACACATGCCCAGCGCGCACCCGCGCCCCGCCATCGGCGCCAAGCTCAAGAATTTCTCGGCCGCCGCGAGCGGCGGTGGTTCCTGGCAGCTCACCGATGCTGCAGGCCACAATGTGGTGCTGTATTTCTATCCGAAGGACATGACCTCGGGGTGCACCCGCGAGAGTCAGGATTTTCGCGACCTGCATGGCCGCTTCCGCCAGGCCAACACCATCGTGGTGGGGGTGTCGCGTGACAGCGTCAGCTCGCACGAGCGCTTCGTCACGAAGGAGAATCTGCCGTTCGTGCTGCTCGCGGATGCGGACGAGGCGCTTTGCCGGTTGTTTGATGTGATTCAGGAAAAAAGTCTCTATGGGCGCCGCTACCTCGGTATCGAGCGCAGCACATTTCTGCTCGATGGTCGTGGCGTGCTGCGGCGCGAGTGGCGCAAGGTGAAGGTTCCAGGTCACGCGGAGGAAGTACTTGAAGCAGCGCAGTCTCTCTGATCCCGGGCCGGCAATGGCACAGAGCTCCAGCGCCGAGGCGCGCGACGGCAGGTTGCGGCCGCGCGACGGGCGCCGCCTGTTCGTGCTCGACACCAACGTGCTGATGCACGATCCAACATCGATTTTCCGCTTCGAGGAGCACGACGTTTATCTGCCGATGGTGGTGCTGGAGGAGTTGGATGCGCACAAGAAGGGACTGTCGGAAGCCTCGCGCAACGTGCGCCAGGTCAGCCGCTTCCTCGATGACCTGATGCGCGGTGCCACCAAGGAGCACATCGACCACGGGCTGCCGCTGCCCAATGGTTTCTCCGGCAACCATGGCAAGAAGCCCTCCACGGGCAGACTCTTCTTCCAGACGCGACAGCTCGCCGCGGCGATGCCGCCCGGGGTTCCAGGGCAGGCCGTGGACAATGTCATCCTTGCGCAGACCCTTGCGCTGCAGAACGAGCAGCCCGACGCCCGCGTCATTCTGGTGTCCAAGGACATCAACCTGCGGATCAAGGCCGCCGTGCTCGGCGTGCACGCCGAGGATTACTACAGCGACAAGACACTCGAAGACAGCGACGTCCTCTACAGCGGCATGACTGCCCTGCCAGCTGATTTCTGGGAGAAACACGGCAGGGACATGCGCTCCTGGAAAGAAAGCGATCGTACCTTCTACGAGGTCAGCGGTCCGGCTGTGGAGGAGTGGCAACCCAACCAAGGGGTTTACGAGGACGCCCCTGAGGGCATCGAAGGCATCGTGCGCAAGACGCCGGGCAAGAAGGCGACCATCGAGCTGTTGCGCGATTACCGCAGTGAGCGCCACAGTGTCTGGGGCATCACTGCACGCAACCGCGAGCAGAATTTTGCCCTGAACCTGCTCATGGACCCCGAGGTGGACTTCGTTACCGTGCTGGGCCCCGCCGGCACAGGCAAGACCCTGCTCACGCTCGCCGCCGGCCTGATGCAGACCCTGGAGACCAACCGTTTCGCCGAGATCATCATGACGCGCGTGACCATCCCGCTCGGGGAAGACATTGGCTTCCTCCCCGGCACGGAGGAAGAGAAGATGGAGCCGTGGATGGGTGCACTCATGGACAATCTCGAGGTGCTCACCGGTACCCAGGAGGGTGGCACTTGGGGTCGCGCCGCCACGAACGACCTGCTGCGCAATCGCATCAAGATCCGCTCGCTCAACTTCATGCGCGGGCGAACCTTTCTGAATCGTTTCATCATCCTCGATGAGGCGCAGAACCTCACGCCCAAGCAGATGAAAGCCCTGATCACGCGTGCCGGGCCCGGGACCAAGGTAGCCTGCCTCGGCAACATCGCCCAGATCGACACGCCCTATCTCACGGAAATGACATCGGGCCTGACGTATGCTGTTAATCGGTTCCGCGGCTGGGCTCACTCGGGCCACATCACGCTGGTACGCGGAGAGCGCTCGCGGCTGGCCGACTTTGCTTCCGACACTTTGTAAGCATCTGTAAGGAAAGGGAAACTACATTCGACAAGTGCGGTCGAACCCCACCATGCGCCCGTTGCTGCTATGCCTGCTCGCCGCCCTGCTGACCGCCACCAGCGTGGTGGCCGCGGAAGAGCCTATCTCCCCCCCGCCGCACCCGATCTGCCGGACATCGGCAGCCCGGCGGCGGCGGTGCTCTCGGGAAGCGACGAGTACCAGCTGGGTGCCATGGTGATCCACCAGCTGCGCCAGCAGAATGCCCTGATCGAGGACCCCGAGATCACGGAGTATCTGAACGCCCTCGGCGCCCGGCTCGCTACCCAGGCACCCGACGGCGCGCCGCACTTCCAGTTCTTTGCCTTCCGTGAAGCTGCCATCAATGCGTTTGCGCTGCCGGGCGGTTTCATCTGCATCAACTATGGCCTGATCCTCTCAACGCGTAGTGAATCAGAGCTCGCCGGCGTGATGGCGCATGAAATGGCGCACGTCACCCAACACCATATTGCCCGACAGATCAAGGCGCAGAGTCAGCAGGCCATGACCACGGCGGCCGCGATGCTCGCCGCCATTCTGCTGGGCGCGCTCGGCGGTGGCGGCGGCCAGGCGATCGAAGGTGGCATTGCGGCGGCGCAGGGACTGGCGGTACAACAGCAGATCAACTTTACGCGCGACAACGAGGCCGAGGCGGATCGTGTCGGCATCGGTTTTCTCGCCGGCGCCGGCTTTGACACGCGCGCCATGGCGAACTTCTTCGAGACCATCGGCCGCATGGAAGGACTGGCTGCAACCTACATCCCGGCGATGCTGCAGGACCACCCGGTGAGCTCGGTGCGTATTGCCGAGGCGCGTGCCCGCGCGGCGCAACTCGGTACGCAGAAAGTGAAGGAATCCCTCAGCTACAACCTCATCCGCGAGCGCGTGCGGGTACTCACCGCAGCCGGGGATCAGGACATCGAGCAGCAGTATGCGCAGAAGCTGTCCAAGGGCGTCAACGACATAGGCACCCGCTACGGCGATGCGCTGGCGCTGATGGCTGACAACAAACCGGTCGATGCGGAGAAGATCCTCAACAAACTGCTCGAGCAGCACGAGGACATGACGCTGCTTTATACCGCACTCGGACAGGCGCAGATCAAAGCCGGGCAGACCAACGACGGCGTGGCTTCGCTGCGGCATGCAGTCTCACTGTTTCCGCGCAACGTGCCGGTCACCGTGCGCTATGCCGAAGCGCTCATGAAAGCCGGCCGTCCGGCAGAAGCACACTCCGTGTTGCTCGACCTGTTCAACAACGTGCCGCCGACTCCGGATCAGATCCGTCTCACGGCACTCGCCGCCAGTGCTGCCGGCGATGCGGGCGATGCCTACTTCTACATGGGCGAGTATCAGATTGCCGGCGGCGATCTGCCTATGGCGGCACAACAGCTGCAACTGGCTCTCGCCTCGCCCAATCTCAGCAGCGTGCAACGTGCCCGTTACCAGGCCCGCCTGGAGGAAGTGCGCGAGTACCTGCAGCACACCCGCCTGCGCCGCGTCAGCAACAACCAGTAGCCCGACCGGCCAGCATGGCGCACCATCAGGCAGGCCAAGCTATCGCCGTGCTTCCGGCTGCAGTGCGGCAACCGACCAAACTACGCTGCTACAATGCGCGTCCCTGCATTCGAGCGCGCGAGCCACGATGTCGAAGCCTGCCCGTTTCCAGCTGTTGTTGTTGCTGCTGTGCCTGAGCTTTGTGGGCTGTGCAAGCCTGCCTCCGAACTCGCAGCGCGATCCGCGCGATCCCTGGGAGCGCATGAACCGCGCGACCTTCAAATTCAACGATGGTTTCGACAAGGCCGTCTACCGGCCGGTAGCCAAGGGCTATGTCAGGATCACACCGCTGCCCGTGCGCACCAGTATTTCCAATTTCATGGACAACCTCGCCTACCCGGTCACGATCGTCAATGACCTGCTGCAGCTGAAATTTCCACGGTTCGGCCGCGATACCACCCGCTTTCTGGTCAACTCGACCGTCGGCATCGGCGGACTGTTCGATGTGGCCAGCCGCTCGGGTCTGGACAAGACCGAGAACGATCTCGGCCAGACCTTCGGCCACTGGGGATCAGGTCCCGGTCCTTACCTGGTGGTGCCGTTTTTCGGCCCCTCGGATGTCCGCGATGGACTGGGACGGGTCGGGGACATCTGGCTGGATCCGCGGCACTACATCAAGAACAGCTGGATTTCCTGGCCGCTCTGGGGCGTGGGTGTCATTGATCTGCGAGCGCGACTGCTCTCGACGGATTACCTGCTGGATTCTGCTTATGACCCGTACGCGTTCCTGCGCAACGCCTACCTGCAGCGCCGTGCCTACCTGATCAACACGGGCAAGGGAAGCGAAAAGGAACGCGAGCAGCAGGAGTACGAGGAAGAGCAGAAGATCCTGGAAGAATCGGAAGGCGGCCCGGACCACGGCAGCGGCGGCCCGCCGCCCGCTAACCCGGGCGCTGCCAGGCCTCCTCTGGGCTCAGCACCACCCGGCGAGCCGCGGCAGGATGAGCTGCGGCCCCCGAATGAGCCGGCGCAACCCGCAGGCCAGGAACCACCTCAGCACTGAGCGCATCCCCGTCACACGCCGCGTTCGAGCATCTCCAGCACGTCGCTGATACGCGCGATGGCCTGCACCTGCACCGGCAGATTTTGATATTGCAGCGAGCGTCCGGCGCGGCGGGCCGCTGAGAGCCAATCCAACAGCACGGCCATGCCAGCGCTGTCCGATGCGCTGATGCCGCTGCAATCAACATGGATCTGCTGTTGGGTTGTGTTGTCAAAGGCGGCAAGTCCGGTCTGACGTGCGGCGCGCGCCGTCGCAAAGGTGATGCGCCCGCGCGCGCTGAAGCGACCCGGCGCATCCTCTGTCAGGGCCACCGCCGAGCCGTTCGCGGCGCTCTCGGCGCTCAGCTCGGTAGTCACGCTCAGCCCTTGCCCGTCGTTTTGCCGATGTCGGCCGGCTTCTCACCCTTCTGCAGCCGTGTGATGACGGAGTCGATGCCCTGCTGCTGAATCTGGGCGCCAAAGTCTTCGCGATAGCTCTTCACGTAGCTGATGCCATCAATGTTGACGTCATAAGCCTTCCAGCCCTGCGGCGTCTTGTGCAGCTCGTAGTTCACCGCGACCCGGTCGCCATTGTCGCGTTTGACCTCGCTGCGCACGGTCGCATTGGTCGCGCCGGGATCGGGCTTGGAGGGGAATACCTTCAGCCGATCCGCCGTAAACCCTGCGAGCGCAGTGCCGTAATTATTGAGCAGCGAATGATAAAAGGCGTCGATGAACCGCTGCCGCTGGTCAGGGCTGGCATCCCGCCAGTAACGACCCAGTACCAGCCGCGCGGAGTACTCGCTATCGAAGTGCGGCAACAGCCATTTATCCACGAGCTGTCCAACCTTGCCGGGATCCTTGCGGTACAGATCGCGGTTGGCATCCAGATCCTTGAGAATGCCTTGCGCCGTGCTCTGCACGAGATCGCTGGGATTCTCGTCGGACACGCCAGCGGTTGCAGGCGCGCTCGCGGCGGCGTTCTGTGCCGCAGCCGTCGTGACTTGCAGCGCCGTCACCAGGGAAAACACGGCAGTGGCGGCGAGCATCAGCAGCCCGCTGCGTTGTCGCACCCTGCCCAGGAGCCGGTTCACGGTCATCATTTCTTGCTACCTTGTTTGTTCGGAGTTGAGCTCTGGCTGCCGGCCGCATTTTCACCCGATCCGCCCGATCCCTTGTCGGCGGAGCCGCCGCTGCTGCCACTCTTGTCGGCGAAGCTCGCAAACAGCTTGTTGATCAGGCTCTCGAGCACGATCGCCGACTGTGTCTGGTCCACATGTCCGCCGTCCTTGAAATAGTTGTCCGAGCCGCCCGGACTCACGCCGATGTATTTCCCGCCGAGCAGCCCTTCGGTCTGAATACTGGCGAAGCTGTCGTCCGGGATCTCGCTGTATTCCTTGTTGATGCGCAAGCCCACCACCGCCTTGTACTGCCGTGAATCGAACCGGATCGCATCCACCTGGCCAATACGCACACCAGCCATGGTAACGGGCGAACCCACTTTGAGGTCCCCGATGTTGTCAAAGCTGGCGGTGAGGTGATAGCCAGCGGAGCCATGGCCAAGCTTCAGTCCAGTGGCCGGCAGTTGGGTGGTCAGGAAAAACAATGCCGCGAAGCCGAGCAATACAAATAGACCGGTTCCGAGCTCCAAGGTTCGATTGGCACGCATTGAGTGAGCCCTCGCGCGAGGTGGTCCTCGAGGCTAGAGAAAAAAGGCCGTCAGTACATAATCCAGCAGCAACACCAGCACCGAGGAGGCCACCACCGTACGCGTGGTAGCAAGGCCGACGCCTGCGGCGGTCGGCTCGGCGTGATAGCCCTCGTGCACGGCGATCAGGCTGCAGAGCACGCCGAACACTACACTCTTGACCACACCCTCAGTGACATCACGCAACCCCACCGAGCCTTGCATCTGGGACCAGAACGCCCCCTTGTCGACATGCATCAGCTGCACGCCGATCAGTTGCGCACCGAACAACCCGATCAGGCTGAAAATGGCTGCCAGCAGCGGCATGGCCACGACACCGCCGAGAAAGCGCGGTGCTGCGACATAGCGCAGCGGATCGACCGCCATGATCTCCATCGCGGTCAGCTGATCGGTGGCGCGCATCAGGCCGATCTCCGAAGTCAGCGCCGTGCCTGCGCGCCCGGCAAACAGCAACGCCGTGATGACCGGCCCGAGTTCCTTGAGCAAGCCTAATGCGGCCGCGGTTCCGAGTGCCTCCTCGGATCCAAAACGTCGCAGCAGCTCGAACCCCTGCAGCCCGAGCACCATGCCCACGAACAGACCCGAGAGCATGATGATGATGAGTGAGCGCGCACCAGCGTTATAGATCTGCATAACGAACAGGCGCGGGCGCGCCAGCGCCGGAATGCATTGCGCCAGCAACGTGAGCAGGAACAGCAGCACCGCTCCCATGCGCCGAATCCCGCCGAGCACGTAACTGTCCTCACGCACGCTCATGAACGAATCCCGCTCACGGCGGCTCCGCCTCGAGCAGCTGCTGCGCATAATCCGCAGCGGGATAGTGAAAGGGCACCGGACCATCAGCGGCGCCGGTCATGAATTGCCTGACGACCTGCGAATCACTGCGCGACAGCTCCTGGGGCGAGCCGCGCGCCACCACCGTACCGCCTGAGAGCAGATAGCTGTCGTCGGCAATCGTGGCGAGCTCCCGCACGTCGTGTGACACCACGACACTGGTGATGCCCAGGGCGGCATTCATCTGCTTGATCAGGCGCAGGATCATGCCAAGGGAGATCGGATCCAGCCCGACGAACGGCTCATCGTAGATGAGAATCTCCGGATCCATCACGATCGCACGTGCCAGTGCCACGCGGCGCGCCATGCCACCGGACAGCTCGCTCGGCATCAGCTCCGCGGCGCCGCGCAGGCCGACCGACTGCAGCTTGGTGAGCACCAGGCGCCGGATGAGCGGCTCGGGCAGATCGGTATGTTCGCGCACCGGGAAGGCGACATTCTCGAACACGCTCATATCAGTGAGCAGCGCACCGTTCTGAAACAGCATGCCCATCCGCTTACGCAGCGCGTAGATTTCACCGCCGCCGGCCCTGGCGATGTCGTGTCCGAAAACCTTGACCTCGCCCCGATCTGCGAACACCTGTCCGGTAATGAGGCGCAGCAGAGTCGTCTTGCCAGTGCCGCTGGGGCCCATCACCGCCGTGACGCGACCCTGACGCACACGGATGTTGAGGGACTTGAAGATCGGCCGGCCGTCGACCGCATAGTCCACATCACGCACGTCAACGATCGGCTCGGCCGCATCTGCTGACGGGCCGGTCGGTGCGCTAGCGGAGACGCCGGGTTGGGGCGTACTAGGCAGCCTGGCTCTCCATCGCCGCGGAATAGGCCCCCGTCGTTGCCAGCCCATTCAGCTTCGCACGCTTGGCAAGCTCCTTCTGTCCCGCTGCGAAGTTCGCCTGTTGACCGCTCCAGGCCTTGAGGGCGTGATCCTGCAGCGCGCGTCCATAGCTGAATGTCAGGGCCCAGGGTAACGGGCCCGCTTTGTTCATCAGCGACAGATGCAGCGTTGCTTCCTCGGAGGATTGCCCGCCGGAAAGAAACGCGATGCCAGGTACCGCCGGGGGAACGTGGCGCTTCAGCGTCCGCACGGTGGCTTCAGCAACCTGCTCCGCACTGGCACGATTCGAGCCCTTCTTGCCGGAGATCACCATATTGGGCTTGAGCACCATGCACTCGAGCTCCACCCGGTGTGCAAACAGCTGGTTGAACACGGTCTGCAGAACCCCGCCGGTCACCTGTTCGCAGCGTTCGATGGAATGCGCACCATCCATGAGCACTTCCGGCTCGACGATCGGCACGATGTCCTGTTCCTGGCAGAGCGCCGCATAGCGCGCCAGCGCGTGGGCATTGGCCTCGATGGCAAAGGAGGTGGGAATGGCCTCGCCGATGTCGATCACCGCACGCCACTTGGCGAACCGGGCGCCGAGCTTGCGATAGTCGCTCAGTCGCTCGCGCAGTCCATCCAGACCCTCGGTAATCGTCTCCCCGGGGAACCCCGCCAGCGGTTTCGCACCCAGGTCGACCTTGATGCCCGGGATCATGCCGCGCTTGCTGAGATACTCCGGAAACGGCGTGCCGTCCTTGGTTTTCTGCCTGATGGTCTCATCGTACAGAATGACGCCGCTGATGTTGTCGCCGGCTCCCGGCGCGGTGAACAGCATCTCGCGGTAGGCGCGCCGATGCTCCTCGGTGGACTCGAGCTTGATGCTGTCAAAGCGCTTCTTGATGGTGCCGGAGCTTTCATCCGCCGCGAGAATTCCCTTGTTCCTGGCCACCATTGCACAGGCTGTGCGCGCAAGCTCACCGCGATTCATTCGAAAGCTCCTAGCGGATTGATTCAGGCCGGCAAGGATACCAAATAAGGTCCTGGCGTCGGCGGCGGGACGGTCTATGGCGCCGCTTGGGCTGCGCTTGGATTGCGCCGCAATCAGTACTAAAATGGTCCTAGTTTGGCCTGCGGGTATCGCTACCGTGCTCAGAATCAGCAAGTTGACGGATTACGCCACGGTCATTCTGGCCGCGCTGGCCGAGGCGCCGGAAGAGGTGCGCACGGCCACGGCTTTGGCAGAGCAGACGCATATTGCGGCGCCGACGGTGAGCAAGCTGCTGAAGCAGTTGCAGCGCGCCAAGCTGGTCGCATCCACCCGCGGCCTGCATGGCGGCTATCAGCTTGCGCGCCCGGCAACGCAGATCAGTGCCGCGGCCATCCTCGATGCACTCGAGGGGCCGGTGACGCTCACCGACTGCTCGGCGGGACTTGGCCACTGCGGCATCGAGGCGACCTGCCGGGTCGGGCGTGTCTGGCAGCGGCTGAATCTGGCGATCCGCCGCTCGCTGTACGAAGTCAGCCTGGCGCAGCTTGCCGGGCTCGACCTCACTCAGGTGCGCCTGCCGGCGCTGGAACGGGAAGTGAAATCGAATGCGCGCAGCAAAGCGCTGCGGAGCGAATCGGCATGAATGACAGCGTCATCAAAGAAGCAGCAGACCCCTTGCAGAGCCTGATGGCGCGCGGCTATCAGCACGGCTTCGTCACGGACATCGAGTCTGACACCGTACCACCCGGAATCAACGAGGATGTGGTGCGCTTCATCTCGCGCAAGAAGAACGAGCCTGCGTTTCTCACCGAGTGGCGCCTGCAGGCGCTGCGTCACTGGCTTTCCATGCCCGAGCCGCACTGGGCACATTTGCGCATCGCGCCGATCGACTATCAGGGGATCTCCTACTACTCGGCGCCAAAAGCGAAGACGGACGGCCCGAAGTCGCTCGCCGACGTCGACCCCAAACTGCTCGAGACGTACGCGAAACTCGGAGTACCGCTGCACGAGCGCGCCCGGTTGGCGGGTGTGGCGGTCGACGCCGTGTTCGATAGCGTCTCGGTTGCCACCACATTCAAGGACCGGCTCGCGGCTGCGGGCGTGATCTTCTGCCCGTTCTCCGAGGCGGTGCAATCGCACCCTGAACTCATCGAACGCTACCTGGGCAGCGTCGTACCTCATACCGACAACTTCTTTGCAGCTCTGAACTCCGCGGCATTTACCGATGGCTCGTTCGTGTACATACCGAAGGGTGTGCGCTGCCCCATGGAGCTGTCGACTTACTTCCGCATCAATGCGGCCAAGACTGGACAGTTCGAGCGCACGCTGATCATTGCCGATGAGGGCGCGTATGTGAGTTATCTTGAAGGTTGTACTGCCCCCATGCGCGATGAGAACCAGCTGCACGCCGCGGTAGTGGAGCTCGTGGCGCTCGATGATGCCTACATCAAGTACTCCACGGTGCAGAACTGGTATCCGGGCGACGCTCAGGGCATTGGCGGCATTTATAACTTCGTCACCAAGCGCGGCGAGTGCCGCGGGCGCAACGCGCACATCTCCTGGACGCAGGTGGAGACCGGCTCGGCCATCACCTGGAAATATCCGAGCTGCGTGCTGCGCGGCGAGAACTCCATCGGTGAGTTTTATTCCGTCGCCACGGTCAACAATCATCAGCAGGCCGACACCGGTACCAAGATGATTCACATCGGTCGCGGCACCCGCAGCACCATCGTCTCGAAGGGCATCTCCGCAGGTCACGGCCAGAACACCTACCGTGGCCTGGTGAAGATGCTGCCGACGGCCGCCGGCGCGCGCAACTTCACGCAGTGCGATTCGTTGCTGATGGGCGGCCGGTGCGGCGCCCATACCTTCCCCTATGTGGAGGTGAAGAATCCGTCCGCCATTGTCGAGCACGAAGCCAGCACCTCACGCATCAGCGAGGATCAGCTGTTCTACTGCCTGCAGCGCGGCATCGCGCAGGAGGATGCGGTCAACATGATCGTCAGCGGCTTCTGTAAATCGGTGTTCAAGGAGCTGCCAATGGAATTTGCAGTCGAGGCGCAGGCGCTGCTCGCCGTGAGTCTCGAAGGCGCGGTGGGTTGAGCAACATGCTGAAGATCGACAATCTGCACGTCACCGTAGGCGACAACGAGGTTCTGAACGGACTGTCTCTCGAGGTGCGCAGCGGGGAGGTGCACGCAATCATGGGGCCAAACGGCTCTGGCAAGAGCACCCTTGCGCATGTGCTGGCCGGTCGGCCCGGTTACGAGATCACGGCCGGGAACGTCAGTTTCGACGGACGTGACTTACTCGCGCTCGCGCCCGAAGAGCGTGCGCACGAAGGGCTGTTCCTCGGCTTTCAGTATCCGGTCGAGATCCCCGGAGTCAACAACGTCTACCTGCTCAAGGCGGCGCTGAATGCCGCGCGCAAACATCGCGGGCTGCCCGAAGTGGATGCTTTCGAGTTTCTCGGTCTCGTGCGTAGCAAGATGCAGCTGATGAAGATGGATGAGAGCTTCCTGTCGCGGGGTGTCAACGAGGGCTTCTCGGGCGGTGAAAAGAAGCGCAACGAGATTCTGCAGATGCTGGTGCTCGAGCCGCGGCTCGCGATCCTCGATGAGACCGACTCGGGCCTGGACATCGATGCCCTGAAAGTGGTGGCGAACGGCGTCAACACCTTGCGCGCACCGGAACGCTCGGTGGTACTCGTGACCCACTATCAGCGGCTGTTGGATTACGTGGTGCCGGACTATGTGCACGTGCTGGTGCGCGGGCGCATCGTGCGCAGCGGCGACAAATCGCTGGCCCTCGAGCTCGAGAAGCGCGGCTACGACTGGCTGCTCGGCGAGGATGAGGGACGGTCCGGGCGCGCAGCCTCGCCAGCGACGCGGCAGACAGCCCCGTCGCGCACCCCGCAGAGCACCGGAGGGCACGGATGAGCGCCGCGCTGTTGCAGAAAATCGCGGCTGATTTCGCGGCCGTTCCGCAAGCGGCGCGCCAGCCGCGCCGCCAGGAGGCCATGGACGAGATCAGCGCGCGCGGCTTGCCCGGCGGGCGCGACGAGAACTGGAAGTACGTCAATCTGCGCTCCCTGGACAAGCTGCACTTCGCACCCCGGCAGCAGCCTGCCCCGGTATTACAGCCCAGTCAGTTGCCGGCAGAAATCGAGGGGTACGCGCGCTATGCCTTCATCGACGGGGTGCTCTGCCCTGCCCTGTCGGCGCCCCTGACGCGCTCCGGCGTTCTGATCAGCTCACTGGCGGCAGGGACCGAGACCGTATCCAGCGGCGCAGCGGCTGGGAGCCTCGCCGCGGCTGCCGATCTGCGCTTTGCACTGCTGAACGATGCATTTGCCACCGATGGCGCACGCATCCAGGTCCGCCCGGGAGCCGAGTGCCGGGCGTGCATCGAGCTGCTCTTCATCGCCACGGCCGAGGGCAAGAGCGCCGCAAGCTATCCGCGAATCGAGCTGGACGTGGCAGCAGGGGCCGACTTCGGATTGATCGAGCGGCACGTGAGCGCCATCAGCGAGACGAGTTTTGTCAACTGCGCGGTGCAGGTTCGGATCGCACGCGATGCGCGGGTGCGTCATTTCCGCATCCAGCAATGCGGGAGCCGGGCGACGTTCCTCGACACGCTCACCGCGACTCTTGCGCAGAATGCGAGCTATCAGGTTTATGGCGTAGGTCTCGGCGCACAACTCGCGCGCTCGACGCTGCACGTGCAGCTGCAGGGCAGGAATGCCGAGATCGGCTTGTTCAATGTGTCGGTGGGCGGTCGGACGCAAACACATGACAGCTACGCGCTGGTGGAGCACGTCTCCCCGGGAGCCCGTTCGGGCCAGACCTTTCGCGGCATCGCCGGTGGCCGGGCCCGGGTCAGCTTCAATGGCAAGGTGGTGGTGCGCAGCACGGCCCAGGGTACGGACTCGCAGCAATCGCTGCGCGGTCTGCTCGCAGGTCAAGATGCCGAGATCGACGTGCGACCGCAGCTCGAGATCTACACCGACGATGTGCGCTGCAGTCACGGCGCGACCGCCGGCAAGCTCGATGAAAACATGCTGTTTTATCTGCTGTCCCGCGGCCTCGATCGTGACAGCGCCCAGCGCATCCTCAAATGGGCGTTCCTCGAGGATGTCGTAGCAAAGATCGAGGTACCCGAGTTACGCCGCCAGATCGAGCACAGTCTCGTCGGGCAACTTGATGAAACCAGCGCATTGCAGGAGTTACTCTGATGGCAGCGACTGCCCCGCAGACGCCGATGGAGCATGGCCCGGTACTGGATGTCGAGCGCGTCCGCCGGGATTTTCCGATTCTCGAGCGCACCATTAACGGCCGGCCGTTGGTTTATCTGGACAGCGGCGCCTCCTCGCAGCGGCCCCTGCAGGTGATCCGCGCCGTCGATGACTACGAAATGAATTCGCACGCCAACATTCATCGTGGCGTGCACGCCCTCAGCCAGGCTGCCACTGAAGCCTTCGAGGGCGCCCGTGAGCGCGTGCGGCAGTACATCAACGCGCGCTCGACGCGCGAGATCATCTTCGTGCGGGGCACGACCGAAGCCATCAATCTCGTCTCACAGGCCTATGGCCGGCCGCGCTTCCAGCCGGGCGATGAGATCCTCATCAGCTCACTCGAGCACCACGCCAACATCGTGCCCTGGCAAATGCTCTGCGAGCAGACGGGCTGCGTGCTGCGGGTGGCACCCATCAATCGTCGCGGCGAATTGTTGTTCGAGGAGTACGCGAAGCTGCTGTCCCCGCGCACACGGCTCGTTGGCATCGCCCACGTTTCCAACGCGCTGGGGAGCATTCTGCCGGTCAAACGCGTTATCGACGCGGCACATCAGGTTGGCGCGGTGGTCCTGGTGGATGGTGCACAGGCGGCACCCCACCTGCAGATCGACGTGCGCGCGCTCGGCTGTGACTTCTATGCCTTCTCGGGTCACAAGGTTTATGGACCGACCGGCATCGGCGTGCTGTACGGACGCGAAGAGCTGTTGCAGCAGATGCCCCCCTGGCAGGGCGGCGGCGACATGATCCTGACGGTCTCCTTCGAGAAGACCACTTACAATGAGCTGCCGGCTAAATTCGAGGCCGGTACCCCTAACATTTCCGGCGCGGTGGGCCTGGCTGCAGCCCTGGATTATATCGAAGGGCTGGGGCTGTCCGCGATCGCTGCCCACGAGCATCGCCTCGTTGCGCTTGCGAGCCGCGAGCTGGTGCAGCTGCCCGGCATCGAGCTCGTCGGCACGGCCGCCAACAAAGCCTCGATCGTCTCCTTCACCATGGCGGGTGTACACCCCCATGATCTCGGCACGATCCTCGATCATGAAGGCGTCGCGGTGCGCACCGGGCATCACTGTGCGATGCCTCTCATGAGCTTCCTGGGCGTACCGGCCACCGTGCGTGCATCCTTCGGCTGCTACAACACTGAGGCAGATGTCCGGGCGCTGGTGGCCGCCGTCGGCAAGGCGCAGGAGGTATTCAGCTGATGGATCTGAAGGATCTTTACCGCGATGTGATCCTGGATCACAACCGTAACCCCCGTAACTTCGGGGCCCTGCAGACAGCCGATGCGCAGGCGGACGGACACAATCCGTTGTGCGGCGATCGCCTCACTGTTTTTCTGAAGCTGCGCGATGACCGCGTTGAGGACGTGCGCTTCGAAGGCAAGGGTTGCGCAATATCCACTGCGTCCGCCTCGCTCATGACAGAGAGCGTCAAGGGCAAGAGCAAGGCCGACATCCAGGCGCTGTTTGAGCGCGTCCACAAACTGCTCACGAAGCACGAGGCGGCGGCGGATCCGAGCCTCGGCAAGCTCGCGGCGCTCTCCGGGGTACGCGAGTATCCGGCGCGGGTGAAATGCGCAAGCCTCTGTTGGCATACCCTCAATGCTGCCCTCGAGCGGGGCGGTAGCGTCTCCACGGAGTAACAATGCGCGCGCACGAGAATGAGCCGTTCGTCGTCAATCGCGAGCTGCCCGCGGTCATCGTACCGGCCGGCGTCGAGGTCAAACTCAAGCCGGGACAGGCCGGTTACATCACGCAAGCCCTGGGGGGCAATTTCACGGTCTACATCGAGGGCAACCTGTTCCGCATCGCAGGCGAGGACGCCGATGCGATCGGCAAAGAGGCGGTGAAGGCTCCGGAGCTGCCGCCGAATGCCACCGAGGAGGACGTGAAGCAGCTGGCGTGGGATCAGATGCGCAGCTGTTTCGACCCCGAGATCCCGATCAACATCGTGGACCTGGGCCTGGTCTACGACTGCGTCGTCACCCCCAATACAGACGGTACGCGCAACATCGACATCACCATGACGCTCACCGCACCGGGGTGCGGCATGGGCGAGGTGCTGGTGGAGGATGTGAGGGACAAGGTGCAGCGCATCCCCACCGTGCAGCAGGCCCGCGTCGAGCTCACCTTCGATCCGCCCTGGAATCAGTCGATGATGTCCGAAGCGGCGCGGCTGCAAACCGGAATGTTCTGAGGGCACGCAGCTCTCGTTATGAGCACCTGGCAGGACGTTGGCGGCGCGGACGCGGTTGGCGAATCTGCGACTCTGGCAGCGGAAGTCGATGGCATCGCGGTGTTGGTGGTCCGCTGCGGCACGCAGCTGTACGCCATCGAGGACCGCTGCACCCACGACGGCGAGCCGCTGGAGGGTGCGGAAGTCGAGGCCTGCCAGATCATCTGCCCGCGCCACGGCGCCCGGTTTTGCGTGCGCAGTGGCGAGGCTCTCACCCCACCGGCGTATGAAGCACTGAGGACTTACCCGGTGCGCATCGAGAACGGCCGCATCCTGGTGGAGAGCCTGGAATGAAGCGCCTCACCCTGATGCGCCATGGCGATGCGCAGTGGCGCGATCCGCAGATCGCGGATTTCGACCGGCCGCTGAATCGTCGGGGCAGCGCCGAAGCCGAAGCGATGTCACGTCGCCTCGGCGAGCTCGGCCTGGTGCCGGCGGTCATGCTGACCAGCACGGCGCGCCGGGCGCAGCAGACGGCAGAAATCGTCGCACGTCAGCTTGGTATGGCTTCCCGTCTCGTTCACAGCGAGGAGTCGCTGTATCTGGCGGCGGCCCCGGAGATCCTGCGCCTGGTACATGCTCTGGGTCCGCGCGTCGAGCACGTGATGGTTGTGGGCCACAATCCCGGCATCACCGAGGCGGCTCAGTTCATGGCGCCCGGTTCGGAGCTGCAGGCACTCGGCACGGCCGCGGTGTGCTCGTTGACCTTCAACGCCCGCAGCTGGCTGACGATCGGCGCGGAGACGCTATCGGATGCGCAAGTCGAGCTGCCCCCGGCGCGGCGCTTTGCCGCCCTGTGGGCGAGCTAGGACGCCGCAGCGCCGGCAACACCTAACACTCGGGCACATTGACCGCAAGCCCGCCTTGAGAGGTTTCCTTGTAGATGGTCTGCATGTCCGCGCCGGTCTGGCGCATGGTGGCAATGACCTGATCGAGTGAGACCTTGTGCGAGCCATCGCCGCGCATCGCCAGGCGCGCTGCGTTGATCGCCTTCACCGCGCCCATCGCGTTGCGCTCGATGCAGGGTATCTGTACCAGCCCCGCAACGGGATCACAGGTGAGACCGAGGTTGTGCTCCATGCCGATCTCGGCAGCATTCTCGATCTGCTCGTTGGTGCCGTTCAGGGCTGCAACCAGCCCCGCCGCCGCCATCGAGCAGGCGACGCCCACCTCCCCCATGCATCCCATCTCAGCGCCCGAGATCGAAGCATTGGTCTTGTAGAGCATGCCGATCGCTGCCGCACACAGCAGCAAGCGCACGATGCCCGCTTCGTTCGCGCCGGGCTCGAAACGCATATAGAAATGCATCACCGCCGGCACGATTCCGGCTGCCCCGTTGGTTGGCGCGGTTACGACCCGGCCGCCGGCGGCATTCTCCTCGTTCACTGCCAATGCGTAGGCATTCACCCAGTCCATGGCATCGAACGGCGTGCTGTTCTGACTCTCCTGGAGCATGCGATACAGCTTAGGTGCGCGGCGTCGCACTTTCAGGCTCCCCGGCAACACGCCGGTCTGACGAAAGCCGCGCTCCACGCAGGATTGCATGACCTGCCAGATGTGCAGCAGTCCGGAGCGCACGTCCTCGGCCTTGCGCCAGCTGAGCTCATTGGCCAGCACCAGCTCGTATAACTCCAGTCCGTGTTCCCGGCAAAGCGCCAGCATCTCGGCGCTCGAGTTGAACGGATAGCGCGGCGAGGCGTGTGCCACCGATTCGGCCGCCTCCGACTCGTCATTGCGCACGATGAAGCCACCGCCGATGGAGTAATAATCCTCCTCGCGCAGCACGCGTTGTCCTTCACCCAGCGCGGTGAAGCGCATGCCGTTGGAGTGCCGGGGCAGCCTTTCGGTACGCATGAACAACAGCTGCATGGGCTCATCGAACAGCGTCTCATGCTCGCCCAGCAGCCGGATCCGCCCGCTCTGCCGGATGCGCTGCATCAGCGGCTCGATGCTGTCGGGATCTACCGTTTCCGGATCCGCTCCCTCGAGCCCCGCGATCACCGCCCGGTCAGTGCCATGGCCCACCCCTGTGAGTGCAAGCGAGCCGTACAGCCGCACCGCGACCTGGCGCGTGGCTTCGAGCAGCGCGGCGCTCTTCAGCCCGAGTACGAAAGCCCGCGCCGCACGCATGGGCCCCATGGTGTGCGAACTCGAAGGGCCGATGCCTACTTTGAAAATGTCAAAAACGCTGAGCGTCATGCGTGCGATCTGTACCTATGTGATCCGACCTAATGCTGCGCCGCCCGGGCTGCTCAATCGCGTCCACGCAGCCGCCGCAGGAGCCGCCGCGCATGCTTATCCGGCCGCTCCTCGGGACGCGGCGTCAGCGCCGCCGCCGTCTTCATTCGCGCGACGAACTGGGCACGACGCTCCTGACTGGCCACGCTCTCCTCATAACACTTCACGGCCTCGCTGGCCGGTCCGCGGCGCAGCGGGATGGCCCGCACCGCACATTCGAACTCGACCGTGCCACGCACGAAGGTTACCGAATCTCCAGGCTGCACGCTGCGGGCCGGCTTCACCCGGGCGCCGTTGACATGCACCTTGCCCCCACTCACGGCGGTGGCCGCGGCCGCACGCGACTTGAACAGCCGCACCGCAAACAGCCAGCGGTCGATGCGGCTCGCTCCCGGCGCACCCTCGTCGCGCGGGTGGGGGTGGCTATCCATGCAGGTTACCGCTTCCTGCACGCGGGTGACGGGCAGATTCAGCCATGCGGCGCGAGTATAGTTGAAGCATGAATCCAGCTTTCACCGAACGGCTGCGGGCCGATCTGCAGGGGCTCACCGAGCAGGGGTTGTTCAAGAACGAGCGGGTGCTGGCGGGGCCCCAGGGTGGGGTCGTCAGGACCGCAGAGCGCGAGGTCATCAACCTCTGCGCAAACAATTACCTCGGGCTTGCCAACCACCCGGCGCTGCGCGAGGCCGCGCATCGCGCCATCGATCGCTTCGGCTACGGCATGGCCTCGGTGCGCTTCATCTGCGGAACCCAGAGCGTGCACAAGCAGCTGGAGGAGCGCCTCAGCAGCTTCCTGGGCAAGCAGGACACCATCCTTTACTCGTCCTGCTTCGATGCCAACGGCGGCCTTTTCGAGACGCTGCTGGATGAGCAGGACGCGGTGATCTCCGATGCACTCAACCACGCGAGCATCATCGACGGTGTGCGCTTGTGCAAAGCACAGCGCCATCGCTATGCCAACAACGACATGGGCGAGCTCGAGAAGTGCCTGCAGGACGCACGCGGCGCACGCACGCGTCTGATCGCGACCGACGGCGTGTTCTCCATGGACGGCACGATTGCCAACCTCAAGGCCATCTGCGCGCTTGCCGACCGCTATGACGCGCTCGTGATGGTGGATGATTCCCATGCGACCGGCTTCATGGGCCCGCGGGGTCGCGGCACGCCGGAGCTGTGCGGGGTCGCTGATCGCGTGGACATCGTCACGAGCACCCTCGGTAAAGCGCTCGGCGGTGGCAGCGGAGGTTTCGTGTGCTCCACGCGCGAAGTCGTCGGCTGGTTGCGGCAACGCTCGCGACCGTACCTGTTTTCCAACAGCATCCCACCTGTGGTGGCAGGAGTGAGCCTGCGGGTACTGGATCTGCTGGAAAATTCGCCAGAGCTGCGCACGCAGCTCTTCGCCAACACAAAGTTCTTCCGCGAGGGCCTGCAGCGCGCCGGCTTTACGCTCAAGCCTGGCGAGCATCCGATCATTCCCGTCATGCTGGGCGATGCAGCGCTCGCCGGGCGTGTGGCGGAAGCGCTCCTGCAGCAGGGCGTCTACGTCATCGGATTTTCATTTCCAGTCGTGCCCAAGGGACAGGCGCGTATCCGCACGCAGATGTCGGCGGCGCTGACCCCGCAGCAGCTCGAGCGGGCGCTGGAGGCATTCGTGCGCGTCGGCCGGGAGTTGGGAGTCATTCATTGAAAGCACTGGTCAAGAAAGAGGCCGCGCCGGGCATCTGGCTCGAAGACGTGCCCGAGCCGGGAGTCGGCCACAATGATGTGCTGATCGAGATTGCCCGCACCGCCATCTGCGGCACCGACATGCACATCTACAACTGGGACGCCTGGGCGCAGAAGACGATTCCGGTACCCATGGCCGTCGGCCACGAGTACTGCGGCAAGATCATCGACCTGGGTTCGGAAGTCCGCGGCCTGAGCATCGGCGACCGGGTGTCCGGTGAAGGACACATTACCTGCGGCTACTGTCGTAACTGTCGCGCCGGCCGCCGTCACCTGTGTCGCAACACGGTTGGGGTGGGCGTGAACCGCCCCGGCGCCTTCGCGCAGTACCTGGCCATTCCCGCAGTCAACACATTCAGACTGGCTGACTCCATACCAGATGACATCGCGGCCATCCTCGATCCGTTCGGCAATGCCACCCATACCGCCCTCGCGTTCAACATGGTCGGCGAGGATGTCCTCATTACCGGCGCGGGGCCCATCGGCATCATGGCAACCGCCATCGCCCGCTTCGTGGGCGCGCGCCACGTCGTCGTTACGGACGTGAACGACTACCGCCTTGGACTGGCACGGCGCATGGGCGCAACACGGGCGATCAATGTGCAGCGCGAGTCCCTCGACCAGACCATGAAGGACCTCGGCATGCAGGAGGGGTTCGATGTCGGGCTGGAGATGTCAGGCAATAGCGCTGCGTTTCGGGAGATGCTGCGGACCATGCACCATGGCGGCTCGATCGCGATCCTCGGCATCCCCCCCGAGGAGACGGCTATCGACTGGAACCAGGTCATCTTCAAGGGCCTGACCCTGAAGGGCATCTACGGACGCGAAATGTTCGAGACCTGGTACAAGATGGCGAGCCTGCTGCAGAGCGGATTGAAGCTCGATCCGATCATCACTCACCATTTTCCCATCCAGGAATTCCAGCAGGGCTTCGAGACGATGGGTTCGGGCAAGTCAGGCAAGGTCATCCTCGACTGGGCGACCCTGTAGCGATGCAGCGCTACTCAACGGCGCAGAAACAGTAGGCGTACACCCGGTTCGGCTCTGAGAAGCGGCTCAGCCGCTCCACCTCACGAGTCAGCGGATCAAAGCGCGCTGCGGCGCGCGCCAGCGCGGTCAACTGCGGATCCGAGGACACCATGGCGTGCGCGAGCTGGGTTCTCATCTGCAGCACGAGTTGCTCCGCCCAGGAAAGCTCCGGCTCCATGAACTCGATCTCATAGTCGGTCAGATGGGCACGCCTTGCGGCGGCCCGGGTGGCATCCTCGAACGCACCCAGTCCGTCGACCAGCCCCAGACGCTTGGCATCGGTGCCGGCCCAGACACGCCCCTGTGCGATGGAATCGATTTGTGCGCGCGACTTCTTGCGGCCTGAAGAAACCCGCTCCAGGAACACATCATAGCCACGCTCGATCTCGGCCTGCAGGAGTGCGCGAGCCTCGGTACCGAGTGGCCGATCGATGCGCAGCTGGGATGCGAGCGCCGTGGTGCCCACACCATCGACGCTCACGCCGATCTTCCCCAGTGTCTTGTCGACGGTCGGGATAATGGCAAAGATTCCGATGGAACCGGTGAGCGTCGCGGGGCTCGCCCAGATCTCATCGGCAGGGGCCGAGATGTAGTAGCCACCGGAGGCGGCGTAGTCACCCATCGACACCACCACGGGCTTGCCCGCAGCACGCAGCGCCTGCAGCTCGCGGTAGATATGCTCGGAGGCGAGCACGCTGCCCCCGGGGCTGTCGACGCGCATGACTACCGCTGCAATGTCCTTGTTGAGGCGGGCCTGACGGATCAGGCGCGCGGTGGAATCCCCACCGACGGTGCCGGGTGGCTGATCTCCGTCCAGAATCTCACCCGAGGCGACGATGATGCCAACACGCTTCTTGCCATCGCCATGCAACTTGCGCTCCGCGTGGGCGATACGCACGTAGTCGCGGGCGTGCACCGATTGAAAGGAGCCATCCGAGTCGTCAGCGCCCACGAGGTCAATCAGCCGGCGCTCCACGTCCTGGCGTGATTTGATGCCCGTGATCAGGCCCGCCTGCAGGGCGACCTCGGCTGCATTGCCGCCAGCGGCCGGAATGGTCCGGGCCACGGTGTTCACGTAGTTGGCGATCGCATCGGCAGGTAGTTTCCGGGCACGCGTCACCGCGGACTGATAGCTGCTCCAGAGGGCATTCAGGTAGGCGAGACTTTCCTCCTTGTCCTCGGGCGACATGTCGGTGCGCGTGTAGCTTTCGACGGCGCTCTTGAAGGCACCCACGCGGAACACGTTGATGTCCACCCCGACCTTGTCCAGCGCCTGCTTGAAGAACATGCGGTAGCGGCCGTAACCGTCCAGCAGCACAAAGCCCAGCGGATCCAGATAGATCTCGTCCGCCTGCGCAGCAATGTAATAGCGTTCCTGTGTCAGCTCGGTGCCAAAGGCGATCACCTTCTTGCCGGCCGCGTGGAATTCGCGGATGGCCTTCGCAAGCTCCTCCAGCATGGGCTGACCCGCACCGTCGAGGTGCTCAAGATCAATGGCCATCACGGGAATGCGGCGGTCGCGGGCGGCGGCGTGAATGGCATCCACCATGTCCCACAACAGCGTTTCGGCCTTGCCCTGACCCCGTGCCTCCTGCAGGGCACGCTCGAGCGGCGCCCCCGAAAGCTGTTCCACCAGCTGGCCCTCCGGGGCGACCAGCAGGGCAGCTTTCGCCGGCACGGTGGGCAGGGAGACCCGCAGCGCGCCAAACACGAAGCCGAACAACACCACGAGCAGGATCAGATGCAGGAAGCGCCGCAGGACATCCAGCCCACGCCACAGGCCATACAGGATGGAACGCAATCGCGCCATGAAACCTACTACCGCGCCGCAGCGCCGGCCGATTCAGATGCCAGTCCTGGCGCGCCGCCGGGCTGTGAGCCCGGGCCGCCCCTGCAGACGTTCAGATCTTTTCCTCGATCCTGGCAGCCTTGCCCGACAGATCGCGCAGGTAGTACAGCTTGGCACGACGCACGCTGCCGCGGCGCTTCACGACGATGTCGCTGATGGCGGGGCTGTAGGTCTGGAAAACGCGCTCAACACCCTCGCCATGCGAGATCTTGCGCACGGTGAACGAGGAGTTCAGACCGCGATTGCTGATCGCTATCACGATGCCCTCGTACGCCTGCATGCGCTCCCGGTCGCCTTCCACCACCTTCACCTGCACGACGACGGTGTCGCCGGGCTTGAAGTCCGGCACCGCGCGTCGCATGCGTGCCTTTTCGATGTCCTGAACGATCTTGCTGCTCATGTTCGTCATCCTCGATCGGATCTTTCCGCCGTACGTACGGCGAGAAACTCATTCAACAATCGGCCCGCCTCCGCCGCGAGCGGTTGCGCGGCGATCAGGTCAGGCCGGCGGCGCCAGGTGCGCTGCACGGCCTGCGTCAGGCGCCAGCTGCGAATATCCGCATGGTTGCCGGACAACAGTACCGGCGGCACGGCCAGCCCTTCAAACATCTCCGGCCGCGTGTAGTGCGGCCAATCCAACAATCCGGCAGCGAAGGAGTCCTCCGCGCTCGAGCGCTGATCTCCCAGCGCACCCGGCAGCAATCGCGTCAGCGCATCGATCACGACCAGCGCCGGCAGCTCGCCGCCGGACAACACATAATCGCCCACCGACAGCTCACGATCGATCGCGAGCTCGAGGACGCGCTCATCCACTCCCTCGTAACGTCCCGCCACCAGCACGCAGCCCGGCAATGCCGCCAGCTCCTGCGCCTGGCGCTGACCGAAGCGCTCTCCCTGCGCCGACAGGTAGATGCGCGGACTGGCCGCCGGCACGCGCGCGTGCGCGGCACGGATCGCGGCCAGCATCGGCTCCGGCTTGAGCACCATACCGGGTCCGCCCCCGTACGGCCGATCGTCCACCGTATGGTGCACGTCGTGTGTATGGGCGCGCGGATCCTCGGTGCCAACACTCAACAGGCCCCGCTCCAGCGCACGGCCCATGACGCCGAACTGCAACGCGGCGTGGATCATCTGCGGAAACAGCGTGACGACTTCGATCTTCACGACTGCAACCCTAGTCCAGCTCCGCAGGCCAATCCACCCGGATCAGGCCGGCACCGATATCCACCCTGCGCAGGTACTGCGGCAGCGCCAGCACCCAGTGCTCGCGCTGCGCATCCCGCACCACCATCACGGTTCCCGCGGGGGCATCCACGAACTGAGCCACCGTGCCCAGCCGCACACCCTCGAGATTCTCCACCTGCAACCCGACCAGATCGGCGTGGTAATACTGCCGCTTGCCGGGCTGCGGCAGCCGCGCACGCTCGATTTCAATCACCGCCCCGGTGAAAGCTGCCGCAGCATCGCGATCTTCCACTCCATCGAGCCGCGCCACCAGGCGCTCGCCCTGCAGCTGCCCCTCAGCGACGCGACGGGTCTGCCGCTCTCCCGAAGCCAATCGCAACACCCAGTCCGGATAACCGAGCAGTCCGTCGGGGAACTCGGTCCAGGAGTCAACATGCATCCAGCCGCGCACCCCGAAGGGTGCTCCGATCCGGCCGAGCTCGATCCAGCTCACTGTCCGGCCCCTTTGCTCCTCATCCCATCACTGCAGAACGCCGGGCCGCCCCCGCTCTGCAGCACGTGGCTCAGGCCGTGGCCTGCTTCCGGTAGGAGGCCACCAGGTGCTGCACTCTTTCGGACTGCTGCGCGCCTTTGCTCAGCCAGTAGTCTATGCGGGGCAGATCCAGCTTCAGCTTGGGCTCACTGCGCCGGGCAATGGGATTGAAGTAACCCACATGCTCCAGGCTGGGGCCGCCCTGCCGCTTGCGGCTGTCGGTCACCACGACGTGATAGAAAGGTTGATTGCGCCCGCCGCGCCGTGTCAGGCGTATGGTTACCATGCT
Source organism: uncultured Pseudomonadota bacterium (assembly GCA_963839055.1). Taxonomy (GTDB): domain Bacteria; phylum Pseudomonadota; class Gammaproteobacteria; order Steroidobacterales; family Steroidobacteraceae; genus 13-2-20CM-66-19. The sequence continues at coordinate 263,187 of CAWITP010000003.1, read as the reverse complement.
CTCATGCTCTCGTTCGCTACGGGGCCGGGCCCGGCCCAAAAGAGCGCGGATTCTACGGATATTTTGGCTCGTCCGAAAGGCCCGCGACACGGACTTGCCCAAGGCAGCAAGGGGTTCTGCCCCCGAGGCCCCTGAGGCAGGAGGCCCGACGGGGTCCCTGACCGCCCCGGCGGCCGCTCAGCGTCCCGGAAATCCCGGCGGCATGCCGCCGCCCCGCAGCGCGCTCATCAGCTGGCGCATCTTGCCGCCCTTCATGCTCTTCATGACGCGCTGCATTTCCATGAACTGCTTCAACAGGCGATTGACGTCCTGGACCTGAACACCGGAGCCCCCGGCTATGCGTCGCCGGCGCGAGCCGTCGATGATGCCTGGGTTGCGCCGCTCACGCGGCGTCATGGAATTGATAATGGCGATCTGACGCCGCAGGTCGCGGTCGCCCTGCTCCGCCGAAACACCACCGCCTTTCCTTTGCAATGCGGCAGAGGGCAGCTTGTCCATGAGTGCTCCCACCCCGCCCATTTTTTGCAGCTGCTCGAGCTGACTGCGCAGATCGGCCATGTCGAAGCCCTTGCCTTTGACGACCTTGCGCGCCAGGCGCTCCGCCTCCTGCGTATCCACCTGGCGGTGCACCTGCTCGACCAGGCTCACCACATCGCCCATGCCCAGTACGCGCGAGGCCATGCGCTCCGGATCAAACGGCTCCAGGGCCTCCGTCTTCTCGCCCATGCCGAGGAACACGATGGGTTTGCCGGTGATCTGTCGCACCGACAGCGCGGCACCCCCGCGGGCATCGCCATCGGCCTTGGTCAGTACGATCCCGGTGAGATCGAGCGCCGCACCAAAGGCGCGTGCGGCGTTGACGGCATCCTGGCCGGCCATCGCATCCACGACGAACAGCCGCTCCGCGGGGTTGATGGCGCCATCGATCTCGCGCACTTCGCCCATGAGCGCCTCATCCACGTGCAGGCGGCCTGCGGTATCCACGATCAGGACATCGAAAACGCCGCGGCGGGCGGCATCAACTGCCTGCCGGGCGATCTCTGCAGGCGCCGTCTTGGGATCCGCCGCAAAGTATTGCGCGCCTACCTGGGCGCTCAGCCGCTCCAGTTGCAGCATGGCTGCGGGGCGCCGCACGTCGGTGCTGACCAGGAGCACGCGCTTGCGCTCGCGCTCAATCAGCCAGCGGGCGAGCTTGGCCGCGGTGGTCGTCTTGCCAGCGCCCTGCAAACCGGCCAGCAGCACCACGATCGGCGGCTGCACGCGCAGATTGAAGCCGGCGCGCGCGCCGCCCATCAGCTCGACCATTTCCCGATGGAGGATGGCGATGAACGTCTGGCCCGGCGTCAGGCTGGACGCGACCTCCGTACCCAGCGCCTTCGCCTTCACCGCTTCGATGAAGGTCTTGATGACCGGCAGCGCCACATCCGCCTCGAGCAAGGCCACACGCACCTCGCGCATGGCCTCCCCGACGTTCTCTTCGGTGATGCGCCCGCGGCCGCGCAGGGTCTCGAGGGTCTTGCTCAGCCGGGCGGTGAGGTTTTCAAACATGGCCGGTATTATAGGGGAAGGCACCCGGCCTCCGGACCGTCATCGCTTGGGAAGAGGCAGGCACCTGTGCTAGACAGCATTCACCCCGGCGGGGCTGCACTGTCCGGGCCCCTCGCCCGAGCCGCCCGAGGAATGCTGTCTTGAACGAGACTCCCACCGTCGCTCTGTTGTGTGCGTTGCTGTTCCTGCTGCTCATCATCGCCTTCTCCTCGGGCACGGAGGTGGCGATGCTTTCGGTCAACCGCTATCGGATCAAACATCGCGCGCAGCAGGGTCAATCGACCGCCCGCATTCTGGAGCGCCTGCTGCAGAAGCCGGATGACTGGCTGGGCGCCAACCTGGTCATCCTCGCGGCGGCAAGCGTGTTTGCCTCGGCCATCGCCACGATCCTGGCGCAGCGCAGCGGCTACACCTACGCCATTCCGATCACCGGCTTCGTGCTGACCGTGGTGGTGATCGTGTTCTGTGAACTGACGCCAAAAATCTACGCGGCGACGCATCCGGAATCGGTCGCCATGAATGCCGCACGCATCTACCGCGCGCTCGTGGTCGTGGCTCGCCCGGCTTTGTGGCTGACCAACAGACTGGCCTACGGCTTTCTCGCGCTGTTTGGTGTGGGGCGCGGCGCACGCGCCAACCAGGCTCTCAACACCGAGGAGCTGCGCACGGTGGTCGCTGAAGCGGGCCCGATGATACCGGCGCGGCATCGTCAGATGCTCTTGTCCATCCTTGATCTGGGGCAGATCACCGTGAACGACATCATGATCCCGCGGCAGGAAATCGCCGCGATCGATGTACGGGAGAACTGGGACGAGATCCTCGACCAGTTGCGCCAGACAGCGCATACCCGCCTGCCGGTGTTCGACGGTGAGCTCGACAAGCTGCTGGGAATCCTGCACATGAAGCGCGTGGCGCAGGAGCTCGCGCGCGGCACCCTGACACGCGAGCGGCTGATCGAAGTGGCCAGCAGCCGCGAGCCTTACTTCGTGCCGGAGAGCACGCCTCTGACCGTGCAGTTGACACAGTTCCAGCGCAATCGCCGGCGGCTGGCGTTTGTCGTCAATGAGTACGGCGACATCGAAGGGCTGGTGACACTCGAGGACATTCTGGAGGAGATCGTCGGAGAGTTCACGACCGATCCGGCGACCGTCACTCACAAGGATATCTACGCTGAGCGTCCCGGTGTGTTTATCGTCAATGCCAGCGCCACCATTCGTGCGCTGAATCGCGCGCTGCAGTGGCACCTGCCGACTGATGGCCCGAAAACGTTGAACGGCCTGTTACTCGAGCGGCTCGAGACGATTCCCGATCCGGGCACCGCGCTGAAAGTCGGTGACTATCACTTCGAGGTGCTGGCGATCGCGGACAATGCCATCCGCACCGTACGGGTGTTTGCACCGGCGCAGAACCCCGTCACGGCAGCCTGAACGACCCTCAGCGAGTCCCCTGCGGGCCGGCTTCGAAGGCCGTGGTGAGCGCCTCGCTGATCCGGGTCACGGGAAGCAGCTGCAGTCCCTCGAGCGGCTTGCGCGGCACGTTGTCTTTCGGCACCACCGCCATGCGGAAGCCCTGTTTGTGCGCTTCGCGCAGGCGCTCCTCGCCATAGGCAACCGGCCGTACCTCCCCGGTCAATCCCAGCTCACCGAAGGCAATCAGCGACTGACTGAGCGCCCGATCCTGCAGGCTCGAGGCGAGGGCGATAACCATCGGCAGGTCCCAGGCGGTTTCCCCGATACGGATCCCGCCGACGACATTTGCAAACACGTCGTGCTCCTGCAATGACACGCCGCCGTGACGATTCATGACCGCGAGCAACATGGCGAGCCGGTTGGCGTCCAGTCCCTGCGCAATACGGCGCGGCGCACCGAAGCGCATGCGATCAACGAGTCCCTGCAGCTCGATCAGCAACGGCCGACCACCCTCCCGGGTCACCGTGACAATGCTGCCAGGTGCCGGCTGTGGCATGCGCGCAAGAAAGATGGCGGCCGGATTGCGTACTTCCTTCAGCCCGCCTTCGGTCATCGCAAAGAAGCCCAGCTCGTTCACCGCTCCGAAACGATTCTTGGTGGCCCGGACGATGCGATAACGGCTGCCCGCCTCGCTCTCGAAATACAGCACCGTATCCACCAGATGCTCGAGCAGGCGCGGCCCGGCAATGGCTCCCTCTTTGGTCACGTGCCCGATAATGACGACGGCGGTAGCGCTCAACTTGGCGAACCGCACGAGCTCGGCAGTGCACTCGCGCAGCTGGGTGACCGCACCGGCGCTGGTGGCCATCTGCGCGGATTGGACGGTCTGAATCGAGTCGATGACCAGGAGCCTCGCCTGCCGCTCGGCAGCGAGTGCCAGCACATTCTCCAGGGCGGTTTCAGCCACGATCTCCAGGCGGGGTGCACTGAGACACAAACGCTGTGCGCGCAGGGCGATCTGGGCGACCGACTCCTCACCGCTCGCGTACAGCACCGGATGCGTGACGGCCGCATGCGCAGCGACCTGCAGGAGCAGCGTTGACTTGCCGATCCCAGGGTCCCCTCCCAACAGGGTGACCGATCCGGGCACGATGCCACCGCCCATCACCCGATCGAGTTCATCGTGGCCGGCGCGCAACCGCTCTGCCAGGGCCGCCTGGGCCGTCGCCAGGGGCAGCAGCTGCGCGCGTTCGGCGGACCGCGCGCCCCGTGTCGCCGCGCGCGGATTGACGATGCGCTGCTCGAGCACATTCCATTCACTGCAGGCCGGACACTGCCCTTGCCACTTCACGGTTTCCGCGCCGCAGGCGCTGCAGACAAAGACAGGGTTGAGGCGAGCCATCTAGGCGCTTTGGTTTCAACTGGTTAGGATGCGCATCGGGAGGGGCGCAGTTGGCCGGTTTGTGACCAGCCGCCAGCATTGCCCTGCCGGCAATGCTAGCTTATGCCCGCTCGAGTCGGGGACGAGAAAGTGACGCGTATCACATTTTGCGGACCGTTTGCAGGTCAGGGCACAGCATGACCCTGAGAAGCAGGCTGCGCTTTGTCGGGGTGACCGACACAGGGAAGGTCCGTGAACACAACGAGGACACGATCGCTTTCGATGCCGACATCGGTCTGCTCGTTCTCGCTGACGGCATGGGAGGCTACAACGCCGGTGAAGTCGCCAGCGGCATCGCAGTGAAGACCATCGTCAATCTCGTTCGCGAGCAGGTGGGGCGTGAGGATCTGAACAGCCAGGACCGTGAGTCGGGGTTGTCGCGTCCCAGCATCATCCTGCGCGATGCCATACACCGCGCCAATAAGATCATCTATCAGACTGCGCGGACCCAGCCGCAGTGCGAGGGCATGGGCACCACGGTGGTTGCCGCGCTGTTCTTCGATAACCGGGTGACGATCGCGCATGTCGGCGATTCGCGCCTCTACCGCCAGCGCAGCGACAAGTTCGAGCAGGTCACGATGGACCACTCGCTGCTGCAGGAGCTGGTCGACCGCGGCTTCTACTCGCAGGAAGAAGCACAACGAGCCGCAAACAAGAACTACGTCACGCGCGCGCTGGGCGTGGAGCCCAACGTCGAGGTCGAGATTCAGGAAGTGCCGGTGCAAAAGGGCGATGCCTACATGCTGTGCTCCGACGGCCTGTCTGACATGGTTGAGGACGAAGATATACACTTAACCCTAAATACCTTTGGTGATAATCTGGATACGGTTGCCAAGCAACTGATTCAACTCGCAAATGACAATGGCGGCCGGGACAATGTCTCGGTGGTGATGGCACACGTCCTCGATGCGTTTCCGGCTCGCACGAGGATATTCGACAAGATTCTCGGCTGGTTCGGCTGAGCGAGGCAACGTACATGGCAAGGTTGGTTTTGAGCCTGGATGGCCAAGTAATGGCCGAATACAACATGAACAAGGAGCGGTACACGATCGGCCGCCTGCCTGACAATGACATCCGCATCGACAATGCGGCGGTCAGCGGGCACCACTCCCTGATCATCAATATCCTCAACGACTCGTTCCTCGAGGACCTCAACAGCACCAACGGCACCTACGTCAACGGCAAGCTCATCAAGAAGCATGCCCTGCAGCACGGCGACGTGGTGACCGTGGGCCACCATCAGCTGCGCTTCGTGGAAGACGACGAAGCGCAGGACGAATTTGAAAAGACCATGGTGATCCAGCCCTCCTCGCGGCCCGTGGAGAAGATCCGCGCGGCGAGCGAGGTGGCCGACCGCATAGCGCCGCCGCCGCCGGCACCCGCAGCTGCGGTGAATACCTCGGCGACCGGCCGCACCCGTGCCCTGCACGAAGCTGCCGCACTGAAGAAAGCGAAGTTGCAAGTGCTATCCGGCGCGTTTGCGGGTCGCGAGCTGGAGCTCAACAAGGCCCTCACGACGCTGGGTCGGCCCGGCGTACAGGTGGCCGCGATCACCCGGCGCGCCGAGGGCTACTACATCGTTCACGTCGACAGCGGCAAAGACAATGATTTTCCGCTGCTCAATGGCAGCGCCATCGGCGCGCAGGCCAAACGCCTCGCTGACAACGATGTCATCCAGCTCGCCGGCGTCAAGATGGGTTTCTTCGTCGGCTGACGGTTGCGCGCTGTCCCTCGTTGCGGTTTGCCGCCCGCTGGGCGGGTGCGGTTTACCACCCGCTGGTCGGTTGCGACCGTTGCGGTCTCTAACGCAGCTCCAGCGGCACACGCTGACTGACGCCGCAGAGCAGCTCGTAAGGAATAGTGCCCGCGTAACGGGCCACCTCTTCCACCGGTAAACCGACGCCCCACAGGGTCGCGGGCGTGCCCACGTGCACGCCGTTCAGGGTAGTGACATCTACGGCAATCATGTCCATGGACACGCGCCCCACGACCGGTGCTCGCTGCCCGTCGATGAGCACGGGTGTACCGGCCGGCAGGTTGCGCGCAAGGCCATCACCATAGCCGGCTGCGATGATGGCGATGAGCGAGTCCTGTGCGGCCTGCCAGGAGCCGCCATATCCCACGGTTTCGCCGCGTTTCACCCTGCGGGTCGCGATGACTGAAGTTTCCAGCTGCATCACCGGGTGCAGACCCAACTCAGCGGCTGTACGGTCGGTAAAGGGTGAGGCGCCGTACAGCGCCAGACCCGGCCGTACCCAGTCGCAGTCCAGCGCCACCTGGCCGAACAGTCCGGCCGAGTTGGCGATGCTGAGGGAATAGTTCAGTCCCTGCACGGCGCCTCGGAAGCGCCTGACCTGCTCACGCGTCATGGCGTCATCGCGTTCGTCCGCCCGCGCCAGATGGGTCAGCACACGGATCTCCAGCGGCGCGGGCTGCAGGCGCTGGATGCGCTCGAGAGCTGCGGGAAAGTCTTCAGGGCGAAACCCCAGCCGGTTCATGCCGGTGTCGATCTTCAGCCACAGCACAAAGCGACAGTGTCCGGAGTACTCCTCCAGCAGTTCGATCTGCAACGGGTCATGCACCACGAGGTCGAACCCATGGCGGCCGACTTCCAGCAGCTGCTCGAGTGTAAAGACGCCTTCCAGCAGCACGATGGGCTGCGTAACTCCCGCGGCGCGCAGCGCCAGCCCCTCATCCAGACGCGCAACCGCAAATGCATCCGCATCGGCAAGCGCGAGTGAGGTAGCAATCAACCCGTGTCCGTAGGCATTCGCCTTGACGACGGCCATGACCCGCGCGCCGCGTGCACGCTCGCGGATCGTGCGTAAGTTGTGCCGCAGCGCATGCGTATCGATCACGGCGCGGATCAGGCGATTCAACGCAGCACGCCTTCCGCGTAGGAGTCCGGTACGTAGTTGGCAAAACGCGTGTATTGTCCCTGGAATGTCAGGATGAAGGTGCCGATCTCGCCGTTGCGGTGTTTCACGAGATCGATCTCGGCGACTCCCTTCTTCGTGGTGTTGCGATCGTAGACTTCCTCACGATAGATGAGCAGTATCATGTCTGCGTCCTGCTCAATCGCGCCACTTTCGCGCAAATCCGACATCACCGGTTTCTTGTTCTCGCGCTGCTCAACACCACGATTCAACTGCGACAGCGCAATGACCGGTACCGACAGCTCCTTGGCCAATACCTTCAGGCCCCGCGAGATCTCCGCGATCTCGGTGGCGCGGTTTTCTTTCTTACCGGGCACCTGCATGAGCTGCAGGTAGTCCACGACGATGAGATCCAAGCCATGCTCGCGCTTGACGCGCCGCGCACGAGCGCGCAGCTCCGTGGGAGTCAGCGCCGGAGTCTCATCGACAAATATCTTTGCCTCGGAGAGCTGACTCGTCGCGCTGGTGATGCGGACCCAGTCATCGTCGGAGATGCGGCCACTGCGCAGGTTGCCCAGCGGCACGCCACCAATAGAGGACAACATACGGGTGATGACCTGCTCCGAGGGCATTTCCATGCTGAAGATCGCCACCGAGGCCCGCGTCTGGCGCTGATGCAGCGCTGCGTATTCCGCCATGTTGACCGCCAGGGTCGTCTTGCCCATGGAGGGTCGGCCCGCGACGATGACCAGATCGCCCGGGCGCAGGCCGCCGGTCATCTTGTCGAAATCCGCAAAGCCGGTCGCCAGCCCGCGCAGCTTGTCGGGGTTGCTGTAGGCGTCATCGATCTGATCGATGACCCCCGGCAGCAGTGTGCGCACGGCGGTGGCACCCTGACGGCCGCGGAATCCCTGCTCGGCAATCTGAAAGACATACTGCTCGGCGGTGTCGACCAGCTCACGCGCGGTCTGCCCGTCATTGTTGAAGACGGAAGATGCGATCTGGCTGCCTGCGTGTATCAGCTGACGCAGGATCGAGCGCTCGCGCACGATATCGGCGTACGCCCGCACATTGGCGGCGGTCGGCGTGTCGCGCGCCAGCGAACCGACGTAAGCCAGGCCGCCTGCGGCCTCGAGCTGGCTGACTCGCTCGAGCTCACCGACAACGGTCACGACATCCGGCGGCTTGCCACCGCCGGCGAGGGTACCGATCGCGTCGTAGATCAGCCTGTGATCGGGCCGGTAGAAATCCTCGCTGACAACGACATCACTGACATTGTCCCAGGCCGCCGGATCCAACATCAGACCGCCGAGCACGGCCTGCTCGGCTTCGACGGAGTGTGGAGGAACCGGTGCGTCCGCGAGCGAGCTGATGCCCGTGTCGCGGCGCGCCTTGGCAGGACCAGCCACCGGCCCGGGTACCGCTACTCTTCGGGGACGATGATCACCGCGAGCGGCACGTCGATGTCTGCATGCAAATGCAGCGTCACCGAATGCTCGCCCAGCGTCCGCAGTGCGCCGTTGGGCAGACGCACCTCGCTGCGTTGAATCTTGAAGCCGGCACGTGTGGCCGCCTCGGCAATGTCACTGGTGCCGATCGAGCCAAACAGCTTGCCTTCCGTACCGGCCTTCGCGGGGATCGTCAGCTTGAATTCCTTCAGCGCCTCGGCCCGCTCCTCTGCGGTGGAGAGGTGTTCGCGAGCTGCGCGCTCCAGTTCGCTGCGCCGCGCCTCGAAGCGCGCGACATTGTCAGGAGTCGCGACCGTGGCTTTGCCTTGCGGCAGCAGGTAATTACGGCCGAAACCGGACTTGACCTTGACGCGATCACCGACGTTACCGAGGTTGGCGACCTTCTGCAGAAGAATGACTTCCATCGGTGCAACCCTCAGTGCTGGTCGGTATAGGGCAGCAGCGCCAGAAAACGGGCGCGCTTGATCGCCACGGCCAGCTGTCGCTGATAGAACGACTTGGTGCCGGTGATACGACTCGGAACGATCTTGCCGGTCTCGGTGATATAACCCTTGAGCGTGGCGAGGTCCTTGTAGTCGATGTACTTGACACCCTCGGCCGTGAAGCGACAGAACTTCTTGCGCCGGGAAAACCGGCCGCCTCCGCTGCCACCACCACCGCGGTCACCACCGCCGCCGCCATTACCGGAGCGATCTCTGCTCATTGCCATGTTCTGGTTCCTCCTCAGGCGTTCTCGCCAGCGTTGCTGTCATCATCCTCAGAGGATGCGACTGCAGCTTCCTCGCGCGGCCGACGTGATGGCCGCTCGCCTTCTTCGTCACCGTCGTCGCGCCGTTCCCGCCGGCGTCCGCCTTCACCCTCTTCATCCGCGGCCTTGGCCATCGGTGAGGGCTCGGTGACCGCCTCTTCCATGTTCACGACGAGGTGGCGCAACACCGCATCGCTGAAACGGAAAGCACCGGTCAGATCATTGAGCGTCTTCTGATCGCACTCGATGTTCATGAGAACGTAGTGCGCCTTGTGGACCTTGGTGATGGGATAGGTGAGCTGACGACGGCCCCAGTCCTCGAGGCGGTGCACGCGCCCCTCACCAGCGGCGATCATGCCCTTGTAGCGCTCGATCATGGCGGGCACCTGCTCGCTCTGATCAGGATGCACGAGAAAAACGATCTCGTAATGCCTCATAATGTCCTCCTTACGGATAAGAAGCCGCCCGTCGCGAGGCGTTGCGGGGTGCGGCAAGGAGACGCCGGAGGGTGCCGGCGCGGGGTCGCGAAGAATACACAATCGCCGCTGCGGCTGCCAGCAGGCCGCCAGCAAGGGGCTCAGCCGGCTCGCTGGCGCGTGACCTCGTACAGCAGCATCCCCGTCGCCACCGAGACGTTGAGGCTCTCGACGGTACCGGATTGCGGTAAACGCACCAGCCAGTCACAACTCTGCCGGGTTAGCTGCCGCAGGCCCAGCCCCTCGGCACCCATCACCAGCACGCTGCCGCCGGTGAAATCGACTTCCCAGGGCATCCTGGCCTCGGCAGCCGAGGCATCCGCGCCGGTCACCCAAAGCGCCGCCGCCTTGAGCAGTTTGAGCGTACGCACCAGATTGGTCACCGCTACCACGGGGGTCGATTCGGCAGCACCTGCAGCCACCTTGCGTACACTGGGGGTCAGCTGTGCAGCCCGGTCCCGGGGCACCACCACCGCAAGCGCCCCGCAGGCATCGGCACTTCGCAGGCATGCGCCCAGGTTGTGCGGATCCTGAACTCCATCCAGGGCGAGAATCAACGGATTGCGGAGCTGCTGAAGAGCCTCCAACAATTGATCTTCTGACCAGGGCGGCAGCGGCTCGACCTCTGCGACGACGCCCTGATGAACAGCGTCGCCCGCCAGCTTTCGCAGCACCTGTGCATCGACACGTCGCAGGGCGGTGCCGTGCTCGCGCGCGAGTCTTTCCAGCTCCTGGAAGCGCGGATCATCACGTCGTTCCAGAAGGTGCACCGCATGAACACGTGCCGGATGGCGCAGCAGCAACGCGCGTACCGGATGGACCCCATACACCCTCTGTACGGGTTTCATGAGCTCATCCGGCGGTATCTTCGACCAGTTCCAGGTCGATCAGCCCCTCGATCGGGTTGACTGCCGTGACGATCACGCTGATCTTGGAGCCGACCCGCAATTCCCGCCCGTGACGCGTACCGATCCAGGCATGCCCGTCGTCAGACATGACGTAGCTGTCGTCGCGCAGGTTGTCGAGGTGCAGCAGTCCGTCCACCGCCACCGCCAGAATCTGCACGAAGCAACCAAATTCAACCACCGTCGTGATGATGCCGTGGAAGGTCTGGCCAATGCGCTCGCGCAGATAGCTGCACTTCAGAAAGGTTGCGACGTACCGGTCCGCCTCGTCTGCCCGCTTCTCGAGCTTCGAGGTACTCTCACCCAGCCCGGCAAGTTGTTCGGCCTCGTATCTCACCGCAGTCCCTGCGCTCACCTGCAGGAGAGACTTCAGCGTGCGATGCACGATCAGATCCGGATAGCGACGGATCGGCGAGGTGAAATGAGCATAGTGCGTCAGTGCCAGCCCGAAATGGCCGATGTTGGTGGGTTGATACACTGCCTGGGCCATGGCCCGGATGATGAGCGATTCAATGAAGGCCCGTGCTTCGGAATGACCGAGACGCCGCGTGATCGCCTGCAGATCCCGCGTGGTCACGGTCTCGGGAATCGATGCATTGATGCCGAGCGCCTGCAGAGTCGATTGCAGCCGCTCGAGCTTCTGATCGTCCGGCTGCGCGTGCACGCGGTATAGCGTCGGCATCCGGCGTTTCTCCAGTTCCTCGGCTACCGCGACGTTCGCGAGGATCATGCATTCCTCGATCAGGCGATGCGCATCGTTGCGCATCCGCAGCTCGATTGCCTTTACCCGCTCGGTGGCATCGATGACGAACTCGGCTTCAGCGGCATCGAAATCCAGCGCGCCGCGTCGCGTGCGCGCCTTGTGCAAGGCCCGGTAGACATCCACCAGCACCAGCAGCTGCTCGGTCAGCGGACCCAACTCCTCGCGGGTGGCGAGGCGACCTTCAAACAAGGCCTCATTCGCCTGTGTATACGTTAGCCGCGCCGCTGAACGCATGACCGCCGGATAAAAGCGCGCCTGCTTCAGTAAGCCATTCCGGCTCACCACCATATCGGCAGCAAAGCACAACCGGTCGACGTGCGGGGCGAGCGAACACAGATGATCGGACAGTGCCGTGGGCAACATCGGCAGCACGCGCGTCGGGAAGTAGACCGAGGTGCTACGCTCGCGCGCCTCGGCATCCAGTGCACTTCCCGGCCGGACGTAATGACTCACATCAGCAATTGCGACGATCAGCCGGTAGCCGTCGGGGTGTTGCTCTGCATATACCGCATCATCAAAATCGCGCGCGTCCCGACCATCGATGGTCACGAGCGGCAAGTGCCTGAGGTCCTCGCGGGTGCGTGCTTCGGCGGGATCCACCTGGCTTCCCCACGCCTGCGCCTCGCGCAGCGCAGCGGATGGAAAGTCATGCGGTAGATCGAAGCGTGCGATGGCCGACTCAGTGGCCAGCTCCACGGGACGATCCGGGTCCAGCCGCTGTGCAATCACCGCGAGCGCAGGAGCGAACGAGGTGGCATGGCGAGTGATGCGGGCGATCACCCAGTCCCCATTGCGGGCGCCGTTCAGATCGCCATGCGCAACGGCGCAATGTAGCTGCAGACGCCGATCGACTGCGTTGACCCAGGCAGTGCGGCCGTGCACATCCACCGTGCCCAGGAATGAATGCACACCCCGCTCGAGAATCTGCTGGACCGAGCCGGACCAGCGGCCGCTCGAGTCCTTCGCCAACAGCACCTTCAGCCGATCGCCATGCATCACCCCCCGCATGTCCTTCGGTGGGATGAAGACGTTGTCGCGCATTCCTTCGACGCGCAAAAATCCATAGCCGGCGCGATTGGCGCTCACGGTTCCATCCACGACCGCGCCGGGTCGAACGGCCGCGCTTTCCGTACCAACACCGGTCCTGCGGGATACCTGTCCGCCGCCCCCCCGCTTCAGGTCGTGCCCGGGTGCTTGCGACTGGCCCCGGGTGGCGCGGGCCGGATGGCGAGTGCCGCGGGAGGATTTTGGTGCGGCATCGCCGCGCTGCGGTGAGGGTTTCAGACTGGAGCGTGGCCCCTTGTCCGTCGGTCGGGCACCCTTGCCCGAGGTACCGTATCTGGAGCGGCGCGCTTTCAATTGACAGTCCCCCGACCCCGTGCGTACATTGCGCCGCCTTCCATTGACCTTCCGAACGCCTGCCCGGGTGGCGGAATTGGTAGACGCACTAGTTTCAGGTACTAGCGGGTAACACCGTGGAGGTTCGAGTCCTCTCCCGGGCACCATATTCTCTTTTATTAACAATCAATTATATCCATTAGTTAGATTTGAATGACGGCGTGTCCGCCGCCTGGATGATACGCCTCGCGCTTCGCCGCTTGCCTCGGCCCCACGCAGCTCGACCCCGTCGATGGGGATGAGCCACCCGGAAGTCAAAAGCCAGTCAGCAGAAAATCGACCGCGGCGAGAATCGCCTGTCCCTCCTCGACCAATGTGCCTGCAACCGGACCCAGGTCAGAGAGACTGACCCCTGCGAGCTGCGGAGTCATCAGCACATACCGCTCGCCGCTGAACGGGATCTCGGGAGTCAGATGACTTACCGGTTTCTTCGTCAGCCCTGGAGCCTTGGTGAGCGGGACGACGACACGCGTACCCAGCGGCTCCAACAAGTCCGACTGAACATCGACCAAAAAGGGAAATGTGGCTCTGGTACGCGGATTCCTGTTCCGGTACACCGCAAACTGAGCCACTAGAAGCGTCGCACTCCGTCGGAGAAGGTGCCGTGCACGCTCACGTGCTCGTTGTATGCGGCAATGGCATCGCGATTCTCCTCCCGCCACCGCGCGCGCCGCCTTTGAGCAAGCTCTTGCGCCAGAGCGCGCTCAAGCGTAGCTGAGAGGTTGACTCCGGCGTCACGAGCCGCGTCCAGCAGGTCGCTGCGGATGCTCACGTTCGTAGCCCGTTTTGCAACGGTTCGACCCGGCCGCCGCATGGAGAATTGTCTTTTCACATGCGCATGGTACAGGCCTGGCTAATGCGCATCAACTATGCGCACTAAGGCAGTGAGAGTACCGATTCAGCCATGTTCCTTCGCTGCGGGAGGACGGCGGGCGCGCGATGGGCACCGAAACCACCACGTTGTGCGACATGGGCAGATCAGCCTTCGCGAAGTAAAGCATCTCGCTTCAGCTCGTCCCACCGCCACCCCGGTGCGCCGCGTCGAATGTGCACTCCTCCGACCCAGCGTGCCGGGGGATTCAGGGACCGGAAATCCACCTCTCCGCGCAGAACGTCGCGCCCGAGTTCGGTGATCATCAGCGCATCAGTCCATGGGGAGCGCGTTTTTCCATCGCGATCCATACCGGGCGTGCGGCTGAACACCGGCGCGCTTGCAGCTTCCATGTCCAACACCCGTCGACGCACATTCCAGTCGCCCTGACCGGGAAGGGGATCACTGCCATCTATCCTGCCGATCATGTGAATGAGGCTGTCAGGCTGCTCGGCCAGGAGCGTCAGGACCATCTCCTCCGTAAACGATAGGCCATTGACGGTAGAGGGCAGTTCCCGCAGGTGGCGATGCAAGGCACGGGCGAGCAATGGCAGCGCGGGTGTAGCGCTGCGCATGATGGCCGCAAGGGGACGCGGATCAACGTTGACCAGGGCGCGCCAGGCCTCCAAGCCGAGCAGCAACTGCGCGGGACCCCCTGGTTTGCGAGTGGCCCAGAGCATCCGCAACGCTTCGGGGGGCAACTCTCCCAGCCCGATGAAGCGTTTGGCGCCTGGAAAGTCGCCGACGTTGATTAGGTCTAGCCGGGGCGGACACCGATGGGTCGCAAAGTGCCCGAGCAGCCGGACCAGCGCCAGCTGATCATAGACGTCGTGTTCGGACCAGATCACGACACGCTCATAGTCTGCGGCGTCGTGAAGCGTGCGCTCACTGCGTTGCAGTTCTCGAAGCTGCCCTTCGTATTCCAGAGGTGGATCGCACAGCTCGCCGTAACAGTCGACGAGAAATTGCGCGCGTTGCTCCAGGCAACCTGGTCCTTCACGTACCGGCCCGATGAGGTACGGATAACTGTGCTCGTAAAAGTCTCCGCAGAAACCGGCCATCCTGAGCGGCCGTTCCAGATCGCTGCCACAGCGGGCATGCAGCGTTCTAAACTGGCTGTCCGGCACCGAAGCGTTCATCGCCTCGCGTTCCAGCGTCATAGCGGCAACGTGCCGCTTGAGTGCTGACCAATTGTCGAAGCGCAGCTCGCGGGCGATCAGGAACTGCGCCTCGGCGAGCTTTGGTGGCGTGCCTTTGAAGCGCTCAAGTGCCCTCGAATCTCCGGCCCTTGCAGCTTTCAGCTGGTCTTTGGCACGTTTTTGCTGCTGTTCGAAATTAACGCGGAACGCGCCGTAACGATCGGTCATGGGGCACCCCTCTCCATGCGCCTGCGTCCGCTCAGACAGAAAAGGGTTGCACTGACCTTAAAGAATCAGGTCGTCGTGTCGTGGGCGCAGCCCTTTCCGCGGACGTGGCAGCTCCGACCGAGCGGGAACATTCTCGAAGAGCGACGCGCTATCGTCAACCGCGCCGCTAACCAGATCTGACAGGGCGGCTGCGACGCGTGCCAATCGTTCGGGGTCAGGAAGCGAGAGTGCCGCTGGAAACGCCTCCGGGCTGGCTTCAGGTGCGCTGGCGTACCGACCGATCCATACGAAAGGCGCAACCTGGCCAAAGATAAAGGAGACAGACCATGAGTAACGACAAGGCCGAAACGGGCCCCAAAACTGACGCTGCGGCGACGACCGACCAGCAGATGCTGGAAAGACACGCACAGGATCGCACCACGCCTGCTGCGACTCCGACAGCGCGACCCTGGACAGCGGATTTTCTGCTGCCTTCGATCAGTTATCGCGAGCCCAAGCGCCCCTAGGAGCAGCTTGATCGCTGCGTGCCTGCATCACTGGTTAGCGTCTAAGAATTTTTTAGCGCTCTGCGCCGCGTGTTCTCAAGGCTGACCGGGCGCTGCACTGCCGTACGATCCGGGCGGCGCTGCATATCGCCTGGCACGCCTGGAAGGCTACGCTATAGTCTGAGTGCCAAAAACATAAATGGCGGTTCATGCCTTGTATCAGGAGGGAGTCATGAAGAGATCCATTTTGCTGATTGTCGCAGTCATCCTCGCCGTCTCTACGTCCGTTACCCGTGCGCAGGAAGACCACGCCTACACTCAGGGACCGGTCACGATCGTGTCCTTCGTTCGTACCGAACCTGGCATGTTTGAAGCGTACGTGCGGTATCTCGATGAGACCTACAAAAAATTGATGGAGCAACTCAAGAAGCAGGGAGCCATCACGGGTTATGCGGTCTACCAGACGCTGCCGCACGATGCACAGGATGCAGACGTAATTCTCACAGTGACGTATAAGAACATGGCGGCATTGGATACGCTGCAGGCGAGCACCGACCCGATCATCAAGGAAGTATTCGGCTCGCTGCCTAAAGCGGCCTCGGCATCTGCCGATCGCGAGAAGCTGCGCAAGCAACTTGGAAGTCAGGTAGTTCGACAGCTGATTCTAAAGTAACCGCCGCCGAATCACGTCAGGTGATGATCGCACGGATCATCACCTGTCGTTGGGCGACCGCAACCGCTGTTCATGGACAGCTTCGGCTTGCTTTTGTTACGGCGCTATCGCCGCTGTGTGCCGCATCGGAGAACCCAACCGGGCGGCGAATCTACTGCAGCACTACACAGACTACGCACCAGCTCACCGCGTGGCCCTCCACGCCATGACGTTTCTGAGCGCCGCGGCCGCGGCACGCTGACAGCGCTCGCGCAGTCACGGCATGCGTATTCCACAGCATGCCGGGCCAGGATTGCCAAGCAATAATTACAGCGGTAACGAGATCAGTGCATCGCAGAAATGCGCGCCACTTTTGTCCCGCTCAATGTGACCTGTAGTTAGTCGCAACCCACCACTGACCTCTTGCGTGGAACGCTCGCCCGTTTGAGAGCCCTCTTTCAGGAGTTCCTGCCATGCACTTCCGCGTTTCCCCGTTCCCTGCCGCCCGATTTCGGCTTATCCCCCTAACACCCGCGGCGCAGCGCTTTATGGCCAAACGGGCCGAATCCAGCGTTGTGGAGGCAAAGGGAAGCCATGCGGTCTACGTTTCTCGGCCGGAAGCAGTCGCCGAACTCATCAGGAAAGCGGCGCAAAGCATTGCCACAAAGTAGTTCCATGGTCGCGGCGCCGGCGGTGCACTCCGTGTACGTCGGGTCGTCTATAAAACAGCGACCCTGTCCTTCGGTCGAACTGCAACGGCGCAGGGTCAGATCATTGGGTGAGAATGTCGATGCTCTGCGATGTGGGGTCGAAGATGATCTGCGCCTCGCCGCGTTTGAGCCGGCACAGCACGTCAGTGACCTTTTCATGGAGCAAAACTTCGCGCTCGCCGTAGTCGGTGCCCTCGCGCAGTACGAAGGACTCGATCACGCCCCGCAACGCGGTCTCGGAGAGCGCGTTGTAGGGAATCTCGATCGGTGCGCTATCGTCGGGTTCGGTCATGCTCGATCTTCGCGCTGAAGCGGCCAGCCGCATTATCGGGCATTTCGCACGCCGGACGACGGGTAAGAGAGCCTGAGAATCGTGTCGTTAGCCGACTCAGGAGTTTGTTTAACTTCAATTACTTATACCAGTTTTGTGAACTACCTTGAGACAGTTTTGGTCTCCATGATATCGCTGGCGAACGGCTAAACTGTCGTCAGCGACATCTGCGCGACCTACTCGGACTCACCGCAGAAATTGACAGCAACCTCATGGGCGGCCGGCGGGTTGATGGCGACGGGGCCTCGGCAAAATATTTGTCCGCCGGACTACGGGCCATACGTCGTAGCACTGTATTTGATCACCACAGTGGGGAACTATATGAGCGAATTTCTGTACGTCTATCGGGGCGGAGGTGGGGCCGGTCTATCGCCGGAGCACATCCAGCAGGTAATGCAGAAATGGGTGACCTGGATGCAGGGACTGGCCGAAAAGGGCCACCTCAAAGACCGGGGCCACCCCCTGGAAGCAGCCGGAAAGCTAGTAAGTGGCCGCAGCAAAAATGTGACCGACGGGCCATACGCTGAGAAGGACCTTGTGGGCGGTTACAGTCTCATCGAGGCGCGTGACCTGGCGCAAGCCGCCGAACTGTCCAAAGGCTGCCCCATCCTCGAGCGTGAAGGGTCCGTCGAGATCAGGCCCATCATGCAGATGTGATTGATGGACTCCGCGTCGCGTAACTCAGTCTCGGGCGAGCCAGGAGGCAGTGAGCTCGCGCGGCGCGACTCCCTCGAGCATCTCTTTCGGCGCGAGTCGGGGCGGATGATAGCCGCCCTGACCCGCGTGTTTGGGGTCCACAACCTGGCATTGGCGGAGGACGTGGTGCAGGACGCGCTCTGTCGGGCTTTGGAGATCTGGAAGCTCCGGGGGATGCCGGAAAATCCATCGGCCTGGTTGATGACCGCCGCCAAGAACCGGGCGGTCGATGTCCTGCGTCGTGAGCGCAGAGCGCGCGCCTTCGCTCCCGAATTGGAACGCCTGCTCGAATCAGAGTGGACCTTCACACCGACCATCGACGAGGCATTTGGACCGCATGCCATCCAGGATGATGAGCTGCGCATGATGTTCTCATGCGTGAATCCCCGGCTTTCCGAGCAATCTCAAGTGGCGCTGATCCTGCACATACTCTGCGGGTTCGGCGTCAACGAGATCGCGAACGCATTTCTCAGCGGCACAGCAGCCATCGAGAAGCGCATAGCGCGCGGCAAGAAGGTGTTATCCAGCTCGACACGTCTGTTCGATCTGTGTGGGGGTGAGGGTTTCCAGGCACGCCTGGTGGCGGTCCAGCGTGCCTTATATCTTCTGTTCAACGAGGGCTACCACGGCTCCTGCACGGAGACAGTCATTCGTGTGGAATTGTGTCGCGAGGCTATGCGCCTTGGAGCACTGTTAAGCGATCATGCGCTCGCCGCCATTCCTTCGACGCGAGCACTGCTGGCGCTGATGTGCCTGCATGCGGCGCGATTACCTGCGCGGCTGGATGAGTCGGGGTCACTCAACCTGCTGACGGAACAGGACCGGTCCCAATGGGACGCGGAGCTAATCGCGCGAGGACAGAAACTGCTCGAGTTATCCGCCACCGGTGAGAGACTGAGCGAATACCACGTGGAGGCGGCCATCGCCTGGTGTCACGCAACCGCGCCACGGGCACGGGACACCAACTGGGGCCAGATCGTTTCGCTCTACGACACACTGATGGTTATACGGCCTTCGCCCGTCATAGCACTAAACAGAGCGATAGCCGTCGCACAACACGAGGGACCGCAGGCAGGCCTCGCGGCCCTGCACGCCATCCCCGACCGCAAGCGACTGGACACCTATCCTTTCTATCCCATCGCGCTTGGCGAGTTTGAATTGCAGTGCGGCCACCGCGCCGCCGCACGGGAGCACTTCGCCGCGGCCCTCCCGCTCGCGCGCAACCCAGTCGAGCAGAGGTTCATCGAGCAGCGAATCGCGGCCTGCGGCAACCGGGAGCCAACTGCGACTCATCCAACTGCACTGATCTATTGATCCGCCCACGCCACTCCCGATACGCGCCAACCAGAGTTCCCCTTACGCAGAGTTATCGTGAGGGTGCCGGGGAAGCTGACCCGCTTACCCGCCTTGGTGTATGAGAGCGTGACTGGAGCCACCAAGTACGCAAAGCTCTCATCGACATCAAGGTGGCGACTCTCTCCAAGCTTGATGACAGCATCGGTTACCGCCGCTTTCGCCGCCCAAGCCTCAAAAGCCTTAAACCACTTGGAACAAGCACCGGGGCCTTGCCACACATGCGGCTGAAGGTCGTCAATGACCACGGCATCCGCGGCGCATGGAGCTATGTCGGTGTTGAATGTTCGCTGACTGAAAGCATCCGTCCAGCGACGTACGACTTCCATAACAGCGGCATTATCCGATGCCGCTAACGGCGTGGCGGTCGACATTAGCACTACGACGGCGATTAAAAGGTTGCGCACAGCTTTTTCTCCCACCCGGCCGCAGTTCGGCCTGTTTGTATCGAGCGCCCCGCGGCCGTCGTTGCCAACCGCGCGAGTGATTCCGCACGAGTGGCTTCCCGCAGATCTATTAGCTCCGTCCATATCCAGACTGGCATGCTCCGAAACATTCGTTGCGGCGCATGCACCGGCGCGTCCACTGGTCGGCCAATCGTATAGAGGAGTATATTTGAACGATAAGTAACAGAGGTTCGGGGGTACCGTGGGAGCGACCGAGGTAATCGCGCCGCTGCAGGGCGGTCGCATTTCGCGTTTCGCCGATCTTCGTCGGCTCGATAGCAATTTCTTTTTGCTTGTAGTGGCTTTGATCTGGCTCGGAATCCTCATGGGATTTGTGCCGGAGTCTATCGGCCGCATTCAGGCCCATAAGCCGTTTCCGGCGGTGGTCTATTTTCACGGGGCGGTATTCGTCAGTTGGCTCTGCCTGCTGACAACCCAGATTATGCTGATCCGCTCCCAACGAGTGAGTCTGCACCGCGAGTTGGGCATGGCTGGCACGGCATTGTATGGTGCCATGATCGTGCTCGGTATCACGACCTCGGTGGCCGTGGACTACGAGCTGTTTGTAACGCCACGAAGCGACCCCTCGTTCCTCAGTGTTCAGCTGGCGGACATGCTGACATTCGCGCTGCTGGGCGGCGTGGCCATCGCCCGGCGTAAGAATCCGGACGCCCACAAGCGGCTGATGCTGCTGGCCACTATCTTCATTGCCGATGCAGGCTTCGCCCGCTGGTGGGGTCCTGGCCTCGAGAGATTCCTCGGTGATGGCTACTGGGGGAATTGGGCTCAGCTCTATCTCGGTGACTTGCTGCTTGTCGCAATGCTGGGTGCCTACGACCTGATCAGCCGAGGCCGGCTTTACCCGGCTTACGCCTTCGGCGCACTTTGGGGGTTAGGGCTCGAGTTCGCTGCGATCTGGCTGTACGTGAGCCCGTGGTGGAAGCCTGTGGCCACCACGCTCATCGGCCGTTGAGCCTATCGGCTGCTTGCCATTCATCGGCCTGAGGTTCATAAATGCGGTCGGTGAAGAACCGTTGATTGCATGAGGACATGCAATGGAACGTTCCGTTGGCTGGCTGGCGGCATCTCTGCTGCTGTGCTGCGGCATCTGTGCAGCAGACGAATACAGCGACACGATTGCGCTATTCAAGAACGCCGGGCAGAGCGCCGGCTTTTTTCATAGCTGTTACGGTTACGCGGTCTTTCCCACTATTGGCAAGGGCGGGCTTGTTGTCGGAGCCGCACATGGCAACGGGCGCGTGTATGAACGCGGCAAGGACGTTGGCGACGTCTCAATGACACAGGTCAGTGTCGGGTTTCAGGCTGGCGGACAGGCCTACAGTCAAATCGTATTTTTCGAAGACGAGCGGGCTTTCAACGAGTTTACCGCTGGAAACTTCGAGTTCGGAGCGGACGTCGCTGCAGTGGCGATTACGGCTGCGGCGTCTGCGAGCGCCGGAACTACTGGAGCCAGTGCCGGCGCGAGTGGCGGCGAAAAGGACGCGACGACTGCAGGGCGCTACTATAAGGGTGTGGCGGTCTTTACCATCGTGAAGGGCGGCGCCATGTATCAGGCGACCGTCGCCGGACAAAAATTCAAATACTCTCCAAAGCGGAAATAACGCAGGGTCGCCGGACTTTTGGCGCGAGGCGGCCATGTCCGCATACCAGCTCGCGCAACTGAACATCGGCATCATCAGAGGACCGATGGACTCGCCCATCATGACGGCGTTCGCGGCAAACCTCGAATGCATCAAGCGGCTGGAGCTGTTGCGCCGCAAGGGAGTCGAGCCCCGGGCTGGGTTCGACTACGCCGCAACAGGCAACCTCCTTACGAACGGATGAACGCGAGGAGATCTTCGTTGATGGTCTCGCTCTGGGTAGTTGGCATTCCGTGCGGGTACCCTTGGTAGACTTTGAGCGTTGCGTTCTTGATGATCTTGGCGCTCAGCAGCCCAGCGGCTGCAATGGGGACGATCTGATCGTCATCACCATGCATGACCAATGTCGGCACACTGATCTTTTTGAGGTCCGGCGTAAAGTCCGTCTGTGAGAATGCCACTATGCCATCGTAGTGCGCTTTCGCACCCCCCATCATCCCCTGCCGCCACCAGTTCTCGATAACTGCCTCGGACGGCTTCGCGCCGGATCTGTTAAACCCATAGAACGGGCCTGCGGCAAGATCCCTGTAAAACTGCGAGCGATTAACGGCCAACTGAGCCTGGAGCCCGTCGAAAACCGCTTTGGGCAGACCACCAGGATTGTCTGGGGTCATCACCATGATCGGCGGCACCGCGCTGATCAGTGCTGCTTTTGCAACGCGGCTCTCGCCGTGGCGGGCGATGTAGCGCACGACCTCGCCACCCCCGGTGGAGTGTCCGATGTGAATGGCATCCTTGAGATTCAGGTGTGCCGTGACGGTGGCCAGATCGTCCGCGTAGTGATCCGCATCGTGGCCCTCGTCTGTCTGCATGGAGCGCCCGTGGCCCCGCCGGTCGTGTGCGATGACCCGAAATCCTTTATTCACGAAAAACAGCATCTGTGCGTCCCAGTCATCCGAGGACAACGGCCACCCGTGCGAAAACACGATGGGCTGTCCAGCGCCCCAGTCCTTGAAAAAGATCCTTACACCGTCCCGCGTGGTCACCGTGTCCGTCTGTGAGGTCATGGGCTATCTCCTTGTTCGTCAGCGTATGAGGTCTTGATTGCCACCGAGCGCTAGCTGCAGTGCCGCATCAGCCGATGCCGTCCGGTCGAGCTCGATGGACTGTATGTCTGCAATTGTGTCGGCAAGTCGAGGGAACTCAATTGCATCTAGGTATCGTGTGAGTATCGGCTGGTGGCGGCCAGCAGCTCGTCTTCTGATGCGCCTGGTCATAAGTGCATCATCAAGCCAAGCGATCAGTGGGGGCGCTCACTATCCATGTGCGCTAGCTGGGCCTCGGCATAACGCTGGCCCGCCGCCGCATCCGGTGGTACTGCCCGCTCAATTTCCACCAGCTGCTCCGGCGATAGTTTGACGCTCAGGGCGTCAAGAGATTCAGCGAGACGATCGCGGCGTCGCGCACCTATCAGCGGAGCGATCGAGGCTTGCTGAGTCGCTGCCCGTGCAATGACCCAGGCAATCGCGACCTGCGCGACCGAGACGCCGATGGTATCGGCGACAGCTCGCAACCGTTCTACCAACACCAGATTGGCATCGAGATTCGCGCCCTGGAAGCGAGGTGCGCGCGAACGGAAGTCTCCCTTGTCACTGTCTTTGCGCCAATGCCCGCTGATCAAGCCACGGGACAAGACGCCATAGGCGGTGATGCCGATGCCGAGCTCACGGCAGGTCGGCAGGATCTCGCGCTCGATGCCCCGTGAGATCAACGAATATTCGATCTGCACGTCAGCGATCGGATGAACTGCCTGAGCGCGGCGTATGGTCGCTGCGCCGACTTCCGACAGGCCGATATAGCGCACATACCCCTGCTTGATGAGCTCAGCGATTGCCGCGACCGTCTCTTCGATCGGCACGTTCGGATCGAGTCGCGCCGGGCGATAGATATCGATGTACTCGACGCGTAGCCGCCTCAGTGAATACGCGATGAAATTCCGTATCGCAGCAGGGCGCGAATCGTAGCCGTTGAACTCTCCTCTACCGGGTCCGCGCAGTGCGCCAAATTTTACGCTGAGCTGCACCTGCTCGCGGCTCCTGCCCTGGAGCGCTTCACCCAGCAGCATCTCGTTGTGGCCCATTCCATAAAAGTCACCGGTATCGATGAGCGTCACGCCTCGATCAAGCGCCTCGTGTATGGTCGCAATGCTCTCCGCGCGGTCTGCCGGGCCGTACATGTCGGACATTCCCATGGTTCCAAGACCGATCGCCGATACCCGCGGACCGTGGGACCCGAGCTGCTGATGGTTCATGTGGAGCTCCTGATCATTCGTCCCCAGGGTGGGACCCGTTCGATTTCACCTTTGGATAGCACTGAGCGACCATGGCACGATTGAAAGCGCGCACACCGCAGCCCATTGGCAGGGACAGAGAATCTTGAAGGCAATTAAGAGCTACGCCACGACAGTTGAGGCTGATCTGGCGAAAATTGAATTGGATGCGTCCGGCGTGCCCTCGACAGTGCTCGGCGTCGGAATCACCATGGAAGGCGGGCCAGCTGGAGTGCAGTTGCTCGTCCCTGACGAATGGGTGGAGGCGGCACTGAAAGTCCTCGATCACTCGAGTTCCTGACAGCCACGCGGGTAACCCGGATCGGCAACTCCTGTGGCAGTGCCTCACTGACGCACGAATTCACTCACGAGAGTTGCAGTCGCGCGCGGGTTCTCCTCCATGACCCAGTGCCCTGAATCTGCAACTATTCCGGCTTTGACGTCATCGCCGACAAACCTGAGTTCAGTGGCCATTCCTTCGCCGAAGGATTTTTCCGCGCCCAGTGCCAGTATCGGCATCTTGAGCTTACCGCCCTGGCCCAGCAGGGCCTTGTTGTCGGCTGCATCCTGAGTGAACGCGCCGAATTGTTCGAAGGCGTCGTGCATGGCATGCGGTCGCGCATAAAGGGCGGCGTAATGCTCGCGTGTTTGCTCATCGATTTTCTTTGGATCGGCGGAGAGCTCATTCCAAAATCGGTCCAGATAGATCCGCTCGCGTCCCTGGACCAGGCGCTCGACGTCAGGACCGCGAAAGTTAAAGTGCCACAACAAGGGGCTGCGCACGATGGTGTCCCAGTTGCCGATCCCGGGCAGCGGCGCATCGATCACGACCCAGCGTGTTATGCGCTGCGGAAACTGCGCCACGAGTGCGTAACCGACCATGTTGCCAATATCGTGGGTGACCAACGAGGCAGAGCCTACTTTCAGGGCGTCCATAACCCCGGCGATGTCGAGCGCCTGATTTTTCTTGGTATAACCAGTCTCCGGATGTGCCGACAGACCCATACCCCGCAGATCTGGAACAACGACCGTGTGATCCTTCGCCAGATCGGCGGCTAACGGCGCCCACATGTCGCCTGTGTCGCCAAAGCCATGTAGCAGTATCACTGCCGGTCCCTTGCCACCGACTCGCACGAACAAGCTGGTTCCATTGGTGTTTACCATGCGGGTGCCGAAGCCTTCAGGATAGGGCTGCACATGGGCGGCAAGCGGGGTTGCGAACAGCGCGGCAGCCACTGCAGTCAAGAAATATCGGTGCATACCCGTCTTCCCTTTTCGGAACTTCATCGCAGGTGTCGGTGAATGCGCATTCTATTCTTCGTGCCTTGCAGGGGCAGTGAGAATTGAGCGGTTCTGGTGACGGCGCCTTCGCCAGCTATGCAGCGATGTCGCATTCAACCAATACCATCGTGCAATGGATGTGATGCAACAGCCGTGGCCCAATCCGGGCAGTGTCTGTTTCCCGCGGCTCGGTCTCGAAACCGCCGGTAAGAGCTAACCCCCAGCCACGCGCGCGAGGGCTACTCGCCTCTGACAACCCTGCGCTTTGCACGCGTGCCGCCGGCATTTTTCGTCACTGCGGCGACCCCACCGACTGCTGGCTGCTGATTCAGCGTGACCGTGCCCGGTATGTGCTGTTTGCCCCAACGCACGAATGCCAGCAGCACATCCCCCAGAGCGCTCCCCTTCGGGGTAAGCGTGTAAGTGTATCGCACCGGGCGCTCCTGATAAGGCGTGCTGGTAATGATGCCCGCACCCTGAAGGCGTGCGAGCCGGTCCGCCAGAATGTTGGTCGGAATGCGCTCCGGCGAATTGGCCAGCTCCCCGTAGGTGCGCTTGCCGTGCAGTAAGTCGCGCACCACCAGCAACGACCATTTGTCACCCAGGATATCGAGCGAATTGGCGACCGCACAGGCGGAGCGCGCCAAGGGTTTGGTGGTATGCATTGGGTTCCTCATCAACTCGCAGTCCCAGTAACTTGCAGAGTGCAAGTCATTGTGCTACGTTGCGTACAGACTTGCAAAATGCAAGTAACAGAGAAGGAGGATGTGTCATGTCGACGATTATTCTTCCCCGGCCAGCGGACTCTCAGCCCGATGCACAGCGCGGAATCCGTGCGGCGGTCATCACTGTCGTGGTTGGCTGGTTCCTGCTTGTCGTATCACTCGGTGCCGCCGGAGCATTCGTCGGCCCGCCCGGCCAACCCCCCCTGCCCATCGCGATCGGCATAGCGGTGCCCCTGCTAGTGTTTTTTGCCGGCCTGCGGCTCTCGCAAGCATTCCGCCAGCTGGTGCTGTCGCTTGATCTGCGTCTGATCGCGGGAATTCAGGCCTGGCGTTGGGCGGGTCTGGGTTTCCTCTTTTTGTATGCGTATAAGGTGCTCCCCGCCGCGTTTGCCCTGACCGCCGGTCTTGGAGACATGGCGATTGGTGCGACGGCGCCCTGGATCATCCTGGCACTGTCGCGCCGACCTGACTTCGCCGCCAGTAACGCATTCATCCGCTGGAATCTGCTCGGGATCTTGGATCTCGTCACCGCCGTCAGCCTCGCAACCGTGACGACCATGCTCGCGAACGGCACGCCGGGAGAGATCAGCGCCGCTCCCATGGCGGCGCTGCCACTGTTGGTGATCCCGGCATTCCTCGTGCCGTTATTCCTCATGCTCCACACGGCGGCGCTGCTGCAGAGCCGGCAACTCAGGCTGCTTGATCACAACCCCGCGCGCTAAGAGAATGACCGCTCCTTGCTGGTGGTGAACAGGCCGCTCCGGCCTTTGCGGGCTTGGAGCGGCAATGCGGGGATCATCCATCGAAGCTCGAACTGCGATACCGACGACCCAGGGGGCGAGCGCGATTATCGTCGGATGCCTGCTGGTAGCTTTCTGCGAGGGCTTTGACCTGCAGGCTGCAGGTGTCGCCGCCGGTGGAATCGCCGCAGAGTTCAGACCGGCACCCGATCAACTGGGCACGTTCTTCAGTGCCAGCACTCTGGGACTGTTCGCCGGCGCGCTGGTCGGCGGCCGGCTTTCGGACTCCTTCGGGCGTGTGCGCGTGCTGTTGCTGTCGGTCGTGCTGTTCGGCGCCTTTTCACTATTTACGGCCACGGCACACAACATCACCGCCCTATCCTGGGGCCGCCTGCTAACAGGAGCCGGCCTCGGCGGCGCCTTTCCCAACATCCTGGCACTGGTCAACGAGTCCAGCAGTCCCGGCCGCCGCAACGCCAATGTGGCGCTCGCCTACGGGGGAATGCCCTTTGGCGGTGCGGTAGCCAGCCTGGTTACCATGCTGATCGCTCAGGGACAGTGGCGACTCATTTTCATTTGCGGCGGCGTAGCGCCCCTGCTGCTGGCGCCGTTTCTGCAGTGGGGATTGCGGGCGGCGCGAGCGGTGCAGCCCGAAGCTCACCTGCCCGCTTCGCCTGAGCACTCTGGCATGGGATCGGCACCCGCGCCCGGCAGTTTTCTGCAGATCTTCGCTCACGGCCGCGCATTCCCCACTGCGCTCTTGTGGGTCAGCTCCTTCATCGAGCTCCTGACACTCTACCTGTTGTTGAGCTGGCTGCCGACGCTGCTGATGGGCAACGGCTTCAGCAACCGCCAGGCGGCGGGCGTGCAGATCGTGCTCAACCTGGGAGGGGCTGGCGCGACGTGGCTGCTGGGTCAATCGCTCGAAGGCAAGGCTCGCAACGCGGGCGTCACGGCTGCTCTGGTATGCGGTCCGCTGTTCGTGTTGCTGCTGAGCATGCCGCACGTAGGATTTTCGATGGTGATATTTTCAGTGTTGGGACTCGGTGCGTCGGTCGTGTCAGCCCAGGGATTCATCTACGCGACCGCACCTCGCTGCTATCCCCGCGTCATCCGTGGGATGGGGGTGGGCGCAGTAATCGCGATGGGTCGGCTCGGCTCGATCGTCGGCCCGAAGCTCGGCGGCGTCCTCAAAGCCGCAGGCCATTCTGCGAGTCAACTCCTGCTGGACATCCTGCCGTTGCTCGTATTGGGCAGTGCGACCGCCCTGCTGTTGGCCTGGCGGACCGCACGCTGGCGCGATGAGTAGCGCGCCTGCACTGCACCGTCATCGCGACGAGCGGGGACTCACCCTGCCCTGATCCTTTTCCCAGATAGCTGTGTTACGATATCCAGAACTGCTTACTTAAAGCGTAATCTAGCTCGTCGGCGGGCTCAACGGGTTGCGGCGCAACGGCGGCCTGAGCACACTCGTGCACCGCCCCAGATAGTTACAACTCGGATAGTTACAGCAAGTATGGGTGCACGTAAAACCCGGTCCCAACAAGGTGTGCAGTCGATCGAGGTGGGTGCGCGTGTGTTGCGAGCGCTTAGCCAGGCGACGCGCCCCATGATGCTGCGCGACCTGGCTGCGGCAGCGCAGATGCCGCCGGCGAAAGCGCACCGCTACCTCGTGAGCCTCGGACGCATGGGACTGGTAGAGCAGCAAAGCGAGACGGGACTTTATGACCTGGGTAGCTTCGCGCTCGAGGTGGGCCTGAGTGCGCTCGCGCGCCTGGAACCGGTGACGCTCGCGGCACCGGCGATGAATGAGCTATGCGCCGAGATCAAACAGACCGTCGCCCTTGCGGTCTGGGGGAATCATGGGCCAACCATCGTGAGGTGGATGGGCACCGATACGCCGGTGTCCGCAAGCTTGCGGGTTGGCGCGGTCATGCCCCTGACCCGATCAGCAACCGGTCAGGCTTTTCTTGGTTACCTGGCGCCTGAGACCACCGCATCGTTGCTCAAAAGGGAGCTCGCGGAAAATGTCCGCATGGGTTTGAGCCCCGGCAACCGGGAAGAAGTCGAGCAGCTGGTGAGCCAGGTCCAGCGTCGCGGTCTCGCCCGGACCAGCGATTTCATTCCGGGAATTGGCGGCATCGCAGCTCCCGTTTTCGAGCATTCAGGAGCGATGGTTCTGGCCGTCGTGGCGCTTGGCTACAGCAAGCCGTTCGACGCCGCGATTGACACGATCTCAGCCGCCGTCATGCGTACCGCAAGACAGCTGTCGAAACGTTTCGGTGCCCGTGAATTCCATTGCGCTGCCCCTGGATGAATTACGCGGAGTCCTGCCAATGCGCGTTGCCGTGCCGATGGATGTCGCTCCCTATCACCTCTCCGGCAGGGTGTACGGCACGCTGTTGAATTACCGCGCCGCCCTGGCGGCGCTCGGTGACAGTGTCAACAAGCCGCCTTATAAAGCGCCGCCGCGAGCTCCGGTGCTCTACATCAAGCCGCACAACACTCTGGCAGGCGATCATGCGCACGTCACTGTGCCGTTGGAGGTCTCCGAGCTGGAGGTTGGCGCCTGCCTCGGCGTAGTCATCGGGCGACCCGCATGCCGGTTGTCTGAACACAGTGCCCTCCAGGCCATCGCCGGCTATGTCATCGTCAATGACATCAGCATCCCGCACCCGGCGTATTACCGTCCTTCCGTGCGCTTCAAGGCGCGTGATGGCTTCTGCCCCGTCGGACCGCGCGTCGTTGCGCGAACTCTTGTGCCGGATCCGGATGCCTTGCGGATTCAGGTCACCGTCGATGGGACGGTGTGTTTGGCCACCAGTACTGCTGAGCTGCTACGGCCCGTGGCACGACTGCTCGCGGAGGTTTCCGAGTTCATGACTTTGTCACCGGGAGACATTCTGGCGACCGGCGCGGCGGCGCCCGCACCGCGTGTGCGGGCGGGCCAACGGGTGAGCATCACGATAGAACCGATTGGCACGCTCGAGACCTACTTTGCGGGACCTGGAGCAGAGCCGGCATGAAACAGGCTCGCGTCGCCTACGCGGGGGCAGTCCACGCGGCGGAACCCTATGAGTTCGCCGATGGTCAGCACGGATTGCGGCTCGCCGACGGTCGCAGGCTTCGCGAGGATGAGGTGGTCTGGTTGCCGCCGTTTGCGGCAGGCACCATCGTCGCGCTCGGCCTGAATTACGCCGATCATGCCAAGGAACTCGCCTTCCACCAGCAGGAAGAGCCGCTGGTGTTTCTCAAAGGCCCAGGCACGCTCCTCGGCCATCGAGGGGTAACGCGCCGGCCCGCGGATGTGCAATACATGCACTACGAGTGTGAGCTGGCCGTGGTGATTGGCCGCACCGCACACCAGGTCTCGCGCGCGAAGGCCATGCAGCACGTGGCAGGCTATTGCATCGCGAACGACTATGCAGTGCGGGACTACCTGGAGAACTGGTACCGACCCAACCTGAGGGCGAAGAACCGCGATGGAGGTACCGTGCTCGGCCCGTGGCTGGTGGATGCCGATGATATCGCAGATCCCGGACAGCTCGAGCTACGGACTTTCGTCAACGGCAAGCTGGTACAGCGAGGCAACACGCACGATCTCATCACGGATATCCCCGGCTTGATCGAGTATCTGAGCTCCTTCATGACCCTGAGCTTTGGCGATGTGATCCTGACCGGTACGCCGCAAGGGATCGTCAATGTCGATGTCGGGGATGAAGTGGTCTGCGAGATCGACGGGCTCGGGCGTTTGCAGAACACTTTGGTAGCCGACGCGGCCTTTGCTCGATGACCGCAGGATCATACGCATGAAAATCAACCATCTGGTCAATGGCAAGCCGCTGGCAAGCGAGCGCTATTTCCAGACGATCAATCCGGCGACCCAGAAAGTGCTGGCTGAGGTAGCTGCCGGCGGCGCCACGGAAATCGACGCGGCCGTGGCAGCCGCCAAGGCGGCTTTTCCGGCGTGGGCGTCACGGCCGGCCACGGAGCGGGCCGCGCTGCTGCGCAAGCTGGGCGATCTGATCGCGAAGCATGTTCCGCAGATCGCGCGCACGGAGACCCAGGACACCGGGCAACCGATCGCTCAGACGGGAAAACAACTCGTCCCGCGTGCGGCCGACAACTTCTATTACTTCGCCGAGATGTGTGTGCGGGTAGACGGGCACACTTATCCGACCCCGACACATCTGAACTACACCCTGTACCATCCTGTGGGGGTCTGCGGACTCATCTCGCCCTGGAACGTGCCGTTCATGACGGCAACCTGGAAGACCGCACCGGCGCTTGCCTTCGGCAACACGGCCGTCCTGAAAATGAGCGAACTCTCGCCACTCACCGCCGCGCGCCTCGGAGACCTGGCGCTCGAGGCCGGCATCCCTCCCGGCGTGCTCAACGTCGTGCATGGCTACGGCACGGATGCCGGTGAGGCACTGTGCCGGCATCCTGATGTGCGTGCGATCTCTTTCACCGGCTCGACGGCCACCGGCGATCGTATCGTGCGCAACGCGGGGTTGAAAAAGTTCAGCATGGAGCTGGGCGGCAAAAGTCCTTTCGTGATTTTTGACGACGCCGACCTGCCGCGTGCGCTGGATGCCGCGCTCTTTATGATTTTCTCCAACAACGGCGAACGCTGCACCGCCGGGTCCCGCATCCTGATTCAACGCCCGATCTACGCAGACTTCGTAGCCCGCTTCGTGGAGCGCACGCGGCGGCTGCGCGTCGGTGATCCGCTGGAGGAGACGACCATCATCGGACCGATGGTGAGCAAGAACCACCTGGCCAAGGTGCATGGCTACATCGAACGAGGTCCGAAGGAAGGGGCGACACTGCTGTGCGGTGGACTGGACCGGCCGGCGTACGCCACCGAGCTGCCGTCTGCCCTGCGCGGAGGCAACTTCGTATGGCCTACCGTGTTTGCCGATGTCAACAACCGCATGAGCATTGCCCAGGAGGAGATCTTCGGGCCGGTGGCGTGTCTCATTCCCTTCGATGATGAAGCCGATGCCGTTGCGCAGGCGAATGACATTGCTTACGGCCTGAGCAGCTATGTCTGGAGCGAGAACCTCGGGCGCGCGCACCGCGTCGCTGCTGCAATTGAAGCGGGTATGTGCTTCGTCAACAGTCAGAACGTCCGCGACCTGCGCCAGCCTTTTGGCGGTACCAAGGCGTCCGGGGTCGGGCGGGAAGGTGGCACCTGGAGCTATGAGGTATTCCTCGAACCCAAGAACATCTGTATAAGCCTCGGCTCGCATCACATTCCCCACTGGGGACAGTGAACGGCGGCGGGAGGATGCTATGAGTCTTTATCAGCTGCAGAAATTCCTGTTCGAGCTTAATCGCGATCCGGTTGTGCAGCGCGACTACCGCAGCGACCGCGACAACCTGCTGAACCGCTACACGCTGACCGCCGAGGAGCGCAGCGCCATTGCCGCAGGCGACATCGGCCTCATGTACGTCCTGGGTGCCAACGGTCAGCTGTTGATGCACTTTGCTGCCTTTCTCGGCATCGCGTGGCCGGATTACATCCAGGCGATGCGCGATGGAGTGCGCCGGCACGGCCCGGTCCGGGCCGGCATCTACAGCATGACGACCACCCAGGATGAGAAGGTGGCTGGCGTATGAGTCTCGTGTTTGCAGCAATCTGCAGTCATGCGCCGGGAATTATCGGGCGCGCCGAGATGGCGGCTCCGGCGCTGCGCGAGCCGTTGTATGCCGCCTTTGGGCAATTGCGCGAGCAGTTGCGCGCATCCGAGCCGGACGCCCTTATCGTGGTAGCGGCGGAGCACTTCGCCAACTTCTTCATGAACAACATGCCGAGCTTTGCCGTCGGCATGGCGGATCAATACCACGGACCGATCGAGGACCCGGCGTGGCTGCGCATTCCGCGTGTCGCGATCCCGGGAAATGCCGCGCTCTCGCAACGGCTTATTCAGAGCATCATGCAGAGCGTGGATGTCGCCTTCGCGGAAGAGTGGAAGTTTGATCACGGCATCATGGTGCCGCTGAGCTTTGTGACACCCGACTTCGATCTGCCGGTGATCCCGGTCAACATCAACTGCCAGGGGCCACCGCTTGCGCCGTTACACCGGGCCTGGGCGTTCGGTGAGGCTATGCGGCGCGCCGCCGATACCGTTCCGGAACGGATCGCGCTGCTGGGTACGGGCGGCATCTCTCACTGGCCGGCCACGCCGGATTCCGGGCGCATCAACGAGGCCTGGGATCGGGAGCTGCTCGATCGCTGGGTTCGAAACGACAAAGCAGCCTTGCTGGCCTACAAGGACGCCGACACCTATCGCGAGGCGGGACAAGGCGGGTTCGAGATCCGCACTTTCATCAGCGTGGCCGCCGCGGCACGGGGTCGCGGACATCTGCAGCACTACGCGCCGATCCCGATCTTCGCGGTGGGCTGCACGGTGGCGACCATGGAGATCGCCGCCTAGGCTTTCGGGAGTAGCACATGCCGCATCTGGTCATCCTCTACACCGGCAACCTTGAGTCACAGACCGATATCAACGGCTTGTGCCGCAAGCTCGCTGATGCCCTGCTCCGGGTACGCGACGAGAACGGCAAAGCGGTATGTCCCCCGGGCGGCATACGTGTGTTCGCCTACCCCGCCAGTCATTTTGCCGTGGCGGACGGCAAGCGCGACTACGGTTTCATCTATCTCAATTTGCGCATCGCTCGCGGCCGTTCCACTGCAGCGAAACAGAGCTTGGGTGAGGCCCTGTTCAGCACGGCTAAAGCCCATCTCGGAGCGCTGTTCGAGACGCGCCACCTCGGGATGACCCTGCAGATCGATGAGGGTCAGCCGGTCTTCGACGCGAAGCACGGCACAATCCATCCGCTGTTTGCCGGAGGCTGATCCATGCTGCCACAGCCCCTCATCACCCAGTTGGCGCAGCGCCTCTACGAGGCGCGCAAGAGTCGCACGCCGCTGCGGCATTTTTCGCGCGAGCATCCGCAGATGACCATCGAGGATGGCTACCGCATCCAACGCGAATGGGTGCGACTTGAGCTGGCGGACGGACACCGCATCCGCGGTCGCAAGATCGGGCTCACCTCGCGAGCCATGCAGCAGTCCTCGCAGATCAGCGAGCCGGATTACGCGCCCCTCATGGACGACATGTTTTTCGAAAGCGGCGCAGACATCGCGGCGCAGACCTTTATCACGCCACGCGTCGAAGTCGAGTTGGCATTCGTACTGGAGAAGCCGCTGCGGGGTCCCGGGGTCACGCTGACCGATGTCCTGCAGGCCACCGCTTATGTCGTACCCGCTCTCGAGATCATCGATGCGCGCATTGAGCAGTTCGATCGTGACAGCCGCGCGCCGCGCAAGGTGTTCGACACGATTGCCGATTTCGCTGCCAATGCCGGCGTGGTCACCGGAGGCCGACCCGTGCGTCCTGACACGCTGGACCTGCGCTGGGTCGGTGCGCTTCTGTACAAAAACGCTGTGATCGAGGAGACAGGTCTTGCGGCCGCTGTGCTGAACCATCCCGCGACCGGCGTCGCCTGGCTTGCCAACAAAATCGCGCCCTATGACGAGCAGCTGAATCCCGGGGATTTGGTACTCGCCGGTTCGTTCACCCGCCCGACGACGGCCACGCGCGGCGACGTGCTGCACGCCGACTACGGTCCGCTCGGCGGGGTTTCCTTCCGACTCACCTGAGCATCGATGCCATGCAACTTCCTGTGAACACCTTCAAGCAGGCTCTCAAGGACGGCCGCTCGCAGATCGGCCTCTGGCATGGCGTGTTCGCCCCCTACGTCAGCGAGATGCTGGCCGGCACCGGCTTCGACTGGCTTTGCATCGATGCTGAGCATTCTCCCAACGACCCGCGCAACGTGCTGGCGCAATTGCAGGCCATTAGTTCCTACCCGGTGCAGGCGGTCGTGCGCACGCTGTCCGACGACACCGCGCTGCTGAAGCAATATCTGGACATCGGCGCACAGACGCTGTTGGTGCCGATGGTGGAAAGCGCGCAACAGGCTGCGCGTGTGGTTGCCAGCACGCGTTATCCGCCGCATGGCATTCGCGGGGTCGGCAGTGCCCTGGCGCGCGCCTCGCGCTGGAATCAGGTAACCGACTATTTGCAGCACTGTGATGCGCAGATCTGCGTTCTGGTCCAGGTGGAATCCGTCGCCGGACTCAACAGTCTCGACGCCATCGCACGGACCGAGGGCATAGACGGGGTGTTCTTCGGCCCGGCGGACCTCGCAGGATCGATGGGGCTGCTGGGCCGCTCTGCTGATACCCAGGTTCAGCAGGCAATCGTTGACGGAATTGCGACGGTGCGCACTGCGGGCAAGGCCGCAGGAGTACTCACAGCCGACGCCGCCCTCGCGCACCGCTACCTTGAAGCGGGGGCACAGTTCGTGGCAGTCGGGGTGGATACCACCCTGTTGGTACGCGCCGCTACCGAGCTTGCGAGCGCGTTCAAGTCGCCGCCCGTCGGCCGACCTAAGTGATCTCCAGCGCCTGTTGACCGGCGCGTTCCCCCTCTTCCGCGGCCGTTTCCCACATCTGCGCGCCCGAGAGCTCGGAGTGTCCGAAAGAGAGCCGGTTGAAGCGCTTGCGCAGGATGTCCTTGGCTGCCGGCTGACCGTCCTTGCCGAAGAAGAACCCCGGCGGGTCCACCACATAGGCATGGCCCCAGCGATTGCTGATGATGCCGGCGATATCGCGGTTGGCCTCAAAGCCATGCTCGCCGAAGAGTTTCGTGAACTGCGCGCGGACCGCTGATTCGATCTGCGCATAGCTCATGTTGAACAGCTGCATGCGCGCCGCCGTGCACTGCTGCGGGAAGGGCACGCCCGGTAGCGGGAACGGGTTGTACAGCGTCAACACCGTCGGCTTGGCGGGATCGAGAGGCTGGGTGAGCTGGCCCGGGATCTCGAGATTGCGGCGCAGGCTGAGCCACCAGCCGAATCCCTCGAACCAGCGTGCCGAGGCAATGCCGAGTTTCTCCAGGAATTTCCAGTTCCGCACCGCGACATTCACCGTCAACATGGGCGCATGGTGAAAGCCGTTCATCGCGCCACGATACTCGGCTGAAATGTCGCGGCAGATATGACGATTGGCATGCTGTTGCCCACAGAGGATCGCCGCCTTGGCGTGCACGCGATATAACTTTCCACCCTGCGAATAGGTGACCACGACGCCTTTGGCAGAACCCGGGTCGCCCTCGTGCACCACCGACACGACGGTCGCTGCGAGCCGCATGCGCACCGGCTCATGGGGTTTGTCGAGCTGATCCCACTGCACCGGACTGTTGAGGATATCGGCCATGCGATACTCGCCGCGCAGCGCCGCGGGCAGGATCTTTTTCAGGAAGTGCCGCGCCGTGCCCGCGTGGCCGCCCGGAAAACTCGCAAGATAAACCTCATCAGACGGGTCCACCCCACCGCTCTGATAGCGGTAATAACCGATCACGCCCGGCTGGATAAAGTTATAGGCGGAGTACGCCGATATGACATCGGCGCCAAGCCCGCATCCCATCGCGGCAGTCACGGGATTGAGATAGCGGGTGACCTCCGGCAGGTCCGGGTCGCTGATGCCCACGACGTTGCGGAGAAACTCCAGGTAGGTCATGCTGTCGAGCCATCGCTCCCAGTCGGCGCGGCGCGGCGGAGTGCGATACAGATCCATATCCACCAGCGCCTTTTTCACCGAATCCGCAATGGGCGCGTGCCTGAAGCCATCACGCCAGGGATTGATCACCCAGCCCTTGCCTTCGTAGTAGAAGCCGGTATCTGAGCGCTCCCACGCGACGTGCATGGGCGACCAACAATCCTCGGGCACGAGGATGTTCTTCGTAAGACCGCTCGGCTTCTGATATACGAACTCATCGGGGAATCCCAGATCGGTGGCGAAGTGGGTCCACATGCCCGCATCCTTGGCCTTGTTGAAGGGCACCACGATGCCGGTGGCGCCCTGCGGCGCCGTCAGATGATAGCCATCGACCTCGAACTCATTCTGCTTTGCCTCACCTCCGAAGATCGGATGCTGGTCGAGCATCAGCACTTCGGCCGTCGGACGTCCCTTGCGGTAGGCCCAACAGGCGGACAGGCCGGCCATGCCACAACCCACGATCACGACGTCAGGGCGTTCGCCGGTGTCCACCGCTGCGCGTAACATGCGGTCCCACTGCTGATTGCGGATGCCCCCGTGGGCTGCATTTACTACTTCGTGCGTGTTGCCGTTGGAGTGCGCGTAATCACCGATGCCCCCCGGCCCAGTCCAATCCGGGCCCAACCCGGTCATCGGCGAATGGATGGTTTGCGCACGCGCCTCATGTAGCGCCGCCGGCGAAGCCATACCCAGGAGCGCAGCACCTGCGCCCAGGAGCGTGCCACCGACGAAGTCGCGCCGAGTGACCCCAGCGGCCTGCTCGGTCTGATCGAGAGCGTCGCTCATCGGCTTTGCCCTGCCGCGTTTGCGGGCGCCGGCGCTGGTGTCAACTTGCCGCCGCGCAAGCTGCCATTCACAAAGAAATCACCCTTGCACATCCATACCCCGTCGACTTTCGTCCACAGGAACAGGATGACGAAGGTAAAAGGCGCGGTTTTGCCATCGGTGGGTTGTACGTGGAAGTCGGTCCAATCCCAACCGGTATCTCCCTTGACGAAGGAGTACACGGAATCGATCTTGACATGATTGTTCTTGACGACATCCTGATACAAGGGCCGGATGGCGTCGCGGCCCACGTAGATGCCCTCACCTTCTCCCACCGAAATAACATCGGGGGTGTAGAACTGCGTCACGATCGTTTCCGCGTCGTGATCGGCGAATGCCCGTTCCTTGATGGCATATCGGGCATGGATGGCCCGCCGGAAGGCGATCAGTTCAGGCGTCTCGGCGGAAGCTGCAGCGCTGGCGGCCGCCACGGAGGCGGGGGCGCTCCGAGCTGCCGCGGACGCCGGCGCTGCAGCATCAGCGCTCCCGGCTGCAGCTGCTGCCGCCGCCGTACTCAAAGTAAGAGTCGTTAAGAGTGCCGTCACCACCAGGCAGCGCATCAGTCACCTCCCTTTGGAATCCGACTGCGACCGAGCGCCGTCGTATTGGTCGCATGACCAATACGCTACAATCTCAGCTGGAACACGTCAACTGGCGCAGTGATCGAGAGGGTACCCGGCTATGCCACCCAAGGTAACGACAAAGACTGCTGGCCCTCGGCGGGGCACTGCAACAACCGCGGAGGGGCGCGCCACCGTCGCGCGGATCCTGGATGTGACACGTGACATTTTGACGCACGCCGATGCCGGCGAATTGTCGATGCGCAACGTCGCCAGTCGTGCAGGGCTTCATCTGGCCAACGTGCAGTACTACTTCCCTACCCGCGAAGATCTGGTGCACACCTTCATCGCGGATACAGGGGAACGCTATCAGCGAGCCTACGACGCGCTGATGGCCGCGGCAGGCGACGATGCGTTGCAGCGCTTCCTGGCCATCGTCCGCTTCAATCTCGAGGACGGGTACAAACCCGAGACTCGCGCGCTGTTCGTGCAATTGTGGGCCCTGCTCAACGAGCTCGATGCACATTCCGGGCGACTGTTGGGCGAGCTATACGCGATCAACATCGCGCAATTGGGACGGGCTCTGGCTGCCGTTGATCCGTCACTGCACCCAGATGAGGTTGCCCGCCGGACTACGCTCATCGCCGCGCTCACGGAGGGACTGATGGTTGTGCGCGGCCCGCAGCCCTCAGGCACGGCAGAAGCGGATCGGCTGATCGAGCGTGCCTTCGCTGTGGCCATGCGCATTGCGGGGGTAGCTGTCGCAGAAAGCACAACGGCCACGCTGCCGTCGGCCAGCCGTAAGGCGCGGCGCGGCCGACAGAGCCTATGCTAGCTGCACGCCCGCTTCTAACTGCGCACCAGCGCCAGCACGCGCAATGGGCTGCCGGAGCCATTGCGAATTTTAAGCGGCGGACACAGCAGTACGGTACCGGTGGGCGGCAGCTGATCCAGATTGGCGAGACATTGCAGGCCATACCGCCCGCTACCGTGCATGTACGAGTGGCAGGGATAGGGTGGCTTCAGGT
Source organism: uncultured Pseudomonadota bacterium (assembly GCA_963839055.1). Classification (GTDB taxonomy): domain Bacteria; phylum Pseudomonadota; class Gammaproteobacteria; order Steroidobacterales; family Steroidobacteraceae; genus 13-2-20CM-66-19. The sequence continues at coordinate 224,520 of CAWITP010000003.1, read as the reverse complement.
GGGCCGCCTGCCCTGCATCCGTGCCGATGCATTCGGTGCCGAAGCCCAGGATATCCCGCTCATCGATCAGGAAGCGCACCACCGCAGCGTCAGGTCCCGGCGTATGCTGCCCTTCTTCGTCGAAATTCTGATAGGCCACCGCATCGTTGCGCTTGGACCAGTCCGTGCGCATCAGAAGCCAGGAGCGCGGTGCGATGCGCCCATGGATCTTCTCCCAGGCCTGCACGAAATCGACGGTAAGCAGGAAGTCGGCATCGGCAGCGGCCTCGCGCGAACAGTCAATGACACAGGCCGGTGCGACGAGACGGTCGAGCGGCACGGTGTCGGTGGCGTTGTACGGCAGGTCGCGTCCCGACACCCAATGGATGGGCGCGTCAAAATGCGTACCGGTGTGCTCACCGCAGGAGAAGTTGTTCCAGTACCAGGCGGGACCCCGCTCGTCGTAGCGTGAGATCTGCTCCAGGCGGAATGGCCACGCCTGGCCCATCTCGGGGGGCAGGACGATTGGTGGCACATCCGGCGAGAGCGTTTGCGTGAGATCGACGATGCGAATGCGGCCCGAGGCGAGCTCGCTGACGAGACTCTCAAGAGTGTTGGACATCATGAGCTCACCCCGCTGCCGCCAGCTCGCGCTCGAGCACTTTCGGGTTTTCCCGCCAGCGCACGAGCCATTCCTGAGCCAGATCGCCGGGATACAGGTCCTCGATGCCATCCTGCAGTCCCTTCACGATGGCGAGCGCGAGAGCTGCGGGCGCCAATTTTGGCGGCGGTAATTCCTGATTCCACTCATCATCGATCGGACCAGGAAAGACGTTGAGGACACGCACACCAGCCCGCTGCATCTGCGCGCGCAGACATTGCGAGAGCGAGAGTGCCGCGGCCTTCGAGGCTGAGAAGGTACCGTGCGCTGGGAAGTTGGCGAGTGAGTAGATCGAGAGCACGTTCACCCATGCGGTGGCGCTGGCCAGGCCATCCGCAGCCCGGGAGCGCATGACGGGACCGAACTCCTGCGCCAGGCGCAGCAGACCGAAGTAGTTGATATCCATCTCGGCGCGCGCACTCTCGATGCCATGTCGCGAGCTGATCCCATAGGGGCGATGCAGCTCCGCGGTGTTGATCAGGATGTCGATCTTCGCTCCAAGCTCCGCGGCGCGTTCGCGCACCGACTCGGAGTTGCTGAGGTCAAGAGGCACCAGGGTAACGCCCGCCAGAGCTTGCAGCTCACTCACACCGGCTGTCTTCTTCCAGGGTTCGGCATAGCCGCCCCAGACCGCCGCTGCGCCTGCGGCGAGCAGCGCACGCGTCAATGCCTGGCCGGTGGCCGTTTTGACATCCGTGATGAGAATCTTGCGTGAGCGCGGATCACACGTCATCTCGCGTAGTTGTTTGTCTTCGCTCATCTCTGTCGACTCCTCCACTGGCAGCGCGATCAGGACCCCCTGGCCGCTGCGATCCAGGCCTGCGCGGATGCGCACGCGCGCCGGCGCCGCGGCAACTTTCCCATGCAGGTGCGCCACCACAATGGGTCCAACATCGAGCCTGACCATGCCGAGGCGCCAGGGGAGGCGTTGGCGGAAGAACTCATCGTGGCTGTGCGTCAGGGTCGTTTCCGAGATGAGCTCACCGTCACCGGATTGCCGCTGCCAGTCGAGCCGCAACCCCAGGCATCGATGGCAGGCTTCGCGCGGGGGATATTGCACAGCCTGGCAGTCACGGCAAACCTGCAGGGCAAAGCGACCTTCAGCCGCGGCGGCCGTCAGTCCCAGCGCCACCCTGCTGCGGCCAGCCGCGGGCAACAGCGGCACGCGGGTACGCAGGATGGGATTCTTGCGCTTGGGACGGCCGCGCTCGCCGCTCATAACCTGTCTCCTGCAAGTATGGCCGCCCCGCAGCACAATCCGCGGTCATAGTTGATCATGCCAAAGCCACTGACCAACGCGATATGCGCCTCGGGCACGCCGCCGCCCAGTGGTGCTCGCGTCACCTGCCGCAGGGCGTCACTCAAACCCAGAAACCCACCCGCGGCGCCCGCCTGTCCCACCGACAGCTGTCCTCCGGAAGAGTTGAGCGGGAAGCTGCCTTCGAGCGTGAAACTGTGACTGCGCACGAACTGCGGACCCTCACCCTTGGCACAGAAGCCAAGATCCTCGAGCTGCAGGAGCGTCATGACGGGATAGTCATCGTAGGTCTGCACCAGATCGACGTCGGCAGGCGCAACCCCCGCTTGGGCAAACAGCTCGTCGCGACCCAGCGCCCAGCCCCCGCGCATCTGAATGGGGTCATCGGGGAATGAGTTGTGACGCTCAAAACTTGCCAGCACTCTTGCTGTCCGCAGGCCCAGCTCCTCGGCCCGCTCACGCCGCATGACGAGCAAGGCTTCCGCGCCAGCGCAGGGCATGACGCAATCGAACAGATGCAGGGGCGCGGCAATGGTGCGCGCGCTCAGGTACTCATCCAGGGTGAGAGGCTTGCGGAACAGCGCATGCGGAAACTGTCGGGCATTTTCCCGTTGCGCGACGCACAGCTTGCCGAAATCCTCCCGCTTGGCACCATACGTGCGCATGTAGTAGGCGGTCAGGAACGCAAAGCTCGCGTTCGGTCCGCCAGACCCATACGGATAGACCGCATCGCGTGCGAACTGGCTGAAGCTGCCGAGTGTGGCGCGAAAGGAATCAACATGGTTGGTATCCGCGCCCACGCATGCCACGATGTTGGCATCGCCAGACTGGACCGCGCGTAATGCGCGCCGCAAAGCGACGATTCCCGCCGCACCACCCATGGGAATGTGATCGAGCCATCGTAATGACAGACCCAGGTGCTGTGTCAGCCCGACAGCCGAATCGGGCGCGAGTGTAAAACTGGAAACGCACAGCCCATCGATATCGCTCTTGACGAGGCCGCTGTCCTTGAGCAAGGCATGCAGCGCGCGGGCGATAAACCAGTGCGCGCCTCGCACCGAATAGCGTACGTACGGTACGGTCACCGGTACACAAACGACTGCCTCAGGGTAGTTAGGGTGCGCCGCCATGATCAGGGTTCGGGTCGTTTCTTGTGCGAGCGCAGATCGATGCTGGATGCGGTACCGAGCAGGCTGCACGCCAACTCCCGCAGACGCGCCCGCTGGATCTTTTCGGTGGCTGTCAGGGGCAATGCGTCGCAGAAGCTTACGTAACCGGGAGCCTTGAAATACGCGAGCCTTGCCAGACAGAAGGCCTGTATCTCCTGCGCCAACGCAACCGTCGCGAGGTGCAGTCCTCCCCGTGGCACCACGCACGCCATAACTTCATCCCCCCGCACCTCATCGGGCACGGCGCTCACGCCGACGCTCGACACGGCGGGATGTTGCAGCAGTACGCCCTCAACCTCCACCGCTGAGATGTTCTCACCGCTGCGGCGGATGACATTCTTCCTGCGATCGACGAAGTGCAGGTCGCCGTCCGCATCGGCATACACAACGTCTCCCGTGTGAAACCAGCCTCCATCCCACGCGGTCGCGGTCGCTTCGGGATCCTTCAGATATTCGGTAAAGAAACCCTTAGCGGGTACCTTCCCGCGAACCCGCACCAGCAATTCACCGTGCGTCCCCGCCTCAACAGCCGCCCCGGACTCATCGATGATGCGGTAGTCGATCTGCGGCGCGGGCCTGCCGAAGCAGGCTGTGCCCACCTTGCGCGGTTCCCGGTTCGCAATGATGGCAGCAGCACACCCGGTCTCCGTCATGGCCCAGGCCTCGAGCAGCGGAAAGCCAAATCGCTCCTCAAAAGCTGCGTGCAGCCGCGAGCTCACTCCCGCACCAAATCCAAACCTCACGTCATGTTGACGATCCTGAACGCCGGGCGCCGCTCCCAGCAGCATGGCCGGCATTACGCCCAGATAATGGATGATGGTGGCACGCGCAGCGCGCACGCTGTCCCACCAGCTGCGCGGATGAAAGCGATCGACAGGGATCACGCAACCGCCGCTAAGTATCATCGCGAGCGTGGAGCAGGCCATGGCATTCATGTGACTCATCGGCAGCGGTGTGAGCAGCCGTTCTTCTCCGGCGCGCACCTCGCACAGTCCACCGGTCTCGAGGTACCAGCGACCAGACGTCAGAAAATAGTCATTGCTCAGCACGCAGCCCTTGGGTTTTCCGGTCGTGCCGGAGGTGTACAACAGGGCGCATTCACGCTGCAGCGCGTCCGGGGCACTCGGTGCCGGTGGTTGCAGCGGTTCCGTCGGTTCAGCCGGTTCCGGCCGTCGCGTCCGCCGTGACGGCTCCGAGCCCGCAGACAGCACCTCCAGATCCGCCGTCGCGAGTGGCAGAGCACGGCCGGCCGCCGTCGCAGCCTGCCGAAAGTCCGCGAACCGCTCCTCGGGCGCTACCGCCAGCACGATCTCCGAATGCCCGAGCAGATACTCGAGCTCGGCGCACCGCCACTCGGCATTGATCGGCACCACCGACAAATCGAGCGCATTCAGCGCAAACCAGTGCAGGAACATGGCGGGACGGTTCTCGAGCAGCAGACCGACACGCTGCCCCGCTGTCACGCCGCATTCACGATATCGCCGGCGCAATTGTTCGACCTGCTGCAGGGCTTGCTGATACGTAATGGTTACCGGCGCAACACCGTAGCGCGCGGCCGTCTCGGGCAGGATGCACAGAAAGTCGTGCTTCGGGTAGCGCTCCGCGGTCTGCGCGAAGGCGTCATAAACCCGCGCGGGCCCGTATCCGTTCGCCGTCCCCAACGCTGATGCCATTGACCCTGTCGTCATGCGCGCTCACAGCAACAGCTGAATGGAAGGCAAGGCGGCATCGCAATTCAACAACTCGATCTTTTTGTGCCGCAGGCGCAAGCCGCTCTCAGTCTCGATCAGTCGATGATAAGCCACGGCAGCCAGAATCAGCTGCCGGTCGAGCTGTGTCTCCACATAAAGAAAAGGCGTCCTCACCAGCAATTCTCCAGTCGCCGCGCCGGCAGGCTCGAGCTGTGGTTGTTGCAGGATATGCTGACAGTAACTGGGCTGCTGCTGCGAGAAGGCATGCGGATGGCGCAGCCGCTCGATACGCACCTGCAACAGCAATCTGTCCTCGTAGAACAGGGAGGTATGCAGCTCCCCGTCCGGTTGGCCCCGGCTCAGCGGCATCCAGTAACGGACATCATCGCTCAACAGGGCGAACCACTCATCGAAGCGCTTCTCATCGAGGAGCCGCGCTTCGCGGTAGACAAACTCGATAGCTGCGGCCTCACTCATGATCGGCCTCACTGTCACCTGTCATGAAATTCAGCCAGGCGCGATACTGGCCGCGCATAGGTATTTCGTTGGTGGCGCCGTAGGTCCCCGCGATGCCCGCCGACTCCGCCTCGCGATAGTTACGCTGCAGATTGACCCAGGGCGTCGCGAGCGAGCTCAAACCCTGCTGGATCGAGCGATAGCAATGCAGATCATCGTGCCCCACCATGGAGGTGGGCGCATTGATGAGGCGCGTGTAGGTGGTGGTGCGCTTCAACAGCTCATCGGGAGCACCCAGCAGGCGAAACGTCCAGCTCTCGATCAGCGTCTGATCCACGGCGATCGGCCGCGCCACCCGGATCGCCTGGATGGCGCCCTTGATGGTGAGGTTGGGATAGTAGACGGTGTTGTGTCGGGATTCACCTAGAATCCGCTGGGCGCGCTCCGCTCCATACGCCGCCGCCATGCGCTGCTCGTACTCGCCGACCTGCGAGTACTTCGAGTGAATCGAGAAATTCACGCCGGTATAGCTGTGACCGTGGTCGTAGACGCGCACGCCCATCTTCTCGAAAAACTCATAATCGTTGACGAACGGCACGAACTGCTCGATGACCATCGGCGCGCTGCCACCCTGCTCTGCCGGCTGCCAGAGCTTCTTGGCGGTTCCCGCCGAGGACTCGTGCGCAACCATCGGATGCATGGCATCGTTCAGGTTCTCGACATACATCTTCCAGTTGCAGTCGTGCAGATAACGCAACACGCCACCCGCCACCTGCAGCCTGCCCTGCGGAGAGCGCTCCACCATGTTGTCGATGGAGCTCAGCGACTCGCCGAAATAGCTGTGAAAGTCGATTCCGGAAGGCGCGAGCCGGGCGAACACGAAGCCGCGGTAGTTGACGCTCGCAATCGCGCCCAGTCCACGCGCAGCGGGCGCCTCGTCGAATCCGGTCTGCGCATAGCCGGCGCGCAGCGGCACGGTACGCAGCGAGCCATCGAGCCGGTAGGTCCAGCCATGATAGGGGCACCGCAGCGTAGCGCCCTCGCAACGCCCGTGAGCGGCGCTCAGCAGCCGCGTGCCTTTGTGAGCGCAGCGGTTCGGTAGCACCCGAACTTCGTTATCCGTGCCGCGCACCAGGATGACCGGTTCACGTGCCAGCGTCGTGGTATAGAAATCTCCCGCCTGCGGCACCTGACTGTCATGTCCGACGTACAGCCAGGTACGCCGCCACAGCCGTTCCATCTCCAGCTCGAACAACTCCGGATCGGTGTAGACATCGCGATGCACGGCTGCAGGCTGCACCAGGTCGCGAATGGCTTGCGGATGCATGCGATATTGCTTCATGGGCGCCGACCTCCTATGATCGATACTAGACGATTCACGTGAATATGCAACTAATGAGATCTAAAGCGCCTGTCCTGAGCGAGTTGCGCCACCACCGGGATGCCCGCGAGCGCGGTGACCCGGCGCATGCGGATTTCAGGATCGCCGACTGGCCCTTCTACCTCGTGGCGCAAGCGGAAGGCCAGTACGCCATGTGGATGAACAAGGCGCTGCGTGAGATGAATCTCGACCTCGCCAGTTGGCGCGCGCTGATGCTGTTACATGAGCAGAATCCGAGCAGCGTCAGTGAGATCGCCGATCGCGCCGTTATGCGCTTGTCTACCATGACGCGCGTGGTGCAGCGCCTCGAGAAACGGGGCATGGCTCAGTTGCAGCGGCGCGTATCCGATGCCCGGGTGACCGAGGTTTTCATCACTGCCGCGGGCGAGCGGGCGGTCAGCGAGATCCGCAATCTGGCAAGCTCCATCTACGCGGTAGCTTTTCGGAACGTGAGCGCGGCCGAGATCGCAACTCTCAACCGGATCCTGGGGAAGATCTGCACCAATCTGCAGCGGGTGCCACCCGCGCGCTGAATGGCCGGCCCGGGGTTGCGGTCGGGGTTCGGGACGGGGTTCGGGACGGGGTTCGGGGCAATCACAGCCGCATGCCGGTGTTCTCAGCGCGTCCGACGATCGATGACGTGCTTTGCCTTGCCCGCCGAGCGCTCGAGCCCGCCGGGCTCGTGCACCTGCACCTGGACCGAGATGCCGATGTTGTTCTTGATGGAACTCGCCAGCTCCACGCTCGCCCGCTGCCGCAGCTCCGGTGCCGAAGCGATTTCGATGGTGCACTCCACGTGCACGGCCACGGAGTCCAGATGGCCCTGACGAGACAGTTCCAGCTGGTAATGCGGTGCCAGCCCGGCAGCGCGCAGCAACAGCTCCTCGATTTGCGAGGGGAACACGTTCACACCCCGGATGATCAGCATGTCATCGCTGCGACCGGTGATCTTCGCCAGGCGCCGCATCGAGCGCGCCGTGGGCGGCAGCAGTCGCGTGAGATCGCGTGTGCGATAGCGAATGACGGGCAGGGCTTCCTTGGACAGTGAGGTCAGCACGAGCTCCCCTTCGGCACCTTCTGGCAGCGCGGCGCCCGTCACCGGATCGATGATCTCCGGATAGAAGTGATCCTCCCAGATAACCGGCCCATCCTTGGTCTCGATGCACTCGCTGGCCACACCCGGCCCCATGAGCTCCGAGAGGCCGTAGATGTCCACGGCGTCGATGTCGAAACGGTTCTCGATCGTAGTGCGCATAGCCTCCGTCCAGGGCTCGGCGCCGAAGATGCCGACGCGCAAGGAGCTTTGCGTCGGGTCCATCCCCTGACGCACGAATTCCTCGCCCAGGTTCAGCATGTAGGAGGGAGTCACCATGATGATGTCCGGCCGCAGGTCATTGATGAGCTGCACCTGCTTTTCCGTCTGTCCTCCCGAGACCGGGATGACCGTACAGCCGAGCCGCTCGGCGCCGTAGTGGGCCCCCAGGCCTCCCGTAAACAAGCCATACCCGTAGGCGACGTGCACCTTATCGCCCGCCCGCCCGCCGGCGGCCCGAATGGAGCGCGCCACCAGATCCGCCCAATTCGAGATGTCAGCGGCGGTATAGCCCACGACTGTTGGCTTACCGGTGGTGCCGCTTGAGGCATGCAGACGCAATACCCGCTCGGCTGGCACGGCGAACAAACCGAAAGGATAGTTGTCGCGAAAGTCCTGCTTCTGCAGGCAGGGAAAGCGAGCCAGATCCTCGAGCTGCTGCAGATCGCGCGGGTGTACGCCGGCGGCCGCGAATGTACGCCGGTAGTGTGCGACGTTGTCATAGGCATGCTGCAGCGACCACTTCAGTCGCTCGAGCTGCTTCCCCCGCAGCTCATCGATGCTGGCCCGTTCGAGGCTCATGTTGCTCATGCGTGGGATACAGGTAATGCCGGCGTCATTGCAACGATGCCCTCAGGCGCTCGCGCTCCGCTCTGACCGCCACCAGTGGGCGGCTGCGATAAGTCGCTACTTCCGTGGCGGTGAATGGCCGCAGCCCCGGCCGCGGTGGCTGGGCACTCAGCGTGCCCACCATCCAGTTCAACACCGCGGCGAGCTCCGCATTCGATAGCTTGGATTGCGCCGCGCCCGGCACCTGCACGAGAAATCTGCGCCCCGCGGGCGCGGCTGCGAAAGGAACCAGGGTGTCACGTAACGACGGCACCCGCCCCGGCTCCCCGCCGCCATCCGGCGTGTGACATCCCATGCAGTGCAGCATGTAGTTCACTGCGGGCTCGGTTCCCTGTGCCTGACTCCACAGTCCCAGAACCAGGACTGCGGCGATGAGCCTGCGCCTACTTCGCGACGGCAACGATGCGGGCTGTCGAGCAGTGATAGGGAACGTTCGCCTTGGCATTTCCCGAGCACCAGTTGTAGTCGTTCGACTGGAACGGAATGTACAGGGGCGTATCGCGCTCGTTGCGGTTACAAAGACAACGCCCGCAGGTCGACTTGCCACAGCAATCATTGTAGGAGACGACGTAGTTCTTGCCATCGAGGGGGTTGTGACAGGTCCCTACCCAGGTCACCGCAGACATTTGCGTACCGGGCGGGCAGGTATTCTCCGAACCGCCGCAGCAGCCACAGAGATAGCCGTCAATGGCGCAATGCCGCCAGTAGTTGCAGCTGGTCGGATCGTCTACCTCCCTGGATTTGCCCGCTGCCGAGTGCTCGGCGGCCAACCCGCGCGCCACCGGTAGCAGCGGCAACGTGCCGGCTCCGACCAACAGAGTCCCCAGATAACCAATGACGCCGCGCCGAGAGGTCCGTTTCGCCAACAGCCGCGAGCCGCCTTCTGCAAAAGAATCGAACCAGCTCATGGATTCACCAATACCGTCGGCGTCGTGCCGATGTCCGCTACGGAGCGCAGGTACCGCCCGCTCAGCGCCTCATAAATATCGAGAACATTGCTTTCGATGAAGATGGAAAACAACAGCGGCTGCGCGTCGCGGCTCACTTGGATCGAGCCGGCATTATTTTTCAGGGTGATCTTCTGAATTCTCGTCTGGCGCGCGAGGTCATATACCCACACCTCGCGTCCGGGATCCTTGTGAGTCTCGAGCGGTCCGCGGTGCATGATGGAATAGAGCCGGTTCGTTGCGGCATGCACCGCCAGCTGCTGCAAGCCGCCGGGCCGCCAGTGCGCCGCCTGCTCGTCGGCGTCGAGCAACGACCAGCGCTGCTGCAGTTTCAGCTGACCCTTGTCGATCTTGACCGGATACATCGTGCCGCCGAAGGAGACGAAGTACCAGGTGTCCCCCAGGCGCACACCCTTTTCCGTAACCGGGTCGTGCTCGACATCAAACAGCGGCTGCGTGCGCTCGCTGCTCTGCGCGGCTCCCGAATCATTGAGGACGGTGTGCAGTAGCGCACCGTCGGCGCAGATACTGAAGAAGGAGCGTGGGCCGCTGGGATAGATGAGCGCGCATCCCGAAGTCTCGATCTCGCCGACGAACTTGCGTGTCCGCGTATCTACCACGGTAACGCTCTGTGCCGGGTTGAAGTTGTACACGAGCAGAAAGCGGCCATCATCGGTGAGCTGCGCGTTCGCAAGCATGGGCATGTTGGATGAGCGCTTGGGGGGCACGATGATCTCGCTCAGGACCGACAGATGGGCCGGGTCGTAGAGCGTGACGACATCGGTGCGCTCGCCGCGGGTACCGCGCGAGAAGTAGGTCTCCGGCGAATAGATGACCTTACCGTCCAGCGAAGGCACGACGCGCATGGCGCCGAAGCCGGTATCGAGCTCACCCACGAAGCGTCCGCTGTCGCCGTCCACCAGCATCGCCTTGCCGCTCACCATGTGCGGAAAAACGAAATCGTTCACCCAGACCCAGTGAGGCGGGATCGGCTGGGGCACCGACTGTACCTGCAGCATGGGGTCGTTCGGCACATCGCCATATGCCGCCGGGCCGCCGGACGCCAACCCCGCAAGCGCGATCATGCTCACCCCAAGCACGGCCGCCCGACGTCGATCTTTGCAGCTCATTCCCCTTGGCTCTCTGCTCGTTTTGTTTGGTCGACCGACCAACGCTACCGTCCGGTGCAAACTCAAGTCAAGCAACGGCCGGCCATTATGGGCCAAATGGGGCAGGCCGCGAGACGGCGGCGCGGGGCGCAACGCCGCCAGCGCTGCGCAAATTGCGCTTGGCCCGGCGCCTGACGTGAATTAGGCTCTGGGCATGCGCGCCCTCACGACCCCGCTGGATGCCATTACGCTACCGCACCTGCCCAGTCCGCAGTGTGTCAGCGTGGCCGACACGCTGGAGGAGGCGACCGACCTGGTCAGTCGCAATATCTACCCGCATCGGCTGCGCGTCGCGAACGGCAACAGGCGCGGTCTCAGGTGTCTGACCTCCGCCCTGGATCTGGGCGATTGCGCGCTGGGCTACGTGCAGTACGGCTTCGATGTTGAAATCGATCCCGGGGTCATCGGCGAATATCTGCTGGTCAAATCCACCGTGGCCGGCAGCGGCCAGGTGACTTGCGGCGAGCAACGGGTGGTCTCAACCCCGGGCTCCCTGATCATGACTTCGATGACCCGGGCGAGCCGTATCGTGATGACGGCAGAATGCCGGCATCTGACCACCCGCGTTTCCCGCCAGGCCATCGAGGCCCGCATCGCCGAGAAGCTCGGGCGGCGTCTCGATGAGCCGCTGCAGTTCGACATGGAGGTGCCTTCCGACTCGGATTTCGGCCGAGCCTGGCATCAGCTGCTCAATCACATCTGCGATCTGTCTGCCACGGCACCCCGAGCGCTCGCGGCCGAGGAGGTACGCCAGCAGTATTCCCGCACCCTGATCGAGCTGCTCGTGCACGCGGCATCGCACAACTACTCTGACGAGCTGGAGCACGGCGCGACGCAGCCGGTTCCGTGGTACGTACGGCGTGCGCGCGCCTACATTGATGAGCATCTGGCGGAGCTGCGCTCCGTGGCGGAGGTCGCCAGCTCGATCGGTATCACGCCCCGGGCGCTGCAGAACGGCTTCCGCCGTGTGCTCAACATGACGCCAGCCCAGTACCTGCGCGACATTCGGATCCAGGCGCTGCATCAGGCTCTGCTCCGGGCTGACCACAGCTGCGGTGTCACGGAGCTCATGCAGAACGTTGGCATCGTCAACTTTGGCCGGTACGCGCAGTACTATCGCCGCAAGATGGGCGTGCCACCCTCGCAGACCCTGCGGCGCGCCATCTGAGCCCCTGAAGCGGGCGTTGCCCTAAGACCACACCAGGCCCTGCCGGATCGATTTGTTCCGAATCCGTACTGAGCGTTCGCGCCGCGGCTCGCACGCCGTGGGCCCCCCGGCTAAGCTCAGCCGAGCTTCAACGGAGGGAGAGCCATCGCGATGCCTCAAACAATAACGCAAACAATAAAGCAAACCATCACGAAGGCGCTGACGCTCTGGTGCGCGTGTGTCTGCATCGCCGTGCCGGGGCTCAGCTGGGCGGACGAAACCGGCGCCGAGAGCGACAAGCTCGCGGAGATCGTGGTCACCGCCCAGAAGCGCGAGCAGAACCTGCAGGACGTCGGTACCTCGGTAACGGCATTCGATGCCAACAGCCTGCAGCAGCTGGGACTGAAGGACGTCACCGAGGTCACCGGCCAGGTACCGGGCCTGCAGTTCAACCAGTTCGGGGCCACCGTCACGATCTATAACCTGCGCGGGGTATCGCAGAACGATTTCAGCGATCACCAGGAAGCACCGGTGGCTGTGTACGCGGACGATGCCTACATCGCCTCGACCGGGGCTCTGGCGGGCAGCCTCTTCGACCTGCAGCGTGTCGAGGTATTGCGCGGCCCGCAGGGCACGCTCTTCGGCCGCAATGCCACCGGCGGCCTGATTCAGTACATCAGCAACCAGCCGACCGACAAGCTCGATGGCTATCTGGATGTCACCGGCGGGAACTTTGAGCAAGTCGATACCGAGGGCGCGATCGGGGGCCCGCTCACCGATACGCTGGCGGCGCGGGCGGCGTTCGCCACCAACTATCATCAGGGTTACATCATCAACCGCATCGGCGAGCGCATCAACAACCAGAAGCAATACGCCGCGCGGCTGCAGTTCACCTGGAAGCCCGCGGACAACGCCGAAGTGCGTCTGAAGCTGCACGGCGTCAACAACGATGATGAGGTCTCCGGAAATTATTCCTGGGCCGCCTCTGCGCCGGATGCCACTGGTCGCGGTGTCTTTCTGCCCAATGGCACAGCGGATCTGTTCGGCTACGTCAACCCGACGACCAACCCGTTCAACCAGTCGGAGGATCGCCGCGGCATCTTCAACCGCACCGTGCACGGCGCCACCCTGCATGCGATCTGGAAAACCGACGCATTCACGCTGACCTCCGTGACCGACTATCTGCACGTGCAGAAGCGCTACGGAGAAGACTCGGACATGTCCCCCAATCCGATCTTCAACTACGACGTGCTGTATCACTATCACCAGCTCTCGCAGGAGCTGCGCCTGAACGGCTCGCTGGAGAACTTGCGCTGGGTGGGTGGTTTCTACTACCTGCATTACGACAGCCGCGACATCGGCACGACTTCCATCATCGAGCCCATTGGCCTGGGCCGGGCTGACTTCTCGCTCAGCACGGGCTCGCCTTCGGGATTCGCCCAGGTCGAATACGACCTGCTGCCGCAGCTGACACTGATCGGTGGCGCGCGTTACACCTACGACGACAAGAAATTTGACTACACGTACTTCTGCGAAGCCTGCCCGCAGAACCTGCACTACGTGGCACCCACATTCCCTGACGCCAACCGCACCTTCAACATCGGCACCGGCAAGGTCGAGCTGGACTACCGTCCGGTCAAGGACGTGCTGACATACGCCAGCTGGAATCGGGGCGCGAAGGGCGGCGGCTGGTCGGCGCCCACCTCAGGCCCGGTCGATCCGGCCACCCTGCCCTATAACATGGAGCGGCTCACCAGCATCGAGCTCGGCATGAAGTCCACCTTCTGGGATGGCCGGGCCCGCCTGAACGCCTCCGTATTCCACTATGACTACAAGAACTACCAGGGCTTCTTTCTCGATGTCGCCACCCAGGTGGTCGAGAACGTGGATGCGAAGGTCAAAGGCGGTGAGCTGGAGTTCGCCGTCGTGCCGATGCATGGACTCAACTTGCAGCTTGGCGTCTCGCATCTGGAGTCCAGCGTGCCGCGCGTGCCTACGCCCTCCGGCGTATTCGTGCCCGCCGAGATGCCTCAGGCGCCACACTGGACTTTCAACGCGCTGGCGCGCTACGAGTGGCCGATGCTCGGTGGCATGGTGTCGATCGAAAGCGATGCCAAATGGAACAGTCAGCAATATCTCGAGCTGATCAATGCGCAAGTCGATCTGCAGCCCTCCTACGCCGTTATCAACGGCCGGCTCGGCTACGCGACGCTGGACAATCGCTGGCAGGTGGATGCTTTCATCAAGAATGCGGCCGACAAGTGGTACCGCATCTATAACCTCGACCTGTCGGGTTTCCTCGGGGTGAACCAGGGCGTGTATGCACCTCCGCGTCAGTATGGACTGGAAGTGCGCTATCACTTTGGAGGATGAGCCGTGAGTGAATATTCGCTGACAATCGGCGGCAAGGCGGCAGCGACGCAGCGCACTTTTGCGGTGCTCAATCCGCTGGACGAGAGTGTGGTGGCGGCCTGTCCTGAGGGGACCGCGGAGCTGGTGGATGAGGCGGTGGACAGTGCGCGGCGGGCGTTGCAGGGCTGGTCGGCCGTGGCCGATGGGCAGCGGGTACAGGCGCTGCTCTCGATCGCCGATCTGATCGAAAAGCACCACGGCGAGCTCTCACAGCTGATCACGCGCGAGCAGGGCAAGACCCAGAGCGGTCCGGGGGCGAACTTCGAGGTGGGGGGTGCTGCCGCCTGGATGCGGGTCACGGCGGGTTTATCGCTCCCGGAAGAGACGCTGCAGGATGATGCGAGCGGCAAGATCCTCTTGCGACGCAAGCCCGTCGGCGTGGTGGCCTCGATCACCCCCTGGAACTGGCCACTCATCATCGCGGTGTGGCACATCGCGCCGGCGCTGCGGGTGGGCTGCACGGTCATCATCAAGCCCTCGCCCTTTACACCTCTGTCTACGCTGCGCCTCGTGGAGCTGATGAACCAGGTGCTGCCCCCCGGGGTGATCAATGTGGTCACGGGTGGTGCGGAAGTCGGCAACCGCCTGGTGACGCATCCTCATGTCAACAAGGTGGTATTCACAGGCTCAGTCCCCACGGGCAAGAAGGTGATGGAGGGGGCAGCGCAGACTCTGAAGCGTGTGACGCTCGAGCTGGGGGGCAATGATGCGGGGATCATCTTGCCGGGGACCCGGATCGAGCCGCTCCTGGAGAAGCTCTTCTGGGGCTGTTTCATCAACGCGGGGCAAACCTGTGCTGCGCTCAAGCGACTGTATGTGCACGAGGAGCAGTACGAGGAAGTGGTGCAGAAGCTGGCCGCCTATGTGCAGCAGATCCCGGTCGGAGATGGGCTGGACCCGAAGAACCTGATCGGGCCGGTCTCCAACCGCATGCAGTTTGACAAAGTGACCTCGCTGGTAGAGGACGCCCGGCGTGCCGGGGCGCGCATCGTCACCGGGGGCAACCCGGGCAAACGCTCGGGTTATCTGTATCCGCTGACGGTGATTGCTGATGCCACCGATGAGATGCGAGTGGTGCGCGAGGAGCAGTTTGGACCGGTGATCCCGGTGCTGCGCTATCGCACGGTCACGGAGGCGCTCGAGCGGGCGAACTCACTCGAGGTCGGACTGGGGGGCTCGGTGTGGGGGAATGATCCGGAAGAGGCAGCGCGCCTGGCCGGCCAGCTCGAATGTGGCACCGCCTGGGTCAACCAGCACGGTGTGCTGCACCCCATGGCGCCCTTTGGCGGGGTGAAGTGCTCAGGGATCGGAGTGGAGTTCAATGTCGATGGCCTCAAGGAATACACCACCCTTCAGGTCGTCAACATCTCACGCTAGTTCCGATGCACCCGACGGCTGCCAGCTCCACCGCGGCTCCGCCCTCAGCCGCCAAGGCGTCAGCCACTATGGCTTGCGCCGCCTCTGCCACGGCGCGTGTCGATCGACGCGGGCTGGCGGCCGCCATCCTCGTGGGCGTCATCGGCCCCGAGGTCTTCATCGTGCAGCCCGGTTTCGTGCAGGGGCTGGTTGCGTACCTGCATTTCGACGATCAGACCGCCGGCTATGCCGCCTCGATCGAGGTCTGGGGCATCACGTCCACCACAGTGCTCATGACCTTCTTTGCGCACCATTTCAACTGGCGCAAAGTGATTGCCATCTCACTGTTGGTCGTCGCCCTGAGCAACCTGGCCTGCATCGGGGCGCACGGACACACGCTGTTCGTCGTCCTGCGCTTCCTGGCCGGTGCCGGGTGCGGCAGTCTCATCTCGCTGAGCTTCACCACTGTAGGCCTGACATCCAATCCGGATCGCAACTTCGGCTATCTGATCATGTGGGTGCTGCTCTATGGCGCCATAGTGTTGTATCTGATGCCGGCTGCCTTCATGGTCAGCGGCATGACAGGTCCGCTGTTGTTCTTTGCGCTCTTTCCCTTGAGCGCGCTGCCGCTGGTCAGGGCGTTCCCAGTGAGCGGCGAGACCGTGGCGGCCGTGGAGGCCGATGCCATCAACCTGCCCGGATCCCTCCAAGCTCTGGCGCTGGCAGCCATGTTCGCCTACTTCATCGCCCAGGGTGTCGCCTGGGCCTATCTTTTCCTGATCGGCACTGCCGGAGGACTCTCGGAACAGAAGGTCGCAACCGCCCTCACCCTCTCACAGTTCGCAGGCGTTGGCGGGGCGCTGCTGCCCGCGCTGCTCGGCTCGCGGTTCGGACGCTGGCGACCCCTCTCCATCGGGATCGCCGGCGGGGCGTTCGCGCTCGCCTTCCTGATCGGCCGCTTCGAATATCTGCCCTTCACGCTCTGGGTCTGTGTCTACAATTTCTTCTGGAATATGACCCACCCCTTTCTGCTGGGGTCCATGGCGAGCTTCGACCGACGAGGTCGTGTCGTCGTGTATGCCGTAGCACTGCAGATGCTAGGCTTGGCCGTGGGGCCTGCGCTGGCCGCGAGCGTCATTGCGCCGGGTCATTTCGATCGCGTCAACTGGCTGGCGATCGCCTTCTTCATGATCAGCTGGGTTTGCATACTGCCGCCGGTGTTGTCGCAGCAGCGCGGCACCCGCAGCACATCACTTGGATGGAGAACCTCATGATCGGAGATCTCAAAGGCAAGGTGGCGATTGTTACCGGTGCTGGGCAGGGAATCGGTGAAGGTATCGCGCGCTGCTTCGCGCGTGCCGGCGCCCGAGTGCTGATCGCCACGCGCACGGCAAAGAACGGTCAGGCGGTGGCGGACTCGATCGTGCAGGATGGGGGTACGGCGAGCCTGTTGCAGACCGACGTTGGTCAACACGAGCAGGTGAAGCGTGCCGTAGCGCATGCCGTCAGCACCTACGGCAGACTCGACATCGTCGTCCACAACGCGGCGGTTTACCCGATACTACCCATTGAAGAGCTGAGCGACGAGGACCTGGACCGGACGCTGGCCGTAAATCTCAAGGCGGGATTCTGGCTGATCCAGGCGGCCTTGCCGCACCTGCGGCAACAGGGCGGCGGGCGCTTCCTGTTCACCTCCTCGGTAACCGGTCCGAATGTCGCGATGCCCGGTACCGCTCACTATGCCGCCTCCAAGAGCGGTATGAACGGCCTGATCCGCACGGCTGCACTGGAATTCGCGCGCGACAGGATTACCGTCAATGGCGTCGAACCCGGCTATATCCGTACTCCGGCAATGGAGGCACTCGGCAGCGAAGCGGAAATCGCCGAGATGGCCAAGTGCATCCCCCTCGGCAAGCTCGGCGCACCCAGTGATATCGCCAACACGATGCTGTTCCTGGCCTCGGATGAGGCTGCCTACATAACCGGCCAGACCATCGTCGTGGATGGCGGCTCGACGCTGCCGGAGAGTCCGGTGGTGCTTGACGCCTACTACAACTCGCGCCGATGACTTCTTCCTCCCTGCTCGAGCGGCGCTTCAACGTCCTCGGCCGCCATTCGCCGCTGTTTTACGAGCGGCCCCTGCAGCTGGTTCGCGGCGAAGGCGTTTGGGTCTACGACAGCGATGGCAAGCGCTATCTCGATGCCTACAACAACGTCCCGCACGTCGGACATTGTCATCCGCGGGTGGTGGATGCACTGTGCCGTCAGGCGCGGCTGTTGAACACACACACGCGCTACCTCGATGAGACGGTAGTCAACTACGCGGAGCGATTGCTATCGACCTTCCAGAAACCGCTCGAGCGTGTTTTCCTGACCTGCACGGGCAGCGAATCCAACGAGCTGGCACTGCGGATAGCGCGCGAGTGCACCGGCCACGCCGGCGTCATCTCCACAGCCTTCGCTTATCACGGCAACACCGCTGCCGTGGCGCAGCTCAGCTCGGTGTTCACTCCGCCAGAGCAACGCGGTCGCTTCGTTCGCTGCGTCCCAGTCATTGATCCTTACCGCGAGCGCCGCGGTCGCAGCGACGAGCAGCTGACTCGCGCCTACCTTCAGGACCTGCAACAGGCGATTGATGACTTTGCCCGTGACGGCGTACGCCTCGCGGCCGTGTTGTTCTGTACGGCCCTTTCCAGTGAGGGCCTGCCCGATATCCCGCGGGCCTATCTGGCGGGTGTCGCCGAAGTCGCACGCGCGGCTGGGGGGCTGTTCATCGCCGATGAGGTGCAAGCCGGGTTCGGACGCTTCGGCTCGCATATGTGGGGACATGATCTGCAGGGTGCGCGTCCGGACATCGTGACGCTGGGCAAACCGATGGGCAACGGACATCCGCTCGCCGGCGTCGTCACGAGCGCGCAGCTCATGGAGCAGTTCACCAGCCGCAACATGTACTTCAACACTTTCGGTGGCAACGAGGTTTCCGCTGCGGTGGGACTTGCGGTGTTGGATGTGTTGCGTGACGAGCAGCTGCTCGAGAACGCGCAGCGTGTCGGAGAATATACGCTCGCCGGGATGCGCAGGTTACAGAACAAACATGCGGCCATCGGCGAGGTGCGCGGCCGCGGCATGTTCTTTGGGGTGGAACTGGTCGCCGATCGCAACACCCGCGCACCGGCAGGCGCCCGGGCGAAGGCGGTGATCAACGCGATGCGCGAGCGCGGCGTGCTCATCAGCCGCATCGGTCCGCATGACAACATTCTCAAGATCCGCCCGCCGATGTGCTTCTCTGCAGAGAATGCCGACCAGCTGCTCGGCACGCTGGACGCAGCCCTCGGCGGCACGGGCTGAGCCAGATGGAGGCGCTGCAAACCCTCAGTGCGCTGCTGGAGCACCACTGGCCACTGCGGTGTGCCGCCATCGAGCCGCTCAAAGTGCGCGAGAACGCGGTGTATGCCGTCCGTCTCTTAGATGGCGGCAGGGTGGTGCTGCGTGTGCATCGCTGTGGTTATCACAATGACGAGGCGCTGCTGTCGGAGCGCCTGTGGATGCAGGCGCTCGGCACCCACGGCATCTCGGTTCCCCGGCACGTCCTCTCCAGGACGGGGAAGTCCTTCGAGAAGCTGCACATTGCAGGCTTTGCAGGCGAACGTCAGGTGGATGTATTCCACTGGATCGAAGGGCAACAGCTGGGGACGGTGGAAACAGGCGTTGCGCTCGCCGGCGACCGCGTCGGCGAGGTCTACCGTCAGGTGGGCCGTCTGTCGGCCCGGCTGCACAATCAGTCCGCGGCGTGGCAGGTGCCGGGTGGTTTCCGAAGGCACGCATGGGATGCCGATGGTCTGGCCGGTGAGCAGCCCTTCTGGGGACGCTTCTGGGAACTGGAGGCCCTGTCGACTGCGCAGCGCCGGCTTTTTGCGCAACTGCGCCAGCGCCTCTACTGCGAGCTCAACGCGCTCGGTACGGCGGGCGAGCGATACGGTCTGATCCACGCGGATCTGGTGCCGGAGAACATCCTGGTGAACGGCGATCAGCTGCAGCTGATCGACTTCGACGATGCCGGATACGGCTGGCACCTGTTTGAGATTGCCACCTCACTGTACTTCATCCGTCGCGATGCCATTTACGCGCCGGCGCTCGCCGCGCTCATCCGGGGCTATCGCGAGCAGCGCGCGCTGCCGGATGCCCAGCTGGCCCTGCTGCCGCTGTTTCTCGCAGCGCGCGGCAGCACTTACCTCGGGTGGGTGCACACTCGCAGCGGCGAGCCTGTGGCGCGCGAGCTGACACCAACACTGATCGAGCTTGCGGTGGCTGCCGCGGAGGACTACCTGGGAACCGCCTCCATCGCCCCCGCCGCTGCGGGATCTTGAGGCCCTCCGGCTTCGAGACCTGCGAGTTCCCGTGCCAGCGTGGTGCCTTCTTCATCCGCCAGAGCCGCTGCCTGCAGCCGCGCGAGAATCACCGCACCGTCAGCACGCGCGGCGAGCGGCTCAGTAGCCTGTAACAGCGTGTAGAAGTTGCGCCAGCCGCGCTCGTGGGTCTCACCGTAGCCCTTGACGAGCCGCTGGGCTTTCGCAAGCTCCACGGCGAGCTCGTAACGGCTCACGGCCAGCGCCGCGATCCGCTGCAGCCACTGCTCGATTCGGGCATTCTCTTCCACGAAGCGCAGTGTCCCGCGCCGCCAGCGCCGCAGGCCACCCAACACGTGCAACATGAGGAAGCCACTCAGCGTAGTGGTGCGAATCTGCCGACCCCCGGTCCAGCGCGCCAGCCACGAGGAGAGCCGCGGCGACTGTTCGACCCTGCGGCCGATGCGAGCTGGCAGCGTGCCGGCAATCTCCTGCACCCGCGGCTTCATGAATTCCGTGACGCCGAAGAGCTGCTCGGGTTCCGCGCGAATCTCCGCTCGTACCCGCTCGAAGCGTGCCGCGCGTGTCTTGAGATCAGCGACGCGGATGGTGTCCTCGAATGTCATCCATAAGGCGAGGCTGCGCGCCACGGCACAGCTCAGTGCCCAGCCGCCCGCCGCCGCCCCGGCGTGCCGCCGATCGAGTTCGGCAATCTGCTCGAGGCGCTGCAAATAGAGCTGCGCATAGCTCGGATCCTGATAGTCAAGGGTGCGGCGAACGCCGTGCAACGCCAGCTGCTGCACGGCGGGCGGGAGGCGCGTCACTCGATCCAACAGCGGCTGCAGTTGCGGCGTGCGCGCGCGGCTCGGCAGTGGCGCATCGGCGGGCGGCGCGATCCCTGCCGCAGTGCCCGATGAGCCGTCGGGCCCCGCGGCCGATGCCGCGCGCTCAGAAGCGTCCTGGAAGGCTGCAAGGTTGGTGCTGACCGCGATTCCCGACTTCCGGATGACCGCCTCGCACACCGCCTTGCGAAACGGCAGCACACCGCTGCCACTCAGTGCTCCCAGCATCACCGAGCTGATGACACTGTGGTGCCGCTCGGCGACGGCCTCCATGTCAAACAACACGAGCCGCCGCGATGCGCGCTTCACCAGCTCAATCAGCTCCCCCTGCTGCGCCGTCCCATCCCCCAGGGCACTCTTCTCGCTGATGGCGTAAGAGCGGTGTGAGGAGGCGATGAGCGTGGTGTTCTCAGGGGTGACCAGACCGCGCTGCACGGCGCGCGCTGCCTCCACGAGCTCGGAGGCCAGTACACAATCCACATCGCCCGGCACTGGCATCAGCGCCATGATGGGATCGCGCCCCGCGACGACTGCGAGGGCCTTGGGAAAGAACTCCAGGTAGTAAATAGTGGCGCCGGTGCGCTGCGCGACACCGGGTACCGAGGTTGCCTGCGCCAGGTATCCCTCGGCGTTGGCAATCTCCACCAGCCAGTCGGCGAGCACCCCCCCGCCCTGACCTCCCAGCGCAGCGATCGTCAGCTTGAGAGGACGTTCAGAGGGCATATCGCAGCCGCCTGCGCGCCCGCCGCCGCTGCAGCAATCCGATCACCGCCGCGCGGATCCGCGCCAGAAAACGATCCCACGAGGACGGGTTGTAGATGAGCTCCGCGCGATAAAAGGAGGGACACAAGACCGCCGCATGGGCGACCTCGCCGCACACTCCACAACCCACGCAGCTGTTGTCGACATAGGCCACCGGATCGCTACGCAACGGATCCGGATTCTGACGCACCGTCAGTGAGGGACAACCGGAGAGGCGAATGCAGGAGTGATCGCCCGTGCAAGTGTCTGCATCGACACCGAAACGCTCGCGCACGACGCGCTGACCGTCCTTGATCGCCTGCCGCATCAGCGGCCGGACGCGGCGCTGTCGATTCAGCTGGCACTCACCTTCCGCCACGATCACCTTCGGGCCGCGAAAGCCGGTGCGCAGCGCTTCCCGCAACACCTTGAGCGTGCCCTGCATATCGTAGGTGTGAATGCGCCGCACCCAGTTCACCCCCACACCTCGCACCGCATTCTCGATCGTGTGATTGCCTTCGCGATGCGCACTGGCGCCGCGGGAGGAAAGAATGTCCTGACCGCCGGTCGCGGCGGAATAGCCGTTATCGACGATCACGGTCAGGTCATCGTGTTTGTTGAAGACCGCATTGCCGATGCCACTCGTCAGTCCGTTATGCCAGAAGCCGCCGTCTCCCATCACGGCCACTGCGCGGCGACCTCCGGCCGTGCCGAGCGCCGCGGCGCCGGCAGCTCCGAGCCCGTATCCCATGATGCTGTTGCCCATGTTGAAGGGCGGCAGCGTGGCAAAGGAATGACAGCCGATGTCCGCACTGATGTGCAGTGGACCGGTTTCCCGCTGCAGCAACTTCATGGCCGCAAAGAAGGGCCGCTCCGGGCAGCCGGTGCACAGTCCCGAGGGCCGCGCGGGCACCAGCGTCCCAAGACGCGCCGCCGGGAGCATCGGCGTCTCGGTAACAGTCACGGACCGTGGCTCGGCGCGCTCGGGGCTGGCGCGCAACTCAGGCGCCCAACGCTCGAGAAACGCGCCGATGCCCGTGCGCAGCACCTCCACGGTGTACTCACCGCTCATCGGCAGCAGATCCTTACCAACGAGCCGGGTGTTGAGATCCGCGCGGCGCAGGATCTGACTCGCGGCCTGCTCGATGAACTCCGGCTGCCCTTCCTCGAGCACCAGAATCGCCTGCTTGCCGGCGCAGAATTTGCTCCACTCCTGCGGCACGAGCGGGTAGGTGACATTCAGACAGTACAGCGGGATACGGCTCTGCCCGAAGGTGTCGGCGTAGCCGAGCAGCTCGAGCGCCCGCAGCACGCTGTTGTACAGACCCCCCTGCAGCACGATGCCGAGGTGCTCCGCCGCGCCGGGAATGAATTCATTCAGCTGCGCGTCCGCGACAAATTTGACGGCTGCCGGAAAGCGCTTTTCGATCTTTTCCTTCTCCTGCGCGAAGGTGGAAGGCGGCAGGATAATCCGACCGTAATCGCGGCTCGGTGCGGCCAGCGCATCCGCGGCGGAAAAGGCGGGACTGCGATTCGCTGCCGCCGTGAAATGACCGGAGACATGGCAGGCGCGAATCCGCAGCATGAGCATCACCGGCGAATTGCTCGCTTCGGATAGCTCGAAGCCCTGCTGCACGGCGCGCACGATCGCCGGCAGCTGCGGTCGCGGGTCCAGCAGCCAGATCTGCGACTTCATCGCAAAAGCGTGCGTGCGCTCCTGCATGATGCTCGCGCCTTCGCCGTAGTCTTCACCCACGACGATCAACGCCCCGCCGCGCACGCCGGCGGAAGCCAGATTGGCCAAAGCATCCGAGGCCACATTGGTGCCCACGGTGGATTTCCACGTGACCGCACCGCGAATCGGGTAGTTGATGGAAGCAGCCAACATGGCCGCGGCCGTCGCCTCCGACGCGCTGGCCTCGAAGTGCACGCCCAGCTCCTTGAGAATGTCCTCGGCATCGGCGAGCACATCCATCAGATGGGAGATCGGCGCGCCTTGATAGCCTCCGACGTATCCGACTCCGGACTGCAGCAGCGCCTTGGTGACTGCGAGGATGCCTTCGCCGCGGAACTCCTCGCCGGCACCCAGACGCAGCGACTGCACTTCCGCCGCAAATGACCGCTCAGCCACGCCTCATACCTCCTGCACGCGCCTCATGCGGGCACCAGCGCGAGCACGCGCAGTGGACTGCCCGAGCCGTTGACGATCTTCAGCGGCGGTGCAATGACCACCGCGCCGGTGGGTGGCAGCTGATCGAGATTCGTGAGGCTCGCAAGACCGAAGCGGTTGGAGCCGTGCATGATGGTGTGACAGGGAAACATGGGCTCGAAAGTATGCGCCTGGCCCGCGTCCGTACCTACGGTCTCGACCCCTACACCGAGGATGTCGCGCTCACGGGCGAGAAAGGGCACGCAGCGGGGATCGAAGCCGGGCGTATGGCTACCCTCGGGGCTCGCGTTGAGAAACTTCTTGCCGGTGCCATGTTTGGACCAGTCAGTGCGGATCAGAACCCATGCCCCGGCGGGAATCCGCCCGTGACGTCCTTCCCAGTCCTCGACCACCGCCTGTGTTAGCAGGAAATCCGGATTCGCCGCAGCCTGACGCGCGACATCGATGACGCACGCCGGCCCGATGAAGCGCTCCACCGGGATGTTGTGCGTGGCGTTGTTGGGATGATCCTTGCCCGTCACCCAGTGAATGGGCGCATCGAAGTGCGTGCCGGTGTGCTCGCCGCAGGCAATGTTGTTCCAGTACCAGGCAGGACCACGTGAGTCATAGCGCGAGATCTCCTCGAGGAAGAACGGCTTCGAGGGTGCAAACTGGGGCGGCAACTGGATGGTCGGCGTCTGCGGCTCCAGGGGCACCGTGAGGTCGACCACACGGATGGCACCAGAGCCCAGAGCGCTCACCAGGAGTGACAGGGCTGTGGCCGAACCCGGGGACGTATCCGAAGCCGGGGACGTATCGCGTGTAGCCATGAGGAGGTACCCGTTACGGAGCGAATAATTGACACTTCAAGTAATTCCGAATATAACATACGGCAACTGGCAGCGATACGGCCAATCGAGGGGCCGCAATGAAGCGAATCATCTGTGTGGGCGGCGGCCCGGCCGGGCTGTACTCGGCGATCCTCATGCGCAAGGCGCTGCCGCGGGCGCGCATCGAGGTGTACGAGCGCAATCGTCCGGACGACACCTTCGGCTGGGGCGTGGTGTTCTCCGATGAGACGCTCGGCAACTTCCGCAGCGCCGATCCGGAATCGCATGCCGCAATTCTCGCGCATTTTCACCACTGGGATGATATCGCCATCCATTTCCGGGGCCGCAAGCTGCTCAGCAGTGGCCATGGCTTTGCCGGTATCGCCCGCAAGCAGCTGCTGCAGCTGCTGCAGATGCGGGCCGCCGAGCTGGGCGTGCAACAGAGCTTTCAGAACGAAGTCGCGGACGAGCGGGCGTTTGCCGATGCGGATCTGATCATTGCTGCGGACGGCGTGAACAGTCGCATCCGCGGCCAGCATGCGGCCGTCTTTCGCCCCGATATCAACCGGCGCAAATGCCGCTTCATCTGGCTCGGTACCACTCAGCCTTTTGCGGAGTTCACCTTCGCCTTCGAGCAGACCGAGCAGGGTTGGTTCCAGATCCATGCCTACCAGTTCAGTACCGAGCTCTCGACCGTCATTGTCGAGACCCGTGAGGAAACCTGGCTGGCGCATGGCCTGGACCGCGTCAGTACCGAGCAGTCCATAGCCTTCTGTGAACAGCTGTTCGGCCGCTACCTCGGCGGCCATCGGCTGCAGAGCAATGCAGCGCATCTGCGCGGCTCGGCCTGGCTGAATTTTCCGCGGGTGGTTTGTGAGCGCTGGCACGACGGCAACGTCGTACTGATCGGTGATGCCGCCCACACTGCGCATTTCTCCATCGGCTCGGGCACCAAGCTCGCCATGGAGGATGCGATCTCCCTCACCCGTCACATCGCCGGTGGCGCTGCGCTGGCGGATGGACTCGACGCCTACCAGGCGGAGCGCAATCTCGAGGTCTTGAAGCTGCAGAGTGCTGCGCGCAATCGCATGGAATGGTTTGAGAATGTCGCCCGCTATGCCCAGCTGCCGCCGGAGCAGTTCGCCTACAGCCTGCTGACCGGCAGCCAGCGCATCGGCCACGAGAATCTCAAGCTGCGCGATCAGCATTTCGTCTCTGACTATGAGCGCTGGCTGGCGGCACAGAACGGTAGCGCGGACAGTCGGCCGCCGATGTTCCTGCCCTTGCGGCTGCGTGACATGCAGCTCATCAATCGGGTGGTCGTATCTCCCATGGCGCAGTACTGCGCGCGCGACGGTGTCCCCGACGACTGGCACCTGGTGCACTACGGACATCGCGCCCTGGGCGGCGCAGGACTCATTTATACCGAGATGACCTGCGTCTCGAGTGAAGGACGCATCACCCCGGGCTGTACGGGCCTCTGGAATGAGACACAGCGCGACGCCTGGGCACGCATCGTGCGCTTCGTGCATGAGCGCACGCCGGCGAAATTCTGCCTGCAGCTCGGTCACTCCGGACGCAAGGGCTCGACTCAGCTCGGCTGGGAGCAGATGGATCACCCGCTGCCCGAGGGCAACTGGCCGGTCTACTCGGCCTCGCCGCTGCCCTACTTCGAGGGCATCAGTCAGATCCCGCGCGCGCTCAGCCGCGCTGACATGGACAAGGTTACCGCCGACTTCGTGCGCGCCACGCGTCTGGGTCGGGAGGCGGGCTTTGACATGCTCGAGCTGCACATGGCTCACGGCTATCTGCTGGCTTCTTTCCTCTCGCCGCTGACGAATCAACGCAGTGACGAGTATGGCGGCAGTGTCGTACAGCGACTGCGCTTTCCTCTGGAGGTGCTGCAGGCGGTACGCGCGGAATGGCCCGGGGAGCGGCCGCTTTCCGTGCGCATCTCCGCCACCGACTGGGCGGATCACGGCTTGTCCGAGGACGAACTGCTGACGATCGCGCGCACCTTCAGGGACGCCGGGATCGACCTGATCGATGTGTCAACGGGCCAGACCGTACCCTGGCAGAAGCCAGTGTACGGGCGGATGTGGCAGACGCCCTTTGCCGATCGCGTGCGCAACGAGGTGGGCATCGCCACCATCGCGGTGGGCAACATTTACGAGTTCGACCACGTGAACTCGATCATCGCGGCCGGTCGTGCCGACCTGTGTGCGATCGCCCGGCCGCATCTGGCGAATCCTGCCTGGACACTGGATGCGGCGGCCCGTCAGGGATACACCGCACAGTGGTGGCCCCCTCAATACCTTTCCGGCAAGACACAGCTGGAGCGCAACATGCTGCGCGCGGCCGCCACCGCGGCACCCGCTGCTGCGCTGCGTGACGAAGTCGCATGAGCCTGCCGGGAAAAGCGCTCGACAAAGCACTCAACGAGTGCCATGCCCTGGTGACCGGGGCGAGCCGCGGCATTGGCCGCTCGATCGCCACCGCATTGAGCGAGCAGGGTGTCCGGGTGTCGCTGCTGGGCCGCGATGGCAAGGCACTCGCTGAGGCGGCCGCCCAGCTCGGCGGCGCATCCCGCGCTTTACCGCTGGTGGGGGACGTGACCGACAGTGCTGCGGTGGCGGGCGCCTTCGGCCAGGCGCGTGAGCATTTCGGCGCCGTGGACATACTCATCAACAATGCTGGACAAGCCGCGAGCGCGCGGTTCACCGACACCGATGAAGAGCTTTGGAATCGCGTGATGTCCGTCAACATGCACGGCACCTACCTGTGCACGCGACAGGTGGTCCCTGACATGTTGCAGCGGAGCTTCGGCCGGATTGTCAACATCGCGAGTATCGCTGGACTACGAGGCGCGGGCTACATCAGCGCGTACTGTGCGTCCAAGCACGCCGTGATCGGACTGACCCGTTCTCTGGCGGTCGAGCTCGCGACACGTAACATTACCGTCAACGCCGTCTGCCCGGGCTACACGGACACCGCCATCGTACGGGATGCCGTGGCCAACATCATGCAGAAAACCGGCCGCACCGAGGCACAGGCCCGCGAGGCCCTGCTGGCCACTAATCCGCAGCGACGCTTCATTACACCGGAGGAAGTCGCGCACACCGTGCTGTGGCTCTGCGGCAGCAGCGCCCGGAGCATTACAGGCCAGAGCATCGTGTTGGCAGGCGGCGAGGTGACCTGATGCCCAAGGATGCAGTTAAGGAACGTGCGGCATTGCCCATGATCGCCGCGACGGTGGATGCAGAGACACGCGTGCACGATGATCATCACGTCTCGCTGCGACTGTGGTTACGCCTGCTCTCCTGTAGCAACCAGATCGAGAGCCGCATCCGCCAGAGTCTGCAATCGCGCTTTGCCACCACCCTGCCCCGCTTCGACCTGATGGCGCAGCTGGAGCGGGCACCGCAGGGGCTGAAGATGAGTGAGCTGTCCCAGCGCATGATGGTCACCGGCGGCAATGTCACCGGCATCACCGATGGGCTGGAGAAAGATGGCCTGGTGGTGCGCGAGGTGGACAGCAGCGATCGCCGGGTGTTTCGGGTACGGCTCACCGCGGAGGGGCAGCGGCAGTTTCAGCGCATGGCGGCGGAGCACGAGCAATGGATCATCGCACTGTTCGATCCCCTGAGTCAGAAGAAGAAAGCGCAGCTCGCGGAGCTGCTGGGCGAGCTCAAATCACATCTCATCAGCAGCTCGCTCTGAGGAGAACTGCATGCCCTGGCCAGAGTTCGACATTGCCGCGTACCAGCCGCGCCATTTCCAATGGCGGCAGGAGGGACGCGTCGGTGTCATCACCCTTGACCGTCCGGAGCGCAAGAATCCGCTGACCTTCGACAGCTATGCCGAGCTGCGCGACCTGTGCAGAAATCTCGCCAATACACGCGCGGTACGCGCGCTCGTCATCACTGGTGCTGGCGGGAATTTCTGCTCCGGCGGTGATGTGCACGAGATCATCGGACCCCTGACGCGCATGGATGCTGCCGGTCTGCGCAACTTCACCCACATGACCGGTGATCTGGTGAAGGCCATGCGCGCCTGTCCGCAGCCGATCGTGGCGGCGGTCGATGGGGTGTGTGCGGGGGCAGGCGCGATTCTCGCCATGGCCGCCGATTTTCGCCTCGCTACCCCGCGCTCCAGTACTGCCTTCCTGTTCACCCGTGTTGGTCTTGCGGGTTGCGATATGGGCGCCTGCGCGCTGTTGCCGCGGATCATCGGCCAGGGACGTGCGGCTGAGCTGTTGTTCACCGGACGCGCGATGAGCGCCGCTGAGGGGATGGCCTGGGGCTTCTTCAATCGCCTGTGCGAACCGGAGAGCTTGCAGTCCGAGGCGTTGAAACTCGCCGGCGGGATCGCCCAGGGACCCACTCTTGCGCATGCCATGACCAAGAAGATGTTGCATGCCGAATGGTCCATGTCAGTGGATGAGGCGATCGATGCGGAAGCCGAGGCGCAGGCCGTCTGCATGCAGAGCGAGGATTTCCGGCGCGCCTATCAGGCGTTCGCCAACAGACAGAAACCCGAGTTCGAAGGCAACTGACACATGGCAGCTGCTGCGTATCTGCACTGGCCATTCTTCGGTCCCGAGCACGCCAAGCTTGCGGCGGACGTGGCCAGCTGGGCGGCCGCTGCCTGTGCACAGCCATCGCTGCAGGATGATCGGGAGGCGCTCGATACGCGCTGCCGCGAACTGGTACGTGCCTTGGGCAAGGCGGGCTGGACGGCTTACTCGGTGGCGGGCAAACACGGTCGTACGGCGGGTTTCGATGTCCGCTCGCTGGCCCTGATCCGGGAAACGCTGGCTCGCCATGATGCACTGGCCGATTTCGCCTTTGCGATGCAGGGACTCGGCAGTGGCGCCATCTCCCTTGCCGGCTCGCCCGAGTTGCAGGATCGTTACCTGCCAACTGTGGCATCCGGAGAACACATCGCTGCATTTGCGCTCTCCGAGGCGGACGCGGGTTCCGATGTTGCGGCGCTTCGCAGCCGGGCGCGCCGTGAAGGCAGCCACTACATTCTGGATGGCGAGAAAACCTGGATCTCCAATGGCGGCATTGCCGATTTCTATTGTGTGTTTGCGCGCACCAGCGATGCTGACATCCGTCCCGACGGGACCGTAAGCGCCCGTGGCATCAGCGCCTTTGTGGTAGATGCCGCCACGACGGGGTTGTCGATCTCGCAACGCATCGATGTCATCTCGCCCCATCCCTTGGCAACACTGCGCTTCGAAGGTTGCCGCGTTCCCGCTGACCACCGGTTGGGTCAGGAAGGAGACGGCTTCAAGCTCGCCATGCGCACCCTGGACGTATTTCGCACTTCCGTTGCCGGTGCGGCACTGGGGTTCGGGCAGCGGGCATTCGAGGAAGCGCTGGCACACGCGACTGAGCGCAAGCTGTTCGGCAGGACGCTCGCTGATTTCCAGCTCACCCAGGCGACGCTGGCGGAGATGGCCACCGAGCTGGAAGCGGCGCGGCTGCTTACCTATCGCGCGGCCTGGCTGCATGACCGCGGTCAGCCTCACGCACGGGAAGTCGCCATGGCGAAGATGACGGCTACCGAGTCCGCGCAGCGCATCATCGATCGCGCTGTGCAGCTGTTCGGCGGCCGCGGCGTCCGCCGCGGTGAGAAGGTCGAGCAACTCTATCGCGACATCCGGGCTTTGCGGATCTACGAGGGAGCCACTGAAGTGCAGAAACTCATCATCGCGCGGGACATCCTCAACTCGGCAAAGGCGAGTCCGTGAAGAGTCCGGCGTTTCAGGTGCTGCAGCCTCCGGACTGGCCCCGACCCAAAGGCTACAGCAACGGGATCCTGGCACGGGGCCAGCCGGTGTTTCTCGCCGGGCAGATCGGCTGGGATGCCCAGGGGCGCTTTCCGAGCCGGACGCTCTCCGGTCAGGTACGCACCGCCCTGGAGAATATCCTCGCCCTGCTGGCCACCATCAACGCAGGTCCCGAGCACATCGTGCGACTGACGTGGTTCGTGACGAGCCGGGAGGAATATCACCAGCAGCTGCA
The DNA here is from genome assembly GCA_963839055.1 of uncultured Pseudomonadota bacterium. Classification (GTDB taxonomy): domain Bacteria; phylum Pseudomonadota; class Gammaproteobacteria; order Steroidobacterales; family Steroidobacteraceae; genus 13-2-20CM-66-19. Next base: position 194,012 of record CAWITP010000003.1, on the reverse strand, counting down.
GCAGATCGGTGCTGCCTACCGGGCGGTGATGGGCAAACACTTCCCCTGTATGAGTGTCGTGCAGGTGGTTGCACTGATCGAGGCGGAAGCGAAAGTCGAGATCGAGGCGACCGCTGTGATACCGGAAGGCGATTGAGCGTGTGGCGACCGCCCGAACGCATCCGCCACGAAGCACGCCCCGGCAGCTGGCCGAGCGCTGAGGAGGCGGCCACCTCGAGACTCTTCTCCCCCGTCACCATCGGGCCCGCCACGCTCCGCCACCGCACCTGGGTGCCTGCCATGGTGCCGTGGCGCGCAACCGATGCAGGGCATGTTACGGATGACGTACTCGACTGGTACGCCTGCTTCGCACGCGGGCAACCGGGCGCCATCGTTGTTGAAGCAACCGGTATTCGGGACATTCCCAGTGGCCCCCTGCTGCGCATCGGGCATGACCGTTTCCTTCCGGGTCTGCGGGAGTTGGTACGGGTAGTGCGCGAGGCGAGCGAGGGTCAGACGCGCCTCTTCATCCAGATCATTGATTTCCTCACCATCCGCCGCCGGCCGGATCCGGCACGCTACTTTTCGCAATTTCTCAGCATCACTGCGCGCCACCGTGCTGCTGCAGGGCTGAGCGATGCCGATGAGGGCGCGGTGCGCACCTGGCTCGCCGCATTACCACGCGATCAGCTGGAGAAAGTGCTCGAGCCGCGCGAGTTGGAAGCGCTGGACTTTGGCTATCGCGAACGGGTCACCGACACCGACCTGCTGCATATCCGTGCGCTGCCACAACAGCTGCCGCAGCTGTTTGCTCAGGCGGCACAGCGGGCGCGTGCAGCCGGCTTCGAGGGGGTCGAGCTGCACTACGCGCATGCCTACACCATGGCCGCATTTCTGTCGCGTGCCAATGACCGCGACGACGGTTTCGGCGGCACTCGCGAGCAACGTGCACGGCTACCGCTGGATGTCTATACGAAAGTGCGCGGCGCAGTGGGGCATGATTTCGCCGTAGGGTGCCGTTTTCTCGCGGACGAATGCATCACCGGCGGCAGTAACGTCGACGACGCTGCCGAATTCGGCTGCAGATTCGCGCGGGCCGGCATGGACTTTCTGTCACTTTCCCGCGGCGGCAAGTTTGACGATGCCAGGCAGCCTGCGATCGGCGCGGCTGCGTACCCCTACACGGGTCGCAGCGGCTACGAGTGCATGCCATCCTACTATTCCGATGCCCGCGGACCCTTCGGGCGCAATCTTGCTGCGACCGCGCGAGTACGCGCCGCCGTACGCGCCGCCGGGTGCAACACGCCTATCGTGGCCACGGGCGGCATCCACAACTTTGAGCAGGCTGAAGCCGTGCTACGCGAGGGCACCGCCGACATAGTGGGCTTGGCCCGCCAGGCGCTCGCCGATCCGGACTGGTTCCGCAAGGTGGTGCGCGGACGCGGGGCGGAGGTCCGGCTGTGCCTGTATACCAACTACTGTGAGGCGCTCGATCAGCGACATCGGCAGGTCACCTGCGAGCTGTGGGACCGGGAAGATCTCGCGGCAAAGGATGCAAAACTCACTACGGACGGCAAGCGTCGCCTGCTGCCGCCGCGCTGGTACCCGTAAGACCGCCATGCGCTGAGGCCGCCACGCGCTGGGATCGTTGGGATCGCCGGCCAAGCTGCGTTAGAAAACGATGCTGCCCACCGAGGTGCCACCGCAAACATACAGAGTCTGACCGGTGACGAATGAGGCATCGGGACTTGCAAAGAACAGAATCGCCCGCGTGACATCTGCCGGCACGCCGGCGCGGCCGACCGGAATCGATTGCGACACCGCGGCGAATCTCTCGCTGGCCGCCGGGATGACCTGATGAAACATCTCCGTCTCGGCGATCGGACCTGGCGCAACGACATTCACCGTGATGCCGTGTCGCGCCAGCTCCAACGCCCAGGTGCGTGCCAGACTGACCATCCCGGCCTTGGTCGAGGAGTAGACCGTGCGCTTCGCCAGGCCCAGGATGGCGCGGCTGGACACGAGCACGATGCGTCCGAAGTGGGCCGCTTTCATCGCGGGCAAATTGGCCTGCACCAGCGACATGGCCGCTGCCAGGTGCAGATGGGCCAACGCATCCAGATCCTCGAGCGTCGCCTCCTCCAGGGGCCGCTCACGAATCGCCCCCGCACAATGAACGAGAGTTTTCGCAGGCCTCGTGGCCGCAAGCTCCAGCAGTGCGCTGCGCGTCGCTGCCGCATCAGTGAGATCCACTGCTAAGTGCTGCAGCCTGGGGTGCGCAAGGGGCGCAGGACGTCGCGAAACATTGACGACCTCGAACCCTGCCTCGAGGAGCGCCCGGCAGGTATCGGCGCCAATCCCCGAGCTGCCGCCCGTCACGATCGCACGCTCTGTCATTGGAAGCTCCCCGCTTGCCGTTTACCCGCTCACATTATCGGCGAGGCGGGGCGAACGGGACAGCGCCCGCGGCATTCCGCTCAGCGGGCGGGCGCGTCAGTCAGCGGCTATGCGCTTGCAGTAATCGACCGCGCACCACTCGCCTGGGATCCCGCCACAGCCTGCTCGGCTTCGATGAGCTTGCTCAACAAGCGACGAAAGTGTGCCAGCGGAGCGTCCGCCAGGATGGCCAACATCTGGAAGCTCGGATCCTCTTCAAGCGTCACCTGCTGGCGCTCGATGATGGCCTTGTCCTCCATGAAACCCTCGATGAGACTGTTGAGCAGGGAGCGCGAGATGGTCGAATCCTGCGCCTCGAAGTTGTTGAGATACGACCAGAAGAAGTGTGTCGTGCGCTCAGTCTCGGGAGTCATGAACTGACAGTTACGGTACTGCCTGGCCCCCGACACGACCGGATCCTCCCCTGCGGCAACAAACAGAGTCTCCATGGTGAAGATGCCAGGTATCAGCATCGTGGCGATATTGCGGCGATCCACTTTGCCGGTGTCGCGCACCACCTTGCGATGGAACGGGGGCGATTCGCTGTTGCGGTGCCAGCGCTCGACGCGGAAACCATTCGGCAGGCGCTCGATCACCGTGGGCTTGCTGACGAATGCGTACTCCTCCGATCCGCCGAGGGTGCGCGTGTGCACAAAGGCCAGATGGGAAAAATCGCTCAGATTGTCGACGATCAAAAGATAGTTGGCATCGTAGTGCAGGTAGGCGGGGATGCCCTTCCACGCCGGATCGTCGAGATAAGGCAGATCTACAATGAGCGCCGGGTCGGCCTTCGCGGGATCGCCCATCCAGATCCAGATGAACGGACCGCGTTGTATGACAGGATGAGCCGGCACGCGCAGCTTTGGAGGTATCAGATCCTGACCTGGGATCTGATTACACTTACCGGTCCCATCGAAACGGATACCGTGATACATGCAGCGGACCGCATCACCTTCGCGCCGCCCCTGCGACAGCAAGGCACCGCGATGCGGACAGCGATCGTTCAGGGCGAACAGCCGGCCGCTCTCGCCGCGGAACAGCAGCACGTGCTCACCCAGCAGCCTGCGGCTGAGCAACCTGCCATCCATCAGCTCATGGTCCAGGGCGGCAACATACCAGCAGTTTTTCAGGAACATCGGTGACCCCTTGCGGGCGTGAATCACCCGCCTCGCCAGCTGCACGGGTAGCTTCTATTTAAAACCCGGGCTGCCATACACGCAAATCGGGGTTCTCAGTCCGGCGGGAAGGCAAGGCGCTCTCGCAGCCCAGGCCCGAAGGCCGGGCGTCGCCCGAAAAATCGATATGCGCGCAGACCGTGATACCGCGGTCCTTCAGCAGCGACTGCAGACGCTCCACGGCGACAGCCACCGAATGTTTGGAGCCCGCCCGGCATCGCTTTCAGTCCGTAGCGGACTCCGACGTGACGGACTGACCGCCCCACGATTCGGGTGCGACGTCCGCCAGCGTCGCACTGAATGTCCACTGATGGCCAGCCAGATCCTCGGCGGTGTACTGCCGTACGGAAAGTCTGTAGGAACTGCCACTATCCGCGCGCCATGCAGGCGGGCGCGTTCAAAGTGCGCATCGACGTCGGGCACGCGCACCAGCACCGAATGGTTAACCTCCCCTGTTCGCGGAGCAATGCGATCGTTGCGGACATCGCCGAGAATCACCGCTCCGTCGCCGACTTTGAGTTGGGAACGATGGTCCTCTCCGATCCGCACGCGCTCGAGAAACCCGAACGCTGCGCAGAGCCAGGTGACGGCCCGGACGTCAGGGTAGATCAGTACCGGAATGACCGTCACCGACGGGATCGATCGGTTGGCTTTCATGGTCAACTCTGTGATCAGGACCTCGCGCCAGGTAGTCGCTCTGCTATCCCTGTCGGCGAGAGCATACTCTGGGCCAGATCACCCTGGAGACAGCAAATGATACAGCATGCCGCCTGCCGTTGTGGCCAGTTACGTGCCGAATGCACCGGGGCACCGGTCCGGGTCTCGGTCTGTCACTGCCTCGCGTGCCAACGCCGCACCGGCAGCGCTTTTGGCGTCCAGGCACGCTGGCCGGAAGACCAGGTACGCGCGACGGGTGAGAAGCGCACGTGGACGCGAGTTGCCGATAGCGGCCGCCGCGTGCATTACAACTTCTGTCCGCAATGTGGCTCGACAGTTACCTATACGAACGAGAACTGGCCGGGTTTGGTGGCGATCCCTGTGGGCGCCTTTGGCGATCCCACCTTCGCAGCGCCTGACTTCTCAGTCTATGAACAGCGCAAACATCCCTGGGCTACTGTGCTGGGTGAGCATGTGGAACACTCATCGACCGACAGTGCAACGCGCGCAACCACCATGCGCTGATCATTGCAGCTGCCGGCGAACGGCTGCGCTCAGCTCCTCATACGCTGGCTGGTCGGATCGTAAAACGGCCGCAGCGACGCCTCAGCCGGGAAACGCTGCGCTGCAACCTCAATCTCATAGCGTCCCGCACTCAGCCACTCCGGCGATGCAATCACCCCGCTGCAGGTCACGTAACCCAGACCGAGCGGTGCACCGAGCGTGTGTCCGAACATGCCTGATGTCAGCCGCCCGACCACCTCGCCATCCCGCCAGATGGGCTCATTGTGATACACCAGTGGGGCCTCCGGACTCAGCCTGAACGCCATGAGGCGGCGCTGCACGCCGGATTTCTTTTGCGCGAGCAAAGCGGCATGGCCGCTGAACCCATCCGGCTTTGACCAACCGACGCTGAAGCCGAGGCCGGCCTCGAGCGGCGTGTCCTCGGCGCTGACATCGTGACCCCAATGACGGTAGGCCTTTTCCAGACGGAGTGAATTCATTGCATGGTAGCCGGCGTGAACGAGTCCATACCGGACGCCGGTACGAACGATATCGTCGTAAACGGATTGTGAGAACTCACTGGGTATGTATAGCTCCCACCCGAGCTCGCCGACGTAGCTGATACGGCTGGCACGAACCCTCGCGTAGCCGAGATCGATGATCTGCGAGTGGTATAACGGAAAAGCGGCATTCGAGAGATCGGCATCCGTCAGCTCAGCAAGGAGTGCGCGACTTTGCGGTCCCATGACTCCCAGTACGACGAAGGCGGAAGACACATCGACCGCTGTCGCACGCGCCTCTTGGGGAGTATGTGTCTGTAACCAGTGCAAATCACGCGTCTGTGTGGCACATGCAGTCACCACCAGAAACCGATCCTGCGCCTCACGTGTGACGGTGAGGTCGGCCTCGATGCCAGCGCGCTCGTTCAACCATTGGGTGTAAACGACCCGTCCCACAGGCACCGCAACATCTGCGGCGCAGATCTGGTTGAGGACCTGCGCGGCATCGGGACCCACGACGACAAATTTGGCAAAGGAAGACTGGTCGAATAAGCCAACCTGCTCACGTACCCCCCGGTGCTCCGCTGCGGAGAACTCGAACCAGTTCTGACGTCCATAACTGTAGCGGTACTGCGCCACTGCACCATGGGGAGCAAACCAGTTGGCACGTTCGAACCCCGCGACTTCCCCAAAGCAGGCGCCGGCGTGCAGCAGGCGGTCGTGCAATGGGGAGCGCCGCACGCCTCGCGCGGTCTCCGGCTGCCGGAACGGCCAATGCATGGCATACAGCAGGCCGAGCGATTCGACCGTCCTATCGTGCAGATACCTGCGATTACGCTGAAACGGGGCACAGCGCCGGACATCGACATCCCAGAGGTCCATGGGTTGATGGCCGTCGACGATCCAGTCGGCCAGGACCTTGCCGGCACCTCCGGCTGACTGGATGCCGATCGAGTTGAAACCGGCGGCGACGAACATTCCGGCAACCTCCGGTAGCTCACCCAGCAGATAACGATCGTCCGGCGTGAAACTCTCGGGGCCATTGAAGAACACCTGCACGCCGGCCGTGGCGAGCCTCGGCACGCGACGCATGGCTGCGGACAGCAGCGGCTCGATGTGCTCCAGATCTTCAGGCAGATGATCGAAGGAGAAATCGGCCGGGATGCCCTGCATGCCCCAGGGCTTGGCTCTGGGCTCGAACCAGCCGACCAACAGCTTGCCCGCGTCCTCTTTGAAGTAGGAGCAGCCATCCGCATCGCGCAGCACCGGCAATCGTGGCGTCAACTCCGGGATGGGTTCGGTGACGATATAGAAATGCTCGGCGGCGTGTACGGGAATGCACGCATCCACCCAGCCACCGATTTCGCGCGCCCACATGCCACCGCAGTTGACGACTATCCTGGCGCGAACGTCACCCTGCTCCGAGCGCACGCCGCGCACGCGCCCCGCCTCGGTTTCGATCCCCGTCACGCGGCATTTCTCAAAGATGCGCACGCCGCGGCTGCGGGCGCCGCGCGCAAGCGCCTGAGTGGTGTCGATCGGATTGGTCTGCCCGTCCTTGGGCAAAAAGACCGCGCCCACCACATCATCCGTGTGCAACAGCGGCCAACGGCATCCGGCCTCGTGGGCGGTCAGAATGTCCACTTCCAAACCGAATGAGCGGGCCATGGAGGCGCCACGCTTGAGTTCCTCAAAGCGCTCGGCTGTCTGTGCAACGGCCAGCGAGCCGTTCTGCCGGAAGCCTGTGGCCTGCCCCGTCTCGGCCTCGAGTTCCGCGTATAAACCGGCGGTATATTGCGCCAGGCGGGTCAAGTTCAGCGTTGCTCGCAATTGTCCCACGAGCCCTGCGGCATGCCAGGTCGTGCCGCAGGTCAGCTGTCCGCGCTCGAGCAGCACCACATCGGTCGCGCCCCGCCGGGCAAGATGATAGGCGACGCTCGCTCCGATGATGCCGCCTCCAATGATGACGATATCCGCTTCGGATGGGAGATCCTGGGCCATGACTTCCTCAGCTGCAATCAATCAGCGGGGATGGACTCTATCCCAACATGGCAGCAGACGCCCGACCGTCTCCACCGTTGTGCGGCCGCAGAGACCTGAATAGCATGTGCGACGACGCTCGGCGAGATCACTGCTGACCACGCGCGAGCGCAGCCTTTGCGAGGTGACATGGTCGAGCGGGTGCGTGTGCTGGTGATTGGCGGTGGTGCGGTCGGTTGCAGCTGCCTGTATCACCTCAGCCTGCTGGGAGTTACCGATGCGGTGTTGATTGAGCAGGGCGAGCTCACCTGCGGCTCGACCTGGCACGCCGCCGGAAACTGCCCGACGTTTGCAACCAGCTGGGGAGTGTTGAAGCTACAGCAGTACTCCGCCGCTCTGTATCGGCGGCTCAGTGCCGAACCCGAGTACCCTATCAATTACCACGTGACCGGCTCCGTGCGCCTGGCGCACACTGCGGCACGAATGGACGAGTACCGTCATGTGCAAGGCATGGCGCATGCGCTCGGCATGGACTACCGGCTGCTTGATACCGCTCAGCTTCTGCAGCGTTACCCCTTCATTCAACTCGAAGATCTGCAGGGCGCCCTCTGGGATCCGTGCGATGGCGACATCGATCCTGCGCAGCTCACACAGGCATTCGCTTCGGGCGCGCGCCGCCGCGGCGCTCGAGTGCAGCGCTTCACGCAAGTCACGGGACTCGCCCAACAACCGACGGGCGAATGGCAGGTCAGCACTGACAAAGGCGCTTACCTGGCCGACGTGGTCGTGAATGCGGCCGGCTATCGCGCCGGCGAGATCATGGCGCTGATCGGCCGCGCTCTGCCGATCGTGAGTATGTCCCACCAGTATCTGGTTACCGAGGACATTGGCGAGCTTCGCGAGCGGACCGAGCGCTTGCCACTGCTGCGCGACCCGGATGTTTCCTACTACCTGCGCCAGGAGCGCAGTGGACTGATTCTCGGCCCTTACGAGCAGCAGGCGACGCCCGCCTGGCAGCACGGAATACCCCAGGACTTCTCTTACAAACTCCTGGACGACGATCTGGGACGACTTGAAACGTACATCGATGCGGCGTGCCGCCGGGTGCCGCTGCTGGCCACCGCCGGAATCAAGCGGGTGGTGAACGGGCCGATTCCTTACTCCCCTGATGGCCTGCCCTACGTCGGACCTGCGCACGGCCTCACCAACTTCTTTCATTGCAATACTTTCAGCTTCGGAATCGCTCAGGCCGGCGGTGCCGGCAAAGCACTGGCCGAGTGGGTCGTCAAGGGTGGACCTGAGTGGGACCTCTGGCCGATGGATCCTCGCAGATTCGCAGGCTACGCAACAACAACCTATACGCTCGCGAAGGCTATCGAGACTTATCAATACGAGTACGCGCCGGCCTATCCCTACGAGGAGCGTCCTGCCGGCCGACCGTTGCGCACCTCGCCCTTGCACTTCGCCCTGGCGCAGCGCGGTGCGCAATTCGGTGTGCGCGGTGGCTGGGAGCGCGCACTCTGGTACGACGTCGATGGCGGCGCTAAGCAGATTCTCAGCTTTCGGCGGGAGCACGCGTGGATGCGGTCTGTGGCGGACGAAGTGCATGCGGTGCGTAACGCCGTCGGAATCATGGACCTTCCCGGTTTCACCAAATTCCTGATTTCCGGACCCGGCACCGTCGCGTATCTGGACCGGCTCATCTGCTCGCGACTTCCTCGTCCCGGGCGCGTTGCGTTGGCGTACGCTCTGAACAACGCAGCTGGAATCGTCAGTGAATTCATCCTGGCCCGCCTCGGAGCGCAAGAGTTTTACCTCGTCTCCTCCGCGTCGGCCGAGCACCACGACGATGACCTGCTCACCCAGGCTCTGCCGACAGACGGCAGCGTATCTCTCCAACGTGTGTCTGCAACGTTGGGAACTTTAGTGCTGGCCGGTCCACGCGCCAGAGACGTTCTGAGCCAGATCACGCCAGCGGACCTGTCGAACTCCGCTTTTCCCTGGCTCGCAGCGCAACGGATCGAGATCGGCTCTGTGCAGGTCCTGGCACTGCGCGTCAACTACCTCGGTGAGCTGGGGTGGGAGCTGCACGCGCCGGTCGAATATCTCGCTGCGCTCTACCGGCTATTGCTGCGCGCCGGCGCGAACTGCGGATTGAGACATTTTGGGTTGTATGCAATGGATAGCCTGCGGTTGGATAAATGTTATCCCGGCTGGAAAGCGGAGCTCGATAGCGGCAGCTCGCCCCTGGAAGCGGCACTCGAGCGATTCGTCGATCTCACCAAGGAGGCCTTCGTGGGCAAGGAGGCACTCGCAGTGCTGCAACATCGCGGCATCACGCGCCGCCTCGTTCCCCTCACCCTCGAGCAGGCAGGTTTTGCAGATCCACTTCCGGGCGGCAGCGTACTGGCAGCAGGCACCCCTGTGGGAATCATCACCTCCGGGGGCTGGAGCTACACGCTCCAGGCCTGCGTCGCACTTGCTTATGTGTACAGCGAGTTCGTCACGCCAGGTACAAAGCTAACCGTAGATATCCTGGGTCAACATTGCGCGGCGACGGTAGGTCGTGCACCGCTGTTCGACCCGCAAAATCTCCGGTTGCGTGCCTGAGGCGCAATCAATGCGGATTGTCGCTCTGGCGCTCGTGCGGTCTTTCTTCGCGCGCTGCCGGTTCGTGGGCGGGCGCCTCACGAGCAGGTGCTTCGCGAGCAGGCGCCTCATGACGCACTCCGTCCGCGCGCTGCGCTTGCGGCGCTCGCTCTTCGCGAGGTTGCTCGTGCGGGGCCGCATTGTTTCCCGACTGCTGCCGGGGTGCCGGATGCACTTCTGGCCGCCCCGGAGCCGCGCGCTCTTGCGGCGCAGCCGACCCATGCTGATCCTCTGCACTCCCTAACCTGAGCGGCCGATCACCTTCGTGCTGTCCAGCTGAATGATCGAGGCGGGCTGACCGCGGCGGCGGTCCCGCGCTGGGCGGCGGACCTGAAGGCCGACGATGTTCAGATACGGAGCGATGCATCCACTGAGCGCGCTCCCCATACCACGGACGTTCGTGATAGTAGCGATCCCAGTACGGGCCTACGCTGAACTGCTCGACGGGAATACCGAAGCTCGGTGCGTACGTATAGAACGGTACGTAACCTCCCTGGTAGTCATATGCCAGATCCGGGGCGTAGAGCCATCCACGATTGTCGCCGATGCCGACGTCACACCAGCTCCAGTCATTGAGGCAGCCCATCACCTGAACTGGAGTGTCGGCATCCAGCTGCGCAACAACCGGATAACTGTCATCCGGGCCTGCATACACATCCGAGACCCGAGTGGTCTGTGCGTTCTGAGCCAGAATGACACCTGCCCATGCCAGTGCCGCAAGGCCAGGGAAAACACGCAAGCTGTTCAGCCGTCCCATACGTCACCTCCGAAGCTGAAGCTGCAACGCACGGGTTCGAGAAGGGTTCCGGGTCGTAATTGCCGCATCGCAACAATCGACCGCTACACCACTAGTTGCGCCGCGCTGCGGCAGCGATCAGGGGGCGAGAGCTGCGTGTTCTAGCTCGGTTTGGCCGGTACCGCGAGCGCGTCTCGGGCACCGACCTCGGTTTCCAGCGCACCGACCAGCTGGCCGATCTGTTCTGCCCTCTTCTGCAGAGCCCGCGCCTGCCGGACCCGCCCGGCCGCCTGCAGCGTGCGGACTTCATCCAGCAGATCATCGCGATGCTGCGCCGCCCGGAAAAGCAGTCCAGAGGAGCTCCGCGCGATTGCCGCAGCGCCGTCAGGAATACTGGATCTCTTGTTTTTAGCTGCCATGAAGCACCCCAATGGGCTTCGCCCACTTGCGCACCATTCCTTATCAATACTCCAACTGAGGCTGCCCCCGCGTCAAGCGACCGCGTCTCGCGCGCGATCGGTTAGCGGCTGAGTCGGCTAAGTAACCGACATGCGGGGCACCGCGTCGACAACCGCATCGATCGAATGGAATGATGAAGTCTCGGTGAGGAGCGCGCGAGCCAGGGCCAGCGCTCCTCGCTCGCAGCGGGCACGCCGGTCCGGATCCGGGATCGACTCGAAGTCCATCACATGGGCGAAGCCGACGATCCGGCGGATCATTTTGCAGGCTGCAAAACCCAGCATGTCGCGAAACAGCTGCTCGAGAAAGGCATGGCGTGCGTTCACCAGCGCGGACCCGTCTCTGCCGCTATCGAACATCGTCGGCGGCAACACATCGCCCGCTGCCTGCTCGGACCACAGCGCCAGAAAGCGCGTCCGAAACGTGTGCCAGAAAACCTGCGTCTGTTCGAGTATCCAGCGCTGGTAGCTGCGGCGGTCGTCGCTCGAGCTGGCGTGCCCGGGCTGCGCGTACCAGCTCAGCAGCAGGTTGCCCAGAAACGCGCCGAGATCGAAGCCGATCGGTCCGTAAAAGGCGAACTCCGAATCGATCACGCGCGTGTCCGTGTCCGTCACCATGACCGAGCCTGAATGCAGATCTCCATGCACCAGAGCCTGTGTCTCGCTGAGGAATTTGCGCGCGCAATGTGCCGCTGATACTTTCAATGCCTCATCCTGACGCAGTTCTGATACCACCGGGTCGAGCTGTGGTGCCGTATGGCGATTGCGCGGGCTACGCCGATAGGGATCACAGAAGACCAGGTCGACGGTGATGCGCAACAACTCCTGATTACGGGCAAACAGCGCCACTCCGTCCATCTTCTGCTCGAACGGTCGCGCAAAATCCGAGGTAAAGAACGAAGCGCGTGCGATGTATTCGCCGACATCGCGTGCTGCGTGCGGATAGCGCTGCCCTGCGATCAGTCCGCGCCGCAGGATGATGTGCGGCGTCAGGCACTCCATTACGATGCAGTAACGCTCTGGATCGTAGTGGTAGACCTTCGGTACGAGGCTACCAACGTGAGGGGCGACCGCTGCATAGTAGGAGGCTTCAAAAAACGCCCGCTCCAGCGTCATCGGCCAGGAGGCCCCCGCGACGCGCACGTAAGGCAACGCCTGCTTTACGCAGATCGAGCCGCTCTCCCCCTGCACAATGAAAACCAGGTTGAGATTGCCATCACCCACCTCGCGCACCCGCCAGCTGTCCGGCCGGCCCCCGAGGATTTGCGAGATCTGCGGCCGAGAAGCCAGAAACCTCGCGACGCCTGCGGCGTCCAGAATGCTATAGCCCGCAGGCGTGGCCAGTGCGCTCACGAGCGTGATCCAGTCGCGGTATCGGCTGGCGTGTTGGCAGCGGAGAGGCCGGGGTCTGCTGCATCCTGTCTGCCATAAGTACGGAACTTCTCCAGCACGACAGACATCTCCGCCTCAGCAAGTATTCGTACTTGCCCCAGCGTCAGAGCAACACAGTATTGCCGCGCGAGATTTTCCACCTCAGCGGCGAGTGAGAATGCACTCTGCAGATCAGCGCCGGTCGCGATAACACCGTGGTTGGCAAGCAGGCAGGCCCTGCGACTGTGCAGCGCTGCGACGGCCGCATCGGCCAGCTCCTGGCTGCCAAAGGCGTGATACGGTGCGCAGCGGATATCAGCGCCCCCCGCCATGGCCACCATGTAGTGAAAGGCCGGGATGTCTCTGCCAGTACAGGCGAGCGCCGTCGCATACGTGGAGTGGGTATGGACGATCGCGCCCACGTCCGTTCGAGCTTTGAAGATGTCACGGTGGAGGCGCCATTCGCTCGAAGGACGACAGCCGCCGAACCAGCGTCCCGACAGGTCCATCACGGGCAGATGCTCCGCCTGGATCGTTTCGTAATCCATGCCGCTCGGGCTGATGAGAAAGCGGCCAGCATCGGCGCGTACACTGATATTGCCCGATCGTCCGTGGCTCAGTTGCGTGTGCGTCAGTGCGCGACAGCTGTCGAGCAACTGGCCACGCAGCTCGACAAACAGGCCGCAATCATCCCGCTGCATCAGCCCGCCGCCTGGAGCTCGGGATAGAGCCCCTGCAGACCGGCGCGGCTGGCTGTACAGACGCCGCGCTCGGTGATCACTCCGGTAATCAGCCTCGCGGGGGTGACATCAAAAGCCAGATTCAGCGCAGGCGAGCCTTCCGGTATCAGACGCACGGTTTCCAGCTTGCCGCCGGCACCTTGACCTGTGATGTGGGTGAGCTCTGCGGCAGCACGCTCCTCGATCGGAATGGCGCTACCTGTTTCCAGTGACCAGTCAATGGTGGTGACAGGCAGTGCCGCGTAAAAAGGGATGCCGTTGTCGTGGGCCGCCAGCGCTTTGAGATAGGTACCCACCTTGTTACACACATCTGCACCGGCAGTCATGCGATCGCTGCCAACGATCACCAGATCCACCCGTCCGCGCTGCATCAAATGGCCCCCGAGGTTGTCGGCTATCACGGTGTGGGGCACGCCATGCGCAGCCAGCTCGAAGGCCGTCAGCGAGGCGCCCTGGTTGCGCGGCCGCGTCTCATCGACCCAGACGTGTACGGCAATGCCCGCATCGTGCGCCATATACACAGGCGATAGAGCGGTGCCCCAATCCACGCAGGCCAGCCATCCCGCGTTACAGTGCGTGAGAACGTTGAGGGTGCGCCCTGCTGACTGAGCCAGCCCGCGGATGAGATCCAGGCCGTGCCGTCCGATGAGACGGCATTGTTCCACGTCGTCCTCGCAGATCACGGCAGCTTCGCGCAAGGCGATCAGCGCGCGCTCGGCGGGCTGAGTCTGCGCCAGTGCGCGGCGCATCCTGTTCAAGGCCCATGCCAGATTGACGGCAGTGGGACGCGTGTCCTGCAACAAGTGCACCGCCTCGTCCAGGTGCGTGTCCGAGGGATCCGCGCGCATCGCGAGAGCAAGTCCGTACGCTGCGGTGGCGCCAATCAACGGTGCGCCACGAACAACCATAGCCCGTATGGCGCAGGCGGCATCCGCGACCGTCTGCAGATCAACGATGGCGAACTCGAAAGGCAGCCGCGACTGATCAATGACGCGCACAGTCCCTGCCGCCGTCGTCCAGATGGTGCGGTAATGCGTACCCGCTACTCTCATTTGCCCCCCGCCCGTTGGCCACGGCAGCTTTATCACGGCAGGCACTTTGACTCAATCACCCCAGCGCAGCTACCTCGCGGCTTGCCGGCAGCGCCGCCAGTTGAACCGCCGCGCGGCAAGCGACGCCACCATCCGCCTCTGGCCGGGTTGCAGATTAGCTCACGGCGTGAGGTAATGGAGTGACTCAGTCGGGAGCAGTACTTGCTGGCACCGCACCAAGAATATCGCTCTGAACGAAAATGAGTCCCTACGCTTTACCCTACTGCGGTGCAGCTCCTCACCCTGGTGAGTTGCTGGAGCGTTTCAACCTCGATCCGGCATTGTTGGCCAGCCTTGCGCTGATTGCGATTCTTCATGCGCGGTCTGTAAAAGGCACGAGCCGGATCGTTGCACTGTCCGGCTGGGCGATCGCGACTGTCGCATTCTGCTCACCGCTGTGCGCCCTGTCGGTAGCGTTGTTCAGCGCGCGCATCGGACAACATATGATTCTGGTGCTACTGGCCGCGCCTCTGATCGCCCTGGCGTGGCCCGGCGCGGTGGGCCCGCGTATCGGCCGCACGTGGCTGTTCGCCTCAGCCTTCTTTGCGTTTCTGTGGCTGTGGCACATGCCCGCGCCATACGACGCGACCTTCAGCTCAACCTGGCTCTACTGGGTGATGCACGTCACCTTGTTTGGCTCCGCCATTCTGTTATGGCGCGATCTGCTGCATCACAGTGCGGCTCGCGGTGCCGAGGTGCTCGTGATCGGCACCCTCACTTCCATGCAGATGGGACTGTTGGGCGCCATCCTGACCTTCGCTTCGCGGCCGCTGTTTTTCTGGCACCTCACCACCACCGCACCGTGGGGGTTGAGCGCGCTGCGTGATCAGCAACTTGGCGGCGTGCTGATGTGGGTGCCAGGAATTGCTTTCTTCCTGTGCCTCGCATTGCGATCCCTGGGACGGCTGTGGAAGCTGCTTGAGGCGGAGAACGCGGCGTGAGCACCGCCCCGCTCGGGTACCTGGATGCCGCCGGCCCGCGCGCACACACAATCCTGCCCCTCACCTGGTTCACGCTGCTGGTCTCCATCCTGGTGTGCATCGTGATTGGCGTGCTGCTCTGGCGCGGCATGCGGCGAGCGCGCCCTGTTCGTACCGACCAGATCGCTGCGGTACCTCTCGCCAGCGGTCCGCAGGGTCTGCGTTGGATCGGCATCGGCGTGGCCCTCTCTGCCGTGCCGCTGCTGATCACGATAGTCTGGACCATGGTGGCACTGGCGCAGACCTCTGGGCCGCCCTTGCATCCGGGACTGACGCTCGATGTCACGGCCCATCAATGGTGGTGGGAAGTGAATTACGACTCAGAGCAGCCCGCGCAGATCTTTACCACAGCTAACGAGATTCATGTGCCCATAGGCGTGCCCATTCTCGTGCGTCTGCACGGCGGTGATGTCATCCACAGCTTCTGGGTGCCGAAGCTCTCCGGCAAGACCGACACTATTCCCGGTCAGACCAATCTCACCTGGTTTGAGGCGCGTGCACCGGGGCGCTATCGCGGGCAGTGCGCCGAATATTGTGGGCCGCAACACGCCAACATGTCGTTCGAGGTCGTGGCACAGACGCAGGCCGATTTCGATCGCTGGCGAGCCGCGCAAGTCCAACCCGCTGCTGCGCCGCGCTCCGCGGCGGCCGAACGCGGCATGGCGCTGGTCGAGTACCGCTGTGGGTTGTGTCATGAGGTCCGCGGCACACGCGCCGGCGCCGTGAGCGCTCCGGATCTGACTCATCTGATGAGCCGGCGCACCATTGCGGCGGGCCTATTGCCCAACAATCCGGGCACTCTTGCCGCCTGGATCCAGAACGCACAGGAGATCAAGCCCGGAACGCTCATGCCCAATCAATACCTCAGCGGGCCCCAGCTCGCCGACGTCCAGGCATATCTGGAGACCCTTGAATGAGATCTCCCGACTTCCGTGTCCCGAGCATCGGCATCGACAGCGTGGCGCACGAAGCCGCCCTGCAGCGGCTGTGGGAGAGCAAACCGGGGCTGGCGGGTTTCTTCAGCACCGTGGATCACAAGCAGATCGGAATCCGCTACATCGTAACGGCATTCATCTTCCTCGCGCTCGGCGGCCTGGAAGCCCTGCTGATGCGCCTGCAGCTGGCCGGTCCGGACCTGCACTACCTCACCCCGGAGCAGTACGACGAGTTGTTCTCGATGCACGGAATCTCGATGATCTTTCTCTACGCCGCGCCGATCCTGTCGGGGTTCTCCAATTACCTCTGGCCGCTGTTGCTGGGCAGCCGCGACATGGCGTTTCCCCGCCTGAACGCGCTGTCCTACTGGATCTACCTGGCGAGCGGACTGTTTATTTACGCCGGGTTCCTGAGCGGCAACGGACCTAACGACGGCTGGTTCAACTATGTCCCGTATGCATTGCGGGATTACAACCCCGGCCTCAATGAGGACTTCTACTCTCTCGGCATGGTGTTCCTGGGGATCTCCACCACCGTCGGCGCGGCTAACTTCATCGTCACGGCCTTCCGTACCCGCGCCCCGGGCATGTCCATCAATCGCCTGCCCATACTGGCGTGGGGCACACTGACCGCCAGCGCCGCCAATCTCGTGGTAGTGCCTGCGGTGAGTCTCGCGTTTCTGCTGCTGTGGATCGACCGGCAGTTCGGCACACACTTCTTCGATCCTGCCGGCGGCGGTCAGCCGCTGCTCTGGCAACACCTGTTCTGGATCTTCGGCCATCCGTGGGTGTACGCCATCGTGCTGCCCGCCATGGGAATGGTATCGGATGGTCTGCCGGTGTTCTGTCGTCGTCCGCTCGTGGGGTACTCGCTGGTAGCGCTCTCCACGGTCGCCACCATGATCCTGGGATTTGGCGTGTGGGTGCACCACATGTTCGCCACGGGTCTGCCGGGTCTGGGACTGTCGTTTTTCTCGGCGGCCTCGATCGCTATCGTCGTGCCCTCTGCCGTCGCCGTGTTCGCCTGGCTGGCCACCATCTGGCTCGGCCGTCCGGTCATCACCACGGCCTTCCTGTTTTTCGCCTCCATGATCATCCTGTTTGTCATCGGCGGAGTGTCCGGATTCATGACTGCCAGCGTGCCGGTCGACTGGCAGCTGACCGATACCTACTTCGTCGTCGCACATCTGCACTACGTGCTCATCGGCATCAACGTTTTCCCGGTCATGGGCGCCGTGTATTTCTGGTTTCCCAAGATGACCGGACGCATGCTGGACGAGCGGCTCGGGCGCTGGAATTTCTGGATCATGTTCCTGGGTTTCAACATCGCCTTTCTGCCGATGCATCTCACTGGACTGCTCGGCATGCCACGCCGGGTGTACACCTATCGTGCAGACATGGGCTGGGATACCCTCAACCTGATCACTTCCGCAGGTAGCCTCGTGTTCGCTATCGGGGTGCTGCTGCTGTTCGTGAATGTAGTTCGCAGTCTGCGCTCCGGAGCAGCCGCCGGTGCGAATCCCTGGGATGCACCGACCCTCGAGTGGTCCGTGCCCTCGCCTCCCCCGCCTTACAACTTCGCCGTCATTCCAACGGTCGCTTCACGGCACCCGCTCTGGGAGGCTAGGCTGGACGAAGACCAGGTCGCTTCCTCCATCGAGCGCGGCATGCTGCTGGATACGGGCAAGGAGACGGTCGCTACGACGGCGCTGGATGCGGCACCGGACATGATTCTCGAGATGCCGGAGGATACCTACGCACCGCTGGTGTTGACTTGCGGCATTACGGTGATGTTCGTCGGGATGCTGCTGAAGAGCTGGGGAGTCACCGCTCCAGGGATCGCCGTCGCCGCCATCGCCCTGTTGGGCTGGTTGTGGCCGCGGCGCGAGCTGCGCGAGCGCGAAGCCACGTAGGGATGAGCTGATGTCCGAATCGATGCAAGTTGCACTCGCACAGCCCGGTAAGCTGCCGGTCGGGCCCGTGGGTCGTCACGGGCTCGGATTGTGGGGCGTCGCCATGCTGATCGCCACTGAGGCTGCGCTCTTCAGCTATCTGCTGTTCGCGTACTACTACGTGGGCGCCACGTCCCTACCTGGATGGCTGCTCGAGCCGCATCCCACGTTGAAGCTGGCCCTTCCCAACACCATCATTCTGCTGGTCTCCAGCTTATTCGCGTGGTTCGGGGAGCACGGCGTCCTCAAGCTGCGGCGTATCCAGGCCATCATCGGCTTTGGCGGCGCGCTAATTCTCGGCACCATCTTTACGGTGGTGCAGTTCTTCGAATGGCATGCCAAGCCCTTTCAACTCGGCACTAACAGCTACGCCTCGCTGTATTTCATTACCACCGCGTTCCACATCGGTCACGTCGTCATCGGTCTGTGCGTGCTCGCAGCGATTCTGCTCTGGACGATGCTCGATTACTTCAGTCCGCGGCGCCAGCTGACCGTGTCGGCGGGAGTGTTTTACTGGCACTTCGTGGATGTCATCTGGATCTTCGTGTTCACGACCTACTATGTGACGCCCTACCTGGGGTTCGGCAAATGAGCGCCGATCACGCCGCCTTGAGCCATCACCCCGCTCCGCAACGGGAGCGGGTGGGCGCTTTTGCGAGCGCGTTTGGGCTGCTGGGCGGCCCGGGCGCGTGGTTCGTACAGCTGTGCGCCGGCTTTGCGATGTCGAGCTGGCCTTGTTTTCCGATGGACCAGCGGCGCTCGTCACCGCTGGATGGGTATGGCTGGACGCATGCCGCGATCGACATCATCTGCGTTGCGGCCGTGGTGACCGCGCTGGCCGCGGCTTACACAGGCTGGCGACTGTTGCAACTCACCCGTGCGGAGATGCGGGGCGATCATCGGCATCTGATGGATACCGGCACGGGGCGAACGCGGTTTCTGGCGCTGTGGGGTCTGGTGGGCGGCACGGGTTTCGCCGTGGCTGCAGCCCTGACAGGCATAGCGTTATTTATCCTGCCGCGCTGCGGCGGCTGACGGACTCACTGCAATGACAAGAGCTATTTTCGTAGGTTTCGGACTGATCTGGGTTGCGCTTGCCGTACCCGCCGTGCACGCTCAGACGGTACCGGCTCCCGTGCCCGCCTCGGAGGTGTTCACCCTGGAACAGATCGGACACGGCCTGGCCGATCCCACTCCGGATGCCGGCAAGGCGGCGCCGAGTGCTGGCAACGCGCCGCCCGAAGACGGGCAGTGGACCATGCCGGCAAAGAACTTCGCCGCCACGCGCTTCTCGGGGCTGACCGAGATTACCCCCGACAACGTGCACGGCCTGCAGCCGCTGCTGAGCTTTTCGCTCGCGGTCAACAAGGGCCAGGAAGCGGCGCCGATCGTGGCCGGCAACACGATGTATGTGGTGACTGCCTATCCCAACTACGTCTACGCGCTGGACTTATCAAAGGAAGGCGCGCCACTCAAATGGAAGTTCGCGCCGAAGCCCGTGCCGGCGAGCCAAGGTGTCGCGTGCTGCGATGTCGTCAATCGCGGCGGCACTTACGATGCAGGCAAATACATTTTCAACACGCTGGATGGGCAAACGATTGCGCTCGACGCCCGGACGGGTAAGCCGGTGTGGCGCACTCTGCTCGGTAACATCAACAACGGCGAGACGCTGACGATGGCGCCCCTGGTCGCGAAGGGACATGTCTACGTCGGCGATTCGGGCGGCGAGATGGGAGTGCGCGGCTGGCTGGCGGCCCTCGATGAGAACACCGGCAAGCTCCTGTGGCGGGCATACACCACGGGCCCGGATGCGGACGTGCTGATCGGAGCGCAATTCAAAGCGCCTTATCCCACCGAGCAGGGCCAGGATCTCGGCGTTTCCAGCTGGCCTGCAGATGCCTGGAAGATCGGCGGCGGCAGCGTCTGGGGATGGGTGAACTACGATGCGGATACCAACGCCATCATCTATGGGACCGCCAATCCGGGACCGTGGAACGCGGTGCAGCGGCCGGGAGACAACAAGTGGACCTCAGGCCTCTTCTCCCGCGATCCGGATAGCGGCCAGGCCCGCTGGTTCTATCAGCTCACCCCGCATGACGAGCATGATTATGACGGCGTCAACGAACAGATCCTGCTCGAGTTGCCGTTCGATGGGAAGATGGTCAAGGCTCTCGTGCACCTTGACCGCAACGGTTATGTGTATGTGATCGAGCGCGCTACCGGCCGTGTGCTGTCCGCCGATCCCTACGGCCCGGTCAACTCAACCCGCGGCGTCGATCTGAAGAGCGGCCGACCGATCCTGAATCCAGCCAAGGAAACCAAGCTCGACGAGGAAGTGCACGATATCTGTCCGACGGCCTCCGGTGCCAAGGACTGGAACCCCAGCTCCTTCAGTCCACAGACCGGGTTGGTGTACATCCCGCACGAGAACATCTGCATGGACTGGCGCGACATGAAGGTCAACTACATTGCGGGCACACCCTATGTCGGCGCCAACGTGCACATGAAACCCGGGCCGGGAGGCAATCGCGGTGAGCTCACCGCCTGGGATCCGGTGCGCCGGCGTCCCGCGTGGGCCGTCAAAGAGAACTTCCCGATCTGGTCTGGCACCGTGGTCACCGCGGGTGACGTGGTGTTTTACGGCACCATGGACGGCTGGTTCAAGGCCGTCAATGCGCGCACCGGGCAGGCGCTGTGGCGCTACAAGGTCGACAGCGGGATCATCAGCCAGCCGATCAGCTACCGGGGCCCGGATCAGCACCAGTACATCGCGGTGCTCTCCGGCGTCGGCGGCTGGGCGGGTGCGGTGGTCAGTGGTCCTGTCGATCCGCGCGATGGTTCAGCGGCGCTGGGGTTCGTCAATACGATGTCCGATCTACCCAAGTACACTACTGCCGGAGGAACGCTGTATGTGTTCGCGCTTCCTCACTAACCTCGCTGGCGCGTGCAGCCCCCTGGCCGCACTGCTCCTCGTGGCAGGCTGTGCCAAACATCCAATACCGCAGGGTGCTGTCGGCAGCGCCACCAACCCCGCGGGTGTGATCGACACGGCTTTGACCCCCGGTGTGGGCCATTCGCTGACGACCGTCGATCCTCGTGCAGCCGCCTACTATGACAACGTGGATGCGGTGGTGAATGGCAAACGGCTGTTCGCGCAGTATAACTGTTCCGGTTGCCACTCGAATGGCGGCGGCGGCATGGGTCCCTCGCTCATGGACAACGAATGGATCTATGGTGGCAGGCTGGAGCAGATACATCAGACGCTCGTTGAGGGGCGCCCCAACGGCATGCCGGCGTGGGGAGGCAAGATACCCGACGAACAGCTCTGGCAGATCGCCGCCTATGTCAGATCGATGTCACTGCCAGAAACGCTGGCCGCCCAGAACGGGCCGACACCATCGCAGTCACCAGCACCCGTACCGCGTGCAGCCGCGAATGATGACGGCTGGTCGCCGCCTCCTGAGACCACGAACGATTACACGTCCACTGTCACCGGGCCGCAGTGACTGATTGCCCGCAACCTGGAACGTCCATGGGAAAGACCCCTGCCGCGAGAGGAACGATCATGGCGACCCGCAGGAAGAAAACCACTCGCAAAACATCACGCCCCCGCCGCGCAGCAGCCGGCACCTCGGCGCAGCGCCGCCGGCCCGCAGGTGCCAGGTGGTCGGCGGCGGTCATGCGCCGCAGCGATGCCATGGATCTGGAGCCGGGCGTTTTCAAGAAACGCACCGCGCGACAAATCGCGCTATCGCTGCGGCGTTCTGTAGAGGGCAGCACCCGCCGCAAGTCCCCGCCGTTCCGCTCCGCCATGTCGATGTTGAATTTTGAGATCAATCGCGGCGGTCGCAACTTGAGCACCGAGCGGCGTCGGGTCCTCAATCAGGCCAAGGACGAGTTGCGCAAGTTGTACCACCGTCAGCCTGAAAAGTAGGGCGCGGCCCGGGGCCCGGAACTCACACGCCATCGGCCGCCATTGCCGCTACCGGTCGCTATTTCATCAAGGCACGCGACAAGACGTACACGCGTAGCTGGGTCTGTACCTGTGGACGGCCGTTTTCGTCGAGTTCCCAACTGAGGTCGCGAAAGCTACCGGCGCTACGCGGCGGCACCTGCACGAAATACTGTACCGGCCGGGTCTCGTGCGGCGCGAGAAGGTAGGTACTCCGTCCCGACTCATCGCCCTGCCAGCCGCTCGGCAGATTTGCCTTGAGGACGATCTGCTCACTGCTGGCGGTGTCGTTGCTGAGAATCAGCGGTATCCACAACTTCTCCCCGGCAGCACTCTGCGCGAGCGGCTGACCAAGCTTCTCCATGGCAAGCAGCCCGTGTGAGTGCCAGAAACGCCGGTAGAAAGCCCACGGCCCACCCAGCTCCACGCCCAGGCCACGGTGCTCGGGCTGCTGGTGCGCGACCGGTGCATCGTAGGGAATGGGACCCACACCCACACCGGCCATACAGTCGGCCGTGGCCGTCGATGGCACCAGCGACTTGCCGAAGATCAGCTGCACCGGCCGCGCGGCTGCCGTGCGCAGTGTTTGCGGATCGTATTCGTCCTGTGTCTGATAGGCATTCCATGCGGCCTGCGTGAAGCTCGCATAGGCAACCTTGCGCGATGGCGAGATCTCGTTGGCATCGTAGCGCGGGCCGGCGCCCAGAAAATCGTGCTGTCCACCGACGTCGTAGAAATAGATCTTCTTGGTTTGCCAGGTCAGCAAGCCTTCGCCATAGCTGTTGCCGTGCTGATGGTCACGCGGTGCAGTCACCTGTTCCGGAAAGGCAAGTGGGTCGCCCGCCTGGTCAGCTGCCTCGACGGCGAGCACAGCGGCCGCCTGATGGTCTTCGTGATTCTCACCTACCACGTAGTCGGGCATCATCGTGACGATGATCTCGGGACGCGTCAGCCGCACCAGCCGCACCATGTGCTCGAGACTGGAGCCATGATCCCAGCTCTCCAGCGAATGCAGCACGTCCTGGCCCGGAGTGTCATGTCCGGCAAGAAACCAGACGTTGGTGATGTTGAGTGCCAAGAGCGCTTGGCGTGCCTCGATCTCGCGCACGTCGGCAAGCGCCGCGCCCTGCTCCATGCCCACCCGATTCTCGCCTGCACCGCCTCGCGTGGCATAGATCACCGCGATGCGTTTGTGCTGATCGAACACCATGCGCGCCAGGTAAGAGGCGATGCTCGCCTCGTCATCCGGATGGGCAATGATCAGCAGGATATCCGTCTTGTAGCGTGCATCAGGCGCAACGCTTAAAGGACCGTTGACAATCTGGTCCTTGCCGCGATCCGCGGTGGCGAAGCCGCAGAGCAGCAGACAAAAAAGGATCCATATTCTGGTTTTCATACGCGCCGGGTAGATTTGCCAAGGGCCGCGCGCCCCAGATCTGCCCGCTGACCTGGGGACTCACCGGATAATCCTAACCCCTGACAGCCGCGCAGTCCTTGCAGCCGGCTTTCACGCGGCTTGCCTGCCGGCTGTAATGCTCAGTATCCGCCAGGGGCGACAGGGGAAAAAGTCGTATTAATGCCTTTTCGCTCCCCGCAAACCCTCTTGCCGGCCCTTCTCACAGCCCTGGCCGGAGCGGCCGCCGCGAAACACGTTGCGCAGCGGCGCGCTCGCTGCGGAAAATACCTATGGCCAGCCCATTATGTGAAGAGGTCTCGGACGATGAATGTAATTCGCGCACATGGCGAGGCCCACGCCTCCAACCGCACCGGCTGGCTGCGCGCAGCCGTACTTGGCGCCAATGACGGCACCATCTCGGTCTCGAGTCTGATCGTCGGCGTAGCTGCTTCCGGCGCCTCAACGCACCTGCTGTTGTTGACGGGTGTAGCAGGCCTCGTCGCAGGAGTGGCCTCCATGGCCGCCGGTGAGTATGTGTCGGTGCAGTCACAGGCGGATGTCGAAGCTGCGGACCTATCCCGCGAGCGACGCGAACTGCGCGAGGAACCGGAACGCGAGTTGGCGGAGCTGACATCGATCTATGTGCATCGCGGACTCGACCGACCGCTCGCGCAGCAGGTGGCGCGCAAACTCATGTCGTTCGATGCACTGGGGGCGCATGCACGCGATGAGCTGGGCATCACGGAGACGTTGCGCGCCCGTCCGCTGCAGGCTGCCGTTGCCTCAGGAGTGTCGTTCCTGGCCGGTGGAGTGATTCCGATCCTCGTGACCGCCCTGGCGCCCGCAGCTGCGGTTGCCGAGACGGTCTCAGCTGTTTCGATTCTGGCGCTCGCCAGCGCCGGCGGACTGGCCGCCTATGTCGGCAAGGCCGCGGTGTGGCGCAGCGCCCTGCGCGTCGCCTTCTGGGGAGCGCTCGCGATGGGTCTGACTGCAGTCGTCGGTCGCGTGTTCGGAACAACTGCGGGCTGAAGGAATTCGCAGGCGGCCGCTGAGAATTTCCCACCACATCCGCCAGTCGCCGAGGAAGCTGAACCACGGATGGGTGAAGGTGGCGGGTCGATTGTGCTCGAAGAATAAATGACCTGCCCAGGCAAACGCATAACCCTGCAGCAAAGCCACGCCGAGCAGCCACCAGTGCCGCAACAGCAGTCCCGCCAGGATCAACAGCGCAGCGATACTGGTACCTGCGAAGTGCAGCTGGCGACACACCGGGTGGGTATGCTCGCGCAGGTAGAAGGGATAGAAGGCCGCAAAGCTCCTGAATCGTCGCGTGCTGCTCATAACCTCGAGTGAATGCGTCTCGTGATTTCTTAAGATAACGCCACCGGCGAGGGTCGCCAAGCAGAACGTCACGGGATGTTACGATTGGCGTATGAAAAGCAAGCTTGCCGTCATCTTTTTCGGCTTGATCGGCATCGTACCTGTCATGGGTTGCGCGCGGCAGGCCGAATTGAGCGAGCGTCTCGCCGCGCAGAACGCGCTGTTCGACGAAGAATACCAGAGTGAGCTCAAGACTAACCCGGAGCTCGCCACGGCCTACGGTGACTATCGCTATAACGATCAGCTCAACGATTACTCACTGGCCGGGGCCGAATCCCAGCACGTCCGCGATGTCGATTTTCTCAAGCGGCTGAACGGCATTGCCACTGCGGGCTTTGGCGAGCAGGACCTGCTGTCGCATCAGGTGATGGTGCGCCTTCTGGAGCAGCGGCAAGCGAACTTCGACTTCAAGGAGCACGAGATGCCGCTGAGCCAGATGGACGGCGCGCACGTGCACCTGGCTGATCTGCCGCTTTCCGTGCCCTTCGACACCGCGAAGCAGTACGAGGATTACATTGCCCGGCTGCGGCAGATCCCCCACGCCTTGCAACAAAGCCAGGATCTGCTGCAAGCGGGACGCCACGACGGCCTGATGCCGGTGAAGTTCCTGCTGGAGAAAGTCCCGGCGCAGTGCGCCGGGATCGTGGCCGCGGACCCCTTCCTGATCCCCACCAAACACTTCCCCGAAACCATTCCAGCTGCCGAGCAGCAACGCCTCACGGCGACCCTCACCGAGGTAGTCATCCGGCAAGTGTTACCGGCGTATCTCGACTTTGCGCATTTCATTGCGCAGGAGTACGCGCCGCAGGGTCGCAGCGAGCTGACGGTCACCGCCCTGCCCGGTGGGCGACAGCGTTACCTCAATGACATTCGCAATCGCACCACGCTCAGCAAACTGACGCCGGAGCAGATTCACGAGATCGGCCTGCGTGAGATGGACCGAATTCAGAAGGAGATGGGCGAGCTGGCGCAACGCGCAGGTTTTGCCGACCTCGCTGACCTGCGGCGCGCAGCACACGATGACCCCCGCTTCCGTCCGACCTCTGCAGCACAGATCGTCGATGACTTCCGCAACTACATCGCGCAGATGCAACCCAAGCTGCCGCAGCTGTTCGGCTTCATACCACCCTCACCCGTCACGGTCGAACCCATGCCGGATTTCGAGCCGGGCAACGCGACGCATTACAAGACCGGGACGCCTGACGGCAAACGAGCGGGCCGTGTGGTCGTCGCGGTAGCCAACTTCGCGCAGCGTTCGATGGTGAATGACGAGGCCGTCGCGTATCACGAGGGCATCCCCGGACACCACATGCAGCTGTCGGTGGCACAGCTGCTCGAGGATCTGCCGAAGTTCCGGCAGCATGGCGGTAATTCAGGTTATGTCGAAGGGTGGGCACTCTACGCGGAGCAACTCGGCAAAGAGGTCGGGTTCTATCAGGAGCCCATCAGTGATTACGGACGACTGTCGAGCGAGCTGTTTCGCGCCGTGCGGCTGGTGGTGGACACCGGCATTCACGCCAAGGGCTGGTCGCGTGAGCAGGTGATCGATTTCATGCGCAAGTCGGGCGCGGTCGATGAGCCCACTCTGCAGGCGGAAACCGATCGATATATCGCCTGGCCTGCGCAGGCTCTGTCGTACAAGCTGGGACAGCTGAAATTCCGTGAGCTGCGCGACCGTGCGCAGCACGAACTCGGGCCGCGTTTTGACCTGCGTGCTTTCCATGACGAGATGCTCAATGGCGGCGTGCTGCCGCTGGATTTGCTGGACGCCCGCACCAACCGCTGGATCAGGATACAACAGCATTCGCTGCCATCGAAGCGCACCACCTCGGCTGTCAACCAGCTCTGCGCCCCCGCAGTCCGTCAGCATTGCCCTGCCTGAGCTCTTGCTGCGCCCGATGCTCGAGATCTGCACATCGCCGAGCGGGAACATGGCTTGCAGCGTGAGGTGATTCGCCGCACCCGAGAAGCCAACATGTCACAGACCGTCGGGGATTTCCTGGTCAAGCGGCTCCACGAGTGGGGCGTACGCCTGATCTTCGGATATCCCGGTGACGGCATCAATGGAGTGTTCGGCGCGCTCAACCGCGCCGGGCAGCGCATCGAGTTCGTGCAGGCGCGTCATGAGGAGATGGCCGCCTTCATGGCCTGCGCCTACGCAAAGTTCACCGGTGAGCTGGGCGTCTGTATCGCTACCTCGGGTCCCGGCGCGACGCATCTCGTCACAGGTCTGTATGACGCCCGCCTCGATCATGTGCCTGTGCTGGCGATTGCCGGGCAGCAATCGCGCAACGCCCTCGGCGGTCACTACCAGCAGGAAGTCGATCTGCCGAGTCTGTTGAAGGACGTGGCCGGCGCGTACGTTCACCAGGCCTCCTCCGCAGCACAGGTGCGCCATCTCGTGGACCGCGCCATCCGCACGGCTGTCGGCGAGCGGCGCGTCACGGCCATCATCCTGCCCAACGATCTGCAGGAGATGCCGTATGAGGAACCGCCGCGCGCCCATGGCAGCGTTCATTCGGGTGTTGGTTTCTCCCTGCCCAAAGTCGTGCCTTATGAGGCCGATCTGCAGCGTGCGGCGGCGGTGCTCAACAGCGGCCGCAAAGTCGCGATGCTCGTCGGCGCAGGCGCTCTGGGCGCCACCGATGAGGTGATTGCCGTGGCTGACCGCCTCGGAGCCGGCGCGGCCAAGGCGTTGCTCGGCAAGGCGGTACTTCCCGATGAGCTGCCGTGGGTGACCGGCTCGATCGGCCTGCTGGGCACCGAGCCCAGCTACAAGATGATGATTTCATGCGACACCTTGCTGATGGTCGGCTCCGGCTTTCCCTACAGTGAGTTCCTGCCGAAGGAAGGCCAGGCGCGCGGCGTGCAGATCGATCTCGCTCCCGACATGCTCTCGTTGCGCTATCCCATGGAAGTCAACCTGGTCGGGGATGCGGCCGAGACGCTGCGTGCCCTGTTGCCGCTGCTGGAGGCGCACGTGGATTCGAGCTGGCGCGCCGGCATCGTGCGCAATATGGAACGCTGGTGGCAAACCCTGGAACGGCGGGCGCTCGAGCCGGCCCACCCTGTCAATCCGCAACGGGTCACCTGGGAGCTGTCGCCGCGTCTGCCCGATCGGGCCATCGTGACCAGCGACTCCGGCTCGTGTGCAAACTGGTTTGCGCGCGATCTGAAGATGCGGCGCGGGATGATGGCGTCACTCTCCGGCGGGCTCGCCTCCATGGGCGCGGCCGTCCCCTACGCCATCGCGGCCAAATTTGCGCATCCGGACTGCCCGGTTATCGCACTGGTCGGCGACGGCGCGATGCAGATGAACAACATGGCCGAGTTGATCACGATCGGCAAATACTGGCAGCGGTGGTCCGATCGACGTCTCGTCGTGTGCGTATTCAACAACGAGGACCTGAACCAGGTGACCTGGGAGCAGCGGGTCATGGAGGGCGATCCGAAATTCAACGCCTCGCAAAACATCCCGGACGTGCCCTATCACCGCTTCGCCGAGATGATCGGACTGACCGGCATCTTCGTCGATCGGCCCGAAGCGGTCGGGCCGGCCTGGGACAGCGCACTCGCTGCTGACCGACCCGTGGTCCTCGAGGTCAAAACCGATCCCGAGGTGCCGCCTCTGCCGCCACATATCACCTTCAAACAGGCGCGCAATCTGGCGGGAGCCCTCGCGCGGCGCGACCCACACCGCCGCGGCGTGATCGAGGGAACGGCGCGACAGATTCTCAACCGGCTCTGGCCGGGGCGGCGTAAGAGCTGAGGACCGCCCCGGAGCAGCAGCCCTACTTAGGAGGACTGGTGGGCGGATTGGTCTCGCTGCCGGATTGCGGCGCGGGATCCCCGGTGGTCGTCGGCGTCGTCTGGTTTGGCGTGGCAGACGCTTTTGACATCCGCAACTGCTCGTTACAGGCCTTGCGCGCGTCCTGTTTGGATATGCCGCTGTTCTGAGCCTTCTGTTGCTCCATGCAGGACTTCATCATCTGACTGTGATTCGAGCTGCTGCTGTCGCCAGGATCACCGGCCAGGGCAACACCCGTCCCGAGTAACGACAGACAGGCAAGAGCGACATAGGTTGTCTTCATAACAAACTCCCGGTATTGCGAGCGAACATTCGACCGGCCGTCCGATCGATGTGCGGGGCTGCAGCAATGGGTGTACCCGTGCCGGGACGCGGAATCGGAGGGCAAGCGTTACTTGGGGCCGCCGCCGGCGCGCCAGGGGCCGGCCCCAAGCCGGGGAACGGCCCGCGCCTCGGGCGCCCCCGGCCGGACGCCTCGCACCCCCGGCCGCCCCGTGCCCCTCTGCCTGCCCACCCTCCAGGCAGGACCGAAACTTGCTCACGCTCAAGCTTGCCTTTACACCTGTAAGCGGAGGTCGTATGTCGGTACTTGCATGGATCGTGCTCGGGCTGATTGCCGGGTTCATTGGCAGCAAAATAGTTAACAAGCACGGGGACGGAGTTTTCCTGGATATCATCCTCGGAATCATCGGAGCCGTGGTGGGTGGCTGGTTGTTCAGTGCCTTCGGCATGTCTCGGGTCACGGGACTCAATGTGTACAGTCTGCTGGTTGCGGTAGTGGGCGCGGTCGTCGTGCTGGTGGTCTACCATGCGCTGATCGGCCGACGCTCGAGTCTCTAGCGCTGCGCGGCGTCAGACGCCGGCGGGGCTTCCGGCGAGCTGCAGGCCGGCATGCCAGTCAGGACTGGCTGCCGGCCTGTTCATTTGCCTGTGCGGAAACGCGTCCACACCCGGGTGCGCAGTCTGACGTACGCCTCGCTGTGGGCGCGCTCGGAGATCAGCCGGGCCGCCAGCCCCCCTGACTGCGGAAAGAGGGCCGCGTTCCTGAGCTCGGGCCGCAACAGCGGCTGCGACGCCGCGTTGCCGTTGGGAAAACGGATGGTGTTGCTGTTCTGCGCCGCGATCGCGGGGTCCAGCAGGAAGTTAATCAGTCGCAGCGCGTTGCGCGGATGAGGCGCATCCCCCGGCACCGCCGCCACGTCGAACCACATGACTGCCCCTTCGCGGGGAATCGAGTAGCGCAGGACGGCACCATTGCCCGCAATACGGGCGCGCTCCTGGGCCTGCATGGCATCGCCATTACTCGCGATGATCACACACAGCTCGCCCGTCGCCAGATCCTCTACCAGTGAGCCAGTGCTGATCTTGCGGATGTACGGACGTACGGCGAGCAGCGCGTGTGCTGCGCGCTCCAGGGCCTGGGGTGTTTCGCTGTCGGGTGACTCCCCCAACCAGGCCAGAACGCTGGGTACGATGACATTCGGTGATTCGTACAAGCCAATGCCGCAATCGGCAATGCGCGCTGCGAGCGCGGGGTCAAACATCAAGGACCAGCTGTCCAGCGCGGCCGTGGGCAGACGCTCGCGGATGCGGGCTTCGTTGTAGGCCATCCCGGTGATGCCCCAGGTGTAGTCGACCGCGTGCCGGTTGCCGGGGTCGTGCACGGCGAGCCGCCGCGCGATCTCGGGGTCGAGATTGCGCAGATTCGGCAGCAGCGCGGCATCCAGCGGGCGGAATACCCCCGCCGACAGCAAGCTCTCCAGGTAGGCACCGGAGGGAAATACGACATCGTAGCCGGAGTGCCCGGCGAGCAATCGCGCCTCCAGCGTGCTGTTGGAATCAAACACGTTGTAATGGACGTGCACACCGTAACGGGCGGTAAATTGGCGCAATACCTCCGGATCGATGTAGTCGAACCAGTTGTAGAGATTGACGCTATCCTCCTCAGCCACGGGCGCAGAACCGGGGCCGGCAGGGCTGCCGCAGCCGGCCAGCAAGAGCACGGCCAGGAACACCAGGAGGCTGCGCAGCGCGCCCGGTTGACAGACACTCGTGATGGTTTGCTCCCAGCGGATAGCGGAGCGATTATGGCGGGCATGCACATGCAGCTCAATGACAGCGCGACTGGCGTGCGCACGGTTATTTATCGCCATACGCTTGCGACCCGCTTGCTTCATTGGGTCAACGTGCTCTGCCTTGCAGTGCTGATCATGAGTGGTCTGCAGATCTTCAACGCGCACCCCCATCTGTACTGGGGACAGGCCGGCGCGGATACCGATCCGGCATGGCTCAGCATTGGCTCATTTCCGGGCTGGCTGACCTTGCCCGGGTGGCGGGACCTCGCCGCGGGGCGACGCTGGCATTTCTTCTTCGCATGGCTGCTGGTGTTCAACAGCCTGACCTACGTGCTCGTGAGCCTTCTCACCGGCCACATCCGTCGTGATCTGCTGCCCACGCGTACCGAGCTCACGCCATCGCATCTCGGCAGCTCCCTGCGTGAGCATGCGTTACTGAGATTTCCATCGGGCGCTGCGGCCAGACACTACAATGTGCTGCAGAAACTGTCCTACGTGGTGGTCATTTTTGGACTGGCGCCGCTGATGCTGCTCACCGGCCTGTCGCTGTCTCCAGGCATCGATTCCGCTGCACAGTGGCTGCCCGAGCTGCTCGGTGGCCGCCAGAGTGCGCGCTCGCTGCACTTCCTGACAGGCAGCGCCATCGTATTGTTCATCGTGGTGCACCTCGTGATGGTGATGCTTGCAGGCACCTGGAATGAGGTGCGCTCGATGGTCACGGGGCGTTTCGAGCTACCACCGGCGAGGCCGCGGTGACCCGGCGCATCCTTACGCGGCGTCAGATGTTGGTTGGTAGTTCCGGCACGCTTGGGGCGTTGCTGCTGGCCGGTTGCGACCGCTTGAGTACCGCGCCCTCCGTGCAGAGCATCCTGCGGAGCGCCGAGAGCCTGACCTATCGCAGCCAGCGATTAGTGCTGGGTGCGCAGCCGCTGGCACGCGAGTTTCGCGAGGCGGACCTCTCGTCGGTATTCCGCTCCAACGGCAGTAACGATCCGAACAACCCGCTGTACAACAATCTGCGCGCGGATAATTTCGTGAATTGGCGACTGGCGGTCGGTGGCCTGGTGCTGCAGCCGCTGCAGCTATCGCTCACGCAGCTGCGCTCGTTGCCGGCACGCACGCAAATCACGCGTCACGACTGTGTGGAGGGCTGGAGTGCGATCGGCCAGTGGACCGGGGTGCCCCTGGGACAGGTGCTGCAGCGCGCCGGGCTTCTGCCGCAAGTACGCTACATCGTCTTTCATTGCGCTGATCAGCTCCAGGCCGATCAGCCCTACTACGAAAGCATCGATCTGATCGATGCTTTCCATCCGCAGACCCTGCTCGCCTACGATCTCAACCGCAAACCCCTACCGGTTGCGAACGGCGCACCCTTGCGCCTGCGTGTGGAGCGTCAATTGGGTTACAAACACGCCAAGTACCTGATGGCGATCGAAGCCGTTGCCAGTCTGCAGAGCATCCGCGGGGGCCAGGGTGGCTTCTGGGAAGACCGCGGTTATGAGTGGTACGCGGGGATCTGACGCGCAGATCAGGCCAACGCGGAGCTCGAAGCAGGCAGCGGGCTCGTCCACTTGGCACGCATCTGCCGGCGCGCGAGCACGAAAGCCAGGGCATAGAGTAGCTGGTCGAGACTGTCCGAGGACAGAGTCGGCAGACGGCGTCGCTGTGGGCTGTTCTTGCGCATGATGGTGCTCCTCGAAGTACGTGCCCAAAGCTTGCCTGTCGGGCGCTGCGCTGCGAACAAGCTAGCGGCGCGAAACGCAGTAGGACGAGTCCCACACCGAGCGCCGGCGTGCCTCAGGCGACCTCGGCCCCCAGTACAGCCTTCACTTCCAGAAAATCGCGCAGGCCGTATTCACCCCACTCGCGGCCGTTGCCCGAGCGCTTGAAGCCACCGAAGGGCGTGCCCCAGTCGCCCGACGCACCATTGATCGTAATGCGTCCGGCACGGATGCGGCGCCCGATGCGACCGGCGCGTGACAGGTCCTTGCTCCAGATGTACGCCTGTAATCCGTACGGCGTGTCGTTAGCGATGCGGACCGCCTCGTCTTCATTGGAGTAGGGCAGGATGGCGAGGACGGGTCCGAAGATCTCCTCGCGCGCTATCACCATCTCGTTGTTAACGTTGCTGAAGATCGTGGGGCGCACGTAGTAGCCCTTGTCCAGCCCCTCGGGCCTGCCCTCTCCGCCGGCGATGAGCTTGGCACCTTCAGCAATGCCCTGGGCGATATAGTTCTCCACGCGCTCGAACTGAATTTTGGAGACCACGGGGCCAACGGAAGTCTTCTCGGCCGCCGGATCACCGACGACTACGGAGTCCGCAACTTTGCGCGCCAGCGCCTCCACCTCGGCGAGCCGCTGTGCCGGCACGAGCAGGCGCGTCGGTGCGTTGCACGACTGCCCGGAATTCTGGAACACGCCCATCACGCTCGCCTTCACTGCGCGCTCGAAGTCGGCATCGTCCAGGAGGATGTTGGGGGATTTGCCCCCCAGCTCCTGATGCACCCGCTTGACGGTGGCCGCCGCGAGCCGTGCCACCTCGGTGCCTGCACGCGTGGAGCCGGTGAAGGAGACCATGTCCACCTCTGGATGCGCGGCAAGCGCTGCTCCCACGGTAGGGCCCGCACCATTGACCAGATTGAAGACCCCGGCCGGCACGCCCGCCTCGGCACACACTTCAGCCCAGATCGCGGCACTGAACGGCGAGAACTCCGACGGTTTGAGCACCATGGTGCATCCCGCCGCGAGCGCCGGTACCACTTTGGCCGCGACCTGATTCATTGGCCAGTTCCACGGTGTGATCAGCGCACATACGCCCACCGGTTCCAACAGCAGCCGCGAGGAGCCGCGACGCTCTTCAAACTCGAAGCTCTGCAGCAGCTCGATCATCGCCTCCAGGTGACCACTGCCACAGGCGGCCTGGGAACCGCGCGCCAGCTTTGCCGGCGCACCCATCTCCAGCCGCATCGCGTCGGCAAAATCCGCATAGCGACGCTGGTAGATCTCCAGCATTCTCTGCAGCAATGCACGGCGTTCATCGCGGGTCGTCTGCGCGTAACTGTCGAAGGCGCGGCGCGCTGCCGCCACGGCCAGATCGACATCGCGGGCGCTGCCCATGGAGATCACGCCCGCGGGCTGCTCGGTGGCCGGGTTGATGACCTCGAACACCTGCGGCTCGAGCGGATCAACCCAGCGGCCGTCGATGTAGAACTTTCGGTAATCGTAGGTCATCATGAACTCCTCATTACGCGGCTGCCCGCAACGGCAGCGTGCGCTCAGCTCGGGACGGCGTCTCGCGCCGGAGCCGGGCCGACAGGCCCGACTGCGAAAGAGTGTCAGTTTAGCATGCGCAGGCGCGGCGCCCTTCGCGGCGCTGCCGCCGCGCGGTGCTCACTTTGAATGGATGGCGACGGTCACGTGCAGGATTCAGCGATAGCCCTTGTAGGGATCGATGTCGACGGAACCCTCGTTGGTTCGAGCGGCGAGGTTCCTGAGCACGTCTGGGAAGCGGCCGCGCAGGCCCGTCGCCAGGGCGTGCATCTGGCCCTGTGCTCCGGACGTCCCGCTTTCGGAACCGCGCGCGAATACGCGCGGCGGCTCGAGGCGGACGGCTGGCATGTCTTTCAGAACGGCGCGAGCGTCGTGCATCTGGCCAGCCAGGAAACGCGCTCGACACGACTGCCGCGGGATCAGGTGGAAAGGCTCATCCAGCGGGCACGCGAAGGCGATGAAGTACTGGAGCTGTATGGGGACAGCAGCTACGTGGCTGAGAGCACCCACGCGTGGGCTTGCGAGCATGCAAAACTTCTGGGAGTGCCGTTCGCGCCGCGGCGCTTCGAAACTCTGCAGGAGCCGGTGGTACGCGCCCAATGGTTGCTGACGGCGCAGCGCGCCGCCGAGTTCAAGGCGCTGCCGCATCCTGGACTGGAACTCGCTCAATCCAGCTCGCCGCTGATGCCGCAAACGCAGTTTGTCGGGCTGACGCGCGCCGGAGTCAGCAAGGGTGTGGCACTGCAGAGCGTGGCCCGCCAGTACGGCATCCCGTTGCGTGCGGTCATGTACGTTGGCGACTCAGGAAATGATCTGTCTGCACTGCAGATCGTGGGCTGGCCGGTCGCGATGGGCAACGCCGATGCGGCGGTGCGCGCGGTCGCGCGTCACACCGTGGGACATGTGGATGAAGGCGCAGTCGCACAGGCGCTCGAGATGGCCGTGAAGTCTCAGCAGGCCATGCCATAACGGACGACTCGGCGCGCGTTGCGCACGCATTGCGGTTGACGTGCCGTACAATTACACGCGCATGAGAGTCGTAACCTACAATGTCAACGGAATCGGAGCGCGGCTGCCAAACCTGCTGCGCTGGCTGAGCGCGGCACAGCCCGACGTCGTGTGCCTGCAGGAGCTCAAGGCACCGCAGGAGAAGTTTCCCGAAGCCGCAGTGCGCGCCGCCGGGTATGGGGTGGTCTGGCACGGCCAGAAGAGCTGGAACGGAGTTGCAATACTCGCGCGGGGACGTGACCCGGTGGAGCAACGTCGGGTGCTGCCCGGCGATCCCGAGGACAGTCACAGTCGTTACATTGAAGCCCTGATCGGCGATCTGACCGTCGGTTGCCTGTATCTGCCCAACGGCAACCCGGCTCCCGGGCCGAAGTTCGATTACAAGCTGCGCTGGCTCGAGCGTTTGATCCGACATGCCGCCGAGCTCGCAGCCAGTCCGCGGCCCGTCGTGCTGGCGGGTGATTACAACGTCATCCCAACCGAGCGGGATGTTTATAAGCCGGAGCGCTGGCTGGATGATGCGTTGTTTCGCGTGGAGGTGCGTGAAGCCTTCGCGCGATTGACGGCCCAGGGTTGGACCGATGCCCTCCGTACCCTGCATCCGGATGAGACGATCTACACTTTCTGGGACTACTTTCGCAATGCTTACAGCCGCAATGCCGGGTTGCGGATCGATCATCTGCTGGTGAACCGGCCGCTTGCCGGTGCCCTGCTGCAGGCAGGTGTAGATCGCGACGTGCGTGGCTGGGAGAAGGCGAGCGATCACGCGCCGACCTGGATCGAGCTGCGCTGACAGCGGGCCCGATATGATCGTGCACCTGGTCGATGGCACCTACGAGCTGTTCCGTCACTTCCATGGCCTGCGCCGCTTCACCCGCGGGCCAGACCGCCCGTTTGGTGCCGTGAATGGCGTGCTGCACACTGTGCTGCAAATGGTGGAAGAAGGCGCGACCCATGTTGGTGTGGCCACAGATCATGTTATCGAGTCCTTCCGCAACCAGCTCTGGGAGGGTTACAAGAGCGGTGCCGGTGTCGAGCCCGCGCTGCTCGCGCAATTTCATCCTTTAGAGGAAGCCCTGCGCGCCATGGGTGTCAAGGTCTGGGCGATGACGGCGATGGAAGCCGATGACGCGCTCGCCTCCGCTGCGCAGCGAGCAGCCCAGGATCCGCAGGTGCAGAAAGTATGCATCTGGACGCCCGATAAGGATCTGGCGCAGTGCGTACGCGGCACCCGCATCGTGCAGATCGACCGGCGAGGCAAGGTCATCCGCGATGCCGCGGCAGTGCGGGCTAAATTTGGCGTGGACCCGGAGCTGATTCCGGACTTTCTGGCGCTGGTCGGCGACAGCGCCGACGGCTACCCCGGCATGCCCGGCATCGGCAGGATGACGGCGGCGCGGCTGATTGCACGCCATGGTGCATTGGAGCAATTTCCACACGAGGTTCTGGGTGCACGCCGCGCCGCAGCCCTGCTGTTCAAGGATCTCGCTACTCTGCGTACCGACGTCCCGGTGTTTGCGCAAGTCGATGAGTTGCGCTGGCGGGGAGTCACGGCGGACTTCGCCGCGATGGCGGCGCAGGTGGGCGATGGGCGCCTCGCCGGCCGTGCCGAGCGAGTTGCATCGCACGTGAGCCAAAGCAGAGAGACCACTCAATGATGGGGTGCTCGTCAGGCGGTCAGCTGTGGACGGCTGGCGCGCTGAGTGCGCGCCTTGTGCTCGCCGCGCTGGTGCTGAGCGGCAGTCCTCTTGCCGTGCCGGCCGAGCCGCTCGGAGTGACCGATCTCAGCGGGGAATGGTCGGCGACCGTGCAGGTGGGCGCCATGCAGGTGCCTTTTCGTTTTGGGATCGCGACGACCGCTGGCGGACATGCCGCGGGCTGGTTCTATAACGGCAGTCAGCAGCTGCGATCCGCACGGGGTTCGTATACCGCTCGCCATCTGCAGCTGGAATATCCAACCTATGCGCGACGCCTGGAGGCCGATGTGGCGACGGACGGATCCCTGTCCGGTACCTACCTGCCCACGACGCCCGGCTCCAAGTCCAGGCCGTATCCCTTCCATGCCGTGCGGATGGCCCGGACCGACCTTAACCCAGGTGAGCGTGCACCGCAGATAGCCGGCCTGTGGCTCGTTCCTGTCCCGGCGGGTAAGGCAGGCGAGCAGGCATGGCGCTTCATCGTGCGCCAGCACGGCGCCAACGTGAATGCCGCGGTGCTGCGCGTTGACGGTGACACCGGCGAACTGACTGGCAGCTGGCGCAACGGCAAGCTCTTGTTGAGCCATTTTGACGGCGCGCGGCCCTCGGTCATCGAGGTCACTACGGCCGCCGATGAGACCCTGCAGCTGCTGCTGCGCGATTCACATGGAGACGATGAGACGTTGCGGGCCTATCGCTCTGAGGCTGCGGCACGCCAGGCCCTGCCGCAGGCCGCCGATCCGACGCGTCATACCCAGATGCGCGACCCGTCCGAGCCTTTCAGGTTCAGCTTCCCCGACCTCGAAGGCCGCACGATCTCCAATAGCGATGCCCGGTTCCGCAACAAGGTGCTGGTGGTGGAGATCGGCGGCAGTTGGTGTCCCAACTGTCATGACGAAGCACCTTTGCTGCAGAGTTTGTATCGTATATATCACCGCCGCGGACTCGAAGTCGTGACGCTATCTTTCGAAGAACAGGAGCAGCTGGTTAATCCGACGCGCTTGCGGGCGTTCGTCAGGGACTTCGGCATCACTTACACCGTGCTCATTGCCGGCACGCCGGACGAGCTGCATGAGAAAGTGCCGCAGGCTGTGCACCTCGATGCGTATCCAACCACGTTCTTCATCGGGCGCGACGGTCGCGTCCGCAGTGTGCATGCCGGATTTGCCGCACCGGCCACCGGCGCCTTTAACGCCAAGCTCAAGGCAGATTTTACTCATCAGGTGCAACAACTGCTGCGGGATACGCCGAGCGGAAAATAAGACTCAGCTCTCACGCACTGGCTCGCGCAGCAACATGTTGGTCTCTGCTACAGGGGCGTCGCGGGCCGCACGCTCTGCGGACGGTCCAGCGGGCGGCAGACCGAGTCCAAGACCGAATCCAGAGATCCCCCTTAAGGAAGGGGTAACTCTCGTCGCACGTTAGAGCCATAATTGCGGGGTACGCTATATGCTCCTGGTCTCCCCGCGCCCGTATCGAATCGGAGGTGGCAAATGGATTACATGGAGCACCGTTGGGGCGAGCGGCTCAGAGTAGAACTGCCAGTACGCATCTGGACCGGCGATGGAAATGTCGGGGGCGGCCGGGTGATGGATCTGAGCGTTAGTGGCGCGTTCATCGCAACACCGTTACAAGTTCCACTGCTTTCTCCCGTTAACGTGGTTTTCCGCTCCAGACGTTACAACGGCCGCCTGCGCGACTCGCCCACCTATGTCGCGCACGTGGTCCGCAGGGAGCCCAATGGATTCGGAATCGAATGGTTCGATTTCGCCACGGAGGATGTCATCGCCGTCACGCACCCGGATGTCAGCTCCGCACGGACCTGGCAGGAGCAGGGACTGGCAAATCTGTCGCCGCCGCAAGGCCGCACCTTCAAGCGCGGCGCCAAGGCCGAAGGCGCTGCCAGCGCTACCTGGCTGCCGTCACGCCCTTCAACTGCCCCGCTGCAGCCAGAGCAGAAGACAAACCGCTGATCGGCCGGTCACCCGCTGATCGGCCGGTCACCCGCTGATCGGCCGGTCACCCGCTGATCGGCCGGTCACCCGCTGATCGGCCGGCCAACGCGGGTCAGCCCGCCAGCGCGTACAGATATTCCACGAACGAGCCGACGGCGCCATCCAGGCCCTGCACTTTGGGATGCGCCGACTCGATGACGTAATACTCATCGGGCGCATGCGCTCCGGAGCCGTGTCCCAGCCCAAAGTGTCCGGCCGGAAGGTGCAGCGGCACCCCGGTGAACACGCATCCAGGCCAGGAGCCGGCTGACCGCGGCCACAGCTGCGGATCGACGCCGAGTCGGCGATAGACCGCGAGCTGACTCTGGATGAGTTTGGAATCCGGTTCGGTCTGAGTCGGATCGTAGCCGCCGCTCATGTTGACTTCGATGTCGCCGAACCCCTGCTTCGCCAGATGAGCTTTGAGTTTCGCGAGCGTATCGCTGGTGGTCATGTCGGGCACGAGCCGCATGTCGATCTTGGCGACCGCCCGATGCGGTAGCACGGTCTTGCCGCCCGGGCCGGTATAGCCGGCCACCAGTCCTTCGATATTGATCGTCGGCTTGGATTCCAGCAGAGTCAGTGAGTCCACCCAGCTGGCATCGTGCACCCAGTGTTGTACGCCGAATGCCTGCTTGATGGTCGTCTCCGCGGTGCGCGCCGCATGGTCGCGGATCATCTGCTGCTGGGCCGCCGTCAATGGTTTGGCTTTTTCGAAGAAACCCTCGACCGCCGGCGTGTGGCCATCTTTCTCGATGAGAGTGTTGAGGGCCTGCACCAGGTGCCAGGTCGGTGAATCGACCTGCGCCTCGAGGCTCGAGTGGATGTCATGGGCAGGGCCGCGCCCCCAGCGCTCGCCGGTGCTGACCAGCTCGAGCTCCACGATGCCCTTGGCACCGAGCGAGACCTCCACTCCGCCATCACGATCCTGTGCGGCCTCGGGTAGGAACACACCCGCGCAGCGGCGCAGCTCCGGCAGCACCGCCGGGTTCATCACCACCTCGCGAAAATGCGGTGAGCCGATCTCCTCTTCGCCCTCGCACACCAACACCAGATTCACCGGCAGCTTCTTGCCGGCAGCGCGGAACGCATGCAGCGCGCTCAGAAATGAATTCTCCGGTCCCTTCTGATTCACGGCGCCACGGCCGATGCAGACCGTACCCAGGCCGGGTTTGTCGACGAGTTTCGCCTCCAGCGGCGGTGAGCTCCACTCCGCAGGCACGAACTGTTTGACGTCGTACATGAAATAGATACCGACGGTGACTCGGGCGCCCGCATCGATCCGGCCGAACACGCCCGGCTTGCCGGAGCTCGGGATCAGCTTGACATCGCTGAAACCAGCCTCCTGGGCGAGGCGCATCATGTACTCGGGGCCCTGGGGATAGTTGCGGTCTTCGGCCGCTATGGAAGGCAGCGCAATCCAGTCCTGCAGGCGCTTGATGTTCTGGGCGTGCATACCGGCTATCTGCGCCAGTACGGCCTGTTTGTCCTTCTCCCGGTCTGCCGCCAGCAAACTGGCGGGACGTGCGGCGAGCAGCGCACCGGCCAGCGCTCCCTGCACGAACTCCCTGCGCCCCAGCACGCCCTGCAACTCATCAGCCATAGCGTCGCTCTCCCGGATCGATTGAGGCGCCGATACTACACGATGCCCTGTGATTCTCGAGCGGCCCGATGCGGCCCGGTACGCAGCGACTGCGCCGGGATATTTCGCGCAGGCCTGGCTAAGATTCCGTGATGAAGACTCTGCTCAGCGATCTGGTCAACAGCTCACTGCGGGTGGCCGCGACGCGCGCGCGACTTGCCAAAATCCGCGAGCTCGCCACGTTACTGGGGAGTGTTCCTGCCGATGAGGTGGAGAACGTCGCGCACTATCTGGCCGGTGAAACACCGCAGGGTCGGATCGGGCTGGGATATGCCAGCCTTCGCCAGGCACGCAGTGCACCTGCAGCCACGCCATCGTTGGGCCTCTCGGACGTCGACCGTACATTGGGGGAGATCGAGACGATGCGTGGCGCCGGCTCTGCAGGGCGCCGGACCGCGGCGCTGCGCAGTCTGTTGGCGCGCGCCACGGCGACGGAGCAGGAGTTTCTCATGCATCTGCTTACCGGCGAGCTGCGTCAGGGCGCGCTCGCCGGCGTGATGGTCGAGGCGATCGCCGCAGCCGCGCAGTTACCCGTGGCAGAGGTCCGCCGCGCCGCCATGTATGCGCCGAGCCTGGGGACAGTCGCTCGAGTCGCCTTGCAGGAGGGCAGCGTGGCGCTGGCGCAGTTTCAACTGCACCTGTTCTCCCCCGTAGCGCCGATGCTGGCGCAGACAGCCACGGATGTCGAAGAAGCCTTGCAACAGCTGCAGGGCAATGTCGGTTTCGAGTGGAAAATGGACGGCGCGCGCATCCAGGTGCACCGTCGGGGCGATGAGGTACGCATCTACACGCGCAGCCTGAACGATGTCACGGCGGCCATACCCGACATCGCCGCGGCCGTACGCGCACTGGATGAGCGGGAGCTGATACTCGATGGGGAGGCTATCGCGTTCGATGCGGCGAACCGCCCTCACCCCTTTCAGATCACCATGCGGCGCTTCGGACGACGCCTGGATGTGGAGCAGCTCTCTGGCGAGCTGCCGTTGCGTGCCTTTTATTTCGACTGTCTGTACGTCAACGGGCGCAGTGTCGTCGATCTTCCGACCCATGAGCGGCTGCAGCTACTCAACATGACGGTACCTTCCGCCTCACGCATCCCGCGACTCGTAACCGCAGAGCCGTCGACGGCGCGCGAATTCTATGCAGCGGCGCTCGCCGCGGGACATGAAGGCGTCATGGCCAAGTCCCTGGATGCTCCCTACGAGGCCGGCAACCGGGGCGCCGCGTGGCTGAAGATCAAACGTGCGCATACACTCGACCTGGTGATCCTGGCCGCGGAATGGGGCTCCGGTCGGCGCAGCGGCAAGCTCTCGAACCTGCATCTGGGCGCGCGGGAGGAAGCCACAGGCAACTACGTGATGCTCGGCAAGACCTTCAAGGGGCTGACCGACACGATGTTGGAATGGCAGACCCATGAGCTACTGGCGCGCGAAGTGCACCGCGATCAGTGGACGGTGTATGTGCGGCCGGAGCTGGTAGCCGAGATTGCCTTCAGTGATCTGCAGAAGAGCACGCGTTATCCGGGCGGCCTGGCATTGCGCCTGGCACGCGTGAAGCGCTATCGAACCGACAAGCAAGCCGGCGATGCGGACACGATGGACAGTGTCCGGCGGATATTCGCAGCCCAGGGTGGAAGTGGCGACAGCGCTCCTACCTAGAGATCTCGCGGCGTGCCTTCGCTACATTTGCAGCGGTGACGCTGGATGCCTTCGCGCCGAACCGGGCGGTTACGTAATTCGCCACCGCGGCGATTTCTCTGTCGGTGTACGCACGGCCGAATCCCGGCATGCTGACATCCCCCGGCGTGTCGCCAGCCATGCTGCCGTTGAGGACGGCCTGCACGACGTTGGTAGCCGAGGGATCGTTGATCGCACGCGTGCCCGTTAGGGAGGCGTAGTCGACCACCGGGCTGATGCCCGTCCAGCCATGGCAACCCACGCAGGCCCCCTCATAGATTTCCTTGCCGCGCGGATCGACGGCCGCGGCAACCCCCTGCGCATGCGAGGCGGGTGCCGGGCTGGTGCGCAGCTGCGCATCGTGCGATCTGACCGCCGGCACCGAACTCACGTAGGCCGCGAGCGCGGCGATGTCCCCGGGCGTGAGGTACCGCAGACTGAGGTCAACGGCCTCGCCCATGGGACCGTTGGCACCGCCGCGTCCTGCGGCATGCCCTTGCGCAAGATAGTGCGCGATCTCTTTGGACGTCCAGTCGCCGATGCCACTCGGTTTGTCGGACGTAATGTTGTAGGCAGTCCAGCCGGCCTGCTTCGCGCCCGCGAATTTGCTGCGGTTGTCGAGCGAGAATGCGAGCGTGCGCGGCGTGTGGCACTCGCCACAGTGGGCCATGGCCTCAGCCAGATAGGCGCCCCGATTCCACTCGGCGCTGCGTTCGGTGTTGGGCTGGAAACGCTTGTCGGGGTTGAAGAACGCTGACCAAAGGCTCATGAGCCAGCGCTGATTGAACGGGAAGCTCAGCGTGTTGGGTGGCGGCGCGGCGTGCACCGCTGGCAGACTGAACAGATAGGCTTTGATCGCCAGCGCATCGGCATCGCTCATGTAGGTATAGGACGCATAAGGCATGGCCGGATACATCCGGCCCCCCGTCCGTCCGATGCCCTGATGCAGCGCGCGCAGAAATTCGGCATCCGTATAAGCGCCGATCCCGGTCTCGAGGTCGGGTGTAA
This sequence comes from uncultured Pseudomonadota bacterium, assembly GCA_963839055.1. GTDB lineage: Bacteria > Pseudomonadota > Gammaproteobacteria > Steroidobacterales > Steroidobacteraceae > 13-2-20CM-66-19. The sequence continues at coordinate 150,963 of CAWITP010000003.1, read as the reverse complement.
TGTTGGTCGAATACAGCGTGCCGAATGGCAGGATAAACGCACGTCCACCGGCGAACACCTGCCCGTTGCCGGTGGTGTGGCAGGCCTCGCAATCGGCCGCTCGCGCCAGGTACCGCCCGCGTTCCACCAGCGATGCGTTCGCGAGCTCAGCGGGAACGCCCGTGACATTCGCACCGGCGTTGCCGGCGGCACGTTTTCCCGCGGCAAAGTCCAACGGACCAGGACCTGTGATGATCCACAACCCGTAGGCACCCGCCACCACCAGTACCGCCACGACGATCAGCAGCAGCGGGCGTGCCGCACCGCGCTGGACAGAAGCTCCTCGCTGGACGGCAGTCTGTTGGACGGCGCGCCGTTGCGTGACATCCCGCTGGATCAGTCTCATGGCTTGTTCTCCCCGGGCTCACACTGATGGTCCGTGGCGATTATTGCCGATCGACGCTATGGGCGTCACGATTGCTGGTTGGAGACCGCAAGGTGCACGCGGCTGGCGCTCGGAGCGCCACGCGGACCGAAGCGTTCGATCAGCCACGAGCGAAACAGCGCAATGGCCGTATCCCCCAGCGCTTCCGGATGCGTGATCAGATAGTAGCCGTAGCCATCGTCGAGCATGACCTCGAAAGGCTTGACCAGCCGGCCGGTGCGCAACTCCTCCGCGAAAAGGTGGGGATCGAGCAGCGCCAGCGCGGGTGCCTGCATAACGTATTGTGCAGCGAGTACGGCGGTGTCAAATACCAGTCCGCGCTCCACATTGATGCGGCGCAAACCCTCCTTGCGCAACAGAGTCGACCAGACGTGGTGCCGCGGCAGATCGCCGATGCGCACGTGCACAATCTCATTGCATTCGATGAACCCTGCGAGCTCCTTGCCGGCATGCTCCGCCGCGACATCCGCGCGACAGACGATACTCGGATGCACCGACCAGAGCAGATCGGTGACCAGCTCGGTCACCGTCGGACGGGAGTAAACCACCGCGACATCAACATCCCCCAGCGGCGGGCCCACTCCGTAGGGACTTACCAGATCCACATCGACCTCGGCGCTTGCCCTGCGGAAGTCGCGCAGGATGGGAACGGCGAGTTGTGCCGCGAAGCTCGGCGGCATCTGCACACGCAGAGTGCGCTGGGCCGGCAGGCCCTCGTTGCGGATGTCATCCAGCGCGTATTCGAGACGGTCGAAGGATTTTGCCACGGCGGGCAGCAGATGCTCGCCTGCCTTCGTCAGCAGCAGGGAATGCGGCCGGCGCTCGAACAGCTGCACACCGATCAAACGCTCCAGCGCAATGACATGCCGCGACAGTGCGCTTTGCGAGATCAGCAATGCATTGGCAGCAGCGGTAAAGCTGCCATGCAGGGCGACCCCTTCGAAGGCACGCAGCGCATTCAGGGGCAACCAGCGCCGGTCGATGGATCTTTGATTGCTCATGACGGTCCCTGGGACCCGATTCTAACGCGCCCCTCATGCGCACGGATTGCACCCTCATGCCTTTTTTCGATGCGGCCAGCCAATTTCTCGGCTTTGAGCGGCTGCCGCGGTGTGGAAGGCTCGTAGCGCATGCCAGCCACCCGCCACAGCATTCAGTCGATCGGCATCAGCCATCACCGGCTGCCGCTCGATCCTCCGTTTCACGCCAGCTGGGACAGTAAGCCGCGCACACACTTCGATGCGACGCTGGTCAGCGTACATACCGATACGGGATTGGTCGGCTATGGCTCGGGCGATCTCATGGTTGGCTTCAAGGGACACGAGCAGCTCTTTCTCGGGCAGGATGCGCTCGCGCTGGAGCGTCACTACCGGGTGCTGTCCAACATCGACTTTCACTATGGGCGATGTTGGCCGCTGGATCTGGCGTTGTGGGATCTTGCCGGAAAGATCACCGGCCAGCCCTGCTGGCGATTGTTGGGAGGTCTCAGCAACCGCGTGCGTGCCTATGCCTCGTCCGGAACGTTGCGCGCGCCAGCGGCGCTGGCTGATGCTGCTGAGAAGTACCTGGCTCAGGGCTTCACGGCGCTGAAGTTGCGCTTCCACCGCGGTGACTGGCACGAGGATGTCGCCGCACTGGAAGCGGTGCGTGCCCGAGTCGGTCACCGGCTGGAGCTGCTCGTTGACTGCAACCAGGGCTGGCGCATGGCGTGGGATACCCAGACACCGTGGACGCTCAAGGATGCCGTGGCGGTCGCGCGTGAGCTGGAGCGCCTGGATGTGTATTGGATGGAAGAGCCGCTGCATCGCGCTGACCGTGCCGGAATGCGAACGCTGCGCGAGAGCGTCGATGTGCGCATCGCAGGGGGCGAGATGACCCGCGCGGCCCACGAGCTGCGCGACCTGATCACTGAGCGCTGCCTGGATGTCGTACAGCCGGATGCGGCGCTCGTCGGTGGCATCACGGGCCTGCGCCGGGTGGCGCTGCTCGCGCAGGAATATAACCTCATCTTCACGCCGCATACCTGGACCAACGGCATGGGGGTAGTCGCGAATACCCACCTGCTCGCAGGCCTCAGCGATGCGCCCTTCATCGAGTTTCCGTTCGATCCACCGCAATGGTCACTCGAGCGCCGCGACTTCATGCTCGCGCAAGCCTTTGCCGCCGAGGCAGGGTGGCTCGTCCTGGACGATACGCCAGGGATGGGCTACGAGGTCGATGCCGACCGGCTCAATCACACCCTGCTGGGACGCGAGCTATAGCGCAGCGCCGCGCGCTCAGCTTTCCAGAGCCTGCTTCAAGGGCTCGAGCCACGGCTCGAAATGCCGCCATTGGTCCACGCCCTCGCGGTAGATCGGCTGACGTACCTGCTCGGAGCTCGCCGTGCGCACGCTGCGCTCGGTGCGATAGAACTCGAGACAGGCCGGCTCGAATTGCAGCCCACAAAAATCCAGCAGACGGCGCACATTGTGCTCGAGGTCCGTCACCACTTCCTCGTGCTGCACGCGCAACACCCGCCCCGGCAGCACCCGCTCCCAGTGATCCATCAGCTGGATGTAGCTGCGGTAATAACGGGCAATGTCCTCGATGCTGTAGGTGAACTCCTGGCCCGAGGCAAACAGCTGTTTGAAATTGCTGAAGCAGCAGGCCATGGCCTCGCGCCGCGCATCGATGATGCGCGCCTGTGGCAGGATCAGATGAATCAGACCGACGTGGCGGAAGTTGTTCGGCATCTTATCGATGAAATGCGCCTTGCCCGTGCGGTACACCTGGGTCTCGCTGAGATAGCGGGCGCCGAGGCGCGCAAAATCCTCGCGCGTCAGCTCCGCGAGCACGGCCGGATAACGCGGGTTCTGCGGGTCCGGATCGCGGCCCTGCAGATCGCCGACGAAGCGCAGGATGTTGGGCAGCTCCATGGTGCCCTCGACCTGCGAGTGGGAGGCCAGGATCTGCTCCAGCAGCGTCGATCCGGCGCGCGGCAGACCGACGATGAAGATCGGTGCAGCGCTCGGATCGCCGTAGCCGTCGCGGGCACGGAAGAAGTCCGCAGTACATACGGCCTGCTGCAAGTGCGCGTTGCGCTCGATCGGTTCGATCCGGAAGCGGGTTTCGACTTTTTTCAGCGCGTTGCCCCGTTCGTAGTACGCAAAGGCGTCCGCGTAGGCACCCCGATCCTCGAACGCCTTCCCCAGGGCAAAGCACAGATGCAGCCGATCCTCCGGTGAGATCTCGCCCGCCTCAATCGCGCGCATGCGCGTCAGTTCCTCGTCACTGAAGCGATAGGTCTTGAGATTGGCAAGACTCCAGTACGCATCACCGTAAGCAGGCCGGCATTCGATGGCGCAGTGGTAGGAGGCGATCGCATCCTGCTGGCGGCCGACTGTCTTCAGCGCATGCGCGATAGAGAGGTGCAGATCGGGCTGGCGCGGTGTCTCCTGCAGCACTTCGCGGTACAACTGCACCGCGCGCTCGTGCTGGCCCAGTCCGACACAGGCCGTGGCGTAGCTGATGCGGTAGGAGCGCTCCTGCGGGTTCACCGCGAGCAGCCGTTCCAGCTGGGCGGCCGCCTGGGCATGCTTGTGTCGCTGCAGCAGCACCAGCGCATAGTCGTGCCGCGCGGCGTGATACTCCGGTGCCATCTCCAACAGGGTCTGCAAAAGGAGTTCGGCGTCGTCCAGCACGTCCAGCTTCATGCCGATCTTGGCGAGCAGGCGCATCGCTTCGACGTGATCGCCATGACGCAGCAGGAAATCCCGAATCACCCGCTCCGCGGCCACGGTCTCGCCATCAGCGAACATACTGGTTGCGGTGATCACTTCCACCGGCTGGCGTGCCAGCGCCGCGACGTGTGCCGCGGCCATCTCCGCGTTTGCGCTCTGCCCGGTCATGCGAAACAGGGTTCTGAGGGTGCTCCAGCTCGCCGGAAGCGCGTGATTGATGTTGACGGCACGCAAAAAAGCGCTGATCGCCGGTTCGGCCTGCCGCAGGGCGACGTAACAATGACCGCGCTCCTGATGCAGACGGCTGTACAGCGGATGCAGCTGCTCCAGGCGCTCAAGGGATGTGAGCGCATCGGCAATGTGCCCGAGGTAGCGCTGACAGACCGCGATCATGTACAGCACGTCGCGATTCTCAGGCACCTCGGTGAGCAGCGCTTGAGCACCTTGCAGCGCCTGCGCGAACTGTTGCTGTTCCATCAGCGCGCGCAGGCGCAACACCTCGGTCTCGATACGCGACGGGCTGTTCGACATCTGCCTACCGCGCGGCGGCGGCCAAGGGACCCAAGGCCTGACGCAGCGGTTGCAGCCACGGCTCGAAGTGACGCCAGTGTTCCACGGCCCGGCGCGTGCGGTGGAACTGAAGGCACTGCGGCTCGAACTGCAGTCCACAGAATTCAAGTAAGCGCCGCACGCTCGGCTCGAGTTGCTCGATCACCTCTTCATACTGCACGTGCAGGATGCGGCCGGGACACACCGCATCCCAGTGCTCCATGAGCTCGACATACATGCGGTAGTAACGCGCGATTTCCTCCATGCTGTAGGCGAAGCGCTGACCTTGCGCGAACAGCTGCCGATAGATTGCGAAGCAGCAGGCCATCGGCTCGCGCCGCACATCGATAATGCGCGCGTTGGGCAGAATCAGCTGAATGAAGTCCAGGTGCCGGAAGTTGTTGGGCATCTTGTCGATGAAGTGCGCGCGCGAGCTGCGCCGGTACGGGGCCGTATCCTGCAGATACCGGGCACCCAGTGCCTGGGAGGTCGAGGCATCCAGACGCACCAGGATCTGGAGGTAAGTTCCGGGCCCCGGCCCTGCCGGAAAGGCCGTCGCCGCCGACGCCGCCGATTCTGACGCCGCCGATTCTGACGCACTCGTCTGGACCGCGGCCGTCAACTGCGCGCTGCGACGCAGCTCCCGCACCATGCGCGGAACATGCGGGAGCTCCATGGTGCCCTCGATCTGCGAGTGCGAGGCGAGAATCTGCTCGATCAGCGTCGACCCGGAACGGGGCAGGCCGACGATGAAAATCGGCGCCTTGCTCGGGTCGCCGAAGTCACCGCGAGCTGCGAAGAACTCCCGCTGGCACAATTGCCGCTGCTGGTGCGCGACCCGTTCGAGCACCTCGGCGCGATAGCGCACGCTGCTGCGTTTCAGGCGGTTGCCTTGCTCGTAGGTTCGAAACGCCTCGGCATAGTGGGCGCGGTCCTCGAGTGCCTTGCCCAGAGCAAAGCATGCCTGGTAACGCTCGGTGAGCTGCCGACCCGGGCTCTGGATCAGACGCTGCAGCTGTGACAGCTCCTGATCGGAGAAGACGTAGGTCTTCAGATCCGACAAACTCCACAAGCCCTCAGCGCATGCGCCGGGCTGGGCCGTGAGGCGCTGCAGACACGCAATCGCTTCGGTGATCTCCCCTGAGCTCTTGAGTGCATTGCCACATGCCAGCAGCAACTGCGGATCTTGCGGAGTCCGCTGTAACAGCGCTCTGAAGATCGGCAGCGCCGTGTCGTAATCGCCCATGCCCGCGGCGGCCGCGGCCAACAGCCCCTGGAAGGCGGGTTCCTGCGGATCTTCGCGCATCAACTGCGCGGCAAGGGTACGTGCCTCGAGGTGTTTGTGACGCCTCAGCAACAGCTGCACGAGTTCGCGCCGCGCATTGACAGAAGCCGGAGCCAGCAGTACTGCCCGTTGCAGCATCAGCTCGGCATCGTATTCGGCGCCCGCATCGGCGGCGATCTTCGCCAGCAGCCGCAAGGCCTCCACGTGCTCGCCCTGCACGCTCAGATAGCCGCGCACCAGCTCCTCGGCAAGTCCCGTCTCGCCATCGAAATACTTCTCGCATGCCAGCCGGATGGGTTCGGGCAAAGCACTCAGCTGCTGCGCCTGATCGCCGGCGGTCTCACTGGCGGCCTGCGCTCCGCGCGTGCGATACAACCCCTGCAGGGTCCTCCAGCTGTCGATCAGGCAGGTGTTGAGAGCGACCGCCCGCTCAAATACCTGGACGGCGGGGGTCACCGCGTTCTCGGCCAGATAGCAGAACCCCAGCTCCTGAAACAGCCGCCCGTACCGGGGGTGCGCGTCCTTCAGGAGCTTCAGGGTCTGGAAAGCGTCTGCAATCCGGCGGGTGCGCCGCTGGCTGACCGCGAGCAGATAGAGCACATCGCGATGGCGGGGCAACTGCAGCAGCAGGCTCTGGGCAGCCTCACGGGCTTCCTGGAACTGACCGGCGTCAAACAGCGCCCGCAGTCGCGCCATGTCCACTTCGAGGCGCGCTCGGGGTGGATCCTTCAACTCAGTCTGCATTTCCCCATCGTAATACAGACCGGACGGGGAACTCCCCGCCCGGCCCGGATCAACCCCCCGCCTGACTTTCTTTGCAGAACCTATAGCCGCAACCACCCCGTTGCGGATGCACAACAAACCTGCAGCATCCCGCGACCGGGATCAGCGCGCAGCCCGCCTGAGGGAACCGGATCGACGCGTCATCGCAACATACGAACCCTTTGTGCATGATGAACGGCAGCGACATCTCCTTAGTACGGCTGCGCCGGTTGCGATAGCACCCCTGGCTAACTGCCGGGTGGCACCGGCATTCGGGCGGTCGGCCGCGCAACGGGCGGGGTCGGAACTGTCTGACACGGATGCGGGGTTGGCGCCGATAACGCCCAGCCGGCGTTTAAATGAACATGCGCCGCACAACGCCGACGCAAGAGTGGCGAGCGGCGGGAGACGCACAATGCTTCATTACGCAATCGTATTTTTCATCATCGCGATCATCGCCGCGATTCTGGGCTTCGGCGGCATAGCCGCCGGCGCTGCGGGCATCGCCAAGATCCTGTTCTTCGTTTTCCTGGTCCTTGCCATTCTGACCTTCCTGCGTCGGGCTTAGCGGGCGCAGCGGCGAACCGGGGCGGGAGTTCCGCCCCGGATGGCTAGCGTTCGTTACTGTCTGGGGCGGGCAGCCCGGCAGGTTGGATGTCGTACAGATCAATCGTTGCACCGACTCGTTCCAGCGGACGGTAGCGATCCAGCCAGGCATAGCCCTGCATTGCATGGGCACGCGCCAGCGCCGTGATCGCGACCCATCCGCTCACCGGCTGTCGGGGCGACAGCAGTGTGAACGGCGGCAGATCTTCGCGGGCAAGATCGGCGGTTCCCTGGTACGCAAGGCTGATGCGCGGCACTCGTAACTGCCGCAGTCGTGTTTCCAGGCGATGCAGATCCTGCCCCCCCCAGTCCAGGTCTGAATCGGTCAGCACCCAGGCGGGCTGACGGATGAGCGCATTGAAATAGGGAAAGTAGTCCGGATAGGCAGTCCACCAGACGCTGAGTTGAATCAACAGGAGCGCAGCGGCCGCGACCCTTCCCGGCATTCTGCCCTCTTGCCACAGCCTGCGTAGCGCATACGCGCCACCCAGCGCGAGAAACGGATACAAGATGAGCACGTGCCGCACGCCGATGTTGATGCGGCTGAAAACACTGGCGAAACCGAGCAGCAGTACGAAGAGCAGCGCGGGTGCCACGCGCCAGGCGTTGCAGGTTCGCCAGCCATCCCGAGCCAGCAGTGCCAGGCCGGGCAAGCCGCAGAGCAGCAGGGGCAGCGGCGTCTTGGCGCCGAGATCGACCAGATAGAAATACCACCAGCCACCGGGCCGCAGTTGTCCAAACAGGTAGGACATGTGACCGGTATCGTTGTGGGCCTTGAGAGCCATGATGCCTTCGGCCAGATCCCACAGTGCTTCGGGCAAACGCACGTGCAACAGCGACGTGCGCAGCTGCTCGCGCGCCGTATCGTCCTGCATCACGTATGACAGTACCCAGGCGAATCGATCCGGCAGGCCCGTGAAGCTCACTGAACGAGGACCGTAGGCGAGCACGATCGGCGCGGTGGCGGCGAGCACCATCAAGCTAATGAGCGCGGCGCGCTGTCGGATAGCGGCAGTGACCGCGCCATGGGGCCGCAACCTCAGGCGTAACCCGCCGAGGCCCACTGCACCCAGAAACACGAAAGGAATCGCCGAAAATTTCGTGGCGACGGCAACTCCGGCAGTCAGCGCAAACCACACCGCAGCGCTCGCCCGATCGCTGCTCATCCAGCGCTGCAGGTAATACAGCGCCAGCAGCGTCGTCGCGGTCCCCGGCACATCCAGCGCCGCGAGAGCGCCGTGGCCGAGGACAGCTGGCACTGCGGCCAGCAGTGCGACCGCAAGCAAGGCTTCCGCATCAGTGGCCGCGACGCGCTGGGCCCACAACCAGGTGCCGAGCAGCAACAGCGCCAGGAATGGCAGCGTCCCCAGACGCGCCAAGGTCAGGGTGCGCGCGTAGTGTCCGCCGTCGTACAGAATATCGATGCCCTCCTGTACACCGCTGGGCGGCGGCGTGCCGAAGGAATGCGCACCCGCAAGCCACGGTCCGAGTGCGATGCACAGTCGCCCCAGCGGCGGATGCTCGGTGTCGTATTCATACTTGCCGCGATCGAGCAGCTCGAGGCCGGCGGCCAGATGCTCAGGCTCGTCCCAGGTGTGGCCGAAGGTGCGCCAGGTGCCGGCCGCCAGCGCCAGCGACAGGATGATGAGCAGCGCAAGGCCCGAGCGGATCAGTACAGGTCGGCTCAAGTGCGCCGGTCAGTCGTCGAATGGATGTTGCAACAGTATCGTCTGATCCCGATCCGGCCCGGTAGAGATCATGCCGATCGGCACGTCGACCAGACTCTGCAGGCGCTCGAGGTAACGCCGGGCGTTCGCGGGCAATGCAGCATACTCGCGTACACCCACGGTTGACTCCGTCCAGCCCGGCAGCTCCTCATACACCGGCTCGAGTCCGGCATACCCCTCGACACTCAGAGGAGGCTCGGCGAGCACGGCGCCGTCCATGCGGTAACCAACACCAACACGAATCGTGTCAAGTCCATCGAGCACATCCAGCTTGGTGATGCACAGACTCGATACGCTGGAATGCACGATCGCGCGACGCAGCGCCACCGAGTCGAACCAGCCGCAGCGACGCCGCCGGCCCGTTACCGAGCCGAACTCATGGCCGACGCGCGACAGATGTTCGCCATACTCATCGAAGAGCTCCGTCGGGAAGGGACCTGCGCCCACACGGGTGGTGTACGCCTTCACGATGCCAATGACCTCGTCGAAGGCGAGCGGCCCAAGCCCGGTGCCGGTGCCGGCGAAACCGGCGGTCGTGTTGGATGAGGTCACAAAGGGATAGGTGCCCAGGTCCACATCGAGCATGGCTCCCTGGGCGCCTTCGAACATGACGTTGGCGCCCGAGCGGCGCAGCGTATGCAGGGCAAGCGTGACATCGGTAACGAGCGGCGCGATTTTCTCGGCATGCGCCAGCTGCTGATCGAGGGTTTTCTGGAAATCCACCGGCGGCAGGCGGAAATAGTGCTGCAGCACGAAGTTGTGAAAGTCGAGCACCTCACCGAGCTTCGCGGCGAAACGGTCGCGCTGGAACAGATCTGCCAGGCGCACGGCGCGGCGGGCCACCTTGTCCTCATACGCCGGACCGATGCCGCGCCCGGTGGTACCGATGGCGTTAGGTCCCCGCGCCCGCTCGCGTGCCCGATCCAGCTCCACGTGCGAGGGCAATATCAGCGGACAGTTGGGCGAGATCCGCAGCCGCTCGAATACCGGGATCCCCTCAGCGATCAGTGTTGCGCTCTCGGCGAGCAGCGCATCCAGCGACAGTACGACACCGTTGCCGATGAAACAGCGCACCTGCTCGTGCAGGATGCCTGAGGGGATGAGCGAGAGTATGGTCTTGCGGCCGCCAATGACGAGCGTGTGGCCGGCGTTGTGTCCACCCTGGAAGCGCGCGACGGCGGCGGCACGCTCGGTCAACAGATCGACGACCTTGCCCTTGCCCTCATCGCCCCATTGCGTGCCGATGACGACGACGAACTTGCCCACCGGCGCCCCCTAGCGGACCAGAAAGAGAATCACCACGCCGACCAGCATGCTGCCGAGCCCGGCGATGCGCAACTCACGGTCAGTGGCATCCAGCAGCCGGGTGAACACGCGCTTCACGCCGCGCGGGTGCAGGAAGGGCGCGATGCCCTCGAAGACGAAAAACAGCGCGAGCGCCGCCAGCAGATCGGTGAAATTCAACGACACGAGATGCTTCCCGGCGCTCGTTCAGCGCTTGCCGGCTGCGGGATCCTTCAGGTACTTGAAGAATTCGCCATCGGGAGTGACGACCAGCAGGTCCCCGTCCTTGCCGAGTGAACGCTCGTACGCCTGCAGGCTGCGGTAAAACGCATAGAACTCGGGATTGCGCGAGTAGGCCTTGGCATAGATCTGCGCCGCCTGAGCATCGCCGTCGCCGCGCACGCGCAGCGCATCCCGCTCGGCGTTGGCGAGCATTTCGGTACGCTGCCGCTCGGCTGCCGCGCGGATGCGCACGCTCTGGCTCTGCCCCTCGGCGCGCAGCCGGCTCGCGATCTTGTTGAAGTTCTGTTTCATGCTCTCGTAGACGCGCGTGCTGACATCATCGGGCAGATCGATGCGTTGCACCCGCACGTCAACCAGATCGATACCGAGGTTACCCACGTTGCGGCTCGCCTGGCCGAACATGTCCCCCGTCACCGCAGCTCGCTCAGCGGAGACGATCTGCTCCAGCGTGCGCTGCGCCACGACACTCTTGATGCCGTCCTTCACGATCTCCGCGAGCCGCTCGCCGGCGAGATCCTCGCGGCCGCCGGTAGCCTGGAAGTAACGCGAGGCATCCTTGACGCGCCACTTCACGTAGAAGTCGACGATCAGGCCGCGGTTGTCATTGGTGAGAAAGGTCTCACCGGTGTACGAAAGTGACAGGATGCGCCGATCGAATTTCACCACTTGATCCCACGGCCACTTGAAATGCAGCCCGGGCGAATAGTCGAGTCCGACAATGGCGCCGAACTCGGTGCGCAGTGCCACCTGCGCCTCATTGATGGTGAACAGCGAAGTCGCCGTCAGCAGCAGCACGACGATGATCGCGATCATGGGAGCCGCGCGCACCGGCATCAGCGATCCCCCCGGCTGCGCGCTTCCACCGTCACGGAGTCGGGCTCCTTGTTCTGCAGTGGAGCGGTGCCCTGGCCGTCGTTGCCGGACTCGAGATCCGCGCGCCCATTGGCTTTGTCGAGCAGTTTGTCGAGCGGCAGGTAGAACACGTTGCCCGTGCCGCCGGCCTTGGAGTCGAGCAGCACCTTGTGCGAGCGCGACAGCAGATTCTCGAGCGTATCCATGTACAAGCGCCGCCGGGTGACCTCCGGTGCCTGCACATAGGCTTCCTCGAGACGTTGGAAGCGCGCGGCCTGTCCCTCCGCGAGCGCGGTCACCTGCGCCTTGTAAGCTTCAGCGTCCTGTTGCATGCGCGCAGCAGCGCCCTGCGCCACCGGAATGATGCCGTTCGCGTAGGCCTGCGCCTCCTTTACGAACCGCTCCTGGTCCGCAAGCGCCTTGTTGGCATCGCGTTGCGAGGAGATCACCGGGTCGGGTACCTGCACATCCGTCAGGTTCACGGTGGTGATCGTGATGCCGGCGTTGTAGCTATTCAGGGTATGCTGAATCAACTCTTTGGTACGGCGGGTGATCTCCGGACGCGTCTTGCCGACCAGTACATCATCCAGCTCGCTACGGCCGACGATCTCTCGGATCGCCATCTCGCTCACTTCGCTCAGTGTCGTTTCCGGCTCCTTGACCTGGAACAACACCTTCTTCGGATCGGAGAACTGGTACTGCACGGCAAAGCGCAGATCCACCAGGTTGACATCGGAGGTGAGCACGCGCGACTTGTACTCACTGGAATTCACGCTGGCGACGTTGACCTTGATGAGAGTCTCGATCGGCCATGGCCAGCGCCAGCCGGCGCCCTCGTAGCGCAGGCCGACGAAACGGCCGAAGCGCAGGATGACGCCCTGCTCGGCCGACTTGATCTGAAAGAAACCGCTGAGCAGCCACACCAGCAGCACGAGGCCGGCCACGATCAGCAGCAGCGAGCCTCCCTCGGTGCCGCGTCCGCCCGGCCGTAGCAGCGACTCGAGCCGTCGCTGCCAGCTTTTCATGCGCTCGTCCAGATCGGGGCCGCCACCCTGGCCGGGACGACGCCCCCAGGGATTGTTCTGACCGGGTTGATTCCACGCCATAACGGATTACAGAAAGCCTCAAAGAGCCTGGCGCTACGCGCCGCATCGACCAGTGTCAGCGCAGCTTGTTCGCCTGCGGCTGGGGCGCGCCGGAACCGGGCGTCGATTGTAGGTAGGCCATATCGGCGGCACAAGGCATATCGGAGCCCGCCACCTCCAGGATCTGCACACCTGCGGTACGGGCAAGTGTCAGCAGCTGCACATCGGGCAGCTCGACACCGAGCTCGATGGAGCCATCCTCGCGCGCATGCTCCTCGCGTACCGCTTTGGCGGCATACAGCCGCGAGCGGACGGCCCCGGCACCGGCCGGAACGCGCACGCGAGCCCAGCGCACGACGCGTGTCAGCCGCTCCGCCACCGCGCTCGTGAGCAGCTGCAGTCCAAGGCCCTGTTGTGCGGAGATCCACACCGCAGTCGCCTGAGCGCTGGCGCTGCGCTCGATACGCGGCGTAACCTCGAGCCGATCGATCTTGTTGTAAACCAGGATCTGCGGCAGATCCTGCGCACCAATCTCCGCCAGCACGGCATTCACCTGCTCAATGTGCTCCTCACGACGCGGATCGCTGGCATCGACGACGTGCAGCAGCAGTGTGGCCGCGCGCGCCTCGGTCAATGTCGAGCGGAAGGCAGCCACCAGCTCGTGCGGCAGCTCGCGGATAAATCCAACAGTGTCGGCGGCGACGACCAGGGTTCCCCCCGGCAGCGTAATGCGCCGCACGGTTGGATCGAGGGTTGCAAACAACTGGTCGGCCACATAAGCATCCGCTCCGGTCAGCGCACGGAACAGTGTCGACTTACCCGCATTGGTATAGCCGACCAGCGCAACTGACGGCACGGGAATTTCCGCGCGCATCTGCCGCCCGGTCTCACGCTGTTGGGTGATCTTCGCCAGCCGCCGGGTGAGCACGCGCACGCGCTGGCCGAGCAGCCGACGATCGGTCTCGAGCTGAGTTTCACCCGGTCCGCGCAGGCCGATACCGCCCTTCTGCCGTTCGAGGTGAGTCCAACCGCGTACCAGGCGCGTGCTGATGTGCTTGAGCTGCGCCAACTCCACTTGCAGCTTGCCCTCGAAGCTGCGGGCGCGCTGCGCAAAGATGTCGAGAATGAGACCGTTGCGATCGAGCACGCGGCGGCCCGTCAGCTGCTCGAGGTTTCGCTCCTGACTCGGCGAGAGCGCATGATCGACGAGAATCACCTCGGCGTCGTACGCCTGCGCAAGTGCGCGCAGCTCTTCGGCCTTGCCGCTGCCCATGAAATAGCGCGGGTCGGGACGCGCGCGGCGCCCGGTGAGCGTAGCCACCGGCTCGGCACCCGCCGAGCGCGCCAGCTGACGGAATTCCAGCAGATCTTCCTCTTCTACGGGCGCCCCGAGTCCCAGGCGCACGAGCACAGCGCGTTCGCCGCTTTGCGGACGCTCGAAGCTCTTCATGAGCGGCCGGCGGGCGGCTTCATTCGGCGGGCGTCGTCTCCGCGGCGGGGCTGCCTTCCTCGGCGGCCAGCCGCACATTGCGCGCCGGCACGACGGTGGAGATGGCGTGCTTGTAAACCATCTGACTGACGCTGTTCTTCAGCAGTACGACGAACTGATCAAACGAGTCGATCTGACCCTGCAGCTTGATACCGTTGACCAGATAGATCGAGACGGGGACCCGCTCCTTGCGCAAAGCATTCAGAAAGGGATCCTGCAGCGATTGGCCTTTGGCCATCGATTTCTCCTTGTTGTCCACACACAGCTTCTAATTGTTCGAGATTGACGCCCGGGAACTTCCCTGTCCTGGATTAAGCAAGCTCTGTACCTCGCCGGCCGCGAGATGCGCCGCCATCTTAACATGCGACCTCCGTCAAAACCCAAGGACCCTGAGCCGCTGGCTTAAGTCGCGATGTCCACGAGCTCTGCAGCTGCGCCTCGGAAGGATCAAGCCACTGGACGGCACCTTCCGAACGTAACCAGGTGAGCTGACGCTTGGCGAGCTGGCGCGTTGCGGAAATGCCGCGACGCACGCCCTCAGCCAGATCATAGGAGCCTTCGAGATGAGCCCATAACTGTCGGTAACCTACCGCGCGCATGGAAGAATGTTGCGCCGTGAGGTCCCCGCGCCTGAACAGTGTGCGCACTTCCTCCAGAAACCCCGCGTGCATCATCCGCAGGAAACGCTGTTCGAGGCGAGCATGCAACATGGCGCGATTCGACGGGGCCAGCGCCCACACCTGAACATTGCGTCCCGACAGCGCACTGACAGTTGCTCGCTGCAAGTCAGACATCCTGCCGCCGGTGGCGTAACACACCTCCAGCGCACGCTGAATTCGCTGTGAATCGCTGCATTTGATGCGCGCAGCGGCCACGGGATCGAGCCGCGCCAGCTCCGTATGCAGCGCTCTCCAACCTTCTCGCGCCGCCCGCTCATTTATCTCAGCTCGCAGCGCCACCGAGGCCTGTGGTAAGGGCGCCAAACCGTGCAGCAATGCACGCAGATAGAGCATGGTGCCGCCCACGAGCAGCGCCACCCGCCCGCGCGCTTCGATCGCGGCGATCGCAGCGAGCGCATCGCTGACAAAGCGTCCAGCCGAGTAGCTTTCTGCCGGATCACACAGATCGATGAGGTGGTGCGCAAGGCGCTGCCGCACTTGCAGCGGCGGTTTGGCACTGCCGATGTCGAGCCCGCGGTACACGAGAGCCGAGTCCACGCTGACGATCTCGATGGGTGCTGACTCGGCCAGCCGCACAGCCCAATCACTCTTGCCACTGCCCGTCGGGCCGGTCAGCACCAGCAGCGGCGCAGCGGTGCCCGACACCCCGGCTACGTACGCCATCAGCGTCCCCGACGGAACAGTTGGTCCAGCTCCCCGATCGATAAGCGCGTCCAGGTTGGCCGGCCGTGATTGCACTGGTTGGCCCGATCAGTGGCTTCCATCTGCCGCAACAACGCATTCATTTCCGGCAACGACAGGCGCCGCTGCGCGTGCACGGCCGACCGACAGGCGAGCGTGCCGAGGAAGCGGTCGGCCGCGCCATCCAGATGATGCCTGCCGGTGTCGAGCTCAAGATCGCGCGCGACCGCCGAGACGATCGCCGCGATGTTTTCTCCGGCGAGCAGAGCCGGAATGCGCCGCAGTGCCAGCGAACCAGGGCCCAGCGCCTCCAGCTCGAAACCGGAGCGCTCCCAATCGGTGCGCCGTTCCAGCACGGCTTCCAGCTCGTGGGGCTTGAGTTCCACAACGAGCGGCTCCAGCAGCTGCTGTGAAGCGGCGACTGAATTCGCAGCAGCGGCCTTGTACCGTTCGTACAGCACGCGCTCATGCCCCGCGTGCATGTCGACCAGGATCAGCGCGTCCGGGGTCTGCGCCAGAATGTAGATGCCATGTAATTGAGCCAGGGCCGTACCCAGGGGCTGGATGGCAGGCTCGTCGCGGCGTGGCCCGCGGGATGGCAGGTCGGCCGCTGGCGACAGGTTTGGGAAAGGCTCTGCCAGCGCAAACGGCAGTGTCTGCGCAACCTCTGCAGTGAAGCTCCCCTGGAAGTCAGCGACCGCCGCCGGTGTCACCAGGTTGGGCCGTGTAGCCGCCAGCACCTTCTCTGCCGCACGGAACACGAAGTCGTGGATCTGCCGGCTGTCCCGGAAGCGAACTTCGAGCTTCGACGGGTGAGCATTGACATCGACCAGTCGCGGATCGAGCGTCAGATACAGCACGTAAGCGGCATGGCGACCGGAATACAGCACATCACGGTACGCAAGCCGCGCGGCGTTCATCAGCAGCCGGTCGCGAACCGCTCGCCCATTCACATACCAGAACTGCTGATCGGGCTGTGCTCGGGATGCTGTGGGCAAGCCCAGCCAGCCAGCCAGCTCAACCGGCCCGGCGTGGTGTTGCAGCGTCAACGCGCGAGGTGCGAATTCCTTGCCCAGGACGGTCCCCAGGCGAGCTTCATCCTGGTCCCGTGTCGCCGCCACTGGCGCATCCAGCAGCACGCGGGAACCGCTGGACAGGCGAAACGCCACATCGAACCGGGCCAGTGCCAGTCGTTCCACCAGGCGCGCGACGTGCCCCAGTTCGGTGGCCTCGCTGCGCACGAAGCGCCGCCGCGCCGGCACATTGAAAAACAGGTCACGCACTTCCACCGTGGTACCTTGGGGATGCGCGACAGGCCTCACCTCACCGATGTCACCGCCATCGACGCTGAGCTCGTAGCCATGGTCTTGTGCGGCCGCGCGCGTCGCGAGCCGCAGCCGTGCGACTGAGCCGATCGAGGGCAACGCCTCGCCGCGGAATCCCAAAGTGGTGATCGACTCCAGGTCCTCCAGCGCGGCGATCTTGCTCGTGGCATGTCTGCAGATGGCAAGCGGCAACTCGTCACTAGTCAGACCGCAACCGTCATCGCGGACGCGGATATGACCCACGCCGCCACGTCCGACATCGATCTCGATATGGTGCGCGCCGGCATCGAGACTGTTTTCCACCAGCTCCTTGACGACGGACGCCGGACGCTCGATCACCTCGCCGGCCGCGATCTGATCGACCAACTCATCGGGAAGAATGCGAAGGGGTAAGGAGCGGACTGCGGCCATGAGGTCGCAGAGTTTATCGTCCCAGCGGGCTCAGCGGGTTGCGGGCACGGCGAGCATGCTCGCGACGGCATTCACACGGCGCGCCTGGGCAAAGCGGGTGCCGACGGGTGGATTCTGCTCGAAGTAATTGCGCACGCCGCTGAAGATCGCTTCAGCGAGTGTCGCCTGCTGGCGGGGCTGGCGCAGCCGCCGCTCTTCGGCCGGATTGGAAATATAGGCCGTTTCCACCAGCATCGAGGGGATATCCGGTGACTTCAGCACTACGAAGCCCGCCTGCTGTACCTGCACCTTGCGCACCTGTCCGACATTATCGAGCGCCCGCAGCACGCGTTGTGCGGCGCTCATACTCGCGCTGATGTTCGCGGACTGGGACAGATCGAGCAGCACCGACGCCAGGGTGTCGTCCTTGTCATCGAGCGATACCCCGCCCATGAGATCTGCGGCGTTCTCCCGCTCAGCGAGCCAGCGCGCTGCCTCATTGCTCGCGCCACGTTCCGAGAGCACATAAACCGAGGCGCCGGAAACCTCGCGATTGGCGATCGAATCCGCATGGATGGATACAAACATGTCAGCCTTGGCCATGCGCGCACGCCCGATGCGGTCGCGCAGCACGAGGAATTCATCGCGATTGCGCGTCAGTACGGCACGCATGCCGGGCTCGGCATTGATGCGCGCCGCAAGGCCGCGCGCGATGGCGAGCACGACATCCTTCTCGCGCGTGGCCCCCGGCCCGATAGCGCCCGGATCCTGCCCCCCGTGCCCCGCGTCCACCGCAATGACCACATCCCGATCCGAGTCGGCCGGCGCGTGCGCGGCCCGGACCACGCGCAATGCGCTGTCGGTCTCGGGAACCACGTCGCCAAAGCTGACGATCAGTTGCCGGCTGCCGCCAGATCCGGCCCAGACGCGGCGGGCCTCTACTGTCTCCCGTAGCTGCATCACGATCCGCACCGTTCCGGCGAGCTGATGTCCCACGCGAATGTCCGTCACGATGCCGCTGCCGGCGGGCATGCGAAAACCGCGTGCCAGACGCGTATGCGGCAGGTCGATAACCGTGCGATGCGGATGTTTCAAGGTGAAGACGTGCTCGCTCGCCGTCCCGGCGAGATCTAGCGTCAGCTGCGCTGAATTGGCGGCGGCAATCAGCCGCGCGCCCCGCAGCTCAGCCTGAGTGCCTAGTGCCGGCGTCAACCACAGCGCGAGAGCGAGAGCTCCCCCTATTTCAAACGCCTTTCTTTTCATCAGGTTCGGCATTCAACCTGCGGCGTAATCTACGGCGTCGGCTGCCGCAATTCAATGCCTGCCGTGCGTCCCAACCAACTCTCCCCCAGCGGCGAGCCCGCGGAGGCGACCAACGCGTGGCTGCTTGGCCCTGCTGTCAGGCGCAACCGCAGGTCAGCAGGAGGCAGCTGCAGCGGGGCACGCTCGGGCCACTCGATGAGCCACAGGCAGCCGGGCCGCGCCCATTCCCGCAGGCCGAGCGGTTCGAGGTCCTCAGGGGAGGACAACCGGTAGAGATCGAGGTGCAGCAGAGTCAGCTCCGGTGTCTCATGTATCTCCATGAGCGTGTAGGTGGGGCTGCGGATCATCTCTGAAACGCCGCAGGCTCGCAGAAAGCCGCGCGCCAGCGTTGTCTTGCCGGCGCCCAGATCGCCGGTGAGCCAGATCGATGCGAATGCTTTGCCTTGCGGGCGCGCCGTGGCCAGACGCTGCCCGAACTCCATGGTGGCCTCCGCATCGCTCAGATCGCAGTGCATGACGGGCAGCCTCGCCACCGCTCCACAGTCACTTGAGCGCACGCTCGGGTCAACGGTTGACGCAGTTGTGCAGCTCCCGTGCGAGATCGCTGGCCAGCATGCCCCGCTCGCCACCGCGTGCCGCCGCATCACCAGCCATGGCGTGTACCAAAACTCCGACCCGCGTGGCCAACGGGATGTCGGCACACTGCGCCAGCACGCCGGCAATGGTGCCGGTCAGAACATCCCCGGTTCCTGCCGTCGCCATGCCGGGATTTCCTCGCTCACACAGACCTGGCACGCGGTTCGCCGAACCGACCAGCGTGCCGGCCCCCTTCAGCACGATCGTGCCGCGGTAACGCTCGAGCATGTGCTCCAGGGCGGCCAGCCGATTGTTCTGCACATCATCGGTGCGGATGCCGAGCAATCGCCCGGCCTCGCCCGGATGCGGAGTCAAGACCCAATTGTCGCGAGCCCTCGTCCCCGTCTCGGCCAACAGATTGAGTCCATCGGCATCGATCACCAGCGGCTTGCTCGACAGCAGCACGGTGTCGAGACAGCGCCGCGCCCACTCGGTGCGGCCCAGACCCGGACCGATCGCAATGACATTCGACCTCTCGATGGCTGCCGCGAGCTCTGCCGGTTCATGCAGAGGCAGGCAGATCAACTCGGGACGCCCGGCTGAGATGGCGGCAACATTCTCCGGCGCCACGGCCACCGTCACGAGCCCCGCGCCGACGCGCAGGCACGCTTCCCCGGTCAGCCGCGCTGCCCCAGGCATGCCGGTACCGCTGCCCACGATCAGTACGCGGCCGAAGTCGCCTTTGTTGGAAGAGCGGCGGCGCCGCGGCAGCGCCCGCAGGATCTCGGTCTCCATGATGCGCTCGAGCCGCGGTTCGAAGCCCCGTACCTTGGGTACCTCCACCTCCAGGTCATCGAAGAACACGGTACCGGCGTACTCCGGACCATCACCGATGAACAGACCCGTCTTCAGTCCCACGAACGTGACCGTGGCGTCGGCGCGCACGGTATCTCCCCATGGCACACCGGTGTCACTATTGAGACCCGAGGGCACATCGATGGCAAACACCGGCAGAGTTGCTTGATTGATGGCTGCGATCACCTGCTGCAACTCGGTGCGTACCGCGCCCTTCAGGCCCGTACCCAACAGCGCATCGACGATGACTTCGCCCTCGGAGAGCAGCTGCGCGGTAAACGGCCGCAGCTGACCGCCACTCGCCTGGAAGTCCTCGAAGGCCTGGCGCGCGTCGCCGCGCAACTCCTCCGGCACGACTGCAGCCAACGCTGTGACGGTGAGGCCGGCCGCCTGCGCGAAGCGCGCCAGCACATAACCATCCCCGCCGTTGTTACCCCCGCCGCAGACAATGACGATGCGATGAGCCATCGGCCAGCGCGTGCGCAGGTAACGCAGCGCAGCCTCGCCCGCCCGCTTCATGAGCGTGTAACCGGCAATGCCCTGCGACTCGATTGCGTAAGCATCCAGCGCACGAACCTGAGCCGTGGAGTACAGGGCGACGGGCAATGCCATGCGGGGATTATACTGACGGTGGTGCAACACCATGGCGCAGAGTGAAAAACTTGACCTTCACGCAGCGAAACGCCAGCTGATTGAAGATGCCCGGGCGCTCGGCTTCGCCGAGCTCGGCGTGGCTGAGATCGATCTGGCCGAGGATGAAGCGCACCTGCTGCGCTGGCTGGCCGACGGTTTTCACGGTCAGATGCACTACATGGCACGGCACGGCACGCGACGTAGCCGTCCCGCCGAACTGGTTCCCGGCACGGTGCGCATCGTGAGCGCGCGGATGGACTACTGGCCCGCAGAAGCTGCTGATGCGCAGGCCATCCTTTCGCAGCCGGCGCTCGGGTACGTGTCCCGCTATGCGTTGGGTCGCGATTATCACAAGGTCATGCGCCCCGCCCTGGCGCGGCTCGGAGCGCAGCTGCAGGAGCGGGTGGGACCCTTCGGCTACCGCGCCTGTGTAGATAGTGCACCGGTACTGGAGAAAGCACTGGCGCGCGGCGCCGGCCTCGGCTGGATCGGCAAGCACACGAATCTCATCGCCCGTGACGCCGGGTCATGGTTCTTTCTCGGGGAGATCCTTACTGATCTGCCGCTGCCGGTGGATGAACCGGCCAGTGCGCACTGTGGCAGTTGCTCGGCCTGCATGCCTGCCTGCCCGACGCAGGCGATCGTCGCGCCCTATCGTCTGGATGCGCGCCGCTGCATTTCGTACCTGACGATCGAGCATCGCGGGTCGATCGCCCCGGAGCTGCGCAGCGCCATGGGCAATCGCATCTATGGTTGCGATGACTGCCAGCTCGTGTGTCCCTGGAACAAGTTTGCCCGCACCGCGAGTCATCCGGACTTCAAGGTGCGCCATGCTCTGGATCGCAGCCGCCTTGCAGAGCTGTTCGGCTGGAGCGCCGCGCAGTTCGAGGCACGCATGGCCGGCAGCCCGATCCTGCGCATCGGCTACGAAAGCTGGTCGCGCAACATTGCGGTGGCATTGGGCAATGCACCCCGCTCCGCCGAGGTGCTCACCGCCCTACGGGCGCGCCGTGAGGATGCTTCCGCCCTCGTGCGCGAGCATGTGCAGTGGGCACTGGCACGCCACGGAATCAGCGTCTGATCTGCAGATTGTCGATCAGGCGCGCCTTGCCCAGATGCGCTGCAGTCAACACCACCAGATGGCGCATGTGCGCGGCCGGTGGGGCCAGATCCCCGACCTGCCGGATCGCAAAATAATCCGGGCGCAAACCGGCTGACTCCAGAGTCTGCACACCCGCCCGCTCGATGCTGGCGAAGTCATTGTCACCGCCCTGCAGGCGGCGCGCCGCCGCCGCCAGCGTGGCGAAGATTTGCGGGGCGAGGCGGCGCTCCGCCTCGCTGAGATACTGATTGCGCGAGCTCATCGCAAGTCCGTCGGCGTCCCGTACCGTCGGCGCCCCCACGATCTGCACTGGCAGGCAGAGCTCCTCGACCATGCGCCGGATCACCGTAAGCTGTTGGAAGTCCTTCTCACCGAACACCGCAACATCCGGCTGCACGATGTTGAACAGTTTGGCTACTACCGTGGTAACACCTTCGAAGTGACCCGGGCGGAATTCGCCGCACAGCATGCGCGACAGCTGCGGCACTTCGACCCGCGTGGCGCGCTCAGCGCCGTGAGGATAGATCTCACTCACATTCGGCATGAACATCAGGTTGCAGCCCGCAGCGGCGAGCATGCGCTCATCCTCGCGTGGCGTGCGCGGATAGTGGGCGAAGTCCTCATTCGGACCGAACTGCATGGGGTTGACGAAAATGCTGGCCACGAAACGCTGGCCGTGCCGGCGCGCCGCTTCGATCAGGCTCACATGCCCGGGGTGCAGATTGCCCATCGTGGGAACGAAGGCGATGCGCAGTCCCTCCGCCCGCCATTTGCGTACCTGCTCGCGCACCGCCGCAACACTTGTCACTGTGTCCATACGCGCAGGCAACGCGTGAGCGGGCCAGTCAGAAACAATGCTCTGGTGCCGGGTAGCTGCCATCCCTCACCGCCTGCACGTAGTTGATCAGCGCCTGCTGATTCGTGCCGGCACCCTCCATGAAGTTACGCACGAAGCGCGGTTTACGGCCGGAGGTGATATCGAGCATGTCATACAACACCAGGATCTGACCGTCGGTGTCCGGCCCGGCGCCGATGCCGATTACCGGCACCTGCAACGCTTCGGTGATCGCGCGCCCGAGCGGCGCAGGTATGCATTCCAGCAGGATGATGTCCGCACCCGCGGCCTCCAGCCGGCGGGCGTTTTCGACCATGAGCTCCGCGGCATCGGCGGCGCGGCCCTGCACACGAAAGCCGCCGGTCTTGTGTACCGACTGCGGCTTGAGTCCGAGATGGGCGCACACGGCGATGTCGTGGCCAGCGAGGAATTCGACGATCTCCACCTGCGTGCCGCCACTTTCCAGCTTGACCATCTCCGCCCCGCCCTCCTGCATCAGGCGCACAGAGTGTGTCAACGCCTCGCCCTTGGAGGGGTAGCTCATGAAGGGCAGATCGGCGATCAGGAAGGGACGATGCAGACCACGCGCCACGGCACGGCAGTGATACACGATGTCATCCATCGTCACCGGCACGGTCGTGTCATGACCCTGAATGACCATTCCCATGGAGTCGCCAACCAGTACGATATCCACATCGGCCGCATCGAGCAGCACGGCAAAACTCGCGTCGTAGCAGGTGAGCGCGGCGATCTTCTGGCGATCGCTTTTCATCCTCTCAAGCGTGCTCAAAGTGACCGGAGGTCGGTCCGTGCCGCGCAGCTGCAGGTGCGTATACATGACGCTATCTTAACCTCTTTGCGGCGTTACAGACTGCCGCTGCGCAGCGGGTTGTAATACAGCCGGCCTTTCTTCATGCGCCGCACGGCGCTCAGCAGCTCGTCGTAATCACCCTGGTTGTTGATAGGATCGATCTCGGCTGCATTCACGATGAGCAGCGGTGCGGCTTCGAATTCATGAAAAAAGCGCGCGTAGGCTTCGTTCAGGCGTTCCAGGTAATGCCGCTCGATGTGCTGCTCGTAATCGATACCGCGCTTGGCAATGCGCTCCAGCAGCACATCGACGGGTGCCTGCAGGTACACGATCAGGTCGGGTTTGGGCGGCTGGATATCCAGCTTGGCATAGACCTGCTCATATAACCCGTACTCGGCATCATCCAGCGTGACACGGGCAAACAGTCGGTCCTTCTCCAACAGGTAGTCGGCCACGCGTACCGGCGCAAACAGATCCTGCTGCTTGAGAGCTGCCAGCTGCTGCGCGCGCTGGAACAGGAAGTACAGCTGCGTGGGCAGCGCGCCGGCGCGCGGATTACGGTAGAAGCGCTCGAGGAACGGATTCTGCGCGGCCTGCTCGAGCACCGATTCGGCACTCAGGCTGGTGGCCAGCCGTCGGGCGAGGCTGGTCTTGCCCACGCCGATGGGGCCTTCCACCACGACGAATTTGTGCGCCGGCTCGCTGGGCGCCGGTGTGGCTGTGCTCGTCATAGAACTCGCAGCCCCGAAGCCGCAAGACGGCTCTTGAGCTCAGCCACCCGGCCGAGCCCGGGGACGTCGAGTTCCGGGGCGATATCCGCAAGAGGATACAGAACGAAGTTGCGCTGCACTACACCGGGGTGTGGCAAGGTCAGCTCCGCGGCGGCTCGCTGTTCGCGGCCGTAGATGAGCAGGTCGAGATCGAGTACCCGCGGTCCCCAGCGCGCATGCTGCACCGGGCGCCCGAACTCGCGCTCGATCAGTTGCAACTGAGCGAGCAGCGCCTCGGCCTGCAGCGTGGTGAGCACACCGGCAACCGCATTGATGAAGTCAGGTTGGTTCTGGGCACCCAACGGGGTGGACTGATACAGCGGCGACACCGAACCAACATACGTGCCCGGCACGGACCGCAGCCGGTGCAGCGCAGCTAGCACCTGTGCACGCGGATCCTCCAGGTTGCTGCCCACTCCGATATACGCAGGCTGCCAGCTCTGCATGTGCGTCTGCGCGTGAGCCGCGGTCCGGCATCAGCTCGGCGGGCTGCGGCGCCTGCGCCGCCGACGCCCGGTACGTCGCGGCGTCCCGGCCGTGCCAGGCGCGTGGCCCGACAACTCTTCGGCCATGCGGATGCGCTCTTCGGCGGAGGTCTCCTGTGCCCGTGTCCACCAGGTAGCCATCTCTGCGGCTGCGAGGCCATGTTCGGCGCGCAGCAGCAGCAGGTCGTACGCTGCCCGGAAGCGGGGATGCTCCAGAACACGCAGCGCGCGCCTTCCCCGCGGATATTCCAGGCGCGGCTGCAATGCAAACATCTCGCGCATGCCCAGCGAGAAGCGTCGCGGCAGTGTTACATGACGCTGCACATCCCGCGCGGCCTGGTCGCACGCGGCGAGGATCGTAGCGAGGTCATGCCACTTCTCCGCTGGCTTGGACTCGATGATCGTGGCAATCGGACCGTACAGCAGCAAAGCGAACAGGAAAGTCGGAGTGACCGGCTTGTCTGCCTGAACACGCGCATCGGTATTCTCGAGTCCGCGCACGAGAAGTTTCTCGACCACGCTACCTGGATGCCGGGTCAGATAATCATCCACGGTCGGTAACAATGCCCCCAGCAGGCCCCGCTGTCGCAGCACAGCAAAGCTGCGTGCACCGTGGCCTGTGAGGAACAGCTTCAGGGTTTCATCAAACAGCCGTGCAGGCGGCACCCCTGCCAGCAGAGCGCGCAATCGACCCAGGGGCTCGGCAGTGGCCGGATCGATCGTGAAGCCCAGCTTCGCCTCGAAGCGTGCCACACGCAGCATGCGCACCGGATCTTCGCGGAAACGCGTCTCGGGATCTCCGATCAGCTTCAGACGGCGGTCAGCAATGTCCTCAAATCCGCCGACATAGTCCCAGAGCGAGAAATCTGCGATGTTGTAATAGAGCGCATTGGCTGTCAGATCGCGGCGCCAGACATCCGCGTCAATCGTGCCGTAGACGTTGTCGCGCAGGATACGACCGGTGTCATCAAACATGCGATCTGCGTTCGGATCCACATCCAGACCCGGACCGCTGGCATCGCCGCTGGGCACGGGTGCAGGTCGCTCGAGATGAATGGCCCGGTGCGGCATTTCACGAGCCTCGCCGAATGAGGCGAGTCCCGCACGCATTGCATGCGACTCACCCGCAGGCGAGGAGGCGGGGACGATCTGGTGCGGCGGGTTGCCCATATCATCGCCATCCGGCTCATCGTCATCGTCGATGGTGACCGTTTCACCCGGCTCCAGTTCCTCGCCAACCTCGGCATCACCGAGCAGCGCTCCCAACGCCTCCGCGTCTCCCAACGCCTCCGCATCTCCCAGCTCTGCTACGTCTGCCAGGCTTTCCTCGTCGTCATCGGACGCGTCTGCAAGGGGCTCCTCGCCAGGAGATGGCGCCGTCGCCGCCCGAAAGGTCGCAACCTCGATAATCTCGCGTCCGAAAAACACATGTGCCAGGCGAAAACGGCGGCCCACGAGGCGGCAGTTGCGGAACAACTTACGGACCTGCTCGGGCAATGCATCCGTGGCAACGTCGAAATCCTTGGGCTCGATGCCGATCAGGAGGTCACGGACGCATCCTCCCACCAGGAAAGCCTTAAAGCCGGCGTCGCGCAACCGATATAGGACACGCAGTGCATTCGGAGAGACGTGCGCGCGCGAGATACTGTGGTCTGAGCGCGGGATGACGCGCGGAGCGGGAGTAGGCGTCACCTGGGACGCTGAGGGGGCGTTCAAATCGGGCTTTCGGCTTGAGCTATCAGGGTAGTCCCCTATAATACCGCGCTTCGCCGACCCCTCACGCTCCCATCGTCTAGAGGCCCAGGACATAGCCCTCTCAAGGCTAGTACACCGGTTCGAATCCGGTTGGGAGCGCCATAAAATCAGTGACTTAAGATCGATGAGGGGGTTCCGTACGGATTTCGTACGGAAACTGGCGACGCTCAGTTTTGAGCTTTCGCTCAACCCTGACGGGGAAGCCTAGCGCATGCGAGCTAGGCCGTTGTTTGGAACTGGCGTTCTTGCTACGGTTTGCCCATGCGACGGCTTCGTTTCCTGACGGTTCTTGCAATGCTCCTCACGCTGCCCGCCTATGGGTTGGCCGGACTGACTCATCGGAGCTGCCAAGAGGAGATGCGCGCAGGAGAACACACCGTACAGGCCGGCGATTGCTGTCCTGGGAAAAGCGATCAGAGCACGCCCTGCAAGGAGGACGGAAAGAACAATCCCTGCTCCGCATGCAAAGCGGGCTACAACTGTAAGAGTCCGCAATCCTACGAGCCGGCCACTGGCGTCGTCATTGCGCTCATGTCCGACCGCCCAATCTTATCCGCTGACCCTCCCACGGTTCTCCGCGCCCGCCGTCTTGACGGACTGTGGCGACCCCCTCGATTCATCTGACCTTTCCGCAGGCTATGGCCTGCCGCTGATCCGCTTGTAGGCCCTACGGGGGACCCGCATGCGGTTTGCGTGCCGCGCGCGATCTACGTCGTGCGCGACATGCGTCCTTCATCGCATGGAACGGTCATCATGTTGAGATTCACCTTTTGGCTTTCGCTTCTCGGGATGGCACGGCTCGCCAGCGCCGACCCGTTGAGCTTTGACGCAGCCCTTCAGATCGCCACCGGGTCCTCACCGGACATTGCGCAACAGTCAGCCAGCGTCGCGGCCGCCCGATCCGCTTCGACCGCGGCCGGACGGCTGCCGGATCCCAAGCTCGCCGTCGGTATTGAGAACCTCCCCGTGACAGGCTCGGAGCAATGGAGCCTCAACCGGGACTTCATGACGATGCGCAAAGTCGGCGTGATGCAGGACGTTCCGAACCGCGCGAAGCGCCAAGCGCAAACTGCCGAAGCGGATGCGGCGGTAGCCCGTGCTGAGGCCGCGCGTCGTGTCAGTGTTCTTACGGTCCGCCGCGAGACCGCCGTGGCGTGGCTCGATCGCTATTACGTGGAGCGTGAGGGCACGCTGTTAGATGAGTTGGACGCCCAGAATCGCCTCTTTACTCAGGCGGTCCAGGCAGAGTTTGCTGCCGGACGCGGGGTTCCGGCCGATGTCGTGGCGCCCAAGCAGGAAGCAGCCGAGATTGCCGATCGGCGCGACGAGTTAGGCGCCCGGATCACGAAGGCCAAAGCGATCCTTAAGCGCTGGGTGGGTGATGCGGGGCAAGGGTCTCTTGCCGGAGATCCTCCCACCCTGACACTTGACGGTGAACATCTGCGTGGTCACGTGCACGAGCATCCGGACCTTGCGGTGTTTGTGCCGATGACGCAGATGGCACAGGCTGAAATTCATGAGGCCGAAGCGGCGAAGCATCCGGATTGGGGCGTGGAGCTCTCCTACGGCCGACGGGGCTCCGAGTTCAGTGACATGGTCTCTCTGCAATTCACTGTCGGATTGCCACTCTTCTCCAGAACCCGCCAGGACCCCGAGATCGCCGCCAAGCGTGAGGAGCTTGCGCGAGTTGAATCCGAGCGAGACGCAATGCTCCGCGATCACACGCAGGAACTGGAAGCGGATCTCGCGGAATACGAAGTCCTCATGCGCCAGCTGGCCCGGCTCCGCGAGGTTCATCTGCCGCTTGCGCGAGAGAAAGTGGATGCGCAATTTGCGAGCTATCGCAGCGGAAAGGGTGATCTGACTGCGGTGCTCAGCGCTCGACGGGAACTGATCGATGAGCGCATGAAGGAAATCGAGCTTGACGGCAAGCGCTCGATGGCTGCGGCCAAACTCTATTTCTTCTACGGCCCGGGCGCCCAAGAGCCGACTATCAAGGAGGGCTCCCGATGAGCTTCTCACGACCGACCGTCTTTGCTGGCGTGATCGGCGCCCTCGTCCTCTTATCAGCAGGTGTTGGCGTCGGCTACTGGTACGCACGGCAACGAGGGGTATCAACGCAAACCCATGAATCATCGATACCCACCGGGTCACCCGGTCAGAAGCCTTTGTATTGGTATGACCCGATGCAGCCGAACCAACACTTCGACAAGCCGGGAAAATCGCCGTTCATGGACATGCAGCTGGTCCCCAAATACGCCGATGAATCGAGTGAAGGCGGTGTTCGGGTGAGTCCGAACATCGTGCAGAACCTCGGTATCCGGGTAGGTCATGTTGAGCGTGTGGCGCTCTCGAGCCGCTTGCACGCGGTCGGATCGGTGGCCTTCGACGAAGGATTGCTGGAACTGGTGCAGGCGCGGGTCGATGGCTACGTTACCCGTCTTCACGTCAAAGCGCCCTTGACGCGTGTCTCGCGAGGTCAAGCGCTCGCAGACATCGTGGCACCCCAGTGGCTCGAGACCGAGCAGGAATATCTCGCGTTGCTGAGCTCCGACGCGGGGCATGAGGTGGAATTGCAAAAGGCCGCGCGCGAGCGTCTTGAGGTCCTGGGCGTTCCCGAACCCACGATCGAGGGCCTGGAAAGGACACGAAAACCCAATGCCACGACGACGATCGTCGCCCCCGCTGACGGGGTGATCACGGATCTTACGGCCCGCCAGGGTGCAGCCTTCGTCGCAGGCGCGAGTCTCTTTCGGATCAATGGACTGAAAACAGTATGGGCCAACGCGCAGATTCCGGAGGCTCAGGTGTCCGCGGCGAACACCGGGTCAGCGGTTGAAGTTCATGCCACCGCGTGGCCCGGTGCTTTGTTCAAAGGCCGGGTGCTCGCCCTGTTGCCGGATGTAGATCGAGAGACGCGCACCCTCACGGCCCGGGTCGCGATCGAGAATCCAGCCTATCAACTCTCACCCGGGATGTATGTGACGTTGGATTTTTCCACACCCGGTGCAGAACCTCAACTTGTCGTGCCGAGCGAGGCGGTCATTACGACCGGGACCCGCAGTGTTGTCATCGTCGCGCGTGGGCATGGCGGATTTGATGTCGCGACGGTGTCGGTTGGACGCGAGCAGGATGGTCGCACGCCGATCCTCTCGGGATTGCAGGAGGGCGAGTCGGTCGTCCTCTCCGGTCAGTTTCTCATCGACTCCGAGGCGAGCCTCACGGCAACGGTGAACCGGCTTCAAGGTGCCACGCCCGCGGAGATGCCGCAATGATCGCAAAGCTCATCCGCGCCTCGATCGAGAACCGATTCTTAGTTCTGTTAGCGACCCTTATGGTCGCCGCTTGGGGTGTCTGGGCAATGCTGCGCACTCCGCTCGATGCCCTCCCGGATCTTTCGGACGTGCAGGTCATCATCCGCACCACCTATCCCGGGCAGGCACCGCAGATCGTCGAGAATCAGGTCACCTATCCGCTGGCGACGACCATGATGTCCGTGCCGGGCGCCAAGACAGTTCGGGGCTACTCGATGTTTGGCGATTCATTCGTCTACATCCTCTTTGAGGATGGCACCGACCCGTACTGGGCAAGATCGCGCGTACTGGAGTACCTAAACCAAGTGCAGTCGCGCCTTCCGATTCAGGCGCGAACGGCGTTGGGCCCAGACGCCTCGGGAGTCGGCTGGGTGTACGAGTACGCGCTCGTCGACCGCAGCGCGACGATGGATCTCTCGCAGCTTCGCTCGCTTCAGGACTGGTTCTTGAAGTATGAATTGAAGACCGTGCCCAACGTATCTGAGGTCGCCTCCCTCGGCGGTATGGTCAAGCAATACCAGATCGTGCTCGATCCCGACCAACTGCGTGCTTACAACATCACCCAGAACGAGGTCACGGATGCCGTGCAGAAGGCTAACCAGGAGGCCGGTGGCTCGGTGCTCGAGCTTGGGGAAGCCGAGTACATGGTGCGCGCCTCGGGGTACCTGAAGTCACTCGATGATTTTCGCGAGATCCCACTCAAGGTGAACGAGGCCGGCGTCCCCGTGCACTTGCGAGAGGTGGCACGGGTACAAGTGGGGCCCGAGATGCGCCGCGGAATCACGGAACTCGACGGTGAAGGGGAAGTGGCGGGCGGCGTCATCATCATGCGCTCGGGAAAAAATGCGCTTGAGACCATCCAGGCCGTCAAAGCGAAGCTTGCGAGCCTGAAGGCAAGCCTGCCGGCCGGCGTTGAAATCGTTCCGACTTACGACCGCTCGGCCCTGATCACGCGCGCGGTGGGGAACCTCAAGGAAAAGCTCATCGAGGAATTCATTGTCGTCGCACTCGTATGCCTCGCGTTCCTCTTGCACCTGCGCTCCGCGTTCGTTGCGATCGTGTCGCTGCCCCTAGGGGTCCTCATGGCGTTTGTCGTCATGCACTACCAGGGAGTGAATGCCAACATCATGTCGCTCGGGGGGATCGCCATCGCGATCGGGGCGATGGTCGATGCCGCGGTGGTCATGATCGAAAATGCTCACAAGCACATCCAGGCTTGGCATCACGAGCATCCTCACTCCCAACTCGAGGGCACCGAGCAGTGGCGGGTGATCGGTGGGGCTGCCGCGCAAGTGGGCCCGGCGCTCTTCACGTCGCTCCTCATCATCACGTTTTCCTTCGTACCCGTATTCACGCTCGATGCCCAAGAAGGGAGACTGTTCTCACCACTTGCCTACACGAAGACCTACGCGATGGCCTCTGCAGCGGCACTGGCGGTGACGCTCATTCCGGTGCTCATGGGATATCTCATCCGAGGACATATACCACCCGAGGAGCGCAATCCCATCAATCGGGGACTGCTGCGGCTGTACCGCCCGTTGCTCGCCCACGCCCTTGAGCGGCCCTGGATTGTTCTCGGCATTGCGCTGCTGGCGCTCATCGCCACGGCTTACCCGGCGCTGCGATTGGGCGGTGAGTTCCTGCCGCCGCTGGATGAGGGGGATGTCCTTTACATGCCCTCCGCCCTGCCCGGCATATCCGCCGGCAAAGTGTCGCAACTCATGCAGCAGACAGACCGCCTGATCAAGACGGTGCCCGAAGTATCACGCGTGTTCGGTAAGGCAGGACGGGCGGAGACGGCGACCGATCCGGCGCCGCTTGAGATGTTCGAGACCACCGTGCAGTTCAAACCGCGCGGTGAGTGGCGGCCGGGCGTGACACCGGACAAGCTGATCGAGGAACTCGATCGCGTCGTGAAGGTGCCCGGACTCACCAACATCTGGGTGCCGCCCATCCGAAATCGCATTGACATGCTCGCCACCGGTATCAAGAGCCCGGTCGGCGTAAAGGTCTCGGGCACGGATCTGCACGAAATCGATCGCATCGCCACCGCGATCGAGCAGGCGCTGAAGAAGGTTCCCGGCGTAACCTCGGCATTCGCTGAGCGCTTGACGGGCGGTCGCTACGTCGATGTGCAAATCGATCGGACTCGCGCGGGCCGGTATGGCCTCAACATTGCGGACGTTCAGAGTGTCGTTTCCTCGGCGATCGGCGGAGATAACATCGGCGAGACGGTCGAGGGTCTGCAGCGTTTTCCCATCAACCTGCGTTACCCACGAGAAATCCGCGACTCTGTGCAGAAGCTCTCCGACCTGCCCATTCTGACCCGAAGCGGCGCGCAGATTCGGCTCGGTGATCTGGCAACCCTCGAGATCACCGACGGGCCACCGATGCTCCGGAGCGAGAACGCACGTCTTTCAGGATGGGTGTATGTCGATCTACACGGTCGGGATCTCTCCTCCGCGGTGCACGACATGCAACGCGCAGTCGCCAAGGTGGTGCAACTTCCGCCCGCGTATTCAATTGCCTGGTCAGGGCAGTTCGAGTACCTCGAGCGCGCCACGGCTCGATTGAAAATCGTGATTCCGGCTACGCTGCTGATCATCTTCGTACTGCTCTACCTTACTTTCCGCCGCGTTGGCGATGCCCTGCTCATCATGGCGACTCTGCCTTTCGCGCTGATAGGAGGCTTCTGGCTGATGTACCTCCTGGGCTACGATCTATCGGTTGCTTCGGCTGTCGGCTTCATCGCACTCGGGGGCGTGGCGACCGAAATCGGCGTCGTCATGCTGGTCTATCTGAATCATGCCACCGAGATCCGCGCGGGCACCGGTCGACTGAAGAGCGTCCAAGACCTCACTCAAGCGATCGTCGAGGGGGCAGCGCTTCGGGTGCGGCCGATCGCCATGACCGTGGCGGTCATCATCGCGGGCCTCCTGCCGGTTATGTGGGGGAGCGGAACGGGCTCCGAAATCATGCGCCGCATCGCAGCTCCCATGGTAGGCGGAATGATCACGGCGCCCCTCCTCTCCATGCTCGTCATCCCGGTCGTGTATCGTCTGACACGCAGGCCGCGCAGCACTGACTAACTCCGCATCTGCAAGCACTAAGGATCGTCGTTCTTGTTCTGTTGGTCGTCGTCCTCTGTCAGTGTTCCGCGTTCGCACTATGCGGACAAGGCCGTGGTGCGGAGCCTGAGGGCGTTCGAGATGACGGAGGCCGACGAGAAGCTCATGGCCAGTGCGGCAATCAAGGGGCTGAGCAGAAGCCCGGTGAAGGGGTATAAGACACCGGCAGCCAAGGGAATTCCCAATGCGTTGTAACCGAACGCAAAGAACAGGTTCTGATAAATATTTCTCACAGTCGCGCGGCTCAACTGCCGTGCGCGAACAATCCCGCGCAGATCGCCCTTGACGAGCGTGACTTGCGCGCTCTCCATGGCGATATCGGTCCCCGTGCCCATCGCAATCCCGACGTCCGCCTGGGCGAGTGCCGGTGCATCATTGATGCCATCGCCTGCCATGGCCACACGGCGCCCCTCCTTTTGCAGGCGCGCAACCACTTTACCCTTGTCCGCGGGCTGAACTTCGGCAACCACCTCGTCAATGGCAAGCTCTCGTGCCACCGCGTGTGCCGTGACCTCGCTATCGCCGGTCAACATCACGATGCGAAGGCCTTCTGCCTTGAGTGCATTCAGAGCGCCGCGCGTGGTTTCCTTCAGGGCATCTCCCACCGCGAGGATGCCCGCAAGCCGCGAGTCCACAGCCAGATACATGACCGTAAGCCCCTCGGCCCGCAGAAGCCGAAGGTCTTCATTGGCTTTGTCGACCGCGACTCCCTGAACCCTCATCAGCGCCGCATTTCCCACCGCTAGGCGGCGTCCGTTGGCGATCCCAGTGACTCCCTGCCCGGTCAGCGAAGCGAAGTCGCTGACGGCGACGGGGGCAACGCTCCGGGCGATGGCGCCTTCGACAATGGCACGAGCGATAGGATGTTCGCTTGCCGTCTCCAAGCCCGCCGCGAAGGAAAGTACTTCACACTCTTGGAATCCTTCGCACGGCATTACTCGGCGGAGAGAGGGATGTCCGACGGTCAAGGTTCCCGTCTTGTCCACCACCAGCGTATCCACCTCACGCAATGTTTCGATCGCCCGGGCGTTTCGAAACAGAACGCCGAGTTGTGCCCCCCGGCCGCTCGCTACCATGATGGAGATGGGTGTCGCAAGTCCGAGCGCACACGGACAGGCGATGATGAGTACCGCCACGGCATTCACCAAGGCATAGGCCAGCCTCGGCTCGGGACCCATGAGCCACCATGCCACGAACGTAGCGGCCGATAACACCATGACCGAGGGTACAAACCAGATCGACACACGGTCCGCGAGGCGCTGTAGCGGCGCCTGAGAACGCTGTGCTTGCGCAACCAGCGCAACGATTTGCGACAGCATGCTCTCAGCGCCCACTCGCTCCACGCGGATCATGAGCATCCCGGTCTGATTGACGGAGGCTCCGACTACTCGATCGCCCGCTTGCTTGTCGACCGGAATTGGCTCGCCGGTGAGCATCGACTCATCGACACTCGATTCACCCCGCAAAACCGCCCCATCAACCGGGATCTTCTCCCCCGGTCGCACGCGGACCTGGTCTCCGACGACCAAGCTCTGAATCGGTACGTCTTCTTCAGTGCCGTCGCGAGTGACTCGTCGCGCGGTTTTCGGTGCGAGACTGAGCAACTGGCGTATAGCGGCACTCGTGCGACCGCGGGCGGTGAGCTCCAGCCATTCTCCGAGCAGCATCAGGGCGACGATCACCGCCGCGATTTCAAAATACACGCCCACGAGGCCGTGCGCGTCGCGCATCTCAGCGGGAAAGATGCCCGGCGCGAACGTCGCGACGAGGCTATAGAGATAGGAAACCAGCACGCCCAAGCCAATCAAGGAATACATGTTGGGTGAGCGGTTGAGGAGGCCGAGCCACCCGCGTCGGTAGTAATCAGCTGCCCCCCAGAGAACCACGGGTGCACTTGATAGCAACTCAAGTCCTCGACCGATGAGAGCGCCGCGCTCCGAGAAGTGAACGCCAAAGAGGTGTGGCAGCATGGCTAGCAGTGTTACGGGAATCGCAAACGCCGCACTCCACCAGAACTTCCATCGTACCCGGCGAATCTCGGTGTCATCGTCAACCGAAGTCGGCATCAGCGGCTCGAGAGCCATGCCGCAAAGGGGGCACGTTCCCGAGCCGACCTGCCGAATCTGCGGGTGCATCGGACAGGTATACAGCGTGCCGTCAGGCGCGGTGATCGCGTGCCGGGACGAGGCACTGAGTGATGCAGGCTCACCCCCCTGCCCTACATGCTTATGCGAAGAAGGGCCGGCCGAAGGTTTGTCAGCGCTCACATATCGGGCAGGGTCGGCCACGAACTTAGCTCGACAGCCCTCTGAACAAAACGCGTACTTCCGTCCCCCGAAATTGGCGACATGAGCGCTGCTGGCGCTCACCGCCATGCCGCATACGGGATCAATGAGCGCGGCTGGTCTTTGCTCTGGCCACTGCTGCAGGGGATGGTCGCGAGTCATTGCCTCTCATCTCCGCCAAGCGCACGCAGGATCGGACATTGTTCTGCTCGACCGTGGCCCGGGCATTCGGCGATGAGTGCCGCGAGGCCTTCTCGAATACGCCGCAATTGCTGAATTCTGCGATCAACGTCTTGCAGCTTCGCCTGCGCCGATCTCTTCACTTGGGACACGTTGCGCTGAGATGAGAGCTCAAGGAGCGATTTGATCTCGGCGAGTGTGAAGCCAAGTCCCTGGCCACGACGGATAAAGCGCAGCCGCGCCACCTCACGGTCGCGGTAGCGCCGATAGCCAGAAGGCAGCCGATGATGCGGCGCGAGTAGCCCGCTGCGTTCGTAATAGCGGACCGTGTGAATCGCGACGCCCGCACGCCGAGCAAGTTCGCCGATACCCAGATCCGGCATGCTGCACCTGATCAGTCCCCTCTCCAGGCCTGGAGTGTAAAGTCTCGACCGCGGTCCAGAGTCAAGCAGTTGTCGCAAGGCGAATACCCGCCGCGATCAACCCTTTTCATTCGCCACGATCACTGATCCCTTGATGTCGGCTCACCATCGCAAGCCGTGTGCACCAAACGCCGATGGCTTAGCCTTTGGCTCCGACATAACGCTGAATCTCAGTGGCGGTGATGTAGCTGCGTCGCCCATCTTTCTGCGTTTTGATCTCCCCAGTTCTGATGCGCTGGTAAAGACTTGCCCTACTGATGCGCAGGATGCGTGCGGCTTCCACAATGTCAAAGCGAACTTGAGGCAGTTGCTCGGCGGTGAGTGACATGGATGTCTCCAAATTTGGATGGTTGACCTTCTCGAAAAGCCACCCCCCAAGACATCTGAACACACTTTTTCCCTGCTGTCTGCCAGTAAACGGAGTCAATCACCGCCTGATTTCGCTGGAGTGAGTTGGAATGCACCCTGTTGCTCCGCTTTGTTCGCGCTCGCGACAGATTGCAACGTGGTTGGACCCTTACCGACATCCTGCAACAGATCAAAGAGCGCGCGATCGTCAGCTCGGATGAGCGACTGATCCAACCAGGTGATCAATTCCGCTCTTGAGAGCCGTCCCTTCTCGATGCGAGAGAGCACGATGGCACCGATCAGGATCTTACGGCGCGTATCGGCTTTTCGCGTGCGACGCGACTCGAGTGTTCGTTTGCGCGAGTCATCCTTCAGCTGTCGTGATTTCAGATTCTTCAGTTTGGTTTCAAGGGCGGCGATACGATCGGTCAGCTGCGTCATGACACACCTCTTGCGGTTCGGAGTGGCGAGTCTAGCGTGACAGACCTGTGTGTTGGCGCGAGAGTTCCCACTGGAGCTAACTTCGTCGTAATGGTTGTTGGAATCGCCTGAACAAACGCTGGCGCGGCGCAAGCGCTGAGCGTAAGGTACCCCGAGCAGAAGGCGAAAGCCGCATGCGAAGGGCGCACTTATACGTTGCTTGCGCAACGTGTGCGAAGAGCCGATCCAACACAGTTGTCCAGCCGTGTTGGAGGACGTGTTAGATCGTCCGTCGGAGTCGATACCCGGAGAATCGATCCAGCGTATGGCCATCTACCATCTCTCAGCCAAGGTCATCTCGCGCGCGGCGGGACAATCGGTCGTGGCGTCTGCGGCGTATCGGTCGGCCGAGCGCCTGCACGATCAGCGCCTGGACCAGAGCTTTGACTACGAAGCCAAGGCCGGGGTAGCGCATACAGAGATCCTGGCGCCCGCTAACGCGCCGGCTTGGGTGACCAATCGACAGGCGTTGTGGAATGCGGTGGAGGCGGTGGAACGGCGCAAGGATGCGCAGCTCGCGCGTGAGATCGAGATTGCGTTGCCGGTGGAGCTGGATCTCGATCAGCAGATCGAGCTCACGCGGGCCTTTGCGCGGGAGGCCTTCCTCTACAAAGGAATGGTCGTGGATCTGGCGATCCATACCGACAATCCCGAGAACCCGCACGCGCATCTGCTCCTGACGACGCGGGAGATCACAGTCGAGGGATTTGGGGCCAAGCGCCGTGACTGGAACGGGAAGGAGCAGCTGCTCGAATGGCGCGAGCGTTGGGCCGCGCTCACCAATGAACACCTGCGCCGAGCCGGCCATGAGATTGAAATCGATCATCGCTCGCTCGAGGACCAGGGCATCGAGCTTCTACCCGGTCGGAAGATCGGCCTCTCGCGCGAGCGTCAGCAGTCGGACGAGCTGCCTTCCAATCTCAAAGTAAAGGTCCGACAGCAGCGGGAGATCTCCGGCGAGAACGGGCGACGGATCCTGGCGGACCCGCGGATTGCGCTCACCGCCCTCACCCACCACCACGCCACCTTCACCCAGCGGGATGTGGCGAAGTATCTGCACACGCGTACGGACGGCCCGGAGCAGTTTCAAGAAGCATTGCTCAAGGTCACCACCTCTCCGGAAGTCGTATCCCTG
The DNA here is from genome assembly GCA_963839055.1 of uncultured Pseudomonadota bacterium. GTDB lineage: Bacteria > Pseudomonadota > Gammaproteobacteria > Steroidobacterales > Steroidobacteraceae > 13-2-20CM-66-19. The sequence continues at coordinate 113,485 of CAWITP010000003.1, read as the reverse complement.
GGTACCGATGATCGGGGACATATGCGCTACAGCACCCGCGAGATGATTGCGGTGGAGCGAGCGCTCCTGGACCGGGCGGAACGACGCGTCAAGCAGCGAGGCCATGCCGTCTCGAGAGCCCATCAGGAACAGGCTCTCGTCCAACGCCGGGAGCTGTCTGTCGAGCAGCGCGAGGCCTTCACACACGTCACCCGATCGGGCGATCTGGCGGTAGTGGTCGGCGTCTCCGGCGCTGGCAAGAGCACGATGCTGGAACGCGCCCGGGAAGCCTGGGAGGCAGAAGGCTACACGGTCAAGGGCGCGGCCCTCTCCGGCATTGCAGCCGAGAATCTGGAAGTCTCCTCGCGGATCGAATCTCGGACACTCGCGAGTTGGGCGCACAGCTGGTCGAAAGGCCGTGATCACTTAACCACCAAAGACGTATTGGTGATCGATGAGGCCGGCCTCATCGGCACGCGACAGCTGGCTTCCGTCCTGGAGAAGGCCGAACAGGCGCAGGCCAAAGTGATCCTGGTCGGGGATCCTGAGCAATTGCAGGCCATCGAGGCGGGGGCGGCCTTTCGCGGGATTGCTGCGCAGATCGGCGCTGCGGAGTTGTCGCAAGTGCGACGGCAACGGGAGGGTTGGCAAAAGGAAGCCACGCAGGCGCTCGCCACCGGACACACGGTGGAGGCGCTAGCGGCGTACGAACGCGAGCAGGCGATCGAGGTGAGCCCAACGCGAGCAAGCGCTCGTGAGGCGCTGCTGAGTGCCTGGTACCGCGATGGTGAGCACCACCCGGGTGAGTCTCGCCTGATCTTGGCGTACACCCGGGATGACGTGCACGCGCTCAACCAAGCCGTACGAGAGCTGCGACAGCAGGCCGGCGAGCTCGGGCCCGGAGAAGTCATTACAACCGCTCGCGGCGAGCGGGAATTTGCCGCCGGCGACCGGCTGTACTTCTTGAAGAACGAGCGAGGCTTAGGCGTCAAGAACGGCTCGCTGGGCACACTCGAGTCACAGCGCGATGGGGTGTTGCAGATCCGCTTGGATGGCGAAGACAGGCGATCTGTCGCAGTTGACACCCGAGACTACCCGCATCTGGATCACGGTTATGCGGCGACCGTCTACAAGGCGCAAGGGGTCACGGTCGATCGCACGTATGTCCTGGCGACGAACCACTTCGATCGTCACTCGAGTTACGTAGCCCTGTCGCGTCATCGAGAGACGGCGCGCCTGTTTTACGGCCAGGAGGACTTCCAGCCCGCCTGGAAACCAGACGTCGATCCGCACGACTACTTCAAAGCCAACCTTGCCCGGCCCCGGCCGAAAGATCTGGCGCATGACTATTTGGAGCGAGCCGAGAGTGCCGAGGTTCGGATACCAGACGGACGGACACCGCCGGCATCAGAGCGCTTCACAGGCCTCCTCTTGCGATCTCAGAGCAAGCCTCGTGAACCAGAGCCTCTGTTCACGTCGGCAAGCCCACGGGATACCGAAGATCGTTCCCGCAACTTGCCCGACCGGGAGCAAAGCGGATGGGATGAGGGCCTCGATCGGTTCGCGCGCGCATGGAAGGATGCCGCCCGCATCCATGATCAGGGATTGCCGGTGCTCGCGCATCAGACCCAAGAGATCAAGGCTGCCGCGCGCGAGCTCGCCACACTCCGACCGGAGGGGTATCGCGCCCTGAAGGGCGCCATGCAACATGATCCGGGCATGATCGATGCCTTGGATCACCTGCAGGGCAAAGCGCGCGTCGAAGCCTTGAACGCGGGGATCGAACAGGAACGGCAGATCCAAGACGATCCTCAGCGGCTCGCGCGCCGCACGGTGCTCCTGTGGCGTCAGCTGGAGGAGGAGAAGGCGACGCTATCCCGCGGGGAGGATCCCAGTGCGTACGAGCGCGTCCAGCGGAAGTTGGCGGACGCCACGTATGAACTCAAACGCGATCCGCAGCTCGAATCGTTGTTGCGAAACCGACAAAGGGAACTCGGCATCGAGCATGGGTCGCACCTGGAGTGGGCCCTTCAAGCACGCACCGTGGAGCAGGCCCTCGTGATGCCAAGTCGCGGTCTGGAAAGGTAGCGTATGTCTATCGAAGTCATGACCAGTCCAGGCGCAGTCGACAACGGATCGACGGCATCGTGTACCGATGCCACAGAGGCGTTCGATGCGTTGCGGCTCGAAGTGCTGAAAACGCAGCAGGCGCTGGAGGAGGTCCGAGCCGCGCTCACCCAATCCAGGCCGCCAGACTACACATCTTCCCTTGCGCTCATCACCCAGGCCGTCAAGCAAATCGCATCCGAACTGCACCAGCTGCACGGTCATCCGGCTTTGAGGCTGACGCCCGCTGACTATCAACACGCGCTCACACAGTGCAGTCAGAACGCCCTGCGCGATGTGATCGCCCAACTGGACGCAACCGGCGAGGCAAGCCGACTGACCCATCAAGCCTTCATGACTACTTTGGGTATTGCTCGCACCAGACAGCAGCAGGCGCGCTGGTTGGCGATCGCCTCCGCTCTGGCGCTCACCGTTGGGCTGCTGCTTTCACCTCTCCTGGCGCATCTGCTGCCCTTTGGACTCGACGCGCGGATCGGAGCTGTCGTCATGGCGAGTGATCGGTGGGAAGCCGGCGAGCGACTGATGCAAGCCGGCAGCCCGGAGGGATGGGCGGCCATCGAACGAGCCGCAAACCTTGCACGGCTAAATCGTGATGCGATTCAGGTGTGTCAGCTGGCCGCGGCGAAAACGCAAAAGGCACAACGTTGCGAAATCTCAGTACCGAGCCCCGAGTAAGTTGTTACTTAATTGCGGCCAATTTGTCTCGCATGGCGTTTGGTAGAAACTTGTAGTACGCCTTCTCGATCATCGCGAGACTGGTGCCACATTGGTGTGCGACGGTGAGCGGATCCACTCCGTGCAGCTGCAACAGCTCGCTGATGCGGGCATGTCGGAATGAATAGGCGCTTGCACCCGCCGGCACAGAGCCCGCGGCACTCGGTTCTTTCACCTGTGCCGTGTTGTGAACTGAGATCGCATCGCGTATGCGACGCGCCCACATGTGACGCCGCCAGGCGATGCCGCTCGCCTCCCTGAAAATCGGCTCTGCGGCAGGCCGATCGGCAGTGTGCTTCTTGAAGTAGTCGATCCCCTCTGTGCTCAGCACGACATAGCGGGTGCGCAACTTCGGCGGCCTGCCCTTACGGTGCGACAGTCGCACTGTTGCGCCGTCGAAGTCGCTTACCTTGGCGGCCGCGAGTTCGCCAGGCCGCGCTCCAGTCAGCTCGATGCCGCGCAGGAAGGGCCCGACCTCACTGCCCGCAACCACCAGGGCGGCGCGCTGCGCAGCGGACAGTAGCACCGCGGTCTCGCCACTGTCGTCAACGTCATCGCGCAGCGCCTTCAACGTCCAGGCTGCCGCGTTGCCGACGTGACCGAGCTCGAGGGCCCGATTGAGTCCGGCACGGATCGATCGCAGCTGCCGCTCGACGGTCCGAGCTGCCCGCCCCTTTTTCAGCTTTCGCTGCCGCCACTCCTCGACGTCATCACGTGTGAGTCGCTCCAGCTCGATGTCCGCCAGCTCATCTGCATCCACATACTTCCGGAAGCGCCAGGCCGCGTCCTTGGCTGCCGCCTGGCGCCCATGACGACGCAGGTCCTCGAGATAGGTGTCGAGGGCAGCCCGCACGGTAGATCGCCTTGTGACTCGCGCGGCGCTGCCGGTGAGCTGCATGAGCCATATCTCGGCGGCCTTTTTCGCCACATCGTATTCAGGGTGCTCGCCGAGCGTCTGGTAGCGGTGCTTGCGGTCTCGCCCACGGTAGCGAGCGATCCACGTGCCGGGACCTGCTCGGTACCCCAAGTAAGCGCCTTCAGAGAGCCGCTGCCAGTAAGGCTCGCGACGCGATTTCAGGCGCTCTCGATCCCGCTTTCGTGACAAGTCCATGAGGGCTGTAACTCACTCGTACGGAACGGTACGGAAACATACCACGAGACAGCCTTGGACAGGAGGATACAAAATGGCTATAAATGCATGGTTTTCTACGATGCGGTACTACGGTCCTAGACGAATTCATGGCCCTCTCAAGGCTAGTACACCGGTTCGAATCCGGTTGGGAGCGCCATAAAATCAATAACTTACTGCGCGTCACCGCCTCGTGACGTGAAAAAACGTGTGAAGAGCAGCGGTCACCCCTGCGTGGGTGCCAACGCTCATGTTGATGTTGCTCGAGGCCTTACTCCTGACTTTCACCGATGCGCGGCCAGGGAGCCTTGGCCAGAGGCTTGCCGCACTTGGGACAGTGGTACTGAGTCATGCGGCCGGTTTTGGTCGTCTCACCGAACTCAGTCTCACGTCCTTGCCCGCCCCAGTTGCACTGCTGGCACGTGAGCTTTGCGGCACGGAACTCTTTGTAGAAGGGATACGACAGCATTGGCAGCTTCTCACTTTTGCAGCCTCACCACATTATCGGGCGGATAGCCTTCCCGCCAGATCAATCGAACCGTGCTGCTCAGCGCTGCGCACTTGCGGGCCAGGAACGTCGTCGATTCAGTGACGCAGGTCCGCTACGACGGGATAAGTAACCTGCGAAAAATGTGTAGCGAGTCCCGGTAGCCGGCCCTCACTGGCGCGCAGACTTGGAGAACATCAGCGGGGAGAACCTATGCACTGGGACACACTGGCAACGGCGCTCTGGCAGGTACTTTCCGCCCCGATCGACTACGTCGCGTTCGGGTATTTCCTGGCCGTGCGGCTGCTCTGGGGCGTCTACCGACAGCGCCAGCGTCTGCAGAAGTTTATGGCGGCAAATGCTGACACGGTTGGCTCCTGCACCTAAAGGTGTGTGCGAGCGACGCGCTGGCGCCGACATACCCGCGCCAGGCGGCGCTCGATATATGTCAACGGCGATGGCGCTTTAACTGCCCTTGCAAGAGCTCGCCGAAAGTCCGCCCAAAGCAGCGCGCACGACAAGCGGTAAGGATGCGAACCAGTGCACGGCCAGTGGCGAGAACTCGATTCATGCTTCGCAGCGATCGACTTTGCGGCGGAAAGCGTGACCATGACAAACAAAGATCCTGATCTCAAATCCGGACGCGCGGCCTTCGATGATCGCGGCCAATCGACTTGGGAGTGGCGAGTAGATACGGGGACGTTCAGTCGGCAAATCGATACTCAACGACTTAAGCAAATACAGGAACAGGCCGGCGTGACCTTGAAGGAAGATCCCCCGCCACCGGCGGGCGGGATCAATCCCTACAGCGCGCCGACTCCGCTGCCTCCGGAAACGAAGAAGCGCAGAACATTGGATGATATGCGCAAGCTCAGCGAAGAGATTAAACGCAATCGCGAACGTAAATGACGGCATGACCGCGACTTCGTAGCGGCGAATGCCGCTCAGCGGCAAGCGCCGGGGACGGACTCATAGCGTCCGGTACGGACTCACGGCACCCGGTCCGGGAGAATAAAGACGCGCCGCGCAAGCTCGCTCTTGAGGCGCTCGGGTCTATACCAGCCCTGCAAAAGCCTCGCAGTCAATACGTCAGGATTGGCCGCTTCAAAGGCTGCAAAGTCAGGGCAGCCCTGGGTCGTCATCCTCTCAGCGATGACAGAAAGGAAGGCGACGGTAATAGTCTGGTTGAACACCTCTGGCTTACCGACCCGCTGTGCCAGTTGCCTAACAAGCCCCGAGAAGCGATATGTAGCCTCATCGAACGTATGCCGCGTGAGCAACTCGAAGGCGGCTCGCACATGCTCGCGATGGTTAAACGCGCGCGGATCTGGCAACGCGGAAACAGCATCGGGTGCGGGCACGCTCATCTCACTCATTGGAGCTGACCTCCTTGAGTTGATGGGCATCCCGGGCGGTCAGATCCAGTTCATAAACCTCCCGCAGCGCCTTGATCTTGCGCAGCGTTGCCGCCGAGAACGGCGCCTTGCCCTCGAAAGCGTGCAGTACGATGCCTTCCAGCAGATCACCCAGCGTGATGTCCAGTTCGGTCGCCAGGGCCTTGAGAACCTTGAGCAGCCGGCCTTCCAGACGCACACCCGTCTGCACCCGTGTAATCTCTTTCATGGTACTATGGTACCATGTTACCAACCATGGGTCGATGGGGGTCCCAACCCCTACGGCACGCGAGCATGTGCGCGAACGCATGGCCGTCCCACGCGTTCGCCGGGGCCCGGAAGCCGTCAGGCTCGTATGAAGCGTGTCGGGCTCGAGTCGAACAGGCTCTTGTGGGCTTCCGAGCAGAAGTAAAACGTCTGTCCCTCGTAGCTCGACCGCGGTGCTGTCACCTTGTCCACATCCATCTCGCACACCGGACACAAGGGGTGCTCATCGGTAGAAACGCGCGCCTGCGCATACGCACGGTTGGAGTTTGGATCCAGCCACCCCTGCCCCTGGTATTCCATGTGGTAGGCCGCGTCCGAGGCAACAGTCCTGCCGAAATAACGCTCGACGACGTGCAGTGCAAGGTCGATCCCGGAAGACAGTCCGCCAGCCGTCGCGAGCTTGCCGAGATCGACGGCTTGTCTAAACGCCGCTGGCGCCGCTAGCAACTGCATCCCATGAACGGCCGGCAACCGTTAACTGGCGGCGCGCCACTGGGCGCATAATGCTTCCTCCCCTTCTATCCGCGGGGTCGCAAATGCTTACTCTTCACGGGGGTTGTCACTGCGACAGGATCCGCTTGCGAGCCGAGCTATCGCAGCCTGTGGGCTGCTACAGCGTGCGCGTCTGTGACTGCAGCTTCTGCCAAAAGCATGCCGCAGCATACCTGTCGGACCCCTCGGGTCGCTTGTATCTCGAGTTCCACTCGAAGTCCGAGGTGAACTGCTATCGTCAGGGCAGCGAAGCGGCCGAGTTATTGTTATGCGCGCATTGTGGGGTGCTCGTCGCCGTACGCTATCGCGCGGACGACAACACGTACGGCGCCATCAATGTCCGGGCGCTTGATGCAGCTCCTGAGTTCGGCGCCCGCACACCAGTCTCGCCACGAGCGCTGTCTCCTGCCGACAAGGTCGCACGCTGGAAGCAGATCTGGTTTGCACGCGTTGAGGAGAGTTACGACAGATAGACCCTCAACCTGAGATGGATGAGGCTGCCTCTTGCAGGGTGGTCGGCAGCAGCACCGTGAAGCAGGACCCCCGGCCCACCTCGCTCGTGACGCTGATGGAGCCGTGTTGCATCTCGACCAGCTTGCGGGTCAAGGCCAATCCGAGGCCGGTGCCCTGGTAACGTCGCGCACTGCCCGCTTCCAGCTGGGCGAAATCCTGAAACAGCCGCGAGAGGTCCGCGGCGGATATGCCAATACCCGAGTCCTGCACGATCAGCGCAAACTCTCGCCGACTACGAGTCTCGATGGTGAGGTTGACCTCGCCGCCGCGATCTGTGAATTTGACCGCGTTGGACAACAGGTTCAACAGGATCTGCAGGAAGCGCTGCTCATCCAGGCAGACCTCGGTCGGTGCCCCGAGCGTGTGCTGGCTGAGACGGATGCCCTTCTCCTGCAGCAGCGGCCGCATCAGCTGGCGCACCTGGTCGGCTGCTGCTGAGGGCGAGAACGTCGTGGCCCGCAATTGCATTCTGCCAGCAGTGACCTTGCTCAGGTCGAGCAGGTCATTGATGAGCTGCAGCAGATGACGGCTGCTGTTCAGTACATCCTGCAGACATTCGCGCTGTTCCGGTGTGACTGACCCGACGCGTCCGTCCGCCAGCAACTCGGAGAATCCGATGATGGCATTCAGAGGCGTACGTAACTCATGCGACATGTTGGCAAGAAAGGTGTCCTTGGCGCGCGCCGCCTCCTGCAGCTCATGATTCTTTCGCTGCAGCGCCAGCTCCATCGCCTTGCGACCGGTGATGTCATGGTTCATCTCGATGACCCGGTCCGCATGTCCTGCCTCTTGATACAACGTCCAGCGGCTTGCAACCGTCAGCTGCGAACCATCGCGCCGGGTATGGCGCAACTCCCCTTCCCAGTGCCCTTCCTCTTCCAGCTGTGCCGTGATCTGCGGTAGCGGCGTCGGGAACTGTGTCTGCAGCAGCGTATGCGTGATCTGACCCACAGCCTCATGCCGGGCCCAGCCGTAGGCGCGCTGCGCGCCTCGATTCCAGTAGATGATACGGTCGGCACGGTCGCGCACGAAGATGGTGTCATCGGCCAGATCGAGAATCGTGGCCTGCTCCTGCAGCGTGCGCTCCAGCTGCCGCGATTCGGTCACATCGCGCGTCACTTTGGCGAATCCCTGCAGCTGCCCGGCCTCATCGCGGATGGCGGTAATCACCACGTGCGCAAGGAAGCCGGAGCCGTCCTTGCGAATGCACCAGGCCTCCTCTTCATAGCGGCCTGACTCGGCCGCCAGCTGCAACTCGCGAGCCGGATGGCCCGACCGGGCCACCTCGGCGGGATAAAAACACGAGAAATGCCGGCCGATGATCTCCTCGGCCCGGTAGCCGTTGAGCCGCTCGGCGCCAGTGTTCCAGCTGAGCACATTGCCCTTCGCATCCAGCATGAAGAGCGCAAAGTCGCGGATGGCATCGATCAGGAACCGTAGCTGCGCTTCACTCATGGCTGCTGGCCAGCTCCGGGGGCGCAAAGCCGGCATCGATCGCCATGCGCACCAGTTGCGCGGTGGAGCGTGAACCCATCTTTTTCATGATGCGCGCCCGATGCAGCTCCACCGTGCGCTGACTCAGGCGCAACTCGCTCGCAATGACTTTGTTGGAGCTGCCGCCCATGAGGCGCGCGAGCACGTCGCGTTCGCGCACGCTGAGGCTGCGCAGCCGCTCGGCTATATCGGCCTGCGCGCGCAGTGTGTCGCGCAACTGCACATCCAACGCCAGCGCCTCCTGCACCTGTTGCACCAGCAGCTGATGCGCTACGGGCTTCTCCAGAAATCCGAACGCGCCCTCGCGCATCGCCTGCACGGCCATGGCAATGTTGCCGTGCCCGCTGACAAACAACACCGGGATGGTGGCGCCCAGCTGGTTGAGCCGGCGCTGCAGATCCAACCCCGAGATATCCGGAAGCTGCACGTCGAGCAGCAGGCAGCCAGGCTGCCCGGGAGAATAGATCCGCAGGAACTCCTGCGCGGATTGCAGCTGCCGTACGTTGAGCCCCGCTGCAGCCAGAGCGGTGTGGTAGAAGCGCCCGAGGGCAGCGTCATCCTCGACGATGAAGACGATCGCAGAGCGCGTATCCATGATGACAATCTTAGGCTGTCGGCGCCTCGAATGCGCGGCGCAGCGGCTGGGAACAGCCGGACGCAGGCATTGATCAGAGCCGCAGCCGGCCTGCCTTCTGCAGGCCGACCAATGTCAGCCCGGCCACGAAACCCAGGCCGACATTCCACATCGCGGCGGCAGCCACCGCCACGGTGATGAAGCGCTCACCCTTGTCCTTGCTGAAGTCGCAGGATCCCAGGGCCAGCTGCGCGCCCGTCAGAAACAGGATCACTCCCAGTACGGCAGGCGGAAAGAGTCTGAATAAGGTTTCGATCGAGTTGCTGAAGCCCAGGGCCAGCACCAGGAGCAGGCTGCCGAGAATGATGGGCGCACCACCGGTGCGGGCTCCAAAGGCCACATGGCCCGCCATGCCTCCCGCACCATGACACATCGGCACACCCCCGAGCGCTGCAGCCATCAGGTTAATCAGACCTGTGGAGGTCGCGACCCCGTTCTCCGATACCGCACGGTCCGGGAATAACCTGTTGTTCTCCTCACGCACGGCGAGGATAGCGTTACCGAGCGTAAGGGGCACCTGGGGCAGCGCCAGGAAAGCTGTGCCGATCAGCAGGTCATGCCAGCTGACCTGTGCCAGCGCCAGATGCGGCACATGCAAGACAGGCCGGGTGAGCAGCAGCGCATGCAGGATGGCCGGATCCTGAATGTAGCCGCACAGCGCGCCGAAAAGCAGCAGCAGAAACATCGCGGGGACCCGCTTGTTGGTCAGCAACAGCAGCGTAGCGAAGAGTCCGAGTGCGGCGATCAGCCAGGCGCTGCTCATCCTGCGGATCCCCTCCAGCATGAATCCCATGCCTAAACCGAGCACGATGCCGATGGCCACGCAGCGCGGCACACGCTGCACGAGGATGCGGGCACCGCCGGTCATACCGAGCAGCAGCCATAGCAACCCGGTGACCAGGCTTGCGCTGTAGATGCTGGCAGCGGTAATCGTGGCCGTCTGTGCCGCCTGGGTGGCGGCCACCGCGCCGATCGCCTTCATGGGTTGCACCGGAAAGGGCGTGCGGTAATAAAGTCCGCAGGCAATCAGTGCGATGCCGAACGACAGCAGCACGCCGAAGGGATCGAGGTGCACGACCGCGATGTAGGCCACCACGAACGGAATGAGCGTCCCCAGGTCACCGAAGGCACCGGCCCACTCCATGCGGTCGAACCGGTTGACGCGTGCCATGCAGCTCTCAGACGAGCCGGTCTCAGGTGGCACGCAGCGCGGTCGGGATCGGGACGCGCGCCGCGCGCAGCGCGGGCAGCAAGCCCCCGACCAGTCCCATTGCCAGGGCCCACTCTAATCCGATCGCCGCCAGGGCGGGCGTCACGACAAGCTGAAAACTGTAACCAAACGGGCTGGCCGCGAGCCCATCGAACAGCAGCCAGGCAATCAGAATTCCGAGCAACGCACCCGGGATCGCCAGTAACACGGACTCCGCCAGGACCGCCATGACGACCGGAGCTGCGGCGAAGCCGATGGCCCGCAACGTGGCCACCTCGCGGCGGCGGGCATCCACGATCGCGTACAAGGCATTGACGGCGCCGAGCGTCGCTCCGACGGCCATGATCGTGCCAACGAACAGGCTGATAAAATCGAGCAGTCCATTCAGCGGCCGGAATGCTTCCTGCATCGCGCCAGGCTCATCCTGGGACGAGATATGCAGGGTAGGATTCGCCGCGATGGCGTCGCGGAACGCTGCGTAGTCCCCTGGGGATTGCAACATCACTTCAACAGCCGAATAGGTGTTGCGCGCGAACGTGGCCATGATGCTGTCGACATCGGCATAAACGATACATTGCCGCGCCTGCCCCTGGTCGAAATGCCCCACGATAGTCCATTCGGAGCCATGTAACGGGCGCAGCCCGCCCAGCTCGAAGCCAACGAACTGCCGCGTACACGGATTACTGGCAATCAGCTCATGATGACCCGGACTGAACATGCGACCCGCCGTGAAATGAATTTCCGGTCGATAGGCCAGCAGGTTGGATGTCACGCCGACCAACGGGAAGTACACGCGATTTCCCTGCGACTTGCGCCGGCCTTCGATCGGCACCTCTGCTTCCGCCTGAACGATGGGCTTACCCGTCGCATCGCGGCGAATTCCGGGGAGCCCCTGCACCACCGCCAGCTCCTCCTTGGAGATGTTGCCCCCATAGATCCGGCTTCCGGTCGTCATCAGGACGACACGGTCGGCACGCACATCACCGACCTCCTGCTGCCGCGCGCCTGTTCCCATCGCCAGCATTGAGACCAGCACGCCGACCGCGCAGGTCACACCAACCACGATCGTAAGGGCGGAGCCAGCGCGCTCCCCGAGCTGCGCAAGATTCATGCGCAATAACCCGAGGAATTGCCGGACGAAACGCATAGCTACCGCGCGGCCAGCGCGCTGACCACGTTGAGCCGCGCCGCCCGCACCGCGGGCGCGCATGCGCTCATGAGCGCCACGAGCTCCGCGAGCCCGATGCCACTCAACACGATGATCAGCGGCATCGAAAGCCCGGGCACGAAACGCGTCGCAAACGGAAAGGCCACCAACGCAGCCGCCAGCCCGCACAGCGCCGCGACCATGCACAGCACCGAGGCCTCGGAGAGAATGAGGAAAAACACGCCGCGGTTGCTGAAGCCAAGCGTCTTCAAGACCGCCAGCTCCGCGGTGCGTTCGCGCAGTGACTGCATCATGAGATTCGCCGTGGCAAACAACAGCGCGACGAATACCGTGCCAACGATCGATCCGACCAGAAAGTTGAGATCACCGATCGATTGCAGCTGCGACTGCGCCAGCTCACGCAGCGAATCGGTGCGGGTCTCGTGCACTGAGTTGGCGAAGCGCTGATCGATCTGCTCCGCGATATTCACCGCCTGTGAGGGATCCTTGATCGCCACGTTGAAGTGATTGAGCACGCCCTTGTCCAGCGCGCGCGCCTCATCGAAGTAATCGTAGTTGATCAGGATCACGTCATTGCCCCCGCCCACGTCGCTGTCGGTGTAGGTGCCGACGATGTCGAAGCTCCAGGCCGTAGAGCCGTTCATCTGAGCAATCGTGGTCTGCAGAGGGATGCGATCGCCCACCTTCCAGCCATACTTTTTCGCAAGTTCGGCACGCACGACGGTGGCGGTACGCTGCCGGCGGAAGGCCGCATCCGCTGCGGGTGTCATCGTGTAGGTGAAGGCATCGAGCCAGTCATCGTCCGGCCGTAGCGCCACCACGCCTATCTTCTGTGTCGGTTGCTGATAGACGCTGCCGAAGAGCGCCACGGGCACCACGGTGCGGATGCCGGGAACCGAACGAATCTGGGCCAGCAACCCGACCGGCAGTGAATCGGCCAAACCCAGGTTGCCGTGGACCAGCAGCAGATCGGCGCGCGTGGCAGCGATGACGTGCTCAAGGCCGGTCTTCATCCCCTGCAGCACGCCAAACAACGCGAAGGCCACGCCAACCTGAAGAAAGATCAGGATGGCGCGGGCCGGTCGACGCCAGATGCCAGCCCAGATCAACGGCAGATATTTCATACGGCGAGCCAGCAGCGGGGAGCCGGGATAACACATCATGGCACCGGCAGCCGCCGCGCGCCAACTCAGTCCGCAACAAGTTGCTTCAGCGGTCCGAGATACTGCTGGTAGTTGCGCCAGCGACCCACGGAACGCCGGTTGACTTGTTGGCGCACCTGCCACTTGCTTGCCGTGAGCACCGTGCGTGGCGTGTCGTGAAACGCAAGACAGCGGGCATCCCAGGGAAGGCCGAGGAAATCCAGCACGCGTCGCGTCCAGCCCTCCAGATCCTCCACGAGACCCTCGTAGGGGACCTCGAGTAACACGCCGTCGGGCAGCACGCGGCTCCAATGCTGCATGCTGCGCCGGTACTCACGGAAATAATGCGCCAGGTCGTGCAGATCACGGGCATAAGGGCTTACGCTGAAGAAATTCTGGAAGTACACCGACAGGCAGGTGTCCAGCGGATGGCGCTGCATGTGAATGAAGCGCGCCCCCGGCAGCGCAGCATGGATCAAGCCGGCATACAGGAAATTGGCCGGCATCTTGTCGGTGACACGCTCGGCCTGCGGAGCCTGCGTGTGGAGCAACTCGAGATAGTCGCGGGCGGCGCTCGCCAGCTCGTGCTCTATCTGCGGCAAGTCGGACTGCGACAAGCCTGCGAAGCGGCGATCCCAGAAACGGATCTCTCCGGCGCCGAAGACAGCCGGGTGGGATGCGAGGATCTGCTCTATCAGTGAAGTGCCCGAGCGCGGCATGCCGATGATGAAGATCGGCACACGCGTGCGCAGGGCATGCGCGCGGTACTGCTGCACGAATGGTTCGCTGCCGAGTTGCGTGAGCCGATCGACCAGCGCTGTCAGGCCCTGCGCGTCATACCGGCCTCCGAGCCGCTTGCTCAGCTCGTTCGCATCGCGGAACGCCGCGAACGCCTGCGGATATTCACCCACGTCATCGTGATACTTACCCAGGGCGTACTGCAGATGGATCTGCTCATTCGCCGACAGCGGCCGACTCAACAGAGTGCGCACGCCCTGGAGCCAAGCTGCATCATCGAGACTCATGCGCTGGTGGGCGGCAATGCTGGCGTATGCCTGCACGCAGTTCGGATCGGTGGCAATGGCGCGTCGGAACGATTCCTGCGCCACGGCGAAATCGCCCTGGTCGGCGCGCAGCTCCCCGAAGAGTGCCAGCACGTCCGCCCGCCCGGGTGCAAGCGCCAACGCTGCCTCGCAACTCGCCTGAGCTTCCGCTGGCAGTCGCTGTAAGCGCAGCGCTGCGGCAAGTCCGGCATGGGCCCCGATGCAGCGGGCATCCGCGGCAAGCGCGGCTCGGAAACATTCCACCGCTTCCTCCACCCGGCGCAGGTTGAGCAAGGCATGACCCAGGTGAGCGTGGCTCACCGCGCGCTGCGGCTCGAGGTCAATCGACCGTTGAAAGCAGCGCGAGGCCTCGGAAAATGCCCCTTCCTGCACAAGGGCGGTGCCCAGATTGTTGCAGGCTTCGACGTAACGCGCATCGTGCTGCAACGCCTCGCGGTAACACTCGATCGCCTGCGCGCGCTGCCCCATGCCTGCGAGCGACAGGCCGAGGTTGTTGTGGGCCGCGGCGAGCCGGGGGGCGCGCTGTAGCGCAGCCCGGCTGGCGACGGCTGCTTCTTCGAACCGCCCCAGCTGACGCAAGGCGTTGCCGAGGTTGGCGAACACCGCGGGATCTTTCAGACCGAGCTCCAGCGCCTTGCTGTAGCAACGCACGGCCTCAGCCGCTTGCCCTGTATCCAGAAAGGCGTTGCCCAGCCCGTGATACCCCTCTGATGAGCGGGGCTCGATCTGCACGGCCCAGTGATACAGCGCCAACGCGTCCTGCGCGCGCCCCAGCGCCCGCTGCACATCGCCGGCATCGAGCATGGCCTGGTGATTGCGTGGATCGAGAGTCAACGCCTGACGCAAACTGGCCAGTGCGGGCTCCCACTCCTGTCGATCACGTAGCGCGCCACCCAGATTGGCGTGTACTTCAGCGTCCGTGGGCAGCAGCTCGGCCGCCCGACGCAACGCTTCGATGCCATCCTTCCCCTGGCGCAGTTGGGCCACACTCAGCATCTTCCACAGCACGCCCAGGCGCGGATGCGCCTGCAGCAGGTGCACCGCGCGTTGTTCCGCCTCCTGCAGTTGCCCATGGTTGAGCAGCCCTGCAAGAGCGGTGAGCTCATCAAGCTGTGGCTGCTGCGCGCTCACTTGCCGACCTGCTACGACTCACGATAGCGATCGCGGGCGTCTCCCAGGGTGACGCTGAGCTCATCCAGCCAGGGCGCGAAATGTTTCCACTGCTCGAGCCCACTGCGCGTGATCTTCTGTCTGACCTGTTCCGAGCTCGCCGTGCGCACCACGCGCTTGTTTTCGTGGAAAGCCAGGCATTGCGGCTCGAACGGCAGGCCGCAGAATTCGAGCAGGCGGTGCACGCTGCCTTCGAGGTCCTCCACCACATCCTCGTGTTGCACGCGCAGAATGCGCCCGGGCAGCACTTGATGCCAATGGCGCATGAGCTCGAGATAGGTGCGGTAATAGCGCGCGATATCCGTCAGGCCGTAGGTAAATTCCTGGCCATTGGCAAAGAGCTGCTTGAAGTTGCTGAAGCAGCATGCCATCGGCTCGCGCCGCGCATCGATGATGCGCGCATTCGGCAACAGCAGGTGAATCAGACCCAGATGCCGGAAGTTATTGGGCATCTTGTCGATGAAGAAAGGCTTGCCGGTGCGATAGACCCGCGCGCCTTCGAGGTACTCGCCGGCGAGCTCCAGCACCTGGCTGGCGCTGAGCTCCGTCAACACCTGCGGATAACGCGGCGGCGCGCCGCTGCTCTCAACGCCGCGCAGCCGCGCCATGATCTGCTGGATGTGAGGCAGCTCCTGAGTGCCCTCAACGAGCGAATGTGAGGCAAGGATCTGCTCGAGCAGCGTCGAGCCCGAACGCGGCAGGCCGATGATGAAGATTGGATCGGGCCGTGCATCGCCCCAGCCGTGGCGCTGCGCGAAGAATTCGCCACTGCAAACCCGCACCTGCTGCGCGGTGTTTTCCTCGATCAGCTCCGCGCGGTAGCGCAGCTCCGGGCGCTTGAGGGCGTTGCCCAACCGATAGTGTTCGAACGCCTGGGCATACTGTTCGCCATCCTCCAGCGCCTTACCCAGTGCGAAGTGCAGATGGTAACGGTCAGCTGCCGAGGCGGCCTCCGCGTCCAGCGCACGCTGCATGCGCACTAGCTCAGCAGAGTCGAAACGATACGTCTTCAGGTTCGCCAGACTCCACCAGGCATCCCCGAAGTGCGGCCGACAGTCCGCTGCACGGTGATAGGCTGAGATGGCGGCCTCCGTGCTGCCGAGGGTCTTCAAGGCGTGACCGATCGAGAGGTGCGTCTCCGCATCCTCGGGACCACCGCTCAACAGCTTGCCGAACAGCTCGATCGAGCGCTCGTGCTCTCCGAGTCCTGCGCAACAGGTAGCATACAACGCCTTCAGGGCCGGATCATCCGGGCGCTGCTGCAGCAGGATGTCCAGCTCACGGCGAGCCTCAACGTAGCGATGCAACTCGCACAACACCAGAGCGTAATCCTGTCGCGCAGCCTGATAGTCGGGCGCCTGCTCGAGCACCGCCGCGAGCAGGATCTGCGCATCCAGATAGACCTTGTGCGCGATGCCGATGCGCGCCAGCAGACGCATGGCCTCGAGGTCCGACATGTTGGTTTGCAGGTAGGCCCGTACCACGGCCTCTGCCTGCTGCATGTAACCATCGGCGAACAGGCTGCTTGCCCTCAGCACCTCGGGCGCGAGCGATTGCAGCGTCTGCACCTGGCCCGCCGCCAGCGCGGCATTGCCCTGATCGCCGAGCATGCGGTACAGGCGCTCGAGCATGCCCCAGCTGCCGGCCAGTGTGGGATTCAGATTCACTGCCTGCAGAAACGACTCGATGGCTTGCGGCGCCTGGCGCAGCACGACGAAACATCGCCCGCGCTCCTCGTACGAGCGGCCGCAACGCGGATGATGGCCCCGCAGGATCTCGAGCGCCGCGAAAGCCTCGGGGATACGGCCGAGAAAACGCAACGCAGCGGCCTTGCACAGCAGCGCCTCACGCTCCGCAGGGTCCTTGAGAAGGTGCCGCTCAGCAGCGCTCAGTGCATCGTTGAAGCGATGCTGCACCAGAAGTTCGTTAAGTCGGTCCCTCTCGGTACCGGCGAGCGCGGCAGTCATGCGCGCAGTTTACACAGGAGCTGGCCCTCCGAGGCTAGGGCAGAACCTGGGGCTCGTGCCATGCCCGGATCACCCCGACCCAGTCGTCGACGCCCCTCACAGCGGTCCAGCCCGGGCAGAACGCCCCCGTGTCTTCGCAGACGCGGGGGCGTTGGCTCAGAACTTGTAGCCCAGCATGAACATCAGCACTCGGGGACGCAGCGGGATCTCCGACTTGATGAACTGTCCGGATGAGATGTTCGTCGGTCCGTAGGCATTGCCGATATTGCTGCCGGTGATCTGGGCGGTCCACGCATCCTTTGCCACGCCGATCGCGGCATCGTAGGTGGTATAGCCCGGGATCCGATAACGCAACAGCGTCGTCGTCGGGTTTGACTCGCTCGCCGCATTGCCATCCGGGAAGCTGGCCGGTTCGTTGCTCTCCGGTCCGATGTGACTAGCCCCGACCCAGGCGAACGGCTTGTAGTCGCCCGGCATGCTCCAGTCGTAGCGCAGGCGCACGTTGAACATCCACGGCGGTGAGAACGGTGGCCGGGTACCCAACTGGCCGTACGGATTGGTATACGGAGTCTGCTTCACAACCGAGATGCACTGCCCGATCGGGGTCGGGTTATAGGGACTCACACGATTGCTGGGCAGGCAAGGAGCGTCGGTCTGCTCGGCTATGTTTATCGAAGTCGATCCTTCGAGACTCAGACCCTCGAACAGGCGGGCTGTGAACTGCGCCTCGAAGCCCTTGACACGATAACTGGGTCCGTTGACATCGAAGGTGGTATTGCCCAGATGTACCGGATCAAACAGCGGCAGCTGGATATTGCTCCACTTCATCCAGTACCCGGACAGGTTGACCACCAGGTGGTGATCAAGGAACTCGCTCTTCAGGCCCATCTCGTAGTTGATCAGCTGATCCGAATCATAGCCTGCAGGCTTGTTGAACTGACTGGTGTTCTTGCCAGCGAAAGCCCCGCCGGGGGCGCAGCGGGGGTCCGCGACCGGGGAGGCGCCGCCGATGGCGCCGCAGTACTTCGCTACGCCACTGAGTGAAGGCGGCTGGCCGGGCAGCGAGTTCGTGCGGTTGAAGCCACCGGGACGAAACCCTTCCGAGTAGGTCAGGTAGTACATCAGGTCCGGCGTAATATGCCAGGTGAGGTTGCCGCGCCAGCGATGTCCGGTTTCCTTTTTCTCCAGATTGATGGGAAATCCGCACAGGCCGCCTGCGATACAGGCGCCATTGATGTGGTCGACCACGAGTCCGTTGCTGGTGCTCTCGCTGTAGTACTCCGAGCCGTTCTCGAACTCGTTGTAGTGGTACCAGCGGTAGCCGCCGGTCAGCGTCAGCACCTTGGGAATGATGTCAACGTCGACCGAGGCAAATCCCGCGAGCTGCTTGTAGCCGCGTTGATCATCCTCGCCGAAGGCCGTGTTGGAATCCAAACGCAGGTTTGGGTCCATGGCAATCGTACCCGGCAGCGGTCCTACTGCGGAGAGGCAATCGGCGCCTCCCCCCAGCGCGATCGCCAGATTGGTGGCATTACACTGGGGGATGCCCAGGTAGTTGAAGTTCATGTCGTCATGGATGACGAACTTCTCCCAGTAGGCCCCGAACACGCCGCGCAGCCAGTACTTGTCATCGGTACTGAAGCGGAGCTCGTGGCTCTGGTGGGTGTTGCGGGTCCGGTCGCGCCAGTTACCCACGGAGGTCGAACACTGCAGCGGCTTGCCGGTCAGCTGCGGGAAGTTCCCGGGGTTGAAATAACCGGCGCCCGTACCGATGCAGGCATAGTAGGAGCCGACGGCGCTGCGCATGTAGTTCGAGTAGTCCTGCTGACCTTCGATGTTGCGCACCATGTAGCTGCCGGCGTACACGACATTCAGCAGATCCGCGATGCGGCCATTGATGGTCAGAGCGGTGCTCTCGTAACGATCCTTGGTATACGCCGGGGCAAAAGCTGTCAGCTGGTAATTGGGCAGGGAACGTCCGTCGGCGCTGGTTGGATAGGCGTAGAAGTAGCCGTTCGCCTGCATGTCCTGATAGTTCTGCTGCAGCAGCACGTCCCAGTCGTCGTTGACCCGCAGGGCAGCTGACAGACGTCCGCCCTGATAGGTCACATCGTTGGTGTTGGTTCCCGTTACAGGACCATTGTTGGCTGTCGGATTGATGCCGCTGGCGAAAGGCGCGGTACCCGCCAGATAACCGATCGTGCCCGGCACGTTGTCGATATAACCGCCGCGGTGTTCCGAAAACACCACGCCACGCAATGCAAAATGATCGTTGATCGGGACGTTGAGTACACCGCTCAGAGTGGAGTTCTTGTCGCCACCAGCGGTGATGCCATAGCCCCCGGTGAATTCCCCCGAGACCGCACTGAACTTCGGCTTGTTGGTGATGTAACGGATGGCACCGGCCTGCGCGCCGCCACCGAACAGCGTGCCCTGCGGGCCTTCCAACACCTCGACGCGCTCCATGTCGACGAGATAGACGTCGTTGTTACGCGCTGGAAACTGCATCGACTGATCGTCGAGGTACAGCGCCACGTTCGGGAACGGAGCCGTCGTGGACTGCGACTGGTTGCCCGAGCCCACTCCTCCCAGCCCGCGCATGAAGATGTTGCCGGTACCCGGTCCGTTGCCGCTGAAGGAGACGTTGGGCGTGTACTTCAGCAGATCGTTGAACGAGACGACCTGCAACTGCTGCAGCTGCTCACCGCTGATCGCCTGCACAGTGATCGGGACGTCCTGCAGGTTCTCAGTACGCCGCTGCGCGGTGACGACCACTTCACCGATGGTGGTGGCCTCAGGCTCCTCCGCGGTGTCCGCCGGCGTAGCTGCATACGCAACACCTTGTGCGCTGAGGATGGCTGCAACGGCGCAATAGACCTTGTGATTCAGTTTCAAGCTGCTCTCCCCGCACTGCTGTTGGCAGAGCCGCCGTTCAGATTACAGACCGGAGCCGCATTCACATGCGACGAGACCCGGTCCGCCGACCCGCCGACCCTGATTTATGTATTCGTAGCTGCGCGACCTGATGCGAAAGCCAGTGGCTACAGCAATCAGGGCTTGCAACGACCGGCCAACCAGTGCGCCTGGACGGCCAGCGACGATGCGGGATCGCAACACAAGCGCTTGCCAAGGGGGATGAACAGCCGCGACATCCTCCTGTATGGATGCGGCGAGTGCAGCAGATGCTTGGAAATAGAGGAAATAGAGGGGGTGGCGAAGGCGTCGTCACGAAACTGTAACTTGCAGGCAACAACGGCTACACGAGCGGCCTGTAGAGGCACGGGCGCCACAAACTGGCCGGCGCGCCGGCCGGCACCCGGGGGGGGGTTATAGCCGTTCGGCTTCGCTCTCCGGCGCATCTTGAGCTGCTTCGGACCGCTCACCGTGCGAGGCGGCTCGCGCGTGCGCTTCCGCAGGCTGCGGTACGAGGATCATGTCGCACCGGAGTGCATCGACCAGGCGACTCGTGAGGGGATTGAGAGCCGCAGCCAATCCCCAGCGATGCGTCGTCGCCCCCATCACAACGGCGTCGTACGCCTGCTGAACCAGGAAGGTCCCCAACTTCGCGTGGGGATCGCCTCTGAGGATATGCGCGTGCTGGCTTTCCACCTTGCAGCGCTCGCACAGGGTGAGCAGCTCCCGGGCCCGCAACTCCGCGAGCTCGCACTGCTCAGAGGGCTCGCTATAGATCATCTCCAGCTCGCCGCGACAGCCGAGAATCAGCCGCTGCGCGACCTGCATGATGCTGTCCGCGAAACGTGCGGCTCCGGCGTCTGCAAAATCGACCAGCGCCGCAAACCGCGGCGGCGCCTGCCAGCTCTCGGGATGCACCAGCATCAGGTTCGTCTGGCAGCGATGCAGCAGCTGCCAGTCGTTGCCCTCCAAGCTCAGTCTGCGGATGGGATGAGCTCCCGAGGGCTTCTTCATGATGAGATCGGCGCGTACCTCCTGTGCCTTCGTCAGAATCGCCCCATAGAGGGGACTGCCACAGGTCGCATCAATGGAGATCTGCACCTCGGCCGTACGGACATCGTCGCGCAGCCGCTGCAGGTACTTGAGATGTGCGGCGACGCACCTGCTCCAGGACTGCTCAGCCACCTCATTGCTGTTCTCATGGGTGAGCGCGAGCGGCAGTTGGTCGTCACAATAAAAAAGGTGAATCGGGGTGCCGCCGCACTGCGAGAGCTGCAGCGCCTTGGCCAGCAGCATCCGATCCGCGTCGCTGCGGCTTGCAACCACCAGGATGGACGTCAGGCTGCGCATGGCACCCGTACCCACGAAATCGCCCTCGACTGCAGGCGATCGCCGCAGGATAACACTCCTCCAGCGCATGCCGGCCACCTGCAGCGGCACTGGCTGCATTTCCGCGTGGTTCAGGCTCTACCGGCGCACCTCGGTGCCCTTTAAACCGTTCACAGCGAGGGGGTCACTGCTCTCAGCATCGGGCACCGAGGTGCGGGACTCAAGATAGCGAACCGCGCCGCCGCTGACAGGCGGAATTTTCTCGTCCGTGCGTGAAGAGAATTCACGGCTACTGCAAACCGGGCTTTTCAGCGGCGCGCAGATTGGAGGTCAGTACCTGGCCGGTGTCGAGGAATGTCGCCTTGACGAACGCGCCCCCATGGCGGCCATCGCGCAGCGGGTTGAACAGCAGCTCGATCTGGTCTCCGGGCTTGAAGGAGTGACGCGTCCAGCCGTTGCGGGTCAGATTCCCGGGACTGGTCAGCTCCATGGACCAGACTTCCGGCGCAGCGCCGGGCTTGGAGGCGAATTCCACCAGCAGCGCCACGTGCGGGTTGGTCCAGCGAAATTCCTTCACGGTTCCCTTGACGTCCAGCGTGTTGGCGAAATCGAACATGGCGAACGAGTGATGCGCCTGCACCGGCACGGGGGCCGCGGCGAGGGTGGCAAGGACGGTGAGCAGCGTCGTTATGCGGACGGAGTTCATTGATCAGTGACCTTTGCTGGCTGCATTGTTGGGCGGCAGATAATTACCGCCCTCGGTCTGTGGCACCGGCAGGAACACCGCATTGCCGTGGCCGTCCTTGCCGTCCATGTAGTTACCCTGGAGACACACCCCTTCGACGATGTCGTACTTGCGCGCCCGCTGCCGAAACAGGAAGCGGCTGGTTTTCCAGGGTCGCATCAGCACATGCGGTGCCGTGATCTCCAGATCATCACGCAGCATGTCCGGCTGCTCCAGCTGGATGCGCTCGACGATGTGCATGTCGCCGTCGTTCGGCAGGCCGACGGCTTCGCTGACGGCGATATAGGTCTGCGGAAGGATCCCGACCGTGTCGATGACAAGCGTGTCCTTCTCCCAGTGCCCAATGGAATGGCCGTGGAAAGTGGGATCCGGATCTGCAGGGTGGCCGCGCCCGTCGGTGTAGATACGCCGCAGGCGATTGCCGTCTGACTCGCCCAGAATGGTGACGCGTCCGGGAGTGAAAAGAAACTCCAGGGCGTTATGCGTAATCAGCATCCAGCTCGGCATCGCTTCCGGCAGGCAGTTTACGAACAGTCCTTTGGGATCCCCCCGCTTCTCGGCCTTTTCCAGCTGCGCGATCTGCGCCGCAGCTGCCTTGTTCCAGGGCACCGGATCGCTGTGCACGCGTGCGTCCTGATCGGTGATGTTAGGCGTCCAGACACCGCTCCAGTCCGGCAGATTCGCCAATGCCGCCCAGTCCTTCGCCTGGGGTGGCGGATTGATGGCGCTGGCCGCCCACGCTGGTGCGAGTATCCCAGCGCAGATGATCATCAGCAGTGTCGTCAGCGCTCCACAGCTGCCGTGGCTCATCGCGACCTCCCGAGCAGGGTGATGCCGGGCTGCCTCAGCCCGGCGCGTTGATGGTAAAGCCAATCCAGCGGCCGCATGCAGCGATCGCAATCCACAGCGCCAGAGACAATGCGCCCGCCAATCGCGCCCGCCGCGGGGTGTGCGCCGCGGTCTGCCATGCGGCACAGTCGCGCGCCAGGAACAAATGATAGGCAGCCATGTTGATTCCGGCGAGCCCGATCAGCCCCATCTTCAGCTGGAAGTAGAGGTTATGCGCATACTCGGTGGCATTGGATGCAAATAACAGCGCGCCGCTGAGCGCAGCAAAGGCGAACGCGGTCCAGGTGAGCGGCAGCACATCCGCGGTGACCTCGGCAACACCGCGCTGCCGGGATGCCCAGCCGAGCAGCCGCAGATCAACGATGGCGATCGAGCCGATCACGAGGGTCAGCGCCAGTACATGCACGCACTCAATCCACGGGAAAAGGCTCTCCCCTTCACGGATGGCAGTCGCAATCCGTGTGTCCTGCAGGGTCTGCCATAGCGCCTCCAGCATCAGCTGCTCTGCACGTAGGCAATCCATCGCCCGGCGAACACGATCCCCACCCACAGTGGCAACGATGCGAGCGCGAGCAGGCGTGCGGTCGCCCTGCGTGCTGGACTCTGCTCCCAGTAATCCGCAGCAGTCCGCAGCGGCCACTGACAGATGAAAGCAATCGCGGCGGCGAGCAGCAGCAGGGTCATCTTCAACAGAAAGACCGGATTCTGCAAAGCGCGCGAGGGCTCGGCGATGATCAGCACGGCACCGGTAAGCAGGAGCACAGCGAGCGGCCACCATACGAAGGGCAGGAAACGCCGCACGATGCCGGCCAGACTCTGCTGCCTGCCCCGCACCCCGAGCAGACGCAGGTCGACCATCAGCATCGAGCTCACGACCGCGGCCACCGCCACGATATGCGCGGTCTGCACGGCCGGGATCACCCAGCTGGAACTCTGGATCGCCTGGCTCAGCGGCGTCGCGCTCAACCAGCTGCAGAAGGCATCAAGCGCATGAAACACTACAGAACCCGCAAAGACTCAGGGACGAGCCCGCTGTTGATCAGGGTACCAGTATGTCACGTGGCAGGCTTCGCACGCCTCGTCGATCGTACCGCCCGCATCCAGCAGCGCCTGCGCATTGCGTGCATCGATTGCGGCCAGCGCACCCTGCGCTGCGCGCTCCAGCGCGCGGGCGAAAGCCCCAAAAGCCACGGGATCGGCAGCGATGCGCCGTTCGATCTCGGCTGACGACAACTCACCCGGACCCGGCGTGCGGTCCATGGCAACGAGCACAGGGCGGCGCGCCGCCAGCTCGCGTGTTGCATCCATCAGCGTCAGTGCACTGGTGCGCAGCGCGAGCCATTCGCCTTGCGAGCGCGGCTGACGATCCTCCACCCCCGACTCCGTCGCAATATAAGCGACGGCATCCCAGAGAGCGTCGGCCGCCGGATCGATGCGCCCGGTCATCAGCTGCTGCAGCGTCAGGGTCGGCTGCTGGTCGCTCGATGACCCGCCTCGATGACAGGCGCTGAGCAGCAGTGCGGCGAGCGTGGCGGCAAGCGCGGCGCACGCCAGATAGCGCAGGCGCTGCACTGTCAGCGGGCAGCGGGTAGCTCGGGAATGGGGCGCAGGTGTGAAGTACCGAACAGGCATGGCGGGCTCCCGCACGCAGTCTCACAAACCGTGACCGGGGTCATCGAGTGCCGCGACTGCATGCGTAGACTGCGCCGCCTGACCGAACCCGAGGATTCAACCGTGTACTTTATTGCCTTCCAGGTAGCCGCCACCGGCGCGCTGCTCGTCGGACACATCGCCCTGACCGTGAAGAATCAATTCACGCGTAACCGGCCCCGTTCCCTCTAACTGGCTCACTGGCAGCTGCCGATACGCAGCGAGAAAACTTCAGAAAAAATGAGATTGGACGGGCCGGGCACGCCGCCCCATGGCGCGTAACCCGGCTCCAGAGGCTCACTTACTTCTTCTTACGGGCGCCGGCGCGCTTGGCGGCGCGGAAGGAAATTCCGGAGCGCATCGCCTTCTGCTGCACGGCCGCCGCAGTACGCCCGAGTTGTTTGGCGACCTGACTGGTCGGCGTTCCCGCCTTGGCCAGCTGTTTGAGACTCCTCAGCTCGCTGGCGCTCCAGCCAGCTCCGTCATTGGAAGGACGCTTCGCCATCATCGATTCTCCGCTTCGCCCCGATTGGGGTCACGCAGGATACACCGCGGACGGCCCGTGTTGTCCACCTAACATGACCTATTGACATGTTATAAGCACTTGTGTTGCGCATCTGTGCCGCAGAGCATCGACAGCATGCTGCAATGATGCAACAGTTGTTTACAGTCCGAGGTTGCGCACCGGCTGTCGCGAGGCTGCGCATTGGTGTCGCGAGGCTGCGCCGGCTGTCGCGCGCCGGGTTGCTCGCTACCGATGGCGCAGCTGTGCTGCGCGAAAAGCGGCATCGAGTGTGTTTGACAGCAGCATCGCGATCGTCATGGGCCCGAGCCCACCCGGTACGGGAGTGATCCAGCCGGCGCGGCGCGCCGCAGCCTCGTACTCCACATCACCGACCAGCTTGCCGTTCGCGGCACGGTTGATGCCGACGTCGAACACGGCCGCTCCCGGCTTGATCCATTCGCCCTTCACGAACTCCGGTCGGCCCACCGCCGCCACCACCAGATCGGCACGTTCGACCTCAGCCCGCAGATCGCGGGTGCCCGTGTGACAGACCGTCGTGGTTGCGCCCGCAAGCAGCAGCTCCATAGCCATTGGCTTGCCGACGATGTTGGAGCGGCCAACGATGGTAGCATTCAGACCCCGCAGGCCGATCCCATACTCCTGTGCGAGCCGTATGACACCGAAGGGCGTGCAGGGACGCAGCATGGGTCGCCCCTGGGCCAGCAGCCCCGTGTTTACGGGATGAAAGCCATCCACATCCTTCGCCGGGTCCACGGCGTCCATGATCAGTGTGGCATCCACGCCCTTGGGCAAGGGTAACTGCACCAGGATGCCGTCTACACTGGCGTCCTGGTTCAGCCGCTGCACCAGCTCGAGAATCTCGGCCTGGCCTGCGCTCTCGGGCAGATCGTGCGCGAAGGACTCGATCCCGGAATCCCCGGAGCTCTTGCGCTTGTTGCGCACGTAGACCGAGGACGCCGGATCCTTGCCGACCTGCACCACGGCAAGTCCCGGCCGCCGCCCGTACTGCGCGGCAAACTCCCGCGCCCGCATCATCACCTCATGGCGCACCCGGGCCCCCACAGCCTTGCCATCCAGCAGGAGCGCGCCACCCGGGGTGCGCGCGGCAAGATCGATCTGCACGGAGACTGCCGGAGCGGCCTGTGGCTGTTGCGGGTCAGCGGGCATAGCGATTACCTGTCCTCAATAGCGGTAGTGGTCCGACTTGTACGGGCCGGCCCTGTTCACACCGATGTAGCGCGCCTGCGTGTCGCTGAGCTCGGTCAGCTCGGCGTTGAGTTTCTTCAGCTGCAGGCGCGCGACTTTCTCATCCAGATGTTTCGGCAGCACGTACACGCCCACCGGATACTTGGCCGTATTGGTGAACAGCTCGATCTGCGCGATCGTCTGGTTGGCGAACGATGAGCTCATCACGTAGCTCGGGTGACCGGTGCCGCAGCCGAGATTCACCAGCCGGCCCTCGGCCAGCAGGATCAGCCGCCGACCATCGGGCAGGATGATGTGATCCACCTGCGGTTTGATGTTCTCCCACTGGTACTGCTTCAGGCTCGCGACATCGATCTCGTTGTCGAAGTGGCCGATGTTGCACACGATCGCATTGTTTTTCATGCGCTTCATGTGCTCGTGCGTGATCACATGGTAATTGCCGGTGCAGCTCACGAAGATATCCGCCTTGTCGGCGGCGTAGTCCATCGTCACCACGCGGTAGCCTTCCATTGCCGCCTGCAGCGCGCAGATGGGATCGATCTCCGTGACCCACACCTGAGCCGACAGCGCCCGCAGGGCCTGGGACGAGCCTTTGCCCACATCGCCGTAGCCACACACCACGGCAACCTTGCCCGCGATCATGACGTCGGTGGCGCGCTTGATGCCATCGACCAACGATTCGCGGCAGCCGTACAGGTTGTCGAATTTGCTCTTGGTGACCGAGTCGTTGACGTTGATGGCCGGGAAACCGAGCTCGCCCTGCTTCGCCATTTGATACAGGCGATGCACACCGGTGGTGGTTTCCTCGGTCACACCCTTGATCTGTCGCAGACGGGTGGAATACCACTGCGGCTCGGCCTTGAGGCGCGCGCGGATCGCGGCGAACAGCGCCTGCTCCTCCTCGCTGCCGGGCTTGCTGAGCACGCCTTGATCCTTCTCGGCTCGCGCTCCAAGATGCAGCAACAGTGTGGCATCGCCGCCATCGTCCAGGATCATGTTGGCAAAGCCACCGTCTGGCCAGTCGAAGATGCGGTGCGTGTACTCCCAGTAATCCGCGAGCGACTCACCCTTCCAGGCGAAGACCGGCGTGCCGCGTGCAGCGATCGCAGCCGCAGCATGATCCTGGGTGGAAAAGATGTTGCATGAGGCCCAGCGCACCTGCGCGCCGAGCGCCTGCAGAGTCTCGATCAGCACCGCAGTCTGGATGGTCATGTGCAACGAACCGCTGATGCGGGCACCCCGCAGCGGCTGTTGCGGTGCGAACTCCTCGCGGATGGCCATGAGACCTGGCATTTCGGTCTCGGCGATCAGAATCTCCTTGCGGCCCCAGTCGGCGAGCGCGAGGTCAGCGACGCGGTAGTCCTGCTCGGACCTGGATTTCAGATTGGCGTTCATGATTCACAATGCTCCGTCAGCAAAGCGAGCGCCGTGTTGATTGATTCGCAACGTCTTCGAGCCTGGCAGACAGCTCATGGAGAGCCCATGACAGTCGGTCGCAACGCTCCTCAAAGACGGGCGCTGCCGCAGCAGCTGCGGCGGTGTTGACTCAGGCGGCCCGGGCAGCTCCCTTGGCATCGTCGGCCAATTCGGCGGCCTTATCAGTCCGCTCCCAGGAGAACTCGGCCTCGGTGCGTCCGAAGTGTCCGTAGGCGGCGGTTTTCTGGTAGATCGGGCGGACCAGATCGAGCATCTCGCGCAGGCCGTACGGTGTCAGATCGAAATGCTTGCGCACCAGCTGCGTGAGGCGTTCGCGAGCGAGCCGGCTGGTACCAAAGGTCTCGACCATGATGGAGGTCGGTTCCGCAACGCCGATCGCGTAGGAGAGCTGCACCTCGCAGCGCTCGGCAAGCCCGGCTGCCACGATGTTCTTGGCCACATAACGCGCCGCATAGGCGGCGGAGCGATCCACCTTGGAAGGATCCTTGCCCGAGAAGGCGCCACCGCCGTGGCGGGCGTAGCCGCCATAGGTATCCACGATGATCTTGCGCCCCGTCAGACCGCAGTCACCGACCGGGCCGCCAATAACGAAGCGGCCGGTTGGATTGATGTGATACTTGGTGCGCTTGTCCAGCCACTTGCCGGGCAGCACGGGCTTGAGAATCTCTTCCATCACCGCCTCGCGCAGCGCCTTGGTGGACACTTCGGGGCTGTGCTGGGTCGACAGCACCACCGCTTCGATCCCCACCGGCTGATCGTCCTCATACCGCAGGGTCACCTGGCTCTTCGCATCAGGACGCAGCCAGTCGAGCTTGCCCGCCTTACGCACCTGCGCCTGGCGTTTGACCAGCCGGTGGGCGAGCGTGATGGGCGCGGGCATGAGCACGTCGGTCTCGTTGGTCGCGTAGCCGAACATCAGGCCCTGATCGCCGGCGCCCTGCTTGCGCTCGTCCTTGCGATCGACGCCCTGGGCGATATCCGGCGACTGCTTGCCGATGATGTTCACCACACCGCAGCTTGCGCCATCGAATCCCATGTCGGAGGAGTTGTAGCCGATGTCCAGCACGGTCTTGCGGACCAGCGCCTCCACATCCACCCAGGCCGTAGTCGTGACCTCGCCGGCAACCACCACGACGCCCGTCTTGATCAGGGTCTCGCAAGCCACGCGGCCGCGCTCATCCTCTTCCAGGATGGCATCGAGCACCGCATCAGAGATCTGGTCGGCCACTTTGTCGGGGTGCCCCTCGGAGACCGACTCTGAAGTGAAGAGAAAGGTATTCGCCATGGGTCTGTGTTCCACCGAATTTAAGCTATTGAATCAAGCAGGCTGCCGCACCGGGCAGTCCGCCGGAGCCGCAGTGTACCCGGAAGTGATGCGCGGCTGGTCCGGCCTCACTCGCCAAAGCTCCGCCTGAGCCGTTCCTGAAACGCCTCGGGAGCGAAATAATGGTTCTGGGTGCCCAGGCTTTCAATCTTGATCGCCCCCATGAGCGAGGCGATGCGACCGGTCGTGGGCCAGTCGAGGCCGTGCAGCAGCCCATGCAACAGCCCGGCGCGGTAGGCATCGCCACACCCCGTCGGATCCACCACCTGGCTCGGCTCGGCGCAGGGTATTTCGAAATCGCCATCGGCGGTGTGGATGACAGAGCCCTGAGCGCCACGGGTCACGATCAGCGCGCGCACGCGCTGCGCGACGTCGCGGGTCGTCCATCCGGTTTTCTGCTGCAGCATCTGCCATTCATAGTCATTCATCGCAACCCAGCTGGCCTGGGCGACGAAGCGCTCCAGTTCGGCAGCGCCGAACATCGGCAGGCCCTGGCCGGGATCGAAAATGAAGGGAATATTTGCCGCCGCAAATTGCGCGGCATGCTGGATCATGCCATCCCTGCCGTCGGGCGCCACGATACCGATGGCGATCTCCCCCGCATCGCTGACGTTATTCAGGTGCGCATGCTGCATCGCGCCCGGGTGGAATGCCGTGATCTGGTTGTTATCCAGATCGGTCGTGATGAATGCCTGTGCCGTGTGCTCGGACTCGATGACTTTGACATAGTCCGTGGGCACGCCCTGGCGCTGCAGCCACTGCTGGTAGGGCTGGAAATCCCGGCCCACCGTGGCCATGGGAAAACCGCTATCCCCGAGCAGGTGCAGGTTGTAGGCAATGTTGCCGGCGCAGCCGCCGAACTCGCGGCGCATCTGTGGCACCAGAAAAGCGACATTCAACATGTGAATGCGCTCCGGCAGGATATGTTTACTGAAGCGGTCAGCGAACACCATGATGGTGTCATAGGCGAGTGAGCCGCAGATGAGGGCACGTTTCACGTTGATGATCCTGGAGCAGGTCGAGACGGCTCAGCCGTCGGGCCGCAACCGATGCGGATGGGCATACACCACGTGGCGGTTGCGACGGGCAAAGGCGATGAGGGTGAGACCCGAGCGCTGTGCCAGTCGCACTGCGAAGGCCGTCGGTGCAGAAAAAGCCGCCAGCAGGCTGATGCCCACGGTGGCACTCTTTTGCACCATCTCGTAGCTCGCGCGGCTGGTAATCAGCATGAAGCCGGTCGACAGATCCGTGTTGGAGCGCACCAACGCGCCGATCGCCTTGTCCAGGGCATTGTGGCGACCGACATCCTCGCGCACGAGCTGGATGCCCTGCTCAGGCACCACCCAGGCTGCTGCATGCACGCTGCCGGTGCGGGCATTGATGAGCTGCCGCGGGCCAAGCTGCTCGATGGCTGCATGCAGTTGCGCAACGCTGATCTGCACACCCGCTCCCACGGCCGGAATCTCGCGGATGGCCTCCTCCGCAGTTTCGGCACCGCACAAGCCGCAGCCGGTCCGGCCGGTCAGATTGCGACGGCGCTGTAACAGCGCTGAGAAACGCTCCCACGACACACTGATCCTGACATCGGTAGCCGTCTCGCCGCGGGTTACCTCGACCGAGCGGATCTCATCGCCTGAGGCCACCAGGCCCTCGCTCAGTGAGAATCCAACCGCGAAATCCTCGAAATCGGCCGGCGTAGCCAGCATCACGACATGCGGCACGCCGTGATACACGAATGCCACGGGCATCTCCTCAGCCACCTGGTCGTGCTTGCTGGTGGTGGTTCCCTCAGCCCACACCTGCACGGAGACTTCCGAGCTGACATCCGGCAGACGCGCGCCTGGGTCCGCTGTGCCGGCCGCGGCGGGCAGATCATTCACAACGGCGGGCGGATCATTCACGGCGGCGTTCTGGCTCAATCCGTGGTTCCGCTGAGGATCTTGGCGTGATGCACCAGGTGATCCTCCATGAACGTCGAGATGAAATAATAACCGTGGTCATATCCCTCGTGGCGTCGCAGGGTCAGCGGATAACCGACCTCACGCGCGGCCTTCTCGAACAGCTGCGGCAGTAACTGTTTCTCCAGAAACTGATCCGACAGGCCCTGGTCGATGAGAATGTGGGGTTGATGCGTCGCATCTTTGACCTGTGAGACGAGTTGACTGGCGTCGTACTGCGCCCACCTGGCGCGGTCCGGACCCAGGTAGCCCGTGAACGCCTTCTCGCCCCACGGGCACTGCATGGGGGCTGCGATCGGCGCGAAAGCCGACACGGAGCGGTACAGGTTGCGATTGCGGAAAAACAAGGTCAGCGCACCATGGCCGCCCATGGAGTGTCCGAAGATGCCCGTGCGGCGCGGATCGGCCGGAAACTGCGCCTGCACCAGCTCGCGCAGCTCCTGGGAGACGTAGCTGTACATGCGGTAATGCTTTGCCCACGGCTCGGCCACGGCATCCACGTAAAAGCCCGCGCCGACACCGAAATCCCAGGATTCGCTCTCGCCCGGAAGGTTCAGCCCACGTGGGCTGGTATCCGGCGCCACCAGCATCAGGCCGAGCTCTGCCGCCACGCGCTGCGCACCGGCCTTGATCATGAACGTCTCTTCGGTGCAGGTCAGCCCCGCCAGGTAATACAACACCGGAACTCGGCCGGAGCGGGCCTGGGGCGGCGTGAATACCGAGAAGCGCATGGGCGAGGAGGTGCTGCGGGATTCGTGGCGGTAGAACCCGACCGTGCCCTCAAAGCAGCGATGTTGACTGATCACTTCGAACGCAGGCGTACCAGACATTAAATTCATTCCAGATGACATGCCGAACCGGCGGCTATTATGGCCCATGCCGGTCAGGGCCGCCCAATTGACGGCGCCCCGCGCGAAGCTGCCACTGCCACGCTCCGTTCTGATACAACTGCGACCGCGCGCGGCACGCAAGCGATGCTGTGCGCTGCGATGGGGGGTGGAGCTGGTGGTGCGTGCGTTGCCGCGATCCGTGCAGTTGTCTCTCGTGTTGCTGGGGAGCAAGGCGCTGGACTGTGCGCCTGCGTATGCAGGGGCGTTCGGCGGCGCGCTGACGCTCACCAGCGACTACATCTTCCGTGGCATCTCGCAGGGTAACGGCGATCCCGCGGCGCAGGCCGATCTTCACTACACCACAGCCACTGCCACCTTCTTCGGCGCCTTTGCTTCCACGCTCAGCCGGGTGCGCGGGTATGGCTATGAGGGTGAGCTGGATGCTTATCTGGGGCAGCGCTTCGATCTGGATCCTGCCTGGAGCCTGACGCTCAGTGGCGTGAGCTACTGGTATCTGCGCAGCAACCTGCCTACGGCGAATGACTACCAGGAAGTCGCCGCGTCCGTGTCCTACCTGGACCAGTGGTCCTTGAGCGTGGCGGTCTCACCCAACTGGCCGACCTACGACTATGGTTACCGTGTGGGGCGCTACCCGTCTTATGTCGCAAATCTCGCAGGTCAGGTGCCTCTGCCTGCGCACTTTTTCGCCACGGCCGGCATCGGCTACACATCGGTCACCGAAGGTAATCATTATCTCTACGGCAATGCGGGCGTCGCCTTCCTCTACGACCGCTGGCGGCTGGATGCCGGCTACTACCTCACGCAGGGCCGCGCGGCCTCGCTTTATCCCTACGGGCGGGCGGTGAACCGCCTGGCGGCTGAGATCAGCTGGCACTTCTGACTTGAACCGGCGTCGCCGCGGCGCACACTCACTGGCAGGACATTTTTGAGACGTGACGTGATCGGTTCCAGACAGCATGAACGAGGCTCAGTCGGCCTGACGGAAGGCGGCTACCGCAACGCCCCCTCAGTGGCCCACGAGCGGGAGCTGATCGCGCGGATTGCAAAGGGCGACCGTCGTGCCTTCGAGGAGCTCTACAACCTCTATCATCGGCGTCTGGCACGTTTCCTCACACGCCTCACCCGCCGCTACGACATTGCCGAGGAGGTGATCAATGACACCTTCTGGATCGTATGGCGCAAGGCGGGCGCGTTCCGGGGAGAGTCACAGCCATCGACCTGGATTCTGGGCATTGCCTATCGCCGTGCGCGCAACGCGTTCCGGGCGGCGAGCCGTGCCGACCTGCCGGAGACGATCGATGTGACACTGCAGCCGCCTGCGAGCGAGGAACCCATGCGCGCCGCAGAGCTGCGCGACTGGCTGGTACAGGCGCTGCAGCAGTTGCCCGTTGAGCAGCGACTGGCCGTGGAGTTGTGTTACGAGCTCGGCTATTCATGCGAGGAGATCGCTCAGATCATGCGGTGCCCTGCGAATACGGTCAAAACGCGGTTGTTTCACGCGCGCGCCAAGCTGCAGAAGTTGCTGCCGGCGCTCGGTGGGGCCGCGCACGACACAGGAGAGAGGCAATGATCGCGCGCGATGAGAGCCGCCGCCACGAGGAGACCTGGCTGCTATTGCCGTGGCTTGCAAATGGACGCCTGTCCGCAGCCGAGCGCGAGCTCGCCGAGCAACATGTGCGGAGCTGTCGCGCCTGTGAGCGGGAGCTGGCCGTGCAGCAACGGATGTGCGAGGCCTTTACGGCCCCGGAGCAGGTCATCTATGCACCCGGTCCGTCGTTCCGCAAACTGCTGGAGCGCATCGATGCCGGGGGCGACCTGCAGCGGCCGCCGGCGACCGCGGTGGCACCGCGCAGCGGCACCTTCGCCCGCAACCGGCTCAACAGCATCTCGATGTGGCGGCCTCCCGGACTTGCCTGGGCCGCGAGCTTCCTGCTGTTCTTCGGACTGACCGGAGTCATTGCGACGGCCTATCACTGGTCGCGCCCGGTGTATCAGACCCACACGGATGTCACGGCCGTCACGCCAAATGTGCTGCACATCGCGGTTGATCGGCGGCTCACGATCGGCGATGTTGAGGAAATTCTGCGCATCAATGGCGCACGCATCGTCGAGGGACCCGGCAGTACCGGTGTGCTCGGGGTGATGCCCGAAGGTGTGATCGGGGGTGTCACGCCGGCTGCTACGGCCGACAGCCGCCTGCGGCAGCTCGCGGCCCGGCTGAGCGCCGACTCGCGGGTACTGTGGGTGCAACCGCTCGAGAAAGAAGCGGCTGCGGGCACAGCGGCAAGCGCTGCGCCGGAGCAAACCGGGGAGCGTTGATGTTGGTTTACCCGCGCCTGGGTCTGATCGGCGCCTGCCTGTTGCTCGCCCTGGGCAGCCCCAGGCTCAATGCGCAGACCCGCTTGCCCGAGAGCACGCATCCCCGGATCGTGGTGACTTTCGCCAACGAGCCCCTGCCGCCGTTACGGCCTGCCGGCAGTACCGGCCGCAGCTACTCCGGGGCTACCTACGGTCTCGCGCAGCGCGCGCAGCAGGAAGCGCGGCGGATCTCCGCACGCTACGCGCTGCACGAAGTGGCGAGCTGGCCGATCAAAACCCTCGCGGTCCATTGCGTGGTGTACGAAATCCCAGACGCGCGCAGCGTGACAACGCTGCTGCAGACGCTCAGCCGCGACCCACGTGTCGGGATCGTGCAGGCGCTGCAGGAGTTTCACACCCTGACGGCCGCGGTAAAACCCGCCGCTGGCGCCGCTGCGGGACCGCAGGATCCCTACAACGACCCGCTGTACGGTTTGCAGAGTAACCTGGTCGAGCTTGGCATCGCGGCTGCCCACGCACGCTCGCAGGGTGCAGGAGTGCGGATCGGGCTGATCGACACCGGCGTGGATGCCAGGCACCCTGATCTGCAAGGCCGCATCAGCCTGCAACGGTCCTTTGTCGGCCCGAATCAGGCAGCGAGCTGGTTCCGGCATGGCACGGCGATGGCGGGCCTGATCGCCGCCGTGGCCAACAACAACGTCGGCATCGTGGGAATTGCCCCGCGCGCCGAGATTGCCGTGTTCCAGGCATGCTGGCAGCTGAAGGCCGATGCCGACGATGCCACCTGCAACACCTTTACGTTGGCCCAGGCGCTGGCCGCGGCCATCGAGGCCCGCGTGCCGCTCGTAAATCTGAGCCTGGCAGGCCCAGCGGACCCGCTGCTCACGGCTCTGGTGAGCGCGGGAGTGAAGCAGGGCACGATCTTTGTCGGCGCGACCGCTGCACAGAGCGATTCCTTTCCAACCGACATTCCCGGCGTCATCGGCGTGGCAGCGACCGGGCATCAGCAGGGGGGCGCCCTGCTCGCTCCGGCCACGCATGTCCTGACGCTGCGGCCTGCCGCTGAGTACGATTTCGAGTCAGGCAGCTCCGTCGCCACGGCGGAAGTGACGGCGTTGATTGCGCTGCTGCTCGGTGAGAGCCCGCACTTGAGCGGCAGTGCGGCCGTCGGTTTCCTCTCGGGCGGACAGCCGCAGGCCGGTGCCACGGTTGACATCAACGGCGCGCTTGCACGTCTTGAGGCCAGCAGCTCTGCAGGACGTATCGCGGCGGCAAACAAACGCTGAAGGGCGTGGCGCCGACGCGAGACTAACTGCGGCGCCGTACCGCTGCTCGGCAAATGCGCTCGCACAGATCGGCAAAGCCGATGCCGGCCGCGCGGGCCGCCTGCGGCAGCAGACTTGCGGCCGTCATTCCCGGCAACGAGTTGGCTTCCAGGCACCAGAAGCGTCCCTGGGGATCCATGCGGAAATCGATGCGGCTGTAGACGCCGAGCTTCAGTGCAGCATGCGCCCGCAGCGCGAGCTGCTGCAGCTGTTGCGCGTCGCTGTCTGCCAGATCGGCCGGAAATACCTCGCGCGCGCCGCCTTTCTGATACTTCGCCTGATAATCAAACACCTCTCCAGGGGTGATGATCTCGCCCACCGGCAACGCCTGACCGTCCAGGATCGCCACCGTGAGCTCGCGCCCGGGCACGAAACGTTCGACCATGACTTCGTCATCGAAACGACCGGCGAGCGCAAAAGCCGCCGGCAGGTCCGTCCCTTCGCGCACGATCGACAGGCCTACCGTCGAGCCCTGCTTGTTGGGTTTGACCACCACGGGCCAGCCGAGCTCCGCTGCCACGCGCTCGGCCTGTACCGGCGCCATGAGCCAGTCCGCCGTCGGGACACCCGCCGCCCGAAACAGACGCTTGGACAGATCCTTGTCCATGGCAGTTGCACTGGCAATGTGATTGCTACCGGTATAGGCGAGGCCAGCGAGATCCAGCACGGCCTGCACGCGGCCATCCTCGCCGGCACCGCCGTGCAGAGCGAGAAACACCATATCCACGTCCCGGATGTCTGCCGCGCTATGGCGCAGCACCGCCGCTGACTCACGCATGCCGGCGAGCACCGAGCGCGCCGGTGGCTCGGGACCCACGCCGCTGGTCAGTAGCTTCTGCTCCGCCACACCGCTGAGCTGTCCGGTAGCGGTATCAATGGCGGTCACCTCATGTCCGAGTGAGCGCAGCGCCGGGATGATCTGGGCTGCACTGGCAATGGAGACGTCGCGCTCCTCGCTCGCGCCGCCGAAAAGAACCGCAATCTTCATCGTCCGTCCGTGCCTCTCAGATGCGCTCAATGATCATTGCAATACCCTGTCCGACACCGATGCACATCGTGCATAGCGCATAGCGGCCGCCGCTCGCTGCCAGCTGCCAGGTAGCGGTCGTGACCAGGCGCGCGCCTGACATTCCCAAAGGATGTCCAATGGCTATGGCGCCGCCGTTGGGATTCACGTGAGACGCATCCTCAGGCAGGCCCAGCTCGCGCGATACGGCGATCGCCTGGGCGGCAAAAGCTTCATTGAGCTCGATCACGTCCATCTGTCCGATCGTCAGCTGGGCATGGGCGAGTGCCTTGCGGCATGCGGGCACTGGACCCATCCCCATGATGCGTGGCGCCACACCGGCAGTGGCCGCTGTCAGGATCCGCGCGCGGGGCGTAAGGCCGAAGCGACGCGCGGCCTCTTCGGAGGCGATCACGAGCGCGCATGCGCCGTCATTGACGCCACTGGCATTACCTGCGGTGACCGTACCGCCGGCACGGAAGGGCGTCGGCAACCGTGTGAGCTGTTCGAGCGTGGTCTCGGGACGCGGATGCTCATCGCGCGCCACCACGAGCGGTTTGCCCTTACGCTGCGGGATCTCCACGGGAACGATTTCAGTTGCGAAGAAGCCGCGGGCCTGCGCCGCCGCGGCGCGCTGTTGGCTGCGCAGCGCAAAGCGATCCTGTGCCTCGCGCTCAATGCGATAGTCGGCTGCAACGTTCTCCGCAGTCTCCGGCATGGAGTCGATGCCGAACTTCTCCTTCAGCCGCGGGTTGATGAAGCGCCAGCCGATGGTCGTGTCGAAGATCTCTGCCGTGCGGCTGAAGGCGCTGTCCGCCTTGGGAATCACGAACGGTGCGCGCGACATCGACTCCACGCCACCGGCAATCAGCAGATCGGCCTCCCCGGTCTTGATGGCGCGTGCCGCCATCGACACGGCATCGAGTCCCGAGCCACACAGGCGGTTCACGGTCGCGCCGGGCACCTGCTCGGGTAAGCCCGCAAGCAATGCGGCCATGCGTGCGACATTCCGGTTGTCCTCCCCGGCCTGATTGGCGCAGCCGAGCAGCACATCTTCGACCGCCTCCGGCTGCAGTCCCGGATGACGCCTCAGCAGCGCAGCAATGGGTATTGCGGCCAGATCATCCGGACGTACGGCCGCCAGTGCACCACCGTAGCGCCCGACTGGCGTGCGTACGGCATCACAAATCAACGCATCTCTCATCAGCGCCCACCCACCTGCAAAGCCCACCCACCTGCCAACCGGTCCGCGATCATACCCTCTGAGCGAGCACGCTCAGGAAGCATGACAGCGCCTGAGCTTGAGAGTACGATTAACGCACCCTCCTTACCGAACAATGAGAAAGCTCATGCAGGGCTCCGACATTGCGCCACGCAGCCCCCTCTCGTATCTGGACAACACGGACAGCGAGCAGACGCTGCGCAGCACGCTGTTTCGCAGCGGCGACGCCGATTTCATGACATCGCTTGCCCGCGGACTGCATGTCATCCGCGCCTTCACGGGCTTTGACTGCCGCCTGACCATAGCCGATGTCAGCCGCGCCACGGGCCTCACCCGCGCAGTGGTGCGCCGCTGCCTCTATACGCTGCGCGAGTTGGGTTATGCAGGCACCGATGGCCGCTTGTACTTCCTGCAGCCGCGCATTCTCGATCTGGGCTATGCCTATCTCGCCTCAGCGCCCGTGCCGATGGCCGCGCAACCCATCCTGGATGAGATGAGCAAGGCCCTCGGGGAAGCCTCCTCCGTGGGTGTGCTCGATGCCGGCACCGTCCTGTTCGTTGGACGCGCCGCCACCGATCACATCGTATCCATCTCACTTGGCGTCGGCAGCCGCCTGCCCGCCTACTGCACAGCACTCGGTCGCATCCTGCTCGCGACGCTGGCACCGGAACAGCTGGACGACCATCTCGCCAACATTCAGCTCGTGCAGCACACACGGCATACCGTCACCTCGCGCGACGGACTGGAGGAGATCCTGGCCGCCGTGCGCAGCGAGGGCTTTGCTCTCAACGACCAGGAGCTGGAGATCGGCTTGCGGTCGATCGCCGTACCGGTGCGCAATGTCTCAGGCACAACCGTGGCCGCCATGAACGTGAGCACGCAGGCATCACGGGTCTCGCGCCGCGATCTGCTCGAGCGTTGTCTGCCAGTGCTGCGCGCGGCGGCCGATAAGCTCAGCCGCCGTTTGTCTGCAACCCGCTGAAGAGCGCAGCGCCGCGGCGAATTGCGGCCGACTGCTAAGATGCGCGCATGTTCCGCTCGATTCCGCCCGCGACCCGCGCGCTCATTCTGACCAACGTCGTCGTCTATCTGCTGCAGCTTCTATCCGCAGGGGCGGTGGAGCCGCTGTTTGCCCTGTGGCCGCTCGGTACGCAGTTCGAGCCCTGGCAGGTCGTTACCTATGCCTTTCTGCACGACCGCTCCGGCTTCGCACACATTTTCTTCAACATGTTCGCGCTCTACATGTTTGGCGGCGCGCTGGAAGCCTACTGGGGACGCCGGCGCTTCCTGAGCTTCTATTTCGTGTGCGTGCTCGCGGCGGCCGGCACGCAGCTGCTCGTACAGGCGGCCTCGCATACCGGCGAACCCGTCATCGGCGCCTCGGGCGGTGTGTTCGGACTGCTGCTCGGCTTCGCCTGGTTCTTCCCGCAGCAGCGCATCATGCTGCTGTTCCCGCCGATTCCCATGCCCGCATGGCTGTTCGTCACCCTGTATGGCGGTCTCGAGTTGCTGTTGGGTGTCACCGGCACGCAGGCGAGTGTGGCGCATTTTGCGCACCTGGGCGGCATGTTGGGCGGTGCCGTGATGATCCTGATCTGGCGTGCGCAGGACAGCGCGCGAATACCCCGGCCGCGTTATTGACGCGCTCCAGTGCCTGAGGTCGTCAAGCGAGGCGACAGCCCCTGCGCCGGCGCTCGTGCGTCGTGCGTCTTGAATTTCGCGCCCGGCCCCCTTCAGAATCCGCCCCCAGCCGCGGGGCAGTATCGGAGGTCTCGGCGCGTCCCGCGGCCGAAGTGACGACGTGCAGGGAACTTTTGGCGTGTCCCTGCCTCTAGAGCGCCATCCTTATGATCAAGACCGAAAATCTGAGCAAACGCTACGACTCGCTCGTGGCAGTTGACGACGTCAGCTTCCAGGTCCAGCCGGGTGAGGTGCTGGGGTTCCTGGGCCCGAACGGCGCCGGCAAGACCACCACGATGCGCATGTTGGCGGGGTTCATCACGCCGACCGCGGGCAGCGCCAGCATCTGCGGGCACGACATCGGCGCCGACCCGCTCGGCGCCAAGGCGAGCCTCGGCTATCTGCCTGAAGGCGCACCCACCTATGGCGAGATGAGCGTGCGCCGCTTCCTGCACTTCATCGCCGACCTGCGCCATCTCGAGGGCGAACGGCGCCGCGCGCGGCTGGACTATGTCATCGAGCGGCTGCAGCTCTCCAGCGTGCTCGAGCAAAGCATCGAGACCCTATCGAAGGGATTCCGGCGCCGCGTCGGGCTGGCACAGGCCATCGTGCATGATCCACCGGTGTTGATCCTCGATGAGCCGACCGACGGGCTCGATCCCAATCAGAAACACGAGGTGCGCACCCTCATCAACGAGATGGCGCGCGACAAGATCATCGTCATCTCGACACACATCCTCGAGGAGGTCGATGCGGTCTGCACGCGCGCCATCATCATCGCGCGTGGCCGGATCGTGGCCGACGACACGCCGCTCGGACTTGAGGCCAAATCGCGTTACTACAACGCCGTGACGTTGCAGCTGGAGAATCCGGCCCAGATCGAGGCTGCACGCGCCGCCGTGGCCGCCTTGCCAGCCGTGGCCGACGTTGAGGTGAGCCCGCGCGATGCGCGGCTCACGGCGCTGCCGCGCGCTGGAGCGAGCATCCTCTCCGCGGTTTCGGAGCTCGCGGTCCGCCAGGGTCTGCAGCTGAAGGAGCTGCACCTGGAGTCAGGACGGCTCGACGAAGTGTTCCGCAGCATAACCGCCTGATCGCCTGAAGACTGAAGAAGGGAACGCCATGCGTAACGTGGGCATCATCCTGCGTCGTGAGTTAGCGAGTTATTTTGCGACGCCGCTCGCGTATGTATTCATCATCATCTTTCTGGTGCTCGCCAATGCGTTCACGTTCTATCTCGGTGGCTTTTACGAGCGCGGTCAGGCCGACCTCGCTCCGTTCTTCAACTTCCATCCCTGGCTGTACCTGTTCCTCATCCCGGCGATCTCCATGCGGCTGTGGGCCGAGGAGCGTAAGTCCGGCAGCATCGAGCTGCTCATGACCCAGCCGATCACGCTGTGGGAGGCGGTCCTCGGCAAGTTTCTCGCTGCCTGGATCTTCACCGCCCTCGCGCTCGCGTTGACTTTCCCCATGTGGCTCACGGTGAATTACCTGGGCAGTCCTGACAATGGCACGATCTTCGCCGCCTACCTCGGCAGTCTGCTGCTCGCCGGGGGTTTTCTCGCCATCGGCTCCTGCATGTCCGCGCTCACCCAGAACCAGGTGGTGGCGTTCATTCTGGGTGTAGTGGCGTGCTTTGCCTTTCTGCTGGCGGGTTTTCCCATGGTGCTGGATGTCTTCCACGGCTGGGCGCCGCAGATGCTGGTGGAGGCAATCGCCTCGCTGTCCTTCCTTACCCATTTCGAGTCGATCGCCAAGGGGGTGATCGACGTGCGCGACCTGCTGTACTTCGCGATGCTGATCGGACTGTTCCTGCTTGCCACGGCCATCGCGCTCGACGTGCGCAAAGCCGACTAGTCGCAAGGTGCCTACATGATGAAACGCTCAACCCTCGGTGGTGGCGCGCTGCTGGCGCTGGCAGTGCTGTTCATCGGCCTCACCATTCTGTTCGATCACGCCTTCCGGGGCTGGCGCCTGGATCTGACGCAGAACCACCTGTACACCACGGCGCCCGGTACCGATCGCATCCTCAAAGGCATCAGCGAGCCGATCAACCTGTATTTTTTCTACTCCGAGAAGGCGGCCGCACAGATTCCCCAGATCGGCGCCTACGGCGTACGCGTACGCGAGTTCCTGCAGGAGCTCGCGGCCCGCTCCGGCGGCAAGCTGCAGCTGCATGTCATCGATCCGCAGCCTTTCTCCGAAGATGAGGATCGCGCGGCAGAGCTCGGGGTGCGCGGCGCACCCGTGGGCGCCTCGGGCAATCAGCTGTACTTCGGTCTAGCGGGCACCAACTCCGTCGATGGCCATCAGGCCATCGAGTTCTTCGATCCGGCCAAGGAGGAGTTCCTCGAGTACGACGTCGTGAAGCTGATCTATCAGCTCGCGAATCCGAAAAAGCCGGTGGTCGCCTGGATGTCCAGCCTGCCCATGCAGGAGAGTTTCGATCCGCGCAGCGGGCAGCCGAAGGAGGCGTGGGCGATCTACAGCCAGGCGCAGCAGCTGTTCGATCTGCGTCCGCTCGATGCCGGCGCCACCAAAATCGACGCCGACGTCGGTGTACTCGTGATCGTGCATCCGAAGAACCTGTCGCCTGCCACCCAGTTCGCCATCGATCAGTTCGCGCTGCGCGGCGGACACGTGCTGCTGTTCGTCGATCCGCTCGCCGAGAGCGACCAGTCCGGCGCCGATCCGCAGAACCCGATGGCGGCCATGACGGCCGACAAGTCCTCGCATCTGCCAACACTGCTGAATGCCTGGGGCGTGCAGTTCAATCCGAAGGAAGTCCTGGCCGATCGTGGCCATGCACTCACCGTGTCGATGCGCCAGGGACAGCAGCCGGTACAGCATCTGGGCATCCTCGGTCTGGACAAAACTGACTTCGCCCAGGGCGATGTCGTGACCGGCGGACTATCCAACATCAACGTCGCCACGGCCGGCACGCTGACCCAGCTGAAAGGGGCGAAGACGCGTTTCGAGCCATTGCTGGTCTCGAGTAACGATGCCGCGCTGCTGCCGACCGAGCGCTTTACGATGCTGTTCGATCCTGCGACTCTCGCCGAGGGATTCAAGCCCACCGGACAGACCTACACCATCGCGGCGCGCGTCTCCGGCAAGATCGCCAGCGCCTTCCCGGCCGGGCCGCCGCAGGGAGTGACACTGCCGGCCGGACAAACGGCGCTGAAGGAATCCGCCAAGCCGCTCAACCTGATCGTGTTCGCCGATACCGACCTGCTGTCGGATTACCTGTGGGTGCACGAGCAGAATTTCTTTGGCCAGCGCGTGGCCCAGGCCTGGGCCAACAACGGCGATCTGGTGCTGAACGCCCTCGACAATCTGGCAGGCAGCGCCGACCTGATCAGCGTGCGCGGCCGCGCCACCTTCTCGCGTCCGTTCGAGCGCGTCGAGCAGCTGCGCCATGTCGCCGACGAGCGCTTCCGCGCCAAGGAAAAGGAACTCGAGCAGCAATTGCAGCAGACCGAGGACAAGCTCACCCAGCTGCAGTCGCGGCGCAATGACAAGTCCACCGCGATCCTGACACCCGAGCAGGAGGCGGAGCTCGCGCAGTTCCAGCAGGAGAAGCTGCGCATCCGCAAGGAGCTGCGCGCGGTGCGCGCCGGCCTGAACCAGAACATCAAGGATCTTGGCACGCAGCTGAAGATCCTCAACATCATCGTGGTGCCGGCGTTGTTTGCGATCGTGGCGCTGCTGATCTGGATGTCACGGCGGCGCAAGCGCGGGAGCGCCCCCGCCCCGAGCGTCCGCGAGGTCACCCCATGACCGCTCGGCGCGTCCTCGTGCTGCTGATAGCGGCGATCATCATCTTCGCGCTCGCGGCCTGGTTGTCCACCAACCGCCAGTCGTCACCGCCCACGCTTGCGGACAAACCGGTGCTGCCGGGCCTGTCCGCGGCGGTCAATGCGGTGAGCGAAGTGCGGCTTGGCAAGGGCGATGGCAGCAAGACGACGCTGAAGCGCGGCCCGACGGACTGGTCGGTCGCCGAGCGCGACTATCCGGCCGATTCCGGCAAAGTGCGCAAACTGCTGATCGACCTGGGCGCGCTGAAGGTCGTCGAGGAGAAGACCCGCGTCGCAGCCAACTTCCCCCGGCTGGGCGTCGAGGACACCCGTTCGCCAAAGGCGACCGGTACCCGGGTCGATGCAGTGGCGAGCGGGAAAACCTACAGTCTCATCGTGGGCAAGTCCGGGGGTGGCAAGTCAGGTTACGTGCGCGCCCTCGACTCCCAGCAGAGCGTACTCGCAACACCGCTGCTATCCGTTGACGCAGACCCGCGCCACTGGCTGGACAACAAAGTCATCGACATCCCGCAGGAGCGTATCCGCGAGTTCGTGGTCAAACCGGCTACCGGTGCGAGTTACACGGCCGCGCGTGACAAGAAGGAAACGCCGGACTTCGGCGTCACGCCGCTGCCGAAAGGCCGCGAACTGAGCAGCCCTGCCGCAGCGGATCCCATCGCCGGCTCACTCGCAGGCCTCACACTGGAGGATGTGCAGCGTGCCGCCGCCGATGCTGGCGCCAAGGGCTCGCACGTCTTGTTTCACACTTTCGATGGTCTTGAGCTGGAGGTGTCCGGTCGCAAGGACGGCAACCGCGCGCTCATCACGATCGAGGCACGCTCGCACGACAAGGCGACGGCATCCGAGGCGCAGACGCTCGAGTCACATCTCAAGGGGTGGGAATTCGAAATCGCCGGATACCGCTACGATGGCATGTTCCGCTCGCTCGACGATCTGCTCAAGCCGCTGCCGACGCCACCGGCCAAGGGCGGCGGTAAGAAAAATCCGCAAGGCGCGACGCCCAGCGGCGCGCTGACGCACCCGTCCGCAGCCACCGAAGCGCCACCGCCCACCCGCTAGCGCCACCGGACGCGCTGCGCTCAGCGGGCGCGTGCCAGCAGCAGCAGCGTCACGGTTGCCAGCACCGCCGTGGGCAGCCATGCCAGCAGCAGCGGATTGAGATCAAACACTATCGTGCCGCTTTCGATCAGCCGCTGCAGCAGAAAGAGCGCAATTCCCGCGACCAGCCCCAGCATCATGCGTGTACCAGCGGCCGCCGAGCGCAA
This sequence comes from uncultured Pseudomonadota bacterium, assembly GCA_963839055.1. Lineage (GTDB taxonomy): Bacteria > Pseudomonadota > Gammaproteobacteria > Steroidobacterales > Steroidobacteraceae > 13-2-20CM-66-19. Next base: position 69,114 of record CAWITP010000003.1, on the reverse strand, counting down.
TGAGCCCAGCACGAAAGGCACCGCGAGCAACACGGAAAACAGGATCGCGACCGTGCGCGCGATGCGCGAGGAGAAGGCAAACAGGTACGCTCGCGCATCGAGCGAATTGGACTGCAGGTAGCCGATCAGCCGCAGCAGTGCGCGGCTGGTGAGCTGCTGCGGCGCCTCCACCGCGAGCCCGAGAAAGCCGGCCGTGATGTGCGATTCGAGCAGGCGCTGACTTGCGGGCATCGCGGTCACCTGATCGGGCGTGAAGCGCGACTCGGTATAGTCACTCAAGAGCCAATGGCGGTTGGGCTCGGCCGTGGCCCGCGCAGCGTGGCCGATGGCCAGCAGGCGGTGCTCCGGGGACAGCTCGAACAGCTGCATGCCACCGAACTGTCGCTCGCCCGACTGCCCGCTGACATTGATGATGAGATTGCGATCACGCACCCAGGCACCGGCACCGCCGCCGAAGCTGACATTGTTGAATTTGCTGAAGGCCTTGTGCTCCCGCGCTGCCTCATACAGCGGCGGGCCGAGCACCTCGCCGAGCAACAGCTCGAATCCGACCAGGATCAGGCCGGCCATGCCGGCCGCTGCCGCGATGCGCAGCACCGATACGCCGGTGGCGCGCACTACGATCAGCTCACTGCCGCGCGCCAGCGAGCCCATGCCGAGTAACGCGCCGATGAGTGCGGTCACCGGCAGCAGCTCGTAGGCTTGCTGCGGCAGGCTCAGCAGCGTGAACAACGCCGCGCTCAGCCAGGTGTAGTGACCCACGCCGATGTCATCCTGCTGATCGATGAAGATGAACAGCGCCCCCAGTACGAGGATCACGGCCATCACGAGCAGCACGGCGCCCAGAATGGCGCGCACGATGTAGCGATCCAGGGTATTCAGCTGCGGCTCCTGAGGCGCAGAGTCGCCAGACTGCGCGGACCTGTGACGATGGCCGCGGCGAGCAGGCCGACCACGATGTGAGTCCACCACAGTCCCAGCACCGGCGGGGTGACGCCACGCGCCAGCCACACTTTGCCGGCGGAGATCAGGTTGGAGTAGACAAAATAGATGACGATGGCGATCCAGACCCGTGAATAGCGCCCTTGGCGCGGCCGCAGCCGCGCGATGGGCACCGCGCAGAGGGTCAGCACGATGCACATCGAAGGCAGCGCGATCCGCCAGTGCAGCTCGGCGCGCTCATCCGGATCTTCCGAGCGCCACAGCTCCCCGCTCGGCTTGGCATCGACCCGCCGCACCGCCTCTGCAAGTGCCGGCACCTGAATGGGGATGACATGCTCGGCAAAACGCATGATGCGAAATTCAGTGGTGCCCGGCACACCCTCGAAGCGTTCGCCATCAAAGAGAGTCACCGTGTGGGTCATGCCATCCGGCGTGACCGCGTGCTGCGCACGCTCGGCGAGTGCGACCTCGACGCGCGGGCCGCGGTTATGCTCAACGAACACGTTGTGCAGTGTGCCGTCCGGATTCACACGCTCGGCATACACCACGGCGTTGCCGCCGGCGAAGGCGCGGAATTTTCCGGAGGCGATCGGTGCAAACTGGCCGGCGCGCAACGCGGCCGAACGCAGATCGAGCGCATCGGCAGTGGCTTGCGGGGAGAGCGCAAGCGTGAGCCATGCCAACAGCAGCGACACCCCCACTGCCAACATGCCCACCGGCACGTAGATGACGGAGGGTCCCACGCCGCAGGCGAGTGCCGCGGCCATCTCGCTGTCATGGTAGAGGCGCCCGAACGCGAGCACGACGCCGAGCAGCAGTCCGATAGGGACCAGAAAGCTTAGATTCTCGAGCGCGCCCAGCCAGATCAGGCGCAACACCACCTCCTGCGGAAACTGGTTGACGGCCGCCCGCTCGAGCACCACGGCCACCTGGTTGGCGAGCAGGATCACCAGCAGCACCGCGGTGACCAGCAGCGAGGTGAGCAGCACCTCCCGCAGGATGTAGCGTCCGAGGATTTTGCCCAACGAATGAACTCGTTCCAGCTCGCTTAGGTTACACTTACAACCAACGTCCGCTGTCCCGACAGGCAAGAACAAGGGCGGCGCCGAGAGGCCGGGGACTAAGGTAAATCAGATTCTTCCGCACGCGCAATGCGCGCCGCTTTAGGGGTTAAGGCATGCAGTTCGAGCTCTGGACCAAGGGATTGGCCACACTGGGCGTGGAGTGCCTGGTGCTGGGAATCTACGAGGACGGGGAGCTGGGCGAGGAGTCACGGCACCTCGATTCTGCCTTGCAGGGCCGTCTGAAGGCGCTCGTGACGCGGGGTGACTTCTCCGGGCGCCTCACCGAGACGCTGCTGCTCACCGATCTGGTCGGTGTGCAGGCCACACGCGCGCTGCTCACAGGCCTTGGACCGCGCAAAAACTACGGACGTAAGCCGTTCCGGCGCGCGCTGTCCGCAGCGATCGCTGCCCTCAATCGTACGCGCATCGAAACTGTTGCCATTGCGATCGAGCGGCCGCCCGCGCGGGAGCTCGACGACTACTACTTCGGACGCGCCGTCAGCGAGATCGTGGGCGCGCAGCTTTACCGGGTGAACGATCTCAAGAGCGCGAAGAAAGCCAAGCCGCCGGCCCTGACACGCGTGCTCGCGGGGCCGATACGCAAGGCCGGCAGCGATGCGGCCGAGCGTGGGCTCGCTCATGGAAATGCCGTAGCGAATGCGGCCCGGGTACAGCGCGATCTGGCGAATCTGCCCGCGAACGTCTGTACGCCGAGCTATCTTGCGGAGCAGGCGCGCGCGCTCGGCAAGCAACATCCGTCACTGCGCGTGCAGGTGCTCGAGGAGCCCGCGATCCGCAAGGAGAAGATGGGTTGCCTGCTCGCGGTCGCGCAGGGCAGTCACCAGCCGCCACGTTTCATCGTCATGGAATATCGCGGCGGCCGCGCCAGCGCGCAGCCTGTCGTGCTGGTCGGCAAGGGCGTGACCTTCGACACCGGTGGCATCTCGCTCAAAGATCCGCCGGCAATGGACGAGATGAAGTTTGACATGAGCGGCGCCGCGGCGGTCATCGCGGCCATGACACTCGTGTCGAGTCTGAAGCTGCCGTTGCGCGTCATCGGCCTGGTGGCCGCGGTCGAGAACATGCCGAGCGGTCATGCAGTAAAGCCCGGCGACATCGCCACGAGCGCGGCGGGTCTCACAGTTGAGATTCTCAACACCGACGCCGAGGGGCGGCTGATCCTGTGTGACGCGCTGTACTACGCGCGCCGCTTCGAGCCGGCCGCGGTAGTCGATATCGCGACACTCACCGGTGCCTGCGTGGTGGCTCTAGGCCACCATCACTCCGGTGTGATGGGCAATGATGTCGAGCTCATCGAGGAGCTGGTGGCGGCCGGGGTGCGCGCCGACGACCGCGCCTGGCACATGCCGCTCACCGAGGAATACGCCGAGCAGCTGAAGAGCAACTTTGCCGATTTCGCCAATGTCGGCGGACGCGAGGGCGGCGCGATCACCGCGGCCGCATTTCTGGGCAAGTTCACCCAAGGGCTCAAATGGGCACATCTGGACGTCGCAGGCACTGCTTATCAGGGCGGTGCGCAGAAGGGCAGCACCGGCAGGCCCACGCCCCTGCTCGCGGATTTTCTCATCCGGCGCGCGACTCACTGAGGCGCCACGGCTCGAGCCATGACCGGCAGCGACGACATGTCCGCTTCTGTCGCATCGAGCGACGCTCGATCATCGCCGCCAGACTCGTCCGCCGCTAGCTCCGCCCTGCAGGTCGAGTTCTACGTGATGGGCAGCGCGGCACCCACTGCTCGCCTGACGCTCGCCTGCCGGCTGGCCGAGCAGGCCTACCTGAGTGATCGTACCGCGCTTCTGTGGCTGAGCGATCCCCCGGAACAGCAGACACTCGATGAGCTGTTGTGGACGTTTCTCGATGGCAGCTTCGTGCCGCACGAGGTGCTGACGCAGGCTACGCGTGCGTTGACAGCTGCCCCTGCATCAGCAGCTACGGCTGAGTCGGCCGCGCCGGTCGTGCTCAGCGCGGGTATCGCGCCGGTCCACGGTTTCGATCTGCTGATCAACCTTGCGCCGCAGATGCCGCCCTGCCTGGGGCAGATCCGCCGGGTCGCGGAGATCGTGGACGGCGATGAGGCGCGGCGACGCGCAGCACGCGAGCGTTTCAAAGCCTACCGCGAGCTCGGCCTGCAACCTGCGACACATAACGTGCGCAGCGACCCGCAGCCGCTGCGTTAGCGGCAGCCGGCCAGCACCCGCCGCTGGCTATAATCGCAGCGCATACTGCGAGTCTTTCATTCCCCTGTTGAGTCTGCTGATGGAAAAAGTCTACGCGCCGCCGCAGATCGAGCGGCGGATCTACGAGCGATGGGAAGCCAACGGCTGGTTCGCGCCGCACGGCCAGGGAGCCCCCTACTCCATCGTCATACCGCCGCCCAACGTCACGGGCACCCTGCACATGGGGCATGCATTCCAACACACGTTGATGGATGCGCTCAGCCGCTATCACCGCATGCTCGGTGACGCCACCTTATGGCAGCCCGGCTTCGATCACGCCGGCATCGCCACGCAGATGGTCGTCGAGCGGCAGCTGAACGCCGCCGGCCAGCGACGCACGGAGCTGGGCCGCGAGGCCTTCATCGCCCGGGTCTGGCAGTGGAAGCAGCAATCCGGCGGCACCATGGCCGCGCAGATGCGCCGCCTCGGCGATTCGGTGGACTGGCAGCGCGAAGTGTTCACCATGGACCCGGCGCTATCCCAGGCCGTGATCGAGGTGTTCGTGCGGCTTTACGAAGAGGGCCTGATCTATCGCGGCAAGCGCCTGGTCAACTGGGACCCGGTACTGCTGACCGCACTGTCGGATCTGGAGGTGCAGAACGAGCCCGAAGAGGGGCAGCTCTGGCACCTGCGCTATCCGCTCGCCGATGGCTCGGCCGCGCTGGTCGTGGCCACCACGCGTCCGGAGACGATGTTTGGTGACACGGCGGTGGCCGTCCATCCGGAGGATGAGCGCTACAGCAAGCTGGTCGGCAAACAGGTCCGCCTGCCCTTGAGCGGGCGGCTGATCCCGGTAATCGCCGATGCGTATGTCGATGCGAGCTTCGGCTCGGGTGCCGTCAAGATCACCCCGGCGCACGATTTCAACGATTATGAGATCGGCGTGCGGCACTCGCTGCCCCAGATCAACATTCTCACACCGCGTGCCGCGCTCAATGACAATGTTCCGGCCGCCTTCCGCGCTCTGGACCGTTTCGAGGCGCGCCAGCGGGTAATCGCCGAGCTGCAGCAGCAGGGACTGGTGGAGCGCATCGAGAAGCACCAGTTGGTCGTGCCGCGGGGCGATCGCACGCACGCGGTGCTCGAGCCGTATCTCACCGATCAGTGGTACGTCAGGATCGCGCCGCTCGCTGCACCGGCCATCGCCGCGGTGCAGGAGGGCCGCACGCGTTTCATTCCGGAAAACTGGTCGCGCACCTACTTCGAATGGATGCGCAACATCAAGGACTGGTGTGTGAGTCGCCAGATCTGGTGGGGACACCGCATCCCCGCATGGTACGACGCCCAGGGCAACGTGTATGTGGGTCGCAGCGAGCAGGAAGTGCGTACCCGACAGCAGCTGCCAGCAACGGCGGCGCTCACCCAGGACCCGGACGTGCTCGATACCTGGTTCTCCTCGGCACTCTGGCCGTTCTCGACCCTGGGGTGGCCGCAGCAGAACGCCGAGCTGCGTCGCTTCTATCCCACCAGCGCGCTGGTTACGGGTTTCGACATCATCTTCTTCTGGGTGGCACGCATGCTGATGTTCGGCCTGAAATTCGCAGGCGACGTGCCCTTCCGCGATGTCTATATCACCGGCCTCATCCGCGATGAGCACGGCGACAAGATGTCCAAGTCCAAGGGCAATGTCATCGATCCGCTCGACATCGTCGATGGCGTGGATCTGGAGGCTCTGGTCGCCAAACGCACCAGCGGCCTCATGCAACCGCAACTCGCGGCCGGCATCGAGAAATCAACACGCCGGCAGTTTCCCGGCGGCATCGCAGCGCACGGTACTGATGCGCTGCGCTTCACACTCGCCGCCCTCGCCTCACCCAGCCGTGACATTCGCTTCGACCTGGGACGGGTGGCCGGCTACCGCAACTTCTGTAACAAGCTGTGGAATGCCGCGCGTTTCGTGACCCTCTCGGCCGCTGCACCGCAGGCGCCGCTACCCGGCACCCCCGAGCTATCGGTGGCCGACCGCTGGATTCGCTCGCAGTTCGGACGGCTGCTGGAGAATGTCGCAGGGGCGTTCCGCGATTACCGCTTCGACCTCGCGGCCAACGCGCTCTATGACTTCACCTGGCATGCATTCTGCGACTGGTACCTCGAGCTGACCAAGCCGGTGCTGCAGTCCGAGCACTCCTCGGCTGCACAGAAACACGGCACACGGCAGACACTCTGCGGCGTGCTCGAAGCGCTGCAGCGGGCACTGCATCCGCTGATGCCCTTCATCACGGAAGAGATCTGGCAGGGTGTCGCTTTCCAGGCAGGCTGCTCCGGCCCCACGGTCATGTTGGCCCGCTACCCGCAGGCCGAAGAATATCCGCGCGATGAGGCTGCCGAGCAGGAGATAGCGTGGCTGCAGACGGTCATCCTCGGCGTGCGTCAGATCCGCGGTGAGATGAACATCAAGCCCTCGAAGCTCATTCCGGTGTTGCTCAAGGGCGCCTCAGCGCGGGACCTGGATTACGCCCGGCGGCATCGCGCCGCGCTGGAGAAGCTGGCGGGCATCGAGCGTCTCGATGCCCTCGCAGCCGATGCGCCCGCGCCCGAAGCGGCTACCGCACTCGCCGGTGAGCTGTCGATCCTGGTACCCATGGAGGGCCTCATCGACCCGGCGGCCGAGGCCGAGCGGCTGAGCAAACACAAGGGCAAGACCGAGCAGGATCTGGCCAAGGCCCGCCAGAAGCTCGCCAACGACAACTTCGTGCGTCACGCACCGCCCGAGGTGGTGCAGTCCGAGCGCGCCCGCGTGCAGGAGCTCGAGCGCACGCTGGCCAATCTCGCGGGGCAGCTGCAGCGCCTGCAGAAATTTCTGCAATCCTGACGGCGCGTGCCGTGCCACTCGCCTCGGGCGTGAAGCACCACTCGATTGGGGCCGTCACGACCGGGGTCAGCTCGCAGCATCCGCCTGCGGGCTCGGCAGCCGCACCTTCATGAGGAAGATCGCGCCGATGACGAACAGGATGGTGATGGAGAGGATGCCGAGCCGCGAGTCATGGGTGAGCAGCGCGACCACGCCGGTGAGCGTCGGGCCGAGGATGGCGGCAGCCTTCCCCATGAGGTTGTAAAAGCCGAAGTACTCACCGGCCTTGCCAGCGGGCACGAGGCGGCCGAACAGCGAGCGGGACAGCGACTGCACGCCCCCCTGCACGAGTCCGATGATGATGGCCATCGTCATGAACTCGGCCTCGCTATGCAGAAAGTAGGCATAGCCGGCGATCGCCGCATACACCGCGATGCCCAGCAGGATGCCTACGCGCGCGCCGATTTTCTGACCGAGCCAGCCAAAGGCGAGCGCCGCGGGAAAGCCGACGAACTGCACCACCAGCAGAGCCATGATCAACTTGTCCTGTTTCAACCCGAGCGACAGGCCGTAATCGATGGCCATCTTGATGATGGTGTTCACGCCATCGATGTAGAACCAGTAAGCGAGCAGAAACCAGATGAGCTGCTGCTGGCCGCGCAAATGCCCCAGGGTACTGACGATCTCGCGCGCACCGGCGCGAATGGCCGCCGCCGCAGGCAACGGCTGGTGTCCGGGCCGCTCCCGCACCAGCGCCAGGGTGAAGAGCGTGAAGCCTGCCCACCAGATCCCGACCGTGACGAAGGACCAGCGCACCGCCTCACCGGCATCGGCCAGGCGAAACCACGAGGGTTTGAGCACCATGGCCACGTTGATGGCAAACAGCAGGCCGCCGCCCAGATATCCGAGTGCATAGCCATAGCCGGACACCAGGTCGTACTCGGACTCCGCCGCCACATCCGTGAGCAGCGAGTCGTAAAACTGATTGCCGCCCCAGAAGCCCAGCGAGGCGAGAATGTACAGCAGTGCCGCGCTCAGCCACTCGCCGCGACCGACAAAGAACAGCGCCGCGGTCATCACGGCACCGAGCAACGTAAACAGCCCCAGTAGCCGCACGCGTGCCCGTCCCTTGTCGGCGATGGCGCCCACCAGTGGCGCCATGATGGCCACCAACAGACTGGCGATGCCGTTCGCCAGCCCCAGGCGAAAAGTGCTCTGTACGGCGGGCACGCCCGCGTTCCAGAACTGCTTGTAGAACAGCGGGAAGAACCCCGCCATGACCGTCGTCGCAAACGAGGAGTTGGCCCAATCGTACATCGCCCAACCCAGCACCGCGCGGCGACCGAGCACGCTCATGTGGCGTGCTCGCGCGTCTCGTGAAACTTGATATCCGGCCAGCGCTCCTGCGTCAGCTGCAGGTTGACTCGCGAGGGCGCGAGATACACCAGCGCGCCACTGTGATCCACTGCGAGATGCTCATAGGCGCGCGCGCGGAACTCCTCCAGCTTGCGCTCGTCGCTGCCGCCGATCCAGCGCGCGGTATGCACGTTGATGTTATCGAATACACACTGCACGCCATACTCATCCTGCAGCCGGAAGGCGACGACTTCGAACTGCAGCTGACCGACGGCGCCGAGGATCATCTCGTTGCTGCGTAACGGCTTGAAAAGCTGCGTCGCGCCCTCCTCGCAGAGCTGCGCCAGTCCCTTGCTCAAGGCTTTCATCTTCAGTGGATCCTTCAGCACCGCACGGCGGAAGATCTCCGGGGCGAAGTTGGGAACGCCGGTGAACGTCAGCCGCTCGCCGGCGGTGAAGGTATCACCGATGTTGATCGTGCCATGGTTGTGCAGGCCGATGATATCGCCGGCGAACGCCTGCTGCGCCTGCGCCCGGTCAGCCGCCATGAAGGTGAGCGCATCGGCCACGCGCACTTCCTTCGCGAGCCGGGTGTGAAACAGGCGCATGCCGCGCTCATAGCGACCCGAGCACAGTCGCAGGAAGGCGATACGATCGCGGTGCATGGGATCCATGTTGGCCTGGATCTTGAAGACGAAACCGCTCAGCGACTGCTCCAGTGGCTCGACGTTGCGCTCGCGAGCGGCGCGTGGCAGCGGTGCCGGCGCGTAACGGGTAAATGAGGCGAGCAGCTCCTGCACGCCGAAATTGTTGATCGCCGAGCCGAAGAACACCGGGGTCAGGCGCCCCGCACGGTATTCCTGCGCATCAAAGGGCGCCGTCGCGCCGCGCACCAGCTCGATCTCCTCGTCAAAACCCGCAGCGAGCTCACCCAGGAACGCGCGCCCCGCCGGGCTCGTCAGTCCCTCGAGGGTGCGATTCTCGCCCACCCGGCCGCGTTCACCGGCGGCGTAGACATAAATGCGATCTTCCAGCAGGTGATAGATGCCCTGCAGCTCGCGCCCCATGCCGATGGGCCAGGTGATCGGCGCGGTGCGGATGCCGAGCACGCTTTCGATCTCGTCCAGCAGCTCGATGGGCGGGCGGCCATCGCGATCGAGCTTGTTGATGAAGGTCATGATCGGGGTATCGCGCAGCCGGCAGACCTCCATCAACTTGATGGTGCGCTCCTCCACGCCCTTGGCGCAGTCGATCACCATCAGCGCGGAATCCACCGCCGTCAGGGTGCGGTAGGTATCCTCCGAGAAGTCTTCGTGCCCCGGCGTGTCCAGCAGGTTGACGATACATTCGCCATAGGGAAACTGCATGACCGAAGAGGTCACCGAGATGCCGCGCTGCTGCTCGAGGCGCATCCAGTCGGATGTCGCATGGCGTGCCGCCTTGCGACCCTTGACCGTACCGGCCATCTGAATGGCCCCGCCGAACAGCAGCAGCTTCTCGGTGAGAGTGGTCTTGCCGGCGTCGGGATGGGAGATGATGGCGAAAGTTCTGCGCCGGCGGATCTCGTCGGCCATGGGGGCATCGGTCACCAACAGTTTCCTCGGTCAGTACGCAGCAGCCCTGCAGGCGCGGGAACGCCCAGGGGCTTGCTCGCGAATAGTTGAACAGATGCGCCGCGGAGCCGGGCTCAGCGCGCGCTACGCCGCGGGCGCAGAACGAGCTTGAGCACGGCCGCGTCCTCGCGGCCGCCCACGGCCTGGTAATAGCCGCGGCGCATGCCGACCTGCTCGAAGCCCATCGACAAGTACAGCCGGATGGCGGCGGTGTTGGAGGGTCGCACCTCCAGAAACGCCTCGCTCATCCCCGCCGCCGCAGCCCGCTCGATCATGTAGGCCAGCAGCCGCCGCCCGAAACCCTGACAGCGGTGCTCACCACCGATGCACAGATTGAGCACATGCGCCTCGCCTGCACCCATGCTCATCACGCCGTAACCCATCACGCGGCCGCCGAGGGTGACCACCCGACAGCTGTAGCCGACCCGCAGGCAGTCGCGGAAAATCCCTTCGCTCCAGGGAAACTGATACGAGGCGCGCTCCACAACCACGACCGCCGGCACATCATGCTCGCCCATGGGGCGGATGAGGATTTCCGGACCGGTATCCAGCAGCTCTGGCGCGGTTGCCATCGGTGCCTGCCGTCAGATGGGTTGCAGTCCCTGAAAAACGCTGCGGGCGAACTTCAGGTCCTCCCACGCCTTGCGCTTGTCAGCGGGCGTGCGCAGGAGGTAGGCCGGATGATACGTCACAATGAGGGGAGTATTCAGCTGTCCGAAGTGGTGTACGCGCCCGCGCAGCCGGCCCAGGGGCGCATCGGTGGCCAGCAGCGTCTGGGCGGCGATGCGCCCGACGGCAAGCATCAGACGCGGCCTGAGCAACTCGATCTGGCGCAACAGGAACGGCATGCAGGCCGCCACCTCCTCGGGCCTGGGATCGCGGTTGCCGGGTGGGCGGCTTTTCAACACGTTGGCGATGTAGACATTGCGGCCGCGATCCAGGCCGATGGCGCGCAGCATGGCATCGAGCAGATGTCCGGCGCGGCCCACGAACGGCTCGCCGCGGCGGTCCTCTTCGGCACCGGGCGCCTCCCCGACGACCAGCCACTGAGCGCTCGGACTGCCGACGCCGAACACGCCCTGAGTGCGGGACTGATGCAGGCTGCAGCGCTTGCAGGCCAACACCTCGGCACGCAGCGCCTGCCAGGTCAGGTTGTCCGCAAGACCCCGCATCATATCCGCAGCGGGCGCAGCTACGCTGATCGCGCTGCCGGTTCCTTCTGCCGGTGATTCCCTGGCCTGCGGTGCGGGTCGCCCGCTCGTGCGCGGCCGGCGCGCGACCCACACATCTATGCCGAGCGCCTGCAGGTATTGGCTGCGCCGCTGCAGATTCATCAGACCGCCGGGGCGCGCGGCGGTCCGCGAAACAGCCGCCGGATGCGCCGGCCGAGCCACAACACCGGGGCTGACAGCGCGTAGGTAGCGAACATCGCCAGCAGCATCGCCGGGGTATCGACCGCGATCAACACGAAGAACAGCGGCACGATCAGCATGTAGGCGAACTTCACGCGCCGATCGAGGTTGAATTGTTTGAAACTCGGATAGCTGAAACGGCTCACCATCAGCGCACCGGCGCTGGCGGTGACGATGAACGCAGCGATCAGTCCTGTCAGTCCGGGCTGTGGAAACTCACTCGAGAACCAGATGAAGCCGGCGACGATCGCCGCACCGGAGGGACTCGGCAGGCCCTCGAAGTAGCGCTTGTCGGCGGCCGCGCGCGTGTTGAAGCGCGCCAGTCGCATGCCGGCGGCGGCAGTATAGAAAAAGCAGGCGAGCCAGCCGAAGCGCCCCCAGTAACGGCCATACTCGGAGATCAACACCACACCCCACTGATAGGCGACGATCGCGGGCGCCAGGCCGAACGCGACCATGTCCGCGAGGCTGTCGTACTCCTTGCCGAAGGCACTCTCGGTGTGCGTGAGGCGCGCCACGCGGCCATCGAGCGTATCGAAGAGCATGGCGACGAAGATGGCCGCCCCGGCCGGCACGAAGTGCTTGTCGATAGAGGCGACGATCGCATAGAAGCCCGAGAACAGGCACCCCGTCGTGAACAGGTTGGGCAAGAGGTACATGCCCTTGCGGCGCGGCTTCAACTCCTCGGTGGCTTGCAGCTGCATCGCGCGGCTTCTCGCAGGCTCGGCATGACGGAACCAGGCGCCATCTTATCAGGTGCTAAGATCCCGTCCTTCTCCGGCGGCTCCGGGGCATGAAGCAAGGCGATGCGGCTCTCCCAGTACCCGATCAACACCCTGAAGGAAACCCCGGCCGAGGCCGAGATCGTGAGTCACCAGCTGATGCTGCGCGCGGGCCTGATCCGCCGGCTCGCCGCGGGCCTGTACAGCTGGCTGCCGCTGGGGCTGCGGGTGCTGCAGAAGGTGGAGCGCATCATCCGCCAGGAAATGAACCGCGCCGGGGCGCTGGAGCTGATCATGCCCGTCTTCCAGCCGGCCGAGCTCTGGCAGGAGTCAGGCCGCTGGCAGGAGTACGGGCCGGAATTGCTGCGCATCAAGGATCGCCATCAGCGCGACTTCGTCGCGGGACCCACCCACGAGGAGGTCATCACCGACATTGCGCGGCGTGAGCTGAAGTCCTACCGGCAGTTGCCGGTGAACTTCTATCAGATCCAGACCAAGTTCCGCGACGAGGTGCGGCCACGCTTCGGCGTGATGCGCGCGCGCGAGTTCCTGATGAAGGATGCGTATTCATTTCATATGACCGAGGCCTCCCTGCAGGAAGGCTACCGGCTGATGTATGACGCCTACGTGCGGATCTTCACGCGCACCGGACTCGAATTCCGCGCCGTACGCGCCGATTCGGGTGCGATCGGCGGAGATGTCTCGCAGGAGTTTCACGTCCTGGCAGCTTCCGGCGAGGATGCCATAGCATTCTCGGATGGGGATGACTACGCGGCCAACATGGAGGCCGCCGTAGCGTTGCCGCCGGCGGTGCAGCGGCCGCCGGCGCAGCAATCCCTCAGCAAAGTACCGACGCCGGGCGCGAAGACGATCGAGGACCTGGTGCGTTTTCTGGGGATACCCGCGACACACACCATCAAGACGCTGCTGGTCGACGGCGCCGATGACGATGTGGTAGCGCTGGTCGTGCGGGGCGATCACGAGCTCAATGCCATCAAGGCGCAAAAGCTGCCCGGCGTGGCCAGTCCGCTGCAGATGGCGAGCGCCGAGCGCATCGTGCGCGCCACGGGCAGCGAGCCGGGCTACATCGGGCCGATCGGGCTGCGCGGCCGGCTCTATGTCGATCACAGCGCGCTGGCGCTGGCTGACTTCGTTTGCGGCGCCAACGAGAAGGACATGCACTACACGGGGGCCAACTGGGAGCGTGACGTGAGTCATGCGGTCGCAGCCGACATCCGCAACGTGGTTGAAGGGGATCCGAGCCCGGGCGGCCGGGGGCGGCTCAGCATTGCCCGGGGTATCGAAGTCGGTCACATCTTTCAGCTGGGCCAGGTATATGCCGAGCCCATGAAGGCGGTGGTGCTCGATGAAAGTGGCCGCGAAGTGACGCTGTACATGGGCTGCTACGGAATCGGTGTGACGCGCATCGTGGCTGCGGCGATCGAGCAGAATCACGATGAGCGCGGCATCATCTGGCCGGAGCCGATTGCGCCCTTCCAGGTGATACTGGTGCCGCTTGGCGCGGCGCGCTCGGCGCGCGTGACCGAGGTGGCCGACCGGCTGTATGCACAGCTCATGGCCGCCGGGATCGAAGTGCTGTACGACGATCGTGACGCGCGCCCCGGGGTCAAGTTTGCCGATGCCGAGCTGCTGGGCATACCTCATCGGATCGTGATCGGGGAACGTGGACTTGAGGCCGGAAAACTCGAATACCGACAACGCACCGCCAGCGCCAGCGAAGAGCTGCCAGCAGGCGAGGCGCTGTCGTTCCTGCGATCGCGGCTCGCAACCGTCGCGGGCTAGCTGGCGCCGGGCGCTCAGCGCGCTCATCGGCGTCGTGTCGCTGCTGCCCGGCGCTGCGGCGCAGGCCGATCAGCAGCGCGATCCGGAACTCAAGGAGGTGGTGGCCCGCGCCATCTCGCAGGCCGAGTGTTTCACGGATCATTACGATTCGGCCGTGTGGTACACGCTCATGGAACCGCGGCTGCGCCTCACCGTACGCGAGCGCGATGAGCGGCTGGAGATCCTTAAACAGGTGTACTGCGAGACTCACCGAATCGGTGAGACCCGCCTGCCGCCGGGACTCGTCATGGCCGTCATGGACATCGAGAGTCGCTTCAACCGCTGGGCGGTCTCCTCAGCGGGCGCGGTGGGGCTGATGCAGGTGATGCCGTTCTGGCCCGAGCAGCTGGGCATCAAGCGCTACGAGCTGGTGCATATCGGTCCCAACATCCACATGGGCTGTGCCATCCTGCGCTACTACCTGCGCTATGAGCGCAACGATGTGCGCAAGGCGCTGGCGCGCTACAACGGCAGCATCGGACAGCGCAACTATCCGGACCTCGTGATCTCGCGCTGGAGCCGCTGGAACGGCGCCGATGATCTGGGCTTTCCGTACGCCGAACGCGTGAAAAAGCCCTGAGCGCTTCAGCGCGCTGCCCCCCGTGCACGCGTACCAACATGCAGCTCCGCCGGCGGCACGAGCTGCACCCGCCCCTCGCGGCGCGAGTCAGCTCCGGCATCCAGAGAGCCATCGGGCAGGCGCTGCACGCCATGCAGTCCTGAGTTCTCGGAACGCCCCGTGCCCAGATCGATGCCGCGCTGCTGCAGCCCGGCCACCACACCCGCAGCAAAGCGCTCCACTTCGCCCTCGAAGTGATCACCATGAGCAATGAGGTTCGGCAGCTCGATGGCCTGCTGCATGGAGAGATGCCAGGCGAGAATACCCACCGTCGTCTTGGCGTTGTACGGCAGTATCGAGGAGCCGCCGGGTGAGCCCAATGCGGCGACGAAGTGCCGGTCCCGGTCGAGTACGATGATCGGCGACATGGAGGATCGCGGCCGCTTGCCGCCCTGTACGCGGTTGGCCACGGGTCCGCGCTGGTCGGCCGGCACGTACGAGAAGTCGGTCAGCTGATTGTTGAGCACGAATCCTTCGACCATGCGGCCGGAGCCGAAGATGGACTCCACTGTCGTGGTCATCGACACGACGTTACCGGCGCCGTCCAACACCACGAAATGACTGGTGCCGGCCGCCTCATTCGTGCGGTCCGCAGCGCGTGCATACCCAGGCAACTGTCCCGGCGGGGGCGCTGGACCTGCCTGCTGACCAATCAGCTGCGCGCGCGCCGCCAGGTAGCCGCTGTCGAGCAGCTGCTCGACCGGAACGGGGATAAAGGCCGGGTCAGCCACGTAACGGTCGCGGTCGGCATACATCAGCCGGCTCGCCTGCGCGAACAGGAACCAGGCCTGCGCATCCTGCGGCCCGCGCTGCGCGATGTCCGTGTCATCCAGCATCATGAGCAGCTGCAACAGATTCAACCCGCTCGAGGGCGGCGGCGGCACGCATACCGAACGCTCGCGATACGGCCGGCAGAGAGGTTGGCCCCATTCGGCGCGATAATCCGCGAGGTCCTGCAGGGTCATCGTGCCGGCGCCGGGCTCCTCGTGCGTGCGAGCGACGATCTGCTGCGCAATGGAGCCCGTGTACAGAGCCCGCGGTCCTTCAACCGCCAGGCGCTGCAGGGTACGGGCATACGGCAGATTGCGGAACACATCGCCCTGTTGCAGCGTTGAGCCGTCCGGACGGCTGAAGAAGGCCCGCACCTGCGGGGTCAGCGGCAGGGGAGCTGCAGGCCCGAGAAATCCGGCCAGGCGCGCAGGTACGCTGAAGCCCTCGCGTGCGGCACGAATGGCTGGTGTAAACAACGCCTTCCACGGCAATGCACCAAAGCGCGTATGCGCCTCGGCCAGCAGCGCCACCGCACCCGGTACCCCCGTGGAGCGGCCGGTGCGCACCGCCTGCAGGTACGACAGTGGCCTGCCCTGCGCATCCAGGAACATGTCCGGGACGGCACCCGCCGGCGCTTTCTCGCGCCCGCTGATCGCAAACACGGTCGCGGTATGCGCATCGTAATACAACATGAAGGCGCCACCGCCGATGCCGGAGCTCTGCGGCTCCACCAGACCCAACATCGCCTGAATCGCAACCGCGGCATCCACGGCGCTGCCGCCGTGCCGCAGGATCTCTGCACCCGCTGCTACCGCGAGCGGATTAGCCGCAACCACCGCGCCAGTCTGCGCTGGCACTTCGGCCTGATCGGCGTGCCGGGCACCGAGCGGCGCGGCAGCGACAACCAGTAGCCACGACAAAACAACAAAGCAGACCCTCAGCGGGGGTGAGCTCGGCATCGTCTACCTCGGAATCAGGCCGTATGGAAGGAGTCAGACACAGGGGCCGCATCGACTTCGAGCTCTGCAATCTCCACCGCGGTCACCTTGGATGCGGAAGAGCCGGTCCAGAGCCGTGCGACGAATGTAGTCAATGTCGCCTCATCGGCGCACGCCAGCACCTCGACGCGGCCGTCGGGCAGATTCCTGGCATAGCCGCGGATCTGCAGCTCCCGGGCAAAGCGCGCCGCCGTGGCACGGTAAAACACGCCTTGTACCCTGCCGCTCACCAGATATTTTCTGCAGATCACGTGTACTCCAGCCGTGGCTCGCAAATCTTAGCGCTGCCCGCATCCGCTGCGCATCATTGGCACGCGCAGCAGCCACGGTTCTCTCGTATGCTCGCCTGCTGCAACGCTGCGGGGCATAACCATGGCCGAGATACTGGTGCTTTACTACTCCCGCACAGGGGCTACAGCAGAGCTTGCCCGCCAGGTCTGCCGCGGCATCGAGACGGTTGCGGGCGCAACATCGCGGCTGCGCACCGTGCCTGCGGTCTCGGCAGCCAGCGAACGACCCGTCACACCGATACCCGATAGCGGCGCCCCGTTTGCGACGCTCGAGGAGCTGCGCAGCGCGGATGGGCTCGTGCTCGGTAGTCCAACCCGCTTTGGCAACATGGCGGCAGCGTTGAAATACTTTCTGGACGGCACCTCGAGTCTGTGGCTTTCCGGGGCATTGAGCGGCAAGCCTGCGGGTGTGTTCACCTCAACACAGACGCTGCATGGCGGGCAGGAAACCACCTTGCTCTCCATGATGCTGCCGCTGCTGCATCATGGCATGTATCTCGTAGGCATTCCCTACACGGAAGAAGCACTCAGTGCTACCCGTTCCGGTGGCTCACCCTACGGTGCCTCACACGTTGCCGGCCTCAGTGAGGGTGGTGCGCTCACCGAGCACGAGAAGGTCCTGGCCCGCGCGCTCGGGCACCGCGTGGCGAGCCTGGCGCAGCGCCTGGCGCGCCCCTGAGAGCAGCGCCTGCCGGCTTATTCCTTCAGCACCGAGCGGATGAAAGGAATCGTGAGGCGGCGCTGAGCGATGAGAGCCGCCTCGTCGAGCTCATCGAGCAAACCGTAGAGTGAGTGCATATCGCGCGGAAAACGCCGCTGCAGCCAGCGCGCCGTCTCATCCGGCAACTCCACGCCCCGCGTGCGGGCACGTAGCTGCAGCGCCTGCCGCCGTTGCGACTCATCCAGCGCGCGCAGCTGAAAGACCGCAGCGGCAGCGCAGCGCGATCCGAGATCCGGCAGCACCCAGGGCAGCAGCGCCGGCGGCGCCTGCGCAGCGAGCACCAGACGCCCGCCCCGCTCTTCCATCTCACGGTGCAGGTCAAAGAGCGCGTGCTCCCAGCTGCCACGGCCGATGACCGCATCCACATCATCGATGCTCAGGCAGTCAAGTTGGGTCAGGCCCTCGAGCACACCTTCACCCAGGGCCTGCAGCTCGCGCAGCGGCAGATAGGCGGCACGCGTGTCCGCGCCCGCTCGCGCGCAAGTGGCCTGCAACAGATGAGACTTGCCGACTCCGTGAGGACCGCAGTACCAACTCGTGCCACCCGAGCGCCTGTCGGCAATGCGCTGTGCATGCTCGAGCGCCTGGCCGTTGGGGCCTGCCAGGAAACTTTCGAGCAGCGCTCGGTCTGCGAGCCGGACGCCTAGAGGCAACTGCTGCATGCGGCCGCCCTTCAGGCCGGATCGCCCGGGTGCGTCAGCGCACGGCGTGTGAAGATGGTGAGATAGTCGATGCCCGAGATGACGGTGCTCAGGAGCGTGATGAACGCCAGTGCCTCCAGAACCTCGGCGGGTGGAAACGACAGCGCGGCATTCAACATGGCCGCAAGCAGAAATAACAGCTGCAGCGCCGTGTTGATCTTGCTTGCGAGCGTCGGCCGGCCACGCAGCGGCCCGAACCAGAGCCGAAACACCACCGCACCCGAGCCGATGAATACATCGCGCGCCACCACCGCGGCCGCTAGCCACCACGGCGCCAGCTCCAGCCAGGCCGCTTCGACGTACACCGTGACGAGCAACAGCTTGTCAGCGAGCGGGTCGAGCACCTTGCCGAGCTCGGACGTCCAGTTGTAGCGCTTGGCGAGATAGCCATCCAGACCATCCGAGCCGCCGGCCACGACGAACAGCGCAAGCGCCGCCAGATAGTCCGCAGCCGCCAGGCGGCTCACGATCGGATAGACCAGCGCGATGCGCAACAGGCAGATGAGATTGGGCAGGTGGCGCACGATCCGCGCCCTCAGGGGCGATATTGATAAGCGAGCCGCGCACTCGAGACTTCGGTCTTCACCAGATGCGGCGCATTGCCAAGCGAACGGCTCAAAGCCTCGCTGCCGCCGCGTATCAACACGTCAAACACCACATGGGCGCCGTCGGCTGCAGAGACGTTGGCATGACGCACGCCCGGTACGCTCTCCAGCATGTGCTGTACGTTGGCATAGTCACTGAGTCCGCCGATGCCATCGATCTCCACGCGCGCGTCCGCTTCAGTCTGGGCCAGCGAGCCGCCTTGTGGCGCAACCAGATGATCCACCGCACCATCGACGCCCGCTGCCAGCGGGCCGCTCCAGCTCTCACTCGAGAACTGCGTATACAGGCGCCATGCCCATTGCGCGCTGGGTGAGGCCTGATCGCTGCGTCCGACCAGCACCACATCCGCGCCGTATTTCTGCGCGAGTTGCATCATCGCATCCTGCCTGAGCTCATTCCCTGCGCTGTCGAGCGGTGAAAGGGGTACGAGCGCAACCGGCAGCCCGCGCGCGGCAGCCGCGCGCTCAAGCTCGGCGCGTGCGGCGTCTTCGGCGGGACGGGCAAGCGGTGGGTAAAGCAAAATGAGCGTGAAGGGGCGCTGGGAGCTCCATACCGTACGCCCGATGCCAGCAATGGCGCGCTCGACCGCCGCGCCATCAAACGCAAGCTGCGTGCCCCCGTGAGCGCCCGGCGTGGATCCTTTCAGGTAGTTCGGCGCGCTCGCAACCAGGCTCGCAAAGGCGGGATCATTGGCAGACTCGCGCCGGCCGGTGGCGCGCACGAGGACCTCGCGCATCGCATCCTGGACCGCGGCCGGATCCTGCGCTCCCTTGCTTTCCACATCGTAAACTCGCACGGGGCGGTTGGCGTACACACACCATGGCACACAGGCGAGCGCATACAGCGCCAGCACGCTCAGGCGCCTGATGAATAAAACCGAAAGACGCCTGGAAATGTTGCGAGCCATCAGAGTATTAATTGGGCTGCGCGAATGCGGTGTGCAAGAATATCACACGGCCGGTGTCACCCGGCGGCGGACCCCGCATGAAAGAATCCGGAATCACCTATCGCGATGCCGGCGTTGACATCGACGCCGGCGATGAGCTCGTCGAACGCATCAAACCGCTCGTCCGCCGCACGCACCGGCCGGAAGTACTCGCCGGGATCGGCGGCTTCGGCGCACTGGTCGAGATACCGGCCGGCTACCAACAGCCGGTACTGGTGTCCGGCACCGACGGCGTCGGCACGAAGCTGCGACTGGCCATCGATACGCAGCGCCATGACACGATCGGTATCGATCTGGTGGCGATGTGCGCGAACGATGTGGTGGTGCAGGGAGCCGAGCCACTGTTCTTCCTGGATTACTACGCCACCGGCAAGTTGCAGGTGGCCGTCGCCGAAGCCGTCGTGCGCGGCATTGCCGAGGGCTGCGTGCAGGCGGGCGCTGCGCTGGTGGGCGGTGAGACCGCGGAGATGCCCGGCATGTATGCCGGTGAGGACTATGACCTGGCCGGCTTTTGTGTTGGTGTGGTAGAGAAGAGCGCGATCATCGATGGCCGTCGCATCAGTGCCGGCAATGTGGTGCTCGGCTTGCCCTCCTCCGGACCCCACTCGAACGGCTACTCGCTGATTCGCCGTCTGCTGCAGGTCGCGGGCGCCAACACCAACACGCTGCTCGCCGGACAGCCGCTGTTCGACCGACTGCTGCAACCCACGCGTATCTACGTCAAAGCACTGCTCGATCTCATCCGGGCGGTTCCCGTACTCGGACTTGCGCACATCACCGGCGGCGGGCTGACCGACAACATCCCGCGGGTGCTGCCCGAGTCGCTCGAGGTAGTGCTGGAGCGGCGCAGCTGGCCGCGCGACCCGGTCTTCGAGTGGCTGCAGCAGACCGCACGCATCAGCTGGGCGGAGATGTATCGCACCTTCAATTGTGGCATCGGCATGGCCATCATCGTGCCCGCAAGTGAGGCGGAGAAAGCGCGCGCGCAGCTGCAGGCCCGTGGCGAGACCGCGTTTGTCATCGGCGAGGTGCGTACCGGCGCACGCGGGGTCGTCGTGCAAGAGTGAGCAGCCGCAAGCCATTGCCGCTGGTCATCCTGATCTCCGGACGGGGCTCCAACATGTTGGCCATCGCCAAGGCGTGCCGGGAGCAACAGATCGCGGCCACGGTGGCGCGGGTGATTGCCGACCGCGCCGATGCCGCCGGCCTCGCCCTGGCCGCCGCCCAAGGTATGTATACCGAGCTCATCGAGCGCAGCCGCGCCGCGGAGCGCGATTCCTTTGAGCGGGCACTCACTGCCAGCATCGATGAGGCGCTCAGTGCCGGTGTCGGTGTGGGTGCCGGTGTGGGTGCCGGTGTGGGTGCCGGTATGAGTGCCGGTGCCGGTGTCGCCGTCGATCCCTCTGCCGCTGCCTCGGGCTCCGCGGGTAACCCCTCGGCGGGGCTGGTGGTGCTGGCAGGATTCATGCGCGTGTTGTCTGCTGGGTTCGTGGAACGCTATGCCGGTCGCATGCTCAACATCCATCCCTCACTGCTACCGCGACTGCGGGGTCTGCATACGCATCGCCGCGCCCTGGAAGCCGGCGACAAACAACATGGCGCGAGCGTGCACTACGTCACGGCAGAGCTTGACGGGGGTCCGGTGGTGCTGCAGTCACGAATCGGCGTTCGTTCCGAGGACACCGAGGCGAGCCTCGCAGTGCGTGTCCTGCAGACCGAGCATGTGATCTATCCCCGAGCGATCGACTGGATCGCCACGGGTCGGCTGCGATGGCGCTGCGGGCGGCCCTGGCTGGATAACAGCCCGCTCGAGGAGCCCGTCATTGAGGATTTCGCGGCATGACCGCCTCACGGCACACGACTGTGGCAACCCGCCCGGAGGCGGTACGGCAGACTGCTGTGGCAGCGCGTACGACGCGCCGGGTGCGCGGGCGAGCAGCCGGAGGACTTGCGTTGGCGCTCATGCTGGCAGCGCGCGTGCATGGCGCCGAGCTCGAGCCCTTCGAAGCTTCCTACGCCTGGAGCTGGAAAGGTATGACTGTCGCGGTCTCCACTCTCAAACTCGAACAGGTCCAGGGATTGTGGCACTACCGCTCTCACAGCAGTCCGCGAGGCATCGGCAAGGTGTTCGCCGAGCGTCCGGTCATGGAGAGCACGCTGCGCGTGACCGCCGATGGCGTGCAGCCGATCAGCTACCGTGCCGATGACGGTACGTCCTCGACCAAGCGCGACGCACAGTTGAATTTCGACTGGCAGCGCGGCCGTGTAACCGGCGTATATGAAGATGTGCGGGTGGACATGCCGTTGCAGCCGGGCATACAGGATGACCTGTCGATCCAGATCGCCTTGATGGTGGAACTGCTCCGAGGTCACACACCAGAGCGGTTCCAGCTGGTCGACCGCAACCAGGTGCGCGAATACCAGTACTCCCGCGCCGGCACGGCGACACTGCACACTGCGCTCGGAGATATGCAGACCATCATCTACCAGGCACAGAAGGCCGGCTCGCCGCGTATCACCAGCTTCTGGTGCGCTCCGTCGCTGGGTTTTGTGCCGCTGCGAGTTGAGCAGCGGCGCCAGGACGATGTGCAGTGGACGATGCAGATCGAGAAGCTGCAGCGTCAGGTCTTGGGCAGCGTCACACCCAACTGACCCATATACTTGCCGCCGCGGTCGCGATAAGAGGTGGAGCACACCTCGTCTGACTCGAAGAACAGCATCTGCGCCACGCCTTCGTTGGCGTATATCTTGGCCGGCAGCGGCGTCGTGTTGGAAAACTCGAGTGTCACGTGGCCCTCCCACTCGGGCTCCAGCGGCGTCACGTTGACTATGACACCGCAGCGCGCGTACGTGCTCTTTCCCAGACAGACAGTGAGGACCGTGCGTGGAATGCGGAAATATTCGACCGTGCGCGCCAGCGCGAAAGAGTTGGGCGGGATGATGCAGACATCCGCGGACAGATCCACGAAGCTCTTCTCATCGAACTGCTTCGGATCGACGATCGTCGAGTTGATGTTGGTGAAGATCTTGAATTCGGGCGCGCAGCGGACGTCGTAGCCGTAGCTCGAGGTGCCGTAGGAGACGATCTTGCGGCCCTCGACGTGCCGCACCTGCTCTGCGGCAAACGGCTCGATCATGCCGTGCTCACGGGCCATGCGGCGTATCCAGTTGTCGGACTTGATGCTCATCGCGCTCCTCAGCTCAGCTTTCTTCGACGACGATCTTCGGAAACAGACTGCTGCGATCGCGCGCACGGCGCGCAAGCGCACCGGCGGCACGCCGCGCCATCGCCAGATACGCCTGCGCGCGGGTTGAGTCGGGCGCCGCGACCACTGTCGGCCGGCCGCCGTCGGCTTCCGCACGGATGCGCGCATCCAGCGGCAACTCTCCGAGCAGCGCCACGCCATACTGTTCGGCCATGCGCGCCCCGCCCCCGGCGCCGAAGATGTGCTCGGCATGGCCGCAGTTCGAGCAGACGTGGATGCTCATGTTCTCCACGATGCCCAGTACCGGCACCGATACCTTCTCGAACATCTTCAGGCCCTTGATGGCGTCGGCGAGCGCAATATCCTGGGGAGTCGTGACGATGATGGCACCGGCAACCGGCACGCGCTGCGCAAGGGTCAGCTGGATGTCGCCCGTGCCCGGCGGCATGTCGACCACCAGATAGTCGAGCTCGCCCCACTGCGTCTCACCCAGCAGCTGCGTCAGGGCCTGGGTCACCATGGGACCGCGCCAGACCATCGGCTGCTCAGCGTCCACCAGGTAGCCGATGGACATCGAGGCCACCCCATGAGCCTGCAGCGGCTGGATATGCTTGCCATCCGGTGAGCTCGGCTTCTGGCCCTCCAGCCCGAGCATCAGCGGTTGGCTCGGACCGTAGATGTCGGCATCCAGCACCCCGACGCGGGCCCCCTGTACGGCCCAGGCGAGCGCCAGATTCACGGCCACGGTCGACTTGCCCACCCCACCCTTGCCGGAGGCGACGGCCACGACGTTGCGAATGCGCTCGAGCGGCTTGAGGTTGCGCTGCACGGCATGCGCCTGGATGTCCGCACGCAGCTCCAGGGTGAGCGCGCTCGGCTGCCCGGACCGGGCGAGGTGCTCCATCAGAGCGGCCGTCAGCTCCTGTCGGTACCCCCCTACGGGGAACCCCAGGTGCAAGGCCACGACCGCCCCGTCAGAGCCAACCGTCACCTTGTCGATGGCTCTGGCCGCGCCGAGCGACTCGCCCAGGTAGGGATCAACATATGACTCGAGCGCGGTGCGCAGGGACTCGGGGGTGGGGCTTTTTGTCATGTCCGCAAACCGATCAGGCAAAGGGGCTGAATTGTAGTGGCTGCAGGGTGGCGGCGCATGAGCCGTGAGCCGGGCGTGGCGCCGGCGCTACCTGCGCATATGGCATAATGCGGCTCCCCGCGGGCCGATAAAATGGAGCTGCCGTGAGGGCGGCGTAAGCATCCTGCGCCATCGCCGGGGAAACACCCCACTGCGGGCGCGGGAAGCACAGGGCCCCGTCACACCTTGCCCTTGACTGACAAGGCTGAATGAGCTTTTTCACCAACTTGCGCGCAGATCGGCTGATCACCGAGATCCGTTCAGCCACCGACCCTGCCAGCCCTGCACTGCAGAAAGCGGTGGCCCGGCTGCGCGACCTGGGACCCGGAGCGATCGAGCCGGTGTTTGCGGCGCTGCCGGATGCCAGCAAGACCGCCACCGTGGCCTTTGTGGAGGTGCTGGCGGGTCTCGTCAGCCTCAAGACCTTCCCGCAGTTCGTGCGCGGCCTGATCGAAGGCAGTGCCCGGGTCATCGCGGGAATCTCCTGGGCCCTCACCAGCAATCGCAACTACCCACCGCACCTGCTGCTCGAGGCGCTGGCGACACCCGGTGTCTCCAAGTCAGCGGTGCTCGATGTCATTGCGGCGCAGAAGAGCCGCTTCGGGGTGCGGGACCTGCTCAATGCCGCGTATGCGCAGGAGCCCAACGAGAAAGCGGCGCTGTTCAGGGTCATCAGCGAGATCGCCGATGCGAATGCCATTCCGGAGCTGATCGGGCGGCTGCAGGGCAAGGATCCCATCGCGCGCGTACACATCCTCAACCTGCTCGCCAAATTCAACACAGCGGAAGTGCAGACGGCGTTGCTGAGCCAGCTGCGCGATCCCAACAAGCTGATCCGCGGCGCGACCCTCTCGGCACTGCAGCGCATGGACGGCCCCATGGACATCGAGCGGGTCTGCACGTTGTTGCGCGATCCTGAAATCGATGTGCAGAACAAGGCCATCGATGTCGTCGTCAAGGCCAACCATCCGGACACCATTCGTTACCTGATCGAGATCCTCAAGGACGAGAACGAGAACGCGCGGCGCGCGGCCGTGGAGGTGTTGAACGAGGTCGGCAACGCAAAGTCGGTCAAGTACCTGCTCGAGGCGCTGAAGGACAGCGACTGGTGGGTGCGCAGCCGCGCCGCCGATGCGCTGGGCAAGATCGGCGGCCCGCGCGTGATCGAGGCGGTGCTGCAGTTGATACGCGATAAGGACGATGACATCCGCCGCGCCGCGATCGAGATCCTGAATCAGACCAAGGACGAGCGGGCGGTGGACTCGCTCATCGAGGCGACACGCGACCCGGACTGGTGGGTGAGCGAACGGGCGGTGGATGCGCTCGCCGAGATCGGTAGCAAACGTGCACTGCCGCGGCTGGGGGAGATGCTGCAGCAGCGTGATTCCAAGGCGATGCCAATCGTGGTACGCGCCATCGGCAAACTCGGCGATGCCCGCTTCGTCGATGCCTTGCTGCCGCTGGTATCCCAATCCGAGCGCGAGGTGCGGATCGAGGCCATCCAGGCGCTCGCCAAGCTGGTCGATGAGCGGCGCGTGGAACAGCTGCGCACGGAGCTGCGCACGCAAGCCGGCTCCGCCGATCAGACGATTGCGCGCATGGCCGCCTCCGCGATGGCCGAGCTCGAGGATCGACTTGCCAGCCCGCTGACGCCGCTGAGCGGTACGGCGTTGGCGGCAGCGGCTACCAGCCTGCCGCCGACCACGGTGCGTCCGCCGTTGCCGCCGACCGGTGAGCAGAAGACCGCGATCATGTCGGAAGCGGCCGGGCCCGCCGGCGGCAAACAACCCGGCGATGGCCGCCTGGACATCGGCACGCTCAAGGCAGGTGACATCATCGAAGGACGCTATAAATACATCGATCGCATCGGGCGCGGTGCTTTCGGCACCGTACTGCTGATGGAAGACACCGTGGTCGATGAGCGTCTGATTCTCAAGTTCCTCAATCCCAACGTCTCGAACGATGAGGAAGTCATGAAGCGCTTCGTGCATGAGCTGCGCTACTCGCGCAAGATCACGCACAAGAACGTCATCCGCATCTATGACTTTCTCTACATGCAGGGTAACTACGCCATCTCGATGGAGTACTTCCCCTCGCATACGCTCGGCAGTGAAGTCGTGAACGAGAAGCCGCTGGAGCTGAAGCGCGCCCTGCGCTTCGGCATCGACATGTGCACGGGCATGACGGTAGCGCACCAGGTGGGAATCGTGCACCGGGATCTGAAGCCGGCCAATGTGCTCATCAATCAGGAAGGCCTGCTGAAGATCGTCGACTTCGGAGTGGCCGCGGCGCACCGCGAGGGCGACACGCAGCTCACCAAGACGGGCTATGTGATCGGCTCGCCGAAGTACATGGCACCCGAGCAGATTCTCGGCAAGAAGGTGGACGAGCGGGCCGACATCTACGCCCTGGGGGTCATCCTCTATGAGATGTTGACCGGGGTGCCGCCGTATTCGCGCGGCGACCACATGTCGGTCATGTATCAGCATGTGCAGGGCAAGGCGCGCGTACCCCGTGAGATCAATCCCAACCTGCCGGCGGAGCTCTCGGACCTCGTGGTCAAGGCCATGTCGGTGGATAAGGCCCGGCGGCACCAGTCCATGGACGAGCTGGGCGAGGCACTGCGGAAATACCTCTAGAGCGCCGTCAAACAGTGCGTTACGTCAAATTTCGCACCTGCGGCGGTTGCCTGCCGCCCACCGGCGGGCTAAACAGCCCCTGAGGCACTGTACGGCAAGGGGTCGGTCTTGGCGCGCATCGACGCGTTTCTGAAGCTTGGAACTCAGCAAGGTTGCTCGGATGTGCATCTGGCGGTCGGTGTGCCGCCGATGCTGCGCATGCATGGTGACCTGTTGCCGATCAAGTTCCGCGAGCTGCGCCCCGGAGAGCTCGAGGGATACATCAGCGAGATCCTGAGTCGCTCGCAACAGGAGACCTTCGCCGGCGGCAGGGATCTGGACTTCTCGTATGTCTCCTCGGAAGGCGGTCGGTTCCGCGTCAACGTCTACCGCAAGGAGACCGGCATTGGCGCGACCTTCCGCTCGATCCCCCAGGAAGTGCCCACGCTGGAAAAGCTCGCCCTCCCCCCGATCGTCACCAAGCTGTGCGACTTCCACCAGGGCATGGTGCTGGTCACCGGTTCCACCGGCACGGGCAAATCCACGACGCTGGCAGCGATGATCGATCACCTGAACCAGAGCCGCAAACTCAACATCATCAGTCTCGAGGATCCCATCGAGTTCGTGCATCGAAGCAAGAACAGCCAGGTCATTCAGCGCGAGCTCGGTACACACATTCCAAGTTTCGCGGAAGGAGTGCGCGCTGCGATGCGTGAGGATCCCGACGTCATTCTGGTGGGTGAACTGCGCGATGCCGAGACGATCAACATGGCGATGACCGCCGCTGAGACCGGTCATCTCGTGCTCGGCACGCTGCATACCACCAGCGCGGTGAAGACGATCGACCGCATGATCGATGCGCTGCCCGTGGAGGAGCGCGAGCAGACCAAGAGCTTTCTCGCCCAGAGCCTGCTCGCCGTGGTCACGCAGATCCTGGTGAAAACCACCGATGGCCGCGGGCGCAAGGCCATCTGCGAATGCCTCATGATGACCAAGGCCATCGCCAAGCTGATCCAGAGCGATCAGACGCACCAGATCCCGAGCCAGATGCAGATGGGCCGCGACCAGGGTATGGCGCTCATGGATCAGGCGCTGCTGGGCGCGATCGCGGCGCGCGAGATCGACCCCGATCACGCCTACAGCTTCGCGATGGATAAGAAGGGCTTTCAGAAGTACGTGACCGACACCAGCATACTGCCCAAGGTCGAGGTCACCGCGAGCCAGCCGGTGGCCAAGCCGAGCGCGGCCTCCGCCTGAGGCGCCTGTCATGGCCGAGATCGATTCCTACCTGGTCGAGATCCTGGAGAAGCGCGGCTCGGATCTGCACTTCATCGCCGGGGATCCGGCCCGCATCCGCCAGTACGGCGATCTCATGTCCCTGCGCTCGGACAGACTCGCCGCGGAATACGTCAAGAGCACGCTCTACGAGATCATGCCGAAGGCCGCCGTCGAGCGCTTCGAGGCCAAGGACGGCGCGGACTTCGCCTACACGCTCGCCGAGCGCGGCCGCTTTCGCGTCAATGTGATGCGCCATCTCAACGGCATGGGTGCGGTCTTTCGCGCCATTCCGTCCAAGGCGCTGACGATGGATGAGCTGAAGCTGCCGGATGCCATCAGGCAGATGTGCCGGGCCAACAACGGGCTCATCCTGGTAACCGGCAAGACCGGCTCGGGCAAGTCGACGACACTCGCCGCGATGATCGATGACATCAACTTACGCGAGAAGGGGCACATCCTCACCATCGAGGACCCGATCGAGTTCGTGCACCTGCGCAAGAGCTGCCTCATCAGCCAGCGTGAGATCGGAGTCCACAGTCCAAGCTTCGCCGCCGCCCTGCATTCGGCACTGCGCGAGGATCCGGATGTGATCCTGGTGGGCGAGTTGCGCGATCTGGAGACCATGAGTATCGCCGTGACCGCAGCGGAGATGGGCATCCTCGTCATGGGCACGCTGCACACCAACGGCGCGGCGGCGACCGTGGATCGCATGATCAACGTATTCCCTTCCGACAAGCAGTCGCATGTCCGCACCATGCTCTCGACCTCGCTGCGCGGCGTGATCTCACAACAGCTGTTGCAACGCGCCGATAAGCAGGGCCGGGTCGCTGCGCTGGAGATCCTGGTCAACACGCCGGCAGCACAAAACCTGATTCGCCAGGGGAAACTCGACCAGCTCGAGAACACCATGCAGGCGGGAGGTGCTTTCGGCATGCGTACCATGGACACGGCGATTCAACAGCTGCTCGAGCAGCGCCTGATCAGCGGCAAAGAGGCCTACAAGAAGGGCATCAACAAGGCCAAATTCGAGGCCGTCAAGGACGCGGCCTAAACAAGCTGCGGCGCCTGCCGCACGAGTCTGCGTATCGCTGCGCCGCTGCGATCAGGCTAGACTTACGCGGATGTCCCGCAAGATCTTCGTCACTACCGCACTGCCCTACGCCAACGGCCCGTTCCACATCGGCCACATCATGGAGTACATCCAGGCCGACATCTGGGTGCGTTTCCAGCGGCTGCGCGGCAACGCCGTGCATTTTGTGTGTGCCGACGATGCCCACGGTGCGCCGATCATGCTCAAGGCGCAGGCCGAAGGCATCGCGCCGCAGGAGCTGGTGGCGCGGATCGCGGCGGACCGGCCACGTTATCTGCAGGGTTTCCACCTCAGCTTTGATCACTGGTACTCGACCGATTCCCCCGAGAACACCGCGCTGTCACAGGATATCTACCGGCGCCTGCAGCAGGCCGGACTGATCGACTTGAAACCCATCGAGCAGTTCTTCGACCCGGTCAAGGGCATGTTTCTCGCCGACCGGTATCTGAAGGGCGAATGTCCGAACTGCCACACGAAAGACCAGTATGCGGATGCCTGCGAGGTCTGCAGCATCGTCAATTCACCCACCGAGCTCATCAACCCCTACTCGACACTTTCCGGCGCGCAGCCGGTGCTGCGCAGCTCGGAGCATTTCTTCTTCCGGCTCTCCGATCCGCGCTGTGTCGAATTCCTCGACCGCTGGCTTGCTGCGCCCGGGCGCCTGCAGCCGCAGGTGGTGAACAAGGCACGCGAGTGGCTGAGCGGCAAGGGCGAACAGGCTCTGGGCGACTGGGACATCTCGCGTGATGCACCCTACTTCGGCATCCCGATCCCTGATGCGCCAGGCAAGTACTTCTACGTGTGGCTGGATGCTCCGGTGGGCTATCTCGCGGCCTTGCAGAATTATTTCGACAGCGGCAAGGCCCGCACGCACGGCGAGTCGCGCAGTTTCCGTGAGTTCCTGGCCGCGCCCGATACCGAGCAGCTGCACTTTATCGGCAAGGACATAATCTACTTCCATACGTTGTTCTGGCCGGCCATGCTGCAGTTCGCCGGAGCGCCGTACCGCGTGCCCGATCACGTCTATGCGCATGGCTTCATCACCGTGTCCGGCGAGAAAATGTCCAAATCGCGGGGTACCGGCATCAGTCCGTTGCGCTACCTCGAGATCGGCATGAATCCGGAATGGCTGCGCTACTACATCGCCGCCAAGCTCAATGCCAACGTCGAGGATCTCGATTTCAATCCGGACGATTTCCTCGCGCGCGTCAACAGCGACCTGATCGGCAAGTACGTCAACATCGCAAGCCGCGCCGCCAGCTTCATCACCCGCCACTTCAATGGCCAGCTTCGCTACCGGGGCGAGACGGCACTATTGACGCGGGAAGCACACGCGCTCGCACAGACGGTTGGCGAGCACTACGAGGCACGCGAGCTGAGCCGCGCCATGCGCGAGATCATGGGCCTCGCAGACCGCATCAATCACGATTTCGATGCCCACCAGCCCTGGATCCTCGCCAAGGACCCGGCCAACCACGAGGAGCTGCAGGATGTCTGCTCGCGTGCCTTGCAGGGTTTCAGACTGCTGAGTGTGCTGCTCGCACCTGTGCTGCCCGCGCTCGCTGGCCGCGTAGCGCGCGAGCTGTTCGGCCTGCAGCGCGATTTTCTCTGGAGCGATGCCGACACGCTGCCGCAGAGCGTGAACCGCTATCAACATCTGATGACACGTGTCGATCCCAGGCAACTCGATGCGCTGTTTGATACCGCCAAGGAAAATTCCGTGAATACGAGCGACTCCGCCAAGGCCGCGGGCCAAACCGCCTCATCCGGTGCGGGCCAAACCGGCTCATCCGGCGCGGCCCACGCCGCCTCTGCCGCGGGCAGCGCGTCCCGGCCTGCCACGATCACCATCGACGATTTTCAGCGCCTGGATCTGCGCATCGCCCGCATCGTCACGGCGGAATACGTCCCCGGCTCTGACAAACTGCTCAAACTCACATTGGATCTGGGCACGGAAACGCGTACGGTATTCTCGGGTATCAAGGCTGCCTACGATCCGGCGACCCTGCAGGGCCGACTGACTTTGATGGTCGCCAACCTCGCGCCGCGCAAGATGAAGTTTGGCCTCTCCGAGGGCATGGTGCTGTGCGCGGGGGACGGGTCAGGTCTGTACCTGCTGACACCGGATCAGGGCGCGGCCCCCGGCATGAGAGTGACTTGAACACAACGGCCGAAGCGATCGACGCGCTGCTGCCGCAAACACAGTGCACACGCTGCGGTTACGCGGGCTGCCGCCCCTATGCAGAGGCCATCGCGGCCGGCGCTGCGCCGATCAACCAGTGCCCCCCGGGAGGTGCGGCAACGATCGCGGCACTGGCACAACTGCTGGGCTGCAGCCCGTTGGCGCTCAACCCCGCCAACGGCTGTGAAGGGCCGGCGCTCGTCGCATTCATCGACGAGGAGCGCTGCATCGGCTGTGTCAAATGTCTGCCCCCGTGCCCGGTGGATGCCATTATTGGCGCCCGACGTCAGACCCACACGGTAGTAAGCGCGATCTGCACCGGTTGCGAGCTGTGCATTGCGCCTTGCCCGGTCGACTGCATCGTCATGGTCGAACGCGACAGCGCCGAGCCTGAGCCAGTGCCGCAACAGAACCGGGTCCGCTATGCGGCGCACCAGCAGCGCCTCGCGCGCCGCGCCCGTGAACAGATGGAACTGCTCGCGCAGCGCAAGCGCGCCGCGCAGGTGTCGTCGCTGGAGCAGTTGTGAATCCGACGCGCCGGCGCGCGATCTTCCGTCGCCTGCAGGCCGCGAACCCGAGCCCGACGACCGAGCTGCTGTTCACGACCCCCTTCGAGCTGCTGGTCGCCGTCATGCTGTCTGCCCATACGACGGACAAGAGCGTCAACACGGCGACGCGTGTGCTGTTTCCGGTGGCCAACACCCCGGCCGCAATCGCAGCGCTCGGCATCGAAGGAGTGAAGCCTTATATCAAGACAGTCGGCCTGTATAACACCAAGGCGAAGAACCTGGTGGGGCTTGCCTACCGCATCGTCGAGCAGCACGGCGGGGAGGTGCCGGCGGCGCGCGCTGCGCTGGAAGCGCTGCCCGGCGTGGGCCGCAAGACCGCCAGCATCATTCTCAACATGGTGTTCGGTAAGAACGAAGTCGCCGTCGATACTCACATCTTCAGGGTCTCCAACCGCACCGGACTGGCTCCCGGCAGAAACCCTCTGGAGGTGGAACAGCAGCTCATTGCCAATATCCCGCGCGAATACCTGAAGGATGCGCACCATTGGCTGCTGCTGCACGGTCGCTACGTGTGCACCGCCCGCACGCCCGCCTGTCCGAAATGCATCATCCGCGATCTGTGCGAATTTCCGCACAAGACACCCGACCGCAAGCTGTCGCAGTCGGATGCACCGGCCGCGCGGCGTGTAGGACCACCGGCGGGCAGAAAATCGGCTCAGCCCGCGAAGCATACGCGCGGCAACGCGCGCCGCGCTCGCCGTCCCGGCCGCCTGATCTGATGCCCCTCTTCGCCGGGCAGAATCGAGAGCAACTGCGTCGTAGGTACATCGACGCCTGGCACAAGTTCAGCGCACAGCAACCATTGCAGCCGCTCGAGGCACAGATTGTGGCCGTGATCGCAGAGCACCCGGAGTATCTACCGGTACTGCAGTCAGAGCGCGGCCTGCCGGGGTCGGAATTCGCACCCGAGGGCGGACAGCAGAATCCCTTCCTGCATATGGGGCTGCATCTGGCGATCCGCGAGCAGGTCGCCACCGACCGTCCTGCGGGTATCGCACTCATCCATCAGCAGCTGACGCTGCGTTTGGCAGGTGCGCACGCTGCTGAGCACCGCATGCTGGAAGCGCTCGCCGAGACACTGTGGGCAGCACAACGTAACGGGGCCGCTCCCGATGAAGCTGCCTATATCGAGAGACTCAAGCGGCTGTGAGCGTCAGGGCGGCGACCTCGCTGCCTCGGCGCTTCGTCATTTACGCGGGATATACAGATCCGTAAGCGTGCCTTCGAAGGCCTCCGCGGCACCGGCCACAGTCTCGGACAGCGTCGGATGCGGATGAACCGTCAGGCCGATATCCGCGGCATCGGCACCCATTTCGATCGCGAGAGCAACTTCGCTGATGAGATCGCCGGCATTCGTGCCGACGATGCCGGCACCCAGCAGCCGGTGGCTGTTGGGGTCGAACAGCAACTTGGTCAATCCTTCCTCGCGGCCCAGTGACAGCGAACGACCGTTGGCCACCCAGGGAAAGGAGCCCTTGCGATAATCGATCTTGTTGGCCTTCGCCTCGATCTCCGTCAGTCCCGCCCAGGCTATCTCCGGGTCGGTATAGGCCACTGAAGGGATGACGCGCGCATCGAAGGAGCTCTTCTGGCCGGCGGCCACTTCCGCCGCCACTTTGGCCTCATGCATGGCTTTGTGCGCCAGCATCGGCGGGCCGGCAATGTCGCCGATGGCGAAGATGTGCGGCACGTTGGTGCGCATCTGCCGATCCACCGGGATGAAGCCGCGGTCCGTGACCTTGACGCCAGCCTGATCCGCGGCGAGCTCGCGGCCATTCGGTACCCTGCCCACGGCCACGAGGATGCGCTCGTACATCTGCGGCGCGACCGCCTTGTCGCCTTCGAAACTGACGCGCAATCCCTCGCTCAGCGCCTCGACTCGAGCAACCCGCGTACCCACCAGAATCTGCTCGTAACGGCCGCGGATACGGCGCTCGAGCGGGCGGACCAGGTCCGCATCACATCCGGGCATCAACTGCGGGGTAAGCTCCACAACGCTCACGCGGCTGCCGAGTCCGTCGTACACGCAGGCCATCTCCAGACCGATGATGCCGCCGCCGATCACCAGCAGTCGTCCGGGAGTCTCCGGCAACTCCAGCGCATCGGTGGAGTCCATGATGCGCGGATCCTTGGGCAGTCCGGGCAACCGCACCGATTCGGAGCCGGCCGCAATGACGCAGGTGTCGAAGCGGATACGTTCCGAGCCGCTGCTGCCCATCACTTCCAACACGTTGGCGCTGACGAACCGTCCAACACCTTGCACGACGTCCACCTTGCGCTGGCGCGCCAGCATGCGCAGCCCGCCGGTGAGCTTCTTGACCACGCCGGCCTTCCAGTCGCGCAGCCGCGCCCGATCGATGCTCGGTTTTCCGAAGGAGATGCCGCTGGCTTCCATGGCCTCGGCATCCTCGATAACCTTGGCTGCATGCAACAGGGCCTTGGAGGGAATGCACCCCACGTTCAGGCACACGCCACCGAGGCTTGACCAGCGTTCCACCAGCGTGACCTGCATGCCTAGATCCGCGGCGCGGAACGCTGCGGTATAACCCCCCGGGCCCGAGCCCAGCACCAGCAGCTGCGTCGAGCGGTTGAAATCTGCCTCCACGCGCTGCCCTCTGGAGAGATCCGGCACGGGCATCCGCACCGTGTCGCCTGAGGTATCCGCACGGGCGCTGGGCGGCTGTTTCAACACCGGCTGCGTCACGGTGCGCTCGAGCTCCTCGGCATCGAAGGCAGCACTGAATGCGGCCTCCGGCTCGGCACGGCCGCTGCCGGCATTTGCGCCATCACTCCCGCCTGGTGTTGCGGCCGCGGCAGAGTTGGTCTCCAGACGCGCGATCACGCTGCCCTTTGAGACCTTGTCACCACGCTTCAGCAGCACCTCCGCGATGGTCCCGGCCGAGGTGGCTGGGACGTCCATGGAGGCTTTGTCGGTTTCAAGCGTGACGAGGGGAGCATCCACCTCGATGGCATCACCGGATTTGACCAGCACTTCCGTCACCAGGATATCGGCGAAGTTGCCGAGATCCGGTATGACCAGGTCGATGCGGCTCACGGCACGGCCTCCGTCAGCTCGCGCGGGTTGGCCAGCGTTTTCGCCAGGAAAGTCGTGAAGCGCGCAGCCAGCGCCCCATCAATCACCCGATGATCGTAAGACAGCGACAGCGGCAGCATCAGACGCGGAATGAACTTCTCCTCCTGATACACCGCACGCATGACCGAGCGCGACACCCCAAGGATGGCAACCTCCGGAGCGTTGATGATGGGAGTAAAGGCGGTCCCGCCGATGCCGCCGAGGCTGGAGACGGTAAAGCTGCCGCCCTGCATCTCTGCGGATGTCAGTTTGCCGGCGCGCGCCTTCTCGGAAAGCTCGGCAAGCGCCCGCGCGATCTCGTAGATGTCCTTGTGATCCGCATCGCGCACCACGGGCACGACGAGACCGTGTGGTGTATCGGCGGCGAACCCCAGGTGAATGTATTTTTTCAGCACGAGGTTGGCACCGCTCGCATCAAGCGATGCATTGACCACCGGGAATTCCTGCAGAGTGCGCACGCAGGCCCTGAGGATGAAGGCGAGCGGCGTCAGTTTGATGCCCTGCTGCTGCGCGCGCTCCTTGAGCCGGCGGCGCACCTCCTCCAGTTGGGTGATGTCGGCCTCATCGAACTGCGTGACGTGCGGAATGTTGACCCAGCTGGCGTGCAGACGTGGGCCGGAGATGCGCTGTATGCGCGACAGCGGTTGTGTCTCCACGGCACCGAACTGGGCGAAATCGACGAGCGGTATGGCCGGCCATCCAACCCGCGCGGAACCCGCAGCGCCTGCTCCGGCAGGCTCGGTACCGCTCAGCGAGCGCTTCACGAAAGCCTTCACGTCGTCGTGCGTTACACGGCCTTTGAAGCCGCCGCCCGCGACCTTGGTCAGATCAACCCCGAGCTCACGCGCAAATCTGCGCACCGAGGGGCTCGCATGGGCCTGGGAGAAACCCGGCTCGCTGACGGGCCGGGCCGCCTGCGCGGCCTGCCGCTCACTCGTTGGCGCCGGCGTCCTGCCAGCGGGCTGCTTGCCGGATTGCGGCTCCTGACGCGGAGCGTCGGGCGCCTTGGCCGCCTTAGCGCGCGGAGCTGCGTCTTTGGGGGGACTCGCTGTGGGAGCGGCCGCAGGTCGGCTGTCTGCGGACTTTTCAGGCACCGGCTCCTTACGGCTGCTCGCAGGGGCCGCGGAGTCCGGGCTGGCCGCGGCCTTGGGCGCGGTTTCGGAGCGCACGGTGGCCACCAGATCCCCTGTGGAAACCGTCCCACCCTTCGCCACGTGCACCTTTTCGATCACCCCTCCAACGGTGGAGGGCACATCCATGGTCGCCTTCTCCGTCTCGAGCGTGACCAGCGGCGCCTCGGGCTCGATGGATTCTCCCGGCTTCACCAGGACGTCGATGATCGCCACGTCCTTGAAGTTGCCCATATCGGGTACGCGTACTTCGATCAGGTCCGCTGCCGCGTTCATGAGCTGCTCTTCACACCTTCCAGGGCACAGGCTTCGCCGGGTCGATGCCCAGCGCCTGCATGGCGCCCGTCACGTTCTTCTTCTCGATCTTGCCCGCATCGGCGAGTGCCTTGAGCGTGGCGACAACGATGTAGTTGCGATCGACTTCGAAATGCTTACGCAGCGCTGCGCGCGAATCGGAGCGCCCGTAGCCGTCCGTGCCGAGCGTGACATACGGCTCGCCGACCCATTGCCGGATCTGGTCCGGCACGATGCGCATGTAGTCGGTCGCGGCCACCACCGTGGCGCCACGATCCTGCAGCAGCTGCCGCACATAGGGCACGCGCGCGGTGTCGTTCGGATGCAGCAGATTCCAGCGCTCGGTCTCGAGCGCCTCGCGCCGCAGCTCACTGAAGCTGGTGATGGAGTAGACATCGGCGCAGATGCCGTAGTCGTTTTCGAGCATCTGCGCAGCTGCCAGACTTTCCCGCAGGATCGTGCCCGAACCTAACAGGGTCGCGCGCACCTTGCCGCGGCTGCCTGCGCGCAAGCGATAGCCGCCTTTGAGAATCCCGGCAGCAGCGCCCTCGGGCAGCGCGGGCTGCTGATAATTCTCGTTCATCACCGTGATGTAGTAGAAGATGCTCTCCTGCTCGACATACATGCGCCGCATGCCATCCTGGATGATCACGGCAAGCTCGTACGCGTAGGTAGGATCGTAGGCCACGCAGTTGGGAACCGTGGTGGCGAGAAGTTGGCTGTGGCCGTCCTGGTGCTGCAGTCCCTCGCCGGCGAGCGTGGTGCGACCCGCGGTGGCGCCCAGCAGGAAACCGCGTGCCTGGCTGTCCCCGGCGGCCCAGATGAAATCGCCAACGCGCTGGAAACCAAACATCGAGTAGAAGATGTAGAACGGCACCATGGCGATGCCATGATTGCTGTACGCGGTGCCCGCGGCGATCCAGGAGCACAGCGACCCGGCCTCGTTGATACCCTCCTCGATCATCTGACCCTTCTTGTCCTCGCGATAAGACATGAGGGTCTCGGCATCCTGCGGCGTATAGAGCTGGCCGACCGAGGAGTAGATGCCGATCTGACGAAACAGCCCTTCCATCCCGAAGGTGCGCGCCTCGTCCGGCACGATCGGCACGATGTTCTTGCCGATGCTCTTGTCCTTCAGCAGCACAGTCAGGATCCGCACGAACGCCATCGTCGTGGAGATCTCGCGCTCGCCGGTGCCTTCCAGCAGCGGGCCGAAGCTCTGCAGCGGCGGCACCGTGAGGGCCGGAGCTTCCCTGCGGCGGACCGGCAGATAGCCGCCCAGTGCCGTGCGCCGCGCGCGCAGGTATTGCAGCTCCTCGCTGCCCTCCTCGGGTTTGCGGAAAGGCAGCCGCGCGATGTCCTCATCCGACACCGGAATATTGAAGCGGTCGCGGAAGGCGCGCAGATCATCCTCAGAGAGCTTCTTCTGCTGATGGGCGATCATCTGGCCTTCGCCGCCTTTCCCAAGTCCGAAGCCCTTCACGGTCTTCACGAGAATGACGGTGGGCTGACCCTTGTGAGTGCTGGCCGCCGCGTAGGCGGCGTAGACCTTGCGCGCATCGTGCCCGCCGCGGTTCAGGCGCCAGATCTCCTCATCCGACATGTTGGCCACCATGGCCTTCAGCTCGGGATACTTGCCAAAGAAATGCTCGCGCGTGTACGCCCCGCCCTTCGCCTTGAAGTTCTGGTATTCGCCGTCGACACATTCCTCCATCACCCGGCGCAGCAGGCCGCGGTGGTCCTTGGCGAGCAGCGGATCCCAGCGCGAGCCCCACAACACCTTGATGACGTTCCAACCGGCGCCGAGGAACGCCGCTTCCAGCTCCTGGATGATCTTGCCGTTGCCACGCACCGGGCCATCGAGGCGCTGCAGGTTGCAATTGATCACGAAGATCAGGTTGTCCAGCCCTTCGCGCACGGGCATCGTGAGCGCGCCCATCGACTCCGGCTCGTCCATCTCGCCATCGCCGAGGAAGGCCCACACCTTGCGATCGGAAGGCTTCACCAGGCCACGGTGCTCGAGGTAGCGCGTGAAGCGCGCCTGACAGATAGCCATCATGGGACCCAATCCCATCGAGACGGTGGGGAACTGCCAGAAGTCGGGCATCAGCCACGGATGCGGATAGCTCGACAGTCCCTGGCCGGGTCCTCCGGCTTCCTGCCGGAAGCGGCGCAGCTGCTCTTCGGTCAGGCGCCCATCCAGATAGGCGCGCGCATAAATTCCAGGGGAGGAATGGCCCTGTATGAATACCATGTCGCCCGGATGTTGCGCCGAGGGCGCCCGCCAGAAGTGATGGAAGCCGACTTCATACATCGTGGCCGAAGAGGCGTAGCTCGACAGGTGTCCGCCGAACTCCGCGGACACGCGATTGGCCTGCACCACCATCGCCATGGCATTCCAGCGGATGTAGGCTTCGATGCGCCGCTCGAGAGCGCGGTTGCCGGGATATTCCGGCTCACGACCCGTCGGAATGCTGTTGACATACGCCGTATTGGGTTTGAACGGCAGGTACGTGCCGCTGCGGCGCGTGTAATCGATGAGCCGTTCGAGGATGAAATGGGCTCGTTCCGGACCATGAGTCTTCAGCACGGAGTCGATCGACTCCAGCCACTCCTGGGTCTCAACGGGATCGAGATCTTCCAGTCTGGGAGGTTCTGTCATACGGTGAGCTCGAGCTGACAGCGCGCTCATGCGCAACGCCGGTCGGTACCCCAGGTTGTCGCGATGAAAACGGCAGAAAATGGACTAAGATGCGTCGGCAGCAACGTACGTAAAGCGGGAGAGTTTCGCGCTTACACAAGCGAAGCCGCGCAATGATCCGGGTTTCACCCGCGATGGTCAAGCAAGCCGGAAGGTAGAGAATTGAGGGTGAATACGCGCAGCAGCACGCAGTCCACGCCCCTGGCGCGTACTGCACCGCCACCGCTGCTTCCAACCGGACAGCTGCCTGCAGTGGCTTTCGCAAAGCCCCAGGCCGCATCTGCGGCGCAGGCTATTATCGCCATGCTGCCGGTTGATGCGGCAGCAGGACTGTTGGCCGCCTTGCCCGACAGCGCACGGTGGACACAGTTGCACGCCCGTGCACAGCCGAAAGCCGGCACGCTGCGCACCACCACTCTGAATGATCGGCAGCAGACCCTCGCCGTGCTGGGCTACATCGCAGCGGACGCGAGTGCCTTTGAGCGGCTCGCGCTAGCCGGCCGCCTTATGAAGGAAACTGCAACGCGCGAGCTGCAGACGCTGGCCGTGTTTGCACCGCGCACCCACGCCAACGACGGCACGACACTGGCTGCGTTGCTGGCGGCCGCGCTGGCGCAGAGCTTTCGGCTGCCCGCGTTTCGCTCCGCACCGCGCAAGTCGCGCGCGCTGCGCCGCATACTGTTATTAGGTGCACCGCCCGCCGAGCCTCGGCGTGCGATGCGCAAGAGTGCGGGCCGCGGCAGTACTCGCCGCGGCGTCACGCGTGTTGAACCTGCGAGCGCCCGGTTGGATTTGGACTTCGAGCTCGCGGCGGCGCGCGGCAACAATCTCGTACGCTGGCTCACTGCCATGCCGCCGAATCTTCTGGATTCGCGCCATTACCATCAGGCACTGCAGCAGCTCGCACGCCAGCACCGCCTGCAGATGAAATGGTTCGATCAGGCGAGCCTGCGGCGCGCGGGTGCCGGAGCTTTTCTGGCTGTGGCAGCCGGTAACGCCGGGGCGGATGCCGGTATCGCGAAACTCAGCTACCGTCCGCGCGGCCCTACGGCCCGCCCCGACATCGCGCTGGTCGGCAAGGGCATCCTGTTCGATACGGGAGGTGT
Source organism: uncultured Pseudomonadota bacterium (assembly GCA_963839055.1). Lineage (GTDB taxonomy): Bacteria > Pseudomonadota > Gammaproteobacteria > Steroidobacterales > Steroidobacteraceae > 13-2-20CM-66-19. The sequence continues at coordinate 29,083 of CAWITP010000003.1, read as the reverse complement.
CAATCTCAAGCCGCATCGCTCGATGCTCGAGATGCATACCGACATGTCAGGCAGTGCGGTGGCCGTGGCCACCCTGCTCGCGCTGGCCGAACTGCGTGCTCCGCTCGCTGCGGATGCGTGGCTTGCGATCACCGAGAATCAGATCGGACCGCATGCCTACCGGCCCCAGGAGATCGTACGCGCCGCGAACGGCATGACGATTCAGGTGGTGCACACCGACGCCGAGGGGCGCATGGTGCTGGCCGATACCCTTGCGCTTGCGAGCCGCACCCGACCGAAATTCATGCTGGATTTCGCCACTCTCACCGGCGCTGCCGTCAATGCGTTGACGGAGCGCATGAGTGCGGTCCTGACCAACAGGCCGGAACTTGCGACGACTCTCGTGGCTGCCGGGCGCAGCAGCGGTGAGCGCGTGTGGCCCTTCCCTCTGGAAGCGGATTACGACGCGGAGCTGGAAAGCAAGGTTGCCGATGTCCTGCAATGCAGTGTCGACGGCAAAGGTGATCACATCCTCGCGAGCCGCTTTCTGGCACGCTTCGTTGGCGAGGGGATTCCCTGGGCACACGTGGATCTGGCCTCAGCGACTCGCAGCGGCGGACTTGCGCATATCAACACGGATGTAACCGGATTCGGGGTACGCTATGCGCTGGAGCTCATTCTGAAACACGACATCCTGAGCGCAGCGCGCCAGTGCACATGAGCGAGCTGCTGCTGCGCCAGCCCGACGACTGGCACCTGCACTTGCGCGACGGCGTGGCCATGCACGCCGTTCTGCCGCACACCGCGCGGCGCTTCGGCCGCGCCATCGTCATGCCGAATCTGAGGCCACCGGTGACCAACACTGCGCACGCCCTGCTGTATCGGCAGCGCATCATGGCTGCCCTGCCGGCTGGCGTGCAGTTCCAGCCGCTGATGACGCTCTATCTCACCGATCACACTGCGCCGGCAGAAGTACAGCGCGCCAGGGAAGCCGGTTGCGTGCAGGGGTTCAAGCTCTATCCGGCGGGAGCGACGACCCATTCCGCGGAAGGTGTCACCGATATCCGCCACATCGAGGCGGTGCTCGCGCGCATGGCTGAGCTCGATGTGGTCCTGCAGGTGCATGGCGAGGTCACCCGAGCTGACGTGGACGTTTTCGATCGCGAGGCGCGTTTCATCGATGAGGTGCTTGCGCCGCTCGCCGAACGGCATCCCACTTTGCGGATCGTGTTCGAGCACATCACGACGCGGGCCGCTGTCCACTTCGTGAAACAGGCGCGTCCGGGAATCGCTGCGACCATCACCCCGCACCACCTGCTGCTGAATCGCAACGCGCTGTTTGCTGGCGGCATCCGGCCGCACCATTACTGCCTGCCGGTGTTGAAGAGTGAGCCGAATCGGACCGCCCTGCTGGAGGCGGTCGCCAGCGGCAGTGAGCGCTTCTTTCTCGGCACCGACAGCGCGCCGCACGCGCGGCATACGAAGGAGGCCGCGTGCGGCTGCGCGGGCATCTACAGTGCCCATGCCGGCATCGAGTTATATGCAGAGGCCTTCGATGCCGCCGGTGTGCTCGACAAGCTGGAAGGATTCGCCTCCATCCATGGTGCACACTTCTACCGGCTGCCACTCAATGAAGGTCGCATCCGCCTCGTCGAGGAGTCCTGGGAGGTGCCCGCGAGCTTCCGCTTGGGTGCCGATGAGCTGATCCCGTTACGCGCCGGCGAGCAGATCCTGTGGCGGCTGGTGGGCTGAGCACCTTCACCACACCGATGGCGCAGCGCTTCCGAGGCTTCCTGCCCGTCGTGATCGACCTGGAGACGGGCGGTTTTCACTCGGCAACCGATGCGCTGCTGGAAATTGCAGCCGTGCTGATCGAGATCGAGCCGGATGGCACGCTGCGCCCCGGCGCCACACACAGCTTTCAGGTACTGCCATTTGCCGGCGCACGCCTCGATCCGGCGGCGCTGGCGATCACCGGCATCGATCCGTTCCATCCGCTGCGCCCGGCGCTAACCGAGAAGGATGCCATCGGCCGCATCTTTCGCCTGATCCGCCGTGCCATGCGCTCACAGAGCTGCCGGCGGGCCATCCTGGTAGGTCACAACGCCGCGTTCGATCTTGGCTTTCTCAACACCGCCATCGCCCGCGCGGACATCAAGCGCAGCCCGCTACATCCCTTCTCCTGCTTCGATACGGCGACCCTTGCGGGCGCGGCGCTTGGGCAGACGGTGCTGGCGCGCGCACTAGCCGTCGCCGGTTTGTCGTGGGATGCGAGCAGTGCGCATTCCGCATCCTACGATGCGGAACGGACCGCGGAGATCTTCTGCCTCATCTGCAATCGACTGAAGGACAGCTTCAGCGATGCGCGCACGCGTGCGCGCGCGATGGGCTGGAGCAGCGCACCCACTGCCGACAGTGACCTGCCGGAAGATGGCGAGTGATGCGGACGGCGAGCCCTAGGCCTCGACGGCGCCCGCCTCCGCGAGCAGCTTCTTCAGCTCGCCGCTGCGATACATCTCCAGGGCAATGTCGCATCCGCCGACCAGCTCCCCGTTTACGTACAGCTGCGGGTAGGTAGGCCAGTTCGAGTAGCGCTTCAGCGCATCGCGGATCTCCGGCTCCTCGAAGATGTTGACGTGCTTGAACTCGGCACCCACGGCACGCAGGGCGGCCACGGTCTGGGCTGAAAAGCCGCACTGGGGAAAATCGGGCGTGCCCTTCATGAACAGCACCACAGGGCTGGAAGACAGCTCCGACTTGATACGCTCTACGACATCCATTTTAACCTCGCAAAAACTGCTCAGACCTCATCGCGGGTACGCAGTTTCCTGCGCACCTCCAGTTGTTCAATCAGGCGCCACTGCTCCTCAGCTGAGAGCCCAAGCCACCGGCCGATCTCATCACCGGTACGGAAGCATCCGGCACAGTACCCGTCCGCGTCCAGCGCACAGACCCCGGTGCATGGCGAAGGCGGGGGTTCCCGGCGCACGGCGGGAACGCCGGCAGCGTCGCTCGGGTCAGCGCCAGCTTCGCCGTATTGAATTATGGTGAACCCTCGCCTATCCTTCAAACCTTAGCACCTGTTTAGCCTAGACAGAACAATAACTTGGGAAATTGATTGCAGCGCCGTCTCAAACAAGGCAGGTCACCATGAATCCGCTTACCTCGGTCTCAGGAGCCCTCATCACCGGTTTTGTGCTAGCTGTGATTGCCATCCTCGGCATAGAGATGGGGTCCGGCGTCTTCCAGTTCAACGAGCTGGGACTGGCCCGCTGGCTGCACATCCTCAGCGGCATCATGTGGATCGGACTGTTGTACTACTTCAACGTCGTGCAGGTGCCGGGGCTGGCCGTCGCCGCGGCGGACAAGGGCGGCCCGGGCGGAGCCGGCGTCTCCAAGTACATCGCGCCACGCGCACTGCTGTGGTTCCGTTGGGCCGCCGTGGCCACCTGGCTGACCGGCGCCTGGTATCTGTCTGCCGCGCACCAGTTCGGCAATGCCCTCACCCTCGGACGCGGCTTCCAGGACCGCTATGGCCTGGTCATTGGATTGGGGATGTGGCTGGGAACCATCATGCTGTTCAACGTCTGGGTGCTGATCTGGCCGAATCAGCAGAAGATCCTGGGATTGAAGCCGGCATCCGATGAGGAGAAGGCGCGGGCACGGCGGGTCGCGCTGCTGGCATCGCGTACCAACTTCGCGCTCTCGATTCCCCTGGTGCTGTGTATGGGTTCAGCGACGCACGGCCTGCCCCTGTAGCCTCAAGGCTGGGGGGGTGGCCGATCGCCCCTGAGGCGGCGGCCACAGCGGCGGCTAGCCGCGGCCAACGACGACCAGGGCCGACCGGGATCACCGGTGGATTTGCTAACCTGCCGCGATGAATTCATCCACAGCGCTGCCCTCCGATCTGGCACAACAGGTCGCAACGGCACTTCGCGAGGACATCGGCACGGGAGATGTGACCACGCAGCTCGTGCCACTTGGACAACAGGCGCGCGGCCGCGTCATCACACGCGAGGATGCTGTGCTGTGCGGCGCGCCGTGGGTGGCAGAGACCTATCGCCAGCTGGATCCGAGCCTGGCACTCATCTGGTCGGCTCGCGAGGGACAGGCTGTCACAGCCGGCCAGCAGTTGTTCGAGGTACACGGTAACGCGCGCGCAGTGCTGACCGGTGAGCGGACTGCGCTGAACTTCCTGCAATTGCTGTCAGCGACGGCCACGGCGGCACGCCAGTTTGTCGATGCGGTCGCAGGCAGCGCTTGCACCATTCTCGACACGCGCAAAACGCTGCCCGGTCTGCGGACCGCACAGAAGTATGCGGTGCGGTGCGGCGGGGCGGGCAATCACCGCATCGGACTGTTCGACCAGGTGCTCATCAAGGAGAACCACATCGCCGCTGCGGGCTCCATCGGCCAGGCCGTTGCTGCAGCGCGCCGTGAGGCCAGCGGACTGAAGGTCGAGGTGGAAGTGGAATCACTCAGCGAGCTGCAACAGGCCCTGAGTGCCGGTGCCGACATCATCATGCTCGATGACTTCAGCCTGGAAGACATGCGCACGGCGGTGCGGCTGACTCGCCAAGCCCGCTCCAGCGCGTGCCTGGAAGCCTCGGGCAACATGAACCTGCAGACGGTGCGCGCGGTAGCGGCGACCGGCGTGGATTACATCTCGGTGGGCAGCATCACGAAGAACGTGCGGGCGATCGATCTGTCGATGCGCCTGGAATTCTCAGGCCACGGCTGACTTCAACACCCGCTGCGGCTGGGCGATGCCGTAACCCTGGGCGTAGTCGACACCAAGACTCGTGAGCATCTGAATGATCTCGGCGTTCTCGGCAAACTCCGCGATCGTCTGCTTGCCGGTGAGATGGCCGATCTCGTTGATCGAGCGCACCATCTCGCGGTCGATCGGATCGCGCAGGATCTCGCGCACGAAGCTGCCGTCGATCTTGAGAAAGTCGACGGGGAAGTGCTTGAGGTAGCCGAACGAGGACAGTCCGGTGCCGAAATCGTCGAGCGCGAACTTGCAGCCGAGCTCTTTCAGCGCCTGTATGAAGCGGTTGGCCTGCGAGAAACTTGCGACCGCTGCCGTCTCGGTGATCTCGAAGCACACCTTGGAGGCATCCAGTCCGCTGCGGTGGAACTGATCGATGACGAACGGCAGAAACTTGTCGTCCCCGAGGCTCTGGCCGGAGAGGTTGATGGAGCACATCATGAGCTTCTCGCGCTCATCGGCCTCGGACACCAGCCAGCGCAGCGCGTTCTCGATCACCCAACGGTCGATCGCCGGGGTGATGCCGTAGCGCTCAGCTGCGGCGATGAAGTCGTTCGGGGCCACGATCCGGCCGCCTTCGTCCTTCAGGCGCAGCAGCAGCTCGTAGTGCGCTCCCGGCTCACTGCGCTGCAGCGGCTGGATCGCCATGCGATACAGCTCGAAGCGGCCTTCCTCGAGCGCAGCATTGATGCGTGCTGCCCACTGCATCTCGCGGCGGCGCCGCATGAGCTCGATGTCATTCTCGGCGAAGCTGTGTACGCGATTGCGGCCGCCTTCCTTGGCCGCCTGACAGGCACTGTCGGCGGCAGACAGAATGGAGGCGACATCCTCATTATCGGCCGTGATCGGCACGACGCCCAGACTCGCGCCGAGGCGAAACACACGATCCTCCCAGGTGAAGCGGAAGTTGCGCACACCTTCGCGCAGGATCTCGGCCGTGCGCATGGCCTCATCGAGCGAGCAGCTCTCCAGCAGGATGCCGAACTCGTCACCGCCCAGGCGCGAAAGCGTATCGCGCCAGCGAACCTTGGATTTCAGCAGCGCGCCAACCTGGCCGAGCAGCGCATCGCCGGCGCTGTGCCCGCAGGTGTCGTTGACGATCTTGAACTGATCGATGTCGAGGTAACACAGCGCATACGACTGCTCGCGCGCCTTGGCACTCTTCAGCGCCCGCTCCAGCCGGCTCTCGAACTCGCGCCGATTCACCAGCCCGGTCAGCAGGTCGTGACTGGCGTGATAGGAGAGCCGACGGTTGAGCTCGCGCGACTCACTCACATCGTGGAACACCAGCACGCCGCCCCCGACATGGCCGGCACCGTCGCGGATCGGTGCCGCGGTGCTCTCCACGTATAACTCGTTGCCATCGCGTCGGATCAGCAACATCGGCCGCACTGACTTGATCGGACGGATGCGGCGGATGGCAACGCTGAGCGGATTCTCGAGCGGCTCGCAGGTCTCCTCGTGGAACGCGCGGAAGATCTCCTCCACGGGGCGCCCCATGGCATCCTCGAGCCGCCAGCCGGTAAGCTCCTCGGCTACCGGATTGATGTAGTCGATGGTGGAGTTGGCATCAGTGGTGATGACGCCATCGCCGATCGACTGCAGGGTGATCTGCGCGCTTTCCTTTTCGCGAAACAGGGCTTCCTCGTAGATCTTGCGCTCGGTAATGTCGAGCTCAACACCGACGAGCCGCAACAGTCGCCCGTGTTTGTCGACGCGCGCAGTTGCCCGGCTCATTACCCAACGCCACTCGCCATTGCGATGGCGCATGCGATGCGTGCTCTCGAAAGCCGCCGTCTTGCCGGCCACGTGATCGCGAATGGCCGACTGCACGCGCGACAGGTCATCCGGATGGACGAGACTGCGCCAGTCGGGCGAACCGCGCATGTCATCATCCGCATAACCCAGCATTGCCTTCCAGCGCGGCGAGAAATAGACCTCGTTGTTCTGGACATCGAAGTCCCACAAACCGTCATTGGCGGAGGCCTGCGAGAGGCTGGTGCGCTCTTCGAGCTTCGCCAGGCGCGCCTGGATGCGGATGCGCTCGAGTCCGGTGGCGAGGCTCGTGCCGATGAGCTTCATCAGCAGCTGCAGATTCACATCCCAGGCACCCCGCGGCATGGTTTGCGCAAGACCCAGGACCGCCGCAGGCTTACCCTGCACGCGCAGGCTGATCAACAGCGCCGAGCCGATCTGCAAATCAGCGAGCTTGCCCGCCTCGGCGCTCTGCTCGCGGCGTGGCGAGCTGGTATCGCGCAGCTCGGACAGCCGCAAGTGCTCCAGCCGCCCCTTCAACCAGGGGAAGTCCTCGAGGTTGAGCTCGCGCAGGCCTTCGGGCCGACACTGCGCGAAGGCGCTGCGCGCCAGCTGCACCTCTTCGACGAAGGTCTCGTCGGTCCGCAACACCAGCAAAAAAGCGCAATCGGTGGAAGTCGCCTCGCGCAGCAGCTCGAGATTGCGCCGCACGGTCTCCTCGATCTGCTCCTTGCGCATGTTCTGGAAATCGACGGCGATCTTGGTGCAGGCGACGTCGATACCGAGCGCCGGGCGGGGATTGCGACCGGACCACGCATCTGCCGACAGGATGTCCGAAGCGGTAAATTCCGCTGGCTTCTCCGGCGGCAAAGAAGACATGGTCAGAAACCTCCCAAACGACCGTCGCAGCCTACCTGTTTCGCCCCCCCGAGAATGTGACGCTGTCAGGGTTAGCAAGCAGGTTGAGGCTACAAGTTTCTATGTAGTTGCGACCGATTCTCGCAACACTAACATAGGAATACAAGCTAACGTACTGTTCGGGGAAGGAAATAGTGACTTTACAGAATCCGGCTCAGCCTCCCCGGCGCGGTCGCGTCAGCTCCCGCCACGTCGTCATCACCTGCTCCACCTCGATCCCGAGAATGCTCTGTTGGCCCTCACTGTGACCGGTAACGGCCACAGCCGGTGTGGTGGCGCCGCCGGGACGGAACAGGATGGGATCGGCGGTTCCGAACAGTGCGACGGTCGGTGTAGCGAGCGCCGCGGCGGCATGCGCCGGGCCGGTATCAACGCTGATCACGCTGTGCGCCCCTTCAAGCAGGGGCAGTAGGGTACGGATGGAGAGCTCATTGGCGACGTTGTGCACATCGTCGATGCCGGCAGTTGCAATGATCTCGCGATTCATGCGCGTTTCCACAGACATGCCCGTCAGCAGAATCGCATGCCCGGGCAACTCAGCGCGCACCGCCGCGACGACCGCCGCCCAGCGTTGTTCGGGCCAGTACTTGGAAGCTCCAGCGCGCGAACGCAACCAGCGGCGCCGCAGGTGGCGACTGCCTGGATGGATGATCACGTAGGGCCGGTTCGAGAGCTGACGCATTTGCAACCAGTGCTGCAGCTCGCTTCGCGCGCGCGGTTGCACCTCGAGCTGCGCGGCGCGCACAACCTCGTGTGGCGGCGGTGGCAGCTGGCCCGCCAGAGCTGCCGGGCTCTCATTCCCCAGACGGATGTAGCGGTCAGCAAACCCTTCTGTGGGCAACCATGGATAACGGCGCGAGTCACAGATGTACTCATCGGTGATACCACCCCGATGCAGCAACTCGACGCCGAGATCCCGATCGCAGAACCACGTGGGGCCTGGGCCACGCGCCCGCAACCAGCGCACCAGTCGCTGTTGGTCAGCACTCAGCCAATAGGGTGTGCGCCGGCTGCGTAGTGTGAGGAGTTGTCCGATGCCGGTCTGTCCCTGAAGCAGGGGAACCGTCCAGACGCCCGAGGAGACTACATCTACCGGACGACCGAAGCGGGCATACAGGTGCCGCAGCAACACGGTCAGCAGCACCATGTCGCCGAATGCACCGAAGCGCATCACCAGAGGTGCCGCGTATCCTGGTGCGGCATGCCCCACCGGGGCGTGTCCCTCTGGGGCGTGTCCCGTTGCCGCGTGCTCTCGTGAAGCGGGCGCTTGTGTCATGGCCCGCTGTTGCGCTGCAGGCCCGCGCGAGCGCTGGCAAACAGCTGCTTGAGCTCCTGCTCCATCTCGAGCTGCAGTCGCTCGATGGACGCCGCATCGCTCACTCGCGGCACGTAACGTGGTGCACCGATCGCAATGGCGATGCGGCAGAAAGGCAGCGGCACGACAAACTTGTCCCACTTGATCAGCCAGGCATGCGAGGCGGCGTACGCCATCGGCAGCATCGGCCGTCCCGACATCTGTGCCAGCAGGATCGCACCCACCTTGAATTTGAAACGCGGCCCGCGCGGACCATCCGGCGTCAGCACCGGCGAGACGTTGTCGCGCACCAGTGCCAGATAGTAATCCCGCACGGCGCGCGCGCCCGTGTGGGTGGAAGAGCCGCGAATCACCGTACCGCCGATCCGCCGCACCATCATGGCGCCGAGCTCGCCGTCCACGGACGGGCTGATGAGCCAACCGAGCGCGAGTCCGCGCGCTCGCTGGTCCAGCAGATATTTGGAGCAGAACACCTGATGCTGGTGCCAGAAACACGGTACGAGCGAAGGTGCCCGGCTGAGCGCCGCATCCAGATGCTCAGCGCCACTCACCCGCACGAGGCGACAGCTCCAGACCCACACGCGGATGATCGCCAGGCCCAGCGGCGCCACCAGCTGATACAGCAGCCGCCGCGAGGCAGTCATGCGGCGGCTCGAGCGAGTCGCGGTCCTGTACAGCGTGTTGCGCAGGCCCTCCCCAGGGCCCCGCTCAGTCATGCAGGGGGCGCCCGGCCCCGGCCGAGTGAGCTAGAATTTGTGTTTTGCGCATTGCCGCCCGCATGACCGCCACCCAGAGCGCCTCCCGACAACCCCCGGAAGCCGAGCTCCAGTTCGATATCGGCGCCACCGACGATTCGCTCGAGCGTATGGCCGAGCTGTTTGCGCGCCACGGCGACATCTACCGGGTCATGTCTCCGACCCGCAGAGCTTACACCTACGTCATTCATCATCCTGACGACGTCAAGCGGGTGCTGGTCTCGAATCATCGTAACTATACCAAGGGCCTGGGTCTCGACCGGGTCAAGATCCTGCTCGGCAAGGGCATCATGACCAGCGAAGGTGAGTTGTGGCGCCGCCAGCGCTACATGATGCAGCCATTCTTTCACCGGCGGGTGGTCACGCAGTTTGCTGCAACCCTCGAGACGGTGAACGAGCGCTGCAGCGCGCGCTGGGAGCAGTATCTGCGCCGCAACGAGTTGCTGAACCTGACCGAAGAGATGAGTCAGCTGACGCTCGATATCGTGCTGGGCGCGATCTTCGGCCGCGATCTGCCGGAGCTGGCGCCGCATTTCGAGGTCGTCACGCGCGAATCCGGCCGCAACCTGCAGTTCGCCTTCAAGTTCCGCTCGCTCACGCGCGTGGTGGCAGAGCTGATCGAGCGGCGTCGCACCGGAAACGAGGAGCATTTCGACTACGTCGGAATGCTCATGAGCGCGCGCGACCGCGAGTCCGGCAAACCGATGTCCGAGCGCGAGCTGATCGATGAGATCATGACCCTCGTGGTGGCCGGACATGAGACCACGGCGAGCGGTCTCAACTGGACCTGGTGGCTGCTCTCGCAGTACCCCGAGGTGGAAGCGCGTCTGCATGCGGAAGTCGACGCGGCAGCCGAGTTCAAAGTCGCGAGCCTCGAGCAGATGGAATCCCTGCAATACACCCAGCAGGTCATCAACGAGGCCCTGCGGCTGTATCCGCCGGGCTGGATGCTCTCGCGACGCACGATCGGCGCGGATGTGCTGCGCGGTTATGACATTCCCCCTGCCACCAACATCCTGCTGCCCTTGTATCTGCTGCATCGCCATCCCAGATACTGGCAGGACCCGGAGCGCTTCTGGCCGGAGCGTTTTGCCCCCGATGGGGAGCCCGGTGCGCGCGGCGCACTGCAGGTAACATCAGAGAACGACACGGCAGCGGCTGCAACGGCTGCGGACGACGAGCCGCTGCCGGCGGGTCCGAGCAAGCGACCGCGCTTTGCCTACATGCCTTTTGCCGCCGGCCCGCGGCATTGCATCGGTGAGACGCTGGCCCTGTACGAGATGCTGATGCACCTCTACAAGATGGCGCGCCGCTATCGACTCATCTATGTGCCGCGGCAGCCGCTGGAGCTCGAAGCGCAGATCAACCTGCGCACCCGTTACCCCCTGTACATGAGACTGGAACGACGTTGAGACCGACACCGCCCACCCTGACACAGCTCCTCACCGATAACCGCAGCGTGCGGCAGTCCATCACCTACCACGAGGGTGACAACGACGCCCGGCAGATTTCCTATGGAGAGCTCTACGAGCGTGCACTGGGCATCCTGCACCACTTGCAGCGCATCGGGATGCAGCGGGGCGACAAGCTCATCCTGTTTCTGAGCAGCAACGAGCAGTTCATCGATGCATTCTGGGCGGCGATCCTGGGGGGCATCATTCCGGTGCCGGTCGCTCTCGGCATCAGTGATGAGCACCGCCACAAACTGCTGCGCATTGCCCGCAAGCTCGGCAGGCCCTACATCTATGCGGAGAAGAAATCGCTGGATCGCATCGGCGCCTTCGCAAGCCAGTCAGACCAGAGAGACACGTTCGAGGAGCTGCGCGCCCGGGCATTCCTGGTGGATGATCTGGATGACATCTCGCGACCGGGCAAGCTTTACCCGGCGCGTCCCGAGGATGTCGCCTTCATCCAGTTTTCCTCCGGCTCCACCAGCGAGCCGAAGGGTGTGGTGCTCACGCACGGTAACATCATCGCCAACTGCCAGGGCGCGACCGAAGGGGCTGAGCTCGTGCCCGAGGACATTACGCTGTCCTGGATGCCTTTGACGCACGACATGGGCCTCATCGGCTTTCACATCATGATGTTCTTCCGGCAACTGGCCATCCATCACATGCCCACGGAGCTGTTCGTGCGGCGCCCGCTGCTGTGGCTGACCATCGCCGCCAGGGTGCGGGCGACGCTGCTGTGCTCACCTAACTTCGGCTACAAGCATTATCTGAAGGTGCTGGGCGAGCGGCCGGTGGATGAGCTCGATCTCGCGTGCGTACGCCTGATCTTCAACGGCGCCGAGCCGATCTCCACCGAGCTGTGCCATGAATTCCTCGAGCGCATGGCGCCGGCGCGACTTGCCCGCAACGCCATGTTCCCGGTGTATGGGCTTGCGGAAGCCTCGCTCGCGGTGGCCTTCCCGAAGCCGGGCGCGCCGCTGCGCACCCTGACACTCAACCGCCACCGCATGAATGCCGGCGATCCCGTGCAGGAAGTTCCCGCCGATCATCCCGATGCGATCGAGCTGGTATGCGAAGGTCAGGCGGTGCGTCTGTGTCAGGTACGCATTGCTGATGAGCAGGATCAGCCTCTGCGCGCTGGCCACATCGGGCATGTGCAGATGACCGGTGAGAACGTGACGCGCGGTTATTTCGAGGACAGCCAGGCGAACGCCGCGGCTTTCAGCGCCGATGGCTGGCTGCGCACCGGCGATCTGGGCCTGGTGCATCGGGACGGCCTCTATATCACCGGCCGTGCGAAGGAAATCATCTTCGTCAATGGACAGAACTACTACCCGCACGATCTGGAACAGATCGCGCAGCGGGCGCCGGGCCTGGATCTGGGGAAGGTCGTCGCGGCCGGGGCACGCCCGGCAGGTGTGCAGGTCGAACAGCTGGTGGTGTTCGTGCTTCACCGCGGCGAGGTCGCCGAATTCCTGCCCCTCGCCACGGAAGTAGCGCGCCTCATCAATGAGCAGGCAGGCCTGGAGGTCAGCGCGGTGGTGCCCGTCAGGCGCATCCCGAAGACCACCAGCGGCAAGATCCAGCGGCATCTGCTGGAGGCGGGCTACGCCGCGGGCGAGTTTGATGCGGAGTTGCAGCAGCTCGAGGCGCTGCGCGCAGCGCAGCGGGGGCCGCAATCCGGCACGCGCAATCAGATTGAGGAAAACCTGCGCGGCATCTGTGAAACCGCGCTGCCCGGCAAGCGTGTCGGCGTGGAGGACAACCTGTTCGAGATCGGCGCCAGCTCGCTGAAACTGATCGAGATCCACGAGCAGATCGATAAGCTCTACCCGGGGCTGGTGGACCTCACGGAGCTGTTCGATTTTCCCACCATCGAGGAACTCGCGCGGCATCTGGAGACCCGCCTCGCCGCATAGCCACTAGCCTCAGGCTCGTCGGGTGCAGCCGTACCCGGCTGCCGCTCGCGGAGGGCCGCGCTATAATGGCGCCATGCAGCTCCAGGGCTCGGCCAACCCGCAGACTGACGCTAACCCCCGCGAGCACTGCGCGCAGCGCCTGAGTGCCTGTGGCATCCGGCCGACGGCGCAACGTGTGCAGATCGCGCTGCTGCTGCTGAGTGCCCCGCAGCATCTGTCGGCCGAGCAGATCCTTGCCAGCCTGCGCGCCACGGATGCACGGGTCTCCAAGGCAACCGTATATAACACTCTCAACCTGTTTGCCGCGCACGGACTGATCCGTCAGCTTTCGGTCGATGGCTCGCGCGCCTGGTTCGATTCCAACGTGAATGCGCACTATCACTTTCATGATCTGCACAGCGGGGCGCTGATCGATGTACCGGTTCCGGAAGTAGAGTTCAGCCGCTTGCCAGCGCCGCCTCCGGGCACCGAGTTTGCGGGCATCGATATCGTCATCCGCCTGCGCAAGAAATCCTGACGCCTTCCATGCTCGAGACGGTCGAAGTTGAGACGGGGCGCAACCCGAGCGGCAGTGTGTTGTGGCTGCACGGCCTCGGGGCCGACGGACATGACTTTGAGCCGATCGTGGCCGAACTCGTCGGGCGGCAGGAGCGCCCGCTGCGATTCGTCTTTCCCCATGCACCGGTACGTGCGGTCACGATCAACAATGGCATGGCGATGCGGGCCTGGTACGATATCCTGTCCTTCGACCGGCGCGCAGCACAGGACGAGAAAGGCATCCGGGCCAGCGACAGCCAGGTGGGCGAGCTCATCCGCCGTGAGAACGAGCGGGGCATCCCGAGCGCCCGCATCGTGCTGGGCGGCTTCTCGCAGGGTGGCTCCATCGCGCTTTTCAGTGGCACGCGATATCCAGACAAGCTCGCTGGCATCATGGGACTCTCCTGCTACATGTTGCTCGAGAACCTGTTGCCGACCGAGCGCAGCCCCGTCAACTACAGCACACCGGTTTTCCTCGGCCATGGCACGCAGGATCCGATCGTGGAGATCCGCCGTGGACTGGAAGCGCGCGAGCTGCTGGAGGCGGGAGGTTATCCGTTGCAGTGGCATGCGTATGCCATGCCGCACTCGGTGTGTCCCCAGGAGATCCAGGACATCGCCGCCTGGCTGCGTTTCGTGCTCCCCTGATCGACTTGCTGACCGGCGTGCCGGCTGACGGAGCCAGCCGGAATAGCTACACTGCGTGCCCGATGCCGACTTAGCTCAGCTGGTAGAGCACATCATTCGTAATGATGGGGTCCACGGTTCGATTCCGTGAGTCGGCATTCCCTCCTGCGCACTCCGGTGACCAACATGACAGCTGTCCGCTGCAGCCAGTGATGTCAGTGAGGGCGAGGACATCGAACCCCTGCAGACGCCGCTCGCGCCAAGGCTCTACGCAGGATTGATGCCGGCACGCTGTCAATCTCGATATAAATTAATGTGTTAGAGTCACCCGGGGTTCCCTAGGGCCAGACCCTGGTGGGCTTCAAGACAGGGTGTGGCCCCGTGTCAGGCGACTTCACTCCTCTCGGTCCGTCGCCTGGGTGGGTCTCCTCGGCGCTTTAGAGGGGGAGATTTTTTGGCGGCGGATTAAACTTCGACCGCGTCGGATGCTTCTAATCGCCTGAGTTGCGCACCCGCGCGCCAGGTGGCGTTCCCCCCGCCGCGACCCGACGAGCTGCGACTTTCAGGCTCGGACGGTGTTCTCCGGGGGTAGGGACGTTTCAAAGGATCCTCTGTGGGCATGAGTGCAGAACCCAAAAGCAGCCCGACGGTCTCGAACGACAGTGTCCGGTGGATCGCCCGCGAAGCCTCCCCGGATTCGGTCGTGCCCCTCGAGCATATCGTGCCTCTGAAATCGCACCCCGCCGAACCTGAGGTGGCTGGCGGCGGCCCGGTGCGAACCAGGCTGATGGCGATCGGGGTCGCAACCCTCGTTCTGGCTGGCATTGCCGCGATCCTGTGGTACGGCCGTACGCCCGATGCCAAGCTGCTCGGCGCAGGCAACCCGCAGTCCATCCCTCTCGTGAGCGTGATGTCGCCGGGGGTGACGACTGTGACCTCCAACGTCACTTTCACCGGCACTATTGCGGCCCGCTACGACATGCCCATCGGTATCGAAGGAGATGCGGGCCGGATCATCGCCGTGTATGTCGAGGCCGGCGACCACGTTAAACGAGGCCAGCTGCTGGCCAAGCTGGATGAGTCGGTCTGGCAGCCGCAGGTTAACCGGCTGGCGGCGGCGCTCGAGCAGACAAAAGCTCAGGCCGCGCTTTCGGCGGCCGAGTATCGCCGCGCCGCCGCCGTCGCCTCGGCCGGCGCGCTCTCGGCGGAGGAGATCGAGAAACGCAAGGCGCTGTCGGTAACCGATGCCGCGAGTGTCAAAGTGGCCGAAGCCATGCTGGCGGAAGCCCAGGCGAGATTGTCGCGGACGCGCGTGTTGGCTCCCTCTGACGGTACAGTGCTGACCCGGCGCGCCGAGGTCGGGCAGACGGCCAGTCCCGGCGGCGAGGCGCTATTCCGTCTCGCTGCGGCCGGAGAGATCGAGATGCGCGGCCAGGTGGCCGAGCAGGATATGGCGGTTCTCAAGGTTGGCCAACAGGCCCAGGTGCACCTGGTCGGCAGCTCGCGGCCGTTCACCGGGAAAGTACGCTTGTTGGGCGCCATCATCGATCCGATCACGCGGCTCGGCGACATCCGCATCTCACTCGCGCCTGACCCTAGCCTGCGGCCCGGAGCATTCGCTCAGGGCTCAGTGCTGGTCAGCACGGCCGAGAGACCGGTACTACCCCAGACAGCGGTGCTATCGGATAACAAAAGCTCCTATGTCTACCTCGTCAGCGCGGACAACAAGGTCCTGCGGCGGGACGTCAAGGTAGGCGGCACCCTCGCCTCGGGAATCATCATCTCGCAGGGACTCAGCGGCAGCGAGCGCATCGTCTCCGCCGCGGCGGGCTTCCTGCGTGAGGGTGAGACTGTGCAGGTGGCAGCACCGGCCGCCTCGCAGTCATGAAGAACCTCTCCGCTTGGGCCATACGCCATCCGGTCTCACCGGTGGTGTTGTTTGTCGTGCTGCTGTTCATGGGAACAGTGGCTTTCATACGCATGCCGGTGACGCTGGATCCTGACATCGCTTTCCCGCTGGTGCACGTCATGGTGTACCAGCCCGGCGCAGCACCGCAGGAAATCGAGACGCAGGTGCTGCAGAAGGTCGAAGGCTCGGTTGCCGGCGTGGGCAATATTCACAACATCACCTCGGCCGCTCTGGAAGGTCTCGCCACTATCTGGATCGAGTTCCAGATCGGCACACCAATCGACCGAGCCGTGGCCGACGTCCGCGATGCGGTCTCCAAAGTCCGCAGCCAGCTGCCCAATGGCATCCAGGAGCCCATCGTGCAGCGCGTCGATGTGGATGGTGGCGCGATCGTCTACTACGCGGTCAGCTCCACCAGCGGCACGGAATCAGACCTGTCCTGGTTCGTGGACAACGCGATCACCAAGCGCCTGCTCGCCGTCCCCGGCGTCGCGCAAGTGCAGCGCGGTGGGGGTGTGAACCGCGAGATGCGCATCGAGTTGGATCCGGCACGCATGCAGGCGCTGGGTATCACCGCCGTGGATGTCAACCAGCAGCTGCGTTCGCTGAATCTCGACTCGCCGGGTGGACGTGCGCAAGTGGGTGGCGGCGAGCAGTCCATCCGCGTACTGGGCGGTGCGCGCAGCGCGTACGCTCTGGGCGATACTGAAATCGCGCTGCCCGGCGCCGCGGGACGTTTTGCACGCTTGAGTGACATTGCGGTGGTGCATGATGGCATCGGCGAGCTGCGCAGCATCGCGCGTCTCAACGGGCGACCCGCCACCACCTTCGCCGTCTCCAAGGCCAAGGGCTACTCCGATGTGTCGGTCATGGACGCCGTCGAGAAGGAACTGGCAAAGGTGCGTCAGGAGAACCCCCGGGTCACGATGAGCCAGGTGTTCACCACGGTGAAGTACACCAAGGAGCAGTATCACTCCGCGATCGGCGCCTTTCTCGAAGGCTCCATCCTCGCCGTCATCGTCGTCTGGCTGTTCCTGCGCGATGGTCGTGCGACGGCCATCTCGGCGCTGGCGATTCCCTTGTCCGCCATCCCGACGTTCGCCTTTATGAAACTCATGGGTTTCTCGCTGAACTCGATCAGCCTGCTGGCGTTGTCGCTCGTGGCCGGAGTCCTGGTGGATGATGCCATCGTCGAGATCGAGAACATCGTGCGCCACATGCGCATGGGCAAGAGCGGCTTCCGTGCTGCGCTCGATGCGGCCGACCAGATCGGACTTGCCGTGGTGGCAACCTCGTGCACCATCATGGCTGTGTTTCTGCCCGTCAGCTTCATGCCCGGCATTTCCGGCCAGTACTTCATCCAGTTTGGCCTGACGGTTGCGGCGGCCGTGTTTTTCTCGCTCCTGGTAGCCCGCCTGATCACACCCGTGATTGCTGCCTATACCCTCAAGTCGGAGCGCATCGCTCACCCCACCGACGGACCGATCATGTCGGGGTATCTGCGCACGCTCAACTGGTGCATTCACAATCGTTGGAAAACCATCGCCCTCGGGGTGCTGTTCTTCGCGGTGTCGATCGTCGGGCTGGCACTGATTCCGAAATCGTTTGTGCCCGATGCCGATTTCGGTACCTCGATTCTGGAGATCGAGCTACCGACCGGCGTACGGCTCGAGGATACCGCAGCGGCTTCCGCCGCCGCGGCGCGCATCGTCGCGCGCCAGCCGGAGGTCGCCAACGTGCTGGAGACGATCGGCGAGAACGACAGCGGCGAGATCCGCACTGCGCAGCTGAATGTCTCACTCGTACCCCGCGCGCAGCGCCACATCACGCAGAAGCAGTGGCAGGACCGGGTCATTCAGGAGCTGCGGCGGATTCCCGATGCCAACATCAACTTCCAGCGGCTTTCGGGCAACGGCGGTCGGGATGTCAATATCTACATCACCGGGGATGATCCGGTGCTCACCCAGGCCACCGCCGAGAAGGTCGTCGACGAAATGCGAGCACTGCCGATCCTGCGCGGCGCGCGCATCAACGGTGACCTGCAGCGTCCGGAGATTCTCATCAAGCCGCGCTTCGACCTGGCCGCGCAGCTGGGCGTCACCGTGGCGAACATTAGCGAGACCATCCGCATCGCAACACTCGGTGATCTCGATCAGAACAGTGCAAAGTTTTCCCTGAGCGACCGGCAGGTGCCGATCCGTGTGAGCCTGCTGGAGTCGACGCGGCGCGATCTTGGCACGCTGGAAAACCTGCCCGTCCCGACCGCGGCAGGCGGTGCCGTGCCGCTCAAGGCCGTGGCGGAGATCTCCTTCGGCGAAGGTCCCACCAAGGTGCGCCACTACAACCAGAGCCGCCGCATCTCGATCGAAGCCGACCTGAACCACGCCGAGCTCGGCACGGCCATGGACCAGATTCACAACCTGCCGACACTCAGGCACCTGCCGCAGGGCGTGCGGCTGGTCGACATCGGCGATGCGGAGGTGATGAACGAGCTGTTCACCAACTTCATGATCGCCATCACGACCGGGGTGCTGATGGTATTTGCCGTGCTGGTGCTGCTGTTCGCCCGCGTGCTGCAGCCCATCACCATTCTGTCCTCGCTGCCCTTGTCCATCGGGGGCGCGGTACTCGCACTGATGCTGAGCCGTCATTCGCTGTCGCTCGGTGTGATGATCGGATTTCTGATGCTCATGGGAATCGTCGCCAAGAACTCGATCCTGCTGGTGGACTTCGCCATCGAGGAGATGCGCGCCGGCAAGGATCGCTTTACCGCGCTGCTCGAAGCGGGCCACAAGCGCGCCCGGCCGATTGTCATGACCACCGTCGCGATGGTCGCGGGCATGCTGCCGGTCGCCATCGGGATCGGAGGCGACAATGCGTTCCGTGGACCGATGGCCATCGCGGTGATCGGCGGGCTCATTACCTCTACCGCTCTCACCCTGGTGATCGTGCCCGCGGCCTTCACGGTCATCGACGACATCGAACGCTGGCTGGCACCGAAATTCGGCCGGGTGCTCACCACCCAGCCCCCTGCGTCGGACCTGCATCCGGCGGCTTGAAACAGAGCAACGGCGTTGAATTCGACCGAGACGGGACTCGTAGCTCAAGAGCAGGCGGCCAACGCCGCCCCGATGCGCTCTGCCTGGTGGGTGCGCGCGCTCTCCAGCCTGCCACTGTCGGTGCTGTACGGGCTGGCCACCGTGATCGGCTGGCTGGCCTTCCGCGTGTTTCCCCACCGCGCCCCCCTCGTGCGCGAGCATCTGCGCATCGCATTCCCGGACCGGGACGCGCAGGGCATACGGGAGATCATGCGCCGCTACTACGCAGGTTTCGCCGACATGCTGGTGGAGATCATTAAGTCCGCCAAACTGGCGCCAGAGGAGTTCCGGCGTCGCGTGAAGATCGTGAACATCGAGCGGGCGCGCCAGTACCTCGACCAGGGTCAGTCAGTGCTGATGGTCGCGGCGCACCAGTGCAACTGGGAATGGATGCTGCTCGCCTTCTCGCTCGAGCTCGGCTATCCGGTAGATGCCGCTTACAAGCCGCTCGTGAATCCCTGGGCGGAGCGGGAGATGAAGATTGTGCGCAGCCGCTTCGGCTGCCTGCTGATTCCCGCCAAGGAGCTGCTGCCGCAGATCATCAAACGGCGGGGCATCGTGCGCGCCATCGCCATGGTGGCCGACCAGGAGCCGACCACCAGCGAGCACAAGCACTGGACCCGCTTTCTCAACCGAGACACCGCTTTCTACATGGGCCCGGAGGAGATTGCCCGCGTCACCCACCTGCCCGTGTTCTTCATTGTCATGCGACGGGTCGCGCGCGGCTTTTACGAGCTCGGCTTCGAGCCGCTGCTCGGCCCCGGCGAGCGCCTGCCGCCCGGCGAGCTCACCGAGCGCTACGCACGTCTGGTGGAGCAGCAGATCCGCGACGCCCCGCCGGACTGGCCGTGGTCGCACAAGCGCTGGAAGCTGAAGAAATCCGTCTACAACGCGCGCCGCTAGTCGGCAAGCGCGCCCATTTCTCGCTGGTGCGTTAATTCCTGCGGCTTGTGCTGGCGGCGCGCAATTCGCGCGGCAGTGCGAAGTAGACGTGCTCCTCACGGCCTATGACTTCCTCGGGAACCTCCGCGCCCCAGCTGCGCAGCCGCTCGACGACCTGCTGAACCAACACTTCCGGAGCGGATGCCCCCGCGGTCACGCCGATCGCTGCTTTGTCCTTGAACCAGTTGCGATCGAGGTCGTCAGGACCGTCCACCAGGTAGCCCGCGACGCCGGCGCGGTCTGCGAGCTCGCGCAGGCGGTTGGAATTGGAGCTGGTGCGTGAGCCCACCACGACGACGACGTCACATTGCTGCAGCAGGCGTTTGACCGCATCCTGGCGGTTTTGCGTCGCGTAACAGATGTCCTCCTTGCGCGGGGTACTGAGCAGCGGAAAGCGTCGCTTGAGGGCCGAGACGATCTCCATGGTGTCATCCATCGATAGCGTGGTCTGTGTAACAAAGGCGAGGTTGCCCGGATCACGCGCCTGAAACGTCTCGACATCGGCCACGTTCTGTACCAGGTGGATCCGGCCGCCATGGGAGCTGTCGAAGCGGCCCATCGTGCCTTCGATCTCCGGGTGACCCGCATGGCCGATCAGGATCACATCGCGCCCTTCGCGCGCGTAACGCTGTACCTCCATGTGCACCTTGGTCACGAGCGGGCAGGTCGCATCGAACACCGTCAGGCCGCGATTCTTCGCTTCCGCTTCCACGGCACTGGAGACTCCGTGGGCGGAGAAAATCACGGTGGCGCCGGCGGGCACCTCGCGCAGCTCCTCGACAAACACGGCGCCGAGTGCGCGCAGCCGGTCCACGACGTGCGTGTTGTGCACGACCTCATGACGTACATAGATCGGCGCGCCGAATAACTCGATGGCGCGCTCGACGATGTCGATCGCACGATCTACCCCTGCGCAGAAACCGCGCGGATTGGCCAACAGAACCTTCATGAGCTTGCCCTCTTGCCCTTACGGCTTTCGCCCCAGGCATCCAACAGCAACAGAATCGCCCCGACCGTGATGGCAGCATCTGCCACATTGAAGGCAGGGAAGTACGCCTCGTGCCAGTGCGCATAGACGAAATCGACGACATGCCCGATACGCAGCCGATCGATCACATTGCCGAGCGCACCGGCCAGGATCAGCGCGAGGCTGCAGCACAGCAGCGCCTGCGACCGGCTGCGCAGCCGTCCGAGCCAGGCAATGATGCCGACACCCACCAGCGCGGCGAGTATGACAAACAGCCAGCGCTGCCAGCCGGAGGCTTCGGCGAGAAAACTGAAAGCGGCGCCGGTGTTGTACATGAGCGTGATGTCCAGCATCGGCAGGATCCGCGCGCGCTCGTAGAGCGCGAAGTGTTGCACGATCCAGGCTTTGCTGAGCTGATCACCCACGATCAGCAGCAGTGTCAGCGGCAGCCAGATGAGGCCCGTTGACTCAGCGGCAGAGCCCGCTCCCCGCTGTGCCTCAGTCAGAGTTTCGGGAGTCGTCCTCATCAGGCGTACTTCCGCTCCTCACCCGGGCCTGCCACATTGGACACACAGCGGCTGCAAAGTTCAGGGTGAGCCGCAGCGGCGCCCACGTCCGCGCGCCGCTGCCAGCAGCGCACACACTTTGCAGCCGTGGTGGGGTGCACCGCAAATGACACGCGCGGCGCTGGCCGGCCGTGCAGCGGCCCATGCGTGGTGGCAATCGTGTCGGCAGGCAGCGCCGCCACCTCGTGGAGGCGGGCTTCGGAGGTAATGAGGAGAAAGCGCAACTCCTCACCCAGGACCGCGAAACGGGCGAAGTCACCGGGTTCGCAATACACATCCACGGCGGCATCGAGTGAGGAGCCGATGGCACCCGCATTGCGCAAGGTCTCCAGCTCGCGCACGACGTCGGCGCGCAGTTGCAGCAGCGCTGCCCAGTCGATGTCATCTCGGGCGGCGGCCGGGATGTTATGCCAGGTGCTGAGAAATACCGACTCGGCGCGCTGGCCAGGAAGAAAGCTCCAGATCTCCTCGGCCGTGAATGACAGTATGGGAGCCAGCCAGCGAACCATGCATTCGGCGATCTGATAGCACGCGGTCTGCGCCGACCTGCGCGTGCGGCTGTCAGTGGGCGTGGTGTACAGCCGGTCCTTGAGCACATCCAGATAGAAGCCGCCGAGATCTACGATGCAGAAGTTATGCACCTTCTGGTAGATGGCGTGGAAGGTGTAGTCGCGATAGGCGCTCACGATCTCCTGCTGCAGCTCGCGCGCCCGCTCGAGCGCCCAGCGATCGAGTGCCACCATGTCGGCAACCTTCACCTGATCACGCTGCGGATCGAAGCCGTGCAGATTGCCGAGCAGGAAGCGCACCGTGTTGCGCATCCGGCGGTAGGACTCTGCCATGCGCTTCAGAATCTCGTCCGAGACGCTGATCTCGTTGGCGTAATCGGTCGCCGACACCCACAACCGCAGCACATCCGCGCCCAGACTGTTCATCACCCTCTGCGGCGCGACCACATTGTTGAGTGACTTCGACATCTTGCGCCCCTTCTCATCCACGGTGAATCCGTGGGTGAGCACGCCGTGATACGGCGGGCGCTCGTAGAGGGCTTCGGACATCAGCAGCGAGCTGTGAAACCAGCCGCGGTGTTGATCCGAGCCTTCCAGGTACAGATCCACCGGCGCTGCGACCTCCGGGCGCTGGTGGCCGACACACTCGAACGACAGTCCGGAGTCGGCCCACACGTCCATGACGTCGGTGACCTTGTCGTAGTCGTCAGCTTCCGCGTGCAGCAGCTCGGCGGGATCGAGTGCGAACCAGGCGTCGATTCCGCCCTTCTCGACGCGTGCGGCAGCCAGTTGAATCAGCTCCTGCGTACGCGGATGCAGCGCACCGGTTTGCTTGTGCACAAACAGCGGTATCGGCACCCCCCAGATGCGCTGCCGCGAGATACACCAGTCCGGCCGATTCTCGATCATCCCGGTGATGCGCTGCTCGCCCCAGGCGGGCGTCCAGGTCACTTTCCTGATGTCGCGCAGGGTGTGCGCCCGCAGTCCCTGCTGGTCCATGCTGATGAACCACTGCGGCGTGGCGCGAAAGATGATCGGCGATTTATGACGCCAGCAGTGCGGATAGCTGTGACGGTAGGACTCGTGATGCAACAGTCTGCCCCGCTCCTGCAGCGCTGCGATGAGCACCGGCGTTGCCTTGTCCACATGCAGACCGGCAACCAACGGTGTGTCGGGCAAAAACCGCCCATCGCCACCCACCGGGTTGGTGACCGGCAACCCGTAGCGCTGACCGACAATGAAGTCATCCAGTCCGTGTCCCGGTGCCGTATGCACCGCTCCGGTACCGGTGTCGAGAGTCACGTGAGCACCCAGGATCACGGGTACCTGGCGCTCCTGAAACGGATGCTGCAGTGACAGGCCCTCGAGCGCGCGGCCGGCAAACTCTGCCAGAATCTCCCCTCGCGTCATGTGATAGCGCGCCAGGCTCGCATCCAGCAACTCCGTCGCCAGTATCAGCCGATGCGGCTCGCCGTCGCGCACTCCTTCAAACAACACGTAGCGGATGTCCGGCCCGAGCGCTACGGCCTGGTTGGCCGGCAGGGTCCACGGCGTAGTGGTCCAGATCACCACGTCCACCGGCCGGGCACCGAGGCGACCCGTGCTCAGATCGACACGTTTCTCCAGTGCGCCGTTGTCCATCACACGGAAGACAACATCGATCGCCTGCGAGGTGTGCTGCTCGTACTCCACTTCGGCCTCGGCCAGCGATGAGCGGCAGTCGAGGCACCAGTACACCGGCTTCACGCCCTTGTAGAGGTGGCCGTTGGCGATGATGCGTCCGAAGGCGCGCAGCTGCTGCGCCTCGTAGTGCGGATCCATCGTGATGTAGGGATTCGCCCAGTCGCCGAGCACGCCGAGGCGCTTGAAATCGACCCGCTGCAGTTCGATCTGCTCCTGCGCATAGGCGCGGCACGCCGTGCGGAAGGCGCTCGCATCGAGCTTCTGGCCGGGCCGGCCATGCTTCTTCTCCACCTGGTGCTCGATCGGCAGCCCGTGACAATCCCAGCCCGGAATGTAGGGCGCGTCAAAGCCGTCGAGGCTGCGCGACTTGACGATGATGTCCTTCAATACCTTGTTGACAGCATGCCCGATGTGAATGGCGCCATTTGCATACGGCGGTCCATCGTGCAGCACGAAGCGCGGGCGTCCGCGTGCCAGCTCGCGCTGGCGGGCATAAATGCGCTGCTCGTCCCAGGCCTGTACCTGTGCCGGCTCGCGCCGGGCCAGATCCGCCTTCATCGGAAAATCAGTTTGCGGCAGGTTGAGGGTGGACTTGTATCGATTCGCGTCAGCCAAAACGAACTCTCTTCCAGGTCAAGGTCAACGCCTGCCGGGCTTGCGAACCGGGCAGGTCAGATCAGCTCAGCGCCAGATCGCGGCGCGCGTTGTCCGCATCCTTGTGCATCTGCGCCACGAGCGCATCGAGGTCGGCAAACCGCTCCTCGTCGCGCAGCTTGGACACGAACTCCACTTCGATCACGCGGCCGTAGAGGTCGGCATCGAAATCAAACAGGTGGGTCTCGAGCAGCATCTCGCCGCTCCCTGTCACAGTGGGGCGTGTTCCCAGGCTTGCAACACCTGGGATGCCTCCCTGGCGCACCCCATGTACCCGTACGGCAAAAATGCCGGCGAGCGGTACCTGGCGACGCCCCGTCCGCAGGTTGGCGGTGGGATAACCCAGCTGCCGCCCGAGCTGGTTACCGCGCACTACCCGACCTGTCATCGAGTACGGCCGTCCCAGCCAGCTCCGCGCCAATTCAAAATCGCTGCGCGCCAGCGCCTGACGGATGCCACTGCTGCTGATGCGCGCGCCATCCAGCAACACCGGCGCTACGACATCGACCTCGAAACCGTAGCGCGCTTTTTCCCTGGCCAGGCCCAGCGCAGTCGCCTGACCGTCGCGGCCGAAGCGGAAGTCGTGCCCCACCACGATTAGCGGGGTGCCGAGCTCACGCGCGAGCAGCTCCGCAAACTCCTCCCCCCGAAGGTTACGCAACCTCTCGCCAAAGCGCAGCACGCACATGTAATCCAGCCCACAGCTCTCGAGCAGGTGCCAGCGTTCCCGGAAGGAGGTCAGGCGCGCGGGCGGCTGCTGCGGCGAGAGATGCTCGCGCGGCGTCGGCTCGAACGTCAGCGCCATGGTCGGACGCTGCAACCGCTGCGCATGTTCCTTGAGACGGTGCAGCAAGGCCTGATGGCCCAGATGGATACCATCAAAGGTGCCTATGGTAACCAGGCAACCCCGCTGTCGTTGACGCAGATTCAGCAGCCCGCGAATCAGCTCCATGGGCCTAAGTCATTGATGGTAAA
The DNA here is from genome assembly GCA_963839055.1 of uncultured Pseudomonadota bacterium. Lineage (GTDB taxonomy): Bacteria > Pseudomonadota > Gammaproteobacteria > Steroidobacterales > Steroidobacteraceae > 13-2-20CM-66-19. Next base: position 3,753 of record CAWITP010000003.1, on the reverse strand, counting down.
GCGCCTCAGTATAGCCGTTGCGCCCGCTCGCCGCCTTATGTGAAGCCCCTCGCCGGAAGCATCCGCAATGGCTGCGCCCGCCGTTGACAAGCTCAGGGGGGATGCGCAGACTACCGCCCCCCGCAATCTGGGGGTCTGGGCTCAGTACGGAGTTTTCGTGGCCAACACCAAATCCGCCGAAAAAGCTGCTCGGCAGGCCGAGAAGCATCGCGCGCGTAACGTCGCCCTGCGCTCACGCATGCGCACTGCGGTACGTGATGTCACCGCAGCGATCGCCGGCGGAAAGAAGGAGACGGCCACGGCCAGCTATCGCGCTGCCGTCCCGGTCATCGATACCCTGGTCAACAAGCAGATCATCCATCGCAACAAGGCTGCGCGACACAAGAGCCGACTGGCGGCTCGTATCCGAGCCATGCAGTGAGGCTGTGATGATAAACGCCAACGACAAAATCAGTCTGGTCGCCGCTTCGGCGGGCACCAAACCCACCCGTTTCAAGTTGAAGCCGGCTGCGCGGCGTCAGTTCGTGCTGCAGCAGATGCGTGAGCGTCCGCAGCCCGACTCTGCGCCTCCAAAAAAGTCATAACCGCCTCGACGAGCTCGCGCGTTCCCCGGCCGGTGGCGCCGGAGATGAGGTAGTGCGGCCCGCGGAAGCGCAGCCTGCGGATGATCGCACGCGCAAGCTTCTCGGCCTCTTCATCCGGTAACAGATCGCGCTTGTTGAGCACCAGCCAGCGCGGGCGCGCCGCCAGTTCCGGATCAAACTTCTTCAGCTCCTTGATGATCGCGCGCGCATCGCGCACCGGATCATCCTGCGGATCGAGCGGCGCGATATCCACGAGGTGCAGCAGCACCCGGGTACGCTGCAGATGTTTGAGGAAGCGTATGCCGAGCCCCGCCCCTTCAGCAGCCCCCTCGATCAGGCCCGGAATATCTGCCATCACGAAACTGCGATGCTGGCCGACGTCCACGACGCCGAGATTTGGGTGCAGCGTCGTGAACGGATAGTCCGCCACTTTCGGGCGCGCCGCAGACACCGCGCGGATCAGAGTTGATTTGCCGGCATTCGGCAGGCCGAGTAAACCGACGTCCGCAATCACTTTCATCTCGAGTTCGAGGGTGCGGCGTTCGCCGGGCAGGCCCGGCCCATACTGGCGAGGCGCACGGTTGGTGCTCGACTTGAATTTCTGATTCCCCCACCCCCCCTTGCCGCCCCGGGCCACCAGCAACACATCGTCCGCGCGGGTCAGATCCCCGAGCTGCTCGCCAGTTTCGCTGTCACGGACGATGGTGCCGATCGGCACGGACACATACAGATCCTTGCCGCCGCGGCCGAAGCAGTCGTTGCCGGTGCCGGGCTCACCGTGCTCGGCTTTGTAGGTACGCTCGATGCGGAAGTCTGCGAGCGTATTGATACCGCTCAGAGCGCGCAGGTAGACGCTGCCGCCGTCACCGCCATCGCCCCCATCCGGTCCCCCCAGCGGCACGAATTTCTCACGACGGAAGCTGGTGCTGCCCCGACCGCCATTGCCCGCTTGCACCTTGAGCCGTGCTTCGTCGACGAACTTCATTACGCCATTCTTAAGCAAAAACCCCGGCTGGCGCCGGGGTTTCTCGTGATCCTCAGGGAGCTCGGCCGCTCAGGCCGTCTTGCTGTCGGCCGTCGCGGTTTCAGCGCCGTCCGGGAGCACGTGCACATACATGCGCCGCTCCGCACCGCGCTTCTGAAACTTCACCCGACCCTCGACAAGGGCGAACAGCGTATGGTCCGTGCCAGTGCCGACATTGGTGCCGGCGCGCATCGGCGTGCCGCGTTGGCGCACCAGGATATTGCCGGCAAGCACGATCTCGCCACCAAAGCGCTTGACGCCCAGTCGCTTGGAATGAGAGTCGCGGCCATTGCGCGTGCTGCCGCCTGCCTTTTTGTGTGCCATAACTGCAAATCCTGCCTGTGAGCGGTCCTGCCTGTGAACGATCCTGTCGGGATCAGCAAGCGTCGCGCCGCAACATACCTCGCACCGCGATGCCCGTAGCGCCAGCTTAGCCGGCGCTGATGTCTGTGACTTTCACTTCCGTGAAATCCTGCCGATGCGTCTTCTGCCGCAAATAGTGCTTGCGACGCCTGAACTTGACGATGGACACCTTGGGGCCTCGTCCGTGACGCACCACGGTGGCCACGACTTTGCCGCCCTTCAGCAGCGGCTTCCCCAAGGTGACATCCGCGCCCTGGCCCACCAAAAGCACCTCACCAAACTCGACCGTGGCGCCAGGCTCGGCATCCAGCCTTGCGACGCGTAACACGCCGTCTTTATTGACCCGATACTGCTTGCCGCCGGTGGCAATGACTGCGTACATAGTATTTGGAAGGAAAGGTAGGGCGAGAAAGGCCGCGCATTCTACTGGCCCACCTGGAGCCGGTCAAACGACGGATTTCCCAGCTTCGGCGGACACTTAGACCTCAGGGCCGCAGCGGCTGCCGGACGGCTCTGCCATTCTCCGAAAGGCCCCGGTCAGCTACGATGGAGGGCCCCGGCCTCAATAGACGCCGTCAGCTCGAACTCTCAAAAATGACCCGTTGAGGCGCTTACGCAGACCCAGAACACATTAGCTCTCGAGGACACCGCTGTCGCGGAGCACGTCCCGGCACTCAGCCTCGAGAAGATCCGCGTGCTGGTCCGTACGGACCTGCACGCGGTCGACCAGGTCATTCGCGCGCGCCTGAAGAGTGCCGTGCCGCTGGTGGACCAGATTGCCGACCACATCATTGCGGGCGGCGGCAAACGCCTGCGTCCATTGCTGGTGGTACTGGTCGGACGTGCCTGCGGGCACCCCGGCGCTGCTGTGGTGGAAGCGGCTGCGTTCATCGAATTCATCCACACGGCGACCCTCCTGCATGATGATGTTGTGGACGGCTCATCGCTGCGTCGTGGCCGTGATACCGCCAACCAGGTGTTTGGCAATCAGGCCAGCGTGCTGGTCGGGGATTTCGTCTATTCGCGCGCCTTCCAGATGATGGCGGCGCTGCGCTCGCAGCGGGTCATCGAGATCATGGCCGAGGCCACCAATGTGATCGCCGAGGGGGAAGTGCTGCAACTGATGAATGCGCACGATCCGGATACCACGGAGCAGCGCTATCTCGAGGTCATTCATCGCAAGACCGCGAAGTTGTTTCAGGCCGGTGCCGAGGTCGCCTCGGTACTGGCTGATAGTCCCCTCGCCGTGCAGCAGTCACTCGCCGCTTACGGCAAACATCTCGGCACCGCGTATCAGCTGATGGACGATGTGCTCGACTATCGTTCCAACCCGGCCGAGCGCGGCAAGAATCTCGGAGACGACCTGGCTGAAGGCAAGCCGACCTTGCCGCTGATCCACGCGCTGCGGCACGCCGATCCGGCGCAGCAGGCTGCCATTCGCCTTGCCATCGAGAATGGCGGCCTGGCGCAGCTGGAGCCCATCATCGCTGCGATCGAGTCCACCGGCGGGCTGGAGTACGCAGCGGGTCGTGCGGAGCTCGAATCCGAGCGGGCACTGGCGGCTCTCGATTCGCTGCCGGATACCCCTTACCGCCGGGGACTTGCGGCGTTGGCCCGGTTTGCGGTCGCTCACACGACCTGAGGCTGCAGCATTCTGACGGGGAGGCAGCATTGAAGGCCCCCAGTCCCTTCAGTACACTGCGCGGCCCACCGCTCCCCGCCGCTGCCGGGGCGCAGGAGCAAGAGTTTCGGGGTGTAGCTCAGCCTGGTAGAGCACTACGT
>CAWITP010000002.1:0-558033 GCA_963839055.1 uncultured Pseudomonadota bacterium | reverse complement strand
CGCGCGCGTATAGGGGCATAAGACAGTCTGTTTCGGAAAGATATTGAAGACAATGGCCGCAATACCTCTCAGGCTAGGCGGCTTTATCGGTCACAGATCGTAGCCGGGTTGCTAAGCAAACACTGGGTTCATTCGTGAGATCGAGCGCCCAATGCGCAAGCGCAGCACGCATCTCCTTGACGTATCCGTAACGGTTGTAAATCGCCGTGACACTTCCATCGGCGTGGCCGAGGACGCGTTTGATGAGCTGCTCGCCGCCCACACCCAGCTGCTCAGCAATCCGTGTTGCAACCGTGCGGCGAAGGTCGTGCGGCGTCCACGGGTCTCGGACCCGTTCACCGCTGATGGCGCAGACGGCGCGAAGCATTCGCGCGTGCCCATGCGCCCAGCCAGATAACGCCTTCTCGCCGTCGGTGCCGCTGAAGAGGTGTTCGCCGCGGCGACCGTGATGGAGAGCCATCACGTGATCCAGGACAGATACTGCTTGGGGAACTAGCGGCACCACGTGCACATGATCACTCTTGTACGCCAGCGCCGGCAGAACAAGCAACGCTTGCTCAAGATCCACATAGCTGCGTAAGCATGTCGACCACTCCCCTTGCCGGCATCCGGTCAGAAGGATGAGTTGATAAACCGGACCAAAGGGATAGCCAAGAGTTTCAGCAGCTCGCCAAACAATTTTTGCCTCTTCTACTGATAACACGCGTTCCTTGCGCCGTTTCTTCGGCAGATTGTCCTCCATACCCGTTGCAGGGTTGTCAGGGCGCTTAAGCAGGCGCTCGCGGATGCCCCAGTTGATCATCTTGCGCAATACCCCGAGAACCGTGCGAGCGGCCTCCTTCCCACCACGCGGCCGATCCCGCGGACCGTTACCGCGCGGCATTCGCACCATGACACTCTTGATAAGAGCTCGCACATGCTCGCGTGTCATTGAGTCGGCTAAGAGCTCCCCTACTCGCGGAACGATGTGTACACGAATGGCGCCCTCATATTTGAGCAGAGCGCGCAGCTCCCTCATACGAATATGGTTGACAACAAAGCTGTCGGCCAGAGCGCGGATCGAGGGGCCATGAGCGGTCGCAGAATTTTCCAGGGCAGCCAGGGGACTGATCCCCGCATTTGCCTGATCTAGGTAGGTGTTGGCCATGGCGCGTGCGCGCTCAAGGGTGACGGCGGGATACTCGCCAAGTGAAATTCGCGATTTTCGTCCCTTGCGCAAATGCCCACGCCTGGTGACTCCGCCCTCCCCCACGACACGCAGTCTCAGCGACCAGGTCGCCCCCTTTGGTCCGATCCGAAGCATCAGCCCTGAGACCGCAGCGTCCATTAGATCTATACGTTTGCTTGGCGGCTTTCTCATCAACGCCTGTATAGCGGTTGCAGTCAGCTTTCGCATGAGCTGGGGTCCATGCTGGAGATACTGGGGTCCAGTTTGGGGTCCAATTATGACTGGCTGCCTTCAGAAAAGCACGAAGCTTGCCGGACAGCAACAGACGGAAACGCTTGTCATTACAGGCGGTTAGTAGACTTCTGTGGCTCCCAGAAATCAGCGGTAGACGAGCAGCACAGACTTCGGGACGTAGGTGTCGCAGGTTCAAATCCTGTCACCCCGACCAAGGCAGCCAATGAGTTACGGTGGCACGCCGCCTGCGCGGCGCTGGCTCTAGCTTTCAGAAGCACACCGAAAGCACAGTTGCGCGTGGCGCATGGGTGGCCCACATAGCCGGTGCGCGCGTGTGACTCGCCGTCACGCTTTAGCGTAGCCACACTTCCAGAGCCTTGATAGTTGCCGATAGCTCGTTGCGCAGATCTGCGCCCAGAAATCATTCAGCTGGTCCAACCCTTCGCTTGCCAAGGCGCTCCCCGACCCTCCACGAGATAGAGCCGTTTTCCGTGTCATGTTAGGAACTACCCACTATTCAGCGCTTCACTCTCAGCCAGGTTGTATGCGAGTCGCGTGAACATCAAAGCGGAAGCGTTCTGAGATTCCATGCGCCCCAGAATGCATCAAACCAGCGCGAGGCCGACGACACCGCGCGCCGTGATTACTCAGGTAGGCCGAACCTGGCGTATGCTCCAGGACGCCTGGAGGGACATTTGCTGCCGCATTGCATCACTGGAAGGAGTTCGCAATGGATGTCGGTGACTGTCTGGCGCAGATTGCGGAAAACGAAGTCGGGACGCGGGGTGATCTGGAATCTGGGCGGGCTGCGTTGTATGGATACCTGTTAGCCACTGATGCCAAATTATCTGCGTTTGAGCCGGAGTGGGCTCGCACCGGTTTCGGGACTGAAGCCGCTTCTAAGGTTAGCTTGCTCAACCCTGGAGCAAACGAGTCGGCTTCACGATTCCGATTGCTCGACACCGTGCCCAAAGCCAAGGAATCGCCGGTAATTCTGCGTATTCACAGCTGGTGCGCTGCATTTGTAGATTGGTGTGTGATGCAGCTGCTGATGAACGCACCAGACGCTACGTCGCTTGCAATAGCGCATCGGCCGAGAACCGCGTCGGCATTTGGCCTTATGCACTGGGGCAAAAGCAGCAAGTGCTGTACTGTTGTTGATGGCAGCAACAATGCGCCGATGCGGGGGGACATCGTCGTCTTCAATTTTTCGCACACTGGTATCGTGGTGAAATCGGGTACCAAGCATTTCTATTCGGTTGAAGGTAATACCACGCCGGGCAAAGGTGGAAATCAAGGATATATCGTGGAGCAAAGGTTGCGGGCGCAGAGCACGTTGAAGGGATTTGTTAGGCTTCCGCCAAAGCATCCACTTGGTGATTATTCGATTTCTCCCACGATCCAACACACCGCGTAATTGATGTTTCTTGCTGGTGCCATACGCTGGGGTCGAGACTCAAGGCTGTGTTGGTCCGATGGGGTCCAGTTGAACAGGCGCTTGAGGCTCGGGATAGTGGGCGAGTGCCGTCTCATCAACGAGCGCGCGCGGATCGGCTCCTGAGAACGCACGATCATCCATGAACTGTCGTGTTACTTTCATTACACTGTGCAATGTCAGATAGGCGCGCGTCTAGAGTATTGGTGAGTAATGGAGGTACGCGTTGGCGATCGCCGTGCCACTGGGCGCTGGACTGGGCGCCCTCCTTCGCTGATGGCTGGGCTTACGACTCAACTGCCCTCCTCCAGCCATCCCGCCCGGCACTTTGTTGGCCAATCTGGTGGGCCGATACGTCATTGGGCCTGCCATTGCGATCTTCGCCGCATTTCCAACGTTCGCACCGGAGTGGCGCTGCTGGTCATAACCCGCTTCTGCGGCGGTCTCACCACGTTCTCCACGTACTCAGCCGAGATCGTCTCGCTTCTGCAGCAGGGCCGGCTGAATTGACGTAGATCCCCACGGTCAACGGCCCTCGATCGAGGCGACTGGCCGGCAAACTCTGAGCCCGCATCGGCCAGGCTTGAGCTCTTCAATTGATTCTGTGGGCCACGAGCCGGGTCGCAATGGCGAAGCGTCGTGTCATGCCGCGACCAATCCTTCCGGGCGGAGTTCACCCGCCAGCTCGATGACGATATCTGCCGGAAGACCAGCGCGCCTGGCAGCCTCCCTGATGGCATCTGCGCTTTCTGCTTCGTAGAGGCAATATGTCTTGCGTTTATCCGCAGACAGGAACGACTGCAGCCATTTGACACCGGTTTGATTGTTGATCTCGACGATAGTCTTGAGGTCGGCCGCCGAAGCGTTCAGCGCCGCGGCGAAGTTTCTTTCTATCATGAATAGCGCCATGATCATCTCCACTAAGGTTAGCTGGCAATCGAACGCGATTCGGAGTTCTGCAATCCGTGCCTGATTGCGTAGGCAGCGGCCTCGGTACGATTAGCGCATTGGGTCTTGTTCAAAATGCTTCGGACATGCGTGGCAACGGTATTAAGACTGATCGACAGTACGAGGGAAACATCCTTGTTGGTCCGACCGATGGCAAGCAAGCGCAGGACCTCCACTTCGCGCGCAGTAAGATCATCGGGGAACGCTACACCGTCGCCAAGCCCATGGAGCAAGATATTGATGTCGTCAATCAGACGCGTCATTGTGAATCGGCGCGCGAGCTGCTCGGCCTCGCGTAGCTGTTGACGACCACCCCGCCGGTCGACATCCGACTGCAGTGTTATTAAAAAGGATCCGTGCCGAAACAGGGTTCGAGCAAGCCAGGGCCACGCACGCATCGTGCGATTGAGCGATAGCGCGTGATTAAAGTGATCGCGAGCACGATCCGGCCACATCGCAGCGCGTGCGAGCATGGCCAAGTACAGCTCGGCCGCGCCGAAGCAAACGGCGGTCGGATGTACGGCTGTCTGCCCTGCGTAGGGCAGTAACAGCTCATAGAGCGTGACCGCCCGTTTGGCGTCACCCAAAACGCAGCAGGTCTCCGCACAAAACACCAGGCACGTCACGTACATGTCGTCCCGGCATATCGCACGGAAGTTCTGCTCGGCTAATCGATTGAAAATTCGACGCGCCTCATCGAGCATTCCTATCTCTGCACACAACAGCATCAGGCCAGGCTCCCACATGCGCGGACCCGTGCCTCCCACGATCCGCTCAATCTGTGGGGTTAGCGACTGCAAGCGACCAAGGTCTCGGTTCAGCGTGAACATCTGCGCGCCATAGACACCCAGCGCATCGTCGCTGCGAGTTTTAGTACCGATCTCTAATAACGTCTCAATTTTACTTTCCAACTCTGCCCATTCGCCGCGTAACAAGGCCACGGTCACAACGTAGGCGGCAGCTCGGTATTGATGCAGCCCAACACGAGCGGTGATGAGACTGTCATAGTGCTCGAGAAGCATTTCCAGTTCATCGAGCTGTCCGGACTCGAGGTAGTTCAGAGCCTGCCAGTCATAAGCTTCCGCCAGCAAATCACCGCAGGAAGTAGTCCGCGCCACCGCAATGTATTCCTCGCCGAGCAGCAGGCGGCGGTGCAGGTTCTCCGGATTGCCGCGCATTGCCAAAATCGTTAGCTGGTAGCAGGCGCAACGCGCCGTAGCGTCACAACTGCGCCTCGCCATAGCAAGGGCTTCCTCCACCAAAACCTGAACCCGTGAGTTGTCAGGCAAAGTTCTGTACGCAAACGCGCGCGTTGCCAATGCCTTCGCGCGTGCTACCGAATCCCCTTCAGGCAACAGCGCTAGAGCATGGTCCAGTAATGGAAGGATGTGCTGTTGCGCGAGATGTGATGAAGAGATGGCAAGGAACATTAGAACGTCGACCAGCAACTCAGCGCTGCCCGATATGCGAGTCTGATTTACCGCTTCAAGCAAGACGTCAATCGAATGCCGCACCTGCCCCAAATACTTCAGCGCCACGCTCTTGCGAATGTACACGCGGGCAAGGCGTTCATCGTGCACTAGTCCGCCACTCACTAAGGTCTCGATGGCGCGATCGTATTGCAGCAGTGCCGCTTCGTATGCGTACATCCGAACTGCACTGTCGGCCGCCCGCAGGGCAAACTCGACCGCTCTGTCGGGATTTCCCAGCGCCGTCGCGACGTGGTAATGGTGCGCGATGCGTGTGAGTTCGGGTTCAAGCTGCGCGGAATGAGTGTTGACTAGCGCATCGCCGGCGCGCGCATGCATGCGCAATCGCTCAAGTGTAGGCAGCTCCTCGTAGATCGTCTCGCGTATCAACGCATGGGTGAACTGGTAACTTGCTGCAACTTCTGGGTTGCATTGAATGATGCCGGCTTGCATGGCCGGCTCAAGCCCGGTCAGCACCTCTTGCACATCTTCGTCGGCAGCGGCAGCGATCTCACGAGCTGTGAATTGACGGCCGAACACAGCCGCTACGCCGAGCAAGCCGTTACATCGAGCTGAAAGTCGTATCAGACGTCGGCCGATAGTCTCGCGCACGCCGGCGGGAATTCTTGCGGGCACGCTGGCAATTCCAGCTCCCGCGCTCTCATCGATGAGCACCTTGAGCAGCTCGATGGCAAATAGCGGATTCCCGTCCGTCTGCTGATAAATCGTCCCGATCACCGACTCAGACAACGCAACGCCGCACATGCGCTCAGCCACCTCGGCGATGGCCGTTCGCGACAGTCCAGCGAGGTGAACTCTGCAAGCGTCAGACTCGCGACTCAGACCGCCGAGCGTGCTTTGCAACGCTGTCCTCGAGATATCTGAGTCCCGATAGGTACCGACAAGGAGCAACCGGCTACAAGTCAGCTCCTGCGTCAGGAACTCGAGAAGCGCCAATGAAGGCGCATCGGCCCAGTGCAGATTGTCCAGGACCAGCGTTATGGGGACCTGCTGAGTGGCCTTGAGGAGGAACTGGCCGATGGCGTCAAACGTCCGAAATCTCGCAGGGCTAGCATCACCCAGCGCGTCAGACGTCAGCTGCGTACGGTGTGGGGTTTCTACGAGTTCGGGCACCAGAGCGGCGATGACATTCGCCGCTGTGCCCATGTTGAGACGCACCTCGTCGAGCGAAGAAGCGGCGACATAGGCCCGAAGGATTTGCACCCAGGGCCAGTACGGCGGTGCTCCGGCTTCCTCATGGCAGCGCCCCCAAAGGACCAGAGCGCCCTGATCCTCGGCTAACTCCGCGACTGCTTCAGCGCAGCGAGTCTTGCCTATTCCAGGCTCCCCGGATATGAGCACTAGTCGGCGTTGCCCGGAAAGTATGCGGCTGAAAGCTTCCCGAAAAACCTCGAGCTCGCGAGCCCGGCCAGCCATAAATCGCTGGGAGTTCCGGCCGCTCGCGCTGGAAATAACGTTCATGCACACCTGATTCTACATCTGCTTATCAGCCAGCAGAGTCACCAGCAATGGTGAGCGGCATTGCGGTCGCTCGCGCTGCGAAGCAGCGGACGCGGCCTCGCCGGGATCCGCGACGGGGCGGAAATCCGACCGCAAATCTCAGTTTTCCTAACGCTATCAGCGTCTTGATATGCGAAAGGCCACCGTTGGGTCGCAGCCGGTCACGGCAGATGACATTCGGCACTCGGCGACGAGATCACGGATGAAGGGCGGCGTGACTCATCGGCCCGAACGCTCCACAAGCCTGCTCAGCCACGGAATCTAATTCGAAGTAATGACGCGGTTCACCACGCACGCATTGGAATCTGTACTCATTTCTCGCGATACAAGAACTGCCACGCGGACGCTCATAGTCGCACTGTGATGGCTTCCAAAGCCGACCACCTAACATCGCTCTACTAAGGAGATATAAATGAACACGTTCATAAATTGCTCTGCTCGAGCACTGACAATCTGTATTGCAATGACCCTTGGTTTAAGCGCAGCCGGTGCATCCGCTAGCGCGTTTGGGGTCACGCCAAGGACAGCAGATACGCGCAAAGAAGTCGTCGCATTCCGAGATCTCGATCTTGCGAAGAGCGTTGGCGTTACCAAGTTGTATGGCCGGATCAGAGATGCAGCGCGCGACGTCTGCAATCCTCTGGAAAGTTTGTGGTTTCCGCAGGCGTACAAAGCCTGCGTGGACAAGGCCATCGCCGATGCCGTTGCGAAGGTCAACCGCCCGCTCCTGTCGCAATATCATCAGTTGCGCACCAAGGGTGATAAGGCCGGTCTTGTGCAGCTCGCAAAAGCCAATTGAGGATGAGCTATAAGACGCCATGCCGCGCAGGCATGCCCGCGCGGCATCGGTGTGCGTTTGTCGTTCGGGTGCCGACAGTGCCCCATGCACTCCTCTGACACGGGTTGAGTGGCGTTCATATCGACAACGACATTGACACCCTCCGCACGCTCCGGCAGCCGCGCGCTTAGCTGTCTCATCAATTCTGGCGATGGTCATCCTTCGTTGCCGCGAGTAGCTTCAAATCGAAGCCCAAGCAATGTCTGTTCGCCGAAGTGAAGGCTAGACCATCGCAAAGAAGACGTTACTTAGCTGCGCTCCTGTGTGAGCCCGAAGGCCAGGTGGACGTTTGCAGCGATTGGCGGGCCTCACCGGGGGCTATCGGCCGCCCAGGCGCCTAGAGCCCAGCCGTCGAAAACTCAGCGCAAAAATCACGTTGACACAAGGGAGGGAGCATGAACAGGATCGGACGATTTCTGATAGGCAGCTCGCTGCTGATGACCGTGGTCGCGATGATCGCACCATCCGCGGAGAGCGCCCCCGCACCATCCGTGAGTCCCACCGCCGCCCTGCTAGCTACTGGCCTGCAGGGCGCCACGGGGAGCACTGTCGGTCCCGACGGTGCGCTGTACGTCACCGAAGGCGCAGCCGGAAGGATCTCGCGCGTCGATCCACAAACCGGCGAGCTCACAACCTTCGCTAGCGATCTGCCGAAGGCAATCCCGGCGGTCGGCATCGGTGGGCCGATCGACGTCGCGTTCATCGGCAAGACCGCGTACGTGCTGGTCACCCTCGTCGACCATAACGTCGGCGGCAGCGGCGTTGATGGCATCTACCGAGTGGACGGCCCAGACAGTTTCACTATTGTTGCGGACATTGGCGAATTCAACATCAACAATCCGCCGACTATTCCGTTTCCGTTTTTCGTCCCGACCGGAGTCCAGTACGCGCTGGAAACCTTCCGTGGCGGATTCCTGGTGACCGATGGGCACCTCAACCGCGTGCTGCGGGTCACGCGCGACGGCGAGATCAGCGTGTTGATTGCGTTCGACGACATCGTCCCGACCGGACTGGCGGTGTCGGGGAACACGATTTACATGGCCGAGGCCGGCCCCGTCCCCCACTTGGCCCAGAACGGTAAGGTTGTGGCGTTCGGACCGAAGTCGACCACTGCCAGAGAGGTGGCCTCCGGCGCCCCTCTCCTCGTCGACGTCGCATTTGGCCGCGGTCGTAGTCTCTACGCGCTCTCGCAGGGACCCGGGGTGCCGGGCGCCCCTCCGGGTTCTCCGGCGCAGCCGCACAGCGGCGCGCTTGTGAGAGTCAACGAGGACGGCACCTTGACCCTTGTCACAGACCATTTGAACCTACCAACCTCGCTCCAGTTCATCGGAAGCACCGCATACGTCGTCACCCTTACCGGGGAGGTCTGGAAGATCGAAGGCGTCTCGGAACCGCCCTGCGATGTATCCTGTTGAGCTACAGCGGTTGCTGCGACGGTGAACAAGTAGGTCGAGGCGGTGAACCAATAAGCCGCAGCGATCCAGCACACGATCATCCAGGGTGCATCCTCGACCCGAAGCTGGCCGAGAACAATGAGGAGCAAGCCGAACGTGGCCACACTCTCAGCCAGCCATGCAGGTCCCGTGCGGAGGTGCAATTAAGCCTGCCAGACAGGCAGCTCTAACATGAAGTGCGCGCCGCTGACGGGACCGAGCAACGCAATCAGCGCTGCGAGGACCGCGGCCGTGGTGATGGCACGTCGTGGTAACGGCGTCTTCCGAGATTGCAGCGCGCAGCGCGCCCTCGGACCACGGGCGCTCGTTAATCGTCTGCAGCCTCATGCCAGGCCACAAGCCAGCCTTCCACGCCGGCGAATCTCGCACGACATCAATGATGATGCCGTCCTCCTGCAGTCGGAGCCCAAGGGAGAAGCGCTCCTCAACGGTGTGACTGACTTGGTCGCGGGCAGCCTGCACGGATCCCACGGTACGGTTGAAACGAAGCTCCCAGCCACTGGCGGCCAAGCCCGCAAGCGGCACGTTCTCAATGCCGGTGGCATTGAGCCGGGATGTGAAAAACCGCTTCCAGTCGTGTGGTGCAACCCGATTCAGCGCAACGACGATATCGGCAGAAGTATATGGGCTGACAGCGGGCGGCTTCCTTTCCGGGCCGAAGAAGGCTCGGCAGAAATCGTCAAGCGATCGCGCGCCATGGGTCAATTTCCGGATTGTGACGTCAGCGTCCAGCCAGATGAGCAGGGCTTCATCGTAATAATCCGTGCCACGGCGCAATGATCCCCACTGATCTGGAGCATCATTGAGGATGCCGGCCGACACTGCTGTGTCCTGAAGCGATCGCCAGTCGCGGCCGGAGCGGTAGACGGTCTTGGCGGCGAGGAGGGCAGCGTAATCACGCGCCTCCTGTGGAGAGAGAATGCCCGCGCGAGCTGCGAGTACCCAGTTAAGGTAACGGGTCAGTCCTTCATACACCCACAGCAGCTCGGTGGTCTGCGGCTCCTGGTAGTTCCGCCGCACGAGGCCGGAGGGAACGCGAAACTTGCCGTTCCATACATGTACGTATTCGTGCGGAATCAGAGAGCCGAAGGCCAGACGGTATGTTTCGGCGGAAACGCCTGCGATTCCAAGACGAATGTCACTCGACTCACGGTGTTCGAGACCGTCGTTGCCCACTTCATTGCTGAGGGCGACCAGGAAGTCGTACTGGTATAAGGAACACCACCAAAGAGCACGCCCGTTTCCTCCACGACGCGCCGGAAATGCTCGTGCCATGGCTCGGGCAGCACCGCCGCCTCCGGAGCATCCGCAGCGATGTCCACATAGACCGTGGCCGCTGTACCTGTCTCGATCCTGGTCGCATTCAAAAACCTGCCAGCCAAAACCGGCGAGTCGATCAGCTTTTCCAATGGCTGGCTGCTGCCCCTTTCGGATAGAGCAACATGGTGTTCCAGTCCAGTATCACAAGCTGACCCGTCGTGGCATTGAAATCCGAGCGTTGCGGGGCGGCAGCGACATCCAGCCTCACCGTCAGCGTGCGAACGCCGGGGGGTACTTCGATATGGACAGTAAACATGTCCACCAGATCGCGGTGCCACGCAACCGGCTTGCCGTTGGCCGTGAATCTTAGGTCAACAATGTTGTCCAGGATGGTGTTAGGCGCTTCATACGTTGGAATCGCCCACCGGGGATAGACAAGCACCAGTGGTCCTGCATGAACCGGAATATTGAGTTCCGAATGCAGAAGCCGGTGCGCGCCGTCACGGGCATCGACGGTCAAGGATATCGGCATAATGGCCGATGCGACTGACGTGTGGACAAGCAGAACAGCTAGTGTCGTATAGACAATTACCCGGGTGATCATCTGGTGGCCCAGAAAACGCACCCGCAACAACCGTGTCAGATCTGAGCTACATATCATGGCCCCTGTCCACCGACCTCCAATTGACGTTCATAGTCTGCGGCATCGAAACGGCCCAATGACTCCGCTATTAGCCCATCGGGACCAAAGCGCCATTCCTCAAGACCACTGATCTTAACGAACTTCCCCGTCCCGCCCGGCCCCGTGTTGGTCCCGGTCAGCGTCCAGTGATACTCGGTCTTGGCTCCCTTCACGATGAGGCGATCCATCTTGACCACAATGTCTGGAAAGGCGGTCATGAAACGCTGCGCCGAATGCGTGATCGCTGCCCGTCCGATTGCGGGGGTGCTGTCATTGATTTTGAGAGATCCCTGTTCTTCGAAAAATGACGCCACGCTCGCGGCGCGTTGACTGCACCACGCGGCGGTGTAACGGGTTGCAAAATCGTTCAACATCCTCGAGTCCATGAACCTTCTCCGACGTACACCAGCTTTCTAATGCAGTTCACGTGAATCGCTTTTAAATTTGCCGATAGCCGAACTGCCAAAAATGCTTCGCAAACCACGCCTTGCGCTTGTACATTTCCACGCGCTCCAATTGCCTTAGTAAACCGAATATCCACCGTCCACCGGCAGTGTGGCGCCCGTGATGAAATCAGCTCCGCGAGAGGCGAGGAAAACGGTCGCTCCGATGATTTCGGCGGCTTTTCCCCAGCGCTTGGCAGGCGTACGCGCGATGATTTCGTCATTCATCGGCGAGCTTCGCACTGCTGCCGTCATGTCCGTTTCGATCCATCCGGGCGCAATGGCATTGACCTGGATGTTGTATGGCGCTAATTCAATCGCTAGTGATTTGGTGAGCTGAACGATAGCTCCCTTTGCCGCGCTGTAGGACGGCACAAGCCCCGATCCAAAGATCGAGTACATGCTCGCGAGATTGATGATTTTGCCGCCGCTCTTGCGTTTGACCATTGATTTCGCCACCAACTGCGACAAGAGAAAGGAAGCGTTCAAATGGGTTTCTATGGTCTTATCCCAGAGAGCAGCGCTTTCGTTCAGCACCCCACCTGTTAGCGCAACAATGCCGGCATTGTTGATCAATATGTCGATACCGCCGAGCGTACGCTCCACTTCGGCCACCGCGGGAGCCAATGCGGCCCGATCCGTCACATCAAGGGACAACACCAGCGCCGGCTTGCCAATGGCCTTCAGCTCTGCGAGTACCAGATGATTCTGTTCCGCATTTCGCGCGAGAACGGCCACGGATGCGCCGGCGCGGGCCAAGCCCAACGCCATTGCGTGGCCGATTCCGCGATTGCCGCCGGTCACTACGGCGACGCGGCCACTCAGGTCAAAAAGCGAACCACTGTCAGCCATCGTGCCTCCCGGGAAATAACGATCAGATCAATTATCGGAGCCCGTACGGTAGTCAGGGGTATCGCAAACCGTCCGACGAGACTAACTGAGGAGCCGGAAGTCCGCTTAGCAGATTGCCGTTTGGGTGTGCCATCGTCTTAAACTGGAGATTGCGGTCGGTCAGCCGATAAGACACGGGCTTTTGAGACAGCCAAACCGACTCTCGATGGCGTCCGATCCAGATTCACCCCACCCTGCCAGCATGCGGCTGAGACCTTGCCGGCAGCTTCACAACCACCTCAGTCGCGAGATCCGTCGCCCAGTGCTCAAGGACACTCCGCATTTCCTTGACGTACCCGTAACGCCCTCGGGTGGTAACCCGCCCTTCGCCACCACGCGGATTCTCAGGGACCAAATGGCGCCTTAGGGTTCGACCCGAAGCATCAGCCCCGAAACGGCGGCGTCCATTAGATCGATCGCTTGGTGGGAGGTTTTCTCAACAAAGCTTCAATGACGGTGGCGGTCAACTTTCGCATCGGCTGGCGTCCAGGTAGCTACCGCCGCGGCCGTTGAAACCTGCCGAGCCAGCCTCCAGCCTGGCCGGTGTGACGCGGTACACTGTCATCCGGGGACGCCGCTGCGCAAACCCGGTGAGGACGTCGATGGCAAAGGTCACTGGTCTTTTCGTATACCCGCTGAAGTCCGCGCGTGGCATTGTCAGATCGAGCGTGCAAGTCAGAGCGACCGGACTCGAGTGGGATCGGCACTGGATGATTGTCGATGCCAAGGGGAGCTTCCTGACCCAGCGGACACATCCGCAGCTTGCCCGTATCGTGCCGGAGATCGCGACGGACTCATTGCGTCTGAGTGCGCCAGGAATGCCCGTGTTGCGAGTGCCACTGGAGCCAGTCGGCACGCAGCTGCCCGTCAGGGTGTGGGATGAGCGCTGCACGGCGCTTGATCAGGGAGGCGAAGCGCAGCACTGGCTGAGCCGCGCGGTCGGTCAGCCCGTGCACCTCGTACGCGTCGCCCCATCGATGGCGCGAGTGGCGAGCGCAAAGTACGCAGGTCCAACACCTGCGCCGATGGCGTTTGCGGATGGCTATCCGGTACTGGTTTGCAACCAGGCGTCACTCGCTGATCTGAATGCGCGCCTGCCCGAACCGATCCCCATGGAACGCTTCCGGCCCAATATCGTCCTGGAGGGACTACCGCCGTTTGCCGAGGACCGCATCAGCTCACTGCGCATAGACCATGTGACCTTGCGGCTGGTGAAGCCCTGTACTCGCTGCGTCATCCCTTCGATTGACCAGCAGACCGGGGAACCCTCCACCAACCCCACTGCGGCGCTGCGCAAATTCCGTTTCGACCGTACGCTGCGCGGCGTCACCTTTGGCGAGAATGCAGTCATCGAGAAGGGCGCGGGTGCCTCGATCGAATGTGGCACTGAGTGTGAGGTCACTTTCGATTCGGCCGCGCTCCCGTCTGCCAGGCCTCGCTAACGCGTGGACGGCCGCGGGTCACTGACCAAGGCATAGGCACCTAGCGCTGCGAATACGCTGACCGATACGTAGCGACCCAGGGTCGATGCCCTGGCTCGACTTGCCATGGTCTTCGACAGAGCCGCGGCCGCGATGACATACATACAGTCCGTGGTAGCTGCGATGAGCACAAACAGTGCTGCGAGCGTCACACTCTGGGAAAGCGCTGAGCCCCCGTCCGGTCTGAGGAACTGCGGCAGAAAGGCGGCAAAGAATAACGCTGTCTTGGGATTGAACAGCGCAACTATCAGCCCGTCCCGGAAGTGCCGCAGATCCGAAACCGGACGCGGGCGTGCACCCCCACCCGTCGCGACCTTGCGGCGCAGCGCCGCGACCGCCAGCAACAGCAGATATACGGCGCCTGCAATCTTTACCACCTGGAAGACGGCGGTCGACACGCCAAGCAGGGCTGCAAGACCCAGGGAGGCGAGCATGGCGTTAGCGAAGTTGCCGCAGGCAATTCCTGCCACCGACGCAAAGCCGGCGCTACGACCGTGCGACAGCGTCTGCGTCGTCAGGTACAGGACGCCCGGTCCCGGCGTGATGGCGAGTATGAGACTGGCCGTGAGGAAGAACAGAATGTCCGGCAACGGGAGATCCATGCAGCCCAAAGGTACCTCAGGCTGCGGCCACTTGCATTCCCCACCCTCAGCGCACGGCCTGCCGATGCAGCAGCGCGGCGTGATAACCCCTTGCTGCTTTCCATGTCAGATACCCCGCCGCAACGAAGGCGAGATAGCCGCCGGCGCCCACGGTTATGTGTCGGGAAATCGTGTCGCTGACGCGGCCGACGATGCCATTGGTGACCTGGGCAAAGAAGGCGCCGAGCGAGCCCGCCCCGGAGCTCACCGCAAAGAACGGCTGCGAGGTTTTCACGTAGAGCGCGATCCCGCTCAGCAACATCAACGCCAGCGGCGCCGCGTACAGCAACCAGGCGTTTCGGGTGTTGAGGCGATGCGCGCCAAGCGGCGCGAGCAGCACGAGCACGCTCAAGCTGCCGAAGGCGAGCACTTCGACACCAGGCGCCGGGCGTATGCCGTGCACAAGCCATGTCGGGTCACGCAGCACGGCTGGGAAGTCGTAAAAATGCATGATCTGCCGAACGGGGCCGAAGGTCCCGACGAGGGTGGCCATCCAGAACCAACCCATTGCAATCGCAAAGAGTGCCAGCCACGTGGCCGGATCCACGCGCGACGGAAGTGCTGGCGGCGCAGGCATCAGCAAGATCAGGATCCGTGCGCGGCTTGGGTCGCGGCGCTCACCGGGCGCCCGCTTTGGAGGACTGTGCCGGCGCGGCCAGCCTCGGTCCAGCAGATCCGGCAACCGCGGGCGCGCTCGCTGCGGGACTGCTGAATTGTTTGCGATAACCGCTGACCCTCACGACATACTTGCGGGTCTCCTCGAAGGGTAATTCGGTGCGCAATCGATCCAGCAGCGCGCTGGGTTGCAGGTCGTTGATATGGTTCATGGCCTCGGTCCGGTCGTTGGCAAACACGCGGGTAACGTTGCGTGGCCCGGTGTTATACGCGGCAATGACGCAGTAATCGCGCGATTCGCTATTGCCAACCGGGTGGAACTCCACGCCATCCAGCACTGACAGGTAGGCGGTGCCCAGCTCGATGTTGTGCTCAGGGTCCAACAGGTCCTCGGGCGTTGGCGTCTGCTCGGTTCCCTGCGCGCGCCTGACCCCGGCCCGGCCACCGCTGGTAGGGACCAGTTGCATCAGGCCGTAGGCGGGCGCGCCGCTGACGGCGAACGGATTGAAGTTGCTTTCGGTGCGGATGATGGCCAGCACGAGGGTCGGGCTGACGTTATATTGCGCTGCGTATTTCTCGACGCTGGCGCGATAGCGTTCGGCACCCTTGGCCTCGAAGTTCTTCACCATCATGATCTGCACGAACAACGCCTGCTTGCCGCCGCCCTCGGCGTCGGTGGCGCGTTTCTGCATCTTCTGTGGCACCAGGTAGTTTGCAAACTGTACCGCCTGATCGCGGGTGGCGATCGGCTTGCCATGCTGGTCGTGCACGAGGCCATAGAGATAGGGCTTGCGATTCGGCTCGAGCGTCACGTCCTTATCGGTGAACAGGTCTACCGCCGCCGGGTCGCTCGAGGTGAGCAGCGCCGCTGCGATGGTGGCGCGCAGACTTCCCTGCGGGTCATTCTCGTCCACGGTTTCGATGGTCAGGGTGCCGTGATCGAAGTCGGTAATGACGCGGCTCTTATAGCCCTGGGTGTACTTCACGAACACCGTGCGGGTGGCCACTTTGGTGTCGCTCTGTCCCCAGCGCTTCTGCACGTTGCTCTTCAGCAACGCGTAAGCAGCCTCAAATCTGCGGCGCAACACGCCCAGACCCGCTTCCATGTCCTTCGTATCGGCAGCGACCGCCTGGGTCAGCTCTTTGCGATCCACCGCTTCGCCGTTGTAGGCGCGCTTGATATTGGAGCCCACGGACTTCGTCGTGGCACAGCTCGCACTGAGAGTAGCCGCCACGAGAATGGTCATGCCCGTGGCCAGAGGACGGCCCCACATAGAGTCACCCCGACATCGCTGCGGCAGGCCGTTGCACGGCCCTTGTAGTTGGTACGCTGATTCCGCTTCGAGCGAAGCTGTCGCTGCGGCAGCGGCACCCGCGCCTCGAAGCGGCAAATATCGCCGATCAGACCGGCAGAACGCAATGACGGAAATCCGGTAAATCACCGGCCGGCGAGCGGTTTCACATATGCTGGCCGGCAAAAGAGAATCGGGCCGTCGCGTCAGGCACCGGCCGTGGACAGTTCCACCTGCACATTGCCCCGCGTCGCATGCGAGTAGGGGCAGATCTTCTCGTGCGCCTCGCGCGCCAGAGTCTCCAGCTCCCGCTGCGGGATTTTGCTGTCCGCCACGTGCAGCTTGACCGCCAACCCAAAGCCGCCGCCATCGCGGGGTCCGATGGACACGCTACAGGTCACCGTAGCGCCTTTGGCGTCGACCTTTTTCTGTGATGCGACGTAGTCCAGCGCTCCGCCGAAGCAGGCCGCGTAGCCCGCCGCAAACAGATGCTCGGGGGTCGTGGTGTTTGGTTTGCCGGGACCGCCCATCGCCTTGGGGACGGAGAGATTGACGCTGACCGAGCCATCCTCGGCCGCCGTATGTCCGTTTCTGCCACCCTGCGCGGTCGCCACCGCTCTGAACAGAGGCTTGATGTTGTCCATCTGACTCTCCTTGCTGCCGTATTTCGTGGCAACATAAGCTAGCCCGAGTCGCCTGCCGGGCAAAACTGATTATTTCTATGAGGGCCTTCGGCAGGATCTATGGTACCGCGGCTCAGCCTGCGGGCCCTGGGTGCTCCACTGCAACCGGATGCCCTGCCCTGCGCTCGAATGTTTCCCGGGTAAGTGCGCGGTTGATGCCAAAGGCGGCGCGCGCGCCTTCCGCCGCGGCGACAATCGACAGCTGCACGTCTCGCAGGATGTTGCCCGCAACAAAAACCCCCGGAACACTGGAGGCTTCATACTGTCCGCAACGGATGCCACCACCCGCGGTAAAGCCACACTGCAACTGACGGGCAAGATCGCACTGTGGCCGACTGGGCGTATCGAAGAAGAGAGCCCGCCGCGCGACCGAGCTGCCGTCTGCGAAAAAGATGCGCTGCAGCCGGCCTTTGCGGCCGCCGAGGCGCACGATGCGGGCTCGCTCCACGGCAATACCATTTGCCGCCAGATCGCGGCACTGCGCCTGGCTGGGCAGTGCGCCGCCATCGGTGCAAACCAGAATGTCCGAACTCCATGCGGTCATCGCCCGCGCCATCTCGAAGCCCCGCGCGCCCTTGCCATAGACGGCAATTCCCTGATCGCGCATCTCCCAGCCGTCACAGTAGGGGCATGGAAAAACCGATTTGCCGTAGTACGGCGCGATGCCCGGGATCGATGGCAATTGATCGGCCACTCCGCTGGCGAGCAGCAGCTTGCGGGCCACCGCACGCTGACCGCCCCGGAAAGCAACCTCGAACAGGTCGGTCTTTATCCGCCGGGCGCTCACCACCTCCTGCGCCCGAAATTTCACGGATGGATATCGCCTGATCTGCGTCCATGAGGTGCGGCGGAAAGTGCGAGGGTCGATTCCGTCCCGCGACAGATATGCATACATGGCGTGTGAGGACGCATTCCGCGGGGTGCCCCGGTCGCAGATCAGAACCGAGCGCCGGCAACGGCCCAGAATCAGCGCAGCGCTCAGCCCTGCGGGTCCTGCTCCGACGATGACCACATCCCATTCTCTCTGCGCTCTGGAGCGCTTGCGCATATGTTTCTTCCATTGCAAATAGATCTGGCACTGCGGCGAGGCGCCGGGCCCGGAGGATCGGCAGGCAAGCCGGCCGGATTTCCGCGGCTAATCAAGCGGGAATCGGCACATAACATGCTATCCGGTCTTACCTGGGCAATCCGGCGAGCATATTCGGTGCCTGCGATACCAAAGATGAATGCCTGTCCTGAGCGCGCGGCCAGTCGCTTTACGCTGCATCGTCCTGAGTTGTTGCCCTCCCTGATGGAGGGCGAAAACAAACTCGCGCAGCTGATGCACGGGACGGCACAGGCCGTGCCCGCGGGCCGACTGCTGGTCAGGGCGGGAACCGAACACGAGTACGTGTATCGGCTGCAAAGTGGCTGGGCGTGCCGGAACCGGGTGATCGCCGATGGCCGGGACCAGTTTATCCTGGCCTTTCTGCCTGGCGATCTGTTCGCCGTCAAGAGCATGTTTGTCCCCCGCCACACGGATGGGGTGCTGATCCTCTCCGAGGCGGTTATCGAACGCATTCATTACAAGGATCTGCACCGCGCATTCTGCGAAGACATCGATATCGCGAACCGCTGCATCTGGCAGGTGGTCGAGGAGGAGCGCCGGCTGCATGCCAGCGTGTTCGCCCTTGGGCAGGGCAGTGCCGAAGAACGGCTCGCGTATCTGCTGCTCGATCTGCGCGGCCGTCTGGTGGCACTCGATGTCATCGAAGCAAACGCGCTGCGTTTTCCCATGCCGTTGACCCAGGAGCAGATGGCCGGGTTTACCGGCATCACGGCGATTCATGTGAATCGGGTGTTACGCAGCTTTCGCGAGCGAGGATTGGCTGCGATCCGTGACGGCGAGGCATTGATCCACAATTTTCAACAGTTGCGTGCGCTGGCCTCGCCGTTGCTCGACATTTATGAGTGCAGCGCAGCCGCCTACAACGCAGAGCCTGCACCGGCCGCTGCACAGCCCCGGGGGCAGCAGATAGAAAAAGGGCGCAGGTGATCCGCTCACCGGCGCCCGGCGCCCGACTCAGTTGAGCAAGCACGTGCACGTCATGCCGGGCATCCGCCGCGAACAAGCGTAGCGACCGACGTTCGTGCCCCGACCCCTGGCGAGCGAACCCTCCCTCCGGTACGCCGCCGGTGTGTCCGATTCGCTGAAGGTCAAGCCGATGTTGGCAGAGTCGCGTGTGAGCCGGCAATCTCGGCTCACTAATCTACATTAGCGGTTTGGATTAATTACCGACTGCGCGCCAGCTATGCACCGCAGTGACACTCGAACAGCCGGCTTAGCGGTGTCCTGCAGAGCGAGTTACTGCGTATTTTTGAGCTGCCCGCGGATATTGAGCACGGCGAGACAGAGCTGCAGGGCGATGAGCGCGTAGGCCTGTGCGTGCAGTCCCCATACGGCCCAGAGCAGATTGCTCACCAGGAAAAGCCAGAAGCCGATCACCCGGCGGCGCCGGTGCGTGGAGGCCACATACCAGGAAGCGGCGACCGTCACCAACATCGCAGGCCACTGCAGAACATCGAGCATGACGCGGCAGAGTGCTCCAGCTGGCGCGTCGGTGACAAGCGCCGGAATCGCCATACCGCGTGAGAGTCTTCCTACACGGAGTCTTATGAGGAACCCTCGGCTGGGCTGGCCGTTGAGTTGACTCTGTCCAAACAGCGGAGCAGGCGCATGAATGAGAATCAGTCCGATGGCATGGGAAAAACCGTGAAAGGCGCAGTCAAGGAGGGCACCAGCAAACTGACGGGCAACAAGCTCGGCGAGGCCGAAGGCAAACTGGAAAAGAATATTGGCAAGGCACAGACCAAGCTCGGTGACAAGCAGGCCGAGAAGCAGGAGGACTCGAGTCCGCCACGCTAGGACTACCGAAGCTCACCAGCTGCGCGGCCCTCTCCCGGCTCGAACCGGGGAGGGCCGGGCGCGGCTGAACTCAGCGCTTGGCGAGGCGACGGCGGTCGATCGGTAACTCGCGCAGCCGCACTCCGGTTGCTGCGAAGATGGCATTGATGAACGCCGGCGGCACGGCCGTCGTGCCGGTTTCGCCAATGCCGCCCGGGGCGGCACCGCTGGGAATCAGGACCACTTCCAGCTGCGGCGTCTCGTGAATCCGCATGACGCGGTAGTCATTGAAATTGCTCTGCACCACGCGGCCATCGCGGATATCCACCTTGCCCCACAACGCCGCGGTCAACCCGAAAAGAATGCCGCCTTCGATCTGCGCAACCACCGTATCCGGATTCACGACCAGACCTGCGTCCACCGCGCAGACCACCCGTTGCACGCGCACCTCACCTGAGTCCTCCACCTGTACCTGCACAACGGTGGCGAGGTAGCTGCCGAAGGCCCCGGAAACACTCACACCACGGCCGCTGCGTGGTGGCAAGGGTGAGCCCCAGCCGGATTTTTGCGCAGCCAGATCCAGCGCCGCCGCAAAGCGCGGCGCCTGCGGCAGGTGCGCGTGCCGAAAGCCGACCGGATCCTGCCTGACGCGGTGGGCGAGTTCATCCATGAACGATTCCACCGCAAAGACGTTGTTGTTAGGTCCCACGCCGCGCCAAAATCCGGTAGGAACACTGAACGGCTCGTCGCGCACGTATTCGACACGGAAATTAGGGATGGCGTACGGGATGTCGACGCCCGCATCCACGGCATCGGCATCGATTCCTTTTTGAAAAGCAGGCGGCAACCAGCGAGCGATGATCGATGCACCAGTGACCCGGTGCTTCCAGGCAGAAATGCGCCCTTGCTGCACTCGGGCCGAAAGACTATCCAGATAGATGGGCCGGTAGACATCGTGCTGCATGTCTTCCTCGCGGGTCCACATGACCTTCACGGGACCCTCCACGCGCTGCGCAATCTGCACGGCCTTCTCGACAAAGTCAGCCTCCAGCCGCCGGCCGAAACCCCCGCCGAGTAAATGGTTATGCACCCTGACCTGCTCAATGGGCAGACCGCACACCCGTGCGGCCGCAGATTGCGCACGCGCGCATACCTGGATTCCGACCCACACCTCGCAGCCCGCTGGCGTGACATGCGCGGTGCAATTCAACGGCTCCATGGCTGCATGCGCGAGCAGCGGCAGCTGGTAGACCGCCTCATACACATCACCTTGGGAGAGTTCCTGCAGCGCATCGCCCTCGCTCTTCGCGACTTCCCCCTCGGTACTGCTGGCAGCCGCAGCCTTATCCCAGATATCATCGGTGCTGATGTCGCTGTTGCCCCCGGGCTCCCAGTGGATGCTGAGCGCCTTCAGCCCCCTGAGCGCTGACCAGGTGTCATCGGCCACTACGGCTACGAAATCCCTGAACTGCAGCACGTCACGCACCCCGGGAATGCTGCGTGCGCTGCCGCTATCCACGCTGCCGACGCGGCCACCGAACATCGGACAGCACCTGAGACTTGCGTAATGCAGGCCTGCCGGTAAGACATCGATACCGAACACCGCCCGGCCATTCACTTTGTCAGGCGTATCCAGCCGCCGCTGTGACTTGCCCAGCAGTTGGAAATCCCTGGGATCTTTCGGCTCCGCGCCTTGGACGGGTGTGAGTGTTCGAGCGCGGTGAACGAGTCCGCCGTAGCCGATGCGACGACCCGTTGCCTCGTGCACGGCCTCACCTTGACGCATCCGTATCGAGCCCGGGGCAACTTGCCACAGCGCCGCGGCTGCCTGCACCAGGGTGGCGCGCGCGATCGCCGCCGCCTTACGCAGCGGCACCCAGAACGCTCGGACCGAAGTCGAGCCGCCGGTCACCTGAAAACCGAGTAGCGGATTGGCGTAGAGCCGGTCATTCGGCGGTGCGTGCTCCAGCACTACGTGCTCGAGGTCGGCATCCAGCTCTTCAGCGACAATCATCGCAAACGCCGTATAGATGCCCTGCCCCATCTCCACCTGCGGCATGACAAGTGTGATCTGGCCGTGCTGATCGATGCGGATGAACGCATCGGGAGAATAAGTTCCGCCTGCATCACCGGCCGCACCGGCCGCACTGGCCGCGCCCATAGCCCGGAGGTTGATGCCAAGCACGAAGGCGGCGCCCGTGGCGGCACCCGCTTGCAGGAACTGGCGGCGCGTCGGGTCAGTCATCATCATCATCCGGCTGCCTGCGCAGCGCGACCTTTACGAATGGACCGGGAGCCTTCACCTCATTCTCGCCCGGATAGGGCCGCCGCCAGCCGGTCGAGGAATACCATATAACATGGTTGAGAAAGTTCTCATCCACCGAATCGGCTTTGTTGAGACGGCCGCGCATCACCTTATTGGAAGCGAGCAGCCAGGCCTGCGCCATCTGCGGCTGCACTCTGGCAGATGAGCCCGCAGCGGAACCCGCACCCGCGGTACCTGCTATCGGACCCTGCGGATCGAGGTTGAGCGCCGTGTTGGCGGATGCCGCGCTGAAGGGCGCCAGGTCAGGGGTGTTCTGGAAACAATCGAACATCGGAGAGACGGTCAGATCGAATTGAGTAAGCGGCGTCAATCCGAGGATGTTCTCGATCGTACGATTGATGTTCTCTGCGGTATAGGTGGTGTGGATCACCTTACCCACCTTGGGCGCCTGCGGCGCGACGGCATAGGGACTGATGACATACACCGGCTGGCGGTGGCCATCGACATGGTCCACGCCGTCCTGCGCATCGTCCTCCTCGACGAAGATCGCGCTGCTGCCCCAGATGCTGCTGTGGCTAATTGCATCCACGATGCGTCCGAGTGCCAGATCGTTGTCTGCCTGCGCGCTCGCCGGCACCGGGAAACCGGTCGTGAAGCCGCTGGTGTGATCGTTCGGCAGCCACAGGATGGTGAGCTCTGGCACGGTACCCTCGGCTACCTGCTGAGCGAGCTGCGGCAGGTATACATCCACCCGGTATTGATCCGGGATGCCTGTGTTGAAAGACGGATAGTGGCGATCGAGGATGGCCGCCGCCGAGGGCACGCGGGTGGTCTCGGTCACCGCGCCGTCCGGCACGACGAGCCTGCCTTGCGCGCCGCGGCTCTCCTTGTACAAGGCGGTATTGTAGAAGTCTGCCCATGTATAGCTGCCGGAGATGCTCTGTCCGCCACTCCACTCACCATACATTTTAACCGCCAGACCGCGCTTCTGGGCCTGTGACCACAGGAAGCCCTGCTGTGTATAGGTCAGCGCATCGTTACTGTTGCCGCCCGGGTAGCTGCGCAGCCAATCCGGTGACTGGATGTCGTTCGAGTAGAAGGAGCCGGACTCAACGATCCACGGATGACCGTCCGCGGACTGGCGGCTCGGCGCATACATGTTGTCCAGCAGCGGAAAACGCTGCACCAGCGCCTTCTGATTCGGCACGTTGCCGCCAAAGACGGCGAGCGCGGCATCGCCGTTACCCTGTGGCAGATCCCCTAAGATCTGGTCGTAAGTGCGATTTTCCTTGATGATCAGGAACACATGTTTGATGAGCGAGGGCTCACCGATATGCGCGGGTATGGCGACCGGAGCTGCCGCAAGGTTGATGTGCTCGCGGCTGATGTGCACCTGAGAGGAATTCCAGTGATTATTGCTGATGACCGTCGCCGTCATCCTGCGAAGCTCGTCACTGGAGGGCACCGGGATGATGTTGACGACGCCGGTGTCCTGGCGCGTGTTATATCCTGAAACTCCGTGGGCACTCGCGGATGCTCGCGTGCCTGTGCCTTTGTCATCGGCAACGATCAATGCGTGCTGCGCCTCATCGTAGGCGATGCTCGTGGGGAAATAGCCCGTCGGAATATAACCTCGCACTGCCCCCTCACCCTCTTCGGTACCGTCGCGCGCCAGGTCGACCACGGCGATGGCATTCGATTGGCCCAGCGTGACGTAGGCCGTGGTCCCCACGACTGCAATGTCATTCACGCCGGCCCCGAAGGCACCCCCCTTGACCGGCACACCCACCTTGATGGTGCGCGCCACTCGCTGCTGCAGGGTATCGATCACCGAGACCGTGTCATCGAAGCTGTTGGCCACATACAGCCTGGAGCCATCCAGCACCATGCCCGCCGGATGCAGCCCGACATTGATGGAGCCGATCAGACGGGCCGTCTGAATGTCGACCACCGATACCGTGCCGGACGTGGCAGCCGCATTGACCGTGTCGACGACGATCGGCGTGCCATCGGACAGGTTGGTAAAATCGGCCGGGGTCGCCGGCCGGCCGCCCTCATTGCTCACATAGGCCAGATTGCCCCTCACCACGACATGGTTGGGCGCATTACCGACGGCTACTTCCGTCTTCAGGATGCCAGCTTCGAGATCCAGAATACCCAGGGTGTTGCTGGCACTGATCGCCACAAGGCCGATGCCGCCCTCTGCCACAGCGACCCCGCCGGGGTCAGCAATGCCCGGAGTGAACAGCTCGGGATTGTCAGGGGGCGGGATCGCCACCGACGCTTCATGGCGCAGCAGGCCATTCGCATCTACCCTGGCGATTGAGACATAGTTGTTATCCTGACTGAAAAGCATGCGCGTGCCGGAGGCCGCGTATGCGATGCCCGCGAATGACCCGTTGCTGTTCGCAGGCGGGGCGTAACGCTGCAGGACCTCCCCGGTCACGGTGTTAAAAATGACAATGGGTTCCGAGGCGCCCATCAGCAATACGGCAGCGGTCCGCGTTGCACCGTTCGGATTGACAGCCACGGCTTTGGCTCGCACGGGTGAGCCCAGCTCCACCAGCCTTCCGGCTGGGCTGATGCGCTGATTGTCGGCGACGACATAGGACCCGTCGCTCTGCAGGCCTACGACACGCGTGTTCGATTCGGATGCGGCGGCCACTGCGGCTGCGCATGCGAGTATCAGAGGGGGCGCAGCGAGCCCTTTCAGGCGACGGGTGTACCGGGGCGAGATCACTGCGAGTTCCCGACTGCGCTCTCACCTGGATCCGGGCAACCGCCGGGCTTCCGGGTCCGGCCCGACCTGCACCGTGCCTGCCCGCACCGCACCGGCTCCGGGAAGATAGAGCGCCGCAATAGCCAAGGCGGTGGTGTAGGGCTCCGGATCATTGCGATTGCTGAGCAGAATCACCGTAAAGCGCTGGCGCGGAAAGCGCACGATGACATTACGGAAGCCGATCGTCTCACCGGAGTGCCAGATGCTCTCGCCGGTCATGCGCCAGCCGAACCCGTACTGAACATTGGGATCGTCCGTTGCCGTGGCGGGTGACAGCGCGAGCAGGCGCGAGTGCGCGCTCAGCAGCCTCGAGTCGTACAGCGCGGCGTCCCAGCGCGCCAGGTCGGCCACCGAGGAGTAGATCCCGCCATCGCCCAGCACCGCGCTGGTAAGGCTCTGATCGGTCCTTAGCCAGTACCCGCCGCTCAGGGAGTAGCCGAATGCCCGATGCGGTATCTCAGAAACTCCCGGTTCGTAGGCGACGCTTCCCGACATGCCCAGAGGTTGGAAAATGTGCGTGCGCACGTAGCTTGCGAAGTCCAGGCCGGAGGCCCGTCCCACGATCAGGGCGAGCAGCGCATACCCACTGTCGCTGTAGCGATAGGCAGCACCCGGGGGAAAGTAGCTGCGGTCCTGTGCCGCCAGCAGGCGCAGCACATCGGCATCGTGCAGCGGCACGGAAGTGTCATCCGGGATCAACTCCTCATAGTCGATGATGCCGGAGCGATGCACGAGCAACAGCCGCAGCGGAATGGAGGCGGTACGCGCGGGCAGCTCGGGCAGCCACTTGCCAAGGGGATCATCGAGCGAGAGTCGCCCGTGTTCGGCGAGCAGCAGGATGGCCGCCGCGGTGAACTGCTTCGTCATGGAAGCCAGGCGGAAATCGGTACACAGGCTCACCGGGACCTGAGCTTCCAGATCTGCGAGGCCGTAAGAGCGTCCCAAAACAGGCTGGCCATGCTGCAGGATGAGTAATGCCGCGCCGGGGGCCGCGCCCTGGTAACGCGCCATGAGCTGATCGACCCGGCGCTCGCGCGCCACGCCGGCCTCTCCGGTCGCATGCACTTCCTGGCAGGGCGTGACCGCGTTCGCCACGCCTGTCGCAAACAGTGGCAATACAGGCAGTACCCGCAGCAGCTCTCTAGCCCGTCGCACCGAGCCCGGCCGCAGCGCAGTTGATCGTCAGCAGCAGGGCATCGCGCGTATCGGAATCGCCGGCAGCGCGGTGGCGACGCAGTAGTCCGATCTGCTCGCGGCTCACCTGGTTCAGTGTCTTGAGCCGCCGCTGCAGGCGGCGGCGATACTGCGGGAAGCGCTCCGCCAGGGCGCTGGCTCCCGTTATCTGCAGGATGAGTTGCACCGTCAGATGATACTCGGATTCGATCCGACCGAAGATAGCATCGCGCAGCGCCTGCTCCTCCACCAGCTGCGCGTAACAGCCGGCAATTTCCAGATCCACCGCCAGCAGTGTCTTCTCCATTTCATCGACGATCACACGAAACAGCCTGGAGTCGCGAAACATCCGCTGCAGCAATTCGCGGCCGCGCTCGCCGCGCACCTGCAGAAAGGCTCGCAGTGCACTGCCGAAGCCGTACCAGCCCGTAATCATGTGCCGGTTCTGACTCCAGGCAAACACCCAGGGGATAGCGCGCAGATCAGCCAGCGTGCGTGCCTGCGTGCGCCGCGAGGGGCGCGAGCCCAGATTCAGCAGCGCAAACTCCTCGAGCGGGCTTGCGGCGGTGAGATAGTCGAGCAAGCCTGCCGTGCTGACGAGCTGATGGTAAGCAGTCCAGGACAGGCCGGAAAGCGACTCCATCGCCTCATCAAACTCGTGCACCGGAATCAAAGCCTGCTCGCGCTCGGACACCAGCGCATGCTCGACCACCGCGGAGGTCAACAGCTCGGTCTGGTAGGCGGCGGTGCCACTGTTGGAGTACTTGAGGGAGACTACCTCGCCCTGCTCGGTGACCCGGAACGCGTTGCGGATCGAGCCAGCCGGTGCGGCCGCGATCGCCCGACCGGTCGGGGCACCACCGCGGCTCACCGAGCCACCGCGTCCGTGAAAGAAGGAAATCGTAATGCCCTGCTCGCGGCCGAGGCGCGTCAGAGCCGTCTGCGCCTTGGCGAGCTCCCAGTTCGCGGCGAAGTAGCCTCCATCCTTGTTGGAATCGGAATAACCGAT
Organism: uncultured Pseudomonadota bacterium; assembly: GCA_963839055.1. Taxonomy (GTDB): domain Bacteria; phylum Pseudomonadota; class Gammaproteobacteria; order Steroidobacterales; family Steroidobacteraceae; genus 13-2-20CM-66-19. The sequence goes on along the minus strand of CAWITP010000002.1, from coordinate 530,867 downwards.
CATGACCTCCTGGACGTTGCCGAGGGCCTGCAGGCTGCGCCGCACGAGCGGAATCGACAGCAGCTCGCGCAGGATCTGTGGCGCCGCCCGCAGGTCGGCTACCGTCTCGAGCAATGGCACGACCGGTAACGTGCAACGCTCGACGGCGTCAGTGTCGAAGAAAAGACCCGCCTCTTTCGCCATCAGGTACACGCCAAGGACGTCCGCCGCCGAATGCGTCATGCTGAGGATGAGTGCACCGAAAGCCTCGCGATCCACGACCTGACGCATCTGGGCAATGCCGCGAAAAGTATCCAGGGTTTCCTGCGCCTCCGCCGGCAGTCCGGCAAGTTGCCTGGGTGCCGTGCGCGGCACGCGCAGCTCCTCGAGTAGCCACTGTTGCCACTCGGCGCTCTCCGGGGGTGGCGGCTCCTGCAGGCGCGTGGCGCGGTAGATGGCGGCGAGCGCCTGATTCAGCCGAAGCGTGTTCTCGCGGATATCCAGCCGCACGGTGCGGAAGCGGAAAATACCCACTTCGCGAATGAGGGGTGTCAGAAAAGTGCTCGCCACCGTGGCAGCGCCGGCCTCCCCGAGCGCCCGCGCCATGACCTGCAGATCGACAACCAGCTCATCCGCATTGGCATAGCCCGCGGTGGCGGAGCTCCGGCGCTGTGCGAGGCTATCCTGGATCGTCTGCTCCAGGCGCGCGAGGATCGCGCCCAGGTATTGGCGGAACGGCTCGCCTGCGTTGCGATTGGTCAGCGTCGTCCCCGCAGGGAGCGGCTCGAGGCGCTCGCGCAATGAGGCTACGAACGACTCGGGCAACGGCAAACTGTGCGCGGCGATACTCAGCTTGCGAAGCAGCTCCGACACTCGCGTGCGGTAGCGGCTAAGACAGGCGAGCCGGTTCGACCAGAGCGTAGCCCGTGTTACTTCGCCGGTCACATACGGGTTGCCGTCGCGATCGCCGCCGATCCACGAACCGAACTGCACGAACAGCGGAATCTGCCAGCTGTGACCCGGGTAGTGCTGCTGCAAGGCGGCTTCGAGCTTGCCGAGCAACGCGGGCACGACGTCAAACAGATTCTCGGTGAAAAAATACAATCCCCAGGCGACTTCCTGGGCCACGGAGGGCTTTTCGAGTTTGAGCTCGCCCGTCAGCCACAGCAGCTCCACTTCGGCGCGCAGCGAACGGATCAGCTCCTGCTGCTCACGCTCCGTCCAGCGTGGGGATTCCAGATCATAGAGGCGGCGGTAGATGCGACGGTGACATTCCAGCACCGTGACCCGCTTGGCCTCGGTGGGATGCGCCGTGATCACCGGGGTAATGCGCATCGACTGCAGCAGCGTCTGCACCTCCTCGGCACCGATACCAGCGCGCGCGGCCGCAGCAAACACGGCGTTGAAGGTTCCCTTGACGGCCTCCTGCCCCTGCTCCTTCTCGAGTGCACGACGATTGCGCATGTCACGATTCTGCTCGGCGATCGCGAGCAGCTGAAACATGATGCTCTGCGCCTGGAGAATGCGCACCAGCGCGCGCGATGAGGGTTCCTGCGTGAGGGTTTCACCGTCCAGTACCCGCGCCGCCAGCGGCTCGTATTGCGCCACGACCTCCGTCAGCAGGTGCGCCAACAGCTCCCAGCGCGAGTAGCCACCCACCAGTCCTACTGAGGGTGCGAACGCGGGTACATCATCAGCTCCGGCAATGCCCATGTAGTTGAATTACTCATTCGGGCGTGGAGAGTCAAGCGCATGGTTGCGGAGCGAGCGTAACGGCAGGCCACCGTATCCATGTTGGCACACTGCGGCGTGCCGCAGCGGCGTGCCGCAGCTGCGTCAGCGGGGGAAGTAGCGCTCGCTGAGTATGCTCGCCAGTTGTCCGAGCAGAAGCGCGCCAGTAGCGGCGATCTGCAGTTCCAAAATGTCCATGAATGTCCTGCCTTGTCAGTGGGCTGCGGTGCGATATGCAGCCTCGAGCAATAGCATGGGGGCACGGACCGGAGCGACAAGCCACTCTTCAGAGGGATTGCTTTCTGCCCCTGGGGACCGCAACTTCAGGACGTAGGACATGAGTTAAATCGGGCGGCAGCATTATGTCCTTCAGTCCCCGGTGCACTGCGTACGGCACTGGCGGGCCGCAGTCCAGCCGGCTACGGCACTTCGCACGCGCCACCGCGGTTGCTATACTGTGCCTACAGTAACGAGCGCGTCGTGGCTTGCGTCATGACAGGCTCGTTCGAATAATAACAAACGATCAGGTCATCCATTCCATGTTGAAATCGATCCTGGCGTCCGCTATGGCGGCGTGTGCCTTCTGTGTCTCTGCGTCGGCCTCACCACTCGATGCGCGCTCGACCCACCTCGAGCCGGCCCAGCTGCACTCGCTGCCGCGGCATCTGCCACCGCTGACCTACTATCCGGTGTTTGCGCGCCTGAAGAATCTGGAAGGACGGCTGCTCATCGAGTTTCGACTCGATGCCGAGGGTAACACTGTCGATGCACACATCGTACAGGCGAACGCCGACAGCATCCTGCGCGCCACCGCCCTGCGGCTGGTGCAGGGCACCTCCTATGAGGTGGGCTCACTCAACATCGACAGCAGCACCCGCTTCCGCACCGCCGTGATCTACTGCCTCGCCCATTGCAGCAGCGTGGCCAACTACCCGAACGCGGATGCTTCGATTCAGATCAGCGCCGCCTCGCAGCTGCAACCTGAGGATTCGCCGCTGCCGAGGTCGCTAGTTGTGAGCAGTGTCAAACCAACGCAGTGACATGCAGGACAGCCCGGCATCGATCTTCGTCACCTCGCCGGTTTCCAGTGTCACGACGTTAAAGCCGTGAGCGTATAGCAGCTCGAGCGTGCGCGGAAAGCCAGCGCTCAGCAGCACCGTGTCATTGATGCGCAGTGCATTGGCGGCAGCTTCCTCGCCTTCAGGTACCCGCAGTACCCGCAAGCCTGCGAAAAATCCCGCAGCGGCGAGACGCTGTGTGCTCAGTACCGTTTCCGGATCCAGCAATGCGCAGTCACTCTTGAAGTGCAGCACACCCGGGGGCGTTTCGACGATCCGCGCTGACCGGCCGATTGCTGCCAGGGCCTCAAGCAGCAGCTGCGCACCGGCCGTATCGGTGCGCGTGGACAGACCGATCAGCACACCATCGGCCGTGACGAGCACATCACCCCCTTCTGCACATCCAGACTCCGCGAGCCGCAACACGCGCGGGAACCATCTGTGTAATTCAGGTTCGATGAACCCGATCTCGCCGCGACGTGCCACCGCACCGGGCCGCAGCAGGATCGCCGCGTCCGGGAAGACCAGCGCAGCATCCTCGACGAACAGCGCGTCAGGGAATCCGCTCAGCTCCGGCAGCGCCGTAACCGTTACGCCGGCGCCAGCCAGCGCGGCACAGTACGCGGCATGTTCCTGAAGCACCCCCTCGTAGCGCGGATCACCGCGATCGCGGACTCGCAATCCCTCTGTTACCGCAGGCGCGGGCCGGCGCACGATTGCCCGGTTGAACGTCACGACAGCGGACCTGGCAGACATGGGGTGTTCCTCGTGAGACAGACTAATGAGTCAGCGCCATACAGATAATGAGTCAGCGCTGCGCGGTTGGCAGCAGCCACCGCGCCGCGAGCGGCGGAATCAGCAATAGCGTCGTGAGCGTCGAGGACACAAGACCGCCCAGAATCACGATCGCCATGGGCCCCTCGATCTCGTGTCCGGCGCTGCGCGCCTGCAGCGCCACCGGCAGCAGGGCCAGCGCCGTCAACAGTGCCGTCAGCAGCACCGGGGTAAAGCGCTCGGCGGCGCCGCGCAAGGCGAGGGTCTCGGACCAGCTGTTGCCTTCCTGAGCGACCAGATAGTCATAATGGGACACCAGCAGAATGGAGTTGCGCGCAGCCATACCGAACAGGGCGACGAAGCCGACCATCGCGCCGATCGTGAGCGGCTCACTTGCAATGACGAGGGCACACACGCCGCCGATCAACGTGCTGGGCAGCGCCAGCAAAACCAGGGCGACCTGACGGCTGCGATCGAAAGCGATGGCCAGCAACAGCACGATCACGACAGCCGCAGCCAGCGAATGCAGCACGAGCTCACGCACCGCAGCGGCCTGCTCCACGGCCGAGCCCCCGAAATCGAGGTAGGTGCCCCGTGGCAGATTGACGTGTGCGCTGATCGCCTGGCGGGCCTGCTGCGCAAAGCCCGCCTGATCAGCAACCGAGGGAGTGGCCGTCACGACCTGGCGCCGCAAACCGCCCTGGTGACTGAGCTGGGCACGGCCTGGCAACAACTCGATGCGGGCAACCGCCGCCAGGGGTACGAGATTCCCCTGCTCACCGCGCAGCAGCAGCGCCCCGATCGCCTGTGGAGAGGCGTCGATATCCTGGATGCGCATCGCGACCGGCAAGTTCCGGTCCGCAAGACCAAGCTGCGCAATCGGGCTGTTGCCATACGCGGCCCCGATGAGCTCGAGCACCGCCTGCGGCTGCAGGCCCTGTGCCGCGAGCCGCACCGGATCCAGCTGCACCTGCAGCTCCGGCTGCTGCTGCGGCACGACCAGCCGCACTGCGCCGCTGTGTGGCAACGAGCGCAACACCTGCGCGATATCGCGGGCCACTCTGTCGTCGGCTTCCAGATCGGTACCGAAGATGCTGACGACAAATGGCGCCGCCTGCCCCGATAAGGTCTCACCGATGCGCTCCGTCAACATGGAGTTGATTTCGGCGAGCTGGCCTGGAAAGCGCTCGAACAGCTGACGAATGCTGTGCACCGCCGTGCGGCCATAGGCCGGATCCAACTGCACCTCGAACTCGCTTTTGTTGGGCGTGTCGGGATCCTGACCGTTCTCCGCACGTCCGATCTGCGTGGCAATCCCCCTGACGCCGGGCAATTGCGCGAGGGCCTGCGAAATCCTCTGGTCCATGGCAACGGTCTGCACCAGGGAAACGCCGGGCCGCAGCAGCGTGTGCACAATCAGGTAGCTCTCGCGGAAGTCCGGCAGCAGGCGCGCGCCGAGCAACGGCAGCGCTGCGGCACCCGCGACGCCGGTGAGCAGCAACACGCCCCATACCCATCCCGGCCGCGGCAGCAGTCGGCGGATCACCGCGGCCTGTGCCTGCTTCAATCGCCGGAGGAAGTTCGCTTCGGGCCCCGGTGCATGGCTGCGCATGAAGATGGCACAGAGCGCAGGTGTGACGCTCATGGCGATCAACAGTGAGACACCGACAGCGAGCAGGAAGGCCACGGACAGCGGCCGGAAAAACGCACCCTGCAGGCCGGACATCATGACGATTGGCAGGAAAGCCACTGCAACTGCCATGGTGGCGTAGAACACCGGCCGCCGTACTTCCAGCGAAGCCGTCATCACGAGCGTGCTGACGTCGACGCTTTGTGCGACCAGCCGCCGGCGCCGCAATATGTTCTCCACATCGATTACCGCATCATCGACTACGACACCCAACGCCACGACCAGACCGCCGATGGTCATGGTGTTGAGGCTCATTCCCACGCTCTCCAGGATCCAGGCTGCAATCAACAGCGAGAGCGGGATGGCACTGAAGGAGACCAGTGCCCCGCGCCAGTCGCGCAGAGCCGCGAGCAATAGCGCGACCACCAGAATCGCCCCGATGATGATGGAATCGCGCAGCTCGCGAAGCGCGTCCTCGATGAAGCTGGCCGGGCGCAACAGCGCCGGGTGGTACCGGATGCCCTGGCGTTGCAGGGCCGGTGCGAGGTCGGTCAGCTTGCGTTCCAGCCGGCGCGAGACTTCCAGGGTGTTGGCGCCAAACTGCGTCGCGGTCTCGACCAGAAGTCCCGGCTTGCCGTTGATCAGGGCATCACCGAAGCGCGGCTGAGGCCCATCCTGCACCGTCGCCACGTCTGCGACGCGCACGGGTGTACCGTCCACCGTTGCGATGAGCGCCTGCGACATGTCCTGCGCAGACAGACCTGCCGATTGCGGCCGCAGCACGAGGCGTTGCGCGGCCGTTTCCACGTAGCCGCCGCCGCTGAGCTGCGCGGCGCGGCGCACCGCGACCACCAGCTCATCGAAACTGACGCGACTGGCGGCGGCACGCAGCGGATCAAACACGATCTGCCGCTCGCGCTCCTCACCGCCGAAGATCTGCACCTGTGCGACGCCCGACACGGCCAGCAGCTGGGGCTTCACTTGCCACTGCAGGACATCGCGCAGCTGCAGCGGACTGAGCGTGTCGCTCGTAAAGCCAAAGTGCAACAGGTATTCGACCGATGAGCTGAGGGGCGAGAGTTGTGGCGAGCTGACACCTGCTGGCAACAATGGCAGGGCCGCACTCAGTCGCTCTGCGATGACCTGACGCTGGCGATACGGGTCGCCACTGCGGGCAAACACGACCTGGATGACGGACAGTCCCTGGCTCGAGCTCGAGCGAACCGTCTGCACTTCAGTCGCGCCTCCGAGGAGGCTCTCCAGAGGCCGCGTCACGAGCCCTTCGACCTGGCTCGCATCGAACCCGGGGGCTTCGGTCTGGATGACGACGTGCGGCGGTGCAAAGTCTGGAAAGACATCGAAGTGTGCGCGCGTCAGTGAGGCGGCGCCCAGCACGGACAGCAGCAAGCCGAATATGGCGATCACCCGCGGCCGCGCGAGTGATGCGCGCACGATGGTTGCGAGCATCAGGGTGAACCGTCAACTGTCATCGTCGTCTGCGGCGGCGCTCGGGGACGGCTGTGACAGCGACCAGAGCGCACCGGCACCCTGCACCACGATCAGATCTCCCGCCACCACGCCATGCACGAGCCAGCCTGCAGAAAGCCGCTGCAACAGTTCGACGGGAACCTGGGCGAAACGGAAGCGACCGGCGCCGCTGCCGGCACTCTGGCGGTACACGCACGCACCATGCTCGGTATACAACACCGCCGCAGCGGGTATCAGCACACCACTCTGCGCTTGGTAAAGCAGCGTCACGGGCACCCGGGCGCCCGGCCCGAGTCCGCGGGGCGGGGCGGTAACCTCCAGCAGCAGCGCTGCGCCCTGTACTTCAGAGGAGCCCTGCGGCAGGACACCCAGAATCTGGGCGGCGACCTTGACACCGTCTACCTCCAACCAGGCGCCCTGCGGGAGTGCGCCCGCACTCTGCTGCCCCAGAAGGCTGGCACGGACCAGCAGGTGGGTGCCGTTGCTCACGTAATCGATGAGCTGCTCGAGCTGTGCGGAGGGCAGTCGGGACAAGCGACCCCAGTGCTCGGTAAAGGTGGCGAGCGCCGCGCGGTACTGGCTGTGGGCGCGTGTTTGCTCCGCCTCGGCGCTCTGCACCATGCGCAGCGAGGATGACGCCTCGGCCTTATACAAACCCTGCAAGCGCTTCAGGTCAGCGGCTGCCGTGCGCTCGCCGGCTTGTGCCGCCTGCACCTGCCCGTGCTCTGCGACCAGGCTGGCCGGATCCAACACCTGGCCAAAGGCAGCAAACTCTGCAGGCAGGCTCGCCGCTGCCGCGCGTCCGATCGCAATGCCTGCACTGTCGCGTTGCACGGCCGTCAGCTCGGTCGCCGCCCCCGACTGATGGCGCTGCGCCGGCTCAACATCCGCATCTTGCGCTTGCACGGTTGCCGAGGCGAACGACAGGACGGCCAACACAACTGTGACGGCGAAGTATCCCGTTGCACGCGTCACGGCGCATCCCTTGCCGGCGCGGCAGCCAAGGACCTGAGTAGCGGCGCACCGAGCGCTCGCTCCGGCCCGCTGAGAGGTGCGTGCAGCGCGTCCTCCAGCGCGTTGCGAGCCATCTGACGCTCAGCGCGCATCGCCAGTGCATCGAGTGCGGCACGCAGCGCAACGACCTCCGCTCCGACCCGCTCGCTGCTGTCGATGGCACCGGCATGCAACCCGAGCTCGGCGCGCTGGCTCTGTTCGGCGGCGAGTCGCTCCTGGCGCTCGCTCGAGGCAGCAGCATCCGCGGCCAGCGCGTCCGCGCGCGCAGCCGTCGCGATCGAGCCGTAGATTTCAGCCTGCACAGCGAGCAGCTGCTGGCCACTGACTTCGCGCGCTGCCCGCGCGGCTGCAATCTCGCCCTGGTTGCGGTTGAACACCGGCAACGCCAGGCCCAGGTTGAGGGGCCACTTGGCGATGCCATGGTCCCAGTAATAACCGGGTTCGAGCTGCAACTGCGGATACTGGCGCGCGACTTCCAGCTGCAGCCGGTCTTCGCTCGCCGCGTAGTCGTCGATTGCCTGGGCCAGATCGGCGCGGCCGAGCAGCGCCTGCTCCCGCAACCCGGGCAGCGCCGCTTCATCCAGCGGCGGCGGTGCTCCCCAGTCGCTCCAGCCGACGCTGACATGATCCAGCGCCTCGGGCGGCACGCCGATCACCGCAGCGACCGCGGCCTGTGCGTGGAACTGTTGCAGCCGGGTCGCAGCCTGCTGCTGCTGCGCCTGCAATAGTGCCAGTTGGCTGACGCTGACCTCGCTCGGTGCATCTTCGCCTGCGGCCACCCGCCGCTGTTGAATGACCAACAGCCGCTGCTGCGCCTGTATCAGTCGCTGCAGCAGCGGCTGGCGCGCACTGGCGAGCTGCCAGTCAGCCAGCGCCGCTGCCAGCTCGCGCCGCACCTGCCAGGTCTTCTCTGCCAGCTCCCAGCGCGCCCTGGAGAGCGCATGTTGCGCGATATCCCGATTGAGGCGGCGCCGCTGTGGCGAAAGCAGCAGCAAGTCGAAGCCCACACCATACAGCCAGGTGTACTGCTCGCCGCGCGCATACTCGGACTGCAGCGTCACGCCGGGATTCGGCAGCTCGCGCGCCACGCGCTGCTCTGCCAGCGCGACGGCCACGTTAGCGCGCACCACGGCAAGCTCGGGATTCTGGACGATGGCTACGGCCAGCAGCTGCGCACGATCCCAGACCTGCAGCGGCCACTGCTGCAGGGGCTCACCCAGCACGGGCGCCAGTGCGTCGCGCAAAGTCTCGTTATTCAGCGACCGCTGTGCAAAGTCTGCCGCACTGGCAGCGGGTGACAGGGGGTGCGATTGGTAATGGGCACAGCCCGTGAATGCCGCTGCCAGCAGCAACAGCCACACAGCATGGCAGGCCACCTTGGGCATGGCACGCTTGGCACTGATCGCGGTGATCCCCTGTTGTAATGTTCCCGCTGAAGCCGCACCCGTTTGTGCAGCTTCAGCCCGCTCAGATGCGCGTCAGCCAACCAAAGCGATCTGGCGTTTCACCCTGCTGCACGGCGATCAGCCGCGCGCGCAAAGCACGGGTAACAGGCCCCACCTGGCCATCACCCACCGCGAACTCCTCGCCGCCATAGATGAGCGTGCCCACCCCCGCCAGCACGGCGGCGGTGCCGGAAAGTGCGGCCTCCCCCGTACGTGCCCATTCGAGCATCTCCGGCACATCGAACGCGCGCTCCTCAACCTTGAAGCCTTCGGTACGCGCCAGCTGCAGCAGCGAGTCGCGCGTCACACCGTGCAGAAAAGTGCTATCGAGCGAGCGTGTCAGCAGGCTGTCTGCCCGCAAAAGCAGGAAATTGGCTGCGCCCGTTTCCTGCACCGAGCCACCCGGGGCAAACAGCACCTGATCGGCGCCGTAGCGGCGTCTGGCTTCCAGCGTCGGACCGAGCGCGGCAGCATAGTTGCCGCCGGTCTTGACGCTGCCGGTCTGATTGGAGCTGCGCGAATTGACATCGTCGACCAGGATGCGCAGCGGCTTCATGCCCCCGGCAAAGTAATCCCACACCGGGCTTGCGAGCACGAGCAGGGTGGCTTCATCGGCCGGGGTGGCCGCCGCACCGATGTTGGGTGTGGTGCCGAACAGCAGCGGCCGCAGATACAGGGCGCCGGGAGCATCGGGCACCGCATCGCGGTTGCGCTGCACGGTGGCGCGGATCATCTGGCTCAGGAGTGCCGCATCGGGCTCCGGCAGCACCAGCGCGCGCGCGCTTTGTCGCATGCGCTCGATGTGCCGATCCATGCGAAACACGTTGAGACTGCCATCGGCCCAGCGGTAAGCCTTGAAGCCCTCGAAGCAGGTGCTCGCGTAATGCAGCACATGGGCCGCCGGACTCAACGGCAGCGGACCGGTGGGACGCTCCTCGAAAGCGTTCCAGCGACCGTCGCGGAAGCTGGCGACGGTCATGACTGGAGCGAGGACAGTTCCGAAGGCGGGTCGTGAAGGCGCTGGCCGTAGCAGCGGCGCGCCGGCAGTGGCAGCAGTCATGCGATCCTCTGAAGCGGTTTGACCGACGGAATCGTAGCACCCATTCCGTAGGAGCGCTCCTCAGCGGCGTCGGGCTCCCTGGGCGAGGCATTCAGTGCCTTCGCCTGGAGGAAAGCTGGTCACACTGTTGATAAAACCCACGGTGTCCCGGACCGCCGGCGCCCGCCACCGCGTGACCAGAGCAAAAGGTGCGACCGTAGCCCCGTGGCCCCGGTGCGGATACACGTGCACTTCCACACGCACACCCGCCGCCTGCAGGGCTTGCTGCAGATCGAGCGTCTCGGCAGGACGCACATCCGTGTCGTCCGCACCGTGCAGCAACAGGGTAGGCGGCGCGGCGGCATCGACAAAGTGGATGGGTTGCCAATCGCGAGGCGCGTATGGAGGCGGAAAGGCCGCCCGAAGGCGCGAAGTGTCGGGAACCAGCTCATAAGGACCGGACAGGCCTACCAGCCCGGCGATGCACGCGGGCTCGCCGCCGAAGCGCCGCAGAAGATCATGATCGAACGCCAGGAGGGCGGCCGTATGACCGCCGGCGGAGTGACCCATCAGCACAATATGGCGCGCGTCACCCCCAAACTCAGCGGCGTGACGCTCCACCCAGGCCACCGCGCGCGCCCCATCCTCATCGAAGGCCGGAAAGGTGACCTGCGGATACAGCCGATAGTCCGGCAGGAAAGCGACGAATCCCGCCTGCGCAAGCGTCTCCCCGACGAAGCGATACTCGCCTTTGCTTCCCTGTGACCACGAACCTCCGTACCAGAAAATGACCACCGGGCGCGGTGCCGGGGTGCGCGGCAGGTACACGTCAAGTCGCTGGCGCGCATCGGCTCCGTAGGCCAGATCCGTACGCCGTTCGATGTGGCCGAAAGCGTCGGGGGCATTCGCGATGAAGAACGCTGTCGCCCGGCAGCCGCCCAGCGCACTCAACAGGATCACGGCGGACAACCACCGACCGAGCCGTAGTCGGCCCCGCTCGCACTGTCTGCGATTGCTGACAGTGACCTGCGTGCCGCGTGCCGCTGCTGTTGGTCGCTGGCGACGCACCGCTACGCAATTCTGCAATCGTGACCTGGGTCACTGCTCCGAAGCACTATGTCAATTACGGTTGCCGCTGTCTGCAGCAAGCCTTGAGGAGTGTCAATAGTGTTTGCCTTGTTCAAACTGGTAGCCACGCTGGTCCTCGCACTCGGCTCTGTGGTTGCCGCCATCATCGAATCCCGGCATCCGATCCTGTTCAGCTGCCTGGTGGCAGCGTTTGTCGCGGGCGCCATCGCGTCCGAGCTGCTGCGCGCTCACCGTAACAGAACAGTGCGCTCAGTGGTGTAACCCCGCTCTGCGCCAGCTCGTCGCGCTGCTGCTCTGCGCATTGCTCGCCGCCTGCAACAGCAGCGACGACAGTGCTCCCATCGGCAGCCGCGCGCTGTGGGTTGCCAATGGCGCGAGCGTGCTCGAGTTCGTACCCGGTCAGCTGGTCAGCGGCCAGAGCTCCGCAGCTCCACGACGCATCCTGAGCAGCGCAGCGCTCGGCAATCCGCAGAGCGTCGTCTTTGACGCACAAGGCAATCTGTGGGTTCTCGATCCCGGCGGACTGATCCAAGGCAAGGCTACCCCAGCGCTGTTTGAGTTCAGTGCGGCACAGCTGAATGCGCTGGCCAGCGATCCGGCGCCGATGCCGGCGGCGACCCTCACCTCGAGCTACCTGAAGTTTCCGGCCGCCGCCGTGTTCGACCTCGCCGGCAACCTGTGGCTCACGGACCAGTCCGCCAACACGCTGCTCGTGTATTCCGCAGCCCAGCTCGCCCAATCGGGCGCCAATGAGCTGAACCCCTCCATGGTGCTCAGCTCCTCCGCGCTGCATGGGCCGGCAGGCCTGGCGTTCGATGCCGGTGGCAACATCTGGATCGCCATGCACGGGCAAGCTGCCACCGCCATGACCGCTGCAGTGCCCGGTGCTACGGTCGTGCAGTTCGATCTGTCGACGCTGCCGCCTCTGCCCGACGGTGGCACTCTGACCGATCTGCTGGCAGCGAACATCACGCTGAGCGACGACGGCCATGGCTCCATCCAGGCGCCTTGGGCGCTGACTTTCGATACTGCGGGAGGTCTGTGGCTCAGCGATTCAGGCAGCAGCGCGCAGCTCGTCGCGTTTGCGAAGGGCGATCTTGCGCAATCCGGCACGCCCACGCCCAGCGTCATCTTGAGCGCCACCAACGTGGGCGCCGTGGCAAGCTTCGCTGCCCCTCACGGCATCTGCTTCGATGACATCGAAGCCCTCGCGGTAACCAGCTCGAGCGGCACATTCGCTGCCGCGTACTACGCACCCCACCAGCTCGCCAGCGGTGCACCCATTCCGTACGCGCTGCTCGCCGGAGCAGGAACAAAGCTGCAGTCGCCCGCGGGCTGCACGTTCGGCAACATCGCGCACTGAGTTCTCTGCCTCTTTCGGGGAGTTTGTCTGCTGCCCCGCGGTCTCCATATTGGCGACAGGCGATTGAGGCATTCATGCGCACCATTCTGGTCACGGGCGGCTCCGGGTTCATCGGTTCCCACCTGATTCTGCAACTCCTGGCCGCTGGTCATCGTGTGCGCGCCACGGTGCGCAACCTGACGCGCGAACCCGAGGTGCGTGCTTCGCTACGCCGGGCGGGCAGCTCGGCCGCTGACCGGCTGTCCTTCGTCGCGGCGGATCTGCGCAGCGACGCCGGCTGGTCCGAGGCTGCCGCAGGTTGCGAGTACGTGTTGCATGTGGCCTCGCCCTTGCCTGCCGCGGCGCCCCGTGAGGAAGACGAGCTGATCGTTCCTGCAGTACAGGGCAGTTTGCGGGTGTTGCGTGCGGCCCGCGCCGCGGGGGTCAGGCGCGTCGTGCTGACCTCGTCCTTCGCCGCGATCGGCTATGGGAAACCGGCGCGCAGCAAGCCCTTCGATGAGTCGGACTGGACTGACCCCGATGCCCCCGGGATCTCCGCCTATCCGAAATCGAAGACCCTGGCCGAGCGCGCCGCCTGGGACTTCCTCAACAGCGAAGGTGGCGGCCTCGAGCTTACCGTCATCAATCCAGTCGCGGTGCTCGGACCGGTGTGGAGCTCCGACTATTCGGCATCCATCTCGCTGGTGAAGCGCCTGCTGGATGGCAGCGTGCCCGCGCTGCCGCTGCTGTACTTCGGACTCGTCGACGTGCGCGATGTTGCCGAACTGCACATCCGTGCCATGCTCGAGCCGGCTGCCCGTAACCAGCGCTTCCTCGCCTGTGCGGGGGACTTCATGTCGATGCGCGAGATGGCGTGCGTCTTGAAGGAGCAGTTTGGTACGCGCCTCGGCAGAATTCCAACTCGCGAGCTGCCCAACTGGCTGGTGCGCCTGGTCGCACTGCGCAATCCCGCCGTGAGGCAGATCCTGCCGGAGCTGGGCAAGCGCAAGAATGCCAGCAGCGCCAAGGCGCGCAGGCTATTGGGCTGGACGCCCCGCCCGCGCGAGCAGGCCCTGCTGGCTACCGCAGAAAGTCTGCTGCAACTTCAGTGACCGGGCAGCGGGATGCTGGTGAACTTGAACAGCGAGTTGGATTCCGGGTAATCGCCGAGGTTGGCACAGTGATCCATGCAGTAGATCACCGTGGCATGAAACACGGTAGCCGGATCCACGCTGTGCGATTCGAGCTGGTAGGTTGTATTGCGCAACAGCTCGAGCGCCTGTTGCCGCAACAGCTCAGCCGCATCGGCCTTCACGATCCGCGCTGCGACCGTCGCCCCGCTCCTGCTCAGATGAAATTCCAGCAGGACGCGCCCCTCCAGATGTTGGGAGCGGGCGAGCGGCGGATAAACCATCACTCCTGGCAGGTCGGCGTGCAGCGCGCGCAGCTCAGTCGGCTGCAGCGCGGGCACCCGGGCCGGGGCGATGGCGGTCAGCCCAAGACCCCAGGCAGCGGCAGCGCAGCGTCTCAGGCGAGATGACGGTCGTAACGGCTGAGTATCCATAAAGCCGCGGGCAGCGCGGTGAAATCGGCAACCAGTGCGAGAATGAAAGCGGTAGAGGATACAACACCGAACTGGCGCATGGGCGGCAGATCCGACAGCGCCAGCGCGAGAAAACCGCTCGCGTTGATCAGCGTAGCAAACAGAATGGGCCGGCCGGCCACCAGCATCGCATGGCGCAAGGCGCCGGAGGTGCCGTGGTGCGCATGTCCTTCCTGGAAATGATAGAAGAAATGCACCTGATCGTTCTCGGTCGCGCCCAGCACGGTGGAGGCGATCAGGATGGTGGCAATGTTGAGCGGTATGGCCGTGAGGCGCATGACGAGAAACACGCTGAGAATTGCGAAGAAGCTCGGAATCATCGTCATCAGGCGTGCCGTCGGGCTGCGGAACACCAGCAGAAACGCGCAGAAGATCACGCTCGCCGTGATGGCGAAGCTTTGCGTGAGTGTCGGCAGCAGGCGCGTGGTGATCGCAGCCCCGAGTACCCCCCGCCCCACTACCCTGCCGCTCACAGCGTGCAGCGCCGGGTACATCTGCCGGGCCTGGGCCCACTGCTGCTCTATATAACGATGATACGCACCGACGGGACCGAACAGCTTGGCGCGGCCCCGGATGTTGATTCGCACACTGCTCAGATCCTTGATATCGACATACTCGCGGGTGGAGGACTGACTGAGCATGAGTTGTTCGAGATCGTCGGCGAGCTTCTGCCACGCCGCAGGGTTATCCGGCAGCTGATCCGAGCCGGTCTGGATGTAACGCGCCCAGCGCAGCAGTGAGGTCGGGCCGCTCACCGCCGTGATGCGCGGATCGCTCTCCAGGCGGCGCGTCAGGCTCTCGACGGCCCGCAGGAACTGCGGATCGGAGGCTGCGCCCGGTTTGGTCTGCAGCCACAGCTCGGCGACGTCCAGACCGTTGCTCTCCTCGAAGTGCCGCGTGTCCTGCGCGACGCGCTCGGATGGATTGACGTAATTCAACACGTCCATCTCCAGACCCAGCGGCGCGAGCACCCGGGGCACCCCGAAGAGCGCAGCTGCGCCACCGACCATGAGGATGAAGGCGGCCAGCACGAACCCCCATCGGTAGCGTTGCGTTGCCGGCACCAGGACGTCCACCAGATGGCCAAACCGGCGCCCGGACTGCTGTTGCGGGGCGCGCAGCGGCGCCCGGAGCAACGACTGCATCGCTGGGAACAAGGTGAAGCACCCTACCCAGGCCATGACCAGGCCGGCGGCGGTCCATAATCCCATCTCGCGCACCGGGCGGATATCCGACACGGCAAGCGCCCCGAAGCCCACCGCGGTTGCAAACATTGACGCCGTGCAGGGCAGAAATTTGTTGGCGAGTGCGCGCGCATGATGCTCGAGCAAGCTCGGCGCATCGTCGGGCTCCATGTAGCGCGAGTGGATGTAGACCAGTGAAGCCGTCGTGGTCACGAGAATGGTCAGCGGCACGATGGTGGAGATGACCGTATTCGACCATCCCAGCGGCCAGGCGATACCGATGCCCATCGCGACCAGGGCCCCTAGAGTGAGCACGATCGCCGCGAGGGCGCGCCACGAGCGGTAGATGACAAACACGAGCGTGATGAGAAACACGCCAAACAGCGGCATGGACTTCTGCGTCGAGGTCCCGGTCTGGCGCTCGAGCCATGCATCGAGCCAGGATGAGCCCACGCGCCTCACGGCAACGATGGGGCCGCCGGCGTGCTCAACGGGCAGCACCACGGCATCCACGGCCCGCAGTGCCGCATCACGCTCGGCGGGTGGGCCGACGCGCAACTCAAGGGCGATGCCGAAGCCCCGCTCACTGATCAGCCCGGCACGCTGGAACAGCTTCGTGCCCGTGGCGAACTTGCGGATCTGTACGGCCTCGGCTGCAGTCAGCTGCTGCGGGGCGGCGCCGCGTCGATACAGATCGAGCAGGCTGCGGGCCTGCACGTGCGCAATTCTGCCGAGCTGCTCCTGCACCTGCTGCGCTTCGCGCAACGCATCCAAGCTCAGCGGATCGGCTGACTCGAGGATGACCAGCGCCTGCTCGCCCTCGGGAAACAGGCGCTCGAAGTCACTGGTCGCCGCAGCCAAAGGATCATTCGCCACGGCCAGGCGTTCTATCGCAGGATCATTGGGGATGTGCGTGGCAGCGTAGATGCCGGCGATCGTGAGCAGCAGAAAGACGCTCACGATCAGCACGCGGGCACGCAACACGCGCAGAAAGAACCGGACGGCCATGGGAGCGGCGGGCACGTTCATGAAGAAAAGCGCCCTTTCGAGCCCAGAGGACCGCAGCGCGCAGCAATGATAGCTTAAACGTATGAATACCTTACTGGTTTCCGCACTCTCGACGCTCGTGTTCTGCGCTCCGGGATACCCCGGGGGTGCCGGCGACGCGCAGCCCTATCTCGATCAGTTTGCCAAGCAGGCCGTGGCTGCCGCCGGCTGGCCCGCAGGCACACTCGCGGCGATCTACGACCCCACCGAAGAAGGAGGACTTGCGAAACTGCAACAGACCGATGCGGTACTGGCATTCGTGCCCTACCCCTTCTTCATTGAGCATGGCGCACAGTTGCAGCTGACTGCGCTTGCCCAGGCGGATGTCGCCGGTACTGGAACCCAACAGAAATGGACGCTGGTGGCCAAGCCGGGACGGATCAGCAGCCCAGCTTCGCTCAGCGGGTTCACGATACTGAGCTCGGCAGGTTATGCGCCGGAGTTCGTGCGTCACAGCGCCCTGCAGAGCTGGCCCCTGCCGGCGGATGTTAAAATCGTATTCAACGGTCAGACGCTGAGTGCGTTGCGCAAAGTTGCCAATGGCGAGGCAGTCGCGGTGTTGCTGGATCAGACTCAGACCGAGGCGCTGCCCACTCTGCCATTTGCTGCCGACGTCAAAGCGGTTACCGTCTCAGCGCCGCTGCCGGTGGCCATCGTGGCAGTGGTGAACCATCGTGTGCCGGCAGCGCAGGTGCGCACATTCCAGGCGGGGTTGCTCAAATTGGGCCATGGCGAGGGCAACAGTGAGGCGCTGGGATCGCTGCGCCTGAATGGCTTCGTGATGCCGCAGTTGCCGGCTCGCAGCGATACGACCCACCCCGCATCCGCCTCGCCGAAGTGACTGCTGTTGCCCAGTACGGCTGCCCGCGGCCGCTGCTGTTGGCTGCCCTGGGGCGGGCCCGCCCATTGTTGAGTTTGCTCTGGCTGCCGCTGCTACTCATGGCCTGCGCCACCCAGCCCGCAGTGCGACGCACAGGCCCGTCGCCGCAGCCTGCCTCCCCCGCGCAGGCAGCCGCTGGCACTGCGGTCCCGGAGTTGGCCGCAGTCATCAAGGCCGCCGCTGATAAGAGCGAGCATGAGAGCGACGCCGCCGCCCGGGGTCAGCTCGCCGCGCAGGCGAGTCAGGCTGCTGATTCGTGTCTGGCCCAGGCACCCGGGGCAGCAGCCTGTCTGTACGGTCGTGCGATCGCCTCGGGGCTCGAGGCGCGCGCACACCCGCTGCATGCCAGCGAGCTGCTGAAGAGCATGTTGGAAAATCTCGGCCGGGCGGAAACGGCGCAGGCCGACTATGACGAAGCGGGTCCCGCACGCGTACGCGCGCTGGTGTTGCTCAAAGCACCGCCATGGCCCCTCGGTCCGGGCGATGCTGCCGAGGGACTCAAGGCGGCGCAGCGCGCCATCGCGCTGCGTCCCGATTACCCGCCGAATGAGCTCGCGCTCGCACAGGCGCAGGCAAAAAACGGCGACCCCGACGCGGCACGCGCCAGCTATGCGCGCGCACGCGAGCTTGCCATGGCCCGGCCGCCCTCCGCCGAGCGCGACGACTGGCTACACGAGGCACAGGCCGGCGAATAGCCCTGGTCTGCAACGGGTCTGCAACGGGCCCGCAGCTGGCCGCGGGCACGCCGCAGAGTTACCCTCGGCGACCCTGAAAACAGGATCCGTTCGATGTGGCTCGCGCTGCTGGCACTGGCTGTGTGGTTATATCTGCTGTGCTTTCACGGCCGCTTCTGGAGCTCGGCGCCGCAACTGCCGCGAGCCGATCTGCGCAGCCTCGGGCCCGGGGCGCTGCCGCCGGTCGATGTGATCGTGCCGGCCCGGGATGAAGTCGCGACGATTGCGCCGGTCATCAGCTCTCTTCTGCAACAGGACTATCCAGGCACGCTGCGCATCATTCTGGTGGACGACAACTCCACTGACGGCACGGCTGCCGCAGCCGGCGCGGCCGGCGCCGGCGCGAGCAACCTGCTCATCCTCAGCGGACAGCCCAAGCCGTCCGACTGGTCCGGCAAGCTCTGGGCCGTGCAGCAGGGTGTGCGGGCGAGCACGGCACCCCTGTTACTGTTGACCGATGCGGATATCGTGCATGAGAGCGGGCACGTATCGGCCCTGGTGGCCCACCTGCTGAGTGCCCGGGTCAATCTGGTGAGCGAGATGGTCAGGCTGCATTGCGAAAGTCTCGCCGAGCGCGCGCTGGTTCCTGCCTTCGTGTATTTCTTTCAGATGTTATATCCGTTCGCGCGTGTCAATGATCCCCGCTCCACCGTAGCTGCCGCCGCCGGAGGCACAGTGTTGATCCGACGCGCTACGCTTGCCGAACTCGGAGGCCTGGAGGCCATACGGGGTGCGCTCATAGACGATGTCACCCTGGCCCGGATGGCCAAGCGCCACGGGCCGATTTTTCTGGGTCACTCAGGGTTGGCGCGATCGATTCGCCCCTATGCGCAGGCGGCTGCGATCTGGGACATGATCTCACGCACGGCCTTCACGCAGCTGCGCCACTCCGCGCTGCTGCTGCTGCTGACGCTGATCGGCCTCACCCTCGTCTGGCTCGTTCCACCCTGGGCAGCGCTCAGCGGCAGCGCCAGGTTGCCTCTGGCAGCGCAGGATCCCATGATGCAACAGTGGCAGGCCTGGGCGGGCACGATGGCCTGTGTGCTCGCGGCCGCCAGCTATCAGCCCACACTGCGGCGCTACCGCCGCAATCCGCTTTGGTGCCTCGCCTTGCCGGCGATTGCGCTTTTCTACATGGCCGCTACGCTCGCCTCGGCGTGTCAGCACTGGTTTGGCGCGGGCGCCACCTGGAAAGCCCGGAGCTACCGGTCTTGAGGGAACGCCGGCACTCAGGTTTTCGGGTACTTCGTAAAGATCGCCGAAACCGCATCGCGTATGCGCCGGTCCGCCTTATCCCCGGTCACGTTCGCCAGGTTCTGATCGACCGAGGCGTGCCAGAGGGGTCGTTTGCTGCGGGCATCGTAGAGATCCACACCGATCATGCCTTCGCTATAGACATACGGGTAATCCCAACCCCAGCCGCCATAGAAGCCGGGACCCCAGCCCCACCCCATGCCACCCCACCCATAGGGGTACGCATCGACCACATTACGCATGCCGATGCCGTATCCGACCAGGCAGTCCGGGTCCGAGCTGGCAGGCTGCACGCCGTTAGCGCCGAGATTCTCCTGGATTGCCGCACGCAGGCGGCTCTCATTGACCGGGTTGGCGATCGTGCCGCGCAATGCCTCGTTGCCATGGAAAGACCCCGCCCAGGAAAAGGTGTGACACTGTACTGAGCTGATGGCCGCCGTATTCACATCGGAGGTCACCCGCAGAGTGGTACAGCCCGCCAGCGCACCGGCCGCCAGCAAGCTGAGCGTTACGCAACCCGACACCGAGCGCTGACTGACGGGGCGATCTTCTGTTTGCATATTCATGAGAACCTCGAAAGCCCGCTTCGGAACGCGGGCGGGCGAGGCGCGCATCCGCGCCCCTGAAGAAGTGAACGTTTGCAAGCTCATCGGGTTTACCGGACCGGGCTCCTCAGGGCTGTTTCTGTCGCGTGCAGTCGGCATGAAACCGGTGCAGCACACGGTAATAGTATTCATGAATCACCTGTCCCTCCCGGGTCAGGGTGCCGCTGCCGGCGGGATCCGCCTGGTCGCTGCAGGCGCTCACGATCGGATCATCCACGTCACTTTGCTGCAGCCCCACGAGCAGCAACGTCCGGCCATTCAGGGCATCCACAGGGAACCAACGCTCGTACATGAGACCGCTGCGCCCGAACAGGTGTTCACTGGTGCGGCTCGCTACGGCGACGCGTTGATCGCGGGCATAGAAGGCCAGCTCGCTGGCAATCGCATAGCGATCCATGCCGACCACCAGCGGCGCCTGCCCCTCGGCCCGTCCGAGCGCCACGGCCCGATCCTCGATCTGCAGCCCCAGATCCTGCCATCCCACCGGCACCAGTTCCATATGCCGGCTGTAGTTCAAGCCCGGCAGTCCGAGGGCCAGGTAGTGCAGTCCTCCCCCATACAGCAGCAGGCAGAGGATGACAGTAGGCCCCCACGCCTTGGCCGCGAAGGCCGCTGCACCCCGCGCGTGCTCGGCATCCAGTCGCGTGAGGGTACGGGCGATCAGCGGGATGGCAGCGAGCCACAGTGCGCCCGTCCAATCCACTTTGACATCGTGTCGCAGACTGAACAGGACGAAAACGGCCAATGGAACGATGATGCACAAGATCAGCAAGAGCCGTTTGCGCGCGAGCTGAGGTCGTATCGGATCATCCACCCTGCCGGGCAGCAGCAGTGTCACGACTCCGGCTGGGGTCAGCAATACGAGTGCCGACAGCAGCAGACGGTGCAGGGAGAAGCGCGGCGCTTCTGCCAGGCGGCGTGCAGTCTGGAAAGTGAACGAGGCCCAGTCGTTGCGCGCATTCCAGATGATGACCGGGGCAAAGAGCACTGCGGCGATGAGCGCGGCCACATAGGGCTGCCAGCGCAGCAACCAGCGTCTCGACTGGGGATCCAGGATGATGAATAGCGCTGCTGCGGGCACCAGCATGCCGATCGTGTACTTGGAGATCAGTCCCAGGCCGAGACAGACGCCTGCCGGCAGCCAGGCCGCCGGCTGCCCGGCGATCAGTGCACGCTCGAGGAAATAGAGCGTACCGGCCCAGCACGCGGTCAAAGGGGCATCCGGAGTCATGAGCAGGCCTGTCAGGAACAGAAAGGGCAACAGCTGGGTCAGCGTCAGCGCGATGAGAGCCGCGGCCTCGCCGAACAGGTTGCGGGTCAGTCGATAGCTGAAGATCGCGCTCACCACCGTGGCACACAAGGCGCCAAAGCGCACTCCAAACTCATTGCTGCCGAACACCGCGGTACCCAGCCTGATCAGCCATGCCACCATCGGTGGGTGATCGAGATAGCTGAGGTCGAGATGCTGGCCGTAGTTCCAGTAATAGGTCTCCTCGGGGAGCAGCTCGACTTGCCCGAGGTACAACAGGCGCAGCAGGATCGCGCCGCCGATCAGTGCGATGGCGAGCTGGCGCGCCGCGTGCTCTCTTTCTGAGTGTCCAGGGCTTGCCGCCTGCTCACGGCCGGCCGGCGCACCCGTCAGCTGCCAGTAGCGCGCGCGCCAGGCAAAACGCCACGCGGGCATAGCCACACTCCAACTCACGATCGCCGCGGGCAGGAGGGCCCATGCGGCGCGCCAGCCGCTGACATGCCAGAACAGTCCAAACACTGCGCCCCGCAAGGCGAGTGTGCCGCACGCCACGGCCAGCAATCTCACCGCCAGCACCGCGGCACCGCAGGCTGCCATGCCAGCTTGTCTCCGCAGGGCCCATGCCGACAGACAGATGAATGCGATACCGAAGCTCGCCAATTCGGCTGTAACGGTCGGCATGCCGTTGCCGGTGAGCAGCAGGAATACCGCCACATCGATGATCAGCCCGATGAGCCCGTGCGTGCGCGAGCGGGCACGCGTGGCAGCATCCGGATGCGGGGCAGAGTCTGACGGCAATGCGGTGGTTCGCGCGTAGCGTGACAGGCGATTATGACCTAATGCGGCGGCTGCGAACTGTCCGGCGCCGGGGTGCGCGGCGTGGGCCCCGGCGCTGGCGATTCGGTGTGAGCAGGCGCGGGCGCGGCGGCCGGTGCGAGGGGCTCCGCGCCTTCCTTGTACACCGGAATGTTCACATAGCTGTCGCTGTACCAGCGGATCTTCAGGGGCACTGTCGCATCGTCGATGTTCTCGTCATTGACCGGAGCGCCGGTGCCGTAGTTGATCTGGCGGTCCGGACGTTTGGTGACACCCAGCACCAGCACCAGACGGCTGCCGGCCTCGAGCCTGCGACTGCCGAGGCGGTCGCTCCTGAACGTGAGCTGCTGACGCTCACCCGCGCGCAGCAGCCGGCGGGTCCCCGGATCATGCACGTAGCTGGCGCGGAACTCGTACGCCGGATCAAACAGCGCCAGGTACTCACCGCTCGGTAGCAGCTCATACAACGTCAGGTTCAGATCCAGATCCATCTTGTTGACGCTGAAATCCAGCTTGCCGGAAAACAGCCCGCTGAAATCCTCGCTCTGCTTCAGCGCTTCGCTGACGAATGCGACCGCGTTGTGCAGCTGCAGGTTGCGCAGCTGTACGCCGCCGGCCTCCGTCCAGTCCGCATCGCTGCGATCTTTGAAGTTGACCGTCTGCGCGACGAAGCTCGCCTTGCTCGGTTTGCGCTGGCGCAGCCGGTGTCCGTAATTCGCCGCGACCCCCGCATCGAGGTAGTAGCGCAGCTCGCCGCGGCCCATCGCCTCCAGCGAGGCCGCATGGCGCCATTCGTTCGCGCCCATCACCTCATAGTTCACCCGCTCCTGCAGCAGGGCCGGTCGCTCGGTGCCCTTGAAGATCGAGTCGAACCACTGGTAGCGCAGCTCGCGCAGATCGATCTGTGCAGCCTGATCGAGCGCGTAGCCCCGCAGCAAGGGTGGTACGCCGTGTTGCATCGAGCCGTCATCGTATGGCCCGATCAGCAGAGTGTCATTGGCGTGGGGGTTGAACTTGTGGTGCTGCAGGAAGTAGTACAGCGTGCCGGTTGCGTCCCGCTCGTAGTAGCCGCTCGTCGACAGCACCGGAATGTCGATGTGCGCGAACTGCTCGCGGTCGGGAATCAGCTTCTGCCAGTAGCGGTCATAACTCGGATGGTCGAGCCAGGTGTGGAAGATGAGATTGTGGCCCCCGAGCCAGCGATCCAGATCGCGGTAGGACTTACCGCTGCGATACCAGTCCTCATCGAGTTGCCGCCAGCTTTGCTCGTCGGCGCACGCATGCTCATCGAACTCCTTCTCTGCGGACACACAGCCCGACCAGCGATAGGCCGAGTTGTGGAAGATGTTGCCCGGCATCGGCATGTCAATGCCGGGGGCGATGGCTGAATCGACGGCGATGGCCTTGAGGGCGGCCGGCACATGGCGTGTCGTGGTCGCCGCCCATGCCGCAAAGGCGCTGTAGGTTCCTCCGTACATACCCACACCGCCATCACTCCAGCTCTGCTTCGCGATCCAGTCGATGACGGCGCGCGCATCCTCGCCGTCGTTCTGAAAAGGAACGATCTTGCCCGGGCTGCGACGCTCGCCGCGCACGAACGCAACAACACCCGCGTAACCGTGCGCGGCACATTCGCGGGCAAAGGTGCGCGCATCCACATAGATTGTGAACTCGAGCAGCGTCGGTCGCGGCTTGCTGTCATCCTTGGGACGAACCAGCACGGCCGAGATGCTGTGGTGATCCGGCGTGTCGATCAGGACATCGAAATCACGCACGTAGCGGCGCGCGTCATCCTCTTCATTGAGCGCAGCGATGAGCGGGTGGAAGTTCCGATAGGCATCGTAGACAAGATAGGCGTAGACGATATCCAGCGCGACGTTCTGCGGAATGCTGCCCTTCGCGCGCCACTGGTCGAAATAGCGCTGCAGCGCGTCCTGATAACCTACAACCGGCGTCGCCAGCCAGCGCGTCACCGTGTAGGCATCCAGATCGCTCAGCTTGAAGACGGTGTCGCGGTAGGCTTGTGCGAACGCCTGCGGAAACGGCGTGCGGGCCTCTGCTTCCTGCGCCCGCGCCTGGATGTACATGTCATAGATGACCGATCCCGACACGGCTCGCTTTGGATCGGCCGCGCGCCGCTCACGCAGCGACTGCCGGGTCGCCCAAGCGCCGCGGAAGTTGCGCTGCACCAGCTGCAAGGCCGCCAGGTTGCGCAGATAGCGATCCTGATCGTCCTCCTGATAGACCGGCACGATGCGCCCGGCCAGATCGCGCATCAGCTGTGGCACGTCCGGATCGTTGGCCGACGCCGGCGGATGAAACTCGAATTCCTGCGAGTGAGCGATGCAGCTCAGTGCGAGTGCAGCCAGCAGCCACCAGCGCTTCATGGCTGGCCCCCCGAGGTGTCGGCAACCAGCGGCTGCGCGCCACCCGGCGGCTGCGCGCCACCCGAAGCCGGCTGCGGCTGCACGGGCGCCTGTACCAGATGCAGCACCCGCGTGAACAGAGGATCGCGGGCCTGGGTGGCCCGGCCGATGTGAATGACGCAGGTATGCGCCAGCTCATGCGCGAACACGTCCATGATCCGGCCGTGCGCTTCATCATCCAGTGAGCCGAGCGCATCATCGATAAGCAGCCAGTTCGGTGCCTGCAGCGCGATACGCGCAAAGGCAAGGCCGATCTGCTCATCCTGGCTGAGCTCGCGATCCCAACGGCGGGTGGTATCCAGCAGAGACTGCAGGCGCTCGAGTCCCAGGCGGCCGAGGGCATGCAGGTAACTGGATGACTCGAAGCGCTCCGCGGGCAGCGGATACGACAACACCTCCTTCAGGGTGCCGCGCGGCAAATAAGGGGTGCCACGCGGCAGGAACATCATGCTTTCCTCGCGGGGGCGAAGAATCTCCCCGGCGCCCCATGGCCACAGCCCGGCCAGTGCGCGGAACAGGAGCGTCTTGCCGGTGCCGGGCGCACCCACCACGAGCACCCGTTCACCGGTTGTGATCTCGACTTGCGTCTCGCGCAGCATGTCGCAACCGGACGGCGAGACGATCTTCAGATCGGTGATGCTCATATGACCCGGGGGGCCGTCGGCGTAAGCGATGCGCGTCTCGAACTCCTGCAGGTCTTCGGTGGTACTCAAGGCGTAGCGGAAACCTGCGACGCGCTGCAGGGTTGCGCGCCAGTCGGCAATCTGACTGAAGTTATCCACGAACCAGCGCAGCGAGCTTTGCGCCTGCGTGAAGGCGGCAGCAGCCATCATCAGTCCACCGAAGGAAATCTTGCCGGCGAAGTACAACGGCGCGGCCACCAGAATCGGCGCCACTGTCGTGATCCAGCCGAAACCGGCGGTGACCCAGGTGAGATTGGTCAGGCCACTGACCAGGCGCCGCATGGCCCAGAGCACATTATTTAAATGCATCTCGACGCGGCGGCGCTCATCTTCCTCGCCACCGGCGAGCGAGATGCCATCCAGGTGCTCATTGATGCGGACCAGTGAGAACCGCAAATCCGCTTCACGCGCATAGCGTTCCGAGTTGCGGCTGATGAGATTGCCCCCAACCCAGTAGCTGATGAGCGAGCCCGCGCCGGCGTACACCACCGCGGCCCACACCATGAAGCCCGGGATGGCGTAGTCGACGGCGTTGATGCGGATCGAGAAACCGGCTGACAGCGACCAGAGTACCCCGGCGAAAATCGCGAACAAGATGCTCGCCTGCAACAGGCCGGTGCCGAGGTCGGCAGACAGCTCGCACAACTTGCGGGCATCCTCGTGCATGCGCTGGTCCGGATTGACACCCATCGGACCCCCCGCGTTGGCGAGCCAGAAGGCGCGCCGCGGCAGCATCCAGTCGCGCAACAGATCGTTCACGATGGCCTGGCGCATGCGCAGCTTCAGCATCTCGACCAGCCAGCGCTGCGCCACATTCAACACCAGCAGTCCGAAGGCGATGATGAAGAAGATCCCGAGCTGAAACAGGAAGTCGTGCAGATCGCGCCGCGAGAGCGCGTCATAGAAGGGCTTGTTCCAGCGATTGAGGCGGATCTGGCCGTAGGCGGTGATGACGATCACCAGAATGACGGCGATCACCAGCACCAGCAGGATGCGGGCGATCGCAGAGGAGCGCATCGCCGACAACATCATCCCGAGCTGCCGCCACAGGCCCTGGGCGCGAGCCTCCGCTTCGGCCTGGCTGCCGGCGCCCTCTGTGGTCGGCTTGCTCATCGTGGCGGTGGCGGCCTCAACGAGCGGCGGGGCGGCGGGTTCCGGCGGCGCCGAGCACGGCGCTGCGCGCACTCATACAGGAGATGAACGAGGCGTAGCTCCAGGCGAGATGTCGCGCCGAGCGCGGCGCACCGGTGTGCTGATCGAATTGCTCCGACATCTCGCCATCCGCAGGCACAAAGTGGCGCACCGTCTCGAGGAAGGCATCGCCGCGCGCCAGCCAGGCGCTGCGCTCGGGGGTCGCAGCGGCAGCCAGGAAACAGAACTCCGCTGCGCCCAGCGTCGAGAAGTAGTACGCACCGCCTGAGAAATAGACATCCCCGGCATAACGCCCCATGCCCGGAGCGCGCTCGGGTGGGCGGTTGCGGTTGATCTCATAGAGCCCGTCGAAGAGTGTCACGAGCCGCTCGAAGGTCGCCTGCATGCGCGGATCGCTCACCGCGTGCCGCTCACTGCGATGCGGGGCGTGGATCGCAGCCAGGATCACGGCGATGTCCAGCTCCTTGCTCGAGCGCTCACCGGAGGCCAGCACCCGCGAGGAGTAGTGTCCGCAGTCCGGCAGCCAGTACTGATCCAGCCGGCTGCGAATGCTCTGCGCCTGCCGCAGGTACTCCTCGGCCAGAGGCGTCTCCCCCGCGTTCTGCAGCCATGCCGCCCCCTCGCTGAGCGCTGCAGCGGAGACACACAGCGTGTAGTAGTGCAGCCCCTGCTCCTCCTCCCAGATATCAAACGAGGGCTGCTGCCAGAAGTTCGCCGTGAAAGCGAGATCGCCACGGAGGAGATCCGACACATCGCGCAGCAGCTCCGCCTCGAGCACCACCTCGTTCGCCCAGCGCAGTACGGCCAGCACGCGCAGTGGCGCCCCATCATGCTGCGGGCGTGTCCAGCTGGAAATGTCGAGCGTGCCATCGGGGTTGACTCGCGTCTCCGCGATGACCGCATCGCCGTGCACGGCCGAGAGTTCCGCATCGGTGCGCAGGAAACGCACGAAGTCCGGCATTACACGGTTGCGCCAGAGCTGATCCGCCGCGACGGTACGCCCATCGAGGGAGCGCAGCGACAGACTGAAGCGCACGAAGTCGGCGAAGTGCTCGAGCGCCTGACGCCCGAGGCGCCGCGACCTGAACAGCTGTCGCAGCGCATCGATGACTACCGCCGAGTCGCGAAACCAGTGAAAGAAGTAGTCCGGGTCGGGGTCCCAGTCGGCCAGCACCGGCGAGGCCACGATCGAGCCCTTGCGCGGATGGATGGTATGACCGAATCCCGGCCGCGTCTTGCTGATGCCGACCGGCGAGACACTGCGCAGTAGTGCCTCCGTGGCACGCGGCAGCTGCTGCGCAAGCCAGTCATCCAGCGAGCCGCTGCGCAAGTCCATCACGTGGCGCCTGCGTCCCGCAGCCAGGGACTGCGAAAGTCCAGGCGACGCAACCCGGTCTGCACCTCCGGTACGCTCATGAAGAGCTTCCACAGCAGCGCGCTGCGATGATTCTCGATCATGATGATGATCGGTCCCTGATCGATGGCGATATAACTGTCCGCGTACCAGTTGCGCTGCTCGCAGAAGGCATCCGTGAAACCGTAGCGACGCCAGATCCGCTCGCCGTGACGCTCGAGCAGATGGCGCGCACAGGCGAGCACCTCCTGCGGTGCATAGGGCAGGCTTGCAAGTGCAGCCGTCGGTGCGATGGTGCCGTTGTCATTGTCCGGGGCATGTGCGGCGTAGCCTTCCGGGTCATCGCTCGCCGTGAGCCCCCAGCAGTTCTGGCCGTAACCGCGAAACCCCCGGGGGTTGGCAATGCAGTGCGCACGGTTGATGGCGACATGTCGCTGGTTGAGCTGCCAGTAGTCCGCGTAGCGGTCCGTGAGCCCGCGCGGATCCAGTCCGCAGAAGGAGTAATGCGCAAAAAAAAGCGGACCACCCTGCTCGGGCCCGAGCGGCAGCTCGATGTCATAGTACCGCCTGCCATTGAGGAACTCAGGTCCGCTGGCGAAGCCCTGGTGATACACCGCCGGGTCGATCGCATAACGCGGCGCGCCCGCGGCGAGCACGTAGGCGATCAGGCACTCGTTCCAGCCGTGGATGGGGTGATTCATGGCCCAGCCATTGTTGGCACTCCAGTGCCAGTAGAGCACCTCGCGGCCACCCCGGGTATACCAGTCCCACTCGACTTCCTGCCAGAGCCAGTTGATGCGGCCGCGCAGCGCGCTCTCGAGCGCGCTGTCGCGATCGAAGTACTGCCTGGCGCACAACAGCCCCATGCACAGGAACGCCGTCTCAACCAGGTCACCGCCATCGTCCTTGCGGAAGAACGGAATGGTCGCACCTGTGCGCCCGTTCACAAAATGTGCGAACGCACCGTGGTAGCAGGTGGCGCCAATCAACACTTCCAGCATGCGCTGCAGCCGCTCGAGAGCTGCTTCGCGCGAAATCCAACCGCGCTCCACGGCGACGATGATGGCCATGATGCCGAATCCCGATCCGCCGATCGCCACCTTGTCATCGCCCGCATCCTGCAGCACGCTGCAGCGATCCGGCGCAAGCGCACTCACCGGGTGCGCGCCGTCCCAGAAAAACCGGAATGTCTGCCGCTGCACCGCCTCCAGCAGCTCCTCTGCCGGAGCTGCGGCCAGTGCCACGGCACGCGGCACGGGCGTCGTGCGGTATCCGCCACCGAGCACGCCTTCGGCTGTAGGCTCAGGCTTTGCCGGCATGTCATCTCCTCGACTGGCATCTCAAGCTATCATGACGGTAGCGCGTCCGAGGACGGGATTCGATGAACCGGATCGAGAAACTGCTCGCCAACATGACCCTGACCGAGAAACTCGGGCAGCTGACGATGACGGCGGCGGGCCACGCGGTGACCGGCCCCATCATCGCCGGCGATTCGACCGAGGCGATCAAATCGGGCGCCATCGGCAATCTGCTCAACCTCGTGGGCGCAGGCCCGGTGCGGGAGCTGCAGCGGCTCGCGGTGGAACAATCCCGCCTGAAAATTCCGCTGCTGGTCGGACTCGACATCATTCACGGTCATCGTACTCTGTTTCCGATCCCGCTCGCGGAGGCCGCGCTGTTTGATCCGGCCGTATGGGAGCAGACGGCGCGCGAGGCGGCAACGGAAGCCTGCTTCGATGGGCTCGCCATGACCTTCGCTCCCATGGTGGACGTGGCGCGCGATATCCGCTGGGGACGCACCGCTGAGGGCCCGGGTGAGGATCCGTGGGTCGCAGCGCAACTGGCGCAAGCCAAGGTTCGTGGCTTTCAAGGCGCGCAGCTCGCATCGCCCGTGGCGCTCGCTGCCTGTGCCAAACACTTCTGTGGCTATGGTGCGGTTACGGCCGGACGCGAGTATGCCTCGGTGGACATCAGTGATCGCACGCTGCATGAGGTGCATCTGCCCGCCTTCGACGCCGCCGTCAGAGCCGGAGTGGCCACGATCATGCCCGCCTTCACTGACCTCGCCGGTGTGCCGATGACGGCGAATGCAGCGCTGCTGCGACAGCATCTGCGCGAGCAGATGGGTTTCGAAGGCGTGCTGGTCAGCGACTACAACGCCATCGGCGAGCTCATGCGGCACGGCATTGCGGCTGATCCGCCCGAGGCGGCCGCGCTGGCGCTCAATGCCGGTGTCGACATTGACATGATGTCCGATGCCTACCGGCACGGGTTGCCGGTAGCACTGACGCGAGGTCTGGTCACCCAGGCGCGGATCGACGAATCGGTGCGGCGTGTGTTGCATCTGAAGGAGCGCCTCGGCCTGTTCGAGGATCCCTATCGTCGCGGTACGGGTACTGAAGACGCGCAGGCTATCGAGCGCCGTCTCGCGCTGTCCCGCACCGTAGCCAGACGTGCCATTGTCATGCTGAAGAATGACCGCGAGGCCTTGCCCCTAGCGCAAGGTCTGCGACGCCTGGCGCTCATTGGACCGCTCGCCGATGCCGGCACCGAGATGGGTGGTTGCTGGGCAGCGGTCGGCGAGCCGGACAAGTATGTCAGCGTGCTTGCGGGACTGCGCCACGCGCTGCCTGGCGTACAGATCATGCACGCCCGGGGTGTTGCGATTGACAAGTCGGATACGGCTGACATTGGCGCAGCGCTCGAGGCGTGCCGCAACGCCGAGGCGATCGTGCTGTGCGTGGGCGAAGCAGCCGCCATGAGTGGTGAGGCGGCAAGCCGGGCGCATCCCGGATTGCCGGGGCGGCAGCTGGAGCTTGCTCAGGCCCTCGCGCGCCAGGCTCAGCAGCAGGGGATGAAGCTCATCAGCGTGTTGTTTTCGGGCCGGCCGCTGGTCATCCCGGAGCTGGCAGAGCTGAGTGATGCGCTGCTCGCGGCGTGGTTTCTCGGCAATGAAGCGGGTAATGCCGTTGCAGACATCCTCTGCGGTGCCGCCTCGCCGAGCGGCCGCACTCCCATGAGCTGGCCGCAGGCTCTCGGACAGGTGCCGATCTTCTACGGCGAGCGCCCCGGCGGCCGTCCCTTCAATGCACGCGACCACTTCACCAGCAAGTACCTCGATGTGGCAAACGAGCCGCTGTTCCCCTTTGGGCATGGGCTGAGCTTTGGCGACTTTCAGCTCGCCAATCTGAGCGTCACACCGCAGCGACTCACCGAGGACGATACCCTTGAGGTGCGTGTCGAGGTCACCAACCGAGGTCAGCACACCGCCGAAGAGACGGTATTCGTGTTTACGCACGACAAGCTGGCGAGCGTCTCACGTCCGGTGCTGGAGCTGCGTACGGTGGGAAAGATCACACTCGCCGCCGGCGCCAGCGCAACCCTGCACATGCAGTTCCCGGCGCGGCAGCTGCGTTTTCTGGGGCAGCGGCTCCGCAGCGTGTTCGAGCCCGGTGAGGTGGAGGTCCTGGTGGGCCCGTGCGCCGACCGCAGTCGCCTGCTGGTTGCGAGCGTGCAGCTGCAGGCGGCGGCAACTCAACGCGCCGCGGCGGCACGCAGTAATTCAAGTCCAGCCGCGTGATTGCGCTGGAAGCCCTTCCACACCGTGATCTGGCCTTCGCCCGGACTGTAGGCATCGTAATGCAGCGGGGTCGGTAGGTCCCAGGCGCCGGCATCAGAATCGGCGTTGGCTACCTCGAGATACGCAGCGCGGCTCGTGTCGCCTTTCACATAGCGGTCGAGAAACGCCGTGATGAAATGTGCGTTGATGGCGGTGATGCGGTCCTTGCGCCACACCGGATCCTCGAACCAGTCGAGGTCCCAGAGCTGGCTGCGCATGCCAGCCGGCACGGGAGCCAGCCCCAGCGCATGCCCTGCCTCTTTGAAGGTCAACAGGTAACGTTCGGCGTGCGTTGCCTGCGAGAACATGGCGCGAGCGCCGCTTTCGTAATCCACGGTGCGGTCGCGATTACCTGCGATCAGCAGCAGCGGCGCATGAATGCCCTGCAGCCCTTGCGCGCCCCAGGCGGCACGCGGACCACCACCCGCCGGTGAGATCGCAACCACCGCCTGCACGCCGCTCAGCACGACTGCCTCTCTTTGTGCCCCGGCGTATGGCGCAAGCAAGCCGCCCGGAACCATGCTCATCAGCGGACTGCTGGGGTCAAAGCGGGCGCCGGCAGCGGTCAAGACGCCATAGCCGCCCATGGAATAGCCGATGAGCGCCAGACGCTGCGGATTGATCAGGCGTTGCGCAGCCAGCTGCTCGCGCAGGCTGTGAGCCGCGAACACGATGTCGAGCGGCCGACGCAGGATGGGCCCGACGTAGCGCGCCACATCAGTGATCGGGGGGTCAGCGTGCGCGATAGCTGCAACAACGTAGCCCTTCGAGGCGAGATTCTCCGTCAGCCAGGCCATCGCCTCGGGCGGGTTGCTGTAGCCATGCGAGAGGATCACCAGCGGATAGTCGCGGCCGGCCGGCGGCGCATCGCGCACCGCTACACCGGGAATGGAAAAAGCGACCGCAGCGGTGGTCTCGGAAGGCAGACTGGCCTGATACGTGATCGGTTCGCTGCCGGGCAGGGGTTGGGCGGGATACCACAGCAGCACGTGCAAGGTGCGATCGCGCCGCGGCGCCGAGCCTGTCCGGGGATCGAATGCCAGTACTTCCGGCTGATCGTGTTGCACCAGCGTGAGCGTACGGACGCCCACCGCGAAATGGCCCGGTGCTGCGAGCTCCGGCGCATCGATACCCAACACACTGGCAGCCGCTGCGGCGTGGCAGGGCTGCATCACTGCACAAGCCAGCAACGGCAGGGCGAGCTTGCGGCAACAGGTCCACCATCGGGCGCGATGCGCCACCGGCCTGCTCCTGAAATTGATCCTGCGAGGGCGGGCGGGCTCCCCACCAGCCGGCGCACAGGGTAACGTAGCGACGCTGGCAATGGAGGGGCGTTGGCGACCGTCGATGTCATTGTCATCTCGCTGGTCATTGTAGCTGCCGTAGCCGTTGGCAGCGCGGTGGCCATGATCGGCGGTCGGGCGCGCCGCAAGCCTGCAGCTTCGGCCGAAGCCACTACGCCGCGGACCACTGGCGCCGGCGCGGACGGTCGCCCGGCAGCCGCTGCGACGGCGAGCGACGGCCCATCGCCCGGCGCTGACGCCTCCATGGAGGTCGCGCAGCCGGGCGCGAGCACGCTTTCGGTCCCGGAGGTGTTTGCCGGGCTGCATGAGCTTGCGCTCGGTCGCGGGCAGCGTTATGAAGATCTGCCGCCGACGCAGCTCGCCGTGATGAGCACCGTCATCGAGTCACTTGAGCATGCGGCGACTCAACAGCGTTATGCGCCCCGGCGACCGAGCATGCTGCCGAGACTGCTCAGCGCAACGAATGACGAGCGCGTCTCGCTGCGCGAGCTGACCACGATCATCACCCAGGATCCGTCACTGGTCGGCGCGCTGCTGAAGATCGCAAACAGCTCCTATTATCGGGTCACGCCCGAGCCGGTCGAGAGTGTCGACCGCGCCGTGGTCCTGCTCGGCACCGATGGCATCCGCTCCCTGATCACCGCGGCGCTGATGCAGCCGATCTTTCGCGTCAGCGGCAACCATTTCCCACGTTTCCCGGAGATCGCCTGGGAGCACACTTTCCGTGCCGCCAGTGCATCGGTACCGCACAACTTCCTCGCCGAGGATGAGTCGGATCCGTTTGCCGCAGAGCTGCTCGCACTGGTGATGGGGCTGGCGAGCATCGTCATATTCCGCGTCACACTCGATGAGTACCAGAAGCACCCCGAGCTGAAGCCGGATGCCACTGTGCTCGCCTCGCTGCTCGATACGCAATGTGGACCCGTCGCCCGCCGCATTGGCGCGAGCTGGGATCTATCGGCGCGCACGCTGGCAGGTGTGGATGCACAAGGGCCGGATGCAACCTCCCTAATCACGCCTCTCGCCCGCTCGGTGGCCTTCGGGCGGATCGTGGGCGCGCTGGCGGTGCTGCGCCTGAACGGCAGGGTCAGCGAGGAGACCGCGCGCTTGTCGATTCCGGAATCGCAGATGCCTCGCCCCCAGATCGACCGGATGTGGGTGCGACTGACCACCGCCACTGCTGACGGGCGGCCAGGGGGCAGGAGGTAATGCCTAGGCTGGCAAGCGCGGATGCTGGGGGGCATACGCGATGTCGTGTATGAAGCGCAACTTGGCCAGCACTGGCACCGAGAGCACGAACGGATAACTGTCCCGCAGCCCCAGTCCGCGGCTGAGATTGTTGAGCACGTAAGTCAGCGCAACCCAATCCTCGGTCATACGATCGAAGCGATTGGGCTGTTCCATCAGAGGGTTGGGCGGCGGCGCCATGGTCGGCTCGTCAGCGCGTTTCGGGCGCAGCGACAAACCGGCGGTGGCGGCGGTCTCGAGCGTGTCGGTCATGTGCAGGAAGTGCGCCCACGATTCGGCCCAGTCCTCCCACGGATGGCAGGTGGCGTAGCTGCTGATGAATGAGCCGGTCCAGCTCGCAGGCGGCCCTTCGTCGTAGTGGCGGCGCAGCGCGCCGGCGTAATCGACGCGCTCATCACCGAACAGCGCGCGGAAGGCGGCGAGCCGCTCAGGATCAGGGCGGATCAGGCGGTCCCAGTAGTAATGCCCGACCTCGTGGCGGAAATGTCCGAGCAGCGTGCGGTAAGGCTCTCCCTGGCGCTTGCGCTGCTGCTCGCGCAGGACGTCGTCCGCCTCATCGATGTTGATCGTGATCAACCCGTTGTCGTGACCGGTCATCACTCGCCTGCCATCGCCGCTCGAGTCCCCCAGAAACTCAAACACGAGGCCGCCATCGTTGGCGTTTCGCTGCGGCACGACGGGTAACCTCAGCGCCAGCAGGGTGTACAGCAGGCGGCGCTTGGCGAGCTCCAATTTGTACCAGGCCGTGCGGTTCGCCACGATGGACAGATCCGGAATGACCCGCGTAAGCCGGCAAGAGAGGCACAAAGTCAGAGGATCGGAGGCGGGAACTGCCCAGTTACAGACGTTCTCACGGTCATAATTGTCACAGCGCCGGTAGGGACGCTCGGCATCCTGGGTACCCGGTGAGCGCCACAGACCGTCCTCCCCCTGCCGCAGGGCGGCCATAACGGACTGGTCCGGCAAATAGGCGAGCCAATGCTCACAGTTGAGGCAACGGATGTTCTCGAAGAACACCAGGTTCTGACAGTGAGTGCAGTGAAAGGTCTTCATACCGCCCAGATTACCAACTTCGCGGGAACCAAGCCTGCGGCGCCACGTTATGCCGGGGACGTCCGTCAGAACGGCAGACTGGCGGTTTGGTTCAAAGATCAGCAACGCAGGCGCCAGCCGCCGGTTGGAGGGGAGCATGGAGAACTTGATGACTCAGCGTAGCACGCAACTTGGCGGGGAGCCGGCAAGCGAATCAGCTGTCCCGGCCG
The DNA here is from genome assembly GCA_963839055.1 of uncultured Pseudomonadota bacterium. GTDB lineage: Bacteria > Pseudomonadota > Gammaproteobacteria > Steroidobacterales > Steroidobacteraceae > 13-2-20CM-66-19. Next base: position 495,858 of record CAWITP010000002.1, on the reverse strand, counting down.
TTTCCTGGGCCGCAGTGTTTGCGGGCGCCGTCGTTGCGGCAGCCGTGTCGTTGCTGTTGTTGACACTGGGCGGAGGCTTTGGACTGGCCTCGGTATCCCCTTGGGCGGGCAGCGGTGTCTCCGCGACAACCTTCACGGCCATGACTGCCGTCTGGTTCGTCATCGTTCAGTGGGTGGCCTCGGGTCTGGGTGGCTTTCTGGCAGGGCGACTGCGCACGAAGTGGGCAGGCCTGCATACACACGAGGTGTTCTTCCGCGACACCGCTCACGGGTTCATCAGCTGGGCCGCCGCGACGCTCATCGCTGCCGGAGTGTTCGCGCTGGTAAGCGGCGGCGTACTGGCGGGCGGTGTACATGCGGCAGCAACGGTCGGGGCGGGCGCGGCGCACGGTGCGGCCGCCGGCGGCGTGGCTAACAGTGCTGCACCCAACTCCGGCGGCTCGCTCGGCAGCAGCGTCACACCCTACGACATCGACGTACTGTTCCGCTCGACCAGCACGGATCCGGGGACCAACTCCACGGATGCGCGCGCCGAGGCAACCCGCACGCTGGCACGCGATATCACCGCCGGTGAGGTTCCACCAGAAGATCGAACGTATCTGACACAACTGGTTGCCTCGCGTACGGGCGTATCGCAGGAAGAGGCGCAAAAGCGCGTTGATGCAGCGATTTCCGCCGCGAAGGCCGCTGACACGAAGGCGCGTCAGGCCGCTGACGCTGCGCGCAAGGCTGCAGCCGAGGCGGCCACATTGACAGCGTTAGCCATGCTGGTCGGCGCATTCATCGCCTCTGTGGCCGCCGCTCTCGGCGGTCGCCGACGCGACGAGCACGCCTAGAGGAGTTGTATGCTGACCGGGCAGTGATCACTGCCCATGATGCGCGGATGAATCTCAGCACCGCGGATGCGGTCGCGCAGCTGCCGGGATGCCAGGAAATAGTCGATTCTCCAGCCGACATTGCGCGCCCGCGCGTTCGAGAAATTACTCCACCAGGAGTAATGGCCGCTGCCCTGCCTGAACAGCCGGAACGTGTCGAGGAAACCCGCATCCAGCAGGTTCTGGAATCCCTCGCGCTCCTCGAGGGTGAATCCCTTCCTGCCTTTGTTGGCCTTGGGGTTGGCCAGGTCGTGCTCGGTGTGTGCCACATTCAGATCGCCGCAGAAGATCACGGGCTTGCGCTGCTGCAGCTGTTGCACGTAGGCCAGAAATGCAGGATCCCAGTACTGGTGGCGCAACACCAGGCGGCTGAGATCGTCCTTCGCATTGGGTGTGTAGACCGTCACCACGAAAAAAGTGGCGTATTCAGCGGTGATGATGCGGCCTTCCTCGGCACAGTCCCGCTGCAATTCATCCGCGAAAGAATAGCGGCGCGCAAACCGGCGTGGAAACCCGTTGACCACCGACAGCGGCGCGCTGCGCGAAAAGATCGCCGTCCCCGCGTAACCCTTCCTGCGGGCTGAGTGCCAGAACTCGTGATACCCCGGCAGCTCGATGTCGATCTGTTCCCGTTCCGCCTTGGTCTCCTGCAGGCAGAGGATGTCCGGCTGATGTGCCTGCATGAATGCCTGGAAGTCACCCTTGCGCAGCACGGCGCGGATGCCATTGACGTTCCAGGAATACAGTCGCACGCGGCCGCTACCTCGAGGCTCGGAAGGGGCCGCATTATGCCGTTCAGTGACTTTGCTGCGCGCGTCCTTCGCGATCGAGCGCTGCGAAATCATCCGCGGACAACTGCAGTGCAGCCGCCGCGACATTTTCCTCCAGGTGGGCCACTTTCGAGGTGCCGGGAATCGGCAGCATCACCGGACTGCGCTTCAGTATCCACGCCAGCGCCACCTGGCTCGGGCTCGCATTCAGTTGCTGCGCGATGCGAGCGAGCATCGAGTCGGGAGCGCTGAGTGCGCCGGCCGCGAGGGGAAACCAGGGAATGAAGCCGATACCGGCACGGGTGCAGTAGTCGAGGACTTCCTCACTACCCCGATCGACGAGGTTGTAGCGGTTCTGCACGGTAACGACCGGAAAGTAGCGCCGTGCGGCTTCGATATCGGCAACGCTCACTTCACTGAGGCCGGCATGGCGTATCACACCGCGCTCGAGCAGGGACTTGACCGCATCGAACTGCTCCTCGCGCGGTACTTTCGGATCGATGCGATGCAGCTGCCACAGTCCGATCTGCTCCACACCCAGGCGGTGACAGCTGGTGTAGGCCTGTTGAATCAGGTATTCGGGGCGGCCGAGCGGTGTCCAGCGGTCCGGACCGGTGCGCGCTAGCCCACCCTTGGTGGCAACCAGGATGTCCTGGCAGCCGTGCAGCGCTTCGCGCACCAGCTCTTCCGCAAATCCCGGCCCATAGGAATCGGCGGTGTCCACAAAGTTCACGCCCAGCTCCGGCAGGCGCTGCAGCGTGCGGAGGGCCTCGGCTCGATCCGCAGGCGGACCCCAGATGCCCCGCCCTGTCAGTCGCATGGTGCCAAATCCCAGCCGATGGACCGTCGTCGCACCAATGCGGAAGGTGCCCGATTGCGCTGCAGTGATCCGGGTATCCATATCCTCTGACCTCGCTGGCTGTGCGTCGGCAGGGCGATGACAGTAGCATGCGGCTTGCCCACCCCCCCGCTGTCATCAGCGCGGATGCGCCGATAGACTCACGCCATGACTCCCTGGCCCGAGCTGCCCTTTCGCGAATGGCGTGACACCTGCGAGACGCTGCACCTGTGGACGCAGGTCGTCGGCAAGATCCGGCTCGCCTGCACACCCTGGCTGAACCACAGCTGGCACGTGCCCCTGTATGTCACGACGCGCGGTCTCACCACCTCGGCGATACCGCACCACGGACGGTATTTCGAGATCCTGTTGGATTTCTGCGCGCAGGAACTCATCATCGATGTCAGCGACGGCTGCCGGCAGCGCCTAGCGCTGCAAAGCGGCAGCATCGCGGACTTCCATGCTGCGGTGCTGGAGGCGCTGCAGCGGCTGGATCTGCAGATCACGATCAATCCGCTGCCGAGCGAGATTCCTGAGGCACGCCGCTTCACCGAGGATCACGCCTCGCGTGCTTACAATCCCATGCATGCGCAGCGTTTCTGGCAGGCATTGCTGCAGATCGAGCGGGTGCTGCGTGAATTTCGCACCGGCTTTCTCGGCAAGGCCAGCCCGGTGCACTTCTTCTGGGGCAGTTTCGATCTGGCTGCCAGCCGTTTCTCGGGTCGCCGCGCGCCGCTGTTTCAGGGCAAGGCACCGGGGCTGAGTCCCGCGGTGATGCGCGAGGCATACTCGCATGAGGTCAGCAGCGCGGGGTTCTGGCCTGGCGGCCACGGCATCGACTACCCCGCCTTCTACTCCTACGTGTATCCCACGCCGGCCGCCTTCCGGGACTGGCCGGTCATCCCTCGGGGCGCCGCGTTCAGCGAGGAGCTGGGAGAGTTTCTGTTGCCCTATGACCAGGTCCGCACGTCAGCCGACCCTGATACCACCCTGCTGGCATTTCTGCAAAGCACCTACGAGGCGGCCGCACAGACCGGGCACTGGGATCGCGCCGCCCTGGAGTGCACCCGGGGCGTGCCCGGCGTGCCGCGAGCCTTGTGATTACCGGCCTCTGCGGTTACACGCACATCGAGGAGCGGATGATGAAGCGCAGGTTGGTCGGCGCCTCCAGTGAAAAACTCGCACCCCGCCCCGGTACCACATCCACGGTCCAGCGCGTGTGCGCCCAGCGGCGATACTGCTCACGGTCCATCCAGAACTCGCAGCCGACGATCTCACCGACCTTTTCATCGACTCCGCCCAGCTTGAACTCACCGACCTGGAAGCACATCGGGGCGCTGCCGTCACAGCAGCCCCCCGAGAGATGAAACATCAACGGTCCGTATTGCTGCTTCAACTGCTCGATCAGCTTGCGGGCCGCATCGGTCACACCGACGCGGCCCGGATCGAACTCGATCACGTTACTGAGCGGCTGCTCGCTGCCGGTCATCAGAAGAATCCCAGCGCCTTCTCGCCGTAGCTCACCAGCATGTTCTTGGTCTGCTGGTAATGATCGAGCATCATCTTGTGGGTCTCCCGTCCGATGCCAGACTTCTTGTAGCCCCCGAAAGCTGCGTGCGCCGGATAGGCGTGATAACAGTTGGTCCACACGCGTCCGGCCTTGATGCCACGGCCGAAGCGGTATGCCTTGTTGACATCGCGCGTCCAGACCCCGGCGCCCAGCCCGTACAGCGTGTCATTGGCAATCTCGAGCGCCTGCTCGGGAGTGTCGAAGGTCGTCACTGACACCACCGGTCCGAAGATCTCCTCCTGGAACACACGCATGCGGTTGTGGCCTTCGAACACCGTCGGCTTGATGTAGTAGCCGTTGCCGAGCTCACCCGGCAGCTTGTTGGCGACACCGCCGGTCAGCACCTTCGCGCCTTCCTTGCGACCGATGTCGAAGTACGACAGGATCTTCTCAAACTGGTCGTTGGATGCCTGCGCGCCGATCTGCGTGCTCATCTCGTACGGGTCGCCCTGGCGGATCTTCTCCACCCGCTTGACAGCGCGCTCCATGAAGCGTTCGTAGATCGACTTCTGCACCAGCGCGCGCGACGGACAGGTGCACACCTCGCCCTGGTTGAGCGCGAACATCGCAAATCCCTCGAGCGCCTTGTCCACGAAGGAATCATCCTCGCGCATGACGTCGTCAAAGAAGATGTTGGGCGACTTGCCCCCCAACTCCAGTGTTACCGGAATGATGTTCTCCGAGGCGTACTGCATGATGAGCCGGCCGGTGGTGGTCTCGCCCGTGAAGGCAATCTTGGCGATGCGCGGGTTGGAGGCGAGCGGCTTGCCGGCTTCCAGCCCGAAGCCATTGACGATGTTGAGCACACCGGGTGGCAACAGGTCCTGACACAGCTCAGCCACCACGAGGATGCCCAGCGGGGTCTGCTCCGCGGGCTTGAGCACCACGGCGTTGCCCGCGGCGATTGCCGGCGCCAGCTTCCAGGCTGCCATGAGAATCGGGAAATTCCACGGGATGATCTGCGCGACGACCCCGAGCGGCTCATGAAAGTGATAGGCGACCGTGTCCTCGTCGATCTCGCCGATCGAGCCTTCCTGCGCGCGCACACAGCTGGCGAAATAGCGGAAGTGATCCACGGCCAGCGGAATATCGGCGAGGTTGGTCTCGCGGATCGGCTTGCCGTTGTCATAAGTCTCGACCGCGGCGATGAAGGGCAGATATTGCTCGATGCGATCGGCGATCAGGTTGAGCGCACGGGCACGCTCGGCAACCGGCGTGCGGCCCCACTTCTCGGCGGCAGCATGCGCCGCATCGAGCGCACGCTCGATGTCCTCGGCTTGTGAGCGCGCGATGTGGCAGACGACCTGACCGGTGGTCGGCGACACGTTGTCGAAGTAGCCACCCTTGGCCGGGGCAACCCACTTGCCGCCGATGAAATTCTCATAGCGCGAGCGCAGGGGCAGTGTGCGCTGCAGCGTCTTCAGGTGCGCGCTAAACGAGGCGCTGGAACGGATGGCGTCGCCGGAATCGGCGCTCGAACTGCGGGATTGAATGGGACTTGCACTGCTCATACTGGGTTCTCCTCTTGCTGCGCGGTGGCTGGCGGCGCCGTGCAAAGCAAACGCCGTACGAGCTGGAAAGGCAAGCGCGACCGCGGTTTTCGCCGTCGCAGCGGCGCGGGACACTTCTTTCGTGTCATATTCGTGACATCACCCCGCTCGGCAGTGAGACCGCGCTAGCGCCATGGGATCCCGCTGCGACGCAGCTGACCTCAGACTTCGATCTGCCTTGCGATCTCCACGACCCGCGCCGCGGGCAGGTTGAACCGGTCCACCACCTTCACGGCGTTGCGGTACATGAAAGCAAACACGGCCACGCGCCAGTGTGTCAGCCGTCCGGCACCCGGTTTGGGGACCACGAGATCGCGGGCCGCAAAGAAGATGGCGTGTTCCAGATCAAGTGCGGAATCCAGCGGCTGCAGCTGCCGCAGTGCCGCGCGCAGGTCGGGAATCTCGATGAAGCCAAAGCGCACCGTGGCGTGCCAGATGCCGTCGCAGAGCTGCTGGGCACTGCAGCGCTCCTGACGCGCCACGCGCGGTGTGGTCGCAAACTCTACGGTCAGCGTCACCACGTGCTCATGCAATGCACCCATGTGCTCGACGTGATAAACCAACAGCGGTGGGATGTTCTGCTTGGATCGCGTGAGGAAAATCGCGGTGCCCGCCACCCGGTGCAGTCTGCCGCTGCGCAGGTCCTCGAGAAAATGCTGCGGCTGGCGCTCGAGTTGCAACTGCTTCTCGTGCACACAGTCGGTCCCTGCGCGCCAGGTGCTCATGAGGAAAAACACCAGCGCCCCCAGTGTCAGCGGCAGCCAGCCACCCTCGGCAATCTTCAGCAGGTTGGCGGCGAAGAAGGCGCTGTCCACGAGCAGAAACAGCGCGCTCACGGCCAGCGCCACAGGCAGCCCCCAATGCCAGATGCGACGCATCGCGGCATACAGCAGGCAGCTGGTGAGCAGCATGGTGGTGGCGACCGCGGTGCCGTACGCACCGGCCAGGCGGTCGGAACTGCCAAAGGCGGCCGCTATAGTCACCGTGGCCACCATCATGAGCCAGTTGACCGCGGGAACATAGATCTGCCCGTAGGCGCGATCCGAGGTCTGCCGGATGTTCACCCCGGGCAGCCAGCCGAGCTGCATCGCCTGGCGCGTCATGGCAAAGGAGCCGGTGATGATGGCTTGGCTTGCGATGATGGTGGCGAGAGTTGCGAGCACCACCAGTGGAATGACTGACCAGGATGGCGCCAGCTGAAAGAACGGATTGCCCGCGACCGTGCCGCGCTCCAGCATGAGCGCAATCTGGCCGGCATAACTCAACAGCAGCGCCGGCAACACGATGCCGTACCAGGAGCGGCGTATGGGGCCGCGGCCCAGATGTCCCATGTCGGCATACAGCGCCTCGGCGCCGGTGATGCACAGAAATACGCCCCCCAGGATCAGCCCCGCTTGCGAGGAATGCGCCAGGAAGCGGATTGCGTGGCGCGGATCGACGGCGATCAGTACTTCCGGGTTGCGCGCGATGCCCGACAAGCCGAGCAGCGCGATCACCAGGAACCACAGCAGCATGATTGGACCGAAAGCATGGCCGATGCGCTCGGTGCCGAAACGCTGGGCGGCAAACAGTGCGATGAGAATCGCCGCGGCAATCGGCATCACGAACGGCTTGAGGACATCCGAAACCACGTTCACGCCTTCGATGGCGCTCAGCACCGAGATCGCAGGTGTGATGGCGCCATCGCCATAGATCAGGGCCGCACCGAGCAAGCCCATGGCGGTGAGGATGCGGGCGCCGCGCTTCAGACTGTTGGCCCCCACGAGTGACATGAGCGCCATGATGCCGCCGGTGCCGTGATTGTCGGCGCGCATCACGAACAAACAGTACTTCACGGAAACCGTGATGATCAGTGTCCAGAAAATCAGCGACAGCACGCCCAGCGCGCTTGCACGGGTGAAGTGCCCGCCGAGCGCACCCGTGACGGTCTGCAAGGTGTACAGCGGACTGGTCCCGAGATCCCCGTAGACGATGCCCAGAGCGGCGAGCCAAAGCCCTCTGCCGGAGGATTCCGGCCGCTCGACAGCATCCGCCGCCGCGTTGACGTTCATAAGCTCATACCGCGGAACCTGGCCTCTTCATTTTTGGTCACCGTTTGGCGACGCGCCAGACCCGGTCGCCGACATCGTCCGCCACCAGCAGCCCGCCTTTGCGATCCAGCGCCACCCCGACAGGCCGGCCGCGCGCGTTGCCGCGCGCATCCAGAAAACCTGTCAGTACGTCCTGGGGCGGACCTGCGGGCTTGCCGGCAGCAAACGGCACGAACACCACCTTGTAGCCGCTGCGCGGTTTGCGATTCCAGGAGCCATGTTGACCCACGAACATCCCTTCTGAGAAACGTCCGGTGGGGTCGCCCTCGCGCGGCGCGGCGTATGCCAGGCCGAGCGAAGCGGTATGCGCACCGAGAGCGTAATCGGGCACGATGGCGGCGGCTACCCGATCCGGGCGCTGCGGCTTGACGCGATAGTCAACATGCGTGCCGTAATAACTATAGGGAAATCCATAGAATCCACCGTCCACGAGCGCGGTCATGTAGTCCGGCACCAGGTCGCTGCCGAGCTCATCGCGCTCATTGACGACGGTCCAGAGCTTGCCGGTGTACGGAACCCACGCAAGTCCATTCGGATTGCGCAGGCCCGAAGCATAGATGCGATGCTGCCCGGTGGCCGGATCGATTTCCCACACGGCCGCGCGGCCGCTCTCCTGCGCGATGCCATTCTCCGCGGCATTGCTGTTGGAGCCGACGGTGGCATACAGCAGGCGCCCATCAGCGCTGGCGATGAGATTCTTGGTCCAATGATGGTTGATGGGTCCGGCGGGCAGCTCGACGATGCGCGTGCCGCTGCCCGCAACGTGCGTGGCTCCCTGCTGGTAATCGAACTGCAGCACGGCATCGGAGTCGGCCACGTAGAACCGCGTGCCGATGAGCGCCATGCCAAACGGAGAATGTAACTTGTCCGCGAAGGTATAGCGTTGCTCGGCAATGCCATCGCCGTCGGCGTCACGCAGCAGCGTGATGCGGTTGGCGCTGGGAGTAATCGCGCCGGCCCGCTTCATGACGTGGCGCTGTACCCAGCCGCGGACGTTGCGCCCATCCTGGGGTTTCGGCGGTGCATTGGTTTCCGCAACCAGCACATCGCCATTGGGAAGAACGTACAACCAGCGTGGATGCTCGAGCCCCGTCGCGTAGGCGGTGACGGCGAGACCCTCCGCGGCGGTCGGCCGCTCGGTCTCTTCCCACCCTTTGGCGTTTGCCACAAACACCGTCGGCAACAGCTGCTTCTGCGGGGCGGGCAGCGTCGGACGAGCCCCGAAGCCGGCATCTAGCGGAAGGCGGGCGGGGCTGCCACAACCGCACAGCAGGGCGCAGGCGAGCAGAAGACGGAAAGCGAGAGGTTTTCGCAGCATGGACAGCCTTGAGAAGCGGGCGTACCCGTTGGAAGGGCAGCAAGCCAGCAATTACGATGCCCTACCCGAGGCTTCAGCCGGGCACTGCTGGCGGCGCTGCGCGCCGCATAGGCCCGGTCCACGACGCACCCGGTCCACGACGCACCCGGTCCACGACGCACCCGGTCCACGGCGCACCCGGCAACACTTCTTTACAGTCTGCTGCGCGCTCTGCCCGGAAACTTCGGCCGGCCATCGCGCACTCCAGGCAGGATCCCGGCGCGCCACAATGGGCTAAAGTGCCGCCCGAGCTGTGCAACAGGCCCTGCAGACGCCAGACGGTAGTAACGATTCGTGGTTGACGAACAACTGACCCGCTCCGGAGATTCCCCGCTACCCCCCGAGTCATCGACCCGCACCCGCTGGGTGGTGGGGGCCATGGTGGCCATAATTCTGCTGTCGATCGTGCTGATCTTGCGTCATCACTATCGGCAGCAAGCCGCGCAGCAACAGACCCAGGGCCAGGGCCGTGGCGGGCGTACAGGCGGCAGTAATAGCGCACGCCTGCCGGGAGGGGCGGCTCGCGGGGGCGGAGCGGGGGGTTCGGGGGGTCCGGTCGCGGTCGCCGTGGCCCCGGTCTCGAGCGGCGACATCGATGTGCGCATCCCGGCGCTCGGCACGGTCACACCACTGGCCACCGTCACCGTCAGATCCCAGGTGAGCGGCATTCTGCAGAAGGTCGCCTTCCAGGAAGGTCAGCTGGTGCATGCGGGGGACTTCCTGGCGCAGATTGATGCGCGGCCCTTTCAGGCGGCCCTCACCCAGGCGGAGGGAATGCTGCGGCGTGACCAGGCGCAGCTTGCCGATGCGCAGCTCGACCTCAAACGCTATGAGGAGCTCGTCAAGGAGGATTCGATTGCTCAGCAGCAGCTGGATACGCAGCGCGCCCTGGTTAAGCAGTACTCGGGAACCATCGAAGCCGATCAGGGAGCCGTAAGCACCGCGCGCGTGAACCTCGCGTATACCCACATCGTCTCACCCGTCAACGGCCGGGTCGGACTGCGCCAGGTGGACCAGGGCAACTACGTGACTCCCGGCGATACCAACGGCATCGTGGTGGTGACCCAGCTGCAACCGATCACCGTGATCTTCTCGGTTCCGGAAGATTACGTGACACCTCTCATGAAGCGGCTGCACGACGGCGACACACTCGCCGCGGTCGCCTACGACCGCGGCAATGCCAACAAGCTTGCGGAAGGCAAAGTGCTGACGCTGGACAATCAGATCGATACCACCACCGGCACGATCCGGTTGCGCGCATTGTTCGACAACAGCGATGGAGCCCTGTTTGCCAACCAGTTCGTCAACATCCAGCTCGTGCAGGACACGCTGCATAACCAGACGATCATTCCCAGCGCTGCGGTGCGCCGGGGCGCGCCGAACGGCGTGTTGAGTACCTTCGTCTACCTCGTCAATGCGACCGCCAGCACCGTGTCCGTGCGACCGGTGACTTTGGGCGTAGCCGATGGCGAGCGCGTGGCCGTGACGCAGGGACTGCAGCCGGGTGATGAGGTCGTAACCGAAGGTGGCGATCGGCTACGCGATGGCGCACCGGTACTCCTGCCTGCGGCCACCCCCCAACATGCGATGCGGCCGGCTGCGCAACCGGCCGGCGCACAGAACGCGCCCGGCAACGCCCGACGGCAACGGCGCCAGCCGGCTGGCGCTCCCAGTTCTTCGAACCCCCCGCCCACGCAGGGCACGACGGGCTCTCACTGATCGCGACGGTAGTATGAATCCGTCCCGGCTGTTCATCCTGCGTCCGGTCGCCACGACCCTGCTGATGGTCGCCATCCTGATCGTGGGCGTGATCGCCTTTCTGCAGCTGCCCTTGTCAGCTCTGCCGGAGGTGGCCTATCCGACCATCGAGGTGCAGACCTTCTATCCGGGGGCGAGCCCCGAGGTCATCACCTCGGCCATCACGGCCCCGCTGGAAAAGCAGTTCGGACAGATGCCCGGACTCAACCAGATGGCTTCCAGCAGCTCCGCGGGCGCCTCGGTGATCACCCTGCAGTTCACCCTGTCCCTGCCGATCGATGTGGCCGAACAAGAGGTGCAGGCTGCGATCAGCGCCGCACAGGTGCTGCTGCCGCAGGACCTGCCGGCGCCGCCGATCTACGCCAAGGTGAATCCGGCCGACGCGCCGGTGCTGAGCCTGGGCATCACCTCGCAGGTGATGCCGCTCACGCAGGTCGAGGACATGGCCGATACGCGCATCGCCCAGAAGATCTCGCAGTTGAAGGGTGTCGGCGTGGTCAGCATCAGCGGCGGCCAGCGCCCCGCCGTGCGCATCATCGTCAACCCGCGCGCGCTGGCCGCCTATGGGCTCAACATCGATGACCTGCGCACCACGATCAACGTCGCCAACCAGAACGGTCCCAAGGGGACTCTGGATGGACCGAGCCGTGCCTACACGATCAACACCAATGACCAGATCCGCAACGCCGACGAATACGGCAGCATCGTCGTGGCGTATCGCAACGGCTCACCCGTGCGACTGCGCGATGTCGCGACGCTCGCATCCAGTGCAGAGAACACCAAGCTCGGTGGCTGGATGAACCGCACCCCGGCGCTGATCCTCAACGTGCAGCGCCAACCCGGGGCCAACGTGGTCGATGTCGTCAATCGCATTCACGCGCTGCTGCCGGAGCTGCAGGCCGCGGTGCCGCCGGGCGTGGATATCGCCGTACTCACCGACCGCACGACCACCATCCGCGCCTCGATCCATGATGTCGAGTTCGAGCTGACACTGGCCGTGATACTCGTGGTGCTGGTGATCTACCTGTTCCTGCGCAACCTCCCGGCCACCTTCATTCCGAGCCTGTCGGTGCCACTGTCGCTGATTGGCACCTTTGCGCTCATGTATCTGGCCAACTTCAGCCTCAACAATCTCTCGCTCATGGCGCTCACCATCGCCACGGGCTTCGTGGTGGACGATGCGATCGTCATGATCGAGAACATCGCGCGCTACATCGAGCAGGGTGAGCCGCCGCTGCAGGCGGCGCTCAAAGGTGCCGGCCAGATCGGTTTCACGATCATCTCCCTCACGGTCTCGCTGATCGCGGTGCTGATCCCCCTGCTGTTCATGCAGGATGTCGTCGGCCGCCTGTTCCGGGAGTTTGCCGTCACCCTCGCGGTCACGATCCTCATCTCCGCGGTGGTGTCCCTGACGCTCGTGCCGATGTTGTGCGCGAAGCTGTTGCGGCACAAGCCACAGAGTGCGCCGCGTGATGAGCCGGGTTGGTTTGGAGGCTTAGTAGCCTGGTACGGTCGCAGACTCGGCTGGGTGCTCGACCATCAGCGCGCGACCCTGTGGGTGGCGCTCGGCACGCTGCTGGTAACGGCGGCGCTGTACGTGCTGATCCCCAAGGGATTTTTTCCGGAGCAGGATACGGGACTGATCCAGGGGGTCTCGGAAGCCAACGAAGCGGTGTCCTACGAGGCGATGGCCACGCGCCAGCAAGCCCTGGCGCTGGCAATCCTCAAGGATCCGGATGTCGCAAGCCTGTCCTCGTTCATCGGCATCGACGGCAACAACGTCACTCTCAACACGGGGCGCTTTCTCATCAATCTCAAGCCGCGCGCCGATCGCAGCATTACGGCGAGCGACGTGATCCGCAGGTTGAAGAACGAAACGGCGGATGTGCCCGGCATCACCCTCTACATGCAACCCGCGCAGGATCTGACGCTCGACAACACCGTCAGTCGCACGCAATACAACTTCACGCTGGAGAGCGCCGACGCGCAAGCGTTGTCCAGCTGGACGCCGACACTCGTGCATCTGCTGAGCCAGCGTCCTGAGCTCGCCGACGTCGCCAGCAACCAGCAGGATAACGGCCTGGCGGTTTATATCAACATCGACCGCGACAGCGCGGCGCGCCTGGGCATCAGCGTGGGCACGGTCGACAACGCTCTGTACGATGCCTTCGGACAGCGCATCGTCTCCACGATCTTCACGCAGTCGAACCAGTACCGCGTCATTCTCGAGGCGGATCCGGATTCCTATCAGGCGGTGGATTCGCTCGCCTCCATCTACATGCCCTCCGCAGGGGGCGGACAGGTACCGCTGTCGGCCATCGCACAGGTGGAAGTGCAGTCCCGGCCGCTGCTCATCAATCATCTTGCGCAGTTTCCGGCCACCACCGTGTCCTTCAACCTCGCACCGGGAGCCTCGCTCGGCGCCGCCGTGGATGCCATCGAGCAAAGCGAGCAGCAGGCGCACGTGCCCGCGAGCATCCATACGACGTTCCAGGGAGCCGCCCTCGCCTTCCGCAGCAACCTGAGTAACGAGTTGCTACTGCTCGCCGCGGCGGTGGTGGTGATGTATATCGTGCTCGGGGTGCTCTATGAGAGCTTCATCCACCCGATCACCATTCTCTCGACCCTGCCCTCGGCGGGCATCGGCGCGCTGCTTGCCCTGATTCTGGCCGGCGATGATCTCACCATCATTGCGCTCATCGGCATCATTCTCCTCATCGGCATCGTCAAGAAGAACGCGATCCTGATGATCGACTTTGCAATCGACGCCGAGCGCGAGCAGGGACTGCCACCGCGCCAGGCGATCTATCAGGCGTGTCTGCTGCGCTTCCGCCCGATTCTTATGACGACCGTCGCCGCGATTTTCGGCGCCCTGCCGTTGATGTTTGGTACCGGCACAGGCTCGGAGCTGCGCCACCCGCTCGGCATCAGCATTGTGGGTGGCCTGCTGGTGAGCCAGGTGCTGACGCTATTTACCACGCCTGTGATCTACCTCGCCTTCGATCGCCTTGCCAAGCGCGCCTGGCGCGGCCGGGATTCCGTAGCGCCGGGAAACGGCTCCGGGGACGGGCCTAAGCTCGCGGACGAGCCGGTATGAACATCTCGGCACCCTTCATCCGGCGCCCCGTGGCCACGACGCTGCTGACCTGCGGGGTTGCGTTGTGCGGCATCGTGGCCTTCGCGCTGCTGCCGGTCGCGCCCCTGCCACGTATCGAGGCACCGGCGATCTTCGTGAGCGCGGCGCTGCCGGGCGCGAGTCCCGAGGTCATGGCCAGCTCGGTGGCGACGCCGCTCGAGCGCCACCTGGGGGCCATCGCCGATGTAGATGACATGACCTCCACCAGCGGCGTCGGCACCACCAACGTTCAGCTCACCTTCGGCCTCGATCGCGATATCGATGGCGCAGCGCGCGACGTGCAGGCTGCGATCGTCGCATCCCATGCGGATCTGCCAAGCGCCCTCACACGCAATCCCACCTACCGCAAGCTCAACAGTTCGCTGTTTCCGGTGATGAACATCGCGATGACTTCCGATGTGCTCACCCAGGGGCAGATCTACGACGCCGCCGATGCGGTGATCTCGCAACGGCTGTCGCAGATCCAGGGTGTCGGCGGCGTCAATGTCAGCGGCTCGGCGCTCCCGGCGGTGCGCGTGGAGATCAATCCGCTCGCCATCTCGCAATATGGCATCGGTCTGCAGGATATCCGCGCGGCCATCAGCAATGCGAATGCCAACGCCCCCAAGGGGGCGATCGAGGCCGGCGAGCTGCACTACCAGATCTATACGAACGACAACGCGCGCGACGCCGCGCCGTATCGCAACCTCATCATTGCCAATCGGAACGGCAACATCGTGCGACTCGGCGACGTCGCCACGGTGACCGACATGGAGGATGGCGCCACCGAGAACATCCGCACCTATGGGCTCTACAACGGCAAAGCGGCGGTGTCGGTACAGGTGTATCAGCAGCCCGGCGCCAATGTCATCGACGTGGTGAATGCGGTCAAGGCGGAGCTGCCGCAGCTGCAGGCCTCGATCGACCCGAAGATCGACCTGGTCGTGACTTTCGACCGGTCAGTAACCATCCGCGCATCGCTCCGCCAGGTGGAGGAGACGCTGCTGATCGCCGTCGCCATGGTGATTCTGGTCGTTTACATGTTCCTGCACAGCTATCGCGCCGCACTGATACCCGCGGTCGTGGTGCCGATCTCACTCATCGGCACCTTCGGCGCGATGTATCTGCTCGGCTACACGCTCGACAATTTCTCGCTGATGGCTCTCACGATTGCGACGGGATTTGTCGTGGACGATGCCATCGTCGTGATGGAAAACAGCTCGCGCCACATTGAAGACGGCATGGCGCCGCTGGCAGCCGCGCTGCAGGGAGCGACCGAAGTCGGTTTCACGGTGGTCTCGATGAGCCTGTCACTGATCGCCGTGTTCATTCCCTTTCAGCTCGCCGGCGGCATCGTCGGCCGGCTGTTCCGCGAATTTACCGTCACACTGTCGGTGGCGATTCTTATCTCACTCGCCATCTCGCTGACCACGACGCCGATGATGTGCGCCATGCTCCTGCGGCGCACCAGCGAGCGCGGGCGCACCGCGGCGGGACGCTGGTTCGAGCGGACGTTTCATGAGATGCGCGCGTTCTACGAGCGCACGCTCGGCTGGGTGCTCGATCATCCGCGCGTCACCATGCTGTTGCTGCTCGCCACGGTGTGCTTCAACGTATATCTGTATATCGCAATACCGAAGGGATTTTTTCCCCAGCAGGACACGGGCAGCCTGCGTGGCGGCATCCGCGGGGATGCCGATACATCGTTTCAGCTGATGAAGAGCAAGCTGCAGCAGGTCTCCAGCATCATTCAGCGTGATCCCGCGGTCGCCAGTGTCACCGGCACCGTCGGCGGTGGCGGCTTTGGACCCGGCGGCGGCGGTGCCGGAGCGAGCGCCAGTGTCAATGTCACGCTGAAGCGGCTCGCCGAGCGCGACATCTCCGCAGACGGGGTCATCGCCCGCTTGCGCCCCAAGCTCGGTGCGGTGACGGGTATCTCGGCCTACCTGCAGGCCGTGCAGGATTTTGGCGGGCCCGGTGGACGCTCGGCCAACTCGCAGTATCAGTACACGCTGCTGGGTGACGATCTGAACGAGCTGCGCATCTGGTCGCAGAAGTTGCGTCTGGCGCTGCAGGACGTGCCCGAAGTGACCGATGTCGACTCGGACCTGCAGCCCGGCGGACTCGAGGCGAATCTCATCGTCGACCGCGACAGCGCCTCGCGGCTCGGCCTCACCGAGAGTCAGATCGACAATGCGCTCGGTGATGCCTTCGCGCAGGCGCAGGTATCCAACATCTACAACCCTTTCAGTCCGCAGCAGTATCACGTAGTGATGGAAGTGGCCCCGGAATATTGGCAAAACCCGCAGGTGCTGCGCGAGCTCTATGTCAGTACGTCCGGTGGCGCGGTCAGCGGCACTCAATCCACTCAGGCGGTCGCCGGCACGACGGCCATCAAATCGTCTGCGGGATCGTCCAGTGCGAGGAGCAGCGCGGCAAAGAGCACCACCAGTGCGACCACCCCGCTCAGCGCCGCGGCGATCGCCTCGGATGTGGCTCGCAACCTCAGTGCCAACTCGCTCGCTAACGCCGGCCGCGGCAATACCTCGACCGGTTCGGCAGTCAGCGTGGCGCGCGAGAACATGGTGCCGTTTGCGGCTTTCAGCCACTTCGCCATCGACAACACGCCGGTGAGTGTCAATCACACCGGCACCTCCGTCTCGACCTCGATCTCATTCAACCTTCCCGCAAACGAGTCGCTCAGCACCGGACTTGCCGCCATCGAGCGGACCATGAACCAGATCCACATGCCCGCGACCATGCATGGTGGCACCTACGGCACCGCGCGCCTGTTTCAGCAGAATGCCAGTGCGCAGCCGCTCATGCTGCTAGCCGCGCTGACCGCCATCTATGTCGTGCTCGGGATGCTCTACGAGAGCTACAGCCAGCCCGTCACGATTCTCTCGACGTTGCCCTCCGCGGGTGTCGGCGCCCTGCTCGCGCTGCTGGCGACTGACACGGAATTCAGCCTGATCGCCTTCCTCGGCATTCTGCTGCTGATCGGCATCGTGAAGAAAAACGCCATCATGATGGTGGACTTCGCGCTCGATGCCGAACGCAACCTCGGGCTTGCGCCCCGCGTAGCCATCGCACGGGCGTGCTCGCTGCGCTTCCGCCCCATCATGATGACGACCTTCGCTGCGATCGCCGGCGCGTTGCCGCTCGCCGTCGCCTATGGGGATGGCACCGAGATGCGCCGGCCGCTTGGCATCTCGATCGTAGGAGGACTGGTGCTCAGTCAGCTGCTCACCCTGTATACGACGCCCGTGGTTTACCTGTACGTGCAGCGCTGGGGTGAGAAACGGCGCCGGCGGCGCCGTGACTCCGTTGATACCGGCCGACTGCAGGTCAGTACCTGATGCGCATCCTGCAGGGTACGATCCTCCTGGCACTGGGCACGGCGCTGACCGCCTGCGCCGTCGGGCCCCGTTACCACCGCCCGGCATTCGACACCACCGCTGCCTACAAGGAGGTCGATGGCTGGAAGCCGAGCGAGCCGGCCGACATCCTCGAACATGGCCCATGGTGGGAAATCTTCGGCGACGCTGAGCTCAACAGCCTCGAACAGCGGCTCAACATCTCCAACGAAACGGTCAAATCAGCCGCCGCCGCGGTGGAGGAAGCCCGCGCACTCGTGCGTCAGTCGCAGGCCGGACTGTGGCCGCAGATCACAGCCAATGCGAGCCGCGATCGCACGGTAACCGCAGCCGGCCACCCGGTCACTGTCACCACTGCGGGTGTTGGAGCCACCTGGAGCATCGATATCTGGGGACAGATCCGCCGGCAGGTGGAGGAGAACCAGGCCTCGGCACTGGCGAGCGCGGCGGCGCTGGCAGCAGCCCGATTGTCAGCGCAGGCCCAGCTGGCCTCGGACTACTTCCAGTTGCGCGTGCAGGATCAGCTGCAAGTCATTCTCAATGACATCGTCACCGCCGAGCAGCTGTCTCTGAAGATCACCGAGAATCGCTATCGAGTCGGGGTGGCCGCCAAGGCCGACGTGGTGAGCGCGCAGACGCAATTGCTGTCGAGCCAGTCGGCACAGGTCAACGCGCCCCTGCAGCGTGCGCTGCTCGAGCATGCGATCGCCGTGCTGGTGGGCGAGCAGCCGGCGAAGTTCTCCCTTGCGGCCACTCCGATCCGCTCGGACGTACCGACCGTGCCATCCGGTCTGCCCTCCACGCTGCTCGAGCGGCGTCCCGACGTGGCCGAAGCGGAGCGCCGGGTAGCCGCCGCCAACGCGCAGATCGGCGTTGCCATGTCCGCTTTTTTTCCGAGTCTCACGCTGTCAGGCTCGGATGACTACCAGGGCAACACCATCAGCCGGCTGATCAGAACTTCCAACCGGGTGTGGTCATTCGGACCCACGGTGGCGCTCTCGGTGTTCGATTTCGGACTGCGGCGGGCCCAGGTGGCCCAGGCGCGAGCGGCGTATGAGGCGAGCGTCGACAACTACCGGCAGACCGTGCTCACGAGTTTGCAACAGGTGGAAGATGAGATCACCGCGCTGCGGGTGCTCGAGCAGCAGGCGGGCGTCGAGGATGCCGCCGTAAAGGCCGCACGCGAGGCAGAGTCCTTGACGCTGAATCAGTACAAGGCCGGTACCGTGCCATACAGCAGCGTCATCACCGCGCAGACCACACGTCTCTCGAGTGAAGAGACCGCCCTCAACGTGCTCTCCAACCGTCTGCAGTCGAGTGTTGCGATGATCGAGGCGCTGGGCGGCGGCTGGAATACGACCATGCTGCGCTGAGGCTGAAAAAAAACGATGTTTGCGCTGATCAGGCGGCTACCAACCGCAGGCGCGTGATTTCTGCAGGCGCGCCGAAGCGATTGGGTATGCCCCAGTAGCCGGTGCCGCGGCTGACATACACCCACAGCTGATTCAGCCGGTGCAGACCGGCTGTGAAGGGCTGCTGGAAGCGCACGAACAGTGTCCAGGGCCAGAACTGACCGCCGTGGGTGTGGCCGGAGAGCTGCAGCTGAAAGCCGGCAGCCGCAGCGGCCGCCGCCGAGCGTGGCTGATGAGCGAGAAGAATTCTCACGGTCGCCTCGGGCGGTGCGCCGGCGAGCGCTCCCTGCGGATCGCTGCGATGTGCCGGAGTGAAGTGATGCGCGCTGTAGTCCGTTACACCAGCGATGACGAGCGCTGCACCGGCATGGCGAATCACGGCATGCTCGTTAAGGAGCACATACAAGCCGAGCCTGCGAAACTCCGCAGTCCAGGGACCGGCACCCGAGTAATACTCATGATTGCCGGTGACGAAGAACGCACCGTAACGCGCGCGCAGTCGCGCCAGCGGCGCGGTGTGAGGTGCAAGCTCGTGCACCGGACCGTCGACGAAGTCGCCGGTGAGCGCGATCACGTCGGCCTCGAGAGCATTTACCGCATCGACGATGCGCGTCACGTAATCGCGACGGATGGTCGCGCCGACATGGACATCGCTCACCTGGGCTATCGAGAAGCCATCCAACGCCGCTGGCAGATTGGCAATCGGCACCCTGACATCCACAATACGGGCGCGGCGACGGGCACTGATGAAGCCCAGCAGGGTGACCAGTATTCCCAGCACGACGACCAGTGTTGCCGAGATCCCCGCTGCTGCCAGCACATGGGGCGCCGACAGGGCGAAGCTCAGAGGCAGCAGCACGACATCACGCAGCAGGGTGAGCACCAGCAGTGAGGAAAACAGGCCTGCCATGAACAAGCCAGGCGTCGCGATGCGATCAGCGAGAGGCCGGCGCCACAGCGATCGGGAGAGCAGCGCCAGCAGCATCAGACCGCAGGAGAGCGCGAGCAGCACTACCGTGATCGGCCGCAGCAGTCCAATGGCCGGCAGATCCGGGACGACGCGCAGTCCGATATAAGAATGCAGAACGGCAAGCAGTAATGGGAACAGTGGTCTACGCCACGGCATGCATATTGTCCCGGACGGCGCCGGGACCCTCACGAAGCGGCCCGCAGGCCTGATATGGGAGCGCCGGGGTCGCCCTTCAATGGTGTGCAGGATGCCCCTGGGGACGGGCTGCCGGTGCCGCAGCGATACTGGGCCATCGCCGCCATCGCGCTGGCCATTGCGATGTCCGTGCTGGACAGCAGCGTTGCAAACGTGGCGCTGCCGACCCTTGCGCACGAGTTCCATCAGTCGGGCGCGGTCTCCATCTGGATCATCAACGCTTACCAGATCGCCATCGTGGTGGCACTGCTGCCGCTGTCAGCGGTTGGAGAGGTGGCGGGTTATCGGCGTGTGTTCCTGACCGGCCTGCTGGTATTTACGCTCGCCTCGCTGGGGTGTGCGCTGTCGCGCTCACTCTGGGCTTTGTGTCTCGTGCGCGTCGTCCAGGGACTCGGGGCTGCGGCGATCATGAGCGTCAGCCCGGCACTGTCGCGTTTTACCTATCCGCAGCGCATGCTCGGACGCGCCGTCGGAATCAACGCAGTCGCGGTAGGCGTCTCGGCCGCTCTGGGCCCCAGCCTCGCGGCAGCAGTGCTTGCCCTTGCCAGCTGGCCCTGGTTGTTTGCGATCAATGTACCGATTGGCGCCGTGACACTGCAGATCGCGGCACGCGCCTTGCCGCACACCGAACCCACACCCCGCGCCATCAATCCGGTCGCGATCGCGTTGAACATTGGCGCCTTCGGTCTGCTGATCTGCGGCCTGCAGGCGTTCGCGCATCGCGAGGCGACGGCTCTCGCGACCACGCAGCTGCTGGGCGGTGCGGCTCTCGCGGTCACCCTATGGCGCTATGAGCGGCATCGCGCCGCGCCGCTCATCCCGTTCGATCTGCTGCGCATCCCGATCTTTTCGCTGTCGCTGGCGACCACCACGGTGGCGTTCACGGCGCAGATGTCTGCGCTCGTGGCACTGCCTTTCGAGCTGCAGCGCCTCGGACACGACGCGGTCGCGATCGGACTGTTGATCACACCCTGGCCACTCGCTCTGGCCTTTGCCGCGCGGGTGTCGGGCCGGCTCGCCGACCGTTATGCGGCTGGCCTGCTGGGCGCGGCGGGACTGCTGCTGCTCGCAACGGGACTTCTGCTGTTGGCCCTGCTGCCGGAGCATTCAGGCAACGTCGCTTTGCTGTGGCGCCTGGCGCTGTGTGGGATCGGCTTCGGGATTTTCCAGGCTCCAAACAATCGCGCGCTGCTGTCGGCGGCACCCCGCGCGCGCAGCGGGGCGGCGGGAGGACTGTGGGCTTTGGCACGATTATTGGGTCAGACGCTCGGGGCCGTCACCGTAGCGCTGCTGTTGCGCGCCGACCCGCAGGCCGGCTCACATCGCATGCTGTGGGTATCCGGCAGCATCGCCGGCTTCGCCATGCTCGCGAGCCTGCTGCGCCTCGGCATGGGCGCAAGTCACGGCGCCAGTCACGGCGCAAGTCCCGACGCGGATCGCGGCGCGAGTCAGGGCTCGGCCGCAACCAGGCCACGATATTCGAGCAACGGGCCCAGCTCGGGCGGGCCGCCGTAGAAGTTACGGAACTGCGCCTGCGGATCTTCACTGCGGCCGCGCGAAAGCACCAGGGCGCGCAACCGCTCGCCGTTGGCGCGCGTCAGACCCCCGTGTGCCTGCATCCATTGTCCGGTAGCCCGCGCCAGCACCTCGCTCCAGAGATAGGCGTAGTAGCCGGCCGAATAGCCGCCGGAGAACACGTGGGTGAAATAAGTCGAGCGGTAGCGCGGCTCAATCGGCCCAAACTCGATGCCCGCGGTGCGTAGTGCGGCGGCCTCGAACGCCGCAACCTCGCTCGCGGCGGGCGCCTGATGGGGCTTGATCTGATGCCACGCCTGATCGAGCAGCGCTGCGGCCAGATATTCGGTGGTGGCAAAGCCCTGCCCGAACTTCTGTGCAGCGAGCACCTTCTCTAGCAGTGCCGCAGGCATCGGCGCACCGCTCTGATAGTGCCGCGCATAGTGCGCGAGCACCTGCGGATCGCGTGCCCACATCTCGTTGTACTGCGAGGGATACTCGACGAAATCGCGCGGCACGCTCGTGCCCGACAGGCTCGGATAGCGCACGTTCGACAGCATGCCATGCAGGGCATGCCCGAACTCGTGAAAGATACCGGTGACCTCCTCGAAGGTGAGCAGTGTGGGGTGCCCGGCCTGCGGCTTGGGAATGTTGAGATTGTTGCAGACCACGGCCTTCCGTCCCAACAGTGTCGACTGCGGCACGAGACTGTTCATCCACGCGCCGCCCTGCTTGTTGTCGCGCGCGAAGTAGTCGGCCAGGAACAGCGCGAGCGGCGCGCCATTGGCATCGAACACTTCAAACACACGCACGTCGGGCTGGTACACCGGCAGGTCGTGACGCTCGCGGAACTCGAGCCCGTAGAGCTGATGCGCGGCATAGAACAGGCCGTCGCGCAGCACGTGATCGAGCTCGAAGTACGGCTTCACCTCATTCTGGTCGAAGGCATAGCGCTGGCGGCGCAGCTGCTCGGCGTAGTACGCCCAGTCCCAGGGCTGCAGAGTGAAAGGCTCGGTATGCTGGGCCAGCGCCTCCGCATCGATGAGGCGCTGCAGCTCCTGGGCGTCCTCGCGCGCCCGGCTGAGAGCCGGCGCCACCAGCTGCATCAGCAGCGCATGCACGGCCGCCGGTGTGGCGGCTGATTCGTCCTCGAGCTGATATGCGGCATGACTTGCGTAACCTAACAACGCAGCGCGCTCGGCACGTAGCTCCACGAGCCGCGCAATGATGGCGGTGTTGTCAGCCGCATGGCCTGCATCGGTTGCAGCGCCCGTGCCGGGGGGCTTGCCCGCACCAGCGGTAGCCCCTGCGTGATTGGCGGCAGCATCCGCCGGTTGCAGGCCACGTTTTACCGAGGCGGTGTAGATCCGCTGCCGCAGAGC
The DNA here is from genome assembly GCA_963839055.1 of uncultured Pseudomonadota bacterium. Taxonomy (GTDB): domain Bacteria; phylum Pseudomonadota; class Gammaproteobacteria; order Steroidobacterales; family Steroidobacteraceae; genus 13-2-20CM-66-19. The sequence goes on along the minus strand of CAWITP010000002.1, from coordinate 473,084 downwards.
GCGGTTCTTCAGCTGTGCCAGCGGCGGTTGCGTGGTCGTGTTCTGTAACGTAATGAGGTATTTTCCAGGCAGGCCGCGGGCCCTTGCCGCAGCTGCGGCCGCTCCCAGCTGCTGCTCCGACAACCCATCGAGCTCTGCCGCGCTGTCCACCACCACCGCTGCAGCGCGCGTGGCCTCTAACACGTTCTGACGGAAACTCGTGGTGAGAGCGGACAGTTCCTGATTGAGCTCGCGCAACCGCCGCTGATCCGGTGGCGACAGGCGGGCACCCGCGCGTACGAATTCGATCCGGTAACGCTCGAGCAGTTGCAACGACTCCGGATCCAGGCCGAGACGCTGGCGGCGCTCGTAGAGCGTCTCGATGCGGGTGAAGAGCGCATGATCGAGATAGATCGCATCCTGGTGCGCCTGCAGCCGCGGCGCCATCTCCGCATCGAGCTTCTGCAGCTCGGCGTTGGTGTTGGAGGCAATCAGGTTGTAGAACGCGTTCGCGACGCGCTCGAGCATCCGCCCGGAGCGCTCCAGCTCGACGATGGTGTTCTGGAAATCGGCGGGCGCCGGATTGTGAGCGATCCGCCGCACCTCCACATTCTGCTCGCTCATGCCCGCCTCGAAAGCGGGCCGGTAGTCGGCATCGGTGATGCGGTCGAAAGCCGGCATCTGGTAGGGCAGCTCACTCGGTCGGGCGAAGGGTCCAGCGTGCATGACAGGGTTCCTGGGGATGGCAGCGAAAGCGGCGGTGCTGAGCGCAAGGCAGCTCACCAGCACCGCCAGCAGTCGTGTTTCCATGAATGCCTCCAAACTGGAATCTTCCCACACTCAACCGTGCGCGGCAGCAATGGCACCCCGGGGAAGTGCAATAACGCTACACTGCGCCATCCGGCCACCAGCCCCCGAGAAGCCCTTGACTATCAAGACCAATTCCGTCGTCAGGCTGCATTACACCCTGAAGGATGATGCGGGTGCCGTGATCGATCGCTCCGCTGCCGGACAACCGCTCACGTATCTGCACGGCCATGGCAATCTGGTCGCTGGCCTGGAGCGCGAGCTCGAGGGTAAAAGCGCCGGGGAGCAGTTCAGCGTGAAGGTGCCGCCCGCCGAAGGTTACGGCGAGCGCAACAATGAGTTGGTGCAGAAGGTCCCCCGGCGAACCTTGAAGGGCCTGTCCAAGATCTCCGTCGGCATGCGTCTGCAGGCACAGACGCCCGAAGGGCCGCGGGCGCTGACCGTCACGCAGGTGGCGGGCGACATGGTCACCCTGGATGGCAATCATCCGCTCGCGGGCCAGAATCTCAACTTCGACATTGTCATCGAAGAGGTGCGCGAGGCGACCGCCGAGGAGGTCTCGCACGGGCACGCCCACGGTCCCGGCGGCCACCACTGAGAAGCTCAGTTAGGGTGCGGATCCGAGACCCAGGTGCGCCATAGGGAGACCAGGGCCGCCATCAGTGCCGGCCCGAGAAAGATGCCCACCAGTCCGAAGGATTCGATGCCTCCGAGGATGCCGAGCAGCACCCACAGAAACGGCAGCTTCGCACCCTCGCCGATGATGACCGGCCGCACGAAATGGTCGGCGATGAACAGCACGACGAAACCGGCAATCAACACACCCACTGCCGCACCCACTGCGCCCTGACTGCCCAACTCGAGCGCGACGGCCCCAAACACGACCGGCGCGGCGAATGGAATCATCGCGAAGATGCCGGTGATGGCGCCGTACAGGGTGGGATGGGGCGCTCCGGCCACGGCATACACGCCGGCCATGATCGCGCCCTCCGCTACCGCGACCAGCACGATCCCATCCACCGTGGCGCGGATTGCGGCCACGGCACGGGTCAGCAGCGCCTCCACAGTGGGACCAAACAGCCGCCGGCTGACCCGCGGCACATCGTGGCTGAGAGAATCGCGATTAAGGTACACGAAATAGAGTGTCAGCAGCGTGAACACCAGCGTAGTCAGGCGGTGCAGCAGCTGCAGGCCCACGACACGCGTCCATTCATACACCGCCGGCTTGCTGTGCACGACCGCGGCGGGCATGCCGCTGGGCTGCGCGCCGACATTGCTGAACAGATTCAGCCACGCCGCATTCAGCCAGTCCCCCACGAGCGGCAGCTGCTGCAGCCACGGCGGCAGCCCGGGCGGTCCGTTGCGTGATTCGAGATAGGCGTGCGCGAGCGAGATGGCCTCGCGCACGGCCATGATGCCGCCATACACCAGGGGGCCGATCAGCACGACGCCGATCAGCAGAGTGAACGTGAGCGCCGCCCAGATGTGCCGATGTCTGCCACGGAAATGTGCGCACCAGCGGTCGTAGAGACGCGAGGTGGCGATCGCCAGCACCACGGCCCAACACAGCGCCGGCAGGAAATGCTGCAGCATCCAGCCGCCCAGCAGCAGCAGCGCGCCAATAAGTGAGTAGCGCGCGATCTTCTGGGCAACAACGACGTCGGTGGTAGGCACGCTGACTCTTTTTTTAAGGTGAGCCGAGTATACAGGCGTTCTATACTGCTGCAGATGGTCGACAACGACGGCTTGACACAGGTTGATGAGCGCCGCAGGCCATCCACGACTGAAGTCATCGCCTGCCCGGATTGCGGACTCGAGCAGAGCCTGCCCGTGTTCACTCACGCTCAGGTCGCCGTATGTGCGCGTTGTGAGCGCATGCTGGCGGGTCCTGCCACCGGCCGCATCGGTCCGCCGCTGGCGTTTGCACTGGCTGCCGCAACGCTGCTGTTACCTGCCACGGTAGCTCCCCTGTTTAGGGTTTCGGACTATGGAGCACACCGTGAAGGCCTGCTGGTCAGCAGCGCCGCGGCACTGTGGCGCGATGGCTTTCCTTCGCTCGGCACGCTGGTGGCGCTGTTTGCCATGGTCGTACCACTCGTGTTCCTGGCGCTGCTCATCTGGGTGTTGGGCAGGCTGCCGAGCGATCGCCGCGCCGGCGTGGGGCCGGTGTTCCGCTGGGTGCAGCAGCTGCGTCCCTGGGTAATGATCGAGGTGTACCTGGTAGGTGGCGTGGTCGCCTACAACCGCATCAAAGTGGTGGCGAACGTTGAAGTGGACGTCGGCGGTTGGTGCCTGCTGGGCGCGGCGTTGAGTCTGCTCGTGGCGCTGACACAACTCGACGAGCGTACCGTGTGGCAGAGGCTGCGACCGCAACGGCCCACCGCGAGCGGTATCGCCACGCTCGCCTGCACACTGTGCGACCTGATCGTCCATGCCACAGCTGAAGGCCGCCATTGTCCGCGCTGCGCTGCGATCCTGCATCCGCGCAAGCCCGACTCGCGTCGGCGTACCCTGGCGCTGGTGATGGCAGGCTTCCTGCTTTACATCCCCGCCAACACGCTGCCCGTGTTGACCACCGTACGCTTCGGCTATGAAGAAGATAACACCATATTGAGCGGCGTCCGCGAGTTGATCGAGAATGACCTGTGGCCGCTGGCGCTGATCGTGTTCGCGGCGAGCATCGTGCTGCCGCTGGTGAAGCTGTGCGGCCTGAGCTGGATGTTGTGGGCCACGCGCAGGCATTCGTCGCAGCTGCTGGTGGCGCGCACGCGCCTGTATCGAATCATCGACCGGGTGGGACGCTGGTCCAACATCGACATCTTCTCCGTCGCGGTGCTCGTCACGGTACTGCAGTTCGGCTCGCTGACGGCGGTGCATGCCGGCGCCGGCTTGGTCGCCTTCGCTGCCGTCGTCATCATCACGATGCTGGCCACCTCGGTGTTCGATCCGCGGCTCATGTGGGATGCACGGAGGGTGGATGGCTGAAACACAGGCGCGCCTGCGCTCACGCTGGTGGTACGGTTGGGTATGGCTCGTGCCGCTCGGTGCGGTGGCGATCGTGTTGTGGCTGGGTGGGCGCTGGCTTGCCGACCGCGGCCCGGACATCACCATCTCCTTCCGCAACGTCGAGGGACTGCTGCCGGGGCAAACCAAGGTCCAGCACCGCAATGTCGACCTGGGCACGGTCGAAGCGCTGCAACTGAGTCCGGACATGTCACGGGTCATCGTGCACGCGCGCATGAGGCGCGCCGCCGCTGCGCATCTGACCGAGAACGCCCGCTTTGCCATTATCGAACCACGGGTTGGATTCGGCGGGATCTCCGGTCTGTCGACCATCGTCTCCGGCTCCTACATCGAGATGTATCCCGGCCAGCCGGGCCCACCGAAGACCGATTTCGTCGGGCTCGACGAGCCGCCCGTGCTGACGCCGGATGCGCGTGGCCGAACCTACGTTCTGACCGCGCCGGACCTCGGCTCCCTGACACGGGGCTCGGCCATTTCGTATCGCGGAGTCGCCATCGGAGAAGTCGAGGACTACCTGCTGCTGCCTGACGGCAAGGGCGTGCGGATCAGCGCGTTCGTGCGCTCGCCGCATGAGGACCTGGTGCATCCCGAGACGCGCTTCTGGAATGCGGGCGGCGTTGATCTCACCGTCGGCGCCCAGGGGGTGCGCATCCGTGCGACCTCCTGGCAGCAGCTGCTTTCGGGTGGTATCGCCTTCGATACCCCGCAACAGGCCCTGGCCGGTGCGCCGAGCCCCGAGAACGCCGAGTTCCGCCTGTATGAAGACCGACGCGCGGCGCAGCGCGCGCCGCTGGATGCGCCACTGGAATACGTTGCCGACTTCGCCGGCAATCAGCGCGGCCTTGATCCCGGGACGGCCGTCGAGCTGCAGGGCGAGGATGTCGGCGAGGTGACCGAGTCGCACCTGACCTATGACACCGAGAAGCACACGCTGCTGACGCGCGCCGCTTTCTTCATCGACCCGGAACGAGTCGCGATCCAGAATCTCGCCCGCACCATGGGTACCGATCAGAAAGAAACGGTGCGGCGCTGGATCGAGAAGCTGGTCGGCGACGGCCTGCGCGCGCAGGTCAGCTCGTACAGTCTGCTGACCGGCACCAAGATCGTGAGCCTCGAGATGGTCGAGAATGCGCCGCGCGCCCACATCGATCGTCAGGGTGAACTCAGTCGGCTGCCGAGCAGCGCTGCTGCCGATTTCACTGCCGTGGTACAGAATCTGCAGGGAGTTCTCAAGAACCTCGATCGCGCAACTGCCGGCCCGCAGCTCGGTCATGCGCTGCAGTCACTCGATGACACGCTGACACGGCTCGATCAGATCACGCGGGAGGTGCAACCGGACATCAAGATGCTGATTGGCAGCCTGCGCGATACCACGGATGCCGCACAGAACACGCTCAACACGGTGCAGGGAGTGATGGGCGACCCGGCAGCCCGTGGCTCTGACCTGCCGCGGCTGCTGCGTGAGCTGACCGAGGCTGCCCGATCCGTACGCGGCCTCGCCGATTATCTGGACAGACATCCGGAGGCGCTGCTGCGCGGCCGGAAGGGAGGAGATCGGTGATGCGGCTTGTCACAGGCGTCCTGCTGTTGCTGTCGTGGCTCGCCGGCTGCGCCAGTGCGCCGGTTCATTACTACACGTTGAGCTCCGTGCCACGGGCTGTCACTGCGCCGGCGCTGCACCCGACGGCCGCTCTGAGTCTCGAGCGTCTGAGCATTCCCCCGGAGCTGGATCGCACGCAGCTGGTACGCCGCCTGGATACCACCCGCCTGCAGATTCTCGATGACCATCGCTGGGCAGCGCCGCTGGACGACATGATGCGACGTGTGTTCACCGAGGATCTGGCGCTGCGTCTTGGCAGCGGCGCCATCGCCGAGCCCAATGAGCCCGCGAACGGCGAGCGCCGTGCCTCTCTCGCGGTGGACATCCGCGAGCTGTATGGAGAGGTGGACTGCGCCGTGACATTGCATGCCACCTGGAACCTGAAGCTGACAGCTGCCGCCAAAGCCCGCACTTCGACGGCGGTCACCGCAGCGCCAACCGGCAAGGCCGCTGCAGCGCCAACCGGCAAGGCTGCGGATACGTCCAGCGGTGAGACTGCGGATGTGTCAACGCGCCGCGGCGATGAGGCGATTCATCTTGCTCCCGGCGCCTGCCCGGGCCCCGCCGGACTGCCGCCGCAGATCAGTCAAGCGTTGGCGGAGCTCAGTGACCGCATCGTCAGCGCACTTTCTCACTGACAGCGAGCCGCCGGAACACACTCGCCAGAGTGTTGACACGTTCCACGTACACGCGCACTTCGTGCTCGCCGCAGCGCTGCCCGGCGGTCGGACGAAACTGGTGCCGCGCAAAGTTTTCCGCTGCGCCTGCGCCGCACAGATGGATGACCGCGGCAAGCTCCTGTTGCTGTCTGGGACTGCTCGCGGACAGGCGATGCCGCTGCAGGATCGCACTCACTGCGCGATCGAGGTAGGCGGCCGTAAGCTCAATCGCGTGACTGGGAATGACGCGTGCATAGAGTGCGTTGAACCAGCAGGAATGCCAGTCGTCCCAAGCGCCCGCGGCAATCACCTGGTGGTCGCGGATACACCAGCGCCGCGCCGCTGCAAAGGTGCCATCGGTAAGCTGATACATACCTACGGCGCTCGAGGCCGGTCGGTAAAGTGAGAACGGATGCGGCGTGTAGAACCAGCGCCAGTAAGTGCGCGCGACCGGGTTGCCCGACCCTTCGACCTGAGCCAGGGCTGCGAGCAACTCGGGGCTGATTACACCGGTGGAGAAGCGCTCGAAGGCGGGTCCATAGGCGCGCCAGGTCTCCAGCGGAGTCTTGTTGAGCGTGCCGGCAACCGGAAAGAACAGCTCCGAGGGCTTGCGCGCCACCTGATAGAGCCAGTTGACGGTAAGCAACACCGCCGAGATCAGCAGCACGATCACGACCACCCAGACTGTGGGCGAGGCGCGCTGCAGAAGTTGCCGGGCGCGCCGCACCCCAAGCCGCCACTGCAGACGCCGGCCACTGCGGCGCGGCGCGCGCCAACGCGCTGCCGAGCGATGCGAGCCAGCGGCAGGTCGGCGTGGCAATTTCCCAAATCCTCAACAGCAGGCCACGTGCGGCCGTCGCCTGTTTAATCTAGCATGGCCGCCTGCTCGGAGTGCGTCACCGGCCCTCGCTCATGCAAAAGATCGCCGCCATCGTTCTTGGCATCCTGCTGTGCGCCATCGGCTATGGGTGGTGGCGCACCAACCCGCCGCCTGATGTTCTGCGGCGTCCCGGCAGTGTGCAACAGCACCCCGATGCAACGGCGGGTATCGACCAGAGCACCTTTGCCCTGAGCCAGCGACTCGCCGGTATGGCCGAGGGCAGCGCTGAGCAGAATCTTGCCGAGAACGCGCAACGGCTGGCCGACCACGAGCTCGACGCCGCTTTCGCTGCGGCCCTGCGCCAGATCGAAGCGCGGCCACCGGTGCTGAGTACCGCGGCCCAGGCCATCCAGCATCGCCTTGAACAGGCTGAGAAGCAGCTCGATACCGAGGAGGCTCGCGTCAACCAACTGACCGCGGCGGTCGCTGCGGCCAACGACACGCAGCGCGACGCGCTGCAGAACCAACTCGATCTGTCTGCGACGCAGTTGGAGCTCGACAAGGACGAGGTTGAGGAAGCCAAGCAGGATCTGCTCGCCGCTGGAGGCAACCAGCACCAGCGCCTGCAGACGCTGCTGCAGAAGCACTCCGCCGAGGCACGAGTGCATCCGGGGTCGGCGGTGCCCGTCCCGGCGCCGAATGGACCGAAGGGGATGGTGCGTGAACTGCAGCATTGGCGCGAGTTACACCACAAGCTTGCATGGCTCGCCTATGCAACCCAGGAGGCAGAAACCGCCATTAAGCGTCTCGCTGCGGAGCGCCAGCAACTCGCAGAGCGGCTGGAATCCAGCAAGGGCAGCATCCCCGCGCTGGCCCATCACACCCGCAGCTCGCGCGCGCAAGATGCTCCCGCCGCGCCTGCAACCGCTGCTGCTTCGAACGACACCTCCGCGAAAGCCGCGCCCTCCAGGACTGCCGTCAGTCCGGCAACACCCGACAACGCGGCGGGAGGGAGCGCGGCTGGCGATCTGCTAGCCACTACGCGACTGATCAGTGCTGACCAGAAGTTGTTGACCTATACCGATCAACGCCTCACTGATCTGGGCGAGCTCACTGGTGTGTATGCCCAGTGGAGCGGGCTTACGAATCTGCAGGCGACGGCCATCCTGCACCAGATCCTGGCAAGCCTGGCGATCGTCGTGCTGATCGTCATGCTGCTGCTGTTCATCGACCGCTGGCTGGAGCGACTGCTCGGACGCACGCGGCTTGATCGCCGCCAGATTGAAACCTTGCGCAGCATCACGCGCGTCGCATTGCAGATCATCGGCCTGCTCATCATCGTGCTCATCGTCATCGGTGTACCGGGTCAGCTGGGCACGATGATCGGACTTGCAGGCGCGGGGCTCACCGTCGCTCTGAAGGATTTCATCGTGGCGTTCATCGGCTGGCTGGTGCTGATGGGCCGCAATGGGGTACGCCTGGGAGACTGGGTGGAGATCAATGGCGTGACGGGTGAGGTGGTAGAGCTCGGGATGTTCCATACCGTGCTGCTCGAGACCGGCAACTGGGCGGACGCCGGCCATCCCACCGGCCGGCGCGTCACCTTCACCAACAGCTTCGCGATCGAAAAGCACTATTTCAACTTCTCGACGGCCGGGCAGTGGCTTTGGGATGAGCTGGTCATCCTCGTGCCCTTCGACCGGGATCCCAACATGGTTGCCGAAGCCATTGCCCAGGAGGTCACGGCCGTGACTGCGGCGAGCGCCAGTCAGGCGGAGCAGGAATGGCGGCGGGCGACACGCTCCCGGCGGGACGGCACGTTCTCGGCCGCGCCAGGGATCAGTGTGCGGCCTGCGGTAGGCGGAATCGAAGTGTCGGTCCGCTATATCACCCGCGCGAGTGAGCGCTTTCAGCTGCGCTCCAGGCTGTATCAGTCCGCGGTGCGCCTGCTGAGCCAGGAGAATCCCAGCCAGAGCAGGCCGAACCAGAAAGGCGCGACATAGAGCGCCACGCGCGTATTGGGGTCCAGCCCCAACAGCGCCGCGACGGCGAGCAGGAATGCGACCACGAGCCCATTGGCCACAGGCGCACCGGGCATGCGAAAGGATACGGGCTGCACGCGCCCGGCTGCCACCGCACGCCGATAACCGGCATGCGCCACCATGATGATGATCCAGGTCCACAGCGTGCCGATGAGCGCGATGCTCGTCACCCAGGTGAAGACTCGCTCGGGCACGAGATAATTCAGCGCGACACCGATGAGCATGGCCACCACGGAGACATTGATGCCGGCAACGGGTACGTCGCGCGGGCTCAGCCGGCTGAAAGCCCCCGGCGCCTGACCGCGCTGCGCGAGCGAATACAACATCCGGCCGGTACTGAAGATCCCGCCATTACAGGATGAGGCAGCCGCGGTGATCACCACGACGTTGATGATGGCGGCCGCGGCCGGAATTCCCATCTTCTCGAACATCATCACGAAGGGGCTGGCATCCGGACTCAGCTCATCCCACGGCACGAGCGACATGATGATGAGCAGCGCGCCGATGTAGAACAGCAGGATCCGCGCGATGATGTTATTGGTGGCGCGCGGCAGCACCACGCCTGGATTGGCGGCCTCGCCAGCCGTTACGCCGACCAGCTCGACCCCGGAGTATGCAAACATGACGATCTGCAGCGTCAGCAGCACGCCCGGCAGGCCAAATGGCAGAAAACCACCGTGCGCCGTCAGGTTGCCGAAACTCGCGGTGGCGCCGAGGGCACCGACCTTGAAGACGATGACGATCAGTCCCGAGACGATCAGCAGCACGATGGTCAGCACCTTCAACAGCGCGAACCAGAATTCCAGCTCGCCATAGACTCGCACCGCCAGCGTGTTGGTGCCGTAGAGGATGAGCAGCGCACACAGCCCCGGCAGCCACTGCGGCACCTGTGGCAGCCAGAATTGCACGTACTTGCCGATGGCCGTCAGTTCTGCCATGGCAGTGACAACCCACATGAACCAGTACGACCAGCCGGTGACGAAGCCTGCGAACGGTCCGACGAACTCCTCCGCGTAGCTGGCGAAGGAGCCGGCCACCGGTCGATACGCCAGCAACTCCCCCAGCGCCCGCATGATGAAGAAGATGGCGACACCGCCGACCGCATAGCCCAGCAGCAATCCGGGGCCTGCCTTGTGGATGGCTCCGGCTGAGCCCAGGAACAGTCCGACGCCGATGGTCCCGCCGAGGGCGATCAGCTGGATGTGACGGCTCTGCAGCCTGCGCGCCAGATGGTCGTGTGACGCGACGGCAGGAGGGCTGGACGGTGAGGATGTTGGCATGCACGATTCCGATCGGTGGGCGGACTATTCCAGATCCGGGTACGGCCCGCGGCCGCCCGCGGCGATGAAGCGCTCCACGCGGGCCTGCAGCGCCGGCAGTGGCACCGACCCGAGCTGCAGCACCGTGTCATGGAACGCGCGGATGTTGAACCTGGCGCCGAGCGCGTGCTGCGCGCGGGCACGTGCCGCCAGCAAGGTCTGCTCACCGAGATAATAGGACAGTGCCTGACCTGGCCAGCCGATGTAGCGGTCCACCTCGGTCTCGATCTCGTGATCGGGCAACGCGGTGTAGTCGCGCAGATACTGCAGCGCCTGCTCGCGTGACCATCCCTGCGCGTGCAGTCCGGTATCCACTACCAGCCGCGCCGCGCGCCAGATCTGGTAACCCAGCATGCCAAAACGCTCGTATGGGGTTTCGTACAGACCCATCTCCACTCCGAGCAGCTCGCAGTACAGCGCCCAGCCCTCCCCGTAGGCAGAGATATAACCCAGCCGACGGAATTCCGGCTGAGTTGTCTGCTCCGCCGCGATGGGAATCTGGAACGCGTGACCCGGCGCCGACTCGTGCAATGTCAGGGCGACGAGATTGTAGAGCGGCCGCGTCGGCAGGTTATAGGTGTTCAGCAGATACTGCCCGGGGCCGCCGCGGCCCGCGGTATAAAACGGCGCGATGTCCGAAGGCACCGGCAGGATGGTGAAACGCGCGCGCGGCAGGTAGCCGAAGAACTGTGCGGCCTTGCCATCGAAGCGCTTAGCGATCCACGCGGCGCGCATCAGTAACTCCGCCGGAGTCTGCACGTAGAACTGCGGATCGCTGCGCAGAAAGCGCAGGAAAGCCGGGAAGTCACCGTCGAAATGCGTTTCGTGCATCACCGCGAGCATCTGGCCGTGCAGCCGCGCCACCTCGGCCTCGCCCACTGAGTGGATCTGTGCGGGCGTCAGCTCGAGTGTCGTGAACTCGCGGATCTTGGCCTGGTAGTAGGCCATGCCGTCCGGCAGATCACGCGCGGCGAGCGTCGCGCGGCAGTGGGGTACGTACTCCTCGCGCATGAATTTCAACAGCTCTGCGTACGCGGGCTGTGCAACGTCCCGGATCACGCTCACCGCCTGCGCCCGCAGCTGGGCCTGATCCGTCGCAGCAATTCCAGGCATCTCCTGGAATGGCGCGTAGAGCGGATTCTGTTGCGGCGCTGCATCGATGACCGCGCTGATGGCGCCGTCGCGACCGCGCATCGTGACCTGCGGTGGGGTGAAGCCGCGCTTCAATCCGGCGCGCATCTCCTCGATCTGCTCATGGAAGTAACGCGGCACCTCCCGCAGCTGCGCGAGCCAGTTACGATAGTCCTGCAGGGTGCGGAATGGCCGGCGTGCCGTGGAGCCCAGGTTGGTCCAGAAGGCGGTGTCGGAGTTGGCCGGCATCTCGTAGTCGCGGAACTTCTGGTTGGCAATGAGTGCCTGGAGCTGTGGACGGTAAACGTCGTAGTTCACCTGCTCTGTGGGGGACAGTTGCGCCCGCGGGATGGCCTGCACCCGCTGCAGTACCTGCTCCCAGTACTGCAGCCGCTGCTGCTGGGCGGCGGGGTCGACCCGCGGCAGATGAGCCGTGATGGGTTTCTGATCGTCCTCCTCTGCCGCAGCCTGCTGCAGGCGCCATTGCCACTCCGTGCGATAGATCTCCCGCAGCCGCTCATCGGCGCTCGCCGTGCCGTGGCCACAGCCCTGCAGGCACAACAGCGCTCCGATGCAGGCGGCCAAGCCACGCAGCACCGTGAGTCGCCCCCTCACGCCTTGCCTCCACGCGCCGCGCGCTGTTGGCTCAAGGCGACGCCGCAAAGTATCAACCCGCCGGCAAGTGCCATGCTGCCAGTCAGTGGCTCATCGAGAATCAGCCAGGCCCACAGCACGCCGAACAGGGGTACGAGATAAGTCACGGTGGCAGCCCCTGGTGCGCCGATGCGGCGTATGAGGCGGTAGTAGATGACGAATGCTGCCCCTGTGCAGAACACTCCCAACATCACTGCACAGAGCCATGAGACGGCGGGTATCGGCGTGACCGGCCAGCTCAACAGAGCCGCCGGCAAAACCAGCACGGCAGCACACAGCAGCGTGGTTGCCGCGATCGCTCCGGCGGGCACTCCAACCAACTGGCGGCGGATGAGATTGGCGCCGAAACCGTACGAGACTGCCGCGGCCGTGCCCGCCAGTGCTGCCGGCCAGACACTGACCCCGCCGACCTTGCCGGTGGCAAGCACGATCACACCGCAAAATCCCAATACCAGACCGGCGGCGCGCCGCGGACCGATGGGCTCGCCGTAGAAAATCAGCGCTACCAGCGCCGTGAACATCACCACCGTCGCATTGGCGATGGCGCCGATGCCAGCAGAGGCGCGCTCGGCGGCCCAGGCAAACAGCAGGAAGGGCAGCGCGGAGTTGATGGCGCCGATGCCCGCGAGCTTCAACACCATTCGTGAGGAGAACTGCGAGCGGGCGCGCCATAGAAACGGCAGCAGGATGGCGGCGCCGAGCAGCAAGCGTACCTCGACCATGGCCGCGGGTCCGAAATCACGCGCCGCCACGCGCATGAAGAGAAAAGAGGCCCCCCAGATGGCCCCGAGAATGGTGAGCTCGCTGGCGGTCAGCAGCGCTGTGCCTGCAGGAGCGCGCGTCCCGGCAGACACCGCGGTGCTCGCGACGCCGGGATCATCGGTTGCGGGGGATTTCGTCGGGGAGCTGCTCACGCGTTCAGGATGCGATGAATCAGTTGCACGCACACCGAGCCTTCGCCGACTGCCGCAGCCACCCGTTTGGCACTGCCGCTGCGCACATCACCCACGGCAAACACGCCCGGGACCGAGCTCTCGAGGTGCAGCGGCGGCCTGGACAGCGGCCAGTGCCGCTGCAGGCTGTCCGCTGCAGCCGCGCCGTTTCCCGGGTCGGCAATGTGCAGATCAGGACCGGTCAGTACGAAGTCCTTGTCATCCAGGGCGACACAGTTCTGCAGCCAGCCCGTGTTGGGTGTGGCGCCCGTCATGAGGAAAACGTGGCGGATGGATTGCTGCTCCGGCACGCCCTGGGCGCCGCTGCGCCAGGTGACGCGCTCGAGCTGACCGTGCCCTGCCAGCGCCACGATCTCGGTGTTGGTGTGCAGCGTGATATCCGGACTGTCCTCGATCCGGCGGATCAGATAGCGCGACATCGAATCAGCAAGTCCTCTGCCGCGCACCAGCAGATGCACGTGGCGTCCCTCGCGGGCCAGGAAGATGGCGGCCTGGCCTGCGGAGTTGCCGCCGCCGACGACGATCACCGGATCGCTGCCACACAGCTTCGACTCAACACTCGTCGCGGCCCAGTAGACCCCCTGACCCACGTAATCGCCGAGATTGTCGAGTGCCAGGGCGCGGTACTGCGCACCTGAAGCAATGATCACCGTGCGGCCGCGCACGCTTAGCTCGCCGCTCAGTTCGACCTCGAAAGGTCGTTTCTGACAGCGCAAGCGCAGCGCGCTGGTCGCAACCGTCACTTCGGCACCGAACTTCTGTGCCTGCACCAGCGCACGCCCGGCGAGCGCAAGCCCGGAGATGCCGGTAGGGAAGCCCAGGTAATTCTCGATTTTCGAGCTGGAGCCCGCCTGGCCGCCCGGCGCGACCGTCTCGATAACCAGCACTTCCAGGCCCTCGGAGGCAGCATAGACCGCAGCGGCGAGCCCGGCGGGGCCGGCGCCGACCACGACCACATCGCGCACATGTTGCGCATCGATCTGCGGGTTCATGCCGAGGCAGGCGGCGAGCTCGGCGTTGCTCGGGTTTTTGAGAATCAGCTCGCCGCGGCAGAGCACCACCGGCAGATCCGCGGCATCCACGTGGAACCGCTCGCGTAGCAGGGCGCTGTCGGGATCCTCCTCGACATCCTTCAGAACGAACGGAGTCGCATTGCGCGTCAGAAACTGCTGCAGGCGCAGGGTGCCTGAGGAATATCGCGAGCCGATGATGATGACGTCACCCTGGCCGGACTGTATGAGGCCCATGCGCCGCAGAATGAAGGCACGCATGAACAGCTCCATCAGCTCCGAGTCGGTCTGCACGACCGTGCGCAGATGCGCATCGCTGATGGCCAGGATCTCCCCGGCACGGTGCACGCGCACCCGCACGAAGCTCGCCACTCCGCGCAGCGTACTCATCTCGCCGGAGAACTCACCGGCGCCCTGCACGACGATCACACTCTCGCCATCCAGTCCCGGTCGCGTGATCTCCAGCTCGCCAGCCAGAATCACGATGAAATCGCGATGCATGTCACCGACCTGGGAGAGGATCTGGCCCTCGCTGGTGCGCACGCGCCGGCCGTAGCGCTCGAGGCGCGCGATCTGTGCCGGCGTCAGCTTCGGGAACATCTGTTCCCGGCGGCTTTCTAGCAGGGTCGCCATGCGCTAACGGTGCGGTTGCAGGCTCGCTTCCACCACATCGAACAGACTACGCAGTCCGAAGGAGACATCCTGGATCCGGCCATTGACGAAGAAGCCCGGTGTGCTGCGCACCCCACTGCGCACGGCACCCTCCATGTGCTCGCGGATGCGCTGGCGATAGATCTCATCATCGAGCTCCGCAGCGAAACGCGCACCATCGAGCTGCAGCCGTGCGGCATAACCTTCGAGATCCCGTCGGCGCAGATGATCCTGGTGCTCGAACAGCAGATCATGCATTTCCCAGAAACGTCCCTGGCCACCCGCGCTCTCGGCCGCTTCGGCGGCTGCCAGGGCGTGGGGGTGCGCCGCTTCCAGCGGAAAGTGACGGAACACCAAGCGCACCCGCTCCGCATACTTCTCGAGCAGCATGCGCACGGCGGGCGCCGCCTGCTTGCAGTTGGGACATTCGAAATCCCCATACTCGACCACCGTGACCGGCGCGTGCGCGCCGCCCCGCACGTGGTCGGACGACACCACCGGTGCGAGCAGATCAGACATAGTCCGGCGCCTCACGCGGTCCACTCACCGGCAACGGAATGAACTCCTGATTGTCATGAGCGGGCAAAGCCAGCCGTCCCGCGCGCCAATCCGCCTTGGCCTGTTCGATCCGCGCGCGCGAGGAGGAAACGAAATTCCATTCGATGAAACGCTCCCCGATGGGCTCGCCACCCAGGGCCATCACCGTGGCGGAATCCTCGGCAGTGAGTTCAGCCGCGGCGCCTGGAGTGAATACCAACAGCTGGCCACTGCCGAAACGGCGCCCGCGTACCGTGACGGCGCCCCGGGCGACGTATGCCGCCCGTTCCGGGCAGCCGTGCGGCAGTGGCAGCGTCGTCCCGGTTTGCAGCTCGCAGTGCGCATAAAAAATCGGCGAGCGTGTGGGCACCGGCGAGCTCACGCCGAACGCGCTGCCGGCGATGAGTCGCGCCCACAGTCCGCCCTCCTCAATCACGGGCAGCGAGGCCGAGGAATGATGCACGAAGCCAGGCTCGCACTCCTCATCCTGCTCGGGCAGCGCGACCCAGGACTGGATGCCGTCGAGCAGGCCGCCCGCGGCGCGCATCGTGTCGAAGCGCTCGGAGTGAGTAATGCCCCGTCCTGCCGTCATCCAGTTGACCGCGCCGGGCTGGATGGCCTGCTCGGAACCCACACTGTCGCGATGCAGGATCTCGCCCGCAAACAGGTAGGTGACGGTGGCAAGTCCGATATGCGGGTGTGGCCGCACGTCCGCACTGCGCGGGATATTGGGAGCAAACTGCGCCGGGCCCATGTGATCGAAGAAGATAAACGGTCCGATCATCTTGCGCGCCGCAGCGGGCAGGATGCGGCCCACCTCGAAGCCACCCAGGTCCCGGCGCCGCTGGTCGATGACAAAGTCGAGCATGGGACGCATCATGCGCTCCGTCGGCCTTTCAACGCCACAGCCCCGGCCACAGGCGCACGGTGAGGGTCGCAAAGTCCTGTCCGTGATTGGGAAGCTTGAGCCCGCCGTCTGACCAGTGACGCATGCTGATCTCGATGGCCCAGGCGCGCGCCGGCGTCAGTCGCACGGTCAGCTGCTCATCGAAATTCCATCGCGATGACGACAGCCGGTCCTCTGCCGTCTTGTATGAGCCTCCGAGGCCCAGCAGCAGCCGCCAGTGCGGGCGTCGCCACAGCGAGAAGCGCCGCGCGGCAGAGAAGGCCCAGTAGGGATTGGCATTGTGCTCGACGCCGTGGAAATGGTTGCTGAAATAACTTTGCGCATTGACGAAGCGGAACGCGCCGAGCTCGTAGCGCTCGTCAGCGAAATTGAAGGTCACCGGCACGACGATGCCGTGCGTGGTGTTCCAGTAGTGGTAGGTGCCCCCGATTCCCAGTTGCAGCTCGCAACGGCTGCAGAATGGCTCGGCGCAGCTCACTGCCGGCAGAATTACACCCAGAGCGAAGCAGGCCGCGGCGAGCAGATAGACGCGTTGCCGGGTTGATAGGTTAAAGGGGCGCAGCGGGGGACGTTGCATGGGCTCCAGTAAAGGGTAGCTGGGTCATCGGCCGTGAGCCACCTCGCCGCGCGCCCGGCAGCACTGCGCCGTCCGGCTGCAACTGTTATGCAATTTACCGTCGATCTGCATCTGCCGCTGCTGCGCGGAGCGGTCTAAAATGCACACTTTATGAAGATAGCCAAACCCCTGCTGCTGGTAAGCACACCGCTCGGCATGGTTACGGGCCTCATCGAGGCGTATCGCATGGTCGGCGGGCTCGCACTGCTGATGTTTGCGATGATGGCTCTGATGACCGTAGCCATGGCCGGCGTGATTCTCACCATTCGCCGGGAGCGGGAGAAACCGTGGACGCAATCAAGATCCTGATCGTCGTGACGCTCGGCGCCATCGTCGTCAGCCTGGGCAAGGCGCTCTACCACATGTCCGATGGCGATGCGCATCATTCGGGGCAGATGGCGCGAGCGCTCACCGTGCGCATCAGCCTCTCGGTCGCGCTGTTCGTACTGTTGATGCTGGCCTGGCGGTTCGGCGGACTCACGCCTCACGGCGTAGGCTGATCTTCGCGCGAGGTATGATGCGGCGGCAGGTTCGTCCGGCTGCCCATGAAGCTCTACCAGCAACTCGCTGACCACTTTTCAAGTCTGATCCGGGCCGGCACGCTCAAGCCCGGTGAACGCATGCTCTCGGTGCGCGCCACCGCCCGGGAGCGTGGCATCAGTGCTGCTACCGTCATCCACCCCTACGAGCTGCTGGAAGGTGGTGGCCTCGTCGAGACGCGGCCCCGCTCAGGGTTCTACGTGGGAACCGGCTCGACATGAGGTCCTGCGCGCTCGCGCCGCCGCTGCGCATCGCTGCCCTGCTCGCTGCGCTGAGCGCAGTAGCCTTCCTGGCCTACGCCTGGCATGGCGAGATTGCGCCCATCTCGGTGCCACTACCGGTGAGCTTTGCCGCGGACGCGATACGGCGCGGTGCGCAGCTTGCTGCCATCGGCGGCTGTGCGAGTTGTCATACGACCGAGGGAGGCGCGGCTTATGCCGGCGGCCGTCCGATACCAACACCTTTCGGCATTATTTATTCGACCAACATCACACCCGAGCCGCGCAGCGGCATCGGGCACTGGTCGCAGGCGGCCTTCCAGCGAGCCATGCGTGAAGGTGTCGACCGCCGCGGCCGGCATCTGTATCCGGCCTTTCCCTACGACCACTACACGCTCGCCACTGACGCGGATGATGCCGCGTTGTACGCTTTCCTCATGACCCGCACACCGGTAGAGGCCTGGGCGGCCGACAATACGCTCAGTTTTCCCCTCAACCTGCGCATCAGCATCGCGGGCTGGAAGCTGTTGTTCTTTCATGCGGGGCCGTACCGCAACGACTCCGCTCATGATGCGCACTGGAATCGCGGCGCCTATCTCACACAGGGTCTGGGACACTGTGGCACATGCCACACCCCACGCAACGTGCTGGGTGCCGAACGGCATCTGCGGGCGTTCGCCGGGGGCGAGTCAGCCGGATGGGATGCGTACGCACTGAACTCCGCCTCCCCTGCGCCCACGCCCTGGAATCAGTCCGCGCTGTTTGGATTCCTGCGCGAGGGCTGGCACCCGCAGCACGGCGACGCCCTGGGACCCATGGCCGAGTACACCAACGGTCTGAATGACGTCAGCGATGAGGACCTGCAGGCAATCGCGCACTACGTGGCGTGGGCGGCGGGACCGCCACAGACGCGCAAGCGCGCTGCTTCCGCAGACCGCGATGCCAGTCAGGGAGGCGGCGCCCAGCTCTACGCCGCAGCGTGCGCCAGCTGTCACGAGGGTGAACGCTCCACGCCACTCGGCGGTATCACACTGGCGCTCAGCAGCGCACTGACGGCGGAGCGTGCTGACAATCTCATCCACGTGATACTCGAGGGTGTACCGGCGCGCGCCGGTGAACCGGCACCGATCATGCCCGGGTTCGCGAGCAGCATGACCGATCAGCAGCTCGAGTCACTGCTCGCATATCTGCGCAGTGCCTGGCGCAGCCAGGCACCCTGGAGCGGCTTGGACAGCAGCGTGCGGCGCATCCGCAGCGCGGGTCATGATTGAGCTGAACGTTAACGGCAAGGCGCACGCGTGCCGCTCGGCAGCGGACACCCCCTTGTTGTATGTACTGCGGGAGGAGTTGCAGCTGCACGGGGCCAAGTTCGGCTGCGGCCTCGGTCAGTGCGGATCCTGTACCGTGTTGGTCGATGAGGTGGCCACCCTTGCCTGCGTGACGCCGATACTGTTGCTGCAGGGACGACGCATCACGACCGTCGAATCGCTGGGCACTGCCGCGCAGCCTGGACCGCTGCAACGTGCCTTCCTCGATGAGCAGGCGGCGCAGTGCGGCTTTTGCATCGCCGGCATGATGATGCGAGCGCAGGAGCTGCTGCTGCGCAATCGTCAACCGACGGATACCCAAATCCGCTCGCAACTGCAACCGAACCTGTGTCGATGTGGCACGCACCTGAGAATCCTGCGCGCCGTGCGTCGCGCTGCCACTCTGATGCTCGGAGCGGATGCGACCGAGCCTCAGCAGTCGCTATCGCAGCCGCAGGACCCACCAGACCAAGCCAACGCAGAACGAGGTGTGGATACTTTGCGCCAGCCTTTGCTGCGTGAGCAGCGCGAGCGGCCGGACCGGTGAGCGATGCGCGCCGAGTGTTGATTTCGCGTCGCGCCGCGCTCCACGGCGGCGGCGCCTTGCTGGTGAGCTGCGCGCTGCCAGCACTGCCTGCGCTCGCGCAGAATGCTGCGAGCGCAGGCGAGCAGGGCTTGCCGGGCAGTCTCAGGCAGGCGCCACGGCTGGATGCATGGATCCGGATCGACGCCCAGGGGGCAGTCACCGCCTTCACCGGGAAGGCCGAGCTCGGTCAGGGCATCCGCACGGCATTGCTCCAGGTCGTCGCGGAAGAGCTGGAAGTCCCCCTCGATGCCGTGAGTCTCGTAACCGCTGACACGGCGCGCACGCCGGATGAAGGATTCACTGCCGGCAGCCACTCCATGCAGGACAGCGGCACGGCCCTGCGTAATGCCGCTGCCCAGGCCCGCGAGATCCTGCTTGCCGAGGCGGCCCGGCGCCTCAAGGTGGCGAGCTCGGAACTGCGCGCAGAGGCCGGTGCGGTGCTGGGGCCAGGGGGTGCGCACCTACCGTATGGCACGCTGATCTCGGACACCCTGCTGCACGTGCGGGCCCGGCCGGCATCCCGGCTGAAAGACTTCACGAGCTTCAGTGTGATGGACCGGCCCGTGCCGCGCGTTGACATCCCCGCGAAGCTGACCGGGGGCGAAGCGTACGTGCATGACATGCGCCTGCCCGGCATGGTGCATGCCCGGGTCGTACGACCGCCGAGTTATCTGGCCGCGCTCGCGGCAGTGGACAGCAGCGCCGTGGAAAAAATGCCCGGGGTCCTCAGCGTCGTTCGTGACGGCAGCTTCCTGGCCGTCATCGCTGAGGAGGAATGGCTGTGTGTGAAGGCGCAGCGCGCACTCGTACGTGCCGCTCGCTGGCATGAAACACCATCCCTGCCTGATGCGCGCCAGCTGCACGCTGCGTTGCGGACCATGAGCTCACAGGATGAGCTCATCTTCAGTCGTGATGAGCCACAGCGCGAGCCCACGCAGCAGGAGTCGGCGCAACAGCCCGCGCATGGGTTCCGCACCCTGGCAGCGACATACACGCGTCCCTACCTCGCTCATGGCTCGATCGGTCCCTCCTGTGCCATCGCCACTTTTAGCGAAGGGCAGCTGACCGTGTGGTCGCACACTCAGGGCGTGTATCCGGATCGCAAGGCGATCGCCGAGATGTTGCATCTGCCGCTCGCCCGGGTGCGTTGCATCCACGTGGAGGGCTCGGGTTGCTACGGCCACAACGGTGCTGACGATGCGGCAGCGGATGCTGCCCTGCTGGCGGTGCGCATGCCAGGCAGGCCCGTGCGTGTGCAATGGATGCGTGAGCAGGAGCATACCTGGGAACCTTTCGGCCCCGCGATGCTGGCAGACGTGCGCGCCATGTTGGATCCCGCAGGTCACATCGCCGACTGGAGCTACGATGTGTGGAGCAATACCCACGCCATGCGGCCAGGTCCCGCTGGCGCGCTGCTCGCGGCGCGTCACATCGAGTCCGCATTTCCGCCCATGCAACCGCAGCCCCTGCCCCTGCCCGACGGCGGCGGCGATCGCAACGCGATCCCGGCCTACGAGCTGCCGAAGGCACGTGTCATGCATCATTTCCTGCCGCAGATGCCGCTGCGCGTCTCGGCATTGCGTTCGCTCGGCGCACACATGAATGTGTTTGCCATCGAGAGTTTCATCGAAGAGCTCGCTGCGGCCGCCGGCACGGATCCCGTGATGTTCCGCCTGCAGCATCTGCAGGATGCGCGCGCCCGCGAAGTAATCAATGCGGCGGCGGAGGAGTTCCACTGGGCGATCCGCGAACCGCCAACCCAGGGCAACGGGTACGGTTTTGGCTTTGCGCGTTACAAGAACCTTGCTGCCTATTGTGCAGTCGCCATGCAGGTGCGCGTGGATCCGGACAGCGGCAAGGTACACGTGCTGCGCGTGGCCGCCGCCGTCGATACCGGTCAGGTCGTCAATCCGGATGGCGTTCGCAATCAGATCGAGGGCGGGATCCTGCAGTCGCTGAGCTGGACGCTCTTCGAGCGGGTGACTTTCGATCGCACGCGCGTGACCTCGTGCGACTGGTCGGGCTATCCCATCCTGCGTTTCGATGCGGTCCCGGAAAGCGTTTCGATCCGGATACTGGATCGCGCCGGCCTGCCGTTTCTTGGCTGCGGCGAGGCGGCGCAGGGGCCGGCGGCCGCAGCTGTGGCCAACGCAGTTGCCAATGCCACCGGGATTCGCATGCGCGATCTGCCGCTTGACCGCGCCCGTCTGCGCGCTAGATAAAGATCGTCGCCGGGTGCTCGAGATGCTCTTTCAGTGCCTGGATCATCGCTGCAGCGTCGTGGCCGTCAACGAAGCGATGATCGAATGAGGACGACAGATTCATCATGCGCCGAACCGCAATCGCGCCAGCGTGCACCATGGGTCGTTCCACCGCGCGGTTGATGCCGAGGATACCCACCTCCGGCGAATTGATGATCGGTGTGCTGGCAATGCCGCCCAGCCTGCCCAGGCTCGTAACGGTAATGGTCGAACCCGACAACTCCTCGCGCGTTGCCTTGTTGGTGCGCGCGGCCTCGCTCAGCCGCCGGATCTCCGCCGCGAGCTCCCAAAGTGACAGCGTGCCCGCGTGACGCACGACCGGCACCTTCAGACCATCCGGCGTCTGAGTTGCAATCCCAACATGCACCGCGCTGTGCCTGACGATGACGCCGCGTTCGGCATCGTACAGTGCATTGCACTGGGGAAAATTCGCGAGCACGCGCACCAGCGCACTGACGAGCAACGGCAGATAGGTCAGCGCCGCGGCACCCTGCGGCAAGCGGCCGTTCAGATGGGCACGCAGTGACTCGAGCTCGGTCACATCGACTTCCTCGACATAAGCGAAATGCGGAATGTTGCGTTTGCTTTCGCTCATGCGCTGCGCGATCAGGCGCCGCAGCCCGATGACCTTGATCTCCTGCACGTCATCGCGGCCCGCTACGGGCTGGCCGCCGGTCGGGCGCGGACGTGACTCGCGATGCCCGGAGACAAATGCCTCGAAGTCCTGCCGCAGAATGCGCCCGTTGGGCCCGGAGCCCGACAGCTGGGTGAGATCGATTCCCGCCTCATGGGCCCGCCGCCGAATGGCGGGGGAAGTGGCGACACGTCCACCGCGTGCGCTGCCGTTGTGTCCGCGCCCGTTGCCCGGCTCGCGCGTCGGCGGCGTGGTTCTGGCCGGCGGCTTGCGCTCAGGCACTACCTGGGATGGGCCCGGCTGGGAGGCGGCGGGTTGCGATGCGACTGCCCGGGCCGCTGGCGCGGGCGATGCAGCCGGCTGGGGTGCCGCTGGCTTGGCTGCGACCGCCTGGGGCGCAGCGGACGGCCCAGGCGCCTCGGGCGCGGCATCTGCTGCGCCGGTCTCGATGACAATCAGTTCGGCCCCCACCGGCACGGAGTCACCGGGCGACCCGGTAGTTGAGATGACGCGGCCGCTCACCGGAGCGGGCACCTCCACCGCCGCCTTTTCGGTCATCACCTCAACGATCACATCATCCTCGGAAACCACATCGCCAGGCTTCACACGCCACGCGACGATCTCGGCATCCACCGTCCCCTCACCCAGGTCCGGCAGCTTGAACACGTAGTGACTCACGCTGCCTCCATGACACTCTTGAGTGCCTGTGCAATACGCACGGGCCCCGGAAAATAGTCCCACTCAAACGCGTGCGGATAGGGCGTATCCCAACCGGTCACACGTTGGATCGGCGCTTCCAGGTTCCAGAAACAGTGCTCCTGAACCGTGGCGACCAACTCCGCGCCGAAGCCGCCGAAAAGTGTCGCCTCGTGCACGATTACACAGCGCCCTGTCTTACACACCGACTGACAGAGCGTATCGACGTCAAGCGGCACGAGCGTCCTGACATCGACGATCTCTGCCGAGAGCTGCGCACGACGGACGGCCGCTTCCACTACGTGCACCATGGTTCCGTAGGTGAGTACCGTGACATCTGTCCCCGCGTGCACGATCTCGGCGCGACTGATCGGTACGGTGTAATAATTTTCCGGCACCTGGCCGCGCGGGTGCGAGCTCCACGGCACCGCAGGCTTGTGCGGATCGCCGTCGAAGGGACCGTTGTAGATTCGCTTCGGCTCGAAGAACACAACCGGATCATCGTCCTCGATGCAGCTGATCAACAGTCCCTTGGCATCGTACGGGTTGGAAGGCATCACGACTTTAATGCCGCTGACGTGGGTGAAGATGCCCTCCGGGCTCTGCGAATGGGTCTGGCCGCCGCGTATTCCGCCGCCGCAGGGCGTGCGGATGGTGACCGGCGCGGAAAACTCGCCCGCACTGCGGTAGCGCAGGCGGGCGAGCTCGCTCACCACCTGGTCGAATCCGGGATAGATGTAATCGGCGAACTGGATCTCCGCAACAGGCTTGAGCCCATTGACGCCCATTCCGATGGCGGCACCGATGATGCCGCCCTCGGCGATCGGCGTATCGAGCACGCGATGCTCGCCGTACTTACGTTGCAGACCGTCGGTGACACGGAACACGCCCCCGAAGTAACCCACATCCTCGCCGAGGATCACCACGCGCGGGTCACGCTGCAACATGATGTCCATGGCGGAATTCAGGGCCTGGACCATGTTCATGTTAGCCACGCTCAGCCCTCCTTCGGTACCGCGCGAGCCTCCGGCTCGAGATTGCGACCGGCCGCAGCGCGCGCGCCATCATCCGCCTCCGCGCGCGTCTGCGCCGCACGCAATGCCTTGAGCTGCTCGCGTTGGCGCGCGAGATGGGCAGGCATATGCTTGAAGACATCCTCGAACATCGAGGCCGGATCGAGCGTGGGTCCCTCGGTGAGGGTGCCGAACGACATCGCTTCCTTCCAGCAGCTGACCACGTGCGCCTCGAGTTCCTTGTGCAGCGCCTGATGACGCTCTTCGGACCATTCTCCCAGTGAGATCAGATGTTGTTTCAAGCGCTCGATCGGGTCGCCGAGCGGCCAGGCCAGCCCCTCGTCCTTGGGCCGGTAACGCGACGGATCATCACTGGTGGAGTGCGCGGCTGCACGGTAGGTCACATGTTCGATCAATGTGGGACCGCCACTCAGTCGCGCGCGCTCGGCCGCCCACTGCGTGACGGCGTAGACCGCGAGAAAATCATTGCCATCGACACGGATCCCGGGCATGCCATAGCCCGGACCGCGGGCTGCAAACGTGCCGCGCTCGCCGCCGGCCGTGCCCTGAAAGGTGGAGATGGCCCACTGATTGTTGACGACATTCAGGATCACCGGGGCACGGTAGACCGCGGCGAACGTCAGTGCGTGATGGAAGTCGGCCTCGGCCGTCGAGCCTTCCCCGATCCAGCTGGCTGCTATGCGGTCCTCTCCCTTGATGGCGGCGGCCATGGCCCAGCCGGCCGCCTGCGGAAACTGCGTGGCCAGGTTGCCGGAGATCGAGAAGATATTGCCGCCCGCCCAGTGATACATCACGGGCATCTGGCGTCCCTTGCACATGTCGCGGGTGTTGGAAAGACACTGGCACATCAGATCCGTGAGGCTGCGGCCGCGCACGACGTACAGACCCTGATTGCGATAGGAGGGAAACAACATGTCGCCGGGCAACAGTGCCATCCCCGCGGCCACCGAGACCGCCTCCTCGCCGGTGGATTTCATATAAAAGGAAATCCGGCCCTGGCGCTGCATGCGCTGCATGCGATCATCGAAGATGCGCGTCAGCAGCATGTGCCGCAGACCGACCTGCAGCTCCGCCGGCTCAAGGTGCGGGCTCCACGGTCCGACGGCGGCGTGCTGCTCGTCCAATACCCGCACCAGCGCCGCGGGCAACGCCTGCAGATCACCCACCGCGGCGCGCGAATCCGGTCGGGCCACTTCACCGGCGGCGGACAGCCGCACGTAGCTGAAATCGGGTTTGTCACCGGGCCGCGCCGGGGGATGCGGCAGATGCAGGCGCGACCTCTGGGTCATCTTGACTACTCGTGTATCGCAACAACGAGGCTGCGGTGCGCGATATTACTGGCACGTGACGCAAGAGTCGTCCCAAATTGCAGTGCGAATCACACTTAGGTGCAACGTCCCGTGCAGGGCCGGCGGCTCGCCATGGGCCTTGGCCGGCAGCGTGCCAGCGATCTGTGCCCGTGTACCCGGTAAGACTCGCTTCAGCTGCCCCAGTAACGGTCTGCCTCGGCCTGCCATCCGGGACGCGCGGAGCCGGCGTCATGCGACCTTGGATTCTCCCTGGCCGGCGGCGCCGTCGTTTGCGTATCGGTGGGAACCACGGGAGCGCCCTGTAAGCGCATCTCATCGACCACGAGGCGGTTGCCGTGAACCATGAGACGAGCGGCCTGGTAAGTCACTGCCCGACGGTTGCCGCCATGATCGGCGATCACGATGTACGTCGGCCGGCCATTGGCCTGACGGACCACATCCACGACCGAACCTTCACTCTGCCCGGTCTTCGTCTGTACCGTCATCCCGGTATCGATGCTGCCCGTGTTGCCGCTGGCGGCCGCGGTCCGCAGCGCATTGCGCCGGTGCTGCTGGGCGGCGGCGTGTGGATCGGCAGCTTGCGCAGGCGTAGCGCCGATGCCTCGCTCGGAGGGGGTCGGATAGGTGGCGGAATTGGCCTGATCCGGGGTGCCCGCCGGCGGCGGGGCGGCAAGTCCGCTGGAACTGGCAGCGGAGCTGGCCGCGGCACCCTCCGATGTCTGCGCCGCCGCATTGGGCGGGGTCAAGGTCCCGACGAGTCCCGTCAGGGCAAGCACTAAAGCAGGCGCAGCATTCATGGGTCTATCGCAGGGGTTAACGAACGTACAAACGCAGCCCGCAAAGCGCATGCCTGGCTCGCGTCGTAGCCTCGCGCCCCGAGCGACACCGCGCGCGAACTGGTACCCGCCGGCGCACGCCGAGCCCGTGAATAACCGTCGCGCCATGAGGCTGATGCGGGGAACACCCCGGGTAGGCAAACGTTCAGGTAGCGGTCTGAACACTGCAGGAGACGCGTGTAATGAGATACCAAACTGCACTGGCGGTCGCTGCGGCGTGCGGGGTGCTCGTGTGCAATGCCGCACTGGCCGATGACAGCGGCCGTCACATCGCGCAGTCGCTGGCAGATGCGAGGGTATCGCTGCTGGAGGCGATTCGCACCGCCGCGAAGGAAGGCAATGGGCTCGCGGTCGGCGCGGATTACGAGTTCAAGGGCGGTGATCCCCCCTTGTATGAGGTCAAGGTACTGAGCAACGACGGGCGCAAGCTGACGCGTTATGACATCAATCCCGCCACGGGCAAGGTCAAGGACTCCCGCGACGAGAAGCTGGAGAAACTGCTGACCCGCATCAAGCCCGATTCGGTCCGTAACGCGCAAACCTCGCTCACGCACGCCATTACCACGGCGGAGGAGCGTGCCCACGGCCGGGCCTACTCAGCGGACGTCGACCGCGACGGGGATCAGGTCAAGTACACGGTGAAAGTGGTCCGGCACGATGGCACCGAGGAAAAGGTGAAGATCAACGGCGCGGACGGCAAGGTGGCCTCGGCCGAATAGCCGGACACCACCCTTTGCGCAGTGTCCGTCTCGCCTGTGGTGAACCGGTACCCGCCTATGGCATGGGCACCTGGCGCATGGCGGAAAATGAGCAGACTCGGGCCGAGGAGATTGCCACCTTGCGTCTGGGTCTGGAGAAGGGCGCGCGCCTGATCGATACCGCCGAGATGTACGGCGCGGGGCGCGCTGAGTCGCTGGTCGGCGAGGCCATTCGCGGCCAGCGTGATGCGGTTTTTCTGGTCAGCAAGGTCTACCCGCACCACGCCGATCGGCGCGGTATGACGCGCGCCTGCGAGGACAGCCTGCAACGGCTCGGCACAGACCGAATCGATCTGTATCTGTTGCATTGGCGTGGCGGGGTGCCGCTCAGCGAGACCCTGGAGGGGTTCACCGCCCTGAAGCGCGCCGGCAAGATTCGCCATTATGGCGTCAGCAACTTCGACTCTGCCGACATGCAGGAGTTGTTCGAGCTCGAAGCGGGGCGTGAGGTGCAGACGGACCAGCTGTTGTACAACCTCATGCGCCGTGGCCTGGAATGGGACCTGTTGCCAGGGCTGCGCGAGCAGCAGCTGCCACTTATGGCGTATTCACCATTCGAAGAAGGACGCCTGCTGCAGCAGCGCGGCCTGCAGGAATTCGCACATCGCCATCATATGACGCCCGCACAGGTCGCTCTGGCCTGGCTGTTTACCCGTGACGATGTGATCGTGATTCCGAAGACAGCGCGGCGGCCCCGGCTGTTGGAGAATCTGCGCGCACTGGAATATGCGCTGAACGCGGAACAAGTGGCGGAGTTGGAACAGTTGTTTCCCCCGCCGGATGGGCCGAGTGCCCTGGAGATGATCTGAGGCGGCCGCTGCGGCACACTGTGACATGCAGAAGAAAGTAACGTTCCGTGGCGTGGTGCTGCGCCGAGTCCCGGCCGTCAATGTCACGGCCGTGAAACCGACTGCCCGTCCCGCCGGGCCGGTGCGCGTCGGGCGCGAGGTCGCGGGCCGCGGCGGCAAGGCCGTATCGGTGATCACCGGGCTGCCATTGGGCGCGGCCGAGCTCGCGGATCTGGCGACGCGCCTGAAGAAACTCTGTGGCGCCGGGGGCGCCGTGAAGGGGACCGTCATCGAGATCCAGGGCGATCATCGTGACCGGCTGGTGGCGGAGCTGCAGCAACTCGGATATAGCGCCCGGCGCGCCGGCTGACGTCATGCGTTCCGGATGGCAACCGTCCGGAAATATTGCTAACGTCACGTAAGGGCGTTTTGCGTCCCGGAACTTAACTATCATGTAGGAGTTTCGAATGGGCAGCCCTCTCGCGGAACACACCGTGCAAAAAAAAGATGTCAAGCCGAGCCGCGCTCCCCAAGGGGACGCTTTGCTGTTCGCCCGCAACTTTTTCCGTCATCCGCGCATGCTCGGCTCGATCATTCCGAGTTCGCGCTTTCTCATCAAGCAGCTGCTGCAGCCCATCGATTGGGAGCAAGCCCGCGTCATCGTCGAGTACGGTCCGGGGGTTGGCGGCATTACCGCGGAGATCCTGCGTCGCATGCGGCCGGACGCGCGCCTCATTGCCATTGAGACCAATCCCGACTTCGTGGATTTCCTGCGCCGCTCGCTGGTCGATGAGCGCTTTACCGTGGTGCAGGATTCCGCCGAGCGCGTGCGCGAGATACTGCGCGCGCACGGGCACGAGAAGGCCAACTACATCATCTCCGGAATCCCGCTGGGCAGCATGCCGCGGTCGATCCGTGTGCCCATTCTGCGTAACACCGCCGAGGCACTCGACATGAGCGGTGCGTTCTTCGTGTTTCAGTTCACCACCCGGGTGCTGCCGGATCTGAAGCGCGTGTTCGGCTACGTCAAGCGCAAGTTCGAACCGCTTAACGTGCTGCCGGCACACCTGTTCTTCTGCCAGCCGCAGCCGGCGGCGCTCTAGGGCCGGCGCCGGGCGATACATGCCCGAGAACTGGGCACTGCCGCAACCTCTGCAGCCGCGCCAGGATGCGCTGCATTACGATCTGCAGGCGGCGCTGCACTCGGTGGTGTTGGTGCACGCGCGAATTGCCGAAGCGGCTTTCACTGCACCCATTCTCGGTACCGAGCGGACGGGCCACGGAGTGGTCATCGCCGCCGACGGACTGGTGCTGACGATCGGCTATCTAATAACCGAAGCCAGCAGCATCTGGCTGACCGCCCATGATGGGACCGTCATCCCCGCGCACGCGCTGGCCTGCGATCAGGCTTCCGGTCTTGCACTGCTCATGCCACTTGGCAAGCTGCCGGCAGCGGTCATGCCTCGTGGCAATGCCGCGGCAGTAAGCGTCGGTGATGCGGTCACGATCATCGGGCACGGCGGCATCGAGCATGCGTTGCGGGCGTGCGTGATCGCGCGCCGCGAGTTCGCAGGCTACTGGGAATACGTGCTCGATGAGGCGTTGTTCACCGCGCCGGCCCACCCGCAGTGGGGCGGCACCGCCCTCGTCGGGGATGGCGGACAGCTGCTTGGGATCGGCTCGCTGCTCGTGCAGGAGGAAGCCGCCGGCAGTGCACTCGATGCCAACATGTTTGTTCCCATCGATCTGCTCGAGCCGGTTCTGGAGGACATGGTGCATCTTGGCCGCACGGGCCGCAGCGCGCGCCCATGGCTCGGAATGTACGCCACTCCCCTGCGGGGCTCACTGGTGGTGGGCGGACTGGCTGACGGTGGGCCGGCGCAGCGCGCCGGCCTGCGTCTGGGTGATGTGCTGCTCGAGGTGGGCGGTGAACCGGTGACTGATCTGGCGCAGCTTTTCCGCCAGGTATGGAGCACAGGTCCAGCCGGCGCCCAGATCGCCATTACGGTGGGACGTGGCGCCCACACCTCGGAGGTTCGCGTCACCTCTGCGGACCGCAACGATTTCCTGCTGAAACCCCGGCATCACTGAGCAACCCCGGACGGGTCTTAAGCGGCAGGCATCACTCGATCCGCCGGATCAGGCCGGCATCGTCGAATTGCGAAAAATTGACACGCGGACTGACGGCATGCGCGACCATGCGCTCGGCAGGATAGGGCTCGAGCAGCTCGCGCGCCGGCCCGGGCTGACCCTCCAGCCAACCCGAGTAGGCGTCCCGGCGCAATATCGCAGGCATGGTCGAGCCGATGGTGCCGATCTCGGTGAGCAGGCGATTCGCAGGGACGGTGATGAGACCGCAACCCTCGATGACATCATCGTCTTCCGTCGTAAAGCGGTCCCACAGCACTGCCACTCCAAACACCGGCCGCGCGACCAGACGTACGTAAAACGGCTGGCGGTGACCCGCAGCGGAGTGCTGCCAGACGTAAAAT
This sequence comes from uncultured Pseudomonadota bacterium, assembly GCA_963839055.1. Classification (GTDB taxonomy): domain Bacteria; phylum Pseudomonadota; class Gammaproteobacteria; order Steroidobacterales; family Steroidobacteraceae; genus 13-2-20CM-66-19. Next base: position 442,915 of record CAWITP010000002.1, on the reverse strand, counting down.
CCGGCGAGCGGAACAATGCCTCGCTGCCCGTGCATCCAGATCGCGCGCAGCTCAGCCCCATCGATGAGCGCGCGAGGGATGAACGGTTTGCCAGGCCCGAACTCATTCTTGCGCGTATCTGCCGGCACCAGACCCCAGCGCATCATCACACCTTCGAGCTCTCCGCCGTGCGAGCGCGCTACCGGCACGCTATGTGTCGGGGCGACATTGAAACGGGTGGTGAACGTCCACCAAGGCCGGGTGACGGTCAGCTCCCCTTCCGCCTCAGCGCGGTCAGGTACTACCAGGCGTGCGCACATCGGCTAAGCGTACGACTGCCCCGCGGACGACGGAACTGTCCGCGGCCTGCGACAGTTTATTCTGTGCAGGAGATCACGTGCGCTTACCGGGCGAAGATCAGCGACTCGTCGGCGAAGGCCTTCAGCTCCAGGGCATTGCCGGAAGGATCCAGGAAGAAGCACGTGGCTTGCTCTCCGGGCTGACCGGCGAAACGGATCTGCGGCTCGATCAGGAACCGGATGCCCTGGGCGCGCAGGCGCTCGGTGAGTGCGCCCCACTGCGGCAGCTCCAGAATGAGTCCGAAGTGCCGCACCGGCACATTCTCGCCATCCACCGGATGGGTCGCGCTCGCGCCCACCGGCGCACACAGATGCGCAACGATCTGATGTCCATGGAAATTGAAGTCGACCCACTGCTCCGACGAGCGGCCCTCCTCACAGCCGAGCACCCCGCCATAGAAACCGCGGGCAGCCTGCAGGTCATGTACCGGGAACGCGAGGTGGAAGCGGGGTCGGGATGGCACGGTCATGCGCGAAGATGCTAATGCACGGCGTGCGCGGCTGACCAGGCCGCCCGCCCCTGGCGCCAGCCGCTGGGTTCAAGCTGCCCGGCCGCTGCGAGACAGGCGTCACGGCATTGCAGGGGGCGCCGGCGCCAGCAAAGAGTCAGCTGGCTCTGTGCCGTCACGTTCCCCTATGCTGCCCCCGTCGTCCTTTGTCCGGGCAGAATTTACCGCCAGCCCCGTGCCGCATCGCTTGCAACACCGTTCATGGATCCGCATCCAGGCAGCGCTTACGTGGCTGCTGATCGGCTCGGCGTTCGCATTGCCGGCGGAAGTGCTGCATCACCGGGTCAAGGTCGAGGGCCACGGTCCCTCCACTGTCATACTCGAGTCGGGGCTGGGTGACACGCTGGACGTCTGGAACAGTGTGCAGCCACTGATTGCCAACGGTTGTGCGCAGACGTTCGCCTACAACCGTGCCGGCTACCTGGGCAGCGATCCGTCCAACTCACCGCGCGATTCGGCCACCATCGTTGCGGAGCTGCGCAGCGAGTTGCAACGACACAATCTCAAGCCGCCGTATGTGCTGGTCGGTCACTCCCTCGGCGGTCTGTACATGCAGTACTTCGCCCGCAACTATCCGCGCGAGGTCGCAGGCCTGGTGCTGGTCGATTCCACTCACTGGCAACAGCAGCTGGACATGGGTAATCAGGCCAACACGCCATATAACTCCCGCCGCGCGGTCACGCTCTTCATGCCGTGGATCATGCGGCGCGAGATCACTGACAGCGTGGCCGCAGGCCAGCAGGTGCGCGCAAGTCCACAGGCCGGGAAAGTACCCACGATCGTGCTCTCGAGCACGCGCGGACCGCCTGGTGAGACTCCCGCGGCGCGCGCGCTTGCGGCTGGGCTGCAGGATGAGATCGCGGCGGCGTTTCCGGCGGCACGCCACCTGCGAGTCGAGGACAGCGGGCATTACATCCAGCACGATCAACCCGAAGCGGTCATTCGCGCAGCCCGCCTGCTGGCGGGATGCAAACCCTGAATACGTACCGGTTCGTCTCCGGTGAGCTGAAGGCCGCTCGCCAGGGCACGGGCAGGCTGCTCGCGTTATTGGGTTGCGCCCTGTGCCGGCTGGCCTCGGCAGCCCTGCCCGCGCCGCTACCGGCATTTGCCCCCGATACGGCGCTGCTGGTCGTCGCACCGCATCCGGATGACGAGACACTGTGTTGCGCGGGGGTCATGCAGGCAGTCCGCAATGCCGGCGGTCATGTCAGCATTGTTTGGATGACCAACGGTGATGGCTCGCGGCTCGGCTCGCTGGCGGTAGAGCACGACATGTTCATAGACCCGGAGCGCATGCGCGATCTGGGCGAGCGACGTATGCGGGAGGCGCGGCACGCCGCGGCAGACCTGGGGGTCGAGGCTGCCCAGCTTTACTTCCTCGGCTATCCGGACCGCGGCCTCCAGGCGCTCATGGGCGACCATTTCCTGACGCCCTACCGGTCGCCCTTCACGGGGGCCGCGGCGGTTCCTTACGCTTCATTGCGCACCGCTGGCCATGTTTATACCGGTGAGCGACTGGAACAGGATCTCGCGCAGGTGCTCGATGAGGTCAAGCCAACCCTCATTCTTCTCCCCACTGCGCGCGATACGCATCCGGATCACAGCGCCAGCGGCTTGTTGACCCTGCGCCTCGCCGCTCGGCGCGGCATCCCGGTGGACATGCTGTACTGGATCGTGCACGGTGGCGGCGGGTGGCCAACACCGCGTGGACTGGATCGCGCACTGCCGATGGAGCCTGCCCCACGCATCGCCGGACTGCCACTGGTGGCCTGGAACCTGACACGAGGGATGATGCAGCACAAGCTGCAGGCGATCGAGGAATACCACACGCAGACGCGCGTCATGGCCTCATTCCTGTTTGCATTCGTACGCACCAGTGAGTTGTTTACGACCTTGCCTGATACGACCGCTGCCAGCCGCTAAGGCGGCCGTCGCCAGCGATCGAGCCAACGATCGATCGCGCCAGCCAGCTGCTCCTGCAGCCGGTCAAGCCGGGCGCGCTCGGGCCAGCGATGGTGATCCAGCTGCAGCGAGCTGCTGCAGTCCTCCTGGAACACGCCGGCGGCACGCGCCGCAAAGTGGACATCCTCGATTTCCTGATTGGCTTCGAGATTCCACTTGAAGCTCCAGCGATCGAGATTGCTCGAGCCTACCGACACCCAGTCATCACAGATGGTCATCTTTCCATGCAGCACGCGCGGCTGATACTCGAAGATCTGGACACCGCCGCGCAGCAGCTTGCCGTAAAAGCGTCGTGCAGCGTGCCGCACCCAGGGGTGATCGGTGAGCGGTCCCGGTACCAGCAGGCGCACGTCGAGGCCGCGGCGTGCCGCCCCGCGCAGCGCCTTGCGGAAGCGCCGCGAAGGTACGAAGTAGGCGCTCATGATCCAGGCGCGCTGCTGAGCAACCTCGATGCGGCGGATCACGGCGGTGGCGAGTTCCGAGCGGTACCAGGCCTCGCTCAGTACCACGCGGCCGCGAGCGCCGGCGCGAGGAGCCGCATCGGCGTCGACCGGCAACGCTGGCAACGCAGCCCCGCCACTGCGCTGCCAGCTGCGGCTGAACGCTTCCTGCCAGTCGGCAACCACCGGACCGTGAATCTCCACCAGCAGATCCCGCCACGGCCAGCCGGGCGGCCCGCTGAGACCGAACTCATCGGTGAGACCGATACCGCCGACAAAGGCGGTATCACCATCCACCAGCACGAGCTTGCGATGGTCGCGCAGGAAGTTATGCAACCGGCGCCGCAGTCGCAGCGCGTTGTAGATACGCAGCTGCACGCCTGCGGCAAGGAGTCGCTGCCGATCGCTTGCTGCCAGCCTGAGACCACCGAAGCCATCGATCAGCATGTGCATGCGGACCCCGCGTTGCGCGGCACGCACGAATGCCTCGATGAATCGCGAAGTGACCACGCCGGACTGCACGAGATACATCTCGAGCAGGACGTAGCGGCGTGCGCCATCGATGGCGCAGAGCAGCCGCTGCAGATAATGCTCGCTGGCCTCGAGCAGCTCGAACGCATTGCCGCTGCGCCACGGCCACATGGCGGGCGGCGCACTGTGTTTTACTTTACGCAGTTTTGGCATGCGAGCGCTGACTGGTGAAGGCTATCTGCATCGGCTTCCTGCGACTGGACGACTTGCGTGCGGGCTTGTTGCTGTTGCTGGCCTCAATCCCGCTGGTGGCGCAGGCGGATATCATAACGGCAGTCAACAGTGCTCGTGCGCAGGGTTGCCGCGCGCCACCGGCGACCCCACGACTGCGCGAGAACTCCCGTCTGGATGCGGTCGCGCGGCGACTCGCGCTGGGTGAGACCCTGCCTGATGCCTCCCGTCAGGCAGGTTATCGGGCAGCCAACTCCGCCGCAGTTCAGATCAGCAACGTTCCCAGCGATCACGACGTGCAGCGCATCCTGGAGCAGCGCTACTGCGTGCAGATTGTGACGCCGACGTTGCGTGAGGCGGGTACCTTCCGGCGTGGCGCGGATGTCTGGCTCGTGGTGGCTGCGCCCTTTGCTCCGCCCGCGCCCGCGGCACGTAGCGCTGTCAGCCACGAGGTTCTGGAGCTGACCAACAAGGTCCGTGCCCGGGGACGACGCTGTGGCTCGCGCTGGTTCGCAGCAGCCCCGCCGCTGGTCGCAGCTCCGGCAACCCTGACGGCTGCTGCTGCCGACCATTCCCAGGACATGGCGCAACATGACTATCTGGACCATACCGGGCGGGATGGCAGCACGCCCGCCCAGCGCGTCACCCGCAGCGGCTACCGGTGGCAATTCATCGGTGAGAATCTGGCCGCCGGCACCATGAGCGCGCGCGAGAGCGTCGACGGTTGGACCGGCAGTGCGCATCACTGCGAGAACCTGATGGATCCGCGTTTCACGCAGATGGCAGTCGCCTATGCGATGAATCCTGCAAGCGCAGCTGGCGTGTTCTGGACCCAGCTGTTTGCCACGCCGGCGCGCTAGCGGCCGACAAACGCGACCACAACGCGAGAGTTGCTATTCGCCGGATGTTAGAGTCAACTACGCGCTCGCCTGGCCCGGTCGAAATGGAGCTGTCATGTCAACGGTAGCTTTGCCAAATTCGGGTCTCCTGGATCGCGAGCGCACGATTGCCAGCCCCGCCTTCAATCGCTGGCTCGTGCCGCCGGCGGCACTGGCGATTCACCTGTGCATCGGCATGGCTTACGGGTTCAGCGTTTTCTGGCTGCCCATGAGCAAGCTGATTGCCGGCGCGCCCGTGTGTACGAACGGCTTCCTCGCCGAGCTCACTGCAACGGACTGCAACTGGTCCGTGGCGGATGTGACGCATATCTTCGAGACCTTTATCGCCATGCTGGGAATTTCCGCCGCCATCTGGGGCAGCTGGCTCGAGCATGCCGGGCCGCGCAAGTCCGGGCTGATTGCCGCGTCGTGCTGGGGGGGTGGACTGCTCATCGGCGGCTACGGCGTGTCGATACACCAGCTGTGGCTGGTATATCTCGGTTGCGGCTTCATCGGCGGCATCGGCCAGGGACTCGGATATATCACGCCGGTTTCAACTCTGATCAAGTGGTTTCCGGACCGCCGCGGCATGGCAACCGGCTTTGCAATCATGGGTTATGGCGGCGGTGCCATGGTCGGCTCCCCGTTGGCTGTGTCACTCATGGCACACTTCGCCCACGGCGGCGGCGGCGGCGGCGTGGCGAGCACGCTCATAACAATGGGCGTCATCTATTTCATCGCGATGAGCCTCGGCGCCTTCGGCTTCCGTGTGGCACCGACCGGCTGGCGCCCGGCAGGCTGGGAGCCGTCGATGACTGCGCGCGGCATGATAACGGGGCGCCACGTGCATCTGAATGTAGCCTGGCGTACCCCGCAATTCTGGCTGATCTGGGGGGTGTTGTGTATGAATGTGACCGCGGGGATCGCGGTGATCGCCATGGCAAGTCCGATGTTGCAGGAAGTATTCGGTAGCAAGCTGCTGGGTCTGCAGGGCCCGATCACCCTCAGCGATGCGCAGAAGGCGGCCATCGTCGCGGCGGCCGCCGGCCTCGTCGGCCTGATCAGCCTGTTCAATAGTCTCGGGCGGATCTTCTGGGCATCCATGTCGGATTACCTGGGACGCAAGAACACCTACTACGTGTTCTTCGCCGCGGGAGCTGTGCTGTACGCGCTGCTGCCTATGTGGGGGCATCTGGGACTTGCCGCTGCCTTCATGGCCTCCGTCTGCATCATCCTTACCATGTACGGGGGCGGCTTTGCGACTCTGCCCGCCTACCTGGCAGACATCTTCGGCACCCAGATGGTGGGCGCCATTCATGGCCGGCTGATCACCGCGTGGTCAGTGGCAGGTGTGGTGGGGCCGGCACTAATCGCGCGACTGCGTGAAGGACAGCTGGCCAGCGGGGTCGCCAAGAACCTCGTTTATGATCGCACGCTGTACATCATGGCCGCGCTGCTGGTCGTGGGCTTCGTCTGTAATCTGCTGGTGAAGCCGGTAGACGAGAAGTACTACATGAGCGATGAGCAGCTGGCGCGCGAGCGGGCTCTGCAACACGAAGACCGCGCGGCCGCCGATGCACAGACCGCAGCCCGCGGTCAGTTCGGTGCTCTCGGCGCGGTATGCTGGCTGGCCGTCGGGATCCCGTTTGCGATCGGCCTGTACATTGCGCTGAAGAAGGCTGCGGCACTGTTCTAAAGCTGCGCGAGCGCCGATTTCGTAGAATCTCCCGCCCCAGCTGGAGCAGCAGGCGCGCGAGAAGGCGGTCGAGACCGCGCGCGAGGAAGGTCGCGCAACAAGGCTGGATCTGGGCGAGGGGTTTCTCGAGCTCGGACTCGTGCTGTCCTCGCTCTACTTTCTGTCCCGCCGCGGTTTCTTCCCGGTGCTCGGTGTCAGCGCCGCTCTGATCGGCACCGCACTCGGTATCGCCGTCTTTGCGTTCTGACTTCCGTGCGCGTGCTCTGCCGTGGTCCTAAGCCACGGGCTCCGGCACCATGCGGCGATTGATCGTCACGGCGATACCCGCCGTGAAATACAACAGTCCAAACCAGCTGATGACCCGCGTCAGCATCAGGAAGGTGAGCCGGTACCAGGAACCCATATGCCAGAGCATCAGGGCCCGGGTGCCGCCGATCGCCAGCGCTGCGATACAGATCAGGCCGAGCAGGAACCATTGAGCCCCTTCCCGGCCGGTGTCATTGCAAAGTCGCGTGGGCGCAGCCCGCACCAGGCGCCTGAACCACACTGCCAGCACCACAAGTCCGAACAGGGAACTCATGTACTGCAACAGCCGAGTGAGTTCGGTGTTCCAGCCGAACACGGAGACCGGCGCACTCAGCGCCGCTACCCGCAGCGTGGTCCAGCCGCCCGCGTGGGTGAACGAGTCCCACGCAAGATGAGTCCAGGCACCCACCAGGAGTGACAGGATCGCAATGGGCCAGTGTCGCGGGCGCTCGGTGAAGCGCTCGATGGAGCGGTAGCAGACAAAGCGCGCCCGCGCACTGAGCAGTGCCGTAAGGGGCTCGCGCAGCAGCAGCGTCAATACCAGCAGCGCCATCCCGGCCGGAAGATCGCAGATGAACAAACCCACCACGGAATGACTGTCAGCGAACAGCGGATAGAGCCGCTGGGGCAGGAAATACCCCAGATCAGGCACGAGGCTGCCGATGATCAGCGGAACCGTCTGCAGGAAGCTGAAGCGCCGCAGCGGCAGGATGGCCGCCGGATGCGCAAGGGTAAATGGCATATTCCCGGAAGGCTGGCAGATCCCGGGCACCGCCTGCAAGTGCGGCCTGCCTGATCTGTGAGCCGTTCCGCCTGGCCGTGGGCCAGGCGGAACGATGCTGTGGTCAGGCCTGCTTACGCTGCTGCGCGATGCCTCAGGGGCCGCACCTTACTTCAGCGCCGCGTTGTGCTTCTTGCGGTACACCCGCCCACTCTGCCGGTTTTCGGCGCGCTGGATGTTGCGCTGCTCGGCGGCATTCACCCGGCCACTGGCGGCCGCGTTGGCCTCGCGACGGTCAACGTGCGCCTGGCCTCGCTCCAGCGCGCCGGTCTCGCGATTGGTCAGCGAGCCGTTGTTGATACCGTTGGCAATGCGCTGCTGCTGGTTGACGTTGCGCTGCACATCAGCCTGCAGGCGCTGCGAGGAAGCGGAGTTGGCATTGCCGGTGACGCCATTGTGTTTGTCAGCGTAGATGCTGGCGCTGGCCCGGTTCTGCGCCGCATTGAGGCGCGCCTGTTCCGCCGGACTGATGGAGCCGTTTTTCAGATCGTGCGCCTCCATCCGGTCGATGTGCTGCTGCTGGCGCTCGAGCTGTCCGGCTTCCCGGCTCGAGAGCTGCCCTGACTGCAGCCCCTGCTCGATGCGCTGTTGCTGATTGACGTCGCGCTGCTGATCCTGCTGCACGTTTTGCGCGAATGCAGCCGTACCTAACAACGCGGTGATGACACCGGCATATACCGCAGTGGTCTTCATATTCGTTCGTCGACCTCAAGTTACGTAGCGTTTGCTACTCGGGAGTTACAACGCCTAACACCTGAGCGAGTTGACTCGCAGTTGTTGGCAGCCTTCACATGTGACGTACGGACATTACGTTAAACGTACTCACCGTCGTATCCAGCAACGAGCGTGCGGCATGCGAGCTGAACTCGCCGTGAAGGTAAGCTGAATGCGGGCTGAATGCGCCCGCCGGACGTGCCCGCTGCAGGCGTGGGAACCCGCTGCAGCCGCGCGAGCGGGTTGCGGCGGTCAGTCGCCGATGATCAGAGGACTATGCGCGTAGCGCCAGATCTTCAGCCCGCCGATGAAGGCATTGTTGTTGTTACCCAGGCGTGCATTCTTGGGCAGCTTGCGCAGCCGTTTGGCATTGCCGCCTCCCAACACCACATAGTCCACTTGCAGCAGCGTGCTCAGCAGTGCGACGACTTCCGCCACGACCTTGCGCCACTTCTTCGTGCCCAGTCGCAACCGGCCGCGCTCGCCGACGTAGTATTCGAACGACTGGCCGCCCTTGTAGGGCATGTGCCCCATCTCCATCGGCGCAACGACCCCATCAAGGATCAGCGTGGATCCCATACCGGTGCCGAGTCCGAGGAACAGCATGCGCTTGCCTTCGTAACTGCCGATCGCCTGCATAGCGGCATCGTTGATCACGCGCACCGGTGCGCCGAAGATCTTGCCGAAATCGTAATCCACCCAACCGGGGCCGAGGTTATGGGGCTCGAGGGTGATGCTGCCGTGAAAAACCAGGCCGGGATAGCCGATGGAGACGGCATCGTAGGCGCTGCGCGGCACGGCAGCGGCTACCTGCTGAGCCATCCGGCGCGCGCTCATGGAGGCGCCAGATTCGAAGCGCGCGACCTTGCCCCGCGGCCCGATGCGGAACTTGACGTGCGAACCACCGACATCGATCACCAGAATGCGTCGCGGTATTTGCCAGCGCGAATTCTTCATGCAGGTTGGCCCTTGAGTTGCGCCCCAGGCGCGATCATCATCGCCACAAGATAACAGGGAGACGCCCGAAATGTTCCGCTACCTGCGGTGCGTGCTCGCATTGTTGCTGCTGCTGCAGGGCTGGCAGAGCGCACGCGCCGATGAGGACAAGGTGGTTGGGTCGGTACAGGTCCCGGCCGGACAAACTGTTGACCGGGCGACCACCGTGAATGGCTCGGTGCAGATCGGCGCTCACGCCAGCGTGAAGCATGCCGAGACCGTCAATGGGCACATCACGCTCGCGCAGGCGGCGACGGCAGGCTCCGTCGCGACCGTGAACGGCTCGGCCCGCATCGGGCCTGGGGCGCACGTCCTACAGGGGATCTCGCTCGTCAATGGACGGATCGATCTGGATCCGGGCGCCGATGTCGGCGGCAAAGTCACCAATGTGAATGGCTCGATCCAGCTCAGCTCGGCGCACGTGGGCGGGGGCATCGTCACGACCAACGGCAACATCGAGGTGGGCGCCGACTCGCACGTCGAAGGCGGCATTCTCGTCAATCACCAGGACAGCGGCTGGTTCAGCTGGCTCGGTTTCGGCTCGAGCCGCGGCGCGAAGTCGGCAGGCATGCCGCGCATCGTGATCGGTCCGCACGCCGTGGTGAAGGGTGAACTGCGCTTCCTGCGCGATGTAACCCTCTATGTCAGCGACACGGCGAGCATCGGGACGGTGGAGGGCGCCACGCCGGTGAAATTCTCCGGCGAGCGCCCACCGGGCTGAGCGCCCGACCGCTCCCCCCGACCCTCAGAACAAACCGACGATCTTGCCGTTGGCGTCGATGTCGATGGCATCGGAAGCGGGCACGGCCGGCAGCCCCGGCATGGTCATGATGTCCCCACAGATGGCGACCACAAACTGCGCGCCGGCGGCCAGCCGCACCTCGCGCACCTGCAGGATGTGGTCGGTCGGCGCGCCACGCAGTTTCGGATCCGTGCTGAAGGAATACTGCGTCTTGGCGATGCAGACCGGATATTGCCCGTAATCCGCCTGCAGACGTTCGATCTGGGCTCGTACCGCCGCGCTCGCATCGATGCTCGAGGCCTTGTACACCTGGGTGGCAATCGCCTTGATCTTGTCCCAGAGGCTGGCGCCATCCGGGTAGACGAAGCGGAAACGATTGGGCTGCTCGCACAGCCGTACCACCTCGTGGGCAATCTCTACCGCCCCCTTGCCGCCCTCGGAGAAGTGTCGCCCCAACATGACCTTAACGCCCTGCGGCACGAGCGCCATCAGCCGCTGGATCTCAGCCTCGGTATCCTCCGCGCGCTGGTTGATCGCCACGACGCAGGGCAGCCCATACAGGTTCTGCACGTTGTCGATGTGACGATTCAGGTTGGCAATGCCCTTCTCCAGCGCCTGCAGATTCTCGCGACCGACATCGGCAACCTCCACGCCACCGTGGAACTTGAGCGCACGCACCGTTGCCACCAGCACCGCCGCGGCAGGCTTCAATCCGGATTTGCGACACTTGATGTCCACGAATTTCTCGGCGCCCAAATCAGCGCCAAAGCCCGCCTCGGTGACGACGTAATCGGCCAGCTTCAGTGCCGTGCGGGTGGCCATCACCGAATTGCAGCCATGCGCGATGTTGGCAAACGGGCCGCCATGGATGAAGGCGAGGTTGTTCTCGAGTGTTTGCGCGATGTTAGGCGCCATCGCATCCCGCAGCAGCACGGTCATCGCGCCGTGCGCTTTCAGATCGCGCGCACGAATAGGCTGTTGGGATCGGGTGTAGCCCACGACGATGTTGCCGAGGCGCTCTTTCAGGTCGGTGAGACTCGTGGCCAGGCAGAAGATGGCCATCACCTCCGATGCGACCACGATATCGAACCCGTCCTGGCGCGGATAACCGTTCGCCACCCCACCGAGCCCCGCCATGGTCTGGCGCAGCGCGCGATCGTTCAGATCCACGACCCGTCGCACGTTGATACGGCGGACATCGAAGCCGAGCGCGTTGCCATGATGGATGTGATTGTCGATCAGCGCCGCCAGCAGATTGTTGGCCAGCGCGATGGCGGAGAAGTCACCGGTGAAGTGCAGGTTGATATCCTCCATGGGTACCACCTGGGAGTAACCGCCACCTGCGGCGCCTCCCTTGATGCCGAACACCGGTCCGAGTGCCGGCTCGCGCAGGCAGATCAGAGCCTTCTTGCCGATGCGGTTGAGCGCATCGCCCAAGCCCACCGTGGTGGTCGTTTTGCCTTCGCCCGCCGGCGTGGGCGAGATGGCCGTCACCAGCACCAGTTTGCCGTCCGGCCGATCCTCCAGCTGGCGGATGTAGTCGAGGGATATCTTGGCCTTGTAGCGCCCGTAGGGCTCGAGGCTCTCTGCGGGAATGCCCAGCCGCTCCTGCACGAGAGGCACGATCGGCAGCATGCGCGCGCGTTGTGCAATATCAATGTTCCGCTCAACCATGGTGACCGCTCTTTCTTGCCGGCAAGCGTTGTTGGACCGCTACCTTACCGAAGCGCCGCGCGCCCGTATACGCCGCGACGGCTGCATACATGCGAGGCGGCGCGTGTGTACACCTCGCGATACACCTCTCGCGCGGCACCTCGACAGCGCCGGCTTGACAGACAGGGCCGGTTTGAAAGACAGCGCCGCCTTGACGTCAGCAGATGACTTATGCTGGAGAAACCCTAAGCGGAGACACTCGATGCTGTGGCTCAAGGCCTTTCACATCATTTTCGTGGTCGCCTGGTTCGCGGGACTGTTCTATCTGCCGCGGCTGTTCGTCTATCACGTCGACGCCCGTGATGAGATCAGCCGCACGCGCTTCATCGCCATGGAGCGCCGGCTGTTTGCCATCATGAGCGTCGGCGCGCTATTGGCGCTGCTGTGCGGCGTCTCGCTCGTCATGCTCGCGCCGGGCTACCTGCAGGCGCGCTGGCTGCACCTGAAGCTCGGACTGGTGCTGTTGCTGCTCGGCTATCATCTGTGGTGCGGGCTGCTGGTCCGCGATTTCAGACACGAACGCGCGGCGCACACGGCTCGCTGGTATCGGATCTTCAACGAGGTGCCCGCCCTGCTGCTGATAGCGATCGTGCTGCTGGCAGTGCTCAAACCGACCTAGCCGGGGTAAGGCGACCTGGCCAGGGGTAACGCGACGTAGCCACCGGTAAATCGATATAGCCATGGTCAAACCGATTTCGCCGCGCGCCTGGCGCTCCTCCGCCACCATGGCGCCATTTCGCTCGCGGATTTTCACTGCGATCTGGACGGCGAGCCTGGTTTCCAACTTCGGCAGCCTGATTCAGACCGTGGGCGCATCGTGGCTGATGACTTCGATCGCACCCAGCGCCGACATGGTCGCGCTGGTACAGGCCTCCACGACGCTCCCCATCATGTTGTTATCGCTGCCCGCGGGGGCAACTGCCGACATCTGGGACCGGCGCCTGGTAATGATCATCGCGCAGGCGCTGATGTTGGTGGTGGCTGCGTTGCTCACGACGCTCGCCTATCTGGGCTACGTGACGCCGTGGCTGCTGCTCTCCCTGACATTCCTGATCGGTTGCGGCACGGCGCTGTATGGGCCGGCCTGGCAGTCCTCCGTCGGTGAGCAGGTGCCGCGCAGCGAGCTGCCGGCTGCGGTTGCCCTCAACAGTGTGGCCTTCAATCTGGCGCGCACCGCGGGCCCCGCCATCGGCGGAATCATCGTCGCGCAGGCCGGACCGCCGGCCGCATTCTTTGCCAACGGCGTCTCCTACGTGGCACTCATCCTGGTGTTGATCATGTGGCGGCGGCCTCGCGCCGTGCCGTTTCTCCCCCGGAAAACATGCTGATGGCGATCGGCGCCGGCGTGCGCTACGCGCGCCTGTCGCCGCGGGTGCGCACCGTGCTGCTGCGTGGCCTGACTTTCGGCCTACTCGGCAGCAGCGTCTGGGCGTTGATGCCCCTCATCGCGCGCGACCTCATCGGCGGCAACGCCATCACCTACGGCGTGCTGCTCGGGGCATTCGGCAGCGGTGCAGTCGTGGGAGCTCTGGGCAGCACCGCACTGCGCCGACGCTACAGCAACGAGCGCATCGTGGCCGGCGGCACGCTGGCCTTCGGCTGCGGCACCCTCGTGACGGCGTTGAGCTCCTGGCATGCACCCAGCATGCTGGCACTCGTGGTGAGCGGCGCTGCGTGGGTGCTCGTGCTGTCAACGTTCAACGTGACCGTGCAGACCTCCTCGCCCCGCTGGGTGGTGGGCCGCACCGTGGCGATCTATCAGATGGTGACCTTCGGCGGTCTCGCGATCGGCAGCTGGCTTTCGGGACTGCTCGCCACAGGCTCCAGTCTGCGCACGGCGCTGGTGGCATCCGGAATCGGTATGGTGTTGTCGGCGTTACTGGGTCGCCGCTGGCCCTTGCTGCAACCGGAGGGACTGAATCTGGATCCCTCACGCACCTGGTCAGGGGAGAGTCGCGAGCAGCTCGAGCAGCTCATTGACACCGGCCCGGTCATCGTGACGGTCGAGTACCACATCGCCGCACCGGACTTCGAACCTTTCCGCCTCGCCATGCGCGAGCTGCGCCGCATCCGCCGCCGCGATGGCGCCAAGCGCTGGTCGCTGATGCAGGACATGGCCGCGACGGAAATCTGGATCGAGCGCTATCACAGTCCCAACTGGATCGAGCATCTGCGCCGCCACCACCGCTTTACCGTCGCGGATCAGGAGATCGAAAGGCGCGTGCTGGCCTTTCACCAGGGGCCCGGAGCGCCCCGTGTCCGGCATCTGATCGAGCGTCGTCCGGATGAGGAGCTCGCCGAGCGCAGCGCCGCGACCGATCCCCATCTGCCCCCGGAGTCGTCCGCCCCGGACAGCGGCGCGGCCGGCGCCTCGGGCCTGCCCGGGCGCTGAGCGCTACCAGATCGAGACGCGCGCTTCCGGAGGGATATATAACTTCTGGTCCGGCTTCACGTCGAACGCGCTGTACCACGCATCGATGTTGGGAAGCGGGCCATTGACGCGGAAGTAGGTCGGGCTGTGCACGTCGGAAAGCACCTGCTCGCGCAGCACGCCTTCGCGGTACTTGGACTTCCAGGCTTGTGCGTAGGCAAGAAAGAAACGTTGATCCCCGCTGAGCCCGTCGATGACCGGGGCCGGGTGACCCTGCAGGTGCAGCTGGTAGGCGTGGTAGGCCATGTTGAGTCCGCCCAGGTCGCCGATGTTCTCGCCCACCGTGTTGGCGCCGTTGACTTTCAGACCGGGCAGCACCTCGAAGGCATTGAACTGCTCGATCAGCTTCGCAACTCGGGTCCTGAAGGCAGCCGCATCCTGTGGCGACCACCAGTCCTGCAGGGCGCCGTCGGGGCCGAACTTGCTGCCCTGGTCGTCGAAGCCGTGGCCGATCTCGTGCCCGATGACTGCGCCGATGGCTCCGTAGTTGACGGCCGCATCGGCGTTCGGATCGAAAAACGGTGGTTGCAAGATCGCCGCCGGGAACACGATCTCGTTGAACAGCGGATTGTAGTAGGCGTTGATCTCCTGGGGTGTCATCTGCCACTCGCTGCGGTCGACTGGCTTGTCGAGTCGCGCGATCTGATAGCGCCACTGCCAGAGTGCGGCACGGCGCACGTTGCCCAGCAGATCCGCGCGGCGCACCTCCAGGCCCGAATAATCCTTCCAGTGATCCGGATAGCCGATCTTCGGCGTGAAGGCGGCGAGCTTGGCGTGCGCGCGCTCCTTGGTCGGCGCACTCATCCAGTCGAGCGCATCGATCCGCTGGCCGAGCGAGGCGAGCAGGTTGGCGACCAACTCCTGCATCATCGCCTTGGATTGCGGCGGAAAGTACTGCTGCACGTAGAGCTGCCCGAGCTGCTCACCGATGGCGCCATTCACCACATCGACCGCGCGCTTCCAACGATCGCGCATCTGCGGCTGTCCGCGCAGCGTGCGGCCGTAGAAATCGAAACGCGCCTCATCGAAGCGCCGCGGCAGGTATGGGGCCTGATCACTCAGATAGTGAAAGGTGAGATACGCCTTCAGGGTCGACAGCGGCGTGCGCGCGAACAGCGCGGCCAGCTCGCGCACGGCCGTAAGCTCCCCGAGCACCAGGTCCTGACGGTTGCCGATCTCCGCCGCATCCAGAAAGGCCTGCCAGTCAAAAGTGGGCGCATACGCCTTCACCTGCGGCTTGCTGCGCGGGTTGTAGACTGCCTGCAGATCGCGGCGCTTTTCGATCGGCCACGAGTGCCGCGCCACCTCGGTCTCGAAATGCATGATCTCGCGCGAGCGGGCCTGCGCATCAGGTACCGACGCCAGTGTCAGCATGTGCTCGATGTACTGGGTGTACTTCTCGCGGATGGTCTGCAGCGTCGGATCGGATTTCAAGTAATAGTCCCGATCCGGCAGTCCCAGGCCGCCTTGCGTGATCAGCACCTCGTAGCGCTTCGGGTTCTTGAAATCCGGCGGCGTATCCAGGGCGAACAGCGAGCTGTAACCAGGTTGCCCGAACAGCGTCGCGATGTCGCTGCGATTGCGGGCCGCGTCGATGCGCTGCAGGGCCGGTGTGGCCGCGGTCAGTCCGAGCGCATCGAGCGCATCCTGATCCATGAAACTTGCGTAGAAGTCGCCGATCTTCTGCGCCGGTGTACCCGCTGCGCTCTGCGAGCGCGCGGCGCTCTCGATGAGCCCCCGTACGCGGCTCTTGGTGAGTTCATCCAGATCGACGAACGGGCCGCTGCTGGAGTGGTCGGGCGGTATCACAAAGCTGTCGTACCAGCGGCCGTTGGCGTAGGCGAAGAAATCATCGCCGGGCTTCACGGCCGGATTGCCCGCGCTCAGATCGATACCGAACTCGCCGATGGCCGCCTTGGGATGCGGCGCGGCCGCAGGTTGCAGCGGTTCAGCTGCGCTCATGGCAGGTGCGCTGACAGGTTTCGAGGTGCAGCCGCCCGCGACGGATACGACGCAGGCGCTGATCAGGGCGGCGGACCACCATTTCATTCCGGTTCATCTCCATCCTTACGGCCAATGACGCACCTGCGGGTGCCTGTCGGGACTGTTGCTGGGGCGTAAAGGTTCCCTTTCCGTGCCGACGTACAGAAATCCAACGATGGCATCCTCCGGCTGCAGGCCGAAGTCCACCTTCACCTGCGCATCGTAGGCGGCGCCCCCGGTCTTCCAGACCGCGCTGAAGCCGAGCGCCGTGCAGGCCAGCAGCATGTTCTGCATGGCAGCGCCCGCAGAGAGAATCTGCTCGATGGCCGGGATCTTGCCGTGAGCCTGTACCGCAGCGGCAACCACGATCACGAGTGGGGCGCGCACGGCCTTGCGGCGCTCCCGATCCAGCGCTTCCGGCCTGGCATCGGGGCGACTGCGCTGCAGGTGCTGTGCGAGCAGTTCGCCAAAGCGTTCCCGGGCCTCAGAGCGGATTACGAGGAAGCGCCACGGCCGCAAGCCTCCGTGGTCCGGAGCACGGGTGGCGCTTTCCAGTATGAGCTGGAGGGCCGCATCATCCGGGGCCGGCTCTCCCAGGGAGCGTCCCGAGCGACGCTGTAACAACGCCTCGATTACCTGCATCAAATCCTGCTTCGCGCACGCGCATCGTAGTGTCACACAGATCGCGGCGCCGGCCCGGGAGCGCTCCAGGCCAGTGACGCGGTGAACGCCCGTGGCGCAACGAACGCCGCGGCGGACGTGCATGGTGGCAGAATCCCGCCCATGGATCCCAATGTTTCCACAGCGGCCGAGCGCAACAAGGAGCCGATACTGCGCATCCTGCGTACGGCATTCGCGGGCCGTCAGTGCGTGCTCGAGATCGGCAGCGGCACCGGCCAGCATGCAACATATTTCGCCGCCGGACTGCCGCAACTGAGCTGGCAACCCTCGGACACCGGCGAGCATCTGGCGGAGCTGGCGCGGCGGGTGGCAGCAGCGGCGCTGCCGAACCTGCGGCCGGTCATCGAGTTGGACGTACGGCGTCGCCCCTGGAGCAGCAGTCGCTGCGATGCGGTATTCACGGCCAACACCCTGCATATCATGAGCTCGGAAGCCGTGGGCGATTTCTTTGCCGGCCTCGAGGGGGTGCTGCAGCTCCCTGCGGTACTGTGCATCTACGGTCCATTTCGCTACCGGGGCAATTACACGAGCAACAGCAATGCGGCCTTTGATGCGTATCTGCGCGCTCGCGATCCGCTCAGCGGCATCCGCGATTTCGAGGCGATCGAGGCACTTGCGACTGCGGCCGGGCTGACTCTGGCAGCCGATTACGCCATGCCGGCCAACAATCAGCTGCTCGTGTGGCACAAAGGCGCAGTGGCGCCTGCAGTGGCGCGGTAAAGTGCCCGAATGGACGCACGCATCCGCCAGGAGATCGAGAATTCGATCCGCACCATCCCGGACTATCCCCGGCCCGGCATTCTGTTCCGCGATATCACCACGCTGCTGGGCGATGCACGCATTTTTCGCCGCGTCGTCGATGAGCTGGTCGCGCCATGGGCGAGTGCCCAGATCAACCGCGTAGCCGGCATCGAAGCGCGCGGCTTCATCCTGGGAGGCGCCGTCGCCCACCAGCTGGCAGCGGGCTTCGTACCGATCCGCAAGAAAGGCAAGCTGCCGCACAGCACCGTGCGGGTGGCCTACTCGCTCGAATATGGCCTGGATGAGATGGAGATGCATGAGGATGCGGTGAGCCGCGGGGAGCGTTTGATTCTGGTGGATGACCTGCTCGCCACGGGCGGCACCGCCGGGGCGGCCGTGCAACTGCTGCGACAGCTGGGCGCGCAGATCCTCGCTGCATGCTTCGTCATCGATCTGCCCGAACTCGGCGGTTCACGCAAGCTCGAAGCGCTGGGCGTTCCGGTGCGCACGCTGGTATCCTTCCCCGGCCACTGACCCTGACGGGGAAGCGGCGACCGCGTGCGCCAGGGGCGCTGCATCGCGGTCGGCTGCTTCCTACATTCTGTTCAGAGAAGCTGCGCGCGGATTCAGCTCGAACTCCGACCGTGGCGGAAGGGGCAGTGCGCTAAAGTTGCGCCTATCAAACGTGTCGTTCTGGCGGACCTGCCGTGGAATCGGCGGGCTGTATCAGTATCAACGGTCCCTTGAGGAGTCGATCATGAAGAAACTCATTGCTCTCGTCCCCGGCGCCCTTGCCACGATCGCGCTGCTCGGCTGCACGCAGCAGCACAGCACTGCCCCGGCGGCGGGCTCCAATGCGGCGGCTGCGAGTGCCCACGCCGGCAGCGATACCAACACGTTCGGCGAGAGCAAGGACCAGGCTGCCGGCAGCGCCTCCGCTGCGCGCGACGCGTCCATGAGCAACGACTCGAGCCAGTCGAGCGCTGCTGAGCCGAAGAGCGATACGGCCGCCGATAGCAAGGCGCCGAAGTAACCGCTACGCGCTGTAGGACTTGTCCTACAGCGCTTTCAGCGCCGCTGCGGAGGCCACCGGGCCATGGGGACTGGAAACCCCCGGACGCCGGGTCCAAGCTGCCGCACTGGTGCTCCCGGCCGGCGGTCGCAGTATCCCCTGACATGACTCTGCGCGATTTGTCCTCGTTGTTGGCGCTCATCATCGGCATGCTGCTGGTCCTGTCGGCCTGAGTACGCCCAGATCAGGGCGGAGGTGAGGCATGCTCGAACACACTAGCGCTCAAAGTGCCGCTCTGGCGGCTGAGCTGCGCAACCTGATGCAACAGACCGAGTTGCTCATCGGTGCCTTGGGCGCCGATCGCGATGCAGCGCTCATTGAATTGCGTCGGCGTGTCGAAGAGGCAATCGCTGTTGCCAGACAACGGCTGCTGGAGATGGAAGAGCGGGCACGGCGTGCCGGTGAGACGGCAAGTGCCGCGCTGGATGACTACGTCCACTCCAACCCCTGGGCGGTGGTCAGTACCGCAGGCCTTGCAGGCTTTCTGCTTGGAGCCCTGCTGGTTCCGGGCAGACGCGCCGAGCCGCCAGCGGATCCCTGCTAGTGCTGCAGGAGGAGCCACCCAAGGCCGGCATGCAGGCCGCAGGGCCCGCTACGCCGCGCGCGCGCCTCGGCAGCGGTACGGCCCTGCCCGGAGATGAGCTGGATGCGCTGGTCGAATCGCGCACCCGTGAGCTGTCTGGTTTCCTGGCTCACCTGCAAGCGCTGTCCGAACGGGAAAAGTCAGAGCTTGCGAAAAAACTGCACGATGAGCTCGGGGGATTGCTGACCGCCGCCAAAATGGATTTGTCGTGGTTGCAGTCCCGCATGGAGGGCAAGCCTTATCAGGAGCGGCTCACGCAGCTGGGTAATGTGCTCGATGAGGCCATGGATCTGAAACGCCGGGTGGTGGAGGAACTGCGACCCTCGCTGCTGGATCACTTCGGACTGCCGACGGCCGTGCGCACCTACCTCGAGTCCACCTGCGCGAAGGCGGGTCTGGGCGCGCAAGTGACGGCCGATCACAGCTGCGATGCCCTGCCCAAAGAGATGGCCATCGCGCTGTTCCGCATCGTGCAGGAGGGACTATCCAACATCATCCGCCACGCACGCGCGGGCCACGTGCATCTGTCGCTCGCCGGGGACGCGCGTCATTGTGAATTGACCCTGCGCGATGACGGAGTCGGTTTCGATACCCACGATGCGCGCCTGGCCAAGTCTCATGGGCTGATGGGTATCCGGCAGCGGGTGCTGGCACTCGGCGGGCGGATGGAGTTGACTTCCAGAGTGCCCGGCGGCACGACGCTGCACGTGGATGTGCCGCGGGAGTCAGCGTCGCAGTAGGGTGCCGCAGCGGCGCTGCCGTGCAGGCCGCAGAACTCGGCGTGTCAGTGCGGAACGGTCCACTTCGAGTGGCCGTCCACCACCACCGCCTTCAGCAGCGCAATGTCGCGCATCTTGTCCAGAAAGTAATCGGCCCCGGCAGCAAAGCAGTGGTCCCGGACGAAATCCGAGGCGTAGTTGGTCAGCACCACGATCAGCGGTTGAGCATCCGGTGGATACAGCTGCCTGGCGTGACGAATCACTGCGACACCGTTACCCTCGGCGAGCTCGATATCCACCACCAGTACATCGTAGACGGACTCCTGCAGGCGGCGCACCGCCTCGGATTGCGTGGTGGCCTGTGCAGCCACCTCCACCCGGCCCGGCTCGGAGAGCAGATCGACCAGACGCCGCGTGAGCACGGCGGAATCCTCGATCAGCAGGATGCGCCGTTCGTGAAGGCTGGCGGCGTTGACATCTGCGGTCTGCATCGCTGCGCCGTGCATCACTGCAGCAGGTTGTTCTTGATCGCGTAATACGTGATGTCAGCATTAGTCTTCATGCTCATCTTCTCCAGAATCCGCGTGCGATAGGTGCTGACGGTCTTGACGCTGAGAAACAGCTTGGCGGCGATCTCGGAAACGCTCTTGCCCTCGGCCAGCTTGCAGAAGATCTGAAATTCGCGCTCCGAAAGTACGCTATGGCGCGGCTCCCCGGGAGCGCCCTGCATACCGCTCACCAACATCTCGGCAAGTTCCGGACTGACATAACGGCCGCCGCGCACCGCCGCACGGATTGCGCGGCACAGCTCAGCGTCATCGGCCGTCTTGCTGACGAAGCCACTGGCGCCGGCACGCAGCACATTCAGCCCGTACTGGTTTTCCGGATAGGAGCTCAGCACCAGAGTCGCGACCTTGTCGTGATGCGCCTTGATCTGCCGCAGCACGTCGAGCCCCGACATGTCCGGCAGCGACAGATCGAGCAACAGCACGTCACATTCAGTGGTCCGCAGCAGCGCCAGGGCCTCGCGGCCGGATTTCGCCTCGCCAGCCCAAGCTGAAATCGTTCTGGTTCTCGATGATCTGTTTCAGCCCGATGCGTACGAGCTGGTGATCGTCTACGACTGCGACGCGGGTGGCCGGCATGTCAGCCTTTTGCAGTTCATGGGTTGAAAGGGAGCGTCCATCGGGCTCCAACGGTCCGACACGGTACGCGCCTCAGCTGGGCCGATGCTGTGGGAGCTGCGGAGACCCCGATTTCCACGGCACCGATATGCCGTGTAGGACTCCTCCGACACGGGGCAGTATCGCGCGACGTTAGCGCGCAGCATCCTGCGCGCCAAGGGTCTCATCCTTGCTGGCTTCACCCGAGACCTCCTCTTTGCCGTTATAAGTCTCGAGCCGGTTGTAGAGGGTCTTCAGGCTGACACCGAGGATTTCGGCGGCCTTGCGTTTGACGTGCCCGCAGTAAGCCAGCGTCGCCATGGTCACCCGCCGTTCCACCTCCTCGAGCGGCGTGCCGACGCGGATGGTGATGGTGGTTGCATCATCCGCACGAGCTGGCGTATCGGCAACCGCCACATCGAAGTCGATTACGTCGTCGGCCATGATGTAGGTGCGTTGGATGTAGTTCTTCAGCTCTCGCACATTGCCGGGCCACGCATGCTGATAGAGCCGCACCAGGGCCTCGCGGGAGAATGTCTTGTTGGTGCCCTCGATGCGATTGAGCTCATCGAGAAAGAACTGCGCCAGCTGCTCGATATCGGTGCCGCGCTCGCGCAGCGGCGGCAGCCGGATGGGAAAAACGTTCAGGCGGTGATACAGATCCTCGCGCAGCTTGCCGTCACGCCACGGCTTTCTCCGGCTCGCGGTTGGTGGCACAGATCACGCGTACCTCATTGGCGATGGTCTGGGTGCCGCCGACACGCATGACGGTGCCGGTCTCCAGCACGCGCAGCAGTTTGACCTGCAGCTCCATGGGCATCTCGGTGATCTCATCGAGAAAGATGGTGCCGCCATTGGCGCGTTCGAAGAATCCCTTGTGCTGGCGATCCGCGCCCGTGAAGCTGCCGCGCTCGTGGCCAAACAGCTCGCTTTCGATCAGCTGCGGAGAGACGGCGCCGCAGTTGAGCGGCAGAAACGCGGCATCGCGCCGGCGCGACAACTCGTGGACCGTCGCGGCGGCGAGTTCCTTGCCCGTGCCGCTCTCGCCGATCAGCATCACCGTGGCGGAGGTCGGCGCCACGCGACTCAGCTGGTCATACAGCACCTGCATGCGCGGGGAGCTGCCGAGGATGCGTCCGAAGCGTCCGAGGCGCCGCAGCTCATCCCTTAGCTCGCCAATCTCGTGCTGCAGGGCCGAGGTCTTGCGGGCATGCCGCAGCACCGCCTGGACGCGGTCGAGGTCAGCGGGTTTCACCAGGTAGTCGCTGGCGCCTGCACGCAGGGCCGCGACCGCGCTATCCACGGTGGCATGGCCGGTGACGATAATCACCTCGGTCGCGTCGGGCTTTTCGAGCTCGCGCACCAGCTCGATGCCCTCCCCGTCAGGCAGGCGCAGGTCCGTCAGCAGCACGTCCGGTTGCTGCCGCCCCAGCTCGATGCGCGCATCGCGCAGGCTGTGCGCGCGAGCCACCGTGAAGCCCTCCATGCGGGCGACTTCCTGCAACCAGTCCACGACATCCGGGTCGTCGTCGACGATCAACGCGTGTGCCATTTGCTCCTCGTCAATGCCTTAGTCTAAGCCTCGTCGGCGCCGGTGTAACTCATCATCCTGGCCCGCCAGAGCAGTGCGCCGCTGCGGTGATTGATTCAACGCGGATCGGGGGACCGCCGGCCGGCATGTGCGCTCCAGGGAAGGCGATATAGGGGCACCAGGGCCCAATTTCGACCGGCATCGACGGAAGCCGGAAGGTTATCACGGCGCGCCCCGGAATGCGGGCACGGCTGACCGCAGCCATGCGGCCTCGCACCAGATCAGCGCGGGTCCACCGCCCCGGGCGAGGCGCGGCTCAGGGGCAGCGCCGAAATCGCCGTCGTGATGATCGAGATGACCACTACAGCGACCGTCACTCCCGCGAGCTCACGGGCCAGCGAAAGCCCCAGGCCCTGGTCGATGGCGAGCGCCAGGCAATACAGAGGAGCCACCCCGCGTGCCGTAAACCAGGCAACCCCGCGCCAGGAGGGCTCGGGCATCGGCAGGTTACCGAGCCCGAGACGCACCGCGAGGGGCCGCATGACCAGCAGCAATAGCAGCGCGAACCCCAGCATGCGCGGTCTGAAGTCCACGGCGGCAACCAGCGCACCCAGTAACACGATGATGGCGAGCCAGGCGTAGCGTTCCACCTGCATCGCAACCTTGAGCACTCGTGGCATCAGCGGGCGATTACGGGTGGGCCGGCGCAGCCGTCCCGCATGAGTCAGCGCGACGCCGGCGGCGAATACCGCCAGGAAACCGCTGGTATGAATCGCAAGCGCACCGCCATACGCGAGTGCTGCCGTGGCAAACACCATCGCCACCTCCAGGTATTCCGCCTGGCGCTCGGGATCCAACAGGGTCATGCAGCGACTGGCTGCCGCCCCCGCGAGCCAGCCAACCGTGAAGCCACCGGCAGCTGCCCAGAGCGCATTCACGCACAGCCGGCTGAGCGGCAGCGCATCGGCATCACTCAGGCCCATGAGGCCCAGAACCAACAGGACGAGTACGGCCGCCAGCCCATTGTTGATGCCGCCCTCGGCCGAGAGGATCACGGCAGGCGCCGCCGGGTCGGTATCCAGATGCGGTGAGTTCTCGCTGGCGAGCACTGGATCGGTAGGCGCGAGTATCGCTCCCAACAGCAGCGCTTCCAGCAGTTTCATGTCGAAAAACAGATGCGCGGCTGCGGCGGTCATCGCCAGCGTCGCCAGCGTGGTCAGCGTCGAGAGGCGCAACGGTACTCGCCAGCAGCGCCACTGCATCGGTAAACGCAACCGCAAACCGACGCACAAAAGACATATCAGGAGTGCAATCTCTGAGAGGGTCGCGACGGGTCCGGCATCGTCTAACAGCTGCGGCCGCAGCAGGCGCAGACCACCCGGGCCCAGCAACATTCCCACGGCGAGCGCGACGACCGCTGCCAGTGCGGGGCGCCTGATCAGCGCCAGTTCGCTTCTACTGCCGAGCGTCGCCACCGCGGCTCACGGCGCCGGCGCCCTGCCGTGGCGCCATGCAAAGTTCCCGGATCGCATAACGATCACTCATCACATCCTCGAACTGACGCAGTAACACCTGGCGTACCAGCTCCGGCAGGTAATCATCCAACGCATTCCGGTATACCTCAAGCGCGTGATCCTCGCCACGCTCGGCAAGCTCGATGAGCACAGGCTCCTCGGGAGGGTCACCCCCAGCATCTGCGCGCAGCTCGACAGCGTGGTGTCGGCTCAGCCATGGAGCCTCAGGATTTCCTCCAAGCTGGCCAATGAGCTCCGCGATCTGAGCCGCATTGCAGCGGCATCTGCCAACACGCGCGAGGAGCAGCTGTGCGAGTGCGTCATTGCGGGCGTGCGCGGCGCAGAAGATAAAACGCTGCTCACCCGCCCGCAGCGCAGCGAGCAGCTCGCTCAGCGCGTTGATCGCATGACGGTAGTACATCGATCACCCCCCGGACTCTTATGCCGCAGCACGGCGGCCGTTTGGGGGTACCCACAGCATAAGCCATACCTAAAGCGCCGGCGCGGCCTCATATGCGCCGGGAGTGCCCCCATGCCCGGTCAACAGCCGGCCATCCGGAGCCACCTCGAGCGCCGGCCACGGCCGGCAGATTTTGCACAAACTGTATGAATTACATGCGTCTGGCGTCGTTAAGACACCGCGAAATGACCGCGCGTCCAGCTAACCCGTTCCGAGCGTGCAAAGATTTGTCTGGCCTGCAGACTGACCGTCCGGCGGATTCGCTCGGGCAGATAGCCGCGCAACGCCGCCTCATAGCGGCTCAAGGCATGCTGTTGAGCCGTTTCGAAGTCGTCCAGGGCGCGGGCATCGCTTAGCCCCCTGGCCATGGTCACCAGACCCATCCAGGCCCGCGCGGCGCGGCCCCGAAGTGTGGATTTCGTAACGGGTTCGCCACCGAGGAGCAGCACGAGGGCTTGAAGCTCATCGCCTTGGCGCGCCCATTCTTCGCTGCGGGCACGCAAGCGGTTACGAACATGCGCGCGAGCGGCGGTACGCGCGCAAGCGTCGCACAGCGCTTGCGCATTCCGGCACGTCCTGATCAGGTCATTCAGCGTAGAAACCGTCGGCGTCATGCGCAATCCTCAATGGCAATTCTTCCGCATCAGCTCGAGCATGAAGTGTTCCCGAACGGGCGTCCGTGGCACAAGCGTTGCATGGAGGCGTGGGCACGAGGGTTGCGGGGTGGCCGCGTGCGGAACGGTTTTGCGCCATGGCCAGAGGCGATGGTGCTTACAGAAGACCCCCCGTTTGGCGGGCTGTGGTGCGACCAGCCCGCTATTTTTTGTGCGCCGCATTTTCTGTGCGCCGCGCTTTGTCTGCACCGGGCTTTGTTTGCCGCAGGGACCTACCCTTCGCCGTGGGCCAGTCGCCGTACCAAGGGGACGAAGGTGTCGAAGTCCAGGGGCTTGGGTACATGCAGATCGAAACCTGCGTCCATGGCTGCCTGCACATCGCCCTTCGAGGCGTAGCCCGTCATCGCAATAGCGAGAATCTGCCGACCGCTCTGTAGACCGCGTACCCGCCGCACCAGCGAGTAGCCGTCCTCCTCCGGCATGCCGATGTCGGTGACGATGATGTCGAAATGGGCGTCGTTTTCCTGAATCTTGGCGAATGCCGCCATCGCCGAGTCTGTCACCGTCACGCGCGCCCCCTCCAGTCGCAGTGTCTCGGCGACCACGATTCGCGCGTCGGGCTCATCGTCGACCACGAGTATCGACAGCCCGCGCAGCGTGTCGCTGGTGGTCGCTGCAGGCAGGCCTTCCGCGGGAGCAGCATCGGATTTCCACGGCTGACGGTTCGGAAAACGGGCCAGAAAACTAGCCCCGAAACCCCGCCCGGGACTGCGGGCCGAGACCGTACCCCCGTGCAGATGCACGATCTCCCTGACCAGCGCGAGTCCCAGACCCAATCCGCCGGTGCTGCGCGTACTGGACGTGTCGCCCTGACGGAAGCGATCAAATACATGCGGCAACAGTTCTGGGGCAATTCCCTGGCCACTGTCCTGTACGATCAGCTCACTGAAACTCTGATGAGTGCGCAGGGTCACCCGGATCTCGCCGCCCGAGCTGGTGAATTTCACCGCGTTGGACAGCAGGTTCGCGACTACCTGCTGCAAGCGGTCCGGATCGCCCCGCAGCTGCCCCGCGCCGGGGGCAAAGTCCGCTGTGAGAGTGATGCCCTTCGCCGCGGCAGCCGGGCGCGCCAGGTCAACTGCCGCGGCAGCCACCTTGGCCAGTTGCATCGGACGTGCGTCGATACGCAGCTTGCCGGTCTCGATGCGTCCCAGATCGAGCAGGTCGTTGACCATTTTCAGCTGCGCTCGGGCGCTGTGCTCGATGCGTGCCGTGATGGAGGTGACCTCGCTGTCCCCGGCGCGCTTCAGAGCAAGGATGCGGTTCCAGCCGAGAATCGCGTTGAGCGGGGATCGCAGCTCATGAGAAAACACGGAGAGAAACTGGTCCTTGCCGCGATTGGCCGCCTCCGCTCCGGCACGCAGGCGTCGTTCGCGCTCGACGACCGCGCTGCGCTCTGATGCCTGGTCGGCGGCCGATTGCTGCTCCGCCGTGACATTTTGCGAGGTGAGGATCAGCGCGGGGATCGCGCCGAGCGCGTGGATGGCGCGGCCGCGCAGGGCAATCCACTGCGAGCTGCCATCCGGCCACACACTCTGCACGAGCAGCTGCAGGTCGGCCGCGTCGGAGCGACCACTGTGCAGCATGTCGGCCAGCCCATCGCGCTGGCCGACCGCTACCCGCTGCAGGAGGGTGTCCCAGTCAAGCAGCGCATCCGGCGGGAAGCCAAACTCCGCTTTGAATTGGGTGCTCGCCTGCAGGCCGCGCGTTTCGGAGTCGATGCGGCAGTAGCCGACGCCAGCCACCGCGAGCACATTTTCCAGCTGTTCCAAGCGGATGGCCAAGCCATCGCGCTCGCTTTGTGCGGAACCCGCCCCCTCTTCGTGTATTGATGTCATACCGTTCGCACAGATCTCCAGCGACAGCGCGCGGGACGACCGTTCTTACACGTCGTTGCAAGTTCTCCGTATTGGGAGACCCGCGCAAAGTCGGACCGGACTGCGGGCGAGCCGCGCCGCGCCCCTCAGTCCGATTGGCATAGCTGTTGCTGTAGTTCGGGTGGATCGCCTTCCAGAGGATGCCTTGTAATGTCCAACGCCGTAATGGGACTGCGCATCAAGCAGCAGCTCACCCTCACACCGCGCCTGCAGCAATCCGTAAAGCTTTTGCAGCTGTCGGCTCTGGAGTGTGTGCAAGAACTGCACCAATCGATTGCGCAGAATCCATTCCTGGAAGAGGTGCCCGAGAACCCCGACAACCGTAACCAAGGCGAGGAGAACGCCGAGGACAGCTCGCGTAGCGATCTGGACTTTTCCGCAACCGGCTCGTCGGGCAGCGGGGGGGAGGATACGCCGGACTGGACGGAATGGACGGCCTCGCCATCGACCTTGCACGACTCGCTGCATGAGCAGCTGCTGCTCCTCGGGCTCAACGAGCGTGACTACGCCCTGGCCAACCTGGTAGTCGATGCGCTCGATGAGGACGGCTTTCTGCGGCAGCCGCTGGAGGAGCTGCAGGCCATTGCCCCAGGCGCCGTGCCCGGCGAGATCGAGACCGCGCTGCGCATCGTGCAGACACTCGAGCCAAGCGGGATTGCCGCACGCAGCCTGGGGGAATGCCTGGCATTGCAACTGCAAGCTCTGGAGCACGGCACGCCCGGACGCGAGCTGGCGGTGGAGATTGTGCAGAATCGACTGCCGCTGATGGCGGCGCGTGACAACACGCGACTGCTCGAGGCGCTGGGGTGCAACTCCGAGGAGCTGCGCGTCGCTGTCGAGCTCATACGCAGTCTGGATCCGCGGCCAGGTTCGAAGATCGGCACCTTCGAGCCGCGCGCCATCGTGCCGGATGTGATCGTACGTAAGGAAAAGAAGCGCTGGATGGTGAACATCAACGCGGCGATCTATCCGCGCATCCGAGTCAACCAGCAGTATGCGGATTACTTCCGGCAGGCACGCGATGGCGAGACCGCGCTGCTCGCGCAGCACCTGCAGGAGGCGCGCTGGCTGGTGCGCAATCTCGAGCAACGCTTCCTGACGATTCAACGCGTCGCCGAGGCAGTGGTCGCCCGGCAGCGCAACTTTTTCGAGTACGGCGATCTCGCCATGCGGCCCCTGACCCTGCGGGAGATCGCCGATGAGCTTGGCTTGCACGAGTCCACCGTGTCGCGCGCGACGAGCCACAAATACATGGCGACCCCGCGCGGCGTCGTGGCGTTCAAGCGCTTCTTTTCCAGACAGCTCGCCACCACGAGCGGCGGGTCCTGCTCCGCGACTGCCATTCGGGCACTGCTGCGTGAATTCATTGCCGCAGAAGATCGCCATAACCCGCTCTCTGACGTGCAGCTCACCGAGCTGCTGGCTGATCGGGGTGTCAAGGTGGCACGGCGCACGGTGACCAAATATCGCCGTTCGATGATGCTGCCTGCTGTTGACTTCAGACGAGCCTGAAGCCGCCCGGGGGGCCCTCCACCTCCCAGGCGTTACGGCCTTCGCGCTACCTCCTGCGGATGTGCCTTCCAATCGCGTTGTTGTGCTCTCGTATGACTCTATGCGCCGCACCCGGACGCGATTCTCGATATCCTGCACCCCCGGTGCAGCATCGCAGATATTCTCGATCGCATGCTTCATGTAGCGATCCGGCACGGTGTCTTCGAGGACCACCTTGCCGCCGGACAACTGCACGCTCACATCGCTCGAATGGATGTGATGCGAGTGCATCAACCGTGGTCAACCACAATCAGAGCAACCGCTATACCTAATTGCGGCGGATCGACGGCACCAGCCAAGCGTGGCGGCCCATGTTTGCGCGAGCCGGGGGGTTATGTTTGCGCGTGCCGCGGGAATATGCGCTGCCGCGGCTCTGTCTCCGCGGGCCTGGCCTGTGGCGCACGTTGGACGTGCGCCACGGCAGGCGGCAGGAATCAGCGCTGTACCGGTGTGTTGGGTCCCGAATTCGCCCCCTGGGCGAAGCGTCCCGAGGTATCGCTGAAGATGATCTCCACGCGGCGGTTTTGCTGGCGCCCTTCCGGAGAGTTGTTGGTTGCAACCGGATACGCCTTGCCTCGACCTACCGTCTGCACCTGACTTGCCGGGATGCCGCGACTCTCGAGTGCCGTCGCCACCGCCTGAGCGCGGCGCTCGGACAGCCCCATGTTGTAATCATCCGAGCCGCGACTGTCGGTGTGACCCTCGACGATGATCTTGGTGTCCGGGTTGTTACTCATATAAGTGGCCAGCCGATTCAGCGCCAGGTCAGCTCCCGGCTTCAAAGTGGCCTGCCCCGTGTCAAAGAGCACATCTCCCAGCGTGACGACCACCCCGCGATCGGTTTTCTTGGCCTGCAGATCCGCGAGCTGCTGCTGGGCACTCGCGAGCTGCGCTTGTGCAGCCTCGGCGTCGCGGCGTGCATTCTCGGCCTGCTGGCGTGCCGAATCCGCCTGATTACGCGCCGCCTCGGCCTGGCTACGTGCCGCATCGGCCTGTGCCTGGGCATTCATCGCTTCACGCGAGCGTGCATCCATGAGGATCTTGTTGCGCTCGTCCTGGGCACGAGCGACTTCCAGACGCGCATGCGCTTCTTCCGCGCGTGCCTGGCCGGCCTCGGCATGGCGCCGCGCCAGGTAGGCAAGATGATCCACCAGCGACGGCGGTTGCTTCTGTTGCAGGGCAGCCTCGGCCTGCTGCAAATCGCTGCGCGCCGCTTCCAGATCGGAACCGGCCGCCTGTTGCGCGAGCGGGTCCTGCGAAAGCGTGTCGATCTCCGCACGCGCGTGTTCTATTTCCTCGCTGCGTTGGGGCGCGGTCGCGCACGCTGCGAGCACGGCGGCGGTCGCGCCGACCAGAATCAATCTCTTCATGATGGTTTCCTCCCCGGCATCAATACTTGGGCGGCACGGCTAGCGCATCCGGACTCGGCGCGGTCGCGGAGCCCCGCGACGACTCCTCGCGGAGCGTCTCGTTGCTCTGCACGAGCTCGTGCGCGGCGCGTGTGGCATCGCCGGCGCTGGCGCGTGCCGAGGCGAGATCGGCATCGACCGCCGCAGCTTCCGCGTAACGCCTGGCATCTGCATATTTCTTCTGGCTATCTGCCCGGTCGGCATTCGCCAGCTCATCATGGGCACGCTGCAGATCGGCCGCGGCGTAGCGCTGCGCGCCGGATTTGTCCGCCTGCTCGATCATCGTGCGTGCCCGCACCAACTCCGCCGAAGGCTGTGGAGGTTGCGTGGCACATCCAGCGGCAATGCCACACAACAGCGCGGCTGCCGGCAACAAAGCAGATCGTCCGGATCGTAATAACATGAGTCTCCCCTTCAAGCTGAGTCCGTGGTGGCGCACCCGCTAAAACTGTGGCGTGATCATTGCTCATGGGAACGCAGCCCTACTGTCAGCGAAGCAACGGGTTCGCTGCGGCAGGTACCCCAACATCCTGTAGGAGTCCTCCGACGAGACAGCGGCAGCAGGCTCAGCTGTCCAGTGTCCCGCGGCCTCGCAGCAAGCGCCGCAGCGCCGCAGCCGGGCGGCCACTCGCCATTTTCGCGAGCCGCCCGTCACTGAATGCACTGAGCACTTCCGGGTGGATGTAGCATTTGCGACAGATCGTCGGCGTGTTGCCGAGGCGTCGCGCCACCGCCGCAATGGCCTCGGTAAGACAGCGGCGACTGTTGCGCACGGGAACCACGCCGAGGCGGCGTAATGCATCGAGTGCCTGAATTGTCGCGAACCAGGTGCGGAAGTCCTTGGCGGTAAAGGGCCCACCACTGATCTCACGCAGATAGTCATTCACATCGGTAGAGTCCACCCGGTGGCGCTCGCCGGCGTCGTCCACCCATTGGAACAACTCCTGGCCCGGGATGTCCGCACAGCGCCGCACGATGCGCGCGACGGCGGGATCGCTGACACTGACACGATGCGCGATGCCACTCTTGCCACGAAACTCGAACGTAAGCTGATCGCCACGGACTTTGACATGGCGATCACGCAAGGTGGTGAGCCCGAAGGAGCCATTGGCGCGCGCATACTCCTCGTTCCCCACCCGCACCAGTGTGCGCTCGAGCAGGCGCACGACGGTCGCAAGCACGCGCTCGCGCGGCAGGCCTGACTTGCGCAAGTCCTGAGAAACGCGCCGACGGATCTGCGGCAGGCTGCGGCCGAACTCGAGAATGCGCTCGAATTTGGCAGCGTCACGATGCGTGCGCCAGCGCGGATGATAGCGGTACTGCTTGCGGCCCCGGGCATCCCGACCCGTTGCCTGCAGATGACCGCCCGGATTGCAGCAGATCCACACATCACGGTACGCCGGCGGAACTGCCAGGCGGCGAATGCGAGTCAGCTGCGCTGGGTCGCGGACTTGATGACCATCGGGATGGAAGTAGACAAACCCGGACCCGCGGCGAACGCGGCGAATGCCGGGCCTGCAGTCCGCGGAAAACTGTAGTCCCTCCGCCTCAACGACCAGAAGGGACTCGCGGGTTGCAACAACGGCTGCGGGTATAGAAGTCTCAGTGGCTCGAGACACGAGAGTGCGGCATCAGCGCCAGGACGCGGCCCAATGCTCGATGCCGGCGAATCAGAGGGAATTCCCAGTCCGTGCCGTCTCTTGCCAAGCTCATGGCATAGGCAAGCGCCGCGTGCTTATCCGAAAACGTCGCCAGCGGCTCGTCCGAAGACCCACAGAGCACGTCCCACTGCGTCTCGCTCACGCCACAGATGCGATATACCGAAGTATCCCCAGCCTCTTTCATCGCAACACCCCTGGCCCCGCCCACTACTGTCTTGATGAATGCTTGTCCCGCCGAAAGGTTGCAGCAAGAACCACGCCCAACTTCTCAAACACCGCGCTCGGCTCGCTACAGCTCGCTCGCATGGATAGCCCGCAGGGATCGCGCTCCGCGCCGCTCACGCGAGTGATGCGGTTCCGCGGGTGTTGGCATCGTAGGACTACTCTTACAGTACCTCGGGCGAGTTCCGTCTCCGTGAGTCGTCGCCTTCCGACTTTGATGCGCGCACATGGCAAGTACCTTGCCTATCCATAACGCGCATAACCCACGAGTTCCCGCGACGCGGGATAAAGAAGGTAGTAAGGCAATGGTGACTGACGACATGGTGGCCCTCGTGCCGCAACTGCATACTTTCGCCCGCTCACTCACCCGCGACGGGGTACGGGCCGATGACCTGGTGCAGGAGGCACTGATGCGGGCCTTCAATAACCTCGACCGGTTTCGGCCGGGCACCAACCTGAAGGCGTGGCTGTTCACGATCGTCCGCAACGAGCATTACTCCCAGCTGCGAAGACGCAAATTCGAAGCGCATGGCGTCGATACGGAGCTGCTGCCGGAGCCTAGCGTGCCACCTGATCATGATGGCAAGCTCGAGCTGCGGGATCTGAATCGTGCGCTCGCCGCGCTCTCTCCGGGGCAGCGCACGGCACTGATCCTCGTGAGCGCCAGCGGCTTCTCCTACGAGGAGGCTGCCGAGATCTGCGGATGTGCGGTGGGCACCATCAAGAGCCGGGTGGCACGGGCACGCGAGACGCTGCTGCAGATGCTGGATGGCAAAATGCCCATCCCAGAGACGGA
This sequence comes from uncultured Pseudomonadota bacterium, assembly GCA_963839055.1. GTDB lineage: Bacteria > Pseudomonadota > Gammaproteobacteria > Steroidobacterales > Steroidobacteraceae > 13-2-20CM-66-19. The sequence goes on along the minus strand of CAWITP010000002.1, from coordinate 410,070 downwards.
GGTGGAGGAGGATGCGGTGTTCAACACCCGCATGCCGGTGCGGCAACCGCCACGGCACGCAAACATTCACGCCGCAGGAGTGGCCGCGTCCTAGAACCTAGCCCGGAGTCGGAAGGGCTGCGGGCTGCTACTTTCCGGCAAGACCGGTGAGCGCATCTCCGGTCACGCGGAAGATGCGCCACTCGTCCATCGCCACCGCCCCGAGCCCTTCGTAAAAGGCGATGGACGGGGCATTCCAATCGAGTACGGACCATTCGAGCCGGCCACAGTTACGTGCAAGCGCGGTACGCGCCAGCCAGCACAACAGGTGCTGGCCGACGCCATAGCCGCGTGCTTCGGGTCGCACGTAGAGATCTTCCAGGTAGATGCCCGGCTTGGCGAGGAAAGTCGAGTAGTTATGGAAGAACAGCGCGAATCCCACGGGAGCATCACGCAGGCTCGCGATAATCACCTCCGCGTACGGGCGCGCACCGAATAGCGTCTCACGGAGTGTGTTCTCATCGGCGACCACCTGGTCCGTGAGGCGCTCGTAACGGGCGAGATCCCGGATGAAGGAGAGGATGAGCGGCACATCCGCCGGCTCAGCCGTGCGGATGGTGATCGATCCGCGTTGCGACGCCGAGTCCATCTCAGCCGATGCTCTGCAGGCCCTGCGCGATGCCGCTGATGCTCGCCACCAGAGCCTCGAACAGGTCACGGTCCTGACGCTTACCAGCACGCCAGCGCTGCAGCAGATCGACCTGCATCAGATTCATGGGGTCGACATACGGATTGCGCAGGCGGATAGAGCGCTGCAGGGTGGGCTCGCCATCCAGCAGCGCACTGCTGCCCTTGATCGCCAGAACGTGCTCACACGTGGCCGCATATTCCTGTCGGATGGCGGGGAACAGCGCGCGCGTTGCGTCGGGCGCCAGAATCTCGTATTCGGCGGCGATCTCCAGGTCGGTGCGTGCCAGCAGCATCTCCAGATCATCGACCAGACTGCGCAGAAAGAACCAGTTGTTATAGGCCGCGCGCAGCTGCGTGAGGCCGTGCTCGGCGATCGCCGCGCCAAGGCCGCTGCCGGCCCCAAACCAGCCGGGCAGCAGCTGCCGGGGTTGCGTCCAGGCAAACACCCACGGGACCGGCAGAAGCGCATCGAGCCCCTGAGCCTCGGCGCGGAAAATCGAGCGCGACGCGATCTGCATGCGCGCGATCACATCGATCGGCGTTACCGCCTGGAAGTAGTCGTAGAAGGCGGGCTCGGCATACACCAGGCGCCGGTAAGCCTGCTCACTGGCGCGCGCGATCGTGGCAGCGTAACTCAAGTGCACCGGGTCATCGGGCGCCAGGCACCCCCGCTGCGCCGCTGCGGTCGTCAGCGCCAGCGTGCTGAATGCGCGCTCCAGCGTGCGCATCGCGATCGGGCGCAAACCATAGCTTTGTTGCACGGTTTCGCCTTGCTCGGTGAGGCGCAGCACGCCATTGACCGCACCCGCCGGGGCCGCCTTCACGAGCGCCTCCACCCGGCCCCCGCCGCGCGCAATACTGCCACCGCGGGCGTGAAAAACGATCTGACGTTCCTCGGCTGCAGTCAGAACCTGTGCCAGGGCACGCTGTGCCTGGTGCGTCGCGAAGCGTGAGGCACAGATACCGGCCTCCTTGTTGCTGTCGGAATAGCCGATGAGCACACACTGCGTGCGCGCATGCGCCTCGAGATGCCGGCGATACAGCGGATCGGTGAGCAGCTGCTGCATCGTGGTGCCGCAGTGCTCGAGTGCGCTCATGGATTCGAACTGCGGAGCGATATCGAGCGCCACCTCACCGGTATTCTTGTCGTAAGCCTCCGCCCAGCGCGCCAGTACCAGTGCGGCCAGCACGTCGTCGGCGCCGCGGGTGCCGCTGATGATGAAGTAACCCACCGCCGCCGGCCCGTAGCGATGACGTCCCTGCATGATGGCATCGAAAATCGCCAGGTTGCGCTTGGCCAGCGCATCGAGCTCGACCCTCGGCCCGTAATCCTTGGCCAATACGTCGCTCAGCACGCGACAGCGCTCGCTGCTCGGACGCGACGGCCACTCAGGGTCACCGAGGCCACGCGCCAGCACCTCGTGCAGCACCGAGGCGTGCTGGCGCACATCGAGCGTTGCCAGATGGAAACCGAACGTATCAATCCGGCGCAGCAGGCGCCGCACATAGAACAACCCGGCGTTCGCGCCCTTGTTCGCCTGCAGGCTCGCTGCGGCCAGCACGACATCGGCGCGAAATTGCCGCACGCTCTGGTAGCCATTGGGCCGGCCGTCATAGGTATGACGCAGCCGCTCGCCGATCTGCGTGAAGAACACCCGGTAGGGCATACGATCGTGGCGCGCCGGCGTGACGGCCCGGGCTCCCGGCAGCAGCACCAGGTACTCATCGATCTTCTGCGACAGCTCCGGAGACACCCGGGTACGACTGGCACTCTGCGAAAGACGCTGCGCGAGGGTCTGACAATCCTTGAAATAGGCATTGATGATGACCCGTTGCTGCCGGGCGAGCGTCTCGCGCACCGACTTCGCATGCACGTCCGGATTGCCGTCCAGGTCGCCGCCGACCCAGGAGCCGATGTGCAGCAGCGCCGGCAGATCCAGCGAGTCGGCGGGCACCGCGTAGAGTTTCTCCAGGGCCTGGGCAATCTCCTCGTAGAACGGCGGTACCACGCGATACAAAATCTCGATCAGGTAGAAAAGCACGTGCTCGCGCTCATCGGCGACGGTGAGTTTCTCGCGCGGATGGTCTTCGGTCTGCCAGGCCGCGGTCAGCTCGATCTGGATGCTGCTCCACAGGCGCCGCAGATCGTTAGGCGTGAGCGTCGGATCGAGGCGATCCAACAGATGAGTCGCCACGCGCTGTTGCTTGGTCAGGATGGTCTGGCGCGTCGACTCGGTGGGATGGGCGATGAATACCGGCTCGATGCTCAAGGTGCCCAGCAGCCGCAGTACCTCCTCGAGCGTGAACCCGCGGTCCTTGAGGGCCGCGATCGCATCTTCCACGCCACCGGGTTGCGGGCGCTGACTATCCTTGAGGAAATAATGGCGTCGCCGGCGGATGCGATGCACTTTCTCGGCGAGGTTGACCACCTGAAACCAGCTGGAGAACGCCCGCACCAGATCGCGCGCCAGCTGCGGCGGACGGCCGCGGACGCGCGCCGCCAGCTCGAGCGCGGCCTGCTGGTCGCCATCGCGACGTCGGATCGCGACCTGCCGGTCCTGCTCTACCAGATCGAACAGTTCCCGGCCGCCCTGCTCGAGAAGGATGTCGCCCACCAGCCCACCCAGGGCGTGCACGTCATCGCGCAGCGCCTCGTGCTTGGGTGGGAAATGGATGTCGCTGCGCTTCATTCCGCCCACGTGTTGGCATGCTGCGCGAAATCGGAGCGCTGCACACGCACCACGCAGAAGCGCTGACCGGTCGGGGCTTCCATGACCCACCAGGTGCGGATCTGTGCGATACGCCGCGCGCCGAGCTTTTCCAAGCGCCGCACCTCCGCCTCGATGTCATCCGCTTCGATGTCCAGGTGCACACGGCTCGGATGATCGACACGCTGCACCTCGATGTGCGGCTCGTGGGGTCGCGTGTCGAACACGCGATACAAGGGCTCGTCCACACCGCTTTTCACGCGATAGCCGAGCGCGGCGGACCAGAAGCGAGTGGCCTCATCCAGATCATCCGTCTGACAATCAATGATGAATCCGGCCAGGCGGCTCTTGTGCATTGTCGGGCTCCCGCGCCTCGGATCCGGCGCACAGCAGAAAGGGCTATTTAGGCACCAGCTTACCCGGCCAGCAACACCGATTCAGCGCGTTCCAGCTCTTCCGGGCGCCCATAGAGCACCACGATGTCGCCGTCCCGCAGCACCGTCTCGGCGGCGGGCTCACGCCCCAGAATGCCCAGGCGGCGCACGCCGGTGAAGGTCACCTCGGTGCCGCGGTCGCGCACATCCCGCAAGGTGCGCCCGACGGACCACGCCCCGGGTGGGATGACGACCGAGCGCAGCCCTTCCCGATACTCTTCCACCTGGTTGAGCGCCCCCGGCGGCACGATGTTGCGCAGCACGGCGTAGCGACTGCTGCGGATGTCGCCGAGCGCGCGCACCACGTGCTGCACCGGGACGTGCAGCAACATCAACACGTGGGACACGAGCATCAGGCTCGCCTCGAACGTCTCCGGCACGACATCCGTGGCGCCAGCGGCCTGCAAGTCATGCAGGCGTGCATCATCCTGCGTGCGCACCAACACGGGCACCTGGGGACGCAGCGCGCGAATGCTGCGCAGAATTGCCAGCGAGGTCTGCGGATCGGCAAAGGTGATCACGACGGCGCTGGCCGTTTCGAGCCCGGCCTTCACCAACATCTCCTCATCCGCCGAATCGCCGTACAGCACCGGATCGCCGCCCTGGCGCGCGGCGCGGATGCGCGCGGGATCCAGATCGAGCGCGATGTATTCGAATCCCTGGGCTTCCAGCACGCGCGCGATATTCTGACCCACCCGTCCGAATCCGCACAGGACGACGTGCTCGCGACGGGCGATGTCGCTGCGCGCCGCCTCCTCGCGCTCGATCGAGGTACCCGGCGGTCCGGATTCGTGCAGCAGGGCGCGTGTGATGCGCTTGTTGTTGTTCAGCAGCAGCGGGCTGAGCACCATCGACAGCACGAATGCCAGCAGCAGCGGTTCGCCGAGCTCCGGTGGCAGCAGTCCGGACTGCACGCTGATCGTGCAGAGCGCCACGCCGAACTCCCCGCCAATGGCGATGACAATCCCGGTGCGCACCGCCTTGAAGCGCGTATTGGTGAACGGACGGCTGACCACGGAGCCAACCACCGCCTTGATCAGTACCATCCCGAGCAGCAGCGCCGATACCTTGCCGAGCGAGCTCAGCAGCACGCGCAGGTCGAGAAGCATGCCGACCGAGATGAAGAACAGGCCGAGCAGGATGTCGCGAAACGGCCGGATGACCGACTCGATCTGATATCGGTACTCGGTCTCCGCCAGCATCATGCCGGAGAGAAAAGCACCGAGCGCAAGCGACAAGCCGGCCGCGTTGGAGATCCACGCCGACGCGAGCACCACCAGCAATACCGCAAGGGTGAACAGCTCGCGCAGCCGGCTGTGGGCCATCTCGTGAAACAGCGGGCGCAGCAGCCAGCGGCCGGCGGCCAGCACGACGATCACTGCCAACGCTGCGCCGATGACTGCGAGCGCACTCTCGCGCAGCTGAAAGTGACTGCGGCCCACCCCCGAGGCGAGCGCCAGCAATGGCACGAAGGCCAGGTCCTGGAACAGCAGCATGCTGAAAGCGAGCCGGCCGTGAGTGCGGTTGAGCTCCGCCTGCTCGGTGAGCTGACGCAGCAGAATCGCAGTGGAGCTCATGGCCACTGCGCCACCCAGCACGATGGCAGTGATCCAGGACAGGCCCAGCGCCCGCCCGATCGGTGCACAGACCGCTGCCGTACCCACCACCTGCGCAGCACCGAGACCAAACACCTCGCGCCGCATCGCCACCATGCGCGGCAGGGAGAACTCCAGCCCGAGCGTGAACAGCAGGAATGCCACGCCCAGATCCCCGAGCAGCTGCGTGGCTTCAGACTCGGAGACCACCGCGAAGGCGTGCGGACCCAGGGCGAGACCCACCGTGAGATAGGCGAGCGGCGCTGGCAGACCGAGCCGCCGGATGAGCGTTACGGTGAAAACCGACGATGCCAGGATGATCAGAACCTGGGGCAGCGGCGCGGTCATCTGCGGGGGCAACTCCTGCCGCCATCGACGGACGGCGTGCAGGCAACTTAGACGCTGGCGGGGGGTCCGCGCAACGTCCCGCCAGCGTTGTTAGCGGCGGCCGGCGGCGGTTTCAGCAGCCGCGCAGAGGGCTGCCGCGATGAAGCTCAGCCCATCAGAACGGTGGTGTCGTAACTCTCGAAGCCGTGGATGGCGCGTGCATAAGCGTTGTAGACCAACCGCTCGGCCACCTTGTCGATGCGGGGTGCAAGCAGCATTCGCAGCACGACATCGTCCGCCGGACGGGTGGCATCTTCGGCGAGCAGCTGTTCGATCACGCGCGTCAGGCGATGAGTCAGCTCATTGGCAAAGCGCAGGTGGGCCGTGTCGTGTACTTCGTCGGCGGTGGGCCCGTAGGTAGCGCGCGCTTCCTCGGCGAGCTCGTGCAGGAACATGTTCAGCAGCCGCGCCTTGTCGAGCAGCCGCAGGTCACCGAAGAACTCGATTTCCGATTTGAGGTTCATGACGGGAAGAAGTCGATGGGTTTGGTGGTGGTGATCGACTCGACGTCCTTCGCCTCGAAATGGAACAGCCGTACGCGTGCCACGATCTTGTTCTCCAGATCCGGATCGCTGAGCTCGCTCGACACCACCCGGCACATCGTCACCTCACCGGAAGGGGCGATGGTAAATTCCAGTACGAGTTTGCCCTGCAGCTCCGCGCGCTCGCGCAGCGCCCGGTTGTACAGCCCGTAGATGGCACCCTTGTTGTGGTCGAACACCAGCTCGATCTCCTCGCGCGAGCGGGCTGCCTTGCCACTGTTGCCGGTGCGCGTCGGTCCGCGGCTGTTGAGCCCGGAGCGCGCGATGGAGGAAGTCACGGACGTCGTGTCGTGCCCTGTGAGGGAGCCCGCGCCGGTGCCGAATCCGCGGCTGCTGTTGGCAGAGGTGATGCCGCCGCTGCTGGCCCCCACCTTGGAGGTGATGAGCGAGCGCTCGGCGTGCGAGTCAGCGCCTACGGCGCCCGATAGATTGCGCGTCTGCTCGATGGGGGTGAGATCCATCTGCTCACGCAGATCGGCCAGCTCATCCTTGACGCGATCCAGCGACTTCTGCGCCTTCTCGCGTGCCTGCTGGCGCTTGTCCACCGGCGGCGGTACCACCACCGGCTTCTTCTCGGGTTCCACCTTCGGTTTGGGCTGTTCCTGCACCACGGGCGGCGGTGGCGGCGGCTTGGGCTTCTGCTCGATCATCACCCTGGCCAGACGCTGCGGCACCTCGGTTTCCGCAGCGGTGCGCTTGGGCGTGGGCAACAGCGGAAACAGAATCCCCAGCAGCACGAAGATGCCGAGCAGGATCCACAGGATGCGGCGGAAACGCTCGCTCGCTTCCGCATCGCCTTCCCAGGGCAGCTCGTAGTCTCGGTAAAAAGGAACAAGTGTCGCCATGCGAGTCGGCCTACCCTGGCTTGAACTGCCCGGCCACGACCGGTTTCTCTTTCTGGATCACGGCGAGCGACACCTTGCCGTAATCCGCCTCGGTGCAGGTGCTCATCACCTTTTTCAGCACCTCGTACGGCAGCGACTTGTCGGCCATGATGGTGATCTCGCGCTGGGCGAGATCCTTTTCACTCATCTCACGGCCCACCAGCAGCGGCCGCTTGAGCGCCTCGCGCAGGGGCGCAACGCTCGCATCCTGGGAGGCGCGGATATCCTGCACCGAGGTGATGCGCTCGCCCTGCACGAACAGATCGCCCTTGGTGATCATCACCACGACTGACTGCTTGGGTGCAACCTCGGCGATCGACTGCGGGATCTCGATACCCTTGCTGTTCTGGATGACCTCCACCTCGGTCGAATACACGAGCAGAAAGGCCACCATGACCGAGAGAATGTCGATCAACGGGATCAGATTGAGCTCGGCATCGGCGCGATGCCGCAGATGATGTAGAGCCATGCGCCGTGCGCGGCCGGATGTACTCATGAGCGGGGCGCTCCGGAGGCAGCAGCTGCCGAGGAGTCAGGCGCTGCGGGTGTGGGGACGGGAGCCGCGCTGCCGGCGGGAGCGGCAGCAGCGCTGTCGGGTGTCGGCGCATCTCCCATCGAGATGTCGGGAAACAACTCCGCCTGCAGGGTGTTCAGTCCTTCCTTCACCTCGAAGACGCGCACCCGGTCCATCACCTGCACCACGGTGTCATACAGCGTATCGGGCTCGAGGAGGATGGTCGCATCGGTCTTGTCGGGAAACTTTGCCTTGACCCGCTTGAGATAATCGGTGAGACCGTCGTAGTTGTAGCCGCCTGCCGTGTTGGGCAGCGTGGCGAGCGGCCCGGTATTACGATCCGCCACCTGCAGCTGATCCTTACGCACCATGATCTCCAGCTGTAAACCCGGCGGCGGCTCGCGGAATTCTGTTTGTGCTGCCGGCAGATTCAGCTGCAGGATGACCGTGCGTGAGAACACGGCGGTCATCAGCAGGAACGTGACCAGCACCGTGAAGATGTCGATCATCGGTACCAGCAGCAGCTCGGCCGGCTTGCGCGCGTGCCGCGCGAGCTTCTTGTTGGCGTACGATCTGCGCATGCGCGAGCGTTACCCGTAACCCCGACCGCGCGGCGGTCAGGCGGCCTGTGCCGGCGGCTGGCGCTCGGTGATCGCGTTCAGGAATTTGACGGACGCCATCTCCAGGCTGTCGATCAGCTCGGTCGTCTTGGTCTGCAGGAAGGCGTGAATGAACAGCAGCGGCACCGCGGTCATCAGTCCGAATGCCGTGCAGTTCATCGCCACCGAGATGCTGGCGGAGAGCAGATTGGCCTTCTCGGCGGGGTTGATGGTCGCCACCGCGGCAAAGGCGCGGATCAGACCCATCACGGTGCCCAGCAGTCCGAGCAGGGTCGCCAGGTTCGCGAACGTGGCGAGGTAGTGGGTGCGTTTCTCCAGGCGGGGCACCACCTCCATGAGGCTCTCCTCCATCGCCTTCTCGATGTCATCGCGGCGGCGCGCGGACTGGATGCGCGCCAGGCCGTAGTTGAGGATGTGCCCGATCGCAGAGCTCGACTGCGAGGTCACCTGCACGACCTGGCGGAAGTTGCCCTGCTGCAGCATCGGCACGACTTCATTCCACAGGGTGCGGTTACGCACCGCCGTATGCGTTAGATAGATGTAGCGTTCGATGGCGATCGACAGACCGACCACGAACACGATGGCGATCGGATACATGAAGTCTCCGCCGCCCTGAAAAAACCTGACGATCACGCCCCACAAATCCATCGAGGTCACTCCCGCCGCGCGCTTCGGATATTCCAGGGCACCATGGACTTCGCGCGGCTCCATGGTAGCAAGCGCCCGCGCCGGCACCCGGCGCCGGCACACCCGCACACACACTAACCCAAGCTATGCCAAACTGAATGACATATGCCAAAAAAGCTGCGACCGGGCTCTCACAATGGAAAGGCACCGGTCAGCCTGGATTCCCACATCTGCTTTGTGAGAATTATATCTGCCGCAGCCCGGCGCGGGCTGAGACCTGCGCACACGTTGTCGCCAGATGGCGCCAGGCACAACCGCTTCAGTGTCCGGGCTCCTTGGCCGTTGGGGCTGCAGCATCGGGCTGCAGCGCATCGTAGTAGCGGTTCTGCCGCTTGAAAACGTCACGGTCGACCGGTGTCAGAACCTCATCGAGCAGACTGTTGACCGGCCGACCAACAAGGTCACCCAGGTCGGCGCGTTTCCAGGGAACGATGTACAGCACCTTGGGCAACTCACGGTTACCCGTGATCTGAGTGGTGTCGAGCTCAATCCGGTCGTGCGCCTTGCCTGAGGTAGCGGTGGTCGGCTGAGATGCGCCACCCTCGCTCGCTGTCCTCGCAGCTGACTTGCGAGCACTCGGGGTGGCAGGCGGCTTACCGGCGAGCGGTGCGGTCGCGGCCGACGGCGGCGCTGAGCTGCCGGTGGGCGCGCTGGTCGAATTCGAGGTGTTGACGCCCGGCTCGAGCTCTTCCGGTCGCGGCGATGCGGCAGGCGCATTCGGCGCGGGGGCTGGCGGTGTCCCCTGGGCCCAACAAGGAAGCACCAACACGGCACAGCCGAGCAGTGCGAGACCGCGTTTCGCGTTGCGCCCTCTGTTGGTGTGCATGATCTGACCTCCTATTGCGGCGGCTTAGGCGCGCTACCCGGCGCCGGGGGAGCTGCGGCATTGCCATTCGCGCTGTTGCCGGCATCCGGGTTCGCCGCCTGCTCGGCGGCCCTGGCGGCGGGCGGCTTCAGCGGCGGCTTGCCGGTGCGCTGCCGAAGCTCGGCAATCCAGCTGGTCACAGGACGATCCTCCCCGGTGAGCTCCTTGTAGCGCTCAAGAGCCGTGAGAGCACGCTCCGGATCTCCGAGATAGAGATCTGACACCACCCCAAGGTTCCGGTACGCAGGCGCGTAACTGGCATCCGCGGCAATGGCGCGCTCATAAGAAGCGGCCGCCGCCGGGAACTCTCCGCGCAACCGCTGCGTGGCACCCAACTCGTTCCAGGCGATCGCGCTGTTCCCGTTATGCTCCACGGCAGTCTTGAGCGCCTGCTCGGATTGCTCCAGCTGGCCGCCCCGCCGATACAGGATACCGAGATTGACGTAGGGCGCGCTCAAGGTCGGGTAGGCAAGGGTCATCTGCTTGAAATCGAGCTCGGCCTCGACGGCGTTGCCGCTGCGCATTGCACCTACCGCATGGGCGAAGTCGGACGTGGCGCGGGGTGGAATGTTCACCGGCGCGGCAGGACCCGGCGCAGAGGGTGTTGCCGTTCCTAGCGCATTTCCGGGGGGCGCCGAGGTCGAGGATGTTCCGGCCGCGGACGGTGTGACAGCAGCTGCAGCGCCCGCATGCGTGCTGGCGGGTGGCGCAACGGGTCGCTCCGCAGGTGACGCAACGGGTCGCTCGGGGGGCGCCGAGGCGCAGGCCCCCAGCAGCAGCACGACAACCGCCACAGCGCCATGGTTAGTTGAGCGTGACATCGACATCCTGCGTCAGCTCGGTTTTGCCATAGCGTGCGGGTTTCAGCTCCGCGAGCACCTTGAAGCTCTTCTGCACCCATTCGTCGTAAATGCCGTCTTTGGCGCGCACCGTGTTGATCTCGTGCGCCTTGATGGCTTGCTCCTCGAACGGGAACACCTGCTCCTCCAGCAGCGAGTTGTATTCCTCGAGCTCCTCGCCCTTGAGGTTTTTGGGGCGCTCCGAATTCATGACATCGTGCGCGAGCGTGCGATAGAGCTCCGCGATCTCGTAGGTCGCTGCCGTCGTGACCTCGGCCACCTGGTAATCCGCGGCGTGCCGGTACGCAGTGATCGCCTCCTCCAGAGCTTTGCGCTTGACCACGAGACTCTTCTTGAGGGGGGCCGTGAGCCGGACTGCCCGGAACGCATCACGCGCAGGCTGTGCCAGGGCCAGCTCCGCTTTCGCGGCCAGATAATGCGTTCGGTCGGTGCGCTGTGCCCCCGCCTGCGCGTCGGCCTTGATGATCTCGCGGTACCAGTGATCGCGCTTGCCCATGTCCCCGCTCTTCGCGGCATAGTCCGCCAGCCGCTGGCGTGCCTCCTCGGCATCCACGAGCGGAGTCGGATTGGTGCTCACGAACTTCTCCAGCATGCCGGTTGCCTTGGGTACATTGTTCGCCTTGGCATACAGATCCGCAGACTGCAGCAGCGCCTCGCGCTGCACGCCGCGGTCCTCGGCCGGATTGGCGGCGATCTGCTCGAACTCTGCGGCGGCCTGGCCGGGATGATTGGATTCGGTGTAGGCCACGGCGAGCTTGCGCGTCACATCCCGTGACAGCTCGCTCTTCGGATACTGCTGGCGGAAGCTCTCGAGTATCTGGATCGCCCGGTCCCACTGCTTGAGAATGATCAGCTGCGCGGCGGCGTCGTACTGCGCGGTGGCGCGGATCTTGGAATCCGGGGCGATGCGCGACACCCGCAGGTAGTCCTCCACAGCCCCGGCGCTGTCGCCGGCCTTCACCTTGGCCTCGCCTTCCTTGTAGACCGTTGCGGCCAGCCGCTCGCTGAGATCGTTACGCAGCTTCTCGTCATTGCCGGACAGGTCGCGCGCTTTGGCGAACGCCGGCTCGGCCTGCGCGTAGTTGCCCTGATCGAAATTCGACTGCGCGACGATGGTCCAGGCGATGCGCTGCCGCGCTGCGTCCACCGGCGGTTGTCGCGCCAGGATGCTCTGCGCGATGGTGATCGCCCGTGGCAGATCCCGGGCCGCGAAGATTTCCTCAGCCGCGCGCGTCAACACGCCAGCGCTGTCCGGATGCTCCGGAAAGGTCTGCGCGAAGCGTACGCCTGCTTCGGTGGCACGCTGATGCCATTGGCTCTTTTCCGTGCCGCTCAGAGGCTCTTCGCCTTTCTGATAGGCCACCAGCGAGGCATAGGCGGCAGTCGCCGACTTCTCGTTGCGCGGATAATTGTAGGCCGTGCGTTCGTACTCAGTGGCCGCATCGGCATATTGATGACTCTCGAAGAGCGTCTCTGCCAGCAGGTAGTTGGTGGCTGCGGAGTCCGGGTCGTCGGGGAATGACTTAAGATAATCGCGATACCAGCGCGCAGCCTCCTGGTAATCCTCGGGCTTGTGGCTTTTCTGGGCCGTGGCGTGGAAGTAGGTCGCTACGTCCTTCATGTTGGTTTTCAGCTCCTGTACCACCGTCGGATAATGCGCACGGTCGCGGCCCTTCCAGAACGGGGAGCTGAAGTTGTAGTGCTCGACGAATTCATGCTTGCCATCGAGCACCAGCTGGCTGAAGCCGCCCTTGTTATAGGCCTCGATCGCCTGCATGGCGAGATTGGGCGCCTGATCGGAATAGGGATCGCGCGCTACGTATGCGCGGTAGGTCGTCGCGGCATCCTGAAAACGCTGTTTGTCGACGTACAGGTCCCCGAGCCGGGAATACAGCAGGTACGAATACGACCGCTCGCCGTTCTTTTTCATGAACTGGTCGAGCGCGCTGGCGCCCTCCGAGTAGGAGAAGGTGATGCTCATGACGCGCAGCGTGTCTTCCACCAGCTCACGGTCAGCCCGCTTCAGATCCTCGATGCGCACCGGCTTGCCGGCGGCGATCAGCTTCGCATCGAGCACACCGCCGAACGATGGCAGACTCTCTTCAGTCTGCGACTGCTTGAACAATGACCAGCCCTGCTTGTAGAGGCTCTGCTCGTAGAAGCGCGAGGCTTTGCCCTGCTGCACCACCGCCGCATAGGCCTTCTCGGCCTCGGCGTAGCGCTTGGCGGAAAACAACAGCTCACCGCGGCGGAACTGCACCTCATCGAGCTGCGGGCTGCGGGGATAGCGCTGGATGATGAGATCGAGAGTCGCAAGGGCGCGCTCGGGTTGGCCGGTGGTCTCGTAGGCGCGGGCCAGCTGGTAGAGCACCTGATCGTTGCGCGTGTAATCCGGATAGGCCTTTAACAGGGTCGAGTAGAGCCGGATGGCTTCGGCGCCCTGCAGGTCGACCGCCGTAACCTCCTTCTCCATCCGCTCCAGCTCGCCCGCATCCAGGTTCAGATCTCCGAGCCGGCGCATGGCCTCGGCGCGCAGCTGCGGGTCGGTCTTCTGCAGCTCGAGAAAGCGGCGGTAGTTCTCCATCGCCTTGCTGGCACCCGCATCGAGCTTCGCATTCTTGTCGACCGTAACCGGATGCGACTCGAGGTCCTTGATGGTGCGCTCGTCCTTCTTGTCGGCGGCCGCCAGCTGTGCGCACGTGAGCAGTGCCGTCAGCAACGTCATGACATACCGGCCGGCGCGGCTTGCGCGTGCACGCATCATCGGGGCGATGACTCCGGCGGCTCTTGCGGCTGCGGGATTTCCTGGATGAGCGGTGCGGGCTGTGAGCCGGGCGGCGCGCTGCCGGGGGCCGCACCGGGTTGCACGGCCGGCGCGCTCTCCTGATTGGCAGCGCGATCGTACATCTCCGCCAGCGCGAAGCGCGCCTGCACCTGGTAGGTGTCCAGCCGATCCTTCTGCTGCTGCAGCTGAGCGACCGCCACCTGCGACAGATACGCACTTTGCTTCTGCTCAGTGGCCGCAAGCCGCCCCTGCAGCGCATCGATGCGCGCCTTGAGAGCAGCGACGCGTGCGGCGAACTCGCCAGTGTTGGTCGGCACGCTCTGTCGTGCGCGCTCGACGCGGATCCAGCGGCTCTGCGCCTCGTGCAAGGCGAGATCGACATCCCGCATGGCGCGATGCTGCTGCCACAGCCGCGCCTTGAAGGATTCGTTCAGGCGGAAATACAACACACCTTTCACCAATCGCAGCCGGTCGCGCACCTCGGAATTCTCCGGGGTGACGGGCGCGGCGGACAGTGCCGCTTCGATGCGCTGGATCCGAGCCCATTGATCGCGCTCCTCGGCGGAGCCGAGGGCGGCAACATCCTGATCGCGCTCGATCGCGCTGATCTGACCGTCCAGGTCGTTACGCCGCTGTTCGAGTCCGTTCACGACGCCGGACGCCAGCAGCGCATCGGCCTTCGGCAGCCGCTCCGCATAGGCATGCTCACGGGTATCGATCATGTCGCCGAACGCGTCCATGCTCTCATCCCAGCGCTCGAGCGTATGTCCCATGAAGACCATGTGGCGGTAGTTCTTCAAACCCTCCTGGAAATCGTGGCCCGCCAGTACGCTGTAGAGGTAACGTGACTCCGGCGCATCCGGCACCCGCTGCAGCTGCCAGAACCAGCCATATCCGGACTCGCGCTCGCTGTAGGCGACCTGCTCGAGCAGCTTGCCGTCACGCACGCGGCCGATCGCCTCATCCAGGCGGGCATTCTCGGCGTCGTAGGACTGCACCGCGGATTCGTAGTACTCCACCGACTGACTGGGCGCACCCAGCTTGCTGAAGGCGTACGGTACGGCGAGATAGGACTCCTGCACCGCCGCATCGAGCATGTTGCGATGGCGCAGCTCGAGCCAGGGAGTGAGCGCGCGCTGGTAGTTGCCAAGGGCCGCATCGGCCCAACCGGTGCCGAGCAGTGCCTTGTTGGAGTAAGGACCGCTGAGCCGCACACGCTCGAGCGCTGTGCGCGCCCGCTCGGGCTGGTTCGCCTGCAGATACGCGAAGCCCAGGGCAAGGTTGGCACGATCCTTCAGCGCCAGCAGCTCACTGCTCTCGACATACATGGTGCCCACCGCCGACAGAAACGGATCGGCATCGGCGAGCTTCTGCTGCCGCACCAGCGCTACACCGAGATTGAAGCGCGCATAGGCGACCCAATCGGGCGAGCCCCGTGCTGCCAGCAGCACGCGTTCGGCTTCGGCGAATTTACCCTCGTGCATGAAGACGTTCGACAGCAGGTGTTCCTTCTGCGCTTCGAGCTCCGGCGAGAGGCGCCCCTGAATGCGCAGCAGAGCCTGCTCGGCCTTGTCGAAATAACTGCGCGCGTACCAGACCCGCGCCAGGTAGAACCAGGCCTTGTCGCGTACGCCGATCGGCACATCCTCGTTGAGCAGCGCCTGGAAGCGCTCGCCCGCCTCGTTGTGCAGGCCCAGCTGCAAGTACAGGCCCCCGAGCAACAACTCGCTTTCCTCGCGGTGATGCTGGACCAGATCCCAGTGCTGGTAGGCGAGCAGGCGGGTTATCGACTCGAAGTCCTCGCCCTGGTAGTAATAGAAGAGGACATCGCCGTAGTGCAGGTCACGGATGCGCGTGACCGGCAGTTTCTCCGGATCGTGACGGCGCGCCGGCGCCGGGACGGCCGTCAACAGGCATACGGCCAGCGTAACGGCTGTTAGCAGCAGGCGGGTGGCAGACGAGGCGCGCACGATCACATCCCGAACAGGATCATTCCCAGTCTTTGATTTCGAACTCGGGCTGCTGCCGCCGTTGGCGATCGTTGATCTTCAGCTCCAGATACTTCGCCCCGATGCCCTTCTCGAACCTGAGGGTGGCGCCACGCTTGTAGCTGCGCTCGTTCGGCCCCTTGCCGCTGAAGAACGCTACCAGCTCGTGTTTGCCGACCTTCAGATTTCCCAGATACAGCCGGTGCACGCCGCCCTTGAGCAGTGCATCGACCTCGCGCGGGGTGTACAGATAGTTGATCACTTCCTTCTGATCGATCTTCAGAGTAACCGTGTCGAGTGCGAAGAAATCACCGACATCCATGGAAAGGAACACGGCCACCTGCGTGTTGGCCGGGAACAGCAGTTCCTCCTCCAGCACGAACAGATCGCGGTTCAGATCGACCACGTCCTTCTTGAGCGACTGGACTTCCTGATCCAGCGCCCGGGTGTCGGCGGGCGGCTCGGTCGCGGTGGCGGGCGCAGTCGCGGTGGCGGGCGCAGCCCCGCCGGCCGGATTCGGCGCGGTGGCTGCAGGCGGTGCCGCCGGGGGTGCAGGGGCAGTGCCCGGCGCATCGACAGGAGCCTTGTTGGAAGGTGCGGTACCGGCAGCCGTCGCGGTCGGGGCGGTGGCTACCGGTGCGGGTGCGCCCTGCGCCTGCGCAGCAGCAGGCAAGAGCAAGCTGCCCGCAGTGACCAGCAGAGCGGCCAGGATCGGCCAGGTCCGGGCCTGCGTAAATTGGCGGTGCAACACGGCATGCAGCATAGGTCGTTTGCTCATTCGTTCAGCAGCAGGCGCAGCTGCTGCAGATATAGCTGTTCACTTTTCGCGTTGTAGTCGCGGAACACGTAACGCACTACACCGCTCCTGTCGATCAACACCGTCATGGGCAGATTGTCCACCTGATAGCTGCGGCCCACGTTCTTGTCGGGGTCGAGCAAGAGCGCAAAGGCGACGGGCTCCGAGTGGGCGTAGGCGAGCGCGCGCGTCTGGTCATCATCGACGTTGACGCCATACACCAGCAAGCCCGCCGAGCGGTAGGTGCTCAGACTGCGGCTGAGCGCCGCGAGCTGCGCCCGGCACGGCGTGCAGCTGCTGCCCCAGAAACTCAGCGCGATGACATCACCGCGGTGTTCCGAGAGGCGCACGTTACCGCCGGTAACCGCGTGCAGGGCGAAATCAGGAGCCGGCCGTCCGAGCAGCGGATGCGCAGGGTCCGCCTGCGCCAGCGCGCTGCCTGCCATTGCCAGCAACCAGAGCCAATCCTGCGCCATGCGCCGGAGTGCCCGCTTCGGGCGTTGCGAAATCAAAAAGTATCCTTCTGCAACGGATGCGGCCGCAGCGAGGGGCCGGCCGCGCGCGCGTGCACCCTCGCACAGCTAACTTCGCACTGTCAACGAACAGGCTTGCGGTTTCGGGAGGTGGACGGACTCGCGTGCGGGCTGCTGCGCACTGTCGCGCAACGCCGACGCCGGCTGCGGCAGGTCCGCAGGGTTGCGGACCGGCCGGGCGGGCTCAGCTGATCTTCGAGAATGCCATGTAGGCCTCGCGGGCGGCGGCGCTTCCCAGGCCCTGCATCGGGAACACCTTGTCGAAGTTGCCCTCCAGACCATGCAGCGCCATGTAATTGAGCACGACGGTCTGCACGAGCAGATTCACCGCGTTCGCCGCCGGACTGGAGGTGGTGTTGACTGACCCGTCGGAGTTCATGAAGCCGATCTGCTGGTTGGCGGTGCCGTTGCGCAACGGCGCCCGTCCAGCGGGGTTGTAGACCAGAAAGAAAGTGGTGGCCGTCTGCTGGTTGTCGCCCTGCCAGCCGAATTTACCGCGACCGTTGGCGCTGTCATCGGCGGTGCCGGTCGAGACCAGCGAGCCGTCACTGAAAACGTAGATCATGACCGGCTTGCCCTGGCGCTTGGCGTATTCGAGCACTGCACCGATGCACTGGCCGATATGGAAGTTCTTCTGCTCGCCGCTGGCGCGGGTGCTGTCGTGATAGTCACAGCCACCGAGAGTCACGGTGCCCGCGGCAGCGAACCCGTTGACCACCAGCTTCATGACCGCCGCCGTGGCGCGGATGTCCGAATTGCCCTGGTAGGTGGCAGTGCTAAAGATGCCCGCGGCGCCCACGATGTTCGCATCCAGATCGGGGTTGAGATTGGTGGGGGTAATGCCTTCATCCGAGGTGTAGGCATTTTTCACGAACGCGCAGCGGATCTGATCCTTGATCTGGGCATCCGCCGCGCCGTTGCCGGAACCGGGAATGACGGTGGTGGTACCGAGCACACTGCCGTTGAAGACCGACGGATCGGTCGACGCTGCGTTGGTACCCCCGCTGATGCGTACCTGAGCTTCGTAGATGGCCGTTGCGTCCGGATCGGGCGCGCCGCCGCTTGAGCCCACCAGGCCCACATCGTCACTGGCCTGCGAGATCTTGGTCGGCTGCAGCGCCGGCACGATCATCGCCGCCGGCGCCATCGAGTTGCCACCCGACACGGTGGATTGCGTGCCGACCAGGGTTAGGATCTTGCCGGCGGCGCCGGTGGCGGCGATGCCGTACATCGGGTTGTGCGGATTGTTGCCCGTATCGTTCTGCGAGATGGCCGGAATCACGGCGCCATTGACACTCGCCTGGGTGGCGGCACTCGCCACCGATTGGATGCCGCGCAAAATGGCCCCATCGGAATGCCACAGCAGCCCAAGGGCCGCACTGACATTGCTGCTGGAGGTGGGAATCATCGGCGGCGGCAGCCCGAGGCGCCCGTAGCCGGCCGTGGACAGGAAGTTGCTCTGACCGCCCTTCTGGCCCACCAGCACTTCCGAGCCTGCGGTGTTCGCGCCACCTGCCAGATCGAAGCAGATGAACGGAATCATGCCGCTGCCACCGGAGATCGCACAGGTCACATCGGTGCTGAGGGCGTTGATATCGGCATCGAGGCCAGCGGCGCGAGCCGGTTGCGTCTTCAGCAGCGCGCCGAGCCAGGCCGGAGCCACCACCACCGCAGGTCCTGCGAGGAAGCCTGCGCCGATGAGCTCACGGCGTGTCATCGGCCGTGGGTGATTCTCGTGCCGGAAGGGCTCGTTCGGAGCATGCGGACGAGGGGTCTTGCTGCGGATGATCATGTACGTTTACTCCTGATGCCCGTCACTGCACGGAAACTGCGGCGCTGCCGAGGACCGCGGTGCACGATGCCTTGGCGATCGTGCCTACGGTGTCACTGGTAGTGCTGGCAAGCTTGGTGATCAGCGAATTGTTGTAGATGGTGGCGTTGCCGATCTGAGTGTTGGTGCTCGAGTCGATACCACCGATCTCCTGCGTGATCGCCGCCGCCGTCATCGCGTTCACATTGTTGCCCACCACGGCCGCCTTGCAGGCGCTGGCCGTGGCACAACCGGTGATCAGCGGCTTCACGATCAGCATGCGATTGGCGACATTCGCCGTACCGGTGCCGAAGAACGCCGCGCCCGCAGTGTTGAGGTTGGCCGCTACTGATGCGCCGAAGAAGTTGCTGACGCTGCTCGCATTGCCCATGAGCGTCGTGCAGTACTGATCGGCGAGCTGCGCGATGGCGGTCTCATTCGCCCCCAGGAACGCATTGATCTGCGGCGACGGCGGCAGCGACTGCTGCAGAGTGTTGTACAGCGCGTTCACTACCGGAGTGTTCGCCGACACACCCGTGATCGCCGCCAGCGAGGCATTGATCTGTGCGAACGGTTTGACACCCACATCCGGCGCTGCCGGATTGTCGACCGGTGTCGGCGTGATCGCGACCGGATCGGTGTGCACGTGCGTGAACGAGCCGAACTGATCGAACGACAGGAAGAACATGTCGCTGGTCGGGCCGAGCATTGCGCCGATGACCGCCCCCACACTCGACATCACCTGGCCGCTCCCCGCCTTGAAGGCGGGCGTACCAAGTGTCACGTTGAGCGTGGCATAGGACTGGCCGGCGATCGCCTCGGCTCCGTTGATGCCGATGCGCATGCCCTTGACGACGACATTCGCAGGCGCGGCGTTCGGGTTGAGACTGATGAAAGTCGGATTGGTGAACAGATAGCTGTAGCTGTCGTACTGGCTTCCCGTCAGCATGATGTAGGACTGCGGCACGCCCGAGAGGGTCGTGACGTCGAACAACAGCGCGTACTGCTCGCCGACGCCGGCGTTGAAGTTCTGCATGATCTGCGCCGGGGTCAGCGCACGGTTGTAAACCGCCGCAAACTTGATCACGCCCGCGAACGGCCGGTCAGCGGAGACCTCATTACCCAGCACCAGCGCAAAGGTGTTGTCCCAGCTCGCCAGCGAGCCGCCTTTCTTGGGATCGACATCGCCGGTGTAGACGCCGTTGACGTACAGCTTCTGACCGTTCACCGCATCGTAGGTGAGCACGATGTGCTGCAGCGCCGCCTGCGCATTCATGTTGGCCGCAGCGGTCTGCAATGGCGGCTGACCGTTGGGACTCGTCTGATCGCTGCGGGTGTAGCCCTCGTATTGCATCATATGCTGGCCGAGCGTCGCGTTGCGGGTCTTGGCGCTGCCGGAATAACTGACGATGTTGGCATTCATCTGAGCGACATTGGCCGGAGCGGCCCATGCCTCGAATGAATACTCGCCGGTGGATAGCACCATGGAGGCAATCTTGGCGCTGGCCGCGGTCGAGGCCTGTGCCTTGTCCTTCGTGGTCGCGCCGGTGTTGAGGGTGATGCCCCAGCCGCCTACCCAGCTCACATTGCCACTCAGCTGCAGATCCGCCGCCGGGTCAACGCCGCTGGTGTCGTAGGCGGTGGTCCCGGTACCGGTCTTGAACTCGTATTTGGCGATGATGCTGCTTTCGTAGCGGCTGCTGCCGGAGGAGACCGTGCCCTGCGTCAGTGCGAGCGCCTTGGAGAGCACCAGTGACGGATCGACCGGTGTCACGGCAATGGGAGTTGCGAAAGCGGTGATGGCCGCGAGCATGGCTGCCGCGCTACCGGCGCAATCGGCGGAACCGCCCGGAGTCGTGGCCCAGCAGTTATGGAATTCCGTGCCCAGGCGCACCACGAAGCGGGAGTTGGCCGGTGTGTTCAGATCGATCTTCGACTGCGCGGCGACGTACGCCTCGTTGGGATCGTCGCTGGCGAAGTACGGCTGCTGCGGCACGGCGGCATTCGAGCGATGGCAGCCGCTGCAGAAGGGCTTGAGGATCGGGGTCCAGATGAGGTTCTCGAACGAGGTGGGATCGCTCGGGAACAACTTGCCGGCACCCACGGCCTGCGACGGCGGCGGTGTGAGCGTAATGGCGGTCGCCGTGGCCGCACCCGCACCGATCCAGTTCTGGATCCAGGTGGTCATCGTGTCGGCACAGACGCTCGGATCTGCGACCCAGCAGTTGTGGCCGCCGCCGACCTGCATCACCAGGGTGGACTTGGCGGGCGACTGGAAGTTGACCAGCGGGTTGGCGGCCTGGTAGGCGAGATTCACATCATCGGAACGCGCGAACATGGGCGACTGGCCATTCTCGTGATGACAGCCGCCGCAGCGGTTGCTGGCGCGGATGTTGTTCCAGAGATTGATCTGGAAGGCGGCCACGTCGGCATTGGCGGCCGCAGGACCGGTGTAGGTCGAGGCGGTGGCGCTGCCGGGTGTGGTCTGTTGCAGCACACTCGTAGCCGGGCCGCCTGCGGTACAGGCTGCAATCAGGCCGAGCAGCGTCACCGCTGCGATGCGCTGCATGGCCCGCATTGCCGCTGCAGGCAGGGACGCGACACGCACCGGCTTCACCAACATCTGCTTGCGCTTCATCGAATTCTCCCTGGTCATGGGTTTCTCCCTACTGGCCCATGCAGTAGACAGCGGTCTCCTGGAAGACCTGCTTCAGGTGATAGCCCCCGGCCTTGAAATTCGCCTTGATCTGCGCCGCCTGCGTGCGGTCGGCTGCGTTGCCCGGTGTACGGAAGCAGACGGCCTGGAAGACCTTCTGCACCTGGCAGTCGGCGAAGGCATCGCTGGCTGCAAGCTCCTGGCCGAGCGAGGCGGCACCGGCGCCACTGCCCGGCAGGTTCGGATCCCAGCCGAGGTTGGCGTTCGGTCCGCTGCGCCAGCGGTTCGACCAGCTGTTGTCCGGCGTCACGAAGCCGTACTTGAAGTTGGTGGCATTGATGAAGTACTTCGGCTGCACCATGCCCGGGGTGTAGACGAAGGCGCCCTGGGCGCTCTTGGTCAGGTCGAAGTTGTAATAGGCGAAAGCCTGAGCCATGGGATCCATGCCACTGTGGCAGCCCACGCAGCTGTTGAGGAACACCCGGCTGTCGCCGCCCGGGGAGCGCGCCACGTCCTGGCGAATGCGGTCGCTCGGGCGGGTGTTGTCCTGCAGCGCTTCCATGTCGCGGCAGAAGTGGTTGATCATGGTGAAGCGGAACATCGCGCGGTTGGTGCCGGCGACGAAAAACGCCTGCGCTGCACCGTAGGTGGTGATGATGCCGGCCACGCCCGCCGGCGGCGTGCCATAAGTCGAGGACTGCGTGCTCTTGGTGAGCGCGGTGCTGAAATCGACGCCGTTGTTTTCCGCCGTCGAATAGTGATCGTTGTTGCTGTTCGAGGGCGCCGGCAGCCCGGGGGCATTCACCGTATAAAGAATGTCGGCGGACAGCACCGTATTGAATGGCACGTCATCGCGCACCATGCCCATCACGGTCGCCACATAGTCGTTCATCGGCACGAACACGGTCTGCGCACGATTCGTCCAGGGCTTCACGAAGTTCGCGAGCGTGACGTTGTAGAAGCCGGACTGCGCGGTGGCGATCTGCGCCGCAGCGAGCGGAGTGTTCGCCTGGATCGCCGCCGCCATCGCATCCAGATTGGCGGAGCTGGGCGGCGCACCCGTCAGACGGTTGTGCATGCGCACAGCCTGCTCGCGCGGGCCTGCCAGTGCGGGCCCCGCCAGCTGCGTCAACACGGCCAGCGCGCACAGTACGCGTGCCGCCCGGCTGCGCGTGCGCTGTGAACTGCGATCTCTCTGCTGCGTCTTGATATCCATGGCGCGGGTCTACTCCCAACAGGTTGCCGTGCGCGAGCGAACTATACGGATGCGCAGGCTCGATACAGTTGTCTCAGGCAGGTGACGTCGCCAGCAGCCGACACAACCCGGGTTGCCTGGTGCGCGGCATCCTTCGCGCCACAAACTGCGAGTCGGGTCACGGCGCGCTGCCCGCCGAGGCTCTACCAAGAGCAGGGGCAGCAGAGCTGACTCGCACAAGGGTGCAGGGAACAGCGAACGGGGTTCGCGCGCCGTGACGTACTCTGCACATCGACAAGTGCACGGCGGCAAAGCATTCAAACCGGGGAGTCAATTACGTTACATTCGCGCCTCGCGCGAAGCTGGTCGGTGAAGTTGTGGAGTGGTTAGCATGATGACGGAGCGCCGATTCGTGAACGACGTCACGCCGATGCGGTATCTGACGCGGCTGCGCCGGTTGCGGCAGGGCTCTCTGCGGCGCTGGCTGTCCGCGCAGCTGCAGGCGCCGCGCCGTGCGGCTGCGGGCCTGCTGAGGTTGTGCGCCGCGGCGGCTCTCAGTGCCTGCAGCGGCAACGCCCACATCGATATCGCCAACAGCCAGACGGCCAACCCGGCGACGGTCGATTTTCCGATCTTCTACGTCAAACGCACGATCCCGCCGCAGACCGATGATCTGCGGATGCTGCGCACCGCCGTGCTGCCCATGGCGAAACAGCTGACCGCGCCGAAGGCGGACCTGTATAAGCGCGACAGCGCATCGCCGAGCGCGACCGAAACCAACATCACGACGCGCGTGACCAAGACCGACGTGTACGACATCAAGGACGTCGATGTGTCACTGGATGGCAAGAAGGTCATCTTTACCATGCGTGGCCCGCTCACCCAGGGCATGCAACAGAAGAAGCCGCCTACCTGGCACCTGTGGGAGTACGTCATCGCCACCGATACGCTGCAGCAGGTTCCGCTTGGCTCCTTCGATCCGGACACCAGCAACAACGTGGCGCCGCACTACATGCCCGACGGGCGCTTCGTGTTCAGCTCCACCGCGCAACGCCAGTCCGGTGCGATCCTCATCGATGAGGGTAAATCGGAGTTTCCCGCCCAGGACGAGGCGCGCAGCGAGCCGGCGTTCGTCCTGCACGTGATGAGCCAGGACCGCTCCGACTTTCACCAGATCTCCTTCAACCAGAGCCATGACCGTGACCCGACCGTGCTCAACAACGGTCGCATCATGTGGTCACGCTGGGACCACGCGCCCGGCAAGGATGGCATGCATCTTTACAGCTGCAACCCGGACGGCAGCGATATGCAGCTGCTGTATGGCGCCAACAGCCATATGACCGGCACGAAGAACAGCGTCATCGAATTCGTGAAGCCGAAAGAGATGCAGGACGGGCGCATCCTGACACTCGCGCGGCAATATACCGATGTGGATTTCGGCGGCGACCTGATCATCATCGACACCGCCCATTACGTGGAGAACACCCAGCCGCTGCTCGCCGATCCGACACTCACGGGCCCGGCGCAGTCGAGTGCCACGCAGAGCAACGTGAGCACGGTACCGGGACCCTCCCCCGGCGGCCGTTACAACTCGGCCTTTCCGCTCTGGGATGGCACGAATCGCATTCTGGTGAGCTGGACACAATGCCGGCTGCTCGACCCGACCTCGATGGCGATCGTGCCGTGCACCAGCGCGCGCCTCGCCGACCCCAACGTCAAGACGGGTCCTCCTTTATATAGCGCCTGGATGTTCGATCCGAACTCGAACACGCTGCTGCCGGTGATGCCTCCGGTCGAGGGCGTCATGGTGACGGACATCGTCGCCGCGCAGCCGCGCGCGCCGCAGAACATCATCCTTGACCGCGTGGCCGGGCTCGACTACGACACCAATTTCGACAGCGCGCAGGTCGGAGTGCTCGATATCCGCAGCGTCTATGATTTCGACGGCGTCGACACCGCCAAACCGAGCATCACGGTGGTGGCGGATCCGGCGGCCACGAAGGCGGCGCAGCGGCCGGCGCGCTTCGTACGCCTCGTCAAGGCGGTCTCCATCCCCGACAAGGATGTCGTCAATCTGAACCAGGCCGCCTTCGGCGCCAGCGACTTCATGCGCGAGATCCTCGGTTACGCGCCGGTCGATCCGGATGGCTCGGTGCGCGTCAACGTACCCGCGAACGTGGCCTTCATGATCGAGGTGCTCGATGCCAATGGCCGTCGCATTTCACCGACACATAACGCCTGGCTGCAGATCCGTGCCGGCGAGATCCTCACCTGCAACGGGTGTCATACGCCCGCCTCGGCCCAGAATCCGCACTCTCACGGCCGCAAGGGCCTGTTCGCCGCGGTCTGGAATGGCGCCGCCGGCAGCGCCCCTTTTCCCAACACGGTGCCGAGCTTTGTGCCGCTGGCGGGGGAAACGATGGCGCAGACGCGCACCCGCAGCGACTGCAGCAACAACAGCAGCAACTGGTGTGCGAAGCTCAACATGAGCATGAACATCTATTACAGCGATGTGTGGACCAATCCGGCGGTGCGCGCGCCGGATGCATCGTTTGCCTACATGTATAACGATCCGACGCCGGGGACCTTCGCGACCGCGCCGCCCACCCGCCCCACCTCGTGCCTGGACACGCCCACCACCCCTAGCGCCTGGAAAGGCAACTGTCGCACGGTGATCAACTACCTGGCCCACGTCCAGGCGTTGTGGGACCGCAAGCGTCAGACGTTCGATGCCTCCGGCGCGGTCCTCACGGACCACACCTGCTCGCAGGCCGGATGTCACAACACGCAGTCCGCCATGGCCACCGTGCAGGTGCCGGCGGCACAGCTCGATCTGACCAATAACGCCTCGAACGAGGAGCCGCTGCAGCCGGTCTCCTACCAGCATCTGCTGTTTCCGCACAACGCGCAGGAAGTTATCATGGGCGCCCTGCAGGACATTCCGGGTCCGCCCGACGCCAACGGTAATCCGACGGCAGTGTCGGTCGGACCGTACCTGAATGCCGGCAGCGCGAACGGCGCGCTCTCGGGTGCGTTCCTGGCGCGTTTCGCGACAGGCTCGGGCAGCACGCATGCGGGCTATCTGAGCGCGGATGAGTTGCGTCTGATCTCGGAGTGGCTGGACATCGGTGCGCAGTTCTTCAACGACCCGTTCGACCCGGCCGCGCCGGTCAACTGAGCCGACGGATATTGAGCCGCCACACTGAAGTCATGCCGAGGATGCCGATGCTCAAGTCCCGGGCCTGGTAAGACGAGCTTGCGAAGCCGTCTCCCGTTTGCTGCTCTGCTGCTGTCGCTCGTGCTGCTCGCCGACCCCGCGGTCGCCCGCCATCATGAGCATCTGCAGGTCTACGTGACGGCACCCTACCTGGAGCTGCGCACCGGCCCCGGCCGCGGCTACCCGGTGTTTCACGTCGCCGAGCGCGAAGAGAGTGTCGAGGTGCTGTTCCGCCGCACCGATTGGTTCAAGGTGCGTACCCGCCGCGGTGTGGAGGGCTGGGCCGCGCAGCGCGACATGCTGCGCACGGTGCTGGCCGATGGCACACCCTTCAGCTTCGATCTGGGCGATCGCGCCGGTTTCAGCTCGCATCACTTCGAGGGCGGCCTGTTCGCCGGTAACTACGGCGGCGCGACGCTGGTCTCGGCCTACGGCTCATTCTCCTTCAACTCGCAGCTGGCTGCGGAGCTGTCGGTCGGGCAGTTCCTCGGCAAATTCTCCAACGGCGTCACCGGCGACCTGGGTCTCACTCACGTCCTCATGCCGGAATGGCGCCTGTCACCGTTTCTGATGCTGGGTACGGGACTCGTGCACCTGACACCCAAAGCGACGCTGGTGCAGCCGACCGAGCGCACCGACCAGACCGCCTACGTGGGCGGTGGACTGCGCTTCTACCTGACGCGCCGCTTCTTCGTGCGCGCCGAGTATAAGAGCCATGTCGTGTTCACGAAGCGCAACGCCAATGAGGAAGTAGACGAATGGAAACTGGGCTTCGCGTTCTTCTTCTGAGTGCGGTGCTGCTGGCACTGCCCGGGTGCGCTTCGGTGCGCAACTGGTTCCATCACCACAGCGAAGCGCGCCAGGCCCGCGCGCAGGCC
Source organism: uncultured Pseudomonadota bacterium (assembly GCA_963839055.1). Classification (GTDB taxonomy): domain Bacteria; phylum Pseudomonadota; class Gammaproteobacteria; order Steroidobacterales; family Steroidobacteraceae; genus 13-2-20CM-66-19. The sequence goes on along the minus strand of CAWITP010000002.1, from coordinate 383,447 downwards.
AAGGAAGAAGCGGCCCAGCGCGATGCGCAGGAGGCCCAGCAGGATGCCGAGGCGACCCCTCCCCGGGTCATCGATCCGGAGGTGGAACGGCGCAAGATCAAGGTGCCGCATATCCACAGCTCGAACGTCGAGCTGGGGCTGCAATACGGCTTCGTCTCCATCGAGGACTTCGGCACCCAGTCCACCTACGGGGTGTCGGCGGCCTACCACATCACCGAGGATTTCTTCTTCCTGGGGGAGCTCGGGACGGCCTACGGCGGACGCACCAGCTTCGAGACCCTCGGCGGCAATATCCAACTGCTTACCGATGCTGAGAGGCGCTTCACGTATTACGACCTCTCGCTGGGCTACAACTTCCTCCCGGGCGAGGCCTTTATCGGTCGCGGCAGCGCCCTGACGAGTTCCTTCTATCTGTTGGGCGGCATCGGCAGCACCCGTTTCGGCGGCGACAACCGCTTCTCGGTCAATTTCGGTGCCGGCTACCGCGTGCTGCCCGCGGATTGGCTGGCCGTGCACATCCAGGTGCAGGATCGCGTATTCCGTACCGATCTGCTGGGTGTGTCGAAGCTCACCAACAACATGGAAGCGACTCTGGGTACGACCGTATTCTTCTAGGACAGGAGCCTGGAACATGAAGTACCGTATCGCAGCACTGACGGCGGCACTGCTGGTCGCGCTGCCCGCGCTGCCCGCGCTTGCCACCGCGCCCAATGGCCCGGCGCCCGAGTTCACCCTCACCGAGCGCGGCGGCGCCCCGCTCAGCCTGTCAAAGTACAAAGGGCAGGTCGTAATGTTGAATTTCTGGGCGAGCTGGTGCGGACCGTGCAAGACCGAGATGCCGCTGCTCGAGAACATCTACAAGAAGTACAACAAGATGGGTTTCACGCTGATCGGCGTAAACGTCGAGCCGGACTCGAAGGACGCCGATGCGTGGCTGAAGCAGACCCCGGTCAGCTTTCCCGTCATCTATGACAAGGACAGCAAGGTGAGCCAGTTGTATGACGTCTCAGGCATGCCCAGCACCGTGATCATCGACCGCAAGGGCAACATCCGTGTGCTGCACCGTGGCTACAAGCCGGGCGATGAGAACGAGTATCTGGACAGCATCCGCACCCTGGTCCGGGAGTAACGGCAGGTCTCATGCAGCGCACCGGATCATCTGGAGGGCAAGCACCTCGGCTGCGTGGCGTGTGGCGCGCGCTCGGTCTGCTGCTGATCGCTGGCGCCCTGCTGACGGGCTGCACCTCCATCCAGCCGTGGGTGAAGCCTTACGAGCGCGAGCATTTTGCCGATCCCATCATGTCCTTCAATCGTGACCCGGTGTCGAGCGTCTACCTGGAGCACGTCCTGGAATCGCGCGAGGGTTCGCGCGGGGCAAATGGCGGCATTGGCGGTGGCTGCGGATGCAACTGACGGCGCGGCTGTGTCGCATCAGCGCGGCGGTCTGGCACCCGCTGCGCACCGTGCTCATCATCGCCGCCTGCGTGACGCCAGCGGCCGGCGGCGTATTGCCCGAGGATCGCACCGATGCGCTGTACCACCGGTACGACGGCGGCGGTATCACCGTGCAGGGCCCCTCGATCCTGGTACAGAAGAAGGTCACCGACAATTTCGCAGTCACTGCCAATTACTACGAGGATCTGATCTCCAGCGCCTCGATCGACGTCAAGCTCTCCGCCAGTCCGTACCGCGAGACACGCAAGCAGAAGAGCATCGGCCTGGAGTACCTGCACGGCAAGTCGACCTACAGTGCCGGCTTTATCAACAGTGTCGAGCCGGACTACAAGGCAAACACCACCTATTACTCGGTGAGCCAGGACATGTTCGGCGATCTCACCACGTTCACCATGACCTACAAGCGGGGCTGGGACCAGGTGTTCAAGGACTTCAAGAACGCCAACGGACAGATCGAGAATCAGCCCGGATTCGGTGCGGTGGATGCCAATGGCAATGCGCTGCGCAATTACAAGGATGCCGATCACCGCGGCTATTCGGTCGGCCTCAGCCAGATCCTGACACGCAATCTGATCGCGGTCGGCAACTACGAGGTGCTGACCGACCAGGGCTACCTGCAGAGCCCCTACCGCGAAGTGCTGTACCTGGACCCGACCCAGGGGCTCGGCTACGGCAAGGCTCAGCAGATCTACCCCAACACGCGCACCAGCAACGCCGCCTCCGTGCAGCTGAAATACTTCCTGCCCTACCGGGCGGCGCTGAGCGGCATGTATCGCTATTTCCAGGATACCTGGGGCATCCGCGGTCACACCGCAGAGCTCGGCTACACTCACCCGGTGTGGAAGCACTGGATCTTCGATGGCACGGTGCGCTTCTACACCCAGACGCCCGCCAGCTTCTACAGCGACCTGTTCCCGCGTGCCAACTATCAGAACTTCGAGGCGCGCGATCGTGAGCTCGCCGCCTTCAACAGCTACATGGCCGGCATCGGCGCCTCGTACGAGTTCGCGGTGCCGCGTCTGCGCTGGATCAATCGCAGCAGCGCCAACATCCGCTTCGATCATCTGCTGATCGACTACAAGGACTACCGCAATGCGCTGCTCATCGCGCCCACTCGGGGCGTGGACGCAGGCGCGGAGCCGCTCTACAAGCTGAACGCCAATGTGCTGCAGGCGTTCGTGTCGATCTGGTTCTGACGCGGGTTGCCGCGCCACGGGGACGGATGGGCTTACCCCCTTGCGCTTGCACTTGAGTTAAGCTAGTGCGATCGGTCGCCTGAGGCGTCGGCGCATGGCGACAGTCAACCAGGGGAATACTGCATGCGAACCCGCACGAAAGTGCTGACCGTTCTCACCGGACTGATCTGCAGCAGCTACGCGAGCGGAGCGTGGGCACAGGCGCGTGAAGAGGGACGTCTGCTGATGGCCGCGCAGGTGCTGGATGAATTGCGAGCACAACGCGATCAATACATCCCCGACCAGCTGCTCGAGCGCGCCTACGCCATCGCGGTCATCCCGGATATGACCAAGGTCGCTTTCTTCGCCGGTGGCCGCCATGGCAACGGCGTCATGGTGGTGCGGGACAAGGATGGCCGCTTCTCCAACCCAACGTTCATTGCGATGACCGGCGGCAGCTTCGGCTTCCAGTGGGGCGTGCAGTCGATCGATGTGGTGCTGGTGTTCACCACGCGCAAGGGCGTCGAGGGTATCACCGGGGGTAAGTTCACGCTCGGGGCCGATGCCTCGGTCGCTGCGGGTCCGATCGGCCGGCAGGCTTCCGCCGCTACCGACTCGACTTTCCACGCCGAGGTGTATTCCTACTCCCGCACGCGCGGCGTGTTTGCCGGTGTCGCGCTCGATGGCACGGCGTTGACCATCGATGAGGATGCCGATGCGGCTTTCTACCGTAAGCCGCAGGTCGCCGCCTCCGATATCATAGCCGGCAACGTCAGGACGAACGACGAGGCGGCGCGTCGCTTTATCACTGCGATCAATGGCAGCACCGGCACGCAGACGGCCTCGGCCGAGCCTGCCGCACCTGCGCCTGCGGCCAACGGGCCCCGCAGTGATGCGCCTGCGCCGTTACATCCGGCCCCCGCGGGCGCACAAAGCTTTCCTATGGAAGATCCTCATCCGGGTAACGAGCCCCACTGACGCATCGCTGCACTGATGGGTGGCGCGCCTGGGTGATGGCGCGCTCGCAGGGGTGGGCGGCACAGCGGCGTCCTGTCGCCGCACTCAGTTAGACGGCACGTCCGCGAACAGTGGTAGGTTACCGTAGCCCTCCGACCACTGCGACTGACGCTGGGTGTACACCCCGGCGCGCGAGGGGAAGTAGGTCTGCGCGATACCATCATGCACGCCATTGATGTGCAGCTGCAGCCGGTCGATGAGCTCGTGCAATCCGGGGTGATCCAACTCCGCCAGCTCGGCCGCTGACAGAAATCCCACCGCCCCGGCGAGTGCCGTGAGCACCCCGGAGCTGCGCGGCAGGCGCCGCAGGCACTGCTCGATGTGCCTGAGACTGAACAAACAGGCGCGCGGAAATTCCTGCCCGCGCAGCACGAATTCCAGCACATCGGCGCGGCTGACGCGCGTGCGGCGGCTGAGCCGGTACATCTCGTAGCCCGACAGCGACTTCAGCACGCTGATCCACTGGATAGTGTCGAACGGTGCCAGTTCCGGGGCGTCCTCGGCCGGCAGCTGCGCCGAGCGCACATCCACGATGCGACTCGTCATGTCGGCACGCTCGACATGACGCCCGAGAAGCATGAAGGTGTAGGCATCGTTGCGATTCATCGTGCCTTCGATGGCCCCCGTCAGAGACTGCGAGGTCAGCACGATCCGTTTCAGCAGGTTGAAGCGTGTGCGCTTGTTGAGTCCGCCCGCGAGCTCCTCGGTGAGCTCCTGAGAGAACTGGTTCAGCAGCTCCCAGGCATCGGTGGGCAGAATGTCGCGCAGCGTCCGCGCGTTCTCGCGCGCTTGCCCGAGCGATGCGACGATCGAGGCGGGATTGTCGACATCAGCGATCAGGAAGTGCACCACGTCACGCTCAGCCGCGCGTCCGACCTGCTGATCAAACCGTTCACGGCTGCCCGTGATGTCGATGAGCGCGGGCCAGCCCGGTGCATACCCGCGCGGCACATCGAGCAGCAGGTTGGTATTGGCACTTACCAGACGCGCGGTGTTCTCGGCCCGCTCCAGGTAGCGCGCCAGCCAATAGACGTTTTCGACGACCCGTGCCAGCACGCCGCTACGCCTCGGTATCCACGATCCAGGTGTCCTTGCTGCCGCCGCCTTGTGAGGAATTGACCACCAGGGAGCCCTGCCGCAGGGCGACCCGCGTCAGCCCGCCGGTAGTCACATAGGTCGAGGGCCCGCTCAGGATGAACGGCCGCAGATCCACATGGCGCGGCTCGATGCGGTTGCCCACGAAGGTCGGTACGGTCGAGAGCGTGATAACCGGCTGCGCGATGAAGTTACGTGGATCGGCCCGCAGCTGCGCCGCGAACTGGTTGCGCTCGCGCTGCGAGGACGTGGGGCCCATCAGCATCCCGTAACCTCCCGATCCGTCTACAGGCTTCACTACCAGTGCATCCAGGTGTGCCAGCACATGCTCCAGCTCCTTCGGCTCCCGACAACGCCAGGAGGGAACGTTGGGCAGGATGGGCTGCTCGCCGAGGTAATAGCGGATCATGTCCGGGACGTAGGTGTAAACCAGCTTATCGTCCGCAACGCCCGCCCCAGGCGCATTGGCGAGTGCCACATTGCCCCGTGCCCAGGCACGCATCAACCCGCGCACGCCGAGGGACGAATCGGCGCGGAAAGCCTCCGGATCGAGGAAGTCATCATCGATACGCCGGTAGATGACATCAACGCGCGTCCAGCCGCGGATCGTCTGCATGTACACGCAATCATCATCGTGCACGGCCAGATCGCGGCCCTCGACGAGCTCGCAGCCCATCTGACGCGCGAGGAAGGCGTGCTCGAAATAGGCGGAGTTGTAGATGCCAGGTGTCATGACAACCACTTCCGCGCGGCGCTCGCGCTGCGGTGCGAGCGCCGTCAGCATCTCCTGCAGCTGGGAGGGGTAGTCATCCACCGGCAGGATGGCCGCTCCCTCGAACAGCTCGGGGAAGACGCGTTTGACGACCTGACGGTTCTCGATCATGTAAGAAACGCCGGAAGGCACCCGCAGGTTGTCCTCCAGCACGTACACCGTGCCATCCTTGTCCCGCACCAGGTCGCTGCCGCAGATGTGCGCCCAGCAGCCGCCGGGCGGCTTGATGCCCACGCAGATCTGACGGAAGTTGCGCGAGGTGGCGATGATCTCGCGCGGCAGCACCCCATCGGCCACGATCTTTTGCTCGTGGTAGACATCGTCGATGAAGAGATTCAGTGCTGCGACCCGCTGCTGCAGCCCCTTTTCGATGCGCAGCCATTCCTTGCGGCTGATCGTGCGCGGGATGATGTCGAGGGGCCAGGCGCGATCGATCGAGCCCTCCGCCTCGTGATAGACCGTAAAGGTGATGCCCATGGCTTTGATGGCCAGTTCGGCGGCCCGCTGGCGCACCCCGACCTCCTCGCCGCCCAGCTCGGCGAGATAGCGCATCAGCGCCCGGCCTGCCGCGCGGGAGCCACCGCCGGGCCCGATCAGCTCATCATGGAGCCCGGGACGGGCGTAACTGGACCAATCGATGCTCATCCGAAGGGCACTGACAGAAGATGACGCTTTGAACATACAGCGCGTCCGCACCCGTTTCAAACACTGACGTGACTGCCCCCTGCCACGGTGCGTCGCGGCGGCCATTGAGCCAAATTGGTGCGTGCGGTGCGGGGTCGCTCTTCAGTATCTTACGGGGATGGCCGTCTTCGAACTGGTCATCCTGCTGCTGCTCATCGGCGCGGTCCTGGCACTGACCGCCAACCGCCTGGCCGTGCCCTATCCGGCGCTGCTCGCACCCGCCGGTGCACTGCTCGCCCTGCTGCCGGGCGCCCCGCAGATCACACTTGACCCGCAGTTGGCGCTCGCCCTGTTCGTCGCACCGGTGCTGCTGGACGCCGCCTACGACGCCTCGCCGCGTGATCTGAAGGACAATATCCGGCCGCTGCTGATGCTTGCCCTGGTGGTCGTGGTTCTGACGGTCGTCGCGGTGGCGGTGGTGAGCCGCGCACTGGTGCCCGGCATCGGCTGGGCGGCGGCAGTGGCGCTGGGGGCGATCGTTGCCCCACCGGACGCGTCGGCGGCGACTGCGGTGTTGCGCCGGCTGCGGCCGCCGCATCGGCTGCTCGTGATCCTCGAAGGCGAGAGCCTGTTCAATGACGCCAGCGCACTGCTGATCTATCGCATCGCGGTTGGAGCGGCCACCACCGGCGCCATCTCGGGCTGGCTGTACGCACCACTGCTGTTACTGACCTGTGGCGGGGGCGTGTTGGCAGGAATCGTCCTGGCGCGCTGTTATATCTGGCTCACGCGTGCTGTGAGCGACATTCCGATCTCGGTCATCCTGCAGTTCGTGGGCACCTTTGCCGTGTGGCTGATCGCCGATCGCATCGGCCTTTCGGCGATCCTGACGGTGGTCAGTTATGCGATGACGATCGCGCAAGTCGTTCCGGGACGCATCGACGCGCGCCACCGCATTGCCTCCTACGCCGTGTGGGAAGTAGCCGTGTTCGTGCTGAACGTGCTCGCGTTCGTGTTGATCGGATTGCAGCTGCGCACCATCGTGGCGCACCTGCGGCAATCTGATTGGCACACTTATCTGATCTGCGCCGGTGCGGTCTGCCTGACGGTGATCATCGTGCGCATAGGCTGGATCATGCTCTACGGCGCGCTCGTGCGCTGGCGGGTGCGCCGCAGCGGTCAGCACTTGGGCGGCACACGTGCGCCGAGCGTGCGCGCCGGACTGGTGGTTTCCTGGTCCGGCATGCGCGGCATCGTCACACTGGCCGCAGCGCTCGCGCTGCCCGATGGCAACTCGGGGGCTGGCTTCCCTTATCGCGATCTGATCATTCTGTGCGCCTTCTGCGTCGTGCTCACGACTCTCGTCATCCAGGGGATGACACTACGGCCGCTGCTGGCGCTGGCCGGCCTGAAAGATGATGGCTCCGTCGAGCGCGAGATCCTGCTCGCGCGGGCAGCCACGGCGCGCGCCGTGCTGCACGAGTTTGCGGGCGAGCCGCAGCATCCGGCGCTCGATGTGCTGCGCACTGAATATACGGCGCGTATCCGCACGACCGAGCAGGTTCGTTCCCAGCGTGGCGAGATCACCAGCGAGACGCCCATGACCCGATTGCAGCAGCGCGCCATCGGCGTGCAGCGACAGGTCCTGCTCGACCTGCGTCGACGTGGCACGATTGGCGATGATGCCTTTCACGCCGCGGAGGAGGAGATCGATCTGCTCGAGCTCACGGCCGACGGACGCATCAAGCCCGGCCCGGTTGGTTCGGAGAGTTGACGGGCCCGACCTCGGTGCCGCGCGTCAGTGCGGCGTCACGTCTGCTCCGATGATCAGCTGCGCCAGTGGCACATAGTTGCCGCCGAAGTGATGTCCGCCGGGAAGCTTGATGACCCGCACATGCTGCGCACTCACCCGCGGGCAGATCGATTCCTCGTCATCATCGCCGTAGACGCACAAGGTGTCGCTCGAGGACAGCTTGTTGATCTCCGGCGTGACCGGCAACCCGCCGGCATCGTTACTGATCCAGTTGCTGACATGGAATTCGAAATCCGCGCTGGCGCTGACGCCGATCAGCGTCGTGAGATGCACCATCGAGCGCGTCGCCGCGGGAAGTCGGTTCACCACGAACGGCAGCACGTCCGCCCCTTGTGAATACCCCACCAGCAGCGCGGACTTCTTCTGCCAGTGAAAGGCGTAGTAACGGATGATGCGGTCAATATCCTGGGCAAGTCCGGCCGGCGTGCGTGGCTGCCAGAAGTAGCGCAACGAATCGACTCCCGCGGTCGGTACGCCGCGTTCCGCGAGCAGCCCGGCCACCTGCTTATCGATGCCGGCCCACCCGCCGTCGCCTGAAATCAACACGGCGAACGAATCGGAGTGGCCGGCCGTCGCATCCACTTCAATCACCGGCAGATCAGCAAGGCTTGAGGGGGGCTGCGGCAGGCGCTGCAACGCGGCCTTGGCGGCAAGCGCCGCAAACGCGTCACGCAGCTCCGGCAGCCAGTCTCTGCTGCCACTGTAGTTATGCGTCACATTCGGCAGTTCGATCAGTTTCGCTTCAGGGGTCTGCGATACAAAGGTACGCGCCTCGCCGATGGAGCAGACTCGATCCGCCGTGCCGTGCAATGCATACCACGGCGCATACAACTGCTTCGGCGGCAGCAGCGCGGCACCGGCCCCACCGGCACGGGCGACGTAGTGCAGGCCCTGGGTCTGACAGAGCGGCTTGCGCAGGTCCAGTTCGACACAGAAGGACATCGTGAGCGCACCGGCGAAGATGCCTTTCGGCGCCTGCGCAAGCGCGGCGTAGGCCAATGTAGCGCCGGCGGAATAGCCGATCAGAATGGGCGTGTAATAGGTCGGGACCTTGTAGTACGCCTGCACGTAGTGGCTGAGATTTTCCAGATCGCCATCCGGGGAGACGCAACTGCCGACATCCTCCTCGAGGTTGGCAAACAACTCGGCCGTGTCCACACCTGCGACCAGCGTGCCATCGGCCGCCAGCGTGCTGGCAATGGAGGCGAGCTTCGGACTCCAGCCGCCATCGCCCGACATCAACAGCGCAAAATGTTTGACCTCACCGGGAGGCCGGAAGATCTCCACGCGCTTGAAGCGACCGTGAGCCAGCGTCTCGGCGTGGCCGGGCGATGCAATACCCAGCCATAGCACGGTGAGCAGCGCGAGCAGGCCGACGCCGCGCTGCCGTGCTGCGTACCACACGGACCACCCCTGACGACAAATTGCTCCGGCAGCGGCCAGCAACGCGATCAGTCGCTCACGAACTGGAATTCGACCTCCAGGTTGAGATCGGCCAGCTTGCGAGCCATTGCGCTCGAGACGGTGAGCGAGGCATTGGCAACCGGAGAGAGCTCGATCAGCAGTGACACCTGGCCCCCATCGGTCTGCAGCCGCGTGAACAGCTGCCGATGACGGCCGAGCTGAACCAGCTGCTGCCCGAGAAAGGTCTCCAGCGGGATACTCGTGTCACCCACCAGCTGCCCCGGCAGGGGCGCGGACCAATAGGAATCGCGGTGCGTTCCGGCCAGTACCGCTCCGCCCTGTGAACGGCGCGGCTCACCGGCCGTCCAGCTGTGCGCAGGCTGCAGGCAGAGGGTCTCGCTCACGATGCTCAGATCCAGGCGAGGGTGACGCGCGCGCAGCGACACCGAGTAGGTAAACGCGCTGGCTGGCAGTAGCTGACCGGGGCTCGAGCTCATTACCGCATACCTCCAGAAACCTCTCAGGCAGTCCGTACCCCGATCGCGATGCGCCGGCGTGACTCGTCCAATCGGTTGCAGAGGATAACCGCCTGCCGTGACGCTGTCTCATGATCGAGACGGTTCGCTCCGTCGAGGCACCCGGAATCTGAAGCAGGGACGCAGCAGGCACGGCCGCCATTTCCTAGGAGAGATGGGCTTTCGCGTGCCGATGCGGCAATCTGCGGGCACCTCATGAACGAAGCCGCTCTGTCCAAGCGCGCCGCTGCAGCCGATACCACGATGGCCATCCTGATGGCCATCAGCTTCTGCCATCTGCTGAATGACATGATGCAGTCGCTGCTGCCGGCGATGTATCCCATGCTCAAGGGCAGCTATGCGCTCAGTTTCGGGCAGATCGGTCTGCTCACCTTTACTTTTCAGATGACCGCGAGCGTGCTGCAGCCGTTGATCGGCGCCTGGGCTGATCGGCGCCCGCGACCCTACTCGCTCGCGATCGGCATGGGATTCACGCTGCTCGGGCTGCTGTTGCTCGCCACGGCGGCCAGCTACCCGCTGCTGTTGCTGGCCGCCGCTCTGATCGGCTTGGGCTCGTCCGTGTTTCACCCCGAATCCTCGCGGGTGGCGCGCATGGCCTCAGGCGGCCGTCACGGGCTCGCCCAATCCATCTTCCAGGTCGGCGGCAATGTCGGTTCGGCAACCGGTCCGCTGCTGGCCGCGTTCGTCGTGCTGCCGCACGGCCAGCACAGCGTTGCCTGGTTCTCGCTCGCCGCGCTGCTGGGCATGTTGGTGCTGGTGCAGGTGGGACACTGGTATCGCGGCGCCGGGGTTGCGCGCCTCAAACCGCGCAGCGCTCCCGGCACGCACGCCGCCATGAGCCCGCGCAAACTGGCGCTCACCATCGGCGTCCTGCTGGCGCTGATTTTCTCGAAGTACTTCTACCTCGCGAGCCTGACAAGCTATTACACGTTCTATCTCATCAGCCGCTTTCACGTCTCGGTACAGAGCTCGCAGATCCACCTGTTTGTGTTTCTGGGTGCCGTGGCGCTCGGCACCCTCATCGGTGGACCCCTCGGGGATCGCATCGGCCGCAAGTACGTCATCTGGGCGTCGATCCTCGGCATCCTGCCTTTCACGCTGGCGCTGCCCTATGCGAACTTGCTGTGGACGGGGATTCTCACGCTGCCGATCGGGATCATCCTCGCCTCAGCCTTCCCCGCGATCGTGGTGTACGCGCAGGAGTTGATGCCGGGACGCACCGGCGCGGTGGCCGGGCTGTTTTTCGGCTTCGCCTTCGGTATGGCCGGAATCGGGGCGGCGGTACTGGGCAAGCTTGCCGACGTCCTCGGCATCGACACGCTGTATCAACTCTGCGCGGGGTTGCCGCTCATTGGCCTGCTGGCGGCGTTCCTGCCGGCTTCTGGGCATCGGCCTGCAACACCTCGAGCCTGAGACTCGTGCCACCGGGGGTGGCCTGATGCGGGATGCAGGTGCTGCGGAAGTCGACGTTGCGAGTTGCAAACAGCGGCAGCACCTTGCTGTGCACCTGCTCCATGAGCTCGCAGCTGCCGGACCCGGTGGTGAAATCCACCCGGTCGGGCTGCAGCTCCACGGACTTCCAGTGCACCGGCACAGGTTCACTCGATTTATCGCCGGCCGAACCGCTCGTGCCCGAGGCGGGCTGCAGCACGCTCATGCGGATCCTGACACCGGGAAAGGGATCCGGGCGATCGAAGTTGATGCAGCCGTACTCGGTGACTTTCAGATCCTGCTTGCGGGCACCCAGCTGCAGCAGCAGCGCATACATCTTGTCGCGCAAGCCATCGCAGGAGTACTTGGACGTGAAGCCCTGGTAGACAAAGGTCAGTTCCTTCGGCGTCCAGACCGCACTCTGCGCCCCATCCTGGGAACCCTGGGCAGTCCCCTCCGCCCCTGCGACCCCTGCGGTTGCCGCCAGCAACGCTCCGAGCAGCATGGCCGCTTTGGCAACCTGTCTACCCGCTAAAATTCTCACCTGACACCTCCACTCGCACATGCAGCAGCCTTCAGTGCTGAAAACGCGCAGCATTCGCCACTGTTGACGCCAGGAACTCCGGCCTGCGCGCACGGATCGGCCCGACTACTCAGCGTCCGTCAACCGCCTCACTTGCGCAGATGCTACTTGAGGAATCGGGCCAGCTCGGCCGACCCGACGACCTCATCGGCGTACCTGAACGTGCCCTGCTCCCGCACCTCGCGGGCAGCCGCGAGCAGGCCGCCCATCGCGGCGCGCCACAAGGAGGTGGCCAGACTGATGCGCCGTACGCCAGCCGCCTGCAGCTCAGCCACGCTGAAGCCCTTGCCAGGCATGCCAATCATGTAATTCACCGGCCGGGTCACCGTGCCACAGACCGCGCGCACCGCTTGCAGGTCCGGCAGAGCCGGAGCGAACAGCACATCCGCGCCAGCGCGCTCGAAAGCCTGCAGACGCCGGAGGGTGTCGTCGAGGTCAGCACGGCCCCGCAGAAAATTCTCGCTGCGTGCTGTGAGGGTGAATGGCACGCCGACCTGCCGGGCGGCTTCCACGGCCGCGGCGATACGCTCCACCGCATGATTGAAGTCATACAGGGGTCGCTCCTGCTGACCCGTGGCATCCTCGATCGAGGCTCCGGCAAGCCCCGCTGCGGCGGCCAACCGCACGGTCTCGGCAACCGTGGCAGGATCATCGCCGAAGCCGTTCTCCAGATCTGCGGAGACCGGCAGATCGGTTGCCGCCCCGATCATCCGGGCGTGGGCGAGCGCCTCATCGCGCGTGATTTGACCGTCGAGCCGTCCGAGCGTCCCGGCGGCTGCCGCGCTGGAGGTTGCGAGCGCCTGAAAGCCAAGGCCGGCGAGCATGCGGGCGGTACCGGCATCCCATACATTGCCGAGCACGAATGCCGCGGGGCCGGAGTGCAGGGTGCGAAAGCGAAGGCACTTGTCGTGGTGTGTCGTCATGCGGGCCTTGCTGGTTCACAATCTTATGCGCCGCTGCACAGTGCAGGCGCCCCGAGCCGTGCATCCTACGCCTGACCCGCGCCAGAACGCAGCGCCGACCCAGCCATGCCATGAAACTGTTCTCACAACAACTGCTCAGCGAGCTTGCCACCAAGGCGAGCGCCAGCCCGCGTCAGCGGGCCAACCATAATATCCACGCCTCGGGTGAAGACCCGGTGCAGCGCTTCTTCGTGTGCGCCAACCGGTCCTCCTACTTCAGGCCACACCGGCATATGACGCGTTCCGAGATGACCGTCGTGTTGAAGGGCGCCTTCACCGTGCTGACGTTCGATCAGGACGGCAGCGTCACCGGCCGCCACGAGGTTGGCGAGCACGCGCCCAACTTTGGGTTCGAGACGCCGCGGGCGACGTGGCATACATTGGTGGCCATGACCGACGGCTCGATGTTCCTCGAGATCAAGGAGGGTCCCTACGATCCCGCGACCTCCGCTGAATTCGCCCCCTGGGCGCCTCCCGAAGGCGATCCGAAGGTGCGCGCGTACGTGGCCTGGCTACGCAACGCGCAACCCGGCCTGAAGTCGCGCTGAGCTGATCCGGCTGGCATGAGCGTCCGGCGATTCTTTCCGACACTCATCTACCAGGGAAAGCTGGGCCACCGCGGCTGGCAGGACCTCAATGCACAGCTGCTGCGGGAATGTCGCCAGCTGCGGGCGGATGATGCGGGCGGGCGTCGCTGGTCGGCGCGCAACTATCCGGGTGGCTACACCTCGTACGACTCCGCCAGCCGCATGCATGAGATCTCGCCGACGTTTGCGGCACTGCAAAAGCGCCTGGATCGGCACGTGCTCGCTTTCGCCAACCGGTTGCAGTTCGATCTGCGTCAGCGCCACCTCAGCATGACGGACTGCTGGGTGAACATCATGGCGCGCAACGTCGTCCATGGGCTGCACCTGCATCCGCTCGCGACCCTTAGCGGCACCTACTATGTGAAGACCCCGCCGGGCTGCTCCGCCCTGAAATTCGAAGATCCGCGCCTGGAACGCTACATGGCGGCGCCGCCGCGCCGCGCACGGTTGCAGCGCGATAACCAGACCTGGGTGAGCATCGGGGCAGAGGCTGGCGCGCTGATTGTGTTCGAGAGCTGGCTGCGACATGAGGTGGCCGCCAACCCCGTGAGTGCCGAGCGCGTCAGCATCAGCTTCAATTACGGTTGGTTCTGAAACGACTCCTGTGAGAGCCTTGCGCCGCGCCTTTCAATAAGAAAAGGGGAAGCCATGTGGGATCAGATCTATACGCCGATCGCCGGTAGCCTCGGCCTGTCTGCCGCCTGCGCCGCGCTGCCTATCGTTGCACTGCTGATTGCGCTGGGGTTATTTCGCATGGCGGCCTGGAAGGCTGGCCTGCTCGGCCTGATCACGGCAATTATCGTGGCGCTGCTCGTGTACGGCATGCCCGCCAAGCTGCTCGTGTCAGCGACCCTCTACGGCGCCGCCTTCGGTCTGTTTCCGATTGCGTGGATCGTCTTCTGGGCGCTCGCCCTGTATCGCCTCACGCTCGACACCGGCAATTTCGAGATCATCAAGAATTCCGTCGGACACCTGACCCAGGATCGGCGCCTGCAGGCGCTGCTCATCGCATTCGCTTTCGGCGCGTTCATCGAGGGCGCCTCCGGTTTCGGCACACCGGTGGCCGTGGCCGCCGCGATGTTGAGTGGTCTCGGTTTCACCCCATTCCAGGCCGCAGCCATCTGTCTGATCGCAAATACCTCGCCGGTGGCTTTCGGCGCGATTGGCACGCCGCTGATTACGCTGGCGGGCGTCACCAACCTGCCGCTCGCGACCCTGAGCGCGGATGTCGGCAAGATCTGTGCGCCCGTGTCGCTATTCGTGCCGTGTTACCTGATGCTCACGATGGGCGGCATCGGCGCGCTGCGCGCCGTGCTGCCGGCGGCAATCGTCTGCGGGGCAAGTTTTGCTGCGACCCAGTTCCTGGTATCCACATTCATCGGCCCGTACCTGACCGACATCCTGGCGTCCCTCGCGGCCATCTTCAGTCTGTTGGTTCTGCTGCGCTGGTGGCGGCCAAAGGGTGAAAACGAAGCGGTGACCCTGCCCCCACGCACCGAGCGCGCGCGACTCTATCGCGCCTGGGCGCCCTACATCCTGCTGGTCATCTGCGTGTTGCTGTGGGGGTATGCGCCGTTCAAGGCGCTGCTCGACAAGGCCACAATCATCATCGAGTGGCCAGGTCTGCACAACATGATCCAGCGCCTGCCACCGGTGGTGGCGAAAGCTGCGCCGTATCCTGCGAAATTCACCTTCAACATCCTGTCGGCGTCGGGGACCTCGGCGTTATTCGCCACGATTGCGGCGGCGTTGGTGCTGCGCGTGTCATTGCGACAGTTTCTCGCCTCTGTAGGGCGTACGGCACGCGACCTGGCCTTCTCGATCCTCACGATGGCCGCGGTGCTCGCCCTCGCCTACGTCATGAACTACTCCGGAGCCACCGCCACGCTCGGCCTGGCCCTCGCTGCAACCGGCCCGTTGTTCCCCTTCTTCGGTGCACTGTTGGGTTGGATCGGCGTGTTCCTCACCGGCAGCGACACTTCCGCCAATGCGCTGTTCGGCAATCTGCAGGTCGTGACCGCCAACAATCTCGGCCTGGACCCGGCGCTGATGGCCGCGGGCAATTCGAGCGGCGGCGTCATGGGCAAGATGATCAGCCTGCAAAGCATCTCGGTGGCGGCTGCCGCGACCGGGATGCCGCCTTCCGATGAGGCACGCCTGTTCGGCTTTACCCTCAAGCACAGCATCTTTCTCGCCTGTGTCATCGGGCTGATCGTCAGCGCCTATGCCTATGCCTAGCGGGACAGCACGCCGTTTCGGAACGAAGCTTGCTCCGGCCAATGCAAACCCTTAGGCAGGAGATGCGGATGAAGGCGCAGAAGCAGTCGGACCCGAACATGCAGAAGCTCGCCGATCTGATCGGTGAGGCGGCCATCGCGATGCTGACCACCACGGAGCCGGACGGCAGCCTGCGCAGCCGGCCGCTGGCGACCCTGCAGATGGATACGCAGGGCAAGCTGTGGTTTTTCACCGGCATGTCTTCCGGGAAAGTCAGCGAGATCGACCAACACCGCAAGGTTAACCTGAGCTATGCGAATCTCGGCAAGCAGGACTACGTCTCCATCTCCGGCCACGCGCGGCTGCTGCGCGACCGGGAAAAGATGCGTGAGCTGTGGACGCCCTGGGTCGAGCCGTGGTTCCCGGACGGAGTCAATGACCCGGATCTCGGCCTGCTCGAGGTGAGCATCGATGAGGCGGAATACTGGGATGCGCCGGCCAGCAAGACGCAGCGACTGTTTGGCCTGGCCAAAGCGCTCTCCAGCGGTAACACCTCGCAGCTCGGCGAGCACGCCAAGGTCCATCCGCAACCGTAAGAGCTGCGCCAAACAGCGTAACGCCCAGCAGCACGCATACCCGCAGGGTAAGCACCGTTCGCGACCATCGTGCCCGCGCCTGCGTCACCAATGGGAGAAATCGATGGCAATAGTGAAGCTGCTGCGCCTGGGAGGTCTGCTACTGGCCCTCGTCTGCGTGGCGCAGGCCGCGGACTACGTCAAACCCAACATCAAGCCGGGGCTGTGGGAAGTGAGACACACTCCGCAGGTCAAAGGGGAGATGCCCATTCCGGAGGAACAGTTGGCGAAGATGAGCCCGCAGCAGCGGGAGCGCGTGCAAGCGGCCATGAAAGCCGGCATGAGCAATGCGGCCAAGCCACACGTTTACAAGGAATGCATGACGCCTGAGAAAATTGCGCGCGCTTTGGACCTCGATCGCGGCAGCCAGGACAGCTCGTGCAAACGCGCGATCGTTACCAGCTCCCCGAGCGAGTTGCGGCTGCACGATGACTGCACGCGACCCGACGGCAAGAGTGTGACCGATGTGCATGTCCGGATCGAAGGCACGACGCGGCTGACCGGCACTGTTGATGTCGTGATGAGCTCAGGCGGCAAAACCATGGCGGTCAACAGCAAACTCAGCGGTAAGTGGCTGAGCACCGACTGTGGGGCGGTCAAGGATACCGAGGTGGAGAAGTAGTGCTAGCGCGGCGCCGCCGACCTCGTCGGTGCGCTGCGGGGGCGGTACGCGGAACAGCTGCTCGCAGCGCTCAGGTGCCGTTCGTGCAGCTGACAGATGCCGTCAGCGTCGCGCACCGCGGCACTTGCCGAGCCGAAGGAGGTGAGGCCGGGAAAGCTCTGCTCGAAGTGCTCGGCAGCGCTTTCAAAATGCCGACAGGTGGCGCATACCTCTCGCGAGGACATACTCAGAGGTGGCTCCAGTAGCTGTAGAAGACCACGGCGGACAGCACGAAACCGAGCACCACGTTGATGACCACACCCGCAGTGAACGCGGCAAAAGGCTTCCAGCCCGCGCTGGCGAGTTCCCGCAGGCGCGTGGTGAGTCCGATGCTCAGGAAGCAGAAAATGAATGCCCAGGTGCGCAGGCTCTTGATCGGACCCACCAGATCGGCGCTATAGCCGCTCTTGTACTGCGCGTAGCTGGCGCTCGCCGTGATCACGGTGGTGAGCAGCGAGGCCAGCAGGAAGCCCACCACGAACTTCGGGAAGCGTCGCCAGATCTCACCTGCATCCGCACGGCGCTGCACGCCGGTCTGCTCCCAACGTGTCGTGGCAATAATCGAGAGGATGAAGGCCCAGATGCCAATCCAGACATCGCGCCCGATCACTTTCATCAGGGTAAATGCCGTCACGGCCGCATCAGGTGAACCGCTCACCTGCGGGACGTGTCCCGCGTAGCCCGCATACGCTTGCGCCGCAGCGAGGCCTGCGGCATCAGCAAACTCCGAGGTGCCGATCCAGGCTCCTGCGACACCCGTGGGTAATCCCAGCGCGCGCGCCACGAGCGGCAGCGCAAAGATCATGATGATTGCCCAGAAAATCACCAGCGTGATGGCAACCGGAGCGTCCTGCTTGCGAGCTCCCACCGCTCCAGCAATGGCGATGGCCCCGGAAACTCCGCAGATCGCTCCACCGGCGCCCAGGGTCGCCGCCAGTCGGCGCTCGAGCCCGAGTTTCACGGCGACGAAATAGATCACGCCGAACGTGAGCAGCGAGATGATCGAAGCCTGCAGGATGGCCACCGGCCCCGCCCAGACGATGAGGGTAAACGGCAGCGTTGCACCCAGTAGCACAATGCCGGTTTTGACGTAGTACTCAACGCGAAAGCCGGCATCCAGCCAGCGCGGTAACAGATTGGTGTTGGCGATCAGCAGGCCGAGCAGCAGCGCGACCAGAGGAGGTTCGAGGTTGTAGTGATCCGCTTCGGTCCACTGGCCCAGGGTGAAGATGAGGATCGAGAGCAGGTACAACAGCGCGAAGGCCGGCAGGAACTGCCGCACGCGCCAACCGAGTGCGCGCGCGCCGATGCTCAGCAGTCCCGCCCAGACGGCGAACAGCGCCAGGTAACGCCCTGCATTGGCTCGCAGATCGGCGACCGCCTGCGTGAGGTCCTGCCATTTCTTCGGCGTCACGGCTAACCACTTGATGCTCGAGCCCTGCAGGAACAACCCCACCGCGACGACCGTGAGGCCGAGTCCGAGCCATACCGCCCACCAGTCCTCCTTCTGCAGCAGCTCTTTCCACGCGGACGCGCGTTGCAGTGCTGCTCGGGTGGCCTGAGCATCAGTGGCCATAATTACTCCGCACAATTTGCCAACAGCCGCAAGCCTAACTCCTGCTGTGAAGTGCGCCCAAATAGCAATGTCGCATCAGCTTATGCCCACACGGCTGCCGGCACGGCACGGGGCGAGGTCTGACCGGCTCGCGGCTCAATCCGGTGCGAACGCCCCGATGACGCGCGACAGAATCGTGCGCAGCTGTTGACTTGCGCCACCGGCATCCCTGGCGCGCATTCGCCTGAGCAGCGTACGGTGCATGTTGGCCAGGGTCCTGAGGCTGCGGCCCTTCTCCGCCAGCCGGCGCAGCGCGATACGTCCGCGGATATCCCACAGCAGGGAATCCCACACGGACAGGAAAGTCCGATTGCCGCCGCTCTCGACCAACCTGCGATGAAACTGCAGCGAATGATCGATATATTGTTCGGGATCCTCGGCCTCGGCGGCAGCTTCCATGGCCCGCAGGTAGCCGGTCAGCTCAGCGAGCAACTGCTCGCTATAAGGCGCCGCCAATTCGATGGCTCGCGTCTCGAGCATGGTGCGCAGCTCGTAGGACTCGCGCATCTCGCGAAAGTCGGCGCCGCGCACCCGTGTGCCGCGAAAGCGCTGCGAGGTCACCAGTCCCGAGCCTTCCAGCTCGCGCAGCGCCTCACGGATCGGAGCCTGGCTCACGTCAAACTCGCGCGCGAGATACAGCTCCTTCAGTTGCGTGCCCGCAGGGTAAGTGCCGTCCAGGATGCGACTCACGAGCACATCGCGAATGTGATCACGCATGCACATCCGCTTGAGCGCCGGCTGGCTCATGGCAATAGCGGATGATCGAGCTGCGCCTGCGTCCAGCCGCCACCGGTGGCACGCACCAGGGCAACCGCAGCATTCATCTGTGCAACACGCACTGTGATGGTGTCACGCTGAGCCTGCAGCGCGGCGCTGTGCGTAGTCGTCACTTCCACATAGTCGGCAACGCCGGCGTCGTAGCGCTGGTCGGCGTGAAACGCCGAGCTCTGCGCGGAAGCCGACGCTGCCATATCTGCCTGCAGCTGCTCGGCGAGATGATGCAGTCCGGCGAGGTTGTCTTCGACCTCCTGAAAGGCGATCAGGGTCGTCTTGCGATAGTTGGCTGCCGTCTGGTCAAACTGCGCGCGCGCCTGGGCATTGATGGCTGCGCGCGCGCCGGCATCCAACAGCGGCACGCTGACCGAGGGTCCGATTGACCAGAACCGACTGGGGGCCGTCAACCACCGGGAGGAGAGAATGCTCTCGTAACCGCCGCTGCCCGAGAGCGAGAACACCGGGAACCAGGCTGCGCGCGCCACCCCGATCTGGGCATTCGCAGCGGCCATGGCGCGCTCAGCGCGGCTGACATCCGGCCGCCGTTCGAGCAGCCGGGAGGGCAGCCCGGCGCTCACTGGAGGTGGCGTGGCCGCAAGGTCCCCGGGCTCGAGCGCGAAACCCGAGGCGACCTCACCCAGCAGCACGGCAATGGCGTGCTCGAGCTGCGCGCGCTCGAGGCGCACCGCCGCGAGCTGCGCACGCGCGGTCTGACGCAGGGTGTCAGCCTGGTCGACGTCCGTCGCCGCGGAGATACCTTCCGAATAGCGATTGCGTGTCAGTCCCCAGGCCCGGTCGAACACCTTGATCGTGTCCTCGAGCAGCCGAACGGTGGCATCGGCACCGCGCAGGGAGAAATAGTCGCTCGCCAGCTCTGCCTGCAAAGCCAGCTCGGTGGCCGCCAGATCCGCAGAGCTCGCCTCAGCCTGACGACCGGCTGCCGCGGCGGTGTTGCGCAGGCGACCAAACAAATCGATTTCCCACGACAGATCGATCGCCGCCACGTAATCACTTTGCACGACCGGTATGCCGCTGAGCGCCCGCGCAAGTGGCGCGTTGCCGGAGCCCTTGCCGCGATTCACGGACGCCGTGGCACCCAGAGCCGGGAACACGTCAGAACGGGCGCGGCGCGCGACGGCGCTCGCCTCCTCGAATCGCGCTAGCGCCGCACGTACGTCCGGATTGGCGGCAGTCAACCTGACTTCCAGCTGGTTGAGCCTGGCATCAGCGAACGCCTCCCACCACGCGCCCCGCGGCTCTTTGTCCGCCGGTGCTGCGGGCGACCACTCGCCCGCTTCCTTGAAGCTGGCCACATCCGGCGGCGGCGGACTCTGGTAGCGCGGCGCGAGCGAGCAGCCCGTAAGCATCATCAGAGCGGCAAAGCTCACCAGCACGCTGCCGCGCGAGCGCCCTGCGGCGCTCCGGGCCAGCGAGCGCACCGAGCTGGGCAGGGCTCGGCTCACGATTTGGCAATCTCTCGCTTGGCAGCGGCCGCCACCCGCACGACCGTGCCCGTGGTCAGGGAATCCGGCGGACTCAATACCACGTGGTCGCTCGCCTGCAGGCCCTGCACGATCTCGATGTCGGAGCCGTAATCGCGCCCGATGGTCACCGGCTTCAAGGTGACGTGTCCGTCATCACTGACCGTCGCTACCTGAATCCCATCGCCGCGAAACAGCAACACGTTCGAGGGCAGCTTGAAGACTTCACTGGCGGCGCCCGCCGGCAAGCTGAAATGAACTTCCGCGTAGGCGCCGGGCAACAGCTCACCGTTGCGATTGTCCACGCTCAACTGAGTCAGCAACGTGCGGGTGCTCTGATCGATCGCGTTCGCGGTGTTATCGAGCTTGGCGCTGTAGATCTTGCCCGGCTGGTCGGGGAATACGAGCTGCGCGCTAAGTCCTGACTTGATCAGTGCCGCGTAGGTCTGGGGCACACGCACATACAGCCGCAGCCGCGTCATATCCGCCACCCGGAACAGTTCCGGCCCCGTGTTGCTGTTGGCCGTGATGAGCTGCCCGATGTCGGTATTACGGGCAGTCACGATGCCATCGAAGGGGGCGGTCAGCTTCTCGAAGCCCGACAACTCGCGCAGCCGCTGCACGTTGGCGCGCGCGGCGCGCACCTGGGCATCCGTCGAGTCCGCCAGGCTGATCTTCTCGTCGGCTTCCTGTTTGGAGACGGAGTCGGAAGCGCGCAGATTGCGCCAGCGCGCCGCGGTGACCTCGGCAATCTTCTGGTTGGCCTGCGCGGTCGCCAGATCGGCCTCGGCCTGACGCAGCTGCGAATCGACTTCGGGCGACTCGATCTCGCCCAGCAGCTGGCCCGCTTTGACGGGTGTGCCGATGTCTACCAGCCAGCGCTTCAGGTAGCCGCTGGTACGTGCATAGATCGGCGCCTCGTTGTTGGCCTGCAGGTTGCCGGGCAGGATGAGCTCGGCCGCAGCGCTCAAGGGCTGCGGACTCGTGGTCGCTACGGTCAGCACCGATTGGGCCTCGGTCGCTGCGCGCAGCTGAGTGGCGCGCTGATGCGCGGAGACCGCAGACCACACAATGATGATCAGGCCAAGGATCACCAGCACGATCGCAGCGCGCCTGAGCGCCCGCGCCGGGCGGTCGTGAGCCGTGACGGGCGTGTGAGTCATTTCCGTTCGCAGAGGTTGATCCATATTGACTGTCTCAGTTGGAAAGGCGCTCAGGTGAGGAGCGTGCCGGGTGTAGCGGCCACGGCGGCGCCGGGCGCGCGCGCCGGCCGTGAATGGCCGCAAACACCGCAGGTACGAATACCAGCGTGGCAATGGTTGCAAACAGCAGACCGCCGATGACCGCCCGGCCGAGCGGTGCATTCTGCTCGCCGCCTTCGCCCAGTCCGAGCGACATGGGCAGCATGCCGATGCCCATGGCAAGAGCGGTCATCAGCACGGGTCTAAAGCGGGTGAATCCCGCCTCCACAGCAGCCTGCAGCGCAGTTGCGCCTTCGTTCATGCGATCGCGCGCAAAACTCACCACCAGGATGCTGTTGGCGGTGGCCACGCCCATGCACATGATGGCTCCGGTCAGCGCAGGAACACTGAGGGTGGTACCCGTAATGAGCAGCATCCAGGCGATGCCTGCGACCGCGGCCGGCAACGCCGTAATGATGATGAAGGGATCCAGCCAGCTCTGGAAGTTGATCACGATGAGCAGATACACGAGCACGATGGCTCCCACGAAGCCGATCGCCAGGCCGTTGTAGGAAGCAGCCATCGTCTGGACCTGGCCGCGCACGGTGATGTGCGTGCCCTTCGGCAACCGCGGCTCGATAGCGGCGATCTGCCGCTTGATGTCGCGATAGATGGCCCCGAGATCCCGGTCCTGCGTCGCGCCATAGAGGTCGATGATCGGCTGCGAATCATAATGCGTCACTACACCCGGCCCGACGCCG
The DNA here is from genome assembly GCA_963839055.1 of uncultured Pseudomonadota bacterium. Lineage (GTDB taxonomy): Bacteria > Pseudomonadota > Gammaproteobacteria > Steroidobacterales > Steroidobacteraceae > 13-2-20CM-66-19. The sequence continues at coordinate 360,668 of CAWITP010000002.1, read as the reverse complement.
CGTGAGATGGTCGCAAGCCCGCCGAGAATCTGCTGCTGGCCATGAGCGTTGACCGGCAGGTTCTGCAGGTCCTGCAGTGAGGTCATGCGGTACTGCGGCGCCTGCGTCACGAGCGGATACTGCAGACCGGTCTCGGGATTGAGCCAGAAGGTGGGTGTGATCTGACCGCTGCCGGACAGCGTCAGCAGCAGGTCGTTGGCAATGTCGTGCTGGCTGATACCGAGTTGCTGAGCGCGACTGCGATCGGTGGCCACGTGCAGCTCGGGCTGGTTGAACACCTGTTGGATACGCACGTCCACCAGTCCTGGAATGTGCCGCAGCGAGGCGAGCAGCTGGTAGGCCACATCCCGATTATGGGGACTCGGGCCCACGATCTGGATGTCGATGGGTGCAGGCGCACCGAAGTTGAGGATCTGGCTGACGATGTCGGCCGGCAGAAAGCTGAAGATCGAACCGGGGAACTCCCGGGGCAGACGCTCGCGCAACTGACGGACGTACTCATGCGTCGGCGCATGATGCGGGGCAAGCGATACCAGAATATCCGCATCGCTGCTGCCCACGGTGCCGGAGTTGCTGTAGGTCGTGTTGATGCTCGAGACCGGCAGCCCGATGTTGTCCACGACACTGGCCATCTCACGAGCCGGAATGACCTCGCGCAGCGCCGCCTCGACATGGTCCACCAGCCCCGCCGTGTCCTCCACACGCGTACCGGTAGGTCCGCGCACATGGAGCTTGATCTGCCCGCCGTCGACCTGCGGAAAGAAATCCCGCCCGAGAAAGCCGTACAGCAGCATGGAGGCGAAGGTCATGCCGAGGAATACCGTCATGAAGACCGCCCGATGATGCAGCACGGAGGCAAGCAGCTCGCGGTAGGCTGCGCGCAGCTGCTCGAACCGGCTCTCGAACCGCAATTGCAGCAGCTTGAACCGCCCGGGATTCTCGACGGATTCCCGCTCCTGCTCGCGCGTTCGCAGCCAGTACTTGCACAGCGTCGGAATCAACGTACGCGACAGGACGTAGGACATCAGCATCGCGAATACCACCGCCTCGGCAAGCGGTACGAACAGATAGCGTGCCACCCCGGAGAGCAGGAACATCGGCACGAACACGATGCAGATGGAAAGCGTCGAAACGAGCGCCGGAACCGTGATCTGGCGCGAGCCCTCCCAGATCGCAGGCTCCACCTCGGCTCCCTCCTCCAGGTGCCGGTTGATGTTCTCGATGGTGACGGTGGCATCGTCGACGAGGATGCCGACTGCGAGTGCCAGGCCGCCCAGGGTCATGAGGTTGATGGTCTCCCCGAGCGCATGCAGCATGATGAGCGATGCCAGGATGGAGAGCGGAATCGAGATGGTGATGATGAGCGTGCTGCGCCAGCTGCCGAGGAACAGCAGTACCATGAGTGCGGTGAGAGCCGCTGCCACCACCGCCTCGGTGATCACACCGCGCACCGCGGCCCGCACGAACACGGACTGATCCCCGTTGGGCACGATGCTCGCGCCATCCGGCAGCAGCTCACGCACACGCGGTAGCCGGTTGCGGATCTCATTGATGATATTGAGCGTCGATGCCGAGCCGGTCTTCTGGATCGTCATGAGCACGGCACGGCGACCATCGACGCGCACGATGTTGGTCTGCGGCGGGTGCCCATCATGTACGAACGCTACATCGCGCACATAAGTCACCGTGCCGGTACCATTCTGTCCGCGGATGGGCAGGTCGTTGATGTCCTCTATTCTGAGCGGGCTGGCGTTGAGCTTGATGTTGTATTCCGTGGCGCCGATCTTCTGCGTGCCCGCCGGCACGATGAGGTTCTGATTACCGATGGCATCGTTGACGTCATTGGCGGTAAGCCCCTGCGCACGCAAGGCGTCCGGGCGCAGATCGACCTGGATCTGCCGCGTCGCGCCGCCGTACGGATAGGGAATTGATGCGCCTGCGATCGTCGCCACCTGAGTGCGCACGACCTGATTGGCGAAATCGAACAGCTGCGCTTCGGTATGCCGCCCACTGGACAATGCCAGCTGGATTATGGGCACGCTGGAGGCGTTGTACTTGAGGATCAGCGGCGGCTGCGTGCCTGGAGGCATCACTCTCGTAGACAGCTGCGAAAAAGCCGTCACCTGAGCCATGGCGAGATTGATGTCGACGCCCGGCTGGAAGAACAACTTGATCACCGCCATTCCGGGGTAGGTCTGCGACTCCACGTGCTGGATGTCGTTGACGATCGTGGTGGCATAGCGCTCGATCTGCGAGGTGATGCGCCCTGACATCTCATCGGGCGGCATCCCGGAGTAGTTGTAGGTGACGGCAATGATCGGGATGCGGATGTCAGGAAAGATGTCGGTCGGCATGCCACGGGTCTGGGGCGTACCGACGATGACCAGCAGCCCAAGCAGCGGCAACAGCAGCGCGAGAACGATAAAGGTGTACGGGCGCTTGAGCGCGACCTCAACTATCCACATGACTGACCTGCTGGCAGTTGGCGACCGCGCAAGCACGCGGCGGCGGAACGGGGCCCCGCCCGGACTCCTTACGGAAGTACAGGCTTGGGCATTGCGAAAGCTCTCGATTATCGATAATTGGCGGACGCCAACAATCGCCCAAATGGGGTAATTCCCCACCCCCGGGCATCAGCATCTGCAAAGATTAGTGAAGCGGGTGCAGTTTTATTGCTCCGCCTGTCGCGACCCCGCGCCTTGGCGGGCCCTGGTGAGCTCGGCTCCGGATTGCGTTACGGCAGGCTTTCACGCATCGTCACCGCCTGGATTTTGACCCCGCTGGTCACCATATTGGTCGCGGGCGCACTGTACGACTGCTCGCGGACGCCCGCCTTTAGGGAACTTCCTTTGGCAGAGTGATTCTGTCACCGGTATCCCGGGTGGTCGCGCGACAGGACAGCCGCCATCTTGAGCGGTACGGTTTTGGTAAAATAGGACGGTGCCGGACGACGGGTTCCGGTGCACACCTTCTTCAGGAGACTTTCATGCCCCTGCCTGTGAAATCCGGTAACCCCGGACTGAACGACAATACTTTTACCAGCCAGCCGCGTCCGGCACTGGCCAGCGAGCGCATGACGCTGCAGGGCACGATCAACAAGTCGTTCCTGCTGCTGGTCGTGCTGCTGGCCGCGGCGTTGTGGCCGTGGTCGCAGTACATGGCGACCGGAGATGCGAGCGTGGTGTCCTCCTCCGTGACGATCGGCGCGCTGGGCGGCCTGGTGCTGGCAGTCATCATCAGCTTCAAGGCCACGACTGCTCCTTATCTGGCCGTGCCGTATGCCGCTCTCGAGGGGCTGGCAGTGGGCGGCCTGTCTGCGCTGCTCGAGCGGCGCTTCCCGGGGATTGCGATTCAGGCGGTCAGTCTGACTTTCGGGGTCCTGCTCGTGCTGCTGCTTGCCTACTCCATGCGACTGATCCGCGTGACCGCGCGCATGCGTGCCGTCGTCATCGGCGCCACGGGCGCCATCGCGCTCTTTTATCTGGTGACGATGGTGTTAGGTCTGTTTCACATCAGTGTGCCATTCGTCAACGATTCGAGCCCGCTCAGCATCCTCGTGTCGTTGGCCATCTGCGCTGTCGCCGCGTTCAACCTGGTACTCGACTTCGACCTCATCGAGTCCGGTGTCGCCCAGGGCGCACCGCGTTACATGGAGTGGTACGCCGGCTTCGGTCTGTTGGTGACGCTGGTGTGGCTGTACATGGAAATCCTCCGTCTGCTGAGCAAAGCCCGCCGGGACTGAGCCCGCCAAGCTTCAGAAACATTGCGTCGGCCCCGGGTGCTTCCACCCAGGGGCCGTTGCGTTCCAACAACTGCTAACGGCTCAGCTGAAGTCCTGTTAACGCAGATTTAGCGACACCGAGGCCACTCACCTGCTATTTTACGTGCGCCTTAGAATCGGCTTTTCCAACACTTGACTTAAGTCGGAAATTTGCGACAGAGGGGCGCCGCCCTGTGACCCGCGTCACAGCCGGCACGTGTTCGAGGCATCAATAATTTTGTCCGGCGTCACATTTGTCGACGTCCGCCTCGCTGAACAGCGGGGCGCAACAGATCTGAGCGGCCGGAAGACCGTGCGATAGGGAGCACAATTTAATGAGTAATCCACAGCGTATTACGGTGATGGCTGTACGCGTAGCCGCCATCGCAACAACTGCATTTGTCACCGCCTGTGGTGGCGGTGGTGGCTATGGTGGGGGCGGCGGCGGTGGCGGAGCCACCTACACGGTCGGAGTCAACGTCTCTGGTTTGACATCCCCCGGCCTCGTTCTCACCGACAATGGCACGGACACGCTGACCGTCAATGGCGATGGCTCCTTCCCCTTTCCTGCCGGCGTAATGAGCGGCGGCGCGTACAACGTGGCCGTCAAGACGCAGCCGTCAGGTGAGACCTGCACCGTCGGCGCGAGTGCTTCGGGCACGGTGAGCAACGCGACAGTGCTCGTCAACGTCACCTGCACGAGCACCGCCCCGCCAGGCACGGTGACGATCGGCGGTACGGTCTCCGGTCTCACGGCCAGCGGACTTGTGCTGCAGGATAACGGCGGCGACGATCTAACAGTTGCCTCCGGCGCTGCCACGTTCACTTTTGCTACAGCCGTGACCACCGGCAAACCCTATGCGGTGACCGTGAAGACGCAGCCTACGGGTGAGACGTGCTCAGTAGCGAGCGGCTCGGGCACCGCAGGCAGCACAAACGTCACCAACGTCGCGGTAACATGCGCCGCGGGCGCGCCGGCGCACTTCGTTTACGTGGCCAACAAGACCGACGTCACCGGCGGTGCGAACGGAACCATCTCGGCTTTTGCGGCGGACGGAACCACCGGAAAACTCACAGCTGTTTCTGGCAGCCCCTTCGCTGTGAGCAATCAGCCGCGGGCGCTTGCCGTGGATTCCGCCGGCCGGTTGTATGTCGCAGGAGCTGCCGCACCTGTCGGTGGTCAAGAGATTGGCGTCATCGCGACCACGGGCACCGGTGCTCTGACGCTCCCGGCGACGTATTACGATCCCAACGCTCACTCCGCAACCTCGGCCTTTTCGCTTCTTCTCAACAAAGATGCCTCTTTCCTGGTTGCGGTCGGCGCGAATTCAGTCGCGGCGAACGGACAGGGCGCGGCGGCGACCTTTACCGATACGGCTGGCGTGCTGGCGCAGGTGCCTGCGCTCACAGCTGCGGCAAGTGGTAACGGTGAACTTGATATCACCAACGGACCACCGCAGCAGAGCGCCCTGGATCCGACCGGTGCATTCCTCCTGATACCAGAGTCCGGGCACACCAAGCTGGACTTCCTGACGGTCAATCCGTCGGATACCACTGACGGAACGCTCAACAAGTTCCCGGCCAACCAGACCACCTCTGCCGACCATTTCTGGGGAGCCACTTTCTCGCCCAAGAGCACCGCATCCGGTGGATTCGTCTATGCCAGCCTGCAGAACGGCTCGAATGGCGCCGTGGTGGGATATAGCTATACCGCCGCCAGCATCGCCGCCTACGAGGCCGATACGACCGGCGCCACGGATCCGCTGACGATTATCGGCGGCATTGTGGATGCCGGCTGCACCAGCGAGGGCATTGCCGTCGATCCGTCGGGCAAGTATCTGGCGGTCGCAAACAACACCGGTACGCCGGCTTCGGGCGGCTCCTGCGCTGCGAACAACGGCGGCAGCGTATCCTGGTACACGATCGATCCGACGACCGGCGCTCTCACTGCGGGAGGTGCCGATGTCGTCCTGCAAGGTCTGACTGCGACCCCCGGTCCCAACAAGCTGCAGTGGGATCCCTCCGGGAAGTTCCTGTATGTCGCGAACACTGAGGGTTCGGTGTCCGTGCTGACGCTGTCGGGCAGCCCGGCCACGCTAACATTCGTTCAGACCGTGGCGACGGGGGCAGGCTCGGACGACATCGTCATCCACTAGCTTCGAACTTGAGAAGCTGTCATCGGCCGGGATCGGGCTCATAAGAGCCTGATCCCGGCCTTCTCTTTTCTTAAGGCCGATAACGCTTACGAAGTGCGCACATACCGCCTTGAATAACACCGCTGCCGCTACCAGCTACCCGACTGGTTGGCTGGATGGCGGCAGATGATCCCCTTCTCGATTCTTGATCTTGCTCCGATCACCACGGGCGGCAGCGTGCGGCAATCGCTGCACAACAGCCTGGACCTTGCACAGCACGCCGAGCGTTGGGGCTACAACCGGTACTGGGTCGCGGAGCATCACTCACTGCCGGGAATCGCCAGCGCCGCGACGGCGGTGGTGATTGGCCACATCGCCTCCGGCACGACCCGGATTCGGGTGGGTGCCGGCGGCATCATGCTTCCTAACCATGCCCCGCTGGTCATCGCCGAGCAGTTCGGGACTTTGGAGGCGCTCTTTCCAGGGCGCATAGATCTCGGCCTTGGCCGAGCCCCCGGGTCCGACCAGCGCACCGCGCGGGCCTTGCGGCGGACCTTGGCGAGCGACCCCGAGCAGTTCCCGCAAGACGTACTGGAGTTACAGAACTATCTGGGTCCAGCCGGGACACAGCGCGATGTCGTGGCCGTGCCCGGCACGGGCGCGAAGGTGCCGCTGTGGATTCTGGGCTCGAGTCTGTTTGGGGCGCAACTCGCCGCTGCTCTCGGGCTGCCTTTCGCGTTTGCATCGCATTTCGCACCGACGATGCTCATGCAGGCCCTGCAGATTTATCGGGCGACCTTCTGTGCCTCCGCCCAGTGTCAGCGCCCCTACGTCATGCTGGGTTTCAATGTGTTCGCAGCCGACTCGGAGGCGCAGGCCCGCCTGATCGCAAGCTCCATGCAGCAGGCCTTCGTGAATTTGCGCAGCGGCAGGCCATCGACGCTGCCACCCCCTGTGGAGGACTACGACAGACAACTGCCGCCCGAGGCCCGGTCGCTGCTAGCCGATGTACTTGGCTGCTCAGCAATCGGCACACGGGACAGCATTCGCGCGCAGATTGCCGCCTTCATCGAACGCACGGCTGCGGATGAGCTCATGATCACATCACAGATTTACGCGCACGCGGCGCGGCTGCGCAGCTACGAAATCGCTGCGGAGGTACACGCCGACCTGCGGTAGCGTGCGGCCTACTGCTCGTAAGTGCCGGCTTTGAAGATCAGGCCGTCGTGCAAGGCCCAGTAGGCAATCTTGTGCTCGATGCGGCCGCTGTTGGGATTTTCGCGCATGTAGCTCACCCACCCGGTCATCTGCTGCGCACGCGCCGCCTCGATGATCTCCCGAATGAACTTCTTGCCGTGCATGTCGGCCACACTCAGCCGGTTCTGACCGACGATTTCCGGTGACACCGGGTGCGCCACGCAGACACCATTCAGGTCGTGCACATCCACGTAATCCATGCCCTGGGCGAACTCACCATCCCGTTTGTTGAATTCGGCCAGTGCACGCTCGCGGCCATACTGCCGATAGAACTCGACCGCTTTGGTCACCTGCGCGATGACGTCATTCCTGCTCGGCACGCTGCCGGTGTTTGCGCCTAATGGCGCTGTGACCGTGAGCAACAGCGCTGCGAGCACAGCGTACATCCGCCTGACCATGTCCCCTCCGGATCTGAGTTGCGCCGGAACCCTCGGCCCGGTCGCTAAATGGCGCAAAGGATACTGACAACGCACCCACCCACCCGGGAAACAACGCACAGTTTGTATGACGCACGGCCCGCGGGATCCTCATGCTGTCCCGATGGGGTCGCATGGGGCCGCGATGTGCGCCAGCACACATTTTTTTGGGGCTTCGAGCGCGCCCGCCGCTGCCTTTGGCCCCCTGATCGATTCGTTTACACTACGGACATAATGAGGACCTCGAGCGGCAGGCCCGCGTGACTGGGGTGCGTCTCCCATCGCAAGGCCAATGAGAGTTTCCGGCGCAGCGGAGCCACAGCGTCCCACCGTCATCCGCTTTGGCCGCGTGGGCGACATGATTATGGTGAGCGCCCTGCTGCACTTGCTGCATCGGCGTTATCACCGGCCCTGCGATGTGATCGGCGCCGGACCCTGGAACGAATGGGTGTTCCGGGGGCATCCCGATGTTGCGCACATATTTGCACTGACGCGACATACTCCTTTCCCCTTCAGCGCGACGTGGCCGCGCGTGCTGCACGCCCTGCATCGAAGCGCGCCGGGGCCGATTTACGTATGTGAGTACCAGTACCGGCAGCTGCCGCGTATCAAGCGGCTGCTCGCCTTCAGCGGCATCGACCGCCGGCGCATCGTCTTCATCGATGACGATCCGGCGCGCGGCAGCCACTGGGTGGACTCCCTACTGCGCTTCGGTGAGCTGACACCGCCGGCGCTGCAAGCTGCCGACTACCCCTTGCCGCAGACGACCGGCCCGTGGGCGCCACGGTTGCAGGTGCTGGATAGCGAACGTCTCGAGCGCGACGCCTGGCTGCGCGGTCAGGGCTGGTACGGGCGACAGCTGATCCTCGTGCAGCCGGGCAATCATCGCACCATGAGTACACGCCGCGAGCGTTGGCGGCGGCTCAATGCCGATGACAAGGCATGGCCCACTGCTAACTGGGTCGAGCTGCTGCGCCGGATGCACGCACGGATGCCGGATGCCTTGCTGATACTGCGCGGCGCGTTGGAAGAGGTTCCCATGCTGCAGGAGATCCAGGCGCAGACCGGAATCGGGCAGGTCGTCACCGCGGGGCTGGCGCTGCGCCCGCTGTTTGCGCTTTGCGAGGTCTGCCACAGCATGATCTCGGTGGATACCGGGCCGGCGCATGCCGCGGCGGCGCTAGGACTGCCCCTGGTGGTGATCTACGGGTCCGAGTCCCCGCGTGTCTGGCTGCCGCGCAGTCCCAGCGGATCGCCGGTCATCAGCGTTGGCGGCCCGCCGGTGGCGAATCGCGCCGACCAGATCCCGGTCGAGACCCTTTTCAACGCCTGGCGTGACATGGTGGACGGACTTGAGGCGCCGGCGCGCCGGGTCTCTCTCACGGCTCGTTGACCCGCGCCTTGCGCATTGCGACAGGCCGGGTACTTACGGCACACTCAGTCCATCAACGTACAAGTCGCGGCCCAGAACCGCAACGGGTGAGGCCAGATGCTGACCAGTTCAGCCGCGATGCTGCCGGCGACGATGCTCGATGATGATGCCTGGGATGATCTGCTGAACTTCATCGAAGAGCGTCGCGTGATTCCCATCGTCGGCCCTGAGCTGCTGATGGTCGCAACGGAGCAGGGACCGCGACTGCTGCTTGACTGGGTTGCGGAAAAGCTCGCCGCCCGGCTGAATGTCAATACTGCGGCGCTACCGCACCCCTATACCCTGAATGATGTCGTGTGTTGGTTCGTGTCCGCCCGGGGCCGGCGCGAAGAAGCCTACGTGCGCCTGCGCAGCATCATCAAGGATGCCAACTTCGGGCCCTCCCTGGCCTTGCGCCGGCTGGCGGCGATCACGGATTTCGATCTGTTTGTCTCCACGACCTTCGATTCGCTGCTGGAAAATGCCATCAATCTGGAGCGCTTCGGCGGCGCCGCCGGCACCGAGGTCATGGCGTATGCGCCGAACCGCGTCACCGATCTGACCACCGAGCGAGACCATCTGTCGCGGCCCGTCGTCTATCATCTGTTCGGCAAGCTCTCGGCATCGCCGACCTATGTGATCTCGGATGAGGATCTGCTGGAGTTCATCTGCGCACTGCAGAACGAACACCTCGCTCCGGAGAAACTGTTTCACGAGCTCGAGCACAATCACCTGCTGTTCATCGGCAGCAACTTCACCAACTGGCTCGCGCGGCTGGTGTTGCGCATGGCCAAGCGGCAGCGGCTTTCGGATCCGCGCGATGTGGGCGAAGTGCTGGCCGATGATCACAGCTCCCTCGATGACCGCCTGGTCGCCTTCCTGCAGCAGGTCAGTGTGCGCACCCGCATCTATCGGGGCGCCGAACGCTTCGTGGAAGAGCTGCATCAGCGTTGGCTGGCGCGCCGCAAGCCGGCTGCGACCGCGCCGGCGCCCGCGCGCTTTCTCCCGCCGGCGCGCGAGATGCCGGACAACGCCGTCTTCATCAGTTACGCGCGCGATGACCTGCCTGCCGTCCAGCAGCTGAAGGCGAGCCTCGAGGCCGCCGGCATCACCACCTGGTTTGACATGGAGCGGCTCGAGGTGGGTGATGACTACGATCGCAAGATCCAGCGCAACATCGCGCGCTGCTCCTATTTCATTCCGATCATCTCCGCCAGTACGCAGCGGCGCCTGGAGGGCTACTTCCGCCGCGAGTGGAGTTACGCCATCGATCGCGTCCGTAACATGGCGGACGGTGCCCTGTTCATCCTTCCGGTGACGATCGATGGCATCAACGCGGGCGATGCGCTGGTGCCGGACAAATTCAGAGCGCTGCACTTCACGCAACTGCCCGGCGGCCAGGCCACAGCGGAGTTCACGCAGCGGCTGAGTGACTTCATGCAGGCGCGAGCGCGATGAACGCCCTGAGCTCGAATGTGCCCGTGGCGCCGGAGCTGGAGGAGACGCCGGTCAACCAGGCCAATCCGTGGCTCGGTCTCGCCTCCTTCACCGAGGATACGCGTGCCTACTTCTTCGGCCGCGAGGAGGAGGTCGCCGAGCTCGCCCGTCGCGTGCAGCGCCGGCTGCTCACCGTGCTGTTCGGACAATCGGGCCTCGGCAAGACCTCAATCCTGCGCGCAGGCCTCGTGCCGCGCCTGCGCGAGCAGGGCTACTGCCCCGTGTATGTGCGCATCGCCTACGATGCGGAAGCGCCCGCGCCCGCGGAGCAGATCAAGGAGGCCATCCGGCGCAGCGCACGGCTCTCGGGTGAGTGGTCACAGGCCGGGGTCGCCGTGGCCGGCGAGTCGCTCTGGGAGTTTCTGCATCATCGCGACGATGTGCTGCGCGACGAGGCCGGCACCCGCCTCACGCCGCTGCTGATATTCGACCAGTTCGAGGAGATCTTCACGCTTGCACAGAGCGATGAGCGCGGCCGCGCGCGCGCCGCCCAGTTCATCGAAGAGCTGGCCGATCTGGCCGAGAACCGCCCACCCAAGGCGCTCGAGGCCGCGCTCGAGAACGATGAGCGGACGGCCGAGAAGTTTGATTTCGCGCGCAGCGACTATCGCATCCTGATCTCGCTGCGCGAGGACTACCTGGCCCCGCTCGAGAGTCTGAAGAAGAGCATGCCGAGCATCGCGCAGAACCGGCTGCGCCTCGCGCCGATGACCGGCACGCAGGCGCTGGCCGCGGTGTTGCGTCCCGGTGGCCGCCTGGTCTCCGAGGAGGTGGCAGCAGCCATCGTGCGCTTCGTGGCCGGCGGTGCGGAGCTGTCCCATGCGGAAGTAGAGCCTTCGCTGCTGAGCCTCATCTGCCGCGAGCTGAATGATGCACGCATCGACCAGGGACGCAGCGAGATCTCTCTCGATCTGCTGGCCGGCTCGCATGCATCGATTCTCGGCAATTTCTACGAGCGCGCGCTTGCAGACCAACCCGCAGCGGTGCGCCAGATCATCGAAGACGAGTTGCTCACTGACTCGGGCTTCCGCGAGAACGTGGCCGAGGAAAGCCTGTTACGGCGCTTCAAGGCCGCCGGCGCCGCACCCGACACGCTCGCGAAGCTGGTGAACAGGCGCTTGCTGCGCATCGAAGAACGCCTGGACGTACGTCGGGTCGAGCTGACACACGACGTACTTTGCAGTGTCGTCAAACAAAGCCGCGACCAGCGCCAGAAACGGGAAGCACGCGAGGCCACCGAACGGGTGCTGGCGGAGCAGCGCTCGCGGGAACTGTCCGCACGACAGGCGCTGTTCAAGGCGCGCAAGGTTGCAGCGGTCTGCACCGTGCTCGCTGTGCTGGCGGTCATTGCCGCGGCATTCGGTTATGTCAGCAGTCAGCGGGCGCGCCGCGCCGAACGTGAGGCTCAACAGACGCGCGCGGTCGCTGAACAGGCCCGTGTGGGTGCCGAGCAGCTGCTGGCATACCTCAACGATGACTTCGTGCGCGAGTTGGAGAGTTTCGGGCGGTTGAATGTGCTGGAAGAATTCTCCAAGCGGCAGATCGATTACTTTCACGGCCTGCCGCCGGAGCGCAAGGGCATCGAAACGGTGCGCAACGGTGCGCTGGCATTGATGCAACATGCGAAGGTGGTGCGTTACTTTGGCCAGCTCGATCAGGCCTCGCGCGATGTCCAGGAAGCCATTCAGTTGCTCGAGGCACAACGCGCGCGCGGCGATCACTCGGAAGCGACGCTCATCGCCCTTGCTCTCTCGTACCGCACGGCCGGTCAGATTCAGGACAACCGTAACGATCCCCAGGCGATCAAGACCGTCGCATTCGGCGCCGATCTCCTCAAGCCGCAGGCCGAGCGGCCCGACGCCTCCGTCGCAGTACGCCGCGCCTATGCAGACATTCTGATGCGCAGGGGTTTCCAGGAGCAGAAAAAGCAACTGAACGAAGCCGCCATCGCCACCGAACGCCAAGCGATGCAACTCTCGGTCGATCTGGGCGCGCGGACGTCCGAACATGTGGACATGGGCGCGCTGTATGCGGAAGGTGCGGCGTGGCTGGTCACAGCTCTCGGCAACATGGGACGTCATCAAGAGGCTTATGAGGCAGGCACGGAAGCCCTCGGGGTCGCAGAGCAGGTGTTGCAGCAGCGCCCGGGTTTCCGACTGGCCCTGCATGCGGAGCAGGTCATCACCGGCGGGCTCGCGAATGCAGCGCTGGATGACCTGAATCCCACGCGGGCGCTCGAGCTGGCGCACAAGGAAGAGGTGGTCTCCACTACGCTGCTCAATCTCGATCCCAACAACACCACCAGCATCAACAATCTCGCGGTAGCGCACGGCGGCGTGGGCGACTCGCTGTGGGCGCTCGGGCAGCTGAGCGAATCGATCCCGGCCACTTTCCAGTCCGTGGAGGATTTCGGTCGCGCCGCCCACGGCGGAAATGTCTTTGCGCTGGTGCGGACTTACAGTACAGCGGGACTCGCATTCCATCAGAGTCAGGCGGGCGACGTGCAGGGCGCCACCCACACGGTGGAAGCCGTGGAGCCGCTGATAGCTGAGCTTCGCGCCGGGCAGCCCGGCAGCCCGACCGCCATGTTGGCCTCCGCCTGCACGCAGCTCGCCTGGGCCACGATCGCCTATGAGCGCGGTGAGCTGGACAAGGTGCATCAGCTGCTCGCGGACTCCTTCACGGCGCTGCGTGATATGAGCCGGGGCGAAGAACAGATCCCCGGTGAGCAATGGCTGGGCCTGTACTTTTCTGCCAACCTGGCAGGCCACAGTCACTTTCTGCAAGGCAACTTAGTCGCTGCGGAAGCCGAGGAGCGCGAGGCCCTGAAGGCCCGCACCAAAACGGCAGCAGGCTCGACCGCCGACCGGCGCGATCTCGGCGAGATCTCCACATGGCTGACCATGGCGCTGGCGCGGCAGCACAAGTCCGAAGCGGCGCAGACCATCGCACCGGTCGTCGCCCTGCAGCGCGAGCTCGCCTCCCGCAATCACGGCGATCGCTGGCAGCCGTTCGAGCTCGCCTGCGCGCTCTATGCACAAGCGCTGACGGACCCGGCGCATCGCACCAGGCTGCTCGCCGAGGCCGCGCGTCTCATCGATGGACTGAAGCCCTCGATTCGCGCACTGCGCGATGTGCAGATGTGGCGCGCATTCATCGAGCACGAGCAACACCTGTGAGCCCGAAGGCTCGCCGCACTTGAGCACGGGGGCTGCACACTCTTGAGCACGCAGGCCCCGCTCGCGTTCCGCTGCAGCGGACAACCCGGTTTCTCCCAGGCGGTACTCAACGCGCCGGGGAAACTTAGCGCACGAAAGTTGGTTCGCGAGGTGCAAGTGCGCTTTGCGGACGGAGAATGTACGGTGCAGACACTCGAGGGCGTGGTGCATGCCCATGCCGGGGATGCAATCGTCACGGGCATCGGCGGGGAGCACTGGCGCGTCTCACGACGGCATTTCGCGGATAAATACCGGCCCGTTCCACCGACCTTGCCGGGTCAGGGAGGAACCTACGCCAGCCTGCCGAACCGCATTCTGGCCGTACCCATGCAGCAGCGATTCAACGTGCTGCTGGCCGATGGAGTCTCCAATCTCCAGGGTCATCCGGGGGACTGGCTCGTCGATTACGGCGATGGCAGCCTGGGCATCGTCTCGCCCACGGCTTTCGCCAAAACCTACGAGATCGTCGGCTGAGAACATCTTTGGCTCTGCATCAAGTCATTCAGCGCCTGCTGCTGATCGGCGTACGGCTACCGCGGCAGCCGCCTTTTGTGCCCGCCCTGCCCCCTGCCCGGCTGCAACCGCTCATCGCCGCGGTGGCACCCGAGCATCGGCGCTTTGATCAGCGGGCCATCTACTTCGGCAACCGTTACCGCAGCGGCTTCTGGGCCATCTACCTCTTAAGCGCGCTGGCCGTGCTGTGCGCGGTACTCCCCCTTGCCCTGGGTTGGGACAGCCGCAACCATGCCTTGCATCCCTATGCTGGCGCCTGGGCCGTGTGCGAGGTCATCCTGATCGGAGCCGTCAGTGGCATCTACTGGCAGGGCCATCGCAGCGACTGGCAGGGTCAATGGCTCAGCGCCCGCACGACCGCGGAGCTCGCCTGGTACCTGCCCATGCTGGCACCGCTGCTCGAGCTGCAACCGACACCCCAGTCAACCAGCTGGTATGACCGTGCATTCGATCCGGGGCAGCATCTGCGTACCGCAACCGAGATCTCGCGGCTGTGCGCCCAGCTCGAGCCCCTGGCAAGACAGCAGCTGGCGGGCGCATGGACAGACGGGCAGTTTGTAGCCGATTATGCCCGCTGGACCTACGGGGTGCTCGAGGATCAGCGCCGCTACCACCAGCGGGTCGTGCAGCGTCAACATGCCCTGGTCCATCGGGTGCACCTGTTGAATATCTGGCTGTTTGGACTCACCGCACTCGGCGCGACGATGCACCTTGTCATACACACTCTGTGGCTGTCGCTGGTGACGACTTTTTTCCCCGCGCTGGGCGCCTCATTGCATGGTGCCCTGGCGCAATCCGAGGCCTACCGCCTGAGCAGCTCGTCCGAGCGGCTGACCCAGGAACTTGCCACGATGAATGCCCGCATCGAAGCCAGCTGCGGTGCGGCGGGCACTGCGGAGGGCAACCAGGCGCTGCGCAGCGACGTGGAAGCGGCCATCGCACTGATACTCGAAGAGCACCAGGACTGGAATCTACTGGTGCGGCCACACCACCTGCCGCTCGCATGAGCACACACGGCAAGCACATGCCCCTGCTGCTGCGAATCAACTTAGCGCTGCTGGCCACGCTGGGCGCGGTCACGCTGCTGCTGGGTTATGTCAGCTGGTATCGGGCGCAACTGAATGCACGCCGCCAGGTCATGCAGGAAGCACGACTGATGCTCGACAGTGCGCTCGCCATCCGCTCCTACACGGCGGCCGAGATTCTGCCGCTGCTCGAGAGCCGCATGCACACGGAGTTCCTGCCGCAAAGCGTGCCGTTCTACGCTGCCACCCAGAACTTTCTCAAGCTGAGCGAGCAGCATCCGCAGTACAGCTATAAGGAAGCCGCCCTCAACCCGACCAATCCCCGCGACCATGCCACCGACTGGGAAGCGGATCTGATTCAACAGTTCCGCAATCATCCTGCCACGCACGAGATCAGCGGTGAGCGCGACACGCCCACCGGCGCGGCGCTGTATCTCGCGCGTCCCATCGTGGCGCAGAGCGAATGTCTGGGTTGCCACAGCACTCCCGCTGCGGCACCACAGGCCATGGTGGCCCGTTACGGACCCAATCATGGCTTTGACTGGCAGGACCACGAGGTGGTGGGTGCCAGTGTCGTATCCGTGCCGCTGCAAAGTGCCTCCGCCGCGGCCTCGCAGCTGTTCCACAGCTTTCTCATCTGGATCCTCGCGAGCCTGGTGCTCAGCCTCGCGCTCGTCAGCACCCTCATCTATCTGCTGGTGGTGCGGCCTGTAAGACGGATTGTGCGGGTTGCCAACGAGTTGAGTACGGGACGAGCCACCAGCGAGGAGTTTCCCACCGGCGGCAGCCCCGAGATCGCAGCGCTGGTGCGCTCCTTCGAGCGCATGCGCGTCAGTCTGGCCAAAGCCTTCCATCTGCTGGAGGACGGCAGCCGATGAGTCACGATGTGTTTGTCAGCTATTGCCAGGCTGACCGTGAGAGTGCCTTTGAGCTGGTGGCGCAGCTGGAAGCGCAAGGCATCAGCACCTGGATCGCGCCGCGCGACATCGCCCCGGCAGTCGACTGGGCCGCAGAAATAGTCACGGCAATCAGCGCTGCACGCCTGATGGTACTGGTGTTCTCCGAGCGCTGTAACTCATCTCCCCAGGTGTGTCGCGAGGTCGAGCGCGCCGTGCATCGCCAGGTGCCTGTCCTGACCTTGCGCCTCGAGGCTGCGCTGCCGACACGCAGTCTCGAGTACTTTCTCAGCACCCAACATTGGTTTGACGCTTTCCCGTCGCCGCAGGCGTCGCACTATCACCGCGTGCTCGCGCACATCCGCGCCCTGCTCAAGCCGCAGACCGCCTCCGCACACGGCAGCGCGCCACGGACCGCTGACCAGGATTCGCTGCCTGAGCCCGCCGCCGCTGCCACCGCGCCCATCGGTCAGCCGAGAGACCAACTGTCCCAAGGTCGCACCGCGCCACGGTCCTCACGGACGTCCGCCACGGGTAGCTTCGTAATCAGCGCTGCCGAGCGCGACGCCCTGGAGCGCCACCTCGCTTATCACATTGGGCCCGTCGCACGCTTGCTGGTCGACCGCGCTCTGCGCTCAGCCTGCGGGCGCGAGGAGCTCACCGCGCTGCTTGCGAAAGAGATAGAGTCCCCGGCAGACCGTCAAACCTTCGTCACGAGCTGTCGCGTCATACCGCACTGATTGCGGTACCTCATGCGACCGACGCCCGCCGCCCGACTGCGCACTGCCTCGCCGGTGGCGTTCACATTGTTCGCAGCCATGGCGGGCTTTGCCACCTACTTCTCGATGTACGCCTTCCGCAAACCGTTTGCGGCTGCGACCTATGGCGACATCGCTGGCTGGCACTATGCGCTCGATTTCAAGATCGCCATCGTGATCTCGCAGGTGCTCGGTTACGCGACCTCCAAGTTCATCGGCATCCGCGTGATCGCCGCCATGAAATCCGCATACCGGGCGCGCGGCATCCTCATTCTGATCGGCGGCTCGTGGCTGGCGCTGATCGGGTTTGCCGTGGTGCCGCCGTTGCTCAAAGTGCCGGTCATGTTCCTGAACGGCCTGTGCCTGGGGATGATCTGGGGTATGGTGTTTGCCTACATGGAGGGGCGGCGCACCACCGAAGTATTGGGCGCCATCATCTGCGCCAGCTTCATCCTCTCCTCCGGCGCGGTGAAATCAGTGGGTATCCTGCTGATGCAGAGACTGGGCGTGCCGCCCCTGTGGATGCCTGCCGCCACCGGGGCGGTGTTTATTCCGGTACTGCTGTTGTCGGTGTGGGGCTTGTCCGTGCTGCCGCCGCCCGATGCTGCCGATGAGGCGGAACGCGTGCGGCGCGCACCCATGAGCGGCAGCGAGGTGCGAGCCTTTCTCGAGCAGTATGGCCTGGGCCTGACACTGCTGATCATCACTTATGTGTTCGCGACCGCGCTGCGCGACTTCCGCGACAACTTCGCGGCAGAGCTCTGGTCCGCACTGGGCTACAACAATGTCGCGGCGATATTCACCTCAGCGGAGATACCGGTCGCCGCAGTGGCGCTGCTCGCAATGGGCATCATCGTCAAGGTGCACAACAACGCGCGTGCCATGATGGTGATACATGCGGTACTGCTGCTCGGCCTGTTGTTGTTGGGCGGGTCGACACTGGCATTTGATGCCGGATGGATCGGGCCGCTCGCCTGGATGGTCGCCGCCGGAGCCGGCCTGTACGTGGTATATACGCCCTACAGCGCCATGTTGTTCGACCGCCTGGTCTCCTTCAGCGGCCAGGTCGCAAACGCCGGATTTCTCATCTATGTGGCGGATTCTGCAGGCTATGCGGGCAGCGTAGGGCTGCTGCTGTGGCGCAACTTCGGCCTGCACGACACCGATTGGCTAACCCTGTTTCGCACCGCCATCTACGTCACCGTCGGATGCGGGCTTGTCCTCATCTCGTGGTCACTGTTGTATTTCACCGGGCGCGCCCGAGCCGTCGCCTCGCTGCGGATTTGACGCCGGTGGCACGATGCGTGACGCTGCTCGATACGCAGCGCTGCTCGAAACGCAGCGCTGATCAGTCGATGCGCGCGCCCTGGCGCTGCAACTCCTGCCGCACCGCTTTGACGCTCAACTGATCGAAGGGCTCATCTCGCCGGATAGAGATTGCAGCGGCAACCCCTGCACCCTGCCCGCTGACCGCGCAACACATCATGTTACGTGCGGAGGCATGCGAGATCATGTCTCCACCGATACAACGGCCGGCGACGATCAGATTGCCAACCCCTTTGGGCACCAGCGCACGATAGGGTACGTGCCAGTAGCGGCCGGTGGTCGGCAGGATCAGAATGCCGTAGCCATCGATGAACTCCGGGAAGATGCCGATGGCATCCGCGAAGCGCCCCTGCTCACGCACATCATTGCCGGTAAGGTTATACAAGGCATCGATCTTGCGAGTGTCGCGCACGCCCAAAGTCATGCCGAAGTTGCGTATCTTCGCCTCCTCACACCCGGGCATGAACTTGCGGAGCGCCTCCATCGCGTAGATGGCCTCACGCCGCCCGCGTATCTCGCCCACCGTAAGATCATTCGGATCGGTACCATCGATTTCCGGCACGTGCACCAGATTCAGATACGTGAGGTCGCCCTGATCGGTCACGGTGCCCCAGGTGCCGGCGATGGTGTTGAGATGTGCGGGGATCAGTCCAGCTTCGAGAGCTTTCTTGAAGGGCTTCCGTAAAAACGGCGAAAACAGGTGATCTTCCTTGCCGGTAGTTTCCTGATCCCATTCGCCGTTGCCCGACCAGTCTGCATAGGTTTGCGGATCGGCTTTGACGGCCTCGATGAAGCGTTGCTTGTTGACGCCGGACATGGAAAACATGACCGATACGGCCATCATCTTTTCCCGCGGTGTCTTGCGGAACGGAGCGCCGGCGCGCGCGGCAATATCGGCATCGCCCGTCGCATCGATGACCCGCCGGGCAAGGATCGCCTCGCGTCCGGCCTTGCTCTCGGTGATCACCCCGCGGATGACGCCCTGCTCGATGATGGGCGCCACGCCCAGGCGATGCAGCATGGGCCTGATGTCGGCCTCCTCCACCAGCACATCGGCCACCCACTTGAACATCTCGGCATCCAGCGCATGACTGAGCGACTGCGGCTCCGGCATGGCCGCCCCCATGGCCTTGGCACGATTCTCGAACTCGATGCCAATGCCCTCGCAGTCGACTGTCTGCTCGTGGCGATACCACGCGAAGCCTTCCACACCGACCTGGGTGATGTTGCCCCCGAAACAGCCGTTGCGATCGATGAGTGCGGTGCGTGCACCGGCACGCGCGGATGCCAGCGCCGCCGCGAGGCCTCCCGGACCGCTGCCCACGACGAGTACCTCGGTTTCCAGCACCACATCCACCGAGCGAGCGGCTTCAGCAATCTGCTTCAATTGGTAAGAACTCCTTGGTTTCGGGCAACGCAACTGGCGCGGGGCGCCCGGATCGTGGCATACGCTACTTGCGTTTTATTGCACGGGATAGACGGACGGTCGTGATCTGCGGGCCAGCTGCGCAATGAGGCCGGAGTATTCCGTGAAGTCGGGTGTGGCGAGACCTGCAACTTTCCCCTGATCATCGCACCGGCGCAGCAGGATCGCTGCACGGTAGTAGGGCTCGGCTTCAAAGGCGGCGACCTCGCCAACGGTCATCGGGCCGCCCTGCAATGCGAGGGTGTGCACCGAGGCCGAGCTCAACTGGCGCAGATATGCGCTATCGGTGGCGCACAGATAGCGTTTAGCCGGCACGTGCAATCGCACGGGCTCACTCACCTTCGGTCCGAATCGGTCGGCCAGCCAGCGGCTGCCAACTTCTTCATGGTGTGCGTCGTCGGTCCATTCGGCAAGATCGTCCGGCGCGTTCTGCAGCAGATGGCCGACATCGTGCAACAACGCCGCGACGACCAGGGCATCCGAAGCGCCCGCCCGGCGTGCGAAGTGAGCCGCTTGCCGGCCGTGTTCGGTCTGGGTGACGGCCTCGCCGAAATAGTTAGCAGTTCCCGCCCGGCCATAAAGCGTCAGCAGCTCATCCAATGTCGTCATCGGAACCAACCTCAGAGCGCCTGATCCCTCAGATCACGCGGTTCGGCGTCAGGAATACCGCCTGCCGTCACCGCCGCAACCCGGCACTTCGGCGCGGTGGATGACCGAAAGCGCGGCTATGGGTAATTTGGCTCACAATGCTGCCATCACGGCTGTGCTGCGTCCAGCGCGCGCCGTCCGCTACGCTCTGGGAGGTCAAGGCATATGACAGACATACGCGAGCTCAAAGCAACGGACCGGCAGCAGTGGCAGCAGCTCTGGCGGGGATATCTGCGCTTCTATCGGCAACGGCTTGCGGATGAGGTCACGGAGCACACCTTTAACCGCCTTCTGCAAGGTGCCGCGCAGCGCGCCGTCGTGGCGGATGAGGACGGCCGGCTCGCAGGGTTCGCCCACTACCTGTTTCACCCCTCGAGCTGGTCGGTGACCGACAGTTGCTACCTGGAAGATCTGTTTGTAGTGCCCGAAGCGCGTGGTCGCGGGATCGGTCGCAAGCTGATCCAGCGCGTCTACGCCGAGGCGGATCGCGCCAGCGCGGGTACCGTGTACTGGCTGACTCAGGAGTTCAACGCGGACGGGCGAGCGCTGTATGACACGCTCGCCCGCCGTACTTCGTTTATTCGCTACGAGCGTTGATCGCTCGGCTCGTCAATTCTTAATGCCGTAGATGTCCAGCTCTCCGGCTACGGGTGTAACCCCTGACGGGTAGGCTCCGCCTGTATTGGAGGCGTTCGAACCAGTGTTGTTGCCGCGCGTGCCGATGTACACCCTGCCATTGGCAATCGTCGGTACAGTGAACTTGACCGCATTGCCCGCCGCGTCGGCAGCTCCGCTGGTCGAGCTGCTGTGATACAACTCGGTCGCCAGGTTAGTGGCGTCATAGGCGTACAACACTGCCGGACCGCAGGGGGCGTTGCCGGTGTCCGTGAGGGTGCAATAAGTGGCGACGTCGAGACTCCAGAGAATGCCGTTGGTGCCAGTCCCGCTCGAGGACAGCGAAGCGATGGTGCCGTGGCCGCCGAATACATGGCTGCTCTGGGAGGCGGGCGTCGTAGTGAACATTGCAGTGGCGGTATTCAGCTGATACGCGCTGATACCCAGATCCGTGGGCGTGAGGTACAGACGGTTGTTCCAGAATACGGGCGTGGAAAAGAACACGTCCGAACCGTTATTGGGCCCAAGAATGAAACTTTGCAACGCATTCTGATCGCCCAGGCCCCCCAGCATATCGCGGTTGAGCACATACACCGTGCCGTTCTTGCCATTGCCGATGACAACGTGCGTCACTGTGTTGCCCGCCGGCAGGTCAGCAAGCAACACCGCACCGCCGGCGCCGAAGTCGGCATCAACACTGTTCAATTGGTCGGGATTGGATGGTGTAAAGGAGTCGAGCACGCTCAGATCGCTCTTCAGTTTGAGCAACGACTCATCACGATTGCCGGAAGCGGTATGGCTTCCGCCGTTACCCGTCACGAAATAGACGTTACCGGCAGCATCCGCCCCAGGGGCACCCCCGCTCATCCACACGCCACCAAATTTATCGTTGGGAGTGGGATTGAACACAGCCGTCTGAGTGAACTTGCTGCCGTTGTATTGATAGCCCAGCACCCAGCCGTGATAGATCGGTGTCGGAGCATCGTCGTGACCGGCCCAGGCGATATAGACGGTGTTATTCGCGAATGCCAGCCCGGCGCGCTGGTTATGCTGCAGCGCTGCGAAGGTCACCGTGGAGCCGCCATCTCCCGAGCCCTGGACCGAGGCGCTGATGACTACTGGGGAACCGGGCTTCTCGGACAGCGTCGCCAGATCCAGCGCATGCAGACGTTGATAAAAGGTGCTGCCGGCCACGGACTTCGAGACAACATACAGCGTGTTGGTCGCCGGATCGATCACAGGAGTACCGGTCACGCCGATCTGCCACTGAATGTCGCCGGCCCCGGCGCCGACCTGGTTCCATAGGACCGGCGTCTCCCCCGTTACGCCCCCGTGCGCCGCATCCAGCAAATTTGCCTGAGCCAGTGCGCTGCCGCAGGGCACCGCATCGGCATCGAAGGCGAATACGCCGTCGTTCTGGGTTGCCACGAAGATCGCGTTGTGGGGCTTGCTACTGATGGTCAGGTTGGCAACCCACAAAGGCTGCGCAAAAACGGCACCATCCACGGCGCAGGAGGTCAATTTGCCGAAACGACTCGTCTTCACGGTGCTCAGCGTCAGCGCGTACTCCTGTGTGTTGGCACCGTCCCGCGACAGGTCATTGTGGTACGTATAGACACCAGCCAGATCGGTCACCGCGGCCATCGCCGTGGCACTCTGGCTGTTGTCAGTGGAGCTGATGCCGAGAATGGTGTGCTGCCCTGCGGCACCCGCTGCGCTGCCCGCGGTATACAGGCCCGATGCGCTGATCGTTCCGACGGTTGCATTGCCTCCCACGATGCCATCCACGCTCCAGGTCGGAGCGCTACCCAGGTTTGCACCCGCGAACTGTTGAGTGCGACCCAGAGTCAGTGTGGCTACCGAAGGTGCCAGCGCCTGCGAGGTGCCGGCGAGAATCACGCTCGTGGACACCGTGGGGCTCGAACCGCCTGCCCCGGTGCAAGTTATAGAGAATGTGCTGTTTGCGGTAATTGCGGCACTGCTCTGGGTACCTGAAGCGGCCAGAGTTCCACTGCCCCACGCGCCGGAAGAACTGCAGCCGGTGGCATTGGCAGAGCTCCATGTAAGCGTCGTCGTGCTGCCGCTCGCGACCGCGATGGGCGAGGCGGTGAGCGTCACCGACGGCACGATGTTGACGGTTACGCTCGCTGCACTGCTCGTGCCGCCTGCGCCCGTGCAAGTGATCGAAAACGCCGCGGGTGCGCTCAAGGCGCCCGTGCTCTTCGTGCCGCTGCTCGCCAACGAGCCACTCCAGGCCCCCGAAGCCGTACAACTCGTTGCATCGGTGGAGCTCCATGTCAGCGTGGAAGCCGCGCCGCTATCGACGTTGGTCGGTGAGGCGCTGAGCGTCGCCGTCGGCGCGGGTGAGCTGGATCCTCCACCTCCACCGCAACCACTCAGAGCAATAGCAACGCTGCTTCCCAACAGAAGTATCGAAAATCGCATGATTCCCCAGAATGTGTTGTGCCGATCAGACGCAGCCGGCTTGGGCCACATCGTACGGCAGGGATAACGCCCAGGGCGGCGGCCCGTGGACGCGATCAATAACTTACGATCTGAAAGGGCGCTGCACCCGCAAAACTGCGCACTGCGTCACACAGCGACGTTGACATAATGAGACAGACGCCCTGCAGCACAGCGCAGGCTCATGCTGCGTTGCGCAGTCTGTCGCGCAGGGCAACTTTATTCAAGAAAAAATTAAGGTTGATGAAAGCTTCGGCGTGTGCCGGAGCTGAGCAGCGCTCGGTGCGGGGTCGCGGCGAAGTTTGTGCAGTCGCAGCCTAAGACGGCGGCCTGAGATAGAAGTCGTACGTGTGGCGGAAGGAGGTGTCGGTGCAATAACGCCACGTGCTCAAGGGCGGGAACGTCCAGGGCTCGAACTGCTTCAGGCTGGCGATGCTATCGAGTGGGATGGGCAGACGCGCGGGGACGTCGTTCCAGCCCAGCATGAAGTGTCCGCCAGGACGCAGGCGCGAGTAGCAGGCCACAAATGCACGCTCGCAATCCGTGCGCGCATCCAGCCCGAAACCAAACACGCCGTTGCAGAAGATCAGATCGAAATAGTCCGCGGCGCTGTGGCGCTCGAGTTCCTGCAGCGGCGCCACGATATGGTGCGGACCGCCGAATTTGCGCGCCTCTTCATCGGGCTCGATCGTCCACCACTCGCGACCCGGGAAGTAGCTGCGGCCGTAGTGCCGCGTGTACCACTGACAGCCTACGAAAAGAATTTTCTGGAACTGCGCTTGCGCGGCGTAGTAACTGAAGATGATCTGTTCGAGTACGCGACGGTCTTCCGTCTCCATGGGCGTCGGCAGATGCAGGGCATAACGCATTGCGCGCTTGGCGAAATTCCAATCCGTCAGCAAGCGCAGCAGTGTTCCCTTCTCAGTGCTCGCTCCGCTCAGCGCTACGCCGCGATGGACTTCGGATTCAATGGGAGCTTCGCGGTTAGATCGGACCACCAGAGCATCTCCGCAGACGGCAGACCGAAAAACTAGCACAGCGTACTTTCAGGGGACTTTCATGGCGTCCCCCGGAGCTGTGGTTAAGCGCTCCCGGTGGCCGAGGTCAAGATGCACCCATCGCCTCCGGCGGCGGTGCTGAGCCGTAGGCGGGTCGACCGCGGAAGCGGAAGGTGCTGATGAGAACTCCTGTGGCGGTGCTGGAGCTCTGCGTGAGCTCGAAGGCCGTTGGCACCGTACCCTCGGCGAACAGGCGTTTGCCGCGACCGAGAATGAGTGGAAACTGCACCAGGTTGAGCTCGTCGATGAGCTCATAAGCGAGCAGACTCTGCAGCAGCCCCTGGCTGCCGTGCACCTGTAGCTCGCCGCTGCTCTTCTGCTTCAGCTCCTCCACATCGCGGCGCACATCCCGCAGCACGGTGGTCGTGCGCCAGTCAGCTGATGTCAACGTGCGGGAGACCACGTACTTGGGAAGCCGATTGAGCGGACCCGCGATCGGGTCCGCATCGTTCTGCACCTTCGGCCAGTAGCCGGCAAAAATGTCGTAGGTGCCTCGGCCCAGCAGAAAGCCTGTGGCACGGGCAAACACACCGGCCATGTAACGGCCGCCCTGCTCATCGAAAAGCGGCATGACCCAGCCACCGTGCAGGAAGCCACCGCTGCGATCCTCCTGCGGCCCGCCAGGCGCCTGCATGACACCGTCAAGTGTCACGAATGAAGTCACTGTCAGTTTACCCATGTCCGCACACTCCTCAGGCAGCGCGGTCAGCCATGGCCTTCACCGCCTGTTGGATCTCTGCGGGCGTGACCTCGCGCACGCGAGTGGCGATCGACCAGAGGTGTCCGAAAGGATCCTGAAGCTGGCCATAGCGGTCACCCCAGAACATCTCCTGTACCGGCATCAGCACTTTGGCGCCGGCCTGCACCGCGCGCGCGGCGGCCGCCTCGGCATCCTTCACATACAGGTGAACGAATACGGTCGAGCCGCTGCGTCCCTCGGGACCGAGCACTCCGCAGTGCGGCATCTCATCGACGAGGAACACCACGGAATCGCCGATGCGGATGGCTGCATGCATCAGCTTACCGTCGGGAGCGGCAAGGCGGCTCAGCTCGGTTGCTCCGAAAGCACGCTCATAGAACTCGATCGCCCGGGCGGCGCCCTTGCAGATGAGGTGTGGAGTCACGGTGTGCATTCCCTCGGGAATCGGTTGGACGGCAGTTGCAGACATGGCCAGTGCTCCTTCGCTTGGTGGATTGATAAGCTCAGCGGCCGCCCGTTCTGGTAGCCGGCGGCCGGAAAAGAGTTTCGATGTAGCGACGCAAGTGATCGATGCTCGCGGCTGCAACGTCAGCGCTGCCCTTGGCCTTCGCCAGGATGAAGGCCCCCTGCAGTACCGCCTGGGTGTGCAGGGCGAGACTGCTGGCGGTCCAGTCCGCCTGCAGCTCATACCGCCTCATCGCCGCAGCGATGTCCGCCTCAACTTGCGCGGCGTGTCCACTGATGCTCGCCTCACAAGCGGCGCGGATGTCGGGATGGGTCCCGTAAGTTTCCTGAACCATGGTGCCCACGAGGCAGGTGAACTCGGCGAGCGCGCCGCGCAGGATGCTCTTGCGAAAATCGAGATAGCCCAGCAGACGCTCCAGGGGATCCTCGAGTTGCTGGTACGGAGCCGCTGCGAAGAAGGCGCCGGTCCGTGCTGACCAATAATCGGCCGCAGCGACTGCCAATTCTTCTTTGCTGTTGAAATGATGGAAGAAGGCGCCCTTGGTCACGCCGGCGGACGCACACAGCTCATCCACGGTCGTCGCGGTATATCCCTTGGCCCGCACTACGATCAGCGCGGCGTCCAGGAGCTTCTGGCGGGCGTTGGGCTTAGCGGGGTCATTGGCTTGCGGCCTCATTATGAGAATATACCAACTGGTCGGTATGCAGTCAAGTGGCTCGAAAGTGAAGCCGAGCGAGGTGTCGGTGGCTGCGCCGGTGTCGGGGTCCCCGTCGGTGGCGCTAACCGGGCAGGATGGGGTGAGGTGGCGCTCGGTCGCGGGAGGCGCGGCCGAAATGGAAATACAGCGCCCCCGGGACGAGCAGTCCCAGTATCCAGCTGATATCTACCCCACCCAGGTGCGCCACCAGCGGCCCGGTGTAGAACGGCGTTGCCAGGAAAGGGATCTGCACCAGGATGCCTACCAGGTAGAAGGTGATGCCGGTGAGATTCCAGCGCCCGTAGCGGCCCGCTGGGTCGGACAGCCCCGGCACGTCGTAACGCGAACGTGTGAAACAGTAGTAATCGATCAGATTGATGGCGCTCCAGGGCGTAAAGACCGCCAGCAGGCAAAGAATGAAGGCCTCGAAGGCCTGCAGGAACGAGTGTCGACCCGTCAAGGCGAGCAGCGCCGACACGCCAACCATGCCGAGGATGTACACGAATCGGTGGCGCAGGGAGATCTGCAAGCCGCCGCGCAAGGCGCTGATCATCGTGGCGAGTGACATGAAGCTGCCGTAGGCGTTCAGTGACGTCACCGTCACCTTGCCGAACGCAATGCTCAGATAAAGGAGCGCCGCCACCGCGCCACTTGAGCCGAGTCCCACGATGTAGGCCACCTCATGGTGGCCGAACGAATTGCCCGCCAGTGCCGCGGCAAACACCCCGAAGCTCATGGCGACCTGCGCTCCTATTACAGAACCGAGGCCCACCGCTGCAAACACGGCCGGCACAGGGGTGCTGCGCGGCAGATAACGCGAGTAGTCAGCGACATAAGGCCCATAAGCGATCTGCCACGAGGCTGAAAGTGACATGGTGAGCAGGAACTGACTCAAGGAGAAATGGCGGTTTTCCAGCAGCGCCGCCACGTTCTGTGTCATGAACAGCCTGCTGAACATGTAAAGAAAAGCGAGTACCCCGACGACGCTGGCGACTCGCCCGAGAGCATGTATGAAGCGGTACCCGAACAGCGTCACGATCACGATGAAGGCGCCGAACAGCACGATGCCGGCGCCGTCATCGATGCCCAGCAATTGTCCCAGCGCCTGCCCCGCCAGCACGCAGCCGCTGGCGGAGAACCCGACATACATGAGACATACGGCCGCGATCGGAATCATGGCGCCGTAGATTCCGAACTGCACACGGCTGGAGATCATCTGCGGCAGTCCGAGCTGGGGGCCTTGAGCTGCGTGCAGCGCCATGACCGCGCCGCCCAATAGCTGACCCAACAGCAGCGCGAGCAGCGACCAGAACACATCGCCACCGAACACCACCGCGAGCGCGCCGGTAACGATAGCGGTGATCTGCAGGTTCGCAGCCAGCCACAACGTAAACTGACTGCCCAGGCCCCCATGCCGCTCGGCATCGGGGATATAGTCGATGGAGCGGATCTCGAACGCGAGCGGTGAGGCGCTGACGGGTTGGACCGACATCAGCGCTCCGGTGCAGGACGAGGCCGCGCGGCTGTCGATGCGCCAGTAACGATCTCGTCCATGGGAATGTCATGCGGCTGAGGATAGATGGTACCGATGGCGCAGCATGCATACCCCAGGCCGATGGCCCGAGGTCGGGGTCGAAGCTGTGCCAGAGTGCGATCGAAGAACCCGCCGCCATACCCGAGCCGATACCCTTGTCGATCAAACCCCACCAGGGGTGCCAGAACCACGCTCGGGATGACTTCCGCGGTCTCGGCCGGATACGGGATGCGCCACAGCCCGTAGGCCATGCGCGCCTCCGGATGCCACTCGCGGAAAGTCAGCGGCTGTCCGAGTCCCACGGCGACCGGCAATGCGATTCGCGTGCCGCCCTGCGCGCGCTCACGCATCCAGGCGCGCAGATCGGGTTCACCTTTGATGGGCCAGTAGACGCTGATCAGCAGCGAGTCATGCGCCGGCAGGAGTCGGTCGAGCGCAGCGCAGATCGCCTGTGTCTCGGCCTGACGAGCATCCGCCGGCAAGGCCATACGCATCCCCAGCAGACGCTCGCGTTCCGCTTTGCGCCAGCGGGCTACCCGCGGCGCCTCGCGAGGATCGATGACCCTGCCGTCCGCTGCGAGCTCATGCAGCAAACACGGGGCACCGCCCCCGATGTCATCCTCGTCATCACCAGGTGAAGTCA
This sequence comes from uncultured Pseudomonadota bacterium, assembly GCA_963839055.1. Classification (GTDB taxonomy): domain Bacteria; phylum Pseudomonadota; class Gammaproteobacteria; order Steroidobacterales; family Steroidobacteraceae; genus 13-2-20CM-66-19. The sequence goes on along the minus strand of CAWITP010000002.1, from coordinate 332,206 downwards.
ACTCTCACCTCTGCAGGTTATGCAATTCAATCGCGCGGTCTCTACCAGATACCGCCCAGGGCGACGGTGATCGCCTCACCGTTGACTCCGGCGGCCGCATCGCTGCACAGGAAAGCGATGACCTGCGCGACTTCGATCGGTTGCAGGACACGGTTTTGCGGGTAGATCGCCGCCCGCTCCGCCCACACTTGCGCTACCGTGATGTTGCGCCGGGAGGCTTCGCTCTGCGCCGAACGCTCGGCCATGGCGGTCTTGACCCAACCGGGCAGTACGGCGTTGGAAGTCACCCCGGAGGGGCCGGCATCCTGCGCAATGGCGCGGGCAAGCCCGATCAATCCGTGTTTGGATGCGGTGTAAGCACTCCCGGAGCGCTCGGCCTTTTCTCCGGCTGTGGAACTGGTGAACACGACCCGGCCGAAACCCCGCTTGCACATGCCGCCGACAGTGAGGCGCGCGAGCTCGAACGGCCCGTCGAGATTGATGCGCAGGGTCTCGCGCCACACCGCCGGATCCTGTTCCCAGATCAGGCGTTCGTGTGCGGAACCGATGCCGTGATTGGCGACCAGGATGTCGATCGGGCCCAGGCGCTGCTCCGTCTGCGCCACGGCGAGCGCGCAGCCCTCGGGTGTACCCAGGTCCGCAGCAAGATAGTCAAGGCCTACGGAGGCCAGTTCAGTCGCAGTGCGCGCCACGATCATGACGTGCGCACCGGCTGCGGCCAGCAGCAGTGCCGCCTCGCGCCCGATGCCGCGCCCGCCGCCCGTGACGAGTGCTACACGATCTTTCATCTGTCACCCGCGATAAGCTTAATGTGCCAGACGCCATTATGCTGTACCGCTCATCGATCTCGCGAGGTGCGAAGTGCGTGGCGCATCTGACTGTCTGATTCTGCTGCTGGCAGCCCTGGCTGCCCCCGTTAGCCTCGCCTGCCCTGCTTCGTTGCTCCTCATGAACGGTCGCATCTGGACCGAGAACCCGCGGCAGCCCGAAGCACAGGCGATCGCCATCGAGGGGGATCACATCCTCTCGGTCGGCAGCGCGGCGCAGATACGCAAGCTCGCCACACCCGGCTGCAAGATCATCGATCTGGCCGGTCGACGCGTCGTACCGGGTTTCAACGACGCACACGTTCACTTCATCGATGGCGGCGCTGCTCTCAGCAGCGTGCAACTCGGGGACGTGCGCAGCCCGGCGGAATTCCGCGAGCGCATCGGTGAATACGCGCGATCGTTGCCGCGCGGCAGCTGGATCAGAAACGGCAACTGGGATCATCAGCGCTGGCCCGCAGCACCCTTGCCGACGCACGAGTTGATCGATGCGGTGACGAGTGACAATCCCGTGCTGGTGTGGCGGATCGATGCACACATGGCGCTCGCCAATGCCCTGGCCATGCGACTCGCAGGACTCGATCGCCACACCCCTGATGTAGCAGGTGGCGAGATCGTGCGCGACGCACAAGGTAATCCCACCGGCATCCTCAAGGATGAAGCGACGGCACTGGTAGAGCGCGTCATGCCGCCGCCGTCGGAGCGCGAACTCGATGCCGCGATGCAGGCTGCGGTGCATGAGGCTGTCGTTCACGGCGTGACCAGTGTGCAGAACATGTGGGATTCGCCGACTGATACATACTCTGCACTCAAGTTCCGGGGGTTTGAAAGATACGCACACAGCGGCCGGCTGCAGGTGCGGATCTACAACGCCAATCCGCTGCGAGACTGGAAATCGCTCGCGACCGCAGGCGTGCAGGCTCCTTTTGGCAATCCCCTGCTGCGCATGGGCAATCTGAAGAGTTTCGCGGACGGTGCGCTCGGGTCAGAAACCGCATGGATGGACGCACCCTTTGCGGACCGTCCGGGTTACAGCGGCCTGGCGAGCTCCGAGCTCATGGACAGCGCGGGCATGTACGCAAATCTGGTCGGTGCCGATGCTGCCGGGCTGCAGATCTCCATGCACGCCATCGGCGATCGTGCGATCCACACCGTGCTCGACCTGTTTGAGCGCGTCGCGCAGGAGAATGGTCCTGCGGACCGGCGCTTCCGCATCGAACACGTACAGCATCTGCGCGCAGCGGATGCGACGCGCTTTGCGCCTCTGGGTGTGATCGCGTCCATGCAGCCGTACCATGCGATCGACGACGGCCGCTGGGCCGAGAAGGAACTCGGGCCCGAACGCATTCAGTCAAGCTACGCATGGCGCCTGCTGCTCGAGCACGGCGCAGTACTGGCATTCGGCTCGGATTGGCCTGTTGCGCCGCTCGACCCGCTGCTCGGAATCTACGCGGCCGTTACCCGGCGCACCCTGGATGGACGAAATCCCGGCGGCTGGGTACCCGAACAGCGCCTCACCGTGGCCGAAGCGGTGCATGCCTACACGCTGGGGTCAGCCTTTGCCGAACACCAGGAACACATCAAGGGCTCACTGGAACCCGGCAAACTGGCTGACCTGGCCGTGCTCAGCGACGACATTTTCACGATCGCGCCGAGCGATCTGGACAAGGTGCACATCGAGATGACCGTCTTCAATGGCGCGATTGTTTATCAGCGCACGGAGACATCCCCACGACTGGCCGGCCTGTCACGACGAACCGGAATATCATCACGGCCTGCGGCATTAACAGCCTATGCCGCTGCCTCAGCAACGCGACGTCATCCGATTGCGGAGCTGACACCCCTCGCGAGGATTCACCTGGGAAAGACTGCCGATTGGATTGCGATCACTGACGATGCCGTGTGGGCCGGCATTACCGGACCGGACGGGGTCGCCCGGATCGATCCGGCAACGAACCGCGTCACTAAAGTAGTCAGCTTGCCCGGTAATCCATGCGCCGGACTGGCGCTGGGGTTTGATGCACTGTGGGTGCCGCTGTGCGCCAAACCGAACGCACTGGCGCGCGTTGACCTGCAACACAGCGCGGTCACGCTGGTGCCGGGAGTGGGACCGGCGGCGCGCGAGGGAGGCATTACAACGAGCGGCGACAGTGTCTGGCTGGTTACTCAGAGCGCGACGCTTGCACGCATCGATCCTCACACGCTGCAAGTGCAACAACGAATCAGTGTTCCGCCGGGTTCACTCAACCCCCTTTACGACGGCAACTTCGTGTGGGTAACACGAGCAGCCGCAGCCGAGATCACCGTTCTGGATGCGCAAAACGGATCAATCGTCGCAACCCTGCCCACCGGCCCGCGACCCCATTTTCTGGCCGCCGGTGGCGGCTCGCTCTGGACGCTCAACCAAGGCGATGGAACACTGACTCGGATCGACGCGGCCTCCCGACGGATCCTCGGTTCCGTAGCGTTGCACACTCCCGGCGAGGGTGGTGACATCACGTTCGGCGCGGGCACGGTGTGGACGAGCATGCTCCGCGTTCCGCTGTCAGCCATCGATGCGCAGACCGGCAGGCTGCTGTGCCAGTGGACCGGTGCGGGTGGTGACGCACTCGGCACCCGCGGCAATGCGCTCTGGCTCACGGATTACAAGGCCGGTGACATTTATCGCTTTGACGTCCAGGACATCTTGCGCCGCTGCCGGGGATCGCCCTAGCGGCCAGCGCATGTTGGGTCGGTCGACACATGTCCAGCGACAACTCGACGATCGTCTCAGAAGCCAGCGGGCGGGCGCTGCGCCGTGTCATCTTCGGTGCAAGTCTTGGCACCGGGTTCGAGTGGTACGACTTCTTTCTGTACGGCTCGCTGGCCGGTGTGATCTCGCGGCAATTCTTTGCCGGCGTGCACGAGACCACGGCCTTCATCTTCGCACTCCTCACGTTTGCAGCAGGTTTCGCGGTCAGACCGATTGGTGCGCTCCTCTTCGGCAGGCTCGGCGACCGGGTGGGTCGCAAGAAGACGTTTCTGACCACGATCATCATCATGGGCACGGCCACCACGCTCGTGGGAATTCTGCCGACCTACCGGACCATCGGCATTGCAGCCCCCGTCATCCTGATCCTGCTGCGCATGCTGCAAGGCCTGGCGATCGGAGGTGAGTACGGTGGCGCGGCCATCTACGTCGCCGAGCATGCGCCGCCGGCACAGCGCGGCTACTACACCAGCTGGATCCAGACCACTGCCACTATCGCCCTGCTGTTGAGCCTGGTCATCATCATGCTATGCCGAGCCTCGCTGGGAGCGGCCTTCGAGACCTGGGGCTGGCGGATTCCTTTTCTGATTTCCACCCTGCTGCTGGCGGTATCTGTATACATTCGCCTGCAGCTCGCGGAATCTCCCGTGTTCCAACAACTGCTGGCGGACGGGTCGTGCTCCACAGCGCCCATTCGCGACTCTTTCGGCGATGGCCGCAACCTGAAAAGGATCATCGCTACCCTGTTTGGAGCCACGGCGGGCATGAATGTCGTCTGGTACAGCGGCCAGCTCTACTCGCTGTATTTCCTTACGCAGATCCTGAAAGTCGAGCCGCAGAGAGCCAATCTGCTGCTCGCCAGCGCGCTGGTGATTGGCACGCCGACTTATCTGCTGTTCGGCTGGCTCTCTGACCGGATCGGCCGCAAGAAAGTGGTGCTGACCGGCATGGCTCTGGCCGCCGCGACTTATTTCCCGCTGTTTCATGCGATCGCGCATTTTGCCAATCCCGCCGCTGAGCAGGCCGCGCGGCGCGCACCGGTGACCATCCTGGCAGCCGCAGCGGATTGTACTTTGCAGTTCGACCCGCTCGGCCAGCATAAACCCGTCAGCTCCTGCGACATCGCCAGGGCGGCACTGGCCAACTCGGGTGTTCCGTACGTGACGCGCAAGGAGCTGCACAGCCAGGTGGCGGTGGTACGGATCGGGCAACCTGACACGGCAGTCAGCCTCGCTTCCTTCGATGCATCGCGACTCTCCGCAGCGCGCTCGAAACAGCAGTACGACGCCTTCATGCGGCAAATCAGTGATGCGCTGCGTTCCGCGGGTTATCCAACGGCAGCAAACCCTGCAGAGATGAGCTTTGCGATGCTCCTTTTGATTCTCGTGCTACTGATGTTATATGCGACGCTGGTCACGGCTCCCATGGCGGCGTGGCTGGTCGAGTTGTTCCCGGCACGCATCCGTTACACCTCGGTGTCGGTGCCCTACCATATCGGTGCAGGTTGGTTTGGCGGTTTTCTTCCGGCAGTGGCGTTTGCGCTCGTGGCCATGACGGGCGACATCTATTCAGGCCTCTGGTACCCCGTTATCGTGGTGGCGATCACGCTCGTCGCGGGGGCTTGTTTCCTGCCGGAGACCGCCGGCAAGCGCGACCTGAGCTCGCCCACCCTGCCGGCAGCGCGCGAGCACTGAGCGTTTGCAGCAAGCTGGTGCAGGACGGTTCATCCTGCTGGATACCGATGTGCGCGGTGTCTCGCTCGTAGCTAGGCAGCTGCGCTTTCCGGGCGCATCCTAAGGACGTTCCGGCTGATGAGGGTGTCCACGTGCGTGAGGTGAAGTTGATCAGAGCTTTGCTCGGCGCGCTGGCGCTGACATCGGCGGGATCCGGTACAGCTCTTTGCAACGCGGCGCCGGTGAGCCTGCAAGCGCAGGTACTCCCCGCGCCACAGCCACCGGGCGCGACGGTGCTGCCTTATGTCAGGACTGCGGCCAAGCGCATCGCCTTGACGCATGTCCGCGTGATTGATGGCAGCGGGGCGGCCGAGCTCACCGATCAGACGATTCTCCTGGAAGACGGGCGGATCGCGGCGCTTCGTCCCGCAGCCGAGCAACTGCCTGCGGACACCGCCATCATCGACCTTACCGGCCGCACGGTCATTCCCGGTATCGTCGGAATGCACGATCACCTCTATTACATCGGTCGGCCCAACCTTGACGCCTCGGGGCGTGACGAACCGCCACTGCTGGCTCCGCAGATGACCTTTGCCGCGCCGCGCCTGTATCTCGCCAACGGGGTAACGACGATCCGCACGACAGGCAGCGTTGAACCGTACGCCGACATCAACATCAAGCATCTGATCGATGCGGGTACGGTACCCGGCCCGCACATGGACGTGACCGGACCGTACCTGGAAGGCGCGCATACGCCGTTCGTGCAGATGCATGAGCTGAAGGATGCGCTGGATGCCCGCAAAACGGTCGCCTTCTGGGCGGAACAGGGCGCAACCTCGTTCAAGGCGTACATGAACATTACGCGTGACGAGCTGAAGGCTGCCATCGAGGAAGCGCACCGACGCGGGCTGAAAATCACCGGTCACCTGTGCTCGGTGACCTACCCGGAAGCCGCAGCGCTCGGCATCGATGACCTGGAGCATGGCTTCCTGGTCAATACCCAGCTGGATCCGGGTAAAGTGCCCGACGAGTGCCCGTCGAGCGCTGGCGTCCCCACGATTTTGGCGATGGATCCGGAGGGACAGGCCGCCGCTGATCTCATCAGACAACTCGTCACGCATCATGTTGCGGTCACATCGACCCTGCCGGTGTTCGAGCAGAGCGTGCCCGGACATGCGCCGCTGCGAGCCGCAGCGCTGAGCACGCTCACCGCCGAGGCGCGCGAGGCGTACCTGTATCTGCGCAATCGCACCAACACATTACCGCGCGAGCGAATCGCGAATCGGGTTACCGAGTTCCAACACGCGCTGGCGCTGGAGCGCAAGTTCGTCGCGGCAGGAGGCCTCCTGCTGGCAGGCCCGGACCCAACGGGCAACGGCGGAGTCATTCCCGGTTTCGGCGATCTGCGCGAGATCGAGCTGTTGGTGGAAGCCGGTTTCAGCGTACCCGAAGCGATCCGCATCGCCACCTTCAACGGCGCGTCCTATCTGGGATTGACCGATCGCATCGGCTCAGTAGCTCCGGGCAAGGATGCCGACCTCGTCATCGTCAAAGGCGATCCGGGCGAGCGCATCAACGACATCGAGAATGTGGAAATCGTGTTCAAGGACGGCGTCGGCTACGATTCCGCCGCGCTACTGAGGTCCGTGCAGGGCCGCTATGGGGAGTACTGAGCCGTCGCCGCCCGGAAGCGCCGTCGCCGCCCGGAAGCGCTGGGAGAGCGCCCGGCTGGCGTCGCTACGGCTACCCTATTCGGGCGCCCTGCTCAGGGCTGTTGCTCGTGTTGCTCGTGTTGCTCGTGTTGCTCGTGTTGCTCGTGTTGCTCGTGTTGCTCGTGTTGCTCGTGTTGCTCGAGCTGCTCGCGCAGCTGGCGCAGCGAGGCGACGAACCGCTCGGACACGAATGCCTCATCGTTCTGCGTGAGCGCGTACAGCTCATCGATGCGCTGGCGGAACTCTTTGGCGGCGCCGAGGTGTATCAACAATCCATCGATGCCCATCACTGCCTGCTCCGCACCGACATAGTCGCGAAATTCGCCGCCGGCGCCGACTGAGACCAGGGTCGTCAACAGCTCCCGCTCCTGCGCTCGCGTCCAACTCGTGGTGGCCGCAGCCTGCCGCAAGCCCTTCAGCATCGTGCTGACATCGCGACTGCGCTCGACGATCTGGGCGCGGTCCCCGGAGCTCGCGCCGAGCAGCGCACGGCTCAGGCGCAGCAGCTCCGGAGCCTGCTGCGGCTCCAGCACGCGCACAATGATCCACGCCATGACGAGATGCCCATCACTGATGGGCACGGTTCCCGGCTGCGGCGCCTGTCTGCAGGATGCGGTGGCTCCAGTCATTGCGCCGCATGGAGCTCATGTGACAGCCGTAACAGTTGAACAGCGCCAGCTCGGGAAAGGCCGCACCATTATTGAGGCGCGCTCCCTGCAGCGTGTCCATTTCCGCTGCGGCAGCTGCCAGCTGGCCATAAGCCCAGACCTGCGTCGCACCGTAGGCGGGCTTACGTTTCCGATAGCCCTCGTCGATGCTGTAGTGCGGAGGTTGCAGGGCGAGAAATGTTTCCAGCTCGAAACTCAAGCGCGGATGCCCTGCAGCCATCATGCGGTGCGTGGCGAATTTCTGCGCATTGCCGTAATGGCACGAGAGGCACAGTTGGGTGCGCGCCTGCAGGTCCGCAGTGGGAAACATTCCGCGACTCAGGTCATCTCGGTAGCTGGCCTGCGCCGAGGCGTGGGTGGCGAGCCAGCGCTCGGCGCCACCGTGGCAGCTCTCGCAACCGACGCCGTCGGCAAGTGAGAATTTCTCAGCGCGCTGCTGCTGCGGCACGTTATCAGTGTGGCAGTCCAGACACTCTCTGGCGAGGGCCGGCTCAGCAATGCCTAAGCGCGCGGCGATCTCCCGTCCCTTTGTGGTACGCAATGCTGCGAAGGCCTTGGAATGTTTGTCACTGTGTGACCAAGTGACGTATTCGTTCAGCAGTACGTCATAGGTCTTGCTCGCCGTCACCGCGCCATGACACACGGAAGACGCGCACGTGCTGACACCCATGTGCCGATCCGCAGCGCTAGTGGCTGCGGCAACCAACATCCAGCCGACGGCGCACGCGCTGACCGCCAGAGGTGTTATTGGGGCCGAACGAACCATGGTTTGCCATTGGTGTCGAGGTACAGTCGCTCTGACTCCTTCAAGGTCAGCGGGCGCGCTCCGATGCGGCCGAACACGGCAATCTGGTGTCCGGTCTCATCGACGGCGCGGTCCCGATCCAGACCCTTGGAGAGTGCGAGCGCCGGCTGGTGGGTACGATACCGTGCAATGACGCGCGGCCGTGGCTCCGGACTGAAGCCATAGAATTTCGGCTGGCTTTGCGGCGAGGTCAGCTGCAGCACGGTCAAACCGTTGCGACCGTCGGCGACGTAGGCGAACAGGGACGCGTTGGTTGAGCCTACGACCACGTCGCGGGCATCGCTCAGACCATCCGGCGCGCTCATCAGCTGCTGCAACTTCATGTTCTCAGGTTTTTCGACATCGACGATCGCCAGACCCTCCTGGCCTGCGGCCACGTACGCATACGTGCGCGCCACATATACCCGATGCGCATCGCGCAGCGGGATGACGCCGGAGACGACGCGCGGATGCTTCTTGTCAGTGATGTCGATGGTGCGCAGGCCCTCGCGATCGGTTACGAACAGGTAACGGAACTGCAGCGCCGACGCCCGCACGTCATTGAGGGGCACCACACTCTCTACCCGCGGATGCAGCGGATCGTCCAGATCGAGTATCACGAGTCCGGCATCCGCGGCGATGTAGACAAAATGACCGCCGATGCTCAGATGCCGCGCTCCCTTGAGGATGCCTTGAGGATTCCAGGTGAGTGCGCGCCGCAGATGATTGTTGCGCGGATTGCCATCGGCGAGTGTATTGACGTCGGTAAGGATCAGCCCTTCGCGACTATCGGTGATGAGCGCGTAGTTGTAGATCGGATGAAACGGCTGCTCCTGTTTGCATCCTGCATCAGCGGACCGCGGTTGCGTGCCGGGTGAATCGGCTGGTCCGTCGGCAGCGCGACACAGGTGGCATCCGCTGAGCCAACGCGGGTGTCATGCCCCAGCGGACTCGACGGTCCGGTCAGGATCGGCTGACTCACCGCCTTGTTGGCGACGCTTGCCACATCGTAGACCTGCATACCGCGCTTGCCTTCGGCAGCGTAAAGATACTCGCCGCGCAGCTGCAGGCAGCGAATCGGCGTCGCCCGCATGCTCGTGCGCGGTCTGCAGCCGCTGCTGCAGCGCCTGATGCCGGCGGAAGTTATCCGGGTAGGCGTACTTCTGCAGGTAGCTGCCGATCACCGCCTGCGGCTCCTCCCACTCGGTGACCTGCACGCCACTGACACCGCCAGCCGTTCCCAGCCAGGCATAGTAGCCGATGAAATTGACGAAGTTGGTCCCCTGCAGCAGCAGCTGGGCCATGATGGCGTTGTTGTCGTTGGCTGCCGCAAGGTGGCAGTCGTCACAGGTCTTGGTTTCGGTCGTCCGTTCGGTATGCGGATAGTGCGGATTGAAGGCCTGCGAGCTGTAGCCGCTGGCGGAGATGGGCGGCTGCTGAATGTAGAGTGTGCTCGCGGTTGATGTTCGTCGAGGACACGACCAGCGCCGAGCTGGAGCGCACCGGCGCGATCCGGCCACCGTCGGTCGTGCCGCGACGCCCGAGCATGAACATGTCCTCGCGCGCCACCTGCGGGTTGTAAGTAGCGAACACGCGGGTATCCCCGCCTTCGTAGCGATGGACCGACGTCTTCCAGTTGGTCTCCGCCGGCAGATGGCAGCCGGCACAGCTCGTCGTCCAGGAGGTGTGGCAGGCGTAGCACTCCATCTTGTCATTGCCGTGTGCGCGCTGCGCGACGGGCACGTTCTGCCCCCAGGCCTGCGTGCCCGGATTGGCGCTCATCAGCTTCGCCCGGGCCGACCTTTCGTTGTAGTCCACCGAGCCGGGCGTCACGCTGTCGCGCACCAGGTGCACGCGCCATTCCAGACCCGGCGTGACGAGTGAGTGCTGATAGAGCTTGCCATCGCGCCACTCGAATCGCCTGCTGCCATCGGGATTGCGCAACAGGCTGAGGTCCGTCCCCGCAGGCGGTGCCGCCGGACCGGAGGTACGCAATGTCGGATAGGAATCTGCAGTGCCATGGCAGTCGACGCAGCCGATCTCGATCGCCTGGGCCACCTCGCCGTAGAGATAACCGTTGCTGTGATTGTCCTGCGCGAAATGGCAGTCGACGCACTGCATGCCCTTTTCCAGGTGGATGGATGCCATGTGCACGGCTTTCCTGAACTTCTGCGGATCGTCGTCCTTGACCACCGCTCCGCCTGCATCCAGCAGGTTGCCATGGCGGTCGCGCTTGTAGACGGCGCGGAAGTTCCAGCCATGGCCGTGGTAGTCGGCGAACTGCGTGTCATGCAGCTTCGGGTTCAACTCGCTGACATGAGCGAGGAAGTCAGGATCCGCCCAGTTGCCGCGCGGGGCTGCGCCCTCAGGGTTGCGATCGTTGACGGCGCGCACCTGCTCGGCCGTGGGGTACTGCTGTTGCTGCGGCCACATGGCCGGCGCGTCCGACTCGTAGTCCCACATCGTGTAACCCATGAAAGTGTTCATGAACACGTTGGGCTGGTGCATGTGGCACACCATGCACTGGCTGGTGGGAATGGAACGCGTGAAGCGGTGCGCGAGCGGGTGACCGGACTCATGCTCGCGGAATCACCGGGTCGACGGAGTTGCTCTCGCCCATGTTGCCGGCCGCGGCATACGGCCCGGAATGCAGCGGATCGCGATCGTTGGCATACACCACATGGCAGGCGGAGCATCCGGAGCTGCGATAGTCGCCCGGTTGATCGTTCGTACCGAGGAACCACATGAAAGGATCGTTGAGCCGCGTCTTGTGCATGTTCAGCAACGGGATGGAGATACGATTGCCGGTGCCATTGCCACGCGTAGAGGCATGCAGATCAGGCCGTCCGGGCTCGTTCAGAGCCTGAATGCCGCCGCTGAGGTTCGGCAGGGCGATCTCGGGGAAGCGGTTGCCGCTCACCCGTCCGCCGGGCTCGAAAGTGCGAAAAATGTCGGGCGTCGGTGCACTCTCCCAATGGGGAAGCGGCTGCAGGCGCGGCAACACGCCATGCTTAGTTAGCGCTGCGCGGGGATCGGCCAGCGCCGGGCCGTCGATGCTGGCCGGCTCGCCCGCACTCGTGTACGCCTCGCCGAGAATGTACTGCTTGTAAGGCAGAATGCCGTTGTTGTAGGACGCTGCGCCGAAGAACATGGCCCCGGTCGCCATGAGGCTGCGTTGCGCAGCCGCGATGATAGTGCCGTGACAGGCCCCGCACGCCTGGTCGGCGACTCGGTAATCGCCGGGATTCATGAAACGGATGAATTGCGGCGATTCGCGATTCAGTAACGTGTAGCTGCGCTGCGGCTTGGCGCTGCCCGGATAACCCCAGGCTTCCGGGTATCGCGGCAGCACGTGGGCAAGATCGCGCAACCGCATGTATTCAAATTCGCCGCGGGCCAGCCCGCTTGGCGGAATGACACCGGCATCCCCGCCATGGCAATCCGTGCAGCCGAGCTTAACGGCGGGATTGTCGTGCATCGACAGGCGATCCGTCTGGGTATGACAGCCCAGACAGCCGCGGCTCTTGCGATCTGCCTCGGCGGAGGTCTGATCGGCGGGCGCCGGTGCGCTGACCCGGACGGCCGGGTCGGTAGGACCTGCTGCAAGGGCCGCCGTATCGCCCCGGCTCACGCCGACGCTACCGATGGCGCCACCGATAGCGGCGACCATCAGCAGCCAGCGCCGCAGCAGGCAAAACACCAAAGCGTTGCGTCCGTCGCGTCGATTCATGGATTCCCCATAGCTCAATACGTCAGCACCAGATTCAGAAACGCTGAGAACGGCGCACTGCCACCCACGAGCGCCTGTGCCGCCGGCCTGGCAAACAGCCGCGAGCCTGCCAGGCGCACGATGACGTTCTGTGAGTTGAAGGGGCGATAAAGAACATCCAGCGACAGATCCGTGCCGACATCCCGCGAAGCAATCGGCCTGCCGACTACCGCGGCGAGAGTCGCCAGCTGATCGAACCACAGCTGATTGGCATCGAGCGAGACGCGCAAGCTCGGGGCCAGATCGAAATCCGTGCCCACCCCGAGCAGGCGCAGGCCGGGGTTTTCATAGTTCGACTGACCGCTGTCCGATGCGGACCTCAGGTCGGGAAACAGCGAATCGCGCACCTTCAGATTGACCTGCTGCCATACCAGCGGCAATTGCTGGTGGATGAAGAAGCTCGCATCGGCCCCCGCGAACAAGGCGCTCTGGCTGATGCCATCGAATCCACGCGCCTTGTTGTCATAGGGATTGGAATCCCCGGAGGCGTACAGCGCGGACAGGCGCAGGCGCGTCCAGTCCATATCCCAGGAAAGCTCCGCGGCCGCGAAACTGGCGGCCACGCGCGTGTCCGCTGGACCGAACATGCTCTGGGCTTCGCGGCCGAGTACCTCGTAGAGCGAGCCGGTCAGATTGAGCCGTCCCAGGTGCCCATCGATACTGTAGCCCAGATAGCCGACGTCGTAGTTGTGGCGGCCCTCGGGTGCGAAGGTCGCGGCGGCATTCGCCTGGGCTGCGGTAAGCAGCTGTGGCCCCGGGGCCCGGTTGCGGTCATAGATGAACAGAAACTCGGAGGTCAGTCCGGGTCTGCCGAGATCCTGAACGTAGAGGTTGGCGAGCACGATGTCATTCGCCGGCAGGCCATGACCGAATTCATCCTGGCGCGCGGCATTCTTCGGCAGCCGCCGGAACCAGCCGATGTTGTATTGATAGACATCGCTGTCGCGTGTGCCAAAGAAGCGCACCCCTGCGGGCTGGTCCGCGAGCACGAATCCGCGGAAGTCACTGGTCATGGGCTGGATGCCCACCCGTACGCTGTCGAAGTCGTAATGGGCCGAGACATCGCGCAGGTGACTCTCGAAGAACAGCGCCTGCGCGCCGAAGCTGCTGCTGGATGGCTGCTCGGCGCCAGTACGCGTCAGGCTGTAGTTGAGAATCGGCGTGAAGCGCAGCTGGTAATCGGGCGGACGGAAGGTGGTGTCGCCGCGATACAGCACCATATCCAGACTTGCAGTCTGACTGGCAAACAGCTGCTGACGGGGATCCAGAAAGGGCACAGCGGCTGCTGCCGCGGCCGGCACCCGGCGCAGTTCCCACAGCGAGTTCGCCGTGGCCGTGCCGGAGAAGAAGTAGTTGCCGCCCCCTATCGGACGATCGAGCAGCGGCCGGTCGCCCTTCAGCGGGTTGTTGGTGGCGTAGGGATCGCGCCAGTTATCAGGGAAGCCGAGCGCATCGATGATCCGCCAACGGTCGGTGGCGTTCGGGGTGCGTACACCTTGCAGCTCAGGGGCAGGCAGACGGTTAGGATCGCAAACGGCGGCCGCCTGCGGCTCGAGCTCCGGCGCAACGCCGGCTTCCGCGGCAGCCTGCCCTGGACGACGCCGCGCAGGCTGCGGCGCCTGCTCGGGACACAGGGAACGCTCGGAGGCTGCAGCCGCAGTCACCGGTTGCGGGCCGCCATTGAGGTCGCTCTGTGCATAGCCGAGCGAGGAGATCGCGATCCAACCGAGTGTCCAACAGCTGACGATGCTGCCCGGCTTCATCTCTGTGCCGTCTGCCGTACTTTGGAGCTGGCTTGCCACGGACCGCGACCGGGGATGTGGAACTGATGGCACATCAGACAATTGGACGCCACCTTGGTGGTACTGCTGGGGCCTCCGTGGCACTCGCGGCAGCGGGCGATTCCCGGAATCAGGATGTCGGAGCTGTGCTCTGACTTGGGCGCATCGCCGTGGCAGGAAACACATTTCTCCGAGGCGTGCGCCGCATGATTGAAGCGCGCCTGCGGCATCCAGTTGGAGGTGAGCCGCACCGGCTCAACCTGCCATTGGTCCAGGCCGCTCTTGCCGGGCACGCGCGTTACCTCGTGACACTGGGCGCACACCCGTTTCTCGAACAGTTCCCGGGCCACCGTGAGCGACTGTGCATCGACCCATTCCCGTGCGCGCTTCTGTTCCGCCTCGCTCATCACCTCGGCACCTGGTCGGCGCAGCTGTCCGGCGCTGCCCGCAGCGGAACTCTGCAGCAGGTATTCCCGGCTGAAGTGCTCGCGCAGTGTCTTCACCACCGCCTCAGGGTTGCCGTGCGGAACCGCGCTGTTGGGATCTTTTTCATCGAACCGCAGGCTGTGACAGCCGCTGCACTGAGCTTCCATGCGGATCGGCTGCATCTGCCGCCCGCTGGCATCGGGCTTGTGACAGTCCTGACAGCTCAGCACCCGTTCACCGCTCGGAGATTGCACTCCCTTCGGATTCAGATGCTTCGCATGCGGGAAGCGCAGGTGGGAGCGTTCCACGAAGTTCTCCGGATCGTTGCGGTCCAGTCGGCTCAGACGCCAGTCGCCGTGATGATCCGCGCTTGTGGAACTGCCGCCCGACACCTTGGCAAGTCCCTGCGAGGCCAGTGCCTGCGCTGGGTTCAGTGTCAGCGTCGTCAGTCGGAATTCCGGGTGATCTCTGCCGAAGTCGCTCACGTCGCGCAGCCGCGTGTTGGATTTCTTCTGATGCAAATCGGTGTGACAGTCCGCGCACAGCCTGGGGTCGCCCTGCACCAATGCGGTCGGCTTCTTGTGCTCGAGATGACATGTCGTGCATTGCGTGTCATGGAAGAGCGACACATCCGCCGTGTGAGCGGCGACGTGTTGCTGCAGCTCGCCGTGACAGGCGAGACAGGCCTGATCGCGAACCGGCTGGAAGGGCTGAATATGACAGGCTTCACATCGGCTGCCGATCGACTGATGGGCAGTATGCAACGGGCCCGGAGACCACAGTGCATCGCTCGGCACCAGCGGCGCTTGGCGCAGGCCCTTCTGTACAGCGGGCCCGACGAGCCCCATGAGCGGTATCAGCAGAAACACGGTTGCAGTTGCGATGGCCAGACTCCATGACCAGGAGCTCATCCGTGGCCCGGCCGCTGGCGACTCGCCCAGTGACCCAGGGACGGCATCCGTCGCGGCGCGCTCGTGCTCCTGCACCTCCAGGATGACCACGCGGCGCGAGCGGGCACGCCGCACGATGAGTTTCGCCACCCCGATCTCGAGCACATCGCCGGGCTTTATCCTGCTGCGGGTCTGGCGGCGGCCATTAACGATGACCGACTTGCCGCTCAAGCTGAGCAGCCGTATGCCGGTGAACCGATTGGCGCTGAGGACGGCGTGACGCGCTTCGACGCCAGCTGCGGTCAGCTGCAGCAGCTGCCCGGGGGCGCTGCCGATGGTCAGCCGACCCGTGGCGAGCATTACTCCAGCAGCGGAGGAATCTCGGGTCTGCCCGGTGGCGGCATGAGTGCGAAGCAGGAAAAACCGCACGCGCTCACCAGTAAAGGAACACGGTGAGCACGTGCGCGCACAAGGCGGCGAGCAACGCACAGCACGCCGGCACGTGTATGAACAGCCAGATGCGCAGCAGGGCTGACACTTTCAGCTCGTGCCGCAGTTTGTCCAGCAGTGCAGCTTTCAGACCGGCGCACTCCAGCAGGCTCTGCAGCAGCGCACGCGCCGGGTCATCGCCGGCGGCCAGACGCAGCTGCGCCAGCTGCTCGATCAACGTATGGTTATTGGGATTGCGTACCAGTCGCGCCGGTTGAGACAGCGATGCGCCACTCACCAGCAGGTACGAGTGATCCGCACCGCGCAGCTGGCCCCACAGGCTGGAGTTGCCCAGATCGGTGCGGCGAATGGAATCCTGTACGAGATCCTGGATGCGGCGCGTGCCGGTCGCCAGCGCCATGGAGCGCTCATCCAGCTCGGCAATCTGCAGCAGCAACTCTTTGGGGCGCACGTTGCCGCGCTGACGCGTGGCGAGGCCCGGATACCTGACGTAAGCGTAAAAGCCCCAGCAGCCCGTCAGGGTGACGACCCACAGCAGCGCATACGCAAGGCTGTGCACGTTCGCGCCAAAATGCATGCCCGAGTGCAGCGTGGCAATGATCAGAGCCGCGAGCCCGAGATAGACGTGGGCCGACAGCCAGCCGATGGCGGTCCCGAGCCGCGAATGAAAGGCGCGTTTGCGGATCCCGAATAGCGACAGAAACACGACCAGCAATGCGGCGAGCGTGCCGAGCGTGTAGCCGAGCCACGTGCCGCCATTGGCGGGCACCCGCGGCTTGTCCAGGAGGTAGGCAGCCAGAGTCACCAAGGTGGCGACAGCTGCAATCGAACCGTAACGATAGTTCCTGTAGTTGACGAATGATTGATGCACTATTCGAACGCGCGGTACTCACTTGTAAGAGGCGACTGCGCGCTGCCTCGCGAGCTGCAGCACGTCTTCAGCGTGGATGCGGATCGCAGCACCCGTCGGGCAGGCGCGCACACAGGCCGCACCTCCTTTGAGACTTGTGCAGACATCGCACTTGACGGCGGTCTTGGTCACCTCGGGCTGCTGACGTCGCTTGATGCGGCTCAACAGGCTCATCTTCGGGGTGACCTCGGCCATTTGTATGACGCCGTACGGGCAGTTCTCCACGCAATTGCCGCACCCGATGCACGAGTCCGCGATGGACACCTCGCCATCCGGCAGCCGATGAATGGCATTCGGCGGACAGTCCTGCATGCAGTGCGGATGCTCGCAGTGGCGGCAGGAGGTCGGCAGATGCAGTGAAAACAGTGACGGCCCGGCGCTGCGATCCAGTCGCGACACGCCGTCGTGGGTGGCCGCGCACGCCTTCTCGCACTGATCGCAACCCACACAGAGATTCTCGTCGATGACCAGTACGCTGGTCGCTTCGCCAAGGCCATGCGACATGAGGTACGAGAATACGCTGCCCGCTTCCGGCTGAGCTTGCAGGCGCGCGTGCTGCGCCAGCTGCTGAGTCGCAGCCGTCTGCAGCTTGCTCTGCAGCAGCGGATCGGTATCGAGCAGGCTCTTGAGTTGTGCCTGATCGATGCTGATCGCCTCGGTGGCGACGGTGGCCCGCGCCGTCATCGAGCGAGTCTGCTCGCCCGCCAGACAGCCGGCCGCATCCAGAAAAGAACCCGCCGCGCCGTAGGCAAAAATCACCTCTTTGCCGGAGTTGTTCTGGCAGGAGAGTGCCACCGACCCGCTGCGGATCATGTGAAAGCGCTCGGCCGGGGCGCCTTGCTCGAACAGGGTCTCACCGGCGCCAATCCGATGCAGGCGCACCCCATGGGATAGCGCGAAGATCGTGTTGGCGCTCGCATGAGGCAGGAAACTCCGCAGCGCACGCAGTGCATAGACGCGGTCGACATACGCGCGTGTCGCAGCCTCACTACGCAGAAGCTTGCGCACCATGCTGTGCGGCGTCTCCAGGATGATGCAGCCCTCGCCCGCAATCGCGTCGGCTTCATGCGGTCGGCCCGAGATCAGCCCCATCTCGCCGAACAGCTGACCGGCACGCAGCACCATCGGCTCGGTCTCGCCGACTACCAGCTTCACCGTACCGCGCAGGACGTTGAAAACGCTCGATGAGTACATGCCACGCGCGAACAGGCGGGTCCCTTTGCCGGGAGTCAATACCTGGCTCGCCAGCATCAATTCGCGCAGCGCGAGCTCCTTGAGCTCACGGAACATGCGCACCGTCGAGTGGATGGTGCGTAACGTCGCCTCGACATCCGCACCGTCCCGCAACACCCGAAACTTGTTGGCCAGAATCTCGTGATCTGCGGGCCTGACAGTCCGGCCGAGCAGATGCTCGACGACCTCGTAGCCCTGATTCATGGCCTGCTTGATCAGAGGGAAACCGGCCAGTGCGCCGATGATGTACAGACCCGGCACGGTCGATTCATAGCGCGGCGACAGATCAGGCGTAGCATCCTGCGCATCGGACAGGAACTTCGCGCCGATGGCCTCGATCAGCCTGCGAGTCCGTACGGCTCCGAGGCGGGCCACCACACTATGGCAGGTGACCTGCTGCTCCCCGTTCGGGGTCTCCACCCGCACGAGGTACGAGACCGACTCGTCCTCGGCGCTGCGCTCCACGCGTACCGGACGGGCCTCGGCGATGCACTCGATCTGCCCAGCCGCAATGGCGCGCGTGATCCGTGCCGCATTGCCTTCTTTGGCACGCGGGAAACCGCAGCCGCGGTTGAGCAGCGTGACGCGATTGTTTTTGGAGAGTGCAATGGCATTCTCGATCGCCGCATCTCCAGCGCCGATCACCACGAAACGCTTGCCTCGATGCACCTCTGCGGACTCCAGTGTGTATTGCACACACGGCAGGTCAGCGCCGGGCACATCGAGCGGCCGCGGGTTGCCGTGGACGCCCACGGCCAGGATGACATTACGGGCCCGCACGCTGGCGCCGCCTTTCAGATGCAGAGTGAAGTTACCCTGCTCACCTTCGATCGCGGTCACTTCCGAGCGATAGCGGACATTGACGCCCTTGCTTTCGATCGCACGCTGCCACTCCGCAAGGATGTCCTCGCGTCGTCCGGCGGTAAACTCCACGTCGCTGCGCAAAGGCAGCACGCTCGGCTCCGCCATTACGTGTTTGCGATGTTGATACTGCTGGATGGTATTCGCGTGCCGCTCGGCGGATTCCAGCAAGACATGGGTAAGGTTATGTTCGGCAGCTCTGGCGGCTGCGCTCAAACCCCCGGGCCCCGAGCCGACAACGGCCAATTCATACAACTCTGCGCTCATTCGCGGTATACCTGCTAAAAAACCAACAGTGGTGCAGCCTGGCCGCTTGCATCCGCGAGATGCGGCGACTTCTTCTAACCCAATTTTCGGCTGATACGGTGCGCCCTGATGCGACCCAATGCGCCAACCGCGGGAACAGTCTCGCACAAGGCAGGACACATAAGTAGATGTGTCGGATCGGAGACAGGCGTACTGCGTAGCTCGCAGATGTTGAAATGAAGAGCGCGTGCGCGCTCTGTCGCTGGCCGGTGCCGATGCGCTAAAACACCGGTAGGGAAAGTCCTACCTGAGATGTTAGTGTCGCGATATCACGACCACGCACCGATCACGCGCAGCTCATCGTCTGCTGTGACGTTGTGCACTTGCGACGCGGATTACAGCGACAATAACGTGTGTGCGCGCGCTCAGGACGGCCCTCTTGACCCCGAGCGCGACAGTACGCGGCGACGCGCTGCAGGGGCAGGCGCCTCGGGCTTGGTGGCACTGTGCGAGATCCGATCCGCCATGCCACTGGAGGCTGCCCGTGCGGTTTCCATTACGAGCGGCGCCCAGCGTTTTGCCAGATCCTCCAGCGTCCAGCGGCTCGTGGGTCCTGCGATGTTGATCGCCGCGACTGGCCGACCGTGCGCACCCATTACGGCTGCCCCGATGGTGAGGTCACCGCGATAGCACTCTTGGTTTGCGTAGGCGTAGCCCACTTCGCGTGCTTCACGGACCAAAGTCAGGATGCGTTTCTTGTCTGTGACCGTGCTCGGCGTCAGAGCCCGCAGACTGGACCGGTCGAGGATGTCACTCACTTCGTCCGCCGGCAACCGCGAGAGATAAGCGCGGCCCGCCGCCGTACAGAACATCGGCAGCACGCGCCCGATCGGCATGTGGATGTGGAAGCGGCCATGTCCGGGAAACCTGGCGACATACACCATCTGCACATCGTCGGGCTCCGAGAGGCTGACTGATTCGCCGGTGGCGAGATTCAATCCCTGCAGAGGATTGGTCGCGCCCTCGATCAGTGCATGCCCGGAGAGGTAGCCGTACCCAATGGTGAGCACCCGCGCGCCGAGTACCCAGCGTTTGGCCTGTCCGTCCCGCTGCACGTAGCCCAGGTGCTCCAGCGTGTGGGTGATGCGCTGCGCGGAGCTCTTGGTGATCCGCGCTGCGCGCGCGATCTCGTCCAGCGTGAGTGCGCGGCGGTCGCCGCCGAAGGCACGCAATACCGTCAGAGCCTTCTCCACCGACTGATTCAGAGGGATCGCGGAGCTTCCAGTGTGCTTTGCCACGGTCTGCCGATCTCCAGGTTCGTTCTCACGCTTTAGTTTCGCATAGCAATATGTAAGACTCACTGTGCGATTCACAAGAATCATAATGTTTCGGGGGTTCGCACATGCGCAGCCGGTTTCCGTTTACGCCGCGGCTGTGGTCCGCGGTAGCCCTTGTCAGCGGGATCTTGCCGCTCCCCGCCACTGCCGATGAGGTGAGCGCCACCGGGCTTGCGGAGGTCGTGGTTACCGCAGAGCGCAAGTCGGAGAAGCTCCAGGACGTGCCGGTCGCCGTGACGGCGCTTTCCGCTCAGGAGCTGGCCGAACGTGGGGTGCGCCAGGCCGGCGACATCACCGCCAGCGTACCGAACATGCTACTGAATCTCCCCTACGGCCCGGAGGCGCAGCCCACCTTCACCCTCCGCGGAGTCACCACTCAGGATTTCAGCCAAAACCAGAGCAGTCCAATCGCCATGTACGTCGATGAGGTCTACAAACCCGTCGGCGCGGTGCAGGCGCTGCAGACCTTCGATCTGGACCGGGTCGAGGTCCTGCGCGGACCGCAGGGCACGCTTTATGGGAAGAATGCAACCGGCGGTGCCGTCAACTTCTATTCCAGGAACCCGAGCCTTGCCGAATACGAGGGATACGCCACCCTTGGGGGCGGCAACTTCGATGATCGCTCGGTGCGCGCAGCCGTTGGCGGCCCCATCATCCAGGATGCACTGGGCTGGCGTGCCGCGGTGTACTACGAGAAACGGGACGGGTGGGTGCACAGCGTCGCCCCGGACTACATCCCGGGCACCCCCGCCGTGGAAGCACTGAATGGCGTGAATGCGCTCGCGGCGCGCCTGACGTTGCTCGCCAGGCCGACCGATGCTCTGACTGCAACTCTCAAGCTCGCCGCCACCCGCTCCGGCGGCACCCCTTATGGCGCGCACGCCATCGCCAACGACCCCAATGCGACCGGCTTCAGCGGCAGCATCGACTGGTTCGACAACGGCGCCAAATACGCCGTACACAAGGACATTCGCAATGACAGCGCCTCTCTCAAGCTCGACTGGCGCTTAGGCAGCTTCGCGACCTTGAGCTCGGTCAGCGGTTTCGACTACGGCCGCTGGTACGAAAAGAGCGATGACGGCGGCTTACCGCTCACCGCGCGCATCGACGATCCCAATACGTACTTTTCCAGCGTGAACGCCTTCTCGCAGGAGATCCGCCTCGCCTCCCAGGACGGCGGACCGTTAAGCTGGCTCGGCGGCCTCTACTACGGGCGCGAAAGCACGCACGCCACCGTCCAGTTCCACTTCTTCGATGGCTATGACCTCGGCTACTGGACCCCGCAGATCCCGCCCACCAGCGCGGTGATCGGACCGGCACTGCCGCTCTACGGCTTCGATGAATACAACAACTTCGACCAGATCAAGGAC
Source organism: uncultured Pseudomonadota bacterium (assembly GCA_963839055.1). Classification (GTDB taxonomy): domain Bacteria; phylum Pseudomonadota; class Gammaproteobacteria; order Steroidobacterales; family Steroidobacteraceae; genus 13-2-20CM-66-19. The sequence goes on along the minus strand of CAWITP010000002.1, from coordinate 310,520 downwards.
AGTCGTGCGTTATTCGCCAACCTCGCGTTCGCCGTGATGCCGGCCCTGACCCTGCGCGCGGGGCTGCGCTTCACCAAAGACAAGGTGACGATCGATAACTTTTACGCACTCGAGGGCGGCCTGCCGACGCCGGGCTCGGTCGGCACCGGTCCTGACATCGATGCCACCACCTGGTGGACGCAGACCATCGGTGATCTGCCGGCGGGGCAGACCGCACCGCGGAGCTACTTCCAGCAGGGATTGGCGCCGCAGCAGCTGGGAGTGCATCCGGGATTCGGCAAGGACACCAACAATGTCAGCGGCAAACTGGGTGCGGACTGGAAGGCGAGCGACGGCGTGCTCGCATACTTCAGCGTCAGTGAAGGCTATCGGGGCGTCGCCTTCAACGGCCAGGCCTACAACGATCAGGCCGAGCTGACCTTTGCCGGTCCCGAGAAGCTCGTATCCTACGAGCTAGGTTTGAAGAGCGAGTTTGGTGAGCACCGCGGCATTTTCAATGCTGCGCTATTTCACTATGACTATCGCAACCAGCAGTTTCTCGATGCGTTTGCGCTGCCCGGCGGCCTCGGTACCGGTTTTCGTACCGTCAACGCACCGAAGTCCCGGGTTGATGGCGCTGAGTTCGAGGTGCGGGGCAAGCTCACTCCCGAGGTCGAACTCGGCGCAAGCCTCGGCCTCATGCACAGCAAGTATGTCGAGCTGAGCTTGCATGCCGGCGAGTTCCAGTCCGCCGGCGTGCCACGCATCTGCTGCCAGGGCAACCAGCTGATCCAGGCGCCCGACTACAACGCAAGTGCGGATGTGAACTGGAGCATGGCCCACTTCGCCGCCGGTGATCTGCGGCTGCTCGCCAATGTGAATTTCTATGGCAAGCAATACTTCGACGCTTTCAATACGGAGCGCGATGCGCAGGGCGCCTATGGAATTGCCAACGCACGCTTAGGGTTCGAGAGTAGCGGCAAGCGCGGTTACGCCATCGGCGCGTGGATCAAGAATCTGACCAACCGCCGGTACCTGGCGTATGGGCTCAATCAGAAGGATCTCGATACCGGGGCGCTGGGCTTCGACTACGCCCTGGTGGGTGAGCCGCGTACCTACGGTGTTGATCTCACCTACCGTTTCTGAGGCTCTCCATACCCCGGAACTCGACGAATGACAGCATGCGCTTCCAAAGAAAGTCACCATACTGAAAGGCGGTGAAGGCGTCCGCCGGATCGAGCGGCAGCGGCGCGATCGTCGCATCTGCGCGAGCTTCATAGAAGAATGGTATGGAATAGCGCGCCATCATCGAACCCAGCACCCGATGTTCGGTGGCGCGGATCCGCCCTGCAGACCATTGCTCGAGCACCTGACCGAAATTGACAACCAGCGTTCCTTCCGCCGGCGGCACATCGATCCAGCTGCCATCGGCACACCGTGCCTGCAGGCCCGCAACTCCGTCCTGGGCCAACAGGGTGAGAAACCCCGAGTCAGTATGCGCGGCACCCGCAAGATGACGACGGCCGGAGTCACTCTGGATCCATAAGTCAGGGTCGCTCATCCCGGCGAGCTCCGCGGCTGCACGCGGCGGGTAGCGGATCAAGCGCAGGGTTGACAGACCGCGACGAAAGAAGCTGTCGAAATAGTCACTCGGCAGTGCGAGGCTCCGGGCAAGGGAGCGCATCAACACCGCCGCGATGCTCTCCATGGATAAGTAGTAAGCCGAGATCGCGGCGCGCCAGCCCGGAAGCCGTCCCTCATCGGGCAGCGGCGTACGCTCAAGTAACGGATCAGCGACAGCGCCTGCCTCCGGCGGATGCGCGACATCGGGGCCCAGGTCGATGCCTTCTTTGGAGGTCAGATTGCCCGGCTGAACCGGGAACCAGCCGCGATATACGTTGCGATTTTCAGGCGCGAACTTGCGCCGATAGAGGCGTCGCTTCTCGGCCTCTTCGAGCGCGAAGATCGCCAGCAGCCCGTTTCGTGCGGCCGAGCCGAGCGGCACCGCGGCTGGCAGACCCCGGACACAGAGAAAGCCGCTATCGCGGGCGGCGCCGAACAGCGCGCGATCTGCGAGCTGTCGCGCCCTCGTCTCCTCTGCGAATAACGGGCCGATATCTATGACAGGAATCAATGGCGACTACTGCCCGGCCTTCAGATCCCGACGTACCATGCCCACCCGTTTTGCAGCGAGCCGATTTTCCCCAGGTCATCGAACTCGTCCTTGACGACGATCCTGTCGAGAAACTTGACGCTCTTGTAGCCGATCTGAGTCTCGACCCGCAGGCGCAGCGGCGCACCGTGCGCAAGTGGCAGGTCGCGGCCATTCATCCCGTAGGCGAGAATCGTTTGAGGGTGAAGCGCATCCAGCATATCGAGGCCTTCGGCCGTGTCGTCATAAGCGAAGAAGTTGACGAAGCGTGCCGAGGGCAGGATACCTGCCGCCTCGAGCACCGCGCGCAGCGGTACACCCGTCCACTCGGCTATCGCCGACCAGCCTTCCTCGCAAGTGTGTTTGGTGATCTGGGTCCGGCGTGGCAAGGCCCGAAGCTCTGCGAGCGAGAAACTCCTCGGCCGCGCCACGCGCCCCTCCACTCTCAGGCGCCAGTCCGCAAAGGCTTGTGCCCTGAGACGGTCGTAGAGCGCCCCGCGTTCCGGGTTATACAGACCCTGATGGGGATCGGCGGGGTTAGATGTGCCGACCGCAGGACTCGAGGTGATATCCGTGCGACTGTACTCGCGAACCAGGGAATCTGCAGGCAGCAGCAGCCGAAACGCCCGGTATGTCAGCAGGTCGCCCATTCTCAACACGTTGCCGTAGGTCGGCGGCAGCTCTTTGGACGAGCATCCGGTCAGTAACAGGCCCCCCGCGGATGCAAGCCCAGTAACCAGCTTGCGACGACTGATGAGCAGCTTGTCTGTGTTCACGGTGAGTCTCCGAGTGTAATCGCACGCAACTGCCGCCTGAAGCCGGTGAGCGCGACCATCACGAGGTGCACGACGAGGAACAGCACGAGAGCGCCGAACACAAAGAAGTGAATCGTACGGGCAGACTGCGAGCCAGCGAACAGATCGAGCAATGTCGGACAGGCAGCAGTCACGGCCGGTGACATCGCAAGTCCCGTCAGCACCATGAGCGGCAACGCGACGAATACGACTGCGGCGTAGGCGAGCTTCTGCAGCACTCCGTACGGTGGGCCGCCGGCTGCGGCCGGCATCGGCCAGCGCAGATGCGCGACGATGTCCTGACCCAGATGGCGCGGCGCAAGCTCCCGAACGCGCGGCAGGAGGTGCTTCCATAGATGCCCGCTCGCGAGACCCAACAGCAAGTAACCGAGGGTTCCGATGACCAGGAACCAGGCTGCAAGGAAATGCAGACTGCGTCCCCAGCTGTTCTGATTGAAGATGTCGTAGGTGCGTGCGGCGCTTACCACCGGCTTGGCTCCCGGGTAGAAGCTTGAGGGAGGTGTCCAGCCGCCGTGCTGGTAGTTGCGGCTGATCGGCAGCTCGAGAATCGCAGGCGTGAGGTCGTTCCCGGCTTTCCCCCAATACAGTCGCGGATGCACCATGAGGATCTCGAAGCCGGAGAATGCAAGCGTCAGCACGCTCGCCGCGAGGATCCAGTGCGAGATCCGCACCCAGCGAGCGTGTCCGGCAACAGATCCACGCATTCGGTGGAGCGACAGAATGGCTGCCATCGCGACCTCCCACTCCTGCGGTACGGCGCACCGCCTCGCGGTGCCGCATTCTTCTTGAGCGACAGATCATACGCCTGGCTTGCTTGCGATCGCAGGGCAATCGGATGGGCAGCGCACTGCACCCGCTCACTCTATCTTCAGGCGGGCAAATAGCATCATTCCAGCGGGGTCACGACCGTATCGCGATGTCAGCGACGCGGGCAGGAAGTTGAACGCATACAGGGCTCCCAGACCGAGCTTGACGTGACTTGAGAGGCGCAGGTCGCGGATTGCGCCCAGCGAAGCCTTGCCGACGGCGTAGACGGATGCGTCCTGAGCCTCGAAGCCGGTGAGCTCGTTGTTCGTTTCGTGCTCGAGGCGGCCAAAAAGCGTCCAGAGTTCGCCCGGCTTCACGGCGCTCTCGAGCAGGTAGGCGCGAAGCGGTGGACCACCGCTGCTGTAGCGATAGCCGTATGCCGCGGTCGTGGACCAATAACGATCGCTCACCAGGGGGACGGTGTAGATGGCGCTTGCCGAGGTGCGCGTCTCATCCTGGTGCGGCGTCAGCTGCTCCGGGCTGATCTGCCGGGCCCACGAGATTTGCAAGGCCAGGGTGGATGCCGGATTCCAGGAAAAGCGGGCCGCGGTCGAGTCCAAAGCGCCCGGCTCGATGTTGTATCGATGCTGATCGGGCTCACGGCCGTGGAAGCGTGAGGCTTCGAGCTTGAAGACATCGTGTATCAGGCCGATCGTCACGACCCCGTTGGTAATATGAGTCGAGTCGAGCCAGTGGTGCGTGATCGGCGCCTCGGGGCTGTCGAGAATCGAGAGCCGGTGCATGAACGGCGGGGGCCCGAAGACAGGCTCACCGGGTAGACCGGCGTACAGGTACACGCTGTCATCGCGGCCGAGCGGGTGACTCACACTGCCGGATAACTCCATTACAAGATTGTGCGGATGTTGACGGTCGATCAGCGGATCCCTGCCATTTGCGGTCTCGCCCGTAGCCAGCAGCAAGGGATATCCCGAGGCACCCATCAACGGGTCCGGGCTCAGCATGGCTCGCAGCCGGACCACGTCATCCGTCGGCAGCACTCGCGTGGCGGCGCTCATCAGCATGCCAGCTACAAAAGTTTTGGATCCGCCGCGCGGACCGTCCTGATGGTCATAAACGGCGTCGAACAAGGCGTGACTCATCACCATCCACTCACCGGCTGCGAGGTGCACGCCTGCATGCACCGAGCTGTCCGGCTGCCAGGCGGTTCCGGAGACCTCGCGGGTCATGGGGTACGAGCCGAGTGCAGCGCTCATGGTCATGTGATGGGTATGCTCGGCGCTGTCCTCAGACGCGGACGTGGAGGATTCCTGCGCTACCGCGGACGTGGCGACGAAGATGTCGCCGACGACCAGCAGCCCCAGTAGGGTTAACAGCTGGGCCGGGCATGCGGCTCGCCAGATGACATTCATCACCAATCAGCACCTCGATCTGAACGCGGAACGCGCGGCGCTCCGGACCCGTGCAGGCACGGGAAACTCCCCGCCGGTCGACGGGGTGTCAGAGCGCGATCGGTCTGGGAGGGCGTTCGAGGCGGCTGATGAAGAGGCAGGGAGCAGATCTGTCGGCGCGCGAGCTGAGCAGCGGAAATCTCACCACGCCGACAGTCAGCGGCGCCTGGATGGCAGGCAACAACATCAAGCTGGCACAGCCCGAAAGCTCGCAGCAGCCCGCACGAGGTGTCTGGGTCTCAGGGGGTTGCTGAGGCGTTTGAGGCGGCGCGGATGAGCGCACATGGGTTGAGCAGTGCAGATGGACAAGAACTGTGCTCGAACGCGTCGCGACCGTGTGCATCGGGCAGGCCGCCCATCCCTGCAGGGTGAGCCCCAGCAGCGGCGTGATTAGAGCCAGAGTACGGAGCGTTACCGCCATCCTGGGTAGTCTATGCCGAAATTGAACGCGCTTGCCATTGGGCAGCCCGCGCCATTGGGCAGCCCGCGGCCCCAGATATTGCGGCACGTCATTAGTGTCGCCGGGAAAGCGCGAGCGCGCGCTCAAATACCGGATCGTGCCCCTGCCGCCATTCGGCCACGCTCATAGTGATCGTCTCGTCCGGATCGAGTGTGCTTACACGCACCGGATAGAATCTGTTGAGCCAAAAGCAGCTGTCCCAGTCGGTGCATGCGTGGGCGTAGTCATGCTTGCCTCGCGTGTAATGGACGCACAGATGATAATTCGGCAAGCAACCGCGGTTGCCCTCGGAAAAGAAACTGAGCCTGTCGCCCACCGGCTCGCCCAGTATCGTGACGCGCTGGCCACCAGCTTGTTTGACGAACGCTGCAGTCGTGATACCAGCGGAAAAGGTCGCGGGCCCCGTCAGCAGATATATGTGACCCGGCGGCGCGACCAGGTTCGGCAGCTCCTTCGCAAACCCCACGGTGTTCGTGTAGTCGCCACCGTCGTCGTAGCGCAGATCCAGAATGGCGGCGCAGGGCTCAGCGGAACGCATGTCCGTTTCTGTTGCCGCGACAAAGTCCTTGATGTGCTGTGTACCCACATCGCTGTTCGATTTGAGCTGAATGAGCATCGCGCACGAACCCGCAACGCGAATGCGCCTGAACCCCGTGTCGAACTCCCTCAGCGTCACAGGCAGCGGCTGGTCCGGCTTCTCTGCGAGCCAGTGAGTGCTGGAATCGCTCACCGGCTCGCCGGAACCCTCTGCGGGCTCGCTGGAAACCCAGCGATTCTCGAAGGCAAACATTTCATCGTCACGGGGCGGACCGGCAACCAGCACGACGGAGGTCTCGCCACCCTCCGTGGCCGCGACCGTCCATGCCGATTGATTCATAGCGGTTGCAATATCGGTACCGAACAGAATGTCCTGATCGACGAGGTAAGATACCGCATGAAGTCTGCGCCACGCTGCCGTGCCACCGCGCAGCTGCGCCAGCCGCGCCATCACCACAGCGATTGGCTTGCCGTCAATGGCTACGATGCGACCGCCGAGCAGCGCAGAGGCCGCGTCCGTTGCGCGCATGACGTACAAACCATCGGAGAATAGAGCTACGCGCAGCGGTAGCTTGCGGGAACTCGCGTCGGCACCCGTCTCGAGGTGAGTATGGCCATTGTCGGCCAGCGCCAGAATCTGCATCAGCGCCACACGAAAATGCGGCCGATCCAGAGGCGTGGCCCGGCTTGCAAGGGTGGTGAGACGCCGCTCGGCTTGCATTCGTGCGCCCGCGCTGTAGGAACGATCGAGGCTGATCAGACTACGGAAATAGCTGATGTCCTGGCGTTGCGCTTCCAGCTCATTCGCTGGTCTTGCAAAGAGCGGATTTGGCGGTGCCGCATTGAAACGTCTGTGCATTATGTAGAGCAGACCGCCGGCTGACACACCGACTACGATCGCGAAGATTGTCAGCGCAAGGCCGATTCTCAGTGCGAGGCGCCGCATCGAGTCGCTCTCATGATCTCGCTCTTATGATCTCGCTCTCAAGACAGTTCAACCCAGGGCAATGGTGAGTATGACTCAGTCCGGAAGCGGCAAATCTCCGGCCGTCTTGCCAGCCCATCCGGCTATCGCAGGCGTGTCCGAGAGTTATGCTAGCTTGAACGCAACCTCCAAAAGTGCGGGGTCATCATGAAAGCACTCTGGGTCATCTGGGCCTTCTTTATCGTGGCCGTGGCGACCGCGGACCCGATGGAAACTACGCACAGCCACCCTGCGCCGGACAAGTTGGGGGAAGTGCATTTCGTGACGTCCTGTCTTGCAGAGACGCAACCTGACTTCGAGAGGGCGGTTGCCCTGCTGCACTCCTTTGCCTACGAGGTAGCGGCTCAGGAATTTGCCGCGGTTGCACAACGCGACCCGAGCTGCGCCATGGCCCACTGGGGCATCGCCATGAGCCACTATCATCAGCTCTGGAGCCCGCCTGCAGCTTCGGCACTGCAGACGGGGCGAGATGAAGTTGAGCAGGCGCAACGCCTGGGAGCTCGGTCAGAGCGCGAACAGCAGTTTATCGCCGCAGCCGCGGCGTATTTCGAGGGCGATGAACACACCACTCATGCGACTCGTGCGCACGCCTACGAGCAGGCCATGGCGGCCGTCGCAACACACAACCCAAGAGACACGGAGGCGCAGGTGTTCTATGCCCTGGCACTCATCGGGACAGCACTGCCGACAGACCGCAGTCACAGCAACCAAAAACACGCGGCGGCGATCCTCGAGCCGATATTCCATGCCTACCCCGAGCACCCTGGGGCAGCGCACTACCTTATCCATGCATACGACAGCGCTGAGTTGGCGCCGCGCGGGCTCGCAGCCGCTCGAGCCTACTCAAGGATTGCGCCCTCTGCGCCGCACGCACTGCACATGCCCTCGCACATCTTCACCCGTCTTGGGTTGTGGGACGAGTCGATTGCGTCGAATCAGGCCGCTCGTCTCGCGGCACACTCTCAAGGCGATCGGGGTGAGGAACTTCACGCCATGGACTACCTGACCTACGCTTATCTGCAGCGTGGTCGCGATGACGAAGCGGCTCGAGTTTCCGAGGACCTGCGCTCCATGGGTTCGCTCCTGAGCAACGACTTCAAGGTCGGCTACGCCGCGACTGCAATCCCCGTGCGACTCACAATGGAGCGACAGCGCTGGGGCGAAGCCGAATCGCTCGAGCCGATAGCCCAGGCCGCCCCTCATATCGTCGCGATCGTCTACTGGGCGCGAGCCGTCGCGCGCGCCCGCTCTGGGCATCCTGGCGCTGCCGACTCCGATTTGCAGCGTATCGAACAATGTCAGAATCAATCCCGTGCGAGCGGCGATCTGTATGGGTCGACCCAAATCGAGATCCTGGGCAAGGAGGCCCGCGGCTGGCATGCCGCCGCAAGTGGCCGGACCGCCGAGGCCGTGCGGCTGTTACAAGAGGCAGCGGACACCGAGGACGGCCTCGAAAAGCTCCCGGTGACACCGGGACCGATCATTCCGGCGCGCGAACAATTTGGGGAATTACTGCTCGATTTGCAGCGACCAGGTGATGCGTTGCGCGAACTCAAGGCGTCGCTCGCCAGCGCCCCGGGCCGGCGCGGGGCGATGCTGGCCGGCATTCGTGCCGCAGACCAGGTCGGGGACGTCGCCACCGCCGGGAAGTTTCGGGCGGCATTGCGCGACTAGGGCGACCCTTCAGGGTTGAGCGCCGTGGCGCGTTCGCTCGGATCGGCACGATGCCGGTATAGTTGAGTTGAGAGGCGACGAATGAGTGGGGAATCGTCATGCGCACCGCGAACACCGGATTCGTGCTCTTGGGCTTCGGTCTGTTGCTTGGATGCGGACGCCCGCCGTCCACAGCCACCGTATCTCCCAACCCTGCTCCCAAAGCAGAGATGCCCGAACCGACGACGCAGGCGCAGGGCATGTCCTCCGGACCTGCGACACTCGCAGACTGGGCGAAGGGAGCACAGCTGTTCGAGGGACTCGGGGGGTTTCACCGTCCTATCACGACCAAATCGCCGGAGGCGCAGCGCTACTTCGATCAGGGAATGAGATTCTTGTGGGCCTTCAATCACGACGAGTCGACGCGTTCGTTCGCACGGGCAGCCGAACTCGACCCCGGATGCGCCATCTGCTTGTGGGGTGTTGCGTTGACCGTCGGTCCCAACTACAACCTGCCGGTCATGGCCGAGTCCCGCGCGAATGTCGCCTGGAACGCTCTCAACAGAGCACAACAGCTCGATGCGCATGCAACTCCGGTGGAGAAGGCCCTGATCAGTACTCTCGATAAGCGCTATCGGGGACCAACGGCGCTCGACCCTTCCAATGAGCAGCCAGTGCTGACCAATTACGCGAACGCCATGCGCACCGTCGCGCATACGTATCCCGACGATCTCGATGTTCAAACGCTGTTCGCCGAATCGCTGATGACTGCCAATGCCTGGAAGCTGTGGGATCGTACCGGTAAGCCGGCTGCGGGCACCGATGAGATCCTGACTACGCTCGAGCAGGTGCTCAAGCGAGATCCTACGCACCCAGGCGCGAATCACTATTACATCCACGCGCTCGAATCCTCACCTCATCCCGAGCAGGCCTTGAGCGCCGCGGCACGTCTGGGACCCATGATGCCGGCCGCGGGGCATCTCGTGCACATGCCCGCGCACGTTCTGCAGCGCGTGGGCCGCTATAAAGAAGCGGCTCAGGCAAACACGGACGCGGCGGCTGCGGATGCAGCGTATCTGTCCAAGACGCAGCCGCTCGACTATTACCCCATGTACGTTGCGCACAACTACTCCTTTCTCGCCTATGCGACCGCCATGGAAGGTCGCAAGGCAGAAACGCTGCTCGCGACTCAGAAACTGGGCGAGGCGTTTCCCCAAAATATGATGCTCATGATGCCTGGCACGGACTGGTACGGGGCACAGCGCTACCTGGCCTACGTGCGATTTGGTCTGTGGGATGAAATGCTGGCCGAACCGGCCCCGAATGAGAAACTGTTGGCACTGAGAGGCGGCTATCTGTTTGGCCGCACGCTCGCGCTCGCAGCCAAGGGCGAGATCGCAAAAGCAAAAGAGCACCTCGCGTTGCTACGCCAGATCGTCGCCACTGTAGCCCCGGATTGGGGTGCAGGACTCAACCTCGCGAAGGACGTTCTCGGTGTGGCCGCCACGGTCGGTGAGGCGCGTATTAGTGCCAGCGAAGGCCGGCATGATGAGGCGGTCAAGCTGCTCACTCAGGCGGTGGCCCAAGAAGATGCGCTCAATTACGACGAACCCGCCGATTGGTTCTTCCCGGTGCGTCACCTCCTTGGAGCTGAGCTTCTAGCGCGCCATCAGCCCGCAGAGGCCGAGCGCGTGTTTCGTGAAGATCTCGCGCGCAATCCGGAAAACGGGTGGGCACTGAGGGGGTTAAGCCAGGCGCTACGATCGCGGGGCGAGAGCGCCGAAGCGCAGCGGGTAGAACTGCGCTTCGCTCGCGCGTGGCGCGATGCGGATGTAGGGATCAACTCCTCAGCGCTCTAGCAGTCGTGCCGGCCTTGCCCCGGCCCGGAGGACAGTTGCCAATTTCTTGACACGCAAGTGAATACCTGCCTATCATTAGGCAAGTATTCACTTGCTTATTCCCATGACGGAGCGTCACGACACCGACCTGCTGTTCAAAGCGCTGGCCGATCCCAGCCGGCGGAAGCTGCTGGATCTGCTGCATGCGCACGACGGCCGCACCCTGAACGAGCTGTGCAAACACCTTGACATGACGCGCCAGGGCGCGACGCAGCACATGCGTCTGCTCGAGGCGGCGAACCTGGTCGCCACCGTGCGCCGCGGGCGCGAAAAGCTGCACTTCCTCAATCCGGTACCACTACAGGAGATCTACGAGCGCTGGATTGCCAAGTTCGAAAAACCGCGCCTTAAGGCGCTGTCCGAACTGAAACAACGCCTGGAGAAAACGCATGGCTAGATCGACCTTTGTCTATGTAACGTATATCCGCACCACACCAGAGAAGCTGTGGTCAGCCCTCACAGACGGGGAGTTCATGCAGCAGTACTGGTTCGGTACGTACTGCGAAAGCCAGTGGCGCGCAGGCTCGTCATGGAAGATGGTCCAATCCGACGGTCAGATCAGCGATGCCGGGGAGATCGTCGAGGCCGAGCCGCCACGACGCCTCGTGATCCGCTGGCAGCATCAGAGCAAACCGGAGCTCAAGGCCGAAGGCGACTCGCGATGCACGATGGAACTGGAACCCTGCGGAACGGCGGTGAAACTTTCCATCAGCCACACGATGGAGCACGACTCCTCCAAGTTCATCGCGGCTGTCTCCGGCGGCTGGCCGAAGATCATCTCCAACCTGAAGTCGCTGTTGGAGACGGGCTCCATCGCGCTGCAGGACCCCTACCCCAGCGGCAAACAGAGCTAAAACGGGTCGTTACGCACGGTAGCCACGCGCACACTCACCGCGGCGCCTTAGCTACGCAAGCCTATGGGTCGTGTTATTCGGTCATTCAGTTACAGAAACCCGTCGCAACCGAGTTACTTCTTCGGAACGGATGTGTGCGCTGACCACCCGCTACTCGCCTCCCGATCCCAGAACAAGCGCTTTGTTGGGACGTACGAAGACACCTTGCCGGTCGGCGCAGTCGGCTTGAAAACCTGGAATCGCCAGTTCAACACATCTGCAACATAAAGGGTTCGATCCGGCCCCACGGCCAGAAAATGTCCCCATGCAAACTGACCAGGCGCGTGGCCAGGTTCGCCGATGGCGCCGAGGATCCTGCCATTTTGATCGAGCTCCAAGATCCGGTCGTAACCACCGTCGACCATCCAAATATGCTGATCAGGTGTGATGAAGAGGCCATACGGATAGCCGATGTCGGTCCATTCCCTGAGATAGTTTCCATCGGCATCGAAGATCTGAATCCGCTTATTCTCGCGGTCACCCACGTATACGTTGCCACTTTGGTCAACGACCACGCTGTGGGGCAAATTGAACTCCCCAGGGCCAGTCCCATAGTGACCCCATGACTTAAGGAATTTACCGCTGCGGTCGAACTTCATCACGCGCGAATTGCCGTAACCGTCCGAGATATAGATCTCGCCGTTTTTACCGAACGCTACATCGGTAGGCTGGTTGAAAAGCCAATCTGCTTCCGCCGCGACGTCCTTGCGTCCGAGCACCAACAGCACCTGTCCGGTCGCGCTCAGCTTCAAGACCAGGTGACTGCCATCGTCTGTCGTCCAAACATTGTCGTCGCGGTCGATCCGTAATCCGTGCGGGTGCGTATAAAGCCCATCGCCAATACTGCGCACAAAGTTGCCCGTGGCATCGTACTCGGTGAGCATTGGATGCGCGCGCTGGAACAGAAACACATGGCCCTTCGAATTCAGCGCGATGCCGGAAGCTTCGCCCAGAGAGAGACGCTCTGCGCCGTGAAAGAAATCAGGGCTGACACGGTACCCAAGCTCTGGAACCGCCTTGAACCCCGCGGCCATCGTGCCACTGCCGACACTGCCGAGGAGCCAGGCCAGCAAACCAAACCTCGACCACGTGGAGTTGATTTTCACCGGCACCTCCGCTGAAGAGAGTTTCACTACGGTCTACCCTAACATGCAGCAGGTCCGTATCCGCTAACCTTTGCGGACCAAGGGCGCTGTGCGGAGGATGCTCCTGGCAAGCCCTGCACGACATTTGGGCGATTACCGAGCACTATGAACTGCCGGGACTGCAGCGGACACGCGCGGAGCGGGCTCCCAGCTCCGGGTAGTCGGTCTGTGATCGAGGAATACCGCGCAGTTCTCCGCGTCACGCAGGAGGGCACCAGATGCGTCGTGACGATCAAAGTGAAACGACAGCATCGAAAATCAGTTCGTCGGGCCTTACCGTTTCCCGAGCGTCGCCCGTGCACTACGGATATAGTCTGCGGCGCAGACGAACAGCCTTTCTTTAGAACGTCAGCTTTCGGAGGTCTCACAACATGAAGAAGGCCGTTTTGCTGCTTCTCGCAGCATTCTTGACGATCCCAGCAACAGGACTATGCGCCGAGGAAGACCATGCCTACACACAGGGCCCGGTCGTCGTGGTGTCTTTCGTGCGCACCGAACCGGGGATGTTCGATGAGTACATCCACTATCTCGACTCTACATACAAGCGACTCATGGACGAATACAAGAAACGCGGGATTATTACCGAATATGCGATCTATCAGGCACTACCGCAAAATCCGCAGGAGGCGGATGTGATCCTGACTGTTCCGTCAATTGATTCTGAAATAGCTCAGTGACGACGGACCACCTCCATGCGCGAGCATGGGGGGGTGCTATCAGTAACCGACACTCGTGATCACCACGCGTCCACTTCACAGAATTCTCGGGCTGGGATTCGGCCTTGCGTTCGCCTTCGGAACGATGGTAGGGATTGGCATTCTGCGGCTACCGGGAATGGTAGCTGCGGCCGGCGGCACCCCCGCTGTGATCATCGTCTGCTGGTGCATCGGCGCGCTGTATGCGCTCATGGGCGCAGTGTCGGTATCGGAGCTTGCCGCCATGTACCCGGAAGCCGGCGGCTTCAGAGTTTACGCGCGACGGGCATTCGGCGACCGTGCGGGCTTCGTAGTCGGGTGGATCGATTGGCTCGCGACTGCCGCGACGCTCGCCTATGCAGCGGTGTCGGGTATCGAGTTTGTGAGTACCCTGTGGCCTGCCGTTACACGCTACGAAACCGGTGCTGCTCTCGCGGTCCTCGGTGTCTTTACGGTCATGCATTCTTACGGAGTCAGAATTGGCAGCACAATCACGTCATTAGCTAGCGCGACTATCGGGATCCTGATGCTCATTCTCATCGTCGCATGCCTACTTTTTGTTGCACCGTCGATGCATCCGACCGACGCCGGTGAAGCAGCTGTGAAGCCGTTGCTTTCCGCAGGATCGCTCTTGGCGCTTGTGCCCGCTATTCGCGCGCTGCTCACGGCCTACGATGGATGGTACGCGCCGATCTACACGGCGGAAGAATGTGTCGAGGCGCAGCGCACGCTGCCGCGCGCCATCATTGGTGGCGCTCTTCTCGTGGCTGTCTTGTACGTCGCTCTCAACATCGCGCTGCTTCGGGTCCTGTCCGTCTCAACGCTCGCTGCGTCGAAGTTACCCGTTGCAGCCGCCGCACAAGTCGTGCTTCCGCACGGGAGTGCCTCCCTGATGACGGCACTCTCGATTCTGATTGTGCTAGGTCTTATCAACGGCAACGCACTCATGGGACCGCGGGTACTGTTCTCGATGGCGCGGGAGGGTTGGATTTCGCCGAAAGCTGCTGCCGTGAGTCGCGGTGGCACGCCGTATGTAGCCCTTCTAGCAACTACAGTGACCAGTGCCGCGATGATACTCACGGGCACCTTCAACCAACTCATCGCGCTGTTCGCCGTTCTGATCCTGCTTTACTACATTGCAGGGTTCCTGGCGGTTTTCGTGTTGCGGCGCCGGGCGCCGGACGTGCCGAGGCCTTACAGGGCTTTCGGCTATCCCGTCACCACGTTGGTGGTTCTGGTGGGATCAGTGGGGTTTCTCATTGCGGCCATCGTCGAGGACTGGCGCTCGGGGGTTATGGCCCTGCTCTTTCTGTCTCTGTGTATTCCGGCGTATGCACTGGCCTCACGGTCTCGCCGTGCCAGAATGCCCGAATTGGCATCCGACCTGAGTTGATGCCCTGAGCAGCTCGCGAGATTGCCTACGTTGAGGCTGTGCAAGCTCGCGGTCACGACCGCGGGACGTCCCAGCTTAGTGGATTGGCTAAGCTTGGTAAGGGATAATCCGGCCCGATCGGGCAACCGCCCGCTCGATGACCTCGACAACCACAACAAGGGGACTGCCATGAAGAAGATAGGCATGTGGATGCTACTCACCGCGCTGCTGGCAACGAACGCCGCCTGGACACAGGCCGCCAAGAGCGACGCTGCAACCGAAAAAGCCGTAGCCGCGCTGGAGAACCAGTGGCTGCAGTCCCAGAAGACCAACAATCCGAACCTGGTCGCGCCACTACTGGCGGACACGTTCGTGAGCACAGGCCCCGACGGTAAACTCCTCACCAAAGAGCAGGCTCTGGCGGAGCAGAAGCAGCGCAAGTATTCCAGCGTGGACTACGAGGACGTGCACGTCACGGTATACGGCAGCACTGCCATTGCAACTGGGGTGTACAGAGGCAAGGGCACTGCGGCAGGTAAGGCGTTCGACGAGGTCGAGCGCTGGACAGACACTTGGGTGAAGATGCCGAGCGGCAAGTGGCAATGTGTCGCCGACCACAACACCGCGATATCAAGGTAAGCGCAAGCATCCGGGTGTGGGCGCACCGCGCGCCCGCACGCCGTACTACATTGTAAGTACCGCCCGGGTTGCAGCGGAGCGAAGATCATGCCGACGGTGTGGCAATTTGGGCCGGCGTTTTGCTGGCGCTTGCCGCAGTCATGTAAGCCGTGCCCGCCGAACAGCGCCAGTCGCTAGTGCAAAGAGGCCCAGGCAAGGCCGTCCGGGTGAGGACCGACATCGATGTGGTCCACGGATGCAAGCTTTCTCATGTCGAGAACGTCCACATAGTTGTCGGAGGTACATGCCACGTAGGCACGAGCGTCATCGGGTGCCACGAGCACCCCCGCGCAGCCAGTGCCGAGCCGCAGCCGCTTGACCTCCATGCGAGCCTTGGCATCGTAGATCAGCACATGGCCGGTGCGCAGACTCGAGATGAGAACGCGTAGACCGTCGTGGGTAAATTTCACTCGATTGGCGCCCACAATGTTCGCATCCAGCACCTGCGCAACCTTCCTGGCAGTGGTATCGATGACATAGATCCGTCCCGATGCCGAAGATGCCATCCATAGCTCCTTCCCATCGGGAGACAGATCTACCCCTTCCGTACCTCTCTCCGTTGGAACGAGCGTATGGCCCCACACCAGCGACGAGCTGCGGGCCGGTGGCGGGGTACTCGCCTGCGGCGCGGCGGGAGGTGGCGGAGGTAGTGACGCGGGGTCCAGCTCCAGGATGCTGACCGATCCGGACCTCACATTGGTCGCATACAGGTGGCGCAGATCGGACGTGAGCACCAGCATATGCGTCCAGTCCTGACCCGTGCCCATGATCCAATCGACTTGCCGCGAGGCGAGATCGAGCCGTGCGACCGCCATGGCTCCCTGCGCGGTAAACCACAGCTTGCCGCTCGAGACGGCAAGGCCATGCACGCCCGTCAAGGGCCCGGTGTCGATCGGATCGAGGGCCCGCTGGGCAACGAGGTCGAGCACATCGATTCGATGCAGGCTCGAGTCTCCCATGTTGGAGACGTAGGCAGTTCTGCCGTCCTCGCTCGCGATGACCTCGTGCGGGTCAGGGCCAAGGGGCATCTTGGCGAGCACCCTGTCGGATGCCGGATCCACGATCGCGAGCGTGTGCTCTCCCTTGGAGGCCGCCAGCAGGACGTTAGCGGGCGTCTGAGCAGACACGGCATACCGGCACATCCCGAGCAGCGCACAGTAGACGATAGCAACCAGAAACAGATCAGATTTGTTCATAGCATGTACCCTCCCCGCCGGGGACGGTTCGGTTTGGTGTTGCCCATTGTAATAGACCTGCAGTCCCGCAACCGGAACGGTGTGAACGCCAGAGGAGTTACAACCATGCAAAAGATGCTCGCAGCGATTGGCATAGTCGTACTGTGCCTGGCCGGTTGCCGGAAGTCGCACGATGCGGCGGACGTTGTGGGGGCCTGGGTCGTGAACATTCCGGATGCACCATTCCCCCAACACATGTTCGTGTTCCACTCCGACGGCACCGTCGAACAATCCAACCCTGAGGCGGGTGATCCCAATAGCAGTGACAGCAACCTCATGGGCGCCTGGCGGACTGCTGGCGACGCGTACAGAGGAAAGCTGGTGGAGATTACGGCAGACCGAACCAGCCGCCGGTTCGCTGCTCGTGGCGAGATCTCCTTCGCGCTCAAGGTCAGCGGCAACACATTCGGCGGTACGGCGACCGCAAACTTCTTCGACGCGGACGGGCGTCGGATCAGGGGACCCGTGCAGGTGAGAATGGATGGCGAACGGGTGCTGCCCTGACCAGAATTCTAACGAACTCTTCGGAAAAAGTGCGCCATCCCCTGTGCGTCAGGCAGGTCGCGCCTCGATCACGTTTACCGCCGACTTCGTCCGCGTCACCTTGCCCAGCCGAAAACCCGATCGCTCGAACAACGTCCGATACTCCTCTACGGTGCGTTCCATGCCGCCCGGAAACGTGAGCATCATCATATCCGCATCCTTCCCGAGTGATGGCTGGTTCCCGGCGGGCACGTCGAACTCGACGAGCAGCAGTCTGCCCGTCGCGGGAGTCACCTCGCGACAGTTAGCCAGAATCTGCACAGATTGTTCGTCCGTCCAGTCGTGGATGATGTGCCGCATGAGGTAGGCATCGGCCCCTCTCGGGATCGATTCAAAGAAATTACCCTCGATCACTGCGCATCGCTGGTCGAGTTCGAGTGTCTGCATCGTCGAGCGCGCACGGTCGACCACATGACCGAGGTCAAAGAGGATGCCACGCATCTGCGGGTAGCGTCGCAGGACTGCCGACAACAGCGAGCCATTGCCGCCGCCGATGTCAGCCAATGTTCCTATATCGCCGAAGTCATAGGCATCCAGCATCGCATCCGTCTCGTGCCCATGGAACGCAGTCATTCCAGCATCAAAGAGAGGGGCGAGATCGGGGTGCCGGCCAACGTAGTCGAACAGCGGCTCGCCGTACACCTTGAGACAACCGGATTCTCCAGTCCTGACGGAATGATCGAGTCCATCCCACGCCGCCCAGATTCGATGACACATCTGCGCGGCAGGACGGAACGTCGCATCTGCATCGCTCCTCAAGGCCGCTGACAGCGGTGTATGGTCGAATTCGCGATCGTCCGTCTCGCGAAAGATCCCATGGCTGGCTGTGAACCGCAGCAGGCGGTATAGAGACCGTTCATGCGTTCCCGTGAGTCGAGCGAGTGTTGTGACCGGTTGCGGAGTCCCGATCTGAATGTGATCGGAGACCCCGAGCTCCCCGATCGTGCAGATGGCGCGGCTCAGCGCCGCGCCGGCAATCATCCGAGTTAGGTGTTCAGTTTCTGTGAGCGACATTGGATCATCCCCCCTATCCTCGCGTGCTGTCATAGCCCGAATACCACTCGGATTCCAGGGTCTTTAGGACGACGCGAATTGGCGCTTTGGGTCCGGACACGGCCGGTCTAGACTACGCCCTTTCGGACTTCGACATTTGCTTATCGTCCGCCATCCGGGTGGTAGTGTTACTGCAGTGGTTTTGGCGAACCGGGCGGAAACGCACATGAAGGCGAACGTGCATGTCGCGGCGACACTGCCGACCATTCTCGGGTGTGTCCTGTTTATGGCGGCCGAGACCACCTTCCCGGCAGCGGAGCCGAACGTGCCCGTCGCAGACTCGGCGCGGGTGCAGCAACATCTGGCCGAGCTCGCACACTTCGGCGCAGATCCCGAGGGTGGTGGGGTGAGTCGAGTCGCATTCAGCGATGCGGATGTAGCCGGCCGCGCGTGCGTCAAGCGCCTGATGGAGGCTGCGGGACTTGAAGTGCGCATCGATGCGGCAGGCAACCTCATTGGCCGCCGCGAGGGCACCGACCGCAAGCTACCCGCGATCGTCGTGGGTTCGCACACAGACTCGGTGCCACATGGCGGCAACTACGATGGTGATGTTGGCGTTATGGGCGGCATCGAGGTTGCGCAGCGGCTACACGATCAGCGCGTCACACTGCACCATGCGCTTGAGGTCGTGGACTTTACGGACGAAGAAGGTGGGCTCGTGGGCAGCCGGGCCATGGCAGGCGAGCTGTCCCCTGCAACGCTGGACCTGGTGAACAGCAGCGGCCGCAGCGTGCGCGATGGCCTCCGCGTCCTTGGAGGTGATCCGAGTGCTGTCGGCCATGCTCAACGCAACCCGGCTGATCTCGCTGCCTATTTGGAGCTGCACATCGAGCAGGGCGGCACGCTCGAGCGCACCCACACCGCCATCGGCGTGGTGCAGGGAATCGTCGGCATCCACTGGTGGGAGGCCATCGTCACCGGCACTGCGAACCATGCGGGCACTACTCCGATGGATCAGCGCCACGATGCACTAGTCACGGCGTCCGAGCTGGTGTTGGCAGTGAATACTGCAGCGACAGCGATGCCAGGCCGCCAGGTTGCAACCGTCGGTCGAATCCGCGCGGAGCCGGGAGCCCCGAACGTCATTCCGGGCAGGGTCGTATTCAGCGTCGAAGTGCGGGATCTCGATGCAGCTCGGATCGAGGCGGTATTCGAGCGAGTACGCGAGCGCGCTCTGGAGATCGCCCGGGCTCGTGGCACCAGCATTGAATTCCGGGATCTTGAAGCGACCGCTGCTCCCGCACTGACCGACGCGCGCATCCAGCGCATCATTGACACCGAGGCGCACGCGCTCGGACTGACGACCCTGGCCATGCCGAGCGGCGCCGGACATGACGCCCAAGACATGGCCCACATCGCGCCCATCGGAATGATTTTCGTGCCAAGCGCGGGGGGCATCAGCCATTCGCCGCGTGAATACACCGCTCCTGCAGACATCGCAAACGGAGTGAATGTATTGACGCGCGCCGTCCTGGCAATCGACGCAGGCAAGCTCGACCGCTACTAACTGCCTGACTTCCCCAGCGGTTTTCGGCTGCGCCGCACTTGCCCGGAGCTTCATTGCCGCCTCTGCGGCTGATCCCAGCTCAGCCAGCGTTATCGCGAATTGCGCGGATCTCAACATTGCGAGTCCGAACCGCTCCTTTCGGCCGGTCAGACTGCGCGCGAGAGATTTGATCAGGGGTGCCGACGATAGGACAAACGCACCCACCAGGTCCGCGCATTCAGCAGATAAAACGATTCGCTGCCGAACTCACTGGCGCTGACCGGGGGCCGCTGATCAGTCAGGTTCGTACCCTCGAGCGACAGCTGGTAATTACCGACCGCATAACCCAGCGTCGCGTCCAGTTTCGTGTAGCCGCCGACTGGCGCCGCGTTCTCCTCATCAAGGAAACGTCGGCCCACGTGGGACGCCACCAGAGTGGAATTGAATCCCAGTCCAGGCGTGTACAGGATCCCGGCCGACGCCAGATGGTGGGGAGAAAGGGGTAGCTGCTTGCCCGCTACATCAACGGATGCACCGGCCGCATCGTCGAAGAACAGGTACTGCGTGAAATGCGCGTCATGATATGCGCAGTTCGCTGCAACGACGAGATCGTCCGTGATTTGTAAGCGCGCTTCGAGCTCGCCACCCTTCAGTTGCGAAGCCGCGGCGTTGGTCAGGAAGCCCGAATCGGTAGGCACCACCAGGTTATTGAAGTTGAGGCGAAAGAGTCCGGACTGATAGCTGAGACGACCGTCTACGGCCGCGCCCCTGAGCCCCAGTTCATAAATCTTAGCGGTCTCGGGCAGCAGCACGGCCGGCTGGTAATCGGGACCGAAATCGAGTGCCGCGGGTTTGAAGGCGTTGCGCCAATTCGCATACAGCACCGTTTGATTGCCGCCTTCACCCCACAGCCGGTAGCTGACGCCGACCATCCGGGTCGGGCGCACGACATTGCGGCTCGCCTCCTGGGCGTCGTATTCCTCCGTCGGTGTAAACGGCGGCAACGTGAGATCACTGCTGGATTTGCTCTCGTAGGTCTCGTTGAGACGTATACCGGCCATAAGATCCCAGCGCGAATCGGGTTTCCAGTCGATCTGCGCGTATTGCCCCGCGAACAACCGCTTGTCGCTGACATAGCCGTACTCGTTAGGAGGCAGCTGTGTCGTGGGTGGCGGCACGACCGAGCTGTCGAGCGGTACCGTGTAAGCGCCGTTGCCGTTCCGGGTGGTCTGGCGCCCGTAACCATAAAGCACGTCCGCCCCAACGAGCAGCGTTGAGTTGCCAAAATCACTCGCCAGGTGCGTGTCGAGGTAGTCATCGAGGATCAAGCGAGCCTGGTTTTGCGTGTCGGCGGCTCCGCTCAGGTCCGGGTGCAGAAAAGCTCGGATGTCAGTGACCTGAGCGCGGGAAACGGATGCCAGGGTGTGCCAAGTTCCCCACCGCGTCGGTAGCGAATATCCGAGAGCCAACTGATACTTGTTTTCATCGATCGCGGCGTTCGCAGGATTGAAACTGGCATTGATCGGGGTAAGCGCGGTGAGTGCGGCCCCCTCGCGCAGGACGGGGCTCGGTGGCACATCGCGGACGATGCCCGCGTTCGCATCGAGGCGCAGCTCACCGTCACCCAGATTGAGTGCGCCGCGATAGAGGAGGCGTCCGTCTGAGATGCTCTGCCGTTTGTCGGCGAAACCAACGCTTTGCCCATCGGCCGCAAAGGAGTGGCGATAATCGCCCCACTCCGGCAACGCGAAGGCCGCCGAGCCGCGCGCCGACCCGTAATTGCCGAGCGCTACATCGCCGGTATTCGACGCTTGCCCGGCCGGGTAGTGGAGAACATGAACGACCCCAACGAAGGAGGTTGCCCCATACATCACGGGGGCGGCACCCTTGAGTACCTCGATGCGCTCAACGTCGTTGAGGTTCAGTGAGGTGATCGCCGGGCTGAAGGCGCCGCCCCACGGGACCCCGTCCATGACGAGCAGGAATGCATCGAACTCACGTAATCCCCAGAACGCGGGCACGGCGCTCGAGGGACCGGCGTCGCCACCGGCCGGCGCTTCGACACCGCTCACCAGGCTGAGGGCCGAAGCCATGTCCCCCGCGTCGCGCGCCCGCAGCTCTTCGCCTGAAACCACGGAAAGGGTTGCGGGAATCCGATCGATCGGCTCGGGGATGCGTGTCGCCGTGACCGTGATCCCGCTCAACAATGCATCGCTCGGCGTGATGGACGCGGCGTCCTCGGCGGCGCGTGTTGCGCAAGTGGCAGTGACCAGAAGGCCGCAAAGAATCCACCGACGACTGCGGTAACGCCCCACCAATTCCCCGCTGCCTTACTTCCGAATCGTCGGCCTTTTACGCGAGCCCAACGGCTACTACCAGCGATAGGAGTTAAACGTACTGACCACGGGTATGGATCCGGCAAGCGAACTGCTGTCGAGGACTCAGCGAGGTGGCCAAACGACGTCGATTTGCGCAGAATCACTGCTTGCGCAAGTACGTAACGTCACCTTCCTTTATTTGATGCGTCCCTTTTTTTCCGCAAGCAAGCGCATGAGGCTCGCCCTGAAACCGCAGCATCCCAAACGTGCTGTAGAGCCGCTGCGCACGGGCGGTTCCATGCTGGGGCCGCTGGAGACACGGCTGCTCGAGCTTCTCTGGGCGCAGCGGCGGCCGGCAACCGTAGCGCACATACGGCGCGCTCTGCCCGAGCTGGCCTATACCACGATCATGACCACTCTCGATCGCCTCTATCGCAAGGGGCTGTTGCTGCGTGACAAAGACGGTCGCGCGTTCGCATATGCGCCGCGCTACACACGCGCCGAGCTGCTGAGCGAGCTGATTTCTGCACACGTTGCCGATTTGTTGGGAGCTGAGGAAGGTGCGGTACTGCTCTCAACGCTGGTGCGAGCGGTTGGCCGAACGGACGCGGCGCTGCTCGATGACCTCGACGCTTTGTTGCAGGCGGAGCGCCTCAGGCTAAGGACGGATGCCAAGTGAGTTCCCCGCTCCTATTGGGCATCGTATTGCTTGCGACATTCGGCCTGACCGCGATGATGCTCGCAGGTCTCGTGGCTATCGCCTGGCATGCCGGGCTGAGCAGGGTGCGGACGGCCTCAGCTGATCTTCTGGCCCTGCGACTGCTGCCCGTCGCTGGCGCACTAGTGTTTGCCGTGACGGTTGTCTTGCCGGCATTTCTCAGTCGTGAGCCGTATCGCGATCGCGAAGCGGTCGGTCCTTTGCTGCTGATTCTGGCAGCGTTCGCTTTGCTCACGCTGGGACATGGAATCTGGCGCGGATGCCGTGCATGGGCTGCCGCTCGCTCGCTCTTGCAAACGTGTGGCCCGGCCAAGCGTTACGTGGTCGAGAACGGGTGTATTGTCCAGGTCGTGGACATTCCCAAACCGATCGTCGGGGTTATCGGCGGCTTACGTCCGCGGGTAGTCGCCGCGGAGTGCGTCATTTCTGCCTGCAGTCGCGATGAGTTTCGGCAGGTGGTCGCACATGAAGCCGCTCATGTAGCCACCCGGGACAATCTGAAGCTGTTGTTGCTGCTTGCCTGTCCGGATGCACTCGCCTGGACGGTGCTCGGCGCCGCCCTAACAGAACGCTGGCGCATGGAAGCCGAGTTCGCAGCCGACCAACGTGCGACCGGTGATGATCCACAGAAGCGTCTCGAGCTGGCGTCGGCGCTGATAAAGGTGGCGCGGCTCTTCCATACGAGTTTCTGCGTGCGGCACACGCTTACGATGTCAGTCGCACTGGACGATGTGGAAGGCCGTGTTCGCCAGCTTCTCGCACCGGCGCGCGCTACCTCACCGAGGCTCAGCAAGACGCTGGCGTCGCTCGCATTCCTCACGCCACTTGCTGCGTTACCGCTATACGCGCTAGTCCACGAACTTATCGAGACACTTGTCAGATTCGGGCTCTAGCGCTCGGGCGGCTGGCAACTCCGCGGGGGCCTGGAGTGAGTCGTAGGCATCGTGTCGAAGCTCATCAGTCACGCGTCGACGGAAATACAGCGCGCGGATCCCGAGGGCTCCAGCGTCCCTTCTCAGCCGCCGTAATGAAGTCATATGCGAGGCGATTGAACTCGTCGGGCTCTTCCAGATTTATCGCATGTCCGGACCGAGGAATGACGGCAAGTCGCGCGGTCGCAATGGTGCGCTTCATCATCAATGCCGGTTCGAGACAGGGCTCGTCTTCATCGCCTGTCATGATGAGGGTGGGGACGCTCATATTTCGCATCGAGCCACGCAGGCTCCACAACGAAGGGCGCAGCTTCTGAACTCCACGCATGGTCAAGGCTGAGCCTCGGGTCGAGTGATTGGCCAGTTGAGTGGCAAACTCGCTCCAGCCCCGAGGGTCCTTATTCTGAAGTTGCACGCGTGCTGGCCCAAGGGCGTAGCTCTTCGCGAACTCGGCCATCGACTCATGCTCGATCCGAGCCGCGGTGGCCTCCATCTCATCCTGGTATTCCGCTTGCCGATCCGGATCCGCTCCGTATCCGCATGAGGCGATCAGAAGCGATCGCGCCCGGGATGGATATGCCAAGCCGAAGTGCAGCGTCGCGAAGCCGCCCATCGAGAGTCCGATGATATGTGCGCGCTCGACGCGCAGGTGCGCGAGAACATCGCGGATGTCGTCGCGTGCCCGTGCCTGGGAGTACCGTGTCGCATCCTCGGGCACGTCAGACGGCGGGTATCCCCGGGCGTTGAATGTGATGCAACGGAACCACCGCGACAGGAAGCGCACTTGCGGTTCCCAGCTGCGATGATCACCCGCGAACTCGTGAACTAAGACAACCGGAACACCAGAGCCCGTCTCTTCGAAAAAGAGTCGGACGCCGTCATCGGCCACGGCGCTGCCTTTAAGGGATCGGCCTGGGGAAGGCCCGGCCGCCGTCATACTTGCCGCCGGCGCGGAGAAGGAGGCCAAGGCCACCGCCGACACCAAAACCTCGCGACGCGACGGAGGCATAGCAATCTCCGGTAGCTTCTGTTAGTGCTGATCATCCGCTGGTTTAGGCAGACAGTGGAGAGCCCCCCATTTCTCGGCCATTCTTGGGAACGCTTCGGCATCTGCTATGACCGGGTATCCGTCCAGTCTACCGCGCACCGTGAATGGCGGGTAAGTGGCCCCTCAGCTGGCGAAAAATAGACGATCGCTGTGACGACACCATGCACACCTCTTCCGGGGACGCCATGGTCCCCGGAGCGCGAGAAAGGTCTCGCTGAGCTGCAGAGCGCGGCGAGCCTCTCGGCCGTGCCATCTTTTTTACGACAGAACTAGGCTGCCAACGGCGCGCACAAGGCTTTCAGTCTTTGGCTGAACGAACTGGTCTTGCTGGTGGTAACGATCAACTCATGAGTAGCTCGGGTTAAGGCCACGTACATGACTTTGGCATCATCGTGCTCTGACTTATAAGGTAGGAACCCGGCGCCAGCCACAATGACTACCCGGTACTGCAGCCCCTTGGAACTATGCGCTGTCATCAGCCTCACGCTGTCAAGCCGAGGATTGAATTGTTTCGATATGCTGTCTTTGAGCCAGTGCACGGGGATACTTGCGCGATCCAACGCATCCTTGACTGCCTGCCCGACGAAGGGGGCTGTGTAGAACACACCCATTTCTCGCCACGGCGTGTCAGCTCGACGTAGGCGCAGGAGTTCCTTGGCTATCGTCTTCGCTTCCGCTTCAGTGGATTGGAATTGCCCGAACCGCGGAGTGGGACCTTTTCGGCCTCCCGATTCAGGCATCAAGGACGGCACGTTGTCGTCATCTGCATCTTTCGGTTCGAGTATGTCTTTGGCGAATTCGCGCGCGCATTCCAATATCTCGTCCGTGTTCCGATAGTTGCGTTTCAGTATCTTCGTGCGTCCTGATGCGGAGATGCCGACACTACGAAAGCTGAAAGTGGCAGATCGGCGTTGCCCGTAGATGGATTGGGCGTCGTCGTACAGCAGCAACAGGGAGTTCCTCTCCGGATCGAGCATTTGCACGACGAGTCTTAGCCAGTCTGCTTCGAAGTCGTGACCCTCATCTATCAGCAGCGCTCCGTACTGGGCTCGAGGTATCTGCCCGCGGTCTACCGCCTGGATGAGCGCGTCCACCATCCGGCCGTAGAAGCCTGGACCATCAGAAGGTACGGGGACATGGTAAAGCGTCAACTGATCGTGACACCAAGCGTGGAAATTCCGTACTGTCACGCGATCCGAAATACCCCTCTCCGCCATCTGCTGGTTCAGCCAAGATGCCAGGGCCTTGTTGTATACAAGGACGAGAATGGGTTTGCCAGACATTCGCGCCAGGTACTGGCAGCGATACGCGAGAATCAGCGTTTTGCCGGAACCCGCCACACCGTGAATGACGCGATGCCCCTCACCTAGCCCTCGAGCAATCGCTTCCTGCTGAAGGTCCATGGCTTGGAGCAAGTCCCCTTCCGCACGTGCTCCCGGTGTGGACTCAATTGACCCGAGGGGCAATGATGGATGCAGTATGCGTATCTCAGGAAACAGGACGGCCCGTATCCTATCGACCTGTGGCATCGTCAATTTGCTTCTGAACTGAACGTTGAACATATCCCACAGTCGTTTCTGAAAATCTTCCGGATCGGCGGAGTCCGTCATCTCGTCCTTGCAGATGACGAGATGCTGCGGCAGCACGGCACATAGCTCCTGCGATTCAAACTGGTTGCGCGTGATATTGGTCAGAATGAGGCCGTAACCCCATGGGAAACACAGATTGCCGGCGTAGGGACTGTCGGCGTCATGGAGAAGCTGCCTGTCTCGCTTCAGTATGTCGACAACTGCATGAGCGTACGCGCGAGCCTGTTCTATCGGATTGACTTTGGTTTCGTGACCTCTGCCGAAATTCATCGTGAATGACTTCGGACTCACCTCACAAACCTGGTCGATCTTCCAGTCCTTGACCTCAAGAATGAGAATGCCACGACCAGGATGTAGAACCAGGAAGTCGGGATGTTGGTGCTTGGGGCCGACGGGAACGTCATACCAGCATAGATAGTCGTCCTCAAGAAACTTCTCCAGCCGGTCGGCCACCCGGAGTTCTCCCGGCGTCGCCCGAGCAGCGGTATTCCGGGGGCTCGACAGAAAGGTTGCCATACGGTTTATGTAAGCTACATTCAGCGCATAAACAGTGGCTGAAGTCACAAATCCGGCACGTCAGAGTGCCAGCCACAGAATGCGGCGGGCGTAGCCAAACCGCTTTCGGACCGGTGCCAATTGATTTTCGATGGGAACCTACTGGGCTAACCACTGGGCGAGCCCCCGTGTACTGCAGCTCAAATTGCTCCGGCCGCTTACCCTTCAGACGGGTTAAGTTCTGCAATTTCCAACGGATTGTCGGAAGCCCACGCGACGCGCACCTTCGGTTATATGGGAGAACCTTGCCTCCGGATTAACGGCGTGTAATCCGCGGCAACTATGCATTCTGGAAGATCGGTCGGCGAATGACGGTGCCTCGTTCAGCCCACCGGAAGGCCGACCTCAAAGATGTGCTTCTTCTGACGTGAACCATTTTCTGCTGCTAAATCAACTCGGGCGATGCGCTTACGGCCAAACCTTTTGCGGTAGGCTCCTGGCGCCGAGCCGACGGCCTTGCGAAATATACGCGCAAATGACGCCACGTCCTTGTAGCCGAGCGATTCGGCGATCTGTTTCTGCGAGGTGTCTCCTCCCTCAAGGAGCTCGCGCGCTCGCGCAATGCGAACGGACCGACAATACTCGATCGGGCTCATGCCGGTTGCACTCGCGAACCGCCGCAGCAGCGTGCGCCGTCCCAGTCCGCCGCGCCATTGCGGGTAAAGGAGGAAACGCCTGCTTACTGGCGGATTATTTTCGACTATCCGCCTTTCAACGTTGCAGACGGGACGATGTTCCAAGCTCTGCAAGACCTGCTCGCAGCCATAAACGTCGATCCAAGCTTGCGCGTGGTCGTGTTTGAGAGCGCGAACCGTGATTTCTACCTCAGTCACTTTGATTTAACGGGCAAGCTGGGCAACGTCATGACTGCCGTCGGCCCCTCAGGTCTTCCTGTCCTTGCGGATACGTTTGTCCGTATCACCCGATCTCCAGTGGTTAGTATCGCGAAGATTCGCGGCTGTGTTCGAGGCGCGTGCAGCGAGTTTGTGCTCGCCTGCGACATGCGGTTTGCGTCGCGCGAAAACACACGCCTGGGTCAACCCGAAGTTGGAGTCGGATTGCATCCCGGGGGCGGTGGCACGGAACGTCTCCCACATCTCGTCGGGCGCAGCCGCGCGCTCGAAATCGTTCTCGGCGCGAATGACTTTGACGGCGACACCGCGGAGCGATACGGGTACGTAAACCGTGCGCTTCCGGACGCGGAACTGGACGACTTCGTCGACACGCTCGCGCGACGGATCGCTTCCTTTGACCGGAGTGCCGTGGCGGCCGCGAAGAATCTCGTCAACCAAGTCTCGTTGCCGTCGGCCGACCGCCTCCTCGACGCACTCAACTCCTTTCAAGCCGCGCTGGCGTGGACCGAAACCCAGCAGCGAATCGAGTCCCTGTTAAAGCGCGGTCTCCAACAGGACAGCGACTTCGAGCGGCGCTGGCCTGAAGTGCTCGACATGCTTGTTGAACCTGGGCGCAATACCTAGCGCCGCGATCGCTAATGCCCCCAATGCGGTCCGCGCCAGTAAAGCGGATAGTCCAGTTACTCGGAATGGCGCCAAAGCCTGGAGCGAGCGAGGTAAGGAGCTGGTGATAGTCTCCCCGAAGAGTGGAAACAGCCCAGAAACCTGGTGTATTCCCGGGCGTAATCCTTACCCATGACTGGACAAATCCGCGCTTCGTGAGGGATCGAGTGAATATGAGGCTGAAAGTGAAGCAGGAGCCGGGCATTACGCCCGCGGGGTCTCAGCCAATTTTCAATTGCACGGCTCCTTTCAATTGGCGCACGCCCGACGACGAGCAGGTGTTGGTCATCGGTACAGGCAAGGAGTCGATTATCAGTGGAAATGCGTTGCCAAGCCGATATCAGGAGATCTTCAAAGGTTACCTATTTCGCGGCGGAACAGAACTCATGGTGTTGCGATAATGGCTTCACGGATAGACATATTAATAATCTCCTCCTAAGGGAGCGCGAAAACACGCGCTCAGGATGTATCTGGTCAATCCTTCGGGTACTCGAGCATACAGCGGACATAGCGGTCGCTCAGCAGCGAACGCAACGAGCTGTTAGAAATCCCGCTGATGGGCATCTGCGCAGAGACGCGACAAAACATACTGACGGACAGCGATAGCGTCGAAATGCGAGGCCTTCAGCGTTTGTTCCACATGGGATCTGCATAGACGGCTAGGACACGTCGGCGTTCGGCGCAGAGGGCACGAGTCTCGTGCTCGTGCCCTCTGGGCGCTTAGATTCAATTCTAGCCGTTCCGAATCAGCGATCGTCGCCATCGCGCCCGGCGGAAGCCGGTACCGTGGGCGCTACTGCTACGCGAAAGCCTGTCAGAACCCAGGCCCGCTGGCTCGGAGCAAACCGCGGCGCGAGTAGCCCGTCGTTAATCTCGCGCGTGACGGCAAAACGATTGAATGCCGTCGGCGGCAGGAACAGCCGCTCATTGTCCAGGAAGCCGTCCGAGGGGGTGTCGATATCGCCCTCGACGGCTGAGATGATGCCGTCGTGGTTCTTGTCAACGCGCGCCACTTCCGCGGCATAAGCGTCGAACAGCCGGCGTTGCAGATTCTTCACTCCTGGTTCAAAGGAGGCAGGCCGCGCATACACGTCCAAATATATCTCGTTCGCGAGACCGCTCGGGACGCCTCGCTGGCGAAATTCCCGTTGCGCATCCACGCTACCGTCGAACTTGTCAGGATCGCGAGGCAGCGCTGGATTGTCGCCCACGACGTTGGCCTCATTGATGATTCCTCGAGGGCCCGAACCGGGAACGATCGACTGCAATTTACCGATCTCGCCATCCTGAAACGCGTCCGGTGGCCTGCCGAAGTCGTCAGGAAAGCCGCCGGTAAAGGGCAACTCGTACAGCGGATGTATCCAGTTAGTGCCCAGGTAGTTGAACTCCCAGTACGAATGGACATCGCTCTGCTGCAGGGCATTGTATGCGCCCATGCTTTCGTACAGAGACACGACATTGGTTTGCTTATCCGGAAAATGGTCCGACTTGCTTGGGAAATGCACCTCGTTGCCGTCAACCGTGAAGATTGCGCCTGCGATGTTGTGGTGTCGCCCCATCTCCTGCAGCTCTTTGGCGTCCTGCCCGGTAATTGTGCCGAATTGCGCATGACCACCGGTGCGCGGCGCGGCTGTCGCCGGCACCACGAGGTCGTGAATCATCCAGCCTTCGTACCACCCGCTCTCGTTGTTGATCACGAACAGCGGTGAAATGTCTGTGAACACATCGTTAAAGGCGCGCGGATTGTTCGGATCAGTCGGTAATCCCGGCTTTGGCTCGAGCACCACCCGGACCGCACCGATCGTCGTCAGACCGCAATTACCACCGGTCGCGGTCAACTGAACCTGGTCGTTGATGCCGGGGAATATCGTGGTGAAAACGTTCGGTTCGAAGCCCTCGGTGTCAAGCAGGTAGTACTGGAATAGCTGACTCGAGTGGTCGGCCTCGGCAAATGCCTGGAGCGGCAAGTACGTATGCGGGCGATCCGCAAGCCGGATGAGGCGATCTTTCAGCGGCTGCGGTAGTTTCGCAATGTCTCCGCGCTCGGCCACCGCGTCGCGGTCTGCCGCTGCATTCGGATTGGGGTGACAGGGAGGCGATGGTTGCTCCGCATAAGCGTTGGTCAGAGCGCCAAAAGCGATGCCAAGCGCCATATACACGAGCGGGCGCGCGTTCATATAGACCTCCAATACAAGCTGATTATGAGAGCGGTTCTTCGATTCGCGACCACACCGTGAGATGGGTCGGTGTGTGTGTACATGCGGCACTGGAAGCGGGTTCTGCAAGTGTTCGACGGGAACTGTTCCGCGACGAAACGAGGCCCTCAGGTATTCCCCCAGATATTCCCCCAGATATTCCCGACGCTGGCCGTGATTTCCTGCAGGTGCGACCATAACCATGGGGGCGGGAGTCGGAAGCAAGGTGCCTCCGACTCCCGCCGGCCTGCTGTTGCGATTTCGTTCAGTTGAGCCGGGCGACGACGCCGCATATGACTACGAAGCCCGCACTACCGTACGGCGCACCACCAGGCCGAGGGTAGAATGATCCATTCACGACACTACCTGTCGCAGACTTCGCAAGGTTGGATTGGGGGTCTTACAGTTCACCAAGCCGTGATTGTTAGATCACCGATGCTTTATCTTCCGCGGGATATATGGATACCCCGCCTACGCCAAGCGAACACAGCGTTCCAACATCGATCGAGCGGTACGATTCTTCGCAGACTTCCAACGGAGACAGCGTTGACTCGCAAGACGAAGAGACCAGCCTCCAGAAGCCATGACGCTGCCACGATAGAGAGCTTCCGCCGGGACCCCTCGTTCGCCGCGGACTATCTCAATGATGTGTTGCCTGATGGCGATGAGCAGGAATTGATGGTGGCGCTACGCCGGGTTGCGGAAGCGTGCGGCGGGGTATCGAAGCTTGCGGGCAAGGCCAAGCTCAATGCCACGACGCTCTATCGAGCGCTGTCCCCAAAAGGGAATCCCGAGCTTAAAAGCATGAATTCCATGCTGAAGGCCATGGGGCTTCGCCTCGCCGTGCGACCGATCGGTAAGTCGAGCTGATGCGACAAGCGCGTCTACGAGGACGTCGGACCCTGACAGCATCGGGACTCTTGCAACGCGAGGACGGCCCCGTATCGGCACGTTATGATGCGATTACGGCTGAAATGCGGCTGTAGTCCACTCTAGTGTCGTCAATGCGGCGTGACGGCGAATCGAGGCTCATGAAAGCGCGTGTGGCGAATTTGGCACGTTGCAGTCGTCGGCACAGCACCGCCGGAAACTTGCTGGCTCTCATTGCGACACTGTCGTTCGCCACTACTGTCGCCGGGGATCCTCCCACGGACGGACGGCATATGATCTCCGAGTTGAGCCCGATCGCGAGACTTCACCTCGCCAAGACGGCCGACTGGGTCGCAATTTCCGATGACGCAGTTTGGGTGGGCACGACCGGACCGGATGGCGTCACCCAAATCGATCCGCAAACGAATACGATCGCCGCCGAGGTTTCCCTTCCCGGAAATCCGTGCGCAGGGCTCGCAGTCGGTTTTGGCGCTTTGTGGGTACCGCTTTGCGCAAAGCGCAACAGTCTTGCGCGAGTCGATCTGCACGCACGATCAGTTACATTGGCCCCCGGCGCCGGACCCGCCGATCGTGAGGGCGGAATCACCGTTAGTGGCGACGGCCGTTTGGCTCGTGATCGACAAGAAATCAACGCTCGCCAAGATTGACCCCACCGGACTACGCATTATCCAGACCGTTACGCTGCCGCGCGGATCGCTCAACCCCGTCTACGCCAACGGGCTCATTTGGGTCACGCGATCGACTGGTGCCGAGGTGACCATAATCGATCCGGAAAAGACCGCGGTGATTGGAACTGTTCACACCGGACCCAAGCCTCGATTCGCCGACGCGGGTACAGGGTCCATCTGGACGCTCAACCAAGGCGATGGAACCTTGACACAAATCGGCGCCGCGACCAGACAAGTCACGGGAACGGCCTCATTGCGAACTCCGGGTCATGGCGGCGACATCAAGGTCGGCAATGGCATTATCTGGACAACGATGCTCAAGGTTCCCCTTTCCGCAACGGACGCACAGACCGGTCGTGTCCTATGCCAATGGGTCGGCCCGGGCGGTGATTCATTGGGACTCACCCGTGATGCTCTTTGGCTCACGGATTTCGAGGCAGGCGATGTCTATCGATTCGACGTCAACGACTTGCTGCGTCACTGTCCCGCGGCCGGCGCATGAAATCAGCGGTGACCGTGAGAAGTGCCACCCTGGGATAGCGCTTTGCCGCGCGTTATCCTGAGCCTGGGTCGGCGGTAGCCTGGAACCCTCTCTGTACCTCCGACTATGCCTTCTCCCCTACTCCAACATGCAAGCCCTCCTCATCGACGTCACCCTGATAGACATACACAGGGACCGACGATCTATACCGCCCCTAAGCACTGTCTGCACAGGTCGCACGAGGATGGTTCCGAGCACAAATCTGATCATGGCGAGGTCATCGAACCGCGCATGGAAGCCGTCGCACGGATCCTCACGGTGCGCTCCTTATGAAGGAGCCACGGGGCTCTGGTGATTCGTCATACCGCTCATGACGAGTCCCATGACAGGGACCCGGACCCACCGGGGCAATGGCTTGAGTGAGAGTTCCAGAAACTGCGCGAGGAACCCTGGTCGCACCGTCCCGCGGCGCCCGAGCGCTCGCAGCGCCCCGCGGGCGACCTCGCCGGGTGTCTGGGCCATGCCCATCTGCATATTCGCGCGCTGGCCGAAGCCGCTCTGGACGGGACCCGGAGCAACCGCGAGGACATCGACGCCTGCGCCGGAGAGTTCCTGCCGGAGACCCTCCGCGAACGTCTGCACGTAGGCCTTGGTCGCGGCGTAGTTCGCTGCCCGCGGCACGCCTTGAAATGCGACCAGCGAGCTCAGGAGAACGATACCCCCGCCGCCTCGGCGCACGAATCGATTTCCAAAGGTGTGCGCGAGCGCCGCAACTGCGTGACAGTTGACGTCGATCATCCCAAGCTCGGTGTTCAGGTCCGAACGAAGAAATGGACCTGAGGTCCCGAAGCCAGCCGCAGCGACGATCAGGCCCGCATCGAGCGCCTCCGTCGCATCCTCGAGGAGCGCAACTCCCTCGGGCCTTCCCAGATCGCAGGCTACCGGGCGGACCTCGACGCCATAGAGACCGGAAACATTCGTCGCGAGATTCGCAAGGACGTCCTTGCGTCGCGCTGCAATCACCAGGTTGAAGCCCGACTGCGCGAGGAGTTCAGCAAAGGCCTTGCCTATGCCATCCGATGCCCCTGTGACGACCGCCCAATGGCCGTACTTAGTTCCTGGGAGTGCACGCGATACGACGGAAGCATTCATGATTTCACCTGTTCAAAAGGTTCTTTTCAATTACGAGCATCATTCTATGGGGCGAGGCATTTTGATCCTTTGACCCCTCAGATCTTGAGCGCCGCTTCCCGGCCAGCGCTCACGATTCGCCGTGCGAGTTCAGGGTCGGCGACGAGGCGCCCGAGGACCACCGCGCCAATCATCTGAGCGGTCACTGCGAGCGCGCGGTCACTGATGGCATCGCCCTTCGCGCCCGCTTCGAGCTTCTCATCCACGAGTCGCGCGAGACCCTCCGCAACTGCAGCGAACGCCGCCCGCACCTTTTTTCCCTTGCGCCAGCCATCGGAGCCCAGAGCCGCCACCACACAACCGGAGTTCGGGTGGCGAATATGCTCCTCCGACAAGTACGAGTTCATGACGGCCGTGAGATCCGGATTAGTACGAAACAGCCCCTCGGCGGTCTCGGCGGCGGCATGTCGCACTGCTTCGGCGACGAGCTCGTCACGACTGCGGAAATAACCATAGAAGCCACCATGCGTTAGCCCGGCTTCCTTCATGAAATCGGGCACACTCGGGCCCTCGAGCCCATCACGACGCAATTTTGCGGCCGCGGCGCCAACGATCCGCTTCCGAACCTGTGCCTTGTGTTCCCTTGGAAATCGCATGATGATCATCATTTCATAGGCAGCGGCCGAATGGAAGCCCAAATGGGACCCCGTCCAGCGTTCAGATCCGCCCGTCAACACGCTCAGCGAACTACCAGGTACTCCGCCGAAGGGGCCGTCGGCGCTCCGAAGAGCGATCCCTCGGCGCGGGTAATAGCCACGGGGCGCAGTCGTGTCAGCGGTGTGACATTCAACATCGCGGTCGCATTCGAGCCCTCAGACGTCGGCGGGCCTGCAATCGCCGAATCGACTTTTCATCACTTCGCTGACTATAACTGGGACCCTGCAATGGGAGCGCCGAGCTTCGTCGCCGAGCCGCCCGGCAATGGACTCACTACGTGCGCACCAGCGCGACGCTCGACTGAGCGCTATGTACGCAATATAGCGATGTGGCTAGCCGGTAGGCGCTGAGGAAGGCAGTCGAACGCCTGGGCGGTTAGCGGAATCGCGCACGTCTGTTTGCTACCCCATTGACTTCCTGATGAAAACCAACTCAAACCAGCTTCTACACCTTCTCCCCCACATATAACTCCGCAGATTTGGCCAAGGACTAGGTACCTATTTGATGGCGGCAGCGCCCGCGGCGACAATTGTAGGATTCACCGCGCTGGCCCCTAGCCGAGTATCCAGAAAGTCGGATGTCCGAACCACTCGGCTCCCGCCGTGTCCCAGCCTGCAAATGCCACGAACATGATTTCTTGCTTGTGTAGTGCGAGCGCGTCAACACCGAGTAGATATACGCGCGGATCGGGTTTGAACATTCTGATTCGGTCAGTACTGATCAGCTGGTCTAACAGCCCGTCCAATCGCGAATTGCGAGTACCGGCTTCGAGGATCTCTCACCCACGCAGATTGATGGCGCACGCGCTTACCTCGGCGTTGCTGGCGCGGTCTGCGCGCCGACGGTCGAGTGCTCCCCAATGGTTAGCGCGCGCTTGGGAATCAACGGCCAGTTCCGGTCCCCGGCCGCGATGTTCGCGGGACGATTCTGATCCCAGAGTTTCTTGGCGATCGCGTTATTGTTGACGTACAGCTTGCCATCGACGATCGCCCACTGATGCGGATCACCGTCTGCGGTCGTGCCCTGCGCGACAGCGAAAGCACAATAGCCGCCAAATTGCGGCGCGTAGCGAGCCGGATCCGCCTTGAGAGGCTTCGCGGTGCTCCTGGGTAGCGAACAGCCAGGTTGCACCCTGCCACTGATAGCTGATGGCCGGATTCCCGGCTATCGGCTTCGCCTCGATGACGTACGCCACCGGGGTCGGAGCCGCTGAGCGCAACGCCGTGCTGCAGGTTGAGCGCAGCGACGACCTCCGTTTGCGACCCATTCCCAGGAGTTACCCCATAGGCAGTCGCCATCACGAACACGAGCAGGGCCGATAAGAGTCTCACAATGCCTTTCACGATTTTCAGGCCTACAACTTCCGCGTTACCTGAGACACCACCAGTCAGCGTAGCGGCTGAGCGACCGCTCCGGTAATCGAGGCTTGCCCGGAACCCTGGACGAGAACCGCCACATCGGTGGCATCCGCCGGCAGCGAAGACTCTGGCACGCGAAAGCTCTCCGCCTGACCCTGCCACGGACCCAGAGTACGGATAGCGCGCACAATGTTGAACTCATCCAGCGTACGGCCCGCGTTTTCCCCGCGGCCGACAGAGGAAACCGCATGGCGTAGATAGGCGATGAGAACCACATCGCTGCGTGTAGCGTTCGGATACGCACCAAGTTCAACTAGGACCTGTGCGTCGCGGATAAAGACTCTCACCGGCACGCCATCGCGATGCTCGCTCAGCGCCTTGTCAATCGCCCTGCCATCCGTACCGACCTGATCGTCGCGTCCGTCCACAACCAGTTGCGGTGTGTACACTGAAGAGCGCCCCAGGTTTCGGGCGTAAATGCTCTGTCGCTCGAGCGACTGGGCCAATGCAAACCGATCACGCCAGCCCAAGTCATCCCAGTAGCCCACGTGAAATGACAAGGCAAGGACGTCGGTCCGTGCGCTCAATTTTCCGACATAGGCGTCGGCGGGCGGACATGAGCTGCAACCTTGGGAGGTAAACAGTTCCACCACCACCGGGAGAGTCTCGCCGTTCGTGGCCGCAACGCAACACAGCATGCCCGCAGCCGCCAGGAATTGTCGAAAAGAGCGTGTCACGGAAACCCTCGCGCATCATTACCGCGATACGGAGACCGGCCAAGTCAGTCGAATATCGCATTCCCGCCAGCGCTGAGCGTGTCCAGTCAGAATTAGACCTTTTCCACGAGGAGCGCCCCCGTAACTTCCCGAAACTCCGCGGGATCCACTAACTCCTTCGACAGGCGTCCATTCATGCCGATGTGTAGAGGTAATCGTTGTGCGCGGGATCATGCGACGTGGCCGCCTGTGGGATTTGCCCCTTCCTCTTCTGATACCAAGGTTTGATATCCTTTTTTAGAACATCGCGTGAAAGAGTGCGGTCCACGCAATGATGATCAGGACGATGAAGAAGCTGTTCGAAATCTCGGTCCAGCCGGCGACTGCAAGCCTCACCGCCGATGGCGTCTTATTGCACCCCCCGCTTGACGCGCTGCTGCCGCGGGAACAAGCTAAGAGTGCCTTCCTGGCGCACTGAGAACGAGAAAACAGGAGAGGCAGAATGGATCCAAGAACACCGAGCTCAGCAATGCCGCTCGCACAGGCGCTCGCATTTTGGAAAACCAACGGGATGCGTATGGCGCGTAGCTCGCACCCCAACCCTTGTCCGCTCTAGCTTTTCCACCCATCTATGCCGGTCGACCACAGGAGCAATCAGACATGGCACGCAGAACTCGTAAAAAGATAACACGTAGAAAGATCACGGTTACAGATACTGGAAAAGAAATCGTGGCGACCATGCCGGGACCAGACGGCGGGTTTCTAGCGATCTCCGCAAGCGCAGATCTTAAGTTGATACGACGCCTCATAAAGAAAAGGCAGGAGATTGGTAAGCAAATTGCCAAGGTCATCGCTGCTAAAGGAGGCTTTCCTACCACTGATTTG
Source organism: uncultured Pseudomonadota bacterium (assembly GCA_963839055.1). GTDB lineage: Bacteria > Pseudomonadota > Gammaproteobacteria > Steroidobacterales > Steroidobacteraceae > 13-2-20CM-66-19. Next base: position 273,006 of record CAWITP010000002.1, on the reverse strand, counting down.
GAATCAGCAGACGAAGTAACCCCATAGACATTCTGCTCTTCTGCTCGAGTACCGTTGGGACGGCAGCGAGTCCCTGTTAATTCGAATCACATGGCTTGCAATGACCTGGACTCTTGGAACCATAAGGACTTGTCCGCCGGCGGAGACAATTGCTAACCTGAGGCGCATTACTGCCAAGGTTGGCATTACGCGCGTTGCAAACGTAACCTGGTTAGACGACGTAGGCTTGCCCACATGGATGGTGGTCCGCCCCCTGGCCAGGTCCCTTAGTGTTTCTCAAGGCAAAGGGCTTACGGACGAATTGGCACTTTGCTCTGGGCTGATGGAGAGCATCGAGCTGCACCATGCGGAAGGTTATCGTGGGGATACGATAATGTTGCCCCTCGGGGTCGCGTCCAGAGACGCTAACTTCGCTAACATTGCAGAGCTGGCTATCCTTCCTTCCGCCGAGCCCCGCGAAGAGACACCAGTTGAGTGGGCGCCGGCCACCGATTTGTTATCAGGGCGGGAGGCCTACATTCCTTGGGAGCTATTTGATCTCGACTTTGCGAAGCCCGTTCAACGTCCGCGGCTATTTGTTTCCTCATCGAACGGCCTCGCGTCAGGCAATACCAGATCTGAAGCAATCCTGCACGGCCTTTGCGAAGTTATCGAACGTGACCAAGTAGCATTATGGCTGCTACGACGCCTTTACGAGGCAAGGCGTAGACCTACCCTCATCGACCCCTCCTCGATCGAGGATCCAATACTGTGTGAGATCATTGCCAAATGCTCGCACGCCGGTCTTTCAGTTTACGTTTGGTATTGCACCGAAGACCTAGAATTGCCCACGTTTAAATGCGCTGTAGTTGCTCGCCATGGCTCCTCCCTATTTCTCCAACAGGCTGGGGGTTCAGGGACGCACCCGCATAAGTCCATTGCTGTTGCACGTGCCGTGACCGAAGCGCTGCAAAGCCGACTAACCCTCATAGCGGGCTCCCGAGACGATCTATATTGGAATCGTTATCACACGACAATTCCTTCTGCGTCCCTCGCTACTCATGCAGGCCCTGCCTGCTACGATCGGGAGGACACTGTGTCCTTTGAGGATATTCCCGACGGCTTTGATGACATCTCTCTTGAGACCTTGGTAGTGAAGGTTCTGCAAGTATTGACGAAACGCGGGCTCAAGCAGGCTTTATACGTGGACCTTTCGGATGCAAATCTTCGGATACCTGTGGTGTTCGTGGCTGTGCCTCGTCTCGAAGGCAACATTGTACATTCACACTACACTCCAAATGCTCGGGCTCTTGCGTTTCTAGAGAGCATAACTTGACCCGGACGGCCCTCTTTATTGGCCCCAGCTATCACCCAGCAGATCTGGGTCAAAATGTTTCCGTGTATCCGCCCGCCGTGCTGGGCACAGTGTATCGAGCAGCCTGCGAAAGATTCTCTCGAATTGCCCTCGTAGACGGGTACTTCGGCACCGTTCCTTCGGTATGGCACAAGGAAATCCTGTATGCCCTCGACCAGGGTATAGAGGTGCTTGGTGCTGCAAGCATGGGCGCGCTGCGTGCGTCGGAACTGTGGGAATATGGCATGCAAGGAGTCGGGTTAATCTTCAATCTCTATCGTCGAGGAGTGTTGACTGATGACGATGAAGTTTGTGTTGTTCATGCGCCTCGCGAGTTTGCTTACAAGGCGTTTTCTCATGCGATGGTTAATGTTCGCTTGACTGCTCGGCGGATGACTCGCATGGCGATTCTTAATCGGGCGCAGGAGCAGGAGTTCATCAAATTCGTAAAGCGACAGCATTTCTCCAAGCGCACCGACGACGTGATCAGAGAGGCGTTCAATGCGGTCGCCCCCGGTCGCGAGCACGTCTCTCTGGAAGCGTTCCGGCGTAACTACAGAGACGCAAAACGGGATGACGCCCGTATGTTGATCGAAATACTGGCCGGAGTAAGAGCGACGCCTCAGCGCGCAGCGCCGCGAGCCGGGTTTTCGTTCCCGAGTACTTCACATTGGCGTCAGCAGTTCGAAATCCAATTGAACGATGTTCCACCGCTAGGCTACGATGTTTCAACGGGCTTAACAATTTCGCCCCAGGGAGATCGGGCAGACGTCCATCAGCGCCGGTGAGCATAAACACTCGAGCGGTGGCGGTGAGCCAGCAGTTCTTCGTCCGACGAGCGTTCCTTGGTTCATGGCCCCTTGCGTTCTGGCTGCGGGCTGATTCCTAGCTCACGGAGGGAAATGCAGCCCGCGCTCAATAGCTTTAAATTCGGGCTCATTGCGAACAGGGTCGAGCATCCAGTCCATCTTTAGATTCTGCAAGTCGGGGTCACGCAGGCGGTACGCCGTCGAGAGCCACATTAGTGCCTCCTTTGGCCTGCCCAGCTGCGCATACAACTCGCCGCGCTCATATGCAGACCCCTCGCCGCTGTTCGCGAGATACTCGCTCAGTTCGCGCTCGGCGTTGGCCAAATCTCCCAGTTGATGGTACGCAAGCGCCAGGCACCACTGCGGATAACGTAACGGGACCGTAACCTTCAGGGTTGGGTCCTCACATGCTCGTTTAGCCTGCAGGGCTTGACCCATAGCCAAGTAGCTTTGCGCAGTGACTTCGCCAATCCGCGCACCATCGGGCTTGATGGCCTCAGCATCCCGCACGGCTGTTAGCGCTTCAGAAAATCGCCTCGCCCTGTTATATTCTGACGCTAAATTGATCCTGTTCCTGAAGTTCTGCGGGTCTAAGCTAACTGCTGCAAGAAAACTGCGGATCGCATCGTCGTGATGGCCTGCCCAGCCAGAGGTCATTGCAAAGATCACCTGCGCTAAATCACTTCCGGGTGCCAATTCGACGGCCCGCTTGCTCTCTGCTAATGCACGGCTAAAGTGAAGAAATCCTAAAGCTAATACGAAACTCAGCGCTCCATGGGCTTGGGATAAGTCTGGAGCTAACGTCAATGCTCGGCGGGCAGAGTCACTTGCCTCGCGTGTCAGCTGCTCTCGGGTTTCCGGATTGTTGGAAGTGACGACTATGTCGATCAACTGAAAAGCGCGAGCCGCGTACGCCAGTGCGTAGTTCGGGTCGATAGAAATAGCCCGATCGAATTCCTTGACGCTTGCCCGGTGGTTCACCTCGTCGCCAAGAATTGCTGCAAGCTGTGTGCCTCGCAGATACGCATCATAGGCCTCGGAGTTGTGTGTGCCGCCGAGCTCGATGCGAGCGGCTTCGCTACCGAACAGCCTTGCCTCCAGTTCCTGGGCGACGGCGGTCGCGATTTCCGTTTGGAGCTCCAGATTATCGTTTAAGTCACGGTCGTAGTCTTCGGACCACAGGTGGAAGCCGGTAATCGTATTGATCAACTGCGCGGTAATCCGGACCCGATGACCAGATCGCCGTACGCTTCCCTCAAGCACCGCGCTTACGTTCAGTTTGCGACCAATAGTACCTATGTCGGCGTTCTGGCCCTTGAAAGAGAATGCCGAAGTACGTGCGGCCACAGACATGGACTCGATGTGCGATAGTGCATTGATCAGCTCCTCGCTCATCCCGTCGGAAAAATACTCCTGCTTCGGATCGCCGCTGAGATTGGCAAATGGCAGCACCGCAATCGAGTGCCGAGGCGGATTGAAAGCCGGTGTGGGAGGGAACCCCGAGGTCGCTCCCTTAACCGCAACGGAGTGCCGGGATACCCACAGCCTGTCCAGCGCAAGATAAGTCAGGCTCACCGTGGCGACGACCGCGATGGTCACCGCAACCAGGAATGCCGCCGGGCGACTGCGAGGCCGCTCGGCGGCGAGCCCCTCGAGGAGCTTCTCCACCGAGGCAGTGCGTCCCTGACGGTCAAAGGCCAGCGCCTGGGCGAGCGCCGCATTTTGTTGGCGCGAAAGCCCCTGGAGCGGGGTGACCTTGGCAGCCGCCTCGCGCGCTTCAAGCGCGGTGAGTTCCCCGAACGGACGCTCGCCGCACAGCATCTCGTAGATTACACAGGCGAAGGAGTAAATGTCGTCGCGCCGGTCTGCCTCCTTGCCCTCGAGCATCTCGCAGCTGGCATAGTCGGGAGTGAGCGCGAGCGGCCCCGACCGCTTGTGCAGCAGCGGACCGCGCGAGACGCGCGCAATCCCAAAGTCGAGCAGCTTGGTCCTCCCTGCGGTCGTAACGAACACGTTCGCAGGCTTGAGGTCGCTGTGGACCACGTTGTGGTCGTGCGCGTTACTGAGCGCCGCTCCCACGTCCTCGATGATCGGCCACGCATGGCTGAGGGGCATCCCGCGCCCAAATTCCTCATCCAACAGTCCATCCAGCGACTTGCCCTCGAGGTACTCCATCAGCACGTATAGCCTCTGGCCGTCGACGTTGACCGAATGCACATCGACGACGTTCGGATGGGAGAGTTTTCGAGTCCTGCGGACCTCCTCGCGCAGCAGGCTGAGTGCCCGGGCATCAAGGGGCTCCTTCAAGACTTTGATCGCGAAAGTCTCGCCGGCGATCTGCGTATCCTTCGCGAGGTACACGACCCCCATCCCGCCCTCACCGAGCTCGCGCTCGATGCGGTAGCGGCCGCCGAGGATTTGCCCGATCGCAAGCCTTTGACCGGCGGCAGCAACGTCCCGTTGACCTGAGCCTGCCGCAGGTGCTCCAGCGCGTGGATCGTCCGGGCTTTCGCTGTGCCAATCGGTCGAGGGGCACGGATCGACTTGGGTCACAAGGGATGGGCCCTCGGTCGATAGCGGTTCCCTTTCTTTGGACATATGCGGCCCGCAAGTAATCAAGCTAAGCATGCGCTCGCGTTGTCGCCGCGGCAAATCAAACCTCTGGCGCGCGCGGTGCGGCAGAGTGCCGCCGGTTACTATTTAGGCCGGAATTTCGCTTTCTCCGGGGTGATCTTCGAGCACCTGCGCAACTACGGTACCATCGCGGTACGAGAATATGGCGTGTTTGCGCGTGTACCGAGACAGGCCACCGCAGTCCGCCCATCCCTCCACGAGTCCCGAATCCGTCCAATGGCGGGGCGTACCTCAGGCACGGCCGGCCGCCTCCGCTTGGCGCCTGCAGCACTGCGCGGAGTGCGCAGAACGCGATCGATCGTCGCAGCACTCATGGCCAACACCTTTGAGCGGATCAGCTCATCAAGCTTCAGGTGTCCGTTACGCTCCAAGGCCGGCAACAAGATCGGTAGTAAGGCCCTTAATCGTTTTCCGCAGACGCGATCCGAGGCCTCCCAGAGCACCACCAGCGTACAACAAAGGCCGGCGGCGGGTCTGGCGATGGGGGACGAGCGGCGTTCTGTTCAGCAGGCGGATGGCCGACTTCTCGTGATAACCGGTCGTCGCAATGAACTCGTCCAGGATCCTGCGCTTATCTCTGCCCGTTGCAGCGCAGTAGCGGCGGCGAATCGCATTGGCCAACTCCGCTCGCGCGATAGGCGTCATCCGGGTATCCATGTTGCCTCCCCCTCGTTGAGGCGGACATCGTCACACGTCCACCTCCCGGTAACCTCTCAGGTGAGGCAACGGCCGGAACCGGTAACATTCTTAATGAGGCAATGCGACACACACCTGCGCCTACGCCTTCTCCCCCGCGTATAACTCCGCAGATTTATACGACACCCCACACCCTCCAATACCGCAGTACCCATCCGGATTCTTCGCCAGATACTGCTGGTGATAGTCCTCCGCGTAGTAAAAGGTCGGAGCGTCCAGGATCTCGGTGGTGATGTGGCCACGACCTGCGGCGGCCAGCAGCGTCTGGTACTGGCGCTTGGAATCTTCCGCGGCGCGCTTCTGCTCCGCATCGGTGGTGTAGATGGCGGAGCGGTACTGAGTTCCGACATCGTTACCCTGACGCATTCCCTGTGTTGGATCGTGTGACTCCCAGAAGACCTTCAACAGATCTTCGTAGTCGATCTTCTCGGGGTCGTAGATGACCTTGACCACCTCGGTATGACCCGTCGATCCTGTGCATACTTCCTCGTAGGTGGCGTTCGGCGTGAACCCGCCGGCGTAACCCACCGCCGTGGCATACACCCCTGGCAGCTGCCACAACAGCCTCTCCGCACCCCAGAAGCAGCCCATCCCGAAAAATGCCTCCCGCAAGCCTGCCGGGTACGGCGGCGCAATGCGGTGATCATTGACAAAGTGTCGCTCCGGCACCCGCAGCGCGGTGGTACGTCCAGGCAGAGCCTCCTCTTGCGCCGGCATCACAGCTTTTTTGCGGAACAGGCTCATGGGTCGACTCCGTGGGGTTTGGAACGGCAAGTGTGGGGACCGCGCCCCGGCAACTCAAGCACCCCGAAGTGCTGCACAGCCGCTTGCGGCCGCTGCATCGCCGCACTTAAGCTTTCCGGATGGGTATCAGTCAGCCACAGAACCTGCGCACCCCGCCGATCGAGAGGCTGCGGCCATATGGCATTCGCGTCAGCCTTCCGCCCGGGGATCCTTTCCGTAAGCTCCTGGGGCCCGAATGGCACCGGCTGCACTGGTATTCAACGCCCGATGAGCGCGACAACGCCTTGAGTGAAATGGCGCGTCGCCATCCCTATTCCCGCGACACCGACAAGCCGTCGCTCGTGTTCGAGAAGGTGGAAAAGCTTTCCGAGAGTCGCGGTCTTTAGCTCCGCGAGGCGGCCCTTAGCCTACTGCGCCCGCCGCGCCGCTTCAAAACGTGCGCCCCAGGAACAGATAGAAGGAATTCGTCCCTTTGTCGTCCCAACCCGAGGCGATGTACAGCGGTCCCAGCAATGTGTCCATTCCCAGGAAGATGCTGCCATCGCGATGGGTGTTGCCAAAGGAAGCTTCTCCCAGGTGATTCCACACGTTGCCCATCTCCAGCGAGATGCCCACATAAGTGGGTACATCAAGGTAACCTGGGCCGCCACGGCCGATCTGTTTGTAAAACAGCGTGCGGGCGATGGCGAAATGCGGCCCGGCGATGGAATCCGCCTTCAGACCTGAGAGGTTGAGGAAGCCGCCCAGCGGAAACAACAGCCGCAGGTCCGAGGGCGTCGTAACCACATTGCCATTGGGACCGGGGGTTTTCGTCAGCAGCGCAAAGCCGGGCGGCGCATCGATGGTGGTGCCACCGGAAGCGGAGAACACCGCCGTATAGCGCCCCAGCGAACCGGCGGCGAGATAGCTGAAAGAGAGACGATCGAAACTATCGCCGCCGCTGATGCCGGTCGCTTTCTCCCCGCGCCACTCTGCGGTCGCCTGCTGGCCACGGCGCGGAAAATTCACATTGTCGAGACGGTCATACGCCAGGCGCAGAAAGTACGACCGCTGCGTGAAATCCCCCGAAGGCAGTCCCGGGGAACCGATACGCACCGCCTCGGTGCCCTGCTGCCGCTCGATGCCGGTACGCACCTCGCCCCAGTTGCTGAAATCGCGTCCGACATCCAGACCGTAATCGTATTCACGCACGCGATACTCCGCGATGCGCTGCTGCCCGTTCAGGGCATACACGTTCTGGGCCTCGGTTCTGATGTGGGGCAGGAAGAAGTAACTGGCCGTATCGGCGATCGGCAGATACAGTTCGGTCGAGAGCAAGGTGGTTTGTCCGAGCTGCGCATCCCACACCCATTCACCACCTGCGCGTGTGATTTCCGACAGCACAAAGCGCGCTGCGGCGTTGTAGGTGGAATTGCCCTGAAAGTCATCCTGCAGACTGAGGCCAAAGCGCACATAGTTCGGACCCCACGAGTTGCGCCGCGCGTTGATCAGCAGACCGTAACGATCGTCCTCGCGCAACACGTGATAATCGAGAGTCTCGAGATCGCCCTGGCCGTAGACGGTCGTGATGTGTCGCGCCACCGCGTCCGGGTCCAGAGGCTTACCGAGCTGATCACGGAACAGCTGCCCGAGGCGGTTGCTGTAGTTGCCCGAGCCGTCGTCGATCTTCACGAACTCGATCCGCGGCGCTGACTGTCGCATCGCATCGCGGTGCGCCAGATAGGTCTCGTACTCGTGCGGGCTCACAGACAAGGATGCCAGCCGCGTCTCGGCGGCGTTGCCCGCGGCCTCACCGCTGGCGATCACGCGTCCGACGACGCCGAAGTCGAATGAGGAGGTCTCCCCGAGTGCAGGCTGGATCAGCACATCGTTGGATGCCAGCTTCGCCAGCTGCTCGCGCGAGTTGTGCTGGATCATGATCGCCAGCATCTGGTTGGAGATGATCGGTGCGCTCGAGAGCTTATTGCGCTTCAATAGCGGCGCGCCCACGTCCACCACGATCAGCACGTCCACGTTCATGGCGCGCGCCACATCGATGGGCAGGTTTTCAACGATGCCGCCGTCCACCAGCAGGCGACCCTGGTAATCGGCCGGCGAGAACACTCCCGGGGCGGACATGCTGGCGCGCATGGCGCTGGTCAGATCGCCGGCGCTCATGACTACCGCTTCGCCGCTTTCCAGGTCGGTCGCCACCGCGCGAAAAGGTGTGGGTAGCTCATCGAAGCTGCCGATGGCTGCGACCGGCAGCGTCAGGCGGCGCAGCGTCTGACTCAGTTTCTGGCCGGTGATGAGGCCCTTGGGCAGCTGGATCTTGCCGGCGCGCAGGCCGAGCGGAAACTTGACGAGGAAGTTCTGATCCTCGAGCTTGCGGCGGAAGGTGAGGTCCTCGCGCGGTGGACGGTCGCGGAAGGCATCCTGCCAGTTGAGCGAGTTCATGATCGACTCGATCTCGTGTGCCGTGAGCCCGCTGGCATAAAGGCCGCCGACCACGGCACCCATGCTGGTTCCCGCTATGGCATCGATAGGGATGTGCAGCCGCTCGAGTACCTTCAGCACGCCGACGTGGGCCGCGCCGCGCGCCCCGCCCCCGGAGAGCACCAGCCCGATCCGCGGACGCGTCGGTTGTACCGGCGCGGGCGGTTGTGCCGAACCCGTCGGTTGTGCCGACGGCGCCGGGCTTGCCGTCTCCTGCGCGTGGGTCATGCTCACACCCACGAGCCACAGAGTTACGACAAAATAACCTAGGACCCCAAGACGGGGACTGAGCGCCCGTGGTGAAATCACCGCGCAAGAATACAGCATGTGGAGTCCTGAGCTGCGCGGACATCTCAACGCGTTGATCCTGCGGTCACATGGGTGTGCCATCGGCATGCTGGCCGCGCTCTGTGGCACGCTGGTGGCCGCGGTTGCGCAGGCGCAGTCGCCCGAGGCCAGTGACTGGGCATACTACGGCGGTGATGCCTTCGGGCAGCACTACTCGAGCCTGGAGCAGGTCCGGCGTGACAATGTCAACACGCTGACCGAGGCCTGGACGTACCGCACCGGTGAGCTCGGCGCCGGCCTTGCTGCACAGGGCCGCCTCGTCTTCGATGTGACCCCGGTGCTCGCCTTTGGGCTGCTCTACCTGCAGACCGCAACCAATATCGTCATCGCCCTGGATCCGGTCACCGGCAAGGAGCGCTGGCGTTTCGATCCGCGCATCGATCGCACCCGCGATTACCCTCAGCTGGCTGCCCGTGGCGTCAGCATCTGGGAAGATCCCGATGCCAGCAGGCAGGGTGCTTGCACGCACCGGATTTTTGTTGGCACGCACGATGCGAGGCTGCTGGCGCTCGATGCCGCCATTGGCAGACTCTGCAGCGACTTCGGCAATGCGGGCCAGGTCAACCTCGATCCGCAGCCTGCCGGAACAGCACCTGCCTACACCGTAAGCTCGCCGCCCGCGGTCCTCGGCGATCTCGTCGTTGTGGGCGCAGCCATCGCCGACAAGCGGCGCTCGCCGGCCGTGCGCGGTCTCGTCCGCGCCTTCGATGCGCGCAGCGGCGTGCCGCGCTGGAGTTTCGATCCGTTGCCGGCTAGTGGCGAGCATCCTGCTGCGCCGGAGTGGGATCAGGCACAGGCCGTCGCGAGCGGCGGTGCGGATGCCTCCGGGGTCATCTCGGTCGACGAGGAGCATGGTTACCTGCTGGTGCCGACAGGCTCGGCAAGCCCGGAGTTTTTCGGCGGCCATCGCAGCGGCAGCAATCGCCTGGCGAACTCCCTTCTGGCACTGGAGGCCTCCAGTGGCCATCTGGTGTGGCAGCAGCAGCTGGTGCACCACGACCTGTGGGCTTCGGACCTCGAAGCCCAGCCGGCACTGCTGGATATCAACATCCGCGGCATTCCCGTGCCGGCCGTAATCGAAGCAACACGCAGCGGCATGTTGTATGCCTTCGATCGCATCAAGGGACAGCCGCTGTTTGCGGTGACCGAACGCCCCGTGCCTGTCAGCCATATCTCCGGCGAGCAGGCAGCTGCCACGCAGCCGGTATCCGCTCTCGCGCCGCTGGTCTCCCAACGAGCGCTGCAACCCGACGATGCCTGGGGCCTCACCTTCTGGGACCGCGATCGCTGCCGCGAGCTGCTTGCCGCGCATCGCAACGAGGGTCCGTTCACCCCACCGGACACCCGCGGCAGCATCCTCTCGCCGGGCGTTGGAGGCGGAGTCAGCTGGGGCGGGATCGCAGTCGATGAGGAGCATCAGCGCGTGTTTGCCGCCGTCAATCCGCTGCCACTGCTCGTAACTCTGACGCCGGTCAGGACGATGCAGGAGCAGCAGTCCTCCGGGAAATACCCGTACGCAACCTTTGCGCGCGAAGCCGGAACGGAGTACGCGGTCCGACGTGAGCCGCTGCTGTCACCGTGGGGGCTGCCCTGCACTGCCCCACCGTGGGGAACCCTTGTGAGCGTGGACCTGCGGCGCAACCGGATTGTATGGCAGGTGCCGCTCGGCTCTTCGGCGGCGATGTTGCCCTGGTTCATTCCAACACGGGATTTCGGCACTCCAAACCGCGGCGGCCCGATCGTGACCGCCGGCGGACTGGTGTTCGTCGCGGCCGCCACGGACAGCTACCTGCGTGCGTTCGACTTTGAAACGGGGCGCGAGCTGTGGAAGCACAGCCTGCCGGCCGGCGGCCAGGCGACGCCGATGACCTATCGGGCAGGTCCCGCGCAGCGTCAATTCATCGTTATCGCCGCTGGCGGGGATGCGACGCTTGGCGCCGCAAAGGGCGACTATGTCGTTGCCTTTGCACTGCCCGAGGCAGCGGGCCCGTGACCGCCGTCGCGGTGTAAACTTCCCGGCCCTGCGAGTTGCGGTCGAGTCCCATGACCTTTTTCTTCCTGTCGCTGCTGATCCAGGTGCTGCTGATCGTGCATGTCATCAAGACCGGTCGCAATCAGATCTGGATCTGGGTGCTGGCGCTGCTGTCGCTGCCGGGAGCCGTCGCCTACATCGCGGTCGAATTAGTGCCCGAGCTGTTCCGCAGCCGCACGGCGCAACGCACCGCGCGCGGCTTGCGCAAGGCTATGGATCCGAGTGGCGATCTGCGGCGCTTCGAGAACGAGGCGCGTGTCACCGGCAATGTTGCCGCACGCCAGCGCTATGCCGAGGAGCTGTCCCGGCAGGGCCGGCACGATGAGGCGATCGTGCAATTCAGGGAAGCGCTCACCGGCCTGTATGCGCACGACCCGAACCTGATGCTGGGTATCGCGCGCGCGCAGTTTGCCAAAGGTGAGGCCGCCGCGGCGCGTGCCACGCTGGATGAGCTGATCCGTCTGAATCCTGACTTCAAATCTCCGGAAGGTCACCTGTTGTATGCGCGCGCCCTGGAAAGCGAGGGCAACCTGCCGAAGGCGCTCGAGGAATACCGGGTGCTCGCCTTCTCCTATCCGGGTGCGGAGGCGGCCGTGCGTTACGCGCAACTGCTCAAGTCACAGGGCCAGCCCGAGGAGGCGCGCAAGGTCGCCCGCGAGCTGCTCGAGCAGGCGCGCATCGCGCCGGCACATTACCGCCGCGCGCAGAAGACCTGGCTCGATGCTGCCCAGCGCCTCGCGTAAAAGCGCGCGATGAGGCCCCCGCCGAGCGCGAGCGACTCGACCAGCAGGGTGAACAGATCCAGGCTTCCACCCCCGTGCGAGCTGGGCGGCGCAGTGATGGTGACACTCGTGGAGCTCTGCACGGTGTTGTCGGCCACCGAGACCGCCTCGACCTTCACGGTCGCGGGCATCGGCACGTTGGCCGGTGCGGTATATACGCCGCTTGATGTCACGGTTCCGACGGTGCCGTTGCCTCCCGCCACACCGTTGACCTCCCAGGTCACCTGCTCGTTGCTCATGTTGGCGAAACTTGCCGTGAAGAACTGATTTCCGCCGGTCTGCACACTGGCCGAGCTCGGACACACCGCAAGCTTCGGCGACAACGCGCCGGAGCAGCTGGTCGTAGCCGGAGTTGCCGGCGCGGTGGAGGTGGCATCAGTGGTGCTCAACACTACATCCGCAGCGTCGCTCTGACCTGCGTTGTCCGTGACGACCAGATGGACCGTGCCGAATCCACAGCTCGGTGCATTGACCGTCACCGTGGGTGTGCTTGCACCCTGCAAGGGAAGCGTCGGACTGGACCACTGGAAGCTGCTGAGCGTACGCGAGTTGGCGGCCACACTGCCCGAAGCATTCAGGGCGACCGACTGTCCGGCGGCCACCGATGCAGGCAGCGCGACCACGGCCACGGGCCGTGAGGCGGCGGTCAGGGCGCCCGGAGCATTGGCGATGCCGGCACCGCACTGCGAGCCGTTCTGCGGGCAGATGCACTCCTGGCTGGTCGGATCAAACTGCGGGCACACCGGTGGTTGCGTGGTGTCGCCTGCGGAGGTCTGCGGGAAGGGCGCTGCGCCCTCTTTCAGCCGCGAGATGAGCTGACAGGCGTTCAGATGGCTGTTGGTCGCCGCCATCAGCGCGGCGATGCCCGAGACGATCGGTGCGGAGAAGCTCGTGCCGAGGTTCGGCGTTCGATACTGATTCGTCCCGATCGTACACCCGGGATAAGAAGTCGGCGATGAGGCCGTGCCGCCACAGGCAAACTCGCCGGTGTAATCCTCGGCATTGGCATCCGGCGTCGTCGTGCTGAGATTGGTGGTCGTCGAGATCGGATAGAGACAGGGCTGCGTGCCCCCGGTGTTCACACAGTTGCCGGCCGGCGCACTCACGGCGACCTCCGCACCGAAGCTGCTGTAACCGACCTTCGTACCGACATGACGCAGTCCCGCGATGCCGGCCACGCCTGCGCAGTTCGCCGGGGTATCGACCGGTCCATTCTCGTTTCCCGCCGAGACCACGACCAGTACCCCGAGAGCCGTGATCTGGCTGATAGCATCCTTATAGCTCTGCGGGCAGCTGCCGCTGCCACCGAGGCTCATGTTGATGACCTTGGCGGGCGTCGGGTTGGTCGGCGCATCCGTAACGGTGATTCCCGCGGCCCAGAGCATGCCCATGATGATGTCTGAGTCGCTGCCGCCACATTTGCCCAGCACCCGCACCGGCAGGATCTGGCCCTGCCAGGTGGTCGCGGCGACGCCGGTACTATTGTTGGTCAGGGCACCGAGAATTCCCGCAGTGCGTGTGCCGTGCCACGAGCTGGGCTCAACCTGCGCACCCTTGCATTCGCCGTTGGGAGAACCGCTGACATCGCTACTAGTGATCCAGTCGCCCGGATCGGAGGCCTCCGCGTTGGAAATCGTGCCGCCGAGGCACGTGCCGCCATTGTTGACGAATGAATCGGATATGAAGCAATACCCCGGCAGCAGCCGCCCACCCGCCGCGACCGCCTTCAGATCCGGATGGCCATAGAGGACACCGGTATCCAGATCCGCGATGACGATCGACGGACTGCCGATACTGACCGCCCATGCGGTGATGAAGTCCGTGGCCGCCGGAGTGTTCGCAGCGTTCTGCAGATACCACTGGTTGGGATAGAGCGGATCGTTCGGCGGTGTCACGCCATGCACGTAGCGGCGCTGGTCAGGCTCCGCATACTCAACTTCGGAATCGGCGCGCAGCTTCGCGAGCGTCTCGGCCAGAGATTCGGCACCGTTAGCATCGAGCCGCATTACAAGCAGCTTCTCGGTGATCGCGCGCGTGCTGCGCAGATTGATGCCGTTGCGAGCGGCAATGCTTGCCAGCCGCTCCTGCGCAGGTGCCACCTGTTGCGCGCTGGCGCGGCTCCCTGCGGCTGCGGCACCCGCAGCTGCCCGCAGTTTTACGATGAGCTGTACACCGGCGTGCGCTGCGGCAGGATGGGTGCGCACCGGGTTATGTTCTGCAGCTGTGGCGAGCGCGACCGTAAGAACCGTACTGGCCACGATCACCGCACCGATCAATAGACGCATGCCCTGCCCCCTGCCGCCCGCGGCACTGCGCGGACAATACCGTAAAGTCATCCTGCAATCCCGATGTTTGTCACGGCCGCCCGCGGTTCATGCGCGGCGAGCGGACGGAGCCCGCGAGTGTCGCCTCTGGGAGTGTCGGCGGGAGCCGACGCCTGCGGCCTGATCGCGCCTCGCCAGGGGTACCTGCTGCGTGATGCAGTGAATGTTGCCTCCTCCCAGGAGGATCTCGCGGGCCGGCACGCCGAGCACCTTGCGGCCGGGAAACAGGCGTTTCAAGCGCGCCGCGGCGGTTGCATCGACGGCAACATCCAGCAGCGGCATGACGATGCCGCCATTGGCGATATAGAAGTTGACATAGCTGGCCGCGAGCCGCTCACCGGCGTTGCGCGCTCGGCTGCCCTCGCGTGGGACCACTCCGGCGGCTTCCGTTGCGCGCAGCGTAAGCGGACGCGGCATCGGTAGCTTGTGTACTTTCAGACGTCGTCCGCGCGCATCACGCGCATCCTGCAGCCGCTGCCACGCATCCCTGGATACCGCGTACTGCGCATCGCGCCGGTTGTCGGTCCAACCGAGGCAAACCTCACCGGGACGCACGAAGCAGGCGAGATTGTCGATGTGGCCGCTGGTCTCATCGTTGATCACACCGCGACCCAGCCAGATGACCTGACTCACGCCCAGGTAGTCACGCAGATGGCCCTCCAGCTGTGCGCGGCTCAAGCCGGGATTACGGTTGGGATTGAGCAGACATTCTTCCGTCACGAGTGCCGTCCCCTCCCCATCCACGTGCAGCGCTCCACCCTCATTGATCAACGGCGCGCGATAGCGCGCATACCCCTCGATCTCCAGCACCTTGCGCGCGACCAGCTCGTCCTGATCCCATGGGAAGTACAGCCCGCCATTCAGGCCACCCCAGGCGTTGAAGTGCCAGTGCACGCCGCGCACCTCGCCGCCCTGATTGACGACGAACGTCGGGCCGGTATCGCGCATCCAGCTGTCATCATGGGAGAGCTCAAGGACGCGGATGTGCTCGGGCAACAGCCTGCGGGCGACCTGATAGTGCGCGCCGGAGGCTCCGACTGTGACCGGCTCAAAGGTCGCGATGGCACGGGCAACTGCCACGAAGGCGTGCTGCGCCGGGCGCGCCGCTTCGCGCCAGTTGTCGGGCCGCTCGGGCCATAGCATCCAACATCCGGAATGCGCCTCGAACTCTCCGGGCATCCAGAAGCCGTCGGCTGCGGGCGTGCTGCCGCAGGTCGCGCTCATCGTCGGCGCAGGCGGCTGTGCTGAAAGCCGTAGAATGCGTAAATGGAGAAGCCGAGTGCCGTCCAGATCACGAGCCGGATCCAGGTCGCGTTGGAGAGGAAGTAGGTCATACCGGTACACACCAGCGCCCCCAGCACACAGGTGAAGGGCGCCCACGGGACGCGAAAAGGCCGGCGCACATCCGGGCGCGTGCGGCGCATGACGAGCACGCCGATGCAGACCACGGCGAAGGCAAGCAGGATGCCGATGGAGATCAGGTCGGCCAGCACATCGAGCGGGAACACCCCTGCGATCAATGCCGCTCCCAGGCCGGTGATCAGCGTGGCCACATGCGGCGTCTTGTACTTCGGATGACAGCGGCTCATGGCAGGTGGCAGCAGGCCGTCATCTGCCATGGCCAGAAGGATGCGCGGCTGGCCGAGCAGTGAGGTCAGAATGACAGAGGTCATGCCGGCAACGGCCCCGACCTTGACGAGCCAGCCCAGCCAGGCGAGCTGCGGATGGGCATCGAGCGCCACCGCCACGGGCGCATCCACGTTGAGCTTGGCGTACGGCACCATGCCGGTCATCACCGTTGACATGCCGACGTACAGCAGAGCGGAGACGGCCAGTGCGCCCATGATTCCCAGCGGCAAGTCACGCTGCGGATTGCGCGCCTCGAGGGCCGTCGTGGAGGCCGTATCGAAGCCTACATAGGAAAAAAAGATGATGGCGGCGCCCTGCAGCACGCCGCTCCAGCCAAAGTGGCCGAACTCGCGCGTGTTGGCAGGCACATACGGATGCCAGTTGGCGGTGTCGATGAAGTGGATACCGGCTACGATGAACAGCACGATGATGCCCACCTTCAGGGCAACCATGAAAGTGTTGGCGCCCGCCGATTCGCGCATGCCGACATAACACACCCCACTCAGCGCGAGCACGATCAGCACGGCGGGCAGATTGACCAACGCCCCGGTCATCTCCAGGTGCCCGGCCGCATTCTGCCCGACCGGCGCGTTAGTCCATATCTCCGGCAGATGGATGTGTGCATTCGCCAGCAGATTGACCACATACGCCGACCAGCTGACCGCCACCGCCGATGCCGAGATGCCGTACTCGAGCAGCAGATTCCAGCCGATGAACCAGGCGATCGCTTCCCCGAGTGTTGCGTAGGTGTAGCTGTACGCGCTGCCCGGCACCGGCAGGAAGGCGGCAAATTCCGCATAACACAGCGCGGCAAGCCCGCTGCCGAAGGCAGCGATGAGCAGCGAGAGGGTCACCGCCGGTCCGGACTGGTTGGCCGCCACGGTGCCCGTCAGTACGAAGATGCCGGTGCCGATGGTGGCGCCCAGGCCGATCGCGGTCAGTGACCAGACGCTCAGCACCTGCTTCAAGCGCTTGGCGCCGGCCTGGTCCGCAGGTCCGACCGGACGGACGGCCAGGCATTGGCGCAGGATGGATGGCATCGCTGAAACCCCCGCACTTGTTGGTTTTGAGCCGTCCCGCGCGCACCTGCGGCACAACTCGCTGTCGATGGCGCGCAAGTGTCGCACAGACCGCCGCCACCGTGCGCAGCGCAAGCGGCCGGCCGGCGTTGCAGCGACGGGTACGCTCTCCGGCGAGCGGCTGAGATGCGTGGCTCGGGTGCGCGCATCGCTGTGCTAGCATTGGCGGCCCGACCGCCGTCGCCGAGATCTCTTGCAGGAGCCTGCTATGTCCACCGCCGCAGCGTTGAAGATCACGCCGCCCGCACAGGGAGCGAAGATCGTCTCCCGGGACGGCAAGCTGGTGGTGCCCGAGAACCCGATCATCCCGTTCATTGAGGGCGACGGTACCGGACCGGATATCTGGCGCGCGAGCGTGCGGGTCATGGATGCAGCGGTACAGCGCGCCTACGGCGGCAAACGCAAGATCCACTGGATGGAGGTATACGCCGGCGAGAAGGCCAACAAGCTGTTCAATACCTGGCTGCCGGACGAGACCGTGAGCGTCTGCCGCGAGTACCTGGTGTCGATCAAGGGCCCCCTTACCACCCCCATCGGCGGCGGCATCCGCTCATTGAACGTGGCGCTGCGTCAGCTGCTCGACCTCTACGTGTGCCTGCGGCCGGTGCGTTGGTTCAAGGGAGTCCCGTCCCCCGTGCGCCATCCCGAGCGGGTGGACATGGTGATCTTCCGTGAGAATACGGAAGACATCTATGCCGGCATCGAATTCGAAACCGGCACGGAGGAGAACCGCAGGTTCCTCGAGCTGTTCAAGCAGAACTTCCCGAAATCGTACGCCAAGATCCGCTTCCCCGATTCCTCCGGTATCGGCATCAAGCCCGTCTCACGCGAAGGCTCCGAGCGCCTGATCCGCGCCGCGATCGAGTACGCCGTGACCAACAAGCGCAAGAGCGTGACACTGGTGCACAAGGGCAACATCCAGAAGTTCACCGAAGGCGCCTTCCGCAACTGGGGCTACAAGCTCGCCGAGCGCGACTTCGCCGACTCGACCTACACCTGGGAGCAGTGGGAGCGCACACGGGCGGCCAAAGGCGAGCAGCAGGCCAATGCGGAGATGGCCGCGGCGCGCGACGGCGGCAAGGTGATCATCAAGGATGCGATTGCCGACATCACCCTGCAGCAGGTCCTGACCCGCTCGGATGAGTTCGACGTGATCGCCACGCTCAACTTGAACGGTGATTATCTTTCCGATGCGCTCGCCGCGCAGGTCGGTGGCATCGGCATCGCGCCGGGCGGCAACATCAACTATGTGACCGGTCACGCCGTGTTCGAGGCCACCCATGGCACGGCGCCGAAGTACGCCAATCTCGACAAGGTGAATCCGGGCTCGGTGATCCTGTCGGGCGAGATGATGCTGCGCTATCTCGGCTGGCTCGAAGCCGCCGATGCCATCATCGCCGCGATGGATCGCACCATCGGCCAGAAAACCGTCACCTACGATTTCGCACGCCTGATGGACGGTGCGCGCGAGGTCCCCACGAGCCAATTCGGCGATGCACTGATCCGCAATCTGTGAGCATCCTCGACTGGGCGCGCCAGGTGCAGGCCATTGCCCTGAATGGCCTGGCCTTCACGCACGACCCGTTCGACCGGGAGCGCTTCCAGCAGCTGCGCGCGCTGACCGACCAGATCCTGGCCGATGAGCTCGGCCTCGACGCCGGGCGCGTCAGCGGCTTCTGGGCCGCCGATGACGGCTATATCACCCCCAAGGTGGATGTGCGCGGCGCGGTGTTCCAGGACGAGCGCATCCTGCTGGTGCGCGAACGATCCGATGGCAAATGGACGCTGCCGGGGGGCTGGGTGGATGTCAACGACGCACCGTCGTTCGCCGTGGAGCGAGAGATCCGCGAAGAGTCCGGCTACACGGCACGTGCCACACGCCTCGCGGCCTTGTGGGACAAGAACCAGCCGGCGCACGGCCATCCGCCCGGAATTCATCATATCTACAAGCTGTGCTTCATCTGCGAGTTGACCGGCGGCGCACCGGCGCATAGCAATGAGACCGACGGCGTGGATTTCTTCGCCCTGCACGCGCTGCCGCCGTTATCCTTGGGACGCGCTACTCCCTCGCAGATCGCACGCCTTTTCGAACATATGCGCAATCCCAGCCTGCCGACGGATTTTGATTGACTGCGCCGCCGAGCGCGACGGCGGGCGTGCCGCAGCTCGCACGCGAGTGCGCGCAGCTGATCGCCGAGGCCTTTACCCGTTACAACGCTGAGTTTCGTGCCATCACCCGCCGTGCGCCGCTGCGTTTTGATGCGCGCGACGTCAAGGGCAGCCATCGCGATGCGGTCGAGCGCATCGAGCTGTATGACCGGCTGGTCAACCAGACGATCGCGCAACTGCGGCTGCGGCTGGGTCCCCAGGCGCTGGAGCGGACGCTATGGAACTTCATCCGCACGGAGTTTGCCGCCCTCATCGAGGGCATGCCGGATGCGGAGTTCACCAAGACCTTCTTCAGCTCAATCACCCGGCGCATGCATGGCACGGTCGGCGTCGCGCCCGACATCGAGTTCGTGGCCACCGATCTGGATCCGCTCGGCAGGGTCACCGCTGCGGTCGGTACCAACACCTACATCAATCACGGCTCGTTGCTGCTGCTGTTCGAGGATGTGCTGGGCGACGTGCGCTTCCACTCGGCGTGGCGCGATTTCGATCGCAGCGTTTCCCATGTCACTGCGGAGGTGAACCGCTATCTGAAGGAGCACACCGAGCGGCGCGCAGTACAACGGGTGGAGATCATCCGGCCGGTATTTTACCAGGTGGCACGCGCGTACATCGTCGGACGCATCCTCGGGCGCGATTTTCTCGTGCCGCTGGTGATTGCGCTCAAGAACTCGGACGGCGGCGTGCTGGTGGATGCCGTCATGCTCGATGAAGGCGATGTGAGCATCTGCTTCAGCTTCACGAAGTCATATTTCCACGTGGATCTGGACCGGGTCGCCGAAGCCGTGCTGTTCCTGAAGTCGATGATGCCGCGCAAGCCGGTGAGCGAGCTGTTCACGGTGCTCGGCCGTGCGCGGCAGGGCAAGACCGAGCGCTATCGCGAGCTCATGCGCCATCTCGAGCACACGCAGGACAGGTTCGTGCACGCCCCGGGAGAGCGGGGCCTCGTGATGGTGTGTTTCACCCTGCCCTCCTTCGATGTGGTGTTCAAGATCATCCGCGATCGCTTTCCGTATCCGAAGAGCGTGCTGCGCGAGGAGGTGAAGGCGAAATACCAGCTGGTGTTCAAGCACGACCGGGCCGGCCGCCTGGTGGATGCGCAGGAGTTCAAACAGCTGCAGTTTCCGCGCGCGCTGTTCGGGCCGGAGCTGCTCGAGGAGCTGCGCAGCGAAACCGCCTCGACCGTGCACGAGCGTGGCGAGGACCTGGTCTTCGATCACATGTACATCGAGCGGCGCATGACGCCGCTGAATCTGTACCTGCGTACCGCGAGCGCCGCGGCCGCCGAACGCGTCGTGCTCGATTACGGACAGTGCATCCGCGACCTCGCCTATACCAACATCTTTGCCGGGGATCTGCTGCTGAAGAATTTCGGGGTCACACGCCATGGGCGAGTGATCTTTTACGACTATGATGAGCTCTGCCAGGTGACCGACTGTAATTTCCGCGACCTGCCGACCGCTGCCAATCCGGAGGACGAGATGCGCGCCGAGGCGTGGTTCTATGTCGGGGAGAGCGATGTGTTTCCAGAGACCTTCATCAATTTCCTCGCCTTCAACGATGAGCAGAAGGCGGCGTTCGTGCGCGTGCACGGGGAAATCCTGACAGCGGCCTTCTGGCGGCATGTGCAGCAGCGCCTGCGCGAAGGCGAGGTGCTGGAGGTCGTGCCCTACCATCCGCATCGCGTGCGGGTTGCCAGCAGCGCCTAGCCGCGGCGAATCAGCCTTGCGGAAGGTGCACGCTGCGCAGCAGCTCGCGGGCTGCCGGCCCCTCGGCGCGCGTCGCAGCCAGTGCCGCATCCGGCAGACCTAACTCCGCGGCAGTCTGCGCAATGGCTCCTGGCACACAGCGGTCGGGCGTCAGCAGCTCGGTGGCGAGCAGTCGTCCGAAGTACAGTGCAGTGCATTCGCCCGACAGGCTGGCGAATTCCCCAAACTGCCGCCAGCCCAGCGCGCAGGTGGCGGTGGCCGCCGGCACCTCCCAGCCCCGCACGAGCAGCTGGGCGAGCTCGGGGCCGCGACTGCTGCACCAGTCCCGCCGCGTCACTCCATCCAGCCGCATACGGTAATCGAGCTCGACGCGTGCCAGCATGCGCAACGCCAGCGCTTCACCGCTCCGGTGCAGCAGCCCGCCGCCGAACGCCGCTGCGATCGGGGCCCGGAGCAGTTGCGCTAAACGCGCGGCAAACACCGCCGCCGCAACCGACTCCTCCCAAAGTTCGTGACCTTCGGCCTCCCGTCCTGCAATCTGAAAGACCCGGTAGTACAGCTCAATTAACGCTTCACGCGCTGCCGCCTTGCCCAGGATGGTGGCGACGCCGCCGTCCGCTGACTGCAGCAGTGCGGCAAAGGTGGCTGGTGTCGGCGGCAAGATATGCTTGCGCGCCTTGAACAGCGCCGTCAGGGAGTGCTGCAGCATCAGGGCGCGGGCCACAGCAGTGGAGGAGGAAGCCATGCACGATGCTGCGACGCGCGCGTGCAGCCCGTAAAGCAGGCATTTCACATTCCGGGAAACTCGCTTACGGCGCGAGCGGCTGCAGCGCTGCCCCGATATCCTCCAGCAGGTCCTCTGCTGCCTCCAGCCCGATCGACAGACGCACGGTCGCCTCCGTAATGGCCGCGACCCGCAGCTGCTCGGGCGTCAGATCGCGCCCCCGCATCATCTGCGGTGCGAGCACCAGTGACTCCGAAGACCCCAGGCTCGGCGTGAGGGCGAACAGGCGCAGGGATCCCGCAAAGGCACGGGCCGCCTGGGCGCCGCCGTGCAGATCGACAGTGACGATGGTGCCGAAGTCGCGCATCTGGCTGCGCGCGAGGGCGTGCTGCGGATGACTCGGCAGGCCGGGGTAGTGCACGCGCGCCACGGCCGGATGTGCGGCAAGAAACTCAGCGACCTGCAGGGCCGTGGCGCACTGCGCCTGGTAGCGCACGAAGTAGGTCTTCAGCCCGCGCAGAATGAGATATGCGGCGTGCGGATCCAGCGTGCCGCCCAGAATGCCGAAATCGCTCCGCAGCGCGCGGATCAGCTCATTGCGGCCGATCACGGCACCCCCCAGTACATCGCCCGCGCCGGAGGCGTACTTGGTGAGACTGTGGATGAACAGATCCACCTCGAATTCACCATGTTGATGAAAACCGGCGAAGGTGTTGTCCATGACCAGCAGCGCCCCCGCGGCGTGTGCCAGGCGCGCAAGAGCTGCGATGTCCGCTATCCGGGTGATCGGGTTGGTCGGGCTCTCGAACAGCACCAGCCGGGTTTTCTGCGCCGCCAGGGCCTGCTGCACTCCCGCCAGATCCTCGATGGAGAGCATGGTGTGGGTGACACCGAAACGCGCCAGCAGCCGGCGGATGAGGTAGCGGGTCGGGTTATAGGTTTCCACGAAGCACAGAATGTGATCGCCCTGCTGCAGCAGCGCGATCAGGGTCTGCGCGATCGCACCGACTCCCGAGGCCGTGACCAGGCAGTCCTCGCGCCCCTGCAACTCTGCGAGCAGCAGCTCCAGCTGGCGCGTCGTGGGATTGGCGGTGCGGCTGTAGAAGAAACCGGGCCGCTCACCGCGCAGGTAGCGCTCGGTCTCATCCAGCGTCTCGAATGCAAACTTGACCGACTGGTAGATGGGCGCGACCAGCGGCCGATTGCCGGCCGGCAGCTGCACCTCTGGCGGATGATTCACGCGTGTAGGCTTCTTCATGCGGGCTCCGGAACGCGATCAGTGCGCAGGCATTCAGGCGCCGGCGCGCCCAAGCCGGGAGGCGAAGTCGTTGAGTCGCAACGCGGCTGCATCCAGCGTGCTGTCCCGCTTCGCGATGCACAGCCGGACGACCGACAAGGGTGGCGCGCTCGCATAGAAGGGCGACAGCGGAATGCACGCTACGCCCGCCTCCGTCAGCAGCCGCTCCGCAAACCGCACATCATCCGCCGCTGCGAACTCGCTGAAATCCAACAGCTGAAAGAAGGTGCCCTGCGCAGGTGGCAGCCGGAAACCCGATGCCGACAATGCGCCGCGCAGCCGGTCGCGCTTGGCCTGGAAAAACTCCGGCAGGCTCTGCCAGACACCGGGACGCTCCTGCAGATAACGGCTGATTCCCATCTGCAGCGGATGGGCGATGCTGAACGTGTTGAATTGGTGAACCTTGCGCAGTTCAAGGGTGAGTGCCGCCGGTGCCACGCAGTAGCCTACCCGAATGCCGGTTGCGTGCAGGGTCTTGCCGAAAGAGAACACCACGAAGCTCTTCGCGGCGAGCTCGGGGTGCGCGAGCATCGACACATGCGGTCGCCCGTCATAGGTGACATGCTCATATACCTCATCCGACAGCACCTGGATATCATGCCCGCGCACAACCTCTGCGAGTGCATCCAGATCCGCCCGGGTCGCCGCAGTGCAGGCCGGATTGTGTGGGCTGTTGAACACTACCAGGCGGGTGCGCGCCGTGATTGCCCGGCGCACGGCATCCCAGTCGTAGCGAAAATCAGGCGGCTGTAACGGCACGTGTACGCAGCGGCCGCCCGCAAGGCGCACGGCAGGCTCGTAGGAATCGTAGGCGGGATCAAACACCAGGGCTTCCTCGTCCGCAGCGATGCTGGCCTGGATGGCCGAGAAGATCGCCTCGGTGGCGCCGAGTGTCACCGTGATGTCGGTCTGCGGGTCAACCCGCAGACCGTAGCTCCCGGCTAGTTTTTCTGCGATGCGCTCACGCAGCTCCGGCGCTCCTTCCATGGGGGCATACTGGTTGTAGCCCGAGCGCATGGCCTCGCTGACGCAGTCCGCCAGATGCGGATCGATGTCGTAGTCGGGAAATCCCTGGCCGAGATTGAGTGCCCCGAGCTCGCGCGCCCGGCGCGAGATGAGGGTGAAGATCGTGGTGCCCACTTCGGGCAGCTTGCTACGCGATGCCTGCATCGGTGCGGGCCGGATCCTCAGACAGCGCCGGCGGCAGCCAACGCAGCCCCGATCACGCCTGCCTGGCCGGCGAAATGCGCCGGGAGGATCTCGGCATCCACGCGCAACAGTTTCGCAAACTCCTGGAAGCGCCCGCTGACGGCGCCACCGAGAATGAACAGGTCAGGCCAGAACAGACCCTGCATGCGCTGCAGATACACGTTGACACGGTCGACCCATTGCGGCCAGTCGAGCCGTTCGAGCGTGCGCGCTTGTGCCGAAGCCCACTTCTCTACATCCGCGCCATTCACCTCGAGATGACCGAGCTCGGTGTTGGGAAACAGCCGGCCGTCCACGAACAGCGCGGTGCCAATACCGGTGCCGAAGGTGAGCATGATGACGGTGCCACGGCAGCCGCGGCCGGCGCCGAGCGTCACTTCTGCGAGCCCGGCGGCGTCGGCATCGTTGAGGCATACCGCCGGACGGTGCAGATTGGCCTGGATCAGCGCTGCGCCCTCCACACCGATCCAGCCCGGATCGATGTTGGCGGCGGTGCGCACAATGCCTCGCTGCACCACACTCGGGAACGCCAGGCCGAGTCTTTCCTGGGCCTCCGGCAGCCGCGCGATGAGGCTGCTAAAGACCGGCAGCAGGGCCGACGGCGTCGAGGGCTGCGGAGTGGCCGCCGCGCTCAGCTCTCCGAGCAGTCGGCCGCCGTCAAGATCGACCACACCCGCCTTCACCGACGAGCCGCCCACATCAAAGCCCAATACGTGACGTGCCATAGCCGACCCCGTCAGAGATTAGCCGCTGCCGCGAGTTGTATGTCGCGCTCGCGGCGCTTTGCCTGATAGCGCATCCAGAGCGATGAGGCCACGATGCCGCAGGCCACGATCGACACCATGATCGTGGCCAGCGCGTTCACATCCGGACTTACGCCCAGGCGCACCTTGGAGAAGATGACCATCGGCAGCGTGCTGGAGCCGGGGCCGGCCACGAACTGCGAGATCACCAGATCATCCCATGAAAGCGTGAAGGCCAGCAGCCAGCCCGACACGAGCGCCGGCAGGATCAGAGGCAACGTGATGCGGAAGAAAACCTTCCCCGGCCGCGCACCAAGGTCCATGGCAGCCTCCTCCAGCGACCGGTCGAAACCGGCCAGCCGCGACTGTACCACCACCGTCACGTACGCCATGCTGAATGTAATGTGCGCAAGCGTAATCGTCACGGCCCCGCCGCCTCTCGGCCAGCCAATGGTCTGCTCGAGTGCGACGAACAATAGCAGCAGCGAAAGTCCCGTGATGACCTCCGGCATGACCAGTGGCGCCGTGGTCATACCGACGAGCAGCGCACGACCCCGGAAGGCACCGTAACGCGCCAACGCAACACCGGCCAATGTACCCAGCACCACGGCAATGGACGCGGAGATCACGGCGATCTTGATCGACAGCCACGCAGCACTCAGGATCTGGCCGTTCGACATGAGCGCACCATACCAGCGCAGCGTGGGCGAGTTGATACGATCCCAAACCGTGACGAGCCGTGAGTTGTTGAACGAGAACACGACCATCGACAGGATGGGCACGTACAGGAAGATCAAGCCGAAGAGCAGGATGACCTGCGCCAACCGGCCGTGCGATTTCACTTGGGTGCCTCCAGCGTGCGCTTCTCGAAGTGCTGAAACAGCATGATGGGAATTACGAGCAGCAGCAGCATGAAGATGGCCACCGCGCTCGCCACCGGCCAGTCGCGGTTCTCGAAGAACTCATCCGACAGCACCCGTCCGATCATCAGCTGATCCGTACGCCCCAGTAACGAGGGGATGACGTACTCGCCGACCGCCGGGATGAACACCAGCAGCGAGCCTGCGATCACCCCTGGCAGCGACTGCGGCAGCGTGACGCGCCGGAAAGCTGTGAACGGATGAGCGCCGAGGTCGGCTGCCGCTTCGAGCAGCGTCGGGTCGTGCTTCTCCAGATTCGAATACAACGGCAGGATCATGAACGGCAGATAGGAATACACGATGCCGATATACACCGCGAAATCAGTCTGCAGCAGTGTCAGCGGCTCGTGAATGATGCCCATCGCCAGAAGTACGTTGTTGATGACGCCGTTGCTCTTCAGCAGTCCGATCCATGCGTACACCCTCAGCAGGAACGAGCTCCAGAACGGCAGCACGATGAGCATCAGCAACACGTTGCGGCTCGCCGCACTGGCGCGCGCCACCGCATAGGCCATCGGATAGCCGAGCAGCACACAGAAGACGGTCGAGACCAGCGCCACCTTGAGGGAATATAGGTATGAGCTGACGTACAGGCGGTCGGTGAACAGATAAGCGTAGTTGGCGAAGTTGAGCCGCACTGCCACCAGTCTGCCGTTGACCCAGTCGAACAGCGGCGCGTACGGCGGCATGGCGAGGCGCACTTCCGAGAAGGAGATCTTGAACACTATCAAGAACGGGATCAGGAACAGCACAATCAGCCACAGCATGGGAATGCCGAGCACGATGCGCTGACCCCCGTTTTTGCCGAAGCCCGCCATGCCTGATCTGCTAGCGCGTCAGCACGACGGGACTGTCGGACCGCCACGAGACATACACCGTCTCGTCCCAGGTGATGCGATCCTCGGCGTGGCGCGCGATGTTGGGCAGCGTCACCCGGATCATGCGCCCGGATTCGATCTGCACCAGGTAGATGGACATATCGCCCATGTAGGCAATCTCCTTCACGGTCCCGCGCGCCACGTTCTCACCCGCGGCCGGAGCGGGAGCCGGCTGTGTCGCGGCACCTGCGGCCGCTGCACCTGCGGCTGCTGCGCCTGCGCTCGCTGGCGGCGGCTGCCGGCTGATGTTGACTTTCTCAGGCCGGATCGCCACCCACACGGTCGCGCCCGGTGCGGAGCTGATGCCATGGCTCACGTAAACCATGGTATCCAGACCGGCACAGCGGATGCGTATGTATTCCGGCTCGTCATCTACCAGCTGGCCCTCGAACAGGTTGACCGAGCCGATGAAATCCGCGACGAAGCGGCTGGCGGGAAACTCGTAGATGTCCGTCGGCGTACCCACCTGCACGATGCGCCCGTGATTCATGACACCCATGCGCGTGGCGAGCGTCATCGCCTCTTCCTGATCGTGCGTCACCACGACGAAGGTCACACCGAGGCGCTCCTGGATGTTGATCAGCTCGAACTGGGTGTGCTCGCGCAGTTTGCGATCCAGCGCTGCCAGCGGCTCATCGAGCAGCAGCAGCTTCGGGCGGGTCACCAACGCACGCGCCAGCGCCACTCGCTGCCGCTGGCCGCCGGAGAGCTGGTGGGGTTTGCGCTCGAGATAACCGCCCATCTTGACCATCTCGAGGATCTCGCCGACCCGCCGCGTCATCTCGGCGCGACTCAATCGCTGCTGCTCGAGACCGAAGGCGACGTTCTTCGCGACACTCATGTGCGGAAAGAGCGCATAGGACTGGAACATCATGTTGACGGGCCGGTCATACGGGGCGATGTCGCGCATGTCCTGGCCATCGATGAAGATCTGACCCGCGGAGGGCGTCTCGAAGCCAGCAAGCATGCGCAGCAACGTGGTCTTGCCGGAGCCTGAGCCCCCGAGCAGACAGAAGATCTCGCCGCGCTGCACCTCGAGGCTGACATCATCTACGGCGGTAAAGTCGCCGAACCTGCGCGTCACGTGCGCGATGCGCAGGATGGGCTCGCCCTGCTGGACCGCCTCGCTCCGGTTGTTCACACGGGTGATTCGGAGCTCATTCGCCAGTCTTGAAGCGCGTCCAGGCACGCGTCAGCTGACGCTGATACTCCTGGGATCGCGGCGGCTCGGGAACCAGTTTGGCCGCGACCTGTGGCGGCGGGTAGATGTTGGGGTCGTTTCTCACCGCCTCGTCCAGCAAGGGCGTGGACGCCGAATTCACGTTGGCATACTTCACGAGGTTGGAATTCCTGGCAGCGACCTCGGGACGCAGCAGGTAGTTGATGAACTCGTGTGCGTTCTTCGGATGCGGCGCGTCGGCCGGGATCGCCAGCATGTCGAAATTCATGATGGTGCCTTCGCGTGGGATGGCATAGCGCACCTCGATGCCCTTGCCGGCATCCCGCGCCCGGTCGCGCGCCTGCTTCACATCCCCTGACCAGCCGAGCGCGAGGCAGATCTCACCGTTGGCGAGATCCTCGATGTAGCGCGAGGAATTGATGTAGCGCAGATAAGGCCGGATCGACAGCAGCACCTTCTCCGCGGCCTGCAGATCCTCGGGCGACTGACTGCGCGCATCCTTGCCCAGAAACAGCAGCACCGTGCCAATCACCTCGGAGGGCGCATCGAGCACCGAGACACCGCAGTCCTTGAATTTGGCCACCACCGCCGGGTCGTAGAACATACGCAGGCTGTCCACCGGGGCGTCGGCCATGCGCTCGTGAATCTTCGCCTCGTTATAGCCGGGCCCGGAGGTCACCCACATGTAGGGGACGCTGTGGGCATTGTCCGGGTCATAGAGCGCGATGCTCTTCATCATCTGCGGATCGAGGTTCTTGAGATTCGGCAGCAGCGATTTGTCCAGCACCCGGAATACGCCGGCCTTGATCTGCCGCTCGAGAAAGGGCGCCGAGGGCACGACCACGTCATAGTTGGTGTGGCCGGTCAGCAGCTTGGTCTCCAGCACCTCGTTGGCATCGAAGACGTCATAGTTGACGCGGATGCCGGTCTGCTGCGTGAAGCCGCTGAGCACACTGGGCTCGATGTAATCGGACCAGTTGTAGACATTCAGGACCTTCTCTTCGGGGGTGCTGCCAGCGAGGCTGCCCCCGCCAGAGCCGGAGGGCGCGCCTCCCCCGCAGGCGCTCAGCAGCATGCCCAGGCACAGGGCGATGGTCAGTGTTCTCATGCGGTGGCTACTTTAATATAGCTTTCAGACATTCAGCAGCAGGTGCTCCCGCTCCCAGGAGCTGATGACCTGCAGGAACACCTCGTACTCAGCCTCCTTGACGATGGTGAAGGCGGAGACGAAGGCTTCGCCCAGCAGCCTCACCAGCGGCTCGCATTCGCGCAGCTGTCGCAGCGCCTCATCGAGCGAGCGTGGCAGCCCGAAGGGCAGGTCATGGGCGCTGCCGGTGATGGGATCGGTGGGCTGCAACCCCTCGATCATCCCCAGATACCCGCAGGCCAGCGAGGCGGCAATGGCGATGTAGGGATTGGCATCGGCACCGCCGACGCGATTTTCGACACGCCGTGCCTCGGCACTGGACATCGGAACGCGGAGCCCCGCCGTACGGTTGTCATAGCCCCAGTGCACATTGATGGGCGCCGACAGATAGCGGGTCAGCCGCCGATACGAATTGACGTTGGCGCAGAACAGCGCCATCGCCGCGGGCATGTATTTCTGCAGCCCGGCGATGTGGGAAAAGAACAGGTTGGACGGTGTGCCGTCATCGTTGCTGAAGATGTTCTTGCGCGTCTTGGTGTCCACCACGCTCTGGTGGATGTGCATGGCACTGCCGGGTTCCTTGGCGTGCGGCTTGGCCATGAAAGTGGCGTAGATCTTGTGCCGCAGCGCCGCCTCACGCGCGGTGCGCTTGAACAGGAAGGCCTGATCCGCGAGATCGAGTGGATAGCCGTGGATCAGGTTGATCTCCATCTGCGCCGGCCCATCTTCATGGATCAGGGTATCGATCTCGATCTCCTGGTCCTCGCAGAACTGGTAGATGTCGTCGAACAGCGGATCGAACTCGTTGACGGCCGCAATGCTGTAGGACTGCCGTCCGGGCTCGGCGCGCCCCGAGCGGCCCACCGGGGGACGCAACGGATAGTCCGAATCCTTGTTCTGCTCGATGAGATAGAACTCGAGCTCCGGGGCGACCACCGGCTCCCAGCCGCGCTGCGCATACAATTCCAGAATGTTGCGCAACACATGCCGCGGCGCCATCGAGACCCGGCGGCCATCGGAGTAGAAGCAGTCGTGAATGACCTGCGCGGTGGGTTCGGCTGCCCACGGTACGCGCCGCACCGTCTTCGGATCCGCCTTGAGCACGATGTCGATCTCGGCGGGACTCATGGCTTCGGCGGGATCCGGCGGATAGTCGCCCGTCACGGTCTGCAGAAACACACTCTCCGGCAGTCGCATGCCTTCGTCTTCAGCGAACTTGGCGGCCGGCATGATCTTGCCGCGCGCAATACCAGCCATGTCGGGGATGATGGCCTCGACCTCGGAGATGCCGTGATCACGAAAAAACTGTTGGATCTCGCTTACCATGAAATAACCTTTCCGCTTGCCTGCTGTTTTCGCCGGCGCCGCCCGCGAGTGGCTGGAAGCCTTGCTCCAGCCGCACGCGTTTCAACTCTTGTTCTGCATGCGCTCCAGCGCCGCCTGCCCGAATGCGCCGAACAGCGCCCGGGAGAACGGATTGCTCGCGGCCCGCCACTCCGGATGCCACTGCACCGCCAGCCCGAAGCGCCGCGCAGCCGTGACTCGGAACGCCTCGATGAGTCCATCGGGCGCGCGCGCCTCGACCTGCAGCTGTGGCCCGAGTCGCTCGATGCCTTGCGAATGCAGCGAGTTGACCGTCAGCCTTCCGACACCGGCCAGCGCGTACAGCTCGCCCTGCGGCTCCAGGATCACCTCGTGCGCCGGGCCGTACTGCACCTCGAGCGGCTGTGATTCATCATCACGATGATCCAGCTTGCCTTCCACCTCGTGCACGCGCTGGTGCAGGCTGCCGCCGAAGGCGACGTTCATCTCCTGGAAGCCGCGGCAGATGCCGAGCACCGGCACTTCCTGCGCCACCGCCTTGCGTATCAATGGCAGGGTCGTGGCATCGCGCGCCGGATCGTGCAGGGTTCCCGGCGCGCTGGCGGGGCCCGAATAATGATGCGGCTCGACATTGGAGGGACTGCCGGTGAACAACAGCCCATCGACGCGCTCGAGCAGCTCCTCCATCCGCAGCTCCTCGGCGAGTGCCGGGATGAGCATCGGCAGGCCCCCCGCGACCTCCAGGACCGCACGCACATACTTCTCGCCAACGACGTGAAACGGGTGCAGACCGAGCGTACGACGGTCGGCCGGTATGCCGATGAGTGGACGAGCGCGAGCCATGAGGGGTTGCTGTGAGCGTGTTCATTATATTGAACAACCGCCCCGCCGAATTCTCCGCGATACCGTCCTATTAGACCACAGCTGCCGGCGCCTGCCTGAATTTGCTCGCCGGGCGGCGCGCTCGTTATCCTCGCGCCCTCCTCAGCATGGCCAATAATTCTAAACACCTGTCGCTTCTGAGCAACGCTGCGGCCGCGCCGTCCGCGGGCCCGGCTGCACACGCATCCTCCTACTACGCCGCCTCCACCCCGCTGCCCGCGGCGCGTCAGGCTCTCGCGGGCGCGGTTGAATGTGACACCTGTGTCATTGGCGGCGGCATTGCCGGCTGCTCGGCGGCGCTGCATCTTGCCGAACGTGGCCAGAGCGTCGTGCTGCTCGAGGAACACCGCATCGGCTGGGGGGCCTCGGGCCGCAGTGGCGCGCAGGCAATTCACGGGCTGGCGGCACCCCAGAACAAACTCGAGAAACTCATCGGCGCGGGCGATGCCCGCCGCGTGTGGGATCTGACCGTCGAGGCACTCGCACTCATGCGCGAGCTGATCGCACGTCATCGCATCGACTGCGACTGGGTCGATGGGTTCATGCTGAGCGCGATCAAGCCGCGCCATGACAGTGAGCTGCGCGCGCATGTGCGCGAACTGCACGATCGTTACGGGTACACGAGTGTGCGTTATGTGCCCCAGGATGAGCTGCGCACCCTAGTTGCATCCAGCCGCTACCTCTCGGCCCTGTATGATTCCAACAGTGGGCACCTCCACCCGCTGAAATACACGCTCGGACTGGCCGGGGCGGCCGAGCGTTGCGGCACACAGATCTTCGAAGGTACGCGCGCTCTGGGCTATCAGGCCGCGCCCGATGCGCCCGGCGCCATCGTAGTGCGTACTCCCCACGGTGAAGTGCGCAGCCGCCACGTCGTGCTGTGCGGCAATGTCTATCTGGGGGCAACCGCGCCGCAGCTGGCCTCGAAGATCATGGCGGTAGCGACCTATATCGTCGCCACGCAGGTGCTCGGAGCGGACCGCGCGCAGGCTCTGATCACCAACAATGCGGCCGTGTGCGACATGAACTGGGTACTCGACTATTTCCGCCGCTCCGCCGACCATCGGCTGCTGTTCGGCGGGCGGGTGAACTACTCGGGGCTGTCATCCTTTGATGCGCCGAGTGCCACGCGGGCCCGCATGTTGAAGGTCTTCCCGCAGCTCGCCGATGTCGCCATCGAGTTTGCCTGGGGCGGTCATGTGGATATCACCCTCAACCGGGCGCCGCATTTCGGCCGCCTCGCTCCCAATGTGTACTTCCTGCAGGGCTTTTCCGGTCACGGGATCGCACTGACTGGACTTGCGGGCAAGCTGGTTGCCGAGGCGATCAGCGGGACTGCGGGACGCTTCGATGTCTTCGCCCGCATCCCGCATGCGAATTTTCCCGGCGGCGCGGCGCTGCGTCGGCCGGCACTGGTCCTCGCGATGTTGTATTACCGGCTCAAGGACTTGTTGTAAGCAGCTTCTCCGCGATCTGCACGGCATTCAGCGCGGCACCCTTCAGCAGCTGATCGCCCGCGATGAACAGACTCACCGAATGGCCGCTCGGGTCGCTGACATCCTGACGGATGCGTCCGACCAGAATGGCATCCTCTCCCGAGGCGTCCTTGGGCATCGGAAAATAGTTGCGCTGCGGATCATCGACCAGCCTGACACCGGCTGCGCCGGCCAGGAGCTCGCGCGCCTCGGCGGCAGGGATCGGCCGCTCGCACTCGAACGTCACCGCCATACAATGAGCGCGCAGCACCGGCACGCGCACGCAGGTTGCCGCGATACGCAGCTCCGAGTCACCGAAGATCTTGCGCGCCTCCTGCATGACCTTGATCTCTTCCTCGTTGTAGCCGCTGTCCGGATCGATGGCCGTGTTATGACTGAAGAGATTGAAGGCGTACGGATGCGGCAGCACCTTGTTCTCGTAAGCCCGCCCCTCCAGGTAGGCGCGCGTCGACTCGCGCAGCTCCTCCATGGCAGCAGCGCCCGCACCGGAGGCGGCCTGGTAGGTCGCAATCTGCAGCCGGCGGATGCGGTTGTGCTGGTGGATGGGCCAGAGTGGCGTGATCGAGATGATGGCGGCACAGTTCGGATTGGCAATGATCCCCTGGTGCTCGCGCAAGGCAGCCGCATTGATCTCCGGCACCACCAGAGGCACCTTGGGGTCCATGCGGAACGCCGAGGAGTTGTCGACGACGATCGCGCCGCGCGCCACGGCGAGCGGCGCGAAGCGTTTGGAGATCGAGCCGCCGGCGGAAAACAGCCCGATGTCGATGCCCTCGAGCGCAGGCTCGGTCAGCTCCTCGACCGGCAACGCACTGCCGCGAAAGGGCAGCGTCCGCCCCGCCGAGCGCGCCGAAGCAAACAGCCGCAGCCGCGACAGCGGAAACTGGCGCCGCTCCAGACATCCGATCAGCTCGACGCCCACCGCGCCCGTGGCCCCTACGATGCCCACCACCGGTGCATCCGCTCGACCCGCCTGCATCAGCCGCTCCAGCAGGCTTTCGCCTGACTTCCTGATTCAAAAAAACGCTACCGCATGCCCCGGGCACTGTAAAGCAAACCGGTCGGATCCGCGGCGCGGATCTCGAAACACTGGTGGATGCGGCCATTGCGCGCGAAATCGAGCGGCAGCGTGTCAGCGGAGATGTCGCGCACGGCATAGCGGGCGCGCAGCGGCTCATCGAGCCGGAAGCGCTGCGCATTGGTGGAGAACAGCAGCAACCCATCCGGGGTCAGCAGCCGCATGCACAGATCGATCAGCGCACCGTGATCGCGCGCGACATCCAGCACCCCCTGCATGCGCTTGGAATTGGAAAATGTCGGCGGGTCGAGAAAGATCAGCTGGTAGCGCTGCGGCAGAGCCACGGCGGCCAGCAGCCATTCGCGGCAGTCCGCTTGTACACAACGATGGCGCGCTTGGTTGCAGCCGTTAAGAGCGAGGTTGCGCTGTGCCCAGTCGAGATACGTGTGCGACAGATCGACTGACACGCTCGCCTCTGCCCCGCCCGCGGCCGCGTACACGCTCGCCGTGCCCGTGTAAGCAAACAGGTTGAGGAAGCTCACCCCGCGGGCCGAGGCGCGCAGACGCTCGCGGGTCAGGCGGTGATCGAGGAACAAACCCGTATCCAGATAGTCCCCGAAGTTCACCAGGAATCTGAGCCCGCCTTCGCTGACCGTCAGAAATTCTCCGTGAGTTGCCACCTTGCGGTATTGCTCGCCATGGCGGCTGCGACGTCGGGTACGCACGTGAATGTGCTCGGGCGCCACCCCGCTCACCTCCGGGAGAACGGCGAACATCTCCGCGCGCCGGCGCCGGACCGCCTCGCGCTCGATCTCCGGGGGCGCTGCGTATTCCTGTACGTACAGCCAACTCGTCTGCGGCTCGATCGTCTGGTACAGATCGATCGCAAAGGCATACTCCGGCATGTCAGCGTCGTAGAGCCGATAGCAGCTGACACCTGCACGATCCGCCCAACCCCTGAGGCGCTTCAGATTCTTGGCCAGCCGGTTGGCAAACATGCGCGCGCCGGGTGAATCGCGATCGACGGCTGGCGCCCTGCCGAGGCGGCCCGGGGTGCGCTCGCTGCTGACATCGATGCGCAGGCGCAGCAAGCGGCACTCGAGTCCGCCATTCCAGAGTGCGTGCGTGCGAAAGGCGCGCAGGCCCAATTCCTTACCGAGCTCCGGTGCACCGATCAGAATTGCCGCCGTCCAGCCGGCAAAGTGGGCGCGCAGGACCTCCCCCAGCTCACGATGCGTAAGCAACGCCCGCTGCGGGTCCTCGAGCCGCACACCGTACGGGGGATTCACGCAGAGCAGTCCAGGCGGACCCGGCGCCGGGGCCGCCTGCGCAAGCTCCTGCACGGCAAACTGCACCAGGTGCGCCACACCGGCACGCGCCGCGTTGGCCTGTGCCTGGCGGATCGCGTGCGCCGCCTGGTCCTGGCCGCGTAGCAGTTGGCGAGCGGACTGCGCCCGCGTGCTGCGTTGCTGTGCCTCCTGCACGAGCAATTCCCATAACTGGCGGTCGTGTCCGCGCCAGCCGAGAAAGCCGAAATAGCTGCGCAGCAGTCCGGGCGCGTGATCGCTCGCTATCAGCGCAGCTTCGATCACGAACGTTCCCGAACCGCACATCGGATCGCAGAACGGCGCGCCGTCTGCGGCCATGGCCGGCCAGCCCGAGCGCAGCAGAATGCCGGCCGCCACGTTCTCGGCCAGCGGCGCAGCACCGGCCTCCTCGCGATAACCGCGGCGATGCAGGCTCTCACCCGCCAGATCCAGCGAAAGTGTGATGTTGATGCCACGGGCATGCGCGTGCAGGCGCACGTCGGGTCGTTCCAGGGACACATTCGGGCGCAGCCCCTGTGCGCTGCGTACGCTGTCGACTACCGCGTCCTTCAGTCGCAGGGCGCCATAGTGCGTGTTAGTAATGGCCGGATGAAGGCCACTGAATTCGCACGCGAGGGTACGGTCGGCATCGAGGTGCGCGGACCAGTCGAGCGCGCGCACGGCGTTGTAAAACTCATCAGCCGTGTTGACGGCGAAGCGCGCGAGCTGCAGGTAGACGCGATTGGCAAGCCGCGACTCGAGGCAGACGCGGTAGCCAGCGCGCAGCGCACCGCCGAAGCTGACACCGGTCGCGCGCTCCTGCAGATCCTGCGCGCCCAGCAGCGTGAGCTCCTGCGCCAGCAGATCCGACAACCCGCGGGGACAGCTCGCGAGGAATTGATACGTCGGGCTGCTCACCGGTCAGCGCGCGGACCAGCCGCGGCGGATGGGCATCAGGACAGGTCGATCCAGGTCGTCTTCAGCTCCGTGTACTTCTCCAGCGCGTGCAGGGATTTATCCCGACCGATGCCGGATTGCTTGAATCCGCCGAACGGCACGGTGATGTCGTCCGCGTCATAGCAGTTGACGAACACCGTGCCAGCACGGATCGCCTTGGCCGTGCGATGCGCGACGGTGATATCCCGCGTCCACACCGCGGCAGCCAGACCGTAGATCACATCGTTGGCGATCTCGACCGCTTCCTCGACCGTACGGAAGCTGATCGTGGACAGCACCGGCCCGAAGATCTCCTCACGCGCAATGGCCATCGTCGGCTTCACCTGATCGAAAATCGTCGGCTCGACGTAGAAGCCGCCACTGTCTTCGCGCACACGCCGCCCGCCCGCATAGATGCGCGCGCCATCGCGGCGACCGCTGTCGATATAACCCAACACGCGCTTCATTTGCGTCTCATCGACGATCGCGCCGAGCTTGGTGCGGGTATCCAGCGGATCACCCGGCTGCAGCGTCTTGCCGATGGCCTGAATTTTCTCGAGCACGGCGTCCTTGACGCTGTCCTGTACCAGCAGCCGTGAGCCCGCGGAGCACACCTCGCCCTGGTTGTCGAAGATGGCGAAGGCCGCTGCGGTGGCGGCCTTCTCCAGATCCGGCGCATCCGCCATCACGATGTTCGGCGACTTGCCGCCGCACTCCAGTGAGACGCGCTTGAGGTTCGACTGACCGGCGAACTGCATGATCTGCCGGCCGGTAGCGGTCGAACCGGTGAAGGCGATGCAGTCCACATCCATGTGCAATGCCAGCGCCTGGCCGGCCGTCGGCCCGAATCCGGGCACGACGTTGAAAACGCCCTCGGGAATTCCCGCCTCCACGGCGAGCTCGGCGACGCGAATCGCGGTGAGCGGCGATTTCTCCGAGGGCTTCAGCACGAATGAGTTGCCCGCAGCGAGCACCGGCCCGATCTTCCAGGCGGCCATCAGCAACGGATAGTTCCAGGGGACGATCGCCCCGACGACGCCCATTGGCTCGCGCGTCACCAGCGCCAGCGCCCGGGGTCCCGTGGGGGCGACCTCGTCGTAGATCTTGTCGATGGCTTCCGCGTACCACTCGATGCAACGGGCCGCGGCGGGCATATCGACGTGAAGACTCACATTGATGGGCTTGCCCATGTCGAGCGTCTCGAGCAGCGCCAGCTCTTCGGCGTGCTCGCGAATCAACTCGGCGAAGCGCTTCAGCACTTTCTGACGCTCGGCGGGCGGCTGGTTCGCCCACACTCCCTTGCGGAACGCGCGGCGCGCGGCGCTGACCGCCCGGTCGATGTCCTCGCTGTCGCCGGCGGCCACGCGGGCGAGCAGCTTTCCGGTGGCCGGATTGACCGAGTCAAAGGTCTGGCCGGATGCGGCATCGAGGTACTTGCCGTCAATGAACGCTCGCGTGCGGATCTGCAGCGTACGAGCCCGCTCATGCCAGGAAAAGCTCTCAGGTTGGGCGGCCATGCAATCCTCCTCGCTCAGAAAGTCGGCGGTGTACTGGCACTGATGATCTCACACGGCTCACGGCCAACGTTACGAAAGCGGTGCGGCAGCTGGCTCGAGAAGTAGTAGGCCTCACCCGGACCGAGCACCCGCGCGACACCGCCCACGGTCAATTCCACTTTGCCGCGCACCACGACGCCGCCTTCCTCGCCGCGATGCATGAGCATGTCCTCACCGGTCCCGGCACCCGCGGCATAGCGCTCATGCAGGATCGTCAGCTGCCGGCCCGGCCGCTGCGCGGCCACGAGCCGCAGCGACACCTCTTCATTGCCCAGCTCGACCAGCTCATCGGCGGCGAACACGCTCTGCGGCACCACCGTACCCGGATCCAGGGTGAAGAACTCCGACAGCGACATCG
This sequence comes from uncultured Pseudomonadota bacterium, assembly GCA_963839055.1. GTDB lineage: Bacteria > Pseudomonadota > Gammaproteobacteria > Steroidobacterales > Steroidobacteraceae > 13-2-20CM-66-19. The sequence goes on along the minus strand of CAWITP010000002.1, from coordinate 235,269 downwards.
GCACCCCGTCCAGGACCTTTTTCAGCGAGCTGACCGAGGGACTCACGCGATTCTGCTCGATGAGCGAGATCAGGCCGTTGGTGACGCCGGCGCGGCGTGCCAGCTCCCGCTGCGAGAGCCCGAAGGTGGTCCGCAGACCGCGCAGCCGGGCGCCGACATCGATGCTCATGCAGGCTCGCCTGTTTAAGATTCTGGACGGGAAGGCTCCAAATCTGGTCCGGATGGCCTTATTTGTCAACTTTCCTTATCATTCGGCGCTTCTGCGACACTGGCGAGCACCCATGTCATCAGCCCCGGACCTTTCCCCATTGGCCCCGCCTTCCGGCCTGTCCCGCGATCAGCTGGAGGCCTTCTGGATGCCCTTCACCGCGAACCGGCAGTTCAAGTCGAACCCGCGGCTGCTGGCCCGCGCCTCGGGAATGCACTACTGGACGGCCGATGGCCGGCAGATCCTGGACGCCGCCGCCGGCCTGTGGTGTGTGAATGCGGGGCACGGACGGACCGAGATTGCTCAGGCCGTGGCCCGTCAGTTGGAGACTCTGGATTATGCACCGGGCTTTCAGATGGGGCATGCGAGTGCCTTCGCGCTCGCCAACGAGCTCAGCCGGCTGACACCCGCAGGTCTCGACCGCGTGTTCTTCACCAACTCCGGCTCCGAGTCGGTCGACACCGCACTCAAGATCGCCGTGGCCTATCACCGCGTGCGCGGTGAGCCGAGCCGCACACGCCTGATCGGACGGGAGCGCGGCTACCACGGTGTGGGTTTCGGCGGCATCTCGGTAGGGGGAATTCCCGCCAACCGGCGCATGTGGTCGGCCGTCACGCTGCCGGGCGTCGATCATCTGCCACACACTCATGATGCGGCGAAGAATGCCTTTTCGCGGGGCGCTCCGGAGCACGGCGCGCAGCTGGCCGATGAGCTCGAGCGGCTGGTGGCGCTGCATGATGCATCCAACATCGCCGCGGTGATCATCGAGCCGATCGCAGGCTCGACCGGGGTACTGATTCCGCCGCGGGGCTACCTGCAGCGCATTCGGCAGCTCTGCGACAAGTACGGCATTCTGCTGATCTTCGACGAAGTCATCACAGGCTTCGGTCGGACCGGCTCAGCGTTTGCCGCCCAGGAGTTTGGTGTTACGCCCGATCTCATGACCCTCGCCAAGGGTCTCACCAACGGCTCGATCCCCATGGGCGCGGTGGTTGCCAAGAGATCCATCTACGATGCTTTCATGCAGGGGCCAGACGGCATCGAGCTGTTCCACGGTTATACGTACTCCGCACATCCGGCAGCCTGTGCCGCGGCTCTCGCGACACTCGGGATCTACGAACGGGAGCGCCTGCTGACGCGTGCGCGGACGCTCAATGGCGCATGGGAAAGCGCTGCGCATGACTTGCGCGGCCTGCCGCATGTCATCGATATCCGGAATTACGGGCTCATACTGGGAATCGAGCTGGAGCCGCTCGCCGGCAAGCCCGGCGCACGTGCTTTCGAGGCATTCCTGCGCAGCTTCGAGCGCGGCGTCTTCATCCGCACGACCGGCGATACCATCGCCCTGTCGCCGCCGCTCATCATCGAACCCGCGCAGATCGATCAGATCTTCACGACGCTGCGCGAGGTGTTGAGCCGCGGTTAGGCGTTGGGTTCCTGTTGGCGGCCGCGCAGATATCTGAAGCGCTGCAGCATCATCCACGTGGCCGAGCCAATCACGATGACGCTGCCGAGCAGCATCTCCATGTCGGCCATGCTGAAACCACGCGAAGCCACGATGGTGACCGTCTCCATGACACCCCTCCCACAAGCACAGTCAGGTTGAATCGGGCAGGGCGGCAGTCTCCCACGGCCTCGGCACGCGCATCACGGCGGGGTTGTTGTTCTGCGACGGGCGTTCACCCGCGTGGGCATTATGTTGAGGCGCGCGGCTCGAAGACGGCGTAGATCTTGGTACAGTCTTCCAACACTTCCCACGTGCCGGAAAAACCTGCCGGCACCACGAAGGCATCACCCGCTGCGAACTCCCAGCGCTGGCCCCCTTCGTTCTGCAGCACGACCCGCCCCGACGTCATGACACACAGTTCGTTCTCGGTGTAGCGGATCCGCCATTTGCCGCGCGTTGCAGACCAGTAGCCGGCAAAAAACTGCTGAGTGATATCGGAGAAATAATTGGCGATCTGCGTGCGCGGCGCACCGCTGAGCAGGCGCTCGGCGGCCACCTCGTTGGTTTCCGCCGGAAGGTCACCGTGGAGCGGTATGATGGCGTCTGACATATCGCTATCGTAGCGCACTCCACGGTGGGGCCGCGTTCGCATCAGTCATTACGGGCAAGCGGTTGCCCGCGCTCGATCCGGACACTGACGCGTCGATCCAACGCGTTTCCATCAGCATCACCCGGGGTGCTCTGCGCCTCGGTTTTTCCGCGGGCCTCGACGATCAGGCGTTGCGGATCGATGCCGGACATGGCGAGCACCTCGGCCACGGCCTGCGCACGCCGCCACGACAGCTCCATGTTGTAATGCTCCGAGCCGCGTGGGTCCGCGTAGCCCACGATGCGTACGCTGGCATCAGGCAGCGCAGCCGCAAGCGCCCCCAGCTTCAGTAAAGGAGGCACTGCTTGAGCCTCAATCGTATCCGCATCGGTACGGAAGCCGATGTCAGCCTGCACCTCATCGGTCGCATCCAGCGCCCGATCGAGCTTCTGCATCTGGTCCTGCTCGCGGCTGAGCGAGCCGTGCAGCTCCGTCACATTCTGTGCGAGGCGGGCGCGCTCTGCCTCACTGTCCCTGAGACTCGCAACGGCATCCTTGTGGGCTGCGGCCTGACGATGATAGCGATCACCTGCCCAGGCCCCTGCGGCGGCGCCGACGATGGCGCCGACCGGACCGCCGGCGGCAGCGCCCAGCGCCAGACCGCTGACCAGGCCAATGTTCTGCGGCGCCGAAGCGGTTGGCTGCGAGGTTGGACTGCCCTCGCCCGCCTCGGCGGGCAGGTACGCCAGGACTGCGGCCGTGACTGTGACGCCGATTGAGACGCGGCGCAGCGTCATCCTTACCCTATTCATCAGTGCTCTCCCGGTTATGCTGTAGTGGCGAAGCACCGGCTTCGCGACTGACAGTTCAGCGCACTGTGCGGTGGTCGCCGTGCAGGAAATACGGCAGGCTGACGATGGCTCATGACGAATTGTGGCAAGGATCAGATGATGCAGATCGCGCGTCCCCGCCGGACTGAACTCAGGCGTAACGCAAGTCTCACCTGCGGACTTGCGGTGTTGCTGCTCGCGGGCTGTGCCGCCCACCCGGCAGGTTCCCCGGCACCGGCAGGCAAGCTCACCCCGCAGCTGCGCTCAGGCAGTCCCGAGCTGCGGGCTTACCAGATCCAGGACTGGATCGCTCCGGATGACCACACCCTGGTGGTGAATTCCGTCGATCACGCCTTGTTTCGGGCGCAGTTCAAAGGCCGCTGCAGTGGCCTGCGCCTCGTGGATACCGTGTCCTTTATCGTGCTGGATGCGACGCAGTTCGATCGTTACGGGGGCGTGGTGCTACCCGATGGCACGCGCTGCGCGTTCGCCGCGGTCACCCGCCTCGATACGGGCTCTGCGGCCAGTCAGTGAACGGGCCGCTCACTGTTCCGCGCCGCTTGCCCTGATGTGCCCGAATTGCCAGGTCTGACGGGGCCCTAGACCGTGTCGCCCAGCGCGCTGCGTGGGGCGGTCTGATGAGCCTCCATCCAGCGCCGAACGCGGACGGCATCCGCGACCCGGGTGTTCTTGCCGACGGAGTTGAGCAGCACGATCACGACGTTGCGGCCCTGTATCACGGCCTGCATCACCAGGCAGCGTCCGGCTTCGTTGATGTAGCCGGTCTTCTGCACGATGATGTTCCAGCTGGGGTTGGAGACCAGCGAATTGGTGTTGCGGAACTCGAGCCTGCGGCGCCCGATGGGCACCGTATAGCCGCGGTCGGTCGAATACTCGCGAATGGTCGGGTTCTGCGAGGCGGCGATGACCAGCTTGGCCAGGTCTTCGGCACTCGCCACATTGTCACTCGACAGGCCCGCCGGGTCGACGAAGTGGGCGCTGTGCATGCCGAGCGTCTTCGCCTTGGCGTTCATGGCCGCCACACACGCCGGCAGCCCGCCCGGATAGTTGCGACCCAGCGCATGGGCTGCCCGGTTCTCCGATGACATCAGCGCCAGATGGATCAGGTCACCGCGGCTCAGCGTCGTGCCCAGCATCAGGCGCGAGGCGGCGCCCTTGCCGAGGATGCGATCTTCGGTGGTGAGCTGAATACGCTCGTTGAGCGGCTGGCCGGCATCGGCTACCACCAGCGCCGTCATCAACTTCGTGATCGAGGCGATGGGTGCTGCGACGTCGGCGCGCCGCGAATAGAGCACCGAGGAGTGGGTGGTGTCCACGACCAGCGCGGCGGTCGAGCGCAGGTTGGGCTCGTCGGTCCGAACGCGTACCGCATGCCGGGAATGGTGTGCGAACGCCGTCACGGAGGCCAGGCAGAGCAATGCCGTCATGGTGAGTTGTTGTATGCGATGCATCGCCCGTGTTGCCTTGTTCTATCCAGACCCTTGAATGAGTGTAGCAGATCATAACGGCACCATGACGGACGTGAACCAACCTCAGATTCTGTCGCCTCAGCGCGCCACCTGCAGGGGCGCCGCGTGCGGCACCACCGCCCCCGGCACGCGCGGCCGCGACTTGAGGAGAAGCGGCTCACAATCCCAACAACACATCGGGCTTCGCGCCCGGATTATGGGAAGACCGTTATGGGAAATCGCTTGAGCGGGAAGGGCCGCGGCCGAACTTGCGCAGCAGCAGCTCATCGAGGGCCAGGGGCCCGGCACCGGCGATCGCCAGCCACAGAAACAGCGCGAGGTACTCGGTCTCATCGAAGCCGAGCAGGGTCTCGAGCGAATCGACCTGGTCCCACTTGGCAGCACGGATGGCGACGATCATCGTCACCGCCAATGCGCCGGCGGAGATGCGTGTCAGCAGACCCAGCAGCAGGAACAGACCACCGAAGAACTCGATGCCGGAGGTCAGGGGCGTAAAGAAATGCGGCCACGGGATACCCCAGCTGACGAAGTTCTCGGTGATCTGCGGCAGGTTGTTGAGCTTCCCCCAGCCGCTCAACAGAAAGACATACCCGACGACGATGCGTGCGAACAGGGGACCGAGCCAGGTGAGGTAGCCGGCCACACTCGCCGGCCAGCCAATCAGAGCGTCAAACAACAGCCGCATGCTTTTCTCCTTTACGTCCGTAACCCGCGGCAATAGACCGTATACCCCGCAACCTTATTGCAGCGCTGCCGCCCAGGCGAGTCCCCGCCGGCCGCTGTAATCAAATCCGTGGCCGGCCGGTCATGTGGATGATGAGCATTCAGATCGCCCGCGCAGGGATTCCGGCAGGCCAGCACTTGCGCGCGGCGCCCCTGCGCCGGTTTCGACCCCATTCCGCTGATCGGCTAGAGTGTGAGGTTTCTGCTGCACACCGTCAGAGTCAGGCGAGTCCAAGTCCGCACATGGTCCAATCAGGGGGGGAAGCAGAAGACCAGCTGGCTCGCACGCTCGAATCGTTCCGGCCCGACCTGCTGCGTTTTTCGTTCTGGCTGTCCCGTGACCGCACGGTCGCCGAGGATGTGGCTCAGGAAACCCTGTTGCGCGCCTGGCGCGCGCGCAGCGAGCTGCGCCAGCTGAGCTCGGTGCGGCCGTGGCTGCTTACGATTGCCCGGCGCGAGTACGCCCGGCTGCACGAGCGCAAGACATTGCCGACCATCGACATCGACGAGTGCCTGGCGCGCCAGGATCCCGAGCTTTCCCTGCACGACACCGATCCCGAGATCAACGATTTGCGCCGCGCGATACTCGGCCTGGCAGATGAATACCGCGAGCCGCTCGTGCTGCAGGTCATGGGCGGGTTGAGCACCGGCGAGATCGCCGCCGAGCTCGGCCTGTCGGTTCCTGCTGTGCTCACGCGCCTCTTTCGGGCCCGCAACAAGCTACGTGAGCTGTATGGGGTTACGCGGGGCGATGACACCGCGGCGGAGAACGTGCCGTGACGTGCGCTGCAGTGCGGGAACTTATTGGCGCAGACCCGGAGCAGCTGCCACCGGAGGTGCAACAGCATCTGCAGTCCTGCCCCACATGCCGCGAATACCGTGAGCAGATGCTGACGCTCAACGCGAAGCTGCGCCGTGCCTTGGACTTCGAGGTGCATCCGACAGCGCGCGCATCCTTCCTCGAGACCGCACCATCCGGCGCAGTCTCGAATGTCATTCACCTGGCCGAGCGGCGCGCCGGCGCGCGTACCCCCCGCAAGCGCGGCTTCAGCCTTAGTGTCGGCCTTGCCGCCGGGCTGCTGCTGGCTTTCACGCTCTGGGTCGGTCGGCCGCTGCCGGGGCTGGCCGCCGAAGTCGTGCGGCACGTGCAGGGCGAGCCGGACAGCTGGTCGCGCACCCGACCCGTATCAGCGGCCGAGCTCACCGCGGTCCTGCGGCGTAGCCACGTACGCCTTGCCCCCATGGCAGAGCCGGTGGTGTACGCGAGCAGCTGTTGGTTTCGCGGGCACTACGTGCCGCACTTCGTGATCATGACCCACTCAGGTCCGGTCACCGTCATGATCCTCGTCCACCACGCCGTGGCGGCGCGCGAGATGTTCCACGCCGAAGGGTACTCCGGCCTGCTGGTCCCGGCCGGCGGGGGCAGTATCGCGGTACTCAGTCGCCATCCAATGCAGCTGGATGAGCCGGCCGACGAGATGGTGCGGGCGCTGCAAACGCAGTGACTGGCTGCGACGCAAACTTCAACCGAAGGGATCTGCCATGAACATTCGAAGGTGCCGCTGGCCGGCCACCGGCCTGCTGGTATGCCTGCTCACCCTGCCGGCATTCGCCGTGGAAACTCATCCGCCGGCTGATGATTTCCCGCCCGCCACGGCGGCACACCCGGACGCCCAGGGCGTGTTGCGTGCGAGCCTGCCCAACGGCTTGCGTGTCATCATCGTGCGCAACGCCCTGTCGCCCGTGGCGGCAACGGCGGTCAATTATCTGACCGGCTCGGAGGAAACCCCGGCCGGTTTTCCGGGAACCGCGCACGCCCAGGAGCACATGATGTTTCGCGGCAGTCCCGGTCTGACGGCCGAGCAGCTCGCCGACATCGGCAGCGTGATGGGGGGCAACTTCAATGCCAACACGCGTGAGAGTCTGACGCAGTATCTCTTCACCGTACCCGCCGAGGATCTGGATGTGGCCCTGCACATCGAGGCGGTGCGCATGCAAGGCGTGCTGGATAGTGCCGCCGACTGGCAGCAGGAGCGCGGCGCGATCGAGCAGGAAGTTGCCCAGGATCTGTCCAATCCCAGCTATGTGCTGTACTCGAAGGTGCGCGCGGCCATGTTTGCCGGCACCCCCTACGCCAAAGACGCGCTCGGTACCCGGCCGTCATTCGAGAAGACCTCGGCAACGATGCTCAAGAATTTCCACGATGCCTGGTACGCGCCCAACAACGCCATTCTGGTGGTGGTCGGCGATGTCGATCCGCAGGCGACGCTCACCGAAGTCAAGCAACTGTTCGGTGAGATCCGCTCACGCAAATTGCCACCCCGGCCCGCGATGCTCTTGCGCGCTCCGCAGGCCACCTCATTCAGCGTACCCACCGATCGTCCCAATGGGACTCTGATGGTGGCCATGCGGGTCCCCGGCTTGAACAGTGCAGATTTCCCGGCGCTGGAGGTACTGGCCGATGTGCTCAGCAGTCACCGCTTCGAGCTGTATGGACTGGTGCCGGCCGGCAAGGCACTGGATGCGAGCTTCGCGCTCGAACCACTGCCGCAGGCGGGGATCGCGTATGCGAGCATCGCCTTTCTGGCCGGAGCGGACCACAAGGCTCTCGAGACACAGGTGCGCGACATCCTGACTCGCACCGTGCGCGAAGGTGTGCCCGCCGAGCTGGTGGCCGCCGCAAAACTGCAGGAGCGCAGCGCTGCCGAATTTCAGAAGAACTCCATCAGCGAGCTCGCCTCCATCTGGTCGGATGCCGTGGCGCTGTACGGGCTGCACTCTCCCGAGGATGACCTGCGTCGCATCGAGCAGGTGACGGTGGAGGCTGTCAACCGGGTTGCCCGTCAGTATCTCGACCTGCAGCACGCCACTACGGCCGTCATGCTGCCGGAAGGATCGGGCAAGCCCATGTCGGCCTCGGGAGGGTTCGGCGGCCGTGAGTCGATCGCTCTGGGCGAGGCGAAACCTACGGCCCTCCCCGCCTGGGCCGAGGCGGCCCTGCATCGGGTATCCGTACCGCCCTCGACATTGCATCCGGTCACGACAGTGCTGCCCAACGGTCTCAAACTAATCGTGCAGACCGAGGATGTCAGTGACACGGTGAGCGTGTTCGGGCACGTGCGCAATCGGCCGGAGACCGAAGAGCCGCCCGGCCGCGAAGGCAGCAGCCCGATGCTGGAGGAGCTGCTGCAGTATGGCAGCCAGTCGCTGGACCGGCTGGCCTTCGAGCAGGCCCTGGATGCGATCGGCGCACGAGCGCGGGCGGGCACCGATTTTGTCATGCAGACACTTGCCGAAGACTTCGACCGCGGCGTGGAACTGCTCGCAGACAACGAGTTGCGTCCGGCATTGCCGCAGGCCGCCATGACGATCATTCAGGGACAGATGGCCCAGGGTGTAGAGGCGCGCAATCGCAGCCCCGGTTACCTCACGCAGCGCTCACTGCGCCAGGGGCTCTATCCGGCGGATGATCCAAGCCTGCGCACCTCCACCCCCGAAAGCGTCCGCTCGATCACGCTCGAGCAGCTGAAGGACTACTACCATCTCGCCTTTCGACCCGACCTGACCACGATCGTGGTCATCGGCAAGGTCTCACCCGAGCACGCCCGTGCTGCGATCGAGCACAGCTTTGGTGGTTGGACGGCCTCGGGCGTCCGACCGAACACCGACCTGCCGCACGCGCCCCCCAACCGTCCCGATGTCACGGCGGTGCCGGATGCCAGCCGCGTGCAGGACGTCGTTATTCTTGCGCAGAATCTGGCGCTGACCCGTGCCGATCCGGATTACTACGCGCTGTCGCTGGGCAACGCCTTGCTGGGCGGCGGCTTCTATTCAACGCGCCTGAGCATCGATCTGCGCAAGAACCTGGGGCTGGTCTACTCGGTGGGCTCGACGCTGCAGGCCGGCCGTACCCGCGGTGCCTACCTCATCGAGTACGCCTGTGATCCGGCCAACGTTAGCAAGGCTGCCGCCATCGCCATACGCGAGATCAAGACGATGCAATCCGCACCAGCAGCTGCGGATGAGCTGGTGCGCATCAAGGCGAGCCTCATTCGGCAGATTCCGCTCGGCGAATCCAGCGTCGATGAGATCGCCCGGGGTCTCATTCATCGCGTCGATCTCGACCTGCCGCTCGATGAGCCGACCATCGCGGCACGCCGCTACAGCGAGCTGCAGGCGGCTGATGTGCAAAAGGCCTTCGCGAAATGGATGCGGCCCGATGATCTGGTGCGGGTATCGCAAGGACCCGCGCCGCAATAGCGGAGCGCTTGCCCATGGACACCACGCGCCTGGAAGCGTTCAGCGACGGCGTCATCGCCATCCTGATCACTATCATGGTGCTGGAGCTGAAGATCCCCCATGGCACGGACGTAAAGGCGCTGCTGCCACAGCTGCCGGTGCTGCTGACGTATCTGCTGAGTTTTGTGTATGTCGGCATCTACTGGAACAATCATCACCACATGTTCCACCTGGTCGAAAAGGTTACCGGTGGCATGCTGTGGGCGAATCTCAACCTGCTGTTCTGGCTGTCGCTGGTGCCGTTTGCCACCGGCTGGATGGGTGAGAACCACTTCGCGCCCTGGCCGACTGCCCTGTACGGCGTGGTGCTGCTGGCCGCGGCCGCTTCCTACACCCTGTTGCAATGGTCGATCGTGCGCATGCCCCAGGCCGGCTCCCGGCTAGCCGAGGCCGTAGGTCAAGACTGGAAGGGCAAGGTTTCGCTACTCTGCTACCTGGTCGCGATACCCTGCGCGTTTTTTCTCGTGTGGATTTCGACACTGCTGTACATCGCCGTCGCCCTGCTTTGGCTCGTTCCGGACCGTCGCATCGAAGTCAGGCTTCAGCGTGAGCACGGCGCTTGAGCTGAGCGGCACAGCGATTGCTTCGCTGAAGTGAGTGCCTCAGAAGATCGGGAGCAGGAGCATGACCTCGAAAGTACACGGCGAAGGCGATTACGAATCAGCTCGGCGCTACAACGAAGAGACCAAGCAGTTCGTGGACGACAAGACGAAGGGCGGCAAGGAGCTGAAGGGTTCGGCGGACCAGGCGTCCGACAAGCTGACCCCCGAGGAGCAGCAGGCGCTGTCACACGCCAAACGGGGCGACCAGGACAAGCGCGATGCCAAGGTGCTGAGCGACATGGAGAAGCAGCACAAGCGCTGATGCCCCACGCGCTGAGGGCTACCTGGATCGCAGCAGGCCGGTCGCCGCTGCCAAACGCATTGAGATGCGGATCATCCGCGCCGCGGACCTCGTGCCGGCTCCATGGAAAAACGGCGGCGGAGTCACGCGTGAGATCCTGCGCATGCCTGCCGGCAGTGCGCACTTCGACTGGCGGCTCAGCCTGGCAAACATCGAAGCGGAAGGCGCGTTTTCCGCTTTCGATGGTTATGAACGCACGCTCGTACTCGTGCGTGGCAACGGTCTGCTGCTGCGATTCAGCAACCACGGCGAATTGTGGCTGACCCATATCGGAGACCACGTGACTTTCGATGGGGGTTGGCAGACGTACGGCGTGCCGCTGGCCGGCGCCTGCATGGATCTCAATCTCATCGCCGCGGATCGCCTGCCGCGGCCGCACACTCGATGCCTGACCCTGCAGGATCGCACCGTCATCGATGCCCAGCGCAGTCAGCACACGGTGCTCGTGTGCCTCGATGGGGTGATCGGCATCTCGGGACGAGACGGCTGCCAGGCGCTGCAATCCCTTGACACGGCTCACTGTGAACCGGCTGACGGAGGAGTCACGTGCGTCAGCCACAGCGGCACTGCGCAACTGTTCGTCGCGCAACTCAACAGCGCGCAATCCAACGCCGGTTAATCAAGCGAGCACGGGTGCCATGTTGCACGCTTACCTTCCCTCAGGTTGCTATCGACATTGCGTACGGGCACATTGCGTACGAGCACATTGCGTACGGGCGCTGCTGACATGCACTGCACTGAGCTTCCTCAGCGCGCTCGCGGTAGCGAGCGGCAAGTCGCACGCCACAAGTGAAGGCTGGCAAAGCGATGCTCCGGGGCGCGTGCATCGCATTGATCTGAACGCGTTGCCAGCCCCGTTCCAGAGCGCATCGGCAAACAATAACCCGCACGTGATTGCCGCGCCCAAGGGCGTGCACTCCACTGTGCCCGCAGGCTTCACAGTCGGTGTGTTCGCCGCCGATCTGGAGGGGCCGCGGCGCATGTTGACCGCTCCCAATGGCGAGATCCTGCTGACCCAGAGCGAACTCGGCCGGGTGACCGTGTTGCATCCCTCGGCAGACGGTACGCGCGCAGAGCGAGTCGAGGTGTTTGCCGAAGGGTTACGCCGCCCGTTTGGAATCGCATTGTACCCGCCTAGCGGAGCACCCCGATGGCTCTACGTCGCCGAGACTCATCGAGTCATCCGTTATCCATACCGCGTCGCAGATGTGCATGCGCGCGGCACACCCGAAGTGGTGATCGATTCGCTGCCCACCGGCGGCCATTACACGCGCGATCTGGCCTTCTCCCCCGACGGTCAAGCGCTGTTCGTCGCGGTCGGATCTGCATCCAACGTGCCCGGGAATCTCACGCACAAGACGCCGGCTGACATTCGTGAATGGGAAGCGGCGCACGGGCTTGGAAGCGCATGGGATGCGGAACAGAACCGGGCCGATGTGTTGGTGTTCGACGCGGCCCATCCAGGGCCGGCGCGCGTGTATGCGGCAGGAATTCGCAACTGCGTCGGGCTGACCGTGCAGCCGGTGACGGGCGCGCTGTGGTGTACCACCAACGAGCGTGACGGGCTCGGAGATGACCTCGTACCGGATTATTCAACACGCGTGCGCGCGGGCGCTTTCTATGGCTGGCCCTGGTATTACATGGGTGCCCACGAGGACCCTCGGTTGCAGGGTCAGCGGCCGGATCTGCGTGACAAAGTGCAGCTTCCCGATGTGCCCTTTCAGGCGCACTCCGCGCCCCTCGGCCTCACCTTTTACACCGCGACCGCGGGGGCTGCTGCGTTTCCGTCCGAGTATGTCGGCGATGCCTTCGTCACCTTCCATGGCTCCTGGAATCGTGCCCAGCGCACCGGGCATAAGCTGGTGCGCATTCACATGAAAAACGCTGTAGCTGACGGCGCATATGAGGACTTCATGACCGGTCTCATCGTCAACAACGAGGAAGTGTGGGGACGGCCCGTCGCGACCACGGTAGCGCAGGATGGCGCCCTGCTGGTGAGCGACGACGGAGCCGACGTGATTTACCGGATCGCCTATCGGCCGGGGCCGAAGACACATTAAGGCAAGCTGGCCGTGCTGCAATGAAATGCCGGCTGCCCCGGTCCTCTTCAGCAGCACCGAATGCCGCTCATTGTAGGAAGAAGCCATGCCGACCACCCTTCGCAGACGAGTCCGCATACGGCCCCACGCGCCGCAACGCGTGGACTGCCCTGCGAGTGGGGGGGCGGCTCAGGGAACATCGATGGCTCGCCGCGGGCTGTTGCGCGCGGGATTGGCTTTAGTGTTCGGAATCGCATCCCTCAGCCGTACGCGCTTGGGCAGCGCTGCCGAGCTGGTCACGATCGAGCGCTTCTCGGCAGCGGGACGCAGCGAAGGTCGGGTGGAGCTGCCCAAGGTCACCAAGAGCGATGCCGCATGGCGGCAGCAGCTGCCAGTGTCTTCCTACGAGGTTGCGCGTCGTGCCGCGACGGAACCGGCCTTCTCCGGCGAGTATGATCACAATCATGCCGACGGCCTGTATCGCTGCATTTGCTGCGATTCGGCTCTTTACGACTCGCATACAAAGTTCGATTCGGGCACCGGCTGGCCGAGTTTCTGGCAACCGATCTCGGCACTCAATGTGCACAAGGTGGTGGACCGCAGCTTGGGTATGGTGCGCGATGAGATCACCTGCACACTGTGTGATGCCCATGTCGGTCACGTGTTTGCGGACGGACCGCGACCCACCGGACTGCGCTACTGCATGAATTCGGTGGCGCTGCGCTTCGTGCCGCGCGGCGCCTGAGGAAACCAACATGAGCTGCAATGCTTCACGCTCTCGCAACCTGGCAGTTCTCACCCTTGCCGCCCTGTGCGCATGCTGGCAGTTGAGCGCCTGCGCGGCCGATGCCGCCGTGAAACTGCCACCTCCGGCGCTGGATGCGCCGAAGATTGCAGGTGAGTCGCAGACCGCTGTTCTCTCGGGCGGCTGCTTCTGGGGTGTACAGGGCGTGTTCGAGCATGTGCGCGGGGTCAAACAGGTCATCGCCGGCTATGCCGGCGGCGAGCGCTCGAGCGCAAGCTACGGTCAGGTCGCAAACGGTAATACCGGTCACGCCGAGTCGGTGCAGATCAGCTTCGATCCGCAGACGGTGAGCTATGGGGAGCTATTGCAGATTTTCTTCGCGGTAGCCCACGACCCGACCCAGCTCAACCGGCAGGGACCGGACACCGGCTCGCAGTACCGCTCAGCGATTGTGTATATGAATGCAGAGCAGGAAAAGATTGCACGCGCTTACCTCGAACAGCTCGGCCAGGCGCACCTGTTCTCACGGCCGATCGTGACGCGGCTGGATCCTTTCAAGGGGTTCTACCCTGCCGAGGGCTATCATCAGGACTACCTGATCCACAACCCGCATGAGCCCTACATCGTCTTCAACGACCTGCCGAAGATCGAACACTTGAAGCGCCTGTTTCCCGACTACTATATTGCCGCACCGGTGATGGTGGCAGCGCGCTGAGCGGTCCGACTGCAGGCACATCCGATTTGAGCACAGTTGCAACCGAGCTGGCGGAGGCGCAACGCCAGGCTGCAGAGCTGTTCGAGGCGGTTGTCGCCGACGGGCTGATCCGCCCTGGGCTGCTGGAAAGCGAGCTCAGCGATGAGATTCATGCCCTCGCCCAGCGGCGTTTCAGCGTACGCCGGCATTGGCATCGCCGGATTGTCCGCTGTGGAGCTAACACGGTGCTGGGCTACCATGACCAACCGCCGGAACGGCGTCTCGGCGCGGATGATGTCGTGTACCTGGACTTCGGGCCGCTGTTCGAGGAGTGGGAAGCCGATTACGGTCGCACCTACGTGCTCGGCGAGGATCCGCGCAAGCACCAGCTGGTACGGGACATCGAGGCGGCGTTCGCCGCGGGCAAGCAGTACTACCGGCAGCATCCGCAGCTGAGCGCCGGCGAGCTGTACGATTATGTCTGCGGACTGGCACGCGAGGGTGGTTGGGATTTCGGCGCGCCCACCGCCGGACATCTGATCGGGCACTTCCCGCACGAGACCGCGCCGGGAAGCCCGACACGCTTCTCGATACGCCACGGCAATCGCACCTCGTTACGGGAACCGGATGCAAAGGGTGCACCCCGCCACTGGATCCTCGAAATTCACTTCGTCGACCCGGGCCGGAACTATGGCGGTTTCTTCGAGGAGTTGCTGACGGTCTGAGCGCTAGCGCGTCTCGCGGCGGATGAAACCGATGACCAGCATCGCCACGCCAATCAGCAGCAGCAGATGAATGGCGGCGAAGGTAATTTTCACGAACAGCCACAATACCAGCCACGCGATGATCAACACGGCGCCGATACCCTTGAGAATGCCCATGCCTCACCCTCCTGTTGTTGGGATGCGGGTTAGTTTACAGATGAGCTGCGCAGCGGCGATATGGACCAGGACGTTTGAGTAGCCCTGGCGCTGCTTCCGCCGCCAGTCCTACGACCCGCGTCCTGAATTCCTACTGCAGCCGATGGGCGCCTCCGCATTTCATTCACGGACCGCGTCTGAGCAGCTGGACCTGATAGCCGGCCGCCACCCACGCGTCCAGGCCGCCCTGCAGCGGCCGAACGCGCCTGAAGCCCTGGTTCATCAGAAGTCGCGCCACCTGTGCCGCCGAGGCTTCATTCGGACAGGTGCAGTAGGCGACGATCTCGCGGTCGCGTGGCAGGTCCTGCACATGGCCGGCCAGATCTTGCAGTGGCACGTGGCGGGCACCTGGGATCCCGCGTGGATCGAGCACTACCGCCGTGGCCGAACGGACATCGAGCACCAGCGGGCCCTCGCCTGCATCCATCATGCGATACAGCTCCTCGACGCTGATGCGAGCACTGCGCAGCAGTGCGAAAAACCGCGCCCGCTCATACCATTTGTAGGCGATATAGAGTGCCAGTGCTGCGCACAGCAGCAGCACGGCCCGCGCGCCAAGATCCAGCAGCCTCGGCAGGAGCTGCTCAACCTGAGATCGGAACAGCACTCCGGTCAGCATGGCCAGGCCCACCCACGCGCCCGAGCCGAGCGCGCTGCAGGCGAGAAAGCGCGGCCAGCGCATGTGTGTGGCGCCGGCGAGCGGCGGAGCAACGATGGACAGGCCCGGGATGAACTTCGCGACGAGCAGAGCATTGGCGCCCCAGCGCTCGAAGCGGGCCTGGGTGTCGCTGACGCAGGAATCAGGGGTCAGCGAGATCCGGCACAACAGCTTCATCACGCCGTTACCATACCTGCGACCGGCCATGTACCAGGCCGTATCCGCCAGCACGCAAGCCGCCAGCGCCACAGTAAACACCGCCACCGCCGAGAGCTGGCCGCCGGCGCTCAGGGCACCCGCCACGATCAGGGTCGGAACAGCCGGAATCGGCAGTCCGAGCTGGTCTGCAAGAATATTCGCGCCAATGAGTGCCACGCGGTAGTCGACCAATATCAGCTCCTTCGAGCCATTTGGGCGCGCTACTCTAGGCTGGGAACCTGAGCCTTCGCCAGACGTTTCTCGTCAACTACACACGCATCGAGGAGGACGACATGGGCCGTGGAATTCTGCTGTGGATGTTGGGTGTTCCGATTCCGGTAATCCTGCTGCTGGCAATGTGCTCGCATCACTGAGGCACGGGCGCTGAAGCTGACCGCACATCTCCCGTGACGGTGCGATGTTGTTATCAGCGAGCACACGCTGATGCAGGCTACCGCCGAACCCACTCTGGCTGAAGTACAGGCCCTGCCGGGCTGGACATTAGTGGAGTTCGGCGCCAGCTGGTGCGGGTATTGCCAGGCAGCCCGACCGCTGGTTGACGCCGAGCTCAGCCGCCATCCGGAAATCAGACACCTGCGGGTAGAGGATGGCAAAGGGCGGCCGCTCGGACGCGCCTTCGGCGTAAAGCTCTGGCCAACGCTCGTACTGCTCGAAAAGGGTCAGGAGCTGCGGCGTGTCGTGCGGCCTTCCGCTCGCCACCAGCTGGAAACCCTCCTGCAAACAGTAGCCGGACGCTAGGATCCGGCGGTCGATCACACCCCGTCCGGCTGAAAGCTTTCAGCGCCCCGTGGGCCCCGTGCGCCGGTGCGTGCACTGCGTGGTCGCGTGTGCGCAGCGGAACGCATTGTCAGTCCTCTCCTACTACTGAGTCACCTTGGCGATGTCAGTGGTCAGCTGCAACGGCGACTTGAAGCCCGCGAGCGGTAACACGCTATCCGGAGCGAGCGCGTTCACCAGCAGCAAGGGTGCGCTGCTGGGCGCAGGCCCACCTGCGGGACCTTCGGCAATGATAGCTACCGCACGATCGAAGCCCGAGACGTTGTTGTAGACGACCGCTTGCGTGCCGCCATCCACCAGTTGCGGCGCGGTGAAGGGTGAAGCCCGCGTTGTGGAAGCCAGGACCGGATAGGCAGTGGAGGTTCCCGGGACGACGGTGGCAAGCGACAGCAGCACGATGTTGCCCGTCGAGTCATACCAACCGCCGGTGCCGCCACCCACGACGTTGTCGGCAGCAGCTCCTGCGTCGACGAGGTTTTCGTAGACATTGCCTCCCTTCGAGTACAGCACCGCCGCATCATCGGGTCGTAGCGCGAGCGCCACCGCGCCGTTGTTGACGATCGGGCGTGGGTTCGGCGTAGCCGAAACCTCTGCGACGAAGACGCTGAGCGTGGCCGGGGATTTCGTTACGGTGTTAAAGGTGGTGTAGGCCACTCGTCGCCCATCGGCACCGCCTCCACTGCCCTGCGGCAGGGTGAGCGTGCTGGAATACAGCACCTCATCGAGCGCGAACTTATGACTGATCTGCACCTCCATCTGCGGATGGGCCGGATTAACGAAAAACAAGCCGAGACTGCCGAGGCGGTTGGCTTCCAGCCCGATGCTCGTCTGATCCTGTGACACCTCATACGCCGCGACATCAGCAGCCGTGCCCGGCGCACTCAGGGCAGACATCAGCGTCACGGTGCCCGGAGCCGCCAGGTCAACGAAATACAGCGAGCGGTTGGTGACCCCATTGCTACCGGGCGGTACGCTGCTGGCCAGGAAATACAGACCCTTCGAATCGGGAGTGAATGACAGCTGCTCGGCGTACACGCCGCCGGAGGGGGCAACCGGGGTCACGGTCGAGGCGCTGCCAACGTTCACGATGTAGACCGAGCTCGTGTTGCTCTGACCTGCCACGAGGGCTATCCACTGCCCGTCTGGACTGACGCGGAACTGATCGGTCCCCTGCAGGCTCAAGGTCGGAGAGACACTGCCGGGCAGCGCTATCGGGACCTGCGTCGCCGGTGCAGAGGTCTGCACGAAAGCCAGGGAGCTCGCGTTGGCCGCGTCCTGACTGCGGTAAGCGATGGTCTTGCCGGAATCTGCCACGGCAAAACCGCGCAATCGGGTGGTGCCGTGACTGGCACTCGACATCATGGCAGGCGTCGCAGCGAAGTCGGTCAGATACACCTCGTAGCTGCCGTTAGCCGAGGCATCGCCCACAAATGCCGCGCGAAAGGGATCGGTGCCGACGAAAACCGCTGCCGCTGCGTTGGCGCTCATACCGCTCGCATCGGTCACAGTGAACGTGAAATTCATCAGCCCCTTGATGAAGCCGGCAGGCGGGGTGATGCCGACACTCTGATCGGTATTCACGCCGATCTTCGTGCCGGACGGAAACGGTGTACCTGAGATTTTGACCGTGAGCGCCCCGCCGTCAGGGTGCGTGGTGTTCGCCAACACGTTGACGCTGGCGAGCGCGCCGCCATCGGCACGCAGGATCACGTTCCCTGCCACGGGCGCGTGATCGGCCTTGACTGTGATGGCAACCGTGCCGGTGGTCGAGTGACCCGCCGCATCGCTCACCTGGATACTGAAGCTGTCACTTCCGGTGAAAGTGGCATTCGGAACGTAGATGAAGGCGCCGCTCGGCTGAAACGCCGTGATCGTTCCGGAAGCCGGATTGCTCGTCTTGCTGAAAGTGAGCGCAGCGCCGCCCGGGTCGGTCGCAGTGACCTGTCCTTGCAGGGGCGCATTCTGCAGCGTGGAGAAGGTGGTCGTGCCCAGCACCGGGTTGGGAGATCCGCCGCCACCACCGCAGCCGGCCAACACGGCCATCAGCACCGTCGTCACAACTAACTTGCGGACTGACACTACCCCTATCCTCCCCGCCTGGCGCACCGAGCCGGCATACTGCCACACTCTGCTGCAGCTGCAGCCGGGCGTTGCAAAACTACAACGTCAGGAGTGCCAAGCTCACGCCCCTCACGCGGGCGGCAAGCAGTGTCGGAATGGTGTCGGTAGCTGGCGACAACCTAACATGGCCAGCGTCAGCCGACGCACGGCCGTTTCAGGAGGGGCTGCCCCTGCGGCTGGCTTCGAACAGGAACCACACGCGGCGCTCAGTCTCGTCGATCCAGTTCTCGATGAGGCTCGCCGTGGCAATGTCGCGCGCGTCATCGACGACGTCATGCACTTCGCGCAGCCGCGCCGCGAGCGCCTGGTTGTCCTCGCGCAGCTCAGCGAGCATATCGAGTGGCTCGACATACTCCGCATCGTTGTCCTTGATCCGCTGCAGGCGGGCGATGTGGCCGATGGAGCGCAGCGTCGAGCCGCCTACCTTGCGAATGCGCTCGGCGATGGGATCGGTCATCCCATAGATCTGCTCGGACTGCTCATCGAGCAGCAGGTGGTAATCGCGAAAGTGCGGGCCGCTCATGTGCCAGTGGAAGTTCTTGGTCTTCAGATAAAGCGCAAAGACATCGGCCAGGATCGCATTCATGCCACCGGCAATTTCAGCCGAGGCTTCGGCGCCCAAATCTGTTGGGGTCACCAACGGCGCGGAGCGGCGGGTTTTCAGCTCTTTCTTCTTGGCATCACTCATTGCCATGGCGGCTCCTCGGATCGGGCGGTGGACGGACTGGGCTCCTGCAGGCTCATTCTCGCATCCTTTCGCACCCGCGCGCAGCCCTCGAGCGGTAGCCGCGCCGCAGCGACCCACGCGCGCCAATCTTGGTACAATCATCGCACCGACCAGGGAGCGCGGCCTTGCACTGCCGAGGCAAGCCCCCATGACTCGTCGCGAGCCACCGCCCTCAGGCGGCCTGGTTCCCCAATCCCGGTATCTGGCGCGCAGCCGCGGCAAACGGTGCGCGTTTACCCGAGCCTGATGGACACGCATGCTGACGACCTCAAATATCACCATACAATTCGGAGCCAAGCCACTGTTCGAGCAGGTTACGGCGAAGTTTGCCGATGGCAACCGTTACGGGCTGATCGGCGCCAACGGCTGCGGCAAATCGACCTTGCTCAAGATCCTGGGCGGTGACCTCGAGCAAAGCTCCGGCGACGTCGTGCTGCAGCCCGGCGCGCGCCTCGGCAAGCTGAACCAGAATCAGTTCGGCTACGAGGAGCAGCGGGTGCTCGATGTCGTGATGCAAGGTCACCTCGAGATGTGGCAGGCGATGAGCGAGCGCGACCGGATCTACGCCGACCCGCAGGCGAGCGATGCCGACTATATGCGGGCTGCCGAGCTCGAAAGCCGCTTCGCCGAGTACGGGGGTTACACCGCCGAGGCGCGCGCCGCCGCCCTGCTGCTGGATGCCGGGATTCCCGAGTCACTGCACCAGGGGCCCATGCGCGAGGTGCCGCCGGGCTTGAAACTGCGTGTGCTGCTGGCCCAAGCGCTGTTTTCGCGTCCGGATGTGTTGCTGCTGGATGAGCCGACCAACAATCTGGACATCCATTCGATCCGCTGGCTGGAACGGGTGCTGAACGAATACGACGCGACCATGATCATCATCAGCCACGATCGTCATTTCCTCAATCAGGTCTGCACGCACATCGCCGATCTCGACTATCAGCGGCTCAGGGTGTATCCGGGCAACTACGATGACTTCATGCTCGCCGCAACCCAGGCACGAGCGCGTGTCGAAGCGGCCAACGCCAAGGCGCGCGCACAGATCTCCGACCTGCAGGAATTCGTGCGGCGTTTTTCGGCCAACGCTTCCAAGGCGCGCCAGGCCACCTCGCGTCGCAAACAGATCGAGAAGATCCGCATCGAGGAAGTGCGTCCCTCATCGCGCCAGAATCCCTATATCCGTTTCGAGCAGGCGAAGAAATTATATCGCTCGGCCGTCACCGTGGAGAAACTGAGCTTTGCCTATCCGGGTAGCGCGCAGCCCGTCCTGACTGACATCACCTTCAACATCGAGGCAGGCGAGCGGGTCGCCATCATCGGACCCAACGGCGTCGGCAAGACCACGCTGCTGCGCTGCCTTGCCGGCGAACTGCGGCCCGCTTCAGGCCAGGTCAACTGGGTTGAGAATGCCGAAGTCGGCTACATGCCGCAGGATCCGCAGGCTGAGTTCGCCGACGGCGCTGACCTGTTCGCGTGGATGTCAGTCTGGAGCGGCAAGGCGGATGACGAGCAGATCGTGCGCGCGACTCTGGGACGGTTGCTGTTCTCCGGCGACGAGACCAAGAAGTCGGTGCGCGTGCTGTCCGGCGGTGAAAAGGGCCGCATGATCTACGGCAAGCTCATGCTCACGCGGCCCAATGTCATGCTGCTCGATGAGCCAACCAATCACATGGACATGGAGACCATCGAATCGCTGCAGATCGGCCTGGAGAAATACCCGGGCACCCTGTTGTTCGTCTCGCACGACCGCCAGTTCGTCGATGGGCTGGCGACGCGCATCATCGAGGTCAAGCCGGGTGGGACCATCGCCGACTTCCGTGGCAGCTACGAGGAGTATCTGCGCTCGCAGGGTCTGCAGTAACGGACGTTCGATCCGGGCGTTCGATCCGGCCCTTCAGTCCGCCAGTGGCTGTCCGCAACGGCCCAGCACGGCGCGCAGGTCGCGGATCGCCGGGAACACCTCGTTGTTCCAGTCGCTGCCTTGCGCATCGTAGGCCGCCTGCTCGTATTCCACGATCTCCTTGTCCTCGGCAAAGATCCGTTCGGTGAACCACGTTACCAGCGGCCAGACGAGATGGATCAATCCCGGGATCGGTGGTTTCTTCACCGACAAATATCCGAAGGTGCGGTTGGTTCGCTGCTCGCGGTCCAGGGGAGTGTAGTTGAGCCAGACATCCAACACCGGATCGTCGCTTTCCTTGATATCCCGGCCCACCCAGACCTGCAGGTTCTGCGTGGGATAGTCGGTGCGGATGCGCATGTGATCGGAAAAATCCTTCTTCGCCTCACCGCGCCGGCGCACCAGGTCGATGATAACCGTCTCGCCCATCGACTGCCGGCCGCCGGTGCGGCTGAAGGTGTACTCGACCTGTGCCCAGTTGTCACCGTGCTGACGGCCGATGCAGCTTGCCTTGATCGAGCCCATGTTCTTGCGGTGCATGAACTGATGGTTCATGTCGAACAGGTTCTCGTGCATGAAGGTGTAGTGACAGGCGACCTGGCGGTTGAGCCGGCGCGTCTTGTAGTCCTTGCGCTGCGAGCGGCCCAGCGTGACCGGTGCCCGCGAATCCGCCAGCGCCGGATCGCCCGGAAACACGAAGATCAGGCCGTCGATGTCGCGGGCCGGATAGCTGCGTACGCCGTTGGGCAGACGTTCCTTCCCCAGGTAGGGCACGTCCACGCACTTGCCGCTGTGATCGTAGCTCCAGCCGTGATAGTGGCACTTGAGCTGTTCGCCGCACACCACGCCCAGGTGCAGTGGCACCTGGCGATGCGCGCAGCGATCTTCCAGCGCGAATACCCGACCGCTGTCACTGCGGTAGAGCACGATCGGCTGGCCGGCGAAACGTCGACCGAGCGTGCGGCCGGGTTGCAACTCATCCGACCAGGCAAGCGCATACCAGTAATCCGGATGGGTCCCCACCCGCCGCAGATCAAATGCGTTCGGCGAATTCGCCGGCCGCATCGCGATCAAGTTAGAGCCGTCCTCCTGCACCGTCGTCCCCTTCGCATGAAAGCGGGAAGCTTAGCGCTTAACCGCGCCGGCCTCCATGGCGTCTCGCGGGATACGACAGACAAAGGGGTGAAACCGGCCGGCAAATCGCTATACAGGGGCGCGGAGCGCACGCACCGCCGTACGTTCCGCGCCCAAGAAGGACTCGATAGAGCAGACCTACCAGTAGCGGGGCGCCTTGTAGTAGGCGTAGGCCTGGTCCCGATACGCCATACCATTATTGGCTACCAGGGCATCGAGCGAGTCGGCGGGAGCTGCCTCCAGCTGCTCCTTGGTGAAATTCACCACATAGCCGCCCTCGCGCTCGTCATATTTCAGGGACGCCCACGGGATCGGGTGATATTTTTCGCCCATCCCCAGAACGCCGCCGAATCCCACGATGGCAAACACTATGTTGTTCGATAGCTTGTCGAGCACGATATCCTCGATCGAGCCGATCTTGTCCCCCGCTGGATCCTTAACGCTGGTTCCCAGCACCTTCTTCGCGCGAATGGCATCCGAATTAGCTGCACTCATACCCATGATTGCACTCCTTCTCGTCTTGAGCGAAGCACCGCCCCATGCGGGTGCTTCCTGTGTCAGCTCAATGATTCGCGCCTCTCAATGTTCCGCGCTCGTGGCCGCGCCTTTGGAGGCTGCTGGGCCACCCTGCTGCGCCGACGGCTGTGTTGGTTTCTTGGGCGGATTGGGTGCCTGTTGCGCACCTTCAACCAGTTGTGAGCAATTGGCGTCCTTCCCCAGGCCCGGATCCACGAAAGCCAGCACCGCAGCTAGCGGTGTGACCGCTACCCCGAGCGCAGCGGCCACGGCCCCCTGTGCGAGGGTCTTGCCCGTATCAACGCCGAACGAGGGCTTCATCAGGTGTCCGCGGATCTCGACGGGCGTGCGCAGCCGTGCGAGCCGCGGCTTCTTCGGGTCACCCTTGATCTCCATGTTGAGTTCTTCAGGCCCGAGGCGGATGTCGCCTTTGCCCGTGATCTTCACGTTCTGGGTATCGAACACCAGTGTTTGCGCCTGCATGTCGCCGTCATGAATCGCAAACTGCGCCACACCGCAGCGGATCGGGGCCTTGTCCTGCGTACCGGTGAGCAGCAGTCCCAGACCCTTGGCAATGTTGATACCCGTCAGCTCCGCGAACGCTGAGCGCACATCGCCATTGGGGAGGATGACCGTAAAGGTGCCATTGGCATCGGACATGACCCGGTGCAACGAGTCGCCCTTGCCATCGATGACGGCGCGGGCCTGCATGATGCCATCGAGCGGTGGAGTGGCATTCGCAGCCTTGCCCTTGAGCTGATCGAGCTGTATGTCGCGGACGCGCACATCCAGCTTGACCTGCGGAACCTTTTGCTGCGCGTTGATGCGCGTGACACCGCTGATACGTCCCTGGGCCATCTCGAAGGCGAAGGGATCCAGCGACAGAACGCCGTCGTCCAACTTGATATGCAGCGCTACCTCCTTGAACGGGACGCTGCCGGCCTCGATGGAGCTCGCGCGGAAACGCACATCACCATCCATGGCCCGCACCCGCTCCACCTGCAAATGCGCATCCGGGAATAACCGCGCGTTGGGATCCGGCGGCGGCGCCTTGCCCTGGGGTTCAGGCTTGGCCGGTTTGTTGCCATTCTCCTTGTCCAGACTGGCCGGACCTTTGGTTTTGCCGCCGACGGAGGCTGCAAGGTCAGCCAATCGCAGGCGCTTGGAGACCAGTTCGCCATTCACCACCGGACGCTTGCGCGTGGCATCGACATCCAGCGAGCCGGTGAGATCGCTGCCGCCCAGGGTGCCGGCGATATCCCGGATCTTGATCTTCATATCATCGCGCTCGATGCGCGCATGCAGCTTGAAAGGCGGCGTATTGGGCAGCGCCAGTTGCGTCAGATAGAAGAACTCCGCCAGATCGTTGCCGCTGATCGTCGCCGCGAAATTCAGCTGACCCAGATTGAACGGTTTCAACACCTGGCCGTCCGACTCGAAGTGGATCTCGCCCGCATGAATATCCAGGTTGAATGGATACGGATGCCCGGGATCGAGATTCATTAGCGGGCCGCCGGCGACCGTCAGGGAGAAGGGCTGGTCATTGATGCTGCCCTTACCCTGGATGCGAAACGGCGTCGGATCGGCATTGGTCTTGTTCTCACGGGCCTGGATGGTGCCGTCCACCTTCAATTTGCGAATATCATCGGCCAGCTTGAGCTTGCCGTCCTGTATGAGCAGATCGCGGATCACCGGCAGCTTGGCCGGTCCCGAGGCCTGCTTCGCACGTGTTGGCTTCTGGTTCTCGAAAGTCCAGTTGGCCTGCCCCTGTTTGTCCTGATGCAGATAGACATTGGGGGAGATGACCTCCACGCGGGGCAGAATCACATCACCCTTCAGCAGCGGCAACAGCTTGAGGTGCACCGTCAGACGCTGCACCTGCAGCATCGGGGGTCCGGCTTCCCATGGCGGGTTCCCGACGCTCAAATCATTCAACGTAAAGGACGGCTTCCAGGTGAACAGATGCACCTGCAGGTTGCCATTGATGCGAACGGTGCGGCCGGAATCCGCACTGGCGATGCGCTCAATCGGATGTTTGAACCAGTTCCAGTCGAGCAATGCCAACGCGACGACCAGCAGCAGCAGGATTGCACCGATACCGATGCCCAGCCACTTCAGCACCACGGCGCCCCTCATGCGTGTGCCGGCCGCTGTCAGTGCGCTACCAACACACTGTGCGCCGCGCTCATATTGCCCATGGGATGAGTCGCGAGAGCATTCTCCACCGAACCATCCGTAGGCGCGCCGTCGGCCACATCCTCAGGGGAAACGCTCGCCGCAGGCTCGGCAAAGGCAACGGTTGCAAACATCAAACCACTCGTGGCGATCAGGACGACATACGGATTCAACTTCATGTTCATAGCGCTACTCCCATACCCATACCGCCGCTCACAGCGGGCGGAATCCACAACGCTCCGCAACAGGAGTAGCAGAAAGCGCGCCCCGTGAAGGTCACGCTCCGGCGAGCTGTCACACTCTGGCGACAGCTCGCTTCAGGGCTGCACGGGCTCGTGGTAATGGAAGGGATCGGTGAGGCTCGGTTGCGTCGGCAGCGGCCTTGAGGGCAGCGGCTGCTCGATGTTGGCGGCATCCAGCAGCAGCGTCGCCAGCACCACTGCGGCCTGGCGCAGGTCAACGGGCCGCAGATGATCAAAGGTGTCCACATCAGTGTGATGCACGGTCGTCTCGTAATCGAGCGGATCCTGGATGAACTGGAAGGCTGGCAAGCCAAGAGCGCTCATGAGCTCGTGATCGGTGGCGGTAGTGGGCTCCGCCACGACCGCAGCCGCTCCCAGGCTCTCGAACGGCGACAGCCAGTCGCGCAGCAGCGGTGCGGCCGCGAAATTTCCTTCCGCGTAGATGCCGCGCAATTTGCCCGAGCCGTTGTCGACGTTGAAATAGCCATGCATGTCGCGCAAGCCCGATAGCGGCGTGACCGGGTAGGTGGGCGGAGCAAAGTACGCCCCGAGCGAGGCCAGTTGCGGATCAGCCGATACCGGTCGATGCGCGAGGTGCTGCTCGATGTAGGCGCTGGAGCCCAGCAGGCCCTGTTCCTCGCCGGCCCAGAGAGCGAAGCGGATGGTGCGTCGCGTCGGCACGCCGATGCGGCTCAGCATGCGTGCCGCCTCCATGACGATCGCACTGCCGGCGGCATTGTCCGCAGCGCCGTCACCTGCAACCCAGCTGTCCAGATGCGCTCCGGCCATGACATAGCCGGCGCGGCCCTCGTGCCCCGGCAGCTCGGCGATGATGTTGTAGGCGTTATGGTCGGCATCTTCGAAATGTACCTGACTGTCGATCTCGAGCCGCACCTCCCCGAGGCGTGCCAGACGCGCCAGCCGGCGATAATCCTCAGCGGCCACTTCAACTTCGGGCAGCTTCGCAGTCAGGCCTACCTGGTAGCTGTAACCCTCGCCATGCACCAGGTGACCGTCGTTGCGCGACATCCGCACCAATGCCACTGCGCCCTCAGCCGCGGCGAATGCATCCACCTTGCGCCGGAACAGCAGACGATCAACACGCCTCTGCAGCGCCTCCGGGTCGAACTTCGGTTCGGCGTAGCGATTGAGCTGCGCCACCTCGGCATCGCTCAGTCGCGCGAACGGCGCCGCGGTTTCGTCTCTGGCCGGCTCCGGCCAGCTGAACAGCACGATCCTGCCAGCCAGCTTGCCCTTCCATTCGTTGAAGTCCTGCGGGGAGCGCATCGGCGCGACGACAATCGGTGCGGCGAGCGGCCCATTCGTGGGCGGCGTCCACGCCACCGGGATCGAGCGCATCGCGAGGGGCCGGGGAGTCAGCATGCGCACGTGAGCCGCTTCGATCCACCAGCCCCGGCCGAAGTTGAAACCCTCGGCATGCACGTTTTTCAGACCCCAGCTGCGGAATTTCTCCTGGGTCCAGTGCTCAGCGACGCGCATGGCCGGCGAGTTCGTCATTCGACCGCCAATCCCGTCGGCCAGATGCGCCACGGTATCCACGACCTCGCCGTGGTTGAAGGCCTCATCGGCAATCCGGTTGACGACGCTGCCATCGACCGGTGGCTTCGCGCCCGCAGAGCTCGCTATCGTCAGCCAGAGCAGCAGGCAGCTCGCGAGTGAGCCTGCCGCGCACACATGAGACCTACCGGGAATTACAGCCACCGCAGTCAGGTTCCAGATCTGCTCAGTGCGCCTTGTACATCTTCACCACGTCGCTGCGCAGTGCGGCCTGGCTGTCCGGACGACTATAGAACATGTGGCCCCCGGGATACTCGCGCACCTGTACCCGCCGGGGCGCGCCCATCGTCGGCATCTGATCAACGATCAACACCGAGGCCATAAAAGGACAGGAGAGATCGTCCCAACCGTGAACGATGAGAACCTGCAGTTTCGGATCGATGGCCAGCGCTTCGCGTAACTCCTGCACCGAGCCATGCTCGACTCCATGCTCGGGATCCCGGTTACCCTCCGGACCGTCGCTCCACGCGTGGTTCACGTCATAGTTCAGGGCGTTGTAGCGTCCGCTGTATTTCCAGCCCACCGTACGGGTGATGAAATCGACCATGGCGGTGGTGGTCGGCGCCACGATGCTGTCCAGCAGCGGATCGTTGGTGCGCTGGGTCGGATCGAAGGGGAAGGGATCCCAACTCGTCACGTTGGAGTCATAGCGGCTGCCGAGCTTGCCTTCGGCGCGATACACCTCGCGCAGGTAAGCCTGGGTCTCGAGGCGGCCGCCGGAGCGGCGCACGAAGACCGGATCGAGTCCGGAGAGCGCGGTCACCCGGGCGACGATGCGCTCGATGGCTTGGTCGTCCGAGCGGCCCCGAAGCAGATCCTGCACGTAGTCGGTGCGTGTGTAGTTGACGATGTCGGCCATGGCCGCATCGGTGAGCTTGTGCTGCCTTTCGAGGTTGGCTGCGGCAATGCTCGGTAACGTCAGCATCCACGGCAGGGGCGACAGGTCCGCATGACTGCCGGCACTGGGCTCCAGATACGGCGAGACCAGCACGACGCCATTCATCGCGACCCCGAGCCGCGTCTGCAGATAGTGGGTGATGCGCGGCCCGCGGAAGCCGCCGTAGCTTTCGCCCACCAGATACTTCCGCGAGGCGAGCCGCTCGTTCTTGACCAGCCAGTCGAAGATGATGCGCGACAGGTACTCGATATCGGCTTTGGCGTTATAGAAGTGCTTCGCTGTTTCCTTCTCCGGCAGCTGCGCGAAGCTGAAACCCGTGCCGACCGGGTCGATGAACACCAGATCCGTAAAACCGAGCCAGGTGCCGGGATTGTCGCCGGGTGTGGCGGGATCGGAGGGGCTGTTGCCTTCGGCCCCGAACTGGATGCGCTTGGGCCCGATAGCACCCAGGTTGAGGTACACCGAGGCTGCGCCCGGGCCGCCATTGAGCGCAAAGGTCACCGGCCGGTCGGCGCCCGGCACCGTATAGGCGGTGAACATGACACTTGCAATGACCTTGCCCTTCTCATCCAACACGGGCAGCGAGCCGATGCTCGCCTCGTATTTAAAGGTACGGCCATCGAGCGTCATGCTCTGGTGAGCGCTCTTGTCGGCAGGAAACGGCGGCAGATTGACCTCATCATCCTTATGCGGCTTGTCAGCGCTCTTCTCGGGACTCTTTGCCTCTTCCTTCGCGGGCTCGCTGTCCCGATCTTTGGCGACCGCAACGAAACTAACGCCCAACAGCAGCGCAAACAACAGTGCAGAGAGTCGGTTCGTCATGAACAGGCTACGCTTTGGTTTGAGCACGAATCAGAACGAGTAACCCGCGGAGACCACGGTCGCACGCGGGTTGAAGGCGATGTGCGAGGTGCGAATCACACCGGCGGTATCCGCCGTGAGGCGCGGGTCGACCCGCGAAATCGAGTACGACGCGTAGACGCTGAAATGCCGTGAAAACCGGTAACTGAGCCCGACCGTCCCAACCGGACCTACCGAGGCCGGCAACGACAGCGAGGTTTTTGACGAGTTCGGGTAACTGCTGGTGACCAGCGGGGTAAATATCGTTGCGCCCAGGTCCACGTTCTGTGCGCCAAAGGTCGCAGCATCCAGCGAAGCAATGCGAGACGGCGGGTCATAGATCAGCGTGCCCCGCTCGGTGTCGCCGCCGAGCATCGCACTGCTGCTGTCGTGACCGCAGCCGGTCAACAGAAGCGCGCACCCCACGAGCGCCAGCGCACTCCGAGTTACCGTGCCATTCATGCAATCTCTCCCCTCTGGCAGGCTCACGACTCAGGCGGTATGTGGCTGTGGCCGCGTCGCAACGTTCGCTTGCAGGGCGGTTACCATGAATTGCGGCGCAGTCTAGCAAATCCGCACGGGGCGCAGAGCTAGTGTGGTTCTTATCCCGCGTGAGCCGCAGGGCATCCAGATCTCAGTAGGCAGCACGGATGGATCCGGTTTCTATTGGGCCGCACCGATCCGGACCCCAGTAGGAGGACTCCCACGTCCATCGGGGATGGGCGCCGATGGTGTGCGCGGCGCTGATCATTGAAGCTGCCGGCAGTTTAAAGAACCCAGGAGGATTTATGCGAGTTACACCCATGCTGGCTGCTGTCGCGGCGCTGTCGCTCGGCTCGTTGGCGCTGGCCCAGACCTCACCGCAGACCGATTCGACTTCGCCGAGCGCGGCTTCGAGCCCGCATCAGCGCAACTCCACCTCGAGCAATACGAGCGAGAGCATGACGGGCGGCGACAGCAGCCCGGCCGCTGCCTCGAGCCCGCATCAGCAAGAGGCTATCTCGGGGAACGAGAGCGGTAAGAGCGGCCACAAGCAGAACCTGAAGGACTGCATGGCGAAGCAGCAGGCCAGCAACAGCTCCCTGTCGAAGGATGACGCGCGCAAAGCCTGTCAGGACAAAATGCAATCCAACAGCAGCCGCTGAACATCCGGGGTGCCGAGCACCCCAGGCCTCGTAAAAGCTTGTAAAAGCGCTTGCGCCAGATAGCGATATCTGGCGCAACTTTTGCCGTGCCGGCGTTGCCGGGCAGTGGCTCAGCAGCCCATACTGAAGCGGCTCCCCGACCCCTTCGGATTCCTACCGGAGTGCCCCCATGGCTGATGACGCTTCTGAGCACGAAGCGGTGCCGTACGGCCGCCGCAAGTCTGAGCTCTCGCGAAGAGAGTTTGGCACGCTCTCGTTGGGCGCAGGTCTCTGCTCCGCACTGCCCGCACCGGCGCGCGCCGCCACACAGGGGGCGGATGTCGAGATCAGGACTCCTGAGGGGACCGCGGATGCCTACTTTGCACATCCGCAGCAGGAGGCCAGCCCGGGCGTGCTGATGTGGCCCGATATTTTCGGATTGCGGCCGGCATTCAAGCAGATGGCGACGCGGCTGGCCGAGGCCGGTTATGCGGTGCTGGTGGTCAACCCGTTCTATCGACGGCAACGGGCCCCGACTGCGCCGGAGCACCCGAGCATGGACGATCCGTCGACTCGTGAGAAGCTGATGGCCTTGTATGACAGCCTCAATGCCGGGACGACGGCGACCGATGCGAAGGCTTTCCTAGCGTATCTGGATGCGCAGAGCGCTGTTGACCGCCACAGAAAGCTCGCTACTGCCGGCTACTGCATGGGAGGGCCGATGACGCTGCGCACGGCGGCCGCGCTGCCAGCGCGAGTGGGCGCGGGGGCCTCATTTCATGGTGGCGGGCTCGTCACGGACAAGCCGGACAGCCCGCATCTGTTGATCCCGAAAATCAAGGCGCAATACCTGTTCGCCATCGCGGCGAACGATGATCAGAAGGATCCCAAGGTGAAAGAGGTGCTACGCGAATCCTGCGCGCGCGCGCACCTGCCGGCCGAGATCGAAGTGTACGCGGGCACACAGCACGGCTGGTGTCCGACGGATTCGCGTGTGTACGACCCTGACCAGGCGGAAAAAGCGTGGAGCCGAATGCTGTCCCTGTGCAAGACCGCTCTGGCGTGAAGGCCATGATCGATCTGTATTACTGGCCGACACCGAACGGCCACAAGATTACGTTGTTTCTGGAGGAAGCTGGCCTGCCCTATCGCCTGGTGCCGGTCAATATCGGCAAGGGCGACCAGTTCGCACCGGGCTTTCTCGCGGTGAGCCCCAACAATCGCATGCCGGCCATCGTAGATCACGAGCCGCCAGGCGGCGGCGCACCGCTGTCGGTGTTCGAATCAGGAGCGATTCTGCTTTACCTCGCCGAGAAGACGCAGCGTTTCATTCCGGCGGACCTGCGGGGCCGCTATGCGATGCTGCAGTGGCTCTTCTGGCAGGTAGGCGGCCTCGGCCCGATGGCCGGGCAGAACCATCATTTCAACCTGTATGCACCCGAGCGTCTCCCCTACGCGATCGACCGCTATGTGAAGGAAACCAACCGTCTCTACGGAGTCATGGACCGGCGACTGAGTCAGGTGCCCTATCTGGCCGGTGAGGCGTACACCATTGCGGACATGGCTGCCTACCCCTGGATCGTGCCGTGGCAGCGCCAGCACCAGGATCTGAAGCAATTCCCGGCGCTGCAGCGTTGGTTCGAACAGATCGGGGCACGACCTGCGACGCAGCGTACCTACGCCCGCGCCTCTGAGTTCCAGGTGCAGCCCATTAGCGATGAGGAAAGCCGCCGCATCCTCTTTGGACAGACGGCAGCAAGCACGGCAACTCCCCGGCCAGCGCGCTGAGAACCGGCGGCGCGCCAGTGCGCCAGTTGTGCTAATGCGCGAGCGGCTTCAGGCAGCTGAGCTGGCCGCCGCAGCTGGCGAGCGAGGCCTCGGTCCATAGCCGGAAGGGGCTGTAAGGCTGCATGGAGCCCAGCCCGAATTCATGCCGGCCGATATCCCAGATCAGCCGTCGGCCGAATTGCAGGCGCATATCGGCGTGCGGTGCGAACTCCACGCTCACCAGCTCGCGGTGACGTATCAAACTGGATACCGGCGCCGCCGGGGATGTGGGCGGCAGCGATGCCTGCTCGAGCCGCAGCCCGTAGACGCGCAGCGGGTGATGTCCGCCAATGGATTGGCGGAAATAGATCATGATTTCCTTGCCCTGCGGTGGTGGTCCAACCGGCGCGCCATCAGCCGCGTGGCAGCTCAGCGCAACGCCGAGCGGACCACAACACCACAGCACACGTCCAAAACGACGCATCTGCGTATACCCCTGAGGCTCCTTCTGCGAGGAGCGCTGGCAGCAAGTATGCGCTGCGTGCTCCGCTCAGCGTCCGGCACTCACCATAAGGGTCGCCAAAATGTGCTGCGCCGGTAAATCGGGACAAATTATGACAAGCGTCGGTTACGCGGACTTGATGCGCTGGTGCAGACGCGTCACGGCATCCAGGGCTGAGAGGATCGCACCTTCCTGCCAGCCCGGCAGCTCCGAGACATGATCCCCGGCCAGGATGATGCGGTTGTCGATCGAAGCGACATTGCGGTAGTGCGCCGCGCGCAATTGCGGCGTCCAGGCCGCCGCACAGCCCATTGTTCCCGGCACGCGGTGCCAGGCGACAGAGATGCCATTTTCAAACTCCGCGGGATATTGCGGATGGATTTGTGCGCCATCCTGCAGCGCCTGCCGCACCCGATCCGCCGGCTTCATGCCGGTCAGGGCGAGAGCGCCTTCGCCGAAGGCGAAGGTCCCGAGCAGCACACCCTTGCCGGGCTTGTTGAAGTTGGTGTTGGGATAGGCGATCTGCTTGATGGGTAGATCGGTGAAGGTAATCCCGCCGTAAATGGCCTCGTCTTCCTCCCAGAACTTACGTTTGAACTGCAATCCCGTTTTCACCGCGGCTTCGTAGGCGACTGCACTGATGCTCGCGGCCATGGCGGCCCCGAGGTTGGTGTCCAGCTGGCTCAGGATCGGCAGCGGAATGGTGCATACACACCAGTCTGCGCGGGCCTGACGCATATCCTTACCGGTACGCGCATCCACGTAGCTGACGGTGACCCCCCTGTCGTCCTGGTGAATGGCCTTCACCTGCGCGTTGAGGGTGATGAGACTTGCAATCTCCTTCGCGACGGTCTTGGGTGTCGTGTCCATGCCGCCGACGGGCTGAAAAATGGAGGACTGCCACTGGTGGATCTGGCCGGGATTGAGCGCTTCCCACAGATCCGAACGCAGCAGATCCGACAGCGAGATCGGCTCCGATGGTTGCGGCGCTGGCATCAATCCCCCGCCCTTGTTGCGCTCGTAACCGCGGCGCTCGGCGCTATCGATGTTGGCTTTGTAGCTGTAGTCCTTGTCCAGCGCGCCCCAGCTTTGCAGCGCTTCGAGCAGCATCTCCTGATCCTCGCGCGTCACCTGCCCGTCGAGCCGGTCCTGTTTAAGCGCCTTGGCCAGCAGCTCCGCGACGTGACCGTGAAAATCCGCCTGCACCTCGCGAAAGCGCCGCGGCTTGCCGCCGAAATGCCGGCTGGAATGCACGCAGGCGTTGTAGTTCACCATGATGAACGGCTCGAGCGTCACGTTGAAACGCTTCGCATACGCGAGGTAGCCGCGATGGTGGTACGGCACACGCCATGGGCCGGGATTGAAGTAAAGGCCCGGGTCAAAGCCGCAGGTCTGGGTCTCGCCACCCATCTCGGTATAACTGTCGCCGCCGCGCAGCGTCCAGGCGCGCCCGCCGACACGATTGTTGTAGTCGAGCAGCTGTACGTCGTAGCCCGCGTCGCGCAGTTCGAGAGCCGAGATCAGTCCGGACCAGCCTGCCCCCAGCACCAGCACTTTGACGCCGCGGGGAGCATCGGCCAGTTTGATCGGACCTGTGTACTGCGAATCCGCAGCATGGCCCAGGGTGCTCATGCAGTTGTACAGGGCAGCCCCGCCGGCCACGGCGCCGATCATCTGCAGCAGCTCACGGCGGCTCATCGAAGAGGTGGGTTCGCTCATTTCTTTCTCAGGGCTCTGACATCATCCGGGGTGACCTGATCCCGGTAGCCGTTGCCGAAGTGCGTGCGCACATAGCTCACGACCGCGGCGATCTGCGCATCCGACATCGAAGAGGCAAACGACGGCATGCCCTTGCTGCCGTTCAGGACGCGCAGTAACGGGAAGTTCTTGCTCGCCAGGCGCGGGTCCTTGGCCAGGGCGGGGTAGGAACCCGCCGCGTTGGCGCCCACACCGTTCGGCATGTGGCAGGCCTGACAGACAGACTGGTACAGGTCAGCGCCATCGCGTGCCGTGATCGGCGTGGCCATCAGGCTGGCACGATCGGGATGGAGCGGAACATTCTCATCGGCGGCGATGACGAGGTTACCGCCGAGCAGCAACAGCGCCGTCACCGTGCTGGCACAAAGCGCGCGAGTCATCATCCAGCCCGACCTCCTATGCATTCGCCACCGACACCTTTGCAGATCCGTACTGCAGTGCGCAAGCGTCCGCTCCGTGCTGTGCCGGCCTGCTGCGCAGCCGGGGGCGCGCGGCAAAGAGCAGCCGATCATAGCCCACAGCTTTAGCTGCAACAGGGCTTCCGCAGCGGGCCACCCCTTTTAGAAGCCCGGCGCGGCACCACATTGAGGGTGCGCAATGCCGGGTGCGTGGACTGAATCATGCGTTTGTTCAGTCACTTCGGCTAGAATGCGCGGCCGCAAAAGGGGGGTCCGGGCTGCTTTCGGGCTGGATCGCCTGGACTTGGGCCCGCGCGCCGGGCCTGCGACCCGGGCGTGTACGTCGGGCCTGCGAAGGCCGACGCGACCCCGCAACTGAAATTGTCATGGAAATTCTGTCATGCCCCGAACTACTGCTCTTTCTGACATCCGCAACATCGGCATCATCGCCCACGTCGATGCCGGCAAGACGACCACCACGGAACGGATCCTGTACTACACGGGGCGTAAGCACACGATCATCGACATCCACGATACCAAGGATCTGAAGACCTCCACCACCACCGACTATCTGGAGCAGGAGCAGAAGCGCGGTATCACCATTCAGAGCGCCGCCGTGTCGGCCTTCTGGCGCGACAAGAAGATCAACCTCATCGACACGCCAGGCCACGTCGATTTCACGATCGAGGTGAACCGGTCGCTGCGCGTGCTCGACGGTGCTGTGGTCGTATTCGACGGCGTGGCAGGCGTTGAGCCGCAGTCGGAGACGAACTGGCGCCTCGCCGACAATTACGGCGTGCCGCGCATCTGCTACGTCAACAAGATGGATCGCAGCGGCGCCAACTTCGTGCGCTGCGTGGACATGATCCGCAAGCGTCTCGGCGCCCGACCGCTGCCCATCCAGCTGCCAATCGGCTCCGAGGACAACTTCCGGGGCATGATCGACCTGATCGAGATGAAGGCCCTGGTCTGGGACTCCGATGACAAGGATGCCCAGTGGCAGACGCTCGATGTCACGCCCGATCTCATCGACAAGCTGCACATAACCGTACCCAGTGACCGCGAGTTGCTGGGCAAAGTGCAGCAATACCGCACCGAGCTGGTCGACACGTGCCTGGAGCAGGACGATGAGGCCATGGAGGCCTATCTGAATGATGGCGCCGTGCCTTCAGCGGATGTGCTGCGCCGTGCCCTGCGCAAGGGCACGATCAGCTCGGCATTCACACCGGTGCTGTGCGGCTCGTCCTACAAGAACAAGGGCGTGCAGCAGGTGCTCGACGCCGTAGTGGATCTGCTGCCGGCACCCAGCGACGTGCCGGCCATCAAGACGGTGGATGCCGACGGTGAGCCGATCGGTGAGCGCAAAACTTCCGATGATGAGCCGTTCGCGGCCCTGGCCTTCAAGGTGATCAACGATGCCTACGGAGCGCTGACCTTCGTGCGCGTGTACTCCGGGGTGCTCACCAAGGGTGCCTCAGTGCTGAACTCCACGCGCGGCAAGCGCGAGAAGATCGGCCGCATGGTGGAAATGTTCGCCAAAGAGGCCAACCCGATCGAGGAGGCGCGCGCCGGCGACATCATCGCGCTGGTTTCCCTCGCCGATACGGAAACCGGCGACACGCTGTGCGACTCGGCCAAGCAGGTTGTGCTCGAGCGCATGCGTTTCCCCGACCCCGTCATCAGCGTTTCGGTCAAAGCCAAGGTCAAAGCCGAGCAGGAGAAATTCGGCGTCGCACTCGGCAAGATGGTGCGCGCCGATCCGTCGCTGCATCTGGAAACTGATCGCGAGACAGGCCAGACCATCCTGCGTGGCATGGGCGAGCTGCACCTGGAAGTGACGCTCGATCGCATGCGTACCGAGTTCGGTGTCGAAGGTCTCATGGGCGAGCCGCAGGTGGCCTACCGCGAGACCATCACCCGCAAGATCACCGAGCACTACGTGCACAAGAAGCAGACCGGAGGTTCCGGACAGTTCGCCGATGTCTGGATCACCTTCGAACCGATGGAGCGCAGCAAGGGCTTCGAGTTCATCGATGAGACGGTGGGCGGCTCAGTGCCCAGGGAATATGTGCCGGCGGTCGAGAAAGGCCTGCGCGTGCAGAAAGAGGATGGCGTCCTCGCGCACTATCCGACGGTGGATTTCCGCGCCACGCTCATCGACGGCAGCTACCACGATGTGGACTCCAACGCGCTGACCTTCGAGATCGCCGCCAAGGCGGCTTTCCGCGAAGGGATCCGCAAGGCGGCCCCCATCCTGCTCGAGCCGGTGATGAAGGTGGAGACGGTGACCCCGAGCGATCATCTCGGCGATGTCATCGGTGACATCAACCGGCGTCGCGGCATGATCCAGGAACAGCTCGAACGGGGTACCAACATCGCGGTCGTCTCCGTGGTGCCGCTTTCGGAGATGTTCGGCTACATCGGCCAGCTGCGCAGCATGACCAGCGGTCGTGCCTCCTACACCATGGAGTTCTCGCACTATGAGCCGGTGCCCCGCCAGGTTGCAGACGATGTGATCGCCGAGGTCGCCAAAGCCAAAGCCGCTGCCAACGCCTGATGAGACAGGCAGGCCGGCCGGCGTGGCCCGCCTGCACACTGCGGGAGGCTCGTATGCTCGTCGTTACCACCGAGAACGTACCGGGATATCGGGTCAAGGAGACCAAGGGACAGGTATTCGGCGTCGTGGTTCGCAGCCGCGGGCTCGGTGGCAACATCGTCGCCGGCCTGCGCTCGCTGGTTGGCGGTGAGATCACCGAATACACGCAGCTGCTCGAGGAGGCCCGGCGGCACGCGGTTGACCGGATGGTGAAGAACGCCCGCCTCATGCAGGCAAACGGCATCGTCATGATGCGTTTCGACTCTGCGGAGATCGGCCAGACGATGAGCGAGATCGTCGCCTACGGCACCGCGGTGGTGCTCGAGCCGGCGGCCTGAGTCATGCTGCGTGCCCTGGTCATCGGGTTTGGCGGCCTGATGATGCTGGGCGGAGCCGTGCTCACTTGCATCGGCCTTGCACCCCCCGGCATCTATCTGCTTTGTGCCGGAGCACTGATCCTGCTGGGCACGCTCTTCGAGCGGTGGCGCTATCGCCGTTATGAACCAACACCGGATGCGCGCTGGCAGGCGACCGGTGAGCGTTTCGTGGATCCCACGAGCGGACAAGCGGTCGAAGTGTTTTACGATCCTGCATCCGGCGAGCGTCGTTACGTGCGGCGCTGAGTCACCGCAGCGGCCCCATTGTCATAATCCCTACACAGGTTTAGCCTTGGGCGCTGCAGGCTCGTCGCGTCATGACCACAACAATTTCGGCAGGCTGCCTCGGGGCTGCGCGCAACCGGAGTCACCACCAGGAGCTCGAAAATGAACAGATCCCAGCGACTTGCGGCAGGCCTGGCCGCACTGCTCGTGGCCTTGCTCGCATGTTCCAGCCAGAAGGAGCCCGCCCAACAGGCGGTGGCCAAGCTCGATGACTCACTCGCCGCCGTGCATGACGGCGCGGTGAAATACGCCCCTGACGCCCTGCAGTCCGCCCAAACCCAGGTCAACTCGCTGAAACAGACCCTGCAGCGCGGTGATTACAAGACGGTGCTTGCGAATGCGCCGGCGGCCAAAGCCGCCATCAAGGAACTGAAGAGCAACGTCGAGGCGAAGCAGGCGGCCGATGACGCGCAGGTCGCCAAGCTGAAACAACAGTGGCGCGCGCTGAGCAGCGACGTGCCCAAGATGGTTGCCGACCTGCATGCGCAGATCAACACACTCGCGCAGGGCCACCGTCTTCCCAAAGGGGTCACCAAGAGCTCCCTGCAGTCCGCGCGCGAGGGCGCGGATGCGCTCGACTCCCAGTGGAACGATGCGAACAGTGCGGTGGCGAGTGCCGACTACTCCAGCGCGGTTGCCAAGGGCCAGGCCGTGAAGGACAAGGCGAGCGAGCTGATGCACTCACTGGGCATGAAGACCAGCTGAGCGCTCCGGTGGCGCTGCGGGACGCCTCGGGCCGCAGCGCGCGGCTGGCGGCGGACTCGCACCGCGACCCCTCGTCCGGCGTGCAGCGCTCGCGCTCGTCTGCGGAGCGGCGCATCGAGCGGGCATTGGACTTGCTCCCGAGCTCCGACCTCGGAACGAGATCGCCACGTCCTGATGCTCGATCGTCGTGCCCTTCTCGGCGCATCCGCCGCCTCGCTCGCCCTCGCAGCACTCGCCCGGCCGCTCACGGTTCTTGCGAATCCTGCCGGCCTGCGGCTCGGGCCACCGCAGCCCTTCTCCTTCGACGGCCTGAGCCGGGAAATGCAGGCGCTGGCTGCCCAGCCGTACCAGCGCGACAACTCGCTGCCAGCCGCCCTTCTGGATCGGATCGACTACGAAGCGCACAGCCGGATCAAATTCAAACCCGAGGACGCGCTGTTTGGCGCAGGACCAGGCGAATTCCCGATCACCTTCTTCCACCTCGGCAAGTAACGCTGGAAGGGCCGAACATTACAGGCGCGTACCGCTTCGGACTGCGACGGGACAAAGCCGTGCAGATGGACGTCGAGGCCCGACTGTTCCTGCGGCGCGATGTCGAGCAGCTCGGCATCGCACCCATGAGCTCGATGTACTGGTACTCCGAGATCGCCAAGCCGACGGCGATCGACTGGCGTCCTGAAGTGCACCCATTGGATGGACTGTCCATCTGGACCGGAACCGGCGAGATCATCTGGCGGCCGCTCGACGATCCGGAGCGGCCAGCGACCTCCACCTTCGCCGACAAGTCACTGCGTGGTTTCGGCCTTCTGCAACGCGATCGCAACTTCGATCACTACCTGGATGGGGTGCGCTATGACCGTCGCCCGAGCCTGTGGGTTGAGCCACAGGAAGACTGGGGCGAGGGCGCCGTGCAGCTGGTGGAGCTTCTGGGCGGGCCGCTGGCGAAGCTGCCTTTCGGTGCGAAGCCGCAACCCGTGCTGAGCGCGGCCTCCGGCACCTTTGCCAACGTGTTCACGGAGGCGGTGCCCGACCGTGTGCCCGGGCATTGGCGCGCGCAATTCGATTTCACCGGCAACAGCGGCAGCGTGGTCGACATCCGCCTGTATCTGAAGGACGGCTCACAGACCCTTTCGGAGACCTGGTTGTATCAGTACCACGTGCTGTGACACATTCAGGGCACGTGGAAAAACTGTTCATCTCTGCTGATTCGCTGCTGCGTGACTCGATGGCGCTGGCCCAGCAGATCGTTCACAGCGGCCTGCGTCCCACCTTCCTGGTGGCCATGTGGCGTGGTGGCGCGCCCATCGGCATCAGCGTGCAGGAAGTGCTCGAGTACCACGGCATTGCCTGCGACCACATCGCCATCCGCACCTCGCTCTACACGGACATTGCCCAGCCAGCACCTACCGTGCGCGTGCATGCGACCGATTACCTCGTATCGCGCCTGAGTTACGAGGACGAGCTGCTGATCGTCGATGATGTCTTTGATTCGGGCCGCAGTATCGAGGCAGTGATCGGCGAGCTGACCCGCCGCTGCCGGCGTAATCTTCCCGGCAAGATCCGCATCGCGACCGTGTACTACAAACCCACCCGCAATCGCACCGGTCTGCAGCCTGATTTCCATGTGAGCCGCACCGACAAGTGGCTGGTGTTCCCTCATGAGCTGCACGGGCTGACTCCCGAGGAGATCCTGCAGCACAAGCCCGTCGATTCAACATTCTTCGGCAAGTGACCTTGCTGTCGGACCTCAACTCTGAGGTATCGCGACGGAGCTCATCTTATAGATGACACCCTCCTTCATGACGAAGCTGACATGCTTCATGACACTGATGTCTTCCAGCGGATTGCCTTCTACGGCCACCACATCGGCAAGCTTGCCGGCAGCGATGCTGCCGAGCTCCTTGTCATGTCGCAGCAGCCGTGCGGCGTTGATCGTCGCCGCCTGCAGGACGAACAGGGCCGGCATGCCGGCCTGCACCATCAGTTCCAGCTCGTGCGCATTTTCCCCGTGCGGGTAGACGCCCGCGTCGGTGCCGAAGGCGATCCTGACATGGGCTTTGTAGGCCTTGCCGGCCGTTTCCAGGATCTGCGGTCCGATGGCAAGCGCCTTGGCTGCGACCTGCGGCGGGTAATACCCCGGGATCTTCGCCTGATGTGCGACGAAATCACCGGCGATGATGGTGGGCACATACCAGGTGCCGCGCTCGACCATCAGCCTCATGTCTTCGGCATTGAGGAAGGTACCGTGCTCGATGGAATCAACTCCCGCGAGCACCGCGCGCCTGATGGCTTCAGCGCCATGCGCATGCGCGGCCACGATGAATCCATAGTCACGCGCCGTGTTGACCACGGCGCGGATCTCCTCCAGCGTCAGCTGCGGATTCTCGCCATTGGAACCCTCATCCAACACACCTCCCGAGGGCATGATCTTCAGCACATCCACCCGGTCCTTGTAGTGCTGCCGCACCGCCCGCATCGCATCCTCGGGACTGTTGATGATGCCGAGCTTCGGACCGGGATCGCCAGCCAGGTCCTCCCGAAATCCGTTGGTCGCATCCGCATGCCCGCCGGTCGAACCCATCGCCCGACCCGCGGTGTAGATCCGCGGACCGACCACCGCACCGGCATTGATGGCATCGCGCAGCGCGACCGATTCGTTGGCCACGTCGCCGAGATTGCGCACGGTCGTGAAGCCCGCGAGAAGCGTGCGCCGGGCGTATACCGTGGAGTGCACCGCGTAGTCGGCGATGTTCCAGCGAAACACCTGCGAATAGTGGTCCTTGCTGAACTGCAGCGTGAGATGCGTGTGGGTATCGATGAGACCCGGCAGGCAGGTCTGCGAGCCAAGATCGATCGGCTTTGCGCCGGCAGGGCTCTGGATGCCGCTCTGCACCTGTTGCACCTTGCCGGCCTGGATGAGGAGGGTGCTGGCATTCAGCAGTCGCCCCGTCTCGACATCGAGCAGGTGTCCGCATTGCAGCGCCACGAGCGGACCCGGCGGTCCCTCTGCCGGCGCCTGGGCTGCGGCCAGCGCTGCAGACAGCAGCAGCAGTCCGGCAACACCCCAATTCCGACGGTATGCCATGGCGCTGTTAACGCTCGATGGCAACGGCTACCCCCATGCCGCCGCCGATACACAGGCTGGCCAATCCCTTGCGCGCATTCCGGCGCGTCATCTCATGCACGAGTGAGACCAGGATGCGGCAGCCTGAGGCCCCGATGGGATGGCCGATGGCAATCGCCCCGCCATTCACGTTGACCTTGTCGGTATCCCAACCCATCTCGCGGTTCACCGCGATCGCCTGGGCCGCGAATGCCTCGTTGATTTCCAGCAGGTCGAGCTCTTCCTGGGACCAACCCGCCTTGCGCAGGCACAGCTGGCTGGCAGGCACCGGTCCCATCCCCATGATGCGTGGATCGACGCCCGCCGTGGAGTAGGCGCGCACCCGCGCGAGCGGCGCCAGCCCCAGTTCGGCGGCCTTTTTCCCCGACATCAGCAGCACCGCCGCAGCGCCATCGTTGATGCCCGATGCATTGCCGGCGGTGACCGTGCCGTCCTTGCTGAATGCTGGTCTGAGCTCAGCGAGTGATTCAGCGGTCACGCCATGGCGGATGTATTCATCGGTCGCAAAGGAGGTCGTGCCCTTTTTCGAGGGGATCTGAATGGGCAGGATTTCGTCATTGAAGCGCCCCGCTTTCTGCGCAGCCTCTGCCTTCTGCTGCGAGCGGGCCGCGAATTCGTCCTGCTCACGCCGCGAGACATCGTATTTGCGCGCGACATTCTCGGCGGTAACACCCATGTGGTACTGGTTGTACACATCCCACAGTCCGTCGACGATCATGCTGTCGATCAGTTTCGCCTCCCCCATGCGAAACCCGTCCCGCGATCCGGTCAGCACGTGGGGTGAGGCACTCATGTTCTCCTGGCCGCCGGCAATCATGATGTCCGCATCGCCCAGGCGAATGGCCTGTACGGCGAGCTGCACGGCCTTGAGACCACTGCCGCAGACCTGGCCAATGGTGAGCCCCGGCACGCTATCGGGCAGCTGGCCCTTGAGGGCGGCCTGGCGTGCCGGATTCTGACCGCAGCCCGCGGTCAACACCTGGCCGAGAATGACCTCGTCGACCTCCGCCGGTTTGACCCCCGTGCGGCTGATCAGCGCACTGACCAGCTGCGCGCCGAGCTCGGCAGCGGGTACCTTCGCCAGCGTACCGGCGAACTTGCCGACTGCGGTGCGCAGCGCGGCGGTGATCACAACTTCTTGCATGGGGGACTCCCGCTGTAGCGGATGGGGTGAGCCAAGCGTACCGCAAGTTGAAACGCCCCGGCCGCTTCAGAGACCTCCGTCACGCTTTGCAGCCTGCCGCCTCGCGCGGCACTTTTGCGACACCTGCC
This sequence comes from uncultured Pseudomonadota bacterium, assembly GCA_963839055.1. Classification (GTDB taxonomy): domain Bacteria; phylum Pseudomonadota; class Gammaproteobacteria; order Steroidobacterales; family Steroidobacteraceae; genus 13-2-20CM-66-19. The sequence goes on along the minus strand of CAWITP010000002.1, from coordinate 192,692 downwards.
CGGACAGTTTGCCGCGCAAAGTTGCATAGTGTCCGCGCGTCCGCCGTCGGTAGGCACTGATGAAGACCCTCGATCACTCCAAGGTGATAGTGCAGCTCGGTACCGAGCAGCTGAAAACCGGCCTCTACGTGTCGCGCCTCGACCGTCCGTGGACCGAGACGCCCTTTCTTTTCCAGGGTTTTGCGATCGAGAGCGAAGAGGAGCTGGCGCAGCTGCGCCGGCTGTGCCGCTTCGTGTATGTGGAGGTGAGCGCCAGCGAGGCTGAACAGCTGAAGGCTGCCGCGGCGCCAAAGGCCAAGAACAAGGCAGAGTCGGAGCCGAGTCGTCTGGAATCGCTCTCGCTCAATCCCGCTGCTTTCATCGATAGCGTACCGCCCCAGGACGCGGTGCCGTTGCAGACCGAGCTCACGCTTGCCGTGAGCGCCTATGGCGAGGCCAAGCGGGCGGTCAGCAGCATCTTCGACAACCTGCGCCGCGGCGCTGCGCTGGACGTACCGCACCTGGAGAACGTGGTCGACTCGATGGTCGACAGCGTGTTGCGCAACCGTGATGCCATGGGCTGGCTGGCACGCCTCAAACACGCGGATGACTATCTTTACAGCCACTCACTCGCCGCCTCTGTGTGGGCGCTTGCCTTCGGACGTCACCTGGGACTGGGTAAGGACGATCTGAAGGCCGTGGGAACCGGTGCCCTGCTGCTGGATGTCGGCAAGACCAAACTGCCGCCGGCATTGCTCAAGAAGGCCGGCAAACCGACCGACGAGGAGTGGCGCCATATCCGTGCGCACGTCGCCTACGGCAAGGAGCTGTTGATGGCGGCGGGCAACATCAACGAGGCCATCCTGACCATGGTCGGCACGCACCACGAACGCAGCGATGGTTCAGGCTATCCGCAGCGCCTGGCCGGCGATGCCATCCCGCTGCTCGGGCGAATCGCGGCCATCGTCGACTGTTACGACGCCATGATCACCGAGCGCTCTTATGCGCGTGCCATGTCCCCTTACGATGCCGTCCGAGAGCTCAAGCGCATGGCCGGCGCCGCCTTCAATGTGCAGCTGGTGGAACTCTTCATCCAGGCCGTCGGGGTGTTTCCCAACGGCACGCTGGTCGAGCTCAACACCGGCGAGGTCGGTGTCGTGGTACGCCAGAACCGCTTCCGCCGGCTGCGGCCTGAAGTGCTGCTGATCCTGGATGCCAACAAGAAGGTGCGCGAGGATTTCGTCACTCTCGATCTGCTCACCTGCAAAGAAAACGTCAATGAGAAGGAGCCGGGCCTGTGGATTACCCACGGCCTCGAACGCGGTGCCTATAACATCGACCCGACGGAGTATTTTCTCTGAAGGCATCTGCCGCGACGGGCGAGTCGAGCGAAGCCAGTCTCAGCTACTCACAGCTCGTCGGTATCCTGCGTCGTGAGATGACTGTCAGCGATGCGCTGGCGGTGATGCTGGCGGCCGTGCCGGATGCACCGGCCATGCAGGCGCGCTTTGGCTTCGAGGCCAGCGCACGGCTGTTCCAGAGCCTGTCCGACCGCTTCACCACTCTGCTGGGTGAGCGCGGCTCGGTACTGCGCTTCGGCGACGGTCGCTTCTGTGTGGTGTTGCGGCGCATTCGCAATTCCGGACACGCGCTGCTTGCAGCGAAGCGGTTGCAGCAGCTGTGCGATGAGGCTATGGCGGAGACCACCCTGCCGGTCCCCCCGCTCCTGCACCTGGGGATCGCGCTCTACCCACAGCACGCCCGCGAGCCCGAGCGGCTGCTGCACCTGGCCCAGCTCGCTCTCACCACTGCCGCCGATTCGGGCGCGCCGACCGTAGAGCTGTACGATCCGGCGCGGGCCGAGAAGATGCTGGAACCCTGGGCACTGGGTGACTCATTCGCGCAGGCGCTGCGCACGGGCGCGCTCGAGGTGCATTATCAGCCCAAGGTACGCATCGCCGATCGGCAGATCGCGGGAGTTGAAGCGCTGCTGCGCTGGTCCGAGGAGGGCCGTGCGATCGCCTCACCGGAGGTGTTCATTCCGCTCGCGGAAAAGGCCGGCCTGACCCTCGACACCACCTGGTATGTGCTCAGCAATTCGCTGCAGCTCTCGCTGGCGCAGCAGAATCTGCCGGTGGCCGTCAATGTGACGCCCGCGATGCTGCATGATGCGGACTTCCTCGAGATGGTGCGTGCCGCGCTCTGCACCTGGAATGTATCGACCCATGCACTGACACTGGAGGTCACCGAGGGCGCGCTGATCGCCGATTTCGACCAGGCCCTCGGCAAGCTGGCCAGCCTGCGCGAGCTCGGGGTGCGCGTCTCCATCGATGACTTCGGCACCGGCTACTCCTCGCTCAGCTATTTCCGCCGCATCCCGGCAAATGAAGTGAAGATCGACAAGTCTTTCGTCCTACGCATGCTGACCGAGGACGGTGATCAACGCCTCGTCGAGGTGATCATCAACCTGGCGCATCAGTTCCGGATGCAGGTGGTTGCAGAGGGCGTGGAGAGCGCGGCTGCCCTGCAGGCACTGCAGCGCATGGGCTGTGATTACGCGCAGGGGTTTCTGATCTCCACCGCACTGGCGGCCGCCCCGCTTGCGGATTTTCTCGCCCGCTTCAGGAACGGCTGGCCAGCCACGAGCTGATGATTTGCGGCAGCTGCCGCGCCCGCTCACTGACGTACAGCCCGATGTGCCCGGTATCCAGCGGCGAGTCGGTGTAGTCATGGCTTGCGATCCTCGATCGCAAGGCGGTGCTCGCCGCCGGCGGCACGATGTGATCGCGCAGCGCGTAGACATTCAGTACCGGCTGGCGGATCTGGCGCAGATCCACCGCGTCGGCACCCAGTCGCAGCGATCCGTGCAGCAAGCGGTTTTCCTGGTAGCAGCAGCGCACAAATTGCGCGGCCGCCGTCGCTGCGAGGTCCGGACAATCGAAGATCCAGGCTTCCATGCGCAGGAAGAAATCGCGCGCAGCCGGATCAGCGCTGCGCTCGAGCGCATTCACATACTTCTGCTGGATCAGGCGAAAGGGACTCAGCGCCAGGAACAGACTGGTGAGCAGTTGACCGGAGAAGTTGCCTAACCGGGCAAGCAGCGCCACATCGAGCGGTCGTGCCCACTTGGACAGCAGATCGGCCGGGGTCTGAAAATCAACCGGTGTGCCCATGCAGATGAGGTTCGCCACCTGCTCGAGATGCAGTGCCGCGTGGCAGAGCGCGAAAGTTCCCCCCTGACAGATGCCCAGCAGATTCACGGCGGCAATCTGCTCGGTCGCACACACATGCCGCACACAGCCGTGCAGATGCACGTTGATGTAATCATCCAGCGAGAGCTGACTGTCGCTCGCATCGGGATACCCCCAATCGAGCAGGTACACCTCGAGTCCCGCCGCGAGCAGGCCGCGTATCAGCGAGCGATCCGGCTGAAGATCCAGGATCTGGGGGCGATTCACCAGGGAATAGCAGAGCAACACCGGCGCTGCGCGCGCGCGCGCGATGAAGGGCAGCGGCAGGTAGCGATACAGCACACTCTTGCCGTGTTGCCATACGGCCTGCCGCAGCGCTCCGGCTGCGACAGGCGCTGCGGCAGCCGGCAATGGCTCCTGCGGGCGCGTCAGCGTCAGCATCCAGTCTGCGCCCGCTACTGCTGTGCGACGCTGTTCTAACAGCAACTCGGCGTTGGTGTTGATCAACTCCGCCTGCAACTGACAGTAGCTGGCGGTGTGGGCCACATCGCTGTAGGCCGCCTCGGCACAATCGATCCAGAGATCGTAAAGCGCGCGGGCATCCTCGGCGGGTAGCGGCGCTGCGCGCTGCGCGCTGCGCGCTGCGAAGCGGGCCGCGGCGGCCTGTGTCAGCTGCAGCCACGCCATGCCAAGGGACGATTGCAGCGCGACACTGCGTCCCAACAGCGTGGCGATGCGCGCCTCGGCGCTCATCGCCCGGCAGCACTCCCAGGGCCCCGTGCGCAATCGCTTTCACATAAGTATGCGCTGCAGGATCTCGGCCCGCGATTTGTCGGTCCGTAGTACACGAAGGAGGCAGATATCCCTATGAAACCTCGCAAAAGGGTGACGCAGGTACGGGGCTTGCGGGCAGCTGGAGACATTGTGCAATGCATACATTACCATCTAGTCAGGCGACCGAGGGGGGAGCCATGGCAGAACCAAGACTGATACGCAAATACGCCAATCGGCGGCTCTACGACGCCACCGACAGCCGCCACGTCACGCTCGACGATATCAGGAAAATGATCGGCTCCGGCGAGCGCGTGCAGGTGGTGGAAGACAAGAGCGGCGAAGATGTCACCCGTGCGATCCTGCTGCAGATCATTGCCAGCCAGGAGCAATTCGGCACACCGGTGCTGAGCACCTCGCTGCTCGAAGCCATCATCCGCTTTTACGGCAATCCGGTGCAGGAGATGCTGACCCGCTATCTCGAACAGAGCATCGGCACTCTGCTGCGCCAGCAACAACTCATGCAGGCGGAGATGACACGCGTGCTGGAGTCGCCCATGGCACCGGTGGCGGACATGGCACGACAGAACATGGAGCTGTGGGCGAAGATGCAAGCCTCCATGCTCTCGGCATTCGTCCCGGGAGCAGCACCCCCCGAGCCGGAACCGGATAAGGCCGCAGGCCCGCGCGGCGGCAAGCGCCGCGGTTAGTGCGCCCCCAGGCATAACGCCCTTCAACCATCAAATCGATCCAACAACAGGTTGCCGATTGGCGCACGCCCATCGAGCGACAGCAGGAGTTACTCAGTGGATATTCGGGGTAAGACGATAGTCGTGACCGGCGCTGGCCGGGGCATTGGCCGCGCGATCGCGCAGTGGTGCGCCGCGCGCGGTGCCGATCTGGCGCTGCTCGATGTGACGCAGAGCGATCTGGCGGAGACCGCGGAACTGTGCAGCGCTGCTGGCGTGCGGGCACGCTGCTATCAGGTCGATGTCTCGGCTGAAGACTCGGTGAGCGGCGCTCTGGACGCGGTCGTGACCGACTTCGGCCGGCTGGATGCACTCGTCAACAACGCGGGGATCCTGCGCGACTCGCTGCTCGTGAAGGTGAAGGACGGCGAAGTGGTCGGCAAGATGACTCTCGCACAGTGGCAGGCCGTCATCGACGTCAACCTGACCGGCGTGTTCCTGTGCGCGCGCGAAGCCGCTGAACGCATGATCCGTCTGAATAACGCCGGAGTGATCGTCAACATCTCCAGCATCTCGCGTGAGGGCAACGCCGGACAGAGCAACTACACGGCCGCCAAGGCGGGAGTCGCCGCCATGACGGTGGTGTGGGCGAAGGAGCTGGCGCGCCACCGGATCCGCGTGGGCGCGGTGGCACCGGGCTTCGTACGCACCCCGATGGTTGCGGCGATGAAGCCCGAGGTACTCGCCCGGGTTACCGCCCCGGTGCCGCTGGGGCGACTCGCCGAGTCAACCGAGATCGCCCAGGCGGTGGGCTTCATCCTCGAGAATGAGTTCTTTACCGGGCGGGTCCTGGAGGTCGATGGCGGGCTGCGGCTGTAGTTTGTATGCAGCGCGCTAAACAGCAGCGCTGACGTAACAATTTAGCAATTTATTTTCAATATTTATCATGAAGTTACATATCTATTGACTCCGGCAAAAGTTTATCTTGCACTGCATACAAAACTGGGTATAATGGCGCTCGCAAACCACCCAGAGGAGCACACCATGGATCAGAATTTCGACTGGCTCGAGAGCTATCGCGACACCTTCGCCTCCGTGCACAAGGCACAGGAGCAGGGCCTGAAGGCTATCGAGCGCTTCGCCCGTTTTCAGTACGCTGTCGCCGGCGACTATCTCGAGGCCGGTCTGGCCCACACGCAGGCCGCAATCGCCGCCCGTACTCCTGCCGAGCTGCTGTCCAAGCAGTCTGAGCTGGGTGCCCGTCTGAGCGACAAACTGCGTGCTCGTGCTCAGGAATTCTCGGCGATCGCCTCCGAGGTCCAGGGCAACGTGACGACTTTCGCGAGCGATACGGCCAATCGCGCCGCCGCGTCCGCGTCCGCCAAGAAGGCCGCCTGAGCCTGAAGCATTGATGCGCCAGGTGCAGCCCTGCCGGGCTGCACCAGCGCACGGATTTCACTCAGCATCGCCTGACAGCAGGTGACCGGTTACGATCGGTTGCCGCGACACAGCCAAACGAGGGGTTCCGCTGTGCTGAGACGTCCGCAGGAGCCGTCGCATCCGGATGGGGATGCGATGGCCCAAAGCAAGAAAGAAATTCATCGTGAGCTGCTTGCGCAGCTGGCCACCGCGACAGGCGGCCTGGCGCCGGACGACTACGTCAGCGCGTGGTGGAACTGGTATCTCAACCTCTCCCGCGAGCCCGACAAGCAACTCAATCTGCTGAAGAGCGCAGTCGAGAAATCGCTCGACACCTGGCAGTTCGCCTGGCAGGCCGCCGCGGGGGCGCCCTTTGCTGCCGCGGGGGTGCCCTTTGCTGCCGCGGGGGTGCCCTTTGCTGCCGCGGGGGTGCCCTTTGCTGCCGCCGGTATTCCAGCTTCCGCCCTGGGCGGCAAGCCGGGCGCCGCGGGCGCCAGCCCGGCAGGCCCTTCGGCGACTGCCACGCCGGACGCTAAATCTTCCGCTAGCGCCGCTGCCGCGGCACCGGGCGCCACCGGATTCGCGGATCCCGCCTGGAACGTATGGCCTTTCAACCTCTACGCACGCTCTTACGCCAACTGGGCCAGCTGGATGCAGGAAGCCCTGCAGGCTGGAACGAGGACGGCCGCGGCCGAGAGCGCGGAGCAGAACCGGCTGAAATTTGCCGCCCAGCAGATGGTGGCTGCGGCGAACCCCGCCAACTTCCTGCACACCAATCCGGAGCTGCTGAACCAGACGGCGCGCGAGTCGGGACAGAATCTGGTGCGCGGCTTCAAGCATTGGCTGGAGGACACCGCAGCCATCACCAATGGCCGCCAGAAGAAGAGTGCTGCGCAATTCGAAGTCGGCAAGGATGTGGCCGTTACGCCCGGCAAGGTGGTGTACAGCAATCGGCTCATCGAGCTGTTGCAGTACTCCCCGCAGACCGAGACGGTTTACGCCGAGCCGATCCTTATCACCCCAGCCTGGATCATGAAGTACTACATCCTGGATTTGTCGCCGCGCAATTCCATGGTGCGTTACCTGGTCGAGCAGGGTCACACGGTTTTCATGATCTCCTGGAAGAACCCGACGGCCGCCGATCGGGATCTTGGACTCGATGACTACGTGCAGCTCGGCCTGCGCGAGGCGCTGGATGCGGTGGGTGCGATCGTGCCGAAGCGCAGGATTCACGCGGTCGGTTATTGCATCGGGGGCACGTTACTGTCCATCGGCAGCGCGTTGCTCGCCCAGCAGGGCGACACCCGCATCGCCTCCGTAACCCTGCTCGCTGCGCTCACCGAATTCAGTGAGCCAGGAGAGTTGTCGGTGTTCATCAGTCCGAGCCAGCTCGCGATGCTGGAAGCGGTGATGCACAAGGCGGGCGTACTGGACAGCGAGCGCATGGGGGGCGCTTTCACCCTGCTGCGCTCGCGAGATCTGCTGTGGACGCCCGCGGTCAACACCTATATTCGCGGCGAGCGCGCCAAGCAGAACGACCTGATGTCCTGGAACGCCGACGGCACGCGCATGCCGTGGCGGATGCACAGCGAGTATCTGGAGCGGCTGTATTTGAAAAACGAGCTCGCGGCCGGCACGTTCTCGATTGGTGCGCAGCCCGTCAATCTGCAGTCGATCCAGCTGCCGATGTTCGTGGTGGGCACGGAGACGGACCACGTCGCGCCCTGGCAGGCGGTCTACAAGGTGCGCACTCTGACCCGCTCGGTTGACTACACGTTTCTGCTGACGAGCGGCGGTCACAACGCAGGCATCGTGAGCGGATCTTCTCATCCCAAACGGCGCTACCGGACCCTGACATGGTCGGATGCGGGCGAGACACTGAGCGCAGCGGAGTGGCTGGCCGCAGCTCCCGTGACAGCCGGTTCCTGGTGGCCGGTGTGGCAAAAGTGGCTTGCCACTCATTCGCTGGCCGAACGCGTACCGGCGCGGCCGGTCAGCGGAATGCCCGGTCAGAAGGAAAGAAGCTCGAGGACGCTCCCGGCCGCTACGTGCGCGAGTAACACGCACGCATCGGCGCGGATCGCGACGCGTCCCGGCCCAAGGTCGCGCCTCGGGTCAGTGTTCCCGGTCCATCGCGTAGAGCATGGACACCAGCGGTATCGGCTTACCCTCAGGATCCTTGCCCGTCGGGCCCTGCACGACACCCTGCCCGCACAGCATCCTGCCCGGCAGGTTCGGCTTCTCCAGCGCCTTGGGCTTGCCCGGCTCGGTGTCCTGATCTTCCTTCTGCAGGAAGTTCGCCATTTCCACCAGCTGCAGCAACGTTCCATCCGCCATGCGCACATACCAGCCGGCGGCGCCCGAAGGCAGTGTCTCGCCTTTCTCGATCTTGCCGCTCAGGAAGACTTCGGTGTCTTTGGCAACATCGGCCGGCCAGTCGTGAGTGAGATAACGCAATTTCTTCTGGAAGGTGCCCCCGGCGATGTTGGGGGGCCGATCCCAGCGCATGGCCAGCTCGTAATCCGCGCAGGAATGTGCCTGTTCATAGTGATCGTAAAGCTTGCGTGCGTTCGGCCCGGGCCGCGTGGACATGTAGCTGATCTGCTGCAGTTGTTGTTCGCTCGGCGCGCCGTCATCCACAGGACCCTTATGGCCGAACCCGAGCTGGTCACAGCCACTCAGCAGAGGGATTGCCAGCACAGCGACTGTCAACAGAGTCATCATCGCCAGAACGGTTGGCAGACGAGCGCCGGCGCGACCCGCGGTGGAAACGCGCGCAGTCGGTCGCAAAGCGACGAGTCTCGCGCCAGAGTTTTTGGGTTTCATATGCGTGACCGTAGCAATATTCGTGCGCGCCAGTTCAGCCAAGCAGCGCCAGCGCAAGAGCTCCCATGACACCGGCCTGATCACCGAGCGCCGGTGCACAGATGTACTCCGGCTGCGCGAGCGCGGCATGCGCAAGATATCCGCCAAGCCATAGCAGCATCCGCTCATGCAACCTTCCCAGCAGGGCGGTGTTGTGCATCACGCCGCCACCAAACACGATGCGTTCACAGGAGTGGCTGAGTACCAGCAGTGCCGCCAGCTGTCCGAGGTAGTCTGCCTCGATCTCCCAGATCGGCTGCGTGGGGGCTGCGCGTTCCAGTGTTTGTCCGGTCCGGGCGATGATGGCAGGCCCGCAGGCAAGACCTTCGAGACAATCACCGTGATAGGGGCAGATGCCGCGGAACTCATGATCACTGGGATGTCTGCGGACCATGACATGCCCCAGCTCCGGATGGATCAGGCCCCTCACCGTGCGTCCGTCATGAACGATTCCCGCGCCGATGCCGGTGCCGACAGTGACATAGGCGAGGCTCTGCAGCTGCTGACCCGCGCCCCAGCGTGCCTCCGCAAGTGCAGCCGCATTGACATCGGTGTCAATGCTCACAGGCACCGCGAGTTGGCGGCCCAGGGTTCCGAGCAGATCGAATTGCCTCCAGCCGGCTTTGGGCGTGTTGGTGATACAGCCGTAGCCAGGCGAGCGTCGCTGCAGATCAAGCGGTCCGAAGGATCCCACGCCCACGGCGCGAAGCGGACCCTGGCGCCGGCGCGCGGCTGCGAGATAATCGAACACGGCGCTGAGGGTCGTGACCGGGTCGCGCGTATCGATCCGCACACTCTCCAGCAGCACCCCCGCCTCCGTGCCGATCCCGCATACGAACTTCGTGCCACCCGCCTCGATGGCCCCGTAAAGAATGGGTTTGCTCAAGGCACACCCCCCGGTCATCCGGAACAGTTCCCGCGTCAGCGCATGATGGCATAACCCTCATAGCCAAGCCGAAGTCCTCGTCTGCATCTTTGTCGTTTTTAACCAACGTTGGTGTCGTGGGTCATCAACAAGTTTCACCGGGTGTAAATGTCGCGGCAGAACATCGTCAAGCTGCGCCGCCCTAAACGTCCGTTAAGTCTGATATTTCAGTTCACTCAACGGGTGCCCTATTGCTGTGCATGTTGCAGTTTCGGCACACGACTTGTTCAATTGCAGTGTTCGCATTAGAGTCCTGCCCAACCACCACCGTAGCGTCGACGCGACGTTGCTTCGCGCTCCGGCCGCGGCGGTGCGCCAAAGAATTTTGGATGCTGCAGATGCAAGGGTGTCTGCAGCGAATGACTCATTTTGTAAAGGGAGGGGGATACATGGGCATCCGAGTGTCAGGCGGCCGGGCATGCGTCAAACATACGCGCAGCGCTCGTTCAGCGGTGAAAGCTCCGATCGGTTCGTTTTCAAACTTGCGCCGCGTGCCGCGTGTCAGCGCCGTCAGCGTCGCTGCTGCCGTCGCCGGCATCCTGTATATGACCGCGAGCGCAGCTTACGCAGCAGAGGAGACCCCCACGGAGGCAGCACCCACCGCGGGCGAAGGCCTGCAGGAAGTCGTGGTGACGGCCAACGCGGCGCAGGGTCTCAGGAAACTCGACGCCAGTTACAACATCGTCTCGGTATCTCTCGAGGACCTGAGGGTCGCCAATCCGCAGAGCACAGCCGAGGCATTCAAACTCTCCCCTGGCGTATGGCCGGAGGCCTCCGGTGGTCAGACCGGCGCCAACATCGACATCGCCGGCTTTCCGAACGGCGGCGGCGACTCACCTTATTTCACCACCATGATCCAGGGCTCGCCGCTCTACGGCACGGCCGCCCTCTCTTTCATGGATTCGAGCTCGCTGACCCGTCTCGACGACACCATCGAGCGCCTGGAAATCGTCCAGGGCGGCACGAGCGCCATCTTCTCGTCGGGCCAGCCCGGCGCCACCGCGAATTTCATCCTGCGCACGGGTTCGGACAAGCCCTCGGGCTCGATCGGCGTCACCTACGGCTTCGAAGGTATGGAACGGGTCGATGCGTTCTACGGCGACAAGATCGCTGATGGCTGGTATGCAAGCATCGGTGGTTTCTTCCGCTCGTCGAACGGCGTGCGTAATCCGCAGTACACCTCGGATGTTGGTGGCCAGCTGACGGGCACGTTGAAGCACACGTGGGACGACGGCTCGCTGCTGTTCTGGTATCGGACTCTGAACGACAAGAACCAGTGGTACGCCGACTTTCCGTACATTGTGAACGGCAGCTCGGTCTCAACCTATCCTGGCTTCAATCAGCTCAACTCCACCTACAACAGCAAGCAGCTGCAGAATCTGCTGATTCCCAATCCGGGCGGCGGCTTCCGCAATGACGACATCAGTTCTGGCCGTGGCGGCCAGCTGAACTACGGCGGCGCGGACTTTACTCAGAAGTTCGACGGCGGCTGGTCGATCATCAACAACTTCCTGGTCGGCGGTGGCTATCTGGATACTCACGCGTTGGTTAACAATGCCAATCCCGTGACGCTCGGCGCCTACATCACGGGCCTCACGCTGCCCGCCGGGCTGAGCGCGGCGGCTGTCATCCCGACGTTCGCCAACGGCGCTCCCGTCAGCCTCGCGCAGAGCACCGTGACCCAGCAGGTCTGGTACATAGAGAAGAAGCTCTTCACCATTACCGACGAGTTCCGCCTGGCGAAGGACTTCGGCAACGGCAACGTCGGAACTGCCGGCGTGTACTTCGCGCACTACACAGACAACGATGCCTGGTCTCTGGGCTCGAACGTGCTCATCACCAATCAGCCGAACGCGAGTCCCATTATCCTGCAGGGCGTTGCCGGCGGCAGCATCTACAACTTCACCAGCCCGCAGGGCGTGATCGCCAATGGCGGCTACAACATCCTGGAATCGGGCCGCGCCACCAACGTCGCCATCTATCTGTCGGACTCCTGGAAAATCGACCGGCTGCTGCTCGATGCCTCGCTTCGCGGGGAGCACATCGACCTGAATCAGCAGACCGCCAACATCGCGAACAAACAGCTCGGCTCGGCATTCGACCTGTGGGACAACGCTGTCGGACTGCCCAATGGAACGTTCACGCCGCGCAGTGAGCACAACACCATGCCGACGTTCTCGGTTGGTGCGAACTACGAGCTCACCGACAACATGAGCGTCTATGCGCGCGTCAACAATGGCGTCGAGTTCCTCAACTTCGATGGCGTGCGCTGCAACGTATACAACGGCTCCAATGGCTGCGCTATCCGCAACGCCCCCCTCACCACCATCCGCAACTACGAGGTGGGCTTCAAGATGCAGAACCAGTTCGCGTACATCGACGCGTCGGTCTACGACAAGGAGTTCTCAGGCATCCAGTACACGCCCGTGAACATCGACAGCGTGCCGATCGGACCGCCGACCACCTACGGTTCAACGTCCAAGGGCGTGCGGTTCATCGGCACTGTCACTCCGTTTGCCGGAATGGACAACGTGTTACTGCAGGGTGCAAAGCTCACGGTCAATGGCAACTACGAAAATGCCAAATACAAGGACTACCAGGGCTGCTTCGTCTATACCAACATCACCGGCCAGGTGGTCTGCGGCAGTATCAACGGCGTGCAGCTCGCGCGTCTGCCAAAGTTCCAGATCCGTGTGATGCCTAGCGACACCCAGAACTTCGGCTGGGGCACGCTCACCGAGTACCTGACTTACGAGCACATCGGTCAGCACTACCAGGACAGTACTGGGCTGAACCCGCTGGGCAGCTACTACGATCTGGCAGCAGGCGTGGTGGCCGACATCGGCGAGAACTGGCAATTCCGCGTCGCTGGCACGAACCTGACGGACCAGCTCGGTCTCACCGAGGGTAATGCACGCGTGGGAGGCAACGCGGTGCAGAACGGCGTGGGCTTCGGACGCTCGATCGAAGGCCGCGAAGTGCAGATTCAGGCCAAGTACAAGTTCTGATCCTAGCTTGACAGCAGGCCTCCTCTCACTTGAGCGGAGGCCTGCTTCTCTTTCCCGCCCGGCTCAGCGCATCGGACGGCTCCTCTCGGGAACGACATCGAATGCCACGGTAAGGCGCGGCTGCTCGCTTTGAAAGGGCAAGGTGCCGTGCCAGAAATACGACGGGAACAACACCAATAACCCAACCTCCGGACGCACCGAGAACTCCGCTTCCAGAGTGGGATGCGTGAGCATGCCCGGCGCGCCGAAGCTGAGTATCCCTTCTGCGGTTCGGGCCGCCGTCCCAGCCGCTCCCATGCTGTCGGGCAGTTGGATATAGCAGGCCGAGGAAATCCATCCGCGCGGATGCACGTGGCTGTTGTGATAGCCACCGGAGTGCAGTCGCACCGACCAACTGCCGTTGAAGCGTGAGCCGCCGTGATTGCGCCGTCGCAACGGATCCTCCCCCTGGGCGATGTAATCCCGATAGCGCGCAATCGGTGCCGCAAAGCTCCGGAACAGCGCCTGAATCACGGGGTCCTGACTGCGCGACAGATCCTGGGTGGTCTCGGTACCGTGACGCAGGGACTGGTAGAGCAGCCGATGTCCATGCGGATTGTGCAGGGCGTTCAGACGCGAGCTCGCCTCAGTCAGGAAGCTGCTGAGTTCGGGCCAGCCCGCAGGCACCTCGAGAGGCGTGCACCACACCATCTTGTCGTAGTCGCAGAACAACTCGTAGCGCGAGTCGCCCAACAGCCGCAGTGCGGTCGTTTGCATGGCGATCAGGTACTGGTCATCGGGCGATGCCTGCAGCAGTCCGACGGATTCGCTCAGGGCCTTGTGCCCGTCGCCAACGCCAAGATAGGCGGCGCAGAGAAGCTTACGGGCGGTGGGATCGCCGGGCAGGGCCGCAAGAGCGCGTTCCCCGAAGGACAGGGCAACGGCTGGGTCAAACTCCAGCGCCGCAAGGCCTGCGCGAATGAGCAGGTTGGGATGCGAGCGCGGCCTTGCAACACGTTCGCTGAGGCATGTCAGAGCGCCGCGGGCGTCACCTATGTCCTGCAACAGCGCCGCCTTGGTAGCCCAGAGCGCATCGTCATGCTCGTAAAGGGCGAGCGCCTGATCCAGCGCGCGGGTCGCCTCATCGATATCGCCGGTGCGCATCCAGACGAGTTGTGCCAACCGGTCATGGGCCTCGGCGCGGCGCGGTTCCAATCTGACACACTCGCGCAAGGCCTGCTCCGCCTCATCGAAGCGCTCCAGGCTGATGAGGCTGCTTGCGTGTGTGTAGTGCAATGTTGCCGACGGCCGGCTGCGAGTCAGTGTCTCACGCGCGACACGCTCACCTTCCTGCGGCTGATCGGCCGCATTTAATGCGGCAGCCAGGGTGTAGCTTGCGACCGGGTTGTCTGGAGCGCGCGCCACGACACGCCGATAGTGAGCGACCGCTTCGCTTTGTCGACCCAGAGCGACATATGCCGCCACCAGGAGCGCCGCGAGATTCGTATCGGCCTTACCGCTGTCGCACCAGAGTTTTGCAATCTCGAGAGCCGTGGCTGGCTGACCTGCGTCCAGATAATGGCGCGCCAGCAGCAGGGCTGCCTGACGTGAGCCTCGAACCGCACGCTGCAAAAACGGCAGAGCCTCAGCGCTGCGACCCGTCGTGAGCAATAGCTCCCCGAGGGTGGTCAGCGTGGGAGGCCAGGTGGCATCGATCTGCAGGGCACGGCGCAGCAGCGACTCCGCCTGGGTGAGATCGCCCAGCGCCTGCTTGGTGCCGGCCAGCAACCGCAACCCTTCCACGTACTGCGGGTTGGCAGCCACCAGGGATTCCAGCTGGGTATGCGCGGCGGCGTACTGCCCTGATTGCAGCAGTTCGCTGATGCGGCGCATGGTCTCAGTCAGCATAGCTCGCCATCCGGCGACAAAAATGAGTGGGCCCTGTTACGGGCACCTTTGCGCTCCCCAGGCCGTTGTAAAATTGTGCGGATGACTCCCCCGCTCACCGAGGCCTCGCGCCAGATCCGCACCACCCTTGACCCGAGCAACGCGCTGCAATCCTACCTCACGCTGTTCGGCGCAGGGTGCGCCTCCGCGCTGGGTTTCGCGCCACTCGAAGCGTGGCCACTGACACTCGCGGCACTGATTTGGCTGCTGCACCGATGCTGGCGTGCATCCTCGGCGCGCGCTGCGAGTGCCGGCGCCTTTGTTTTCGCCACCGGACATTTCATCGTCGGATTGAACTGGATCGCGACGGCGTTCACCTACCAGGAGAACATGCCAGCCTGGCTGGGCTGGGTCGCAGTGATCCTGCTGTCGGTCTACCTCAGCGTTTTCGTTGCCATCACCGCAGCACTTGCGCGCGCCTGTGCGCATCGCGCCCCGCTCGGCTTCGTCCTGTGGTTCGCAGCGAGCTGGATCCTGACCGAGTGGCTGCGCGCCACCCTGCTGACGGGCTTTGCCTGGAATCCGCTCGCTGTGATCTGGGTCGCCCTGCCAGGGCTCGCTGCCAGCGCGGCTGTCATCGGCACGTACGGTTTGTCCGGGCTGACCGTGTTGCTCGCAGGGCTCGCCTGGCTGGCCTTGCGCGCGAATTGGCGTGTTGGATTGCTCACAGTGCTGGCGCTCGGTGCGCTACTGCTCGTAGCGGGACGATCACACCCCGCGCCAGCCGCGGACGAGTCGACGCTGCCCTTCACCGTCGTACAACCTGACATCGGTCAGGATCAGAAATACGACCCCGAGCAGGAGGAGCGCAATTCGCAGTTATACGTCGAGCTGTCACAGCGGGCCGCACGCGTTTCGGATCAGCACCCCCGGCTGCTGTTCTGGCCGGAAGGCGCCACGGTGCACTTCATCGAGATCGAGCCCAAGCCACGGCTCGCCATGGCGCAGCTGCTCGGCCCCGGCGACCTGCTGATCCTGGGAGGTCCTGCCGTGATCCTCGATATGCAGGGCGACGATGATGTCTATCACAACAGTGTGTTCGCCGTGGACGAAGCAGCCGCCATTCGCTGGCGCTACGACAAAGCGCACCTCGTGCCCTTCGGCGAGTATCTGCCCCTGCGCAGTATTCTCGGACGGATCGGATTGGCCCGGCTCGTGCCCGGTGAGGGCGATTTTACCCCCGGCCCTGGTGCGCGCACTTATCCGCTGCCCGGCGTGCGCCTTGCCGGCCAGCCCGCGACGGTCGGTGTGCAGATCTGCTACGAGATCATCTTCTCCGGAAGAGTCGTCGATGAGGCGCATCGCCCATCCTTCATCTTCAATCCTTCCAACGATGCCTGGTTCGGTGCCTGGGGACCGCCACAGCACCTGGCCCAGGCGCGGCTGCGCGCCATCGAAGAAGGACTGCCCGTCGTACGCGCCACGCCGAATGGCATCTCGGCGGTGATCGGGCCGCGGGGACAGCTGCTCGCGACGATCGAGCGTCACCGTGCCGGAGTGATCAACGGCTTCATGCCGCTTGCCCTGCCACCGACGCTTTTCAGCCGCCTCGGCCTGTGGCTCAATCTGCTGCTGGGATGCGCGCTGGCGCTACTCGGTACGATAGATCAATTCAGATCGCGCACCCGTATGCG
The DNA here is from genome assembly GCA_963839055.1 of uncultured Pseudomonadota bacterium. Classification (GTDB taxonomy): domain Bacteria; phylum Pseudomonadota; class Gammaproteobacteria; order Steroidobacterales; family Steroidobacteraceae; genus 13-2-20CM-66-19. The sequence goes on along the minus strand of CAWITP010000002.1, from coordinate 176,285 downwards.
CCGGATGGCGAGTACCCCCGGGTGATCGCCCTGCAGGCCGATCATGCCGGTCATCGCCAGCCCGTACTTCGGATATTGCGCGAACTTGCTCGCGGCGACGCGCTGCTTCCAGTCAGCGCTCTGCAGCTCGTATTCCACCACCTTGCGGCCGTTCAGCCAGTGCTCGACGTGGCTGCCCTTGACGAGCAGACGGCTGTGGTTCCACTGATCATGCGGATGCACGACACCCGCCGTCGACGGGTATAACCCATAGACCGAGCCGGCAGCGGTCAGCTGGTTTTTGCCGTCCGGTGTGTTCGCATCATCCAGCAGCTGGTATTCGGGACCGCTCCAGTAGATGTGATCGTATTCCGGGGTGCCGCGGTAGAAGATGCCGCTGTTGCCCTCACGGCCCACCTCCCAATCCAGCTCGAGCTCGAAATCCCCGAAGCGCTCATTGGTCACGAGATCATCCACGGGACCTTCCTTGGAGAGCACGCCCCCTGCGACATGCCAGCCGGCCGGCAGCCCGGGTCCCTTCCAGCCCCGCCACGCCGGTGCGCTCTGGTCCTCGAGCAGTGAGCGCCACGCGCCGGCTGCACCAACGGGTAAGGACAGCAACACACTCGTCGCCAGCAACACCGAGCTCAGCAGCAATCCGGATACGCTCTTCGTCATGGGGTAGCGCCTGTGGTGGGAATCAGTCATAGCAGCTGCAGCTTCTCGAGCAGCTCCTGGGGCGGTGGCGGAAAACCCGGTAGCGCCACATTGCCGATGTAGCGGACATCCTTGCGTCCTGCGGGAGTGGAATAAAAACCACCCGCCGTGAGATTGCGATACAGGGCAAAAAAATGCGCCGCGTCGGCTTGGGCTGGCGCTGCGCGTGCCACATCGCAGATCTGGTCACAGATGGCATGTTGCTCCCGCTCGGGTAGCCGCGCAAATGAGGGCGCGCCGTGTTGCGGCGCCGCTGCATCCAGCCACTCGAAACCCTGCAATACGGTCTTGCGATCAGCCTGGTAGCCCGGATACGGAGCGCTGATCCACTCGTCGATGAAATCGACGACACCGACGGCGCTCGCGGAGGGTGAGTGCTCATCGGCCGGCAGGATGAGATCACACAGCGTCGTGGCCAGCGTGCGCTGCGGCGCCGTGAGCGTCAGCGGCCAGAAATCCCCGGGGTGATAGCTCGCCAGTAACTTCGGATCGGTGCCGTAGCCGGATGCGGCGCCGGGCGCCTGGTCGGCTCGCGCCCCGACCGGCACCGTCACCGGTGCGACGGAGAAGGCGGACCTGATGGCCGCAGGTCCGGCGAGGCTCGCAGCCCATACCCACTTGATCGTTGTGCGGCGATCCATCAGAGCTCCTTGCGGCGCATGCGCTCGAGGATGTGGTCGGCGGTGCGCCACGCCATCGCCATGATCGTCAGTGTTGGATTCTTGTCGGCATTGGAGGTGAAGATCGCGCCATCGGTGATGAACAGATTGCGTACATCCCAGGTCTGTCCCCAGCGGTTGGTGACCGACCGATGCGGGTCGGCGCCCATGATGGCTCCGCCCACCTCATGAATGATGGAGCCGCCCGGTGCAATGGCCTTGGCGCCATCGCTCACGGGCGGGTAACGCGTACGCCCACCCATTGCCTCGATGATCGCGGCAAAGGTGTGCTGCATGTGCGCGGCCTGGCGGCGCTCATGCTCGGACCAACCCCAGTGAAAGCGCAGCACGGGAATGCCCCAGCGGTCCTTCACCTGCGGATCGATCTCGCACCAGGAGTCATCGTTCGGAATCATCTCGCCGCGACCGTCGAAGCTGACGAACGACCCATAGTAGCGGCGCACATCCTCTTTGAAGCGCACCCCGTAACTGCCGCCCGTAAGCCACTCGAGACCGGCACCGGTGGAAAAACCCGGCATGCGCCGGCCGCTGCCGATCTCGATGTGGTAGCCGCGCGCGAAACCCAACTTGCCCGCGAGCTGCTCCCGATAGAGCCACCACGGAACATAGAACGCATGCCCATCGGCGCCGTCCTCATTCAGCGGCGGCAGGTTCTCCAGCAGCGGAATCTGCCCGCCGAGTGTGCTGCCCACCGTATCCATCAGATAACGTCCGACCTTGCCGCTCGAGTTGGCGAGCCCGTTGGGAAACTGCGCGCTGCGCGAGTTGAGCAGAATGCGCACTGACTCGCAGGCGCTCGCGGCCAGCACCACGGCGCGCGCCTGCACCTGGTGATGCTGACCGGTCTTGCGATCCACGAATCTCACCCCGGTGGCGCGGCCGTCGGCACCTAAGCTGATCTCATACACCATCGCATCGGTGGTGATCTGCAGATTGCCGGTAGCGAGCGCCGGTGGCAGATGTACCGTGGGGGACTGGTAGTTGGCGCGGACCGAGCAGCCGGTGCCGCAGGGAGTCGCCCAGAGGCAGGCAGCACGCTCGCGCATCGCCTGCGCAAGGATGCGCTGCGCCTTGGGGTTGCCCGGGTGCAGCCGCGCGGGCGAGTTGCGGAAATCCAGTTTCTGGGTCAACACCGCGCGATGCCCGGGGATCACCGGCAAGCCCAGGCGCTTGGCGCGCTGTGCGATGAGCCGATCGGCGACCAGCGGCTGCGGGGGTGGCAGTAGACATCCGGCGGCCGAGTTGGGTGTGTTCTCCAGACCCTCGTTGCTGCCGTAGACCCCGATCAGCAGCTCAACCTTGTCGTAGTACGGGGCGATGTCGTCATAGTCCACCGGCCAGTCAAACCCGAGTCCATCGCGGCTGTAGGGCTTGAAGTCATAGGGACCCATGCGCAGGGAGATGCGCCCCCAGTGATTGGTGCGGCCGCCGAGCATCCGCGCCCGCCACCACTCGAACCGTCCGGCATGATCTTCCCGCGTCAGCACGTAAGGCTCGCCGGGAACCTGCCAGCCGCCATCGACCGTAGCATCATAGAAACCGAAAGGCTTCTGCGGGGTCGACATGCCGCCCAGCGGCGCCTGGTCAGGCGTATAAAACATCGGCGTTTCGGCCTCGGGCACATAGTGCCGTCCGGCCTCGAGCATCAATACCCTGGCGCCTTCCATGCACAGCGTGTAGGCCGTCTGTCCTCCGGCGGCTCCCGAGCCCACGATGATCGCGTCATAGCTGTGTTCGTGTTGGTCCGGTGTTACAAAGGGCATGGCGGTTACGCGCAGAACAATAGGGTTCAGGAACGATACGGCTCACGACCCACGCCCTGCACTGCGATGCCCTGAGCCGGCAGCACTTCGCTCTGCAGCGCATACATGGCCGCTGCGGCCATGTCGATGGCGCGGGTGAAGGCGAGTGACCCTGCGAGAATCGGTGCAAGACGGGCGCGGTCCTGGATCCGTGCCGGCGGGAACTCGTGCTCCACCACCAGGTAGGTTTTCAGCGGATCGATGTCAAGCAGCTGACGCGCCGCGAGCTGGTGATCGAGCCAGTCGACCGTGCGCGTCTGCAGATAGGCGAGTGGATCGTGGCGCGCGGTCCCCGGCAGCTCGTGCTCGCTGAATACCGTCTGCTTCTTCCAGGCGTTGCGCTGTGCCATCGGATCCGGGTTCGGCACATCCCCGTTGCGATCGCCGCGCTGCAAGGTCTGCCCACCGTAGCCCCAGGCGGCGAGTCCGCGGGCATCGATCAGCTGCCCTTTGACGTGAAAACCGCCGATCAGGAAGGCATACCCCTCCTCTTTCAGATACTGGAATACGGCGCGCGAATCCTGCCCCATGAGGATCGCATGCGATGGGTCATAGTGGATCCTGAATTGATCCCCGACGCCGTGGCGCTCGCAGATCCGATGCAGCGCAATCCAGGGTCCCGGTGCATACGCAATGTTGTTGTGCCACAGGTCCGTGACATTCCAGCCCGGCATCGGACATTGCTCAACGCGATAAGTGAGTCCACGCGCCCTGGCTTCGCGCAGCAACGGCACGAATACCATCTCGAACATCTCGAGATTTGCATCCATCCCGAGCTGCGGGTTACGCCCGACGAAGCCTGCGACCGCATCGCAGCCCAGGAGTACCGCCGCATCGAATACGCGCAGCATCAGCTCATGTTTCTGGTGGCGCGTGGTCGCATCAGCCGCCAGCATGTTGTCGAAGTAGGCCAGATCGGAAAGGCCGACCCCGGTGGACTGCATCGCCGCACGCACGCGGGCCGCTCGCTTGCGATCGAACGGCTGGCGCAGATCGAGGGTGTTGGCCACCGGATCGAGTAGCGCGGCCGCGGGCACATCGCTCTCACTGGGATGCAGTGCCGCCGACAGCTCGATGTTCGGTGCGCCAATCTCCCGGGCAAACGCCAGCCATTCTTCGACCGCGAGGTCCGGATCCGCATCGCGGCGCGCACGCGGCGTCAGCTCCTGCAGGGCCGCCGTGAGAATGCTGAGCCGCATCGGCTTGGGTTTAAAAGGCACGACGTTCACGTGCGTCCCCGCAGCGCGCCGCCGGTTGCTGTCGGTGTGGGATGAGAAAGAGTCTCGTTACGGAAAGCAGCGGCGAAGCCCACGAACACCACGGCGGCGAAGGCGGCCGGATAAAGCCAGATCGCCCGCCAGTCATGGTGGCCTGCCACGGCGTACAGATCATCAATGTAGCCCGCCGCCCAGAAGCCGATCAGCATGCCGAGCCCATAGGTGGCCAGGGTGATCAGTCCCTGCGCTGCGGCTTTGAAGCGCACGCCTGCCTTGGCATCCGTGTAGATCTGGCCGGAGACGAAGAAGAAGTCATAGCAGGCCCCGTGCAGCGCGATACCCACGAGCAGCAGAAAAGCAAGCTCGTGCGCATTACCCATCGCAAACAACACGTACCTGACCGTCCACGCCAACATGCCGACCAGCAGCGTGGCCTTCATGCCGAAGCGGTTCAGGAACAGGGGCATGGCTAGCATGAAAAGCACCTCAGACACCTGGCCCAGCGTCTGTTTGCCGGTGGCGTGCGCCACCTGAATCTCAGTGAGGAACTGATTGGCATTCTGATAATAGAAGGCGAGCGGGATACAGATCAGGATCGAGGCGATGAAGAACACCAGAAAATTGCGATTGCGCAGCAGCGCCAGCGCATCGAGGTAATGGCTCACACCCGTCGTGGCAGAGGGCGAAGGATGCAACCCGCCGGCCTGCTGTCGCTGCTCTGCGGCCACGCCGCCGGTCGTCCGCACCGGCGGCGTGCGCGGCAAAGTGAAGCTGTACAGACCTAACACCGCCGAGGCGATCGAGCCCATGAGAAAGGTATTCCGCAACAGGCCCGCCTGCATGCTTTGCGGCCCATCCCAGCCGAACAGATAGCTGATCAGGAGGCCGGCGACGATCCAGCCGACCGTCCCCCACACGCGTACCGCCGCGAACTGGCTCGCCGGGTCCTGCATCTGCCGGAAGGCGACCGCATTGACCAGCGCCAGGGTCGGCATGTAGAGAAGCATGTACGTCAGCACGCACGGATAAAACACCGCGAAGCGTTCGATGCTGCAAAGCAGATACATGAGCAGGGCCCCGGCGATGTGCAACGCCCCGAGCACACGCTCGGCATTGAAGTAGCGATCGGCGATCAGTCCGACGATGAAAGGCGCGATGATCGCACCCCAGGACTGCGTCGAGTAGGCCAGCGCGGTCTGTGCGCCGCTGGCATGCAGCGTCGCAGCGAGATAACTGCCCATCGTAACGAACCAGCTGCCCCAGATGAAGAACTGCAGGAACATCATCAGACACAGGCGCAGCCGGATGCGATCGCTCATCGGCCGGTCCCGACAGCGGTCCACACGGAGTTGGCGCGGGAGCTGGCCACCACCGCTTCGATAAAGCGCAGACTGCGCAGTCCTTCCTCGAGACCCGGATAGTCACGCAGCGGTCGCTCGCCCGCTTTGACACGACGGACATCCGCGACGAAGGCACGATAGAGGTTCGCGAACGCCTCGATATAACCTTCAGGATGTCCCGGCGGCAGTCGCGTCGCCGCGCGCGCCGCTGCGCTCAGATAGCCCTGACCCCGGCGCAGGCGCCGCCATGGCGCGCTGGCCGGCTTGTGGATCAGCGTGTCGGGATCTTCGTGATGCCATGCCAGACCTGCCTTACTGCCATACAATCGGAGCGACAGCGCGTTCTCATCGCCGGTCGCAATCTGCGAGCACACCAGCACCCCGCGTGCGCCGCCGCTCAGTCGCAACAGAATGCTGGCATCATCATCGAGCTGCCGACCGGCCACGACACTGTTGAGATCTGCGCATACCGATGCAATGAGTTGGCCGCTGACATACTCGAGCAGATTCTGTGCGTGTACCCCGATATCGCCGACGCTGCCGGCCTGCCCGCTGCGCGCCGGATCGGTGCGCCAGGCGGCCTGCTTCTGTCCCTGCGTCTGCACCCGGGTCTCAAGCGGCTCGCGCAGCCAATCCTGCGTGTACTCGACCATCACGCGATGCAACCGACCGAGCTCGCCCGCAGCGACCAGCGCGCGTGCCTCGCGTACCGCCGGATATCCGGTGTACGTCTGGGTGAGCGCGAACAGCAGGGAGCCGGAAGCCAACAGCGGAACGAGTTGCTCCCCCTCGGCGACCGAGAGGGCCAGGGGCTTGTCGCAGACTACATGGATGCCGGAGGCCAGGAACGCACGCACCACGGGATAGTGCAAATGGTTGGGTACGGCCACGATGACAAAGTCGATCCCGTCCGCTGCGGCCGCCTCCGCGCGCGCCATCTCTTCAAAAGAGGTATAGGCCCGCTGCAGGAACCAGTCGGCGGCACTCTGCTGCGCGTTCTGCGGATCTGACGAGAGCGCCCCGGCCACGATCTGCGCCTGACCATCGAGCTCCGCTGCCATGCGATGTACGGCACCGATGAAAGCGCCGCGACCTCCACCGACGATGCCGGCGCGCAAACGGCGCTCAGAGTGCAGACCGGAGGAGCTCACGCTCAGCTCCCGATCCGCAAGGCCTTGCCCTGGTAAGCATCCAGATGCAACGGCAGCGTCCCGCCCGCGCCAACCTGCAGCGCGTGCGCTGTTGGATCGAGCGCATCCCTGACCGAACGGGCGGCCTGCACTCCCTTGAGGGTGACGGTTTCATCAAGCGGTGTGGAGCCGAAGTTGATGGCAGTGACCTCGGTACCGCCCTGCTCCGGCAGCTCGTGTACCAGAACGAGCAATGCAGGGGTCTGCACCGCCGGAACGTCCGTGAGGCGGGCCACCTGCAGGTGCATGTCGGCGCGCACTTTGAGTAGGCGCGCCAGCTGCGAGGCGAATGAGTCCGGCTTGTTGAGCTGCGTCGGCAGTGCGCCATAGAGCGCAACCGCGCGCGGCAGGCCCGCGGCCGAGACCTTGCTGCCGGGGTTGCTGCCGATCAGATCGTAAGCGCCGCGATTGATCCAGCGCGTGTCGCCATCGGCGAGGCGCGCGCGCACTTCGCGCGCCGGCAGCGTCAATGCGCCCACCAGATCCCATCCGGACAAGGCAAACACGCCCGGCTGCATCGCGTTGTAGAAGGCCAGCAGCAGATGCAGGCGCTTGATTTTCTCGATCTGCGCAACTTTCAGGTGCGAGATATCACGGATGCCGAGCGTAGCCGTGATCACCGTCGCGGTGGTGCAGGCCACACCGTCGCCGAACTGGAGGTTGTAAGGCGCTCGCGGACCCATGAGACGTTCGTACATCTCCTGATGCACGAGTTCCCGCAGCTCGCGTCCGGAGCGCTGCGTGCCGCGGAACTCAAATGAGTCCTGCGCATGGGATGTGCCGAAATGCGCCAGTCCCCCGGTCAGCTCATCGTGATTCTGCAGTGCATGGATCAGGCGGGCGGGATCGATGTCGTAACGCCGCATCAGCTGAAACACGAGCCGCAGGAAGCGCGCATCTCCGGTGAGCAGGGCCTCGTCGTAGGCCGGTCGTGTGACAAAGTCGTAAGACAGGTCCGGTCCGCCCTGTGACATGGCACGCATGTCATCGAGCTGCAGGGCGAGCTCCTCGAAGGTGAAGCCGCCGAGCTTGCGCACCATGTCCGCGATCAGCTGATTCGCCGTAATCGACAGGGGGTGGCCTTCCGACCAGACGCCGCCGCTCTGCCTGCGCTCGATGCCGAGAAGTCCGTTGGCATCCAGGCGCAGTCCGCCATCGCCCAGCACGCCGAGCTGGTGCACGGCATCGCCGATCACCAGACGCTCGGCCGCAAAGCTCGGATCGAGCCAGTTGAGCGTGGGCTGCCCCTGTTTGAAATAGTGCAGATACACCCAGCGACGCTGCACCCCGTCCACGCCGCGCACCTCACCGGTGGCGCTCCAGTCCGAATCCTTGACTCCGGGCTCGTAGAAGATACGCGAGGACAGCATCCCGACGATGTAGCCCTTGGCCTGCAGCGCATCGACGGTTGCCGGGCTGAGATTCACCGCATCCCGTCCGGCGGCTACCGGCGGCAACAGGCTCCAGTCAGCCGGATCGATCTGCACCATGTGATACAGACCCGGATAGTCCTGATAGGCCCGCTCGGCGAGACGGAAGTCCGCACCTTTGCCGGTATGTCCGGGAATCACATCACCGATGATGAGCGCCCCATGGTCGCGGGCTACGGCGACCATGCGCTGATATTCCGCCTGGTTGCCGAAGTCCGGATCGATATCGAAACTGATGCGGTCGAAGTTGCCGTCAACCGAAGGCGTGTAGGCGAGGTCACGAATCCCGCCCGAGCGCTTCATCGGTCCGGTGTGCACGCCCTGAATTCCAATTTGCTGAAAGGCGGACCACAAGCGCTCATCCGCAAGCGTTGCCAGCACCGAAACCCCCGGTGATGCGGCAATGGTGGAAGCTGGATAGGCCGTAAACCAGACCGAGGCGCGGGCCACGGCGGCGCGTGTCTGTGGCAGACCGTAAGGGTGATGCCATTGCACGGACTTACCCGAATACTGCCGTGCCACCTCTGCGGCCTGGTGCAGCATGGAGCGCTCTTCGAGCCAGTGCGCGTAGGCCACGCCATCGGCGCTCGGGTTCGAGGCATCCGCGGGTGCGGCGCTGGTCGGTGCAGTGCTCGCGGCTGCCGCACGGGCGGGTGGAGTCGCAGCGGCGTTGCCGGGTGCGCCTATGCCCGAAGCGCCTGCAGCCGCGACAGCGAGCGTCACTACCCAAAGAGAGGCAACCCGCAGCACGCTACGGCAACGACGTTTCTGTGGGTTGTTGGATTCGGTGTTAATGGGACCCCCTAACTCGTTGCATGATACGGCACGATAGAGACATCGCACGTCAGCCTCAAGCTCACTGCCAGATGACCTCGGTGCGCTCGCCGGTAGGGAACACCGACACGCTCACCGTGGCCATCGCATGCTCGGCATCCCAGCTGATGGCAGCGGCGTCGTGCCCGTTCACGCTTACCGAGCGCGGCGCGCGATCGGCGTGAATATGCAGTTCCCAGCCGCGCTGCGCCGGCTGTCCGTGAAACGTACCCCGCCCAGGACCAATCACCAGATGATGGGCCCCGTTCGCCATCGTGTAGTTGAGCGGCGTGATGGCGTATTCGCCATGTTCGGAAGCCAGTGATGAGCCGTCATCTTCGTACAACTCGAAGCGGCCGGGCCCGTTGCCGAACACATGCAGCAGCACCGTGTCCAGCGGATGGGCATCGGAGTACTCCCCGGGCAGCTGCTCAGGGATGAGCGCTCCGTCGCGTACGAATACCGGCGTGCTATCCACCGCATAATGCTGCGTGAAAGTACGGTCGCCCGGATAGGGCTTGCCGCTGAAGAAGTCAAACCATTGCCCCGGCGGCAAATAGATGGCCGCATCCCCGCTCGGGCTCACGATCGGGGCCACTAGCATCTCATCGCCCAGCAGATACTCGTGGCTGTGCTGGTACGCCTCTTCGAGCTGCGGATACCTCAGGTAGAGGGGGCGCAGCAACGGCTCGGCATCACGGTGCGCGCGCCAGCTGTAGGTGTAGAGATAGGGTATCAGCTGCGTGCGCAGCGTGAAGTACTTCCTCATGAGGGCAACACCCTCATCACCATAGACCCATGGCATGCGCACATTACCTTCGCGAGGGTTGGCGTGCGCGCTGTGCATGCGCAGGATCGGACTGAAGGCGCCGAACTCGATCCAGCGGGCGTACAGGTCGAAATCGATCTTCTCGCCATGAAAGCCGCCGATGTCATGGCTGATGTAGGGCATCAGCACATTCCCGCCGCGCGCCGTGAAGGCCACCTCATAGGCGAGTACGGGCCATTGCGAATAGGTATCGCCGGTGAAATATCCTGGGTAGCGCTCGCTGCCCCAGTCTCCGTAGCGACCCAGGATGAAGGCGCGCCGGCCGGTCAGCTGCTGGCTATAGTCGTAGAACACCTTGTTCGTCCAGAGCTGCTTGTTGAGACCGGGCATCTCGACCGCGCCGCTGCCGCCGTCCACCCACCAGAAATCAACACCGGCACGCATCAGTGGCGCGTGCAGGTCGCGCATGAAGACCTCCGCCTGCTTCTGATTGGAGAGGTCGAACCCGATGCGCTCCGGCGGCGCCACATCGCGCAGGGCCACCGGCGCCAGCATCAGTCCGCCGCCCTCCTCGCCAGGCTCGATGCGCAACACGATGTCGTTCTGCTGGCCGGCGTGCACCAGTGCGCGGATGTCGGTATGCGTCAGCCGCTGCGGCCAGTGAATGGTGCTGTGAGTGGCCTCGTGGCCGTTGACGAAGATTCGGTAGGTCTTGCGGGTCTCACCGATATACAGATACAGCTTCTCAGGGAGCCTTGCAGGCAGCCGCACCGACAGCCAGTACCAACCCGGTCCGGAGTAATGCGCATAACCCTGCTGCTGCCAGGGCAAGCCCACGCGGATCGGCACCCAGTGCGCGGCACGCTGCGGATGCGCATACCACTGCTGGTCCACGCCGGCATCGTGCCGGTCCGTTGCGAATTTCCAGCCGGCCGAGATATCCAGATTGAATTGCGCCTGCGGCGCGACCGTGGTGCCCAGATCCTTCAGCACCGCCGGCGCGTGACTGTCCTCGAAGGAGAGGATGCTTTCCTCGGTGTTGGCATAGCCGGGATGGTCGTTGAGACTCAGCTTGATGCCGCGCTGGTGCAGGAAATCGAGCAGCGCCTGAGGCTGGGGGATGAGCGGGCTCCAGTCATAACCGCCATCCCAGCCGTAGTTGTGCCAGGCGAAATCGAGCACCAGCGTGTCGAAGGGAATGTGCTCCTCGCGCAGCCGTGTGACCTCCTGCTGCAGCATCTGCTGGTTGTAGTGCTGGAACTCCGGCGTGCGCGCCTCGGCCGAATCCGGGAAATATTCGAAGTTGAGATCGGTCACCATCGGCCCGAGGACGTAGCGCGGAATCATCGGCACCGGACCACACAGCTGCGCGTATTCGCGCAGTACGGCCTGATAGTCGCGGTCGTAGGTGAACAGGTACCAGTCCTGCCCCTCGGCGCCCTGGCGCGGCTCGACCCAGGTTCGCTGCGCATTCCACACCGGCGTGCGGCTGTCATCGATCCTGGCGAAGCCGGAGCGACTCAACAGCCCTGGTGTCGCCTCGAGCAGCGGAATGTCGATGCCCGGGATCATGTCGTTGATGGGAGTGAGGGTGTCGGAACGACCCGCCGGCAGGTTGTCCTCACTCACATTGTCGAGCGAATAAGGCAAGCCGCCGAGATTGAGCCCATCAGGCTCGGCGGGATGCCAGCTGCGGGTGCGGCCATGGCCATCAGTCCAGGTCACCTCGAGATTGTGGGGGGTGAACGCTCCTGACTGCAGCCGATAGCGCAAGGTCATCGCCGCCGTGCGCGCCGTCAGCCAGCCATCGGCCTGCGTCGTCTCCACCGCGACTTTCGGCCAGTCGCGTCTCTGCACAACCGCCGTGGGCGAATCGACGAAATGACCGGACGGCGCGTATTCCAGTCGCACCAGCGACGGGGTGAGGAATTCGAAACGCGCGTTGCCCGCGACGATGGTGGGATCGTGCCCCACCCGGCTGCAGCCGGGCAGCGTCAGCACGAGCAGCCCCCATGTCAGGCAGAGAAGGCGTCTGCTGTCAGCTCGGCTCATGAGCGGTACGCACCGTACGGGTTACGTGCACCGCGCCGTCAGCGCTGCGGGCAATGCGGATGTCGAGGTGTTGGCCACGAAACTGGACGTTGCGCAGCGTCATCGCCTTCCAGCCGGGCGGCAGCTGCGCGGCAAAGGCCTGAACCAAGCCCTGCTCGCGGATACGCAGGCCGCTGAATCCGAACAGCAGGCTCTGCAGATAGCCCGCTGAGCCCGTAATGAAATAGCCGGTGTTATTCCCGGCGGTTTCCGTGCGGACGTTGAAGGGCGGCTTGAGCGTGCCGCCGCTGTAGTTCGCATCGAGCCAGCCGGTCGCCGCCGTGACATCGCCGACATTCGCCGCCGCGATCGTATGCGGTGCGAGTCCCATGCTGAAACTGCCCACGCGGCCTGCGGCAGCCGTGCGTACCGCGTAGTCGTAATCACCGCGCCGCAGCTCCGGGCTCAAGTCCAGATCGAGCGACGGCAGAAACAGCAGCGCCAGCGGGCCGCCACCGAAGTCCTGGTTCAGCATCGCAATGCTCGGATCGAAGGGCAGGTGGTGGTGCGCCGCACTGTCTACAGGAATATACAGCTGCCGCGCGATCCGCTCCCAGAGCGCATCGGGATGCTCGCCGACGAGCCGCGCAGCCTGTGTCGCGATCTGCAGCGCCTTGCGCGCCGACAGGTTGGTAAAGGTGTCGTTCGGCACGTCGCCCTCGGATTCGGCCACCGAGTTGACATGCAGAATCTCGTAGCGACGGTTCTGCGCATCGTAGCTGGCACGGCTCGCCCAGAAGCGCGCCACCTCGCGAATCACCGGCCAGCCCTGCTGACGCAACCAGTTACGATCTTGTGTCGCGAGGTAGTACTGCCACTGGGCGATGGCGACTTCCGCGGTGACGTGGATCTCGCTCTCGCTCAGCACAAACGCCGAATGGGGCGTCTGATCGGACCCGTCCTCAGGGTCAGACTCCCACGGATACATCGCTCCGGTGAAGCCATGCTTGCGCGCGCGCTCCTGCGCAGCTGCCAGCGTGCGCTCGCGGAAAGTCACCAGCGACCTGGCGCGCTGCGGATAAAGCAGCAGCAGCGCCGGGAAAATCCAGGTATCGCTGTCCCAGAAGTCATGGTTCGCGTAGCCCGTCGTCAGCGCACAGGCTCCCATGGCCCAACCCGTCTCGGGTGTCGAGGCCGCCAGCACGTTATAGAGCTCCGAGTGCACGACCCGTTGCGCGCGGTCGTCTCCCTCGATCTGGATGTCCGACTGCCACAGCGCCTGCCATGCGGCCCGCTGATCCTGCAGCAGGTGCTCGAATCCCTTATCCCGCGCGGCACGCGCCTCCGCCAGATCGTCAGTCGCATCGCCGCCCCAGCCGGCACGGGAGAAGGCGGCGAACTTGCTGAAGGCGTAGGTATGACCCCGCTCCACCTTGATGCTGACATCCAGCGACAGCCGGTAGGCATCGCGCCGGACCGACACGGCCTGCACGGCGGCATCGGCGGGCAAGGCAATCGCGGCCGCCTCACCCATGGACAGTCCGTGTTCGGCCTGCCCGGAAAGCCAGAGCGAGCGCGTGTCCCGATCACCTTCGGCGCTGCGGAGCTGCACAAAGCCCGGATACCACACCGCCTCGCGATCGGCTGTCGCCGGCGGCTGCGCCTCGAAGCCGAGATCGTTGGCCGCCACCGCCTCTTCCATTTCCGAACCACTCATCTGCGCCATAGGAAAGCGCGGCGCGTGCTGCGCCCATAAGGTGAGCCCGAATGACAGCTGCACGATGCCGTCGTAGTCCGGTGTGAGCTGCAGGCGCGTGGCCCCTACATGCGGCGTCGACTCGCTGAGCAGCGTGTCCACCCGGATCGCGCTGTCGTGCCCGTGGTCCTTGAACGTATAGCGGGTGGTGAGCACGCCCGCATGCAGGTCGAGTGTCTGATCGTAGTCACTGAACTGAGACTCCCGCAGGGAGGCGCGGTTGAGCCAGCCATAATGCTCGTTGCCAGTCCCGGCACGAAAGTCGATGTCCGTCCAGCCCGGCACCAGCGCCGGTCGCGACATGTCTCCGGGCGCATAGTCCATCAGTGCGACCATGAAGGTGCGCGTATTCTCGGTGCCACGGGGGCTGGTCAGTGTCGATACGTAGCCATTCCCCAGGTAACCTGGAAAGTAGCTGGGAAGGTCGCTGAGCTTCGCACTCAGAAGAAAGCTCGCATCCGCCTGTTGCGCCCCCGCCAGGCTCGACGTACCGAGCATCGTCCCAAGCAGCACGCCGGGCAGCAGCCCGGGCAGCAATCCCGCCACCACCTTCACGGCGTTGGTTCGACGCACCGCTTCAGTCAGGTTAAGCCGGCGCAGCCCGATATTTCCCATCAGTGGCTTCATGCGATTACCGTTTGTCCCGTGGCGCGGAGAGGCCCGCGGGCGGATGCACCGCCAGATAGACCGTGCTCCAGAGTTGCGCGACGTTGGACTCATCGGCATCGGCGGCAGCCGCGCCGAACGCCGCCAGCCGATAATGGTTCGCGCTAAAGCTCCAGGACCACAGCTCGGAGTTGCGCTGGGCCTGCGTGGCGGCAATGGCCGTCCACAACGCCCGTTGCGACTGCTGCAGATGCGCCCTCACCTCGGGTGAAAGATCCGAGCGTCGCAGCTGGCGCTCCAACCCCGCCGCAAATAGCGCCTGCTGCCACGACCAGACGACGGTGCCGTGATAGGCATTGCGGGAGAAGCGCGACTGCAGAGCAGGCGTACCGAATGCGGGATTGGCCACGAGCATCCCGATGTCCGTCAGCAAACCCGCAGGAAACGGACGTAACAGTGTGCTGACCGCCTGCTCCAGGTTCGCCGCATCGGGATTCTGGAACAGGAGCATGAAGCCCTCGTCGGAATGCATCACGGGGATGGGCCTGCCTGCAGCATCCAGCGCCAAAGCATGGAAGCGCAGGTCGCCGTCGCCGAGCGCCCTCAGCGCGGCCTGAGATGCGACATGTTGTGAGCTCGCATAGGCCTGTACCGCCGTGGCAGCCTGGGTGGCGGGAAGGGTCACATCGAACAGCGGCGCGGCTTGCCTGCGCCAGCTGTCCGCCATGCCCGCCGCGCGACCGAACGACTCGCGGTCAGCGGCTGTCAGGTACGGCTGCAGCAGGCCGCTGGCCTGCAGTCGCGCAGCGGCGTCCAGGGCAGCCGGCACCAGCACGGCGTTGACATCATAGGGATAGCGGCCGCCACCCAGGCCGTCCTCGCTATCGCGCCACTGACCCACCGCAATTCCGGACTTCAGACTGACGAGATGCCCGCGGCTTGGCTCCTGCGCAAACGGGGCCGCACTCTGCAATACCAGGCGCAGGTTGCTGGCGAGAGCTGCGCCGCGCGTTTCTACGACTGAGCCAGCCGCCGCGCCGTTTCCAACCGGAGCTGCCAAAAAAGCCGCCGCGCGCGCGCGACCCCGCGCATCATCCA
This sequence comes from uncultured Pseudomonadota bacterium, assembly GCA_963839055.1. GTDB lineage: Bacteria > Pseudomonadota > Gammaproteobacteria > Steroidobacterales > Steroidobacteraceae > 13-2-20CM-66-19. Next base: position 160,857 of record CAWITP010000002.1, on the reverse strand, counting down.
GCAACCAGGCGACAGCGACGGGCGCAAGCAGGTAGTTGCCGTCGATCATCTTGTAATCAAACACGGGGGCATCGGAACGGGAGCCATCGCTCTGCATGTGATCGAGGATCGCGCGCTCGCCTACGTCTTCCTCGTGAGCCACCTCGCCGTGACTCGAGAGTCGTGTCAGCACCGAGGCGATGCCGGCTTCTACGGCTGCCGGCGTGAGCACCGGCATCAGCAACCGCACGCTCAGTAACGTGTCCCGTCCGAAGTACGTGTCGAAGCGCCAGGAACCGGCCAGAAACTTCTCCTGGTAGGCAAGAAAAGTGAGCGTATGTCGCGCGGCCGGATCGCGACCCGCGCTCGCGCTCAGCAGCTGCGCTTCAGGGAGAGGAACGAGGGGCGTCTCGCCGGTGAGGCCCGTGACCCGCAATCCAATCCGGCCGTCGGGTCCGGCACGCATCTGGCCGTTGACGAGCCGGCCGTGGATCACCTCGAGCGTGAGGCGATAACCGGCCGCACCATCGAGCCGGTCCCGCGACCAGACGAGTTTCTGCCCCCCGATCTGCGCATCCGACTGCAGCTGCGGGGGCACAGTGCCGGTTCCCTGGAAGTCGCGCAGCACACGAGTACTCGAGACTACGCCCTGACGGACCTGCAGCTCCGCGGCGTTGATCGAGACGGCTGCGGCGATGCCGCGCAACGGCCGCCCTCGTCCGTCCACTTCCCGCACTGGCGAGGGCGCTCCCTGCAAAGTCCACTTGGCACCGTGAGGCAAGTGAGCAAACCACACCCCGTCGGCGCTATTGCCTGCGGGAAATGCGATGAGGATGCGCGGCTCGACGCCTGAGCGCAGAACCAGATGCGCCGCGACATCCCCTTCCCGCAGGAGGCTGTTGATATTGAGCCCCTCGCGAACGTCGAACCGGAGAGCGGCAAGGCTGCCCGATGGTTGTGGCGCAGGCTCTGCGGATGCAGAGGTGAGGCACGTCGCGACCATTCCGAAGATGGCGCTCACGAACCGCAACCCGAAGCTGAACTTCAAAGTGGCCCCTTTGCTTGCAGACCGATCTTATGCGGGGCGCAAATCATACCTGAGGGTGCTGCGCCCTTCGCCCTTGACAGCGACGGCCATTGCGCCACTGCTTGCCAGCGGACGAGGCTTGCAACAGCATCATGCGCATGGAGGATGCATGAGCCCTACCCGGCGGGACGTGCTGCTGTCTGCAGCAGGCGCGTGGTGTGCCCGCAGGCTGCGCGCCGGCACGATCGGCGCAGAGCCCGTGGGAGCAGCGCTGTCCGAATTTAACTATGGCGATGTCAGCCTCGAGAGTCCGCTGCATCAGTCCCAGCTGCGCAATACCCACGAAGTGCTCATGAATCTCAGTGAGGACAGCCTGCTGAGACCTTTCCGGCAGCTGGCCGGCCAGCCTGCGCCGGGAGCCGATCTCGGCGGCTGGTACGACTACCAGGCGGATTTCAGCTGGCGCCACGATGATGACGGGTTCGCGCCGGGCGCCACGTTCGGTCAGTGGGTCTCGGCACTCGCGCGTTACCACGCCATGACGGGCGCGCCGGACGTGCGTGCCAAGGTGCTGCGCCTGAACCAGCTGTACGCGGCGGCCATCAGCGAGAACTTCTATGACCAGAACCGCTTCCCGGCCTACTGCTACGACAAGCTGCTGCTCGGGTTGATCGATTCGCACCAGTTCGCAGCTGATGTGGACGCCCTGCGGGTGTTGGAGCGCACCACGCAGGCCGCCGTACCGCATCTGCCGGCGCGGGCCGTGGAACGCGAACTCGCCTGGCGGCCGGGCAAGGATCAGTCTTACCGCTGGGATGAGTCCTACACCAACCCCGAGAACCTGTTCCTCGCCTACCAGCGCGGCGCGGGCGAGCGCTACCGTGATCTCGCAGTGCGCTTTCTGGACGATGCCACCTGGTTCGATCCGCTGGCGCGCAATGAAAATGTGCTTGCGACGCGCCACGCCTATAGTTACGTCAACTCGCTGAGCTCAGCGATGCAGGCCTACCTGACTCTGGGTAGCGAGAAGCACCTGCGGGCCGCGCGTAACGCCTTCACGATGCTCGCAGCCCAGAGCTATCCCACCGGCGGCTGGGGCCCGGATGAGAAGCTCGTGACGCCTGACAGCGGCGAGCTGCATGCCAGCCTCAGCTCAACGCACAACAGCTTCGAGACTCCCTGCGGGGCTTACGCCCATTTCAAACTGACTCGCTATCTGCTGCGTGTCACGCGCGATCCACGCTTCGGCGATAGCATGGAGCGGGTCATGTACAACACGGTGCTCGGTGCCAGGCCACTGCAAGCCGACGGACACGCGTTTTATTACGCCGATTACCATTTCTCCGCCCGCAAGGTGTACTCCACTCACCGCTTTCCCTGCTGCTCGGGAACGCTGCCTCAGGTCGCAACGGACTACGGCATCAACAGCTACTTCCAGGACCCGCGCGGCATCTATATCAACCTGTACCTTCCCTCGACTCTGCGGTTCAGGCAGGGCGGCGCGCAGGGCACGCTGCGGCAGCGCGGCGACTATCCGTTTGCGGATCGGGTCACGATGAGTCTGCAGCTCTCACGACCCGAGACTTTCACGCTACACCTGCGGATTCCGGCCTGGACGCAGCAGAGCCAGATCGAGGTGAATGGCCGCCGCTGGAGCGGTGCGCAGGAACCGGGGAGCTTCGCGGCCATCACCCGCGAATGGCGCAGCGGGGACCGGCTCGAGATCGTGCTACCCCGCAGGCTCCGCCTCGAGGCAGTGGATCCGCGGCATCCGGCGACGGTTGCGCTGCTAAGCGGTCCCCTGGTGTTGTTTGCTTTGACGACCGACGGGTCACGGCTGGGCGCGCAGCGCGAGGAGCTGCTCGCGGCGCGCCAGACGGCGCCACAACGCTGGGAGGCCCAGATTGGTACATCCGCGATTGCGTTCGTGCCGTACGTGGCCGTGGCGAATGAGCCCTATTCCACCTTCATCAATCTCAAGAGCTGCTGCATCCCACAGGGGTGATGGTGAAATGAGGTTGACCGGCACGGGCACCGCCGCGATTGGCTTGTTGGCGCTGACATGCGCCGGTGTGCGCCCAGCATTAGCCGATTCGCCCGAACTCTCGATGCGGGACTTCTCGTCGGGGCAGATCAAGAAGGGCGTGCGCTCGATCGGGTTTGGCGGCGACGGGGCCACCTGGGGTAACTATGGTCTCGTGTGGAAAGATGCCGGCACCGTCCTTGCCGACTATGGCGATACGTCGTATTCCAATGGCAACGACTTTCACTTCGCCGCCTTGGGCGCAACCACACCGTCCCTGTGGGGCCAACTCGGGATCTACCTGATCGCTATGCGTGAGGACACGAACGATCTGCACTTCAATCTGAGGTCACCTGGTCTCGGTACGGGTCCCACGCCGGTCTCGGGAGAAGGCATTGATCGGGCGGTTTTCTCAAAGATTGCCATGCCGCTGGGTCACGGTATTTCTGCGGGGGTACTGCTTTCCTACGAGACCTCCCACTTCACCGCCCGTGCCAGTGCTTCGCCCGAGAACACAGTTCGCTACCAGACCTCATGGCGCCCTTCCGGGGGCTTTGGGGTTGCCTGGCAACCCAACCCTCGACTGCTGTTTGGCTTTCGGGCGCTGTTGAATAACGACGAGGAGCAACGCACCGATGCGGTCGGCGTCCGCGAAGGGCTGGCTCGTTCGGCCGAACTACGACTCGGCGGTTCCGTTGCCCCGTGGACCGGTGCCCTGATCGATGTCGGTGGCACGCGCCTGGAGAAAGAAAACGCGATAGCCCAGACGCACACGATCATTTATGAGCCAAACGTTGGCTTTGAGCAGGCGCTCCTGTCCCGCCATCTTTTCCTGCGTTTCGGCGTCGATGAGACCTCGCCGACTGCAGGACTCTCTGTGAAGTGGCCACCTTTCAACCTGGATCTGGCCTATGTGCGCAACATGGCTCGCGCTCGCGTTGGGGAACTCTTCGGGACCCGAAGTAACAGTATCGTCCTGACCTTTACCTGGGACTATAAGGCGTTACGGGTAAGTCATGGACCCTGAGACGCTCTGGAATCGGGCATCTCAGCCGATCAATGCGGCCGCGGCGCTCAAGGCACTCAATCAGGCTCGAGAGGACGGCGTGTTTGGTCGCGCTCCGCCAGTTCGGGAATTAAGGAGCACCGACAGAATTCCTACCCGGCGTGCGCCATCACAGCCGCAGCTCGATACCTGCAAAGGCACCCCGACTCGGCTGCAGGAATCCGACCGGATTTTCGTAGTGGCGATTCAGCAGATTGTCGATGCGCGCGAACAGCCTGAGTCGCCGGCTGATATCGAAGTCGCCGGCGAGATTCAGCACCGTATAGCCGGGCGCCTCGAGGCGTGGGATCGAGAAATCCCGGTTACCGTCCACCCATGGACCCACCCTGAGCACACTGGCGGTCAGCCTGGCGGACGCAGTGACCTTCCACTGGGTCGTCAGACTGGCTTTGTGTTTCGGCCGGCGCAGCAGCTCCTGATGCAAAATGTCGTCGGTCGCCTCGGTGTAGGTGTAATCCAGTTGCACGCTGAGCGCATCGAGCGCCTGCCAGCTGAGCGAGCTCTCGATGCCCTGGGTTGTAGCCCTGCCCACGTTACCGTAGGTGATGCCCGAGGCGTCGGTCGTAATCAGATCCCGGATGGAGTTGTGGAAGTAAGTCACCCCGGCCCGCAGGCTGTTACCGGCAATGGGCTGCTCCACACCTGCGTCGAACCCAGTGCTGCTCTCCGCCTTGAGGTGCGGGTTGGCGAAGAAGAATGGCGGGAAATCCTCGAACAGCTCGCTCAGGGTGGGTGCCTTGAAACCCGAGCCGGCACTCGCCTTCAGCTTCGTGCCGGTCGCGGCGATCACATAGGCAGGCGCCACGCGGAAAGTGGTCTTGCCGCCGAAGCGGGTGTTGGAATCATAGCGCACGTTGAGTGCACTGAAGAGGTGCGGGGTGAGATGTGACTGCAGCTCGGCATAGCCGGAACTGATGTTGATGGCAGCCGACACGGGCTGCGTGATCGTATCGCGCTCATACTCGGCGCCCAGTACCACCACTTCTGCAGTGGAGAAGTTGAGCGCCCCCTGCCAGTCGGCTTTGCGCCGCTGTCCGACATAGATCTCGGTAGGGCTGTCCGGCGTGAAGGCGGAAAAGCGGCTGCGCGTGTAGGCGAAGCCAAGTGTCTGATCGAGGAATCCGGCCAGCAGCACCGCATGCGCCGCAGCGCGTGCGTACTCTTCCACGGTGTTGTTGGCCGACTGCTGCGCGGCGGGATGACTGGGAAAGGTACTGAAATCATCTCCCGTCAGACGCAGATGACTATCGGTGTAACGCGCAACCAGGCCCACGTCGAGATTCTGCGTGATGTCGTACTTGAGCTTCGAGGAGGCCGTCAGGTTGTCGTAATAGTCGTCGTTGCGCGCCTCGCCGGGCGGCAACAGATCGAGCGGTGTCACCGGGGTGTTGCCGGTGTGCAGGTGCTCTAAGTTGGCCGTGTAGTGCAGCGCATCCGCGGAGCCTCCCAGACTGGCGGACTGATTGAAGGTATCGAAGGATCCGCCCTCAACAGTGGCCGCCAGCCGCGCAGGGCCCGTGCCTGCCTTGGTGATGATGTTGATGACGCCGCCGATGGCATCCGAGCCGTAGAGGCCACTCTGCGGTCCCCGCAGCACTTCCACACGCTCGATGTCCTGGGTCAGGAACTGTCCGAAGTCGAAGGCGCCGTTGGGATTGCTCGGATCGCTGACATCAATCCCGTCCACCAGTACCTTGGTGTGATTGAGATTGGTGCCGCGCATGAAGATGGCGGTCTGCCCGCCCGGGCCGCCGGCCTGCACGAGATTCAGTCCCGGCAGATCCCTGAGCACCTCGGGCAGGGTGCGCTCCTGACGTGCCTCGATCTGCTCGGCGGTCACGACGCTGATGCTGCCGGCGACTTCGTCAACCGGCGTGGGCGTACGGGTGAAGGTGACTACGACGGTGTCCGGCGAAGCCGTAGCGATATCCGCAGGCGCCGCCCCTTCCGCGCTGGCCGTCGCATTCTCTGCGTTTGCGGTCATGGAGAAACATGCGAGCAGCCAGCCAAGCAGCTGCACCGCGCACAGACGGTAGAGCGATACGGGATTTTTCATGTGGAGCACTCCGGCAATGACGACGACGCAGAACGTGTCGCCACAGCGGAATACCCGCAGCTCCCGGCACACCCCGACCGAAAACAGGACGACGGCGCAGGGCAGGTCTCCTGACTTCCGGGTCCTCGCTCGCGTCCACCTTCCCGAGGCCAGGCCTCAGTGGTCCAACTGACGTCGCTCGCCGGTTACAGTTGCGGGGGCAGTCGCGGCTTGCACCGCGTTCCCTTTCAATCCCCTTGCCGGGGAACCTTGCGCGTACTCAAAGCGGCCGCAGTATACCGGCGTCATTGGCATGGCGGAAGGCGCTGCGGGCACTTCAACGCCATGCCGTGCAGCGCACCGCCGCACGGCCGAGGGGGATGACAGTGCTGCGCCCTGCAAGTACGGTAGCTGTTCCCGGACGCAGGAGGTCCCTCCCATGACCAGGCTCTTCGTGCCCATGCCCAGGCTCTTCGTGTTGTTACTTATCGTTGCGCTGTGCAGCGCGGCAATGCAGGTTCGCGCAGAGGGGACATCGCCCGGCCCGGCGGATGCGCCGACGGGGCCGGCATCGCAACCTGCGGCGCCCACTGTTGCCACTCTTATGCAGAGGCAGCTGCAAGGCAACGGTGCGAAGGCCGTGCAAATGTTGACCGTGCAGTACCCACCCGGCGGCGCCTCCAAGCCGCATCAACACCACGCCGAGGTGTTCGTCTATGTGTTGAGCGGCAAGCTGCGCATGCAGGTAAAGGGTGGGCCGCTGCTCACATTGGGACCGGGCGAGACATTTTATGAAGGGCCGGACGATGTGCATGTCGTCTCCGCGAATGCGAGCGCTACCCAGCCGGCCAAATTTCTGGTCTTCCTGATACAGGACAAGGCTGCTCAGGACGCCAACCAGCAGGGTGCGCGATGAGCGGTGTCATCAACTCTTACCGAAGCACAATCCTGGCTGCCTGTCTCGCACTGGGTGGCAGCTCTGCGGCACTTGCGGATACCAGCGGTCAGCAGTTGGCCCAGAGTGCCGGTCAAAGTCTCATCGGAGCGGCCGCACCGGCGCTGGTGCTTAAAACCATCGATGGTCAGTCGATCGACCTCGCCCGCCTCTACGGACGGCAGGCCGTGTATCTGAAATTCTGGGCCACTTGGTGCGTTCCCTGCCGACAGCAGATGCCGCATTTCGAGAGCACCTTCGAGCACAAAGGTCCTCACCTTGCCGTCATCGCGGTCAACGCCGCCTTCAACGATACCCGCGAAGAGGTCGAGGCGTATCGCAAAGACGTTGGCTTGCGCATGCCTATCGTCATTGATGACGGGCGTCTGGCCGAGGCACTGCATCTGCGCGTGACGCCGCAACATATCGTGATCGGCCGTGATGGGCGCATCGCCTACATCGGGCATCTGGTGGATGAGCGCCTGCAGAGCGCTTTGCGGACGGCGCAGCAGCCGCCAACCGACACGCCTGCCGCTCTGCATCAACATCCTGAACAGCAGCACCTGTTGCAAGCCGGCACATCGGTCCCGGCCACCCCCCTCACTGCGCTGGATGGCAGTGCACTCCAGCTGGTAGATCCAGCACGTCACCGCGCGACAGTGGTGATGTTCATCTCACCCTGGTGCGAATCCTACCTGCAGAAGAGCCGTCCCCAGCGCGCAGCGGCTTGCCGGATGGCGCGCGAGCACAGCGAGCGCCTCGCAAGCGCCGGGCAGATGCGTTGGATGGCAATCGCCTCGGGTCTTTGGGCAACCAGCGAAGACCTGACGCGTTATCGCGAGACGAAACACGTGACCATCCCGCTGGCGCTGGATGAAACCGGTGCGCTGTTCCGGGAATTTACCGTCAAGGACGTGCCGTCCTTCATCGTTATCAGCTCCACGGGCACGCTGCGTGGTCGCACGGAGGAAGTCTCCGACAACCTGGATCAGCAGCTGCGGAGCCTTGCGGGCGACACTCGGAACTGAGGTCGCCTGCGGGGGGCCGGAGCGCGGATCAGTTGATACTGACCAGCGCCAGCTTCCCTACCCCGCTTTCGGCCAGCACCAGGTTGCCATCCGCGGTGGGCATCATGTTCCGCACCACCCCGCCCCCGGCTGGAATCGCCCAGCTCTGAAATTTCAGTGACTGCGGATCAAACCTCACCAGCGTGTTGGGTTGGACGCCAGATTCGCTGAACCAGATGCTGCCGCGGCTGACGGTGATGCCGTAGGGCTGCGCCTTGGACCCGCCGGGACAGGGCCATTCCTGCGTCGCGCCGCTGGCCGGATCCAGCTTGCCCAGATAGCCGCGGGCGTAATCCGAATACCAGACGACATCATCGGGCGTGAGCGCGATGCGACGCGGCCGGGCGCCGGCCTGCGGCAGCACATGCTCCTTGATGACCAGGGTCCTGGGATCGATGCTGCCGATGCGGTTGCTGCCGAATTCGGCGAAGAACGGCACTCCTGCGGAGTTGACCACGATGCCATAGGGCAAGGCGTGCTCGGTGGGCACCCGGAGCAGTTTCACCGCGCCCGAGCTCGGATCCAGTCGCCCGACCCGGTTGCCGGCCTGCACTGTAAACCAGAGGATGCCGTGCTGATCGAACACGAGCGTATGCGGGTCGCGTGCCGTGGAATCGGGCATGCGATAGTTGCTGATGAAGCCCGTGCGGGGATCGAGCTTGCCGATGTAGCCTGCGTAGTTGGCGGTAAACCAGATGTTGCCTGCGGCATCGGCGGTGAGCCCATGAGGACCGGCGTCGGAGGTCGTCGTCGGATACTCTTTGATCGAGCCGTTCTGCGGATCAATCCGGCCGAGGACGCTTGCGTGCTGACCGGTGTACCAGATTGCGCCATCCGCAGCTGCATAGGGATCGTGCGGAAACGCGCCCTGCGTGCGCACGTCCCACTCCTTGAAGGAGACGTGGGTTTGGCCCGGCACCAACATGGCGGCGGGCGTGGCCCGCGCCGGGAAGTTATGCGCAAGGTATGCCGCAAGCACCGGCACCTCGGCGGGATGCACGCCCGCTCCCATTCTGATCATTTGTTCGATCACCCTCTGCCAGCCGTCATGGTCGTAACCGGGCGTGGCGAGGCGCTCCGTGCCGTGACATTGCAGACAATTCGCCGCGGTGATCGTTTTCCCCGCACCTTCCGGTAGGCGCTGCGTCGCCTGAGGATCCTGAGCCACTGCCGCGCCGGCCGCGCCCAGCATCGCCGCTGCCACTCTCCATAGCACCCAACGCATGCGCACTCCTTCAGCTCGCGGTGTAGCAAGCCAGCCGCATCGTACGCTCACCGCACGCGCCTCGCACTCAGGGTGCTGACAAAATAAGGTTTCAGCAGCTTGCGTATCCAGTGGACGCGGTAATGTAGGCACATGAAAATCCGCGACAGCGGCATGCCCGAGCAGCAGCTGTGGGAGCGGTTCTTCGATGCCGCCCTGATTCTCGAGCGCCTGCATATTCCGCCCAAGCGCACCGCCGCGGTGGTGGACTTTGGCTGCGGTTATGGAACCTTCGCGGTGGCGATGGCCGCGCGCACCTGCGGCACGATCTACGCTCTCGATATCGAGCCTGCGATGATCAGCGCCACTGCGGACCGCGCCCGTCAAAGCGGCGTGAGCAATGTTCAGGCTCTGCAGCGGGATTTCATCGCCGACGGAAGCGGCTTGCCGGATCGCTCAGTCGACTGCGTGCTGCTGTTCAACATCCTGCATGCGGATGAGCCGCTGCGACTGCTGGGCGAAGCCCATCGCATACTGCGCACCGAGGGTGTCGTCGCGATCATGCACTGGATCGCCGATGCGACGACGCCACGTGGGCCACCGCTGAACATCCGTCCGCGTCCGGAGCAGTGCGCGGCGTGGGCGACGGCGGCGGGCTTCGAGCTGCGCACGGCAGCAGTATCCCTGCCTCCCTTTCACTACGGGCTGGTTGCGCATAAGCTCGGTTGAGTTGTTCTGCCGGAGCGATCCGCAGTGGATCGTTTACAGGCGATGCGGGTGTTCATGGCCGTCCTGGATCGTCGCAGTCTTTCGGCGGCGGCCCAGGCGCTGGGCCTGTCTCTGCCGACAATCAGTCGCAATCTAGCTCAACTTGAACACGAACTCGGTGTCAGGTTGGTCGCACGCACCACGCGCGGCATTGCAGAGACGGATGCCGGGCGGTTGTACTACCGGCGCTGCCAGCGGATCCTCGCGGAACTGGGGGCTGCCGATGCGGCGGCCCAATCGCACGCGCAGGTCCCGGCGGGTGAACTGCGGGTTACCGCGCCCGTGACGTTCGGACGCCATCATGTCGCGCCCCCAGTGGCGCAATTCCTGGAGCGCTATCCGCGCCTCTCGGTATATCTCTCGTTGACCGACCGGTGTGAGTCGCTGACGCAGCAACGCTTCGATGTGGCCATTCGCATCGCGATCGTGCGCATCCAGGGAGTCGCCGTGCGACGCCTGGGCTACATCCAGCGCGTCGTCGTGGGATCACCGGATTACTTCAGGCGGCACCCCGTACCGGTACACCCGCAGCAGCTTGCCGCGCACAACTGCATGCACTTCACACACTACCTGCGCGCAGATGAATGGAATTTCAGCGAGGCCGGCCAACCGGTTCGCCTGCGGGTGCGGGGCAGAATGCGCGCGGACAATCAGGAGGCGCTGCTCGAGGCCGTACTGGCCGGCGCAGGGATGGCGCTGCTGCCCACCTGGTTGATTCAGGATGAGTTGCGGGACGGACTGCTACAGCGGGTGCTCGGGGAATTCGAAGCGCCGCGCACGCCGGTATATGCGGTGTTTCCGCGTCGCGGCCCGCCGCCCGACAAGGTGCGCACTTTCGTGGATTTTCTCGCCGAGCGCTATCACCACGATGGCATCCTGGCACCGGACAGTTCCACCCACGCTGTGGACTGCGAGCTTCCCGATCAGGGGCCGGGCGTATAGGCGTGAGCCATTGGTGCGTATCGGGAGCGTTGGTCAGGTCCGATGCCGGATCGGCCACAAGATGCTGCGTGCCTGCCCGCGCGCCGCCGGCATCCACCGCGGCTGCACCGTAGCTTCAGGTCACAGCAGTGCCTGCAAACACGACCGCCAGGAGTGCCAGACACCTCTGACATACCTGGGTCCTAGGTGCCTCGCGCGGTGGATGACGAACGGCTGACGTGCGGCTGTGCGGCTGCAGAGGCGGCGGCGACCTTCGCCGAGCTCGGCTGGGCGGCCTGCGTCACCTGAGTGTTGGAATCCTGCACCGGTAAAAGTGCATCGACCGTCAGACTGAAAGCAGGTGTGTTGCCACTCGCCGCTGCGCAAGCGAGGCTGAACTCCGAAATGCGATTCCCCAGGTAGCGGAACAGAGTGTCCTTCAGCTGTCGCAGCAGCTCACAGTCGCCGGCATCGAGGTGCGGCTGCGCGCCGGGCGCAAGGCGCACGCTCTGGGCTTGTGCCTGCAAATCGGGCGTCCGCGCCAATGCACCCCGCGCAATTTCGGGCGTATAAAAAGTCAGCTGTACCTGCGGTGAGTAGCCGGCCTCACGTGCCGAACCCTGACAGCGGTACGGCAGAACCTGCGTGGGCCGCGCCCCGATCGCAAACAGCACCGCCCGGAACTTGTACCACAGGTCATCGCACGAGTAGCGCCGCGGCAGATTGTGCAGATCGACGATGATCTCGTGGGAGGCCCACACGGCAGGCTGGGGGCCGCCGGGGGAGCCCACCGCAGCTGCACTCTCAACGGTGAGCAGCAGGAAGGCGAAAACTGCAAGCAACGCTTTCATGATCGGGGCGGTCAGGTATCCGTCACTGAGTCAGACGATTTGACCCGCCACAGGTTCCGAGCGGCTACCGCATCCTTTCATTTCATGAAAGAGTAACGGCAAGGCATCGAAATGCGCCTCAGCCGCCCTGTGGCTGCAGCTAGGTGCAGGGGCAGGTGCCCTGCTCAGCTGCGCATGCGGGCGCCGTCCGGGTCAAACAGAGGCTGCGGCGCGATGGTCGCCGTACGGCGTTCACCCAGGATCTCGATCTCGAAAGCGCGCGTGCCGGTGTCAGCTGCGAGAGCTCGAGGTACATACCCCTGGGCCAGCGAGCGGTCCACGTAATGACCATAACCGCCGGAGGTGACCCAGCCGATGACCTTACCGTCGTGGTAGATGGGCTCATCACCGAGCACATCCGCATCGCCGGCATCGACCGTGAAGGTGACCCGGCGCAGAGTCCCGCCGCTGTCGCGCTCTTTGAGCGCTGCGTCGCGACCGATGAAATCAGCTTTGTTAAAATCGATGAAACGCTCCACGCCCGCCTCGATCGGACCGTAGATCGGACGCAGCTCGCGATACCAGGTGGGGAAATTTTTCTCCAGACGCAGTCCGAGCAGCGCGCGCATGCCGAAGTTGACCAGGCCCAGATCGCCACCGGCCTGTTGGATGCTCTCGTATAGGCGGCGCTGATACTCGGGCGCGACCCAGATCTCATAGCCGAGATCGCCCGTGTAGGTTACGCGGTTGACCAGGGCCGGCACATTGGCAACATCCAGCGCGCGGTGATCCATGAAGCGCAGCGTCGTGTTGGATACATCCTCGTCGGTGAGGCGTGCCAACAGCTCGCGGGAGCGCGGGCCGGCGATCGACAGGCCCACGAGGCCCATACCGAGCCGGCGTACGCTGACCGAGCCGTCAGCCGGCAGCCAGCGCTCGAACCAGCGCATGTGATAGATCTGCGCCTGCGAGGAGCCCCAGATGAGGAAGCGCTCATCGCTGAGCTTCGCGATCGTGAAATCGCCGATCAGCTTGCCCTGGGGATTCAGCATCGGCGTCAGGATCAGCCGCCCGATGCGCGGCATGCGGTTGCACATCAGCCGCAGCAGCAAGGCTTCGGCACCGCTGCCCGTGACTTCGTACTTGGCAAAGTTGGCGATCTCCGTGACACCTACCGCCTTGCGTACCCCGAGGCACTCTGCCTTCACGTGCGGAAAATCATTGGCGCGATGGAACGAGACGACATCCTTCGCCTCGGCAACCGAAGGCGCGAACCACAACGGTGTCTCCATGCCCCAGCTGTCACCCATCACCGCGCCCTGTGCAACCAGCAGGTCGTAGATGGCGGTGGTCTGCTGCGGACGTGCGGCCGGCAACTCCTCGTTCGGGAAGCGGATCGAGAAGCGCCGCGAATAGTTCTCGCGCACCTTCTCATTCGTGTAGCTGCGGGTCGCCCACTCGCCGTAGCGCGCGATGTCCATCGCCCAGACATCGAAGCCCGGATCCCCGTGCACCATCCACTGTGACAGCGCCAGTCCCACGCCGCCGCCCTGACTGAACCCGGCCATGACCGCGCAGGCGCACCAGTAACCCGGCAACCCCTGTACCGGTCCAACGAGCGGATTGCCATCTGGCGAGAAGGTGAACGGTCCGTTGACCACACGTTTGATGCCGGCACGTTCCATGGCCGGGAAGTGCCGATAGCCGACTTCGAGCGAGGGCGCGATGCGCTCGAGGTCCGGTGACAGCAGCTCCATGCTGAACGTCCAGGGTGTCTCGCGCGGCTGCCAGGGCACGCAGGCTTTCTCATAGGTGCCCAGCAGCAGGCCGTTACGTTCCTGCCGCAGATAGATCTCGGCCTTGAAGTCGATCGCGTGGGGCAACTCGTGACCGTGGGTCTTGTTGAACTCGACGACCTCCTTCATCTCGTCGGTGACCAGATACATATGCTCCATGGCAAGCACCGGCAGCTCGAGGCCTACCATCCGCCCCACCTCGCGCGCCCACAAGCCACCGCAGTTCACGACATGCTCGGCGTTGACCGTGCCTTTGTCGCTGATGACATCCCAGCTGCCATCCCGTCGACGCGTCAGCTCAGTCACCCGTGTCTGCAGGTAGATTTCCGCGCCGTTGATGCGCGCCGATTTCGCATAGGCGTGCGTCGTGCCGGATGGATCGAGATTGCCGTCCGCGCGATCGATCATGGCCCCCACGAAGTGCTTCGCTTCGATCAGCGGCAGCAGCTCCTGCGCCTCGCGGGGGGAGATGAGCTCGGTGTCGAGACCGAGATAGCGGGCGCGTGCATGCGCCATCTTCAGCCATTCCATGCGCTCGACCGTATCGGCGAGCAACAGTCCGCCGGAACGATGCAGGCTGCAGGAGATGCCCGAGAGCTTCTCCAGCTCGTCGTACAGCCCGATGGTGTAACCCTGCAGCTTGGCGACGTTGGGATCCCCGTTCAAGGTATGAAACCCACCGGCGGCATGCCAGGTCGAGCCCGAGGTCAGCTGATCCCGTTCGATGAGCACGACGTCTTTCCAACCCGCCTTGGTGAGGTGATACAGCACGCTACAACCTACGACTCCGCCACCGATCACAACTGCCCGTGCATGCGACTTCATACTTGCGTCACCTCGAGGTCATAGCCGTACTGGAGGGCTGCATCCGTGAGCCACTCCCAAAGGGTCTGCGCAAAGGTGCGCAGAAAATAGAACTCGTAGCGGTCCTCGTCCGTGCGCTCGACGAGTACGGGCAGGTGGTGCATGCCGGTCTGCAACGCCTCCCCCACTTTGAACCGCGTGGGATGCAGATCGACCGACAGCACACCTCCCAGCATGCTGCGGACCGGCCCGCCGCTGACCCCCACCCGTACGCGAGCATGCGAAAGAGAGGTCACCGTGCCGATGTCCGGCGCGATGGCCGCGAGCAACTGAGCGGACAGCGTCGCATCGCGCGTCACCACCCAATACTGGTCCTGAGCGATGCGATACACACGGGCCTTGCCCTGCACCGGTTGCTGAGCCTGCTGTGGCAGTGGGGTGTCCAACGCCGCGCTCGCCGCCTGGGCGAATGCGCTATCCGTAAACACGCCGAGCTGCAGCAAGTACCAGCCGCGCAGCTCACTGAGACGCAAAAGCCGCCGCCCATCGGTGCCATCACGGCCCCCGAGCGCCAGGGCGGCGGCGAGTGCCGAGCACGCTTCAAACATGCAGCCGCTCTCCCTTCGGATCGAGGAACACCGGTGACACGATACGCGCACGTACTTGTTCGCTCTTCAGCGGATAAGCGCAGACGATCTCCTTACCTTCATGGCGCAGTCCGCCTGAGTAGAGTCCCAGAGCGATGAACTTGTTGAGCTCAGCGGACCAGGTCACGGAGCTGATGTAGCCACGGCCATGACCGGACAGCGGCTCGCCCGCCGCAAACAGGATGGCGCCGCCGCGCAGTCGCTTGCCGGGTTCGAGGCATTCGAGCCCCACCAGACTCCAGCGCGCCTCAGCCTGCAACACAGGTCGCTGGCGCAATTCGCGTCCCACGAACGGCTTGTCACGCGATGCCATCCGCGCAAGTCCCAGATCATCCAGGGTCGTACGATGATCGAGCTCCAGCCCTGCCACGTGACCCTTCTCGATGCGTAGTGCAGCGAGTGCCTCGAGGCCGTAGGGACGGATGCCCAGGGGGGCTGCGCTCTGCAGCAGGTGCTCCCACACCGCCCTCGTGTAGTTGGCCGGAGCATAGACTTCATATGCCAGCTCGCCCGAGAACGACAAGCGCAGCACGCGCAACGGCACGCCTTCCAGCTCGAGCTCCAGGCCGCCCATGTGTGGCAGCGCGCCGTTTGATACATCCACGCCGGGAAGCGCCCGCTGCAGGGCGGCCCGCGATTGCGGGCCCGCAATCGACATCCCGCCCCATTCGTCCGTGATGGAGAGGACCTGCACGCGCAGATCCGTCCAGGCCGTCTGCAACAGAAACTCGAGCCAGGACATCACTTCCGCCGCCTGCGCGGTGGTCGTTGTCATGAAGTAGCGCGTCGGCGAGAGGCGCGTCGTCGTGCCGTCGTCGAGCACGCTGGCATCATCGTTCAACATCACGCCGTAGCGCGCTTTGCCGACCGGCAGCTTGGCGAAGCCGTTGACATACACGCGGTTGAGAAACTCGGCCGCATCCGGTCCCTGCACGTCGATCTTGCCCAGCGTGGATACATCGGAGACGCCCACGGCCTTGCGCACGTGTTTCATCTCCTCGACATACGCCTGCTCGACGCTCGAGCCGGCCCAAGCGTAATACCAGGCGCGCAGCCACGGCCCGGCCTCAATGAACGCGGCGCCGTTGGCCACGTGCCAATCGTGCAATGGCGAGCGACGGGTGGGCCGAAAGTGCAGACCGACACTGCGCCCGGCCAGCGCCCCGATGGAGACAGGTGTATACGGCGGGCGAAACGTGGTGGTGCCCGCCTCGCTCATTTCCACTCCGCGCAGCCCGGCCATCAGGCGGATCGCATTGACGTTGCCGGTCTTGCCCTGATCGGTCCCCATGCCCAGCGTGGTGTAGCGCTTCAGATGCTCCACAGATTCGAAACCTTCCTGATGCGCGATGTCGAGATCCGCCGTGGTCACGTCAGTCTGGAAATCAACGAACGCCTTACCGCTGAAATCGCTCTGGCCGGCAGTGGAGTGCGGATGTTCGGAAGTCGTGGTGCCATGTAAGTTCGCCGCGTGGGCGTCCGCGCCGGAGGTTGCCACGCAGGACGTTGCCGCGCCGGCATGACGCGCCGCCCCGCGCCCAGCTGCTGTGCCTTGCGACAAGACCTCTTCCCAGCTGGCTGGCCCGAGCAGCGCACCGGCGGCAAAGTGACCGGCGGCGAAGCCCCCCGGCACGAACGCATCGAGATCTGCTCGGTAGACGGGCTTTATACCGGTATGCGAAGTGAGATGGACCACGGGCGACCAGCCCCCCGACATACACAGCAGATCGCACTCGATGCGATCCTGATCGCCACCGTCGGCCTGGCCGACGATCGCGCCGCGAACCCGCCGGCGCCCGAGTGCGCGGATGAGGCGCTCCCCGAGGCGCAGCTGCAGGCCGGCGTTGAGCGCCTGCTCGCGCAATTCATCGGGGATGGTGCGTCGCGCATCGACCATGGTCACCCGCGCGCCGGCCGCCGCGAGCTCCAGGCCCGTGATCCAGGCTTTATCGTTGTTGGTGGCGATGACGGCGCGCTCGCCGCACAACACCGCGTAGCGGTTGAGATAGCTGCGTGCCGCGGAGGTGAGCATGACCCCCGGACGATCATTGTCGGCAAACACCAGCGGGCGCTCCAGCGCACCGGTGGCGAAGACGATCGCGCCCGTCTGTACCAGGGTGACCACCTCGCGTGCCTCACCTGATTCAGGGCGTGGCGCCAGATGATCGCGACGTTGCAGCAAGGTCACCATGTTGTCGTCGTACAGCCCGAGCGCTGTCGTACGTGTCATGAGCTGCGCGTTGGGCGCGCTCTCGAGTTGCGCTAGCGCCTGTCTGCGCCAGTTCTCCTCGCTCGACTCGACGGGACCGTGGAGTACGCCACCGCCGCATTCTCTGTCCTGCTCCACCACTAACACGCGGGCGCCGGTGGCCGCTGCGGCGAGCGCTGCGGCCAGTCCTGCGGGGCCGCCTCCTATTACCAACACGTCAACGTGCGCGTGGCGCACCTCATAACGGTCCGGATCGGGCGCATGCGTAGCGTGTCCGAGACCCGCCGCCCGGCGAATGAACGGCTCATAGAACATCCACGAGTCGCGCTTCGGCCCCATGAAGGTCTTGTAATAGAAGCCCGCGCCCAACAGGGGCGCAAAGGCAGCAAAGGCCGCGCGCAGATCGAAGCTCACCGAGGGCCAGCCATTCTGGCGGCGAGCTTCCAGCCCCTGCACGAGTTCCACGGTTGTGGCCACAACGTTGGGTGTGGAGCGTCCTTCACGTCCCAGGGTGAACAGTCCGTTGGGCTCCTCTACACCCGCAGCCACGAAGCCGCGCGGACGGTGATACTTGAAGCTGCGGCCGACGAGCGTAATGCCGTTTGCCAGCACTGCCGAGGCCAGCGAGTCCCCCCTGCAGCCGGCAAGCCAGCGCCCATCGAGTTTGAAACGCAGTGTGTGCTCGCGGCTGATGCGGCCGCCTGAAGCCAGACGCCGGGGCGTGCCGTTCATGTGGAACGGCCCTCGCGCGCCAGACGACAGGCTCCGATGGCGTTGGTCGCGGTATTACGCTCCAGGATCAGCCATTGCCGGCAGCCGAGCACATGCTGCCAGTACTCGCGGTGCGGTCCTTTGGGATTGTCAAACAGGAACACATAGTCGTGCCATTGCTGCGCATCCGTGCTGCCATGGGCGGGGCGCGGCTTGTTCGCATCGCCACCGTAACGGAATTCCGTGTAGTCGCGCGGGCCGCAATGTGGACAGGGGATCCGCATCGCTACTGCTTCCAGGTCCAGGAGCCGATGCCATACTCATCGTGATGCTCGCCGCGCACGAAGCGATCGGGCGCAAGGTGGCGGATCAGGGCGGGCTCCTCGTCAGTTGCCAGCAGCTGCGCGAAGCACCAGCCGGAGGCCGGCGTGGCCTTGAAGCCCTGGTAACACCAGCCGCCATTCAGATACAGACCTGGAAGCTGCGTGCGGCCGATCAGCGGACTGCCGTCCGGCGTCATGTCCTGGATGCCACCCCAGTGCCGCAAGAGCCGCAGACGGGAGATCGACGGGATGAGCGCTACGGCGCACTCCGCCACGGTCTGGACTTTCGGAAACTGACCACGCTGCGTGTAGGTATTGAAGCCGTCGATGTGGCCGCCGAACACCAGTCCCCCTTTGTCCGACTGGGAGATATAGAAGAGCTCCGCCCCGAAGGAAATAACGTGATCGACAAACGGCTTGAGCGATTCGGTCACGAACGCCTGCAGGATATGGCTCTCCACCGGCAGTCGCAGGTCCGCCATGGCAGCCACCCGCGAGGTATGGCCGGCGACGACGATTCCGGTGCGTGCCGCCAGGATCTTGCCGCGCGTGGTCTCGACGCCGCCGATGCGCCCACCCTCGCGCACGAACCCCGTGACTTCGCAGTTCTCGATGATATCCACGCCGAGCGCGCTGGCGGCACGTGCATAGCCCCATGCCACGGCATCGTGCCGAACCGTTCCGGCGCGGCGTTGCAGCAGTCCGCCATAAATAGGAAAGCGGCAGTGGGCAGAGTAATCCAGGTACGGCAACATGCGCCGCACCCCGTCGCGGTCGAGCAACTCTGCGTCGATTCCGTTCAGCCGCATGATGTTGCCCTTGCGCGCCAGCACATCGAGCTGCCCCGGACCATGGGCCAGGACGATCTGACCGCGCTGCGACAGCATGATGTTGTAGTTCAGCTCGTGGGACAGCCCTTCCCAGAGCTTCAGGGAGTGCTCGAAGAACTGCGTATTGCCATCGATCAGGTAATTCGAGCGCACCAGGGTGGTGTTGCGGCCGACATTGCCGGAACCGATATAAGAGCGCTCCACCACCGCGACATTGCGAACCCCATGCTTGCTCGCCAGGTAGTACGCGGTGGCGAGGCCGTGCCCGCCGCCGCCCACGATGACGACGTCATAGGATTTCTTTGGGCTGGCCGCACGCCACGCCCGGGGCCAGGGGGCGCCCGTGACGGCGTGACGCGCCAGCGCCCATGCGGAGTAGCGGGATTTCAAGATGGTTCGATTCGTATGCGTCCACCGACCGCCCAGGCGGCGATCGAGGGTGGCAAAGGGTACGGCACAAACAGCGGGACGACAACGAGGCGGCCTGCTCTCTCAGCCTGCGGCCGGCGCGGCGTTCTCGTGCGCCGCCTCGCGCGCCTGCGCCCGAGCGAACGCAGGTCGCAGGGTCACGCGGCGTACGTAGTCTTCGATGACCGCAGACTTCGGCAGAATCGGATTGTGCGCAAAGAGCGCGAAGGTCGTGGCATAGAGCACGTCCGCCGCGCTGAAATCATGGCCAAGCAGATAAGGGTTGCCGGCGAGCTGGCCCAGAACCGCGCTGATCGCCTCTTCCGCCGGAACCCAGCCCGCGGTGCCTCGCGGCACCTCCGCGCCCATGAACTTCGACACGAACGCAGGTTCCAGCACGCCGGTGTAGTAACACAACCACGAAAGATAGGCGCCCCGGTTGCGGTCGCCCACTGCCGGACCCAGGATTTTTTGACGGTACTTGTCCGTCAGATACAGGGCAATGGCCGGCGATTCGAACACGACCTCGCCGTCGTCGCAAATGGCGGGCACCTTGCCGACCGGGTGAGGATTGGCCTTGTCAATATGTCCCGAGCCGTCCCGGCTGCGGATCGTAACGGTGCGAATTTCATACGGTGCCGCAAGTTCCTCCAGCAGGAATATGAAGCGGCTGGAGCGCGTCCTGGAACGGTGGAACAGGGTGATCATGTCTCGCAACCTCGCCTTTGAGAGCGTCAAAAGTCCAGTGTAAACAGCCCGCTGCAGCGGTCTGGAGCCACGGAACGAACCTGCGTCGCGGCCGTTACTTTGGCAGGCAAACCAAATATGAGGCTCAGCATGAACAGAGGCATTACTGCAACCCTGGCCGGTGCGGCGCTGTCGCTGGCACTGCCGTTGATGTACTCAGCGCCTGCCATGGCGCGCACCTACGAGAGATGCGATGCGGATGGAGACCATTGTGTGCGCGTCAAGTGTGACCATGACGGTGACCGCTGCTGGAAAGAGTCAGAGTACGTGAACCGCAAAGAGTATGTACACCCGGGCCGCTGGGTATGCGACCACGATGGCGATCGTTGTCATTACGTCTACAAAGACCGCGAATGGAATCCGAAACACTGGGATCACGAGGACTAGTACGCTCAACAACCGAGCTCCGCGGCGGCGGGCGCCGCGGAGCTCGGGGCTGATCAAGTCCAGCGCTTGCGCCTCATCGGCGGCGCGTTGCGAGTGCGCGCAGCTTACTTTGGGGCAGCGCCATCCGCGTGCGTCTTGCGAGTCGTGGCATCGGTGTTGCCCCGCGCGAAAGCCTTGGCCATTTCCTCGACGGGCACGAGTCGCTTGTCATGCGCCATACTGTCGAATTTCCGGCCTGCATACGCCACATACTCCGCCTTCGAGATGGTGCCGTCATGATCGGTGTCGATCGCGTGCGCATCGAAGCTGACACCGCCACTGGCGAAGTCACGCGCGGCCGCATCAATCGAGATGCTGGCCTTGCCCTGGGCCATCATCTCCCAGGTCTTTTCCGCGTAGGCGAGCATTTCTTCGCGCGAAATCATCCGATCACCATTGGTGTCCATCTCATGGGCATCGAAGTGCATGTTGCCCGTGGCGAAGTTGTTCTGCGCCAGCGCGATATTGCATAACAGCAGCGCGAGCGCTGCGCCGGAGGCTAACGTCGACAACGAGCTGGACCGGTTCATAAACTTTCTCCCGATGATGGATTGACACTGGCAATTCGCGCTGCAGCGGCAGGCGCGTGCGCCTGTAATGAGACAGGTTCCAGGCCCGCCCGCGTGCTTGCGCTGTAATGACCAAGGAGACCTGACCGATCGGAAATTTATTACCGCGCCCGGAGCCGCTTTCGGCCGCCAGCACGTCAACGGCAGCGGCAGGCGTGGCCGCGCCTGCCGGCCACCCACGCGCCTTGTACCTGCCGCGCGGCGCTGGCCTCAAGCGGTCGCCTCACGCATTGGAGTCGCCGTGATAGAGCTTCCAGCTGGGTAGCGCTTCCGGATAATCCGCGGGGCGCTGATCGCCATAAGCGCGCATGCGCAAGCGACTGCCCAATCCCTCGGCATATTCATCCACCGGCAGGTAATAGAGGAATGACAGCAGCCGGTCGGCGAAACGCCACTCTCCCTCCTCGCGTCGATACACATCCTCGTAGCGCAACGCGGTGATGAGTGCCCGACCGTTGCGCCATACCTCCGCATGCGAGCTGACAAGACCGCGCACGAAGTTGGGATCGCTGCCGAAAGTCAGAATCTGATCATGCGCAATGTGATTGGTCGCCTTCAGCGCAGCGAACCGGCCGCGGAACTGCTGCACGACCGCCTCGCGACCGCGCGCCTCCATGACGCCATCCCTGGAGCGAAAGCGTCCATCCGCCGTGAACACCCGGGCGATGGCGTCGATGTCCCGATCATCGATGGCGATGCAATAACGCGCCACCAGCTCGCGCAACTGCGCGCGATCTTCCAGACGGCGGATACGCTCCTCGAGCGTGGCGGCCACGGCTGACTCAGCTGCAGTGTTCATGAAACAGGGCTCCAGAAAAAAACAGTCATGACTGATTGTATCTCACTTGGCGCCCTTTATAATGAGTGCGGCTGCCGCCCCCTGCCCCGAGGGCCGACGTGCTCGAGCTATATTTCTATCCTTCGCCCAACGGGCTGAAGATCACGATCATGTTGGAGGAGTGCGCGCTGGCGTACCGGCTGTGCTTCGTCGACATTACCCGCGGTGCGCAATTCTCCCCGGACTTCCTGCGCATCAGTCCGAACAACAAGATCCCGGCGCTGATCGACCACGACGCGGACGGTGCCGCGCTCACATTGTTTGAGTCGGGCGCCATTCTCCTGCATTTGGCGCAGCGTAGCGGCCGGTTCCTGCCTGCCGGCGGAGCAGGCCGCGCGCGCTGTCTGAGCTGGCTCTTCTGGCAGGTCGGGGGTTTGGGGCCCATGGCCGGGCAGGCTCATCATTTCCGTGCCTTCGCACCGCAAGCCGTGCCGTATGCCATCCAACGTTATACGGATGAGGTCAATCGGCTGTATGGCGTTCTCAACCGTGCCCTGCAGCAGAACGAATGGATCGCCGGGGAGTACTCGATCGCCGATATGGCCTGTTATCCCTGGATCATGCCTTACGAGCGACAGGGACAGCGCCTTGAGGATTTCCCTCATGTGCAGCGCTGGTTCGCAGCGATGGCGGCACGCCCTGCCGTGCAGCGCGGACTGGCCCAGGGACATGAGCGTGCGGCCGATGCCACCGGCCACACTTTTCTGTACAGTCAAACCGCCGCCAGCGTGAATGCGCATGAGCGCGAGCAGACGGAGCCGCGCGAATGAGTGATCTGATCCTGCACGCTTACGATGCATCGCCCTTCACCCAGCGCGCCTTGCGGCTGCTCGCGATCAAGAATCTCGCCTGGCGTTGGGTCGAAACCCCGATGACACCGCCCAAGGACGATCTGCTCGAGCTGACCGGCGGCTATCGCGGTACTCCGGTGCTGCAGGCGGGGGCACACGTGTACGTGGATTCACGCCGCATCGCCCTCGAACTCGAGCACCGCTATCCGAGCCCGTCGCTGTTTCCGGCGGCCGACCGCGGCTGCGCTCTCGCACTCATCACCTGGAGCGATGCATTTTTCCGCACGGGCCTGAAGATCGTGCTGGCCCTGTGTGCTCACAGCTGGCCCGAGGCGTTTCGCCAGGATCGCCAGTCCATCTTTCCGGATATCGATTTCGCTGCCGTGACTGACGAGTTGCCCCACTGCCGCGCGCACTATCGTGCCCATGCCTCGCTGCTCCAGCAACAGCTGGCGGACGGCAGAGCTTTTCTGAGTGGCGCAGCGCCCGGCCTGGCGGATGCATTTACGCATCCCTTCGTCTGGTTCATGCAGGGGGTGCTGCCGGAGGTCGCCGCGGAGCTGCTGGCTGGCTTTCCGCAGGTGCTCGCCTGGCAGCGACGGGTCGCCGAGCTCGGTGAAGGCCACAGAACCCGTATCGCTGCGGCGACGGCACTGGACGAGGCCAAGGCTGCTGCGGCGCAAATTCATCAGGCCCTGGACGCTGCGGACGCACAGGGTCTCGAGCCGGGTATGCGCGTTTCGGTCGCCTGCGAGGATACCCAACGCGGCGCGGTCGAAGGAGAAGTCGTCGCAAGCAGCGCGGATGAGGTCGTCATCGTGCGCGAGGCACAGCGCGCCGGTCGAGTAGTCATCCACTTCCCGCGGTTGGGCTACCGCGTCACACCGTTGGGCTAACAGCCCCCGCCGTTGGGTTAGCCACCCGGCGCGACGCCAGGCTGGCAGTCAACCGCCGCCGTACGGGCGCATCAGCGTGGACCGAGCAGCTCCAGCGGCGTGCGGTACACGGATTCCGCGCCATCGCGATTGATGATGAAGACGTTCTCCATGTGACACGGGCCGAGCCGCGCCCCGAAGAACAGTGCATCCACCGAGATGACCATGTCCTGCTCCACCGTGAAACCGCGCGCGCCCGCAGTACCCATCGATGGCGCGGCAATTGGCGACTCCACCGGCATCATGCCGACGCCGTGAGCCAGAACTAACATCTTTTCGGCCGCGGGAATCCCGCGCGTGCGCATGTAATCGTGTGCCATCGGCCCCAGCCGTCCGGTGTGAAAGCCCGGCCGGACGTACTCCATCAACGTCAGGTAGCAATCGCGCACCGTGTCATGCAACTTCTGGTACTCAACACTCGGCGAGCCGATCACGGCGGTGCGATTGATGTCGATCCAGAAACCCTCGGTCTTGCCCAGGGTCTCGAGGATCACGATCTGACCGCTCTGCAGCGGGCGGTCATGGCGGGTGCGGAACAGCTCGGGTATGAATTCACCGGCGAACGCCCCCCCGAATAGCATCGTGCCCTCATCCACCGGCGTGATTCCCTGCGACGCCATGAAGCCCGCAACCGACAAGGTGAGCTCGGTCCAGTTGAGCTCCGGGCGCACCAGGGATGCGGCGTACTGAATCGCGGCGTCCGCTTTGGGACCGGTGCGGCGCACGGCTGCCAGCTCCCCCTCGGTCTTGACGCTGCGGGCCCGCACCATGCCATCGACGAAATCCAATGGCTGATAGCCCGAGAAGCGCGCATCGCGCCGCACCCACAGCCATACCCGCAGATCATCGAAGCCGACTTTCGCGCCGCTCAGGCCATGCTCGTGCAGCGCATCGGTCAGTGCTTCGAGAAGATTGCCGCGGGTCTTGCCGCGCACCCGCGTGCGAAAGATCTCCATCGCGGCGGCGCCGATGGCACTCGGCCGGGCATCCGGATCGGACGCGCGGGCCATCTCGCAGAAGGTCAGCAGCTCGGTCAGCCGCAGCTCCTGAGCGCGATCCGGTTGACCCGAGTCAGCTGACACCGCAAGCAGTGCCAGGTTGGCCTCCGGCAGCACGAGCACTACCGGAATTTCCGGATCGCGCGCCACGATGGCGGCACACAACGGCTCCTGCAGCGTCCAGTACTCCATGATGGAGCTATAGCCCGTGGCATACACGACATCGTGCGTGTTGGTCAGGACCGCCGCATCCCAACCCTCACGAGCGAGCTCATTGCGGATGCGTGCGAGGCGCGGGTCGCTCATGTGGCACCTTCAGGCTGCGATGAGCAGCTCATGTGGCAGGGTGTGCAGACACTCGGCCGCGTCCTTGCGCAGCAGGTAGCTGCTCTCCAGATGAAAGGGCGCCACGGTGTGTCCGAAGTAGAGAAACTCGAAATTGACCACCGTCTGCTCTTCCAGCACGAAATCCTTCAGGCGACCAAAGGCCGGATAGGTTGAAGGCAACTCGATGATGTCGAGGCCAATCGAGTGCAGGAACACCAATGTCTTGCGCGGTGTCGGCACATCCATCGCATAGGCAATGCGACTGATGGCCGACCAGGCCTCGTGAGTCGTCATACCGGCGCGCAGCAGCTGCGCGGACTGCTGCTGTGCCGCGGAGATCCGCGCGCATAACGTCCGGTACTCTGCCGAAGGCTCGCCCACATGCAGCGTTCGCGACATGTCGAACGCGTAGTTGGAATAGGTGCCCCAGGACTCGAAGATGATGGTCTGGCCCTCACGCACCCGCCACTCATTGCTGGCAAACATCAGGTCGGGAAAATACGTGCCGCCATATTCGGCGCCGAACTGCAGCGCCTTCTGCGCTGAGAGCACATTGGCCCCGGCGCTCTGCAGCTGCTGCCGAAACTCCGCCGCCACATCGCGCCATAACACTCCGGGCCGGATCATCGGCGTGATGGTGCGCAGTGCCGCCTCGTTGATGGCCGCGCCCTGCCGCAGGAAAGTGATTTCCTGGGGGGTCTTCACTTTGCGGATATCTAGCCAGACATCCAGACCATCTTCGATCACCAGCTCCGGCAGCACCTGCTGGGTATGTCGCGCCAGTCGCAGATCATCGAACGCCACCCGCGCCCCTGCCAGGCCGAGATCGCAGAGCGCCCGAGCCGTGGCGCTCACGAGATCAGAGGCCATGTCGCCGCGTACCCTGAGGGCATACAACTGTTCCACGTCGCGCTGCAGCGGATCCAGGCGCACGGGCTCGGGCTCATGCGCCACGCAGGAGGTATTCAGAAACTCCGTGGTGCGCACCTGCGGTATCCAACTGGGAGTCTCGAGCAAGCCGGCAAGTGCAAATTCCGGCACGATGAGCATGGCCTCGAGCTGCGGATCGCGCGGGATGATGACCGCGGCGTGATTCTCCTCGAAGCCCCATTCGGAGATCCGCGTCCAGAAGCCCGACGCGTAATAGACATTGCGCGGTGCGGCCCCGATGAGCGCGTCGAGCCCCAGCTCATCCATTTTTTGCAGGGCACGCTCTCGATTGAATAGCACGATCTGCCTCGCCCCCGACAGCTTTCACTTTTGCGCTCATGGAGTATAATTAAAAAAAGCCGGATTGACTGTTTTTTTTCTTGAGCGAGGGGGAAGCCATGGCGCTCGATGCTGTCACGCTGCTGGAAGCCTACTGGCGCATGCGCGCCATCCGCGAATTCGAAGAGCGCATGCGGCGCGAGGTTCAGGCCGGCACGGTGCCGGGATTCGTGCATCTTTACTGCGGACAGGAAGCCGTCGCAGTAGGCGCATGCATGCATCTGCGCGATACCGACTACATCGGCAGCACGCATCGTGGACACGGGCACTGCATCGCCAAGGGGTGCGACATCGGCGACATGCTGCTGGAGATCTATTGCCGTCAGGGCGGATTGTGCAACGGCAAGGGTGGCTCGATGCACATCGCCGACCTGCATAAGGGCATGCTCGGAGCGAACGCCATCGTCGGTGCGGCACCGCCCATCGCGGCAGGCGCGGCGCTGAGTCAACTGACACGCGGCACCGACGGGGTCGCGCTCACTTTCATCGGTGATGGCGCCTCGAATCAGGGCACGGTCGCCGAGTCTCTCAACCTCGCCGTTGTGTTGAAGCTGCCGCTGATTTTCCTGTACGAGAACAACGGCTATGCAGAGTTCACCGGCGCCTCGTACCACCACGGCGGTAACATCGCCCAGCGCGCCGGCGGTTTCGGCATGCCGGCTGAGACCGTTGACGGTGTGGACTTCTTTGCTGTCTATGCGGCGGTGGGCCGAGCGGTCGAGCGCGCCCGCCGCGGCGAGGGCCCGAGCGCCATCGAAGCGCTCGCGTTCCGCTGGTACGGTCACTTCGAGGGCGACATGCAGCTGTATCGCGATCCGCAGGAAGTCGACAAGCTGCGCCGCACGGCCGACCCGTTGGTGCGCTTCGAAGCCGGGGTCACGCGCGACCATGGCATCAGCGCCGACGAGTTACGTGAGGTCGATGAAGAGGTCCGCGAGCTGATCGAAGAGAAGGTCGCGGCGGCCAAGGCCGCGCCCGTGCCCCCGCGCGAGGCGCTGTACACCGACGTTTATGGAAGCTACTGACATGGCCATCAAGTCATACCGCGATGCAATCAATGAGACGCTGAAGCAGGAGATGCGCCGCGATGAGCGCGTCATCGTACTCGGCGAGGATGTGGTCGGCGGGCTGGGCGGCAGCTCTGGCGTCGCTGAAGCCGCCGGCGGCACATTCGGGGTTACCGCCGGACTGGCGGCGGAGTTCGGGCGACGGCGTGTCATCGATACTCCGATCACCGAGTCAGCCATCGTCGGTGCAGCCGGCGGTGCGGCGCTCACCGGGCTGCGACCGGTGGCGGAGCTGATGTTCATCGACTTTCTGGGTGTCTGCCTCGACCAGATCCTCAACCAACAGGCCAAGTTCCGCTACATGTTCGGCGGACGCTGCTCGGTGCCCGTCACCATCCGCACCCTGATCGGAGCCGGCCTGGGCGCAGGGCCGCAGCATTCGCAGAGCCTCTACGCGCTGCTGACGGCGATACCCGGCGTCAAGGTGGTGCTGCCCTCCAATGCCCGGGATGCCAAGGGGTTGCTGGCGACCGCCATTCGCGATGACGACCCGGTGATCTTCTGCGAGCACAAGTTCCTCTACGGCGAGAGCTGCGAGGTTCCCGATGAGGAATACCTGATCCCCTTCGGCGAGGCCAACATCACGCGCACGGGCACGCACGTCACGGTCGTTGCCTTCTCGCGCATGGTGCAGCTGGCCAACAAAGTGGCCGACAAACTTGGCAAGGAAGGTATCTCTGTCGAGGTGCTCGATCCGCGCACCACCTCGCCTCTCGATCGCGACAGTATCCTGGAGTCAGTCGAGAAAACCGGGCGCCTGGTCATCGTGGACGAGGCCAACCCCTTCTGCGGGATGGCCAGTGAGATTGCGAGCCTTGCCGCCTGCGAGGCATTGCAGTCCCTGAAGGCGCCGGTGCAGAAAGTGACGGCGCCGCATACTCCGGTGCCGGCTACACCCGGCCTGGAACAGGACTACGTGCCCTCCACGGCGCGCATCGAAAGGGCAATCCGTGCGACGCTCGGCGCGAAGCTAGCTCGCACCGGGTAAGTCCGATGTTGATTGCGGGCTTGCGCCGCACGACTGCGCTCATCGCGTGGGCCGGGGTGTGTTGTGGGGTGCTGGTGTGCTCTGCGCAGGCTGCCCGCGCTGCCGATGCGACCTGGCCGTATTACGGCGGCGACAGCGGCGGCACACGCTCCTCTCCCGCCCGGCAGATCGATCGCAACAATGTGCGCCAGCTCGCGGTCGCCTGGCGGTACTCCACCGGTGAGCTGCAGCGACGCGGTGCTGATCTCATCGCCAACAGCTCCACCGAAACCACGCCGATCCTGATCGACAATCAGCTGATCTTCTGCACACCCTTCAACCGCCTGGTGGCGCTCGATCCGGCGACCGGCCGGGAGCGCTGGGTCATGGATGCTCAGGTCGATCTCAGTCACAAGCTGCCCTATCACTACAACTGCCGCGGCGTTTCGTTCTGGAGGGATGCCAGCCAGGACCCGGCCAAGCCCTGCGCACTGCGCATCTTCATGGGCACCAACGACTCGCGCATGTTTGCAGTCGATGCGCGCACGGGGCAACGCTGTTCTGACTTCGGTAACCACGGCGAGGTGCAGATCCAGCGCGACCGTCCGGTGCAGTTTGCCGGCGAAGTCAAAATCACCTCGGCGCCCGTGGTGGCGCGCGATGTCGTGGCGGTGGGCTCCTTCGTCATGGACAACATCCGCACCGATGCGCCATCCGGCACGGTGTTTGGCCTCGATGCGCGCTCCGGAGCGCTGCGCTGGAAATTCGAGCCGGTGCCACGGGATCCCGCTGATCCCGCGGAGGCCAGCTGGTTGCAGGAGAGCGCCGCGCGCACCGGAGCGGCCAATGTCTGGTCGACCATGGTCGCCGATGAGCGGCGCGGCATCATCTATGCGCCGGTCGGCTCGGCCTCCCCCGACTTCTATGGCGGTGAGCGGCCGGGCAACAATCTCTACTCCAGCTCCCTCGTGGCACTCGATGCCAGCAGCGGCAAGCCGCTGTGGCACTTCCAGAGCGTTCACCACGATATCTGGGACTACGACGTTTCTGCGCCGCCACTGCTGGCAGACTTGCGCCGCGGCGGCGGCGCCATCCCGGTGGTGGTACAGAACACCAAACAGGGATTCGTCTGGGTGCTGAACCGTGAGTCGGGCCAGCCCGTGTTCGGAGTGACCGAGAAGCCGGTACCGCAACAGGGACTGCCGGGAGAGTGGCTCGCGCTGACGCAACCCTTTCCGGTGAAACCCGAGCCGCTGGTGCCACTCACACTGCGCCCCGAGGATGCCTGGGGCTTTACCTTCTGGGATCGCAACGCCTGCCGCAGGAAGATCGAAGCCCTGCGCTCGCAGGGAATCTTTACGCCCGCTTCGGCCGGCGCAGGCACCGTGCTCGTGCCGGGCTCTGCCGGCGGAGCCAACTGGGGCGGGGGTGCCTTTGATGCCGCGCGCCAGCTCATGATCGTCAACGTCAATCGGGCCGCGCAGGTCGTCGTGATGATCCCGCGCCGCCAGATCGAGGGCGTGCGAGGGATTACGCTCGCAAACGGCACCGACGTGTCGGCTGCGATCGGCACGCCTTATGGTGTGCACCGCGAGTGGCTGCTGTCGCCGCTCGGCGCGCCCTGCAACGCGCCACCCTGGGGTGAGCTCATCGCGGTGAACCTGACCGATGGGGCCATCAAGTGGCGGGTACCGCTGGGATCCATCGAGAAGCGGCTGCCTGTGCGCTACGAGTGGAATCTCGGCACGCCGAATCTTGGCGGCCCGATCGTGACCGGCGGCGGGCTGATCTTCATCGCCGCCACCATGGACAACTTCCTGCGCGCCTTTGACATCGACACCGGTCAGATGTTGTGGCGCAGTGAGTTACCCGCCGGCGGACAGGCCACGCCGATGACCTATGAGGTGAATGGCCGGCAATTCCTCGTGATGGTGACCGGCCATCACCTCTGGTTTGGCTCGCCAGCCGGCGATGAGGTGATTGCCTATGCGTTACCGCGCGGCAAAGACCAGTAACACATTGCCGCCCATGCGCCCACCGAACAGGTAGCCGGAATTCACCACCACTCTGCCGTCGGCCACGACGGCACCCGCGCTCTCGATCGAGCCGCCGTGCGCACGCTCACCCGAGACCGTGTCGAAGGTCTGTGTCGTATCGAATGCCCAGAGCAGCTTGCCGTCGGACTCCCGATAGCTGCGCAACCAGCCATCGAAGGACGGCTGGAACACGGCGCCCTCGATGGCGGTGGGCGGTGGCGAGTAGCCCCGATCACACGCCGGTTTGCGTGCCGCCGGACAGACATCCGGAGCTGCGGCAAACCAGCGCTGCGCTCCCGAGCGCGGATCGAGGGCAAACAGGCCGGGCTTCGCTTCGCCCTTCTCGGTGCCGAGGAAAGTCGTATCGGCTGAGGGCGCATACAGCGTGTGCGGCGCCGCGGCCATACCCCAGTGCACTCCGCCCGCGAAACCACCCCGACCATACTTCACGCGCCACAACAGGTGGCCGTTGTCGGGATCCAGGGCAAACACGTCCGCCGATTTCTCCCCCACCAACAGCACGTCCTTGCCACCGGCACGCGTCTGCAGAATCGGCGGCGCGCCGATATCGAGATCCGGACCATTCTCCAGCGGACAGTTGGGACCGCCGCCGATGAAGCACGCCATGTTCCAGGCGTCGTGCTGTATCGACTGGTACCACCAGAGCATTCGTCCGCTTTCCAGATCGTAGGCGATCACCGAGTCGCTTTGTGGCGCAGCGGGTGAGGTGTACGACTCTCCGGTGCCGACATACAGTCGCTTGCGTTTTGCATCGATGGTGGGCGAGTTCCAGACGGGCACGCCGGCCGGGGCGTGCCGGGCCGCTCCCGCCGAATTCTTCTCTCCGGTGAGCTGCGGCTCCTGGGGCAGGGTGTACGCGCGCCACAGAATCTTTCCGGATGCGGCATCGAGCGCGGCCACACCGCCGCGGAAAGTGCAGCACTCGTACGCCGGGTCGGCCGCCGAAGCCCACTCGTTGGATGACAGGGGCACGTACAGCCGCCCCGCAAAATAGCGCGGTGAACCGGTGATCGTCAGCCGCGGATGCGCGTCGACGCGCGTCTTCCAGTGCAGCGCCCCCGTGACCGCGTCGAGCGCATACGCGTTGCCGTTGAAATCGCCGAACCACAATCGCGGGTGCGCCGCGCTACCGCGCGACCAGGGCTCGAGCGTGGGACTGACACGCACCTCCGCATCCGCCTGGAAGGTCCAGCGTACGCATCCGGAGTCAAAGTCCAGCGCGTATACGGTGCCATCCTGGCTGCCCACATAGAGCGCGCCTCCGCCTAGCGTCGGTTGCGAGCGCGCCCGACTGGCACCGGGAAAGGCGAATGACCAGCTGAGCTGCAGCCGCGGGACTTCAGCGGCGCTCAGTCCCGCCACGTGCGGCGGCACGAAGCGCGAGCCATCGAGCGCGAGGCTCCATCCGGCAAGCGGGGGCGGCCGCATTGGGTCAAAACGCGCGTGCGCAGCATCGCAGCGCTTTACAGGATGCGTCTCGTCGGCGAGTGCCGCCCCTCCCAGATATTCCGCCACGCCGCGTCGCTCGGTGGCCGTCAGCGCCGCCCCTTGCGCCTGCATCGCGCCGCCCTCGAGCGCGGCAAGAATGGCCTTCGGCCCGAGCATCTGAAATTCCACGGCATGCGGTGCGCGCGGCACGCCTCCCTCATGGCAGCGGGCACAGATGGATTTGTAGATCTCGGCGGGGGGCCGATCAGCCGAGCGGGCGGAAAGTTGTGGCAGGACGCCCACAGCCACGAGCACAAGCAGTGAGGTGATACGGCGACGCATCGGAGTCTCGCAATGGTTGGGCACAGAATAACAAAAAACAGTCAGGCTTGTTTTTTATCAGGCCGTGCGTTAAGTTTCATCGAGAAAAAAACAGCGCGTACTGTTTTTTTTAAGATCGAAAGTCAGGCGGAAGTGACGGCACGCCGCGGCGTGCAGCATGAGGGGGAGTCATGAAGCGCTACCACAACACGTTGGCAATGCTCGCCACCGCAGTCGTTCTCAGTGTTGCAATGGGCAGTGCCGCGAGCTACGCGGCCGATACCACGGCGGAGGAAAGCGCTGCCGCCACGGCGGGCCTGGAAGAAGTGGTGGTCAGCGGCACCAAGCGCGAGGTGGCCTCACAGGAGGTCCCCATCTCGATCTCCACCATCACCCCCTCTGACTTGCAGACCGTGCACGTCAATGACATCAAGGCCTTCGCCACCCTCGCGCCCGGACTCGTGCTCACCAATCCCGCCGGTTTCAATGCGGCTGGCGGCGGCATGCGCGGCACGGGTACCAACATCATCCTCGTGACGCAGGATGCCCCGGTCAGCTTCCTGGTCGACGACTTCGTGCTCTCACAGGTGACATCCCAGTTCGTCACCCTGTTTGACACGCAGCAGGTCGAGATCTATCGCGGACCGCAGGGCACCCTGTTCGGCGCGAATGCGACCGGTGGTGTCATCTCCATCATCACCAAGAAGCCGGAGCTCAGTAAATATTACGCGGACAGCGAAGTCACCTTCGGTGAATACCAGAACGGCGCTTACCTGACGAGCGTCAAACAGGCGCTGAATGTGCCGATCACCGACACCCTGGCCTTTCGCCTGGCCGCGATTTACGACTATGACCAGGGGTACTACACCGACGACAAGCATACCGCCACCTTCCCGAACCACGTGCCGCTGTGGGGACTGTTCGGGATACCGGCCGGCACGCCGGTGGCTCCGGGTATCAACACCACGACCGCGGGCAACGGCGAGCGCCTGGGCGGCCGCGACACGCTCGCCGCCAAAGCCAAATTGCTCTGGCAGCCGGCCGATTGGTATTCGGCGCTGCTCACCGGTGAGCTGGTCCGGGATCGCTCGCCCTCGCCTCCCGGTGTCAACGAAAGCTCGGTCAAGGACCTGCTGCCCGCCCTCGGATTCCCGGGTATCTCGCAGTCGCCACCACACAACGTGTTCTCCACCCTCATCACCAACAATGCGGTCATCCGCGAGCAGGAAGGCCACCGGGTCGATGATTCCGGCATCTACCTGACGCAGTCGCTCGGCATGCCGTTCGGCGAGTTCAAATCCATCACGGGCTATCGCGACGAGCAGGCACGGCTGCCGAGCACCTACACGGGCGAAGCGTTCCTCACGCTGTTCGACTCGATGCGCAACACCAACCGGCGGACCTTCCAGGAGGAGCTGCGCTTTGCCTCCAAGTTCCAGGGTCCTTTCAACTTCGTCGCCGGCGCGAACTACACCCATGACTCGTTCGACTTCCTGGCGTACTACTCGGTGGGTCTAACCGCGCTGATTCCGGTACTCAACCCCACGACCGGCAGCTTCATCACCCCGCAGGGCTATGTCAGCCTCAATACGGAGGCGCTCAATGACTATCAGTTCCAGGGGACGCGCCAGACGCGTCACCAGGAGGCCGGTTACTTCGATGGCAACTTCGACATTACCGACAAGCTGACCTTCACCGCCGGGGTGCGCAACACCCAGGACCACAAGAAGTTCCTGCGTTATGTCGATGGTGGCGGCCCCTGCACCGCGCTCACGGCGCCCGATGACATCGAGAGTGCTACGGGCGCCTGTTTCGACTCACACTCGAATTTCGTCAGCCGCGCCGGCATCGCGCCCGCCGCCTTCAACGGCGGTGTCTTCAGTCCGTTGCCGCTCTCGGCCTTCGGTACCGTGGTCGACACCAGTGGCAGTTGGTCCAGGACCACCTACCGGGCGGTGCTCGACTACAAGCTCGCGCCTCAGCAGCTGGCGTATCTGAGCTACGCGACCGGCTTCTTCTCCGGCGGCTTTTCCGAGACCTGTGCCACGGTGGCGCGCTGCAAGTACAACCCCGAGACAGCCAACAACCTCGAGCTGGGGCTGAAGTCGGACCTGCTGGGCAACACCCTGCGCCTGAATGCGGCGGCGTTCCTGACGCGCTATCAGCAACTGCAGCAGGCGGTGGTCGCAGCCTATCTGGCCTCGGACGGCACGAGCCAGCAGGAGACCGTCACCGTCAACACCGGCGGTTCGCGCGCATACGGTCTCGATCTGGAAGCCAACTGGCTGCCCATGCGGGGCGTGCGCGTGGATGCCTCAGTCAACTACCTGCGCCACTACTATCAGTCAGGCTCGATCCCCGATCTGATCAGCATCCCGCCGGGACCCGCCACGCAGCTCACCCAATACCACACGACGTTCTCGCCCGAGTGGAAAGGGAACCTCGGTCTGACCTATGAGCTGCCGTTACCCTCGGCATCGACCTGGTCGGTGCATTTTGGCGGCAACTACCAGGGCACCGCGGAAACCGACGTGTACAACACGCTCAATACCCAGATGCAGAGCCGTTTGCTGCTGGATGCAGCGCTGATCTATCACGACAAAAGCGGCAAGTGGACCGTCAGTCCGTGGGTTTCCAACATCACCGACAAGGTGTACCGGGTCGCCGCGTTACCCGTGGCCGGACTGTGGAACTTCACCAACTACGGGCCGCCGCGCTCTTTCGGCATCAGCGCCGATCTGCATTTTGATTAGAGGATACAGGCGCAGAAACCATCGCCGGCCTCGGCCGGCAACTGACTCTCGTGCCAGCTCTGGCAGCGGTCCTCGGTCCAGATCACCTGGCCGCCGCGGGTGATGTAGATCACCTTGTCCGCATCGCTGGCATGCACGTTCATGCTCATGATGGTTGACCTGTTGGTCACCGGCTGGTCGACGCGCTCCCAGGTCTCGCCGATATCGCGACTGCGGTATAGCGCTCCCGAGTTGCTGCGCGAGGCGATGCTGAGTGCCAGATAAAACGTGGCCGGATCGTCCGCGGCAAGCCGCAGATCCCGTGAATAGGTGAAAGGTGCGAACTGTTCGACATGGTGGTTGCGCCAACTCTTACCTTTGTCGGCGCTGGAAAACACGCCCATGCGGCAGGCGTAGAACAGCACGTCGGGCTTTTTGGGACTGACCAACACGGCATGGCCGTCAAGCATGCCTTCGAACGTCTCGGGCGCAATGATGGCGCTCTTCAGGTTCTCGTGCTGCTCGGCAAGCGTAATCAGCGCGCGACTGGCATCGTGCCAGGTTTCACCCGCATCCTCGCTGAGGATGACCCCGTTGGTCTCCGCCGCTCCGAACAGCAGGTCGGGATTCGACGGATGACAGAAGATTCGCATCAGCCGCGACTGCGAGAAGCCCTTGGCAGCGGAGAGAGTGCATAGCTCCGGCATGCCTTGTTTCCGGCCCACCCGTCGCCACTGCTCGCCGCCGTCATCGCTGCGGTAGACACCCACAGGCGCTACCCCTGCGAATACGACATCGGGATCATGCGGATCGACCGTCACACTCCAGAACTCTTCCTGGGCGGACGGCACGTCGAGCTTCCTCCAGCTCTCGCCGTGATCGACCGACTTGAACATGCCGCCACGGGTAGCCGCGAACACCACTCCGGGTTCGCGCGGATGGCCCGTAAATGCCTGCACACCAGTCTCCAGAGAGATGCCGCTGGCGGGCTTCCAGTCGGTCCCGTTGACGCTACGGTACAGGGTTCCCTGGGCACCCTTGCGGGTGACAGCCGTGCCGATCAAGAGGGTCGCGCTCATGCATTTAGTCCGTGTGGCCGTCCCGGAGCCGTAACCGCCCCAATGCAAGGGTAGTCACCGCCTCCCTCCCAGGCCCAATTGGAAAACCGGCAAAGAGCATAAGAAGCTCGCGCGGCGGGCCACCGGCGCGCCATATCTGTGCGATAAAGGCGCCGCTGCCACCCCAATCCGGAAGACTCTGACCCCTTGGTGACTTCAGCGCCCGCACCTGCAGCTCCTGGCTATCGCCTCATCTCCCTCATCATCGCCGCCGCGCTGCTGATGGAAAACCTGGATGCGACCGTGCTCACCACGGCCATCCCGGTCATGGCGCAGGATTTCCAGGTGCGCGCACCGCAGATGAGCTTCGCGCTTACGGCCTACCTGCTGGCCCTGGCGCTCTGCATCCCGGCCTCGGGATATGCCGCCGATCGCTGGGGCGCCAAGCCCGTGTTTCGGGCCGCCATCGGCGTGTTCACCGTCTCATCCCTCATCTGCGCGCTGTCGCCCAACCTGCCGGCGCTGGCCATTGCCCGCTTCGTGCAGGGTGTGGGCGGGGCCATGATGGTGCCCATCGGGCGTCTGGTGCTGTTGCAAACCATAGCGAAACGC
The DNA here is from genome assembly GCA_963839055.1 of uncultured Pseudomonadota bacterium. Classification (GTDB taxonomy): domain Bacteria; phylum Pseudomonadota; class Gammaproteobacteria; order Steroidobacterales; family Steroidobacteraceae; genus 13-2-20CM-66-19. Next base: position 124,133 of record CAWITP010000002.1, on the reverse strand, counting down.
GATCTGGTCGCAGCCTCCTCCTGGTTCCTGATGCCCGGATTGCTCGGACAGGTGCTGGGACCGCCGATCGGCGGCCTCATCACCACTTATCTCAACTGGCGCTGGATCTTCTGGATCAACCTGCCCATCGGCATCGTCGGCATCCTACTCGTGACGCGTTTCATTCCGGCCACACGCGCGGAGCACGTCAGGCCCTTCGACCGTGCCGGCTTTGTTCTCTCGGGAGCGGCGCTCGTGACGCTGCTGACCGGACTCGACATGGCTGGACACGGGGGGCAGCTTGGACGGGCGATGGGCCTGCTCGCCATCGGCGTGGTGTGCGCGGCGCTCTACATCGTGCATGCCTCCCGTCGAGCGCACGCGATTCTCGATCTGACACTGCTGCGCGTACCGACCTTCCGGCTGGCACTGATCGGTGGCTCGCTCACGCGCATCACCCACGGCGCGCAAACCTTCCTGCTGCCCCTGATGATGCAGCTGACCTTCGGACTGAAGGCGGCCGAAAGTGGCCTGATTACCATGGCCACCTCCATCGGTACCTTCACAATGAAGGGCCTGGCGGCCGGTATTCTCAACCGCTGGGGATTTCGTAACAGCCTGCTGCTGATCGGTGCACTGGGCGCCAGCTCCTACGCTCTGTGCGGATTCTTTCGCGTGGGCTGGCCGGTGCCGATGATCTTCGCCGTGCTGCTCACCTCCGGCTTTCTCATGTCCTTTCAGTTCACCGCGTACAACACCATCGCATACGACGAGATCGATCGCGGACGCATGAGCAGCGCCTCGAGCTTCTATTCCGTATTCCAGCAGTTGACGATCTCACTGGGAGTCATGTGCGGCGCCACGGTTCTGCACGGCGGTATGACACTGGGTGGCCGCATCGCACCCGTCGCACGCGACTTCTCGCTGGCCTTCTGGGTGGTCAGCGCCATCTCCCTGTGCTCTTTCTTCGCCAATATCCGCTTTGCGCACGGCGCCGGGCGGGAGCTGACAGCCGCCGCGCGCTAGCCGCCTCAGTCGACCGGGTCCATGAGCAACAGCTCGAGCGATCCGGGAATGACGGGCGGCGGTGCGAGCGCTGACTTCGCAGGGGGCGCCGCGCCGGGTTTGGGTCTCGCCGCTGCCAGGTACAGCCGCCCGCTCTGTGCATCCAAGGCCACCGTGCGTGCGGTCATCGCTGTAGGTACGGTGGCCAGTGATACGAAGGTCTGCGGATCCTTCTCCTGGATGATCGACAACGTGCCGTCCCGGCCGTTGGAGCTGAAGATCCGCTTGCGCCTGGGATCGAATGCGACCGCATCCGAGCCTTTGCCGATGGGCAGCGTGGTCACTTCCGCACCGGAGTCGGTGTTCACCACGACCAACAGCGCGTTCAGGCAACTCGCAAAAATGCGATGGCTCGCGCTATCGAGCGCCAGACCGTGCGGGGACTCGCATCGGCGGATGGGCCAGCGCGCATCGACCTGATTGGTGCGCGTATCCAGACGCACGATCTCACGCTTCTCAGCGCCGTTGACGTACACCTTGCCATCCGTTCCCGCCACGATGTACTCCAGATCAGGACTCGCCTTCAGCGTTGCGATCACCGCATCGCGCTTCGGATCGATCACGGTGACGGTCCCCGGATGGCCGTCCGCGACAAATACGTGACCGCTCACCGGATCGAACGCCATGCCGTCGGCGTCTGCCTCGGCCTTGTTACGTTTGATGACCTTGAAGGTCTTCAGATCGAAGGAAGCGACCTGACCGCCGTCACCGTCGTCGGTGTAGCCGCGTCCCGAGTCACTGACCAGTGCAATGCCGTGGGTTCCACCAGGAAATCCCTCCACCTGTCCGAGTACCGTGCCGCTCTGCCCGTCCACCACCGTCACGCGATCGCCGTGTGCTACATAGACGCGATGCGTAGCGGAGTCCGCGACGACGTAGTCCCAGTGATCTGGAGCTCCGAGCGATACCCGCTGGGTAAGGCGGTAAGGCGCGGACGCTGCGTGCTGGTCGGGTGTCGCGCCGTGGTCGGGTGTCGCGCCGCGGTCTGATGCCGGGCGATGCTCCTTTGCGGCGGCGAACACCGCGCACGACAGTACCGCTGCGACAAGCGTTGTAGCCACGAGCACACGGGTCGACACGGCCCGAACGGACCGCTGCACACTAGGGTGTTTCATTGCGCTCTCGCATCCGGTCAGGTCACAGCACCCTCAGAACCGGGCCCGCACACCCAGGGTGTAATAGCGCCCCGCGACATCGTCGCCCACCGCATTGAGGGGGATAATGCCCGGGAAAATGGCGTTCTGCGGGTTGGGTACCACGGGTGGCTGTTTGTTGAACAGGTTCTGCACGTTGAAATAGACGCTGAACTCCGCATCCCGCTGCATGACGGGATGGGTCAGCGTATAGCTCAGCGTAGCATCCGTGTACTCCACGGAAGGTACGCCGCCGATCGAGTACTGGGTCGGATCTGCGCTCCAGCGCAGCCCACTGCGATAGCGCTCGGCCAGATCCAGCGCGATTCCCTGCGGCACATCGAAATGCAGGAACAGCGATGCCTTCCACACCGGCGCCGGTTGCAGCAGGAAAGTCTCGTTGTACGCAGCGCCCGCCTGATCATTGAAGGCGATACCCGGTTCCTGGTAATCCAGGTGCGGCTGCCAGGTGACGAGGCCACGCACGGCGAAGCCGTAGCTGTTGAAATGCGTGTTGTAGTTCGTCTCGACATCCACGCCCCAGGTTTTCTGCGAGGCGATGTTGAACGGCTCGACCACATAGCGGGTAATGGTGTTTGCCACCGTCGTGTTGCTGCAGCAGCCGAAGGGACGAACCTGCAGCGCGCACAGCGGCGAGGTGCCGCCGCTGGCGATACAGGCCTGCTGAATGAACTGGGTGCTGCCGTCGATGACGACCAGGGCATCGCGGATCCGGATGTCGTAGGCATCCAACGCCATGCTGAATTGCGAATTGGGATGGAACACGACCCCCAGGGTCGTGGTGTAGGCCTGTTCCGGCTTCAGCCGCGGATTGCCGCCGAACTGCTGTACGGGATTGACGTTCGAGGGCTGACCCGAGCTCGGATCCAGCACCAGGTAATCGCTCACCTGGTTGTTCGGGATCAGCTGGATGGGGTTGTAGAGGTCATACAGATTCGGCGCGCGGAAATCGTGCGAGCGCGCCCAGCGGAACGTTACCCAGTCGGTCGCCGTCCAGGTGATGCCAGCTTTCCAGGTCGCCGCGTTGAAGGATGTGGAGGGCAGGCTCGGGTCGCCCCCGGAGCTGTTGTCGTAGTGCGCATAGCGTGCCGCGGAGTTGAACCTGACATCCCGGGCGAACGGCGCGTCGGTGAGCAACGGCACATCGAACTCGATCGCCCCTTCGCTCACCGTCTGATGCACCGGTGAGCGGGGTGCATTGGTGTTGATGAAATAGGTCGTCGCGTCCGGCTGGCAATTGCCGAAGCGTAGCGGCGCGCAATCGACGAACTGATCGGGCAGTGAGGTGCTGCTCATCTCGAAGCTGGCGCGCCGCACTTCGCCGGAGAGCGCGATCTTCACCGGCCCCGCCCAGTCGTGGAATGGCGCGCCGCTGATGTCCGCGGAGATGTCATCCAGGCTGTTTTTGCTGAGTGTCTCGATGCGACCGAACACGTACGCCAGCGCCTGCTGACTGGGAGCTGTGGGCCCGAACGGGTTTATCGGCACACATCCCGGATAGAGGCCCGGGTTGGTGAGCGTGACGTTACAGACGGTCTTGCCCGTGCTCGGATCGGTCACGGCATCGAGGGCCGCATACAGGTGCGATAGGCTCTGATTCTCGTTACCGCGGACGTTGGTCGTTGACTGGCTGTGGGTGTAGGTAGCATCCCAGTGATAGTCCTGAGCGAACTTCCCTTCCAGGCCCGTCATGGCGAAATAGTTGTGTACCCAGATCTCGTTCTGCTGCGCCAGCCCGTACGAATCCGGCGGGTTGTACATTCTGCTCAGCATGAAGGTCGGCTGATTCGGATCGCTCTGGCTGGTGCAGCCCAGCGCCTGCTGATACTGCGCCGCCAGGAACGCATTGCAGGAGCCCATGTACCATCCCGGCGGGAAGGAGCGCAGGCTGCCGGCGTAACCAATGGTCCGATCCGCGGCACCGGAGCCCATGATGAATGCATGCAGGTCATCGGTGAGCTGGTAGTCGAAGCGGCCGAACATCTGGTCCTGACGCGCGGCGCTCTGCAGCGACACGCCGCTGTGGTAAGCCCCGTCGCCGCCCACCTGCAGGAACGGATAGGAGACGCCTGTGCTGCTCCCGTGATTCATGGGGGTGAGGATGCCGTTCGTGTTGAAGGTGTTACCGACCAGCGGCTCGCCAGGGCAAAGGAAAGGCTTGGACTGCCCGGGCACGATGGTGTTGGGATTGTTCGGGGCGCAGACGATCACACCGCCAAAGGTGACGTTGCCGATGCGTACGTTGTCCTGCAGATGCCAGGGATCTCCTGCCGAGCCATCGCCCTGCAAGCTCCACGGACCATTCGTCCAGGAGCGTGCCGAGCGGAACGGAATGCCCTGGCTGTCATAGCGCTCGTAGCTGGCTTCGATGTGAGCGCGGTTGTCGAACAGGTTAGTACCGGCCGCCAGTCCGATGCGATAGCTCTCATCATCGTGAAAGGTCGAGATGCCCCCGTGCAGGTCCACCTTGACGCCATTGAACTTGCGGTCGGGAATGAAGTTGATGACGCCGGTGACAGCATCCGAGCCGTAGACCGCTGAGGCGCCGCCGGTCACCACGTCCACGCGCTGCAACAGCATCTGCGGAATCATATTGATGTCTACCAGGCCGTCCGCCGTGGTGGGCGGTACACGGTGTCCATCGAGGAGTGTCAGCGAGCGCAGTGCTCCGAGATTACGGAGGTTGAGAGCCGACACCGCGCCATTGCTGTTCGGGATGTTGTCAGGCGCGTTACCGGCGCCACCGGAGCCTGAGAACATCGGCAGGATCGCCAAGTTTTCAAAGACCGTGGTCGGTTTGGTCGCCGTCAACTGCTCCGGCACCACTACGGTTACCGGTGTCGGCGCATCGTTGCCGTTGGTAATGATACGCGAGCCCGTGACCGTGACTTCGGAAAGCTGCGTCTCGGCTACGCTCGGCTGTGTCGTGTCGGCGGCTGCCCGGGGTGCAGCCGTCTGGGCATGCACCGACATGATCAGCAGGATCGATGGCCCGGCAGCGGCCAGCGCCGTCCACACTACAGGTGTTCTCATACGCCTCCCCTCTAAGGCAACTACATGGCGACCACCGCCGCGCATCGTCAGCCGTGGTAGCGCCGGGTCTGCGGGCATAGTCACTGCGCGCTTGCAGTTTTTTACGCACCACTGACGTTGTCTCATAGTCCCCAGCCGCGAGCCGCGCGCACAATCAAATGTCTGACGTTGACCATAACTTCATTGCACGATTGGTGGCGCGGGTCACCATGCCTGAGCAAGATCACGCGATGAAGTGCGTGATCAATCGGAACCCATTGCCAGCGAGGGCCATGCGGGCGGCGCGGCTGCTGTGCACTCTGCTAGTTTCCTGCCATGTCAGCTCCCTGCTGGCAGCCATCGACGAGCCGGTCAGCACCGACTCAGGTCTCGTCTCGGGCGAGCCAGGGCGCGATCACGCCATTCGGTCTTTCAAAGGCATTCCCTACGCAGCAGCGCCCCTGGGCACGCTGCGCTGGAAGCCCCCACAGCCCGCGCCAGTCTGGAAAGGCGTGCACCGGGCCGATCATTTTGGGGATACCTGCGCCCAACCTGCGACGCATGGCAGCGCCGGTCTTCGCATGAGCGAGGACTGTCTCAACCTGAACGTCTGGAGCGGCGCGCAATCCGGAGGCGAGCGGCGCCCGGTGCTGGTCTGGATCTTTGGCGGTGGCTTCATGCTCGGTTCGGCGTCCAACCCGAGTTTCGATGGCGAGGCGCTGGCTAAAAAGGGCCTGGTTGTCGTATCGCTCAACTACCGACTGGGTCCCTTCGGTTTTCTCGCGAGCCCCGAGCTCAGTCGCGAGTCGCCGCACCACGTGTCCGGTAATTACGCGCTGCTCGATCAGATTGCCGCCCTCGAATGGGTACGGCGGAACATCGCGCAATTCGGCGGCGATCCGGCACGGGTGACGATCGCCGGGCAGTCCTCCGGCGCCGGCTCGGTGCTACTGCTCGCACAGTCACCTCTTGCCAAGGGTCTGTTTCGCGCAGCTATCGCACAGAGCGGTGCGCGGGCGATCGGCGATCCCACATTCGTGCAGGTGCGATCGCTCGATAGCGCGGAGCATCGTGGCGTGCGCTTCGCGGCGGCGCACGGTGCACATTCCCTGCAGCAGTTGCGCGCCCTCAGCTGGCAGCACTTGCTCGACGGCGTCGAGCTGGACAAGCCCGATCCCGGCGATGACGGCGATGCCTCGCTGCCGGTATTCCGTCCGGCTATCGACGGCTGGGTGCTGCCCTTGCCTGTGGGACAAACCTATCAGCAGGGTCGGCAGCAGGACATTGCGGTGATGAGCGGTTTCACTGCGGATGAGATGGGTGCCGTGCCGCATCCGCACATCACGCTCGGGAAGTTGCGGGAGGATGCACGGCAGGTATACGGGCCGATGGCCACGGAATTACTGCAGCTCTATCCGGCCGGCACGGATGTGCAGGCGGGCGAGGCGCAGAATGCCTTCTCACGGGATCGTTCGCGGGCAACTGTCTATCTCTGGGCCGAAGCCTGGCATCGCAAGACGCGCAGCCCGGTCTATCTCTACTTCTGGACGCACGCGCCACCGGATCCGCTCGGCGCCTCGCATGGCTCGGAGATTCCCTACGTGTTCGATAATCTGGAACTCATCAACTCGCCGTGGACGGATGCGGACCGCGCCATGGCCGAGAAGCTGTCCTCGTACTGGGCGAATTTCGTCGCGCGCGGCGATCCGAACGGCGCAGGTCTCGCTGAATGGCCGGCCTTCGATGGCACGCCACGGATCATGGCCCTGGGCGATCAGGATCTGCTCATTGCGGTCGCCGAGCCCGCCCGCCTCGATTTCATGCGACGTTTCTTCGCCGCGCAGAAACCCTGGTAGCAGGCGCTCAAACCTCGCGGTCAATCTCCTCGAGCGTGCGGCCCATCGTCTCGTGCGCGATGAAGAAGTACGTGGCTCCGGCAATGAGGAACATCGCCGCGAGGTAGCTGAACGCCGGCACGATCGCACTCACGGTGGCCGCCGGTTTGATCACGTTGGATGAGCCGATGATGAGCGCAAGCCCGAGCGGCCCGATGATCTTGCCCACGCTGCCCGCCGCATAGCTCACACCGGATCCGCGGCCGCGCAGTCTGGAAGGCCAGATTTCCGAGGTATACATCCCCATGATCGAGAAACCGCTGTCGGCGAGCACGAAGGCGCACGCGAACGGCAGCCAGAACAGCTGCGGCTGCAGCAGCGTGCCGTGCCCGACCAGGCCGGCAACGAACAGACAGGCCGCGGCCGCGCAGGCCGCGACGCCACCACAACGCCGTCGTCCCCAGCGATCCGCCAGCCAACCGGTCAGCAGCCGGGTCAGCAATCCCGTCAGGCTCATGGCGGCCATCATCGCTGCCGCGTGGGATCCAGAGACACCCACGATCTGCGACAGCAGCGTCGGCGCCCACAGCACCATGCCGTAATAGGCAGTTACCACGCCAAAGTTGACGAGCACACCGGACAACAGGCTACGGGTCCGACGAAACACCTCCGCCCAACGCGGCGCCTCATGCACCGAGCGGTAGGAGCGCTCGATATCGTCGATGGGAACACCCGGGCCGAGCGCCCATTGCAGCGCGCGGCGGCCCACGTCCAACTGACCTTGCGCGAACGCCCAGCGGGGTGATTCTGGCAAGACACGGTTCACGACCACCGCCAGCAGAATCGGCAGCGCCCCGATAACGAACATCCCGCGCCAACCAACGAGCGGCACCAGAAAGGAGCCGCTGATCGCTCCCACCAGCAGTCCACCTGCGGCAGCGGTCGACACCACGCCGCTGGCGAAGCCACGCCTGGCGGCCGGCGCAAATTCCTGCACCAACACCACGAAGATGAAAAAGCCGCCCGCACCGAACCCCACCACGGTGCGCAGTGCCGCCAGATACAGCCAGTTGCCGGTGGGCGTAAAGGCGAGCGCCAGACTGGAAAGTGAACACGTGAAAATCGTGGCGACGAAGGCCTTCTTGCGTCCCACCCGATCCGCCACTGCGCCCCAGACGAACGAGCCGATCAGTGCGCCGACGCCAGAGGAGAGCAGTATCGCCGCCGATTGGCCGTAGCTGAGATTCCACGGAGCGGTGATCACCGCGAGGATGAACGCGATGATGTACATGTCGAGCGACTCGAGCATGCCGGCCAGCGCGCACAGATTGACCACTTTCCACTGGTTCGAGGTGAGGCGGGGCCGGCGCTCGACGGCCGCGGCGCGCTGCGCGAGAAGTTGCATGTCAGTATTCACGCCTTCACCATCATCCCTGTGGCGCATCGCCCCTCGGCTGGGCAGGCTAGTAGGCACTCGCCTGATTCAGCGTGGCCAGCGTCTGCGCATCCAGCGGCAACCGCGTGGCTGCCATGGTCTCCTCGATCTGGGCCACCGAGGTGGCGCTGACGATTGGCGCGCTAACGTCCGGCTGCGCAACCAGCCAGGCGATGGCGACCTGCGCAGGTTTGCTGCCGGTACGCGCGGCCACTTGATCCAGCGCGGCGAGGATGCGCAAGCCGCGCTCATTGAGGTACTTGCTGTTGGATCGTTGCCGCTTGCTCTGCCTGAGGTCCTCCGCGCTGCGGTACTTGCCGGTCAGAAAGCCGCTCGCGAGCGCGTAGTAGCTGATGACGCCCAGCCCCTCTGCACGGCATACCGGCGCCATCTCCTGCTCGAATTGCTGCCGGTCATAGAGGTTGTACAGCGGCTGCAGCGTCTCATAGCGAGGCAAGCCGAGCGCCTTGCTCGCGGCGAGACTCGCCTTAAGGCGAGCGACCTCGTGATTGGAGACTCCGATGGCGCGCACCTTGCCGGTGGCGATCAGATCATCAAAGGCCCTGAAGGTCTCCTCGAACGGCACCTCGGGATCGTCATAGTGTGCCTGGTACAGATCGATGTAATCGGTCTGCAGTCGCCGCAGCGATTCCTCCACGGCATTTTTGATGTGACGTGCGGACAGACCCTTGCTGCCGGGTGCCATCTCTCCGCCTACCTTGGTCGCGATCAGCACCTGAGCGCGCTTGCCGCGGCTGCTCAGCCAGTTGCCGATGATGCGCTCGGACTCACCGCCCTGGTTGCCCGGGACCCACTTGGAATACACATCCGCCGTATCGATCAGGGAAAAACCGGCATCGATGAAGCGGTCCAGCACTTCGAACGAGCGCTTCTCATCCGCCGTCCAGCCGAACACGTTGCCGCCCAGGGCCAGCGGCAGTGTCTGCAGATTGGATTTGCCGAGTGAACGTGGCTGCACGAGGTTCTCGCTAGGAAGTTGCGGGCGGCGCGTGGCTGCCCGGCTGATGATCAGGATCCGCAGCGGCCAGCGGCCAGGCGAGCCACTTACAGACCGCCTGGCCCATGATGAGCTCCTTGTCCCGTTGCGACAGCCACGGCAGCTCTTCGGTAAATAGAGTCACGCATTCCCGGTATGGACAGGTCATGCGCGTCAGATCGGTCGCCCAGAAGATGCGCTCGGGACCGAAGGCATCATAAACGCGGCGCAGATAGCCGTGCAGGGAGGGATAGGGATACGCGTCGAGCGTCGAATACGTCGGGGTGCCGCCCGCCTTGACCGACACGTTGGGATACTTTGCCAACTCCAGCAGCTCCGGCAGATGCGCAAACGCCGCCGCATCTTTCATGCCGCGCGGAATGCCCAGGTGATCGATGCACAGACGCAGGCCCGGATGCCGCTCGGCAACCGGCCCGAGCCGGGCAACGCCTGCGGGTATCAGCAACATGATGGGAAGGTCGGCGGCTTCCGCAGCGCGCCAGATCCACTCCACCGCTCCAGCACTCAGATGCGCGACCTTCTCGGGTGAGTTGAAGATCAGGCGCAGTCCCAGCATTCCCGGTTGCGCGCGCCACGCGCGGATCTTCTGCGGATCCTCGACAGCGGTGTCGATGTTGCCGGTGACCGCGAATTGCCCCGGAAATCGTTGCGCCGCCTGGAGTGACGGCGTGTTGCCGTTCGGATCCCAAGTCGGCGGCGCGAGCACCGCACGGTCGACGCCGGCGCTGCGCATCTCGCTCTGCAGATCGCTGAGCGTGAATGGATCGGGGCGGCCCTGCAGATGGTGCGCGGAGACCTTTCCGGCATTCCAGATGTGTACTTGCGCATCGACGATCAGCAACTCGGCTCCCCTTAGTCGCGCATTGGGCGTGGCGTCAGATGTTCAGGACCACTGGTGCGCGGTGTCAGCCCCTGCCCGCGCCGCTGCGGTTTGCAATGAGCTGCAATGCCTCCTGGGCGAGCGACAGGTCCGTCACCGCTGCAAAATTCACCACTCGTTGCTGCAGCTTCATGGCCACATTCAGGTTCTGCATGTACTGCAGGCGCTCGGGTGAGAGCTGCAGATCCTCGGCGTACGGATGCTGCTGCTGATAGAAGAGCCACTGGCTGCGGCCCTCCGCCGGGTCGGAATCCGGCAGCGCCACCGCGCGCGCGGCGGCATAAGCGTCCCAGGAATCCGGGCTGTGCAGATAACGATAGAGCAGCGCGTGCGCCGCCAGCGTGCGCACCACGGCCATACGTTTCTCCCGCAGGGCGTTCAGGGAGGCGAAGGACGCCTGGTTGGTAAAGTCGCGCAGTTCCCGCCACAACACGGCATCTTCCAACGCATGCACGCCATAGTGCGCCTGGTTCTCGAAGACATCGGTCTCACCGAAGCCTGCATCGACTTCGTCCGCGAGCAGCGCGCGGAAGATGGTGGCGCTGTTACCGATGCTCTTGAAGCGCACACTGGACGGGTCGATGTTCTGCTTGCACAGCGCTGCGTAGATGAGCTGGTGAGTGAGCGCACCCAGTGCCCCTACCCCAACGGTGCGATTCACCAGGTCCCGCAGTCGCCGGATCTGCGGATTCTTCGAATAGACCGCGTGCACCGTGAGCAGATTCGAGGCGGCGATGATCCGCAACGGCGCGCCCTGCTCGATCGCGGCGAGTGCTGGCCCGAAGCCGACCTGCATCGCTACATCGGCACGTCCCTGCAGCAGCAGCGCGGTCGCTTCCGCGCCGTTGCTGACATAGGTCTTCTGCGCGCGCACGCCCAGCTGCTCCATGAAGCCGCGCTGGTGCAACAGCTCCTCGATCGCCATCTCGACCGGGCCATTGGCGTTGACGATGTGGAGCTCGGCCGGTGAATCGCTCATGAGCGGTCGATCCGCCAAGCATCAATCCGCAAGCGACGGATACAACACCATCGCGGTCCGGGCAAAGATGTTTTGCTGCTCCGCGGCCGGCAGGAACCCCAGAGCGGTGCGCGCCTCCTGCACCAGCTCGGCCAGCGTGCCCTTGGAGGCCGGATAGTTGGATCCCCAGGCGATTCGCTCGGAACCGAAAGTCTGCACCAGCTGCCCGTAGAAGGTTTCCGGCGTGGCGCGCCCGTCGCGCGTGCGGCGAATGTGCGTGGTCGTCAGCTTCAGAAAGACGTTCGGATAGCCCGCAAGGCCGAACAGGCCCTGCGCCGCGCGATACGGCGGGCCATCGTCCATCGGCGCAAGCAGCAGGTGATCGATGATGATCCTGACTTCCGGGAAGCGCCGCATGACTTCGATGAGATACGGCAGGCCTTCCTGGCGCATGGAGATCGCCACGGGAATGTTCAGCTCGCGACAGCACTGCCATGCCGGATACGCGGCCGGATCCGCAATCCAGTCCTGACTGGCACTCAAGGTACTGCCGGCCGCAAACAGCCGCAGACCGGACAGGCCGCGACGCACCCAGGAGCGGATCTGCTCGGGCGCCCCCGCCGCGCGCACGTCCACCGAAAAGACGCCGGCGAAACGCTCATGATGATCCGCGATGGCATCGGCGAGATAGGAATTGTCGTAACCGTAGGTGGTGGACGAGTGCACGATGGCGGCCTTGTCCACCCCAGCAGCATCCATGCTTTGCACCAGCTGCGGAAAATCGATCGGCCGCTCGTGCGACCACTCGGAGCGCTTGCCGCCCAACGGAGAGATCGGGTAGCGCTGCGTATCCGAGGAGATGATGTGCGGATGTATGTCGACCAGTCGCGTTGGCATGATGCGAGATTTCCGTTAATCCCGGCCGCACAGACGCCGGCCCTTGGCGAGCGCCGAGAAGTCGCGGGTGGGAAATGTCATGAGAAAGTTGAAGCCCTGCTGCAGAACCCGCTCCACGTTGTTGGAATTGACATGCGGGTGGCCGACCGCGACGCCGTGCTTCCTACACGTGGCCACGACGCGACTCATGTGCTCGAGCACGCTCGGATGCTCGTACTGGCGCGGAACTCCGAGCTCCTGGCTCAGATCGCCTTCGCCGATCAGCACCACACCGATCCCCGGCACCTGGGCGAGCATGGCATCCAGATTCTCGATGCCCACCACGTCCTCGAGCATCAGGATGACGAGGATCTCGCCCTGCGGATCGAGGGGCCACACATCGGCGCGCGTGTAGTATTCCTGCTGGGTCAGGCCCCAGTAGCGGGCCGCGGCCATCGGACCGTCGCCGCGCAACCCCGCCGGCTCATACAAGGGACGGCTCGTGAGCCGCGGATAACGGCATGAGGCGACCGCGTGGTACGCCTGATCGACCGTGCTGATGCGCGGCCAGACGATGCCATAGGCGCCCAGGTCCAACGCCTGTTTCGCAAACCACTGGTTCTTCTCATCACCGCTGGGCGGGATACGCACCATCGGTGTGACGGCAGGCGCGATCGAGCCTGAGTGCGCGATCTGGCGCCGGTTCAGCATGTACTGCAGCGAATCGCGCAGGGCGCGAATGTCCCAGGGGTTGTGCTCGAGCTCGAAAATGACGCCGTCGTTCTGCGAGGTGCTGAAGGTAACTGCAGGCTCCACCTCGGCAAAGATGAAGGACGTAAACGCCGGCTTGCCCGCCTGCAGCTGGCGGATGACGCCGTTCAGTCGTGGAAGGTCTGCCATAGCGTCCGGTTGATATTGCAATGACCCGGTTTATGGAAAGTGCAGGGACTGTTGCCCGAGCGCCGCACGCCGGCCTCTTGCGCAGACAATCTACGCAGCCACCCGGCCGGCAACTATTCACAAGGGGCACCGGGGGTATAAAATTTTGCTAATCTCGATCCAGTGACGTAACTGAGGGGCTCGGGAACCACAGGGCTGGTCTCCCGAGGGGGGCATGATGCTTACATCGTTACCGAGTCTTCGGCTGTTGCGGGCGTTTGAGGCGGTGGCGCGCCTGGAGAGTGTCACGCGCGCCTCTGCCGAGATCCACCTGACGCAGCCTGCCGTCACGCAAGCGATCGCCAGACTGGAATCCGAGATCAATGAGCGGCTGTTCGAGCGACGCACCACCGGTACCTATCTCACCGCCTTCGGTCAGATCTATCTGCGGCGCACGCGGCGGCTGTTCGAGGAAATCGAGAAGGCGCTGACGCAGATCAGCGGCAGCTCGGACCGGACCGCGGTACGCGGCAAACTGACGAAGCTGACGCGCACTCAGATCCGCAGCCACGTCACCATCGCGCAGAGCCGTTCCTTCGCGCATGCCTCCCGCGCCCTGGGCATCTCCGAGGCTTCCCTGCACCGCGCGGCGCGCGATCTGGAGCGCGTAGTAGGCGTGCCGCTGTATCGCCATACGGTCTCGGGCGTGGTCACCACTGAAGCGGGCGAAGCACTGGCGACACGCCTGCTGCTGGCCATCAACGAGATCGAGTGTGTCGCCGAGGACGTGAGGGCCGCAAAGGGTGTGATCGAAAGTCGCGTTGCCGTGGGCGCGCTGATGCTCGACCAGGCGCCCTTGATCGCCGCCGTCATGGTGGAGTTTACGCGCCGCTATCCGCACACCCACGTCCAGCTGGTGCACGGCACGTTTGAGCATCTGCAGCATCGCCTGCGCGCCGGCTTGCTGGATCTGATCGTCGGGGTGCTGAAGACGCCCGAGGCCGATCTCGCTTACGAGCCGTTGTTTCGCGATCCATACGTCATTGCCGTGCGCCGCGGGCACCCACTCACGCGCTGCGCGCAGATTCGCCTGCAGGATCTGCTCGAATACGACTGGGTGGTCCCCAATCAGATGGCGCCGCGGCGCGCCGCCTTCGAACAGCTGTTTGCGCGCCTGGGCGAGAAGCCCAACGCCAGCATCGAAACACACTCGCTGGCCACCATCCGCGAGACGTTGTTCCGCAGTGATCGCATGACGCTGCTGACGCGCTCGGAGATGGCGGTGGAAGCGCGCGCTGGAAATCTCAGCATGCTGCCGTTTGGCACGCTCGATCCCGTGCCCACGGTGGGAGTTACCACGCGCAGCAACTGGCTGCCTTCCGAAGGCGCCCGGGCTTTCCTGCAATTACTGCGTGAGTGCGCCCAGGAACAACAGCTGGGTGGCGAGCTGCCCTTGCGCGGCGCGGAGGCCGCTCACACTGGCGCGACTGTGGCGGCCCCGGTGCCGGTCTGAAGGCACTCAGCGGGCCGCGACCACCAGAATCTGCACCGTACCGGGTTTGACGCTCGGATACGGACTCGGCGGGATCGGTGGCCCGAGTTGCGCGCTTGGCAGATAGATCTGACTTGTGGCCGGATCCAGTACCCCCAGCCGTGCGCCCCGGTGCGTCGTCAGCTTCTGCAGAATCTTCGGCTGCGTGCCCTGCAAGCTCACAACCGTCAGCGTGCCATCGCGCCCGGCGGGCACGAACAGCAGCTTGCGGGCGGTATCGAGGATCAAGCCATCCGAGCCCAGGCCTGTGTGCAGACTCGCAATCTCGGTGCCATCGGCTGCCCGTAGGAACTTGGTGACGCCGTTCGCACAGACACTCGCGAGCAGCTGCGCAGCGCTGTCATAGGCAAGCCCGGACGGATCTTCGCAACCGTTGAGCTTGAAGCGAGTCTGCACTTTCTTAGCAGGGACATCGATCACTGCGATCTGATGCTTGTTGGCCACGTTGACGAACACCCGGCCATCGCCGGCTGACTGCGCAAACTCCAGCTCGCCACCGACCTGCACGGTACCGGTCACCTGGCGCGCGTGGATGTCCACCAGTGACACCGTGCCGGCATCGTGATTCATCACGGCCATCAAGCCGCTTTTCGGCTCAAACGTCGCCGCATCGGGTCCCTTGCCAACCGGCAGCTCAGCGAGCACCTTGCCGCTGCTCGCTTCAAACACGGTGACCGTGTTGCTGCTGCCATTGGTACTTAGCGCCAGACCAGTATCGCCGGCGGGAAATGCGCCGTGTACCCCCTTGCCTGGCACGAACACCGGCGTGAGGTGCCGGCTCTGCAGCGCCATCGCCAACACACCCGCGGGCCGACCGATGAACAGCTGTCCGCTACGCTGATCGACGGTGGCGTAATCCCAGCCTCCGTCCGGACCTGCGATGTGATCCACGACGGCGAACGTCGGGCTCCCTGCAGCCTGGGAGCCTGCGGTCTGCGACGCACCGGGTTCGGCCCGTGCCATGGTCAGCGCCGCACACAGCAGGATGCCCATCGATGCAACTGTCAGTTTCATACTCAACTCCAGGTGAGAACATTTACGGGCCGATGGTGGCCTGATAGACGAGTGTCTCGAACCGGCCGCGCCAGGCCGGGTCACCGGCCATGAGCTGCGTGAAATACAGGCCGATCAGATCCTGCTTCGGATCGACGAAGAAGTGCGTGGAGGCGGCACCGGACCAGGCAAACTTGCTCGCCGATCCGATTGCCCCCGGCGCGGTGGGATCTATCAATACCGACACCCCGTACCCAAAGCCGGTGCCGGGCGCGAGCTCGCCGGAAGCTGCACGGGCCAGGACGGCATCGGGCAGCTGGTTGCTCGTCATCAACCTCACCGTTGCCGCACGCAGCACGCGCACACCATCGAGCTGCCCGCCGTTCAGCAACATCTGCGCAAAGCGCAGGAAATCGTAGGCCGAGCAGGAGATGCTGTGGCCGCCGTACGGCACTTTTCCATACTCTTCGGCGACCGTCGGCAACGGTCCGTGGGCGGGCACCAGCTTGCCACCGGGGCCGCGAGCGTACAGCACTGGCACGCGGCCGCTGCCGGCCGGCGGCAGGGCGAATGTCGCAGCGTGCATGCGCAGCGGCGTGAAGATATTGCGGCGGACGAATTCATCGAACTTCATCCCCGAAAGTTGTTCCACCAAGACCGCCTGCACGTCCGAGGCCACGCTGTAGAACCAGCGCTCACCGGGTTGATATAACAGCGGCAGTTTGGGCAGCTCCTGGATGAAGTGCTGCAGGTCCTGGCTGAAAAGATCTGCAGCGCGATAGGCCTTCTCCACCGGCGCGCCGTCCCGAAACACATAGGCAAATCCCGCGGTGTGCCGCAGCACGTCCTGGATAGTGATCGGCCGCCGCGGCGGCTCGAGCAACATCTGCCCATCGGCGGACGCGCCTGCATACACCCGCACATCCCTGAATGCCGGCAGGTAGCGGGCGAGTGGCTCGTCGAGCTGGAACTTACCCTGCTCATACAACATGAGCAGCGCGACACTCGTGATCGGCTTCGTCATCGAGTGCAGCCGGAATATATCCTGCGGTCGGATCGGCCGGCCGCTGCTCTCGTCCGCCGGTCCGTAGGCATCGACGTGCACCAGCTTGCCGTGGCGGGCGATCAGGATGACGACACCCGGACTCTGTCCGCGATCCACCAGATCATGTGCAAAAGCGTCTACCTGCGTGAGGCGCGCCGCAGACAGACCCTCCTGCGCCGGAACAGCTCGACCGAGCCCGGTACGCTGCGCCGCATCGACCTGGTTGTCGGGTGTTGCGGCCAGCACGAACAACACCGACAGCGCGAGAGCTGCGGCGCGGTGCGCCTTCTGCCAGGTCGAAAGAGGGCTCACTCTGGACTTATTGCCTGTTCCGGATGTTGCGCCAGCCAGGCGCGCAGCAGGGGCTCCGCGCCGCCGGCAGCAACGATGTCGCGCAGGATGGCCGGCATCGCGGGCAGCACACCACGCTCGTTGCGCGTAAGGTTGGCGAGGCTGCCGGTCGCAAAATCGATCTCGACCTGCTCCCCCGTCGCCACCCGTTCGCGTGCTGCAGTACAGCCAACAATGACCGGCACGCCACGCGCCACCGCGCGCCGCAGGATCTTGAAGGGCATGGACTCGCATACCACGCTCAGATCCAGCGCGGCGAGTGCGATCAGGCCCTGAAAGCGGGGCTTGCCGCAGGCGAAATTCCTGCCCGCGAAAAGGATGTCACCGCGGCGCACGCGGCGAGCGAAGTCCGGATCGAGCTTCTCGAACAGATGCGCAATCAGCTGGTCCGGATCGGTGACACGCTCCGTCGCAAATCGCGCCGGAATGATGTCATCATCGAGACTGACATCGTCACCCAACACATGACAGCTGCCACGCCGCAGCAAGCGTACCACCTGCGGATTATTCATTCCGCAGCCACTCGCGCGGATCGACGATCTGACCGGCGATAGCCGAGGCGCATACCGTCAGCGGACTGCCGAGGTATGCGAGGCCGCCGGCGGGCCCGAAGCGCCCGGTATGGTTGGTGGCCGCGGTCGAGATCGAGACCTCGCCTGCTGCCAAGGGCCCCATCAGTCCTCCCGCACAGGGTCCGCAGCCGGCCGGCAACATGATCGCGCCGGCATCCATGAACACCTGGGCCAGGCCCTCGTCGGCCAGGCGGCGCGCGGTTGCGGTGGAACCGGGCACCACGAACAGACGGACTCCCGAGGCCACGCGCCTGCCACGCAGCATCGCGGCCGCATCGAGAAAGTCTTCATACATGCCCGAGCCGCACGATCCGAGGAAGGCATGATCCACCCGGATGCCGTTCGCGCTGCTGACGGCCGCTGCATTTTCAGGTCCGCCCGGCAAAGCCACCTGCGGCTCTATGGCCGCGAGCTCGAACTCGATGCGCGCCTCGTAGGATGCCAGCGGATCACTGCGAAACTCGCCCAGCGCGCTCGCGGCGCCGGCCGGCAGCGGCGCATCGAACAACACACTCGCCACCCCTAACTCGGTGACCGAGTTGCAGAGCGCGACCCGCTCCGCCAGGTTCAAACTCTCTACGCCTGAGCCGCCGAATTCGATCACGCGGTAATCGTAGTCGGCATGCCACTGACCCCGACGCAGACCCTCGGCAATGACGAAACCCGCATCGCGCGCATGGCTGCCGTGGCGCAGCCGGCCGGTCAGCTCGATCCGAATCGTGGCCGGTACCTGCGTCCACAGCATGCCCGTCGCGAGCACACTGCTGATCTCCGTACCCACCCCCAGAGCCAGCGCGCCCACCGCGCCAAACGTGGTGCAGTGCATGTCGTAGGCGAATACGAACATGCCGGGCTGCACCAGCCCCATCTCGATCGGGAACAGATGGCCGTGGCCGCCGCGGCCGACATCGTAGAAACGCCCTACTTTCCACTGCCGGGCCACCTCACGGATGGACGCACCGCGCGCCACGGCCCGCTGCGAGCCGTAGGCCACTTCGTGGTCGGTGACAAACACTGTGCGCTCGGGACGGCGGATAGCCCCATAACCCATTCCACTGAGCTCTGCGTAGGCGGCCTCGACGAACCCGTCATGAATGATGACGAGATCGGGATCGGGATAGACGATCTGTCCCACATCCACATAGGGAACCTGCGCGGCGCGTGCCAGCAGCTTTTGCGTGGCGCTCTGCGGCGCTTGCGTGGCGCTGTGCGGTGCGCGCGCAGGCGATGATGGCACGAACTCGTTCGGCACGGCTGGCGCTACCTTTGCGCCCTCAGTCCGCGATCTCGGTGATGTTGTTCGCGAAAGCCGAGGTGGGATCGTGGGCCGCAGGCGCCGGCATCACGTTCGAGGGCGTTTCGCTCGTGAAGCGCTGAATCGGATAGTACAACTCGTGCATCTGGCCCCAAGGACTCAGCCAGTAGTCGAACACCTGGCCGCCCGGGGCGTGGTAGCCGACCCCACGCATGTGCTGGTACTTCGCGACCCGCGTCAGGTTCATGTGGCCGATCAACAGGTCCTCGAGATCCTGCACCACGAAGGAGGCGTGCTGAAAACCGGCGCGCGGATTGTGATAGCAGTTCAAGGCATGATGATCGACGGGATCCGCGCCGCGATCGACGCGGTTGAAGGAGCCGACGAGGTTGTCACGGCTGCCGATGTAGAACTCATCGGTGCGGATCAGTCCGAGCGTCTCGCGAAACCAGGCGAGCGTTTTGGGCAGCTCGGGCGTGGAAAAAACGGCGTGTGACAGCCGCTGCACATGTGCCGGGCCGAATCGCATGCGCTTCGGATCGCCGATGGTGCGCATCACCTCGGGACTCCAGTTCGGATGGCGATACTCGACTTGCAACTCCGGGACCTTCTGGATGCCGTGCACCACCTCGATGCGAAAACCGTTGGTGGGCTCGACCAACAGCACGCGCTTGCCGCCGCCCGGCTCATCGAGCGTGTGCACGCCCGTGGCACCGGGGACTTTGGCGAGCCGCTGCAGATCCTCTTCGCTGCGAGCCACGTACGCGGCGCTGACGAAGGAAGGATTGCCCTTCTCGGTGATATGGATGTGATGCAATGGACCGGTGCCGCGCATGTAGAGCGCATCCGGTGTACGCGCCGCCCGCACCATGCCGAACTCGAGCAGAAACTGTTCCATCACATCCAGGTCGGGCGCGCGCAGCCGCGGATAGCCGGATTCCAGTACCTTGATGACTGACGTTTGCTTTTCCATCGTACAGGTTGCCTTTAGCCTTCCGGGTCCAGGATGAGCTGCGGCACCGTGAGGTCCGCAGGCAGAAAACCCTGCTGTTTGGCATATAGCACCAGGGCCTCGAGAGATGGCAAGTTCGCCTTCATGCCGTAGGGCAGCGGATCGCCCACCACGCCGGCCAGTTTGCGATAGCGGCGGTCCTCGGCCTGATCGGCGGCACCGGACATCACCTGCTGCAGATAGCGCGCTTTCGCCTGGGTGAAGGCCTCGAGCAATGCGCGCGCCAGCCAAGGGTGCGCCTTGAGCAGCTCATCCCGTACGACGATCAGGCCATGGATCGGGTAGATGTGCGTCTTCTGGTACCAGGCCGCTTCCAACTCCGCGGGCTTCTCGAACAAATCAACATACACCTGTCCCTCGGGAGGCTCGCCCACACCGGCGGCGCCGGCGAAGCCGGCCTCGATCTCGCCCGCGGCCATCAGGCGCGCCAGCGTCTCGCCGGGCGGTACATGCACGACGTTGGGCGGCAGCTTCAGCGCGGTGACATGCTCCTCGTCATCGACCAGCCAGGTCACCTTGGAGGAATCGAGCCCGTACTCGTTGATGAAGATACCCCGCGTCCAGACGCCGGCCGTCACCGTGTAGGCACGTACGCCGATGCGTCGTCCCTCGAGATCCTTCGGATGCCGGATTGAGGAATCCTGACGACGCAACATGCCTGCGTGGCGGAAGCGACGGGTCATGGGAATGGGCAACGCCGTGAAAGGGGCGCCGAGCGACTTGGCCGCCAGGTAGGTGGTTGGCGCCAGCTCACATACGTCGAACTCGGCCTGACGCGCCATCCGCCGGTACGCCTCGATCATCGGTTTGATCTCGATGAACTCCAGCTTCGCGCCGGGCACGGTGACCGTGCCATCCTTCAGGGCGGCGGTCTGCCCGTGATTGCCCAGTACGGTCCGTAGCACCAGTTGCGGCGTGTGTTGCGAGGCCAAGTGACTCCTCCGGCGGTGCGGCGCGACCGCACTGCGGCATTGAATGACGCAGCAGGGTCCCCTGTTTCGGCCACCGGCGGCCAATCGCATTCCTGTCGCAAGACATAAATTTCTGCGCCCGGACATGCATCTGCGCGCGCAAACACGCGCCTCCGCCACGGCGGCCGGGCCGGGCGACTGCGCTACCTGCAGCTCACCCATGCAGTCTTCGCCTAAAGTTATCGCCAGCGTCGCATTTGCCATTTCTGCCCGGCCGACCGGGTTGCGCATGCTGGGCATCCGCTATCGGGGCTGCTGCCGCAGCATCCGCCGCAGGCCAGGGACGCGCTGAGGACTCAGGATTTGATCATCGACTGCCACGGCCACTACACCACCGCGCCACGCGCGCTGCTCGAGTGGCGCAAGCGTCAGCTGCAGTCCGAGGCCGGCCTGCCGGCGGAGCCCGAGATCAGCGACCAACAGATCCGCGAATCCATCGAAGGCGCGCAGCTGGCGCGTCAGCGTGAGCGCGGCTCGGACCTCACTTTGTTCTCGCCGATCGCCGGTCAGATGGGGCACCACCTGGGCACCGCCGAGATGAGTATCGTCTGGTCGCGCATCTGTAACGATCTGATAGCGCGCGTCTGTACGCTGTTCCCGGATAACTTCGTCGCGGTCTGTCAGCTGCCGCAGTCGCCGGGCACCTCGCTCGCCGCGAGCGTCGCAGAGCTCGAGCGCTGCGTCACGCAGCTGGGCTTCGTGGGATGCAATCTGAATCCGGACCCTGCCGGCGGTTACTGGACGGACCCGCCGCTGACCCACCGGCATTACTACCCGCTGTACGAGAAGCTCTGCGAGCTGGACGTGCCTGCGATGATTCACGTCAGTGGCTCATGCAACCCGTGCTTTCACCATACCGGCGCGCACTATCTGAACGGCGACACGACCGCTTTCATGCAGCTGATCCAGGCCGATTTGTTTGCCGACTTCCCGCGACTGCGCCTGATCATTCCACACGGCGGTGGTGCCGTGCCCTATCACTGGGGCCGCTATCGGGGTCTGGCGCTCGATCTGAAGCGGCCGCTCGAGCAGCATCTGCGCGGCAACGTTTACTTCGATACCTGTGTCTATCACCAGCTCGGGGTGGATCTGCTGACCCGCGTCATCAACAGCGACAACATCCTCTTCGGCTCGGAGATGATTGGCGCGGTGAAGGGCATCGATCCGCAGACGGGCCACTATTTCGACGACACCAAGCGTTACATCGACAACGCCACGCACTTGAGCGAGACGGATCGCCACAAGATCTTCGAGCAGAACGTGCGCCGCGTTTTCCCGCGTCTCGACGCCGCGCTGCGCGCGCGGGCACGCGAGGCTGGCGGCAACGCACCGAAACGAGCTGAGGGATAACACATGGATCTGGGCATAGCGGGGCGCAAAGCCATTGTTTGCGCCTCTTCCAAGGGTCTTGGGCTCGCCTGCGCCACCGCGCTGGCGCGCGAGGGCGTGCTGGTATACATCAATGGCCATGATACGGGGCGCCTGCAGGCTGCGGTGGAGCAGGTCCGCAAGGCCACCGGACAGCAGCCCACCGCGGTGCTGGCCGACATCAACACTCCCGCCGGGCGGGAGGCCCTGGTGTCCGCGTGTCCGGCTGCGGACATCCTGGTCAACAACAACGCCGGACCCTCTCCCGGCAAGCTCGACGACTGGGATCATGCCGCGTGGCTGCAGGCGGTCGAAGCCAACATGCTGGCGCCGATCTTTCTCATCAAGATGCTGTTACCCGGCATGCGCCAGCGGAAATTCGGGCGCATCGTCAACATCACTTCGGCGATGGTCAAATCGCCAAGTCCCACCATGGGGCTGTCTACCGCAGTGCGCACCGGCCTCACCGCACTCTGTAAGTCGGTGCAGCGCGATTGCGTGGTCGACAACGTGACCATCAACAACCTGTTGCCGGAACGCTTCGATACCGACCGGCAGAAATTCATGGCCGAACGCATGGTGAAATCCGAGGGCATCTCTCTCGAGGAGGCGCGCGCACGCATCGCCGACACTATCGCCGCCAAGCGACTCGGCGATCCCGCCGAGTTCGGCGACGCCTGTGCCTACCTGTGCTCGGCGCAGGCCGGTTTCATCTCCGGCCAGAATCTGCAGCTGGATGGCGGCAGCTACCGCGGACTCATTTGAACCGCGGACTCATTTGAGCAACGAGGACGATCATGCGACTGGTCAGCTTTGAACAGGGTGGACTCGCGAGCTACGGGCTGCTCGTGCGCGAGAGCATTGTGGATCTCGGGAAGCGGTTTGCCGCGTTCGCGCCCAATTTGCGGGGCCTGCTGGCAAGTGGCCGGCTGCAGGAGGCGCGTTCACTGGCCAACGACGAGCCGGATGTCAGATTGGCCGATGTGACGCTGCTGCCTGTCATACCTGACCCGATGCATCTGTGGTGCCTGGCACTGAACTATGTCGAGCATCACACCGAAGTGACTCAGGCCGGGCGGGAGCAGGAGCTGCCGAAAAAGCCCGCTCTGTTCCTGCGTGCCGCCGATTCCATGGTGGGGCATGAGCAGCCCTTGATCGCGCCGCCGGTGTCAGAGCAGTTCGACTACGAGGGCGAGCTGGCGGTGATCATCGGTAAGCGCGGCCGGCATGTCAGTGAAGCGGATGCGATGTCTTACGTTGCCGGCTACTCCATCTTCAACGACGGCAGCATTCGCGACTGGCAGTTCCACACCCGGCAGATCACCCCGGGCAAGAACTTCTGGGCGACGGGAAGCCTTGGGCCCGCGCTGGTCACCGCGGATGAGATTGCAGATCCGCACCAGCTGTCACTGCGTACGCGTCTCAACGGGACCACCGTGCAGGATGGCAACACACGCGACATGTTGTACAAGATCCCGGCCTTTATCGCGTATGTCTCGACCATCGCGCCGCTCGTGCCCGGGGATGTGCTGGCGACGGGCACCCCGAGCGGCGTCGGTTTCTCACGCAAGCCGCCGCTGTGGATGAAGCCCGGGGATACCTGCGAGATCGAGATCGAGAAGGTCGGCACCCTGGTCAACCGCGTCCAGGCCGAGCCACATCGCTGATCCAACAGGTCTTGCCGGTCGCGTCGGTGCCGGTCGCGTCGTGCCGTCGCGCTGAATTTATGCCTTGCGACAGGAATGCGATTTCCCTGGCCGCGCCCCAGGTATGAGGCTTTGCGCTCCAGATCGAAGTACCGAGGTTCGACGATGACCCGCAAATACTCCGGCGAGCGGCCGAAGCTGCTGACGCTGTTGGGTTCGTACCCGAAGACCCAGCCCCTGTGGAGCAAGACCCTGACCTCACCGGCGCTCGAGCTGGACATCGCCGATATCCCGGTGGCGCAGAACGGCTTCAAGCGCCTGGTGCGCGAGTGCGAGTTCGACGTGGCCGAAGTGGCCATCGTGACTTACCTGCAGGCGCGGGCCGCCGGTAAGCCCTATCGCCTGCTGCCCTTCGTCATGAATGGCGGCTTCCATCATGGCAGCCTCTGGTGTCACGTCGATGCCGGTGTGGAGGCGCCCTCCGACCTCAACGGCAAGCGGATCGGCATGCGCTCGTATCCGCAGACAACGCCTACCTGGGTGCGCGGGTTTCTTTCCCAGGACTACGGTGTCAGACTCGCCACGGTTGATTGGGTCACTTTCGAGGAGGGGCACGTCGCTGAGATGCCCGATCCAGCGGGAGTGCGACGTGCACCGGAGGGCGCCAAGCTGCCGCAGATGCTGCTCGATGGCGAACTGGATGCCGTCATCATGGCCAGCGGTGTGCCCAAGGATGAGAGCTTGCGTACGGTTTTCAGCGACCCCAAGGCAGAGGCCCTGGCCTGGCACGCCAAACATCATGCCGTGCCGATCAATCACATGGTCTCGGTACACGAGGATCTGTTGCAGCAGCGTCCGGAGCTGGTGCGCGAGATCTTCCGCCTGCTGGTGGAAAGCCGCTGCGCGGGCACGCCCGGCGCAAAACCCGCACCGATCGAGCTGCAGCCCATAGGGCTCGAACGGGTGCGCTCGGCGCTCGAGCTGGTGACGTGCTACGTGGTCGACCAGAAACTCGTGCCGGTACGCTTCGATGTGGATCAGCTGTTCGACCCGATAACCGGCTCGCTCGGCAGCTGAGCGGGTTTCATAACTATTGCTGAGCGGGTCCGCCAGAACACGAGTCACCTCCATCGCCGTGGCCTCGGGCCTGTTGATGGAGTTCGTGGACAGCACCGCGCTCGCTACCGCGCTGCCGCGCATGGCGAGCTCCTTCGCGGTTCGGCCGGAGAGTCTCAAGCTAGCCCTGACCGTCTATGTGCTGGCGCTCGCGCTGTTCACGCCGGCCAGCGGCTGGCTCGCCGATCGTTTCGGCGCCAAGCGGGTGTATCTCGGTGCGATGGGCGCCTTCTGCTGCGGCTCGCTGGCCTGCGCGCTCTCCTCCTCGATTGCCGCGCTGGTGGCCTCACGGGTCCTGCAGGGACTTGGCGGTGCGCTCATGGCTCCGGTGGGCCGCACCATCATCGTCCGCTCCGCACCGCGATCCCAGCTGGTGTCAGCCATGAACTGGTTCACCATGCCCGCGCAGCTCGGTCCGCTGCTAGGACCACCGATCGCGGGCCTGGTGCTGGCGGTGGCCGACTGGCGCTGGATCTTTCTGATCAATTTGCCGGTGGCCGCGCTCGGGGCGGTGGCCATCGGGCGCTTCGTTTCCAACGAGACCCTGGAAGAGACACGCAAGCTCGATCTGCCCGGCTATGTCATCGCCGCGACCGCCTTCAGCCTGCTGGTCGGCGCCACTGAGCTGGCCGGCTCCTACACGCACTGGGGCACTGTGGTGGCCGTCCTGGCGGCAGCCGTCGTGACCGCCATCTGGTACGTGAGGCACGCCTTGCGCACGCCCCATCCGATTCTGGATGTGCGGCTGTTCGTTTATCCGACCTTCCGCATCAGTATGGCCGCGGGCACCGTGGCACGACTCGCGGCCGGCGCGACTCCGCTCCTGATGCCGCTGCTGCTGCAGATCGGCCTCGGCTGGACGCCGTTGCAATCCGGGCTGGTGCAAAGTGGCCAGGCGGTGGGCACGCTGCTCGCCAAGGTGGTCTCGACCCGCGCCCTGCGGCGCTACGGCTTTCGGACCGTGCTGATCGCAGCCAGTCTCACCGCGGCCGGCGCCACTACGCTGCCGTCCCTGTACCGCCATTCCACCCCGGCGTGGCTGATCTTCGGACTGTTGGTGGGCACCGCGCTGGCGCGCTCGCTGCAATTTACCGCCAACAACACGATCGCCTACGCCGAGCTGAGCCAACCGCAGCTGGCCGATGCGGCCACGCTTGCTTCCGTCACGCAACAGGTCGGGCTTGCGATCGGCGTGAGTAGCGGTGGACTGCTGTTGTTCTTAAGCCGCCAGGCGGGCGGCGGCACGCTGACCGAGCACAGTTTTGCATTGCCGTTCATCGTGATCGGCATCCTGACGACCGGGGCGGCGCTGCTGTATGCACGCCTGCATCCCAACGCCGGGGCGGGCCTGCGGGGCATCTGAGGCTACCGAATTCTTATCGCGGCGCGCACAGAGGCAATGAGTGGGAGGCGCAGGCCGGTGCCGTATGCTTCGGCGCGAGGCCAGCAAAAGCGCATGCGCGCGACCGAGGGGCACCGGAATGGGTCTGAGCACGTGGCGGCCGATCATCATCGTGTTTCTGGCGGGCAGTCTCGCTACCGCGATCGTGCCGCAAACGGTCCCTATTCTGGGCGAGATCGCCAAGGCCTTTCATGCGGATAACGCCAGTCTCAGTTGGATCATCTCCTTTCCGACGCTCGCCTGCGCGATCGGCGCGCTGGCGTTCGGCGTCGTCGTCGACCGCATCGGTGAGGTGCGGCTGCTGCTGGTCGGCATCGGACTTGTGATCCTCGGTGACCTGGGCGCTAGCCTCGCACCGGCTCTGCAATGGCTGTTCGCCGCCCGCCTGCTGCAAGGCTTGGGGTATGTCAGCATCACGGTGGCGGGACCCACCTTCATCCAGCGCATCACGAGCGGGGATCTGCGCCGGGCCGCGATGGCATTCTGGGCCGCCCACACCCCCGCAGGATTCGCCGCCGCGGTGTTCATCGCTGCGCACCTGCTGGCCGCCGGATTCTCCTGGCGCTCGAGCTTTCTGGGTCACGCCGGGGCGGCAGTGCTGATTGGCGCCGCGTGCCTCGTCCTGCGGTCAACGCCGGCTGCGAGCACGGCGCGGCGGTCGTTGGGCACACGCCGCGTGCTGAGCAGTCCGCCGGCGTACGCCGTTGCGGTAGGCGCGCTTTCCTCAGCGATGCTCCAGGTCAGCGTGATGGTGCTGGTCCCGCGCCTGTTGGAAAAGGGGCATGGCCTCTCCGGGCCGCAGGCGGCGCTGGTCATTGTCTTCGCCATGCTGGCCACCTGGATCGGCTCGATGATTATCGTCGCCACCCGGGTGCGCAACTTCCCCATGACTGCGCTGCCGGTGACCTCGGCGTGTGCCGCCCTGTTCGGCTTCCTGACCGCGACGGAGTGGACTCGCGACCTCACGATCCAGCTCGCCTGCGTCATGGCTTTCGGCGCCTCGATCGGTACGGCCAACGCTCTCATCTGGTCGCTGTTGCCGGCCGCGACCCCGAGTCCTGAGGCCGCCGGTGCCACTGCAGGTCTGGTCACACAGGCGTCCTTCCTGGGAGTGCTCATCGGGCCGCCGCTGCTGTTCTGGCTGCGCCAGGAAAGCCCGATGCTGATTGCGCTGCTCGCGCTGTTGCAGGCGGTGCTGATGCTCATGCCGCTGATCGCCTACACGCCGCCCGAGCTTGGTGGCGGCGCGCACGGCCGCACCGCACGCTCACACTGTCTGTGAGTTAGGGGCGCGTAAACGCCGCATCGAGCGGCTGTGCATCGATCAGCACGAACGCGATCGTGCAGGGCTCCGCAGTACGGTTGATCCAGTTGTGCACGGTGCCGCGCTGCACGATCGTATCCCCGGCGTGCAAAGTAACTTCGGCCTCATCATCCAACACCAGCACGATCGTGCCGCTCAACACCACTCCATAGTCGACCGAGTTGGTCCGGTGCATGTTGCCGACCCGGCCGGCATCGAAACGCACGATACGGAAAACCGCGCCGTGCGGCACCACGGTCGACTTCGGCTTGCGCGCGCCGTCGGCCGGATCGAGGTTATCCACCGGAATCTGCTCGTCAGCCCAGATGACGCACGACTGCTGGCCCGGTCGCGGCGAGAACACATTGCCGGCGCTCTCATCGATGGCGACGATCGCCTTACCGCCGGCATCATGACCGGTCACCACCCGCCGCACGCGTAGATTCATCGGCCACTCCGTGTCACGTTTGATCTGCAGGACACGCAAGTATAGTGCGGGTTACTTTGCAGCGCGCGGGCTGGAATCCTCCGCTGCAGGAAAGCCTTCCTCCAGCGCTGCGTCCTTCAGGCGACTGGGCTGCAGCTCACCGGCCCGCTCCAACACCTGATAGGCAACCGAGCAGATGTGCGAGTGAATGCGCTTCAGATCACGCAGGATGTCCAGATGCAGCGAGCTGGACTCGATGCTCTCGGAGCGGCCCTCGCGCAACCGGGATAAGTGGCTCTCTGCAGCAGCATATTCCGTCGCGCGCAACGTTACTTTCGCCGTCATCAGCCGCCGCGCCAGCTGCACATCGCCGGACATGAAGACGCTGAAGGCGAGCTTGAGGTTGTCGCACACCTCCTGGTGCATGGCCTCGAGCTCCGCGCCGCCTTCGCGCGAGAAGACAATCTGCCGTTTGATCTTCTTGGCGGCGAGCTCCATCAGGTTTTTATCGATGATGTCGCCGACGTGCTCGAGATTGATCGAGAAGGAGATGATCTCCATGGCACGGTGAGCGTCCCGTGTGCCCAGACTCTCACGGGTCAATTTGGTGACATACAGTTTGACGGCCTCGTCCAGCCGGTCCACGGCATCATCCATCCGACTGATCTCGGCGATCAACCTGCGGTCATCGCCCAGCAAAGCCGCACGCGCCTGACGCAGCATGGTCTCGATGATGTCACCAATGTGCAGCGTCTCGCGCGCCGCACACACGAGCGCCACTGAGGGTGTCGCGAGCGCACTGTCATCCAGATACAGGGGCATGGAGGGATCATTCGGCTTCGCACGATCGGGCAGCAGCTTCATCAGCAGTGAGGCGATGGCGTGGAGTGGCAGAATGAAAAGCAACGCCAGCCCGAGGTTGAATGCGGTGTGGAAATCGGCGGCCATGCGCGATGGCGACGGCTCGAGATATGACAGGGCTGTCGCGATCGGCTGCAGGAAGGGCACCACCAGCACACAGCCCACCAGCCGGTTCAACAGGTTGCCAATGGGCAGGCGGCGACTGGCCGGATTGTCACTGCGGCTGCCTTCGAGCAGCGGGTTGATGGCGCTGCCGATATTGGCACCCACAATCAGAGCGAGCGCGGCTGTGGGGGTGATGAAGCTGGAGTAGGCGAGTGACATCACCAGCAGCACCACCGTGACACTGGAATGCGCAGCCCACGTGAGGGCGGCGGCCATCAGCACGCAAAGCACCGGCTCGTTGGTAATCGCGCCCAGCAGGGTGCGCACTGCCGGGGCGTTCTCGGCAGGTGCGAGGGTGTCGAGCAGGATATGCAGTGACAGCACCATGAGGCCCATTCCGATCGCCACGCGGCCCAGGTCGCGCGCCCGCGTCTGACCGCCACGCTTGAACGCCGTCACGCCAACGAGGAAGAGGATCGGCGCTACCGCGGCCACGTTGAAGGACAGAGCCTGCACGATGAGGGTGGTGCCAACGTTTGCCCCGAGCATGATGGCCAGCGCCGGAACCAGGTCTACTGTACCGCTGGTCACGAACGATGCCGTCATGAGGCCGGTGGCGGTGCTGCTCTGGAGCAGCGCGGTCACGCATAATCCGGAGAAGAACGCCAGGAAGCGGTTGCGCAGCGCGGTGCCGAGGAAGCGGCGCAGGTCGGCCCCGAAGGCGCGCACGATCCCGCTGTGGACCATGTGCAGGCCCCACAACAGCAACGACACGCCACCGACGAGGTCCAGCAGGATCATGGATCCCACGAATCCGCCCTCCTGCAGCCCAGGCTGTCACGGTAATCTGCGCTATTCGGCGGCAACTTGTACAGCTGCGTCAATCCCTTAGGAGAACACGACCTTTGTGTGAGTCAGTTAGAATCCGGACTGCAAAAAGGGAGGGCGCGACGTGCAATTCCTGTCACGGCTGATGCCGCGCGAGCGGAAGTTCTTCGAGCTCTTCGACCAGCACGCCGCTCAAGTGGTCGCCGCGAGCGCGGTACTGACCGAGCTGTTGCGCGGCTTCACGCGGGAAGAGAACCGGCGGGAGGAGCGCATCGCCCGGATCCTGGAACTCGAGCGCGCCGCCGACAAAGTGACGCACGAAACCGTCGCTCTCCTGCACCGTACCTTCGTGACGCCCCTGGATCGGGAGGACATCCATCGGCTGATCTCGCGCATGGATGACATACTCGACCTGATCCAGGATACGGCCGAATCCTTCCAGCTCTACGATGTGCGCGATCTGACTCCGGAAGCCTGCGAGCTTGCCGATCTGGTGCACGAGTGTTGCCTGCGCATGCAGCAGGCCGTGCACCTGCTGCGCGACATGAGCGAGTCAGCGCAGATCCTCAAACTCTGCAACGAGATCGACCGCCTCGAGTCGCAGGCTGACCGCGTGATGCGCACAGCACTCTCCAAGCTGTTTCGCGAGGAGCAAGACGTGCGCCAGCTGATCAAGCTCGAGACCGTGTATCAGCTGCTGGAGTCCGCATCTGACCGCTGCGAAGACGTTGCGAACATCATCGAGGGCGTCGTGCTGGAGAACGCCTGAGGGGTGGCGCCAGCGACCCGCGGGCACCCGCCATGGAGGTCTCTCTCAGCTTCACCGCTCTGACCGTGCTGGTTGGCCTCGCGCTGGCTTTTGATTTCCTCAACGGCTTTCACGACGCTGCCAACTCCATCGCGACCGTTGTCTCCACAGGCGTACTGCGTCCCTATCAGGCGGTCGCGTGGGCAGCGTGCTTCAACTTCGTGGCCTTCGCGATCTTCAAACTCAAAGTGGCAGCAACCGTAGGCACCGGCATCCTCGCCCCGGAGTTCGTCGATGCGCCCGTGATCTGCAGCACGCTGGCCGGTGCCATCGTGTGGGATCTGATCACCTGGTGGTTCGGGCTGCCGACGAGCTCGTCCCATGCGCTGATCGGCGGCATGATCGGCGCAGGTCTCGCCCGCAGCGGCACCGCCGCACTGGTTCCCGCCGGAATCTGGAAAACCGTGATCTTCATCGTGATCTCACCGACGCTCGGGTTGCTGCTGGGCGGGTTGCTGATGGTGGCGATTTCCTGGATCTGCTTTCGTCGCGCACCTTATGCGGTGGATCAATGGTTTCGGCGTCTGCAGCTGCTCTCATCGGCGCTCTACAGCATCGGACATGGCAGCAACGATGCGCAGAAAACCATGGGCCTCATCTGGCTGATGCTGATCTCGGGCGGTGCCACCACGCGGCAGCACCTGCCGTTCTGGGTGGTGGCGAGCTGCTACACGGCCATGGCTCTGGGGACGCTGTTCGGCGGCTGGCGCATCGTCCGCACCATGGGGCAGCGCATCACCAAGCTCAGACCGGTAGGCGGCTTTGCCGCTGAAGCAGGCGGCGCCATGACGTTGTTCCTCGCCTCGAGTCTGGGTGTGCCCGTGTCCACTACCCACACCATCACCGGCGCCATCGTCGGTGTTGGAGCCACGCAGCGCGTATCCGCAGTCCGCTGGGGAGTCGCCGGCAACATCGTGATTGCCTGGGTCATCACCATCCCGGCGGCGGCCACGATCGCCATCGTGACGTGGTGGCTGATCCACCTCGTCGCCTGACTACTTCGCAGTCTTCTTCGGCGGTGTGCGGCACGTCTCCATCAGCAGCCGTGTGAACAGATACATCCGGGGTGTGACGCTCGAGAGCTCGATGTACTCATGGTCCGTATGAAAACCGCCGCCCACGAAACCCAGGCCATCCAGCGCAGGCGTACCGCTCCCCATGGCGACCGCGGATTCCGAGGCACCGCCATTTCCTGACAGGCTCAGCGACTTGCCCAGCTCGCCGTAGATCGCCTGGGCGCGCTGGCCGAGGGCATCGATCTGCGGGTTCTCGACGAGCGGCGGAAAGGCGGTGCCCTTCGAGGCGACCGTCACCGTGGTGTCTGGGATGACAGGCGGCACGGTAGTGGATTTGAATTGGGCCAGCACCGCCTGAAAATCCTCCAGCTTGCGGAAACGGACATCGAAGATCGCTTGCGCGAAATCCGGAATGATGTTGGTGCGGTCGCCGGTCTTGATGACGGTCAGATTCACGGTCGTGCCCGTGCCGGTCGTTGGGAACTTGTCTTTGAAGGCCTCGAGCTGGTGCACCAGCTCCCACACTGCGTTGCGACCGTTCTCCGGCACCATACCGGCGTGCGCGGCACGACCGTGGACCTCAATCGTGATGTCGCTGCCGCCCTTGCGCCATACGGTCACGGCGTCCGGCGGATCACCGGGTTCCATGTTGAATTCCACATCGCTCTGCTTAGCCAGAGTCTTGATCAGTTCCGTGGAACCGGGCGAGCCGAGCTCCTCGCTGCTGTCCACCAACAGCGTGATCGTCGCGTAATCGCGGAAGTTCAGCTGGTGCAGGATCTCGAGCACCGAGACGGCATTGACCACGCCCGCCTTCTCATCTCCCACGCCCGGACCGTACGCACGCTCTCCGTCGATACGGAATGGGCGCTTGGCGACGGTGCCCGGACCGAACACCGTGTCGATGTGGGCGATGATGAGTACTTTCGCTTTCCCCGTGCCGTGAAACACAGCCACCAGGTTGGGCGCAACGCTGGCTACCTCCGCCTTCTCCGTCCTGACCTGCGCTCCGGCGGCCTTCAGCCGAGTGGCCAGCAGCGACTCGATACGCTCACCGCCGGGAATATCGCCGGAGCCGGAGTCGATGTTGACGATGCTCTTCAGCAGATCGAGAGCCCCCTCGCGGGCACCCTGCACCGCCTGATATACCGATTCATCTCGTGGCGCAGCAGCCTGCGCTACATTGCTCAGCAAGGTGAGGCCAGCGGCCGCAACGATCGCGGTACTCCTAATCACGCGCTGCACCGGTGCACCCCACAAGGGTGCACCCCGTACCCGCGCACGCTTCAGCATTGCACCTCTCACCACTGCAAACTTCTTCACCCTGTTCTCCTTCGTTATCGGGCCTGGCATCGAATCCTAATCTTATCAATCAACACCCAGGAGTCTGCAGGCGTCGGTCCAGAGCCGTGCGACCACCCGCGCCGCGGGCTCAGAGGAGGCCAGCGCGGCCGACTGACCCGCCCAGGCCTGCATGCGCTGCAGATCATTCTCGCGAACGGCTTGCGCGCGCATAACAGCGGTGAGGCCGCGCTGCACGGGATACGGCGCTGGCGACAACGCCTCTGGTGCCGTGGCGGCGCGCACGTATTCGGTAGCGAGGCTGCGACCAGCCCGTCCGCTGAAGACGCGACTCAGCTGAGTGCCCTCCGGTGGCGTGCGTCCGAGGGCATCTGCCCAGGAGGTGGGAATCGCAGCTTCCGGGCAGCGTAGAAAACCGGTGCCGATCTGCACGGCGCTTGCCCCGAGGGTGATTGCAGCCGCGACGGTGCGGCCGTCGGCGATCGCACCGCTCGCGACGACCGGCACGTTGACTGCATCCACGATGGCGGGCACGAGCGCAAAGAGGCCAACGAGGTCGCGTTCGGCATTTGTGGCCACGAAAGCCGCACGGTGCCCACCAGCCTCCATCCCCTGCGCGACGATCACATCGGCCCCGGCCGCGACGGCCTGCTTCGCTTCAGCAACGGTAGACACCGTGGCAAACCATGCGATACCTCTGTCTCGCAGTCGGCCAACATAGGGCGCGGGAAACAATCCCATCACCGAGGATGCGGCCACCGGTGCTGCTTCGAGCAGCGCCTCACATTGGCTGGCAAAGTCAGGAGGCCTCGCATCGCTTGCTGCGGCGGGCACCCCAGGTCCCCAGTAAGCCAGGAAATCACACAGCTGTGCTTCGCGTACCGGGTCGCGTCGCGGCGGCGGATCGGGTACCCACAGATTCAACTGGAAGCCCTCAGCGCTCGCGGCTCGCACCTGCTGTGTCCAGGCCAGCATCTCCTGTGGCTGCATCAGCAGCGCGCCCAGTGCTCCCATGCCCCCGGCGCGCGCCACTTCGATGGACAGCTGCGGCGCCGGCACACCCGCCATCGGGGCGAGCAGGATCGGCACCCCGAGCCCAAAGCGCTCACAGAATCTCGCTACGCGTGCTGCGCAACTCATAGATCTCCTCCTGAGGGAGCATCCGGCGAGGGAACTCCAGGCACTCACGGCGCCCTGGTGCGTTACTATCCGCGGCTCGAGACGAGCCCGGCATTGATACACAGCTTACGCTTCGCGGAGGGACCATGAACAAACCGATCGCCACGTGTCTGTGGTTTGATGGCAGGGCTGAGGAAGCTGCACGGTTCTACGCCAGCGTCTTCCCCAACTCATCCGTAGAGCGCATCAACCGCTCGCCCGCAGATTACCCCAGCGGCAAAGCCGGCGATGTCATCACGGTCGAGTTCACGATTTTAGGACAGAACTTTGTCGGCCTGAACGGTGGCCCGCAGTTCACCTTCGATGAAGCGATCTCCTTCCAGGTGTACACGGCCGACCAGCAGGAAACCGACCGCTACTGGAAGGCCATCACCTCCGGTGGCGGAGCCGAGGGTGTCTGCGGCTGGTGCAAGGACAAGTTCGGGTTGTCCTGGCAGATCGTGCCGCAAATACTCATGGAGATGATGCGTGACACCGCAGATCCCGCCGGAGCGAAACGCGCCATGCAAGCCATGATGAAGATGACAAAGATCGATATCGCCGCGCTGGTTGCGGCCAAGGCAGGCTGACTCGCGCTGCGGAAGCACCCGGTTGATCACGGTAGCCTTTGCACGCGGCGTGCTACCGCCCTGCCTGTGGGCCGTCGCGTTCACACTGTCCGCGCTGCTCGCCTGCGCTTCCCAGGCTGAGGTTCCGGACTGGCAGCAGCAGGCGGCGGGTAGCGCGGCGGTCATCCGCGGTGAGCTGGCGGCACCCGGACTGCATCACGAGGTACGCGTACAGCGCGACAGCTGGGGCGTGCCGCACATCTATGCAAGCGACCAGCACGATCTGTTTTTCGCGCAAGGATGGGTTGCCGCGCAGGATCGGCTGTTTCAGATGGAGCTGTGGAAGCGCTCGGGCCAGGGGCGGCTCGCGGAAATTCTGGGCCCCTCCGCGGTGTCGCGCGATGTGAGTGCCCGCCTGCTGCAGTATCGGGGTGACCCCGATGCGGAGCTGCGCAGCTACTCGGAGGACACCGCGCAGATCCTGCAGGCCTTTACCTCGGGGATCAACGCCTACATCGACTCCCTGGCGCACTCGGCGCAACCGGGACTGCCGCTTGAGTTTCGGCTCGCCGGCTTTCTACCCGAGCACTGGAAGCCCGAGGACTGCCTGAATCGCCTCGCGGCCTACTCGATGATGAACAACGCCTCGAGCGAGTTGTTGCATGCGCAGATGGTTGGCGCACTGGGTGCTGCGCGCGCGACCGCTCTGTTTCACTTCGATCCGCCGATCGCGCTCGATCCCGCTCCCGGTGTTGATTTTTCCGGACTCTCTCCCACTCTCCTCGCCGACGTCGTCAGCAGCGATCGGCGCATCCCCTTCCCGGCCACCACGCTGCACGAGAGCAACAACTGGACCGTATCCGGATCACTGACGGCGAGCGGCGCGCCGTTGTTGGCGAACGATCCTCATCGGGTGATCGCGCTGCCATCGCTGCGTTACATGGTGCACCTCGTGGCACCGGGTTGGAACGTCATCGGTGCCGGCGAGCCCGCCTTGCCCGGAGTCGCCGCCGGACACAACGAGCAGATCGCGTGGGGCTTCACGATCTTCGGGCTCGATCAGCAGGATCTGTATCTGGAAACGCTCAATCCTGACAATCCGAAGCTTTACAAGACGGCACACGGCTGGACCGCGATGCGCGAGGAGCGCGCCACGATCAAGGTCCGGGGTCGCCCCGATGTCAGCGCGACCTTGCGTTTCACCCGTCACGGCCCCGTCATGTGGCAGGACGGCAGGCGCGCGCTCGCGCTGCGATGGGTCGGCTCGGAGCCCGGCACCGCCGGTTATCTGGGCTCCCTCGCGCTCGATCGTGCGCAGAACTGGCAGCAGTTCGAGGCGGCAATGCCGCGCTGGAAAGTGCCCTCCGAGAACATTGTGTATGCCGACCGCGCCGGCAACATCGGTGAGCATTCAACCGGACTTGCGCCGCGGCGGCGCAACTTCAGCGGCCTGCTGCCGCTGCCGGGCCAGGGCGGCTATGAATGGGCGGGTTTCCTGCCGAACGAGGCGCTGCCCCACAGCTACAACCCCGCGGCGGGGTTCATTGCCTCGGCAAATCAACGCATGATTCCGCAAGGTTATCCGTACACGGTGGGCTTCGAATGGGCCGAGCCGACGCGTTTTCTGCGCATCCAGGAAGTGCTGAGTGCTGCCAGGACCTCCGGTCACAAGCTGACAGTTGCGGACATGGAGGGGTTGCAGACCGATGTGGTGTCATTGCCCGCCCGGCAGTTGCAGCCGCTGCTGCGCGCTGCAAGCCGCGCTTCCAACTTGCCGGGCGATCCACCAGCCACCGCAGTCGATCTGCTGCTGAACTGGGATGCCAACCTGCGCGCCGATTCGGCCGCCGCGGCGCTGTTCGAGGTGTGGGCAGTGCAATTGCGCAAGGCGGTCACCGAGCGCGCCGTGCCCGCAGCCGTGCGCGAATCGATCGAGCCGTGGCCGCTGCAGGCCGTTGTGCAGGAACTGGCGCAGCCACGCGAACCACTGTTTGGATCCGCGCCCCCGAGGGCACGCGATGCGTTGCTGCGGGCAACGCTGCAGGCGGCCTGGCAGAAGCTGAGCACCGATTTCGGCCCGGAACCGCAGCAGTGGTCCTGGGGCAAGCTTCACAAGGTGTACTTCCGTCATGCTCTGGATGCAGCCCCGGGTCTCGCCGCCCTGCTCGATCGCGGCCCGGTGGAGCGATCGGGCGATGGCGATGTGGTGCAATCCACAGCATACAAAGAGGATTCCTTCGAGCAGGTCTCGGGCGCGAGTTACCGCGAGATCTTCGATCTGAGCAACTGGGACAACTCCGTCGGCATCAACGTGCCCGGGCAAAGTGGCCAGCCGGCCGCGCGCCATTTCGACGATCTGCTGCCGCTGTGGAGCGCCGGGCGCTACTTTCCGGTCAAATACTCCAGGCAGGCGGTAGATGCCGTCACAACGGACACCCTGATCCTGCGGCCCTGAGCTTTCCTCTCTTCCATGGAGGTCCGGATGCGCTCACGGCTCGCCGCTGCCGATCTCACCCTGCCGCTGCGCCACATAGTCATCCAGCTGCTCGAGAATGCCTGGATCCAGTGGCGGCTCCTTATATTCCTTGAGGGCCTGCTGCCACACCTCCGTGGCGCGCTCGGTCGCGTTCCTGGCCCCTGCCAGCTGCCAGTTCTCGTAGTTCTGCCAGTTGGAAACGAGCGGGCGATAGAAGGCATGCTCATACCGCTCCAGGGTGTGCGGCGCGCCGAAAAAGTGTCCGCCGGTGGGCACACCGCGGATGGCCTCGAAGCCGAGCTCCGCCTCATTCACGACGATGGGCCGCAGGAATTCCATCATCAGCTGCAACATCTCCACATCGAGAACCAACTTCTCGAACGATGCCGTCAGCCCACCTTCCTGCCAGCCGGCGGCGTGATAGATGAGATTGCCGTGGCCGAGCAGCGCTCCCCACAGCGACATTTCGGTCTCATAGGCACCTTGCGCATCCGCGGCATTGGAGGCACTCGCGTTCGAGGTGCGGTAGGGAAGTCGATAGCGTCGCGCGAGCTGACCTCCGGCTACGTTCGCTTTGGCATTCTCCGGGGTGCCGAACGCCGGCGCACCCGAGCGCATGTCGACGTTTGAGGTAAACGCCCCGTACATGACCGGGGTGCCGGGCCGAGTCAGCTGCGCGAGCACGACACCGCACAGCGCCTCGGCGTTCTGTTGCGCGAGCGCTGCGGCCATCGATACCGGAGCCATCGCTCCCATCAGCGTGAATGGCGTGATGACCACGGGCTGGCCGTGTTCGGCCATCATCATCAGCCCGTCGCTCATCGCCTCATCGAAGCGGCGCGGACTGTTGACGGAGATGATGGTGATCACACCAGGCGCCGCTGCGATAGCCTCGAGCGTGATGCCCCGGGAGATCGCCATCATGCGGATCCCATCCAGAGCGCGGCCCGCGCCGATGGCCGAACAGTGGAACACCTGATCGGAGTAGCGCAGATTTGCGCGATAGGTGTCCAGGTGACGCGTGTTCGCCGGCAGCTCTATCGGCGCGCACACCTGATTGCCGAGCAGGTGGATGGCGTTGAAGTACTGCGCCAGCCGGATGAAGTCGCAGTAGTCCTGGAAGTTGCCCGCCCGCCGCCCGCGCTGGCAGTCATGCACATTGGGCGGTCCGGCCACCAGACCGAAGTTGACATGATTGCCGCCAAAGATGAGGCGTTTATCCGCGTTGCGGGGCGTAAGCGTGAAGGACGGCGGCGCGCTCTTCAGCGCCTGCTCCACCAGTGCGCGATCGAGGTACACCAGGCCGCTCGAGGCGTCGATGCGGGCGCCGGCTCGGCGGAAGATCTGCAGCGCCCGCGGCGACATGAACTCGATGCCCAGCTCTTCCAGAATGCGCAGCGAGGTCAGGTGGATGCTTTCCAACTGGTCCGCCGACAGAATTTCCATCGGCGGATAAGGGTTGGTGACCTGCTGCCACGGCGGTTGTGCGAGCTGACCGCCAGCGGGCCGCCGCGCCCGTCCGCCTTGTCGCCGTCTCACAGAGCCGCTTTCCACGTTCGCTTTCCCCCAAATGCTTCAGGACGTCGCCGCGCGAGCCTCGAGCGCATCCAGCCTCGCTCCCCGCGTCTCGGGGGCCCAGATCAGGCAGGCCACGCACCCGGTCACCAGTGTCGCCACGCAGGCGCCGAGCGCCGCACGCACCCCGAAGTAGGCCATGATGATCGGCAGCAGGAAGGTGCTGGCTGCTGAGCCGAGCCGACTTGCCGCGATTCCCATGCCGATGCCGGAGGCGCGCAGTTCCGTAGGGAAAAGCTCCGGCAGGTACACATAGACGAGGCTGGCTTGCGAGGAGAGAACTCCCGCGAACAGCGCGAGCAGAGCGACGATGACGGCCGGCGGCAGAGGCAGGCCGAGACTCAGGGGCAGCAGGGCTGCCGCGGTGATCGCAAAGCTGCCGATGAGAAAACTGCGCCGCGAGATGCGGTCGACGATCAGAAAGCCGAGCACCGAGCCGAGCAGCAGGAACGCATTGTAGGCGGCCCCTCCCAGCTCACGATGACCTGCGCTCAGCCTGGAGATCACTTCAGTGATGAAGGTGCCGAGAGCGAAGTAAGGAATCACCTGGCAGGTAAAGAACGTGCAACCCACCAGGGTACGCCGCCGCCAAGCAGGGCCGAGCAGCTGCTTCCAGCGCCACTCCTGTGTGGTACGCAGGGAGCCGCCTGCCGGCAGATCAACCTCGGGGCCGAATCGGTCATGGACGATTCGCGCCGCCCGCTCTGCAAAGCCGTGATCGGTGAGCCACAGCGGCGACTCTGGCACGCCCAGGCGCAACGGCCAGATCAACAGGGCAGGCACCGCACCGGTTGCCAGCATCCAGCGCCATGCACCGGGACCTGTGTCCTGCAACGCATGGCCAACGAAATACGCGCAGACATAACCGGCGGCCCAGGCGATCGACAGCGTGCTCAACAGCTGCCCGCGCGTGCGCCGCGGCGCGTATTCGATCAGCAGCGCCTTGCTGACGACGTAGTCCGTGCCGAGCACGAAGCCGATCGTCACGCGCAGTATCAGCAGCTGCCACGCCGCGGTCAGCCAGAACTGCAGCAGCGAAAGAGCTGCCAGGACCGCCATGTTGTAGGCGTACGTCTGGCGCCGGCCGAACCGGTCGGCAAACGGGCCGGTCAGCAGCGCGCCGGCAAACAAGCCCGCGAGAGACCCGGCGCCCAGCAGCCCGCTCCACGCAGGGGTGAGTTCCAGAACGGAAGAAGCCTGGGCGAGCGATCCCCCGACGATGCCGAGCCCATAGCCGTCACTGAACACCCCGCCGGTACTCGCAAGCGCAAGCCGCAGATGGAACAGCCCGAAGGGCGCCTCATCGTACGGCTTGACCGCCCGCACAGCCCCGACGTCGATCGGCATCGCCATGGATGGAGTGTCTCATCTTCCGGTGTTCCCCGGGGAGCGGGCGCTGGCACCAAGAATCGCCGCCCGGCCGCTGCGGAAGAGGGAAAATGGACCGGACGGCACGCTCCACCAGGCTTGTACCAAGGAGGTCGCACCATGTTGTTTCCCACGACAATCGTCGGAAGCTATCCGCAACCGGACTGGCTCATCGATCGCGTCAGGTTGGCCGGGCGCTTCCCGCCGCGGGTCCGTCTCAAGTCGCTGTGGCGCGTCGAGGAGCCTTACCTGCAGCAGGCGCAGGATGATGCGACGCTGCTCGCGATACGCGATCAGGAGCGCGCCGGCCTTGACATCCTGAGCGATGGCGAGATGAGGCGCGAAAGCTATTCCAACCGCTTCGCCACGGCCCTCGCAGGAGTCGACATAGACCATCCCGGGCAGGCGCTGGATCGCTCCGGGCATCCGAATGCCGTACCGCGCATCACCGGCAAGATCACGCGCCGTCATCCGGTGCAGGTGGCGGATGTGCGCTTTCTGCGGGCCAACACCGACCGCCGCATCAAGATTACGGTGCCGGGCCCCTTCACCATGACGCAACAGGCGCAGAACGATTTCTACCCCTGCGAGGAAGAGGCCGCGATGGATTACGCCGCCGCCGTGAACGAGGAGATCCGCGACCTGTTC
Organism: uncultured Pseudomonadota bacterium; assembly: GCA_963839055.1. Classification (GTDB taxonomy): domain Bacteria; phylum Pseudomonadota; class Gammaproteobacteria; order Steroidobacterales; family Steroidobacteraceae; genus 13-2-20CM-66-19. The sequence goes on along the minus strand of CAWITP010000002.1, from coordinate 83,315 downwards.
GCCGCGGGTGCGGATTTCGTGCAGATCGATGAGCCTTATCTGCAGGCGCGTCCGGAAAAGGCGCGGCAGTACGGGTTGCGCGCACTCAACCGTGCGCTCGAGAAGGTAACCGGCCCCACGGTCGTGCACATCTGCTTTGGCTACGCGGCGATCATTCACGAGCGCCCGAGCGGCTACTCGTTTCTGACCGAGCTCGCCGCGTGCACGTGCACGCAGATCTCGATCGAGACCGCACAGTCGGGGCTCGACTGCGCAGTGCTCAAAGAACTGCCCGGCAAGCAGATCATGGTCGGCGCCATCGACATGTCGGACATGCAGGTAGAAACACCGCAGACGGTGGTCGCACGGCTGCGGCGCGCGCTGCAGCACGTTGCTCCCGAGCGCGTCGTCGTCTCGGGCGACTGCGGGATGAAGTACCTGCCACGTGAAGTGGCATTTGGCAAGATGAAGGCGATGGCGGACGGCGCGGCGCTGCTGCGTAAAGAGTACGGGTGAGCCTTCTTCAGTCGCCCTGAAATTCTCTGCGTTTGTCTGATGAGCTGCTGATGCCTAGCTTCTCTGCCATCTGATTGGCAAAGGAGACGACCCGTGGCATCCCGTTCCCTGAACAAGCGTTATCGCAACGGACACGAATACCTCGACGGACACCGACACGGCAGCAGACACCGATATGGCGACGGACGCCGCTATCGCGACGCACGCCGTTTTCCTGGCACCGCTCTCGCCGCGGTCCTGTTGGTGACGACAGGCGCGGCAACCGCAGGCGCGGCAACCGCTGGCGCCACAAGCACAGCCGAGTCATCGCGCTGGGTCGTCGAGGTGTATGCCGAGGGCATCGCCGGCAAGGAGCTGTTGCATGGCAATTTTGCGGCCGCCGCCACCAAATTGGGCAGTCGACAGCACAAGCCGCAACTGGAGGCTCTCACGACAAGCACCAATCGGTGTGTGGCGCTCACCATGACGAAGCAATGGCAAGCGGCGCAGGTGGCCTGCGATGAGGCTATCGAGACGGCACGGAACAAGGACATTGATATACCGAGCTGGCTTTCGGGCGGCATGACGCACGCGGAAGACCCCCTGGCGCTCGCCTATTCGAACCGGGCGGTGTTGCACTGGATGCTCGCTGACACCAACTCCGCATCCCGGGATCTCGCCAGGGCGCGCGCCCTCTCGCCTCATTCGGCGATGGTGGCACATAACGCAATGTTATTGATGTCGGGCAATCCGGTCGCGATGGCCGTGATGTAGCAAGCGCTGGCATGGGCGCGAGCAGGTGTGGGAACGCTTGCGCCATGGCAGCTCATCGCGATGGGGGATTTCCCCCAACTAAATTTGAGGGTGCTGGCAACGCGAGCGCGTCGGTACTATCTTCTCATGCAGATCCGTCAAGGAGGACCCCTTCCGCCACAGCAGGCGCAACGAACGGGAGACGAGTGCATGACACGTGAACAGGTCGAAGCGGCGCTGCGCACCGCACACATCGACGCCACTGTGCTGCTGATCGAAGCCACTGATTTCAACGACCATGTGAAGAGCGAGGCCATCGCCTATGCGCGCGGGATGTACACCGACGATGCCATCAGTCCGCTGGATTTCGCGCCAGCCACGCTCGTCGCCTACGAGGCGCTGATGAGTGCGGATGCGGATGGTGCGCGGCTGAATGCCAATGCGCGCGCCTGGGCGACAAAATTTGACCCGGCCTTTGAGCGGCACTGCTTCGGCGCGACGAACTGATTTCCAGCGCTGCAGCCTGCTCCGGATTGCACTAGCCTGCTCCGGACTGCACTAGCCTGCTCCGCGCTGCGCTTTAGCCAGGCGACGCACGATTTATGCTGACGGCTTTGCCCTTTCACCAGAGCGACCGCGCTCAGGACTGTTCACGTGCGTCTATCCATTGCATCGGCATTGGCCCTGTCGTGGGTCGCGGCCAGCTCCCAGGCTGCAACCCCCGAGCCCGCGCTACCCTCGGGATTCGTCTGTTCCATTGCCGGCGCGTATAAGCTTTCGCGCTCCGGGATGATCGAGTCTGCTGCCGCGAAGCCGGCCAGCGGCACAATTACTATCGACACGCGCAGCGGTGTGGTCGCAGGGGATGCGATCAACGCCAATCTCTGGACTTGGCGGCTCATACAACCCATTGATGCCCGGACAGGCGCGAAGTTATTCGGTACCTCGAATAACGATGTCGCCGAGCTCTCCGTCATGACCGATCTACCGACCACGCGAGAAAGCACGACGTGGTACCCCTTCGTCTTTCTTAGCGCAGGACGCGGCAGCCTGGTCTCAGGGTTGTGCCGCGGCGCCCACGACTAGGCCCGCGAGGCGCCCGCGCAGCGGCATCGCTAGGCACGTTCCCGCTGGCGTTGGTACATTGTCCCGAACGCGGCAGCGCTAACGCGCCGCGGCTGCCGTAACGCTCATGTCAAAGCTGGCCGAATACTTTCAGGCGAACCCCCTCGTTTATGTTCTGGGCGGGATCGTAGCGGTGCTGCTGCTGCATTTCCTGTTGCAGTACATCGCGCGGGGACTGTCGCTGCGCTCGAGACTCATCGCGACGGTCACCCGTGTCAGTACCCTCAGCTCGCGCAATCCACAGTCGCTGCGGGCGCAGCTGGATGAGATCTTCCGCAACACCCGGCTCAGCCGAGCGTGGCGGGAATTTGCTGAGTCGCTGCACGAGCAGCCGTTCGGCTCCGCCACCGATCCTGTGTCAGGCGCGACTGATGCGGCCGCAAGCGCGCCGGCTGGCGCGGCCGCCATCCGCGCCACGCAGCCTGCAGAGAGCTTCTTCAATCTCGACACCGTGGTCGATCCCTGGATCGGCTCGGAGTACTTCAAACATCTCCCCGGCATCCTGACCGGCCTCGGCATCATCGGCACTTTTTTTGGGCTCATCCAGGGACTCATCCATTTTGATCCGAGCCTGACCGATTCGGCGGACCTGAAGCGCGGACTCGGACAATTGTTCGAACATGTGCGCGATGCCTTCATCTTCTCCGGGACCGCGATCGCCGCAGCCATCGCCGTCACCATCACGGAGAAATGGCTGTACTCCTCGTGTGCGAAATGGGTGTTGGAGCTCGCGGCCCACCTCGATGGCTTGTTCCGCACCGGTGTCGGGGAGGAGTACCTGGCCTCGATTCTGCAGGCCTCGCGCGATAACACGACGCAGCTCAGGCATCTGCAGGAGAGGATGGTCCCGGATCTGGGTGCGCTTTTCAGCGAACTGACCGAGCGCCAGGTGCAGGCCACGCGGCAGATGTCGGCAGATCTGGGGCGCAGCATTCGCGAGAGCCTGCAGGAGCCGCTGGCGGACATCGCCCGTTCCGTAGCCGCCGTGAGCGGTCGTCAGACCGAGGCGATCAAAGACGCGCTCGAGCAGCTCATGACCGCGTTTCTCGCGCAGATGCGCGAGACCATGGGCAGTCAGTTACGGGAGCTGAGTGCGCTGATTCAGCAAACGGCGCAGGCGGTACAGAAAGTGGAAATCGCCATGCAGGCGCTGCTGGAAGATGTGCAGAAGAGCGGCAACGACTCCGCCAACAGCATCCAGTCGGCCGCGCACGAACTAGTGAAACGGCTCAGCGATTCACAGCGGACACAGCGCGACATCATCTCGGGCGCCACGCGAGATGTGCTTTTGCAGCTCAGTGAAGCGGTGGCGCGCATCGCGGCCGCGCAGGATGACGCCCTGCATCGGGTTAACGAGGGCAACGCGGCAACCGTGGCGCAGATGCGCCGGCAAGTCATGAGTCTGACGGACTCGAACGCTGCCTCCAACGAGGCCATGCGCGAGCTGATGCATCGATTCGGCGGCGTCTCCGCGGAGATGATCGACAAGCTCAATACGGGCACGGCCTCGGTCGTGACCGCTTTGTCATCGGTCCATCAGGCCTCGGAGCAGCTCTCGCGTGTCGGCCTCGAGCTCGCGGGACTGGAGAGGCAAAACCTGCGAGTCTCGAACGACATGGTCAAAGCCAGCTCGCACCTGGCGACCGCGACCCAAAATGTCGGCAACTCCATCCACCAGCTCAGCAATGCCGCCATCCGCTTCGAAGGTGTGGCCTCGAGCGCCAGCGTGGAAGCGAACGCACGCCGACAGTTGATGCTGAGCCTGCAGGATGTGATCGATCAGTCGCATGTGGCGAGTCGCGAGTTCGTCGCACTGGCGCAGGAAACCCGCAAGGTTCTCGGCGCCAGCGTGGAGCACTTCGAGGCCGATGTGGAGACCGTGCTCGCATCCCACATCAAGGCATATCAGCGGCAGCTGGGTGAATCCACCAGCTCCCTGCGCCAGGCCATCGACCAGCTGGCCGCGCGCGCTAACCGCGGACCGCTCTGACTATGCTGTTGCAGCTCATCCGACCGGTGCCGCGCAAACCGGAAGCCGAACGGCCGTTCTGGATCTCCTACGCAGACCTCATGACGGCGATGATGACGCTGTGTCTGGTCGCAATGGCCGTGACGATCCTGGCGATGAGCCAGGAACTCAGGCGCGAGCTCAGTGCGGAAGATACTCGCGCGCAGCAGATTCTGAATATCTGCAACGAGATCAAGTCGGGCATCAGCGATCATCCCAGCATTCACGTGGACTGCCGTGACAATCGCATCGATTTTGGTGAAGCGGGCCAGTTGAGTTACCAGGAATATCGGCTGCGCCCCGAGGTGCAAAGTGACCTGGCCGCACTGGTACCGGTCATCCTGCAGGCGTCGGCCAGCGTGGACGGCCGCAAATGGGTCAAGCAGGTTGTGATCGAGGGCTTCACCGATACGCGCGGGCCCTACCTCTACAACCTGTATCTGAGCCTCAAACGCTCCTACTGGATGATGTGTCTGCTGGTGGATCCGAAACGCAACGGCGCGCTTGGGCTGAGTGACGATCAGGTGCAGCAGGTGCGGGACCTGTTTCTGGCGGGTGGCGTGTCTTTCAACGACGCCAAGGAATCTGATGATGCCAGCCGGCGTGTGGAGCTGCGTTTGCAATTCTTCACCCGCAAGGAACGCGAGGAGCCCGGTCGCAGCGGCCGGCCCAACATCGTGCCGACGCAACAGGAAAGCTGTGAGCTGAGCTGAGCGCTCATAGCTGGCGGCTATAAGCACATTGCGGCGGCTTATGGTCGGCGGGGGCCACTGCGATATCATTGTTCGGATGCGTACGACCCTTTCTGAGCTGCTCGCCAGCAAGCACGTGCTGCTCGCCGATGGCGCCACCGGCACCAACTATTTCAAGGCGGGACTCGGCTCCGGTGACCCCCCCGAGTTCTGGAACTTCGACCGTCCTGAGCAAGTCACGGCGCTGCACCAGCAATTCGTTGCCGCTGGCGCCGACATCATTCTGACCAACACCTTCGGCTGTAATGCGCATCGCCTGAAGTTGCATGGCGCGCAGCAACGGGCCTACGAGCTGGCGAGACGCGCCGCCGAACTGGCGCGTGCCGTGGCAGACCAAGCCGCGCGACCGGTGGTGGTCGCAGGCTCGGTCGGGCCGACTGGCGAACTGTTCGAGCCCATGGGGGCCCTGACACAGGCGGCGGCGCTGGCCTCCTTCAGAACCCAACTTCAGGGGCTGCGTGATGGCGGGGCGGATCTGGCCTGGATCGAAACCATGTCGGCTTCCGAAGAAGCCAATGCTGCGGCCGAGGCCGCCATAAGCGTTGGTTTGCCCTACGTCATCACCTACTCCTTCGACACGGCGGGTCGCACCATGATGGGTATGCTGCCCCGCGCTGCTGCCGCAAGCGTCGCCGCGCAGAGCGTTCCCCCGGTCGCCATCGGTGCGAACTGCGGGGTGGGCGCACCTGACATTCTGGTCAGCCTGGTGCAGATGCGCGATGCACCGTTCCCTCTCGTCACCAAGGGCAATTGCGGAGTGCCTCATTTCGAAGGAACGGAGGCAGTCTATTCAGGCACGCCGCAGCTGATGGCGAGCTATGCGCGCATGGCGATCGATGGGGGTGCGCGGATCATCGGTGGCTGCTGCGGCACGACACCCGAGCATATCGCTGCGATGCGCGCGTCCATCGACGCGCACGAACGCGGCGCACAGCCGACGCTGGACACGATCATTGAGAAGATCGGTCCGCTTGCGAATACACCGCCGGTGGAGAATCCCCAACGACCGGCGCGGCGCTCACGACGCTAGGCCAGACACCTGCGGGGCGGTAACGTGACGGTCTGCTGCTGGCGCACACCTGCGCGCAGAGTCAGAAAGACACTCATCAGAATCAATGCGGATGCCGTGAGCATGCGCACGGTCAACTGCTCGCCCCCCAGGAAATAACCGAGAGCGACCGCTACGATGGGATTGACATAGGCGTGGCTCGCCACGGTCGTTGCCGACATTCTCGCGAGCAGCCACACGTAGGCGGTGAACGCCAGCAGGGATCCGCCGACGATGAGGTACAGCAATGCAACAGCTGCGCTGCGGGGAATGGCCGGAAGAGGACTCACCTCGCCGGCAAAGTACGAGAACGCGAGCAGAACCGCGCCGCCCAGTAGCATCGCCCCGCCCGCCGTAAGCGCCTTTGATTCGGGCAGCGCCATGGAGCGGGTGAGCACCGTGCCCAGAGACCACGCCAAGGCTGCTCCGAGGACGGCGAGGCACGGAAGAATGGGAAGCGCTCCGCCGCCGCTCTGCCACAGCAGCAGCACCACACCTGCGAACCCGAGCCCGACGGTCGCCAGCATCTGTAAGCGAAACGGCTGCTGCCGGAATACGAATACTTCGAACAGCAGGGTCATCAGGGGCAGCGTCGCCTCGATCACCGCCGTCACACCCGAGCCCACATACTGTTCCGCCCAGAACAAGGCGCCATAGGTCACGACGAACATGAGCACGGCCATCACTGCCATGCTGTTCCAGTGTCTGCGTGACGGACGCGCTGCGCCGCGCAGTCGCGCGAAGATGTACAACACGGCGCCCGCTATGAAGAAACGCAAGCCAGCCGTGAACAGCGGTGGAATCTGCAGCACCGCAACGCGGATGGCCAGAAAGGTCGCGCCCCACAGGAAATAGATTGCCGCGAACGCCAGCACGACGGTGAGCCCGAGCCTCTGCTTCACCGCGAGGGCAGCTCGCCGAAACCCCCCGGAAACCTGAGTAACCTGTGAATCATCCATAGGGGGTTAATATCGCAGAGACCTCATAACCTGTAAAATGCTTTTTGATGGTTATGAGTTCCCCCTCTGCTGCGACCAAACCGTTCTCGCTGAGCGCCGGCCATGTGGCGCTCGACTTTGTGAATACCCTGGACAATCGCTTCGGTCCGGCAGGTCCCAAAGAGCTGCTCGCTTCTTATGAGGACCTGTGGCGGTTCGTGGCGCAGAGCGGGCTCATTCGCCGCGACATGGCACGGGCGCAAGGGCGCGCCCAGCAGAAGGTGCGTGCAGCGGCATTGCAGTCCGCCGTGCAGCTCAGGGAGGCTGCCGCCCGCGCATTTTATGGCGCAATCGAATCGCCCGCGTGCCTGGGTGGCGAGCGCGCCAACGGCGAGGAAGCCTTGCCCGCGCTCGAGCCTTTCTTCCTCGAGGCCGCAGCTCATCAGCAGTTGTACTGGAGAGAGCACGGGGCCGCGCAGCCGAGAGTCGAGTGGGGCTTCGCGGAAACCGAAGCGGACCTGCGCCTGCCTGTGTGGATGCTGGCGCGAGCCACCGAGCGGCTGTTGACAACCGATGCCATAGCACAGGTTCACGCCTGCCACAGCCCCACCTGTCGCTGGCTGTTCCTGGATACCAGCAAGAACCATCGCCGCCGCTGGTGCGATATGAAGCTTTGCGGCAATCGCATGAAAGCGCGCCGCTTCCAGGCGAAGCACGACGGCTGAAAACCCGACCCCTATAATCAACCCTTACGCATCACCGACGGTCCCGCTGGGGGGATTTGCCGCATTGGAGAAGTCCGAAGAGCGCCCATTGGGTCTGGCTGCGCGCATCACGCGGCGCGATTTCATCAACGGCACCCTCGTGGGCTCGGGTGCGACACTGTTGCACACGCCGGCCTGCGGCAAGTCCGAAGCGGATGTGTTCACCGGCTACGGCGGGGTTGGTGATTACGCGCGCGCCAACGGCAACACATGGCCCGTGGTGCAGGCGGCGCACCGGATCCGCGACGGGGTGTATGACGCAGCCGCACTGGCAGCTGCCCGGCCCGCCGGAGCGTTCGACCTGATCGTCGTCGGTGGCGGTATTGCAGGCCTCAGTGCGGCTTATTATTTCAGGAAACTCGCTGGCGCCGGGCGACGCGTGCTGCTGCTCGAGAATCACGCGATGCTGGGCGGTGAGGCGCGCCAGAATGAGTTTCGCGTCGCAGGCGAGCGGCTGTTGGGTCCTCAGGGATCGAATGACTTTGCGGTACCCGCCGCCGGCAGCGACTCGCTTGCCGATGCATTCTTCACCGAATTTTCCCTGCCCCGCGAATTCACCTTTCAGGATTGGGACGCTGCACTCAAGCCGCTGCGCTTCTCCCCGGATAACTACTCCAACATGGATGGCTTCCAGGAGGCGCAGATCGATGTGGGCTACTACTTCGATGAGCACAGTGGCGCAAGCGCGCCGCTCTGGGTACGCAACATCTGGCAGGACCAGCTGCAGCGCACGCCGTTCTCCGCGGTCCAGCGCCGTGATCTGCTGCGCTGGCGCGCCAACAATGGCCCGATCAGCGAAGCCGAGAACCGCTATCTGGATACGCTGACCTACAAGGAATATCTCGAAGGTGTCCGCGGCTACGATCCCACGGTGACACGCTTCGTCGAGCCGATCGTCGGGCTACTGAGCGGCGTCAGTGCCGACGCCGCCTGCGCGCGCCTCGGTCGGCAACTGGTCGAGCCGGCCGACCGGCCACTGGCGCTGTCCTTTCCCGGCGGCAACTCGGTGTTTCCGCGCGCGCTGTTGCACGGGCTGTTGCCCGCGGCGCTTCCCGGCGGCGATTTCGGCAGTCTGCAGCTTGGTCCGGTGCGCTTTGCGGAGCTCGATCGCGAATCCAACGCGATGCGCATTCGTCTGAACGCTACGGCACTGCGCATCGAGCATCAGGGTGGCGACCTGGGCGCTGCGTCCGTGCAGGTGACCTACGAACAGGGTGGCCATCTCTACCGCGCCCAGGCGCGCGCAGTCGTGATGGCGAGCGGCGGCTGGATCAACAAGCACATCCTCGCGGACATGCCCGCCGATCTGCGCGCCGCCTACGATCAGTTCGCCTACGCGCCCGCGCTGATCGTGAATGTCGCCCTGCGACAGTGGCGCTTCCTGTATGACCTCGATATCACGGCCGCGCGCTGGCTCGATCGGGAGGATGGGTTCGGTTATTGCTGCAACCTGCGCCGGAATATGCTCTGCGATGGCTACCGTCCCCGCTTGCACCCCGATCGGCCGGTGGTACTGTCCTTCTACATGGGCCTGCCGGTCCCCGGACTGCCGGCAGCCCAACAGGGCGCCGTGTCCAGGGCGCGACTCCTCACGAGCCCCTACCGGGATCTCGAGATCAAGGTGCGCAAACAGATGTTGCGACTGTTTGCCGGCACCGGCTTCAGGCCCGAACGCGACATTGCCGCAATCATCCTCAATCGCTGGGGGCACGCGCGCCTGATCGAGCCGCCTGGCTTTCATTACGGCCAGGATGGCAAGCCGAGTCCGCTCGAGCGCGTGCGCGCCGGCTACGGCCGCATCGCCATCGGACACTCGGAACTCAATGGCGCCCAGCATTGGGGCTCAGCACTCGAATACGGCAAGAAGGCAGGCGAGCGAGCAGCCGAGCTCGTGTAGCCGCGAGATACGCATGGCAGCAAAGAAACGCAGCGCTTGCGAACTCGCCGTGCAAGCACCCGTGGAGCCGATGCTGGCCAAGCTCGCGGATGCACTGCCTGTCGGGGATTATTTTTACGAGCCGAAGTGGGATGGCTTCCGGGCCATCGTGTTCCGCGGCGCGAGCGACGTCTACATCCAGAGCCGCGATGCCAGACCCCTCGATCGCTACTTTCCCGAGTTGCACGCAACGCTCCTGCAGCGACTGCCGAAGAACTGCGTGGTCGATGGCGAGATCGTCATCGCGACAGCGCGCGGGCTGGATTTCGATGCACTGCAACTGCGATTGCATCCCGCGGCGTCGCGTGTCGAGAAGCTCGCGAGAGAAACCCCCTCCGCGTTCGTCGCCTTCGACCTGCTCGCAGCCGGACCAGACAATCTGATGGCTGCACCCCAAGGCACGCGGCGCGCTGCGCTCGAGAAGCTGCTCGGTAAAGTAAAGCCGCCGGTGTACGTCACGCCGGTGACGCGTGATCGCTCGCTGGCACTGGATTGGCTCGCGCGCTTCGAAGGCGCCGGCCTCGACGGGGTGATCGCCAAGCTCGCCTCAGGCACCTATCGGGCCGGCAAGCGTGCGATGATCAAAGTGAAGCACGCTCGCACAGCGGACTGTGTGGTCGCCGGTTTCCGCTGGCACCAGAGCGGCAAGGATGCGGTCGGCTCGCTCCTTCTGGGGCTGTATGACGACCGCGGCGTGCTGCAGCATGTGGGCGTCACCTCATCCTTCACGATGGCGGTCCGCCGACAGCTGGTGAAGGAGCTCGAACCGCTGCGCACGGACGCCATCACGAGCCACCCCTGGCAGGAATGGGCTGGCGCGGCGGCCGAATCAAGTCGCATGCCCGGAGCACAGAGCCGCTGGAGTACAGGCAAGGACCTGTCATGGGAACCGCTCAGGATCGAACGCGTCTGCGAGGTGAAGTACGACCACATGCAGGGCGACCGCTTCCGTCATGCCACGTTTTTTCAGCGCTGGCGACCGGATAAGCGACCGCAGGATTGCCGCTACGAGCAACTCGAAATCACCCAGCCCTATGAGCTGGAGCGCATCTTCTCATCCGGATCGAGTGGTTCCTGAGCGGGACGCAGCTTCTCGGGCACGTGCTGCAGATTGATACGGATGCGGGTCCAGGTGCTGTAGCGCCCTCGCATGGCATCGACCAGTACATCTGCTGGCTGTAGGTGGGGAGTCGCCTGCGGATGGCGTGCTTTCCAACGCTCCAGTCCCGCGAGCGCGTCCTGCTTGCGGCGCGCGCGGCCGATCTCCACCAGCGGATACTTGCGTTTGGAGGGTCGCACCCGGGGAGGCTCTGCCGCTTGCCTGCGGTAGTGCGGCGGCCAGGGCGCATCGCCAAGGCCCTGACGCTCGAACAGCTCGAGCAGACCCTCGAGTGAGCCGGGGTATCGGTCAATTCCTGCATGGACATCGCCGCGCCTCTGGAAGCGCTTCGGCACAGACACGAGCGTAAAGTCCCCCGGCTCACATTCGCGGACTTCCTCCCACGTCAGCGGCGTCGAAACGCGTGCATCCGGGGTTGGCCGTACCGAGTACGCCGCAGCCACGGTGCGATCCTTCGCATTTTGGTTATAGTCAACGAACACGCCCTGGCGTTCCTCCTTCCACCACTTGCTGGTCGCAAGTTGCGGCGCCCGCTGCTCAACTTCGCGCGCGAGCGCCAACGCCGCGCGACGCACATCGGCGAAGCCCCAGCGCTGCTCGAGGCGCACGTAGATGTGCATCCCCCGTGAACCGGAGGTCTTGGGCCAACCCACGAGCTTGAAGTCCTCCAGGACCGCGCGCACGACCCCGGTAACCTCCTGGATCTGCTTCCAGGTAATTCCCGGCACGGGATCAAGGTCGATGCGCAGCTCGTCGGGATGCTCCAGATCCTCCGCCCGGACCGGATGAGGATGCAGCTCCAGACAGGCGAGGTTCGCAAGCCACACGAGCGCTGCGGCATCCCGCGGCACCACTTCTTCTGCGATCCGACCGGAGGGGAAGCTGAGCTCGACGACCTCGATCCACGGCGGGCGACTCTTGGGCGCGCGCTTCTGGTAGAAGTGCTCGGCATCGACTCCATCCGGGTAGCGCACCAGCATGTTGGGCCGGCCGCCGGCGCCGCGGAGTGCGCCCTCCGCCACAGCGACGTAGTACTGCGCGAGATCCAGCTTGGTGTGCTTCGCCTGGGGAAATAGCAACTTGTCGGGGTTGGAGATCGTCACCTCGCGCCCGGCGACCACCAGGATCTGTGCTTTACGACTCTTCTGCGTTTTACGACTCTGGGCCAAGCTACCCCGCAGGCGACGCGTTGCGCTTTCGGCCATTCTCGGCGTCGCGAGGGAGCGGGTCAATTTCGTACTCGGCTGCCTGCTCGCAGCAATGAAAGGAATTGAATCAATGACGCCACCACGGGTGCCCATGGCCACAATGCGGAGGAATTCATCGGTCGCGTGGAGCACTGCGGTCAATCACCGATGGCAGCGTCGGTCTCCGCGAATGCTGTCGCCGCGGCGGCCCTCGGTATGGAGGATCGCATCGGTGCCCTGGCCCCGGGCTTCCAGGCGGATGTCATCGCGCTCGATGGTGACCCGCTGAAGGATCTGACAGCCGTGCGGCGGGTGGTGTTCGTCATGCGCGGCGGCGTGGTGTACAAATGGCCGGACGCCGCAAGGCCCGCCGGCGCGGTGCTGCTTAAGGGAGAACCGCCGTCAGTGCTGCGGTGAGGCCGGAGCCGCGCCTGCAGTCGTGGCCGGGGGGGCCGCGACGTTCACATCCAGGTCGATCAGCCACGCGCCATTGCGGCGTCGCCAGATCTCGAGATACTTACCGGATTCAATGGCGCGGCCCGCAGGCTTGTCGAAGACGGTGTAGGGACCGTAGACATACGCCAGATCCCCTGCCCCGATGTTCTGCGCGCTGCCGATCTTCACTCTCGCGCCAGAATCGATCATTTGCTGGACGACGCCGCGGATGGCCTCGCGACCATGCGCCGGTGCGGCACCGGGCATCACCAACTCTGCATCCGGTGCATAGAGCTGGACCACCCCCTCGGCATTGCCCTGATTGAAGTACAACTCCCAGGAATGCTTCCGCTCCGGCGCAACGCCTGGAGTCCGGATTGCGGAATTCCGGCTCGCAGAGCTGGCCGAAGCTGCCGAGCGGCCTGCAGTCTGCAATTGGTATTGCTGGTCGATCAGGTACGCGTGGATCGCTGTGACATCATCCGCTGACAGGACGTCATCCCAACGCGCCATTCCCTTCGCCTGCAGGACCCCCCGCAGCACGATGTCCGCGAAGATCGAATGAATTCCCTCAGGAAGGTTGCGCAGATCGGGCAACAAACCCCGCCCGAACGAATGACACCTGGAGCAGTAGCGGCTGTAGAGAACCTCGCCGCGTGCAACGCTTGCAGCATCGCCCAAGCGTGGAGGCGGCGCCTCGACCGGGTCATCCTTAACCAACGCCGGCAGCGGTGGCGCCGGACCATCGAGCTTTAAAGTGATGATGCGCCCTTCGTTGCCATAGCGATGTGCGGCACTCGACTGCGGAAAGGGCAGAAACAAAACTCCGCCGCCATACCCGGCCATCACGGAAACATACTGCACGCCATCGATCCTGTAAGTCATTGGCGCCGCCATGATCGAGGAGCCCACTTCGATCCGTTTGAGCAGCTTGCCGTCGTCCGCACGGTAGACATTCAGAAACCCGGCCGAATCTCCCCGGAAAACCAGATTGCCTCCGGTGCTGAGAATCCCGCCATCCCACAGGCTGTGCGTCGGCTGCTCCCAGCGAAGCTTACCGGTCAGCGGCTCTACGGCGCGGATGAATCCGCGCGATTGCGGCAGCTTGCCACCGGGGGATAAAGCTTGCAGCGAGGGAAGCTTGCCGAGCAGGCTCTCGAGATCCCGGGGTGCATAGTCTTCCGGAAAGAAAAATGCCAGATCGAAGTTACCCTCTATGAGCCCTGCGCGGCGCTTTGAGGTATCCACGTAGACCATCGGCGCGTCGATCACTGGAATGTAGAGCAGCCCTGTCTTGGGGTTGTACGACATCGGCTGCCAGCCATGCGCGCCAACGGCCGCCGGGTAGATCAGTGTTGGCTGCCTGCCCCAGTCTGCGGCGGGGTTGGCGATGGGACGATGTGTCTGCGGATCAAGACCACGAGTCCACGTGACATGTGCGAAGGGTTTGCCCGAAAGGAATTCACCGGTGATGCGATCGAGCACATAGAGATAGCCATCCTTGCTCGCCTGCATGATGACCGGGCGGGATTTGCCCGCGACGTTCAGATCCGTGAGGATCAGTTTGTTGGTGGTATCGTAATCCCAGCCTTCGCCGGGGATTTCCTGGTAATACCATGCCATCTGTCCGCTGTCGGCATGCACCGCAATGATGGATGCGACATACAACTCATCGCCACGGTTGGTCGCATCATGCTGCCCATGGTATGGGGATGCGTTGGCGGTGCCCAGGTAAACCAGTTTCTGGGCGGGATCGTAGGCCAATCCATCCCAGGCCGTCCCGCCACCACCATTGCTCCAGTCGTATTGCGGCGACCAGGTCTTCACCGCGGCTTGCAGATGTGGCTGATCCTGGGTGCCGAGTCTGGGATCGCGTGGCACGGTATAAAACCGCCAGCGGAACTCACCCGTCGCGAGCGAGTACGCCGCCACCGAACCGCGCGCTCCCTTGAAGTCGGAGCCGCCGTTACCGATGACGATGAGATCGCCCGCCAGTAAAGGAGCTCCGGTGATGAAGTACTTGAAACTGTCGGCTTTGCGATCGGGGAGCGTGTCCACGCGCCAAACGCGTTGACCCGTGTGTGCATCGATCGCATGCAGGTAGCCGTCCACACTTGCCACGTAGACGCGCCCTTGCCACACGGCGAGCCCGCGGTTGACCACATCGCAGCAGGCGTAGCGTCCCCACTGACCTTCAACCTCGGGATCGTAGCTCCACAAGGCTCGACCCGTCCGGGCATCCAGTGCGTAGACCCGACCCCAATTGCCGGCCGCGTAGAGGACCCCATCGACCACGACCGCTGTCGCCTCGAGGCCGCGCCGAGTCCCCAGGTCGTAATCCCACGCGAAGCCGAGTCGCAAGACGTTGTCAGCGTTGATGCTGTCCAGCGGCGAATAGTAGGTGCCACCTGCATCCCTCCCCGGGGTGAGCCACTGATCGGGCTCCTGCTCGGCATGCGCCAGACGAGTCGCATCGATCTGGGCAGCAGCTTGACTCGCAGCCGCTGGTGGTGCGTCCATCCGTCCGCTCGCTTCCGCCCCCGTCGACCCCTGCGGCGATGGCGAGCAGCTACCGAGTGCGAGGCACGAGGCCAGAACCAGTGCTGTCTTACCCAATGTCGAGTGCTCCGAGACCGATCCGCAGCAGAACTTTAAAGCCGCCGGGACTTTAGAACCGCCGGTGTTAAAAGTGATATAGCAGATCGAGTCCAAAGGTCACAGGTTGGCTGAGCACCTCGCGATTGAAGGTGGGAATGTT
Source organism: uncultured Pseudomonadota bacterium (assembly GCA_963839055.1). GTDB lineage: Bacteria > Pseudomonadota > Gammaproteobacteria > Steroidobacterales > Steroidobacteraceae > 13-2-20CM-66-19. The sequence goes on along the minus strand of CAWITP010000002.1, from coordinate 68,017 downwards.
CAGGTTGATCTGAAACGCATTGGTCAGCACCGCCCGCTGATTGAAGACATTCCTCGCGAATAACAGGGCTGACCAGCGATCTGTCTCGACTCCCAGCCGCACGTTGGTCAGATCATAGGATGGCAGGTTATTCACGGCGTACGTCACATCGGTACGCCGGCCCACATAGTTGTTTTCCAGATGTGCGGTGAGCATCAGATCAGCCAGCACGGGACGCTTGTAGACGAGACTCGTGCTGAGGGTATGTTCGGGGATGTCCTGTACCCGCGTGCCTTCCGAGATACCCGCTTCCAGGCTGCCGATGGCGAAGGTCGCGTGCGTATAGCCGCCGCTCGCCGAAAAGGTGAGCCCGGTCAGCAGCAGCGCGTTGAGTTCCACTTCCGCGCCGTAGATGTGCGCCACCCCCGCGTTCGCCGTGTAGGGGTAGCCGCAGGGCAGCGGCACGTTCTGCTGCGTGCCGCCCCAGCGCTCGAAATACAGCGCACCGTTGAGAGTCACGCGGCCGTCGAAGGTCCTGAGCTTCTCGCCGAATTCGTAACTCCAGACCGTGTCGGGTCCGAACTGCAGCGGCGCCGGCACAAAGGCCGTCGTGCCATGGTTGGCCTGCAGATCCGCCTCGCAAATGTCACCGAGCGTACCGGCGGTCGGGATGGGCTGATTGCCACCACCCGGCCGGAAGCCCTTCGCCGCCGTGAGGTACACCAGCAAATCCTTGTTGACCTGGTACGACAGGTCGAATTTCGGATTGATGCCGCTGTTGCTTTCAGGTGCGGTCGAGGTCGCAATGGTGTCCGAACCGGTGGAGCTCAGGAAGCCCGACACGGCCGTCTCCACCCGCGACCGGTACGAATAGCGGCGCAATCCGGCAGTGGCGGTCAGCTGATGCGTCAGCCGGTACGACAGTTCGGCAAAAAACGAACTCTGATCGATGTGCGTCGTCTGTTCCTGGGTGAAGCCATTGCCGGTTCCGAATACGGCTGCCGCGCCCGGAAGCAACACCTGCTCGCAATAGCAGCTCTGAAATTTCTGATAGAAGTAGCCGGCGAGCCACTTGAAATCCGTGTCGCCCGCGGAGGTGATGCGAATCTCCTCGCTCGTCTGGCTGGAGCTGTCATTCTCCACCGGAGTCGGTGCGGTCGCGCCGATGCCGCCCTGCGAGACGTAGAACGGCAGGATGGCAGCAGGCGTTGACAGGGCCCACTGAATCTCCTCCGTACCGTCCTGATGCAGCGTGGTGTGTCGCACCCATCGCGAGGTCGTGGAGGTGATGTTGAACCAGTCGAAGTCGTACTGCAGATTGAGACTGCCGATCGAGATCCGGTCTGCGTAGCGCTCAGGGGTATCAAACGGCTGGTAGTGCGCATCGGTACCCGGATCGCTGTCGATCTGACTCAGGCCACCCATGGTGATGTGCTGGTACATGAAGAAAGGATTCACCGACAGGGCATCGGTCGGCTTCCACAGCAGACTTGCGCGCGCCGCGACGCGCTCGGCGTCATTCACGCCACCGAAACGCTGCCCGATGGGGGCGGCGGCGACAGCGCCGCGCCGGGTCAAATTGTTGGTTTCCAGCGGAAACTGCGGGTCCGCGATGACGATCCGGTCGATCCATCCGCTGTCATGGGACTCGGTACCCACCAGGCGCAGGGCGGCCGTATTACCACCCAATGGCACATTGATCATGGCGTTTTCGCCGTGGTTGAAACCGCCGCCATCGGTATAAGAAGGCATCAGCTCCGCGGATGCCGCAAATTTCTTCAGATCCGGCGCATTAGGCACCAGCTTGACCGTGCCGCCCATGGAGCCGGATCCGTACAGAGTGCCCTGCGGACCGCGCAGTACCTCGACACGGTTCAGGTCGTAGAGATCCGGATCGATGACGACCTTGCCGTTCTGCGCGTTGGCGGGTGCGGTGAGCGGAATGTCGTCCAGATAGAACCCCACCGTGGAAGAGTTGCCGCCCGCCGAAGTCATGCCGCGCATCTCGATCTCTGTTTGCCCCGGGCCGCTCGTGCGCATGGAGACACCTGGCACGGACTGGACGATCGCTGCGAAATCCGGCAGGCCGCGCTCCTGGATATCCTCCCCCGTCAGTGCGGTGATGCTGATCGGCGTTTCCTGTACGGTAGAGGTGCGCTTGGTGGCGGTCACCGTCACCTCTTCCAGCTGCGAGCCCGAATCCACGCGCGCCTGCTGCGCGGGCGCGGGAATGGACCAGAGGCATGCGAGCGCGACGCAGGCCGCCAGCAGGTTCGCGCCACGCGCTTCGGGTTGGGTTAACATCAGATCCACAGCTGTAGTACCGTTGCAATGAAAAATACCGCGCGCTGCAAAGAACCGTTATCCACTTTGCGCAAACGCAGAATTTGCGGCGGAGTACGATGAATCAGAGCGCAGCGGCCACGGTAGCGTGGGTTTCGGAAGGTTGCTTCGAGGACATCGACGCGCAGGCTGCGCAGTACCACGGTTACGACCAGCAATACCAGCAACTCAGTCCCGGGCGGTTCGAGGGGCGGTTTCGGAGCTACGACCTGGGGGCCCTGATCATCAACCTGGAGATGGCCAACCGGGAGCTGGCGGCCACTGCGGCTACACCGCCGGGCCGATTCGGCGCCTGCTTCCTGGCGGACACCTCCCCGCCCTGTGCACTGAACGCGACGGAGTTTTCCCAGGAGCACGTGGTGCTCAGTCCGGCAAAGCGCTGTGTCGAGGGGCGCATGGCGGAGGGAGTCCGCATTTATTGTATGGACATCTCCGCGGAATTATTTCCGGATGATTCGTTCGGCCGGCTCATCACCGGGGTCCGGCATGATCCCGCCCGCTGCGGTCATCTGCGCGATTTGGTGCAGACGGGTCTGGCCACGTTCCACTCGCTCTGCTCACCGAGGGAATATCCGGCAGCGGTACACAGTTTCAGCTCGTCGATCGCCGATGTGCTGTGGCAGATGAGCGCCGGTCCGGGCAGTGATGGCGAGATTCCAAACCGACACGGCGGCAACGAACGCGCCGTGCGCGTGTTCCGGCGTGCGCGCGACTATATTCATCATCAGCTCGAGGACGGCATTTCCATCGTAGTACTCTGCAAGCATCTGGGCGTCAGCCGGCGCTCGCTCGAGAGCGCCTTTCATTCCGTCATCGGCAGCGGTCCGAGCAGCTACGTGCGCCTGCTGCAGCTCAATCGCATCCGGCGCGATCTCGCCTCACCGGGGTGCAGCGGTCTGTCGATTGGCGCCATTGCAGCACGGCACGGAGTCTGGCACTGGAGCCGGTTTTCGCAGTACTACCGGCAGATGTTCGGCGAGCTGCCGTCACAGACTCGCGCACAGGTATCTCTCCTCGCGCCGTGACCCTCAGCGCGTTGCGCCAGATCAGTGATCAGTTTCCGCCATGATGGACGTCGCCATCGTGACGGCACCCGATGCCAGGGCGTGTGGGCTAGCACCGACCTCCAGCACTGTCCCCAGTCCCGCATACAGATAGCGCTCGCCAAATGCCTCCTTCAACTGCGCGAAGGTCGGCTCCCCGGTGCAATGCCCGGGAGCAATCCATTCTACTTTCCAGCTGTCTTTTAGCGACGTCCTGACCTTCTCGATCGTTGCGTCGGGCGCCACCACAAGATGCAGGCCACCGGCGATGAAGTGAATGTGCGTGTTGATCCTGGCAGCCTCGGCAACTATAGCCTCGATGCCGGGATGCGAACATCCGACCACCAGCACTATTCCCTCCGGGGTATTGATGGCCAACGACAACTCCTTCAGCTCTTTGGTGCCGGCTGCGTCGGACACCAGCGCGATGAGCGTCACTCCGGGAGCAACCTCGATGGTTTTGTCAACCAGCTCGAAATTTGCAGAAGGCCAGGCATTGCCAAACTTCATCACGGCCGGCGGATTGCCGTCGAAGTAGCGCGTTTCGGGCGGCAGCTCATCTGCCTTGCGATAGAAGCTGCTCGGCAGCGAAGAGCCAAATACGCCAAAGCCCTCCTTCGGCGCGTAGATCCTGACCTTGGGATTCACCTTCAACAGATACGTCAGCCCGCCCATGTGGTCACCATGGCGATGCGAGATGACCGCAAAATCGAGCCGGCCCAGATCGACACCGGCTGCCTTGACGTTCTGCGCGAAGACGTCCGGGTTATCGCCCGTGTCGAACAGGATGCGCTTGCCGTTGACTTCGACGAGGGCCGCAAACCCCCAGTCCTTCTTCATGGCGGCCTTCTGGCCGAATGCGTCGTATAAAATGGTGATACGTGGATTTGCCGGCGATGCTCTCGATGTTGGCTTGGTCGGGGTGGTACTTGCACAGCCGCTCGATGACAGTACGAGCGCGGATGTCAAAACGATGCAAACCAGGGCGCTCACCGAGGTACGCGAGCCGATGTGTTTCACGGGGTTGCCCTCCCAGCAAGCGGGTATCCAGGATAATACCGCCGAAAGCTGATGGTGCAGGGCACCAGTTGGGAACGCTCAAATGCAACTTCTGGCGAATATCGACGTGGACGACCTGGAGAAGGCGATTGGCTTCTACCGGGCCGCCTTTGGCCTCAGCATCGGACGCCGCTTCGGCACGAGTGGGGTCGAGCTGTTGGGCAGCTCCGCACCCATTTACCTGCTCGTTAAGGCAGCGGGGACCACCCCAACCCGCGCCAGCGGCGAAGTCCGCCGGTACGATCGTCACTGGACGCCGGTCCATCTGGACTTTGTCGTAGAAGACATTGAATCAGCAGTTCAACAGGCACTGAAAGCAGGCGGAAGGCTCGAAGCACCCCTCTCCACATCGAAGTGGGGAAAGCTGGCATTGATGGTCGACCCCTTCGGCCACGGCTTCTGTTTCGTTCAATTCCTGGGGCGCGGCTACGATGAAATCGCCGAGTAGACCTTGCCGCCAGCTACGAGTGCTGCGGTGTCGAGGTAGTGTTGCGCCGCGCACTATCCTGATCGAGCGAAGCTTGCAGCCACCAGGAGCGCTTCGGCGTGGCCAGAGGGAAGGCAGCCAGGGATTTACCTCCGCTGCACTGACAATCCGGCGCACCAAGCCGCACAACATGGGCACGACCTCGTTGGTTTCGCTTACCGATGCCCCAGACGGAGCTAACGACCCGCACGACTCGCTCTTTTGCTATCGCATCCAGCAGGCGACTTTGTTGGTGAAGTAATAGTGCACCTCGACCCTGCGACCGGCCGCGGGTGGCCCAGGCCGAGGCATACCTCGGCGGCCACCGTTCGAGGCTGTCCCTTTCCGGTACTGAAACAACGGCTTACGATCGCCTTGGTCGACCTCGCTGATTGCGGCTGATCGAAGGATTGCCTCCTTGACCTTCCCTGTCCGCTTGGAGTGCGTTCGCGGCGCGAGCGCCCGCGCCGCAGTTCTGGCAATGTAAGCGGGTTCCGGGGGTATCCAAAATGACAGTGAGAGTGGCGCGTGCGCCCGCCCAAGCCATCACCAGCCAGGAGGCCGCCGCGCTGGTGACTTCTGGCACATGGATCGACTATGGCGTGGCGCTGTGCCAGCCCACTAAGTTCGACGAAGCACTGGCCGCGCGCGCCGATCGTCCCTCCGACGTCAAGATCCGTGCCTGCCTGACACTGGGATCGCGCGCAACGATCGAGTCAGATCCCGAAGGGACCCACTTTCATCTATTCAGCTGGCATTTCTCCGGTTACGAGCGGCACCAACACGATGGCGGACGCTGTCATTACATCCCGCTGAACCTGGGCGAGGTGCCGGATTACTATCGAAGATTCATCGACCCGGTGGATATCGCGGTCATCAGAGTCTGTCCGATGGACCAGGATGGTTGTTTCAACTTTGGCGTTGCGAACCTCTGGCACCGCGCGGTGATCGAGCGCGCGAAGACGGTGATCGTCGAAGTGACGCCCTCGCTGCCCTACGCATACGGTCATCAGAATGGCGTTCATGTAAGCGAGGTCGACTACATCATCGACGGCGGCAACGGGCCGCTGGCGTCGTTGCCGAATCCCCCGCCGACCGAAATCGATCGCCAGGTCGCGCGACGGATCGCTGCCGAGGTCGAAGAGCGTTCCTGCCTGCAAATCGGCATCGGCGGGATGCCGAATGCGGTGTGTACTTTGTTGCTGGAAAGCGGGATTCGCAGCTTGGGCGTCCATACTGAGATGCTCACCGACGGCATTCTCGCGCTCTATCAGGCTGGCCGCATCGATGGTGCCGCCAAGACACTGAATCGCGGCAAGATCGTTTACACCTTTGCGCTCGGATCGAACCAGCTATATGCCGCCGTCGACAAGAATCCTGACTTCCATTGCTGCCCGGTCGATTACACCAATGCCCCGCATATCATCATGCGCAACGACCGCGTGATCTCGATCAACAATACCACCCAGATTGATCTGCAGGGACAGGCCGCCTCGGAATCCGACGGACACCGCCATATCAGCGGGACTGGTGGACAGTTGCAGTTCGTGCGCGGCGCCTATGCATCGAACCACGGCAAGTCATTCATCTGCCTGTCCTCCACCTACGAGAAGCGCGGCGAGCGACGTAGCCGCATCGTGGTCAATCTGACCCCCGGCAATGTAGTTACCACCCCGCGTTCGGATGTAATGTATGTCGTCACCGAATACGGCATGGTCAACCTCAAGGGTAAGTCGGTCGCCGAGCGAGCAACAGCGATCATCGGTCTGGCGCACCCTGACTTTCGCGACGGTTTGGAGGAACAGGCCCGCCAGCTGCGCTTAATCCCCCGTGGCGTGTCTTTTGCTCTACGGGCAGGCCGCGATCATGGATCAACCTTGCGAAAGGTACAGATGAACACTGACACAAAAGATAACGCTGCTTCCGCAGGGATTCTGCTCAGGGAAAACCGTCACGGCGTAGCGATGCTGACACTGAATCGCCCGCAGCAACTCAACGCGCTCTGTGAAGCGTTGCTGGATGCGCTGCAGAAGCAGCTGGATGCGATCGCTGGCGATGCGAATGTCCGCTGCGTAGTGATTGCGGGCGCCGGTAAGTCGTTCTGCGCGGGACATGACCTGTCGGAGATGCACGGCAAGTCGAGCGAGGCGTACTACAAGGCGCTGTTTGACCGTTGCGGCCGGTTGATGCAGAGCATCCAGGCACTGCCGGTTCCGGTGATCGCCCGTGTGCACGGAATTGCTACTGCGGCGGGATGCCAGCTCGTCGGAGCCTGTGATCTCGCGATCGCCGCGGATACGGCGCGTTTTGCCTGCTCAGGGATCAACGTCGGCCTGTTCTGCGCAACGCCATCCGTACCGCTCTCACGCAACGTGTCATCCAAAAGGGCCTTCGACATGCTCGTGACGGGCCGCTTCATCGACGCACCGACCGCGGCTGCCTGGGGCCTCATCAATGCGGCCGTTGCCGAGAGCGAGCTGGATGCGGCCGTCGATCGCAAGACCAGCGAGATCCTGGGCAAGAGCGCTGCGGCCGTGCGCTATGGCAAGACCATGTTCTATCGCCAGAAATACATGGAGCTTGGCGCTGCGTATGCATATGCGAGCGACGTCATGGCGCGGAACATGATGGACGAAGACGCTTCCGAAGGAATCGATGCGTTCCTCCACAAGCGATCGGCGGTCTGGAAGCGCTGAGGCCACGCATCGCCGTCGCTCGCGGCGGGCAATTTTCTTGTCTGACTCAGTCCCGATGCGCCGTTAGCCAGCTGGCGACGCGTTGCGCTACGCTTTCGTCGAAAGGAAGCTGCTTGCCAGCGAATGCGTTTTGGAGTGACGCATAGTGTTCGAAAGTGTGGCCCGTGTGGCTCAACTGCGTGAATTCAGCTGCACCGGGTACGTTGTAATTGACGAGATCGACGAGCAGCTCGAAATCATCACGACTCATGATCCAGTCGTATTCGCCGTGTAGCGCGAGAACGGGTACTCGCACCGCGGACCAGGCGCTCATCAGGTCCAGATCCTGCAGCTGCTGGTAGTACGCGATCGGTCGCCCGTACTGCAGACCTTCAGGGCCCTCCCAAAGTCTTTTGAGTTGCGGCTGTGCTGCGAGGATCTCCCTGGGTGCCTGGCGCTTGATCAGGTAGGCGCTGTAAAGCTGCTCCTCGGACTTCATCAACGAGTTGAGCTCGGAGGGGCCATGGCCGGAGAGCGCGAGGCGCCGCCGCTCGATCTCCAGCATGTGCTCGAACCACGTTTTGATCCAGCCGCCATCAACCACATAGCCCTTGAGCGGGAAACCTTCTGCAACCAACGGCGCAAAGCCGCCGCCGTTGCTGATGCCGAACAGGAAGACGCTTTGCTGATCGATGAAGGGATAGTCGCTCAGGTGGCGAAACGCCTGCCGGTAGGCGGTCAGCTCCGTGACGAAATCTGTCGCACTGCAGTCACCTTCGGAGTCGCCCACCCCTGGCTTCTCGAGTCGCACGGTTGCGAACCCCGGCACCTGGACCACCGACTGCAGCATGCGCTGAGTTCCATCCATCGTGCCGGGCGGCGCTTCTACCGTGTCGCAGCTCAGCCATCCGACGACGAACACAACGGGATATCGCGCGGCCCGATGGTTTGAATCCTCCGGATGCGTGGCAATGACCCGCAGCAGGTGGCCGTTAGCGTCGCGGATGGCATCGTAGAGGACCGTCAATCCTGGGTATGACTCATTTTTGTCCGGGCCGGCCTTACGAGGCAGCGAAAGCTTCTCGGCCGTCAATGCCGGGGCGGTGAGACCGACGAACAAGATTGCAGTAACCGTCCATCGCAGCAGCCCGCGCATGTCGAATTCTCCCCAAAAGCGGCATACTGAGCCCTGCCCCAAGGGCAGACTCAAGCTGTCCATCATAGGTCGGCCGATGGCTGCGCTGAAAATCAGTGCCTTCGCCTCCCACGCTGCAGTGAGCATCAAGACACTGCGCTTTTACGATCGCGCGGGCGTGTTTCGACCCGCGTACGTCGATGCGCGTTCCGGCTATCGATACTACGAGCTGGGTCAGCTGGCGGCGCTGCAGGAACTACGGCTGTTGCGTGCACTCGGCTGCAGCGTGTCGGACCTGCGAACCTGGGTACAGGCCTGCGATGACTCAGACAGCCGTGCGGCAATCCTCGATGGTTTGCGTGAGTTTATTGTCTGTCGACTGAGGAGCGATCGTCAGCGTCTGCGACACCTCGATCATTGGATTGAGGAGCTCACGAGTGCGAACGCGTCGTTCGGAGGTGACGCTCTGCGAGAGCGGACTATCCCCTCAATTGCGGCATACACACTGCGTGATCGGGTTCGCGTAGCTGAGCCAGCTGTCTACAAGATGTTCGAAGCTGCTGAACGCACCGTCGCGCGCCAGCACGCACGCTCCGCGCGTCCACCGTTTCTCCTGCTGCATGACGAGAGCTATCGCGACACATATGCGGATGTGGAAGTCTGCGTACCCGTTCATACGGCGTCAATGACAGCAGTCGGCGGTCGAACCGTCGAGGGGATGCGGCGGGCCGCATGCCTGGGATTTTCCGGCAGCTACAAAGGAGCGGCGGCGGCCTATCAGACGATCAGGCAATGGATGCGGACCAGCGGCGTTCGCACCAGTGGACCGCTGCGAGAAACATATCTTCGCTTTGGTGCTGATCAGCGCGGGTACAAGCTGCCCAGGCACTTCATCGTTTCCACGAGCGCGGCATACCGCACTGAGCTACAGGTGCCCTTCGCTGAAGATGACTAACTTCTGCAGTGCTAGTACGCTTTGAGTCTATGTCGAAACAAACGCTCGTAACTCGGGCGTACCGCATCGGCGATCGCCTGTAAGTCTGAAGGCAGGGGTGGCGCCTCCGATTCCGCGGCCATTGCGAAGCCGGTAGAACGCTCGACCGCCTCGTACCACGCAGGAGCCCAGACTCCATCGCTCACCCGACGACCGGCCGGCCAACTCAACATCGACTGCGAAAAATCGATTCTCACGGCACGGCAGAGCGCCTGAAGCATCGCGGCCGGATCAGACAGCACGTCCGCAGCCTCGATGACCGGCGGCGCAGCGCCGGTGCGCTCCGCGACCCGGTCGAACAACTCCTCCTGGCGAACGAAGCCGATATCCTCGGGAGTCACTTCAGAGCGCTTGAGGCGATAGGAGGCCAGCACCTTCTCCGGTGCGCGGATGAGAAAGACGTTGGTGCAGTGATCCATCCAGTCGAGGCCGAAGTCATACAGCATGTGATGGCACATGTGCTTCTGGTACCAGACGGGCTTGCCGTGCGGGGCGCCCCTCACCAACGCATCAGCCACCGCCTGCCAGTCGGTGGGCATGGAGGCGAGAATCTCGGCGCGCATCGGATGCTCCAGGCCGGTCGCTGCCAGATAGGCGCCGTAGAAGGGTTCATCGCTGACCGCCGTGTCCGGTCGATTCTCAAAGGCGCGCATCATCGCCGTCGAAATGTTGCGCGGCCCGGACCACATTGCGATGCGCAACGTCACAACAGGCGATGCTCGCGGGCGTAGCGGTCTTTCATCTCCTCGTAGGCCGCGGCTATCCGCCGGGTCACCGGCCCGTTAACGGCCGGGAATGCCTGCCCGTCCAGCGACCGAACCGGCGTGATCCCACCCATCGTGCCGGTCACGAACACCTCGTCCGCAGCGCGCAGGTCCTCGAGCGGGAACCCCCCCTGTTGCAGAGTTGCTGCGCCAGCAAGGCATGCACTGATGACGTTGGCGCGCGTAATTCCATTGAAGCAGTACTGCTCTCGGGAGGTGTAGATGTCACCTGCTTTCACCCAGAACAGGTTGGTAGCGTTGCAACTGGCAATGTGGCCGTGTGGGTCGAGCATCAGCGCCTCGTCAGCGCCCGCCTCGATGGCCTCGAGCAAGGCGCGGATCAAGTTGAGCCGACTGTGCGAGTTGAGTCGCATGTCGAACATCTCCGGAGGCGAGGTGCGGATCGACACCGTTGCCAGCGCGAGCCCGCGGGCGAGACCACCCGAGCGCTGCTTATACTCGGCCGTCGCGACGACGGTAGCACGTCCCAGGCTCGTCCTCGGATCCTGATTGATGGTCCGCTTACGTCCACGTGTCACCATGAGTCGCACGTGCACGCCGTCCTTCATGTCGTTGGCGCGCAATAAGCGCATCAGATCAGCTACTAACGCTGCCGGTGTCAGTCCAACATCCAGACGAATCGCAGCAGCGCCAGCCCACAGACGCTCCAGGTGCTCCTCCAGAAAAAGAAGACTGCCGCGATGCAGGCGCAGCCCTTCCCAGATGCCATCGCCCATTCCGAAGCCCGCATCGAACACCGACACCCTCGCTTCCTGTGCGGGGACGAGCTCCCCATCGAGGAGGATCAGCAGCGCCTCATTGCGCGCATCGGTCTCGAAGTCCTGACTACCGGCCATGCAAGGATATTACTTCAAGCCGCGTTCAATCACGGTCCGGCAGTCGGGGCGCCCAACCACCGGGCCGCTTGCTCAGGACGAAGCGGTGCCACAGCAAGGCTGCGACGATGAGCGCTCCCATCAACAGTAAGCTGGGTCGGCCCACCTCGGCATCGAGCAGATCCGCGACTGCAAACACAAGAGTGAGGCCCAGACCGAGAATCGGCGCGAGGGGAAAACATGGTGAGCGCCAATGCGCCGCCTGACCTGTCAATCCGCGCAGACGGCCGACGAGCACTGCGACGCTGACGAGAGCCAGGCTGTAGACCACGAGTCCTGAGATGAACACCAGCAGCACGTGCGAGTCAAGCAGACAGCACGCGCCGGAGCCGATGCCGACAGCTACCGTCGCCACCCGAGGAGCTCCTGAACGGCCGTGCACTCGCGCGAGCGCGCTGCTGACCTTGAAGGGAAACACCCGATCGCGGCCAAAGCTGAAGAACAGCCGCGCGCAGAACATCACCTGTGCGATCAGCGCGTTGAAGATTGCCGCAGCGACACTCGCACTCAAAGCGAGGCCGGCGTTCCGTCCCGCCAGCGAAGTCATGAATTCGGTAAAAGGCGCGGCGCTGCTGAAGACGCGCCTTGGTTCCTGCGTACTCAGAACCACTGCGACAACAGGCAGCGCTGTTGCGATTGCGCCGATCAGACATGCAGTGAGGATCACACGACCCATGTGGCGGTGCGGCTCGGTCAGCTCCTCTCCGAAGGCGATCGCCTGATTCCCGCCCACCGTGGCGTAGGCGGCAGTCACCGCACCCAGGGCCATGACTGCGGGGGCTACCGGCCCCCACGCCCCAGTCGACGTGCGCGCCTGAATATGTGTTATTACATGCAAGAGCGGCTGAACGGGGTGCCACAGGCCACCTATGATCAGTGCCAGCACCGCCAGCGTCTCGATGGCAAGAAATAATCCCGTGACTATCGTGCTCGTGCGCACAGCCAGCAGCGCAATGGCGACCGCGGCACCCAGACAGCCGAACGTCGTCATGGTGGGAGATACGAGCGGCACGATCTGGCCGAGATAGGTGGCAATGACTTTGGCAAGTAGAGCGGTTGCAGGCAGCGCAGTCACACCCCAGATCACGAGGCTCGCGAAACCCGCCCAGGGACCCAGTATGGAGCCGACGCCGACGTAGTCGCCTCCCGCATACGGATACGCGGAGCCCAGTTCGGCGTAGACGAGCGCCCAGACCGCAGCTGCCGCAAGTCCGATAAGGAACAGGTCGGCCGCGCCCGTCCCGGCGTGCTGCAGGACATCCGAGCCCGGTCCATAGATGGAGAACACCGGTGAAAGACAGGAAAGAGTCAGTAGCAGCACGCCGAAGGAGGAGAGCTGCCGGTGCAGTCGCCCGCTGCGCGCATCCTGGGTTGGAGTCTTTTCGGCGTTGGCGATGACGTCGGCGGAGCTCATGGCGAACCCGACCCCTGTTGTGTTCATGACAGCGTAGCACACAAAAAAAGATATGCTGGACGCCTCATCATCTGTGACAGGAGAGAGCGCGTGCCAAAGGTTGACATCACCGCGGTGCCCCGGATCAAAGGGGTCGGCTACCCGCCGCCGTTCGCCGCCGCCTCTGCAGAGCGCATCCGCCAGCGGCTGGGCAACGCGGGCGGCATCAGAGATTTCGGAGTCAACCTCATGCGCCTGCCGCCGGGTAACTGGTCGAGTCAGCGCCACTGGCATTCACACGAGGACGAGTTTGTCTATGTGCTGGAAGGGGAGCTGATCCTTATCGAGGACAGCGGTGAGAAGGTGCTGCGCGGCGGTGATTGTGCAGCCTTTCCGAAAGGGTCAGGCAACGGTCATCACCTGATCAACAAATCACAGTCGCCGGCGCTCTATCTGGAGGTGGGCTCGCGCCACCCTGAAGACCTGACTACCTGCTCGGACGTTGACCTCATGAGTGCCAACGCCGACGGCCGGTTCCTGCACAAGGACGGCACGCCTGATGCGAATCCTCGCTGACCTGCACGTGTGGCCTGCTAAATTGCTCAGCGGCTGACGTCTCTGTCCGACCAGATGGTGATGAAGTAGTGCATGCACCTGTTGTAGGGCTCGCGCTGATCACGGCGCTTCTCCATGCGATATGGAACACACTCCTGCGCAGCGGCGTGGACCGACTGTGGTCGATTACCGTCATGAGCTTCGCTACGTCGGCCGCAGCGCTGGTGGCACTGCCCTTTCTGCCGGTGCCCGCCGCGTCTTGCTGGCCCTATATCGCCGTCTCCGCAGTCTTACAGGTGGCGTACAGTATCTTCCTGGCGTCGGCGTATCGCCATGGAGAACTGAGCCAGGTTTACCCCATCATCCGCGGCTGTGTCCCGCTCCTCGTGGCGCTCGGTGGCTACTGGCTGGCGAATCAGCAGCTGGGCCACTTCGGGCTCATCGGCCTGCTGATGGTTTCCATTGGGATCGGCAGCCTTGCCCTCGGGAGCGCGCGCCTCAGCACCAAGGGACTGCTGCTCGCGCTCGCCACCGCACTGTTCGTAGCGAGCTATGTGACGGCCGATGGAATCGGTGTGCGCCTCGCGGCCAATGCACTGTCGTACGCTGCCTGGATCTTTCTGCTGTACGGTATTCTGATGCCCTTCACGTTCCTGCTGATAAGGCGGCGCCTTCCACCGGATGTGGTCAATCGCGAAACTCTCAAGGCGTTGACGGGGGGAACGTTGTCGGTCGTGAGCTATGGAGCCACGCTGGCAGCCCTTTCGATTGGCAACCTGGGACCCGTCTCGGCACTGCGCGAAACCAGTGTCATCATCTCTGCACTGCTGGGTCGTTTCGTGTTGCGTGAGCGCCTCACGAAGCGCCGCGTTCTCGCCTGTGTTGTGGTTGCGATCGGCGCAGCATGCGTCGGTTATGAGGCCTGAATATACAGATCGACGATACCGTACCCTCGGGCGGACGGGTGAGATTCGCTTCATGCCGGGTGCGGCTGATGACGACATCATGAGGGGATCGCGCACCGCTCTGTGGTCGCCGCTCAATTGAGGGCAGCTTGAATCGACCTGGCGAGGATGAATTGCGAATTGGGCTTGAACGAGAAAAAGAGCACGGGATCAATCAGCTCCAGCTCCATGATGATCAGCTTGCCTTGCACCTCGATTGCATCGAGTCGCGCGTACGCGGTCGCGGGGGCGGCGGCGTGCAGAATGCTGCACGCCTGCGCGATCAGATCCGCAGTGGGTGCAGCAATTGCGCGTAATCCGCCGAAATCGGTTTGCACACGAAAATCACCCGGTCTTGCGGTTTTCAACACCGCGTGACTGTAGCGACCTCCGAGGAAGATAAAGGAAAATTCCCCGCGCTCCACGACCGCGGGCAGAAACTGCTGGACCAGGACGCCGCGCTGCTTTCGCAGCTGGAGAAACGCATCTTCCTGCGCCGGCGCGCTGCTTAGCGTCACTCTGGAAGTAGCGTATGCGGATGCAGAAATACTGGGTTTGATCACTGCCTCGGACCAGCGCTCCTGCGCCAGGATGGCAGCCAAGCTTCTCAAGTCCTGGGCATCGACGAATATCGTGGGAGGAATCGACACGCCGAGCCGGGCAAGGTCGAACAGGTAGGTCTTCGACAGGTTTCGCTTCAGCACAGCCACGGTATTCAGAACCGGCACTTGCATGCGCTCGAACGCATCGAGCCACTGCAGAAAGGCAAGCGGTTGCAGGTGGTAATTCCAACAGGACCGCACTACCACCAAGGCGAACTGTTGCCAGTCTATCTGCGGGTCGTCCCACCCTACCACGACACTCGAGATCCCGAGCGCGGCGAGCGCTGGAACGAGCAGTGCATCGTCTGGCGCTAACGAGTTCATCTCTGCGTTCGTGACGAGCGCAACGGCACGGCACATCGAGCCTATCCTCTGCCCGCTTGGCTGCCATCGTTCACCGGCGTAGCATACTAGGTCAATACGGGATTGTACTGGAGCAATCGATGTGGTTACCGCACCTGCCGACCGACGGCACCCCTATCTTCCAGCAGATTCTTGCAGCGCTTGAGCGCTCTATCAGCGACGGCGTCCTGCAGCCAGGTGAGCAGCTACCACCGCAGCGCGCACTGGCGGAGAAGCTCGGGGTCAGCGTGGGCACGGTCACGCGTGCCTATGAAGAGGCGGATCGGCGCGGTCTGACCATCGGTCACGTGGGTCGCGGCACTTTCATCGCGCGTGCGCACGAGATCGACAGTATCCGCACGAACTCGCCTTGCATCGATCTGTCGCTGAATATTCCGCCGATGGTGGCCGCGGAACGATTGCTGGTGGAAACCTGGGGCAAGGTGCGGCGCAGGCACGATTTCCTCGAGGCCCTGAATTACGGCCCCATCGAGGGGCTGCCACAACATCGGCGCCTGATCGCCACCTGGCTTACCCATAGCGCGGGCGTTGTAAGCGTGGAACCGCAGCGCATCGTCGTAACCGGCGGCGGACAGGCCTCCATGGAGCTGGTGTTCCAGCATCTGTGCAAGCCCGGAGATGCCATCCTGGCTGAGGAGTGCACCTTCACAGGCATGCGGGCCTTGAGCCGCTACCGAGGCTACCGACTGCTGCCTGTGGCCATGGACAATGAGGGGATACGGCCTGATTCGTTGGTTGCGGCGGCTAAAGCGAGCGGCGCTCGCGTACTGTACACGATGCCCACGCTGCAGAATCCGACGGCCGGAATCCTATCGTTATCACGACGCAAAGAGCTCATCAAGGTAGCGCGACGTCAGAAGCTCACAATCGTCGAAGATGATGTTTACGCCGTATATATAGATCGTCGCATTGCGGCGCCACCTCTCATCAACCTGGCTCCCGAGATCACCTACTACGTCTCCGGGCTGTCCAAATCGCTGGCGCCGGGGCTGCGCACGGGCTTCGCCATTGCCCCTGGTGCTGCAGAGGCTGCGGCGCTTGCGGTCGGCATTCGCGCTTCCTGTTTCTCGGCGCAGTCCCTGGGACTGCTGATCGCGCAGCAGGCCATCGAAGACGGCGCCGCTGATCAGATTATCCGCGAGAACCGGCAACTGCTGCGAACACGTGGCCAGGCGCTGCGCGCTGTGCTCGGTCTGCCCCCGCAGAAGCCGGGCGTAGATTCGCCGCATGTTTGGTGGCCTGCCCCAGAGGCCGAAGCCAGGCAACTGGAGGCGCGCCTGCTGGGCGAGAACGTGCGCGTCATGGGCGTCGCGGAATCGGTTCTGGACCCCAGCCGCGGCTCTGGCCTGCGATTCTGCATAGGGGCCACTCGCCGTGACACGGACTTTGAACGGGCCGTGAGTATCGTCAAACGCGCCGTCGCGCAGGGCGGCAATTTCGCGTTGCGGGCAGTCGTGTGATTGTACCAGGACAATCCGCTCGCATCGCTATGGGACAATGCGACCAACTCGATCGACCCATGAACCGTCGGACGAGCTTGCAGCGGAGGGCTCATACATGTTTGCCGTGGACCGCTCGCCGGTCACGATTCAGAGGTTTTCGCCCGCCCTGGCACCGCACTTCTATCGGCTGAATGCTGAATGGCTGCAGCGCTTCTTCTCCATCGAGCCGATCGACGAGGAGGTTCTGCGTGATCCTTTCAGCCGCATTGTGCAGCCCGGCGGGGAAATACTATTTGCCCAGCAAGGCGCTGCGGTAGTCGGCACCTGTGCGCTGAAGGTCAGCGCTGCAGGCAAGGAGCGGTTCGAATTGACCAAGATGGCGGTGACAGCCAGTGCCCAGGGACACGGTGTCGGTCGGCTGCTGTTGGAGGCTGTCCTGGCGAGCTACCGTGCCTTGCAAGGTCAAAGCCTGTTTTTGGAGACCAACAGCCAGCTGAAGCCGGCAATACACCTTTACGAGAGCGTCGGTTTCCGGCAGCAGCCTCATCCACAAGGCGCATCCGTCTATCAGCGAGCCGACGTCTATATGGTTTATGAGCCGCACTTCCATACAGGGAGCCATGCATGCTGCAACTTCGTCCCAGCTGCGAGAACTGTGGTGTCGAACTCGCAGCCGATTCGCCAGAAGCGATGATCTGTTCATTCGAGTGCACGTTCTGTCGTCGCTGCGTAAGCACGGTGTTGGAGGATGTCTGTCCCAACTGTGGCGGCGGCTTCTCTGCGCGCCCCATCAGGCCGCGACAACGCTGGAAAGGCGATAACTATCTAGGCCGTTATCCGCCTTCCACGACGCAGATCGTGAAGCCAGTCGATGCTCAGGCGCACCGCGCGTTCGCGGCGGCTATCAAAGACATTCCTCCTGCAAACAGGTAGTAAATAGCATGGCAAAGCTCGCTGTCACTGCAAGGAATCTCGGGGTCCCGATAGGGCCCTTCTCGCACGCCGTTCGCTCCGACCAGCTGTTGTTCCTGAGCGGTCAGGTCGGCGTGCTGCCTCATTCCACTCGTCTCGTAGAGGGGGGCGTCGAAGCCCAGACGGCACAAGCCTTGAAGAACCTGGCGCAGGTCCTGGAGGCGGCCGGCAAGTCGTTTGCCGACGTGGTGCGTGTGGGGGTTTACCTCACCTCCATGAGCGATTTCGCGGCCATGAATGCCGTGTATGCCGCGTACTTTGCCGAGCCCTGCCCCGCGCGAACCACGATAGCGGTCGCTGCCCTGCCCTTGGGGGCCTGCGTAGAAATTGACATGGTGGTCCAATGAGCGGCTCGGACTTCGTGCCGACGACAACTGCAACGGCAGCCGGCACCGCGCATCGCTACCTCATCGTCGATGTTTTCACCGACTGCGCGTTCGGTGGTAATCAGCTGGCGGTGTTTCCGGATGCGCGCGGGCTGTCCACTCGGCAGATGCAGGCCGCCGCTCGGGAATTCAACTTTGCGGAGACGACCTTTGTCGTTCCGGCAGCGGAGAAAGAAGGACCGAGCCGCATACGCATCTTCACCCCACGACGTGAATTGCCGTTTGCAGGCCATCCCACGGTCGGCACTGCGGCGGCATTGTCGTTCCTGCGGTCGGCCGAGTCGCAGGTCAATGACGGATGGCTGACCTATGAGGAAGGCATCGGCCCGGTGATGGTCCGCACCTCCCCCGCCGACGGCCGCCGCGTGTTTGCGGAACTATCGTTGCAAGCTTCCTTGGAGCTGCCGCGCACTGAACCGGTTCGCGCACATCTCGCGCAGGCCATCACGCTCCCCGAATCCCGGATCGTTGCTGCGTGGTACGCCGCCATCGGCATCCCCTTTTGCTACGTACACCTCTCCAGTGAACGGGCAGTTGACGCCGCGGTCCTGGATCGACAACTGTGGAAAGCGCACCTTGCCGATACCGCGGCGCCTCAACTGTTCCTGTTCTCAGGGGCTCTGACGTCCGGCGGGGAGTTATATGCCCGCATGTTTGCGCCGGCTCTGGGTATCGAGGAAGATCCCGCAACCGGTTCGGCATGCGTGACACTGATTGCAACACTGGCCAGGCAGCAGAAGTCGCAGGCCGCGCAGATTGGCTTGACGATCCGTCAGGGCGTCGCCATGGGACGTCCTAGCACCATGAGGGTCTTCGCTGATTTTCACAGTGGCGAACCCCCTTCCCTGCGGCTGGGTGGCAACAGTGTCATGGTGGCGGACGGCAGCATGTCCTTCGACTAACGAGAGAGCACTGCAGGGTCGTACCCCTGACCATTCAGGATGAAGCGGACCGGGCCGCCGCGCGCCGCGGCCAGTACGCAACGAGCCTGGGATAGATCACGCTGATTGCCAGTCCGCCGATTACGAGCGTCGCAGCCACTATCTTCCAGGCCTGCAGGGACTCCCCCAGCCAGATCGCCGCAGCGGCCATCCCAAAGACCGGTACCAGAAGACTGGTGGGCGCGATCAATGCGGCAGGGTGGCGCGCCAGTAGCCATCCCCAGATTGCGAAACCAAACAGCGTGTTGCCCGTCGATTGCCACAGCAGCGCGAGCCACCCAGTCAGGTCTGCTGCTAGGATTGCCTCGTGCGCACGGGCTGGGCCCTCCATGCAGAGACTCAGCAGCAGCAGTGGCGGCAACGCAAATGGACTGGACCAGACTACATAGCCGAGCATGTCCGCACCGGGCGACAGCTTCAGCAGGATGTTGCCGACAGCCCAGGCGAATCCCGCACCGATGACCAGCCCCAGGCCCAGTGCAGTCACATCGCCGCCGCCACGGAGCCCAATCAGGAGCAATCCCGCGAAGGCGAGCACTACCGCCAGAGCCTGGTAGGGCTTGAGTCGTTCGCCGGTGAGCCACATCGATAAGCCGATGGTGAAGAACACCTGACTTTGCACCACGAGGGAGGCGAGCCCTGCTGCTATGTGGCCATCCATCCCGACGTAGAGCAGGCCGAACTGGCCGCCGCCCACGATCGCACCGTACGCGATCAGGTTACGCCAGCGAACCTCCGGGCGACGCACGAACAAACACACCGGCAAGAACACGAAGGCGAAACGCAGCGCGGCAAAAAGCAGCGGAGGAAATTCGCGCAGCCCCACTCTGATGACCGCAAAGTTGGTCCCCCAGATCGCAGTTACTGCCACTGCAAGCAACAGATGATTGAGCGGCAAAGAGTGCGCGGAAGTCTGCCCGGAAGGCGACAGATCAGACCTCACGGCGGTTGGTCTGGAAGCGGGTGATCAGCCTACCCAAGTGCATCATACCTCTGACAACGATAGCGCGTCGGTGCACGCGACGTCTGCATCTTAACATCGGGCAGCGCGCAGCAAACTCGCCGATTGTCATGGTGCATTCAAATGGAGCCTGGGTGCTCGTCTCCGGAAGCTGCAGATGTCTGGAGCACGCACTTTACTGCTAACATATCGGGAACGAGCTTTTCGAGGCAGCAACGATGCACCCTAAAGATCCACCTAACAATTTGCCACGATATAGATTGCTGACCGGCCCGGACGATGATCATTTCTGTCGCCGTGTGAGCGAAGCGCTCGCGCTGGGGTTTCAGCTGTACGGATCGCCGCAGTTGAGCTACGACGGCAAGTCGATCGTCGCAGCACAGGCAGTCGTTTGGCCCGGTGACATCGGCATCGCGCGCTAGCAGCCCAGAGAAACTCGCCACGCTGTCTGTTGCCTATGAAGGCTATGCTGTACGAAACGTTCCTGGAGCGCCCGCGGATACGGAGGGTCCGGATCCCCAACCCCTGATCACGGTGTCGTGATCAAGGTGATGGCAACCGGCCTGTGCCGCAGCGATTGGCACGGATGGCAGGGTCACGATCGTTCGCCGAGTACGTGGGCATCCATTTCGCGGACGTCAACCTGGTGCGCTTGCCCGAATGGCTGGATTTCGTGACGGCTGCCAGCCTCGGCTGTCGGTTCGCCACCGCCTTCCGCGCGGTCGTTGATCAAGGCGAGGTTGGAGCCGGTCAATGGCTCGCGGTACACGGCTGTGGCGGCGTCGGCCTGTCTGCGATCATGATCGCGAGCGCGTTGGGCGCCGAGGTGGTGGGGATCGACATTGCGGAAGACAAGCTCGCCCTGGCAAGGACTTTGGGAGCCTGCGTTACGGTCAATGCTGGGCTCGAGGGTAATGTCATCGATGTCGTGCGTACGATGACGGGCGGCGGCGCGCACGTTTCGATCGACGCGCTCGGCCATACCATGACCTGCCTAAACTCGATTGGGGTGTTGCGCAAACGAGGTAAGCACGTTCAGGTCGGATTGATGATGGATGAGCACAGTAATCCGCCGATTCCGATGGGCAAGGTGCTGGCCGACGAGCTGCAGATCCTGGGAAGCCATGGCATGCAAGCCTGGCGCTATGACAGCATGCTGGCGATGATTCAGTCGGCAAATTGACGCCCCAGCGCCTGATAGGCAGGACGATCAGTCTCGAGGATTCGATTGACGCGTTGATGAGCATGGACAGGTTCGAGGGACAGGGGATTACGGTCATCGATCGATTCTAAGCCTTGGTGGCGGCCGGGGTTTCGTTCGCCACGCCCCTGGTTGCGTTGCGAATGAGCGGTCGGGCCCACAGGCCGACACTCAACACGAACCCGAAGGTGAGATACAGAAACAGCATTCCAGATCGCAGCCCGTACCGGTCGCCAAGCCAGCCAATGATCAGCGGCACGAGCGCACCGCCCATGATGCCCGAGCACAGGATCCCGGCGAACGGACCGTGGTGCTGGGGTACCGAGTTCAGCGCAAGCGACACCAGTGTGGGCCACATGATCGAGGCGAAGAACCCGATGCAGGGGAAGGCGAGCCGCGATACTTCAGCCGGGCCAAACAGAGCGACGGACAGCATGCCCAGCGCGCCGAGCGAGAATCCGATCAGTACACGGCGACTGTCGAAGAGCTTGAGCAGGCCCATGCCGAGCAGGCAACCGGCGGTGAGCAGCCCCCAGTAGTAGGCCACCGCATCCGCACCTTCCTTGTGCGGATCGACGTGGTGATAGCGCTCGAGAAACGGCGACATCCAGTCGGCCGTGCCCTGCTCGCAGCCAACGTAGGCCACGATCGACAGGGAATAAAGCCAGACATATGGATTGCGCAGCAGCTGGCGGTACATGGAAAGCGTACCTGCCGATTCCTCGGCCGTGCGCTCCACCTTCGGTAAGCGCAGCAATGCGATCACGACCACGCAAACGCTGGCGACCACGGCGAATATCCAATAAATGGAGACCCACGGAAGCGTCGGGGGCGTAAGACTGCCCAGCACCTTGTAGATTCCCTCGAGATCGCGATGCGCAGGATCGAGGTGCCGCACGAGATCGGAATAAACCAGCGGACTCACGAACGAAGCGGCGCCGAAGATGAGCTGCGCGAAGGCTGAGTTGAATGCAAAGTGCTCCTCCCCTCCGGCCACACGCAACAGCGGATTGATCGCAACCTGCAGTGCCGCCATCCCCGCACCGATCACAAAGAGCGATGTCACAGCCACTGCATAGCTGGGGAACGCCGCGAAACCGGTGGCACCGCAGGTCGCCGCGACGAAGGAGCCGACCATGAGCTTCTTCTCGCCCCAGCGCTGCACCGCAAAGCCCGCGGGAATCGACATCACGCCGTACGCAATGAAGAACGCAAACGGCAGAATGCCGGCCATCGTGAGCGACACGTGGAAGCCGGCGATGATGTCCGGAACCAGTGGGCCGAGGATGTTCGTCAGAAAGGAGATGACGAAGAACACGAAGAACACGACCGCCACCAGGAATCGGCTTCTGCCGAGAGTTCCGGTGCGTAGCGTAGATGTCATTGTCATTCGAACAAACCTGCACCCAAAACGGACGATCGCGCATCCCTGGCACGGGCCACTACACGACGGGCACCTGGCTGATGTTGTTCTTCGGGTCCATCCAGAACGATTCGTTCACGAAGCGGCTGAAGATCTCGCGTGGCAGGATGGGGGTGCGCTCGACCGGCTCCACCTTCGGTCGCACGGTGTGCAGGCCGGGCATGCCGACCCGGGCGTCGAACTCATCCGCGTTGTAGGCGATGTGGTCGAAGTCATGTTCGAACCAGGGTTCACCGATGAACTGGTAGACCGCGCGCATGCTTGCTGCAGGATTGCGCGCCAGGCTCTCGTAGGTCAGCAGCAGCAGGTGGCCCGGGGCATACTGGCCGTAGAACGCATCCTTGGTGGCCTGGAACGAAAATCCCACCATGCCGCGCGGATCGGTCAGCGCCTCGACGCGCGAATACACGGTGGTATTGGTATCGAAGCGGAACACCTTGCTGACGCCGACGGCTTGCCGGCGCACCAGTCGTTCCATGCTGTCCAGCACCCAGCACAATGGACGAACGCACGCAATGACTTTCGCCTCGGGAAACAGCGTGTCGAGCAACTGCATCCGGCTGCACCACAGCCGGCTGGTGTCGAACACGACGCCGGCATCCGCATCGGCTGCGTAGAAGTTCTCAACCAGGCCGCGCAGCATTGCGATGCGCTGCGCGTCGGACACGTCGAACGAAAAATCGTTCTTGCTGCTCGCCTCGGCCATCACCACTCCCATGATGTCGGCAAGCGGACTGGTCATGCCCGAGCGGAAGCGCGGGTTCTGGTTGAGGATGGCGGCCAGCAGGGTGGTGCCAGAGCGCGGCAGCCCGGAGATAAAGTGGAACTTCCGGGCTGACTTCGCGACGTGCGGTGCGGTAGGCATGTGGCGCTCTTTGTGAATCGCCAGGTTCAGTGATTCGTTTCCAGCGCAGCGGCCGTCCGGCTCTCGACGCTGACCGGGACGCTCTGCGTTGGAACGTTCCAGCCGCTCACCTCGATCACCGGCGGTTCTGCACCCCGCGATTCTGCACCAGCTATTCCTCTACCCGATAGTCCTGCAGTCGGTAGACCTGCAGCCGATAGTGCCGCGCTCTGCGCGGCGAAACGCGCGGTCAAGGTAAGCGACTCGCCAGGCCACAGCGTGATGTCGTTGTCGCTCCACAGGACGGGAAGCATGGGTTCGCCGCCCGCGGATCGCTTGATCGACACGTGCTGGAACAGCGCCACGGCTCTGGAGGACGAGGGCACCGTTAGCGTGACCAGGGTGATCAGCTCGGCCCCCTCGTGCCGCATCGTAGCCCGGACCTCGCTCGTCGCGGCCGGCAACGTTTGCAACGGAGTCAGATCCGCGTATTGAGTCACTGGCGTGAGATACCAGTTCGAATGTGCCCAGTCGAGCTCGTCGCCCTGGGTGGAGAGCCAGTAGACGTTGCGGCTGATCGGTTTACCGTCTGCGGCAGCGAGCTCGAGCTCAATGAAGTACGTGCGCGACAAACCAGCCAGTGCCGGCAGTGTCAGCAGTTGCCGCGCAGCGTTCTCGGCGAGATCGATGTCCTCGAGACGCCGCTCGTAGGGCACGCTGCCATCCAGGTTGCGCACCCGGATCATTGCGCGCAGCCCATGCTCACGCGTGAGTGTGTGATTGACCAGCATGATCGCGTGCGTATCGTACGAGTACTGGATGTGCACCGGTTCGTTGGCCACTTTGGCGCCGAAGTAGGCGCCGGCCGGATTCAGGAAATAATCGTACAGATGCCAGTGCAGTGAAGGCCAGGCGTTGTTGAGCATCCAATAGATGACGCCGGTCGAGGGCTGGGCCGCATCCATGTGTGCATTGAACGCCTCGAACTGTGCGCGGACGTTGTCATAGTTTTCCAGCTGGGACTTGGCGACGTAGTCGGCAAGACTCCTGGCTGCGCCGTAGCGCTTCTCGAGCGCGGTGTCGAACGGCTCGATCCTCGCGAATGGCGACCAGGCGGCAGCCGCGTGATACTGCCGGACCTGCGGGTACTTCCACAGCGCCTCCAGTTCCTGGGGCGAGAGCATGCGGGTCAGATCCTCCAGCGGCGGGATGCTGGCGCCTGCACTGACTTCGGAGTCGAACCCGAACGCCCCACCCAGCTTGTTGGCATACCAATATACCGGCGGCACCCAGGCGTAGGGCCCGGCCATCTTCATGCCGGAGGCCCCGGTTCCCGCCGCGGCCTGGTCTGCCGCGGCCGCGATGATGGGCAGCGGCCACTCTTCGGCACGCAATGTATCGACGTACAGCTTTGCAATTGCCGGCGGCGGTGCGTTGTCACTGCCGATCAGGAATCCAACCACGGATGGGTGGTTGCGCAGCAGACGCGCTTCGCTCGCCATCGAGGCGGCGGCCAGCTTCTCGTCCGCTGCATCCCACGGTTCGCTACCGGTCTTGGCCCACGCTTCCCACTTGTCGCAGCACTCCCAGCCGGCGAGGATCATGATGCCGTTGCGGTCGGCAAGGTCGTAGAAGTAAGCATCCTCCAGCTTGCCCTCGCTGCGAATGCTGTTGAGCCCGAGGTTCTGGATGTAACTGAACTCGGCCTCCATGCGCTTGGGACCCTCGCGCAGGAACAGGTCCGGCGCCCAGCCCGCACCGCGGATCATGACAGGCTTGCCGTTGATGACGAACTGGCGATAACCCTGCGGTGTGAGTCGGGAGCTGACGTTGCGGATGCCGAACGTCGCGCTGACCCGGTCAGAGGTCGCATCATCGACGGCAGCAGTCATCTCCAGATGGTAGAGCGGATGCGGCCCCATCCCGATCGGCCACCAGACCTGCGGATGCTTCAGATCGAGGCCGGGATCACTCTGGGGAGAAAATGACACGGTCTGCATTTGCCCGGCAGCCAGATGGATCGTTCGACGCAGCGAAACACCCGCCACGACGCCAGTGATCGTTGCGTCATGTGCCGAGGTATCGAGGTTGCGCGCCTCCACTTTGACGGCGAGCGCGGCGCGCGCGAGATCGGGAAGCGACAGAGTCGAGGTCACGTGCGGAAAACGTAGCTCGACCGGCCCGGTCCGCACGATATCCACGCCCCGCCACGGGCCCATGTTGTTGTCCGGCGGTGTCGGGTTCCAGTCGACCCAGCCAATCGACAGGCTGGTTCTCGGATCCGCCGGATGCACGCGCAATGCGAGGGTGTTGCTGCCTGGGTGTACCCAGCGCGTCACGTCGAGCTTATGCACCGGATACGCACCGGCGACGGGAGTGGGCTCGATCAGGTGACCGTTCAGCCAAACCTCTGCACTGGCGATCACTCCGTTGATACGCAGCAACGTCCGTATTGATTCTGCCTTGCCGACGGTGAACTCAGTGCGATACCACCAGGGAATCACGAACACGTTGCCGCTGGCATCGGGTTCCTCGACCGCACGCAGGTTATCGCTGTAAAACACGTTCTCGTACTTGCCGTTCTCCAGCAGCCCAGCCATCACGGTCGCGCGGCCGCTCACCGGGTACCAGCCGCGGGTCGAGAAACCGGCAGAGGAAACTTCGCTGCCGCTTTGCTGCGCTTTGGCGGTCGATTGAATCTGCCAATGGGCTATGGCAGTTGTGGACCCGGCCGCGCCTTCCACCCGGGTGGGCGTGAAGGCGACTCCGGCGTAAGCGAGCGACGCGCCGCCCAGAAACGCCAGCGCCACTATCACCCGCATGGCTCGTTTGCCTCGGATTCCCGCCACATCTACCGCCCCCGAGACAGGATCACCACTGCCCGCGCAGGCCGACGGTGAACATGCGTTCGGAGAAGTTCGAATGCCCCGGCTGATCGGGCCATACGAGGTAAAAGTGCTGGTACTCGTTCGTCAGGTTGGTTGCGTCCACGAACAGCTGGGCGTACTTGCTGAACTTGTATGCAGCAGATGCGTCGAGGTACCTCTGAGGCGCCTCGTACTCTTCCAGGCCGGCAATGCCTCCCACGCTGTCCTGGAAAGCTCTTTTCGAGCGGTAGTTGTACGCGAAACGGACCTCGAAGCGCTTGTCCTGGTACCACAGGATGATGTTACCCGACTCGGTGGAGTTATCCTGGAATGGAATCTGGTTGCCGGCCAGATCCGTTTCTCCCGTTTTGCTCGGCGCATACGTGACGTTGAACTCCATGCCAGTATTGGCCAGCAGCCCGGGGAGGAACGTGAAACCCTGGCGATAGTCGAACTCAGCTCCCTGGATGCTGTTGCCCGAGCCTTGCAGCGGTTCGGTGATGGCGATGCAATGGTGCCGGACCACGCCATCCTCATCCGGCAGATTGCAATTGATCACGGAGCCGTTGACGATGAAGCTCTTCACGTCGATGTGGAACAGCTCGAGGTTGACCATACTCGTGGGGTTGATGTAGTACTCGAACGAAGCGCCGTAGTTCGTGGAACGCCACGGGTTGAGGCTCGGATTGCCTGCCGAATTGCCGGTCGCCACCTGGTAGATGGGACCTGTCTTGGTCTCCAACAGTGAGTAGTTGAGCTGCAGGCCGCCACCCCACTGGCTCAGATCGAGGGGCATCATGTTCCGGGAGGCGGAAAGCCGCACAGTCAGCTTGTCGGTCACGTTCAGCGAGAAGTTGAGCGCCGGCAGGACGTCGTTGTAGCTGCGCCGCGTGACGGTTATGCCTGCATCCGCAGGTTCGGTGCCGTATTGTCCCGGCAAGCCGGTCAAATGCTGGGTCACGTCGAGGTTGGTGTGGATCACGCGCGCACCCACGTTACCGCTGTAGGACATGCTGCCTAACTTGCCACCGAAGTCGGCTTGCAGATAGCTTGCCAGCTCCTTCATCCACACTGCCCAGGTGAATGCAGGCGAGGACTGCGTCGTAGTGTCAGGATAGAGCGACTTCCAGAATGCCGCGGGATTGTCCATGGCGTGTGGATCGATCGCCCAGAAGTTGATCCCGGATCCGAGCAGATTATTGTAGGGCCTCCAGTTATTGGCGAGTGGCGGTGGGCTTTTCGATAGTGGCTGCGAGGACAAGGGACCGGCGCGGAAGGCCCCCTCTGCGTTGCCTGCAGTACACCAGGTGCTGGGCGTCGTATCAGTCGCATTGCCGCTCAGGATCACATCGGAGCCGGCATAACGCACCAGGCATCCGCCCGGTTCGCTGGCACCGATCCCGGCGTAGACGGGGGTGACCAGCGTGAATCCGTCATTATCGGCGCTGCGGATACTGTTGCGGACTCCGAAATTGACCCGGAAGCCGTCATCAAATTTGTAGTGTCCATCGAAGCGCAGCGCGGTCAACGCGGTGTTGCGGTTGTAGTCTTCCCCGGACTCCAGCGTCTTCATCGTCCAGGCGTTCGGGTTGGCGAAAGCGCTGGCGAGTGCTGCGGGCATGCTGATGGTGAGATTGCGGCCCCTGAAATCCGCGACGATGGGCACCGTATTCTGGGGAATGCCATTGGCGTTGAATACGCGATCGCCGCCCAGTTGAGTTGGATAAACGAAGGTCCCGCAAGGTAACGCGCTGTTGGGATCGGCCCACAGGCAGCCATCCGAATCGGAGATGTTGACGTCGGTCTCGATGTACTGCTGCCTGGCCGTTTCGCGGATGCCGCGCACCCCGGCCGTGAGGGGTCCGCCATTGTCGAAATCCAGCTGCAGGTTGAAGTTCTGAGCGGTGGATTGCCTGCGGATGACCTGCGAGTACGATTCGACATCGCCCGGCCATTTTTCGTACACCTGGGTGGTATAGATCTGCGAACCCGACCAGCTCGGGTCGGGCGGCGGCGTGTTGTATTGGCTGAGCGCGGTACTGCCGGTGTTGCGCGACTGCAGCGGCACATAGGTGGCACCCTGCCAG
The DNA here is from genome assembly GCA_963839055.1 of uncultured Pseudomonadota bacterium. Lineage (GTDB taxonomy): Bacteria > Pseudomonadota > Gammaproteobacteria > Steroidobacterales > Steroidobacteraceae > 13-2-20CM-66-19. Next base: position 39,682 of record CAWITP010000002.1, on the reverse strand, counting down.
TTGGTGGAATTGATCTGTATGCCGACGTTGCGGTCGTACTGATCCTGGTGCGCGTAAAAGTAAGTCGCTGGTAAGCGTGAGCCCGTGGTCGAGGTCCGCCTGGAACGACGCATTGCCCGCCTTGCGCTTGCGCTGAATGGCGCTTTCGTAAATGCCGATGTTCTGGCTACCCATGAACACGCCGTTCGACTTCCCGTCTCCGTTCACATCGACGCTACCGTCCGGATTCTGAACGATCCTGGAAGGAATCGGCGCGCCGTTCCAGGCGCCGAGGAAGCCGTTGTATGCGCCCGCGCTTGCCGCGTTCTCGCCATGGAAGATGACGCCATACTGGTCGAGGCCCTCGCCTATGTTGCCATTCGCGTTCGCCCCACCACTATTGCCCGTGCGCGTGGTGTCGGAATAATCCCCCGAAAGCTGCAGGCCCCAGCGGCCATCCGCGTTGTAGGAGATGAGGCCATTCGCCTCCGGTCCGTTTTTCCTGGTGGTACTGCCCCGTTCCCCGTCCGCAGAATAGCTATAGGTGAATCCATGCGGCAGATCCCAGGGCCGGTAGGTATGCAAATTGAGTGAGCCGCTGATGCCGCCCGCGGTCTGGCCGGCGGTGGGCGACTTGATCACATCCACCTGATTGAACAGGGTGGCTGGAAGTGTCGTGAAGTCCGGTTGCTGCGAGTCGATCTGATCCGGCGTAATGAAGACTTCACCATTCAGCATGGTGGCCACTTGCGGCAGGCCGCGCACGTCCACGGAAGTTCCAACTCCTGCATCGCGGTTGATCTGCACACCGGTAATGCGCTGCAGCGCATCCGTGATGGTGACGTCGGGCAATTGTCCGATGCTCTCGGCCGAGATGCTGTCCTGGATACTCGGAGCCAGCCGTTTCACTTCGATCGCGCGTATCTGCGACTGACGTACGCCGTAGACGGTGACGGTATTTTCATCCGTCGCATCGGGCGACGGCCCCGTCGACGTGCCCTGCTGCGCGGGTCCCTGCGGGTCCGCGTTCTCCGCCGCGGCAGCCGTGTGTTCTGCTGCCATGGCCGCGTTCGCAGCGGCGGCGAGCAACGCAATGGATACGGCAATTGACACCGGGTGCTTGCGATGTATGTGTGACACGGGCTTCACCTCTGGATGGACAGTCTTGTCGAAAATGCCACTCGTGCCAGAACCCACTGGCCATCGCGGGGATCGCCAGTAGCAAAAATGCACAGGTCATGAGCGTCATTCAGCTTCGACGTGGAAACTCTGGCACTGAGCTCGCTTTGCCCGAGTACCTGCGCCACAGGCGCCAGCGGCAGGCTGGCCAGTAATGTCCCCGTGCAGGAATCGGCATGGATCTCGAACTCGCCGGCCGCACTGACCTTGGGACGTAGCACGACTTCCTTGGCATCATCGCCGAAGCGCCATGCCACGCGCCCGATGGTCAAGTGCACTTGTTCCGTGTGGTCCAGCCGCGCGCCGTGCCACAGCCAGCACATATCGCCGACACTGACCTTGTAGACGGGCCTAGGACCCTGTGCCGGCTGATTGCCGTCCAGCCGCATTGCCGGCCGGTTTGAACAGGATGCAAGCTCACTGCCGTCGCGGCTGCGCAGAGTCGAAGCATCCAACACCGCTGTACGTGGCGCGGCGAGCTCGAACCCACCCGGAGCGAAGGTGGCCACACGCAGCGTCACCTTGCGTTGTGTTGAGAACTCCAGCGCGTGGGCATAGGGCGGGGAAGTCGAAGTCGGCGCAGAGCCGTCCGTGGTGTAGCGCATCTGCCCGAAGTTCGCCTGGTTGGAAAGCGCCACGTGCAACAATTCGCTCTGAGCTGCGCTCACATCCATAGCCGGTGCAAACGCCGTGTCGGCATAGCCGATGCCGAGCGCGCGGTAGCGGGCGAGCTCGGCGGGCAGGCGCTGCAGGAAGCCGGTCCAGTCAAGAGCGCTCGCTGCTGACCAGCCAAGCTCTGATAGGGCGGCGATGCGCGGGTATAGCGCATGCTGGTCGTGTGCGAAGCTCGGCATGAACTCCGTCCAGAGTTGGCCTTGCACGCCCATAACGCGCTCCGCCTGGGCAACAGTTGCACCCTTCGGAATGAGGGCGGTGTCGTAGGCCTGCCGCAGCGTTCGCATGGGAGGCTGGCCCGTCCATTCATCAGGCAGGTCCGACTGGTAGTGATCGAAGTAGAGTGACTCCTCCGGCGCAAGGATCACCTCATGGCCCTGCGCGACCGCATCGAGTGCCACGTGCTGCTCATTGCCTCCGTGCCATGACATCACCACTTCCGTCGCCGGAAGCTTCCCACCCGCAACCAACTCGTCGTCCCAGCCGACGGGGGTGCGCCCGTGCTGCACGAGATAGTCGGCGACCCGGCTCGTGAACCAGCCTTGCAGCTGGTCCATGTTCGTAAGTCCCAGCTGCCGCAGCCGCGTACGCAGTTCAGGCGACGCGTTCCACTGTTGTTTGTCCGCTTCGTCGCCGCCGATTGAGATGTACCGGGAGGGAGACAGCTGCATGAGCTCATCGAGCACGTCATCGACGAACTGCAGGGTCTTCTCGTCGGGCTTCAGCAACCACGGACTGATCCCCCAGTCCGTCCAGACGGCCGGGCGCTGGCCCGTGACCCCAAGCCACGGATAGGCGGCCACCGCCGCTTGCGAGTGACCGGGAAGATCGAATTCCGGCACGACAGTGACGAAGCGCGCGGCGGCATAGCGCACGATGTCCCGCACCTCGGCTTCCGTATAAAAGCCGCAATACGGTTTGTCCGCAGAGCCGGTCAGTTCGATGTCGAGCCCCACCGCCTTGCGGCATGCCCCGGCCTTCGTAAGCGCGGGGTATTTCGGGATCTCGAGGCGCCATCCCTGGTCCTCGGTCAGATGCCAGAGCAACACATTGAGCTTGTCGAGCGACATCCAGTCGATCAGTTTCTCGATGTCGGCCACGCTCTGAAAATGCCGGCCGGAATCGAGCAGCAGGGCTCGCCAGGCGAAACGCGGATGATCTTCGATGGTGCCTTGGGCGAGCTCGGCCGGCTCGCCACGGACCCACCCCGGCGGGGTCAACAGCTGCCACAGGGTGACACCCCCGTAGAACGCGCCGCCCGGCGAGCGCGCGAGAATCCGGATTCCATCAGTGCCTATCTCGAGTCGATAACCGGTGTTCCCCACGACACTCGCCCGAGGATCCACCTCGAACGTGATTACGGGGTGGGCATCAGCCGTCGTCGCGGTCTTTAACTGCAGCCCGCGGGTGTTTGCCACCAACTGCACGAAACGATCGGCTATGGGCTGCACCTGCTGCCGGTTCGCGCCACGCACCCCGACCAAGGCGCGATCCGCAACTTTCACCGTGGCCGAGGGCGCGAGGTGTACGTCGGCGGGTTGGGGCAACAGCGACCAAGTGGAGGCGGCTGGCGCAACCGGTGTTGCGGGCGCCGCCGAGCCCGCTGTCGCCAGCCACACCGCAACGGCTGCCAATCCGTGCAACACCGCTCGCGAGCGTCGGAAGATAGATAGACTGGGGGCGCCCGTGATATTGAGTTCCGCCGCCAGCGATGGCGCCCTCGACACCCCCACCTGCCGAACACGATGACCGACTGCCGTGTCCATCTGCGCGTTAACCGCCTCTATTTATTCGGGCGCTTGACGAATCAATGTTGCATTGAAGCGCGCTTTGCGTCAAGTTAAGGTGGTTTTGGGGGTGAAATCGGCTATATAGTTCGGGCAGGTACCGAATCAAATGAAAGCGCCTATGCCTTCACCGCCGATGACCAGCGTAACCCGCCAGTTGTCGCGACGCAGCGTTTTCGAAGCGCTTCTACATCGCAGCCCCATCTCGCGGGCGGATCTGGCCAAGGTGACCGGCCTGTCGAAACAGACGATGTCGGAAGTCATCGATGCGTTCGAGCAGCAGGGGCTGGTTCACCGGGTCGGAAGAACGAGCGGCAATGTCGGACGGACGGCCGTGCTGTACGAGCTGAGCCCGGAGGGCGGTTACGTGCTCGGCATCGACCTCGGAGCCCGAAGATTGACCGTGGCCCTGGCCGATATTGCAGGCAGAGTCCTCGCCGAGACCGACGAACCCACCGACAGCCGCGGCGGCACGTGGGCACTCGACCAGATCGCACGGCTCTCAGATCGCCTGGCGCGTGACAACCACACGCATCCCAGCCGGATTCGCTCCATCGTGCTCGCCACCCCTGGAGTGGTAAACCCCAGGAGCGGCGCCATCGAGATGGCTCCCAACATCACAGGACTGGGTCAACTGAATGTCGTCGGCCTGCTGGCTGAGAAACTCGGCAGTCCGGTCGTGTTTGAAAACGACATCAATCTCGCGTTGCTCGGGGAGATCTGGCATGGCTGCGCGCAAAACGTCGCCAACGTGGCCTTCCTAGCGCTCGGCTCGGGCATCGGACTGGGAATGTATGTCAACGGCCAGCTGGTCCGCGGCGAGCATGGCGCCGCCGGTGAGATCGGCTATCTGCCGATCGGTGGCGATCCGCTGCAAGCCGAATCCCGCCTGCAGGGCTGCCTCGAATACGAGGTAGGCGCCACAGGCGTCGTGAGGCGATACCACGAGGCCGGCGGTTCCGATATCGATTCGGTGCGCCAGGTGTTTGAACGAGCTCAGGCGGGCGACGCTCTGGCCGCGGGTGTGATCGAGGAGACGGCGCAGCTGATTGGTATTGCGGCTGCAACTGTCATCGCAACCGTAGATCCACAATTGCTCGTTCTGGGTGGCTCGGTCGGGGCGCGTCCGGATTTTGCTGACAAAGTCGCGCGTGTTCTGTTGCAACTCGCGCCGCGCCCGGTGGAGATTCGTACCAGCATGCTCGGTAAGCGGGCAGGCGTGGTTGGCGCCTTGTCCGTCGCCCTGCGCCGGCTGCATGATGAATTCTTCGGGGTCGCGGAGTTCGCGACGGCTCTGGCTCTTCCCCCACCTCGCGCTCTGTAGCGCATGTCCATGGCAATCGAGACTGCCTATTGTTTTGCCGCGGACCTGGGCGGAACTAAGCTCGCCGCAGCGATGGCCGACGCGCAGGGGCGGATCGTCGCCGAAACGACTGAGCCTACGGACCGGCGCGGCGGAGCGTACGTGGCCGAACAGATCACCGCCTGCGCCGACAAACTGGCGCAGGCCGCCGGGATCACCGCCGGGATCGAAGTCACGCGGGCACATCACGTCGTGGTCGGAGTTCCTGGCGCGATCCATCCTCGCACTGGCCGGGTTTCCCTGACTCCCAACATCGCAGGCCTGGAGGACTTCGATGTCCTGGGCCATCTGCGTGAGTACTTCGGTCCGCACGTGGCAATCGAGAACGACGTGAATCTCGCCATGCTCGGCGAGCAGGCGCTCGGCTGCGCCACTCAGTGTCGCAACGCGGCGTTCCTGTCGCTCGGCACAGGCGCCGGGCTCGGCCTCCTCATCGACAACAAGTTGTTCCGCGGCACGCATGGCTCGGCGGGTGAGATCGCGGACCTGCCCATCGGGCAGGATCCGACTTCGCAGAGCCTACCCGCGAACAATGCATTCGAGCTGCAGGTAGGCTCACTCGCCATCGTGGATCGTTACCGCCGCGACGGGGGAACCAAGGCCGCCACGGTACGTGACATCTTCAAGCTCCTGGAGGAAGGCGACGAAGTGGCCGCGTCAGTTCTCGACACGACGGCGCGTTGGGTAGCCCTCGCCGTAGCGACACTGCAATCGCTCCTCGATCTGGAGCTCATCGTTTTCGGCGGAAGCATCGGGGTGCGGCCCGAGTTGTATGAGCGCGTCAGACGGATTCTGCCTATTCTCTTTTCACGACCGATCAACATCGCCCCCAGCCAGCTGGGCGATCGAGCGGGGCTCGTGGGCGCCGTGTGCGCGGCGGCGCACGCCTTGTCTCAGAAGCCTGCGTAGTTTCGCGCGGGATCTACGTCTGCGGGAGTTGGGGCTTGCGGACGATGCTCGTCGCCATCGTGACCACAGAGGCGAGATCGCTCAGATCCCCAGGCACGACTAAAGTGGTGCTCTCCTTCGCGAGCTTGCCGAACTGGCGCACGTACTCCTCGCCGATGCGCAACTGCATTGCCTCGATGCCGCCGCGTTCGCTCAACGCAGCTCCAACCCGGCGCAGTCCCTCCGCCGTGGCGGTTGCCACGGCGAGGATGGCCGCGGCCTGACCGTCGGCCTCGTTGACCTGCTGCTGCCGGTTGGCCTCGGAAGCCTTGATAACACGTTGCTTGTCGCCTTCGGCCTGGTTGATCTTGGCGTCCCGCTCGCCTTCGGAGGCGAGCACGACCGCCCGCTTCTCACGCTCGGCTCGCATCTGCTTTTCCATCGCGGAGAGGACGTCCTTGGGCGGCGTGATGTTCTTGATCTCGTAGCGCATCACCTTCACACCCCAAGCGCCCGAGGCCTTGTCGAGCTCCGCGACGACGTTCGCGTTGATGATGCCGCGTGCCTCGAACGTGCGATCGAGTTCGATCTTGCCGATCTCGCTGCGAAGCGTCGTCTGTGCCAGCTGAGCGATCGCGAAGCCATAGTTGGTGATTCCGTAGGAGGCTAGATGCGGATCGAGGACCTGCATGTAAAGCACCGCATCGACACCGACCTGAACGTTGTCGCGCGTGATGCAAATCTGTTCAGCGACATCGAGTGCTTGCTCCTTCAGGCTGTGCTTGTAGGCCACGCGTTCGACGAACGGGATGAGGATGTGAAACCCCGCGTGCAGCGTGCGGCTGTACTTGCCGAGGTTCTCGACCACGTACGCGCTCTGTTGGGGCACGACGGTGGCGGTGCGCGCGATTACGATCACCACGACGAAGGCGACAACGATGAATACGTACGAAATATGCATGGAGAGTCCTCAGCGAACCATTACCTGGCGGGATGGACCAGAAGCGTGAGCCCTTGCACACGGGCGATGCGTACGTTGGCACCGGAAGGGATCGGCAGCCCGCTGTCGTTGCGTACCGTCCACGAGCTCCCACAGTGCTCAGTCCGACAGCTCTCTCCGGGCGCAAGAGCCACTGGCAATGTCAGCACGTCGCCGCTTGGTCCCGTACGAACCACGGGCAGGTGGCCGCGCAGCCGACGGTAGATACGACCACGGAAAAATACCATCGACCCGATCGTCAGCCCCGCGAACAGTGCCCACTGCGCCCATTGCTCAAGTGCAAAAAACGTTACGAGAATGCCGACGACGATGGCTGCAGTGCCGACGAAGACCAGATAAAACTGCGCATCGACGAATGCAAGCTCGGCGCCGAGCAAAATCACGCCACCGATCATCCAGGCCCACCAGCTCATGACAGAGCCCCCTCGCCCGTTAGCATCGCAACATGTTCGATGCCGGCTATTATAGGCGATGCCCCGCCGTGCAACGGGGTTCCCTCAATCGGACGGTATATGGCTACTCATACTCGACCGCGAAATAGCCCAATGGGAGGGCAAACCCAGGCACGAGCCGCAGTCCCTCATCGTGCATCCCGAGCCGGGACAGCAAGTGTTTCGCTCGCTCATTAGTCGGATGAGTAATCGCAACCACCCGCTGCAGCCCGAGCACTTTGCGTGCGTAGGCAAGTGTCTCTCGAGCGGCTTCTTCGGCGTAGCCCCGCATTCGAAACTCGGGCAGTAACGCGAAACCGAGGTCGACTTCTTCCCAACCGTCGCGCCGCAGTAACCCGCACAATCCGAGCGGTTCATCGGTGTCTTGCGCTTCCACCGCGTACAGACCGTGGCCATGGCGCGAGTACATGGCGAGGGGTCCATCCTCAAGATACCGCACCGCGTCGGCAATGCTGCGCACGTGCTTGTCACCGATGAAGTGGATCCAGCCTTCGTCGTTCAACAAGCGCAGGATGAAAGGCGCATCATCGCGGGTGAGCCAGCGGATTCGAACGCGTGCAGTGGTTGTGATATGCATACGCTGAATAGTGCAACGGAACTTTGGTCCAGCAGACTGGGTCCTGCAGACTTGGACTTAAGCTTGTTAGTATTGTCCGTGCAAAACAAGCCCAGCGAAAGATCCTGATGTTGTTCTCCGCCAGGCTCATTCACCGAGCGCTGTGCCTCGCGCTGTTTGCAAGCTTCTGCGCCGGATGCGGGCGCCACTCGGCGGAAGCGGGTACTGCAGACCTCTCGGTGCCAGTCGCCCCTGCTGCAGGACTATTACAACAATGTCTGGGTACCGGATGGGGAGCTGCGAAGATGACCCATGGCGCGGCGACCCAGAGCGCCTGTGATCGGCTGCCGGGTGCCGATCTCTACAATAAGGCCGGAGCACTCTATCAGTCTGGCGATCATGTCGGCGCCGCCCGGGTCGTCACGCAGGCCGCGCAAGCCGGCAATGCGCTAGCTCAACTGCGCCTGGCAATGCTCTACGACCACAGCGATGGGGTGCCTCACAGCTTCAAAGATGCCGTTAACTGGTACCGGCACGCCGCGGCGCAGGGCGAGCCTGCCGCCCAGGAACAGCTCGGACAGATCTACGAGGAAGGCACTGCTGAGGTCTGCGGAAAACTGGGACCTTGCCTACAAGCTTTATTACACCAGTGCCATGCAGGGTTGGAAGGGGGGACAGTTCTCGCTGGGCCGCGCCTATGAATTCGGGATCGGAGTTGCGCAGAGCCGCAGTGAGGCCATCGCATGGTTCCAGAAGGCAGCGGCTCAAGGCGCCGCACGCGGACAGCAGTTCGCCTCCTGGCTCGCCAGCCCTACTAACAACATTGGCTTTCGCAATGACGCTGAGCGCAACACCGTCATGGCCGGAAAGCTGCGCTTTGCATTGCAGTCGGGTGATCCAGCCGGTATCGCATTCCACACTTCCGCTGAGCGAATGCAGTGGCTCCAGGGGCAGGCGCAGCAACTGAACAAGTCCGAGAGCGATACCATGAAAGCCATACGCCGGGCCGATTACGAAGCCTGCGTCCGATCGGGAAGAGACCGCAGCAGTTGCTAAGATCGCAGCGCGCCGCCGGCGTGAAACGCCGCAAGGTTGATTCAACTCCAACCGAGCTGCCCGGTACGCACGACATGCTGTCAAAGCTCACCGAAAGGGTATATCTTCATCCCGATACGGGGCTCGTGTTCATGGGGGGAAAGCTGTGAAGACGACTTTGGTAGCCGCGGCGCTGCTGTGCGCGCTGCCCACATTGGCGCAGGTGTCGCCGATCGAAGGCCAAAAAGTCCTGACCACCTGCTGGTACAACGAAAATGGGGAGCTCACCGGTTCGCAGCCGGCAGCGCCCAACGCCAGGCCCGGGACGACTGTGCACGCGGCTGCGAGTGCCGAACATACGTGGAGTCATACCGTCTCGGGTGGCTCCGCCGCGTGCCCGGCCAAACTCCCTGTCAGCAGCGCGTCGCCACCGTAACGACACCGATTGCCGCCGCAGTAGCCGCGACCCGCATCGGTGCACGACCGCGGTCTCGACAAGAATCCTGCCCCGACAAGTGATGCCTGGCAGCCTGACGCGGGCGGGAGTTCCAAGCCCGTTTTCATCTCGTATGCGTCCCGCGATGTAGCCGTCGCCGAGCTCGCATGCGATGGGTTGGAATCGGCAGGCATCGTCTGCTGGATGGCACCGCGGGATATACGACCAGGAGAGATTTACGCTGACGCGATCGTGCAGGCCATCAATGCCTGCGGGACGTTGCTGGTCGTACTCTCCGGCGCTTCTGTCGTCTCAGGCCATGTACTGCGCGAAGTGGAACGGGCCTGCGCCAAGAGCCGGCCGCTCATTGCATTACGCATCGATACCACGGCGCTGCCGCCGGCCCTCGAGTACTTCCTCAGTGCCTCTCAATGGCTCGATGCTTCCGGCCAGCAGCTCTCGAGCGCTTTGCCGAAACTCATCGCAGCGGTGCGCGCTCATGCCGCGGCTGCCAAGCGCACGGCGGCGAACCCGGGCGCAGCCCCGATCAATCCAACGCCGGCGCCGATCGGGTTTATGCCGGCGACTGCTGCAGCGCGAACCCGCGCGCCCCCGACGGTTTGGGCACTCATTGCGCTGGCCGGGTTCATTGCGTTGGCTCTGGTGTACTTCATGTTCCACCGTCTGCGGACAACTACACCGTCGGCTGCGGTGTCGCAGCAGGCAACTTTCTCCCCTCCTGCGCATTCGGTGGCGGTGCTGCCGTTCCTGAACATGAGCGGAGATCCCAAGGATGAGTATTTTTCCGATGGATTGTCGGTGGAGTTGCTGAACTCGCTCGCCACCATCCGCGATCTGCAAGTCGCTGCCCGCACGTCTTCGTTTTCCTTCAAAGGCAAGACTGCCGATGTCGGTGAGATCGCCCGCAAGCTCAATGTCGCAGCGCTTCTGGAGGGCAGCATCCGCAAGGACGGCCAGCACGTGCGTATCTCGGCGGAGCTCATCAGTTCCCGCAGCGGCTTTCGCCTGTGGTCGCACTCCTACGATCGCGATCTCAAAGACATTCTCGCGCTGCAGGCGGAGATCGCGACGGCGGTCACGAACTCGTTGCAGGCAACCTTGCTCGCCAATACCACGGCACTCGTGGAACTCGGCGGCACTCAGAATCCGCAGGCCTTCGATGCCTACCTGCGCGGCGAAAGATTCGTCGGCATGCCCATCGACGCAGACAACACGAAGGCACAACTCGCCGCCTACGACGAGGCAATCCGTCGTGACCCAGGCTTCGCCAAGGCCTATATGTCCCTCGCTCTTGCGCAGATCATCTTCGCGGGCAACAGCGCAACGAGCTCAGCGGCTCGAGAAGCCTTCGAGCAGGCGCGTGCGTCGGCTCAGAAGGCGGTCGCGCTGGCACCCGAGCTGGGCGAAGCACATTCGGTACTGGGGTTTGCGCTCGATGCCGGCTTTCAGGACTACTCCGCGGCCGCTCTCGAACATGAGCGCGCCCTGGCGCTCTCCCCGGGGAATTCACGCGTGTTGCTGATCGCGGCTCGCTTCTTCGCGGAACTCGGGCGCCAGCAGCCGGCGATCGCGAACGCCCAGCGCGCGGTGGCCCTGGATCCAGTCAATGCCGGTGCCTACCGCATTCTGGGTCTGGTGTTTCTGTACACGCATCGCTACGCCGATGCGATCACGGCCTACGACCGTGCGTTGACCATCAATCCCAACGCCGTTCAGGCCGCCGCGAATCGGGGCCTCGCGCAAGCGGCGCTCGGACAGCTCGCAGCGGCGCGGCAATCCTGTGGCACGCCGCCTGTGGATTGGCTCAGTCATCTGTGTCTTGCCATCGTGCTGCACAGGCTCAACCGCCCAGCCGATGCGCGCGCCGAGTTGGCGAAGCTGCAGGCGGAGGCCGCGGACGAGACGGATCAGGCATACCAATATGCGCAGATCTATGCGCAGTGGGGAGAACACGCAAAGGCCATCAGCTGGCTGCAGACGGCCCTCCGGGCGAAGGATTCGGGGTTGATACAGTTGAAGGTGGACAACCTGCTGGATCCGCTGCGTCAGGACCCGCGGTTCAAAGCGATCCTGACGCAGATGAAGTTCCCGGATTAGCGGCATCTAAAAGCTATTTTTCCGGATGCCGTAGAGCCTCGACGATCAGTGCGAAGGCAGGCGATGACTGGCGTCGGCTGGGATAGTAGAGGTGATACCCAGCCCACGGCGGCGACCAATCCTGAAGCACCCAACTGAGCTGACCCTTCGAAATATACGGCCGCGCGAGGTCCTCGGGCAGGTAGGCGAGCCCGAATCCAGCCAATGCCGCATCGCGCGCCTGGAAGATGTTGTTGAAGATAATTTGCCCCTCTACACGCACCTTGAGCTCGCGACCCTGTCGCTCAAAGTCCCAGGCCCACAGGCCGCCGTGAGTCGACTGGCGCAAGTTGATGCAGGAATGCGCCACGAGATCCTGCGGCTTCCTGGGAGGCGTGTGCTTGGCGAAGTAGGACCTGGAGCCGACGACTGCAAAGCGGACGTCGGGACCGATCCGCACTGACACCATGTCTTTGGCAACCTGTTCTCCGAGGCGCACCCCCGCATCGAAGCCCTCGGCGGCAATATCAATGAGCCCGCCTTCGACGTTGATCTCGACTTTTACATCGGGATATCTGCCGAGCACCTTGGCCAGCTTCGGCCAAACCAAGGTGATCGCCGCATGTTCACCGACCGAGATCCGAATCGTTCCGGCAGGCCGCTGACGGAGCTCGTTGAGGGCCGCCAGCTCTGCCTCCACTTCCTCGAAATGAGGTCCGACGGTGCGTAGCAGACGCTCGCCCGCTTCGGTGGGCGAGACGCTCCGGGTCGTTCGCGTCAGAAGCCGAATGCCGAGTCTTTCTTCGAGGCTGCGCAGCGAGTGGCTCAGCGCCGACGGCGAAACGCTTAACTGCGCTGCGGCTTTGGTAAAGCTGCGCGCGCGGGCGACCACGAGAAACGCTTGCAGTTCACTGAAATTCTCGCGCCGCATTAATGAGCTTTTCTCATAAGTCTATTCGCATTATGCCACTTAATCCGCAGCTCAGTGCTCTGTAGAGTAGCGGCAGGTGGCTCACTGCCGTTTCCGCGCCCCCCTACCGGTCTTCCACGCTGACCCAATTCGGAGAGTCTCAAATGCGAGCAACAGTAATGCACGGTGCCCACGACGTACGAATCGAGAGCGTCGCCGATGCGGGACTCATCGAGCCGACCGACGCCCTTGTTCGAGTCACGCGCGCCTGTATCTGTGGGAGCGACCTGTGGCCCTACAACTCGATGAAGCCGAGCGACACGGGCAATCGCATGGGCCATGAGTTCATCGGCATCATAGAAGATGTTGGTTCGCAGGTGCGCACGGTGAAGAAAGGTGATCTGGTGGTCGCACCGTTCGCATGGTCCGATGGAACGTGCGAATTCTGCCAACACGGCCTGCAGACCTCCTGTCTGCACGGTGGGTTCTGGGGCGGCACAAAGCTCGACGGCGGCCAGGGCGAAGCGGTGCGCGTGCCGCTGGCGGATGGAACGCTTGTCGTATTACCGGTCGGACCCGATCACGCGTTGATGCCGTCGCTGTTGACGCTGACTGACGTCATGGGAACGGGTCATCACGCGGCCCGTGCCGCACAGGTGGGTTCCGGCAAGACGGTGGCGGTCGTCGGCGATGGGGCTGTGGGCCTGTGCGGCGTCATTGCGGCGAAGCGGCTCGGGGCCGAGCGGATTATCATGCTCGGACGCCATGCCGACCGCATTGCCCTTGCACGCAAGTTCGGCGCGAGCGATGTCGTCAGCGAGCGCGGTGAAGCGGCGATCGAACGCGTTCGAGAGCTGACCGGCGGGCTCGGCGCGCATTCGGTGCTCGAGTGTGTTGGACATGGCGAATCCATGAAAACCGCGGTCAGCATCGCCCGCGCAGGTGGCGCCGTGGGACGAGTCGGCGTGCCGCAGGAAAGCACGATTCCGGAGTCACAGCCGACGTTCTTCCGAAACATCACGATCGCCGGGGGTCCGGCGCCCGTTCGGGCCTATATCGAGGAACTCCTGCCGGATGTTCTGGAGGGCCACATCACGCCAGGGCTGGTCTTTGATTCTGTCACCGACCTTGACGACGTCCCCGATGGCTATCGCGCAATGAATGCGCGTGAGGCGATCAAGGTCATGGTTCGGTTTTAGCGCGATCCTCTTGTTGGCAGAGACCGTCAGCGACGATGAGCGAGGACAGATGCAAATCAAACGCAACGGCTCGCAGGCCCCAAGTCGAGGGCCGAGCGATTACTTCAGCGGCACGGTGAGAATCGACCCTCTGTTTCAGCCGGCGGAACCACAACGCGCCGCCGCTGCGCTGGTTACCTTCGAACCGGGCGCCCGCTCGGCATGGCACACCCATCCGCTGGGTCAGAATCTGATCGTAACTTTCGGACTCGGAATTACCCAATGCTGGGGTGAAGCGCCGGTATTGATCCGTCCTGGAGATGTGAGCCGGATGAGAAAAAGGGGGGCGATCGTGTTAGTCAGTCAGGTAGATCCAGTTTGTGCAGGATTTCCTGGAACCTGGGCTCCTTGCGCAGAGGGTCCATCAAAGAGTCGAACGGCAAGGAAATAAGTCCGGGGTCGCGTAGACGATAGGCAGTGCCGAGCCATTCCAGCGCCTTGGCCGGATTGCCCCACTGCGCCATGATCTCGCTGTACTGGTATGCCGAACTGTCACCCAGATTTTTCTGCATCGCTGCGAATTGCGCCGCGGCGTCCGTCTGTCGCTGCAGCTTGTGATAGGCGATCGCCAGGCACAGCTGCGACTCCCAGTCCTGAGCTGCAGCCTCACAGGACTTCCGAGCTGCCTCGTCATCACCGAGTTTCAGTTGTGCCAAACCCCGAATGGCAAGTTGGCGAGTGTCGGCTGGATTGAGCGTGAGGGCGCGATTGGCAGCCTCGATGGTCTCGGTGTACCGGTGCGCCTGGTCCAGCACGATCGCAGCCGTTCGATATATCGCAGGGTTCAGCTGATCCAGCGCAACGCCGCGCCGAGCCAGCGCGACCGCTTCCTCGGAGCGACCGATGTCGGCAAAGAACCAGCCCGAACCCATCAATACGGGTGCGTCATTGGGAGCGAGCGCGAGGGCGCGTTGGTGCTGGGCCAGCGCTCCCTTGAAGTCGAAGAAACCGGTCTCCAGGACCGAGCCGAGCGCACTATGCGCCTCACCCAGATCCGGTGCTAGCTCGAGCGCGCGTTCTGCCGCAGTGCGCGCGCGCTCGAAATGCTCCCGCACCTGCGTAGCGCTTGCGTAATACGCCGCATAGCCCTCTTCAGCGCGAGCCTTGGCCGCATAGGCTTTCGCAAATCTCGGATCCAGCCGGATCGCTTCGTCGTAGCCGGCGATAGCCGCTCGGGCGACATCAGCATCGACTTTGCCCCGGACCAGGGCTTTGGCCCGCAGGTAGGCATCAAGCGCCTGCGGGTTGGTCGTACCGCCGAGTTCGATGCTGGTTGCGGCATCGGCCATGAGTTTGGCCTGCAGGGCGCGCGTCACCGCGGTGGCGATATCGGTCTGGAGCTGCAGAACGTCTCTGAGGCTGCGATCGTAGGTCTGCGACCACAGGTGGTAACCGGAAACCGCATCAATCAGCTGTGCGGTAATGCGCACCTGATTGCCGGCCTTTCGTACGCTGCCTTCCAGCACCGCGCCCACATTGAGTTTATGCGCCACCTCGCTCAGATCGACGTTCTTGCCCTTGAAGAAAAAGGAGGACGTGCGGGCCGCCACGTGCAGATCCGGAATCGTGGTCAGCGAGTTGAGCAACTCCTCGGACAAGCCGTCGGAGAAATAGTCCTGAGCGGGATCACCGCTCATGTTGACAAAGGGCAGCACCGCAATCGAGTGTGCCGGGGGCGAAAACTGCGCAGTTGCCGGTGCCGAGGTGGCCACAGGTGGCGTCGAGGTGACGGTGGCATCGCTAACCGTCGATGCAGCCGGTGGCGGCTTGTCAGTATGCCGCAGCAGGACCCAGCCAGTCGCGGCCAGGATGAGCGCCCCCGCGCCCACCAGAGCAGCCAGCCGTCGTCTGCGCGGCGCAGTAGTCGGTGCGGCCTCGGTCATCTGTGCAGAGCGCCCGCCAGACGGCTGACCTGAGGAAGACACGGAGCCTGAATCGGCGGCCGCAAATCGCCGTATCGCTTTGCTGAGGGGTGCCGTGGCGGCGTCCACATTACCCTCGCGCAGCTCGATCCATTGCGACTCGCTCAGGAAGTATTCGAGTGCCGGGGTGAGCGGTGTGTCATCGATGTGCAGAGCGATGATCGGTCGACGCTTTGCCGAGGCCCGTTCAATTTCTTTACCGACGTGAGCCGAGGAAGCCGCATGCTTCGACAGCAGCACGACCAGTACCCTGGCACCGTTGATGGCGCGGATGATGCTGTCGGCATAGGCCGTACCGGGCTCGACGTCACGCGGGGCAATCCAGCAGGAGACGCCGGTACTCTCGAGATGGGCAACAACCGAACGGGCAAGCTCGTTGTCCGCGGAGGCGTAACTGATAAAGGCATCATGGGCAGAGCCTGTGCCCGAGTGTGCCGCTGTGCTCGATTCAGCCATGCCGCGCATTGCCCGTAGGCCGTTGATTGTGCAAGGCCCGGAGTATACATGCGGTCAGGGGAATCGCATGTCGCACGCAAGAGGGTGGGCTGGCCCGTGGTGCGGATGCGCGCAGGACGCATCCGCATGCCACAGGGGTCAACACTTGGACGTGATGTGCTGTCAGATCAGGGGAGGATCGCTCTCGCGCTCAAAATGACGATGCCTCGTCAAAGCCTCGACGAACTCCGGAATCGCGCTCCCGTGGGCGTCCGCATTGTGGATTAACAGACCGGGATCAGTGCGTCCGTCCGGAAGCTCCCGGGGAAGCCCGGCAGCCTTCAGCACCGATGCGCCCGTGCCTAGCGCGAGGATGGTCTTGCAGTGCCGATACTGATCCTTGAGAAACTCGAGCGCCTGCCCACTCCTCGCGAGCGTGGCGCTCGCCGCCTCCCCATCCAGTATCACGCAGGCATCCCACAGCACGGAGGGGGCAGCCTCCAGTGATACCTCGACTTCGATCGCTGCTGCGTTCGCGCTGTCGACCTGGCCCATGACGACACCAACGAAGCGGGGTACCGCTCCCTGCTCGCTCAATGCCTGATGGATTTCCAGCGCAGCCGTTCCGTTGACGCCGTCAGCCAAAAGCAAAGCGATGCGGCGGGTACGGATACCGACCTCCCCCGGACGAGAGAGCAGCGAAAGCGGCGGAGATTCCTCGATCTCCGATCGCGGCGTCTGTTCCAACATAAGCGGTAGCGGCTCGGGCAGCTCGGTCATCCCCAACCCCTCGGCGACCGCCTGTGCCAGCTCCTCCGCCACGTTGCGCAGTTGCGCGACGACCCGGCGTCGAATCGCGCTCACTTGCACCTTCGTGAGCTCGAAGCGAAAAGCCCGTACGATGTGTTGCTTCTCGATCTCACTCTGGCTGTGCCAGAAGAGCGTCGCTTGCGCATAGTGCTCAGCGAACTTTTCAGGCTTGCCCCGCACCTTGTCGACGCTGGCTTCACGCTGCTCTGTGACTGAAGAGGCGGGAAAGGACGAGAAGCCAGCGACACCGGCTTGAAAAGGACAACCACCTGCCAGGGAATTGGGCTCGTACGCTACGCGGCCACGGGGAATCGCTTGCCGGTGCATGCCATCGCGCTGATTGTTGTGAACCGGGGCGAGCGGCGCATTGATCGGTATCTCATGAAAGTTCGGCCCGCCCAGGCGCGAGATCTGCGTATCCACATAGGAATGGATGCGCCCGGCAAGCAGTGGATCGTTGCTGAAGTCGATGCCCGGGACGATGTGAGCGGTGCAGAAGGCGACCTGCTCCGTCTCGGCAAAGAAGTTGTCGGGATTGCGGTTGAGCACCAGTTTGCCCACGGGCTGCAACGCCACCAGCTCCTCCGGAATGAGCTTGGTCGCATCGAGCACGTCGAATGAGAACTCCTCCGCCTGCTCCTCGCTGAAGAGCTGGATAGCCAGCTCAAATTCCGGGTAGTCGCCCGCTTCGATCGCCTCCCACAGATCGCGGCGATGGAAATCCGGATCCGCGCCGGAAATCTTCACCGCCTCGTCCCAGACCAGCGAGTGCGTGCCTGCGACCGGCGTCCAGTGAAACTTGACGAAACGCGACTGCCCCGCTTCATTGACGAACCTGAAAGTGTGGACCCCGAAACCCTGCATCATGCGATAGCTGCGCGGGATGGCGCGGTCCGACATCACCCAGAGCAGCATGTGCGTCGTTTCGGGCATCAACGAGACGAAGTCCCAGAATGTGTCGTGGGCGGAAGCGGCCTGAGGCATGGCATGGTGAGGCTCGGGCTTCACTGCGTGGATCACGTCTGGGAACTTCATCGCATCCTGTATGAAGAACACGGGGATGTTGTTGCCCACCAGATCCCAGTTTCCAGCGTCCGTGTAGAATTTCACGGCAAACCCACGCACGTCCCGGGCGGTGTCCGTCGAGCCTCGTTCGCCTGCCACGGTGGAGAAACGCACGAACACCGGCGTGCGCTTGCCTGCTTCGGCAAAGATGGAAGCCTTGGTCAACTCACCGAGGGGTGCGTAGCACTCAAAGTAACCATGCGCGCCCGACCCGCGCGCATGCACAATCCGCTCCGGGATGCGCTCATGGTCAAAGTGAGTAATCTTTTCGCGGAGGATGAAATCCTCCATCAACGTCGGGCCGCGCAGTCCCGCCTTGAGGGAATTCTGGTTGTCAGCGATGAGGACGCCCTGATTGGTGGTCAGCATCCGGCCCGTTGAGTCCACGCGGACACGATCCAAAGGGCCGGCCGCGGGATTGACGCTCAGCTGAGGATTGCCCTGTCCGACTTTCGGCGAAGCATTGGTCTCCGTCAGCGTGCTCGCACCAACGAGGGGGTCGGCTGGTTCGACCACCTGACCTGTAGCGGGCTCGCGCGCGGCTTCGCCGAACTCCGTAGGCTTGGCGGCGTTGAACGGAAACGCCGAGGCGGCTGCCTCAGCAGCGGCCATTTTGGCCGTTGCCGCATCCTGCACGGAGTTCCTGCCGCCCTTATGGGTCGGTCCGCTGCTGGTCGAGCGAGCAGAGCTGCGAGCCCCTGCTGCGAGAGCCTGCGGGCGTGGGCTCGATGCAGGCTTCGCGCGTGCGGGCGCCGGTCGTAATCGACTAGCCGGCTTGGTTGCAGATGCCACCTTAACCGGCAATCCAGTCCGCGAAACGCGCCTGGATGCGAGGTCCGATGGCGCAGCTGCGCGTGGCTTGCGAGATTTCGCCCGCGGTGTCTGCCCGGAAGGTCCGCGTGATGTCTTCTTGGCCGCCATAAAGCCTCCCGATGATTGCCTGCCACCTTGAAAGTGTGCGCAGTGTTGGGCGCGATTCAACGGCGAGCTATCAGTCGCCATGCCGACTGTTTCGTCAGCCGTCCTACAAGGCTTCGCAGTAGGGATGGACTGCTGAGAACATTCCAACATCACGACAAAAACGCAGCTGATACCGGTTGGGATCACACTCGCTCAAGTCTCAGGTCCCGCCGCGTTCTGGAATGCGCGCGTATCGGTCAGGTTCTGCGCATACAGCTGGACAATCCAGGCCGGCGCGTCGCACTCCAAGTGCCCCGTCGTAGGTCGTGAAGGGTGGCAGGTCGTATCCCAGGAAGCTGCCCTGCAGGTCAATCCCCAGCCGATCCGAAGTGGCGAGTGAGTGGGACTGATGCACGGCGCCGAGCTGCATGAAGGCGCTGTAACCTCCGAGAGCGGAAGCCCTGCGACCACGTGTAATACAGCAGAACGTCATCGTCGGGCTTCCAGCTCAGCCCGGCACGGCTCTTGAAACCGGAGTAGGTGCGCTGCAGCCCCAGCGCGTTGAGATTGCTGAAGAAGGGAATTCGGCACGGATCGGGCACGGGTCCGCTGAGTGCTCTTCAGCCGTTGCGAGCGGCAGAAGAAATGCGATCGGCAGCCTGACAGCGCGTGCTAGATTCAGGCTCATGCGCGAAGTGTCACGATCGCAGTAACAAACAGGTCCGGCAGCGGGCTGAGGGCAACTGCCATGCCGCACATGCTTCGAACCCGCTTATCCGCTCTACCGGGTACCCGCACGCGGTGCGCCACGGGCGTCTCGCTTCTGTGCGCGAGCCTCGTGGTCGCAGCAAGTGCCGCTGCACGACAAGTCGAGGCAACCTCGCACATCGATGCAGGGCGCCTGCAAGCGAACCTCGAGCATTTGTCAGAGATCGGGCGCGATCCCGGGGGCGGCATCACGCGGCTCGGGCTCTCGCAAAGCGAGCTCGATGCGCACACCTACGCGGTCAGCCTCATGAAGGAGGCCGGCCTCACGGTGCGCATCGATGCGGCCGGTAACGTGTTTGGCCGGCGTGAGGGCTCAGGCAGGTTTCCTGTGCTGCTTTTCGGTTCACATCTCGACTCGGTACCGCACGGCGGGGCGTACGACGGGCCGCTCGGCACGATCGGGGCGATAGAGGTCATCCGCGCGCTCAATGCCGCACATATTAAAACACGGCATCCGCTCGAGGTCGTCGTCTGGACCAACGAAGAGGGCCCGCACTTCGGCATCAGCGCTTTCGGTTCGAGCGTCGCCGCAGGCAGCGTCGGACCAGAAATTCTCGACCGCAAGGACGAACAGGGAGAAACCGTGGCCGCCTGGCTGCGCCGCTACGGCCAGGACCCTGGGCAGCTCGCGAGCGCCCGCATCGCGCGAGGATCGCTAGCAGCGGTCGTCGAGCTGCACATCGAACAGGGACCGAATCTGGAGGAGGCCAAGATCCCCATCGGCGTCGTGCTGGGCATCGTCGGACTCAGGCGCTGGAAGTGCGTCGTGACCGGCGCTGCGAACCATGCAGGCACGACACCCATGAAGCGGCGTCACGATGCGCTCGCAACGGCAGCGCGCGAACTCCTGGCATTGCGCGACAGCGTTCGCGCAGAGGAAGGTCGCCAGGTCGGCACGGTCGGCTATATGAAGGCAGAGCCTGGTGCGCCAAACGTAATTGCTGGACGGGTGGAGTTTCCATACGAGCTGCGCGATCTCGATGCCGCGAAGATCGAGCGTATGCAGGAGCGGACGCTGCAGCATTTCGCCGACATCGACCGTGAAGAAGGCACAGCGACCGTATGCACCGAGGTCAATCACATTGAGCCCGCCCTCGCCGATCCCGGGATCCAGGCCACGATTCGCGCCGCGGCGCGTTCGGCGGACCTTGCAACCCTGGACCTTCCCAGCGGCGCCGTGCACGATGCCGGGGAGATTTCGCACCTCGCGCCGATGGGCATGATCTTCGTCCCGAGCCGCGCCGGCATCAGTCACGCGCCGCAGGAATTTACGGCGCCCGGCGATGTCGCAAATGGAGTCGAAGTCCTATATCGCACTATCCTCTTGCTCGACAAGAAAATGGACGCGAAGTGACCGTGTAGGAATTCTGTCGCGGTTGAGGAAGTCGGAAGCAGACGGTGCGATCGGCTCCGCTGGCTCGGCAGCTACGGCTTGATTTCTACCAAGATTGCTTCGACATCATCAAGCGCTTCGTCTGCATGTGTGACAGGCGGCCGTAATAGCGCTTCACCGGTCCGTAGTTCGGCAATCCTGGCACTGCCATCCGGCATCTCATATTTGACTCGACCTCCTTTGACCACATACACCACGGCGGACGGGTGAGAATGCATGGGAGTCTTGTCTCCCCTGGAAGGCGCGTAGCGTAACACTCGAACTTTCTGATCCTCGGCGAGAACCGTCAAATGCTTGACACCATATTTCATCGCATCTTGCCCGAAGACTGTCGGGCACGAAAATAACGGCATCAACAGCATTAGCGCGGCAACTTTATTCATTTGTATGTCCTTTACGGCTGGAGAACCCATGCTACGCGCCGCGTTATGCACGCGGGCAATCGGCCCCGATGCAACACGATTACCGCATCCCCACGTTCGGCCAAATTGCCCGCATGCGAACCCACGATCGACCGGTTGCGCTTGACTTTGTAGGGAACTACCGCAGAATACCATCCATATGGATGGTGCACGGATGGTTCAGGGAGGATGAAAGTAGGCTCGCCCTCGCCGCAGCAGCCCAGGCCGAAGGCTGGCGATGCGGAAAAGATCACCATCAACGTCGGGTTTGTCGACCTTGGACAGATCGATCTGCTGGTGCAAGAGGGGTTCTATTCCAATCGCACGGACTTCATCCGTACCGCGATCCGCCTGCAGCTCGCAGCTCACGCTGACGTCGTCAAGCAAACGGTCGCCCGCAAGACCCTCGTTCTTGGCCTGCAGCACTTCTCCCGCGCGGACCTGGAAGCGGTGCAGACGGCCGGGCAACAGCTGCACATCCAGGTCCTGGGCTTGGCGCGCATCGCAGAGGATGTGCCCCCGCAATTGGCTCGCGCCACCATCGCCTCGCTGGTGGTGCTGGGTGCCTTGCAAGCCAGTGCCGCGGTGAAAGCGGCACTCGTGGATCGCATCCGCTAACTCGCCAGAAATCGCCAGAAATCGCCAGATCAGGAATGCAACATGCCGATGAATGAAAGAATGCGCGCGGGGATGAACGAGGCCTTGGGCCTGGTACGCGGAGGTCGGCATCTCGAGGCAACCGCAGCGATTCTGCGCAAACTCAAGAGTCTGGTCGGGCCGCCGGGCACACCGGACCTCGCCGCATCGAGAGACGCACCCATCGAAGGTAGTGGCCATCTCATCGACGCTGGCACTATTGCGTCGGCTCCAGGCTTACAGCCGCCGCAATGGCGCTCCGGGGAGGCCGCCGCGGGTCTGCGTGCGCCAGCGGGCAAGCAGCGGTCGCCACTCTTCGCGGGTTCATCGCCCGCAGCTTCCGCGTTGGATCCGAGCCGCGGCGCGGAGTCCGGCGTGTTATTCACAACCGGGTCCTACACCGCTCAGGCAGGCACTCGCAGTTACAAGCTGTACGTACCCAGCTGCTACCACGGCCAAGCGCTGCCCCTGGTTGTCATGCTGCACGGATGTACACAGAATCCCAACGATTTCGCTGCGGGCACACGCATGAATGAAGTGGCCGAAGAACAGCAGTGCTTCGTCGTGTATCCCGCCCAGGCGGTCGATGCCAACCAATCGAACTGTTGGAACTGGTTCAAGGCCTCAGACCAGGAGCGGGATCGGGGCGAGCCGTCCCTTATTGCCGGCATCACGCGCCAGATCATCAGCACCTACTGCGTCGACGCCCGGCGCGTGTACCTGGCCGGTCTCTCGGCGGGTGGGGCAATGGCTGCGATCCTGGGCATAACCTACCCGGACTTATACGCGGCCATCGGCATTCATTCCGGATTACCTTACGCCGCCGCCCACGACCTCCCGTCCGCGTTCGCCGCGATGAGCCAGGGCGCAAAAGTCGCCCGCCGCCGTTACCACGCCGACACTCGCGCAGAGGTTCCGTGCCAGCGGATCGTTCCGACGATCGTATTCCACGGGGATCGCGATACCAAGGTAAACGTGCGAAATGGCGACCAGGTGGTCGCGCAATGGAAGGCGCTGCACGGCGCGGGCGCGGCCAGCTTGGATGTGACAATCCAACAGGGAGAGGTGCCCCATGGCCATGCGTATACCCGCGAGGTGTATCAAGACGCCAGGGGTCGAATTATTCTCGAGCAGTGGCGCGTTCATGGAGCCGGGCACGCCTGGTCGGGTGGCAGTCAAAATGGTTCGTACACCGATCCCCGGGGGCCCGATGCGACGCGCGAGATGATTCGATTCTTCCTGGGCAATCATCTGCCATAGGTCTTTGGTTTTGCTTTGTACTCGTTGAAACACCCACTGAACAGGTGCTCTCGCGCCAGTTGCTTGCGCTGCGATTGTTACATTGCCTTGGTCTCTTTGGCGTAGGATGACTACTGGAGAGTCTGCGTCACGTCCTCACGGAGCCCCGCATGGAAGATTCAGCGCCCGCGCATGCATAAGCTTGAGACCTCTTTCGCAATTCAAGACGTGAGCCAAGTGGCTCCAGGAACCGGCGTGATCTTTAGCCCCCGAATATCGGGCGGCGCCTCGCGCGCCTCGTTCGGAATCGTTTGTCTGGAGGAAGGGGCCGAGCCGACTGCAGCGCAGAAATGGATAGCCAACTTCGACGCGGACGTAAAGGCGTTTGCGCTGACTAGCGCCACACAGCTGTATCGACAGGTCCTGGTGTCCAAAGAAGAGCTGGTTATCAGCCCCGATCCCCTTTCGTTTCAAGCCAACTCGCCATTCGAGCCGGCCTCCCCCAGATTATTCCGGGACGATTGGGGTAAGGAGACTTATCTTGCGGTCAGAACCCGCACGGGCGGCACCGCGCAACTGAGGCTGTCCGATGGGATTCTCGTCAAGCGTCACGTGCAAGATGAGATGTGTGCGTTTGAAAAATGGAAGGTGCAGGTGCAATCGCCTGCGGGTTTTATCGACTTACTCACTGTGAGTTGACTTGCGTCTTGGCCCCCCGCAGAGGGGGCAGCAACCAACTGCCTAGCCCTAGTTCACCCCTCGCTGCACGACGTCGGCCCGTATTTCGCCGTCATTCGCTCGACGATCCGCGAAATGTTGACAACCGTGCGCTCGTGGGTGCCGACGCCGATCTGCTCCTCGCCGTCCATGGCCCACACGCGGAAAAAGATCGTGCGACCGTCGGTGCCCGTGACTTCCGCGTGGCCTATGACCTCGCGCCCGACCGGCGTCGCCATCAGATGTCGCACGTCAACGTGCGTACCGACCGCGCTTTCGCCCGCCTCCAAGTACTCCTTGATGGCATTCAATGCCGCGTTTTCCATGATGAGAATCAGATACGGTGTCGAAAATACCGGCGGCAGGATACTGTCCTTGAACCGGTTCGCCAGATGTGCAGACTCAACGCGATGCACATCCTGCCCCTGCGCGCCGTTCGGAATCGGTTTCATGGAATACCCCAGCGTTGCGCCCGTATTCTCCGGCCGTGGAGGCGCAGCGGGCAAGCGATTGTGCCCGCGGTGATCGGTATCTTGCCTAATCAACTACGGACAGGGAACTGAGCCAACACAGACCGGTAGCGCGCTGGCCGCCGGCATGATCTGGGTCCAAAATGCGGGCAGGCACAGGGAACGCTGCATGAAATACCTGCCGCTCATGTGGTCCGGAATCTGGCGCAAGCCCGGACGGGCCGTGCTCATCTTTTTTCAGGTGGCCGTCGTCTTCACGCTGTTCGGTATGCTCCAAGGACTGAAGAGTGGGGTCCAGCACGCCGTCGATGCGGCGCGTGCGGATCTGCTGCTGGTGCACAGCCGCGAGGCCTTCTTCTATCCCCTTCCGCTCGGGCTGCTCGAGCAAATCCGCTCGCTGCCCGGTGTGAAGGCGGTCGTCCCAGTGGAGCTCTACGGCGGCTGGTATCAGAAGCCGGAGGATGGAGTCATTATCGTCGCGGTGAGTCCAGAACGGGACTGGACCGAGGCGTTCACCTTCAACATCGCGCCCCGCTACCTCGCTGCGTTCAACGGCAGCCGCACGGCGGCCCTGGTCACCGAGTTCGCCGCGAAGAAGTACCACTGGAAGATCGGGGATCACATCCCGCTGATGAGCAATACTGCGCATAAGGATGGCTCGACTACCTGGACGTTCGATGTCGTCGGGACGTTCACCGACGACGACGTCGCCGTAGGACGCTACAAGATCCTCATGCACTATGACTATTACGACGAATCTCGCGCGACCGGTACGGGCATGGTGAACCACTTCAACGTGGCTGTCACCGAACCCAACCTGGCGGTGCCCGTAGCCGATGCCATCGACCGGCACTTCGCCAACTCCTCCCACGAGACCAAGACCGAGTCGCTGCGCGAGCTCGCCCAAACCCAGGTGCAACAGATCGGCGATCTCGACTTTCTCATCCGCGCGGTGATGAGCGCGGTGTTCGGCGCGCTGCTGTTTGCTACTGCGACCGTCATGATGCAGGCGATCAGGGAGCGCACCCCGGAGCTTGCGGTCCTCAAGACCATCGGCTTCGACGATCGAGCGGTATTCTTGCTGGTTCTGGGCGAGGCAGCCACCGTCTACATAACGGCCGCCGCGTGCGGGCTTGCACTGGCGACGGTCGTGTTTCCGCTCGCGGGACGATTCGTATTCGGGCTAGCCATGCCGAAAGTCACGGTGGTGCTGGGACTCGCTATCGCCATGGCCGCCGCACTGGTGAGCGCCGCGCTTCCGGCGATGCGTGCAGCCCGGCTGCAAATCGTGACCGCGCTCGCCCAGCGCTGAACGCACGGTGATGAACTTCGTCCCGCAGTTTGTCGCACTGTTGCGCATGGGCCTCGAGGGCGACGGAATGCGCATCGGCTCGGTGCTCACGATCCTCGTTGGCGTGACTTGCACGGTCGCGGTGTTGGTGGCAATGCTCGCCATGGGGACCGGCGCGCACCAGCAGGCCATAGGCGATGTGCGCGACGATGAGGTCGTGATTCACACGAAAGGATCGGGCGTCGTGCAGAGCAATATCTCACGCGACGAAGCCCTCGCAGTCCGCGACCTTGCGGGTATCGCCGCGGATAAGGATGGGCGGCTGCGTATTGACAACCAGGTGCTGGCTCCCATCGAGGGACGCAGGCGCGGTACCGGCCGCCGCGTATTCTTCCCGCTGTTCGGGACTACCGATCCAGCCTTGGAAGAGCCGGCCCGCCTCACCGACGGACGTATGTTCCGGCCCGGCCTGCATGAGCTCGTCGTCACCAATGCTTGCATCCGCCAGTTTGATGGGTTCGGGCTGGGGGCTAAACGTGAAGTGCGCGGCCTCGACTGGACCATCGTGGGGCACTTTGACCGTCGGCAAAACCTGCAGTGCCTGGTACTCACGGACTCCGAGACTCTGATGACCGCCTTCGGCCGCAACGGCTTCAATCAGATCAACATCCGCTTGAGGTCACCTTCCGACTTCGAGGGCTTTCGCCGCGCGCTCGAGGCCAACCCGAGTCTGAAGCTCGAAGCCAAGCGTGCACGCGACTCGGTGGAGGAACAGTTCAAGCAGTTCAATGGGCTCCTCAACTTCGTAAGCTATTTCATCGGCACTATTACGGCGATCGGCGCCACCTTCGGAGCTGTGAATTCGCTTTATTCGATCGTGGATTCGCGCCGACGCGAAATCGCCACGCTGCGTGCCATCGGCTTCGGTGGCGCGCCGGTCGTCGCCGCAACGATTGTCGAGTCGGTCCTGCTCGCGTTACCGGGCGCGTTTATCGGTGCGACGCTGGCTTGGCTCCTCTTTCAGGGCATGGCAGTGAGTCCGTTCGGCTTCAACTTTCGACTCGAAGTGACACTGCGGCTCGCTGAGATCGGCATCGCGTGGGCGCTTGTCATGGGCCTCATCGGCGGACTGTTGCCGGCGCTACGCGCAGCGCGTGTGCCGGTCACTACGGCGCTGCGCGCCACCTGAGTGCCGCCAGGGTGTGTTGGCCCAGTACACTGCACGCCGACCCCGCCGTTTATTCGCGCCTTTTCTTCCTACCGCCATGAGTCTCGACGGGTGGCAGCTCAGTCGGCTCTTGCATGAATCGTTTCATGCGGCTCGCGACTTCCGGCGGAATTGCAGTCGGACGCCCGTCCGGCGCGCCGATAAAGACGAGCACCTGCCGCGCATGCAGGCGCACCTCCCCGTGGAACGAAGCTTCGATGCGAACCTCGCAGGAGGTGCGCCCGACGTTCGCGGTCCAGAGTTTGAAGGTCAATCGGTCGCCGTACCTGGTAGGTCGCGGGAAGTCGACCGTAAAGTGCACGGAGGGTGTCAGCAGCCCCTTGTGATGAAACAGACCGGGTGCACTGGCCTCGAGTCCATCCTCGAACCAGTCCTCCACAAAGTCGCTGATCATCTCGAAGTAGCGCGGGTAGAACACCCACCCCGCCGCATCGCAATGACCGAACCGTACCAGGATTTCGCGTTGAAATGCCGCCATACGAAGCCTCACCTCTTGCCGCTGACGAACGTCAGTTCTGGGGTCTGTTCAACTCTGCCTCAATTCGATAAATCCGCTTAGTCAGGAAACTTCAGCGCTCGCACAATTGCCAGAAAGCGCGGCTCGCGGCGCAACGGATCAAAGAAGAAGTTCACCTTGGTGTAGGCGAGATACGGGTCACGATTGCGCAGCGCTATGTCGAGCCAATCGAGTGCGCGTGCGGTATCGCCCCATTGCGCATAGATGTCGGCATAGCCCTCGGCGAACCGATCTCCCGCAATCGCGCGGACCTTGGACAGCATCGCCTCCGCCTCGCTGCGTCGGCCGAGCTTGTCGTAGATCATCGCCAGGCACCACGGACCGTTGATTTTGCCGGCTCGTTCGCACGCGGCGCGAGCGCTCTGCAGATCACCACTCATGTAATAGGCCGCACCAAGCCACATGTTGACGGAATCGTCGTCCTGACCCAACGCCTTGGCGTCCTTGAAAGCCCGTACCGCCTCATCGTAGCGTCGCGCGAACGTCAGCGACACGCCGAGCCCGAAATGGTTCACGGAGTTCAACGGATCCAACACAAGCAAGCGGCGCGCCGCGCCCAAGCCGGCTGCGGTGCGGCCGATCAGGACACCGAATGCGCCGTACTCTCTCAGTACCCTCGCATCGCCAGGTGCGAGCGCCAGGGCGCGCTCGTATTCCTGCAGCGCGCCCGTCAGCTCCAGCGACCCGGCGAAGAAATTGGCCAGCGCCAGGTGGCTGTTGGCGAGATCTGGCGCCAGCCCAATCGCTTTACGCGCATCGCTCTGCGCCTCTTGGAGGTATTGGTCGACTCCAGGACCTGCGACCAGAGCCCGGGCGAAATCCGTGAATGCGAGCGACCGGCCGGCATAGGCGAGAGCGTATTCGGGGTCGGCGCGAATGGCCCCCGTGTAGGCGGCGACAGCCGATTGCAAGCCCGCTTCATTCCCTCCTCCGGCGGCCAGGTTCGCCGGTCCGAAGCGCCGGTAGGCGCTCGAGGCGCGGAGGTACGCGTCAAATGCGGCGGAATTGCGCGTCCCGCCGAGCTCGATCTTCGCGGCAACGTCACCGAGCAGAGTGAGCTTGAGGGCGTTGGCCACCGCGTTCGCGATGTCGGCCTGTAGCTTGAGTACGTCGCCGAGATCACGATCGTAGGTCTGTGACCAGACGTGATAGCCGGTGACCGTATTGTTGAGTTGCGCAGTAACACGGATCGTGTGACCCGAACGCCGCACGCTCCCCTCGAGAACCGACGCGACATTCAACTTGCGCGCGATGGTCGCAAGATCCGCATGTTCACGCTTAAAGTAGAAGGATGAGGTGCGCGCCGCCACCTGCAGCTCGTTGATGCGCGCGAGAGAGTTGAGCAACTCCTCCGACAACCCGTCGGAGAAGTAATCCTGCTCCTTGTCCCCGCTCATGTTTGCGAATGGCAGCACAGCTATCGAATGTGGCGGTGGGGTGAAAGCAGCTGGGGACTGCGCGGCTGCAGCATCGGGCCTATCAGACGTGCTGCGTCTGGACGGCCAGAACTTGTCAGCGACGAGGTACCCGATGACGAGAATGAGGGCGCCTCCCACGATCCATGGCACCAACGACCGGGAACGAGCGGACATTGCGCGAGCCGGCGCAGCGCCTGTCGATGATGCAGGCGGCGCCGAAGACCCTTCGCTCGTCGCTGCAACCATCCCGGCAGGCGAAACTAATCGGCGCACGCGCTCGATAAAGGGCTTGGCGTTCTCCCCGTCCGGCAGGCGGGTCCACTGCACGTCACGAAACCTGTCCGGAACCTGCTCGTCCTGATCTGACGTGTCATCGATGACGACCGGAAGCAGGAACGGGCGGCTTGCCGTCATCAGGTAGCTGCGGTCGACGGCGAGCTTCCACTCGAGCCGAAAATACCCTTCGTCGCGCACGATGGTCGTGCGCGAAATAATTGGGATGAACAGGGCGCAGGTCTTAATCTGGCGGCGTATCGACACATCCCAGGCGTCGCCCCCGCGAAGCTCGCTCTGGTCGAACCAAACCTCGATACCTGCGGCGCGCAGTGCGTCGCACAAGTGTCTCGCAACTTCCGCGTCCTCGGATGCATAGCTTAGGAAGACTGCCCTGCTTGCTTCGGTCACGGTGCTCTCGGCTGGCACGATGCTGGAGGAAAGATGGGGTCGGCGCGTTGGCCCATTGCAGCCCCTTCGTTATCGTCCCGCTAGCGTACCCGAACACCCGAACCGCCGCCTTCCGGCAGCGATTTCAGAGGGAGCTACGTAGATTTGGCGGGCAAAAAAGGGCAGCCCCACGAATGATCGATGTCGAGTCGGGTTGGAGCCCGCAGAAGGTCCTGCCTCGCTGCGACACACGATCATTCAGGTTGCCCGGTAAATTAGTCGCTTAAACCGAGGGCCGAATGAGAACCGCGACAACGCCTTGGACAATCTGCAGAAATCGGTAATGGACGCGTCAAAAAGCAAATGAGGAATCGTCTTGGTGAGGCGTAGTGGCTCTCGCTCCATGGTGATCGGTGCGCGCGGCAACATCGGGCGTACTCTTTGCTAAGGCATGACTACTGACGGCACCCTTGATGAACACCGTGTCCAGAGCGCAAACGGGCGTACTCGAGCCACGTGATCGTGATGACACAGACATCCAAAAGTGACAACACAAGAAGCCACGCGGAGTGAGTGTGCGAGTAACGATAAAGTTGATAGGCAAGAAAGAGCCCGAATGCGCCGATGGCCGTAGGAAATCCCCACCACAGCTGGCGCATTAATGTCACGACGAGCCCAGCTTTGATGAGACCGTGCCCCAACAGGAAGAGCGCTGCAAACAGCTGGGTGTCCGTGGACAGATGCTGAAATGAGTGCAGCAACAAATTGGCCATGACGTCGTCCGGATCCTCACTGAGCTCGCTCCGAGTAAGCGCGCGCGCCGCGCTCCCAAGTACCCCGGGATTCACTGCGAGCAATACAGCGCCACTTGCGATCTCCAGCACCCCATCGATCGCCTTGGCCGCCAGGCCGATCTCAAAAAGGACGTGAATCGTCTCGGGTTTGAGGTGCAGCTTCAAAGCGCTTGGCCGACGTCAGGCAAGGGGTCACAGGCACGTGGAAATCGTAACGGACACAGAGATATTTCTTTCACGAAACCTTCAGCGCTGCAAGATCTACTGCCATGGCGACGCCAAAGTACAAGCAGTTGCCAGCGCTCGTTTGTTTGATGGATGACGAAAGTGGGTTGGGCGCACGCGTTTCCGTACATTCAGTTGTCTCGACAGAGTGCGTTAGCGCACGGACGATTCGTGCCGATGCGCCGAGCATACACAGTGCCATTGCGCTACACGCGGGCATTGCGGAGACGAGTGATGCTTTACGCTTTGAGAAAATTGAACGACCTACCCATCGAGGCCACTGACGGTGAGGTCGGCAATGTCAAGGACATCTACTTCGACGATCATCGCTGGGTCGTGCGCTACCTGGTGGTCGAGACGGGGAGTTGGCTGGCAGGACGCAAAGTCCTTACCTCGCCCATCTCCGTAACGGGCATCGACTGGGACCAGAACATCGCGCACGTTGGATTGACTCGACAACAGGTCCGGGCAAGCCCGAAACTTGATACTGACAAGCCGGTGTCACGACAGCACGAGCGGGATTTCTTCGATTACTACGGATATCCCTACTACTGGAACGGTCCTGGGCTCTGGGGCACGGCGCCTTATCCGGTGAACTCGGTCGGGTTCATTCCCCCGGTGACCAACTCGCCGGGCGAGCTTTTAGCGACGCCTACCGACCCACACCTGCGAAGCGCCAAGGAAGTGACGGGCTATCGTCTTCACACGATCGGCGACTCGCTCGGTCACGTCGAAGACTTTTTGCTCGACTCCGCGAGCTGGGCGCTACGCTACCTCGTGGTGGACACGCGTAATTGGCTGCCTGGTAGGCACGTCGTGATACCGCCGCAATGGATTAAGGACGTGGATTGGAACGAGCGAGTCGTGAACGTCAGCGTGACGCGTGACACAGTGCAGGGTGCACCCGAATACCATTCATCAACGGAATTCTCACGCGCCCACGAGACAAATCTGTACCGGCACTATCACCGGGAAGGCTACTGGCAGTAGCTCGGGCCCCCAATGAAAGCGGCTGCTTTGAATTTTGGCTTGGGATCGGAGTTCGACGACTTTCTGTTCGCTCCCATCGAGGAGCGCAACGGACTGCCGCTCAGTGTCGTATCGCTACTGGGTCGAATGGGTCTTGACCCGTGGCAGGAGGCCGCCAGTCTCGCGGCACTGCCTGCGGACACTGCCGCCCAGCGGTTGGCCTCGTTACTTCGCCTCCGGCCAGCCGCTGCTGCGCAGCCGGACGACGGCGCCTTAGCCGCTCGCTTGGTCGCACTACTGCCGCGCCGGTTGGAGACAGGCGCCCACCCGCTGCAGACTCAAGCATTTGGTCAAGCGAGACATGCACCGCAGCTGTCACAAGCGATCGTCATTGCCATCTACTTGGCCCTCCTGCTCGCCACTCAGTTTGTCCTCACTCACCGTGAGCCGATCATGACTGAAGCCACTCGCACGCCGGCATCCCCCACACTCTCATCGCAAACCCCACCACCGATCCCGGCCAAATAGCGCTGGCAGTGATCGGAGCACGTCTTCCAGATAGCAGCGGGCTACCGGACGAACTCAGCATCGTCGCTCGCCATCCGCACCTTCAACATCGGCGCAATGACGGAATTTCAAGCCATGAACACTAATATCCTCTCGCCCCAGATGCTTCAGCGGATGAACGCCTACTGGCGCGCAGCGAACTATCTGGCGGTCGGCCAGATTTATCTTTACGACAATCCGCTGTTGAAGGTGTCGCTGAAACTAGCGCACGTCAAGCCGCTGGTGGTTGGCCATTGGGGGACAACGCCGGGGCAGAACTTCATCTATGTGCACCTCAACCGAGTTATCAAGCAGTACGACCTGGATATGTTCTACATCGCAGGCCCCGGTCATGGCGGCCCGGCGTTGGTGGCGAATACCTATCTCGAGGGCTCATACAGCGAGATTTACCCTGATATCAGCCAGGACGAAGCCGGTATGAAGAAGCTCTTCATGCAATTCTCGTTTCCCGGCGGAATTTCCAGCCACGTCGCGCCGACCACTCCGGGGTCGATTCATGAGGGCGGGGAGTTGGGTTATTCGCTGAGCCACGCCTTCGGGGCCGCGTTCGACAATCCCGACCTGATTGTCGCCTGCGTGGTCGGGGACGGGGAGGCAGAAACCGGACCCCTGGCCACCGCGTGGCAATCAAACAAGCTTCTAAACCCCATCACCGATGGCGCCGTGCTTCCGATCCTGCATCTGAATGGCTACAAGATCAGTAATCCCACGGTTCTGGCCCGTATCGAGCGTGAGGAATTGGAGCAATTCATCCGCGGCTGCGGCTGGACTCCCTACTTCGTAGAGGGCGATGAACCGGAACCGATGCATCAACTCATGGCCGCACAGTTGGATCAGGCCATCGAGCAGATTCGGCAGATCCAAAGCAATGCGCGGAATGATGGAGAAACTACTCGGCCGCGCTGGCCCATGCTCGTTCTTCGATCGCCCAAGGGCTGGACGGGGCCTGAAGTCGTCGACGGCCTGCAGATAGAGGGCACGTTCCGTTCACACCAGGTACCCCTTCTGGTGGATGCAGCGCATCCCGACCACGTCGGACAGCTAGAGAGCTGGATGAAGAGCTATCACGCCGAGGAGTTGTTCGATGCGCAGGGACGACTTCTACCGGAGTTGGCCGACCTGGCGCCCGAAGGGCAGCGAAGAATGGGCGCCAATCCCCACACCAACGGCGGCGTTCTGCTGCGTGATCTCCGCATGCCAGACTTCCACGACCATGCCGTCGATGTGCCCTCGCCTGGTGCCGTCGTTGCCCAGGACACGCTGGTGCTGGGCCAGTTCCTGCGGGACGTCACTGCCCTGAATCAGGAGCAACGCAATTTCCGCATCTTTGGTCCCGACGAAACCTTGTCGAACCTGCTGGGCGCCGTGTTTGAAACCACCAGCCGCCAGTGGGAAGCGCGGACGATGCAGAACGACGAGTTCCTCGCGCCCGCGGGTCGCGTCGTGGATTCGATGCTCAGCGAGCATCAATGCGAGGGTTGGCTCGAGGGCTATCTGCTCACCGGGCGCCACGGAATTTTCAACAGCTACGAAGCGTTCATTCGCATCGTCGACTCGATGTTTAGCCAACACGCCAAGTGGTTGAAAGTGACACGGGAACTGCCTTGGCGCCGCAAGATCGCTTCCCTGAACTACCTGCTCGCCTCGCACGTTTGGCAGCAGGACCATAACGGCTTCACGCACCAGGATCCGGGGTTCCTCGACCACGTCATCAATAAAAAAGCCGATATCGTGCGGGTTTACCTTCCGCCCGATGCCAACTGCCTGTTGTCAGTGTTCGATCACTGTCTGCGCAGTCGACACTATGTCAACGTGGTTGTCGCAGGTAAACACGCACTACCGCAGTGGCTTAGCATGGACGCGGCGGTCGTACACTGCACGGAGGGGCTTGGCATCTGGCAATGGGCGAGCAACGATCAAGGCGCGGAACCGGACGTGGTAATGGCCTGTTGCGGCGATACACCAACGCTGGAGATCCTCGCGGCTGTTTCCATTCTCCGCGCGCATCTGCCCGCTTTGAAGATGCGGGTGATCAACGTCGTCGATCTCATGAAACTGCAGCCCAGCGCGGAGCACCCGCACGGGCTCACGGACATCGATTACGACTCCCTTTTCACGAAAGACAAGCACATCGTCTTTGGCTTTCACGGCTATCCTTGGCTCGTTCACCGGCTGACTTATCGCCGCGCCAACCGCAACCTGCACGTCAGGGGCTACAAGGAAGAGGGCACGATCACGACAGCTTTTGACATGCGAGTGCAGAACGAGCTTGACCGGTTTCATCTGGTGCAGGACGTGGTGGATCGCCTGCCGAATCTCGGCGCCAAGGGCGCCTACCTGAAGCAGATCGTGCAGGACAAGCTCATCGAGCACAAACAGTACATCGACCGGCACGGCGAGGACATGCCGGAAATCCGTAACTGGAAATGGAGCGACTCGCAGGGGACCGCGCCCGTGGCGCAACTCACCCGAAGCGCAGCGTAGACCGATCGAGGAAATCCCACCATGAAACCCGATACCGACCGCCCTAAGGCCGCCCCTCCGAAGCTCGGATCTAGAGCCGCTGCGCAGGACGATCTGAAATTACTGCCACTGGCCGAGGTGGAAAAGAAGTTGGGATCATCCCGCGACGGCCTCAGTGAAGCCGAGGCACGGAAGCGCTTGACTCAATATGGGCCGAATGAGATCGAAGCGAAGCAAGTCAATCCGCTGCTGAAATTCCTGAGCTATTTCTGGGGCCCGATTCCGTGGATGATCGAGATCGCGGTCATCTTGTCAGGCGTGGTGCGGCACTGGCCGGATTTCTTCATCATCCTGCTCCTGCTGGTAGCCAATGCCGTGGTCGGATTCTGGGAAGAACGCGAGGCAGGCAATGCCATCGCCGCACTGAAGGCAAAGCTCGCTATCAAGGCTCGCGTGAAACGCGATGGCAAGTGGACGACCCCACCCGCCCGAGAACTGGTACCTGGGGATGTCATTCGATTACGCCTGGGAGACATCGTGCCGGCGGATGCGCGCCTGCTGGAGGGCGACCCGGTGGAAGTGGACCAATCCGCGCTCACCGGTGAGTCCTTACCCGCCGAGCGCAGATCCGGAGAGGCGGTGTTTTCCGGATCGGTCATGCGTCGTGGTGAGATCGGTGCGCTGGTCTATGCCACCGGCAAGAGGACATACTTCGGGAAGACCGCGCAACTCGTGGCTGAAGCTCATACCGTTAGCCACTTCCAGCGCGCGGTGCTCAAGATCGGTAATTACCTGATCATCCTGGCGGTGGCGCTGGTCGCGGTGATCATTGCATCTGCGATCTATCGCGGCGATCCGATACTCACCACGCTGCAGTTCGCGTTGGTATTGACCGTGGCCGCGATTCCCGTCGCGATGCCGACGGTCTTATCGGTGACGATGGCGGTCGGGGCGCGCCTGCTCGCGAAGAAGCAAGCGATTGTCAGCCGGTTGGTAGCGATCGAGGAACTCGCCGGTGTGGACGTGCTGTGCGCAGATAAAACCGGCACGCTCACCCAGAACAAGCTGACACTAGGCGACCCGTTCAGCGTCAATGGTGTCCCTGCCGAGCAGGTGATCCTCAATGGCGCTCTGGCCTCGCGCGCGGATAATAACGACACCATCGACCTCGCCGTCTTGAGCGCTGTGAAGAACGGCGAGGCCCTGAAGAGATTTCAGGTGCTTCATTTTAAGCCATTTGACCCCGTCCACAAACGCACCGAAGCCACCGTCAAGGGCAGTGACGGGAAGCAATTTAGAGTCACGAAGGGCGCGCCGCAGGTCATCCTGGCGTTGTCGGACAATGTCCCGCAAGTGAAGGCTGCAGCCGAGAAGGCTGTCAATGAGTTTGCGGCCCGCGGCTTCCGTTCGTTGGGCGTGGCACGAGCCGACGGCGACGCGCCATGGCAGTTCTCTGGCGTGTTACCGCTGTTCGATCCACCTCGCGCAGATGCCAAGGCGACCGTCGCAACTGCGTTGGCGATGGGCGTGAAAGTCAAGATGGTCACCGGCGATGCCTTGGCCATTGCAAAGGAAACCGCCAAGAAGCTGAGCATGGGAGCCGACATCCTCGATGCCGGCGCTTTGGGCAGCTCCAAGAAGCAAGAGAGCGTGGCAGTTGCAACCTCGATCGAGAAGGCAGACGGCTTCGCGCAGGTGTTCCCCGAACACAAGTATCACATCGTGGAAGTCTTGCAGAAGCGCGGCCATATCGTCGGTATGACCGGCGACGGGGTCAACGATGCCCCTGCATTGAAGAAGGCGGACTGCGGCATCGCTGTTTCGGATGCCACCGATGCGGCACGCGCGGCAGCGGCCATGGTGCTGCTGACCCCCGGGCTGTCGGTGATCATCGATGCGATCAAGGAAAGCCGCCGAATCTTCCAGCGGATGAACAGCTACGCAATTTACCGAATCGCAGAAACGCTGCGCGTGCTGTTTTTCATGACGCTGGCCATTCTGATCTTCAACTTCTACCCGTTGACGGCGGTCATGATCGTAATGTTGGCGCTGCTCAACGACGGCGCCATCCTCTCCATCGCCTATGACAACGTTCATTACAAGAACGATCCCGAAGCCTGGAACATGCGCATGGTGCTGGGGATCTCCACGGTGCTCGGCGTCATCGGTGTCGCCGCTGCGTTTGGCCTGTTTTACCTCGGCGAGCGCCTCTTCCATCTCGATCGGGCACACATCCAGACGCTGATGTATCTGAAGCTGTCCGTGGCAGGACATCTGACGATCTTTTTGACGCGCACCCGAGGACCGTTCTGGTCCATTCGCCCGGCGAAGGTTCTGTGGATAGCCGTGCTCGGCACGCAGATCGTGGCGACGCTAATCGCGGTTTACGGGCTGTTCATGACACCACTTGGGTGGGGTTGGGCGGCGTTCGTATGGGGCTACGCACTTGCGTGGTTCTTGCTCAATGATCGCATCAAACTGCTGGCCTACCGTATTTTCGATCCGGTCAAAGTCCAGCCCAAACAGGGCCTCGCGGTCGCCGACGCCGCTCCGAAGTCCGAATTTTCGACGGCCGATCTGAGGCCGCAGATCGCCCAGCGAGCTTACGAGATCTACCAAGAGCGAGGCCGCACGAGTGAGCAGAGCCAGGACTGGCAGAAGGCGGAACGGGAGGTTCGTGGGGAACAGGCTGCCGAATAGTCCGCGCCCCAGCTAAAGGACGAACATGAAAATCGATTCCAAGGATTATAGGGTACGGGAGAAACATGACGTCAACCTGCGTAAGTGGCCGACTAAGGTCGAGCCCCTCTATGAGTCAACGGAGCAGTATCAACAGTTGCTGGCCGAACACATCGCAAAGCTGAGCTCTCTTCAGCAGCTTCACTACGCATCTAACCGCCACGCCGTCCTCTTGATCTTTCAGGCGATGGATGCCGCAGGGAAAGATGGCGCAATCAGGCATGTGATGTCTGGCGTCAACCCCCAGGGTTGCCAGGTGTTCAGCTTCAAGCATCCCAGTGCCACAGAGTTGCAACACGATTTCCTCTGGCGCACGACGCGGGATCTTCCGGAGCGCGGCCGGATCGGCATCTTCAACCGATCGTATTACGAGGAAGTGCTGGTCGTTCGCGTGCATCGGGACATTCTTCGCAGCGAAGGACTAGCGGATCCACCGCATCACGACAAGACGGTTTGGCGCGACCGGTATCGATCGATTACCGAGCTGGAAAGGCACCTGTACGTCAACGGTACCCGGATCATCAAGTTTTTTCTTCACCTTTCAAAGAAGGAGCAGCGCAAGCGCCTTGTGGCGCGAATTGACGATCCGGAGAAAAACTGGAAGTTCAGCGTGGCGGACGTCCGAGAGAGGAGCTACTGGAAGCATTACATGAAGGCCTATGAACAATGCCTGAGTGCAACGAGCTCCGCGGACGCGCCTTGGTATGTCGTTCCAGCAGACGACAAGGAGAACGCGCGGTTGATCGTCTCGCAGATCGTCGTTGACACGCTAGAAGGATTGAAAATGGCCTACCCCAAAACCAGCAAGGAGCGTCGCCGGGAGTTGATCACCATCCGTAGGGGGCTCGCGCAGTGAGTGACACGTACGATGATCGCGATGTCGCACGGTTGTGTCCCATGCGCACGGCGAACGACGCTGCGGGCTTTGGCTGGATCGGTGCACGGGGGGCGGCTATCCGTACACACATAGCCGTCCACCTCCCCCGTTGTGATCTTCGCTGCCAAGCAATCCCCTCCGCCTCGCCCATCGATCCGCGCACTCGCAATCGACATTTCACGGGGTTTTATCTCCGACGATTGTGCTGCGTGCGTGCGTCATCGACGCCAAATCTGTTCGGGTACATTCGCCATCGTGAGTGCGCACTTGCAGAAGACGGCATAATTCCGCAGCGGAGAAGATAGCGGGCCCTCCGATCTAGGATGCGCTGAAATTGGGCCCCCGAGGTACTCGACTTGTTAAGATGAGTTCAGTTTCGAGGGAAGTGGCTCACAGTTACTGGAACGATTGGTACTTCGGTGGGGTTGGTTGAGCCCTCGCCTGGAATCCGCTTCTAGCCTGGTGCGCTATGCCCTTCTTGAAATAGAGGGCCACGCAGAGCGTGGAACCGGACGCTGTTATGATCCAGGGTGATCCCCGGCTACGAACTGGTCGGCCAAAGTCAGGAGCGTGCGACCACTCTGTGCCGCCGCCGTTGACTACTTCGCCCCTGCCTCCGTAAAGGTTCCGAGCATGCCCGCGCCGCGCACCACGGCAGACAGAGGCGGAACCTCCAGGATCTCTCGGGCACCGCGATAGTTGGATAGCGGAGATGCCACGAGCAGCCACGCCCGATCGGGGTTAGCAGGATCCTACGCGTGTTAGCACACTAGCGCAGGGGAATCTTAGATAGACGCTTGGCATTCGATACCGCTGTGCGATGTATCGGTGCCAAACCCTTAGCGAGTACCGTTCCGACCGCATGCTGCGATTGAGCCACGACGGCACCCAGTGACGGGGCCGTTAGCAAAAAAGGGGGGGAAAATGCCCGGAACAGCATGGTGGTGAATTGCAAATTTACGCGAAATAGCTGCAATGCCATTTCCCAGTACGCCTGTGTAAAGGCCGCCTGCTTTTCGCTCACCATCCTTTGAAATTCTTGACGGTCCCGCTCCGAAATGATCGAACCTGCAAGAGCCCCTCGCGTAGCCCGGTGGGCCACTACCTGCGGGACCGCAACGGCGAGCTCCATGCATTGTTTTGAAAGTGCCTTCGATCTGCGAACCCGTCGAGTTGTCATATGCGCTCCTGTACCAGGACTTCTCACCCGCTTACCTGCATGGTAGACGCGGCGCGTCCAGCGTTAGCGCGCCCTGGCGAGTACGATGTGGGCGCGGCTGCCTGCGGGAACTCAGTTAAACCCGACCACCGCCGCGCCACGTGTAGGAGGAATGCGTTAAACGGTCTTCCGTATGACGCATTCGGTTAGCTGTGCTAGCGATGCTTCCTTGTCCGACCACGACCCAGTTGTACTCCGCAAACCCCAGAAGACCAGGGTCCGGACGATCCCAGGGCAATCCGTCGATGCATTATGCAGCGTGCTCATACCGGTCCGGATTGCGTTCGTGCGCCGCTCGGCAGCCACGGAGTGGTTAATGAGAATGCCGGCTACGAATATTGCGGCTCGATCCGCGCCAGGA
>CAWITP010000001.1:510000-1157407 GCA_963839055.1 uncultured Pseudomonadota bacterium | reverse complement strand
ATCCTTTAAGCGGTTTTGGCGTAAACTTGGCTGAAACTTGGGGCGGATCGGCAAAATGCAGTCTTGGTCGCCGTCGGGTCTTTAAAATATTCCTCACCTTAAGTGGGGTAGCCACCTCGCCCACTTTTTCAACTCAGGCGACCAGCTCCGCGCTGTCCTGGTGCCCTATTTCAAGGCTGGACTGGAGAATCACGAGGTATGCCTTTGGGTGACGGGTCGGGCGTTCAATGCAGAGGAGGCTCGATCCGCGCTACGCACGGCAGTCCCCGACCTGGACGCTCGAGAGCGCGATAAGCAGATCGACATCGCGAACGGCGAGGAATGGTACGGAGCGCGTGAAAAGCTCCGGCCTCATGAGCTGGTCAGCGGGCTCGTGCAGCGGGAGCAGGACGCGCTGGCGCGAGGCTACGCCGGACTTCGTACCAACGGCAATTGCTCCTGGGTATCACCCGGCCAATGGGCGGATTTCCTGGATTACGAAGGGCTGGTTCAGAAGGTCGTTCGCGGCCGGCAGATGATCTGCATGTGTAGCTATTGCGGGGACCAGTTGGGGGCCGGCTCACATCTGGAGGTGATGGATCGCCACGATCTCTCCATGGCGAGCACAAAGCTGTCCCTGCCGCGGCTGCACGCCCCGGATGACCCTGCTGGTGACGAACTCGAGTTCGATGTGCGCGCGTCGCTGGAACGCCAGAAGCAAACATTCGAGCTGGCGATGCTCGCATCGGACATGGGGACCTGGCGTTAGACACTGGCCGACAATGTTTGCGTGTACGACGAAAACGCCCAGCGACTTTACGGATTGACCGAAGCGCGCTTCCTGGACGACGACCAAGGAGTGAAGACCAAATTTCACCCCGACGACCTTGAGCTCATGTGGGCACGGGTCGGGAAAGCGCTCGATCCGGCGGGGGACGGCCGTTACGACGTGGAATACCGTGTCAAACAGCGCGACGGTCATTGGAAATGGCTGAGCGCCTGGGGGCTGGTTGAATTCGAAGGTGAGGGCCCGAAAAAAAGGCCGGTTGCCATTGTCGGCGCCAGCCGAGATCTTACCGAGCAGAAGAAAGCCGAGGAGCTGCAACGTCTCCTGCTCAACGAGCTGAACCATCGCGTCAAAAATACGCTGGCCACCATTCAGGCGATCACGGCGCAGACCTTGGGGGCCGCGCGCGATCTGCCCTCCGCGAAAGAGGCTCTGGACCGCCGCATCCGCTCGCTCGCCGACGCCCACGATCTTCTGACGGTGCGCGCTTGGAGCGGTGCGAACTTGACGGATGTCGTGATGCGCGCCTTGGACGTGTTCGCTCCAGCCCAAGTCGAGATATCCGGCTCCGCTATCGAGGTTTCACCAAAGCATGCCCTGTCGCTGTCCCTGGCGCTGCACGAGCTTGCCACCAATGCGACCAAGTACGGTGCGCTCTCCTGCTCCGAAGGCCGCGTGAATGTCCGGTGGGACATACGGGACGGATCGCTTCAGTTGGATTGGGAAGAAGCCGGTGGCCCCCCGGTCGCTCCGCCGACGAAAAAAGGATTCGGCAGCCGCTTGCTCAGGGAACTCGTCACTCGCGACTTGGGCGGGACCGCGAATCTCGTCTACGATATCTCCGGAGTGCGATGTAGTATCACGGCGGCGCTTTGATGCCCCAAAGTCAGGCGCATGAGCTGCACGGCTCATTCGCGCGCCTGCACAGAGGGATCAGTCGGAAGTGCCGCCGACAGAGCAGACGCGAGTTCCGCGATCTGAAACGGCTTTGAAGCGACCGGTCTGGCGCGAAACTTCTCGGGTAGTCCCGCCCGCCCATAGCCGCTCAAAAAAGCAAAAGGGATCCCCTGCTCGGACAGAATCTCCGCAACCCGGAAGACCTCCTTGCCGAGCAAGTTCACATCGAGCAGAGCACACTCGAACCCTCCCGCCAACGCCTTCTCCATCGCAACGTCGAGGTTGTTGGCGCTCGCCGTCACTTCGCACCCCAAGTCCGCGAGCATGTCTTCAACCGACATCGCAACCAGGCCTTCGTCCTCGACTAGAAAAATGCGTACGCCTTCCAGGCCCATCGCCGCTCTCCAGGCTGACGCTATCGCCAAGGGGTGTGAACCGGTACTGCCGATTCAGCTTCGCTCACTCAAGGCAATGCGAAGTTTGCGCTCCAGCTCGTCCATCAGGAAGGGCTTGTTCAGCACCTCATAGCCTTTGAACGTCGGCGGCACTCCGGTCTGGCCGTATCCTGTGCTGAACAGAAACGGCAACTGCCGTCCCCGCAGGACCTCAGCAACCGGGAAGACCAGTTCTCCGGCGAGATTCACATCCAGTACGGCGAAGTCGAAGGATTCATCCGACGCGGCAGTCAACGCCTCAGTGAGGGTCGCAACCGATGCCGCCACCTCGCAGCCTAGTACCTCGAGCATGTCCTCGATGAGCAAGGCGACGCTGCCCTCATCCTCAACCACCAGCGCGCGCAGACCGGCGAGCTCAGGCATTCACCGGCATACCCTTGAGCGGAATGCTCAGCCGGCAGGACAGGCCAGACCGCTCGAAGAGCAGGTCAACCTCGCCACCGAGGTCGCGCTCTATACATCGTTCGATGAAGCGCGTGCCAAAACCTCTCCTGGCAGGCGCCTCCACTGGCGGCCCACCGCGCTCCTGCCAAACGAGTTCCAGCAATGTCCGGTCACTGCCTTCGAGCACCTGCCAAACGAGCGAGAGCTCTCCACCGGCACCAGACAATGCGCCGTACTTCGCGGCGTTGGTTGCCAATTCATTCAACGCCATGGTCAGACTGAGTGCAACCCGCGGATTCAGCGGCACCGGCGGCCCATGAATCTGCAGCCTCTCGTGCGAACCCGTCGCCAGTGACCAGACCACTTCCCGCGCGAGAAAGTCGAGGGGAGCGTCCTCCCAATTCCGCCTCGTCAACAGATCGTGGACTCTTGCCAGCCCGAGCAGTCTCTTCTCATAACGCTTGTTGAAGTCCGCCAGGTCACCCGAATGCCGCGCCGTCTGCAGCGCCAACGATTGCACCGTCGCGAGGGTGTTCTTTACCCGGTGATTCAACTCGTCAACGAGTGTTTTCTGGCGATTCTCGGCCTGTTTGCGCTCCGTGATGTCGACGAGCATGTTGATCGCGCCAATCAGTTTTCCATAGCCGTCGTAGAGGGGAGTTGGATACGGGATGAAGGGCACGAATGTGCCATCGGGCCGTTCAGCCATGGCCTCGACCCCGCGCACCGGCCGTGCCTCCTTCAGGGCCACCGCCATGGGACATAGATCGTGCGGCAGCGGCGCTCCGTCGGCCGTGTATAACCGCCAGGTCACGCACCATTCGTCGCCCAATTGCGGGATGCGGCCGGCCATGTCGATACAAGCCTTATTGAAAAAGGTTATCCGCCCGGTCGCGTCGGTCGTGTAAACAGCCGCCGGCATGGCCTCCAGAAGGTCGCGCATGTGCCGCTCGCTCTCGCGAATGCGATCTTCCATCCGTTTGGACTCGGTCACGTCCTGGAGGATGCGCACACCATAAAGGAATTGTCCCTCTTGATCGCGTACTACCGAACCATGTACGTCGAGGTAAACAATCGTGCCATCGGGCTTGAGGGCTCGTTTGCGGATGGAATAATTACCGAGCTCTCCGCGAATCTGACGGGCATAAAGCGCTGCGTCCTCGCCGCGGTCCTGCTCATGGGTGTAGTCGTGAAAAGTCATGTTAAGGAGCTGCTCTCGCGAGCGGCCGAGCATCTTGCAGAAGGCATCGTTCACGCGCAGCAAGCGACCTGTCGCATCGACCTCGGTTATCCCGACCGTGGCCGCCTCATAGGTCGCGGCCAAACGTTCTTCACTCTC
The DNA here is from genome assembly GCA_963839055.1 of uncultured Pseudomonadota bacterium. GTDB lineage: Bacteria > Pseudomonadota > Gammaproteobacteria > Steroidobacterales > Steroidobacteraceae > 13-2-20CM-66-19. The sequence goes on along the minus strand of CAWITP010000001.1, from coordinate 1,153,566 downwards.
CCGACGCGCGCGCTCGGCTTCATGCAGATGCGTTACATCCATCGTGAAACAGCGTGTGTTGACGAATCTACCGTCCTCGAAACGGACGTTCGACGTTATGAGCACGTGCTTGATCGAGCCGTCCTTGGCACGCAGCCGCGCCGGATAGCGATCGAGCTTTTCGCGGCAGGAGAGTTTCTGGAGGATATCCCCGATGACTGGGGCGTCCACATGGAATTCCGCGATGTGACGGCCGACATACTCCTCGGACCTGAGCCCTAGCAGGTCAAGTTCGGCCTGGTTTGCCCGCTGGATGATGCCTTGGCCACTGACGATATGAAGACCAACGGCGCCGTTTTCAAAGAAATCTTCCAAGTCCCGGCTCTTGCGCTGTATCTCCTGTTCCATCGCCTTGTGCGCCGAGATGTCCTGGAAGCAGTTGATCGCCCCCTGGATGTTGCCGCGGTGATCCTTCAACGCGCGGATGTTCACTAACGCCGTAAAGCGCGAGCCGTCCGGCCGCTCCATCACCACTTCGGCATTTCTGGTGGCCGTGCCGGAGCGGACCGCATCGGCCATCGGACAGTCCTCGTGGCGCAGCGGTGTTCCGTCGAGCAGGAACAAGCGGTGCGAGCCGCAGAAGCGCTCCTTGATCCCGCCTACGTTGGGCGTGCGGCCCCACAGAGCGGCCGCCTCTGAATTGTAGCGAATGAGCCACCCCTCGTGATCGCACAGATAAACCGCGCCTGGAATGGCGTCCAACGCGCTAGCAGCGGCCGATACGAGGGCATCGAATTCGCTGAGCTTACGCGCCCCAATCGGGAATTCTTCGACGTTGGACATGTTCTTGCCGGCCTCTGCCCGCTACGCCCGAGGGATTCTAGCACCCAGCGTTCATGCACCAGCAGGTGCATCGAGCTGTCATGGTCGAGTGTACGACCCCTCGGTGGGGCGCTTTCTTCCTGGAGATCGGCGGTGGCGGCGGATCTCGCGGCGGTGCTTGCCGAGTTCGAGGCCTTCCTGATGCCGCTCGCGCAGTGGACCCGCGCGCCCCACACTGGCTAACCGATTACAACGCCGCCATTTACGCCCGCGGCCCCCGGTGCCAAAGCGCCTGCCCGCCCGCCACCGGTCTGGGCTTTCAAATAACGCTTCAACTCCTCGGCCAGAATAAAGGTGCGCCGCCGTCCTTGTGCATACTGACCTGTCCTTCCTGGATGCGTGAGTACAACGTCGATCGAGACAGCTGTAGGAGCTGCGCCGCCTGCGCGATCGTATCGCGCAGCGGTTGAGGTTGACAACCGGTCATACTGACCTCCGAATGCGTTCCATATGTGTGAAGCGATCCGGCCAACCGCGAGGTCACGCCGCACCGTTGTCTTCAGGCCGTTACCTCGGCCGGCCGGCCGCGTCGTTTGGGCCGGCGCCCGGCAGACTCTTCGCCGCCTCAAACAGCGTGTCCAAATAATCCGCCGAGGCCTGCACCATCTTCCGACGCTCGACGAGGTAGTCGGCGTAGTGGTAGGCGGGCCGCACATCGTTCTGCTCGATGTGCGCGCTGCCGCTCCATGGCATCGCGATTCAACCCTGCTCATTGAGCAAGGTGAAGGCCATAGCGCGGAACCTATGTGGCGTGATGACGTGGCTCTGATAACCCAAGCGTCGAAGCGCCGCGTTCAGGGTGTTGTCACTCATCGGCCGCTCGAACGTGCGCTCGCTCGGAAAGACATATCGGCCGCGAACGGTGAGCGGTTGGATGTCACCTTCATGCGCTCGGCCGGGATCCGCCACTCGCACTTGTCTAAATCAAACTCACTCCACGCAGGCGAGCAGTTCCAACGGTTGCAGGCCCGGGATCGGGGTCTCGCCGAGCCAGGGGAAGATGTAGGTCTCCGGGCGCCTTAAGATCTTGCCGCCGTGACTCTCCGCCCAAACGGGGAGAACTTGGCATACTACTCGCGCGCCACGCATTCGATCGTTTGAATCGTCGGCAGCGCCTTCAAATTTTCGATCGCACGGCGTGCGAGCGCGGGATCGGTGCCGGCGACCAGCTGCGCGCACTGCGACAGTTGCTACCACTGCGCATTTGGCGCGCAAGCGAAGCAACATTTTCGTCGATTGAGCCTGGGCCAGCGCACGGTCGCACGCGACCGTGTGCTGAGCGCGGCATTGACGACTCAACTACATCTTTGGTAAAGGACGAAGATGTTCTACGCCAAATGCGCTATGCGGATACCCCAGGCGTGAAGCGCGTCAACAGGTTCTCTTAGTAATGCTGACGGCGTTCTTGGCGCTGGGATGCGCGCATACGGTGCCGCTGAAGGTATATGGTCGGCTGCCTTCTGTGGAGGACATCGTGCTTTCGCCCGATGGGACCCGGCTTGCTTTATAGTGGCCAGGGGGCGGAATCGAACCACCGACACGCGGCTGCGAACGGCGGAGATTGACCCTCTACTAACTTTCGCGAGCGCGCGCTTCCGGGAGCTCCGATTAGGTCTTCTGCTTCTCGGCAGCCTCGCGAGCGTCTTCGAGCTGCCTCCAGTTCGGCGCGTACTTCAGTGCCTCGACGTACTTCGCGAGCGCCTTTTTAGGCTTACCCTGCTTCACGAGCACATCGCCCCATACTTTCAGCGGATCGGCCCAGTGCGGACCGCGCCGGTTCGCGTCCTCGAGCTTCGCCCGTGCGTTCGCGAGATCGCCGTGCTTTAGGAAGGCGACGCCCCAGGAGTAGTACGCCGCGGGCAAGTCCGGCGCGAGCGCGACGGCCTCGGCATACGCCTTCTGTGCCCCGGGCCAGTCGCCGCGGCCGTCGAGAATGTCGGCACGAAACCGGTAACAGTCCACAAAGGTGCCACCGGTCCTGATTACCGCGTCGGCCTTGTCGGGATGTCCTGCGGCTTCCTCTGCGGGTGCAACCCAGCAGTTATAGCCGGGGTTGTTGGAGGACACCGCGGGATCGGCATAGGCATGACCGAGCGCCTCCATCTCGGTTGCAGCTTTAGCCGCATCGCCCGCCTCGGTCGCCAACCGGCTGCGAACAAAGTGAGCCATCGCGGCGATGGTCGGATCGTGTGGGTCTTCCTTAATCGTCTTGAGCGCCAGGTCGGCGGCTTCTGGATCATGCAGCCGGGCCTGGATTTCGGCGATAACAGCCCCGGCTGTGGCAACTGCGTTTCCCGCCCCGCCAGCGGTTTCGGCGTCGGCCACTGTCTCATCCAGCCACGCCTGCAGGTTCCACGTGAGGTAGTCCCAGTTCTGGTACTGAATATCGGGCGCCCGGCCCGGGCGACCACCGGCGACTTTGCGCATCGCCTCACCGGCCCGCCAGGCTCCCTCCTCGTCGCCGAGAATCATGAGGGCATTCATGATGTTGCTGTGGGCGTTCCAAAAGTCCGGCTGGAGCTTCACGGCCGCGCGAAGAAGCGCCAGCGCCTCGCGTGTCGAGCCGCCGGTGCTTTCGATCGCATTGGACCAGGTACTGAGGAGTCCAGGCCGCTCCACGGGGTCGGCGCTTGCGACCGCCGTCCGGCAGAACGCAATCGCCTCCTCGTAGCGCTCCACGGTCGTGAGATAGGCGGCCCACCGTGCCGGCTGAGATTTCGAGTAGACGTACTCGGCCGACTCGACCGTGAGCCTCTCGACCTCCGTGGCCGAGGCGCTGAAGGTTTTTGCAGGCACACCGTTGCCGCGGACGGTAAGCGCGAGCCCCCCGCAGCGGCCTCGATGAGGTCCCCGTCCACGTGCACGTCATGCCCGAATCGCGCCCTGAGCAGGCGCGAGAGCTCGCCGAGGGAAACACCGGTCTCTGGCACCTCGAGTTTGATGTCGCTCGCCCAGGCGCTAGAGAGGGTGCGCGCAGCGGCAAGGCTACGGGTGGCATCCTGCAGACGGCTGAGTTCATCGAGAAGTCCGGTGGCGACGACTTTGCCGGTAAGGCCTCGGGCCGCCAGTGCGGGCGGTGCGCCAAACGGCTCGATCACCACACGGCGTGAGGCGAAGGCGTCGCGGATCATAATCGCAGCTGCGATCCCGATGATGGCTGCGACAAGTGCAATGAACAACTGGAAACCGACGCGAAGACGCAGGCTAAATCGGCGGACGTTTTCCTCACGGAGTTGGTTGCGCAGGTGGGCAACGCGCAGCGCGTGTTCGTCTTGGAGGTGCCTCGCCTGGAGTTTAAGCAGATGTGACTGGTCGCTGAGGAACTCCTCAGTCTTCCGAGCGACTCCAGGGTCGTTCCCGGCTAACTTTGCAGCTACAGCGGTAGCGAAAGCCTCGACCCCGGCGAGCGCCTCCGGAACCTCGACTTCCGGCTTTTCGTTCTCGCCACCCAGGATCCCACCGGGTATGCCTTCAGCCATGTTCGTCTCCCGCTGGCTTCTGGGCCAGGTTCGTGGATGCGATCTGCGCTGGCACTTACTCGTGGGTGAGTATCGCGGAATGTTCGCTTTGGAGTAGGTATTTCGCTACGCCGGACTTCCACTACTGGCCAACTGTTGCCGGTGACGAGTCTACTTCGGTCTGGACCCGCAGCAGCCTTCTGCGAATGGCGGCTCTTTGGAAGGCTATTTGACGGGAGCGCGAGGTACGTAGCGCCGAGGAGGAACTCTACGGCCATCAGCGAGTGAAGACGTGTCGTGCGGCAGGGAAATCAAGACAACGCGTTGAATCGGGAGATGTCTGTCAGGTCGAGTCGTAGAATATTGCAAAGCTGCACACACGGATAACACGTTGATCTGTAGAGTACCGACGTGGAGATATTCCACAGCCAGTTGCCTGCTCATCCGAGTGAACAATGTTCGGCGAGAAGGGCTAATCACGCCATTTACAACACTCTCCACCACGGTGCGGCGAGCACATCCGGTGCTAACCATTCAACAGTGCTTCCGGTATGTAGCAGCAGTCCAGCGCGCGCCCTCTTGCCATACTGGGCTCGAAACGTCCGTAAATGTGTGGCATCGCCTAGTCGTGGGCGAGCTGTCGACTTCACTTCGATCGGCAATAGTTTGTCGGCGGCCGCGATTACGAAATCCACTTCCTCACCGACCGACGTGCGCCAGTATCCTAGCTCCGCGCGTTCGATACGGGCGTCTCGCCACGCGAGCAAATCATGGAGCACGAGATTTTCCAGGTGGGCACCACCGGGCTCTTCCGTTTCCGCCAGTTGCATTGCAACACCGGTGTCACCCCAATAGATCTTCGGCGCCTTGATGAGACGCTTGCTGCGATTTACGGCATAGGCAGGCAGGCGCACCAAGAGGTAGGAGGTTTCCAGTAAGTTGAGCCAGCGGTGTACGGTTGGCTGAGGCAATGCCACGTCCCGACCGAGCTCGGTCTGATTCACGAGCTGGCCCATGCGAAGGCAGGCCGCGCGCATTAGACGACGGAAATCGGGCAGCGCGCTGATCGAGGCGAGATCCTGCAAATCCCGCTCGAGGTACGTACGGACATATCCATCGAACCAGATGCGCCGATCGGATGCCTTAGTAAGTTGCAGCGCTGGCGTGGGAAATCCGCCGCGGCGAGCCAGCATCTGCCAGTCTTCGGCGGTCTCCTGCTCATCGCCCAACAGGTCACGCCATCCGGCGTCGGGCGTGGTAAGTAACTCTTCCCAGCGTCCACATCGTCCGAGGCCGCGCTGCTCGCGTCGGGTCATCGGCCAAAGCGTGAGATAGCTTGCTCTGCCAGCCAAAGATTCGGAGACCTGTCGCATCAAGAGAAGGTTGGCAGAGCCGGTAAGGAGAAATCGCCCAGGAGTGCGGTCCCGATCAATGGCACGCTTCACGGCACGTAGTATCTCCGGCTCGCGCTGCACTTCGTCAAGGGTCACGGGATTCTCGCCACCAACCAGCACCTCTGGATCGCGGCGGGCGGCATCGAGCACGTCGAGATCGTCAAGGGTCGCGTAGCGGCGCGTGCCCGGGACAAGTCGCTCGGCCAAGGTGCTCTTCCCGGTTTGACGTGCTCCGGTGACGACGACTGCCGGCATTACGCGCATGCGCTCGGAAAGGGCCACGCTGACCAGCCTGGGAAGGGTCTTCATGGCGTGGATGATAATCATTCACCACGCGAATGATCAAGCTGCGCCTGCCTGCCTCTGCCGAAGCGCCTTGAAGGCGGGAGCGACCATGCGACCATGTACGTTACCGATGTCATCGGTATAGACAGCTGATTGCTAATATGGCCAGGGGCGGAATCGAACCACCGACACGCGGATTTTCAGTCCGCTGCTCTACCAACTGAGCTACCTGGCCATCGATGGGAGGGCGCGTATTAGACCGGGCCGCCGGTGGCGGCGTCAAGCAAAGTCGCCGCTGAACTTTGCCGCTAAGCCTTTGATTCTGAAACCAGCGCGTCGCTCGCCTGCTGCCATAGGACGGCCGCAGCGGTACTCTCGAGGCATGCCTCTGCTGAGAACCCGTCTTCTGCAGGTCGATGTGCGAGTGCGCTCGGAAACGACGTACGAGTCCAACACTTGTGGCGCGTAAGTCCTTAGGTAAGCGAACCCTAGACCGGACAGGCCATGCCGGCAGGAGCAAGGACGAGACGTCCCGCCCTCCCCGCTTAAAGCCCGCGAGGAAAACATCTCCTGGGAAAGCGCGTTCCAGGCCCGGGCCCGCTGCCGCGGCACAGGACACATCGCGCCAGCGTTACTCCTCAAAGAGGCGAGTCATCCGGTACGCCGTCATCGGCCTGGGCTACATCTCGCAGGTAGCGGTGCTGCCGGCGTTCGCAAATGCAACGCGAAATAGCAAGCTCGCGGCGCTGGTCTCTGACAACCAGGAAAAGTTGCGCGTCCTTGGCCGACGCTATCGAGTAGAGCACCTGTGCAGGTATGGCGAGCTCGACCAACTCCTTCGAAGCGGCGCGATCGATGCAATCTATATAGCGTTGCCGAATACCCAGCACGCCGCCTGCGCCATGCAGGCTGCAGAAGCAGGTATCCACGTTCTGACGGAGAAGCCACTGGCAGTAACCACATCCGAGTGCAAGCAGATGATCGAGGCCGCCCGGCGTTCTGCCGTGAAACTCATGGTGGCCTATCGCCTGCATTTCGATGCCGCCACCCTGGAGATAGCCGAACTGGCGCGATCGGGGCAGCTTGGCGATCTCCGTTATTTCACATCGAGCTTTTCGATGCAGGTCGATGACGGCAACATTCGCCTGCGCAGTGACACCGCCGGCGGTCCGTTATTTGACATCGGCATTTATTGCATCAATGCGGCGCGCATGGCGTTCGACGCCGAGCCCACCGCAGTCCTTGCGACGGCCGTAACTCACGACGACCCCCGTTTCCGCGAGGTACCCGAGACCGTAGCGGTCACGATGAGATTCCCCCGCAGCAGGGTAGCCAACTTCGTGTGCAGTTTTGGTGCAGCCAACCGCTCCACTTATGAGATCGTCGGTACAGCCGGCTGCCTCATAGCGGATCCGGCGTACCCGTACGCGCAGGGAATCCGCTACGTGCTCCGCAGCGGCGATCGCAGTCGGGTGCGCCAGTTCAGGAAGAGCGATCAGTTCGCCGCCGAATTGCTCTACTTTTCCGACTGCATCCTCCACGATCGCGAGCCCGAGCCCTCTGGCGAAGAAGGCCTCATCGACGTGACCATCACTGAAGCATTGAACGAATCGATCCTGAGCGGCAGGTGGATCGCGCTCGACCTGTCGCAGCGGCAGCGGCGGCCTGCGAAGGACCAGGCTATTACCTGTCGTGCGGTGAAACGACCTTCCCTGGTTGCTGCCAGATCTCCGTCACGAAAGTGACCGTTACTGCGGGCAGTTGTCCTGCCCCTAAAGAGGCATCCCCGTCCCTCGCGGCGGATGCCGGAAGCGCCCCTCGCCCGGCGAATACCTCCGAGCCGTGCCGGGCACCACTATTACCACCGCAGCAGTACGGTCCGACACAGGGCAGGGAGTTCTTTATGTTTGTATCCATTGCACGGAGCGCGTTGCTTTCCGGAGTCATAGCGGTGGGCGCGATGCTCAGCGCTTGCGGAACCCATCGTGCTGCGCAGGCGCAGGGAGCCGCCATGCCGGCTCCGCAGGTGACGGTCGCTGAGGTCATCGCGAAGAAAGTCACGGACTTTGACGAGTTCACGGGTCGATTCGAGGCCGTGGACCGCGTGGAAATCCGTCCGCGCGTGTCCGGCTATATCTCCTCGGTCAATTTCACCGAAGGCAGCGAAGTCAAGAAGGGCGACGTGCTGTTCGTCGTGGACCAGCGCCCTTATGCCGCCGACCTGAAGCGCGCCAGGGCGCAGCTGGCACAGGCCAGAGCGCAGGCAGCGCTCGCGCGCTCCGAACACGAGCGAGCCATCAAGCTGTTGCAGCAGCGGGCGATGTCCCAGGAAGAGTTCGATACGCGCGTGTCGGGCAACGACCAGGCCTACGCAAACGTGCAGGCTGCCGAGGCAGCCGTTGAAACCGCATCGCTCAATTACACCTGGACTGAAGTGACCGCTCCGATCGCCGGCCGCGTCAGCAAGGCGCTGATCACGCCCGGAAATCTGGTGACCTCAGGTCAGAGCATTCTCACGACGGTAGTTTCCATCGATCCTATCTATGTGCGGTTCGACGGGGACGAGCAGGCGTACCTGCGCTACGGCAAGCAGGCGCGTGAACGCGCCGCTGACACAGCCGCGCGTGATCCGAAATCGGGGCACGAGCCCCGCAGTCCCGTACTCGTGGGCCTTGCTGATGAAGCGGGCTATCCGCACGCCGGCGTCATGGTGTTCCTGGACAACGAGGTGGACCCGCAGACGGGCACCATCCGCACACGCGCGCGCCTCGATAATCATGACCGCGCGTTCACGCCCGGCCTGTTCGCCCGCGTACGGCTCCTGGGTGACAGCTCATATAACGCCGTGCTCATTAATGACAGTGCAATTGGGACCGACCAAACCGTGAGGTACGTGCTCGTCGTGGGTGCGGACAACAAGGTTGAATACCGACCGGTCAAGCTGGGGCCAGTCATCGACGGACTGCGCGTGGTACGCGATGGCCTCAAGCCCGAAGAAACCATCGTGGTAAATGGCCTGCAGCGGGTACGCCCAGGCGCGGCGGTTTCGCCACAGCGGGTGGCGATGGGCGAGCGGCACGTGCATTCCAGCACGATGTTTGCGCAAAACGCGGACGACCTGCCGTGAAACTGTCGGACTTCTTCATCGACCGGCCGATTTTCGCGGCGGTCCTTTCGGCGTTCATTACGATCGGCGGCGCGATAGCGCTGTTCAAACTGCCGATCAGTGAATACCCGGAAGTGGTGCCCCCCTCGGTGGTCGTGCGTGCCACCTATCCCGGTGCGAATCCCAAGGTCGTAGCCGATACGGTCGCAGCCCCCCTGGAGCAGCAGATCGTGGGCGTCGAGGACATGCTCTACATGTCTTCAACCTCCACCGTGGACGGCTCGCTGTATCTCACCGTCACTTTCAAACAGGGCGCGGATATCGATCGGGCACAGGTCCAGGTGCAAAACCGAGTTTCGCAGGCACTGCCGCGATTGCCGGAAGAAGTGCGTGCTCTGGGTGTCACCACGCTCAAGAGCTCGCCGAATCTGACCATGGTGGTGCACCTGTATTCACCTGATGGCCGCTACGATGCGCAGTATCTGCGTAACTATGCGACTCTGAACGTTCGCGACGTCCTGGCGCGCATCACCGGGGCGGGCGATGTCCAGCTGTTCGGCGGCGGCGATTACGCAATGCGGGTCTGGCTCGATCCGCAGAAGCTCGCTGCACGTAACCTGACCGCCGGGGATGTCGTACAGGCCATCCGCGAGCAGAATGTGCAGGTCGCAGCCGGCCAGATCGGCGCGCCGCCCGCCACGCAGTCACAGTTTCAGCTGGCCCTGAATGCCGCGGGCCGCCTGACCGACGAGCAGCAGTTCCGTGACATCGTGCTCAAGACGGGCACTGAGGGCGAGATCGTCACCCTGGGCGATGTGGCACGCATCGAGATGGGCTCGCAGCAGTACTCCATCCAGAGTCTGCTCGACAACAAGGCCGCGGTGGCCATTCCGGTTTTCCAGGCTCCCAACTCCAACGCACTGGCGCTCTCGAATGCGGTGCGAGCCAAGATGCAGGAGCTCAAGAAAGACTTCCCGCAGGGCGTCGACTACTCCATCGTGTATGACCCGACGGTCTTCGTGCGCCATTCGATCGAGGCGGTCGTGCATACGCTGCTCGAAGCCGTTGCGCTCGTCGTGCTGGTAGTGATCCTGTTTCTGCAGACCTGGCGCGCCTCGGTCATTCCGCTGGTCGCCGTACCGGTCTCGATCATCGGCACGTTCGCGGTGCTGCTCGGCTTCGGCTTCTCAATCAACGTGCTGTCGCTGTTCGGCCTGGTGCTGGCCATCGGCATCGTGGTTGATGATGCCATCGTGGTCGTCGAGAACGTCGAACGGCACATCGCCAACGGGCAGAGTCCGCTCGCAGCGACCAAGTCGGCGATGGCCGAAGTCAGCCGGCCCATCATCGCCATCACGTTGGTCCTGTCGGCCGTGTTTGTTCCGGTGGCGTTCGTACCCGGCCTGACGGGCGAGTTCTACCGGCAGTTTGCCCTCACCATCGCGATCTCCACGGTGATCTCCGCGTTCAACTCGCTGACGCTTTCGCCGGCGCTCGCCGCGGTGCTGCTCAAACCGCATGGCGCCAAGCGCGATGCTCTGACACGAGTGATGGACCGGCTCTTTGGCCGCTTCTTTGCCCGCTTCAATCGCGGCTTCGAGCGTGCGGGCAACGGCTACTCGCGCGCTACCACCACGATCGTGCGCCGTACGGGGATAGCGCTCATCGTTTACGGCGGGCTGATCGCCCTCACCTGGCTCGGCTTCAGGGGGGTGCCCGGAGGTTTCATTCCCGACCAGGACAAGCAGTACCTGATCGCGATCGCACAGCTGCCACCCGCCGCGACACTCGATCGCACGAACGAGGTCGTCCGCAAGATCGGTGAAGTCGCGATGAAGCAACCGGGTGTCGAGCACGCCGTGCAGTTCAGTGGCATGTCCGTCAACGGCTTCACGCCGAGCTCGAGCGCCGGCATCGTATTTCTGGCCCTGGAGGACTTCGACAAGCGCACTACCTCCGACAAGTCGGCCAAGGCGATTGCACAGGCGATGACGCAGAAGCTCTCCTCCATCCAGGATGCGTTCATTGTTGTCGTGCCGCCGCCGCCGGTGATCGGGCTGGGCACTCTCGGCGGGTTCAAGCTGCAGATCGAGGACCGCGCGGATCTTGGCGCGGAGGCGCTGTATGCGGCGACGCAGGAAGCCATCAAGAAGGCCTATCAGGACCCCGCCCTGGTGGGCACCTTCAGCACGTACCAGATCAACGTGCCGCAGCTGAATGTGGATGTCGATCGCGTCAAGGTGAAACGGCAGAACATCAAGCTCTCCGACCTGTTCGACACGCTCAACATCTATCTCGGCTCACTGTACGTCAACGACTTCAATAAGTTTGGCCGCACCTATCAGGTGCTGGCCCAGGCCGATGCTCCGTTCCGCTCGCACGTCGAGGACGTCCTGCCCCTGAAGACCCGCAACGCGAGTGGCGACATGGTGCCGCTGGGCTCCCTGGTCACCCTGAGTCCCACTTTCGGACCGGATGTCGTGCAGCGGTATAACGGCTACCGGGCATCTGACATCAACGGCGGAGCTGCGCCCGGCTTCAGCTCCGGACAGGCTCAGGCACAGATCGCCCGGATCCTGGCGGACACGCTGCCGCGTGGCATGAGCTTTGAATGGACCGACCTCGCCTACCAACAACTGCTCTCGGGCAGCTCTGCCCTGCTCGTCTTTCCGCTGTGCGTGTTGTTCGTGTACCTGGTGCTCGCGGCGCAGTACGAGAGCCTCACGCTACCGCTCGCGATCATCCTGATCGTGCCGATGTGCCTGCTCGCCGCAGTCAGCGGAGTGTTGCTCTCGCATGGCGATAACAATGTCTTCACTCAGGTCGGCCTCATCGTGCTGGTGGGTCTTGCCTGCAAGAACGCCATTCTCATTGTGGAATTCGCCAAGCATCTGGAAGAGGATCGGGGCCACGATACCGTGACCGCGGTACTGGAGGCGGCCCGGTTGCGCCTGCGACCGATTCTCATGACTTCTATCGCCTTCATCATGGGCGTCGTACCGTTGATGGTGGCCGGTGGTGCGGGCGCGGAAGTACGGCATGCGCTGGGCACCGTTGTGTTCGCAGGCATGTTGGGAGTGACTTTCTTCGGGCTGTTCCTCACGCCGGTGTTCTACGTGTTGATTCGGCGCCTGGCGCAGCGCAAGCCTCTCCATAATCCAGACGGCGTGCCCCGCACCCTCTTGCCGGAGACCCATTGATGAGCAACCCGACTCCCAGCCCCAGGACGTTCGCTGCGGCCGCGCTGTTCATCGCGGTAGCACTGACAGCCTGCGCTGTCGGTCCCAACTACCGACGCCCACAGACCCCGCTCGCGCCGCAGTTCCATGCGGCCGAAGCCACTGCGTACTCCTCCGAGGAGGCACAGACGCATTTCTGGAAAGTCTTCAACGATGGCACCCTGGATCAGCTGGTGGACGATGCCTTGAATGCCAACCACGATCTGCGGATTGCACTCGGACGACTGGCGGAGGCGCGGGCCGCCAGGCATCAGTCGCTCTATGACCTCGCGCCCACCGTGACGGCGCAGGCCGCTCATCAGACCGAGCGGGTGCCACAGGTTCAGGCCGGTTTTCCGTTCCGGACCTCCTACTACGAGGCCGGCTTCGATGCGAGCTGGGAGCTGGATCTGTTCGGGCGCGTGCGACGCGAAGTGGAAGCGAGCAATGCCAGCCTCGCGGCGGCCGAAGCGAATTTGCGCGATGCCCAGGTCTCGGTCACCGCGGAAGTGGCGCGCAGCTATTTCGAGCTGCGCGGCGTGCAGGATCAACTCGCGGTCGCACGTCGAAATGTCGAGAACGAGAAGGAGACACTCGACTATACCAACGCGCGGCTCAATGCCGGCCGCTCCACCGATCTGGATACCTCGCGCGCCCAAGCGCAGCTGAGCTCGACTCTGGCGAGCATCGACCCGCTGCTTGCGGCCGAGTCCCGTGCGGTTCACCGCTTGAGTGTGCTGACGGGTCGGGAGCCCGATGCACTGGCGGCCACGCTGCATCCGCTGGCGGCATTACCGGCACTGCCGGAGATCACGCCGGTCGGTGACCCTGGGGCGCTGCTGCGTCGCCGGCCGGACATCCGAGTGGCTGAGCGGCAGCTGGCCGCGACGACCGCGCAGGTTGGGGTGGCCGTCGGCGATCTCTTCCCGAAAGTCACATTCAACGGCAGCTTTGGCTACGACGCAGCGACCTTGAGTGGCCTCGGCACAGGCACGGGCCGGTCTTATGTCATCGGCCCTTCGATCTCCTGGGCCTTCCTGAATCTGGGCCGCGTGCATGCTCAGGTGGCGGCAGCGCATGCCCGCAATGACACCGCTCTCGCTCAGTATGAGAAGACAGTGCTCGGGGCCCTGGAGGAGACTGAAAATTCCCTTTTCACTCATGCACGTACGCATGACCAGCTCGTCCATGCCGCGGATGCCGCCCAGTCGAGCGCGCAGGCGGCGAAGCTGGCGCGGATCCGCTACGAGGGCGGACTCGTCGATTTCCTGGAAGTGCTGGATGCCGAACGCACTCAGCTGCAGGCCGAAAATCAGCTGGCCCAGACCCGCACGGACGCTGCCACGAGCCTGGTCGCCGTATACAAGGCGCTGGGCGGTGGCTGGGTGGATGATCCGCTGCCGCGCTACACTCGCGCGGCCAGCCGCTGAATGCCGGGCTCATGAGCTGCTTGCGACGAGCCGCCCATGCCCCCACATTCAGCCCCTAAACCCGTGTTCCTGCGCCCGATTGGAGCCCGCTCGATGAATGCCACCGTGGTGGAACTGCCGGTTCCCGAGAACAAACCGTCGCCGCAAGCCACCTGCGCCCAGGAATTCCACCAGATCAATGAATCGCTGCAGCGGCGCGAGGCGCTGCTGGCGGTCTCGGCGCGGGCGAGCCGACTGCTGCTCGAGGCGCCGGATGTGCGCGCGGTGATTCCGGAAGTTCTGCGCCTGATCGGCGAGGCCGCAGGCGTCGACCGGGTCAACCTGATGATGTCGGAGAAATGCCCCATGGGACATCCGCTGCTGGTCCTGGCCAGCGAGTGGGTTGCCGAGGGTGTGGCGCCGTATCTGAGCAACCCTGCCATGCAGAAGTGCGCAGAGCGCGACTTCGAGGCCGTGTGCCGGGAGCTGCGTGCCGGTCGCACGGTGTACTTCAGCAAGGGCGATGACCAGACGGAGTTCGTGGCGGTCGGCATCGAAGGTGAAGGCACCAAGACCAAGGCCATCGTGCCGATTTTTGTCGGCGGTGAATTCACCGCTGTGGTGGGTTTTGACAGTACGCGACAGCGGCGCGCCATCGACTCTGCCGAGCTGTCGGCACTCGAGACGGCCGCGGGCGTCATCGGTGCGGCATTGCACCGTGAGCGGCTTGTCGATGACGTGCGGCGCGCCCGTGAGCGCGCGGCCGAAGAGCGGGTGACCGAGCTCGCCAAGGCGAATGCTGTCATTCGCAACAACCTCGAGCGTCTGGCCAGCGAGCCGGACCTGCATAGTTTCATGGGCCACATGCTGCTCGAGGCGACCCGGCAGTTTGATGCAGCCTCCGGCTCGGTCATCGTCTCGAAGGACACGCTGCAGGAGTGGCGCCTGCTGGCACATGCGCGCGATGGCAAGCTCGAGCAGGCCCCCTTTGCCACCAGCGTGCCCTTTACCGGCTCGCCGTTCACGGAAGTCTTCGGCCGCAGCCCCGAGCCGCGCTATCTGAGTGTCGAGACCGGCAGCTGGGAGATCTGGCCGGGCGCGCTCGATTTTCATCGTCGCGAAGGTTATTCCAACGTTCTGATCTATCCTCTGACGTTCGGCTCGCGCAATGTCGGCTTCTTCATTCTCTCCTTCCGCCGCGATGCCTCCGACGTGCAGCACAGCGAGCTGTTGGTAGCCCTTGCGCAGCAGGCAACACTCGCCATACAGCTCACGCGGCTGGCCCATTCGGCCAAGGAAGCCGCGGTGCTGGTCGAGCGCACGCGTATCGGCCAGGAAATCCACGATGGCCTGGCGCAGGCGTTCACCGGAATCCTCATGCAGCTGGGTGCGGCGGAGGAATTCCAGCCGTGCAAACGCAAGAACTCGGAACTGGCAGGGGTACTCAACCGTATCCGCGACCTGGCCCGCGATGGGCTGTCGGAGGCGCGCCGCTCGGTGATGGCGCTGCGGCTGGATCAGACTCGCCGCGCCGGACTCGAGATCGCCCTGCGCCAGCTGGCGGATCGCTCCACGGTGCCCGGGCGGCTGAGCTGCACCTTCCAGGGCGGGGATTTCGCCACCGGTTTGAAGCCCGAGCATGAACATGAGCTGCTGCGTATCGCGCAGGAAGCCGTCAGTAACGCCGTGCGCCACGCGCGGCCCTCCAAAGTGCAGATCATCATGGCGGATGAGCCGGCGCACTGGGCATTGTCCGTATCGGACGATGGGGTGGGGATGGGACAGCACGTCGATGCCTACACGGGCGAAGGCTTTGGGCTGACGAGCATGCAGCAACGCGCCTGTGCGATCGGCGGCGAGTGGCACATCGAGAGCACGCCGGGAATGGGTACGCGCGTCAGCGTGCGACTGCCCAAACGGAGGGCATGATGGTTGCCGTCATGAAACGCAAGATTCGAGTCATCCTTGCCGATGACCACCCGGTCGTCCGGGACGGACTGGCGGCGATGGTCAATCAACAGCCGGACATGGAGGTGGTGGCCGAGGCCGGCGATGGCGAAGAGGCGATCGCGCTCTACGAACAACACCGCCCGGATGTCATGGTTCTCGATCTGCGCATGCCCAAGCGTGATGGCGTCGCCGTCGTGCAGCACGTGCTGGAGAGCAACCCGAAGGCCTGCCTTCTCATCATGACGACGTATGACGGTGACGAGGACATCTTTCAGTGTCTGAGTCAGGGCGCCAAGGGCTACCTGCTCAAGGATGCGCCGCGCCAGGAGATCCTCTCGGCCATCCGCGCCGTCAGTGAAGATCGTCCGTATACCTCATCATCAGTAGCCGCGAAGGCGCTGCAGCGCATGGCCAAACCGAGCCTGACGCAGCGCGAGCTCGACGTGCTGCAGCTGGTGGCGCAGGGTCGCAGCAACAAGGATATTGCGCGTCGCCTCTCGATTACCGAAGGCACCGCCAAAACTCACGTCAAGGCGATCCTCACCAAGCTGGATGCCATCAGCCGGACGGAAGCCGTCGCGGTCGCGCACAAGCGCGGCATGATCCGGTTGTAAACCGCTATCCGCGGTGGCCCGCACCGCAGCTTTTCCTCAGCTCGGCGGCGGCTGGAAGCCTTGCGGCGCCTGCGAGCCGGCACCAAAGAAAAACTTCTCCATCTCCGCTTCGAGGAACTTCCGCGCCTTGGGCTCGATCGGTGTGAGGCGGTATTCGTTGATCAACATCGTCTGATGCTTGAGCCAGCGGGCCCAGCCTTCACGAGAGACATTCTCGTAAATTCGCTTGCCGAGTTCCCCCGGGTACGGTGGCCGGTCAAGGCCCGGCTCCTCGCGCTTCAGGACGACGCACTGCACGGTTCGCGGCATCTCAACTCCTCTGATCACAACAGCCGCGGATTGTCACGGCCGCGCTGCGGTATCGAATAGCGTCGGGCTCGCAAGCTCCTGCAACAGCTTGCGGATTGGCGCCGGCAGTCCGATCGGCAGCGGCTGTCGCGTGTTATACCAGACCGTCGGAATGTCATCCATGACTCCGCCCTGGCCACTGCATTCAACCAGCAACGGCGTGATCTGCAGGTCGAAATGCGTGAACGCATGCTCGACGATGCGCAGCGGCTGCGGGCGCTGCGCCGGGGTGCACAGTGTGCGCTGCGAATACACGCTGGCGGCAGATGCGCTGGCGAATTCCGGAAGGCACCACAAGCCGCCCCAGACACCGCTGTCAGGTCGACGTTCGAGCAGCACGCTACCATCGCGATGCCGGGCGACCAACATGTACACTGAGCGCATACGCCGACTCGCCGGCGCCAGGCGCGGCGTTGGCAGCTCAGCCTGCCGGCCGCAATTGCGTGCCACGCACCCTTCGGCGAGTGGACACTGGCTGCAGAGTGGCTTGCGCCGCACGCACACCGTCGCGCCGAGATCCATGATGGCCTGCGTGTACCGCTCGACATGCGCCTGCGGTGTACAGCTCTCGGCCAACTGCCAGAGCCGAGCGGCTACCGCTCGCTCGCCCGGTCGACCCCCCACGCCGAAATAGCGAGTCAGGACACGCCGGGCATTGCCATCGAGAATGGCAAAGCGCTGGCCCTGGCTGATCGCGAGTATCGCACCTGCCGTAGAGCGCCCGATCCCGGGCAGGCTCGCCACAGCTGCAAACGTTTGCGGAAATTCACCGCGCAGCTCATTGCGGATCTTCACGGCCGCGCGGTGCAGGTTGCGGGCCCGCGCGTAGTAGCCCAGACCGGCCCACAGATGCAACACGTCATCCAGCGGCGCATCGGCGAGAGCGCGTACGCTGGGAAAGCGCGCCATGAAGCGCTCGTAAAATGGAATGACGGTCGCCACCTGGGTCTGCTGCAGCATGATCTCGGAGACCCACACCCGATAGGGCGTGCGCTCCTTCTGCCATGGCAAGTCATGCCGGCCGTGGAGCGCCTGCCACGCGAGCAGCTGTGAGGCGATCGGAGATCGGGTAGATTCCATCGGTTCGGCCATTCTAGCTAAACTGAGCCGACCGGCCGGGGAGATCTGCCGCTCATGACCTACTGCGTCGCCATGCTGCTGGATACCGGGCTGGTGTTCCTGTCCGACTCGCGCACCAGTGCCGGCGTCGACCAGATCAACACCTTCCGCAAGGCCATCGTCTTTCAGCGGCCGGGCGACCGGGTGCTCGTGATGCTGACGGCCGGGAACCTGGCGATTACGCAAGCCGTGACCAGCGTGCTGCGTGAGCAGATCGAAAGCGCCGACGGGCGACCCAATCTGTTCACGGTACCCAACCTGTTCGAAGGGGCGCGTTGCGTCGGAGATGCGCTGCGCGAGGTGCATCGCCGTGATGCGTCCGCGCTCAAGGACATCGGCCTCGAGTTCAACGCCAGTATCATCATCGGCGGTCAGGTCCGTGGCGAGTGGCCGCGGCTGTTCAGTATCTACTCCGCGGGTAACTTCATCGAGGCGACCCCCGACACCACGTACTTTCAGATTGGCGAGTCCAAGTACGGCAAGCCGATCATTGACCGCGTGCTACGCCGCAGCAGCAGCATGAACGAGGCGACGAAATGTGCCCTGGTGTCGATGGACTCGACGATCCGCTCGAATCTGTCAGTGGGCCTGCCCGCCGATCTGGTGCTCGTCAAACGCGATCGCTACGAAGTCGCTCGTCACATGAGCATCGATGGCGACAACGAATATTTTCACGGCATCCGCACGCGCTGGAGCGAAGCGCTGCGTGAGGCGTTCGCCGAGCTGCCCGATCCGGACTGGTTGCGCACGCCACTGCCTTAAGCGCATGCGCCAGGGAGGCGCGGCCGGAGCACCCGGAGGGGCGTCGCGCCCCGCGAAACAGCATGCATCGGCTGCAGCTGCGCCTAGTGATCGCACAAATCCACATCACCGCTCATGGACTTCACCCGCACCCGGGACTCGCCCGCCGCCTCTTTTCCCTGCACGCCGCTCAGTCGCATGCCGGGACCATAGCGGCTCACTTTCTCCGCCGCCGCACCCATGCAGTTGCTGATGGTTCCGCTGAACGTGTTGACTTCGTAGGCGAGCGCGCCCTCGGCAACGGTATGGATTTTCAGATCGCCACTGAGGGTTTCGGCCTCGACCGTGCCGCCCTTCAACAGCTTGCCGTTCAGAGTTGCCTCGCCCGAGGTGGTGTGAATCCGCACATTGTGGGTGGGATTGAGCTCCAGCGTGAGACCCCCACTCACGGTGGTCGCTTCCAGATCGCCCGAGCCATGCTCCACCTTGATATTGCCGCTGATGGTCTGCACGCGCAGCTGGGATCCTCCTGAGCCGCGTCCGTGCAATGTGACATCGCCGCTGACGGTTTTCACTTCCACATCGCTCTGGAATATCTCCCCGTAAACTGCGCCACTGATGGTTTTCAGGTGTAACGGTCCCGCCACATCCGTGGTGCGCACATCGGCACTGATCCCGGTGACTTCCAGCTCACTGCCGCGCGGCACATGGACCTGCAGATCCGTGCCGCCGCCACGGAAGGAGCTGCTCGGATAGACGACCTTGATGCTGGTGCGGCCGTGATCGCTCTGCACATCGATGCGCTGCGCACCGGCGCCGAGCGTGCCCCGGACCTGCACCTCGGAATCGTCCCAGCCGCTCACGCTCACCTTGCCCGAGACGTTGGAGATCTCCACCGTGCCGTGCGGGTCTGCCGCCACCTGCTTCTCGAAAGAACCTTCATCCGCCCGCGCCAGCCCGACCGCAAAGGCGGCCAGCAGCACGGTCATCAGCAACGAGCATCGCATGTCAGATCCCCCTGCCGGTTCCCCCGGCCTCCTGCACGGCAGTGAGCACGCGCATCTCATCCTGGTAGCTGTTGACCAGCAGTTCCTGCAGCAGCGCATTGCTCGGATCCCGGCCGAGCGCTGTTTCGAGGTCGCGCATCGCGTTACGAATGATGCTGAGGTCATTCACCACCTTGTGGCGCGTGTCGGGCGGCAAAGTGGCGAGCTGCGCCTCGAGATTCTTCACCAGCGCTGCGCGATCACGGCTGTAGCGCGCATCGAGCATGTAGGGCGAGTGTGTCATGTCAGGTTGGATGTGTGCGGTGGCGCCAGGGTTGGAATGCAGGGCTGGATTGCCCCCTGGCAGTGCCGAGCGGCCGATCCACACGCCGACCGCGAGTGCCGCGAGCACCGCGGCGGCAGCCAGATAGCGCATGCCCCGTGCTGAACGCCGCCAGCCAGCAACACCCGCTGGACCGCTGGTGGAGTTCGCTGCTGCGACAGTCTCGTTCCGCCCGGCCTTGATTTGTGCTTCGATCCCCGCCCACAGATCCCGCCGCGGCTCGAGTGCCTGCGGCAGCTCGCGCAGCGCCGTGATCCGGTCTCGTCCTGGCTCACTCATCAGTGAATCTCCACGCCCAGCCGCTCGCGCAGCAGACTGCGCGCGCGGTGCAGCTGGGCCTTGCAGGTGCCTTCGGCCACGCCCAGCATCGCAGCGGCCTCCACATGCGAATAGCCATAGATAGCGTGCAGCACCAGCACATCACGCGCCCCCTCGGGCAGACGCTCGATGGCCGACTCGATCTCCTGCACCTCCATCGGGGTCTCCAACGTCCACTCGCTCTCGAAGGCCTCGTCCTCTTCGGCCGGCGCAACGCTCTGCGCCACCGCACCGGTCCTGCGGCGCTTCGCCAAGGCCACATTCACCGCGATCCGATGCAGCCAGGTCGCAAGCGAGCTGCGGGTTTCGAAGCGTTCCAGCGCCCGCCAGGCGTTCACAAAGGTCTCCTGCGTGCAGTCTTCGGCCAGGGCCGGATCGCGAGTCATGCGCAGGCACAGCCCGTACACCTTGCCGACATGCTCCCGGTAGAGGCGCTCGAATGCCCGCGTGTCGCCGGAGCGGGCGCGCTGTAGCAGCGCTCCTTCCCACTCGACCGGCGATGTCTCCCATAATTGACTGGCCATGCGCCACAGCGCCTTTCCCGCCTGACTCAGGCGATAGTCGTCCTGCCAGGTTGGAGGCGCCTGCGCGGGGAATCGTTTAAAGGCGCCGCGAAAGAATCACAAGTCACGGATTCAGTTGAACTTCCGTCGGCTGTGACGGCGCCCGGCTGCGGCTCAGATACCAGTTGATCGCGTATTGCAGCAGCTGCGCGTTGGTGGCGAGATTGAGCTTGCGCTTGAGGCTCTGCCGATACGTCTCGACCGTCTTGACGGACAGACCCAGTCCTTCGGCGGCTTCACGCGAGGACAAACCCCGCCCGATCAGGCTCATCACCTGCAGCTCGCGGTTGCTGAGCCGCCCGATGGGATCGGGGCTGACGCCCCCGTTGATGCCGCCCACCGCCCGCTCCAGGTTGCGGGCCAGAGACTCACTCAGGTAGACACCGCCCGCCAGCACCGCACGCAGCGCGACCAGCAGCAGCGCCGAGGCGGCATGTTTCATGATGTAACCACTGGCCCCCGCGGCGAGCAGTCGCTCACCATAGATCTGCTCGTCATGCATCGAGAGCACCAGCATCGGCAGCTGCGGCAACTGCGCATGGACATCGCGCACCAGCTCCAGTCCATCTCCCTGGCCGAGGGAGAGGTCCACAATGACAACATCCGGGTGGAGGGCACGGATTGCCGCACGCGCCTCTTTCTCGGTCTGCGCCTCGCCGCAAACCATCAGGTCGCTCTCCAGCTCGATCATGCGGCGCACACCCTGGCGGACGATGGGATGATCATCGACGATCAACACCCGTCGCGGCCTCGCCAACGACATGTAACTAGCCACTCGATCCAACTCCTTGCAACGGGCAGGAACAGCGCACACAGATGGTGACAGCGGCGGCCCGGCTCTGCCGGAGCACGTTGGTGAATGGGTTCACGAGCCGCCCCGCAGGCGCAGCCATCTGACCATACATGCCATAAAAGGTGACGCAGGTCTCAAATTCGAATTATGACCGCAGCGCCCCGTAACGCTCTGGCGGCAGCGATGCACCGGGGCGCCACTGCGATATTGTTGACTGTGTCACAGATAGAACGGCCGGAGTGCTTAGTAGGACACATTACGCCGCTGCCGGACTGGTTGCCAGCTGCCCGTTCCTGAATGAATCCTGAACGAGGCGTGGTGCAAACGCCACGTCGGCCCGAGGAGACATATTCCGCCGGAACTCGCGCTTGTGTAAAACACTCAATCACTGAGCACCGCCTTTCCGAACGCCACGACAAGGGAGCGCAACATGACAACGAACGACTTGCGGCTCTGGCAGCCGCCCAGTGAGGCACTGGATACCCTGGCGACCGTGCTCAGCCAACACTGGACCGCCGCGCGCTCCCAACAGATGCTGTTCTGGCCGAAACCCCTCAACTGGCTGGAGCAGGTGCGTCAGCTCACCAGCGCACCAGCGGGGGCAGACTCATCAGGTACGCTTCCGGATCCGCATCCGTGCTGAACCCGAACCGGGTACCGCGGTCATAAACGAGGTTGAATTCGACATAACGGCCGCGTTTGACGAGTAATTGCTCGCGCGCGGCGCTATCGAAGGGGGTGTCCTTGCGGCGCGCCACCAAGGTTGGATAAATCTCCAGGAACGCCTCGCCCACTGCCTTCACGAACTCGAAGTCCGCGGCGGCATCGCCGCTGTTGAGATCGTCGAAGAAGATGCCGCCGACGCCGCGCGGCTCCTGCCTGTGCGGCAGATAGAAGTACCGGTCACACCACGCCTTGAAGTCGCTGTAGGCATTCGGCCGATAGCCATTGCAGGCCCGCTCCAGGGCAAGGTGAAATTCGCGCGTGTCTTGCGCGAACTCGAAAGTTGGTGTCAGATCCGAGCCGCCACCGAACCAGCCGCGGCTGGTGCGCAGGTAGCGCAGGTTCATGTGGACTGCCGGCACGTAGGGGTTGGACAAGTGCGCCACGAGCGAGATGCCGGTGGCGACGAAGCGCCCCTCTGACTCGTGTGCACCGGCGACCTGATCGCGCGCCTGCTCGGAGAACACGCCCCACACGTGGCTGACATTCACACCGACTTTTTCAAACACCTGGCCGCGCAGCAGGTGTGACTGTCCGCCGCCCTGCAGGCGGTGCCCCTCGGGGCGACTCCAGTTGCGCACCGCAAATCGGCTGTCGGGTTCGAAGGCCTCGAAGGTCGTGCAGATCCGAGCTTGCAGATCGCTGAAATAAGCCCCCGCGGCCTCGGCAAGATCGTCAGACGGCATGCCGATCACCGCCCACGCCGGAGCGGGCATGCACGTAATCAACCAGACGCGCGACGGCATCCGGGTCCGTATCGGGCCAGATGCCGTGGCCCAGATTGAAGATGTGTCCACGCGCCCGCCGTCCGGCGAGCAACACGGCGTCCGCCAGGCGCTCCAGCTCGGCGGGAGGCGCGAACAGCGCTGCCGGGTCGAGGTTGCCCTGCAGGGCAAACTTCGATCCCAACACCTCGCTGCAGGTATCGAGCGGGGCGCGCCAGTCCACACCGATGACATCCACATCCAGCCGGTGCACGCTCTGCATGAGCGCCGCGCCCTGATTCATGTAATAGATCAACGGCACGTCCGTGACTTTACGCAGCGCATGCACCGTGCGCTGCACGGCACGCAGCGCGAAGCGGGTGAATTCCGCAGGCGCCAACAGTCCGGCCCAGGATTCGAACAACATGAGCGCCTGGGCGCCGGCTGCGGCCTGCGCGCCGAGGTAAGCCGCCATGGCATCGGCCAGCCGGTCGAGCAGGCGCTCGGCGCTGTGTGGCTGCGAGTACAGGAACGAGCGGGCGGCGCCGAACTCCTTGGATGGACGCCCGCTGACGAGATAACACAGCAGCGTAAAGGGTCCACCGGCAAATCCGATCAGCGGTACTCCTTGCGGCAGCGCCGGGCGGATCAGGCGGATCGACTCCAGGACGAACGGCACGGCCTGCTGCGGCACGAGTGTTGGCAGGGCGTCGATCTGCGCATCCGTACGGATGGGTTGCGCCACGACGGGACCCGGCTCGAAGGACAGGTCCACGCCCATGCCCTGCAGCGGAGTCATGATGTCGCTGAAGAGGATGGCGGCATCCAGCTCGTAACGCCGCAGTGGCTGCAGCGTGACTTCCGCCGCCAGATCCGCTCTGCGCGTCAGCGTCTGGAAATCCACCTTGGCGCGCAGCTGCCGGTACTCGGGCAGATAGCGGCCCGCCTGGCGCATGACCCAGATCGGCGTGTGCGCGGCAGGCTGGCCGCGGCAGGCGGCAAGAAAGGCACTCATGGGTTCAGCCAACGCGCAACCTGGGGTGCGAAGTAGCTGATGATGAGATCCGCACCGGCTCGCTGAATGCCGGTCAGACTCTCCAGGGCTCCGGCGCGCTCATCGATCCAGCCGCGCTGTGCGGCCGCCTGGATGAGGCTGAACTCGCCCGACACCTGGTAGGCCACGACCGGCACCCGCACGGCATCGCGCACCTGGCGAATCACATCCAGATACGGTCCTGCCGGTTTGACCATCACCATATCCGCGCCCTCCTCGACATCCAGCAGCGCCTCGCGCAGCGCCTCGCGGGAGTTAGCGGGATCCATCTGGTGCGAACGCCGGTCGCCGAACGCGGGCGCGGATTCGGCCGCCTCGCGAAACGGACCATAGAAAGAAGAGGCGTATTTGACCGCATACGAGACGATGGGTGTGCCGGCGTGGCCTTCTTTATCCAGCAGCTGCCGCATGGCCAGCACCCGGCCGTCCATCATGTCGCTCGGCGCCACGGCATCGGCGCCGGCGCGCGCGTAGTTCAAGGCCACCTGCGCCAGGGTCGTCACCGAGGAGTCGTTTTCAATCTCGCCCGTCGGGGTGACATGACCGCAGTGTCCGTGGTCGGTGGCACCACACAGACAGACATCGGCCCACACCAGCAGCTCGGGACAGGCCTCCTTGATCGAGCCAATGGCCTGCGCGGCGAGCCCCTTGGGATCCAGAGCAGCGCTGGCGCGGGGATCCTTTTCCGAGGGAGCCGCAAAGAGCAGCACGGCGGCGATGCCGCTGGCGCAGACGGTCTTCGCCTCCTTCACCGCCTCGTCGATCGAGAGTTGCGAAATTCCGGGCATGCTCTCGATGGCCCGGCGTACGCCGCGGCCGGGCACCACGAACATCGGGTAAATGAGTCGATCGGGCGAGAGGCGCGTTTCACGCACCATGCGACGCCAGAGCCCCGACTGACGCATACGCCGTGGTCTTTGCAGCGGAAAACCCATGTTCATTGCCTCGTTTGCAAAATGCGGTAGGTCGTCAATGCCAGTCCCTGTAGCGTGGTTGACTCGGCCAGGATCGCCGGGCGGCCCCGTTCGCTCAGCACGCGCGCCGTCGTCGGCCCGATGGCGATTGCCCGGGACTGCTCCAGCAGACGCGCGAAATCCAGGCTTCCGAGCGCGCGTTCCAGCTCCACGACGGCCGAGGGACTGGCGAAGGTCACCGCGCCGATGCCATCGCGCGCGATCCAGGAGCGGCAGTCTTCGAGATTCAGAGGTGCAGCTTCCGTACGATAGGCTTCTACCTGCGTCACCTGCGCGCCAAGCTGCGTCAAGCCTGCCGTGATGGTCGGCAATGCACGCGAACTTGCCGGGAACAACACGCGTTTGCCCTTGACCGAGGCTTCGGTTGCAAAGGCGGCCACCAGCGCCTCGGCATTCGCCTCACTGGGTATGAGGTGGACTTCCCAGCCGCGCTGCTTCAACACCTGGGCCGTCGCTTGTCCCACCGCCGCGACCCGCAGTGCGGACGGCCGCGTGAGCGCATGGGCGGTGATGGCCGCGACGGCCTGGCGGCTGGCAAACACGATCCAGTCAAACTGCTGTAACGATTTCGCCGCCTCCCGCAGCAGTGGGGTATTGGCCGACTGCATGCTGACGGCCGGCCACAGCAGCACCTCCAGTCCAAGTCCACGCAGGGCCGAGCTGAGGGGTCCATCGGGCTTTTCGGCGCGTGTCACCACGACAGCCTTTGCAGCAGGCGGTGCGCTCGATTCAACACTGACTCGCATCGTCACGGCGCCTCCACGTGCGCAGCTCGCTCCTGCGCAATCAGCCGCGCCGCACCCTGCGCGAGCAGCTCCTGCGCCAAACGCTGCCCGAGCTCCACGGCCGCCGTAAGCTCAGCGGCCGCTTCGCCCGTCGCGCTCAATAATTGCGAGCCATCCAGGGCACAGACCGCCGCGTGCAGCTGCAGCCGGTCAGCGAGTACTGAGCCCAGGGCCCCCACCGGCACCTGACAGCCACCCTCGATTGCCCGCAACAGCGCGCGCTCCGCCGTGGTGGCCAGGCGCGCGTCACGCGCATCCAGTGGCTCGAGCCAGCGCAGCGCCTGCATATCACCACTGCGCGTACATACTCCGATGGCGCCCTGAGAGACTGCCGGCGGAAAATGCTCCACCGGCAATAGCTGTGTGATGCGGCGTTCCAAACCCAAGCGTTTGAGCCCGGCGGCGGCCAGCACGATGGCATCGTAGTCGCCCGCGAGCAGCCGTTCGATACGCGTCGGTACATTGCCGCGCAGCTCGAGCAGCTCGGCATCCGGGCGGCTGCGGGCAAGAAAAGCACGGCGTCGCAGGCTGCTCGTGCCGATGCGCGCCTGCGGCGGCAACTCGTGCAAGTGGCTCCCCGCACGGCTGAGCAGCGCATCGCGGGGGTCTTCGCGCTCGAGAACGGCGGCCAGCGCAATACCCGATTCCAACGCCGTGGAGAGGTCCTTCAGACTGTGCACGGCGAGATCCACCGCGCCATCCAACAGGGCCCGATCGATTTCCTTGGTGAAAAAAGCGCGGCCGCCGACCTGCCACAACGGCACATCCGTGCGGGCATCGCCCTCCGTGCGAATGCGCACCAGCTCGACGGCTGGCGCACCGGGCTGCGCCCGGATCAGACTCTCGACGTGATGCGCCTGCCACAGCGCCAGCGCCGAGCCGCGGGTTCCGATGCGCAGTGGCGCCGCACTCATGACTCACCCTGCGCCAGAAAACGATAGCCGACACCCCAGACCGTGAGGAAATGGCGCGGGTTGGCCGGATCGCGCTCGAATCGCTTGCGCAGCCGCAGTATGAAATTGTCGACTGTGCGCGTGGAGGGAAACACGTCGTAACCCCAGACGCGCTCGAGCAGATCTTCGCGCGAGACGATCTCACCCGGCCGCTCGGCCAGTACCTTGAGAATCATGGCTTCCTTTTCGGTGAGCTCCTGTTGTACGCCGTTCCACGAGCGCGCGCGGAACGCGCGGAAATCCACCTGATTGCCCGCGAACTCCAGCACGGCATCGGCCGCCGACGCGGAGGCATTCCGATACCAGTCCCAGCGGCGCAGAATGGCGCGCACCCGCAGCAGGAACTCCTGCAGATGAAAGGGCTTGGCCAGATAGTCGTCTCCGCCCGCTTCCAGACCGCGCACGCGATCGGCCGGATCGCCGCGGGCGGTGAGAAACAACACCGGAGTACTGTTACCGCGCTCGCGCAGCTGCCGGCAGGCGCTGAATCCATCGAGCACCGGCAGCATGACATCGAGCACGATGAGACCACACTGCTCGTGCTGCAGCCAGTCCAGTGCCTGCTGGCCATCGGTCACGGCATGCACGTCATAGCCTTCGGCACGCAGATTTTCGATCACACCTGCGGCCAGCAGAGAGTCGTCCTCCACCACCAGAATGCGGTTATAAAATTCCGCAGCCGGTGTGCTCGCAGACCCTGCCGGCGCGTTCACGTGGCGCCCGCGGGCGCGACCGGCCACGCCAGTGTGAACAGTGCGCCCTGTCCCACCCCTTCACTGTGTGCGCTCACCCGGCCACCGGCCAGCTGCATCAGGCGCCGCACGATGTACAGGCCGAGGCCCGTGCCGAAGTAACTGCTGCCGCCACCGGGATGCAGGCGGGTAAATTTCTCGAACAGCCGTGCGCTATCGGCGGGCCTGAAACCAACGCCCGAATCGCGCACCGACAGCTCGATCTCGTGATCGAGCCGCCGCGCCTCGAGCTGGATCGAGCCGCCGCCGATCGGAGCCACCGCGGCGATGGCATTTTCCACCAGGTTGCGAATGACCACGTCCAGCGCGAGCGCATCGCTCATGACATACAGGGCGCGATCGATGTGAGTCGTGATGCTGATGCGCTCCTTGCGGGCGCGCTCCTCCAGCTGCGACAGCACCCGCTGCACGGCAAGCGCCAGATCGACCGGCTCCCGGCGCAACTCCACGCGGCCGCGCTCCAGCCGGTTACTTTCCAGAATCTGTGTCACCATCGCCGCCATGCGCTGCAGATCGAGCAGCATGCGATCAATCAGCATGCGCGACTGCGCGGCGGACAGGGTGCGGATCGCCATCGTCTCGAGCGACAGCTGCAAGCTCGCCAGAGGCGTCTTGAACTGATGCGAGACCAGCGCGAGAAAGCTGTCCTGCTCCTGGCGCACGAGTGCTTCGGCGCGCAGTGCACGGGCAATCACACCGATGCAGGCACCGAGGGCGAGGAGGAAGAAACTACCTTCCCACGCGTACTGGTTGATGCGTTTGTGCTCTTCCTGCAGCAGCGCCTGATCCACCTGGGGCGCGAGCACCACATGTTGATCCACGATGTTGAGTCCAGGCAAAACCGCCTGCACCTCCGCGGGAGTCTTGCCGCTCTCGAGCAGCGCCTGCGCTGCCGCGATCTGCTGCGCGTAGAGCTGCCGCATGTCCTGAACGCGGTCAATGGCGTAGGAGCGCTGATCGAACAGCCAGTACGCCACCTGTACGACCGCGACCACGACCAGGGCGAGCGCGGTGAGTTGGAATACCCGCGTCGCTTTCATGGGATCGTGGCGAGCGACTCCCGCAATGCGCGCGCGAGCCGCTGCACATCCTCACTGGTGTGGGCCAGGGACAGGAAACAGGCTTCGTAGCCCGACGGTGGCAAACACACGCCACGCGCCAGCATGGCGTGAAACAGCCGGGCAAAACGCTCGGTGGCGATGTCCGACATGGCCGCGGCGTGGCGCGGCGCCTGGCCGTCGTGCAATGACAGCCAGAAGAGTGAGCCGGCGCGCACGAAGTGAATGGGGAATGGCGCATCAGACAGAATCGGTTGCAGCGCCCGCTCCACTTGCGCACCGAGCGCCTCCAGGCGCTGCCAGCCGGACTCCTTGATGAGGATGTCGAGGGTCGCGATGCCCGCAGCCATCGCCACCGGATTGCCGGAGAGCGTACCGGCCTGATAGGTGTCACCCAGTGGCGCGAGGTGTTGCATGATTTCGCGTCGGCCGGCAAAAGCCCCTACCGGCATGCCGCCGCCGATCACTTTGCCGAAGGTCGCCAGATCCGGCGTAATGCCATTGAGCTCGGCGGCGCCGCCACGAGCCAAACGGAAGCCGGAGATCACCTCGTCAAAGATCAGCAGTGTGCCGTGCTGCTGAGTCAGCGCGCGCAGATGGCGCAGAAATTGTGGTCGTTGCAGCAGCAGTCCATGGTTGGCCGGCACCGGCTCGATAATCACCGCGGCAATCTGACGGCCCTCACGCTCGAACAAATCGCTAACGGCACCCTCGTCATCCAGCGCCAGCACACGCGTGCATTCCGTGAAAGCCAACGGCACGCCTGCGGAGGAGGGCCTGCCGAACGTGGCGAGTCCGGAGCCGGCAGCCACCAACAGATGATCGGCGTGCCCGTGGTAACAACCGGCAAACTTTACGATCAGATCGCGCCGGGTGAAAGCGCGCGCGAGGCGGATGGCGCTCATCACTGCCTCGGTGCCCGAGGAGACGAAACGCACCTGCTCAAGTCCGGCATAGGACGCGACGATGCGCTCGGCCAACTCAACTTCACCTGCACAAGGGGCACCGAAAGTGGTGCCGTGCCGCGCGGCATCGGTCAATGCCGCCAGCACCGCCGGATGGGCGTGCCCGAGTATCAGTGCCCCCCACGAGTTGATGAGGTCCAGGTAGGTCTGTCCGTCGACATCGGTCAGATACTGTCCGGCACCGGAGCGGATGAACAACGGGTTACCGCCAACGGCGCGAAACGCCCGCACCGGTGAATTGACCCCTCCGGGGATCACCCGGCAGGCACGCTCAAAGAGTTCTTCGGAACGGGTCACTTCTGCTGCCTGTTGTCAGTGTTGTCAGAATCGTTTGCCGGCACGATGCGCGTCAGACGCGCCTCGCGAAAGAATGCATCCACGGCATCGCTACTGGCATGGGCCGCGGCAGCCCGGAGGCCGGCGAGCGGCAGATGCGCCAGGCGCCGCGCCACGGTAGAGGCGAAGCGCTGCAATGACTGCCGCTGATTATCATCCAGCTCGCGCAGCTCCGTCGCGAGAGAGCGTGCGAGCTCCTCGGCGGCGATCTGCTGAAAGGTGTCGCGCAGGTCCGCCAACTTTCGACCAAATGCGCGCGTGGCCAGCTCACCGCGCAGCCGCGTCAGGCGCTCATCGATGGCCGCCCGCACCGGAGCAAGTCGCATGAGCTGGGCGAGGCGCCGCTCCTGTGCCGCATCAATCAGCTCATCCATCCCCACCCGCGTCAATCCCACTGCACGGGCTACGGAGGGTTCGGCATTGGGCGGCACGCCGAAGTCGATCAGCAGGGGGGTCCCGCCCTGGGCGGCGTGCGCGATACCGGCCAGCGCCGCTGCGGCGAGCACCGGCTCACCTCCCCCGGCGGCGAGGATCACGGCTCCCAGTGCGGGGGGCTGGGTCCGAAACTCCTCCAGAGACATGGCGCGCCCGCCCACGACCGCCGCCAATTCTTCGGCGGGCTGGAACGAGCGGTTCACGACGAGGAGCGACATGCCGGCGCCGCGCAGCTGCACGGCGCAGCGGCGCGTCATCGGTGAAACGCCAACGAGCGCCACGGGCGCGTTCGTACCGGACTGAACGGCCGCCGCCGCGGCCAGGTGTTTGAGGACACGGTCGGAGGCGAGATCGGCCAGGGAGGGGGTCCGGACATCGGCCTCCAGGCGCCGCACGCGACTAGCCATGCTGAGTGCCTCGCCGAGCAACCGGTCAAGTACGGGGCCGCTGGCACGGACGCCGCGGGCGGTAGCCCAGGCAGCGCGGATCTGCGTGGCAATCTCCTTCTCGCCGGCCTGTGCCGAATCCAACCCGCAGGCCACCAGGAACAGATGCTCGACCGCCGCCTCACCGGTCCAGGCCCGCAACATCCGGCTGGCCTCGCCCCCTTGAGGGTCACGTCCAATGAGAGCGCGGAACACCTCGCGCCGGGCATCGCCCGCGGGCGAGCCGTCCGCGGTCGTGTACAGCACTTCCACGCGATTGCAGGTACTGACGTAGCACAGCTCGGCGACGTTCAGCGTGGCGCGCAGACCGGGTAGACGCTCGGCGATGTGCTCTTTGGGAACGGCAAAACGCGCCACGTCGGCGACACCCGCGTGACGATAGGACAGGCCGACCACCCCGATCTGGTGCATGGCGCAAGCAGATCATGGCCCCCGGGGGCGAGTGTCACTGAACGGTCACGAGATAGAGAACCAATCCTCAGTTCGAGGACGGGCGAACCCCGCGCAAGCGGCCCCAACCGAGAGGCAGGGCCACCCTTGATCAGACAGTTATCGCTAACGACAGACAGTTATCGCTAACGACGCCCCGACCGCAGCATGCTCATCAGCAGGATGCCGGCCAGAAACCCGGCGCCCAAGGCCCAGGCGCTCGCCTTGTAGGGCTCCGCTTCCACCCGGTCCTGCCAGTCGCTCCACTGCGAGCGCGCCCAGTCCTGCGCCTGCTGCGCGCGGGCGCGTGCTGCACTGGCTGCTGCCTCTTTCGCGGCCCGCAGATGGTCGCGGACCTGATCCGCATCCGAACCGGCTCCCAGATCACCGTTCTTGGCATTCATTCTCGAACCTCCGCCCACTGCCCTTCAGGAGGCAGCGTGTGCTTGAGAACGATGCCCGGCAGCGAAAGTTCCCCCTACAGCTCATCCTGCCAGCCAAAGCCATCACGGCTGATGAGCGCGCTGGAGGCAGCCGGCCCCCAGCTACCCGCCACGTAGCTCTTGATCCGCTCGTGATGGCGGCTCCAGCCCTCGCGGATCGGATCGATCCAGCCCCAGGCCGCATCCAGCTCATCGCGGCGCATGAACAGGGTGAGGTTACCTTTCACGGCATCCATCAGCAGACGCTCATACGCCTCCACCGGCTTCTCCTTGAACGAGCCGGCCAGATCGAGCGCCAGGTCGACCGGTTTCAGCCGCATCACCTCCCCAGGCACCTTCGCCAGAATGGACAGTGTGATGCTCTCCTGCGGCTGCAGGCGAATGACCAACTTGTTGGCTGCGTGCACTCCGCCGGCTCCGAAGATCGAGTGCGGCACATCCTCGAACGTCACGACGATTTCAGTGACGCGCTCGGCAAGCCGCTTGCCCGTGCGCAGGTAGAAGGGCACGCCCGCCCAACGCCACGTGTCGATCTCCGCCTTCAGCGCGACGAACGTCTCGGTGACACTGTCAGCGTGTACCCCGGTTTCTTCCAGGTAACCGGCGACCGGTTGTCCGCCCAGGGCGCCGGCCTTGTACTGGGCGCGCACCGTCTTGGAGAGCACGTCGCGCCCGGTAAGCGGGCGCAACGCGCGCAACACCTTGAGTTTCTCGTCCCGCATCGCATCCGGATCGTCACTCGCCGGTGGCTCCATGGCGAGTATGCACACCAGCTGCAGCAGATGGCTCTGCACCATATCGCGCAGCGCGCCGGTCTGATCGTAGAACTGACCTCGGCCCTCGACACCCAGCTGTTCCGCCACCGTGATCTGCACGTGCCGGATTCGACCGCGGCGCCACAAAGGCTCGAACAAGGTGTTGCCGAACCGCAGCGCAATCAGGTTCTGCACCGTCTCCTTGCCGAGATAGTGGTCGATACGATAGACCTGACGCTCACGGAAGATAGCGCCGACGCTCTGATTGATGAGTTCGGCGGAGGCCCGATCCTGGCCGAGCGGCTTCTCCAACACGATCCGCGTGCGCGGCGTGACGAGCCCGCGGGAGGCGAGATGCGTACAGGTCTCGGTAAACAGGTTGGGAGCCATGGAGAGAAAGAAGATGCGCACCAGCTCCTGGCGTCCCTCGAGCTTGGCGGCAAGGCGCGCGAAGTCACCGGCCTGAGTGACATCCACCGTCAGGTAATCCAGCAGCGCGCAGAAGGCCTGCCACCTTTCGGCCGTGAATTCCTCCGCACGCAGATGTTTCCGACAGCTCTCCTCGATCTGCAACAGGTATTCGGCCCGGCTCTGGGCGGTGAGCGCCACCGCAAGCACGCGCGACCCGCCACTCAGCTGACCGGCGAGGTGGCGGCGATACAGGCAGGGCAGCAGCTTGCGTTGCGCCAGATCGCCAGTCGCCCCGAACAGCACCAGATCGAAGCCCTGGCTTTGCGATAGCCCATCCTGCACGCTGACAAACCTCCTGCTGATTCCCTGTAAGCTCGCACGATAGCGGCAACCAGGCCGCCGGCACGTGAGATTTTTTCCATCCGGCGCGCTGCCGGGGACCGCATTTCAGGCGTCAGAGAGGTTGCCGATACCGACCATGTCCATGCCCGCCTTGCATCCGACCTTAACGGAAGTCACGGCCCGAGTCCGAGAGCGCAGTCGCACGGAGCGCAGCGACTACCTGCGTCACATGGCGGAAGGCAGCGCTTCCGCCACACTGCGCTCGCAGTTGAGCTGCGGCAACCTGGCGCACGGGTTTGCCTCTGCCGGCGCCGCGGATAAAGACGCACTCAAGCAGTTGCGGTGGCCGAACATCGCGATCGTCACCGCCTACAACGACATGTTGTCGGCGCATCAGCCGTTCGAGAAGTACCCGCAGCTGCTGCGCCATGCGGCACGCGAGGCAGGTGCGACCGCTCAGGTGGCTGGGGGTGTGCCGGCCATGTGCGATGGCGTGACCCAGGGTCAGAGCGGGATGGAGCTGTCGCTCTTCAGCCGCGATGTGATTGCCATGTCGACTGCCATTGCCCTCTCCCACGGCATGTTCGATGCCACCTTGTGCCTCGGGGTCTGCGACAAGATCGTCCCCGGTCTGCTGATCGGCGCGCTCGCCTTCGGCCATCTGCCCACGATTTTCGTGCCGGCGGGCCCGATGCCCTCGGGACTGCCCAACAAGGAGAAAGCGCGGATCCGTCAGCTGTTTGCCGAGGGCAAGGTGGGGCGCGAGGCCCTGTTGCAATGTGAGGCAGACAGCTACCACAGCGTGGGCACGTGCACTTTCTACGGCACGGCCAACAGCAACCAGATGCTGATGGAGATCATGGGTCTGCACCTGCCCGGCAGTGCCTTCGTCAATCCCAACACGCCATTGCGAGCCGCGCTGACTGCCGCCGCCGCACAGCGTGCGGCGCAACTCACGGCACTGGGCGGGGAATACATCCCGGT
This sequence comes from uncultured Pseudomonadota bacterium, assembly GCA_963839055.1. Taxonomy (GTDB): domain Bacteria; phylum Pseudomonadota; class Gammaproteobacteria; order Steroidobacterales; family Steroidobacteraceae; genus 13-2-20CM-66-19. The sequence continues at coordinate 1,119,511 of CAWITP010000001.1, read as the reverse complement.
CGGCAATGTGATCGATGAGCGCGCAATCGTGAATGCCATCGTCGGTCTGCTGGCCACGGGCGGCTCAACGAATCACACGCTGCACCTGGTGGCGATGGCGCGGGCCGCGGGCATCGTGATCGACTGGGGCGACTTCAGTGAGCTGTCGGAGGCCGTGCCGCTGCTTGCGCGGATCTATCCTAACGGCAGTGCCGATGTAAACCATTTCCATGCCGCCGGTGGCATGGGATTTCTGCTGCGCGAGCTGTTACAGGCGGGACTTCTGCATGCGGATGTCATGACGATCATGGGATCGGGCCTGCAGCGTTATACGCGCGAGCCCTGGCTGTCGACCGCCGGCCTCGAGTGGCGCGAGGCGCCCGGCGTGAGTGGCGATCTTTCGGTGTTACGACCGGTTGCCGATCCGTTCTGCGCCGACGGCGGCCTGAAGCTGCTGCGTGGCAATCTCGGGCGGGCAATCATGAAGGTGTCCGCTGTCAAAGAGGAACATCGCATCATCGAAGCACCAGCCCGCGTGTTCGAGTCGCAGCAAGCCGTCCTCGAGGCGTTCAACGCCGGTGAGCTCACGCGCGATGTCATCGTGGTGGTACGACACCAGGGACCCCGCGCGAACGGCATGCCGGAGCTTCATCAGCTGACGCCGGCGCTGGGCAGCTTACTCAACCAGGGCCACAAGATCGCACTCGTCACGGACGGCCGCATGTCAGGTGCCTCGGGAGCGGTTCCCGCTGCGATTCACGTGACGCCGGAGTGTGTCTGCGGGGGTCCGCTCGCCAGGGTTCGGGATGGCGACATCGTGCGCGTGGACAGTTTCGCCGGCACCCTCGACGCCCATGTGCCTCCCCCCGTGTGGGACCAACGGGAAGTGGCAGCGGCACAGGCTGGCGATCATCAGTACGGCACGGGACGTGAGCTCTTCAGGCTGTTTCGCACTCATGCCGCCTCCGCTGAGCTCGGCGGCGGTGTCTGTTTCCCTTAGCGCTACGCGGTGTCCTCCATATCGTGCCGGATAGAAGCGAGGACCTGCGGGGCGCGCAGCTTCAGCATCCCAAACCACAACGCACCGGCGAGCAGGTAAGCGAAGAAGACGAAGGGGAGCACGTCGTAGGGGTGCGGCGGTACCGGGTAAAGACTGCCGAAGATCACGAAGCACATGAGAGCCGCCCCGAGTACTCCGACGCACACGTGTCGTGCCCTCATCTGCCCGGTACGCCGCAGGTCGAGCGGCGCCACGACGCACACCAGCAGGTACACCGCCACGAAACCGAAACTGGCGAGTGTCCCCGCATAGCCGAATGCGTTCAGCAATCCCAGGGGCAGCAGCGCGCAGCAGATCACTACCACGATCAGGCCGCATGCCAGGATGGCGCGATGCGGGGTGCGGTGAGAAGGGTGCACATCACTCAGCGAGCGGTGCAGGAACTGGTACTTGCCCATCGAATACAGCAGCCGCGCCGCGGCGTTGATGCTGGCGAGGCCGCAGGCAAAAACGCTGGCCATCGCTGCGCCGTACACCAGCAGTGAGGCGGAACGCAGACCCGCCTTAGCGGCGACCGCGGTGAAAGGCGCCGAGCTGGTCCCCAGGCTTGACGCATCGTCCGCCATGCCAAACACCATGAAATACGCCATGACCGTGAAGAAGATGCCGGCAAAAGCGCCGCAACCCATCACGGCCAGCGGGATGTCGCGTTGCGGATGAGTGGTTTCCTTGGCCAGTGTCGCGGCGCTCTCGAAGCCGACGAAGCTGAAGATGACAAATGGCAGCGCCGAGAAGACCGCGCCGTAGTTGAAATCGAAGATCTTCAACTGGGCCCGATCGATCACAGTACCCTGCTTGCCCACGAACAGCATGGTGATCAACACGATGATGCCGATCGAGACGATCTCCAGCAGCAGCCCCACGCGCGAGGATAACTTGACATCGCGGTACGCCGACCAGGTCATCGCCGCGATGAACAGCAGCAAGGCCACAGCCGAGCTGGCGAGCCCGGCCTGCAGACCAAATTCGGCGCAGAAATTGCCGAGAAAGATTGCGAAGGACAGGGCGACCGCGACCGCAGTCAGCAGATAAGCGCTGATCATCGCCCAGCCCGCCAGCGCCCCCGCCAGGGCCCCGAGCGTGCGGCCGATATAAATGAAATACGAGCCCGCCTCGGGGTGGCGCGCGGCGAGCACGCCGACATTGGCCGCGACTATCACCACTCCCACCGTACCGATCATGTAGGACAACCAACAGCCGATTCCCGCAAGGCCAGCCACTACTGTGATGTTGAGCGCGGGAGTCAGTGTGGGAGCGATGGCGGCGAGGGACTGGCCGACGGTCTCCATGAGACCGAGTGCATTCGAGCGCAATTGCTGACTCAATACTCTCTCCAGGCCGCAGGACTGCCCGCGTCCGCTCGCGCCGACATCCGTGAGGTCGCGCTGCCATCTGTGATGGTCGCACTGCCATCTGTGAGGTCGCGCCGTGCTTTCGCCGGCCGGCCGCTTTATGCTCAAGGCATGAGAGATCTGACTATAACGTAGGGTCAAGTTTCCTTGTACCGTGCCCCCGTTGCGCTGGCGTGCCTGCTTGTGCTCAGCGCCTGTCTGCTGCCGGCAGCCCGTTCGCGGGCAGAGATCCCGGCACTCGTCAGTGCCGCACGCTCGATCCTCGGAAGCGACCAGGGGGTCTATGTCGAGGCGGCGGATGGCTCGCAGCTGCTCGCGCAGGCTGCAACCCGTCCGGTGCATCCGGCGTCCGTGTCGAAAGTGCCGACCACTCTCGCGCTGCTGCGCAAGTTCGGCCTGGACCATCGCTTTGCCACCACGTTCTCCACCAGCGGTCCGATCGTGGACGGCACGTTGTATGGCGACCTCATCGTGCAGAGCGAGGGCGACCCGTCTCTAGTTGATGAGAACGCGCTCGTGATCGCCACGCGGCTGCGTGCGGCCGGGATCCAGCGCATCGCGGGCGGAGTGCGACTTATCGGCGCGCTCACCTTCGACTGGCAGCCGGATCCGGATGGCGCGCGGATGCGCGCCGCTCTCTCAGGTCACGTCTCTGAGGCCGCCCTGGCGGCCGTGCGGGCGTTGCAGACCCTGGGATCTGAGGCAACTATCCTTCCAGCGGCCGCGCCCGCGGCTGAGTCAACACCGCTCACGACACAGCCGCTTGCCGGCATTGTCTTTGCAGAACCCGCCACATGGTCGGACACGGATCGGGCGCGCTCTGCCCTGGTGCAGTCGCCGCGGCCGCATCCGCTGTTGGTGCATCGCTCGCAGCCATTGCTTGCGCTGGCCAAGGCGCTCAATGATTACTCCAACAACATCTTCAAGCCGCTGGCTGATCAGGCCGGTGGCGCGCTCGCCGTGCAGCAACTCGCGCGCGCCGTGCTGCCGGAGTCGATGCGCGCGGAAGTCACACTCGGCGATGGGGCCGGTACCGATCCGCGCAATCGGCTCAGTCCGCGCGCGGCCGTCAGACTTCTGGAAGTCCTGGACCATGAGCTGACGGTGCAGGGACGCAACCTGACTGACATCCTGCCGGTCGCGGGCATCGATCCCGGCACGCTGCAGAAGCGCATGAATGCGCCTCAGGAAGTGGGACGCGTCGTGGGCAAAACGGGGACCTTCGGCGACTATGGCGCCAGCGCACTGGTGGGTGCCGTGCCGACTGCAGATCACGGCACCGTCTATTTCGCCATCCTGAACCACAACGTCGCCGTGCCGGAAGCGCGGCGCCGTCAGGATCGATTCGTCGCCATGCTGCTGGCGCAGCTGCATAGCCGCCCCTGGAAATATGAGCCCGACAGTCGTCCGGCGGTGCAGCGTGCGGAACTCGTCAGCCTCAGTCCGTAAATCACAGGTTCGCGGCGCGTTTCAATAAATCCCGAGCGCCAGACCCGCAGCCAGAGTCGCTCCGAGCTCGGCACAGCGAGCCAGATCCCCGGGCCCTATCTGCTTGGGTGCCAGAATGGCTTCGGGCGTCTGCGCATGCGTGCACACGATCACAGCGGGAGCAATGTCCCGGAGCCGCCACCCCGTCGCGATGCGTTCGATCTGGCGCACGGCATTCGTGCCGTCGCTGCCGGCACATACCATGAGGGCATAGGGTCGGCCTGCGATACGCTCGAGCACCGCGTAGTACGTGCGGTCGAAGAAGTCCTTCATCAGTCCCGCCACCGCAGCGAGATTCTCGGGGCACACGAACAGGTAGCCATCCGCGGCGAGCAGGTGCTCCGCGGTGGAGTCGACGGCGGCCTGCAGTGCCACGGTCAAACCCTGCTCCTGCGCGGCAGCATCGGCGGCCGCCTGCGCCATCTGCAGCGAGCCGCCCGTAAGGGTGTGATAGACGATCAGCAGCCGTTTCATATCAGCCCTGGACACTGGCACTATAGCCGGCGTTGTAATGCGGTATGCGCCCCCGTGCAATGCACGAGTCCTTGCAACCGGCGATTGCATGGCCGGGGGGGTGCCTGCATCCAACCGGGATACCCAGACGCGCTGATAATCTGAGGGAGAACAAACATGAAACGCATCGCAGTGACGATTCTTCTGGGCCTGCCGCTCGCGGCCTGGGCCGCAGGTCCTTTCGATGGCACGTGGAAAACGGACGTGAGCACAGCCAATATCAAAGGCAAGCCTGACGTCTATCTGTTGCAGGATGGCACCTATGCCTGCTCCACGTGCATCCCCGAGGTGAAAGTCGCCGCCGACGGCAAGCCTCACAAAGTCACAGGACACAGCTACTATGACGAAATCGCGGTATCCGTGACGAGCCCGGAGACCGTCAAAATCACCGCGACCCTGAAGGGCAAGAAGACTATAGAGAGAAACCTGAGAGTCGGTGCAGGCGGCAAGACGCTGGTGGATGAGTTCACTGACTATACCGGTGATAAGCCGGCATCGGCGAAGTTCGCCGCGCGGCGGGTTGCCGCAGGCCCCTCGGGCGCGCACGCCATCTCCGGCTCGTGGGAGCCCGACGTCAAAGCGACCACCATGTCTGCCGATCTCGTGACGGTTACCTACCGGGAGACGGCGGATGGTTTGAAGATGAGCACGCCCACCGGCCAGAGCTACGAGGCAAAATTCGACGGCAAGGAATATCTGACCACCGGCGATCCTGGCAAGACCATGGTGTCGCTGAAGAAGCTGGCAGCCAACAGGATCGAAGAGACCGACCGCAGACAGGGCAAGATTACCGATGTCGTGGTCTCGGAGGTCGCGGCGGACGGCAAGCTGCACGTCACCGATGAGGACAAGCAGAACGGCCGCACTATTTCCTACACGGCCGACAAGCAGCAGTAACTGCCGGGAGCGGATTGCCGCTCCGCGCCCTGCTGCGCGGGAGCGGCAATCCAACACACCAGGATTCTATGAGGCCGTCGCGGTCTCGTTGAGCACGATCTGGCCATCCCGCACCGGAATCTCGCGACCCGGGTCGTGATCCATGTGCACCTTGTGGCGCTTGCCATCCAGCTCATACACCACTTCGTACCCCGCAGGCTGCACTTCAGTATCGTAGGCCGTCACACAGCTCTGCTCGGTCGTCGTGTACGTGTTGGCTTCCTGGACCTTCTGCTGCAGCTTGTTGCCGGCATAGCCGCCCGCTGCCGCACCAGCAAGGCCGGTCACGATGCGAGTGTTGCCACCACCAATGCGACTGCCCAGCAAGCCACCAACCACGGCACCCACACCGGTACCCACCAGGCGGTGCTCGTCCTTGACGGGCTTCTGATGCGTCACCTGCTCGTCATGACATTCCTGCCGGGGTTTTTTAACTGTCTTTGTCAGGGCCTTGGCGCTGACAACCTGCGCGCCGCTGGGCGCGGCCAGCATCTTGTAGCCTGCCACGGCCCCCACCGACACCGCCGCAAAGGCACCCAGCACCAGTCCCACCGTCAATGACTTGTTCACAATGAATCCTCCGACATCGTTCGTCGGCGCAAACAATAGCGGCGTCGCCATCCATTGCCAGTCACGCATTTCACAGATTTCGCGCCGTTGTAGCAGCGAAACAAGATTGTCGGGGATTGGCGACCAAAGCGTGGCCGCCGATTTTGTGGCGGCTACCGACTGATTTTGTGGCCGGTCTGCTCCTGCACATGGCCCTGCAGATCATCGAAGCGCGCGTGAATGGTGTTGCCATCGGGGTCGACACGCCAACGTGTTACTTTGACGATCTTGCCGCCCTTCTTGTCGGTTTCTTCGATGGTGCGCTCATCGATCAGCTTCAGCGATACCGACGTGACGTCAGGATCGCCTTTGTACGGCGCCTCGCTGCCATCCAGTCTTGCCGTGAATGATCGGCCCAGACGATCCGACATGCTGAGTGTTCCATTGCTCAGCAGATAGTCGGTATCCTCATCGTGGTTCGTGAGATCAGCCTCGATGAGGTGCCAGGAACCCGAGATCGCATGCGAGCCCTGCGCGCCCGCTGACACGCGAGAAGATCGGCTGGTGAAGTCCACCTTGCGCGGCCCGACGTTGGAAAGCACCTGGCGCTCCGTCAAGGTGCGGCCGTCAAAGGACACTTGCGCTGTGGATTCAGCGACGGTAGCGCCGGCCCGCGTCGCAGCCTTCGTGACGGTATGTTCGTCGACGACGGTGATGCGCAGTGCATCGAAGCGGGGGTTGCCGCGTATCGGATGGTCCAGACCATCCGCCTTGAGCTGGTAGGGCGGGTTGCAGGACCGGCACTCGTACTCGCCGTTCAGCAACTGGAAGACGTCCGGCGGCCGATCGGGCTCGGGACGGTCCGGGTCCGGGCGCCAGGTGCCATTGAAAAGACTCTGCGCCATGACAGCTGGCGTTGCAGCGATCGCACCCAGAACAACCAGCCCCATGACGCCTCTCATGCTCCGATTCTCCAGCGCTCACCGCCCCCCCGCCACTTTACGCCCCCCTCTGCGCCCTGCTTGCTGCAGTGCAGGTGCAATGCTTCGGGCGACCGGCGACAATCGGCACTGCATTCACGCATTTGCAAGGGGGACAAATGGCCAAGGGTTTGCTGCCTGTATTCGTCGCTTCGGTGTGCTTCTGCATGGCTGCGCTATCGCCAGCGCTCGCGGCCGAGAAAACCGGCCCTGGATACGATGGCGAAGTCGCGCCGGCCGCAACCAACCCGGCCGCTCCGACGGGCGCTGCGACCTTGTTCGGGGCGATGAAGTGGCGGCAGATCGGACCGTTTCGCGGTGGTCGGGTCGTCGCCGTGAGCGGCGTGCCGGGTGATCCGGAAACGTGGTATTTCGGTGGGGTCGCCGGCGGCGTGTGGAAAAGCACCGACGCGGGCAATACCTGGCGGCCGGTATTCGACCAGCAGAAAGCCGCCTCGATCGGCGCCATCGCCGTGGCCGACTCCGATCACAACATCATTTATGTCGGAACCGGCGAAGCCTGTCCGCGGGGCAACATCACCTACGGTGACGGCGTTTATAAATCAACCGATGCCGGTAAGAGCTGGCAACACATGGGCCTCACGGATACCCGGCACATCGGGGCGATCATCGTTGACCCGCACAACCCCGATATCGTGTTCGTCGCCGCTCTCGGTCACGCGTTCGGGCCGAACGAGGAGCGTGGAATCTTCCGCTCGGGCGATGGCGGCCGCAGCTGGCAGCGGGTTCTCTTCAAGAACCGCGATACCGGTGGCATCGACGTCGTCTTCGATCCAAAAAATGCCAGCAGACTGTTCGCCTCTCTCTGGCAGGTACGTCGATCACCCTGGGGCTTCGCCAGCGGTGGGCCGGGATCAGGCCTTTATCGTTCCGATGATGGCGGGTTGAGCTGGAAACCGCTCGGCGGACACGGACTGCCGGAGGGGACACTCGGCCGCATCGGTGTCGCGGTGTCGGGCGCCAGCTCCGAGCGGGTCTACGCCTCCATCGAGGCCAAGGAAGGCGGCATTTTCCGCTCTGATGACGGCGGTGCGAGCTGGACGCGCATCAATTCCGACCACCGCTTCCGGCAGCGCGCCTGGTACTACTCGCATATTTTTGCCGATCCGGTCGCGCTGGACACGGTGTATGTGCTCAATACCGGGGTGTTCCGCTCAACCGATGGTGGCAAGAACTTCGAGCTGTTGCCGGCTCCGCATGGCGATCACCATGCGCTGTGGATCGATCCCAGCGCTCCGCAGCGGCTCATCAACGGTAATGACGGCGGCACCACGCTGTCGGCGGATGGCGGGAAGTCCTGGACTCGTCAGGAAAATCAGCCCACGGCGCAGTTCTATCACGTCGCGGTCGATAACCACTGGCCCTACCGGGTCTATGGCGCGCAGCAGGACAACACCACCATTGCCATCGCGAGTCGTGACGACAACGGCGTCATCGGCCGGGAGGATTGGTATTCGGTCGGTGGTGGCGAGAGCGGCTACATCGCCCCCGATCCGCGCGATTCGGAGATCGTCTACGCGAACGCGGAAAGCGGCCAGATCTCGCGCTACGACCATCGCACTGAGAACCTGCGCGACGTCTCGGTGTTTCCGCTGGATGTCTCGGGCAACGGTGCCGCGCAGCTGCAGTACCGATTCCAGTGGACCGAGCCCCTGCTGGTCTCGCCACACGACTCGAACGTGCTCTACACGGCGGCGCAATTCGTGTTGAAGAGCACGGATCAGGGTCGCAGCTGGAAGCGCATCAGCGCCGATCTGACCCGCAACGACAAAAGCAAACAGCAACCCTCAGGAGGCCCGATCACGCTCGACATCACGAGTGTCGAGTATTACGACACGGTGTTTGCGCTCGCGGAGTCGCCGCTGCAAAAGGGATTGCTGTGGGCCGGCACTGACGACGGTCTCATTCACCTCACGCGCGACGATGGGCAAAGCTGGAAGAATGTCACGCCGCAGGATATGCCCGCCTGGAGCATGGTGAGCCTCATCGACCCCTCGCCACATGACCCCGCCAGCGCTTTCGTGGCGATCGACCGTCACAAGCTGGATGACTTCAAACCGCTCATCTATCGGACGCACGACGGTGGCAACACTTGGACACGTATCGTCACGGGAATTCCGGACGGCTCTTACGTCCGTGCGGTGCGGGAGGATCCGAGGAAGAAGGGGCTGCTGTATGCCGGCACCGAAACGGGTGTCTTCGTGTCCTTCAATGACGGCGAGCAGTGGCAGCCGCTGCAGCTGAATCTGCCCACCACGCCCATTCACGACCTGGTGGTGAAGGACGATGACCTCATCGTCGCGACGCATGGCCGCTCGTTCTGGATCCTGGACGACGTGACGCCGCTGCGGCAGATCGACCCCGCCAGCGGCTTGCCGGATGTGCGGCTGTATCGGCCCGAACCCGCGTACCGGCTGCATTTTCCGCAAGAGGTCAACAGGCGGGGCCCGGTAGGCGAAAACCCGCCGAATGGTGCCATCATCGATTACTTCCTGAAGAACAAACCGGCCGCAGACGAGGAGATTACGCTCGAGATCCTCGACACCCAGGGCACCGTACTGCGGCGCTTCTCGAACCACCAGAAGAACAAGTTCGAGCAACCCGTGGAGTGGCCGGATCGCCAGAAGCCAGCGAAGCTGCTGCCCGATGAGGCGGGCATGAATCGTTTCGCATGGGACCTCAGGGTCGAAGATCCGATCGAGATTCCCGGTGCGTTCTATGCAGACGAGGGACCCAAGGGGCCGATTGTCAATCCGGGCTCTTACACCCTGCGGCTGACCACACGCGGCGGCCAGCAAACTGCGCCTCTGGAAGTGTTGCTCGATCCGCGACTGGCTCAGACCACGAACGCAGCTGAGCTAAGTGCGCACTGGGATCTGGTCACGAGAACTGCGGCGGATATCGCAAGTCTCCATGCCGCCGTCAACCAGATCCGCTCCATCCGCGAGCGTTTGAACGAAGTCACACCGTCCACTGAGGATAAGACGTCGGGTAAGTCGGGCTCAGCCAACGCAGCACTCAAGCGATCGGCAGCAGCTTTCGAGAAGAAGGTCCGCCCGATCGAAGAACAGCTGCTGCAGGTGAACATGAAAGCCTCCGAGGACAACCTGCGCTACCCCAATCGCCTCAATGAGCAGTACGACACCTTTCTCGCCACGATCGACGCTGACGACGTGCGACCAACAGATTCTGAGCAGCAGGTGTACGCCGAGTTGCATCGACGCCTCACCGAAGAGCTTACCCATTGGAAGACCGTCACCGAAACGGATCTACCCGCACTGAACGGTGCGATGCAACGTGCCGGTTTTGATCGTCTGACGGCTGCGGCAAACCGTTAGCTATGCACGCCCTCTCATGCACGCCATCTGACAAGGGTAGCGCCCGCTCAAGGCCGCGGAATGTACGGATAGCTCCACGGCATTGCCTCGCTTAAACTAAGCTCTGTTTGGCACCCTCACGTTTGATCCGATGACGTCCAGCTGTGCAGGCTGCGAGCACCGGAGGCAGCATGAAAGAGTCCACGCGGGCGGGGTTGAGCTGCGTTCTCGCGTTCGCAGCAATATCGTTGACGGCGGGGCGCGGCGCCGCGGCCAGCGAGTCTCTCTTAGTCACCAACGACGGCATCGATACCGCAAGCTGTGGCGCCAGGACAAAACCCTGTCGCTCGATCAGCCAGGCGATCGAAAACGCTGCACCCGGCGATACGGTTGCTGTAGGGGCGGGACGCTACGGCAACATCAGCGGCGATGGCACTTTCAGCCATCCCGGTGATGAACACCCGCAGTCCGGTCGGGACGCCGGCTGCATGATCTGCATTACCAAACCACTGATGATCTACTCGCTGCACGGTGCCTCGGCAACCGTCATCGAGGGAATCCCCTCGACAGATTTTCCTGCGAACGTGCTCATCATGAGCTACGGAGTTCGTTTTGGCGGCGCCGGCGCCGGATTCACCTTGACGGGCGGCAACAGTTACGGGGTTAGAATAGATCAGAACGCCTTCGTCAACGATCCTGAATATCACCCCGCGGGCGTGGGCATCTCGGTCACCGGCAATGTGGATATCGCCGACGGTACCGGCTTCAGCTTCCAGGGATATTTCTGGGAGGACAACCTGTGTCGCGCACCCGTCCCCTGCCTGCCGGCATTCATATCCTTCACCGGCAACGAGGCGACGAGTAATCCCGGTGCAGGCTTCGACGTGTTACTCAACGCACAGATCCGGATCGGCGGGGGCGCGGTGCGGTTGCAGAACAACGTCGCCCGGGGAGCAGGCACGGGATTCTCCGTACACCCGGGAGCTCAGGACGAGTTCGGCGAGGCAATTGGGGCAGGAAACGTCTCAGTGCTCGGTAATCTCGCGGTGCACAGCGGGGTGGGCTTCGACCTCGATCTGGCTGGCGACATCGAGAGTAACAGTGCCCTGGGCAACACCAGGGCAGGTTTCATCGTCGTGCCCGACAGCTCCGTGTTCCGCAAGAATTCCACCATCGGGAACGCCGGACCGGGATTGATCGTGAATTTTTCGGCAGACTGGTTTGATGGCGGAACCGATTCCTCACGCCACTTCCAGGCGCTCGATCAGAACAACTTCTACGGCAACGATCGCGGCCGGCCGGCGTTGACCGTTGCCACCGGCGGAGCGCAACTCAATCCCGGCCCAAGCGCACACTGTGGGATTCTGAATGTCGGTGCCGTGGCGACCCTTTTCGGTCCGGCCGAAGTCACCCCGCCCCCCACGGAGCCGCTGCGAGCCGTCAACAATTTCTGGGGGGCTCCTACGGGTCCATCCACCGCCGGAGCAGCCGATGCCGTGGGCGGCGCCTGTGATCAGAACGGTGGTGTCACCTCGGCGCCGAAACCGTTTGCATCACAGCCGTTCGGGATCACCAGTTCTGCGTGGGACTGAGTCTCGCCTCCTTCCTCGCAGACGCTAAAATTCGCTGCAGTGACCGGCGCGTCCGCTCGGCTCGGGCGCGCCGGCTGGCAGTCGCCGTTCCGGCATGCCGGTCACTTGCTGCTCGCTGTGTCCTTTGGCACATGGCGGCCATGGCCCGAGGTGCTACCAGTACTGGAACATCAGGACTTCACCGACCACAATCACGAGGGATGCGGCTGCGTGAGCGACTCGAGCGACGACGATGTTGGTATTCATGATGACTGCGCTCCGGTATGTAGTTGGGTTGACGGAAACAGCTTGCGCGTCCGGCAGCGGACCCACAAACACAAGGGGTAATCGCGTGTTAAGGAAAGCTTAACTTGCCAGCCGCCCACGACCGCCTGCCCCTGGGAGCGCTGCGCGTATTCGAGGCGGTCGCCTCGCACCTGAGTTTCAGCGCCGCGGCCGACGCGCTCAATGTGACCCCCGCGGCCGTGAGCCAGCAGATCAAGTCGCTCGAGGATTATCTGCAGGTGCCGCTGTTCCGCCGTAATGGACGACGGGTTGAGATCACTGACGAGGGGCTGGAACTGTTGCCCGGCATACGGGCCGGCCTGCAGGAGCTCGAAGCTACCCTGCAGCACGTGAAGCAGCACCGGCATGGCGGACCGCTGCAGATCTCGCTGCTGGCTTCGTTCCTGCAGATGTGGTTGCTGCCGCGGATTCGCGCGTTCCGACGCAAGTGGCCCGACATCACACTCGGCTTGCACACTTCACGCGAGCTGGTCGATTTCTCGCGCGCGTCGATTCACGTGGCCCTGCGCTTCGGCCGCGGTGCCTATCCCAATCTGCACGTCGAGAAGCTTCTGGATGAATGGCTGGTGCCGGTCGCGCACCCTGAGCTCATCAAGCAGTATGGGGTGCTCGAGCGCAGCACCGATCTCAACAAACTACCGCTCCTGGACAGCGACGATGAGCCCTGGCGCGTGTGGCGTCAGCAGGAAGCGCAACGCGCCTGGCAGTCGCGTGCCCCCACCATCGCCGACTCGGCCGGTCTGCTGGCTGCGGCAGAGGAGGGGCTCGGCTATGCGCTGGCGCAATGGACTCTGGTCGCGCGCTCGTTACAGAAGGGGACGCTGAAGATCGCGGGCACGGAAATCCTGCCGTATGGATCCGCCTACTACTTTGTCTGTCCCAAGCCGTACCTCGCGATTCCCAAGGTGGTGAAGTTTCGCGATTGGCTCCTGACCGCAGCACGCGAGTTTCCGCCACCCCCGCAACCGCGCTCCCGAGACCGTGGGCTAGCTTAGCGGCGATGTCTCTGGCTGGGTTCGAGGATGACGGGAATCGAACCTAAGATGGACCCTGCTCAATCGGTCGCTTAGGTTCTGTTAAAGGAAATCCAGCTCGCGTCGGCCGTAGCCAAGTGGCCATGACAGGTAAAATCGGCCCGCTATTCGTAATCGCACCACCGCGCGCGGCGCGAACTGCGTCCGCAGTACGGCGAGACCCTGACAAAGCAATGGGTGGGGCGAATTGCCGCAGCAACATACGCGGTGCGTTGCTAGAGCAGCCGCTCCAGCGCCGCTCAGGCGGTCGACTAGGGACCGTGCGCGCCCAGGTAAAGCTCAGGCTCGGTTTGGGGGGCGATAGCGCTACGTCGCAGCAGCTGCTGCCGCTGTTAATCCGCGCTAACAAGAGCCAATAGCTTCTGAACGTCGACCGGTTTGGTGAAGTGGTAATCGAACCCCGCGGACATCGCTCGTGCCTTGTCGTTCTCCTGAGCCCATCCGGTGATGGCGATCAGCTTCACGAGCGGACTGCGACGATTGTCGCGCATCGTTCGAGCCACCTCGTAGCCGCTTAGCCCTGGCATGCCAATATCCAACAGTACGATATCGGGCCGAAGCTCGGCGAACGCGGCGAGTGCCCCAGGGCCGTCATGAACCATGTTGACCTCGTGGCCGTTCATTCGCAGCAGCTCTGCGAGCGTCTCGGCCGCATCACGATTATCGTCGGCAATCAGTATTCGCCGACTCATCAGGGGGCGCAACGGCGTCTCGGCGGTCGGGGGATCTCGCCCTGCGTCTGGGACCGGCCGCCTCGGAAGGTGGATGGTGAACTCGCTTCCGCACCCGGGCCCGGCGCTGCGGGCCTCGATCCTCCCACCGTGTAGCTCGATCAACCCTTTTGTGAGTGCGAGTCCGATCCCCAATCCTCCCTCGGAACGGTCCCGTGCAGCGGAGAACACTTGCGTGAACATCTCGAATATCTTTGGAAGTGAGTCGGCGCTGATTCCGATGCCGGTGTCGACAACGCGCAAGGTCACCTGTGCAGGTTCAATGCTCGCGCTGAGCCGGACCTGCCCTTCAGGATCGGTGTACTTCGCAGCGTTGGTTAGGAGATTAGACAGCACCTGAGCCATGCGCAGAGGATCGGCGCTGAATCGTACCGGCTCTGCGGGGATATCGACCGTCAGGGTATGTCGCTTGGCATCGATGAGAGGACGTGCCGTCTCTACCGCAGCGCCGATCAACGACGCGAGGTCAGTCGGTTGCATACGCAGCACGAGTGTTCCGCGCGTCACGCGGGAGATGTCGAGCAGGTCCTCGAGCAGCATAGACATGTGCTGGACTTGACGATCGATCACATCGTGGCTCCAGCGCTTTTGCGCCTCGGTTGCGCTCGGTGTCTTCGCGATGAGTGTTGCCTGGCGGATTGGAGCGAGGGGGTTACGAAGCTCGTGCGCCAAAGTTGCGAGAAATTCATCCTTGCGGCGGTCCGCCTCACGCAGCGCCGCCTCCGCGCGGCGCCGCGCCGTCACGTCGTGAAAGACCATGACTACCCCGGAGATGCTGCCGGCAGCATCGCGGATAGGTGCGGCGCTGTCCTCGATCGCGATCTCTGTGCCATCCTTTGCGATCAGCGCCGTATGGTTGGCGAGGCCGACAATCGCGCCTTCGCGCAAGACCCGTTCCACCGGGTTCGCAGCCTTCTGGCGGGTGTACTCGTTGATGATGTTGAACACCTGCTGCACCCTAGCTCCCAAGGCCTCGCCGGATGACCAGCCGGTGATCTTCTCGGCCACTGGATTAAGAAAGGTGATCTGGCTACGAGTGTCGGTCGTGATCACGGCATCGCCGATGCTGGCCAGCGTGACCTGAAACCATTCACGCTGCTGGCGCAGGTCTGCCTCCGCGCGCTTCTGGACTGTGATGTCACGGAAACTCCAGACGCGCCCGACATTCCGTCCCTGCAGATACTGGATGGTCGAGCGTCGCTCGTACACTCGGCCGTCGATCAATTCGAGGACATCGGCGCTCTCCGGCAGGGAGGTGGCGTAGATATCCTGCACACGGCCAACAAAACCCTGCGAATCGGCGAACCGTGAGGCACAAAACTCAAGAGTCTGCCGATGGTCGGCAGCCGACATGATCTCTCGGGGGATGTTCCACAACCGCAGGTATTTCTCGTTATATCCCGTGATTCGCCCTTGACCGTCCGTCACCAGGATTGCATCGAAGGTTGACTCGAGCGTAGCCCCCATCATCGCCAGCGATTGTGCGAGCTCTTGTGTCTTCTGCTCCAAGGCCTCCTTCGCAGCTAGGAGTTCACGTTCGCCTCGCTGACGAGCACGCAGAATGGTCTTTGCGTTCTCAAAGGTTACCGCGCGCAGCAGCGCTTCTTCTTCCCCTTCCTCTGAACCCATCAGCGCACGCCCAACGCTTCAGCGGCCAGCGCGGTGCCGCGCACCCGGGCTCGAATCTTTGCGAAAGCCGTTTCGCGTGTGGTCGAGGTGTCATCGCAAAAAGGGGAGAATCCGCAGTCATCCGTGGTGCCGAGCTGCTCGATCGGGATGTACTGCGCTGCTTCGAGCACTCGGTCACGAACTTCTTCCTCTGTTTCGATGCGAGGATTAATTGGTGCGATCACGCCCACAAAGACCTTCTGGTCCGGGCGCAGGTACTGCTTTACGCTCCTGAGTACGCGTTTTCGGTCCGACTCCCCGGCCAATGCGATGTAGAAATTGCCGACGTTGAGCTCGAAGAGGCTGGGGAGCAAATCGGCGTAATCAACATCTGCGCTGTGCGTGGAGTCGCGGTCGCCGCCCGGGCAGGTATGCACCCCAATGCGCTGGCGATCCGTCGCGGAAAAGCGCGCCAGCGCGAGGTTATTCAGATCGATGAAGCTGCTCAACATTCCGCCTGACGGATCTACTTTCACCGCGAGCCTCCCCTCGGTGAAGTCGATCTGTACTTTGTACGCACCTTTTTGCAGACAGCGGCGTACTTCGGTTTCGTGCTCGCGCAGCAGATCTTCGATGAACTGCTCACGCGCGTAGCCCGCGATGCCCTCAGGCGGATACATGAGGCTCAAGGCAGAGGGGGAGATCACCGCCTGCTTGAGCGGAACGCTGGCGTAGCGGAGGGCGGCATCGAGATACTGATCCGCGTACCGCTTGTAGCGGAAAGGCTCGGCTATCAGACGCAACATGCGCCGCGTGTGGCCGGCGGAGAAGGGGATCTTGAATCCCTCGGGACTCGTGTTCTTGAGTCCGTGAACGCTGTACGTCCAGAAGTTGTGAAACTTCCTCTGCTCACCGTCGGTGATGACCGGGGAGCCAGTTGACAGCAGATGCGCGATGGTGTCGCGGGTCGCCTCCTCATATAAGGGATCGAGTGCCGGGTCCATGCCATCGCCGCCGCAGGCGTCTATGGCCCGCAGCAGTTTCAGCGGCCGTGGGATGCTTCCAATTGGCTCAGTGGGTATCGGCATTCGCGTCTGTCCGTTCGGTTGCAAGGTCGCGTCGGCGGCTTTGGACGAATCTTGCGCGTTCTCAGGATCTGCCGCGAGCGCATCGCCTCATACTGGCTAAGCTTCAGGTAAGGTGCGTCATGCTCTCGACTGAAGGGGTTGCCGGGGGCTTTGCTCGCAGCCCGCCTGCATGCGGGTGCGGCATCGGATTGGAAGCCCACAGGGGGCGTGCCGCTGATCCTGGCCTCTGGCGCTGCAAGTTGGCGAATGGCCACGCCCCAACGAGGCGATCCGGTGTGGCGTGATATGCAGCTGCCGCGCAGGCTTGGGGCAAGGAATTCAATCTGGGCGATTACCAACATTGGCGGGGAGTTGCAACCAGATTTCTTACGACGCAGGAACCAGGGCGTAAACGGGGAGTTGTAGCGCGTAGATCGGTTCGCCTGACCATTTAGCGCCCGCCATCCTCAAGGTATCCTGCAACTGAGCCAGGTGCCTGTTGTAGTTGGCATCCGCCCAGAAGCCCGAGTAGCGGATGACAGCCACAAGCATCGGCTGCACTTGCCGAAGGACGATCCGCTGGTCGATGGGTTCAGGGGCGGTATGCAAAGTCACGCCCCTTGGTAATACAAACTGCAGCAGATACCCGCCTGGAGCGGCGCTGTGTCTCACCGGAGCTGCCAGTGCCAACTTCATCGGCGCCGCGGTCTGCTTGACCGGCGCGGTCATGGCAAGCTTCTGCGCACCTTTGTTGTCGCCAAAAATATAGTTGGCCAGAATCCGAAATGCCTTGTTACCCGCCTCCGTCGCGGTCCCTGTCATCAGCACCTCGGCCACCACGTAAGATGCGTATTGACGCAACTCAATATCACCGATCTTCCCGGTGACCTCGTAGGCGGGCTCTTCGATGGCGTGGGTTGGCATGGCTGCAATATCTGGTGACGCCCATCGTAAAGCCTGCTGGTGCTATCACGGACAGGGTGAGCTTATCGCAGCGGACCACCGCTCAGTGACGATGATTCGGGGCGATTCAATGTCCGGTGATCGCCCTCAATGCCCGCTCAGCTGATCTGGGGTGCGGCGATGGAGCCGGCGCCAAGTACCCCCTCATTTGCGCCGTGGTTGGCCGGGCTTGCGTTGCTCAGCCGCACTTGGCTGTCCGCGCGCGGCGCCATGGTGATTCTTGCTGTTTATCTTCGGAAAACAATGGCTCCATAATTGGGGCTTTCGGCAGTTGACTACAGAGCATAGCGGCGCCGCATGACCAAAAGCATAGACCGCAGCCTCAGGGACGAGTCCATTGTGCCCGCAACCGAGGCGCGTGGGGCCGGTGCATGTACCGGCAAGGCGTTGAGCTCCAACTCGACGCGCAACCTGCCGGCCGCTCAACGGCAGATCGATTATCAAAAAGTCTTCGAAAGCGCACCGGCCCTGTTCCTCCTGCTCGGTGCGGATGAGAGTTTTCCCATTCTGGATGCGAGTAATGCGTACCTGCGCGCTACTTACACGGAACGTCGTGCAATTGTAGGCCAATCGCTGTTCGAGGTCTTTCCGGATAACCCTCAGGAACAGGGAGCGAGCGGAACTGCAAATCTTCGTGCTTCCCTTAGGCGGGTTCTTGCTGATGGTCGACCGGACACTATGGCTGTGCAGAAATACGACATCCGCCGGCCGGCAAGTGAAGGCGGTGGTTTCGAGGAGCGTTATTGGTCGCCCGTTAATGCGCCGGTATTCGGTCCGGACGGTGAGATGCTCTTTATCGTACACAGCGTCGAAGATGTGACTGAGTTGTCTCGCACCAATCAGGCACTCGCGCGCGAAGCCGAGACGATGCAGCTTGAGGTGATATCGCGTGGTCAGGCACTGCAAGAAGCCAACCGCCAACTGCGAGAGGCAACCGAACAGTTCCAGGCGATGTATGACCAGGGCTTGTTCGCCGCGCGCCTCCGCCTCGATGGAACAGTTGCCGATATCAATCGGTCTGCCGTAGAAGTCTGCGGCTTTATTCGTGCCGATATTCTTGACCGGCCGTTCTGGGAATGCGGCTGGTGGAACCGCTCTGCGGAAGTCCAAGCGTGGGTTCGCAATGCGGTCGAGCAGGCCGTCTCCGGTGAGACGTTCCGCGGCGAGTCGCGGTATTTCTGGGGCGATGATTCGGAGCACATCGTCGACTTCGCCTGCATGCCGATCAAGGATACTGCCGGGCGCGTGGTGGTCGCAGTCGCGACCGGAATGGACATCACAGAACGGGTCCAGGTCGAACAAAATCAACGAGCATTGGAAGCCGAGCGGCGGCGCGGCGAGGCACTGGCCGAGGTCGACCGCGCGAAGACCACGTTTTTCTCGAATGTCAGCCACGAGTTCCGCACACCGCTCACCTTGATACTCGGGCCGCTCGAGGAGGCCATCGCAAATCCAGCGACGCCGGCACCGGTTCGTACCCATCTCGAACTCGCGCAGCGGAACTCGCTACGCCTGCTGAAGCTCGTCAATAGCCTGCTCGACTTCTCGCGTATCGAGGCGGGGCGGGTCGAGATCTCGTACGAGGCGACCGATCTCGATGTTTTGACGCGCGATCTGGCGAGCAACTTCCGATCGGCAATGGAGCGGGCCGGCCTCGCCTTCGCTGTGGAATGCGACGAGCTCGGCGAGCCGGTCTACGTTGATCGGGAGATGTGGGAGAAGGTCGTCCTCAATCTGCTCTCGAACGCATTCAAGTTCACGCTGCGCGGCAGCGTAGCGGTCCGCCTGCGACGAGAGGTGACCGATGCCGTGCTCGAAATCGCCGATACGGGTGTCGGCATTCCGAACCACGAGCTACCGCGCGTGTTCGAGCGATTTCATCGGGTCGAGGGCACGGCTGGCCGCACCCAGGAAGGGTCCGGCATCGGCCTCGCCCTTGTGCAGGAACTCGTGAAGCTCCACGGCGGCGCCATTTGCGCACTGAGCGAACTCGGCAGCGGCACAACGTTCCGGGTTTCGGTGCCGCTCGGCACGGCGCATCTACCACCCGAGCGGATCAAGGAGGCGTCCCGCTCGCCCGCCTCCACGACTACTGATGCCCAGGCCTTCGTGCAGGAAGCGTTGAGTTGGATTCGTCCGGACGCGTCGGAGCGCTCGTCACGGCTGCGCTCACTCACGGAGGAGCCGCTGCCTAACCGGCAATTCGTCAAGGCGCCCGGGGGCCGCATCCTGCTCGCCGACGATAACGCTGACATGCGCGCCTATGTTCGCGATCTGTTGTCGACCAGCTACGTCGTCGAGGCAGTTGCGGACGGCGAGCAGGTACTCGTTGCCGCGCGGCGCGAGCGGCCCGACCTCATTGTCTCGGACATCATGATGCCGCGCCTCGACGGCTTAGGCCTCTTACGGCGTCTAAGGAACGATGAATCACTACGTGATATTCCCCTCATATTGCTCTCTGCGCGCGCCGGCGAGGAGGCCCACGTTGAAGGACTCGATGCCGGAGCAGACGACTATTTGGTCAAGCCGTTCTCCGCCCGCGAGCTGCTGGCCCGGGTCGGCGCCCGCCTCGAGCTCACGCGGGTACGCCAAGAGAACGAGAAGCGGTTTCATACCCTCGTGAGCGCAACCTCCGAGGTTATCTACCAGATGAGCGCGGACTGGAGCGAGATGCGCTTCCTCAAGGGCCGCAATTTCGTCGTCGACACAGACGATCCGAGCCGCAGCTGGCTCGACAAGTACATTTGCGCGGATGACCAACCGCACGTGATGGCAAAGATTCGCGAGGCGATTGACACTAAAAGTGTCTTCCAGCTCGAGCATCGCGTCCGGCGCGTGGATGGCACGGTCGGCTGGACTTACTCGCGCGCCATACCCTTGATGGATGCGAGCGGCAACGTCACCGACTGGTTCGGCGCTGCGAGCGACGTGACCGCGCGCAAGGCAACCGAGCAGGCACTTCGAGAGCGGGAGGAACAGCTGCGCCTTGCCACCGACGCGGGCGAGATCGGTCTATGGGATGTGGATGTCGTCACGGATACGCTGTTTTGGCCGCCGCGCGTGAAGGCTATGTTTGGCATCGCATCGGAAATACCCGTATCGATGGCAGATTTCTACTCGGGTCTGCATCCGGCCGACCGCGAGCGCACCAGCGAGGCGTTCGCCGCAGCGCTCGACCCAGAGCGGCGCGCGCTCTATGACGTCGAGTATCGGACCGTGGGTAAGGAGGATGGCCTGATCCGTTGGGTTGCCGCCAAGGGCCGCGGAATTTTCGATGGGAGGGGAAGGTGCGTGCGCGTGATCGGAACTGCGATTGACATCACGGGACGCAAGCGCGCCGAGGAGGCGCTCAGCGATGCCGATAGGCGGAAGGACGAGTTCCTGGCGATGCTGGCGCACGAACTCCGCAATCCCCTCGCGCCCATCAGCAATGCGAGTGAGCTGCTTTCCCGCACGCTGGATAAGGACGCTTGCGGCTACAGCGCCGTCGGCGTGATCAAGCGCCAGGTTGTCCAGATGACGCGCCTTGTGGACGATCTGCTTGATGTCTCGCGGATCACGCAAGGTCGAATCCAGCTGAAGAAAAGACCCGTCGATCTTGCCGGCGTCATCGCGCAGAGTCTCGAGACGGTCGAGCCGCAGCTACGCGAAAAACGTCACAAGCTCTCCATCACGGCATCGAGCTATGAGCCCTTGTTCGTCTTGGGCGATTTGGCGCGTCTCATGCAATGCGTCGGCAACGTTCTGACGAACGCCATTAAATACACCGAGCCGGGCGGGGAGATCTGGGTCCGCACCCGGGGAGATGATGCGAATGCTTATATCGAAATCTCCGATACCGGCACCGGAATTGCCCCGGAGCTGCTGCCACTAGTCTTCGATCTGTTCGTGCAGAGCGAGCGCACGCTCGATCGAGCGCAGGGCGGCTTAGGGATAGGGTTGGCAGTAGTCAGACGCCTGGTGGAAATGCACGACGGTAATGTCTGCGCGCGCAGCGCAGGTCTCGGGCTTGGTTCAACCTTCGAAATCCGGCTGCCGCGGATCGCTCGACCGATCAACGCATCAGCCGCCGCCGTGGCTTTCAAGGCAGAGCCGAGGCATGTGCTGGTAGTAGACGACAATGCCGATGCGGCGAACTCGCTCTGCATGCTGCTGATGCTTCAGGGTCATCAGACCCACGTGGCGTACAGCGCTAAGGAAGCCCTCACTTGCGTTGAAGCCTTCAGGCCGGACATAGGCCTGCTCGATCTCGGCCTGCCAGAGATGAACGGCTACGAACTCGCGAAAAAGTTACGCGCCATCTCCACGCTCGCCGGCATGCGTCTCGTCGCTCTGACCGGCTACGGTCAAGCGGAGGATCAGCAGCAAACGCGCGCGGCCGGATTCGACGATCACCTCGTCAAGCCGGTAGACCCGGCTAAACTCGAGCGCGCGCTGGCCGGCATCCCCGTCGCTGGAGCTCCGCGGAGCGGGGTAGACAGTTCTGAGGAAGAATGGGCTTAGACGGCAGGCCTGCTTTTCGTCGTGTTGCTGGATCCTACCGGGCTACTGCCGGCTAACCCTAAAAACGGACTGCACGAGGCCAAACAAGGAAGCGAGTTGGCCGGCATCGATCAACGTAGGTTGGGATTGAAGCGGGTGATGGGAATCGAACCGATCGAAACAACTAAAATGTTTAAGGAAGGCTCTATTGATCAATCGGTTGCCGGAGCCAGCACGCGTTGCCTGCGCTTTGCGCCGCGAAAAACACCGCCTTACCAGCCAATGGTAGCCAACCCCAGACATGAGCCCTTTTTTGCCAGCGGCTGCCAGGCGCTGTCTGGGGTTGACACTTTGCAGGCATTCGTAACAGTCCGCGTTGGGATGGTCGGAATCTTGGGTCACATTGGTCCGGTTACTCATGAAAAATGCGGTCACACGGCCAACGTGCTCGTCATTGCAATACGCGTGCGTGATCGATACAGGCAATGGCTTCGCCGTGGTCCTACTTCTTTGATGCTTCGATAATCTCAAACGGCGAATGCGTCGCAATCACGCGCTCGAATTTCAGGCCCGAGACATCAAGAAGCGACTTGTACTCTTTCAGCGCCCGCTCTCGCCCCGGCAACATGACCATCATGTTAAGGTCCATCAAGGAGGCAAAGCTGGCTGAGTTGTCGTCGGGGATGACCATCTCGACGATGTAAATCCTCCCGTCGCGCCCGACCCTGCGCGCGCAGTTGGCGAGAATGGTCCGGCACTGTTCGTCGTTCCAATCGTGGAGGATTTGCTTGAGCAGGTAGACGTCGCCCTCGGGCACGTCAACAAAGAAGTCGCCCCCAATGGCCTCGGCGCGATCGCGCAGCCCATTTGCTTCCAGAGCCAGGCGGGCACGGTCCGCGACATTCGGAAGGTCGATCACGAGGCCGGACGCTCCCATGTGCTTCTTCAGCACCGCCGCCAGGAGCGTCCCGTGCGAGCCGCCGACATCGACTATCTTCTTCGCCTTCGCGAAGTCGCATAGGTTCGCCACTTCCCCTGCGACCAGGGCTGCGAGGTTCGACATGGCGCCACCAAAAACCGCCGCATCCTCAGGGTGTTCCTCGTACCACTCGAATAGCTCCTTTCCCAGAGCCTTTGGTGCGGCGGGTTCTCCGGTCCGCACCGCGTCGGCTAGGCGCCCCCAGGCCATCCAGTGTCCCTGATCCGTCTCGGCGATGGCAAACTCGCGAAGCGATCCGGGCGTGTTGGACTGGAGCAAGTCGCCCAGCGGCGTCAATTTGAAGGTGTCCGGCAGGATTTCCCTGACGAGCCCCAGGCCACTTGCGGCACGTAGAATACGGTAAGTGGCATCTGAGTTTGAACCACACTTTGCCGCAATCACAGCGCTGGTCAGCGGCCCATGAGCGAGAACGTCTGGGATGCGAACGCGGCAGAGCGCGCCGACCAACTGGCTCACCCAGTGTCCGGTGATCAATTGCATAATGCGTGCAGGCGGGGAAAGTTGCGCGGGGTCGTTAGGCTGGGCCATGAGGAGTCTCCTTCGAGGATCAGTTCCGTTTTGCGTGTGACCCGGAGTTTAGATTATTCCCAATGAGGTAAGTCCACGCTTGCGCAACTCACCCCGGTTTGAAGCCGCTGCAGAAGGCCCCTGCAATAAATCATTGGCGGTCGATTGGCGTACCGATCGGTGCAGCCATCGTGCCGCGGCAAACCGACCCGTGTTAGGAGCGATCAACCAGTGCTCGTAACCCTTCGAGGATTGTGAGTCAAACCCCAGCTGGGCGGAGCAAAACAAATCACCACAGCATTGTCCGGCAATTTCAAGCCGCCCTACGCTGGCGGCGCTCATGTTATAAGTGGCGAGGACGGCGCAGAGTCAGCGCACCAGGGATTTAAATGGACCTTCATCAGCGCCAATTACTTTCGCGGCGCACCGTACTTGGTGGGCTCGCGTTGCTTCCATTTGCCGCTACGCGTGCACCGGCGCAGGCTTTGGCCCCGTCGCAAGAGTTGCAGCGTGCGCCGCCGCCGATCATAGCAGCCGATCAGGTCCTTAACGTCATGGAGTTCGAGGCCCTGGCGCGCAATGCGCTGCCTCCAGCGCACTTCGGCTATATCGCCACGGGAGCAGATGATGACCGCACCGTGGTACGAAATCACGATGCGTTTTCACACTACGAGATCCGTGCCCATCGCTTCAGCGACCTGACACATCTGACGACCGCGACGCGCGTATTTGGCGCGGCGTGGCCTACTCCGGTCTATCTGTCTGCCGTATCCGCGATGCGCGCCTATCATGCCGACGGCGAAATCGCGGCCGCGAGCGCTGCAGGCAGCCGGTCGGTGCAAATGATGCTCTCAACGGGAACTTCCTTGCCGATTGAGGCGGTGGTCGCCGCCCGTGGCGGAGCCATCTGGCAGCAGCTGTACCCCACCGACGATTGGTCCGTAACCACGGGCATCATTCGGCGCGCGCAGGATGCGGGCTGTCCGGATATCGTTCTTACTGCGGACGTCCGCGGCGCGCGCAACAACGAGACCCTGAAGCGGGCAATGGTCGCCGATAGCCGGCATTGCACGGATTGCCACGTAGGCAACTCCCACGACATGTGGCGCCGCGGCCCAATGTTCGCAGGCTTGGATGTCTCGCGAGTCACGACCCTTGCACCTCCCGATTTGAGTCCGGCGTTTCTCGACAGGCTGCGAGTCGAAGTGAAGGGTCGGCTGTTGATAAAAGGGGTGGTCACGCAGGAGGACGCCGTCCTTGCCGTGGAACATGGAGCTGATGGGATCATCGTTTCAAACCATGGCGGCCGCAATGAAGACACGCTGCGTGCCACGGTGGATTGTCTGCCGGAAGTCGCCGCGGGCGCGCGCGGTCGCATTCCTGTCTTCCTCGACGGCGGCGTCCGCAGGGGTACAGACGTTTTCAAGGCACTGGCATTCGGCGCAACCGCCGTCGGGCTGGGTCGACCGCAAGCGTGGGGATTGGCTGCGTTTGGCCGTTCCGGCGTCGAAGCGGTGATCGACATCCTCAACCGCGAGCTTGCGGCCATCATGCGACAAGCTGGCACACCGACCATCGCTGATATCCGACCCTCGCTGGTGGTCCGATCGCCATACGGCTGATAGCACAAGGGTGCGTGCGGAATGGAGATTCGAGCCGGGGGCGAGTTCGAAGCTCCTTGTACCTTCGATCCAGAATGAGGGTCGGCTTCGCGGCGACCAGTTCCGTGGCGACCGCCAACTCTTGGCCCACTGCCGCCATTAACGAACCACGGTCAGGGGAGAGGCAGTCTTGGCCGGCATTGGCGGGAGAGTGGAGCGGGTGATGGGAATCGAACCCACGTTAGCAGCTTGGGAAGCTGCAGTTCTACCATTGAACTACACCCGCAACTTCTGATGCTCGTCCGCGATGGCGCCCGGCATGATCGCGCATGCCGCCAGTACGGCCGCTAAGAGTACCATTCTCCTTGCGCAGGTGTGAGGCCGGACCTGCACGGAGACCCGCAGCTGTCCGCCGCGGATCGTACGATGGTAAAAAGACGGATAGCCGTGCTGCAACCAACCGTCATGTCCGGTACTTCGTGGCAAAGATATCGTGTGGTACTCGCGACGGCGCTCCTGACCGGGATCAGCTTGTGCGCCGGAATGTTGCTCTGGTCGCGGGGGGTTCACCTTGGATTCAACAGTGACTGCCCGTCCTCAGGCAGCCGGGAACAGCTGGTGCGCACCCGCTTTCTGCAGTCCCCGCAGGGAACGCGTCCGTACGATGCGTTGTTCCAGTACTTCCTCGCGGGCTTCCGCACTCATGTCAGTCGGGGGGGTTCGCGCGTTAACTATTGTGGTGCTGCCAGCACCGCCGGACAGCGCCTGGATGGACTTGAAGGTTTCGCGCGCACCGCGCCGTTATTTGCGGCCTGGCTCTACTCCGGCCGGCCGGCTCGCGTACACAGCGAGCTCACGGGCGAAGAGATTGATCTGGTCGCAATTCTACGCAACGGAATCCTCGCCGGCGTCGATCGCAATTCGGCCGAGTACTGGGGCGATATCACCGCTTCAGACCAGCGCCGCGTCGAGGCCGCAGACATCGCCCGCACTCTCTGGCTGACAAGGCCGCTCATCTGGGATCGGCTGTCGCTCAGGGAGCGGCACGAAATAGTGCGTTGGCTCCAACCGGCTAGCGTCTTCGAGTCCCCACGGAACAACTGGGCGCTGTTTCCCATCGTGGTCAGCCTCGTGTTGACACAGCTCGAACCGGAGGAGTTTACCGAGGCGAACAAGACGAGCGCCCGCGAACAGTTCGCCAGCTATCGGCGGCTGTACCGCGAGAGTGGCTGGTTCTACGACCCTCCCAACGGGGTCGACTTCTACAACACCTGGGCTATCAGCTATGAGCTGTTCTGGATCAACAAGCTCGATCCACAATTCGACCCTGACTTCATCACCAGCGCCATTACTGGCAGTGGCGCCCTCACGGAGCATCTCATCAGCCCCCGAGGTATCCCGATAATGGGACGCAGCATCTGTTATCGCACGGCGCTGCCGGTGCCAGTGCTGGCTGCCCAGCACCTCGATCCCCTCGGTCATCCCGCGCGCGCCCGCCGCGCTCTGGATGTCGTCTGGTCGCATTTTCTTGCCCACGACGTGCTGCGGGATGGCTCGTTGAGCCAGGGCTACTACGCAACTGACTTGCGGTTCCTCGATCCGTACTCGGGTACCGGCAGTTGCCAGTGGGGCTTGCGCTCACTGATCATGGCCTACCTGTACGCTCCGGATGCCCCGTTCTGGAGGGTTGAGCCCACTGCCCTGCCGGTGGAAGAAGCCGATTACCGCATCGAGCTACCGCTGTTGGGCTGGCGTATCACCGGTGAACAGCGCAGTGGCAACATCATCATCGAAATCCTGGCCAACGACGCGGGCCGGCTGGCACCGCAGCCGTACACCTGGAAGGCGCGGCTCACGGAGTTCCTGACGCGCAAGCCACAACGGCCGCACAATCACGAGGCGAAGTACGAGTCCAGGACGTATTCCGTTGCCGCGCCTTTTCCGCTCGACTAGCGCCCGATCAGCTACAGAGCGGCAAATTGCCGTGCGTCGCTGTCCCAACGCGGCGCATTACGCAACGCATCGAGCACCCGCTCGGGCTCGCTGATCACTTGCCACATCCAGGCGTGGCGCTCATCCATGAAGCGCTCCTGGATCGCGTTGGCAAACAGCCGCAGCAACGGATCGAAGAACTGTCGGGTGTTCACCAGCACGATGGGATTCAGATAGAGGCCCAGGCGCTTGAGGGTAATCGCTTCGAGCAGCTCCTCCAGCGTGCCGCTGCCTCCGGGCAGCGCAATGGCGGCGTGGCTGCGTGTCAACATGAGATGTTTGCGCGTGCGCATATCCTCAACGAGTTGCAACTCGCTGAGTCCCGGGTGTCCCCACTCCAGATCTGCCATGAAACGGGGCAGCACGCCAATCACATGACCGCCACGCGCGAGCGCACCATCGGCGAGTGCGCCCATGGATCCGCGGCCTCCGCCGCCATAAACCAAATCGAATCCACCGTCCGCGAGCGTAGCTCCCAGGCGATAGGCGACATCGCGATAGTCAGGGTGGGCCGCGCTGCTCGATGCGCAGTAGACGCAAACTGCACGTCGCTCTGACTGCATTGCTGCGCTGTTCACAGATCGAGCAACCTCAGCGGTAGCGCCATGTTGCCCACACCGCCGCAGCCCTCAGGCCTTGCGCGCCTTGGCCGCTGCCAGATCGAAGGGTAAGGTATGGAGTCGGATGCCCGTCGCCGCCCGCACGGCATTGGCCACTGCGGGTGCGATCGGCGGAGTGCCGGGTTCGCCCACTCCGGTGGGCTTCTCAGCGGATGGCACGATGTAAACCTCGATGAGCCGCGGCATCTCGTTGATGCGCAGCACGCGGTACTGATGGAAGTTGCTCTGGTCGACCCGTCCATCCGTCAGCGTGATCCTGCCATACAGCGCAGCCGACAACCCGTAACCGATGCCACTTTGCATCTGGGCCCGAATCACATCCGGTGTGACCGCAATACCGCAATCCACGGCACAAACCACCCGATCAACCCGCACCCGGTCCTCCGCGACCGTCACCTCGACCACATAGGCCACTGCCGAGTTGAAAGACTCATGAACGGCCACCCCACGGCCGCGACCGCCGCCCTTTGTGACGGCTGCGTCCCAGCCAGCCTTCTCGGCCGCGAGCTTCAGGGCACCCGCGCTGCGGGGCTTCTTTTCCAACAGCGCCAGCCGGAAAGCCACCGGATCCTTGCCAGCGGCAGCGGCAATCTCATCGATGGCGACTTCCGTAGCATGCGCCGAATGCGAGTGGCCCACCGAGCGCCACCACAGGACCGGTACCCCCACCTTGACCGGCGTCCAGGTCACCAGCGCATGCTCGATCCCGTACTGCTCCGGCAGGTTGCCTTCTACCGCCGTGCTGTCGATGCCGTCCTTCATCATCGATGCAAGCGGTGTGTTGGCGAGAATCGACTGGCCGACGATCCGTTGTTCCAGCGCCAGCAGCTGGCCGTTCTGGGTGAGACCTGCGCGAATGTGATGATAGGTCGCCGGGCGATATCGGCCGCCGGTCACGTCATCTTCCCGCGTCCATACCAGCTTTACGGGATACCTGCCGCCCGTCGCCTTCGCAATCGAAACGACCTCGGCGATGTAATCGGAGTCCGGAGTGGCGCGGCGGCCGAATGACCCTCCCGCTGCGAGCGTGTTGATGAATACCTGGTCCGGCTTCAGACCCGCCGCGGTGGCGGCATTCATCTGATCAACGGTATGAAACTGACAGCCCGCCCAGATCTCGCACCGCTCCGCGCTCAGTCGGCAGGCGGCCGTCAGTGGCTCCATCGGCGCGTGTGCCAGGTAGGGATACTCGAACTCGAGTTCGATGACTTTGGCGGCGTTCTTCAGCTCCTGCTCGGGGTTGCCGCGCTTCTCTACCTGCAGCGCACCACTGCTCTCGCGCAGCTGGCGAAATTCCCTCGACAGCTCAGCCGAGCTGCGCTTCTCCGCAGCCGACTCGTCCCAGACCACCTTCAGGGCGTCGCGTCCTTGCTTCGCAGACCACATGTCGCACGCCACGACCGCGACGCCGCGTGGCACCTGCACGACGTCCACCACCCCTGGCACCGTGCGCGCCGCGCCGGCATCGATGGACTGAACCTTTCCCCCGAAGCGCGGTGGACGCAACAGCACCGCGGTCATCATGTCAGGCAGCATGACGTCGATCGCAAATTGTTGCGTACCCGTGGATTTCGCTCGGCTGTCCAGTCGCGGCAGCTTGTCGCGCCCGATGTACTTGAATTGCGCTGGGTCCTTGAGCTTCAGATCGCGCGGCACCGGCAGCTTCCCGGCGCTCGCGGCGAGCTCACCGAAACTTGCATGCTTGCCCGAGGGATGAGAGACGATCCCGTCACTGACGGCGAGCTGCTCGGGCGGCACCTGCCAGCGGACGGCCGCAGCCTGAACCAGCATCGCGCGGGCCGCCGCACCGGCCTGGCGCAGCTGATCCCACGAGTTGGCCATCGAGGTGGACCCGCCAGTGCCCTGCATGTTGCCTTTAGGATCGAATTCGAGATTGCCGTACTGGGGAACCTGCGCGGGAGCGCTCTCGATCCGCATCTGATCCCAGGAGGCATCGAGCTCATCGGCGACTACTGCCGGCAACCCGGTCCAAACGCCCTGCCCGGCTTCGACGTGTTTGATGATGACCGTTACGGTGTTGTCCGGGTTTACGTGTACGAATGGAGTGACGAGGGAATTCCCCCTGGCCGATGTTTTGTCGCCGGCGCTGGCGCTGGCGGCCCTCGCAGGCAACCACGCGCCGACTGTCAGACCGGCGCCGGCAATGGTGGTCAGCCGCAGGAAATCGCGCCGCGTGAAGCTATCGGACTGCTCTGACCTCAGTTGCCAGGCAGAAACGGGCGCAGCGTCACTGTTCCGCAAATACATGTTGTATTTCCCTGGGCTGGCGCCCCGCTGCGAGACAGCTCCCGGTCAACTGCCCGCGCTCGCGGGCAACGCCTGTGCTGCCTGATGAATTGCCGCACGAATGCGCACATAGGTGGCGCAGCGACAGATATTCCCCGCCATGGCGGCATCGATGTCCGCATCAGTGGGCTTGGAGTTGCTCGCGAGCAGCGCGGCCGCTGACATGATCTGCCCGCTCTGACAGTAGCCGCACTGCGGTACATCGAGACTGATCCATGCATTCTGCACGGCTTTGCCCGCCGGTGTGGCGAGGCCCTCGATCGTCGTGATGCGCTTGCCTGCGACCGTACCAACCGATGTCACGCAGGAACGCGTGGCCTGGCCCTCGATGTGTACCGTGCAGGCACCACACAGAGCCATGCCACAGCCGAACTTGGTGCCCATGAGTTTCAGATAATCACGGATGGCCCACAAGAGGGGCATCTGCGGATCGACATCCAGCTCCTGCGGCTGGTTGTTGACCGTGAACTTGATAGACATGCGACGTTTCTCCTTGGGCAGCGTGAGCGGGACCTGCCCTGGCCGGGGACCGGCCTCACCCACCCAGCAATTATGCTATTGATCGAGAGCGGGCCGATAGCGCTGGAACCAGGCAAGGATGGCACTCGCCTTGGCCGCCGACTGCGAGGGGCGCGCGGTCAGTCCCCCATGCGAGGCTCCAGGCACTTTCACGAGCGCGGTCGGAACCCCCTGCAGTTGCAACGCCTCGTAAAACTGCTCTGAATCGCTGACCGGGGTGCGATAGTCCTCGCCACCCACCACTACCAGTGTCGGCGTCGTGACGTTTGCCACCAGGGAAAGTGGCGAATGCTTCCAGTAGGTCTGTGGATCCTCCCAGGGCAGCTTATCGAACCAATACTTCGGTACGTAGGTAGCGATGTCCGTGGTGAGCGTGAAGCTTGCCCAGTTGATAACCGGTTTCTGGGTGGCGGCTGCCCGGAAACGATGAGTCTTGCCCACGATCCAGGCCGTCAGCACGCCGCCGCCTGAGCCGCCCGTGACGTACAGCTGCTCCGCATCGACGGACCCAGTCGCAATGGCCGCGTCCACGACGCTCATGAGATCGTCGTAGTCATGACTCGGGTAATCCCGGTTGATCAGGTTCGCGAACTCCTCCCCGTAGGAAGTGGAGCCGCGCGGGTTGCTGTACGCCACGACGTATCCGCCCGCCGCGTACAACTGATCATCCGTTGAGAACAGCGGACCGTAACTGGCAAAGGGGCCGCCGTGAATCTCGAGGATCAGCGGGTACTTTTTGCCCGCTTGAAAATCGGCCGGCTTCACGAGCCATGCATCGATGGAACGTTGGTCGAATGATGATTTCACCGGCAACGCGGTCACGGCGGCGAGATGGCGCACGGCGAACAGCTCATCGTTCAGGTGCGTCAGTTGTTTCGGCTGTGCTCCCTGTGTCACGGCAAGCTCAGGGGGGTGGTCGGTAGCGCCGAGCGTGAACGCGATGATCCCGCCGCTGGATACCGAGAAGCGGCCGCCGCTGTAGGGTCGGTCGATTTGCTGGCTGCCCAGTCCTGCGGCGCGCCGCTGTAAACCGCCATCGAGCCCCAGCCGCGCGACACGGGTCACGGCATGATCGGTGTACTGGATATACAGCGATTTGCTGTCGGCAGCCCATTGCAGATCCTCCACCGTGCGATCCAGCGAGTCAGTCAGCGAGCGCGCATGAGCGCCATCGGCATCCATGACAAACACGCGCACATTCTGATAGGCGAGTTTGCGATCATCGAATCCCAGGTAGGCGATGTGTCGTCCATCGGGGGACACGCAGGGCTTAAGGTCCGCGCCACTGCGATGGGTGAGAGCGGTAACGCTGCTGTCCGCCACCGACACCTTGTAGATCTGTGAGGTGACCGGGTCGCGTTGCCAGCCTTCGGTGCGGTTGCCACTGACAAGCAGCGCGCGGCTGTCCGGCATCCAGGACAACATACCCGCTTCATCGTAGGCGCCAAAGGTAAGCTGGCGCGGATAGCCTCCGTCTGCCGAGACCACGAACACGTGCGAGAACCCCGGCTTCAGGTAGCCCTCGCCATCGGCTCGGTACTTGATGTTGGTAATGACCGTCAGGCCTTCCGCCCAGTTGGCCCCTTCAGGTTTGGGGGGTGCGTTCCCCAAGCTAGGCTTGTCATCGGGCGTCAGCATGACGAAGGCAATGGAGCGCCCGTCGGGGGACCACTGCAGCTCGGATGGTGCCTCGGTGAGATCGGTAATGCGGGCGGCCTGCGCACTCTGCAGCCAGCGTACGAAAAGTTGCGCGTGACCACCCTCCGCGGTGGAGACATACGCCAGCCGCTTGCCATCAGGTGACCACCGCGGCGCATAACTCGAGCCCGTGCCGGCAGCCACCGGCGTCTGCGACCCTGTCTCCGGATCGAACAGCCAGATGCTGCGTCGTTCCCTGTCTGACATGACATCGAAGCTGATCCGCACGTAGGCGATCAGTCGGCCATCCGGGCGGATTTGCGGATCCGTGACGTACTGAAGCTGAAAGAGATCCTTGCCGTCGAATCGGTGCGAAGGCTCGGTTGCAGGTGAGGCGCCCACCCCCGCGCCCGCAAGCAGGCTTCCCAGGGCCAGCAACGCAATGAGCATCTGACGCATGAGCATTCCCGATCCCGTTTTGATTGGCGCCGGAATTATAGTCATAGCCCTCGGGCAAGCGCGTCCCGAGGGGCGATGGCTGCACACTTGCCAGGCGACCAACGCACCACCTGCGGAAAGGCGCCGATGCATGGAATATCATGTGTTCATGACGACCGAGGACGGCCTCGTGGCGATCACTGCCCTGTTCATTGCGGGCATGACATGGTTGCGTACGCGGCTGCAGTACCGCAAACGACAGGGCGAATCGCTACACTTGCTGCCGGCCGGGCAGCTTTATTTCGCAGCTCTGGTCGCGACACTCGCCCTCGGCTGGTTCGCAGCCCCTGCGCTCGGGCAATTGCTCTGGCCGGCTGCGCTGGCAACGACGACCCTCATGCGCGTGCTCTGGTTTATGTCAAGTTACTTTATTTTCATCATGGCCCATCGCGCCCTGGCAGCACGGGGCCAGCCGCTGTTCATCGCCCGCTGATTACCACCCGCTGAACTCCCCGGATCAAGCCCGGTGCGCTCTATCAGTTAGCCGCCTACAACACGAGGCGGCGCCGATGCTGCGCGCACGCTGCGCACGGGAATAGGGATTGCGGAGATCCGTGCCGTTCCGGAGTCAATCACCAGGAGTGCATATGAATAAGGTCGGATACATCGCCGTGGCGGTCAGCCTGGCACTGGCGGGCGCAGTCGCAGCCCAAGCCCAATCCGCAGGAGGAGCTACCGGGGGTGCTGCAGGGTCTGCTCCAGCAACTTCATCCTCGTCAGCGACTTCACCCTCGAGCTCCACCGGGTCGCCCTCGACGGGAACTGGACAATCGAGCAGTTCAAGCTCGACCTCCCCGAGTTCCTCGAGCAGCTCGTCGTCCATGAGCAGCTCGTCGCCTTCGAGCAGCTCTACCACCTCGCCTTCCTCTTCTGCGTCGTCCGCCAACGGCACCAGCTCGAATGACAACTCATCCACCAACCCGAAGAAGATGCGCCGCGCCGCCGCGGGCGGCAACTCGTCCAGCTCTTCCAGCAGCCCGAATTCCTCGAGCTCCTATAACAGCTCGAGCTCCTCGAGCTCTCCGAGCAATTCAAGTTCGAGTAGCCCGAACACCTTGAGTAGCCCGAATACCTCGAGCAGCCCGAATACCTCGAGCAGCTCGAATACCTCGAGCAGCCCGAATGCCTCGAGCAGCTCGAGCTCGAGCAGTCCGCAAAGCTCGACGACCTCTCCCCCGCGCTGAACGCACAGCGGTCGATGCCGCGCCGCCCTGGATCACTCTTCTACGATCCAGCCGCGGCGCCGCGCGGCATCCAGAAATTCCCGGACATCTACTGCAAAACTATCGTCCTTGGAGCGTGGCAGGACGCGGGCGACGATCTGCTCGCGGGTGAGCGTCCCATCACAGAGCTCGAGAATCGCTGCTGCGCTCTCGTTGAGTTGCACCACATCGGTGGGACCGACGAGCAGGTGTCCATCGGCCGAAGCGTCCTTCTGCAGCTGCCTGCCCGGGGCGAGTCGCACCTTCCCGTGACGATTTGTGACCCTGTCCTTCATCGCCTGACCCCGCCGCACGCCGGTTCACTCCTGAGCGCACAAGGCGGTGTGCGCTGCATAGCGCGCTCCTGACCTTGCCTGCCAAGCGTTCGTGCAAGCGGCGGGCCAGCGCTTCTGTGCGCAGCGTTCCGGTGAGTTTCCGGGTTACGCGGCGGGTGTCGCGGTGTGAGCCAGCGGGATGGCGTGGCGCTTCATTCGCCGGTACAGGGTATTGCGGCTCATGCCCAGCTGCGAGGCCACTCGTGTCATGTTGCCGTGGCATTCCGCAATCACCCGCACGAGCGCCGCCCGCTCGGCTGCTCTGAGCGGGTTGGCCGGGTTCGTCCCCGCCTGAGCGCCTGCGGCAGCTTCGCCGGACACCAGCGTGCCGATACCTCGATCACTCGCATCCACATGGACATCGCGGATCTCGCGGGGCAGATCGATACCGCGCACCACGCCACCCTCGCAGATCGCCAGCGCGGTACGAATGACATTGCGCAGCTCGCGAATGTTGCCCGGCCAGGGGTAGGCAAGCAGACGCTGCAGGGCATCCATCTCGATGGCCGCGGGCCGGCCGTTGCCGGTCTCCGCAGCAAGCGCGTGATGGATCACCCGCTCCTTGTCAGCACGATCGCGCAATGCCGGCAGCTCGAGCGTGATGCCGTTGAGCCGATAGTAGAGATCTTCGCGGAAGCTGCCATTGGCGATCATCTCCCGCAAGTTGCGATGTGAAGCAGCCAACACGTGCAGATCGACCTTGATAGCGCTTTCGCTGCCGAGTGGCACGATTTCCTGTTCCTCCAGCACCCGCAACAGTCGTGTCTGCAGCGCCAGCGGCATGTCGCCAATTTCGTCGAGGAACAGCGTGCCGCCCGCTGACTGCAGGATCTTGCCGCGCATGCCCTCCTTGCGCGCGCCCGTGAAGGCGCCGGGTTTGTAGCCGAACAACTCGCTCTCGATGAGCGTTTCCGGAATGGCCGCGCAGTTGACCGCCACGAACGGCCTGTCGGCGCGCCGACTGACCAGGTGCATCGCATGCGCGAACGCTTCCTTGCCGGAGCCGGTCGGTCCCTGGATGAGCACTGATACGCCGGAATCGGCAATGCGGTAAGCGCTGCGAACGTTGCGCAGCATCTGTGGATCCTCGCCGGCCAGATCCTCCAATGTCAGCGCATGTTGGGCTGCCCGGAATGCGGCAAGCGCAACTTCGCGCTCCGCGCCGAGCGGCCGGGCCGCCGCCGAATTGCTGACCGGTAAGTTGCCTGACAACGTGTTGACACCCGTTGTGTTGGAAGCCGCCGGGTTGCCGGTCGTCGCCGCCAACGAATCTTTGCCGACACTCGCCGCGATCGACATACCGGCGACCACGCTGTTGGTACGCGTGACCAGAAACGTGCCTTTCAAAGCTGCGTTGGTGGTCTCGCGAAGAATAGTGCCGCTTTCATCCGTCAACAACAGCGCACAGCCGCTGTCGCTGATACGCTCGAACAGGCGGTCCATCTCCGATCCTGCCGCAGCTATCAACTGTTCGCGACGCATCCGCTCCGGAACGGCGCGCTCCGGCAGGTCTGGCCCGCACCGTACCGGTAGGTTGCCGCCATTGACGACCGTTGCGTTTCCCATACGAGCTCCCCCTCTGACAGTCACCGTTCTGCATCAAGCGTCCCGTGACAGTGTGTCGCTAGAGAAACACGTTCGTCGCGTGACTGCAAGCCCGGTTTATAGCTGCAAGTCCGCAGCAAACAAGGGGTAAAGGTGTTATTTAGTGCCAGATCCGTTCCATAACGGTGACAACCTTGTACCAAACCCCGGTGCAAATGGAACATTGCGCGAGTCATGCAGCGCCGACTGTTGCAGCAAAACTACGTCGATTTGCGGAGCCGGGGAGCTGGCATGGGGGTTGCACCCGCATGCACGCCGTAGTCGCGGGTTATGAACATGGCAGCGCGTAACGCGACACACATTGAGCGCGCTTCGCCGACAACTCGAAGGACGCTCCAATGAAACATCAACATATGCGCTTATCGGTCGCGGCCGCATTGGCAGCGGCGCTGGCTCCGGCCGCACACGCCGTCGACGTGACGGCCGGTGACTGGAAACTGAGCTTCGATGGCAATGTCAACGCTCACTACATTTATTCAGAATGCGAGTCCGTGACACGTGCGCGGAGTGTCGCCGGCGGTCTGGCCTGTATCGGCTCCGAGGATGGGCAGAACGGCTCCTCCTCGGTCAGCAACGGCCTGCTGCCGGCCGCGCTTTCGATCAGTGCGGCCACCACCCAGTCGGGCTATGACATCGGCGTGACGTTCGGACTGTACCCGGGCATCAGCACCAACGATGGTGGCAGCCCGAACATCGCCAACACCTCGGTCACCCGCAACACCGCGCTCGGCTCCGCCAGTCTCGACGTCCGCCAGGTGTTTCTGACCTTCGGCAACAAGGACATGGGAACGATCATGGCGGGCCGCAACATCGGCCTGTTCCAGGCGGATGCGATCCTCAATGACATGACCCTGCTGGGTGTGGGCGCAGGCAACGGCGACTACGCCGCGCCAACCAACACGTCACTGGGTTCGATCGGCCTCGGCTACATCTATACGGACTGGCTGGCGCAGATCAACTACACCACGCCCGACATCAGCGGCTTCAAGGTCACCGTTGGCATCTTCGATCCGGTCGAATCGCTCACCGCTCCGAACGGCCCGACTCCGAAGAGCACTCCGGGCTTCCACGGCAAGATAAGCTTTGGCGACAAGACCACGCCCTATTATTTTTCGGCCAGCGGCATCTGGCAGAAGCAGGTCATCGATACGGTGCCCAACACCGGCGTGCTCGACAGCCGCGTCGAATACAACGGTGGTGGCATCGATGTCGGCGGCAAGTACAAGCTCATGGGCGCGCTGGAAGTCGCAGCGTGGGGTTATTACGGCAAGGGACTGGGCACCACGGGCCTGTTCGTGAATGGCGCCAACGAGGCCTTCGGCACCCCGGGTTTCGGTCAGACCCGCAAGTCCGAAGGTGTGCTCGCGCAGGTCACTTACTCCATGGCCAACGTGAAGCTCGGCATCAACTATGGACTGAGCAAATTGCAGCACGCTGATGCCGAGGTCTACCCGACGCTGGTCGAGAAGAACGACAAGGTGACCTTCGGCATCTATGACCAGTTGACGCCCAATCTGTTGCTGCTCGCCGAAGTCAGTAAGCTCTGGGACAAGAACCAGGCCGGCCAGGGCAACAACAGCACCAATGGCAATATCGGCGCCTTCGTGAGTTTCTAGCGCGCAAACCTCAGTCTGTCATCAGACAGGCGCCGGCCGTCCATGCGGCCGGCGCTTTTTTTTGCGACCCGCTTGCTGCTTGAAATCCGCTGCTCAACCCACCTTGCGCAGCGCAGCGACAAACACCGGCTTGCCGGTCGGGCTGCCGGTGGCTGAGCCGCCCGCAGCTTCGATGGTCACCGCAAGCTGTTGTGATCCGGCGAGCGCCTGCTGCTGTCCGGCCGTGAGGTTCCGACGCGTCGTGCCGCTGACGGGCAGTACGCCCAGGGA
Organism: uncultured Pseudomonadota bacterium; assembly: GCA_963839055.1. Classification (GTDB taxonomy): domain Bacteria; phylum Pseudomonadota; class Gammaproteobacteria; order Steroidobacterales; family Steroidobacteraceae; genus 13-2-20CM-66-19. The sequence goes on along the minus strand of CAWITP010000001.1, from coordinate 1,081,844 downwards.
CACCGGTGTGCCGCCTTGTGGCAGCGCCCACAACTCGTAGTCGCGATCCCTGGGGAGCGCCGGCAAACGCCCCGCGTGCACCACCATGCGGCTGGTGCGCTCGTTGATGTCGACTTCCCAGTATTTGACTCCTGCAGGCGTGGCGATCTGCGCTACTTCGGTAGCTCGACCGCCGGTGATCTCGTTCCAGTACAGCATTGCCAGCGCGGCCAGCAACAGCACACTGGCGGCTACCGCCCACGAGGTGCGTAGACGCCAGCGGGACGGCTGGCGTGTCAGACCGAGTCGGGCGCGTATGCCCTGCCACACGCGAGCGGGAGGCTCGACGGGCCTGAGTCCTCGGGCAAGTGACGTCAGGTGCTGCTCCCAAAAACTGACACGTTGCTGCACGAGCGCCGTATTGTTGAGCCATCTCTGGAAACGTCGGCGCGCCCCGCCGCGCAGCGTACCCAGTACATATTCGGCGGCCAGGGCATCGACGGCGTCAGGTCGGTTCTCTGGTGTCATGTCGATTCCAGACACTGGCGCAGGCTCTGCAGGCCGCGACGGATCCAGCTCTTGACCGTGCCCAGGGGATTGCCGGTCAGCCGGGCGATATCCTCATGCGAGTTACCGCCGAGGAATGCCAGCTCGAGCGCGCTGCGTTGCCGCTCCGTGAGCACGGCCAGGCAACGCTCCAGCAGACCGGTGGCCGGGAACCACGGACTGCTATCGTTCTGTGCATCGGTATCCCTAGCGGCATTCTCGGGCGTATCCGGGACCAGCAGCGGGGCGAAGCGCTCGTGCCTCAGCAGGTCGATGGCACGATAGCGAGCGATGGAGATCATCCAGGCGAGGGCCTTGCCGCGCGTGGCTCGAAACTGGGCAGCGCGCTGCCAGATGCTGACAAACACATCCTGCAGGGCTTCTTCGGCGAGCGCCCGCCGCCGCAGGATGCGCAGCAGCGCGGCGAACAGCAGCGGTGCCGTACGCTTATAGAGCTCCTCGAGCGCCAGCGCCTCCCCTGCGGCACAACGCTCGAGCAGCTTCTGCAGTTGCGGATCAGAATCCGAAAGGGTCAAAACGCTACCCGCATAGAACGAAGACCTCCCTGCAGAGAATGCCTACCGGACCGGTGACCTTATACACGCTGCCAGGCCCAGCTTCGGTCCCTAGCAGCTACGGCCCCGACCCCTTTTTGGATGCAGTAAAGTATGCCACTGCCACCCCGACAGCTCTAAAGTCCGACCCGCACATGCCACACACCACTCCCGATCAGGTCACCGAGTACGACGCGACAGAAGTCAAAGCCCTGCTGGATGCAGGACGGATCCTGCTCATCGACGTGCGCGAGCCCGCGGAGTTTGCGACTGAGCGCATCCCGGGGGCGCTGCTGTATCCCCTGTCGACATTCGATGTCAGCCAGATCCCGCCGGATGAGTCGCGCCAGGTAGTGTTCTCCTGCGCCGCGGGCGGACGCTCGATGACGGCAGCGCGGCACAGGCGTGCCCAGGGTCAGCCCGCCGCGCACCTCGCAGGCGGGATTTCGCAGTGGAAGGCGGCCGGACTGCCCACTATCCGCATGGATCCGCGCACGGGCCGACCTCTTTAGTCTTGACCGACCCCGGCCGTCACCGTGCGGTGCGCTCGTTTGTGGTGCGCGGGGGGCGCATTACGGATGCGCAGGAGCGCGCATTGGCGCGACTTTGGCCGTCCTTCGGCCTCGAGTTCGAGCCCATTATGTTGGATCTGGCGGCGCGCTTCGGACGCGCTGCGCCCCGCACACTCGAGATTGGTTTCGGCAATGGCGAGCATCTCGTGGCGCTTGCGGGCAGGCATCCGGAGCGCGACTTCCTCGGTATCGAGGTGCATAGACCGGGGATCGGCCACCTGCTGTTGGCTCTGGAGCAGCACGCCCTCAGCAACGTGCGCGTCATCTGTCATGACGCGGTCGAGGTATTGCAGTGGCAACTCCCCGCCGCATCGCTCGACGAAATCCTGATCCTTTTTCCGGACCCCTGGCCGAAGAAGCGTCACCATAAACGGCGCCTTGTGCAAAGCGCCTTCGTGCAGCTCATCGCAGAGCGACTGCGTGCCGGAGGCAGGCTGCATCTCGCCACCGATTGGGAGCCGTATGCACAACAGGCGCTGGAGGTCCTTGGCGCAAACCCGTCCCTGGTCAATCTTTCCGACACTGGCAGCTTCGTGGCACATCCCGCCGAGCGCGCACCGACGCGCTTCGAACGCCGCGGTACACGCCTGGGACACCAGGTCTTCGATCTGGCTTTTATGCGCAAATAAATGCAGAGGTCATGGTGCTGCGCGCAACGCAAGCCGCGTGGCGCACAGGACTGCTCATGTCCTCATGGCAACCATTATTGTCTTGAAACCATCCGGAGTCAGGAGCAACATCGAACGGCGCTGACTCATCTGCCGGTCGCGCGCCGCGGATCCGAAGGCAGTGCCGCGCGTTTATTCGACGCGCTTGTGACATGTGTGGCATGTGCCGGACTGCTTCGCGGAGGTTGTAACGATGGCTGCTCCAACTCCGAGCATTGGCGAGTGGTATCGCCACACGAGTGGCGAGCTCTTCGAGGTCGTGGCCTACGATGAGGATGACGGCACGATCGAGATCCAGTACTTCGATGGTACGGTCGAGGAAATGGACACCGAGGACTGGGAGGCGCAGTGGGCCGACCGTTCGCTCGAAGCCGCCGAAGCTCCGGAGGATTGGACCGGCTCGGTGGATGTCGAGCCCACCGATGACTTCTCCTCGCCTGCGGACATCTCCGGCGATGAGGGTGGCCTGCGTGCCAGCCCGCTGGACGGCATCGACCTGTTCGAGTAGCGATCAGGCCTCCGCAGGCGCGCTCGGCTCGACCTCGTCGCCGAGCAACACGAAGCCATCGGCAATGCGCAATGGCAGCGGCTGCAGCAGCTGCCCGGCGCAGGGGCCTGCTACGCAATAGCCGGTGAGCTTTTCAAACAGTGCGCCGTGTGACGAACACAGGATGAGTGTCTCGTCGCCAGTGAGGAAGCGATGCGGCAGCAGATTGAGCGGATGTCCGACATGCGGGCAGCGGTTGACATAGCCGCGAATCTCTTTACCCACGCGCACCACGAAGCCCCGCAACGGCCAGTCACCGCTGCCGATAGCAAAGCCGCGGGCTCCGCCCGCACCCAGGGCATCGATGCGACAGATGACGCGCTCGACATCGAGGGGTACGGCCGGCTCAGATCCCGCCATCGACTCTGACTGTCCGCCTGTCATGAGTCAGCTACGGCGCCCCGAGTATCCAGGGCCTCGATCTGGCGCCGCATCGACCAGACGATCGCGAGGCCGGGCAGCGCGATCGCGAAGCTGACCACGTAATACAGAGCCCAGCCGGCATGATCGGCGACCCAGCCAGCCGGATAGCCGAGTCCATAACGCGGCGCGAGCGCCAGGGCCGACAGCAGCGCGTACTGGAACGCGCTGTAACGCACATCGCACAGCGCCATGATGAGCGCCACCAGCGCGATGTTGCCCATTGCCCCTGCCACGTGCTCCACCAGCACCGCGATTACCATCAGGCCATAGCTCTTGCCAGCGGCGGCCAGCGCACAGTACAGCAGGTTCGACACCGCCTGCGCGATGCCAAAGATCAACATCGAGCGCAGCAACCCGAGTCGCACCATGAGGATGCCGCCGATCACCGAGCCGGCGAGCGCGCCGGCCGTGAACAGCGATTTGACGATCAGCGCGATCTGCGTCTTGCTGAATCCAACATCCAGCATGAACGGCGTGAACAGCTTCATGGCAAAGGCGTCGCCGATCTTGAAGACCAGCACTACCGTTATCAAGGCCAGGGCCGAGGGGCCCGCCAGCAGCTCGCGCAAGGGCTCGATGATCGATTCGCGCAGCGTATGCGGGTGCTGCTGCGAGCGCGAGGGCTCCGGCGCCGACCAGGTGGCGGCGCCAAATAACAGCATGACTCCGGCGAGAATCAGGAAGGCCAATCGCCAGGAGAAGTGATCGGCAACCAGCAGCACCACCGCCGAAGCCGCCCAGGCGCAGGTGCGGTAGCCCAGATTGGTCGCCGCGGCAGCCGGGCCGCGCTCGGCTGCCGTGGTGACATCAGTCCGATAGGCATCGAAGGCGATGTCCTGGGTTGCCGAGAAAAACACGATCAGGATTGCCCACGCAGCCACCGGCTCCAGTCCCGCCGCCGGATTCTGCAGCCCCAACATCGCGATCGCCGCCGCCAGCGACAACTGCATGACCAGCATCCAGCCACGCCGCCGGCCCAGCAACGGCAGCGGGAAGCGGTCAATCAGCGGCGCCCACAACGGCTTGAGCAGGTAGGGCAGCGCCACATACGACATGAGGCCGATGGTGGTATTCGACACCCCGACGTCCTTCAGCCACGCCTGCAGTGCGCTCTCGGTCAGCTGGTTCGGGTAACCCGAGGCTGCGGCCAGGAACATGATGGCCAGCATCTTCGGGCTTGCCAGCACCTCGCGCAGCGACGGGGCGCTGCTGGCGGTGGCGGGAGCTGGCGATTTAGCGGCGATCGACATCGTCATCGCCGCATGATAACCACAGGAGCTGCTTGCGTTGACAGCGCGAAGTCACAAGTGGCACCGTCGCGCGCCACCCTTTGCACCAGCTGCGGCCATCTCGCATGCACCCGTACCAGTTGCGTTTCATCGATCTTGCTCTTGCCCGGCAGGCGCTGCGCTTCGGCCAGTTCCGCCTCAAATCCGGGCGCGACAGTCCCTACTTCTTCAACGCCGGTCTGTTCAGCGATGGCGACTCGGCAGCAACGCTCGGACAGTGCTATGCCGCCGCCATCCGGCAGTCCGGTCTGCAATTCGACATGCTGTTTGGCCCGGCCTACAAAGGCATACCGCTGGTGACAGCGGTGGCGATCGCGTTTGCCAGCCAGCACGGTCGCAACGTGCCTTACGCGTTCAACCGTAAGGAAGCCAAGGCCCACGGTGAAGGCGGCGTCGTAGTGGGCACTGCGCTCGCCGGCCGGGTGCTGGTCATCGATGATGTGATCACAGCCGGGACTGCCGTGCGCGAGTCGCTCGACATCATCCGCCATGCCGGCGCACAGCCGGTAGGTGTCGCACTGGCGCTCGATCGGCAGGAACGCGGTCAGGGCGAGTTGTCGGCCGTACAGGAACTCGAAGCTACGCAGGGTCTGCGCTGTGTGAGCATCATCACACTCGCGGAACTCATCGAGACGCTGTCTGCCCCGGCGGACCAACAGGTTCGCATTTCTGCAGAGCAGCTCACATCCTTGCAGGCATATCGGCAGCGCTATGGCGTTACTTGAGCTTGCCACTCGCGCCGCCTCGGTCAGAATACACGCATGAGGCCGGCGGTTGCCGGCGGGGGTTACTGATGGGCCGCACGGCTCGGATCATGTTGATGGCGTTGCTGATGGTGGCCGGAGGTGCGGCTGCCGCGACACGCTCGGGTGGCGACAAGACCCTTACCTATCGCTGGGTGGATGAACATGGAGTCGTGCATTACGGCGACAGTGTGCCGGCCCAGTATGCGCAGAAGGAGCAAGCGGTCCTCAACAGCCAGGGTGTTGAAGTCAAACGCCTGGATGCGCAAAAGACGCCCGATCAGCTGGCAGCCGACAACCGCCGCCAGCAGGAGCAGCTGCGCCAGAAGCAGCACGACAGCTTTCTGATGACGACCTACACCTCGGTAAAGGACATCGAGGCGTTGCGCGACCTGCGCCTCGATCAGCTGCGCGGCCAGCACGTCGCAGCGGAGCAGTATGTCGAGAACCTGCACGCGCGCCTGTACAGCCTGCAGCTGCGCGCCCTGAATTTCCGGCCCTACAACGACAAGCCGCAGGCCCGACGCATGCCCGACGACCTCGCCGAGGACCTGGTGCGCACGCTGAACGAGTTCCAGACCCAGAAAGGCGTACTGGTGGCAAAGGGTGAGGAGGAAGCTCACCTGCGGGCACAGTTCCAGACCGATATCGAGCGTTATCGGATGCTGCGCAGTCCGCCGCCGCAGGCCAACAACCTGTCAGCTACGCCCTGAGCTGCCGAATCCACCCGCGCCCCGTGCGCTGCTGGCGAACGACTCGACGAGCTGCAACTCAACCTGGATTACCGGCACGACGACCAGCTGCGCGATGCGCTCGCCCGGCTGGATCACGAAGTCCTGCGCGCTGCGGTTCCAGCAGGACACGAGCAACTGTCCCTGGTAATCCGAATCGATCAGACCCACCAGATTTCCGAGCACCACCCCGTGTTTGTGCCCCAGTCCGGAGCGCGGCAATATCACCGCGGCCAGCGAAGGATCGGCCAGATGAATGGCAAGTCCGGTCGGGATCAGCTGCGCCTGACCGGCCGCGAGCACGACAGCAGCGTCGATGCAGGCGCGCAGATCCATGCCGGCCGAACCCGCAGTGGCATAGGAGGGCAATGGCAATTCGCGACCGAGCCGGGGATCCAGCACCCGCACCTGCAGCGGTTGCCGTTGCAGAGCCTCGCGCGGGCTCATGCGCTGGCCGATTCCCGCTGCGTCGCCCCCGACTGAGCGTTCTGGTATGAGCGCACCACGAGCGCCAGCAGCTCACGCGCCAGCGTCAGTTTCGACGCCCTGCCCAACTCGTAGCGCGTGTTGCGCGAGAGCACGATCAGCTGGTTGTCCTCGCAATCGAAGGCCTTGTCACAGCCCACTTCGTTGGCGGCGATCATGTCGAGATTCTTGCGCAACAGCTTCGCCCGCGCGTGCTGCTCGACCGACTCCGTCTCGGCGGCAAAGCCCACTACAAAGGGTCGCCGCGGCAGCGCTGCCACCGTCGCCAGCACGTCCGGGGTCCGCTCCATGTTGAGATCGAGCGTGTCGGTGGTCTTCTTGATCTTCTGCGGTGCGGCGCGCGCGGGTCGGTAATCCGCCACCGCGGCCGTGGAGATGAAGATGTCCGCTGCCTGCACCTCGCTCATCACGGCATTCAACATCTGCAGGGCGCTCTCCACATCGAGGCGACGTACGCCTGCAGGCGTAGCCAGACTTACCGGCCCGCTGACGAGTGTGACCTCCGCGCCCAACTCGCGCGCCGCCTGGGCAACCGCAAATCCCATCTTTCCCGAGCTGCGGTTGCTGATGAAACGCACCGGATCGATCGCCTCACGGGTCGGGCCAGCTGTAATCAACACCTTGCGGCCGCGCAGCGGCCCCTCGTTCCCCAGCAGCGCAGCCGCGCGCTCGGCCAGCTCCAGCGGCTCCAGCATCCGCCCGGCACCAACCTCGCCACACGCCTGCTCGCCCTCGGCGGGACCCAGCACGGTGATGCCGCGCTGCCTCAGCAGCGTGACGTTCGCAACCGTCGCGGCATTGCTCCACATGATCCGATTCATGGCGGGCGCTACGGCCAGCGGCGCCGTCGTGGCCAGACACAGGGTGGCAAGCAGATCGTCCGCCGCCCCCCGACTGAGTCTCGAGAGGAAATCAGCGCTGGCGGGCGCAACCAGGACCAGATCGGCCCAGCGCGCCAGCTCGATGTGCCCCATGGCCGCTTCGGCCGCTGCATCCCACAGATCCGTGCGCACCGCGCGTCCGGAGACCGCCTGAAAGGTCAGCGGCGTGACGAACTCACGGGCACCGCCTGTCATGACGACCTGTACCTCGGCACCGCGCTCGCACAGCCGGCGCACGAGATCCGGACTCTTGTAAGCGGCAATGCCGCCCGTGACCCCAAGCAGGATACGTTTGCCTTGCATCAGATGGCCCGCTCCGCTGATGGGAGGATTATCCGGCCGCATTCCGGGCGCGTGCAAACAGCCAATCGGCATAACGGCCGCTAATTGGGTTCGAAGGCGCACTTTGATGGGGCTGCCGGCGCTCGCCGGGCCTCGGCACAATGACATTTTGTGAAACAGGCGTTTGCTCAGGTGCGCAAGGCAGCCGACGGCGCGGCATCACAGAACCCGGCGCGGGGCGCCGCCAGCACGATCCGGGACTGGCCCGCACACGAGCGTCCCCGTGAGAAGTTGCTCAAGTTCGGCCCGCAGGTGCTATCGGATGCCGAGCTGTTGGCGCTCCTTATCGGTTCCGGTACCCGGGGCCGATCCGCCGTCGACCTCGCGCGCAGCCTGATCGCTGAATTCGGCTCGTTGCGCGAGCTGTTAGCCGCGGATCGCTCCCAGTGGCGCCGCCGTTGCGGGGTGGGACCTGCGCGTTTCGCCACGCTCAAGGCTGCGGTGGAACTCACTCGTCGCCATTTCCTCGAGCCGCTGCGCCGGGGTGCGACGCTGGACTCCCCGGGCGCGACGCGGCAATTCCTGTCCGCGCAGTTGCGCGATCGTCCATACGAGGTGTTTTGCGGGCTTTTCCTCGACAATCGACACCGATTGCTGGCTTTTGAGGAGCTTTTCCGCGGCACGATCGATGGGGCCAGCGTTCACCCCCGCGAGGTCGTGCGCCAGGCGCTCATGCGCAATGCCGCCGCCCTCATCGTCGCCCACAATCACCCCTCGGGCGTTGCTCAGCCGAGCCACGCCGATGAGCTCATCACGACCCGGCTGCGGGATGCCCTGGCACTGATGGACATCCGGCTGCTCGACCACATCATAGTGGGGGACGGCAGCTGCTATTCCTTCAGCGAGCAGGGTCTGCTGTAGCCTTGAGGCCGTCATGACGAGTCCGCCCCTGGCGGGCCTGCGGCTTGTCGGGGCCGGCCGGGGCTGGTATAAAGCGCGACTTACGCGGAGACGACCCCTCCGGTTTCCGCTCAACTCACTGAATTCTCAAGGTTGTTTTGTATGTCGCGCGTCTGCGAGATCACCGGCAAGCGGCCGGCCGTCGGAAACCGCGTTTCCCACGCGAACAACAAGCGTCGTCGGCGCTTCCTGCCCAATCTGCACACGCAGCGTTTCTGGGTCGAGAGCGAGCGCCGCTGGGTATCGCTGCGCATCTCGACCAACGGGCTGCGCACCATCGAGAAACTCGGCATTGAGACCGTCATTGCCAGGATGCGCGCCAAGGGCGTGAAGCTGTAGGCCGACCGGTCACGAAGGAGCTCTCATGCGCGAGAAGGTCAAGTTGCTTTCATCGGCCGGCACCGGCCATTTCTATGTGACCACCAAGAACAAGCGCTTACATCCGGACAAGATGGAAGTGCGCAAGTTCGATCCGGTTTCCCGCAAGCACGTCATCTACAAGGAAACCAAGATCAAGTAAGGCGGTTCGTGGCGCATGCCCGAACTGCCCGAGGTCGAGAGCACCCGGCACGGAATCGAGCCGCATGCGGCCGGGCAGCGCATCGTCGCCTTCGCGCTGTATGAGACACGCTTGCGCTGGCCCGTCGGGCGCGACATCGTTCTCGAGGTCACCGGGCAGCGCATCCTGCAGGTCGGGCGGCGCGCCAAGTACCTGCTGCTGCGGCTCGAATCGGGCACGCTGCTGCTGCATCTGGGCATGTCGGGCAACTTGCGTGTGCTGCCGGCAGACACGCCGCGGCTGAAACACGATCATTTCGACCTGGTGCTGGAAAACGGCACCGCCATGCGCTTCAACGATCCCCGCCGCTTCGGCAGCCTGCACTACACGCGGGCCGATCCGCTGCAACACCCGCTGCTGCGCCATCTCGCACCGGAGCCTTTTGACCAGAGCTTCAACACCGACTATCTGTGGCGCATCACCCGCTCCCGTCGCGTGGCGATCAAACAGCTGCTCATGAACAGCCGTCTGGTCGTGGGGGTCGGCAACATTTACGCGAGTGAGGCCTTGTTCAAGGCCGGTGTGCGACCGCGGCGCCAGTCGCGCACGCTGACACGTCAGGAAGTGACGCGGCTCGTACGTGCTGTGCGCTCGGTCCTCTCCCAGGCGATCCGCGGCGGCGGGACGACATTGCGCGACTACGTTGGGGCGGACGGCGCACCAGGTTACTTCCGCCAGAAATTGTTCGTGTATGAGCGCCAGGGACAAGCCTGCCGCAAATGCCGCGGGGCCATTCGGCAACTGACCCAGGGGCAGCGCTCCAGCTACTATTGCGCAAGCTGCCAGAAGTAAACCGTTGACAGAAAGGAACTCATGAGCCGGCGCATCCGAGTTCACCTGTCGACGGCTGATGCCAACATGCAGGCGCTGATCCGGGCCACCGGCGAGTACCGCCTGACATTGCAGCCACAGTGCCATCCGTTCGAGTCTCTCGTCAGAGCGATAGCCCACCAGCAACTGCATGCCACGGCGGCCAACAGTATTCTGCGGCGCTTCATCGAAAGCTGCGGCGGCGGACAGTTCCCTTCTCCCGAACGGCTGCTGCAGACGCCGCAGAGCAACTTGCGCGCGGTCGGTTTCTCGCTGGCGAAGATCGCCGCGCTGCGCGATCTGGCGGCGAAGAGTCTCACCGGCATCGTTCCCGATCGCAGCGTACTGCTGCACCTGAGCGATGAGCAGATCATCGAGCGTTTGACCGAGGTGCGGGGCATCGGCCGTTGGACGGTCGAAATGCTGCTGATGTTTCAGTTGGGGCGTCCGGATGTCTTTCCCGTGGATGACTTCGGCGTGCGCAATGGCTTTCGGCTGGCCTATGGATTGCGCAAGCTGCCCACTACCCGGGCACTCGCCACCTATGCGCTGCGCTGGGCGCCGCATCGCACCGCCGCTGCGTGGTACCTGTGGCGCGCCAACGATCTGCACAAGGCGGGGCGGCTGCCTGCGCCTGTTGAGAGGGTGCGGCTACCGCGAATTCGGCGGCGCCGACGAGCGCGACCGACGGCCGGGACGGTGGAGGAACGCGCCGCAGCGTTGCGAGCACGGGTCAGGACAACACGAAAGCCGCGCGCTCGTAAGTGATGCTGAGAAGCAGCTGGTCTCCCTGCGGCTGCATTCGCGCTGGACGGTCACCGCCATCCAGGTCATAGCAGACGATCAGGCGATCGTCGCTCAGATCGAATATCGCCAGCAGGCTGCGCCCGGCATTCGGCCCTTCGCGCCCAACGATATCCAGAGTGGGTGGCCGCACGGTGGTGTTGGCGAGATACTCGCCCCGGTCGACGATCTTGTGGGTCCGGTCGACGATGTTGTAGTCACAACCATCCAGCACCAGGTACTTGACGCGCAGCTCGCTCACCAGCAGATCGCGACCACTGACATTGGCCGCGACCGGCACCCACGCACCGGCCAGGCCAGGCTCCGGAGCTAAGTGGCGCTGCGAACTCACGCAACTCAAACGCGCCGGTGCTTCTTCAGTTCCGCCTCCACGAGGGGGTGTACGAACTTGCCAACCGCTCCGCCGAGGACCGCTATCTCGCGCACCAGCGTCGAGGAGATGAAGGTGAACTGCTCCTGCGGTACCATAAACACGGTCTCGATCTCGCGCGCGATATGCTTGCTCATGTTGGCCAGCTGGAACTCGAACTCGAAATCCGAGACGGCGCGCAGGCCGCGTACGACCACCGCCACGGCGTGTTGACGGGCGAATTCCACGGTGAGGCCGGAATAGCCAACCACTTCGACATTGTTAAGATCACTCAACACGCGCCGCGCCAGATCAACCCGCACGTCCAGCGGGAACAGGGGCGTTTTGTTGGGATTGGCCGCGATGGCCACGATCACCCGGTCAAAGATGCTCGCCGCGCGTCGCACCAGGTCCTGGTGTCCGTTGGTAATGGGATCGAAGGTCCCCGGATACATCGCGTTGCGATTCATGCAGCGGTCATCCCCCCGTCAGCCTGGTTGTCCGCTCGTGTCAGCAGATGATACCCGACTGCGCCGGCCTGCTTCGCCTTGCGCACCTGCCAGGGGGCTGGCAGCTGCGGCAGCCCGGCCCCGCGGTCCGTTTCGACATATATCAGTGCATCCGGCGAGAGCCAGCCGCGCATCTCGAGCAGCGCTGCGCTACTGGCAAGCAGGCTCGAGGCGAACGGCGGATCCAGGAAAACGATGTCGAAGCGTTGTGCGGCACCCGACAGGTACTGGACGGCATCCAACCTAAGCACCTCGGCACCGCTTGCGTGCCATGCTGACAGATGCGCACGCAGCTGCTGCGCAGCGCGGCCGTCCTGCTCCACGAAGATCACCTGTGCCGCGCCGCGCGACAGAGCCTCGAGTCCGAGCGCGCCGCTGCCAGCGAACAGATCCAGACAGCGTGCACCCTGCACCCGCGGTCCGAGCCAGTTGAACAGCGTTTCACGCACCCGGTCAGGTGTGGGACGGATGTCGGCAAGCGGCGGAAAGCGCAGGCGCCGGCCGCGCCAGCGTCCGCCGATGATACGCAGCACGCGCGACTGTGCGCCGCGCGATGCTGCGGCACTCGCTGCCCGTCGCAATTTTCTCTGTTCGGTCAAGCTGCTGAGAGCGCATCGCGCACCGTGCCGCGGAACCCAAGCCTACCGCATTCGCCGCTACAATAGCCGCCCTCACCGAGCACACCATGTTCAGACGACAGACTCAGCAATCAACTGCCAAACCTGAGGAGCGCCAGGGCTTTTTCCAGAAACTGCGCGCCCGGCTCAATCGCGGTAATTCCTGGCTGACCTACGACCTCGCGGAATTGTTTCGCGGGCGCAAGATCGATACGCAGATCCTGGAGGAGCTGGAGACCCGCCTGCTGAGCGCCGACGTGGGCCTGGAAGCTACGGAGCACATCCTCGGCCTGCTGCAGAAGCGCGTCGCACGCAACGAGCTGCAGGATGTGGCCGCCCTTATCGTGGCGCTGCGCGCCGCCATCGCCGAGATCCTGGCACCCTGTGCACAGCCGCTGATCGTCGACGGCAGCCGCCAGCCATTCGTGATTCTGGTGGTCGGTGTGAACGGTTCGGGCAAGACCACGACCATTGGCAAGCTCGCGCGCCGCCTGAGCGATGCCGGCGAACGCGTGATGCTGGCAGCCGGGGATACCTTCCGGGCCGCGGCCATCGAGCAGCTCGGGGTGTGGGCTGAGCGCTCCGGTTCGCAATTCGCCGCCCAGCAGGCCGGGGCCGATCCCGGAGCCGTGGTGTTCGATGCTCTGCAGTCCGCGAAATCGCGCCAGGTCGATGTGCTGCTGGCGGACACGGCCGGCCGGCTGCACAGTCAGTCGCACCTGATGGAGGAGCTGAAGAAAGTCAAGCGCGTCATACAGCGGGTCGATCCGGCCGCGCCGCACGAGGTGCTGCTGGTGCTCGATGCCAACCAGGGCCAGAACGCGTTGGCGCAGGCCATTCAGTTCCACGAAGCCGTCGGTGTCACCGGACTGGTGTTGACCAAGCTGGACGGCACTGCCAAGGGGGGCATCGTGGTCGCAATTGCACGCCGCCTGGGCCTGCCGATCCGCTTCATCGGCATTGGCGAGCAGGCGGAGGACTTTGGCGAGTTCGACGCTCAAGCCTTTGCCGCGGCGCTGGTGGACGGGCCCAAACCGTGATCGCGTTCGACCATGTCAGCAAGCGCTACCCGAACGGCCGCGACGCGCTGACCAAGGTGTCCTTCCAGATACACAACGGCGAGATGGTGTTTCTCACCGGACGCTCGGGCGCGGGCAAGAGCACCGTATTGAAGCTGATCGCACTGCTGGAGCGACCGACGCGCGGCACAGTGCTCGTGGGCGGCAACAATACCTCGACACTCAAGTCGCGCTACGTTCCGGCTTTCCGGCGGCAGATCGGGATGGTATTCCAGGATCATCGGCTGCTCGCGGACCGGCCGGTGTTCGACAACGTAGCCTTGCCGCTGGTGGTGGCCGGCGCCAGCCTCAAGGAGGTCGACAAGCGGGTACGTGCGGCGCTCGACCAGGTCGGACTTCTCGGCCGCGAGCGCATGCTGCCCATCGAGCTGTCGGTTGGTGAGCAGCAGCGCGTCGGCATCGCCCGTGCCGTCGTCAGCAAACCGCCGTTGTTGATCGCCGATGAGCCTACCGGCAATCTCGATCCGGATCTCGCGCTCGAGATCATGCGGCTGTTCCGGCGCTTTCAGGATGTAGGGGTGACCGTGGTGATCGCTACCCACGATCTGCACGTGGTGCACGAATTCGGGCAACGCGAGATCGTGTTGGAAGGCGGCGAGGTCGTCGGCGCCGCAGACGATTCGTTGCCCAGTGTGATCGCGGTGCGTTGAGCGGCACTCGTGGGAGCAAGGCACCTGCAAGCCCTGTTGGGCTCGTTCGGAAGGCTGGCCCGCAATCCCTTGGCCACGGCGCTCACCCTGCTCGTCATCGGACTGGCGCTAGCGCTGCCGATGGCCCTCAAACTCCTCGTTACCAACGCGCAGCAGGCGACCGGGGGGTTGCACAATGCGGTCGATCTCTCGGTTTATCTCAAACCGGACGTGCCGCTGGTCAAGGCGCGGCAGCTGGAGAGCAACGCCCGTGCCCGTCCGGAAGTGGCGAACGTAACGCTGATCAGCGCTGACCAGGCGTTGGAGGAATTCCGTAGTTACTCCGGCTTCGGGGCCGCCTTGCAGGCGCTGCAGCAGAATCCGCTGCCCGCTATGTTGCGCGTACAGCCGCGCGAAGGGGCGCGCACGGCCGTCGCCGTGGAGAACTTGAAGCGGTATTTCGCGGCCTGGCCCGAGGTCGATGTGGTCCAGGTGGATACCGAATGGGTGGCCCGGTTCAACGCCATTCTGTCGCTGCTGGGGCGGCTGCTGAGCATTGCCGCAGTCGTGCTCGGCGCCGGCATCCTCGCGGTGATCGGCAATACGATCCGACTGGAGATTCTCAACCGTCGCGAGGAGATCGAGGTCACGAAGCTCGTGGGCGGCTCGAATGCCTTCGTGCGCCGTCCTTTCATCTATACCGGCATCCTCTACGGTCTGGGTGGCGCTGTAGTGGGCTGCGTGCTGCTCGAAATCGGAATAATGATCCTGCAGCGCCCCGTGGCCACGCTGGCGCAGCTCTATGGCAGCCACTTCAGCTTCCAGGGGCTCACCCCGAGCGACGTGGGGGCGTTGTTCGCGGCCAGCCTGGTGCTGGGTTGGGCAGGCGCCTGGATTTCGGCCCAGCGTCATCTGCACCGTATTGAACCCCGGGCTTGAGCACCCAAAAGGAGGAGGGCCGCCTATCCGGACAGCACGATTCCCCGCGCGGCAAACTTGGGCACAATAGCCTCGGACTGGAACCGGCAGGCCGGCCAGTCGTTCGGCAAGACTGAGGAATTTCTCCTCCCCCTCCTGGGCTTGGGCCTAAGCTCTTGTTTCTCAAGGCTTGACCGGTACCCCGGCCGCGGAACTTCCGCAGCCTTTAGCACTCTAATTGCTCGAGTGCTAATATATGGGCCAAACCTTGGGAGACTCAATGACCGCAGGTACCGCAATCGTCGCCCGAAACAATGACTTGGCTCTTTCCGGTCCGCTGGGCAGCCTGGATGCCTATTTGGACCGGGTAAGCCGTATTCCGGTTCTCAGCCGCGAGCAGGAGCGGGAGCTGGCGGACCGTTTTCGCCGCGAGAATGACCTCGAAGCCGCGCGCGAGCTCGTGCTCTCGCACCTGCGCTTCGTCGTGCACATCGCCCGTGGCTACAGCGGTTACGGCCTCCCCATGGGCGATCTCGTCCAGGAAGGCAACGTCGGCCTGATGAAGGCCGTCAAGCGCTTCGACCCGACCGTGAACGTGCGGCTGGTGTCCTTTGCCGTGCACTGGATTCGCGCCGAGATTCACGAGTACGTACTGCGCAACTGGCGGCTGGTGAAGATCGCCACGACCAAAGCGCAGCGCAAGCTGTTTTTCAATCTGCGGCGCCTGAAGAAGAACCTGGCGTGGCTGTCGGCGGAAGAGACGGCAGCTGTGGCGCGCGATCTGGGTGTCAGCCCCGGTGAAGTCACCGAGATGGAGAAGCGACTCGCCGCGCGCGACATGTCATTCGATCCAACACCGGAGTCGGATGAGGATGAAGTCTACAGCCCCGCGGCCTATCTGCCGGCGGCGGACTCTGATCCGGCCGAGCGGGTCGAGAACGCGGAGTGGGAATCGGACTCTGCGGACCGGTTGCAGCAGGCGTTGCAGCGCCTGGACGAGCGCAGCCGCGACATTCTGCAGCGGCGCTGGATGGCCGAGGACAAGGCGACACTGCACGAGCTCGCGGACAAGTACGGCGTCTCGGCGGAGCGCATTCGGCAGATCGAATCCAACGCGTTGGGTAAGCTGCGCGGCTTCATGGTGCCCGCAGCGGCCTGAGCACCGGCTGCCGCGCCGTTCGTGTTGAAGTATGGGGCCCAGTGCCTGCGCAGGCACCGGGCCTCGCTGTTTCTGCCGCTCATGTTGCCGGTTGTTCGCGGCGCGCACCCTCCAGGTCTCCACTGACGCATCTGAATTTTCTTCAGGTTAGTTTTGCGCCGTGCATGTTTTCGCAGCCACTGTGGCCTTTGCGCCAAAGCCGGAACTTTCATGGCAAGCCCTCGTTCTCAGAGCGGCAGCGGCCCCGGTCTTGTTTGTTGTTGACTCACAACGTCCCGTCAAGCCGCAGTTGCAAAACCTGGAGGAATGAATGATGCGCAAGGGAATCTTGCTGATATGGACTGCGCTGGCGCCGGCACTGGCCTGCACACAGCCTGGGGACGAGTGGTACGTCACGCCGGAAATCGGCGCTATCGTGCCTGACTATCACCGCGACCTGCGGCACAACGATTGGCTTTATGGCGTCGCGCTCGGTCGTGAGCTGGGGCCGTTCATCAACGCCGAGCTCAGCTTCAACGGTGCCCGCGTAGATGACGGCCGCGGCCGCAGCCATCTGGACACGTATGGTTATGGCCTCGATGTGTTAGGTATTCTCAACCGTGGCGGACTGTTTGCGCCCTATCTGACGGTCGGCGCCGGTGCAGAAACCAACAACCTGGTGCCCGGCAACCCGCTGACCAACAGCACCAAGCTGATGGCGCAGGCCGGAGTCGGCGCCTATTTCAACCTCTGGCGCAGCGCCGACGACAGCAGCGCGTTTTCGCTGCGTCCTGAGGTGAAGGCTCGCTTCGACGATCCCGGGCATGGCAATCACCTGATTGACTACATCGGGTTCGTGGGCTTCCAGTTCGCCTTCGGCGGCAGCCCAAAGTCGGCAGCCCCGCCGGCACCTCCGCCACCGCCCCCGCCGCCTGAGGCCGCTCCGGCCCCGGCGCCCGCCGCGGCCCCTGCGCCCCCGCCCGACAGTGACGGCGATGGCGTCCCTGACAACATCGATCAGTGCCCGGATACGCCGCGCGGCGTGCAGGTGGATGCGGTGGGTTGTCCTTTGAAGGGTTCCATTACCCTCGAAGGTGTCACGTTCGAGACCAACTCCGCGGAACTGACGGTGGACTCGCATGGTGCGCTTGATACGATAGCCGCCGGGCTGAAGAAACATCCGCGATTGAAAGTGGAGATTCAGGGGCACACCGACAGCACCGGTACCCCGCCTTACAATCTCAAGCTGTCGCAGCGACGCGCCGATGCGGTACGCAGTTACCTCGTCAGCAGCGGCGTCAACCCCGAGCAGCTCATCACCAAGGGTTATGGCCAAAGTCAGCCGATCACGAGCAACGCAACAGCCGCGGGCCGCCGCACGAACCGCCGGGTCGTGATGTTCGTCATCAGCAATCCGGGCGACGTCAAGATCGAGGGCGAGGGCCAGGTGGAAGGAGCCGGACCGCAGTAGCGCGCCGCCAGTGGTTCCCGGGGCGCACGCCCCGGGGCGCATGCTGTGGCAGTCCCGCCCGGGGCTGGGCATGGTTTATGATGCCTGCCCTTTCCCGGAGAGCACTCGTGGCCAAGAGCTCGGTTGGCGCCTTGAATCCCCTCGATTTATACGACGTCCGCAGCATGCTGGCCGAGGACGAACGCATGGTGCAGGACTCCGTGGCGCGCCTGGTGGATGGCAAGGTGTTACCGATCATCCAGAAGTGCTTCGAGGAACATCGATTCCCGCGCGAGCTGATCCCCGAGCTCGCCGCCCTCGGACTGCTCGGCTCCTCGCTGGAAGGCTACGAATGTGCCGGACTGAATGCGATCTGCTACGGCCTCATCTGTCAGGAGCTGGAGCGCGGTGACTCTGGGGTGCGCAGCTTCGTGTCGGTGCAATCCTCGCTGTGCATGTATCCCATCCATGCTTTCGGCTCCGAAGAGCAACGGCAGCGCTACCTGCCCCGCATGGCACGCGGCGAGCTCATCGGCTGCTTCGGACTGACGGAGCCGCACGGCGGGTCCGACCCCGCCAACATGAAGACCCATGCGAAGCAGCGTGGCACGGATTGGGTGCTGAATGGTGCCAAGATGTGGATCACCAACGGCGCCATCGCCGATGTCGCCGTCGTGTGGGCGATGACCGACGAGGGTATACGCGGCTTTCTCGTCGACAGGGAAATGCAGGGCTTCGCCGCCCGTGAGATCGAGCATAAATTCTCGCTGCGGGCTTCGGTGACGGCTGGGTTGTTTTTCGACAATGTAGTCGTACCACAGCAGAACGTACTGCCAGGGGTCACGGGGCTGAAGGGGCCGCTGTCCTGCCTCACGCAGGCGCGCTACGGAATCTCCTGGGGCGTCATCGGCGCCGCGCAGGCTTGTCTCGCGCAGCTGCTCGATTACACCGCGACGCGCGAGCTGTTTGGGCGCCCACTGGCGCAGAACCAGTCCATACAGGTCCGGCTTGCCGAGATGAGCCGTCAGATCACCACCGCGCAGCTGCTGGCAGTGCAACTCGGTCGCCTGAAGGATTCCGGTCGCATGACTCCGTCACAGGTCTCGCTCGCCAAGTGGAACAACTGCCGCATGGCGCTCGACATCGCCCGCGATGCGCGCGACATGTTGGGTGGTGCGGGCATCAGTGCCGAGTACGTACCCATCCGCCATATGCTGAATCTCGAGAGTGTCATCACCTACGAAGGCACCGAGACCATTCACCAGCTCACGATCGGACGCGAGCTCACCGGCCATAACGCGTTCTGAGCGGCCGCGCGGCGCGCACCATGAAGCGCACGGTAGCCATCGTCGAGGACGAGCCCGCGATCCGCGATAACTATGCGGCAGCCTTCGCGCGCGAAGGCTATGCCGTGCGTTGTTATGCCAACCGCGCTCAGGCCATGAGCGCGTTCACTGCGCGACTGCCCGATCTCGCGGTCATCGATATCTCGCTCGAGGATGAGCCCGAGGGAGGCTTCGAGCTGTGCCGCCAGCTGCGTGCGCTGTCCGCGGAGCTGCCGATCATCTTTCTGACGGCGCGCGACAGTGAGTTGGATGCGGTATCGGGATTGCGGCTCGGTGCGGACGACTTTCTCACCAAGGACCTGAGCCTTGCGCATCTGACGGCCCGTATCAACGCGCTGTTCCGGCGCATCGACGCACTGCGCCGGCCCGCCGAGACGACGCAAATGATCCGGCGTGGAGCTCTGAGCCTGGACGCCGATCGCATGCAGGTCGAATGGCAGAGTCAGGTGGTACTGCTGTCTCTCACCGAGTTCTGGATCGTGTACGCGCTCGCCCGGCATCCCGGCCATGTCAAGAACCGGCGGCAACTGATGGATGCCGCCAACGTAGTACTCGATGACAACACCATCACCTCGCATATCAAGCGCATCCGTCGCAAGTTCCAGAGCATCGACCCGACCTTCGATGGCGTCCAGACGGTCTACGGCATGGGTTACCGCTGGGTCGACAGCGGTTCCTGAGCGGCATGATGTCGCTGCGCTTCCGGCTGTTGCTGCTCGGGCTTGCGACGCTCGTTCTGCCCTGGGCGGGATGCAACTACGCGCGCGAGATGGAGAGCGCACTGCGTGAGGCAGAGCATGACTCATTGCTGGCGATCGCCGAGACGATGGCAGCTTCGTTGCGCGGGCGGCGTGATCTGCTGTATCGAGAGGCTCCGCAGCCCGCCGCGGATGATGAGGAAACCAGCGCGTCGCCTCTAGTTGCAGCGGCGGCCAATGCCTACGATCTGTACACGGTGGTACTGCCGTCAGCGCCGTTCATCGATGGCTACGTGGATGAATGGCCACAACAGAGCAGTGCCTGGCGCTACTTCACCAATGGCCCGCGCCGGGTCGGCATTCTCTGCGGCGTCTACGGACGCATGCTGTTTGTGCAACTCGTGGTACACGAGCCGCGGGTCGTGTTCGATGCAGCCGGTGGCAATCCCCTCGATCCGGCTGCGGCGGGCGATCGCATCTGGCTCGGTTTCGATACCCCGGAGGGTGCGCAGCACCAGGTATTCCTCGGGGCGCCGGGCTTCGGCACTCTCGTGGCCCGCAGTATCGGCAGCGGTGAATTCGCGCAGAAAATAGCGGTCGCGGAGCCTCGCATCAGCGGCGCGTGGCAGCTCAGCCCGGACGGCTACCGGGCGGAGCTGCGCCTGCCGCTTTCGATGTTAGGTCAGCATTTCGGGGTGCTGGTGGATGACCGCGAGCAGCGCGGCGGCCCCGCGCTGAGTTTCGGCAGCCTGCGAGTGGATGACCTGGGCGCAGTGGGCCGCCTCATCACCGCCTCTCCCCAGCTCAGCGCCTATCTTGGCCAGTTCATCCAGCCGGGCATGCGACTCTCCGTCACCAGCGCCGATGAGCGTCTGCTGGCGCGCGTCGATCAGCTGGCAGGCTCTAACGAGCTGGCCGCCGAGCCGGGCATTTTGACGAGCCTGTATCGGCGGCTGGTCGACCGCAATGTGGCGCCGCGCGTGATCGAAGCCGCGGCAGCGATCACTGATCGCGATGCGCACGCAGTGATCGGGATGCTGCACGTCGCTCAGAGCGAGCGCCGCTGGCTGACACTGCGCGACCGGGCGCTCGCCCGCATGTTGAATCTGACGGTCACCATCAGTGCGATCGCAGTCATCGCGATCTTGCTGTTCGCGGCACGACTGGCGTTGCGCTTGTCGCGCCTGCGCGCGGCGAGTGAAAGTGCCTTGACGCGCGAGGGGCTGGTGACCACGTTCCCGGAGACTCAGGCGCGCGATGAGCTGGGCGACGTGGCGCGCGGTTTTGCGACGCTGCTCGGACGGCTCAATGAGTACACCAGCTATCTGCGCACCCTGGCTGGAAAGCTGGCGCACGAGATTCGCACGCCGCTCACGATCGTGCGCTCGTCGCTGGAGAATCTCGAATCCGAGGGGCTGCCCGCCCCGGCCGCGGCATATCTCGAGCGCGCCCGCGAAGGCACCGAGAGGCTCAACGCCATTCTGCTGGCCATGGGCGCAGCGATGCGTGTCGAGGAAGCGATCGGCAGTGCCGAGCGTATGCGCTTCGATGTGGTGCCGGTGATCGAGTCGGCCGTCGCGGCGTACCGTACAGCCTTTGCGCAGCGGCAGTTCGTGACGCAGCTGCCGGCCAGCTCCGTATGGCTGAACGGCGCGCCGGATCTCATCGTGCAGATGCTCGATAAGCTCATCGACAACGCGGTCGATTTCAGTCCCCCGCAGTCGAGCATCACCGTGCGCCTGCGGACGGCGGCCGAGGCCGCCATTCTCGAGGTCGATAATCCTGGCCCGGCCCTGTCGAGCGAAAGCCAGGAACGGCTGTTCGAATCGCTCTGGCAGTCCCGCTCCGGCAGCGACAGCCGGCCGCACTTCGGCCTCGGCCTGTACATCGTGCGCCTCATCGCGCAGTTCCATGAGGGCGAAGCCTCCGCGGCCAGCTTGCCTGGCGGGGACGGCGCGCGTTTCAGCGTGCGCCTGCCGCTGCTCGCTCCCCAAGCCGAGCAGCCGCTATAAAATGCTGGCGGATTCCCTGGCTCCCGCGTGGGGGGCGCACCCAGGCATCTACGGGTCGCTGACCGGCACGCAAAAAAACTGCTGTCTGTTAAATACGACATGGAAATATCACGCCGGCGCGCTACACTGCAGTGGTCAAAGATGCGAACGTTGCGGTAAGTTCGTGTTGTGCAAGGAAATTACCGTTAAGGCAGCGCCACCGGCAGAGCAGCCGACAGCGCGCCGGTTACACTGATGCGAATTGTGCACAACGAGGGGAGTCCGGATAAGAGCAGAAAACTCGGGTAATCGACGCGGGCATGGGAAGGCGACCACGAACTTTTTGCGGTTGTCGCAGACGGAAAGCGCATGCACGGACATGCGGGCCTTGAAGATTCGGCCGGAGCCAGACGCACCACCGTTTCAGCCCTGACAAATGCTCGTGACGACGCTGAGCGCGGCTAGGGCGACGTTCACTTTGAATAAAGCCCGCACGCGACCGTAGGCTGACAGCGATTCACCGAGTCATTGACGGGAGACATCTACTGGCCCCGCCCCTCCGGTGGGGCCTTTTTCTTGGGTGCGCTCAGCCCACCCCGAGGTAACCAAGGATGCCTCGCGCGGCCTCGCGGCCTTCGAACACCGCTGTCACGACCAGATCGGAGCCGCGAACCATGTCCCCGCCGGCAAATACTTTCGGGTTAGTCGTCTGGTAGGGCGTCGCCTGCGCCGCTGAGACGCGCACCCGACCGCTGGGATGCAACCGGATGTCGTGCTGCGAGAACCATTCCGGCGGGCTGGGGAGAAACCCGAACGCGATGATCACCGCATCGGCGGGCAGCACGTGCTCCGAACCGGGCACGGGTTCAGGAACCCGGCGACCGCGGGCATCGGGCGGCCCCAGGGTGGTCGCAACGAGCTTGACGCCCTCGACCTGTTCGGAGCCAACGATCTCTATCGGCTGCTGGTTGAACAGAAACTCCACACCCTCTTCCTTGCTGTTGCGGTAGTCACGGCGCGAGCCAGGCATGTTGAGCGCGTCGCGTCGATAGGTGCAGGTGACCGATTCCGCACCCTGACGGATGGCCGTGCGATTGCAGTCCATGCCGGTGTCGCCCCCGCCCAGGACCACGACGCGCCGGCCCCGCAGATTCACCCAGTGCGCCTCGCTGCCGGGCAGATCCAACTCATGATTGATGTTGGCGATCAGAAACGGCAGCGCTTCGTACACCCCGGGCAGATCCTCGCCGGGAAAGCCGCCCTTCACGCAAGTGTAGGTGCCCATGCCGAGGAACACCGCGTCAAACTCATCCAGCAGGGATGCGAAGGACAGGTCGCGGCCGACCTCGATGCCGAGCCGGAACTCGACTCCCATACCCTGCATCACTTCGCGACGTGTCTCCACGACCTGTTTGTCGAGCTTGAAGGGCGGGATGCCAAAGGTGAGCAGGCCGCCGACGCGGCTGTAGCGATCAAACACGACCGGGGTTACGCCGTTGCGCACGAGAATGTCAGCGCACCCGAGCCCGGCCGGGCCGGCACCGATCACCGCCACACGTTTGCCGCTCGGGCGCACGTTGGACATGTCGGGCCGCCAGCCGCGCCGGAAAGCTTCATCGGTGATGTATTTCTCGATGGAACCGATGGTCACGGCGCCGAGCCCATCATTGAGCGTACAGGCCCCCTCGCACAGCCGGTCCTGAGGGCAGATGCGGCCGCACACCTCGGGCAGCGAGTTGGTCTTGTGAGACAGCTCGGCGGCCTCGAACAGGTTGCCTTCCTGGATGAGCTTCAGCCAGTTGGGAATGTAGTTATGAACCGGGCATTTCCATTCGCAGAACGGGTTGCCGCATGCGATGCAGCGGCCGGCCTGCTGCGCAGCTGCCTGCGGTTCATACTGCGCATAGATCTCGCCGAAGCTGGCGATGCGGACCTCCACGGGCAACTTGACGGGATCCGCCCGCGGGATATCGAGGAACTGGAGATTCTTGTCTGCCATCAGGCCGCGCGCCGGAGATTCTCAATGAGCGAATCGATGGAAGCCGCCTTCGGCTTCACGACCCAGAACTTGCCGATGTAGGTACGCAGGTCATTGAGGATCTCCTGCGCCCAGGCGGAATGCGTCTCGGCGACGTGCTGCTCGATCAGCCCCTCGAGATGTTGCAGATGCGACTGCATGGATTCGGCGTGGATCCGACTGATGTCGATCAGCTCATGGTTGTAGCGATCCACGAAATCGCGCTGCAGGTCCAGTACGTAGGCGAAACCGCCGGTAAAGCCCGCCCCGAAGTTGACTCCGGTGCGTCCGAGCACACAGACCACGCCGCCCGTCATGTACTCGCAGCAATGATCGCCAGCCCCCTCGATGACCGCGGTGGCGCCGGAATTGCGCACGGCAAAGCGCTCGCCGGCGACGCCGGCCGCAAACAACTGCCCGCCGGTGGCCCCATACAGACAGGTGTTGCCCATGATGATGGTTTCCTGCGGCCGGAAGCGCGCCTCGCGCGGATGACGCAGCACGATCTTGCCCGCAGCCATGCCCTTGCCCACGTAGTCGTTGGCATCCCCCTCCAGATACAGGTGCAATCCGCCTGCGTTCCACACACCGAAACTCTGGCCGATGTTGCCGCGCAGGCGCACCGTGAGCGGGGCATCCTCCATGCCGTAATTGCCCCAGCGGCGCGCGATCTCGCCGGAGATGCGGGCACCGAGCGAGCGGTGATAGTTGCGTACGGCGTATTGCCACTGTCCGCCCAGCTTGCCGGCGATCGCCGGCAACATGTCCTCGAGCATGCGCTCGGCGAGCTCGCCCTTGTCGGCCGGAGCATTCGAGGCTGTGCCGCAGTACTGCGGCGCATCGGCCGCAAGGCCGGCGCTCGAGAGGATCGGTGCGAGATCGAGCTTGCGCTGGCGGGCCGTATCCCCGGGAAGCGCCTGCAGGTATTCGGTGTGGCCGATCAGATCCTGCAGCCGGCGCACGCCCAGGCCTGCGAGCAGCTCCCGCACCTCGCTGGCGACGAAGCGGAAATAGTTCATCACCATCTCAGGCAGACCGATGAAATACTTCGATCGCAACACGTTGTGTTGAGTTGCCACCCCGGTGGCGCAGTTGTTGAGATGACAGATGCGCAGGTACTTGCAGCCGAGCGCCACCATGGGCGCGGTGCCAAAGCCGAAACTCTCCGCACCAATGATCGCGGCCTTGATGACATCCAACCCCGTCTTGAGGCCCCCGTCCGTCTGCAGCCGGACTCGCTGCCGCAGCTCGTTCAGACGCAAAGTCTGGTGGGTCTCGGCCAATCCCAGCTCCCACGGCGTGCCAGCGTACTTGATCGAAGACAGCGGACTCGCGCCCGTACCTCCGTCATAGCCCGAGATGGTGATGAGGTCGGCATAGGCCTTCGCCACACCCGCCGCTACGGTCCCCACGCCCGGTTCGGCTACCAGCTTCACCGACACCAGCGCCTGCGGATTCACCTGCTTGAGATCGAAGATCAACTGCGCCAGGTCCTCGATGGAATAGATGTCATGATGCGGCGGTGGCGAGATGAGACCCACGCCGGGACGCGCAAAGCGCAGCGAGGCGATCATGTCATTTACCTTGTGCCCCGGCAGCTGCCCGCCCTCGCCGGGCTTGGCGCCCTGGGCGACCTTGATCTGCAGCACTTCGGCATTGATCAGGTACTCCGGGGTGACACCGAAGCGCCCGGAGGCGACCTGCTTGATCCGGGAGTTGCGCTCCGTGCGATAGCGCGCCGGGTCTTCACCACCTTCCCCGGAGTTGGAACGGGCGCCCAGCCGGTTCATGGCGGTCGCGAGTGCCTCGTGCGCCTCGGGTGAAAGGGCGCCAAGGGACATGCCGGCGCTGTCGAAACGCGCCAGGATCGACTCGATGGGCTCGACCTCATCCAGCGGCACGGGGCTCGTGCCGGCGCGCAGTGCCAACAGGTCGCGGAAAGTGGCAGGCGGCCGGCCGTTCACGAGCTGCGCATATACCTGGTACTGCGCGTAGTCGCCGCTCGTTACGGCTGCCTGCAGCGTGGCTACCACGTCCGGGTTGTACATGTGGTATTCGCCGCCGTGCACGTACTTCAGCAGCCCGCCCTGATCGATGGGCTCGCGCGGATTCCAGGCCCGCGCGGCGAGTTGCTGGCCGTCAGCTTCGAGATCGCTGAAGTCTGCGCCCTGCACGCGACTCTCGGTACCGGTGAAGCAGAGGTTCACCACCTCATCACCAAGCCCGACGATCTCGAACAGCTGGGAGCTGCGGTAGCTGGCGATGGTGGAGATACCCATCTTGGACATGATTTTGAACAGGCCCTTGCGCAGGCCCGCGCGGTAGCTGCGACCGAGCTCCAGGCGCGTGGCAAAATCGAGCTTAACGCGCCCCTTGCGCATCATCTCGAACAGCACCTGGTAGGCCATGTAGGGATACACGGCGGTCGCGCCGTAGCCGATCAGGCAGGCAAAGTGATGCGGATCGCGCGCAGTACCGGTCTCAACCAAAAGATTGCACTTGCAGCGCAGGCCGGCGCGTACCAGGTGCTGATGTACCGCCCCGGTAACCAGCAGCGCGTGCGCCGGCAGCCTGCCGTGCACCAGGTATCGGTCGGAAAGCAACAGTACGAGCTTGCCCTCGCCCACGGCGTGCTCGGCCTGGCGGCACATGCGCATGATGGCGGCCTTCAGTCCCTCCGCGGGGTCGTACTGCAGATCGATGAACTCGTGCGTCACCTCTTTCAGCCCCAGAATCTGCCGCAGCTTGCGCTGCGAGAGAATCGGCGAGCCGAGCACGATCTGGCGCGCGTGCTCCGGTGCCGGCACGAACACATTGCACTCCGGTCCGATCTGAGTCTGCAGCGACATCACGATGGACTCGCGCAGCGGATCGATCGGTGGATTGGTGACCTGCGCAAACTGCTGGCGGAAGTAGTCGTACAGCGAGCGCAGCTTGTGGGATAACACCGGCATGGGCGTGTCATCGCCCATCGAACCGACCGCCTCGCTCTCATCCTCGGCGAGCACGCGGATGACTTCGTCGCGCTCCTCCGAACTGACGTTGAACATCTTCTGAAACAACGACAGCGTATCGCGGTCCATCGGTTCGGCCGCCAGCCGCGGGTCCACCAGATCGGTCTCGAGGTAGCGCACGCCCTTCTTGAGCCAGGTCTTGTAGGGATGGCGCGATTTCAGTATCAGATCGATGTCCGTCGATTCCAGCAGCGTGCCGGTCTGCAGATCGAGCGCAATCATGTCGCCGGGGCCGAGCTTGCCCTTGCGCACGATGTCCTCGGGCGCGTAGTCCCACACTCCCGTCTCAGACGCAATGGTCAGCAAGCGGTTGCGCGTGATGACGAAGCGGGCCGGGCGCAGGCCGTTGCGGTCCAGCGTGCACAGCGCATAGCGGCCGTCGGTCAGGACGATACCTGCCGGTCCGTCCCACGGCTCCATGTGCACTGAGTAGTACTCGTAGAACGCCCGCAGATCGGCATCGATCGAATCCAAACCGTGCCAGGCGGGCGGCATGAGCAGGCGCATCGCATGCAAGGGATCCAGGCCGCCCATCAGCAGAACCTCGAGCATGTTATCCAGGCTCTGCGAATCCGATCCCGCCAGCGAGACCAGGGGCTGCACTTCCGATAGCTGCGGCAGCAATGGCGAGCGGAACAACGGGCCGCGCGCCACCGCCCAGTTCCGATTGCCCTGCACGGTGTTGATTTCCCCGTTGTGCGCAAGGTACCTGTAGGGATGTGCCAGCCGCCACTGCGGCAGAGTGTTGGTCGAGAAGCGCTGATGGAACACCGCCACGGAGGTCTCGAGCCGCGGGTCCTGCAGGTCGCGGTAGAATTGCGCCAGGAACTCCGGCATGACCATGCCCTTGAAGGTGATCGTGCTCGCTGACAGGCTCGGCACGTAGAACGCCGGATCGGCCTGCAGCGCCAGCTCCGCATGACGGCGCGCCATATAAAGCTTGCGATTGAACGAGGCCTCATCGTGATCGGGCAGGTTGCAGTTCACGTAGATCTGCTCGATCTGCGGCATTGTCTTCAGCGCCTGCGGACCGCAGGCATCGGGGTTCACGGGGACACGACGCCAGCCGGCCACCTCCAGGCCCTGCCGCTGCAACTGCGCCGCGAGCGCCTCGCGCGCGTTCTGCGCCAGGGCTGCATCGCGATTCAGGAAGATCAGCCCCGAGGCAAAGTGATCGGCCAAACGGATGCCCGCTTCGCTGGCCACCGCGCGCAGGAACACCTCGGGCTTCTTCAGCAAAAGACCACAGCCGTCGCCCGTCTTGCCGTCCGTCGCCACCGCGCCGCGATGTGTCAGCCGGTTCAGCGAGATCATTGCCGTCTGTACGAGCCAATGGCTCGGCTGGTCATCCAGATTGGCAATGAGCCCGAACCCGCAGCTGTCGCGTTCGTAAGCGTCTCTGTACAGACCGGTATCGGCGCCACGCATGAGTTCGTGCCTCGAGGCTGATTGGCCATCGACAGGAAACCGCCCGCGCCGCAGCGGCAGCCGGCGCGAGCCCAGCCACGCCCCGATCCTGCCCGATGAGGCGTAGCAAGCCGTCGCTGCGGCTACGGTGCGATGCGGATCAACGAAAAATTTGCTGCGGTCGGAGGCACCGTTCCGGGTTGCGCCCGCGGGGCCGGCAGTCGAGATCGCTCGGGGTTGGGGTTGGGGTGGCCCGGAGCGGCAGTCGCCTGTCTTACCTACACACTAATGACCGAATCATACCGGTCGGAACTGCGCTTTCAATAGTCGCGCGGCCCCGCTGCCCGCACGAATGGGAATGTAGTGATAACAGAACAGCAGGTCGGCATCCCTGCGCGGATCAGTCGCCGCTGCGCGGATCAGTCGCCGCTGCGCGCGGCACCACAGCCACTTTCAGGCTTTGCACCCGCCGCACCACATTGAGCGTCAGCTCGGCGCCGACGGGCCAGCGACCCAGTTGCAGGTGCAATGCATCGATCCCATCAACGGGTACGTCGTTGACGCCCACGATCAGGTCTCCGACACGCAGCTCGCTGCGCGCAGCCGGCCCCTGAGAATCCCGTGCCGCCACTTCCACCGCCCTGCGGACCTGCAGCCCCAGCGCGCGTACCAGGCGCAGATCGAGCGGTCGATCGCGCACGGTTACCCCGAGAAAAGCTCGTCTGACATGCCCCTGCGTCAGGATCTCAGTCAGCACCCATTGAGCCGTCGTCGCCGGAATGGCGAAACCAATACCCTGCGCCATCGCAATGATCGCGGTATTCACGCCGACCACCCGACCGCGCGAGTCAACCAGCGGACCCCCCGAATTGCCCGGATTCAGAGCCGCGGTGTGCTGCACGATGCCATCGATCAGCCGCCCGTGACGGCTGCGCAATGAGCGACCCAAGGCGCTGATCACACCCGCCGATACCGTCGACTCGAAACCCAGAGGATTGCCGACCGCGATGGCGAGCTGTCCGACGCGCAACGGTTGCTCGTTGACCAACCCGGCGTAGGGCAACGCGGTCGCCTGCGCACGCAGCACAGCGAGATCCGTCGGCGGATCGCGCCCCACGACCGTGGCCGCGACGCTACGACCATCCACGAAACTCACGCGCACGGCGGGCGATGACTGCACGACATGCTCGTTCGTGAGAATGTAGCCGTCGGGTGTTACCACCACACCCGAGCCCGCAGCGGCGCGCCCGCGCACCGCGTCATTCCCCGAGCCGACATAAATGCTGACCACTGCGGGCCCCACCTGCTCGACTGCGCCGACCACAGCCCTGGAGTAGGCATCGAGCTCGTGGCTGTCCGCCTCGGCTGCGTGCGCACCGGCTGCGGATGCATCGCCACCCCGGTCGGCGATGAGCGCGCCGGAATCGCTATCATCGATTTCGTTCAACATACGGCGCAGCCTTGGGGTGGCAGCGGCCGAACTCAAGGCGTCCCTGCCCGCGGCGGATTCCTGCCAGAATCCGCTCATGGCCATCACGCTCTCACAAACTGCTCTGCTGCTGGGCGCGGCCGTCGTCGCCGTCTCGCTGTTCCGCCTGCTGCGGCTGAGTTCGATCCTGGGTTATGTTGCGGCCGGCATGGTCATCGGCCCCTGGGGTCTCGCTCTCGTCCAGGACGTGCCGCAGGTGACGAGCTTCGCCGAGTTTGGCATCGTACTGCTGCTGTTCATCATCGGCCTGGAGTTGCAACCCACCCGCCTGTGGGTGATGCGCCGGAACGTCTTCGTACTGGGACCGGCACAGGTTCTGCTGTGCACAGTTGTTCTGGGTACCGCGGCATGGCTCTGCGGCCTGTCCGCCGGACCTGCGTTGCTGGTCGGCTTCGGCCTGTCGCTCTCCTCCACGCCGCTGGTGCTGCAGATGCTGGCCGAGCGCAGCCAGCTCAGCACCCCGCACGGCCGCGCCGCCTTCGGCATGCTGCTCTTCCAGGATCTGGCGGTACTGCCCGCGCTCGCGGCCCTGCCCCTCATCGCTCCGCCTGCGGACCCGGGCGGCACCAGCGGTGTTGCAGCCGGCTCCATCAGTCCGCTCACCGTAGTGCGACTGATGGTCATCATGGCTGCCATGGTGGCCGGCGGCCGGCTGTTGTTGCGTCCGGCCCTGCGCATGGTGGCGCGGCTGAAGGTCACCGAGGTGTTCACCGCCGCAGCGCTGCTTACCGTCATTCTGACAGCGCTGCTCGCCAGACAGGCAGGACTGTCGATGTCACTCGGAGCCTTCGTCGCAGGCGTACTGCTCGCTGACAGCGAGTTCCGCCATGAGCTCGAGGCGGACCTCGAGCCCTTCAAGGGACTGCTGCTCGGGCTGTTCTTCATCGCCGTGGGAATGGCGGCGAATCTCGGACTGCTGCAGTCTGAGCCGCTCGCGGTACTGGCCGTGACCGCGTCATTCCTGCTGTTGAAGACGCTGGTGATCTCCCTGCTGGGGCTTTCGGCGGGCCGCACCCGCCGCTCGGCATGGCGACTGGGGTTCACTCTGCCGGCGGGCGGCGAGTTTGCGTTCGTGCTGTTCACGCTCGCCGCCCGCGAGCGAATCATTGCGGCGGATGTGGCCGACCTGCTGGTACTGGCCGTCACGCTGTCGATGATGCTCGGACCAGTGTTGCTGATCCTCCACGAAGCAGTGCTCGCGCGCTGGACAGCCGACCCGCCGCGTCCCTTCGACGGCATCGAGGAACGCGACAACCGCGTGATCATCGCAGGCTTCGGACGCTTCGGGCAGATCGTCGCCCGTGTGCTGCGCGCCCGCAGCATTGCCTTCACAGCTCTGGATTCCAACCAGACGCATGTCGACTTCGTGCGCCGCTTCGGCAACAAGGTGTACTACGGAGATGCCTCTCGCCTCGAGCTGCTGCGCGCCGCGGGCGCAGATACCGCGGCGATTCTGGTGCTCGCAGTCGATGACATCGAGGCTTCGGTGCGCGCTGCGGAGCTGGTGCGCGCGCAGTTTCCGAGACTGCGGATTTTCGCGCGCGCCCGCAATCGGCAGCACGTGTTCGCGCTGCGCGACGCGGGAGTGCGCTACATCGTGCGCGAGACGTTTGCCTCGAGTCTCGAGATGGCCGCCGCGGTACTGGAATCACTCGGGGAGTCCGGCACCAGCGCGCGCGCGACGGTGCGCAGGTTTCGCCAGCATGACGAGGCTACGCTCGACTCGCAGTATGCGGTCAAGGAGGATGAGACCAAGTTCCTCGCCACCTCGCTGGCAGCCGCACAGCAGCTGGAGAAGCTGTTCGAAGCGGATGAGATCAAATCGGAATGACCCATGGACGAGGCGCTGCGTGTGCGGGAGTTCTGGTTTGGTAAGTCACTCACCGGCTCAGGGCCCGGGCATGCGCAGAGGACCTCGCGGGCGCAGGAGCTGAGCCGGCGGATGGAGCTGTGGTTCGAACGCGATCCGCTGCGCGCGCAGGCCCGCGACGAGCTCGTGCGGACGGGCTTCGCCGCCCTCCTCGAGCGGGCGACGCGCGGAGAGCTGGCGCATTGGGCAGACAGTCCACGCCGCTGTCTGAGTCTGATCATCCTGCTCGACCAGTTTCCCAGGCAGATCTATCGCGGCACCGCCCGCGCGTTTGCGTACGATGCGCAGGCGCTCCGCTATGCGCTGCAGGGCATGCAGTCCGCTGCCGATGCGGCGCTCAACCTGGTTGAACGGTTGTTCTTCTACATGCCCTTGCAACACGCCGAATCGCTCGACGTGCAGGACGAATCGGTAGCCGCCTGCCAGCGGCTGGTCAACGAATCACCGCCGGAGTTACGTTCGAGCTTCGAACAATCGCTCGCGTATGCCCGCGCGCATCGCGAGATGATCCGGCAATTCGGGCGCTTCCCGCATCGCAACGGGTTACTGGGACGATCTCCCACCGCTGCGGAGGTGGCCTGGCTGAGAGATCACCCGGATACTTTCGGCCAGTAGATCCGCCCGCGATCAGGGAGAGCCCTGTGCGAGACGCTCGAGCTGCTCGATGCGGCGTTCCAGCTCGCGACGGCTTTCCAACAGCTCGATGGCGAGTGCCGCACCACTCACGTTCACCCCCAGATCGCGCATCAGCCGGCTCGCAACGCGTAGCCGGCTGATCGCGTCCGCCGGCACGCACCATTGCAGCGGCTGGGTCCCGCGTGAGCGGATGACGCCGAGCTCGACGAACTCGATGACCAGATCCAGGTCGACGGCACACAGCCGGCAGACATCGCCCACGTCGAGCCACTCGCCTTCCTGCAGCAGCCGGACGTCGCCCGTGTTGGACACGGGGTT
Organism: uncultured Pseudomonadota bacterium; assembly: GCA_963839055.1. Classification (GTDB taxonomy): domain Bacteria; phylum Pseudomonadota; class Gammaproteobacteria; order Steroidobacterales; family Steroidobacteraceae; genus 13-2-20CM-66-19. The sequence goes on along the minus strand of CAWITP010000001.1, from coordinate 1,049,535 downwards.
CACTGCGCGAGCTCCGCACGAGGCTCGAAGGGAAGTTGCTGTTTCATCTGCTCGTACAACTCGCGCGCCTGTGCGCTGGTAGCAGGCGGCAACACTACTTTGAGCTGAATGTATTGATCGCCGGCCGTCGCACTCTTGAGTCCGCGCCCGCGCAGCCGCAGTCTCTGGCCCGTCTGTGAGTTCGCCGGAATATGCATGTCCACTGCACCACCGAGCGTCGGGACTGTCACGGTAGCGCCGAGTGCCGCCTCCCAGGGCGCCACCGGCAGTGTCAGAGTCACATCGCGGCCATCCAGCTGAAAGAATCGGTGTGGACGGATGTGTACTTCGAGATACAGATCCCCTGCGCGGCCTGCCCCGCCCGCCTGCTCTCCCTGTCCTTGCAGGCGGATGAGCTGTCCATCTGTAACCCCTGCGGGGAGGGTCACGCGCACCGTGTGCGTCTTCAACTCGAGCGTGCCATCGGGGCGCAACTCCGGACGCTTGAGCTCCAGGGTCCGTGTCGTGCCTGCATAGGCTTCCTCCAGGTCGATGTCGACGCGGGCATGATGATCGCGCGCGGCGCGCTGGCCCGAGCCTGCGAACGGCCCGCCGCCATCAAAGCCACGTTGGCCGAACAAAGATGAGAAGAACTCGCTGAAGCCTTCGGCGTCCTCGAACTGCTGCTGCTGGGTCGCGCTGCCGCGGGCCCGCTGCCGCGGACCGCCGCGAAATTCGAAGCCGCTGCCCCAGTCCGGCGGGGGACGGAACTGCTGGCCGGTTTTCCATTCGCTTCCCAGCTGGTCATAGGCCGCGCGCTTCTCCGGGTCCTTCAGGACCTCATACGCTTCCTGAACTTCCTTGAACTTCTGTTCGGCGTGGGCTTCCTTGCTGACGTCGGGGTGGAATTTACGCGCCAGCCGCCGGTAGGCCTTCTTGATCTCCTCCGCTGTCGCGGTCCGGGAGACGCCCAGCATCTGATAGTAATCGCGGTATTCCATGAGGTATGAGAGCCCTGTTGAGCCAGTGCATATTGGGGCGATGCGCGCCAGCGACAAGGCGGGTTGAAATTGTCGGGCGCCGTCCCAAGCTCCGTTGCCGCTAACCGGGGACCTGCGAACATGAGCACCGCCACTGCCACTGCTGCCGATTCTATTCTGGTCGCCTGTCCACAGTGCCACAGCCTGGTCCGTACGCCTCTGGCCCGCCTGGCGGAGCAGCCGCATTGCGCTCGTTGCAAGGCGCTGCTGCTGCTGGGTCAACCCATTGCCCTGGATCGCGCCGCCTTTGCAGCCCATGTCGGGAAAGCCGGACTGCCCGTGCTGGTGGATTTCTGGGCGCCGTGGTGTGGTCCGTGCAAAATGATGGCGCCGGTGCTCGACCGGCTGGCCGCGGAGCGTCAGGTCGGTCTGCAGGTGGCGAAAATCAACACCGATGAACAGCCGGAGCTCGCCAGCCAGTTCCACATCCGCAGTATTCCGACCCTGATTCTGTTCCACGAGGGCCGCGAGCTCGGCCGGCAATCCGGCGCGGTGGACCTCGCCACCTTGTCGCGCTGGCTCGACAGCCTGCTGCGGCCCTGAGCCCGGCAGCGTTTCCACCCCTACATCGACCGCGATGGGGTCCCCCGACACTGGGGCTCCCGCCTGGCGCGCGCTACGACGGTGCGCGGCAGACTGCGGCCGGGCCAAATCGATGCAGGAACTGTCACTCGCCGCCGTCAGGATGAATTCAACCACCTCATGGGCGTGCGAACGTCCGGTACTTCGGGGCACGGTTTTTGCACCGGGCGGTGGTGCTGGAAACAATGATGTCAACTGCCCCTGTAAACCGACTGTTCCGTCAACCTCCGCTGCGCAACCTGCGCTCTTTCTGCGCGGCTGCGCGTCACCGCAGCTTCAAGTTCGCAGCTGACGAGCTGTACATCACGCCCTCCGCCGTCAGCCACCAGATGAAGGAGCTCGAGGATGCGCTCGGCGTACGGCTCTTCGCGCGTAAGACCCGCGCGCTGGAGCTCACTGCGGCGGGACAGATGCTGTTGGACGAAGTGCAGCCGCTGCTGGAGGCGCTGGATCGCAGCCTTGCGCAGGTCGCGCGTCGCAATGGCCGGCAGACGCTGCGCGTGCTGCTGCCGCCCTTCTTTGCCAATGAGCTATTCATCCCGCGGCTGACCAGCTTCTACGCGGCTCACCCGGAAGTGGACATGCAGATCGATACCAGCGATCCGCGGCCATCCAGTCATCCCGCCACGGTCGATGTATCCATCCTGCTGTCCGATTCCGTTCCGCAGGGGCTGACCACCGCACGGCTCTTCTCCTTGTCACTGACAGCGGTGTGTGCTCGCGAGCACGCCGCCAAGGTCGCGCGTTTGGGAAGCGCTGTATTCCGGCAGATGGCCCTGATCGTGCACAAAACCCGGCCGTTTGCGTGGTCGAGCTGGGCCGAGGAAGTGGGTCTGGATACACCGGAACCCAAGAACGTGATCGAGCTCGATACGATGACGGCTGTCGTGCGCGCCGCGGAACGCGGTGTCGGAGTCGCCCTCGTGCCCGCGATGCTGTGCGACACCTGGTTCCGCAGTGGCGCACTGGTGCGAATCTTTTCCGTGGAAGTCGCGACGAAGGATACCTATTACCTCGCCAGCCGGCCGCGCGATGCCGACAAGGCACCCGTGCAGGCCTTTACCCGCTGGGCGCTAACGGAGTTCCGCGCGCCCGCTCACTTACCCAGGGCGTTGCTGCAAGACGAGCCGCAGCTGGTGCATTGCAGCTGAGTGCTCATTCCAACTCCTCGAGCGTGCGCGGCCAGTCCTTTTTCAAGAGCCGCGAAAGCGAGCGGTCCGCCAGGATGCGACCCTCCGTCTGACAACCCGGGCAATAGTTCGTCTCGTTGTCGGCATAGCGGATCCGCTGCACGGGTGCGCCACATACGGCACACGGCTGGCCGAAGCGGCCGTGCACCTGCATCCGTGGCCGGAAGGCAGTCACCCCTTCGGGGAATTCCGCACCGCTTTGCTCCCGTAAAAGCACGATCCATTCCTGCAGCACGGCCTGCACTGCCTCATACAGCCGGCGTATCGCCGGCTCATCGAGCTTCTGAGTCAACGCGACCGGCGAGAGACGGGCTCGATGCAGGATCTCGTCCGAATACGCATTGCCGATGCCGCTCATGATGTGAGGGTCGGTGAGTGCGCGCTTCAGCGTACGGTTGGTGGCAGTGAGGCGCTCGCGAAACTGCGCGCAAGTCGCGCTCAGGACCTCGAGTCCGCCCGGATCGTGCCGTGCGAGTTCGGTCGCGTCGGCATAGACACTCAGGGAGGCGCGCCGCTTCGAACCCGCCTCGGTCAGAGTCAGCGTGCCGGTATCGAAGCTGAAGTACGCCAGCGCGGCGCGGCCGAGCCGTTTTGCCTCGGGAGCAAACCAGTGCAGTCGTCCGGCGATCATCAGATGCAGCACCAGCCACTTGCCATCCTCGAAACCGAGTGCGATGCGCTTCCCAACCCGCCGCACCTGCAGCACCTTGTGGCCATACAGACTGTCCAGTGGCGTTGCAACGGTGCGCAACAGAAAAGGGTGCAGCAGCCGGACCGATCGCAGGTGCGCGCCGCGCAGGCGCTCCTGCAGGGCCTCGACATACACCGTGACATCGGGTAGCTCCGGCACGCCTCGCTACCGGCCCGGTCAGATGCGCGCCGGCCGACCGCTGCAGGCGAATTCGGGCTCGAGCAAGTGCAGCTGGGCCACCGGACCATACTGCTGCAGCGGGGCGCGCAGCTGACTGGCATCACCGATGACGACAACTGCGACCGCATCGGGCTCGGGAAACACCTGGTCGATGACGCCACGTGCGTCCGCAAGGGTGACTTCGCGCAGCTGCCGCCCGTAGTCCTCGATGTACCCAGGTCCGAGGCCGTAGAGCTCGATTTCCCCCATCGCAGCGGCCCAGTCGCCGGCGGTTTCGAAATCGAGCGGGTACTGCCCGAGCACGTAGGCCTGCGCGGACGCAAGCATCTCCGCCGAGAGCTCGTCACGCTTCAGGTGCGCCAGGGTCTGCAGCGCCAGATCCACCGCTCTGACCGTATCGCCGGTCTGCGCAAAAGAACGAATGGCAAACTCACCGGCAACGCTGCCGCGCGTGAAGCCCGAGCGTGCCCCGTATGACAAACCCGATTTAACCCGCAACTCGGTGTTGAGGATGGAGGTGAAGCGTCCGCCGTACAACGTATTGACCAGATCGAGCGCCGCGCGCTGCGGATAGTGGCGGCTGACCCCGATGTTGCCTATCCAGAAATGACTCTGGGTTGCACCCGGCGCATCAACCAACAGCACCGTTCGCTGTGCCCAGCGTTGCGGCTCAGGCAGCACCACGCGCGGTGCCCGGGCCGCAGACCACTCTGCGAAACGCCGCTGCACCGCGCGCTTCAGCCATTCGGGGTCCACATCGCCCGCCACCACGAGCACGAGCCGGTCGGCACCAAAGTGCGACTCGTAATACTCAGTGATATCCGCATGCGTGATGGCAGCGAGCGTGCGCTCGCTACCGATTACCGGGCGGGCGTACGGGTGACCGGTGAACAACAACGCGCGGCCGTAAGTGCCGAGCAACTCGGACGGATCGGAATCCTTGGCAGCCTTGATCAATTCGATCTGGCGGGCCCGCAGGATCTCGAGTTCCGCCGCGGCAAAGTGCGGACGCAGCAGTGCATCCGCGAGCAGTTCGAGCATCAGCTGCTGATCGCGTGCCAGAAAGGTGCCGCGGATGCCGATGGCCTCCGGTCCCGCCCCGGCCGCAAATATGCCACCCGCGCCATCGACCGCATCGACAAAGGCGAATGCATCCCGCCTACCGGCCCCTTTCTCCAGCAGGCCCGCTACCAACGAGGCGATACCGGCCCGCTCGGCCGGGCCGGCGGATTCGCCGCCGATCAACACCGCATTGAAGGAGACCAGCGGGACATCGTGCCGCGGCACCACGACGAGGGTCATACCGTTATCGAGCACGAGCCGCTCATGCGCGGGGACCCGGACCCCCGTCGGCGCAGGCGGCAGGCCGGCCGCGATCGCTGTTACAGCGCTCACGAGGGGACCAGCACGCCGACCGTGCGGCGGCGTCGCTCCAGCAGCTCATGAGCGACCGACTGCACCTGCGCCTGGCTCACCCTGTCAGACAGGCGCGGCGCATCGAACAGCTTGAGCCAGTTGCCATGAAACACTTCGTACTCGCCCAGCAGCTGCGCCTTGCCGTCGATGGTGGCGAGCTTGCGCCAGAAGGCCGCGGCGGTCATGTTCTTGGCGCGCCCGAGTTCCGCTGCGCTGACGCCGTTGCGCACTACTTCGGCCAACTCGTGATCCACGGCGTGCTGCGCGCGCTCAACATCAGCGCCCTCCGGCAGCGTGAGGTACAGCCACAGCAGACCCGGATCGAAGCCTTCGTGCCAGTGCCCCGATACCTCAACCGCGATCTGGCGCTCTTCGACGAGCCGTCGGTGCAGCCGCGAAGAATCTCCGTCGACCAGGATGGACAACAGCAGGTTCAATGCCGGCCCCCGCGGATCCGCCGCCGCGGGTGCCTTGTAGGCATATTGCAGCAGCGGGGTCTGCGCCTTGCGACGGACCACAACACGGCGCTCGCCGAGTTGCTCGGGTTCGCGCTGATCCACCGGCAGTGCCGGGGCCTGCGCCGGCAGGCAGCCGAAGCGCCGCTGCGTCAGCTCGAATACCCGGTCGGCGGACACGTCGCCTGCGAACACCAGCGTGAGATTGTTAGGGGCGTAGTAGGTCCGGAAGAACGCCTGCAGATCCGCAATGGTCCAGGACTGGATATCCGACGGCCAGCCGATGGTTGGAAAGCGATACGGGTGCGTCACGAAGGCAGCCGACTGCACCTGCTCACTCAGCAATCCCGAATTGTTGTCCTCGACCCGCAGGCGACGCTCGGAGTAGACGACGCCGCGTTCGCTCTCCACCACCTCGGGCACGAAGGCGAGTTGCGCCACACGATCCGCTTCGAGCTCGAGCACCAGATCGAGCGCATTGCGTGGGAACCAGTCCTGGTAGACGGTGACATCGTCACTGGTGAAGGCGTTATTCGCGCCCCCCTGCGCCTCCATGAGCCGGTCGAACTCACCGGGCTGACGCTGCGTGGTGCCGTTGAACATCATGTGTTCAAAGAAATGCGCCAGTCCCGTGATGCCGGGCCGCTCATTGCGGCTGCCGACCCGCACCCAGTTGTAGAGGGCCACATTGGGGATCTCGTGAACCGGCCAAACGATGACGCGCAAACCGTTCGCGAGCGTGTTCGCGCGGATCGCCTCACAACGGGGTACCGCCGCGGGCAACGAATCGAGGCTCGCACTGAGGGTCGCGAGGGTATGGAAATGGGTTCCGAAACTCTTGTTCATACCGGCAGTTTACCGACGCCAGGCCCGGGGCGTTGGCATGCAAATCAAGCTGAACTGCCCTGCTTAAGGTGAACTGTCCTGCTCAAGACAGGTCACTCCGCAGGGTGCGCGTCCGACCTGCCGGGAGATGGATGCGCTACCGTGGCCCTACAAGGGAGCGTCGGATGGAAAAAAGACGCCGCGGGCGAGGGGAAGTCGCGTCGCGGCGTGCAGAAGCGAACACCGGGGAAGTTGTTCGCAATTTCGAAATACAGTCAAGCTGGAGCAAAGGGCATGCCAGCTGCGATACCCATTTAGAATCAAACGGTTATGGGCCTTAGGGACATCCAAGAGGTGACATTTTTTGTCAGCTTTGGTCGACGCGCCCCAAAGTTGCTCCGCCGCGTCAGAGGCGTCGTTGATTCGCAGCGCCGCAACCTATGCCTTTGACGCAGCTGCGGTGATTCGTTTGAGGGGATTGTGACCTCTGGCCTCGCCGCCGCAGGCCGTCTCGCTATGCTAGTCCGCCGGTCCCAACCGGCTCCACATGGTCTGCTGCCAGCCTTACTCGCCGTGAGTACGGTTCGCCTGGAGTCTCCGTGAGCGCTACACCGAAGCGGCGTCTTATTGATCACCTGGGTAGTTCGCCGACTTTCGTCTCCGAAGACAGTCGTGTTACCGGCGATGTGGAGGCGCACGGTCCTCTGGTAGTCTTCGGCACCGTACGCGGCGATGGGCGCGTCGGCGGCTTGCTGCACTTGGCAGTACGCGCACAGTGGGAAGGCGAGGTGCACGCGCAAGCCGCCGTGATCGCAGGCCGTCTTACCGGGCGACTGGTCGTAGAAGGCAAACTCGAGATTGGGTGCACCGCCGTCATCCGCGCCGACGTCACTGCTCACAGCATTGCGATCGCTAAGGGAGCCGTCATCGAGGGAGCTCTGACGGTCGCGGGTGGCGAGCCCGTCATCCGCTTCGAGGAAAAACGCACGACGGCGGCGGATGAGCTCACGGCCAACTCTGCGCCGCGGACCCGCCGCGCAGGCGGTCGCGGCTGAAGGTCACCCACGGCACGCGGGTTGCGGAGCGGCCTCAGCGCAAGGGGACACCGAGATGAGGTGGTTCACGATGCAGCGCTCTACCCATGTAGGCCCTGTCAGCCGGTCGAGAAATCCGCAATGCCCGCCATGGCGCGTCACCGTTACCTCCAGACACGATGGCGCGCGCAGCTCGCGCAGACTGTCCACCGGGATGATCGGATCATCGCGGGCAGTGATGATGCGGGCCGGCACGGCTAGCGCATCAATCCTGCCGCCGATGATGGCATAGCCCTCCAGATACGCATCCAGGGAAGGATATTCGGTAAAACGTCGCACCAGCTCCGCAGTCATGCGGCGCAGGTCGGCCATGCGCCCGACCTGGGCAAAATCGTAGTGGCCGGGCCAAACCGCCTGCTTCTTGAGCAGCGAGCGCATCCACTTACGTACGAAGTACGCCTGGTAACCCCAGAAGGAGCTCTCGAGCGCGTGCAGGGTCTGCTTGGGATCGAGCACCGGGGAGACTGCGATGACGCAGCCGATACGCAGACCCGCCGGAGCCGCCGCCGCTGCGCGCAGCAGGAAGTTGCCGCCCAGAGAGAATCCGGCGAGCTGCAGCGGCTGCCCGGGAAACAGCTGCTGAATGGCCCGCAGCGCGCCGATGACATCCGACAGGCGGCAGGAGTGGAACAGCTCGCGATTCAGGTGATGAGTATCGCCATGGTCCAGCAGATTCAGGCGCAGCACATCGAAGCCGCGAGCGAACAGCTGCTGTGCCAGCGACAGCACGTACAGCGACTGGGCACTGCCTTCCCAACCATGCAACACCACGACCGGTACACGCGCGCCGCCCGGAGGACTGGAGCGAAAACACTGCAGCCGCACGCCATCGCCACATTCGAGCAACAGCTCCTGCTCGACGGCCACGACAGCCCGCGAACGCCGCCTGATCGGTGCACGGCGCGCGAAGGTGCTGGCCAGCATCGACTGCACGTGAGGGTTGCGCAGCCACAACGGTGGATTGAAATCATCCACCAGACGCGATGGCGCGCAGGCAGACGGCATCCGCTCAGCGGACCCGGATCTCGATACGGTTGTTGGCGTTGGCGGCACGATTCCACTCGCCGGAAGTCAGATCACCGCCGGTGGGTGGATAGGGCTGCAGGGTCGTGTTGGAATCACCAGCGCCCGCCTGGATCTCGAGCGAGCCATGCGAGGCGTGCCGGAATCCGGCAATCATGTTCGCGAACGGCAGCGGTACCCGCTGCGCCGCGGACAGCGCCTCCTCGGGAGGATTGCCGATGAGGTCGCACTTCGCGAACGGCAGCTCGTCAGGAGCCGGCGAGTAGCCGTCACTGTTGTTGCCGATGAGGCAGTACCGTCCGGCGTAGGTTCTGATGTCCAGCACCCCGGCACGATTGTCCTTCACCATGCGCTCGAGCAGCACCCGGATCGACTCCTGGCGCGGTCCGGCGAGCGGCTCCGCCGCGTACGGGACCTGGATGATCAACGGATGTGCATCAGTGGGCAGAGTCAGCGACACGCCCCCGGTTGGCAAGGCCCCGCCAACCGCCGCAGACGGCAGGCTGCCCGGGGCGCCTTCCACGCCGCTCGCCGCACCCGCACCGCTGGCCGCCCCGTTGGCTGACCCGGTCGCCACCCCCGCCGGGGCAGCCGAGGCGGAGCGGGGCGTGCCCTGCTGCGCGCCGAGCGCAACACGCAACTCGCGCAGCTCGTCGTTCAGGGCCTGCAGCTGACCGGACTGCCGCCACCACAAGGCCGTACTCGCCAGCGCAATCGCGAGCGCAATACTGGCGACCAGCCAGCCCCACTGCGGCGCCTGGGCCGCCGCTACCGCCGGTTGGTTCGCTTCCTCTCCCTGCACGACCGGGGGGAGGGCTTCCAACAATAGCGCGCGTACCTCAGCGGTGATGCGCTCGGTCTGTGTGTCCACCCCGGCCACCAGTGCACGCCGCAATTCGGCAAACTGCTCACGCAGCGCGCTTTCGGTCAGCACGGCTGGCAGGACAGCCGAGTCATTGGCGGCACTATCGGCGGTGGCGGCCGCTGCTGGCAGGTTGACGGTCTGGAAGCTGCTCTGGTGCGGGTTGCGCCGATCGGTCAGCAGATGCAGCTGGTAGAGCACCTTGGAGACATCCGCAGGCTTGATCTGCTTCGGCAGCACGCCGACGGCGCCCAACGCACGGGCCTGGCCCAGATACAACTCACCTTCCTGCGAGGTGTACATGAGGATGGGAATAGTGGCCGTCAGCGGGTTGTTCTTGATCGCCGACACCGCCTGAAAGCCATCCATGCCGGGCATCAGGTGATCCATGAAAATCACATCGGGACGGTGGCTCGCGAGATACTCGATGGCGGCCTCGGCGGTCTCGGCATCATCGACATCGATCCCGTATTTTTCGAGCATCCGCGCGAGAAAGAGCCGCGCAGATTTCGAGTCATCGACGATCAGCGCGCGCTTGGCCGTCATGCCCGCTCCGAACCCCCGGCTGGGTATGCGGCGCAAAGTGTAACGCAGAACAGCACCCGCACCAGCGTTGTCGCACCCGTGCGACGCGCCTGGCGGCGCCAGGCACTGAAGTTGGATTCGCCCGCGAGGCCGCGGAGATTCGCGCTAGGTGAAGGCGAGTCCCAGCTCCGCCAACGATGCGCCGATCAGCGCTCCAACCAGCACATCGGTCGGGTAGTGCAGTCCCAACACCACTCGCGAGCCGGCAATGAGCGCCGCGAGCGGTACCAGTACCCAGCTGAGCTCGGGAAAGTGCACCGACGCCTGCCAGGCGAATGACACCGCGTGCAGGGTGTGACCGGAGGGAAAACTGTAGCGGTCGAGGGGAGCGCCGGCGAGGTCAATCGCCGCGTAGGTAATGAAGGGTCGCTCGCGCACGAACAGCCGCTTCAGGAATTTGTAGAGCGCCACACCCAGCACGCCGGTCGCGGCCATCCCGATGGAGGGCTTTAAACCCGCAGGGCCATACAGCAGCGGTAAAGCCAGCAGCAGTACGTACCACACGACGCCGTCGCCGAGACGACTGGCCATCTGAAAGGCGCGCCGCGGCAGCGCCAGGGTAGCCCCGCGATTAAGGGTCCGGCACAAACCGTATTCGACCTCGTCGACCCGTGCCATGAAGGTGGTCAGCCCGGTGGCTTTCATGTCTGCGTCCAGACCGCGGTGTGCGCATACCCGCGGTTTCGCGGCCAGAGCTTCGATTCCCGGGGCTTCAGCTCGGTTAAGGAACTGTGAAGGTTTCGTTTCGACAGACACTTACGGGGCTTTTTTGTGACCTGCGTAACAACAATTGCCCGCCCCGGCGGCTCAGCTACCCTCCCCTGCATTGCCGAAACGGCTTCGCCAGGAGATGCGGGGCCACGCCGCAGCGGCGCTCCGACGGCAGTAGCACACGACGGACCAGCTCAGGGGCGAGGCTCGGCCATGCGCTGCAACAGCGCGGCGACGAACACCTCGGCCGAACCTGCGGAATGGGCAAAAAACAGCGAAGGCTCGGTCAATTCCAGCTCCAGTAGCAGGGGGGCTCCTTCTGCTGAACGGATCAGATCGATTCGGGCATACAGCGGCATCGCAAAAGGCAGGCTGGACAGGATCCGCTCACCCAGCAGCAGCTCGTCAGCACCCGGTTGGCGCGGGGTGATGCTCTCGGGCGCAAACAGTCCCTGCGTAACGGCCCCGCCGCGGGGCAGCAGCGCGCCTTTACGCACCGCATGGCTGAAGCGGCCGGCAAAGTACATGAGTGCCGTCTCACCGTCGCGATCGACCCGGTCCAGGTAAGGTTGCACCAGCACGCTGCGTTGGGCGTGCAGCAGGCGCCGGGCATGCGATTCGGCAGCCGCCAGGTCGCTGCGTAAATGGCGCTGCGCATCGCGGGAACCGGCGCCCACGGCAGGCTTGATGACAATCTCCGCCGCCACCTGCTGCTGCAGAAACTGCACGAGCTGAACACTCGGATTCTCGCCGGGCTCGATGAAGAGGCTCGGAACCACCGCCACACCGAGCTGTGCCAGCTCCGCGAGGTAATGCTTATCGGTATTCCAGCGCACGATCGGCAGCGGGTTCAGCACGCGGGTCACGCTGGCGGCTCGCTGCACCCAGGCCAGAAATTCCGTGCGCCGCTCGGCGTAATCCCACGCGGAGCGCAGCAACGCCGCATCGAACTGGCTCCAGTCGACGCGCAGATCATCCCACTCGGTCGTCTGCGCCTCGCAGCCCGCGCTCTGCAGCGCGAGGCGCAGGGGCGGTTCGTCCTCGTCCAGACCGCGCGCGGCACGCGCCGTGACCAAAGCAACCCGCACGTCAGTCCCGCGTACCAATACCCCGTCCCAGCATGAGGACGGCGGCGGCAAACAGCACGGCGGCGGCCCCGGCCATCAAGGTGAACGCTGTCCCGACTTCAACATCCGAAACGCCCAGAAACCCGTAACGGAAGGCGTTCACCATGTAAAGAATGGGATTGATGTAAGACAGCTTCAGCGCCCATGCGGGCAACAGGCTGACCGAGTAAAACACCCCGCCGAAGTACGTCAGGGGCGTCAGCACGAACACCGGGATGAAGTTGACCTGGTCGAAGTTTTTGGCGAACAGCGCGTTGACGAACCCGCCGAGCGCGAATGTGATCGAGGTGAGGACCACGGCAAGCAGGATGATACCGATGTGGTGCACGTGCAGATGTGTGAAGGCAAGCGATACGACGGTGACCGCCGACCCGACCAGTACGCCACGCAGCAAACCTCCGGCGGCATAGCCTGCGACGATGATCCAGTTAGGGAGCGGCGAGACCAGCAACTCTTCCACGTGTTTGCCGAACTTGGCGCCGAAGAACGAAGAAACCACGTTCGCATAGGAGTTGGTGATCACCGACATCATGATGAGACCGGGCGCGATGTACTGCATGTAGTCGAAGCCGCCCATGGCCCCGACGCGCCGCCCAATCAGACTGCCGAAGATCACGAAGTACAGCGTAGCGGTCACCGCGGAGGGCACGATGGTCTGGCCCCAGATGCGGATGATGCGGCCGTATTCGCGAATGACGATCGTCTTGAAACCGATCCAGCGCACCACCGACATGCTGACCGGCGGAGCCGCGGCCGTGCTCACCGGGGCGTCCATCAGGGGGCCCGCGCGGCGGCTGCGGCGGCATCCGGCGCGCGTCCTTCCACCAGGCGCATGAAAATCTCCTCCAGCCGGTTCACCTTGTTACGCATGCTCAGCACCTCGACACCGAGAGTGGACAGATGCGCAAACAGCGCGTTCAGATTCTGCTCGCGCGAGATCTCCACCTCGAGCGTGTGCTCATCGAGCATGCGGGCCGGATAGCCGGCAAGCGCCGGCGCTTGCTGCAGACTGTTGCGCAGGTTCAGCACGAAGGTCTCGGTGTTGAGCCGCCGCAACAGGCTGCTCATGCGGTCGCGCTCGACGATCCGACCGCCATCGATGATGGCGATGTTGCGGCACAGGGTCTCGGCTTCCTCGAGATAATGCGTCGTGAGGATGATGGTCGTGCCCTGCGAATTGATCTGACGCAGAAAGTCCCACATGGAGCGGCGGATCTCGATGTCTACGCCGGCCGTCGGCTCATCGAGGATCAGCAGCCGCGGCTCATGCATCAGCGCCCGCGCAATCATGAGGCGGCGCTTCATGCCTCCGGACAGCCCGCGCGAGATCTTGTCGCGCTTGTCCCAGAGCTGCAGCTGGCGCAGATACTTCTCGGCGCGCTGCCGCGCCAGCGGCCGGGGGATACCGTAGAAGCCGGCCTGGTTCACCACGATGGTGAAAGGCGTCTCGAACATGTTGAAGTTGATTTCCTGCGGCACCACACCGATGCAGGCCTTTGCGGCCTCCAGCTCGGTGTCAATGTCATGGCCGAATACCTGCGCCTGGCCGGCGGACTTGTTGACCAGCGAGGTCACCACGCCGATCAGGGTGGTCTTGCCGGCACCGTTGGGTCCGAGCAGGGCAAAGAAATCACCCTGCTCGACATCCAGGTCGACGCCTTTGAGCGCCTGCACACCATTCTTGTAAGTCTTGGTCAGACCGCGGACAGAGAGCGCATTCATGTGGGCAGAGGATCGGGGCTCGGGGGAAGGCATGCAAGTATGCCCTCAGTCGGCGAAATAACGTGCCAGGTACTGCTCGTAGGTACCCTTGTCACCTGCCTCGATAGAGGCCTGGCGCGCGAGCGACTCCTGTGCCTGGGCAGCGAACTCCGCCAGACGCTCCTCATTGGGCGGGTACAGATCGAGGAAATACGCCTTATGAGCGCGCGACACCCGCAGCGCCAGTTCCGAGAACGACTCGCCGGATTGCCGCAGCTCTGCCAGCAGCCGGGCCGAGGGCGTCAGGTGCACATCCGCCAGTTTGGCCGCCTGCACGGCGAGTGCGGCCGAATACGGGCGGGAAACATCGCCGCTGTCGAGCACCTCGCAGATGCCCGTCATCGAGTCGAGCAGCTCCTGCGCCCACTGCCGCATCGGCACATCCTGCCCATCGCGCCACAGCCGCAGATCCGGCTCGCGGCCGCGACGCGCCACGGTGACATGATTCTGATCGAGCGAGTTCTGCTCGGCGGCGCTGATCGGCGGACTGTCCTTCATCAGGCACAGGGCGAGGAACGCCTCGAGGAAGCGCAGCTTGTTCTGGTTCACCCCGACGGGGTCGAATGCACTGACATCCAGCGCACGCACCTCTACATATTCGACGCCCGCGCGCTGCAGCGCCTTGGTCGGCCGCTCGCCGGAGCGCGCGACCCGCTTGGGGCGGATGAACGAGTAGTACTCATTCTCAATCTGCAGGATGTTGGCGTTCAGTTGCTGATACTCACCGCTCGCATCCCGGATGCCCAGCTGTGCATACGGCGCATGCACAGTCGAGATGGCTCGCGACAGGTCGCGCACGTATTCATCCAGACTGTTCACCGACACGCTGAGTCCGGACTGATTGCGGTTGCGGTAGCCGACGTCGCTCATGCGCAGACTGGTCGCGTACGGCTCGTAGGCGGTGTTGCCCGTCAGCTCGGGCAGCTGTGCAGCGCGGCCCCTGAGAAACGACTTGCAGACGACCGGCGAGACTCCGAACAGGTACAGCACCAGCCAGCCGATGCGCCGATAGTTGCGCAGCAGATCGAAGTAGCTGGCGGAGATGAAATCCGCGCCGCGCTCGCGACTCTCGCGGATGTCGGCATACAACTCCCAGAAAGACAGCGGGAACGAATAGTTGAAATGCACGCCGGAGATAGCCTGCATCATCCGCCCGTAACGCAGTCCCAGACCGCGGCGGTAGATGTGTTTCATGCGCCCTACGTTGGAGCTGCCGAACTGCGCGATGGGAATGTCTTCGTCGCGGTTGATCGAGCAGGGCATGCTGGTGGCCCAGAGCAGCTCATCGCCCAGGTGGCGATAGACGAACTGGTGCAGGTCGAGCAGATACTGCAGCAGCTCCCAGCTGGCCGTGAAGGCTGGCGTCACCAGCTCCAACAGCGACTCGGAGTAATCCGTCGTGATGTGCACGTTGGTGAGCGCGGAGCCGAGCGTGCGCGGGTGCCCGGTGGTGACCAGAGTGCCGTCCGGGCGCACCCGCAACGACTCCTTCTCGACGCCCTTGCGGCCGCCCTGCAGAATCTGTGGCTGTCCGCTGTTGATCAGTGCGGACATGCGCCGCTCGAAGGCGCGATCGATTCCGGGTCTGCTCATGTGTTTGGCCGTACCTGCCGGTGCTGTCAGCGCTCGAGAATCGCGGTGACGCCCATGCCACCTGCAGTGCACGCGGAAATCAAACCGCGCCGCGCGCTGGCATCATTGGCCAGCAGCTTCGCGAGAGTCGCCACGATGCGCGTACCGGTAGCAGCGAACGGATGGCCGATAGCGATGCTGCCTCCTTTCACATTGAGGCGTGCCCGGTCGATGCTTCCGAGCGCTCCGGGCAGACCGAGTTCCGTACGGCAGTATTCCGCGGATTCCCACGCGCGCAAGGTGCACAGCACCTGCGCAGCAAACGCCTCATGGATTTCGTAGTAATCGAAGTCCTGCAACGTGAGGCCGGCGTCCTGCAGCATGGCAGGCACGGCATGAGCCGGGGCCATGAGCAGTCCTTCCCGGCCGCTGACATAGTCAACAGCCCACACCTTGCCGTACCTCAGGTAAGCCTGCACCGCCAAACCGCGCTGCTGCGCCCAGGCCTCCGAGGCCAGCAACACCGCACTGGCGCCATCGGTCAGCGGCGTGCTGTTACCCGCGGTCAGCGTGCCGGCGCCGGCATCGAAAATGGCGCGCAGTTGTGCGAGTTTCTGCGCGCTGGTGTCCGAACGGATGTTGTTGTCGGTTTTCAGACCGCGGAATGGCAGCACCAGATCGTCGTAGAAGCCCTCCCGCCACGCCGTGGCGGCATGCATGTGGCTCTGATAGGCCATCTCGTCCTGCTCTTCGCGCGCAATCTTCCAGTGCTGGGCCATGCGCTCGGTGCTCTGTCCCATCGACAGGCCGGTACGCGGCTCGACCACGGCAGGCAGTACAGGTTTGAAATGTCGCGGCCGCACAGCGAGGAATGGCTGCAGACGCTGCAACACGTTGCGTCCGCGGAAGCTCCGCAGCAGCAGCTGCTGATAGGCACGCGGATAGACGATGGGTGCATCGCTGATGGAATCGCTGCCGCCGGCCAGGCCGGCATCGATCTGCCCCAGGGCGATTTTGTTGCCGATGAGGATCGCCGCCTCGAGACTCGTGCCGCACGCTCTCTGCAGGTCGAGTCCCGGGGTCTGGGGATCCAGGCCGCTCGACAGCACGCTCTCGCGCGTGAGGTTGTAGTCTTTGGTGTGCTTGATGACTGCGCCGGCGGCGGCGTCCCCCAGTCGCACGCCCTGCAGCTGGAAGCGCTCCACCACGGCGCGGAACGCCGCGGTGAGCATATCCTCGTTCGACAGGCGCGCGTAGGCCGTATGTGCCCGGGCAAAGGGAATGCGCACACCACCGATAATGGCGACGCGCCGTACTGCTGAGCCAACGAGCATCGATCCTCCCCGCTGCGAATGTCGCGGACGCCCTGCGGTGGCGCGCCTGCGGCGGGCAGCAGGATGCCACGGCTCATGGGATGAAGCCATTGCGCCGGATTTTCAAGGATCTGGCGGCGCAAAGCGCCTGGTCTCGGCCCCGCTTTCGTGCAAGGGGGGGCGGGCGTTATCCTGCCAGCCATCCGGCCGCGATTCCCGGCCAACCAACAGGACAGCCCATGAAGCTCCAGGATCCGGCGCTGCTGCGCACCCAGGCGTATGTCAATGGCGAATGGATCGGCAGCGCAGCCGCGGCGTCGCAGGACGTCGGCAACCCGGCCACGGGTGAGAAGCTCGGCACGGTGCCAAACATGGGAGCGAGCGAGACCCGGGCTGCGATCGCCGCCGCGGCTGCTGCCTTCCCTGCCTGGGCCGCGCGCACCGCAAAGGAACGCGCCGGCATTCTGCGGCGCTGGTACGAGCTCATGTTGGCGAACCAGGACGATCTGGCACGCATCATGACCGCCGAGCAGGGCAAGCCGCTCGCCGAATCCAAAGGAGAGATTGCCTACGCGGCCTCCTTCATCGAGTGGTTCGCCGAGGAAGCCAAGCGGCTCTACGGTGACATCATTCCTGCCCACCAGACTGACAAGCGTCTGCTGGTACTGCGCCAGCCCATCGGTGTGGTCGCCGCGATCACTCCCTGGAATTTCCCGGCAGCGATGATCACGCGCAAGGCCGGTCCGGCGTTGGCCGCAGGCTGTACGTTCGTCTGTAAGCCCGCTTCGCAAACTCCTTTTTCGGCCCTGGCGATGGCTGAGTTGGGTGCTCGCGCCGGACTGCCTGCCGGTGTGTTGAATATCGTCACCGGACGGGATGCCGCTGCCATCGGCGGTGAGATGACCTCCAACCCGAGCGTGCGCAAGATCACCTTCACGGGCTCGACTGAGATTGGCAAGAAACTGATGAGCCAGTCGGCCGGGACGCTGAAGAAGCTCTCGCTCGAGCTCGGCGGCAATGCGCCTTTTATCGTGTTTGAGGATGCGGACCTCGATGCCGCCGTGGCCGGCGCCATCGCGAGCAAGTATCGCAACACCGGACAAACCTGTGTGTGCGCCAACCGACTGCTCATCCAGAGCAGCGTGTATGAGCGCTTCACCAGCCAGCTCGTCGATGCGGTTTCGCAGCTGCGCGTGGGCGACGGGCTCAAGGGCGTGACCGACCAGGGACCCTTGATCGATGCGCGTGCACTGCAAAAGGTGGAGCAACACATCGCTGACGCCCTCGCCAAGGGGGGGCAGGTGGCCTATGGCGGCAAGCGGCACGCGCTCGGCGGCACTTTTTTTCAGCCGACCGTGCTCACGCAGGTGACGCCTGACATGCTGGTGGCACGCGAAGAGACCTTCGGTCCGGTCGCACCGCTGTTCCGGTTCGACACCGAGGCGGATGCCATTCGCATGGCCAACGACACCGAGTTCGGTCTCGCCGCCTATTTCTATACCCGCGATCTGGCTCGCTCCTGGCGGGTGGCCGAGGCGCTCGAGTACGGCATCGTCGGACTCAACACCGGGCTGATTTCCACGGAAGTGGCACCGTTTGGTGGCGTGAAGGAGTCAGGTACCGGACGGGAGGGCTCGAGGTACGGCATTCTCGATTACACCGAGCTCAAGTACCTGTGCGTGGGCGGCATCACCTGAGGTATCTTTGCAGCCCCATGCGTTACATCAGCTCCCCTGACTTCCATCGCGACGGAGCCGAGCGTATCGGTATCCTGCTCGTGAACTCGGGCACGCCGGCCTCCCCGGAGCCGGCGGAGGTGCGCAGGTTTCTCGCCGGGCTGCTCGGCGACCCGCGTGTGGTCGAGGCGCCGCGACTGCTGTGGCTGCCCCTGCTCTATGGCTTCATCCTGCCCTTCCGGCCGCGCCGCTCGGCGGCCAAATATCGCAAGATCTGGACATCCTTCGGCTCACCGCTGCTCAATCTGTCGGAGCGTCTGAAGAGCGAGCTGACGGGGACGCTCGCACAGCGAATGCTCGCGCCGCTGTCCATCGAGCTCGGCATGCTGTACGGCGGGGAGCCGAGTGTGCCGCAGGCGCTCACACGGCTGCGCGAATCCGGAGCGCAACGCATCCTGGTCGTACCCCTGTTTCCGCAGTATTGCGGTGCGACCACGGGTGCCGTGTATGACCAGGTGAACGCCGAGCTGCGCCGCTGGCGCTGGCTGCCCGAGCTGCGTTATGTCGCGGAATACCATGATTATCCGGGCTACATCGAGGCGCTGCGCGCCTCGGTTCAGCAGCAGTGGGAGAGCGACGGCCGCACGCAACATCTGCTCATCTCCTTCCATGGCATTCCGGAGCGCTACTTTCACAAGGGAGATCCGTACTTCTGCAAGTGTCAGAAGACGGCGCGCCTGCTCGCCGATGAGCTGTTGCTGAAGGATGAGGAGTGGAGCGTGAGCTTCCAGTCGCGCTTCGGTCCAGCCGGTTGGCTGC
The DNA here is from genome assembly GCA_963839055.1 of uncultured Pseudomonadota bacterium. Classification (GTDB taxonomy): domain Bacteria; phylum Pseudomonadota; class Gammaproteobacteria; order Steroidobacterales; family Steroidobacteraceae; genus 13-2-20CM-66-19. Next base: position 1,030,634 of record CAWITP010000001.1, on the reverse strand, counting down.
GACCGTACACCAGCAAGGTGTTGCAGGATATGCCTGAGCGCGGCATCCGCAGTGTGACCGTGGTCTGCCCCGGCTTTGCAGTGGACTGCCTGGAGACTCTGGAAGAGATCGACATGGAGAATCGCCAGCGTTTCCTCGCTGCGGGCGGCGATCTGTTCCGCTATGTGCCGGCCCTCAATGCACGCGCCGAGCACGCGCGCTTCCTCGCCGACCTCATCGCCCAACACTGTCTCGGCTGGACGCAGGTCGAGCTCGGATTGCGGCCGGCGGGAGCTGCGCGCGGCGCATCGGCCTGAAGACCACGGCCGGGTGCTGGGGCGTTTCCACGAGATAGGCATTACGACCGGCGACATCCGCTCGTCGGTGGAGTTCTACGAGAGCCTCGGCTTCACGCAGGCGCCTGCCAATGACACCTGGGCGCATCCCTATGGCGTGTTGACCGACGGCCGACTGGTCCTCGGCCTGCACCAGCGCCAGGGGCCCTCGCCCGTGCTGACGTTCGTGCTGCCGGATCTGCAGATTCGACTCGCGCAGCTGGCCCAACTTGGCATCGAGTTCACCTTATGCCGCACCGGCGCGGAATCCTTTCATCACGCCAGCTTCCAGGACCCCTGGGGCCAGGCGGTGACGCTGCTCGAGGCACGCACATATTCGCCCAGCGACCGCGCGGTAACCGAGCTGTCGCGCTGCGGTTACTTCGAGGAGCTCAGTCTGCCGCTAGCTGATTTCGGCGCAGCGCGTGCCTACTGGGAGCGACTTGGATTCGTGGCACTCGAGGAGCGTGAGACGCCCTATGTGCATCTGCCACTGACCAGCAACCACCTCGGGCTGGCGTTTCATCGGCCACGCACCCTGGACAGTGTCATGCTGGTGTTCCGCGATGCGCGCATGGGCGCTCGCATTGCGCAACTGCGCGAACAGGGACTCAGCGTCTCACCGGAGCTGCCACGAGGCCTGGACAAGCGCCACAATGCGCTGCTCATGGCGCCTGAGGGAACGCTGCTGGCGCTGTTGCAGGACGAGTGAGGGACCTATGAGGACTGCGGGCGTCGCGCCACGATGTGAAAGCGCACTCGCATCTCATCCTGAACCTGCAGCGCGCCCATCAACGCGCTGAGGGGTGTCACTCCCAACTCGGTCTGCTTCAGAGGCAAGCTACCTGTGATGCTCAGCCGCTCAGCATCCAGCTCGAAGCTCACCGCAAGCCGCACGCTGTGCGACTGCCCGCGCACGCGCGCCTCGAGTTCCGTCCACGCATGCTGTGGTTCGGCACTCAGATTGATGCGGCTCGCGGTGAGGATGATTTCCGGGAAGCGCTCTGCTGCCAACACGGCCTCTCCCAGCATGTTACGTCGCGTGCCAGCGATGGCAGCGGGCGGTACTTCAGGCGGGAAGTCCGCGCCCTCGGCTGCCCGCGACTGCGGCTCATCGACACTGAAACCGGCGACCGGAACATGCAGCTCGAAGCTGGCGCGGGACAGCTCTGCGGGAACATAAAAGGTTCCGGCCAGATCGTGACTGGTGATGACATGGTTGTGACCCGATCGGGCCAACGGGCCTGCGCGGTACACGACCACGGTCAGCAGTGACTCGCTGCCGAGAACATCGTAGGGACGGCCTTCGTGTCGCGCCGCTAAAGAACTAGAGGTCGCGGCAGCTGGCGGCACCGCAGCTCCGACGGCGGGTCGCTTCGCAGGTGGCGCCGGACAACCCGCAAGCACGCTGATCACACTGAGCACCAACGTGGCCCGGGCGGCCCTCAGGCTGCCACGTTTCAAACCTGGCGCCATGCGCATAAGCTTGCCTGCATGATGTGGCGTAATACCGAAGAGCGTTGGGGCGCGGTGGCGCAGTTTCTGCATTGGCTGATCGTAGTGCTGATCATCGTGCAGGTCACGCTTGCCACGATCGCCGCAGAGCTGCCGATCGGCGTGCAGAAAATCGCCATGTATGCGCGCCACAAATCGGTGGGTATCACGATTCTCGCTCTTGCGGTGCTGCGCCTCGCCTGGCGCTGGACCAATCCGCGTCCGCCCTTGCCCGGTACGCTCAAGCCCTACGAGCGCGGCCTCGCCGGCTTCACGCATGCGGCGCTCTATGCGCTGTTGTTCCTCATGCCGTTCACCGGCTGGATGATGACCTCGGCCCGTGGGTTTCCGGTCAGCTGGTTCGGGTTCTTCCAGTTGCCGGATTTCGTGCCGAAGAATCACCAGCTCTACGAAGTCATGAAACAGACCCATGACACCCTGGCGTTCGTGTTATACGCCATCGTGGCGCTGCACGTCATCGCAGCGCTCAAACACCACTTCGTATTGAAAGACGACGTGCTGCGGCGGATGCTGCCGTTCACGCGCCGCTCCGGCTGAGCAGATTTCCGCACTGATTCATCAAGGTAGGTTCCTGATGGCTGTCCGTTTGCATGCGCACCCCCGTGGGGTCCTGTCTGCGCCACTCCTCTTGCTCAGCGCACTCACGGCCGCTCCGCAGGCGCCCGCGACGCCTCCGGCAGCCGCGCGCTACGTGCTCGATCCGGCGAAAAGCTCACTCGAGTATCAGTTCGTGCAGGCGGGCGCGCAGAATAAAGGGCGTTTTACGCGGATGCAGGTCAGCCTGCAGAACGGCGCCAGCAGCCCGGCGGGCGGCAAGCTGGATGTCGTCGTGGACGTGCGCTCGCTGGACACCGGTGATGCCGAGCGCGATGACACCCTCCGTGGCGCCGATCTGTTCGATGCAACGAAATTTCCCCAGGCGCACTTCTCCTCTAGCCAGATAACACCAAGCGCCTCAGGTTTCGACGCCGTGGGAAAACTCACCATCCGCAATGTCACCCGCGACGTACGTGTGCCATTCACGTTTCGCGTCAGCGATGAGCAGGACAAGTCAGCAGGTTATCTCGCGGGCAAGCTGCAGTTGCAGCGGCTGGATTTCGGAGTGGGACAGGGAGACTGGAAATCGACGGAATGGGTCGGCAACGAGGTGACCGTGAGCTACTCGCTGCGGTTGCTGCCGGCTCCCTGAGCGACGCCGCAGGGTGCGTCCGCACGCCGCTTATTGCTGCGGACAGGCGTGTAGTTTCGAGGTGCAAAGATCGTAAATCGATGCCATCAATACCTGCACTGAGTGGGTCATGGCAATCTCGATCCCCTTCAGCGCCGCATCCTTGATCGCGCGTGTCAGGGTATCGAGCTGCTCTTCGGTCAGATTCTCCGGCATGCGCGTCGTGATTTGCACCGCAGGCACGTCCTCAACGATCTCACGCAGGATCTGGTAGACACAATCCGCCTTGGCGCGCATCAGACGCTCGTCATCGCCGAAGATGGACCCGATCGTGACCAGGCCGTCCGCAGTTTTCGCGCGGGTCTGCTCCCATTCACGCTCGGTACCAAAGGCGACATGTATGACTTCGCCCATGCTTGCCTCTCAGTCACTGTGCGGCTCGTGCCCCTGCCGATAAATCCGCAAGGAATGTGCCTCGCAGCGGGCTCCCGCAGGCAGGCCGGCCGGAAGATGCACCGCGGCAGGCGCCAATATGCGCTGGCGGGTGAGCCGACAGGCGTGACCTGTAGCGTAACAATTGGATCCGTTCGGGAACGGTACGCGGGGCTTGTCGTTTAGCAATCCATGGCAAGTTGGTGGCAGCGTGGGCTCATTTATCAGCTTTACCCGCGCTCCTTCCAGGATACCGACGGCAATGGCGTCGGTGATCTGCGCGGTGTGCTGGACCGGTTGGATTACCTCGCGGGACTGCGCGTGGATGCACTCTGGCTGTCGCCCGTGTACCCCTCGCCGATGAAGGATTTCGGCTACGACGTTGCCAACTATATCGACATCGATCCGCTGTTCGGCACGCTCGCTGATTTCGATGCGCTCATCGACCAGACCCATCGCCGCGGTCTGAAACTGATTCTCGACTATGTTCCCAATCACACCTCGGATGAGCATCCGTGGTTCATCGATGCGCGCAGCTCGCGCAACAGCCGCCACCGCGATTGGTACATCTGGCGTGACCCGGCGCCCGGTGGCGGTCCGCCGACCAACTGGTTGAGTCACTTCGGCGGCAGCGGCTGGGAGTTGGATCCGGACAGCGGCCAGTATTACTACCACTCCTTCCTGCCTGGCCAGCCGGATCTGAACTGGCGCAATCCGCAGGTGTCTGCAGCCATGCACGACGTTCTGCGCTTCTGGCTGAAGCGCGGCGTCGATGGCTTCCGCGTCGATGTCCTGTGGCTGCTGATCAAGGATGATCAGTTCCGCGACAATCCCGCGAATCCGGCCTGGCAGCCGGGCGATTCACCGGTGACTTCGCAGATCATGTTATATACGGCCGATCGCCCCGAGGTGCAGCAGGTCGTAGCGGACCTGCGCCGCGTTTGCGATGAATTCGAGGATCGCGTGCTGATCGGGGAGATCTATCTGCCGCTCGAGCGCCTGGTCGCGTACTACGGCGCCGATCTGAGCGGCGCGCAGCTGCCTTTCAATTTCCAGCTGCTGCAGGCCCAGTGGAACGCCCGCAGTCTTGCTACGCTCATCGCGGATTACGAGGCGGCACTGCCGCGGGGAGCGTGGCCGAACTGGGTGCTGGGAAACCATGATCGCCCGCGCATCGCAACCCGCGTCGGCATCGACCAGGCGCGTGTAGCGGCAATGCTGCTGCTGACGCTGCGGGGCACCCCGACACTTTATTATGGTGATGAGCTCGGCATGTTCGATGTCAACATTCCGCCGGCGCTCGTCCAGGATCCTTTCGAGAAACGCGTGCCCGGCCTGGGGCTGGGTCGCGATCCATGCCGAACGCCGATGCAATGGAATGGCAGCGCGCAGGCCGGCTTCACCTCTGGCAAACCTTGGCTGCCATTGGATCCGGACTACGCGGTCGTCAATGTAGCAGCGCAGCGCAGCGACCCGACCTCGATGCTGATGCTGTACCACCGTCTGATCGAGCTACGGCGCTGCTCCGCGGCATTAACACTTGGCGAATACCAGCCAGTCGCCATGACCGGCGATTTGCTGGCCTACATCAGACAATCCGGCACACAGCGCTTCCTGATCGCTCTGAACCTGGGCGGCGAGCCGCACGCGCTCGCCGCACCTCACGAGGGTACCTTGGCGCTTTCGACTTACCTCGATCGCGATGCCGAGCTCATCAGCGGAGAACTGCACCTGCGGGCCAACGAGGGGATTGTGATCGCGCTCCGCGAGTGACGCTGCTATCGCCTGCCACTGCGTCGACCCGCGTTGCGCTTACCGGGGCGTGCCGAGCGGCTCTTAGCCTTCCGCCCCCTCTTTGCCTTGCGGGCGGCCGCCCGGGCGCGGGCCGTCGGCAGGGTGCGGGCGGTCGCGGCCTTCTTGGCTGCAGCGCGCTTGCGGGCGGCTCCTTTACCCTTTGCGGAGCGCGACCCCGAAGTCCCGGCGCGTTTCACTGCCCGCTTCGATGCCGGGGTCCGTGCCGACCTCGCGGGACTACGTGCCGACTTCCTTGGTGCCGCAGATGGCCGCTTCGCAGTGGGCTGCGCCGCGGGACCCGATGCTTCAGAGCCGCCGCCGCGCAGCTGCTCGAGGATCGCGGGATTCTCCAGTGTCGAGACATCCTGGGTGATCTGCTCACCGCGCGCGATGGCGCGCAATAACCGGCGCATGATCTTGCCGGAGCGAGTCTTCGGCAGATTGTCCGCAAAACGAATCTCCTCGGGCTTGGCAATGGCGCCGAGCTGCTCGCCGACCCAGTTGCGCAGCTCCTTGACCAGTGCGCTCACATCGCCACTGGGCCGCTCGCCGCGACACACCACATAGGCGAATACCGCCTCGCCTTTGATCTCATGGGGCTTGCCGACCACGGCCGCCTCGGCCACGCGTGCATGGGAGACCAGCGCTGATTCGATCTCCATGGTGCCCAGGCGGTGTCCGGCCACATTCAACACATCATCGATCCGTCCCATGATCCAGAAGTAACCGTCCTTGTCACGCCGTGCACTGTCACCCGCGACGTAGTATCGCTTCTGATACCTCTCCCAGTACGCGCTGATGTAGCGCTCATTGTCACGCCAGATCGTGCGCACCATGGCAGGCCATGGCTGTTTGATGACGAGGTATCCGCCCGCCTCCGGTCGGGTCACCGGATTACCGACGTCATCCACGATGTCCGCATCGACCCCGGGCAGGGGCAAAGTGCACGAGCCTGGTTTGGTGGCAGTCACTCCAGGCAGCGGCGAGATCATGATGGCGCCGGTCTCCGTCTGCCACCAGGTGTCGACGATCGGACAGCGGCCACGCCCGATCACACGGTGAAACCACATCCATGCTTCGGGATTGATGGGCTCACCCACGCTGCCCAGCAATCGCAGACGCGACAGGTCGTATTTGCCCGGCCACTCCTCGCCGAGCTTCATTAAGGCGCGGATGGCCGTCGGTGCCGTATAAAACACCGTGACGCCCTGGGACTCGCAGATCTTCCAGAAGCGGCCGGCATCCGGAGTGGTCGGTGCTCCCTCGTACAGCACAACCGTGGCACCGTTGGCCAGCGGACCATAAGCGACGTAGCTGTGGCCGGTCACCCAGCCCACGTCCGCCGTGCACCAGAACACGTCGTCATCGCGCAGATCAAACACCCAGCGGCTCGTCATCTTCGCCCCGAGCAGGTAGCCGGCACTGCTGTGCTGGATGCCCTTCGGCTTGCCAGTGGAGCCGGAGGTGTACAGCAGGAACAACGGGTGCTCGGCGTCGACCCACACGGGCTCACAGTCACTCTGCTGGCTGCTGATCAGGTCGTGCCACCAGACATCGCGGCGCGAATCCATCGGCACATCCCGTCCGGTCCGTTGCAGCACGATCACCCGCTCGACACTCGGACAGTCGCCGGCGAGGGCCTTGTCGGCGGCGGCCTTGAGCTCCACGACCTGACCGCCGCGCCAGCCGCCATCGGCCGTGATGACCAGCTTCGCCTCCGTGTCGAGGATGCGATCCCGGAGAGCAAGGGCTGAAAAACCGCCGAACACGACCGAGTGGATCGCGCCCAGGCGCGCGCACGCCTGCATCGCGATGACAGCTTCCGGAACCAGGGGGAGATAGATGATGATGCGATCGCCCTGCTGCACACCCAGACTGCGCAGGGCGTTGGCAAAGCGGCAGACCTCCGCATGCAACTCGCGATAGCTCAGTCTGCGGGTGTCACCGCCCTCACCTTCAAACAGGATGGCCGCTTTGTCACCACGCTCGCGCAGATGCACGTCAAGACAGTTGTAGGAAACATTCAGCTCGCCGTCGGTAAACCAGCGATAGTTGGGGGCATCGGCATCATCGAGCGTGATACTGAAGGGCCGGTGCCAATCCAGCTCCTCGCGTGCGAGCTTGGCCCAGAACCCCGGCAGGTCAGCGCTGGCAGCGCGCTGCATCTTCTGCAGATCGGCAGGCTTGATGCGTGCCCTGGCGGTAAAAGCTGCGGACGGCGGGAACGAACGCTCTTCCAGCAACACGGATTCAATATTCTGAACAGCCATGAAGCCCCCTCTGAGCTGCTGAGTTCGGCGCGGTGGCATAGCGTAGCCCAATCGGCACCCGGTTCGTCATCTCTGCGCCGGCTGTCAGCTCACCTCGTGTGCTGCGTGCTCCTCGCGCTGATGAGCCTCTGCGCCGGCTGTCACGCGCGAATCGGCGCGACACAACCGGTTCTCAGCCGCCGATGTGTGTCCGGGACCGGGCAGCCAGCCGATCTGATCGTCGTGGCTCCGGCGAAGGGTACGCTGCGTTTCACTGTGGAACAGCGCGGCGTCTCGCTCGTCGCGAGCACCGATGGCGATGCCCGCACGGCCGCCGAATCCCCCATAGCGCGCCTCGGTTCGATGGTGCTGCTCGTTCCGGCAGACACCGGCGCGCGCCACACGCTGCAGATCCGTCTGCAGGAATCATCAGCCGCTGCGTCGGAATACTGTGCATGGGTAGATCTGATCGCACCGGCCGATCACCCGCGATACCGGGCCGCCCTCCTGTTGGCCAATGCGGCGCGCGCCACGCATAGCCACGACTGGAGCGTTGCCTTCGAGGCCTATCTGGCGGCAGGCCGGCAACTCGATCAGCTTCATGCGCAGCGGGCTGCGGGCGCGGCGCGTTATGCGCTGGCCGAGCTCGCCTACCTGCGACTGGACCGGAAACGCGATAGTTATGCGCTCGCCAGCGAAGCCTTTATGCGGCTCTCAGCTGATGCATCGCCGGCTGTGCGTGGCGCATTGTTGAGTCTGCAGGCGAAGGCTTTGCTCGAAAGCCCGGGCAGCGACGTGCACCGGGTCGCGACCCGGGTTCGCGCTTTGCAGGCGCAGGCGCGCAAGCAGCTTGCGCTGGATGCGGCCGGAGCCCGGGAGCTGCCCCGACTGGACATCATGGCGGGCTTTCTCGAGTACCGGCTGGATGCGGCCCCAGCAGCACAGCAGATCTTCATCTCGGCCGCCCAACGCTGTCGGGAGCTGCAGGATTGGGAATGTTACGCCATTGCCAATCAAAATCTGGCCGCCCTGGCGCACGAGAGCCGCAGCTACACGATTGCCCTGAGCTCGTTTGCCCGCCTGTTGAGCGAGCTGCCCGACGGCATCGATCCCAAACTGACGGCCGACATCTGGAACAATTACGGCACGCTGCAGGCACTCGCCGGACTCTATAGCGACAGCGAACACTCGCATGACATCGCGATGCGCAGCTATGGCGAGATCGGTGACTGCCCAGGTGTCCGGCGAACACTCGCCAGCTCGGGCAGCCTGCTGGTGCAGCTGGGCTCCCTGAGTGATGCCATGAGCAGTCTGCGGCAGGCCGCGACACTCGACTGTCCCGGTCTGTTCCAGGTGGCGCGCACCCTCCCTGAGCGAAGCAGCGCCAGCGGTGTCAGCGCCGAGTTGCTGCAAACGATGCGAGCTGCCCAGCCCGCTGACGCTGAGCGCTGTGGCGGGACGCTGGATGCCGGTCGGCTCACCACCGATAACCGCGCGCCGGTACTCAATGCGTTGATTGCCCTGGCAGGGGCGCTCGAGTTACAGGGACAGCCGGCGGCAGCACAACGCTGTCTCGAAGCCGCCGACGGCTATGCCGCCACCGTGCGGGGACAGATGCGCCTCGCGGCCGCACGCGGGGAGATGTTCCTGGAGCAGCAGGATGCTCTCGCGGCGCGCGCAGCGTTTCAGCAAGCGCTGCACCTCGCTGATGCGGCCCGGTTGCCCGCCGCGCACGAGTCGCGCGGTGCCATCGAGATCGGTCTTGTCAGGACTGCATTACTGATGGGTGACGGCCCGGCTGCGGTGCGCCGCGGGGGACGAGCCCTGCGCAGCAGCGCGGCCCGGGGCGATATCCAAAGCACCGTGACCTCACTGCGGTTGCTCGCATCGGGCTATGCGGCGATGGGCAACGCCACCGAAGCGATACGTACACTGGATGCAGCGGCCAACCTCATCGAGACGGTACCGATCGATGAGCTGGACGCGGAACAGCGCGCCACCTATCTGGCCACCCAGCACTCGGTGTTCGCACAGCTCACCGACCTTTATGTTGCCGCGGCCAGCTCGGATGCCGCGATGGCAGCGGCCGCCTTTTCGACCTCCGAGCGCGGCCGCTCCCGTAGCCTGCGCTATGCCATCACCCAGGCTGTGCGCAACGCCGATCCCGGACTGCAGCCCCCTGCCGTGTCACGCTATCAGGCCATCCTGCAGGCGATGACCCGCGCCCCGGGCAACCAGAACGGTCCGGATGCGCTGCTCGCGGCCATCAATGCTGCGGTCAGTGACGGGCATCGGGGCCGGGAAGATCCCGATCTGCAGCAGCTCGCGCCCACCCTGGCGGGCCTGCACAGCACGCTCATCGAATATGCCGTGGGGGCACAGGACATGTTCGGTTTCGTGCTCAACGGCTCCGGGTTGCACGTCGTGCGACTGGGCGAGCGACGCGCGATAGCCGTGGCGGCTACCGAGTTGCAGGAGCGGCTGCTCGATCCGGAAACGCCTGCCAGCGAACTGCGCCTCAGTGCCGGTAGGCTCGCCGCGCTCGTGCTCTGGCCTCTGCAGCCGCTGCTCTCCGGGGAGCGTCTCATCGTCGTGCCAGATGGCAGTATGCACACCGTACCGTTCAACGTGCTCCCTTGGTCGGCTGCCGATCAGACGCCGGTACTGCAGCACGCGGAGGTAGCGATCTCACCGTCTGCTTCGTTTCTGACCGGCCAACTGCAGGTGCGGCATGCGAACCGACGCGGTAGTGCCGCGCGCTTTGCCTTGTTGGGCGATCCGGTGTTTCGCGTGTCCGACTGGCAGCGTCAGTGTCACGAGGAGCCAGCCACGCCGCTGCGCGAGGCCACCCCGGGCCGCTCTGGACGGCCACGCTCCGCCAGCGACTGGACGGAAATGCTGCCGCGCCTGCCCGCCAGCCGGACGGAAGTGCAGATGGTGGCGCAGCTCGCCCGGCAGACCCGGCCGGGCAGCCACATCGAGGAGCTGCTCGGATGCGCCGCGGTGCCGACGGCGCTGCGCCAAGCCGTGGAGAATCGGGTCGATCTGCTGCACATCGCAACGCATGCCCGGGTGGATTCGCAGCGCCCGCGGCTTTCGGCGCTGGCTCTCACGCCCGAGCCGCGCGGCACCGGTACCGCATCGGCGTTCGGGTTGTTTGACATCCTGGGCATGAAACTGGATTCCACTCTCGTAGTGCTGAGCGCCTGCGAGACCTCGCGCGGCCGTCTGCTGCCGGGCGAAGGCGTGCTGGGGCCCGCGCAGGCGTTTCTACAGGCCGGGGCGGCCGCGGTCGTCGCGAGCTACTGGCGCGTGGACGATGAGACCACCGCCCGCTTCATGCAGCAGTTCTACAGGTATCTGCTCGCCGAGCGCCTGCCGGCCGCAACGGCGCTGCACCGCGCGCAACTCGACCAGGCGCGCAGTACCACGGCGCACGACTGGGCCGCTTTCGCGATCTACGGCTGGCCTGACAGCGGGGTCTGAGCGCGCTGTCCGGGGCGCGCCGCGCGCCCCGTCGTACATCTAAATTGCAACTCGCCTGAGATAACGCGCCTGCTCGGCGCAGATACCAGGGGCGGCCTACGTCGTGCCGCCCATTACTCAGGAGAACACCATGTCCTTCAAGAAAGTCGCTGCCGGTTGTTTACTCGCCGCCCAATGTTTGATCGCCACGCTGGCCATGTCCCCTGCGCAGGCCGCTACGGCGACGAGCGCCGCGCGCGACAATGGTGTCATCCACATCGGTGACCTGCGCGATAACGGTGTCATCCACATCGGTGACCTGCGCGATAACGGTGTCATCCACATCGGTGACCTGCGCGACAACGGCGTCATCCACATCGGCGATTGAACCGGCCTCAGCGCAGTTGAGCGACGCCTGGTGTTCGGGGCGTGCCGCCGGGCGGCACGCCCGTATACCGGGTTCCGACGGATAACGGTGCCATCGCCTGGGCCGGATAAGCCACGAGGTGCGCCTGCCGCGTGTGCTCCTGCCCGTCTCAGCTGCAACATTCCGTGATCTGACCCGCAAAGCCGGTGTCTTTCCCCCCGTGACCATCCGGCGGGTCCTTACCGGACGCCCCGCCCCTGCGCGTAGCCCGACCTGCCTGCCATCAACCCTGCGCTCGTGCGCTGCGGCCCGGGACGATGGCGTGTGATAAATTGAATGCCGACGGGTTCCTGGCTCGGGTCTTATAAAAGCGCATGCTACGAAGGTGCGGCACATACAGCCCGGCGCGACCGAGTTCCGGCATCGCCCAGCTAACTCGTCGATGACATGCAGCAACGGATCGCAGACGTTTGTCATAAGCCAGGGTCGCCGTGATACCGCCTCCATGACTTATATCGAAGCACCACCAGCGCAGAGCACCGCCGAGAAGCCTGCCAGCCGCCCCGAACAGAGTGACCCCGCTCTGGTGGCGGCGGTAGCGGAAAGAAGTGAGCTGCAAAACCACTTTTACCTGAGATATCGGCGGCCCTTGCTGCAGGTATTCCTGCACAGACGCATCGCTCGCGATGTGGCTGAGGACCTGTTGCAACGCACGTTCCTGCAGGCGATCAAGAAGATTCGCGCTGAGGGGCTGGATGACCCGAGCAATCTGGGCGGCTATCTGTATCGGACGGCCTGCAAGCTGGCCGCGTCCTATTGGCGCGGAGAGCTGGCACGCCGGCACGACAATGACCGCGAGTTGCTGACGAGCATTCGTGACGAGTCGCTGTCTCTGGAGGAGCGGCTCGATCATGAGCAACTCGCCAGCTGTGTGCGGGAACTGATCAACCATCTGCCCGTGCCGCGTGATCGCGAAGTGCTGGAGCGGTTCTATCTGCGCGAGGAGTCGCGCAGCTCGATCCGTGAGTCATTGCAGTTGACTGACATGCAGTTCAACCAGGTCCTGTGGCGCGCACGGCAGCGCTTCGGGGAGATTCTGCGTCGTCACGGCATTGCCGACGGCAACGCAGGGTCCGGGCAATCGAGTCAACTGTAGGAACTAACATGGATCATACACGGTTCAAGGCGAGCCAGACCGCGGCGCAATACGTCGCGCACGATCTGGATGAGCATATGCAGGAAGCGTTCGAGCTGCATCTGATGGGATGCACCGACTGCGTGTCTGACGTAGAAAGCTGGCGCGCGGTCAAGCTGAGCATGCCGGCGCAAAGCGCCGAGCCGCGACCCTTGGCTGCTCAGCGGCGTCTGCCTGCGATCACCGACTGGCGCATGGCGGCTTCTTTGCTGGGCGCCGGCGTCGTCGGCGCCAGTGCAGGCTGGATGGCGAAATCGGGCCAGACTACCGAGCTCGACTCAACACATACGGTGGTATTCAACCTGCCTTCGGTCACGCGCGGTGCCGATGAGTGCGTCACCCTGCGCCTCGCGACCGATAGCCGCGTAGCGGTGTTGCGCGTGCCTGGAGTAGCGCGCACCGAGCGCTTGATTGCGCTGGATGCCCAGCAGCATCCGCTGGCGGAGACGCAGTACGCAACACGGGTGCAGCCTGATGGCAGTCGACTGCTGCGCATCGAGGCGCAGCTGCTGAAGGGACATGCCGTGCAACTCGAGGCATTGCGTCCGGACGGACAGACCGAGCCGCTCAGTTGCGTGACGGGTGAAATCCCCGCCGACAGCGCAGGCCAGAGCTAACAGCCGGGCTCAGCGCACGGGCAGCTGCGCCAGTCGCTCGCCCTGGCGCCGCAGGAAGGGACCAAAGCCCAGGTGGTCGTAGAGACCACCGAGGGCGTGGATGTCAGGTACCCGGCGGCGCAGTCCTTCCACTTCGACACCCAGATCCATGTCGCAGGTGATGCGGGTAAGCCGGCGCGCGAGGTATACCGACTCCTGATGCGTCCGCAGGCGCTCCGCCAGCTCTCGCGCACCGCGTAGCTTCAGCGTGAGCACGCGCTCGAGGTCGGCAAAAAGATCCTCCAGGCTCGCGAACTGCTTCATGAGCGCTGCGGCAGTACGCGGTCCGACCCCCGGAACGCCCGGAATGTTATCGACCCCATCACCGGTGAGGGCGAGATAGTCGGCAAAGCGCTCCGGCGCCACGCCATAGTGCCGCTCGATGTCGTGGTAGCCAAACTGCTCGCGCGCACCGTAATCCCAGAACAGATCGCCATCGCGCACCAGCTGCGCCAGGTCCTTGTCGCGGGTGATGAATGCCGAGCGCACGCCTGCATCGCGCATCTGACAGGCGAGTGTGCCGATGATGTCATCGGCCTCGTACTCGGGGTGCGTGAATACGGCCAGCCCGAGCCGCCTGCACACCTCACGGCAGATCTCGAACTGCGCCACCAGGTCGAGCGGCTGCGGCTCGCGGTTGGCCTTGTAGGGCGGGTACACGCGGTTGCGATAGGAATTGGCGAGGCGTTGATCGAAGGCAACAGCGATGTAGCGTGGCCGTACGCGTTCGATCAGATCGCCGAGAAAACGCGCAAAGCCGAATACCGCGTGTACCGGATTGCCGTTGCGGTCGACCATGCCAGGCAGCGCCGAGTGATAGGCGCGGAACACATAGACCGAGGCGTCGATGAGAAAGATCAAAGCCGCGCGTCAGGCAAGCCAGTGCTGGATGCGCGCGTGCAGCGGGCTGCTGCGCGGAAAGTGCGCCAGCAGATATTCCATCTGGTCTGCGAGCACCCTGCGGCCTTTCAGAAAAATGTACTCCGCATAGGTGGGCGTGAACGGCACGGCGATGAGCTGCATGCGAGCCTGCTCGGGCGTGCGCGAGGCCTTCTGATTATTGCAGCGCCGACAGGCCGTGACCACGTTGGTCCAGATATCCGCGCCGCCCTGGCTGAAGGGTCGAATGTGATCGCGTGACAGCTCGCGCGCGGCGAAGCGCATGCCGCAATACATGCACAGGTAAGCATCGCGCCGGAACAGCGTTTGATTGTTCAAAGGTGGAACATAGTCGTGTCGGGTGTTACCGGGGTTGCCGGTATGGCCCACCGTTGCGACAATCGAGTTGACTTCCAGCACCGTCCGCAGTCCACTGGCGGCATTGACGCCGCCGTAGAGCGTGTAGAGAGCCGACCCGCAGGTGTAGGCCACCTGCTCCTGGTGATACAGACGCGCAGCCTCCTTGTAGTCGATCCACTCAAGAGGCATACCGGCGACGTCCGTGCGCAGCACGAGCTGCGAAAGGCCGCGCATCATCGGCACCGCAAGAATGCGTTGCTCGTCGTGGTGGCCGTAGTCGGCGCGATCTAGATCTATGCCAAGCATTGGCGCTGTAAGATAAAGCAGTTTTATGCAAGAATTCAACGTTGCAACGTATTCATTCGCTTGAGGATTTCCAAGAGTGTGACCCTTCCGTCACACCGCTGATCCCGTAATCACCGTTGAGGGGCCCCGCATGCCAGTCACCATTGGTGCGCTCCGCGAGAGTGCGCCGCAAGAAACGCGCGTCAGCCTTGTCCCCGAGGTCGCGGACAAATTCGTACAGGCCGGCGCCACGGTGATGGTGGAGCGGGGGGCCGGCACGCGCGCGCAGTTTCCGGATTCACTCTACAAGCAGGTGAGCTGGGCTGAGTCCGGCACGGCCGTGCTCGAGCAGGCGGATGTCATCCTGAGCGTGCAGCCGCTCAGCGTCGAGCAGATCCAGCGGCTTAAACCCAGCGCCGTCGTGATCGGGTTCATGCAGGCGTACGCCCGCCAGGCCGAGGTAGCTGCCCTCAAGGATAGACGCATTACGAGCTTCGCCATGGAATTCGTGCCGCGCATCTCGCGGGCGCAGTCCATGGATGCGCTCTCCTCCCAGGCTGCCATCGCTGGTTACAAGGCGGTGCTCATCGCCGCCAGTTACCTGCAGAAGTTCCTGCCGATGCTCACCACCGCGGCCGGCACCATCCGCCCTTCCTCGGTGCTGGTCATCGGCGCGGGCGTCGCGGGCCTGCAGGCGATCGCCACCGCGCGTCGTCTGGGGGCGGTGGTCGAGGCCTATGACGTGCGTGCGGCCACCAAGGAGCAGGTTAAATCTCTGGGCGCAAAATTCGTGGATACGGGAGTGAGCGCCGAAGGCACCGGTGGTTATGCGCGCGAGCTTACCGAGGAAGAAAAGCGCAAGCAGCAGGAAGTGCTCGATGCGCGCATCGCCGCTGTGGATGCCGTGGTGAGCACGGCCTCGGTGCCGGGGCGGCCCGCGCCGAAGATCATCTCGCGCGCCGTCGTGGAACGCATGCGACCGGGATCGGTGATCGTGGATCTCGCCGCAGAGCAGGGCGGCAACTGCGAGCTGACCCAGGCGGGCGAGGTGCTCGAGCATCAGGGTGTGAAGATCGTGGGCGCCGTCAACCTGCCGGCCTCGCTCGCCTACAATGCGAGCGAGATGTATGCGCGCAATCTGCTCAACTTTCTGCGGCCGGCGCTCGACAAGGGTGAGCTCAAGATCGACTGGAACGACGAGGTGTTCGCACAGTCGTGCCTGACGCACGCTGGCGAGATCAAACACGAGCCAACGCGCAAATCCATGGGTGGCACATGACCGGCATCGTTGCACTGTACATTTTCATGCTCGCGGCGTTCACCGGCTACGAGGTGATCTCGCGCGTGCCCGTGATCCTGCATACCCCTCTCATGTCGGGATCCAACTTCGTGCACGGCATCGTGCTGGTGGGTGCGATGGTGGCGCTCGGCGGTGCGCATACGCCGCTCGAGAAGATCATCGGCTTCGTGGGCGTGCTGCTCGCGGCCGGCAACGCCGTCGGCGGTTATGTCGTGACCGAGCGTATGCTCGAGATGTTCAAGTCGAGCGGCGCACGCGGTAAGGCGGCCGGCACATCCGGGAAGGGGTCGCACTGATGTCTGCGGACACCAACTTCGCGGTATTCGATCGCGCGACCATCATCCAGGTGAGTTATCTCATCACCGCTGCGCTGTTCATTCTCGGTCTGAAGCGCATGAGCTCGCCGGTGACTGCGCGCAGCGGTGTGCTCTGGGCCGGGGCCGGCATGCTGGTCGCGACCCTGGTCACTTTCCTGTACCCGGGCATGACCAACTACGAGTGGATCATTCCCGCCATCGTCGTCGGCAGCAGCCTCGCCTGGTGGAGCGGCAAGCGCGTTGCCATGACCGACATGCCGCAGATGATTGCCCTCTACAACGGCATGGGCGGCGGTGCGGCCGCTGCCATCGCCGCGGTCGAGTTGTATCGCGGTGAGACCGCCAGCTACTCGATCTCCGCCCTGGCGGTCATCGGCGGCATCATTGGGGCGGTCTCCTTCAGCGGCAGCGCCATCGCCTTCGGCAAACTACAAGGCCTCATCACCCGCAGCATCCGTTTCTCCGGGCAGCAGATCTTCAACCTGGTGATCCTTGCCGTCGCGCTCGTACTGGGTGCCCTGGTGGCGTTTCACATCAGTTCCACCCCTGCGATCGTCACCGCGTTCTTCGCGCTGGCGCTGCTGCTCGGTCTGACGATGACGCTGCCCATCGGCGGCGCCGACATGCCCGTGGTCATCTCCCTCTACAACGCGCTGACGGGCCTGGCGGTCGCCTTCGAGGGTTTCGTGCTCAACAACGCGGCCATGATCATCGCCGGCACCGTGGTGGGTTCCGCTGGTACGCTGCTCACGCAGCTGATGGCCAAGGCGATGAACCGCTCACTGGGCAACGTGTTGTTCTCGGGCTTCGGGGATACCGGCGGCGCTGCGACCGGCGAGGTTACCGGCAGTCTCAAGCCAATCGAGGCTTCCGATGTGGGGGTGATGATGGCCTTCGCCTCCAAGGTCATCGTGGTGCCCGGATACGGCATGGCAGTCGCTCAGGCGCAGCACAAGATCTGGGAGCTGTGTCAGCTGCTGCTCGACCGGGGTGTGACCGTGAAATTTGCCATCCATCCGGTGGCGGGCCGCATGCCCGGGCATATGAACGTGCTGCTTGCGGAGGCCGGCGTCCCGTACGATCTGATCTCTGATCTGGAGGAGATCAACTCTGAGTTTGAAACCGCCGACGTGGCGCTCATCATTGGTGCCAATGACGTCGTCAACCCGGTAGCCCGCACGGACAAGAGCAGTCCGATCTACGGCATGCCCATTCTCAATGCCGATCGCGCCAAGAACGTCGTGGTCATCAAGCGTGGCAAGGGGGCAGGCTTCTCCGGCATCGAAAATGCGCTGTTCTACCTGGACAACACTCGCATGCTGTACGGCGATGCGCAGAAGGCTGCAGCCGAGCTGATCCAGTCCATCAAGGCTGTTGGATGAGTGCGACCGTCCGTTGGGCCGCCGCAGCGTTCTGCGGCGCGCTCGCGGCCAGCGCCCCAACGGTCAGTCCGGGGAAACGCGCGCCGGTCGAGGCCGGACGACCTGCAGTCAACTCACCGAGCGGCGCGAGTACGCGCCGCCCCATGACCAGCACCGAGGTACTCGCGGCCACCACTCCCGCGGACTGGCGGCCGCTGGATCCGCAGAACACGCTGTATGTCGAGCTGCCGGGCGGACGGGTAGTGATTGAGCTCGATCCCCAGTACGCACCGCACCACGTGGCCAACATCGCAGCGCTGGTGCGCGAGGGTTACTACGACGGCCTCGCGATCGTGCGCTCACAGGACAACTACGTGGTTCAGTGGGCCGACCCTGAAGGGAACAAGCGCAAGATCAAGAATGCGCAGCGCACCCTGCCGGCTGAATTCGAGCGCACCTCGCGCGCCGTACCCTTTACACCCCTGGTCGATCCGGACACGTACGCACCCGAGGTCGGATTTGCCGATGGCTTTCCGGCGGCGCGCGACCCCAAACTCGGCCGAACCTGGCTGGTGCACTGCTACGGCATGGTCGGCGCCGGACGGGACAATGACGTCGACAGCGGTGGTGGCACCGAGCTCTATGTCGTCACGGGTCAGGCGCCGCGTCATCTGGACCGGAACGTGACCCTGGTCGGCCGTGTCATACAGGGCATGGAGCTGCTGTCTTCATTGCCTCGTGGCAGCGGCGCATTGGGCTACTACGAGAAGCCGGAGCAGCGCGTTGCCATCCGCTCCATCAAAATTGCCGCCGATGTGCCGGAAGCACAGCGCACCGAGCTCGAGCTGTTGCGCACCGATACACCGAGCTTCACCAACTACGTCGATGCCCGGCGCAATCGCCACGAGGAATGGTTCAAGGTGCCGGCCGGACACGTTGATGTCTGCAACGTGCCGATTCCGGTCCGCCACCGCTGAGGTGGCGTCGTCAGCGCCGCGGCGGTGAGGGATGCACCGGCGGGCGGGGCGGCGGGCGCATGGGCATGCTTCGGCCCCGCTCTCGTGCCCGCTCGATCATCAGCTGACGCTGCGCCGGGGAGGCTTCACGCCACTGCTGCCGCAGGTTCTGCCGCCTTTCGGGGGGGAGCTGCTGAAAGCGCCGGAAATTCTGCCGCACCGCAGCCTGCTCGTTCGGCGGCAGCGCCTGGAATTTCTGCCAGCGCTCGCGCAATTGCTCCCGCTGCTCCGGCGGCAGCGTGCGGAAATGTTGGAAACGCTGCTGGGCCTGGTTGCGCTGATCGGGGGACATGCTGAGCCAGCGTGTGCTGCCACGCGCCAGCGCCTGCTGGCGCTCCGGCGGCAGCGAGTTCCAGCTGGCGCCGAAGCGACTGCCGAGCAAGCGCTGCTGCTCAGCTGAGAGACTCGACCAGGGAACCGGGTGGTTGCCCGCCGCGGCAGCAGGGGAGGCCGGCGGTTGCTGGCTGAACGCGGGAGCCGCTGCCAGCAGCAAGCCCGTCATGAGGAACGCCAACCCCTTAGTCATCTTTCTTCTCTCCGGAGGAGACCGGCTGTCCGCCGGCCGCACTCTGCCGTACCCGCGCGTCAGGATCCGGCTCGCTGGCCTTCGCTACCTTGCTGATATCCGTCCGCGACAGATAGTCCAGCCAGCTGCCATCGTCCGCAGCGGCCTGGGAGTCGCCGCTTGAATCCACGCTGCCCAGAAATTCAAACAGATCCGCATCCGCTACCGGGTCGGGCGCAGGATTGCCGGCCCGGGCCGCCGCGCCGGACACGATGGCCGCCAGCGCCAGCGCCAGGCGGAGGTGGCGGGCCATCAAGAGCTCGTCTCGTTGGAACCGTCTCCCTGCGTCTGATCCACTGCCCACTCATAGAAAGCCCCGGCCGAATCTTCGGAGACCATCTCGGGCCCATCCCCATCCGCAAGCAGATCGAGATCCTCGGCGGTCGCCCGGCCGCTCTCCAGTAGCGGCAGCTCCCCCTGGCGCGAATGCGGCCAGAGCACGATAGCCATCAGCACCACTGCGGCCAGGGCGCCGGCCGCAGGCATCAGCGCCACCCGGCGCCACGCCGGACGGCGCTGGGTCACTTCCGCCAGCGCTGCCTGGCGGGCCTGGTTCAGGCGCGAGCGGATATGGCCATTCACGTGGGTGAGGCTCTCTTCCAGCAGGCTGCGTGCGCGCCGCTCGAACTCCTCGTCCACCTTGCTTTCAGCTGCCATGGGCTCACCGACCCCACTCATGTCCCGAGCTCCCCGAGCTGCGCCCGCAACGTTTGCAGAGCGCGGAAATAATGGGTTTTGACACTGCCTTGCGAACAGCCCATGGCCTGCGCGGTCGCCGCCACATCCAAACCCTCCAGGGTGCGCAGCATAAACACCTGCTGCTGCCGGCGCGGCAGTGCGGCCACCGCGCGCTCCAGGGCTTCCATGGTCTGCGCCAGCTCCAGCTGGCGCGGCGGCGGCGGATCGGTACTCGGGGCCTGGGCTATCGGATCAATCTCATCGTCATCTTCATCGCCGCGCAAGGGCAGCCACGCCATGACCCGGCCGCGAACGGTGCGCCGCCGCTGCATGTCCCGGATCCGATTTTCCAGAATCCGGTAGAAGAGCGGTTTCCATTCTTCCGCCGGACGATCCGCATAGGCGCGCGCAAGCTGCAGCATCGCGTCCTGCACGGCATCGAGCGCATCATCCTCATGACGCAACGCCGCCTGCGCGATCTTGAAGGCCTTCAGCTCGACGCCGGCCAGAAACTGGTTCAGCGCCTGCGAGGGGCTATTTGTCGTCGGTTCGGTTATTTCCACGTCGCCGTGCCATGCCGACGGCATGCTATAAGGCGGCGCGAGCGTAGCAAAACCTGACATGCGCTGTATAACGCACGTCCCCGCGGCGTGGTTGACGACCGCTTGCCGACGCAACCCATTGACCGACAAAGCCTGATGAGCCCAATACCGGTCCTGCGCGTGGCTCTGGACATGCCACTGCGACGACTGTTCGATTACCTGCCGCCACCCGGTGCCGCAGGCTCCGGGCTGGTGCCGGGGGTGCGTCTGCGCGTGCCGTTCGGACGTCAGCGGCTCGTGGGCGTGCTCCTGGAGGTTAGCCACACGAGCGAATTGCCGTCCGAGCGGCTGAAAGCGGCGCTGGAGCTGCTCGATGATGCACCGGTTCTGGATGACGCCGCACTCGCTTTGTTGCACTGGGCTGCCGACTACTACCACCACCCCCTGGGAGAAGTTCTGGCCACGGCATTGCCGAAGGCGCTGCGCGCGGGCGCTGCGGCCGTGGCGCGCGACGAGCTCTGGGAACTCACCGCGGAGGGTCGGTCGGCGCAGGCGCAGGGTGAGCCCCGGCGAGCGCCGCGCCAGCGACAGCTGCTCGAGTATCTCGCCACCCAGGCGCGCAGCGCCGCTGCTCTCAGCAGTACCTTGACCGACTGGCGCCCGGCGGCCCGCGCACTGCGCAGCCGAGGATGGATTCAGTGCCGCACGGCGGCACGGGAGGAGCCCGGCTCACCGCAAGCTGCGCGAGTGCGCGTTGCGGGACCTGCCTTGGCCGAGGAACAACAGCACGCGATAACCGAGGTCAGCCAGGTCCTCGGGCGATTCGGTGCCTGCGTGCTGCATGGCGTGACCGGCAGCGGCAAAACGGAGGTGTATTTGCAGCTGGTGGAACGAGTGCTGGCGCGCGGTCAGGGAGCGCTGGTGCTGGTCCCGGAGATCGGCCTCACACCGCAGCTGGTCGGCCGCTTCCAGGAACGCTTCGACACGCCCATGGCGGTGTTGCATTCGGCGCTGACGGATCAGGAACGCCTGCGCGCCTGGCGTGAGGCGTACTGCGGCCATGCGCGCATCGTGCTGGGCACGCGCTCGGCGGTCTTTGCGCCCGTATCGCAGCTGGGACTGATCATCGTCGATGAGGAGCACGACTCCTCATTCAAACAACACGAGGGCGGCTTCCGCTATTCCGCGCGCGATCTGGCGGTGGTGCGGGCCCAACGCGCGGCGGTTCCGATCGTCCTGGGCTCCGCAACGCCTGCGCTGGAGACGCTGCACAACGTGCAGTTGGGCCGCTATACACGGCTGCGACTGGCGCGCCGCAAGGACCAGGCAGCCGCGCCGCAGATCGCCCTGCTGGACCTGCGCAACCACGCAGTTCATGCCGGGATAGCCACACCGGCACTGCAGGCCATGGAGCGTCATCTGCACGAGGATGGCCAGGTGTTGGTTTTTCTCAACCGGCGCGGCTATGCCCCGACGCTGCTGTGCACCGCGTGCGGCTGGGTCGCACCCTGCCAGGCGTGTGATGCGCGGCTGACCGTACACCTGGCTGCCGCCCGACTGCGCTGTCACCACTGCGGGGCGGATCAGCCGCTGCCGCAACGCTGCCCGCAATGTGGGTTCGCGGTAAAGCCGGTGGGCCAGGGTACCGAGCGCATCGAGGAAACGCTGGCACAACAGTTTCCGCAGGTCATGCGCGTCCGGCTGGACCGGGATGTCGTGCGGCGCAAGGCCGACCTCGAGCAGGCGATGCGCCGCATGGCCAGCGGTGAGGCGCGCATTCTGATCGGCACACAGATGGTCACCAAGGGTCATGACTTCCCCAACGTGACACTGGTCGTGGTGCTCAATGCCGACCAGGGCCTGTTCAGTAGCGATTTCCGGGCACCGGAGCGGTTGGCACAGACCATCGTGCAGGTCGCCGGCCGTGCCGGCCGCGGCACGCGTGCGGGCGAGGTGTTGATCCAGACCGAGTTTCCGGAGCACCCGCTGCTGTGCAGCCTGTTGCAGGAAGGTTATGACGGCTTTGCGCGCAGTGCGCTCGCCGAGCGCGCGCAGGCAAACTGGCCGCCTTACAGCCGGCTCGCGGCCGTGCGTAATTCAGCGACCACCGCCGAGGCAGCGCTCGCCTTCCTCACGGCAGCGCGCGCTGCCGCGCGGCCGACAGCGCACGTCAGGCTGTTGGGGCCGGTGCCCGCCGCGATGGCGAAACGCGCCGGGCGCTATCACGCTCAACTGCTGGTGGAGAGCGTCGAGCGCGCGGCGCTGCATCGCTTTCTGGATGGCTGGCTGCCGCAGCTGGAGCCGCTGCCGCAGGCACGGCGGGTACGCTGGGCGCTCGATGTGGATCCGCTCGAGCTGTTTTAAACCGCTTCGAGAATGCTGAGCGGCGAGGCGGTAGCGATGACCCGCTGCAGGCGCAGCCCCGCCCCTGCAAGCAGCCGTTCGTACTCAGCCCGGGTGCGCTCCTGGCCGTTTGCCATGACCATCATGTTGATATCGAGCAGCTTGCCCCAGTCGCGCCGGTTTCCGGCACTCAGCACCTGCTCGATGATGAGAATGCGGCCCGCCGCGGCCCTGGCGCGGCGGCAATTAGCCAGAATGCGCATGCACTGGCTGTCGGGCCAGTCATGCAGAACGTATTTGAGCACATAGACATCGCCGCCCTCGGGCAGGGCTTCGAACAGATCGCCCGCGGCAAGCTCGCAGCGCAGGCGAACGTCGGGCGCCGTGAGATGCGCGGCGTGCGCGGCCGCCGCAATCACCTGCGGCTGATCGAACAGCACCCCATGAATCCGCGGATGTCTGCGCAGGATGGTGGCCAGCAGCTGCCCGTGCGCGCCGCCGACGTCCACTACCTTGCGCAGCTTCCCGAACGCGTAAGCCTGCGCCACCGCATCGCTTTGCTGCGCCCAAAGGCTTGCCATCGAGGCGGCAAACTGCCGCTCTTTTTCCGGATGTGCCCGCAGGTATGCAAACGCGGGCATGCCATGGACATGCTCGAAAGCGCCTTCCCCGGTCCGCACCGCATGCGCCAGCGCCGTCCAGGCATGCCAGTTGTGCTCATCGAGCAGCATGAGCGCAAAGTCGCGCAAGGAGTTTGGGGCGTCGCTGCGCAGGCGCTCGCCGATGGCCGTGAGGCGAAACCGGCCGCGGCGGTCAGCGGCGAAAACCCCCAGGCTGGCCAGAGCACGCATCAGCCGCGCGAGCTGCGGCACCGAGGCACGCACCCGGCTCGCCAGCTCCTCACTGGTCAATGCGCCGCCGGCCAGCGCATCCGCGATTCCGAGCTTTGCCGCCACGAACACCAGCTGTGATTGCCAGAATGCCGTAACGAGCTTCAGCAGGCGGATGTGCACCCGCCGACGGCCACCCAACACCATGCCTTCTCCCCAATCCGCTGCAGCGAGTCTGCAAGTATCGCCTGTTGCGCCAAGTCGCGGACATCGTGGCGGCTCCTGCCCGTGGTTCGGGCCCGCGCGCTCCTTGCGGTAAACTGCCCGGCCTTATCCTCGGAACCTCGTCTTGAAGCAACAAATCGAGCAGTTGCTGCGCAATGCAGTCGCCCGCCTGGCGGATACGATCCCGGAAGTGCCCGCGGCAGCGGCCATCAGTGTCGAGCGGGCACGCGATCCGCACCACGGAGACTACGCCAGCAATGTTGCCCTGCGGCTCGCCCGGGCGGCGCGCAAAAATCCGCGCGAGCTGGCCAGCGCCATCGTTGCCGCCCTGCCAGCCAATACCCTGATCGCACGCGCCGAGGTGGCCGGTGCCGGGTTTATCAACATCTTTCTGGGACCGGCGGCGTACGCCACCGAGCTGCGCCGCATCCGAGACGCGGGCGCCGCCTACGGCCGCAGCACGCTCGGGCACGGGCTGCCGGTGCTGCTGGAATTCGTGTCTGCCAATCCAACCGGCCCGCTGCACGTCGGCCACGGCCGCCAGGCGGCCTACGGCGCGACGCTGGGCAACATCCTCGAGGCCGTGGGATATCGGGTGACGCGCGAGTACTACATCAACGACGCCGGCCGGCAGATGGACATCCTCGCAGTCAGTGCCTGGCTGCGTTATCTCGAGCTCGGCGGCGAGCAGCTTGCTTTCCCGGCTAACGGTTACCGCGGCGAGTACGTCCGGGCGATTGCGCAGCAGCTGCACAGCGAGGTGAGCGGAAGCCTGCAGCGCCCGGCAGCGGCCGTGCTCAGCGGGCTGCCGACCGATGCTCCGGCCGGAGACAAGGAGATTTACATCGACGCGCTGATTGCTCGCTGCCGCGAGCTGATTGGCGCGGTCGGCTTCCAGCAGGTGCTGGACGTGGCGCTGCGGCAGATGCTTGCAGACATCCGTGAGGACCTGGAGCAGTTCGGTGTCAGTTTCGATCGCTGGTATTCGGAGCGGGCCCTGAGTGAGAGTGGCGCTATCGATCGCGCCCTGCAGAAATTGCAGTCACAGCAGCGCCTGTACGAGCGCGATGGGGCTACTTGGTTTCGCGCCACGGAATTCGGCGATGAGAAGGATCGCGTCGTGGTCCGCGACAAGGGTGCGCGCACCTATTTCGCCTCCGACATTGCCTATCATCTGGAGAAGCGCGAACGCGGCTTCGAGCTGCTGATCGATGTGCTCGGCGCCGATCACCACGGTTATATCGCCAGAGTGCGGGCAGGTCTCATGGCCATGGGCGAGCCGGGGGATTGCCTGGAGGTCAATCTCGTGCAGTTCGTCAACCTGTTCCGCGGCGGCCAGAAGCTGCCCATGGGCAAACGCGAAGCACAGTTCGTCACGCTGCGCGAGCTGCGCAACGAGGTGGGCAACGATG
This sequence comes from uncultured Pseudomonadota bacterium, assembly GCA_963839055.1. Taxonomy (GTDB): domain Bacteria; phylum Pseudomonadota; class Gammaproteobacteria; order Steroidobacterales; family Steroidobacteraceae; genus 13-2-20CM-66-19. The sequence goes on along the minus strand of CAWITP010000001.1, from coordinate 1,005,366 downwards.
CCTGCCGTTTCTTCTACTTGATGCGCAGTCACGACCAGCCGCTCGACTTCGACCTCGAGCTGGCCAAGTCGCGCAGTAACGACAACCCTGTTTATTACATCCAATATGCGCATGCTCGCGTTGCCAGCGTACTCAAACAGCTGGCGGCGAAGGGCTTGCAGCTGGATGCGGAACAGGGGCTGGAGCACGCCGCACTGCTGCAGGGAGCGCATGAGCAGGCGGTGCTCAAAGCGGTGACCTCTTATCCGGAAGCGCTCGAGCAGGCCGCTGCCAACCGGGCACCGCACACGCTCGTGCACTACTTGCGCGAGCTCGCCAATACCCTGCATACCTATTACAACGCGGAACAGTTCATCGTGAGCGAGGCGCCGCTGCGTAACGCGCGCCTCGTGCTGGTGACCGCAGTCCAGCAAGTCATCCGCAATGGCCTGACGCTGCTCGGTGTCTCGGCACCGGAGTCGATGTGAGACCCTCGGCGCGCGACTACAAGCGGCGCCAGCGACGTGCGATCGACTTCGCGCGGGTGCGCGAGTTCGGAGCCGGAGCACTGGTGGGCATCATTCTGGCGAGCGTCGTTACCGTGTATTACATGAACGGTCGTCATGCGACGGCGCGGGAGAAGATCGACTCGCCCCGCCCTGAACCCCACCGCAGTGCCCCGCCGGATCCGGACGCCGTGGCCGAGAGCAGCGAGAAATACGACTTCTACAAAATGCTGCCGAATTTCGAGGTGGTGGTGCCGGAGAAGGACAAGGAGGTCAAACGCGACCTGCCCGACACTGCCCGCATCGAGCGCCCCGGGGTCTATGTGTTGCAGGCCGGCTCCTACCGGAATGAGGCGGACGCCGATCGCGTCCGCGCACAGCTGGCACTGCAGGGCATTGATGCCAAGGTGCAGCGCGTCGCCGTCGATACGGATGTCTGGCATCGGGTGCGCATCGGGCCCATCTCCAAACTCGAAGAGCTCAACAAACTGCGCCGGCAGCTGCGAGCGGCAGAAGTGGACGCGCTGGTGATACGCGTGGGCGATTGAGGCTAGCCGCAGGTCACCATCCGCGGTGCGCGGCAATCCTCAACCTCGGACATTTGCCCGTCAATCGTCGCTGATGTTACGGAAATCGACTCCGAGCGAACGGAGCTTGCGATACAGGTGCGTGCGCTCCATCCCGACCCGCTTGGCGAGCTGACCCACCTTGCCGTTGCATAACAGCAGCTGCTGCTGCAGATAGGCCCGCTCGAACTGCTCGCGTGCCTCGCGCAGGGGCAGGGCCAGCAGGTCCTGCTTCACCAGCGGCTCACCGGCGGGCGCCTGCACGGCCAGCTCCCGCTCGATATCCTCCAGGCGGATCTCCTCGGCGCCGCCCTGAATCAACAGCCGCTGTACCAGATGTTTCAACTCGCGCACGTTGTCAGGCCACGGATAATTGCGCAGCCGGTTCTGCGCTGCCACGCTGAAGCGCCGGAACTGCAGACCTTCACTGTCGACCAGCCGGTCGACGTAGTGCCGCAGCAGCTCCGGTACATCCTCGGCATAGTCGCGCAGCGGTGGCACACGCACGATCAGGATGTTGAGATGCGCGAGCAGATCGCGGCGCAGTCCGCCCTCGTTGCCGGCGCGATTCTCGATACCGGGCTGAGCCGAGGAGAGCACACGCGCCCTCACCGGCAGTTGTTCGGTTCCGCCCACGCGCGTGTAGTGACCGGATTCGAGCACCCCGACCAGCAGCCGCTGCGCTGCCGGCGGCAGATCCTCCACCTCATGGATGAACAGCGCACCTTCGCCGGCCTCTTCCAGCAGCCCGGGCTGCCGCTGTCCGTCGCCCGCTTCCCGGCCCAACAGCCGGCTGTCCGCATCACTCTCCCGCAGGCTACTGGCGATCAGTGTGACGAACGGCTGAACTGCACGCGGAGCGCGCTCGTGTACAAATCGCGCAAACGCTTCGCGACCCGTGCCGGGCTCGCCGATCAGCAACACCGGTGCAGGATTGGCGGCGATCTGCTGCAGCTCGCTGCGCAGCTGCTGCATCTGCCGGCTCTTACCCACCGGTACCATCAGCGTCGGCGCAAACAGCTTACCGGACTGACGCCGGCGCTTGCCCGCATCGAGCGCACGCTCGACGGTGCGCAGCAGCTTGGCGAGTGAAAGCGGCTTCTCGACGAAATCGAATGCCCCGAGCCGCGTGGCCTCCACCGCTGTTTCCACCGTGCCGTGTCCGGACATCATCACGACCGGACAGGCATCGGTGGTGGAGGCGGACCACTCACGCAGCAAAGTGATGCCATCCACATCGGGCATCCAGATGTCGAGCAACACCAGATCCGGGCTCTGCCGGGCGCGCGAGGCCCGCGCCTGCACCGCATTCGCAGCCACATCCACCTCGTAACCCTCCTCTGAAAGGATTTCTTTCAGCAGGCCACGGATGTCTGCCTCGTCGTCGACCACGAGAATGTGTGGAGCCGTCATGCCCTTTCCCTCCGATACTGATCACGCGAGCGAACTGCCCCCGTCGCCGAGCGGGTGCTGTCCCTGAGAGGCAGTACTACGCGCACACGCGCACCGCCTTCAGGACGGTTGTCCGCCTCGATCCGGCCACCGTGTTCCTCGACGATCTTCTTGACGATCGCAAGTCCGAGGCCGGTTCCCTTGGGTTTGCTCGTCACGTACGGGTCGAACACCCTGGCGAGCAGTTCGCGCTGAAATCCGGGACCATTGTCACATACCGTGATGGCCGCGTATGCCGCATCACCGCCGCGCTCGAGGCGACTGCTGATTTCGAGCTTCGGCACCGCAACCCCATCGAGCGCCTCGAGCGCATTGATCACCAGATTGTTGAGGATCTGGCGCACGCGGCCGCGATCGGCCTCGATCACATCGATCGCCTCATCCAGATCGAGGACGATGCTGGCACGGGAATCCTGCGAACGGTACAGGTCTGCCACCTCGAGAACCAGCTGGTTGAGTGCGAAGCGGGTAATCTTCATCTCCGGCGCACGCGCGTATTCGCTGAAGGCATTCACCATCTGCTGCATCGCCTCGACCTGCGCCACGATCGTGCGGGTGGAGCGATCGAGGATCTCGGCGTCCGGCGGACTCATACTGCTCAGGAAGCGCCGACGCATGCGTTCGGCTGACAACTGGATGGGCGTGAGCGGATTCTTGATCTCGTGTGCGAGTCGCCGCGCGACCTCTCCCCAGGCGGCGTCGCGCTGTGCCGCCAGCAACGTCGTAATGTCATCGAACACGATGACGTAGCTCAGCTCGGCGTTCTCGCCGGGCATCGGCGTACAGGCGCACATCAGCGTGCGGCGCGCCGCTTCACCATCCAGATCGAGCTGCTCGCGCCACTCATCCCGCCCGGCAGCAAAACGCACGGCGATGGCGCCCACGAACTGCCCGAGCCGGGGGTTACCGCCAGAGAGCTCCGACAGCGAACGGCCGACTGCGCCCGACAGGTCCGTACCGAGAATCGCGCCCGCGGCATGATTGGCCATGCGCACCGTGAGCGTGCGATCAACGGCCAATACCCCAGTCGAAAGTCGCGCGAGGATGATGGCGAGGCGCTCGCGTTCCCGCTCCACGGCCTGCTGGCTGCGGGTCGCTTCCGCGCGCGCACGCCGCAGACGTTTGGTCATGTCATTGAAGGAATGCACCAGGAAGCCCATCTCGTCGCGTGAGGGCAGTGGCAGCCGCGTACCGAAGTCCCCCTTGCCCACGGCGCGCGTGCCCGCGATCAGATCCTGCACGGGGCGCACCAGCCGCTGTGCCGAGAAAATCGCGCCATAGATTGCAGCCAGCATCGCCAGCAACAGGACCAGAGTCAGCGTGAGACGGAAGCCCGACTTCAATGCCTCACGCAGCGCCGCGAGCTCGCCGTACTGGGAGTAGGAGCGCTGCACGGCTTCAGAGAGCGCCGAGAGCTGCCGGGGCACCTGATATATCGCAACAATGTAACGTCCTTCGCTCTCATTCTTGTGCGCGCCACTATCCGACAGCGGCGCCGCGGTGCGGATGAAATAGACGCCGTTCGCCTGCGGCTCGAGACTGACATAGGAGCGGCGCTGGGTGACCTGGCGCACCAGATCCGACGGCGGGCGGGACGGCAGCAGCTCTGTAGGACTTTCGACACTGGCGGCGAGGATGCGTTCGTGCTGGCCGAAGAGCACGAGCTCGACGCCATCATTACTGCGACGCTCGGCATCCAATCGCTCCTGGATCTCACCCGGCGAGCTGCCACTGAGAGTGCGCGCGAGCTGATCGGTCCTCGCCGAGTACTCGCGCATGCGCAACTCGAGAGCCGAGCGCGACAGCACGAGCGCGTCGGCCAGCCCCTGCTTGATCTCTACCTTGAACCAGCTGTCGATGCCTCGGTTCAGAAAGTCGAGCGAGAACAGATAGACGATCAGCAGCGGGGCAACCACCAGCGCACCGAATATGGTGACGGTGCGTGCGGTCAGCCGCGAGCCGGGAATGTGCTCGCGATAATCGCGCACCAGCTGCCAGAGCTTGCGGGCCAGCAGCACCGACAGTGCCGCCACGCCGACTAGATTGAGCAGCAGGATCCAGGGCTGCAGCCGATCGAATGCCGAGGAGTTCTGCACGCTCTTGGCCAGAAGCAGCAGCGCGCCGACGCCGATCGCCCCCCAGAGAGCCAGCAGTGCAGGAGCCCGCCAGCCGGCGGCGGCCCGACCCGGCGCTTCAGCCGCAGGCATGCCGCCTTTCAAACCGGGAGTGACCATGAGTACCACTCGCTCTCGCGGTGCCAGTCGTTAGTCCAGAACAACAGTGCGCGCAAGGACGCCGGCAGGCGTCCGCGCCGGATACCGGCACGGACACTGATCAGGTAGTTGCCGCTTCCGAGTTGCGGCTCTACCAGTACCGGCCAGTTGTCGATCTTGCCGAGGTAGGCGAGCGCCTCCTCGAGGGACGGGAAGTTCTCCTGTTCGCTGGTACGTATGTCGCGGACCACGTAGCGGTCGCTGACCGCATGGTAGGTGAGCTCGCGGCGCAAGGTGATGTCCACGATGCTTGCGTTGAACCAAAGTCGGCGTTCCCGCTCGATGCGCGTGTCGAGCTCGAAGGTCAGTGCGACGCCATCACGAAGGGCGTCGCGGATCACCGGGGTCACCGGGTACTCGACGCGGGCGTGGAGCAGGAACACGCCCTTATCCACGTTCACGTAGGCGGACCTCACCTCGAGCACGCCATCCAGTGCGTCCGCCCAAACCGCTCCCGCCGCCGCGGCGAGCAGCAGAGACAGCAGAGCTGCAGGTACGCAGGGCATGGCGACCTGTCGGGCTGTTATCGCGAAGGCTCGTAGCATGGGCAACACAGATGAACGCTAGCTGTGACCCGCGCCACCTGCTCAGGTTCCGGTCGTTGTCTTTTCGATACAAGCATAATAGAAGCCGTCGCTGCCCGCCTGCGCACCGGGCAGGAGTTGCAGGCCGGAGGCCGTCTGCACAGCCCCCGGCACGGCCGCCGTCACAGGCACCGTCCGCGCTGCCGGTTGCTGCGCCAGGAAATTGCCGATGACGGCATCGTTCTCTGCGGGCAGCAGCGAACAGGTGCTGTAGAGCAGCCGGCCGCGCAGGGCGAGCAGGCCGAAGGCCGCCTGCAGAATCGTGTGTTGCGTACGCGCAAAGTGAGCAATGTCCGTGGAGCGGCGCAGCAGCTTGATGTCAGGATGGCGGCGGAGCACGCCCGTCGAAGAGCAGGGAGCGTCCACCAGGATGCGCTCGAATGCGGCCCCATCCCAGAACTGTTCCGGGTGGCGGACATCCGCAACACACAGCGGCGCATCCAGGCCAAGTCGGTCGAGATTGCTGCGGATGCGCTGGACGCGGCCCGCATCGATATCGATGGCCAGCAACCGCGCAAGTCCTGGCTGCTGCTCGAGAATATGACCCGTCTTGCCCCCGGGGGCCGCGCAGGCATCGAGCACCCGCATACCGGGGTGCAAGTCCAGAAGCAATGCGGCCAGTTGCGCGCCGCCGTCCTGCACGGACACCCTCCCGGCGGCAAATCCCGGCAGCTGATTTACCGGCACGGGCTGCTCCAGTTGTACCGCGGCAGGCGCCCATCCGAGAGGGCTGCCTGCAAGTCCCGCCTCACGCAACTCCTGCAGATAGTCGCCGACACCGCTGCGCATCAGATTCACGCGCAGCACCATCGGCGGATGCGCATTGTTGGCTGCAAGAATGGCGGGCAGTTGCGCCGGCCACGCAGCCTGGAGCTGCTCGATGAGCCAGCCCGGATGCGCGCTACGAATTGCATCCCGCGCATCCAGCTCTGCGGGTACGCGTTCGCGCACGAACCGACGTAACACTGCATTGACGAGCCCGCTTGCCCGACTCAGATGCAGGATGCGCGCGGCATCGACCGCCGCGTGCACCGTCAGTTGCAGGGGATTGCGGGAGTACTCGATCTGGTGGGCGGCCACGACCAACAGCGCGCGAAGCGATCGCTCGACTCGGGCAGGCTGCGATACGAGCCTCTCGACCGCGGGCGCAAGCCGCAAATACCAGCGCAGTGTTCCCAAACTGATCGCGCGCACGATGGCGCTTTGTCTGGCTCCGCCGGGGCCACGCTCAGCCGGTTCAGCCCGATCATCAAGGTCGCTCGCGGGATCCGTGACATGCCGGCGATCCGTGGGATGCTGCGCATCAGCGGCATGCTCGGCATCAGCACTAGCAGTCTGTGCGTCATCGAACGATCGTCCCTCGAAGGCCACGGCGGCCACGACGCCGGCAGCGGCCGCCAGCGCGGCGGCGCCAGGGGCCCAGCGGGATCGGTCAGCCAAGCTGTTGACCCTGGAGTTGCATTCCCTGTGCGAACGCGTGCGCCGCCACCGGCTTGCGTCCCGCGCGTTGCACCTGGGTGAGAGCCAGCAGGCCCTGGCCGCAGCCGACCAGGATGGCATCCTTCTGTACCTCGACAATGCGCCCCGGCACAGCGATCACATCACTGCGGTCGGACACTAGGCGGGCGGCGTGGATTTTCAGCTGATCACCCTGCAGGCGGGTTTCGGCGCCGGGGACCGGACTGAATGCACGGATCTGACGATCGATCTGCACCGCAGCCTGGTGCCAGTCGATGAGCGCTTCGGCCTTGGCGATCTTGGCGGCATACATCACCCCGGCGGAGGGCTGCGGCGCGGCGGTGATGCGCCCCGCAGCCAGCTCGGCGAGCACCCCGATCAGCGCCTCAGCGCCGGCAGCGGCGAGCCGCTGCTGCAAGGTGCCGGCGGTGTCAGTGGGACCAATCTGCAGCGGACGGCGCAGCAGCATCGGTCCGGTATCCAATCCAACATCCATCTGCATGATGGTGACTCCGGTTTGCGCATCGCCGGCCAGTATCGCGCGCTGCACCGGAGCCGCCCCGCGCCAGCGCGGCAGCAGGGAAGCATGGATGTTGATGCAGCCAAGCCGAGGCAGATCCAACACCGCTGGCGGCAGGAGCACCCCGTATGCGACCACCACCAGCACCTCCGGCTGCCAGAGACGCAGGCTGGCCTGATCCGAGCTGCTGCGCAGTGACACGGGCTGGCTCAGTGGCAGAGCGGCGGCGGTCGCAAGCTCCTTGACTGCGCTCGCGGCGAGCTGTCTGCCGCGCCCGCGCGGACGGTCAGGTTGCGTCAGCACCCCGACCACGGTATGCGGGGAATTCAACAGCGCCTGCAGTGCCGGTACGGCGAACTGCGGCGTGCCTGCGAAGGCAACACGCAACGCTGTCACGGCAGCGCTGCCTGTCTGCACGGATTAGAGCGTGCGACGAGAAGCCCCGGGGTTCTCGCGAGCCTGTGCCGCCCGCGAGCGACGCTCCTTCTCGAGCTTCTTGCGAATGCGCTGCCGCTTTAGATCCGACAGATAATCCACGAACAGCTTGCCTTCCAGATGATCCATCTCGTGCTGGATGCATACCGCCAGCATGCCGTCGTAGTCCTGTTCGGACACGGCGCCCGTGCGGTCCTGGCTACGCAGCCGGATCTTCGCCGCGCGCTGGACTTCATCGAAGATGCCGGGTACCGACAGACATCCCTCCTCGGTCTGCTCCACGCCTTCGCGGCCAAGAATCTCCGGGTTGATGATGACCATCGGCTGATTCCGTTCCTCCGACAGATCCATCACGATGACGCGCTGATGCGCATCCACCTGGGTGGCCGCGAGGCCGATGCCCGGTGCGGCATACATGCTCTCGAACATGTCATCGATCAGCTGACTCAACTCCGCATCGAAGCGCCTCACCGGCTGTGCACGGGTACGCAGACGCGGGTCGGGGAATTCAAGGATAGTTCGGATCGCCATGAGTCAAATCCACGTTCGGTTAAATCGGCTGCCCACCCCGTGCAAGGGGCCTGCTTCACGGAACTGACACCGGGCTCGCAAGGCCCGTACGCAGCCGTGATCGAGCGCACAAAGTTGACATTAATTCGTGTGCCCGCGGCTCGGCTGCCAGTATAACAATTAGGCTGATGGGGCAGGATGTGTGGGCGCCTCGTCCGGGAAACAAGCGCAAGCTGAGGACCTGCCTGCTGCGCAGCAGGCGCGCCCGCAAGAGGAGTGTTGTGGATGGTCTCTAACCGAATACCCGCGGTGCGCCGCTGCACGGGCGCGCTGACGCTGCTGGTTGCGCTCTCGGGCTGCTCATGGCTCGGCCATCGGGCTGACAGGCCGGCCGTGGAGCCCATGGCTTCGGCTGCCGAAGTCCCGGATTCCGGCGAGGCCGTTCCGGTCGATGAGATGACGGCTACCGAGGCTGCGGTCAGCAAAGCAGGCAGCGCGCCGGCGCCCCCTGCCGAAGCAGCCCCCGCAGCGGACACAGGCAGCATCCTCAAGCCGTCGGCTCCGAAGAGCTATACCGTGAAGCGCGGCGACACTCTGTGGGGGATCGCCTCGATGTTCCTGCGGGACCCGTGGCTCTGGCCCGAGGTCTGGTATGTCAATCCCCAGGTCACCAACCCGCACCTGATTTATCCCGGCGACACGCTCACGCTCGCTTATGGCAAGGATGGCAAAGCGCAGATCCGCCTCGAGCAGGGTGGTGCGGCGCGTCTGGATCCGCGCCTGCGCAGCTCGCCCCTGGACGGGGCCATCCCGACCATCCCCTACACCGCGATTGCCGCGTTCCTGTCGCGACCTTCGGTGCTGACCAACGAGCAGCTGCGTAACGCTGCACACGTCGTGGCATTCCGCGACGAGCACGTCGTCGCCGGCACCGGTCACGAGGTTTACATCGCCGATCTGAAAGGGCAGTCCAACACCCGCTACAGCATCGTGCACGTGGGCGATGCCTTGCGCGACCCTGACGATGGCAAGGTCGTCGGTTATGAAGGCATCTATACAGCGACCGCGCTCGTCGCCAATCCCGGCAATCCGAGCAAGGCGCTGCTGATCGACACCGCGCGCGAGACCTTGCAGGGCGACAAGGTGCTGGCGACCGACCTGGATGTGCCGCTGAATTTCATGTTGCGCGCCCCGCGCAATGATGTGCACGGCCGCATCATCTCCGTCGTCGACGGCACGGAAGTCATCGGCCAGTACCAGATCGTGGTGATCAATCGTGGCAAGCGCCACGGGATCGATGCAGGGCATGTACTCGCCATCGATCAGGCCGGCCAGACCGTACATGACATCTATGCCCACGAGAGTGGCTTCTTGCATCACCTGGGCGGCGCCGGCTTCTCCTTCGCACCCAGGGTGAAATTGCCGGATGAGCGCGAGGGCACCCTCCTCGTGTTCAAATCCTACGATCGACTGAGCTATGCACTGGTGATCGGTGCTTCCGACGCCATTCGCGTCAATGACGTGGTGCATAACCCCTAGCGCCGCAATGTGCGGGTTATTGGGCCGATCGGCCCAATAACCGCACCTCCCCCCGGCGTTGTGGCCCGCTAGCCTGCGGGAGTGGACGAGTCCTACGCGCGGATCCTGCTGGCTCGAACTCCCGGACTGGGCGTACGGCACCTGCAGTCCCTGCTCGCCGCCACGGCGGGTGACCTGAGGCGTCTGGACCAGCCAGGCATCTGCAACGCTGCTGGCATCTGCAACGCGCCTGGTCTCTGCAGCAGCGCGCAGCTGCCCCCTGCGGCCGCGGCATTCCTCCTTTCCCCGGACCATGTTGCCCTGCGCGCCGACCTGCAATGGCTGCAAAGCAGGAGCAGCGATCACGCTCGGGTGCTGTTGTGCACCGATGGGGATTTCCCGGCGCAGTTGCTCGACATTGCCGGCTGCCCTGCGAGCCTGTACGTGCTGGGCGACCCCGCAGCGCTGCGGGTGCCGCAATTGGCCATCGTCGGCTCACGCCGCCCAACACCGGCGGGCCGACACACCGCTGGATCCTGGGTGAGGCAGCTGGTCGCAGCGGGGCTCGCCATCACCAGTGGCCTGGCTGAAGGGATCGATGCGGTGAGTCATGAGGCGGCGCTCAACCGTGACGGTGTCACGGTGGCGGTGTGTGGCACCGGGCTTGATCGCATCTTCCCGCGGCAGCACACCGCTCTGGCGCAGCGGATCTGCCAGCGCGGTGCCCTCATCTCTGAATTTCCGCCCGGTACCCCGCCGCGCGGCCCGCACTTCGCGCGCCGTAACCGCCTCATCAGCGGACTTGCGCAGGGCACGCTAGTCATCGAGGCGAGCGCTGGCAGCGGCTCGCTCGTCACTGCACGGCATGCGCAGCGCCAGCACCGTCCGCTGCTCGCAGTCCCCGGCTCGATCTACAGCGAGCAGTCCGCGGGCTGCCATCAGCTGATCCGCGCAGGTGCCGCCTGCGTCACCTGCGCTGCCGAGGTTCTGTCACACCTTGGAATTTCCCCGCGACAACAAAGGGTTATAAGTCAAACGGCGCCGCTTGCCAGGCCGCAGGGATTGGACAAGGGGTTGGAAATGCTGTTAGATGCCGTCGGCTTCGAACCCGTGAGCGTCGATGCGCTCGCTGCTCGCACCGGACTTGCGGGTGAGGCGATTACCTCGATGCTGCTGCTTCTGGAGCTCGAGGGTCGGATCGCGCCCTGTCCAGGCGGCCGCTATGGCCGTATACCATGATGATGACCAGCACTGTTCTCGACATTCTGATCTACGTCTTTGACCGTTACATGCTGGACGAGGTGCCAGAGGTGCCGGAGCGGGAGCATCTCGCCCGCGATCTGGAACGTGTTGGCTTCGGTCAGGCGAATGTCGAGCGCGCACTCGATTGGCTGGCAGACCTTGCTTCCGAGCGCGATCGGCCACCCTTGATGTTGCTGCCAGACGGGGGTCCGGCGCTGCGTATCTTCTCCGAGGGCGAGCTTGCACGGCTGTCCACGGAGTGCCGCGGTTTCCTCGTGACTCTGGAGCGCCTCGGCATTCTCTCGCCGCAGCAGCGCGAGATCGTCATCGACCGGATGCTGGCGCTGGACGCGGATGAGCTCGACACCGAGCAGTTGAAGTGGGTGGTGCTCATGGTGCTCTCCAGTCAGCCCGGGCAGGAGCTCGCGTTCGAGCGGCTGGAAAACCTGGTCTCGGATGTACAACCCAGCTCGCCGCACTGACCGGCCACAGCGCCCGGCGAAAGCAGCTCCGCGGCCCGGCCGCGGTTTTTTTTGGCCCCCGCGCGGATAGGGATTCTCTGCCGTCCATGCCTGAAAATCTCGTCATCGTCGAGTCGCCCGCCAAGGCGAAGACCATCAAGAAGTACCTGGGCAAGGACTTCGATGTGCTCGCCTCCTATGGCCATGTCCGCGATCTGCGGCCCAAGGAAGGCGCGGTGGATCCGGATCATGGCTTCGCCATGCAGTATCAGGTGCTGGAAAAGAATGAGCGCCACGTGGAGGCGATCTCCAGGACGCTGCGCAAGGCTAAGGCGCTGTACCTTGCGACCGATCCGGATCGCGAGGGCGAGGCCATCGCCTGGCATCTGAAGGAGATCCTGGATGAGCGCGGTGAGCTGCGGAACAAGCAGGTACACCGCGTCGTCTTCTACGAAATTACTCGCAACGCCATCCGCGAGGCCGTGGCGCAGCCACGCGATCTGTCACTTCCGCTGGTGAATGCGCAGCAGGCCCGGCGCGCACTTGACTACCTCGTGGGCTTCAATCTGTCGCCACTGCTGTGGAAGAAGGTGCGCCAGGGCCTCTCGGCCGGACGCGTGCAGAGCCCGGCCTTGCGCATGATCTGCGAGCGCGAAGCGGAGATCGCGGCCTTCGTTCCCCGTGAATACTGGTCCATCGAGGGCGAAGGCGCCCACAGTGGACAGGCATTCCCGATCAAGCTGCTGGAGTATCGCGGCGCGAAGGTGGAGCAGTTCAGCTTCACCCACGAGAGCCAGGCGCGCGAGGTGGAGCACACACTGATCGCTGCGGCGCGCGCCACCGCGTTGCAGGGGCAGCAAGCCGCAGCGCCGGCGTCTGCGGAAAGCATCGGCCGCCTGCTCGTGGTGGCTATCGATCGCAAACAGCGCCGCCGCAATCCGGCGCCGCCTTTCACGACCTCGACGCTGCAGCAGGAAGCGGCACGCAAGCTGGGTTTCAACGCGCGCCGCACCATGCGCCTCGCGCAGCAGCTGTACGAAGGTCAGGATATCGGCGAAGGCAACGTCGGTCTCATCACCTACATGCGCACCGACTCCGTGTCGCTCGCGAGTGAGGCGGTGAACGAGATCCGTGAGGTTGCGGCTCGTTTGTATGGCAAGGAAGAGGTCGCATCCGAGCCACGCATCTTCAAGACCAAATCGAAGAATGCGCAGGAGGCCCATGAGGCCATCCGCCCGACCTCCGCAGCCATCACCCCGGCACAGGTCGAAGGCAAGATCGATGCCGACCTCTATAAGTTGTATGCGCTGATCTGGAAGCGCGCCGTCGCCTCACAGATGAGTCATGCAGTATTCGACACGGTCGCCGTCGATCTGCTTGCCGGTCCGGATGGGCCCGGGCGCCACCTGCTGCGCGCGAACGGATCGACGCTGGTGAAACCGGGTTACATCGCGGTTTACCAGGAAGGCACCGACGATAACAAGGCCGATGACACCGACCACATCCTGCCGCCCATGCAGCCCGGCGATCTCATCAGCCTGAGCGCGCTGCATGCCGATCAGCATTTCACCGAGCCGCCGCCGCGTTACTCAGAAGCCTCGCTCGTGAAGGCGCTGGAAGAGCACGGCATCGGCAGACCCTCCACGTATGCGACCATCATCTCGACGCTGCAGGACCGCGAATACGTGGAGATGGATGCGCGGCGTTTCATACCGACCGACATTGGCAAGATCGTCAACCGCTTCCTCACCGATTACTTCCATCAATATGTGGAGTACGGCTTCACGGCGGCGATGGAAGATGAGCTCGATGCGGTCTCCCGCGGCGAGGAGGACTGGACCACGCCGCTGCAGAAGTTCTGGAATCCGTTCATCCTTCAGGTCGAGACGATTGACAAGAACGTCTCGCGCGAGCAGGTCGCGCAGGCGCGCGAGCTGGGCAAGGATCCGGCGAGCGGCAAACCGATCACCGTACGCATGGGACGCTTCGGGCCTTTCGTGCAGATCGGTACCAAGGACGATGACGAGAAGCCGCGCTTCGCCGGCCTGCGGCCCGGTCAGAAGATGGATTCCCTGACACTGGCGCAGGCCATGGAGCTGTTCAAGCTGCCGCGTACGCTCGGCTCCACGACCGAAGGTGAAACGGTGGTGGCCAATGTCGGACGCTTCGGTCCTTATGTGAAGTACGGCAGCAAGTATGTTTCGCTCAAGGAGGATGACCCCTACGAGGTCAGTCTCGAGCGCGCGCTGGAGGTCATCCGGCTCAAAAAGGAAGCCGATGCCAACCGCACCATCAAGGACTTCGGTGTCGATGGACTCCAGGTACTGAATGGCCGCTATGGACCGTATGTCACGGACGGCAAGAAGAACGCCAAGATTCCCAAGGATCGTGAGCCACGCTCCCTGACGCTCGAGGATTGTCGCCTGCTCATCGAGCAGGCTCCGGAACGGGGGGGAAGATTCGGTCGGGGCAAACGTGCCGCGGCCAAAACCCCCGCCCCGACTGGCGCGTCCGGCGCGGCCGCTGCGAAGGCGACTGCCGCTGGGAAGGCTACGGCAGCTACGAAGACTACGGCCGCTGCGAAAGTCGCCACCACGCCGAAGGCCGCGGCGGCGACGGCGACGGCTGCCACGACTGCCGACGGAAATGGCGGGACTACCCGCCGCAAGACTCGGGCTGCAGCGTCGCGAACGCGCCCCGCTCTGCGGGCTGCCGGCGCCGACGATGGCCGCCCGCTCAGCGCCGGGCAGGGGCAGGCCAAAAGTAAGACGCGCAAGCCGGCCAGCAACCGCAGGCGCAAGAAATCCGCAGGGGCAAAACCGGCTGCGGCCGAGACCACACGACGCTCCCCAGCGGTGCGCACCCGCGGCCTGAAATGAGCTCTGCGGACGCGGCAGTGGCACCGCGTTCGCTCCGGCGATGAAGTATCAGCACCGCCACCACGCCGGTAATTTCGCCGATATCCACAAACATGTGATGTTGCTTGCGCTGCTGCAGGCGCTCCGGCGCAAGGACAAGCCCTTTGCCTATTTCGAGACGCACGCCGGCCGGGGCGCCTATAACCTGGCGCACTCCGCGGAGGCGATGCATGGCTACCGACGCTTTGTCGACGGTGATTACCGGACAGCCGAGCTGCGCGCCTTCGAGACTCTGCTGCGCGACTTCCGCACCGGGCGCTCCGCCCCGGAGGCCTATCCCGGCTCACCCTGCATCGCAGCGCTGCAGCTGCGACTCCAGGACCGGGCTGTGCTGTGCGAATGCATGGCGGGAGAAGCCTCTGCGCTGACGCGAGAGTTGCAGCAATATCGCAACATCCGTGTCGAACGCGACGACGGGTTTGCGCGCCTGAAGGCCTGGCTGCCGCCGGCCGAGCGTCGCGGTCTGATCTTCATCGATCCGCCCTACGAGCAGAGCCGCAGCGACTTCGCGCAGGTTACCGGCGCGGTCGGCGATGCCCTGCGGCGCTTCGCCACCGGAATCTACGCCATCTGGTATCCCATCAAGGAGGAGCGGTCGGTGCGCGCCTGGCAGGAGGCGTTCGCCCAGGCCGTACGGTATCCGACCATCGCCGCGGAGTTGTGGCTGTATCCGCCGGACTCGGCGGTAGCGTTGAACGGATCGGGCCTGCTCATCGTCAATCCTCCGCACCAGCTTGCCGAACAGGCCGGCCCGTGGCAGACCGAGTTGCAGCTGCGGCTCGATGTTGGTTCCCGCGGTGGAGGCACGCTGCTGCGCACGCTCACGCCCTCGAGGTGACCACGGGCCCGTCCCGCGTCAGAATGCATCGATGAGCGCGGACAGGTATGGAGTGGTGGGGCATCCGGTCAGCCACAGCTGGTCGCCGTTCATCCATGCGATGTTTGCCCGCCGGGCCGGCCACGCGCTCAGCTACCGGCTATATGACTTCCTGCCGCACGAGTTCGCCGCGCGCGTGCGCGATTTCTTCACGCTCGGCGGCAAGGGACTGAACATCACCCTGCCTCACAAGGTGGCCGCCGTCGCGCTGGCAGGCACGCTCACCACTCGCGCCACGCACGCAGGAGCAGTCAACACGCTCGCGGTACAGAAGGACGGCAGCCTGCTGGGAGATAACACCGACGGCGCAGGTCTGGTGCGCGACCTGTGTGACAATCTCGGACTAACCGTGACGCGCCGCCGGCTGCTGATCATTGGCGCGGGCGGCGCCACGCGCGGAGTGTTGGCACCACTGCTGGCGCTCGAACCTGCGCAGCTGGTGGTGGCCAACAGAACCTCAGCACGCGCCCGCGCCCTGGCAGAGACCTTCGCCATACTGGGGGCAGTCAGCGGCACGGGCTTCGATGATCTGTCCGGTCCGCCCTTCGACCTCATCATCAATGCCACCTCGGCAAGCCTCAGTGGCGAGATGCCTGCCGTACCTGCCGCTGTGGTAGGTCCCGACAGCATCTGCTACGACATGGCCTACAGCAAGAGCCACACCGCGTTCACGCAGTGGGCAGACCAACAGGGCTGTGCGCAGGCCCACCAGGGTTGGGGCATGCTGGTCGAGCAGGCCGCCGAATCCTTCCGGGTATGGCGCGGCATACGCCCCGAGACCGCAGCGGTGCTCGCGGCCCTCAAGGCGCGCGCGCTCAGCGCATCGTGACGAGCTCCTCGGCGCTGGTCGGATGAATGGCGACCGTATCGTCGAAGTCCTGTTTGGTCGCTCCCATACGCACGGCAACCGCAAACCCCTGCAGCATCTCATCGGCGCCGGGGCCGATAACGTGCACGCCCACCACGCGCTGCTCCGGGCCCACGGTGACCAGCTTCATATCCGCGCGCGGCTTGCGCGTCGTGAGTGCGTGATACATCGGAACGAAGCCGGAACGATACACCGTGACAGCCTCATCGCCATGGCGGGCGCGCGCCGCCGCCTCGGTGAGGCCGACCGATGCTATCGGCGGGTGCCCGAAGACGACGGTCGGTATGACCTCATAATCCAGGTGCCGGTCGGTTTTGCCGCCGAACAGCCGATCACTCAAACGCCGGCCTGCCGCGATAGCCACCGGAGTCAACTGCGCACGCCCGGTCACATCCCCGACCGCGTACACCCCCGGCGTGGTCGTAACCTGATACTTGTCGGTCACGATGAATCCATACTCATCGAGAGCTACCGCGGCACACTCCAGCCGCAGATCTTCGACTTCCGGCACCCGGCCGATCGCCCAGATCACGGTGTCGAACGGCTTCAGCCGCCGTCCATCGCGTAATTCGATGTCGAGCGCACCGGCAGGCGTGCGCTCCAGCGCGTGCGCCCAGGCGTTGGTTTCGATATCGACACCCTCATCCCTGAGGATCGTGAGCATCGCCTCGCCCAGCATCGCATCGAAATCCTTCAATGCCCGCTGTCCGCGTAACACCAGTGTTACTTTCGCTCCGAGCGAGCAAAGAATGCCGGCGATCTCCACAGCGATGTAGCCGCTGCCCATGACCGCGACACGGCCGGGCAGCTGCTCCAGATCGAAGAAGCCGTCCGAGGTGATGCCGAGCTGGGCGCCGGCGATCGGCGGGATCATCGGACGGCCACCCACGGCGATCACGATGTGCGGGGCCGTCAGCTGCCGCTCGGCAGCCGCTATGGTGTGCGCAGCCGTAAAATGCGCGCGGCCGCGCAGCAGCGCGATGTTGCGCTTGGCGAGATTGCTTGCGTAGATGTCATTGAGGCGGGCGATATAAGCGTCCCGCTTGCTCTTCATCATGGCCCAGTCGTACGCGCCGGCAGGGACCAGTCGGAAGCCGTAATCGGCCGCATCTTCGAGGCCATCGGCGATGTCAGCCGCGTTCCACATGACTTTCTTCGGTACGCAGCCGACGTTCACGCAGGTGCCTCCGAGACGCCCTGACTCCACCAGCGCAACGCGTGCACCGTACTCGGCGGCGCGCTGTGCCGCCGCCAGACCCCCACTGCCGCCGCCGATGACCACCAGGTCAAATTGCTCCGCCATACGCTTACCGCACGTTCCGCCTTGCGAGGCCGCCATGTTACCGAGCCCCGGGCGTGGCGCGCATTTGTCGAAGGTGGCGAGCCTGAGTCCCGATTCCAGGGCAGCGGCCGCCGGTGCGCACACAATCCGGTTAAGCCATAGAATGCACTCTGGCCACGGATTGAGAAACGCATGGAAAACCCGCTGCTGGGCCCCGAGCCACTGCCTGCCTTTGCCCGTATTCGTCCGGAGCACGTCGAGCCTGCGGTGCGCGAGATTCTGCAGCGCGGCCGCGCGCGCATCGACGAGCTCGCAGCCGTGCAGGAGCCCACCTTCGCCTCGGTGGTCGAGCCGCTGGAGGAGCTGCAGCACCGCGTAACACGCACCTGGTCGCCGGTCAGCCATCTGAACGCCGTACTCAACTCCGATGCATTGCGCAGTGGCTATAACGCCTGCCTGCCATTGCTCTCGGCCTACCAGACTGATCTGGCGCAAAGTGAGCCGCTATATCGTGCCTATCGCCGCATTGGCGAGCAGGAACGGGCGGCCCTAGGAGCAGTGCAGCGCCAGGTGATCGAGCACGCGCTGCGCGACTTTCGCCTGAGCGGTGTCGGACTGGATGCCACACGCAAGCAGCGCTTCAAGGCGGTGATGCTCGAGTTGACGCAGCTGCAGGCGAAGTTCGAAGAGAACGTGCTCGACGCCACCAACGGCTGGAGCTATCACGTGAGCGATGCCGCCGAGCTGCGCGGCCTGAATGCGACGCTGATCGAGCAGGCGCGCAAGCGCAGTCATGCGCAGCGCCGCGAGGGCTGGCTGCTGACGCTGGATCAGCCCACCTATGTTGCCGTGGTGACCGATGCCGAAGCGCAATCCCTGCGCCGCGCCTTCTATGAAGCCTGGACCACGCGTGCCTCGGACCAGGGACCGAACGCCGGCAAGTGGGACAACTCGCCAATCATGGAGCAGATCCTGCAGCTGCGCCACGAGGCCGCGCAGCTGCTCGATTTCGGCAATTACGCCGAGTACGCGCTGGCGACCCGCATGGCCCACAGCGTGCCCGAGGTCCTGCAGTTTCTGCAGGAGCTCGCGCAGACGGCCCGCGCCGCGGCCCGGCAGGAATTTGCCGAGCTCGAGAGCTTCGCCGGGCGGCAGCTCGCCGCCTGGGATGTTGGTTTTTACGCCGAGCGCATGCAGCGTGAGCGCTACTCGGTCTCGCAGGAGCAGCTGCGGCCCTACTTCCCGCTGCCGCGCGTACTCACCGGGCTGTTCGAGGTTGCCGAGCGGCTGTTCGCCGTACAGATCCGTGAGCGCCAGGATGCGCCCACGTGGCATCCCGATGTGCGCTACTTTGAGATCGCCGGCAGCAACGGTGCGCTGGGCAGCTTCTATCTGGATGCCTATGCCCGGGCCAACAAGCGCAGTGGCGCCTGGATGGATGAGTGTGTCGGGCGTAAGCAGCTGCCCAGCGGCTCAGCGCTGCCGGTGGCCTATCTGGTTTGCAACTTCCTGCCACCGAATGAGGGCCGGCCGGCGCTGCTGACGCACGACGATGTGCTGACGCTGTTCCACGAGTTCGGCCACGGACTGCACCACCTGTTGACGCGTGTGGATTACCCCAGCATCGCCGGCATCAATGGGGTGGCGTGGGATGCGGTGGAGTTACCCAGTCAGTTCCTGGAAAACTACGCGTGGCACCCGCAGGTGCTGCAGCGGATCTCGAGTCATGTTGACACCGGACAGCCGCTGCCGCCCGAGACGCAGACGCGGCTCATGGCGACCCGCAGCTTTCATGCGGGCCTGCAGATGATGCGCCAACTGGAATTCGCGCTGTTCGATTTCAGACTGCATGCGGAATACGACCCGGCGCAGGGCGGCCGCATACTGCAGATACTGCAGGAGGTGCGCCAGGCGCTGGCGGTAGTGCCCGTGCCGGACTGGAATCGCTTTCCCAACAGTTTCGGTCACGTGTTCGCGGGCGGGTATGCCGCCGGTTACTACAGCTACAAGTGGGCCGAGGTGCTGGCGGCCGATGCATTCGCCGCCTTCGAAGAGCAGGGCGTGTTTGATCGGACGACGGCGCGGCGCTTTCTCGATGCCATACTCGCGCGCGGCGGCAGTCGCGATGCGCTCGAGTCGTTCGTCGATTTCCGCGGGCGCCGTCCTGATGTGCGGGCGCTGTTGCGGCAACACGGCATTCTCGAGAGCGGTGAGCTGGCGGGCTGACACCGGCTGACGCGCAGCAGCCGCGCATCGGGTCAGGCTGCCCCGGCCTGCGGACACGCCGTCGCTGCGGCTCGCCGCCAGCGGTTTGACATAGAGGCTTGACATAGATTCCACCTCGCCGGAAGTCCCGGTGTCCAAAACTGTGCGCCGCGTCGCTGGTGGAACCCTAAAGGGCTGGCCTAGACTGCCGTCGATCCACCAGAGCAGATCGGGGACAGCCCGAGGCCGGCCGCGCGGGACAAAACCGGATAATGAAAAGCGTTCGTCGCAGCGATTTCGATGTCACCAATACGGTGCAGGTCAGCTCGCCCGCAGCGGTGCTGGCCGCGGTCAAAGCCTTGTATCGTCCGCTCTGGCCGACGCTGTCGATGGAGGCGCTCGACAAGGCGTTCCGGCATTTCGAGCAGTTGTTTGCCGGCGAAGTGCCGGGTTACTGCGGCGTCGATACGGTCTATCACGATCGCCAGCACACCCTGGATATCACGCTGGCGCTCGCCCGGCTCATCGTGGGTCACGAGCGCCAACACTCGGGAGAGGCGGCACTCGGCAGCGAGCGCGCCGTGCTCGGCCTGATCGTCGGTTTGTTTCATGACGTGGGTTACCTGCGTCGCACCGACGACCAACAGACACACAACGGTGCGGAGTTCACCCGCACACACGTCTCGCGCGGCGCGCGTTTCCTCGAGGATTACCTGCCGCAGCTCGGACTGGCAGCGGCGGTGCCCGTCGCACGCGAGATCATCCACTTCACCGGCTACGAGGTGCCGTTCGCCCGCATCGATGTCAGCGATCCGCGCGACATCAAGCTGGGTCATCTGCTCGGCACCGCCGACATGATCGCGCAGATGGCGGACCGCTGTTACCTGGAGAAGTGCCGCGACCGGCTGTACGCGGAGTTCGTGCTCGGCGGTGTCGCGCTGCCGATGGCGGCCAACGGCGATCGCGAAGTCAAGTACGCATCCGGTCTGGACTTGTTGCGTCAGACACCTGACTTCGTCTCCGAAGTGCGCAGCAAGCGCCTGGATGGCGAATTTAACAGCGCCTATCGCAACCTCGAGATTCTCTACAACGGCCGCAATCCATACCTGGAAGCGATCGACCGCAACGTGTTCTATCTGCGCCAGATCCTGCGCAGCGAGAACTGGCGCCTGTTACGGCGCAACCCGCCGATTTTCGCAGCGACTGCCGATCCGATGTCGACCATGCGTGGGCTCATGCTGGGCTACATCAAACGCGTGTGGGCTGCCCAGCGCGACACAACAACGGTCCGCTAACGGCCCTGCTCCGCGCCTCATGCGCACGCTGCCCGGGATTCGTGCGGGCATGCGTTGCGGCTACCAAGCGATTGGCCCCGCCGGCCGCACGGCGCTAATATCGCGGGGTAAATCATAATGAGGGTGCGCCACCGCCTCGCGGAGGCGGTCGCTGACTATCCTGCCGTGGATCGCATGACCACCGTAAGTCTCAAGCTGAAATACGCCGGTGCGGCCTTCGCGATGGTCGTCTGCGTGGTTGCGGCGGTCGCTGGAGTTTTCGCCTGGCAGCATGATGTCGGCGCGCGACGTATGCATGCGGCTGCCGAAAAGTCAGCCCGCGATCGTGTTGCGGTTGAGCTACGCGCGCGTGCCGAGGTGACCGCGGCCCATGCTGCGGACGGCCTGGCGCCGGCACTGCGTGCGCGTGATGCGGAGAGCATCGCACACCGGCTGCAGCCGATTGCCGATGATCCGACCGTCGTCTCCCTCACCGTCACCGATGCGGCGGGTGTCACCGTTTACGACTGGCATCGGGCGGAGAAACACCCCGGAGCGCTGCAGCTGCTGGCTTCTGCGCCCGTCCGGGAGAGCGCCGGAGATGCCGCGGATGCCACCCCGGCGAGCAGCGCAGGCAAGCTCGCCATCGGTCTGGAGCAGGCATCGGCTACCGCGCCCAGCAGCCTGCCCGGGCGGCTTGCGGCGGCGAGCGATTACGAAGCGCACACCGTGCTGGCACTGGCAGGCGGCCTGGGACTGCTTGGCGGGCTGGCCGGGGGCTATCTTTTCTGGCGCACGGGGCGTCGGGTGGAGCAACCCATTGCCGCCCTCATTCGCGGCGCCGAGCGCATCGGCCAGGGCGATTACACCCGTCCGCTGGATACCTGGCGGCGCGGCGAGCTCGGCGAGTTGCAGCGTGCTCTGGAGCGCATGCGCGGGCGCCTGCGCCAGACCACTGTCAATCGCAACTACCTGCTCAATGTCCTCAACAGCATGACCGACGCGGTGTTCGTTACCTCCCCCGAAGGCGTCATGCGGGTCGCCAACGCGGCCGCCTGCAAGCTGCTCGGTTACAGCGAAGCGGAGCTCGCGGGACGCAACATCACGAGCGTGCTGGATGAGCGTGAGCGTAGCCATTTCGAGCTGCAGCAGGCGGCGGAGGGGACCCGCGAGACCGTGGTACGCACGCGCGGCGGACAAACCATCCCGGTTGCCTTCACCGGCTCGCCGATCGAAAGCGACGATCCGCAGTTCCAGGGCATGATTTTCGTGGCGCGCAACATCACCGAGCGCAAGCGTGCCGAGCGCCGGATCCGCTATCTCGCCCGTTACGATGCGCTCACCAAGATTCCGAACCGCATGCAGTTCCAGCATCTGCTGCAGCAGGCGATCGCCCGCAGCCGCCGCAGCGGCACGGTGGTCGCGCTGTTGTACCTGGACATGGACCGGTTCAAGGAAGTGAACGATACCTTCGGACATGCCGCCGGCGACCGGCTGCTCGAGGTGCTCGCGGAACGTCTCACACGCGCGCTGCCGAAAGACACCGTGATCGGACGCCTGGCAGGCGACGAGTTCGCGCTGTTCATCGACGGACTGCCCTCCGATGCGGACAACCGCGGACCCATCGCGCACCTGGCACGCTCGATTCTCACGGACGTGAGCCGGGCATTCCAGCTCAACCAGCATGAGGTCTTTCTGACCGCCAGCATCGGTGTGGGTTTCTGTCCGCGTGATGCTGAAAACGTCATCGATCTCATCCGCAACGCCGACGCCGCCATGTATTACTCGAAGCAGAATGGCGGCAACACCTTCGCGTTCTACTCCCCCGAGATGAATGCCGCCGCCGTCGAGCGGCTGATGCTGAAGAGCAAGCTGCGGCGGGCCGTAGAGCGGGATGAGTTCGTGATCCGCTACCAGCCCAAAATCGATCTGCGCACCGGGCGCATCATTGGCGCCGAGGCGCTGCTGCGCTGGCGGCTGCCGGGTCACGGGGACATTCCGCCCTCGATTTTCATCCCGCTCGCCGAGGAGTCCAATCTCATCCTCGACATCGGCGAATGGGTACTGAACCGCGTGTGCCTCGATTACCGCACGATGCAGACCGAAGGGGCGAACCCCGGCCGCGTGTCGCTGAATCTGTCGCTCAAGCAGTTGCGCCAGGCGAGCTTCATCCTGCGCTGTCGCGCAGTGTTCCGCCGTCACGGCGTCTCGCCGACCTCGCTCGAGCTGGAGATCACCGAGACCACGCTGATGGCCGATCCGAAGCGCACGGTGCGGCTGCTCGATGAGCTCTACGCCATGGGGCTGCATCTGTCCATCGATGACTTTGGCACCGGCTACTCCTCGCTGTCGGCGCTGCAACAGTTCCCCATCGGCACGCTGAAGATCGACCAGTCGTTCGTGCGCGATGTGAGTGAGGACGCCGGCGATGCGACGATCGTCAAGACCATCATCGAGATGGGCCGCAGTCTGGGCATGGAGGTCGTCGCCGAGGGGGTCGAATCGCTGCGACACCTGGATTTCCTGCGCCGCAATGCCTGCCACTACGCTCAGGGCAAGCTGTTCGGCGAGCCCTGCACCGCGGAGGATCTGCTCGCTCTGCTGCTGCAGCAGGCTGGCGGCACGGCGCCCTTCGGGCACCTGCTGCATCATGCCGATGAGATGGCCAGTCGCTCGGCCTGATTAAGTCAACCCGTCCACGCGCGGCGCACGGCGGCGCGAGCCGCTAGAATCCCGCCATGCCGTTCACCTCGACGACGCGCGATGGCCCCGCGGCACGTCGCTCTGGCTGGTGGAGGCGGCTGCTCCTGCTGACACTGGCGGCGCTGTGGGCGCTCATCGCATGGTGGCAAACCAACAAGTCACTGCCGGCCGGACTACACCTGGACTCCCCTTGGGTTCCGTTAAGCACAAGTGATGTCACCTTCATCGCCGATGTCACTGCGGCGGACGCTTACGGGCGCGCGGTCCTGAGCCATGCGATCTTTGATGAGGAGCTGGCGACCGTACGAGCCGCGCAACGGTTCGTCGTGCTGGATTACCATCTGTTCAACAGCGCGCCAGCAACGGGGGACAAGACGGCCGCGACGCGTCCGATGGCCGCAGAGCTGCGCGAGGCGTTGCTCGAGCAGCAGCACCGGCAGACACGGCTGCAAATCCTGCTGCTCATCGATCCGGCCAACCTGGGCTACGCATCGAGGCTGCCACGCGAGCTCGAGCCGCTGCGCGCCGCCGGCATCACGATCATCCCGGTGAATCTCGATCGCCTGCGTGATTCCAACTTCATCTATTCCAGTCTGTGGCGGCTGGCAATCGGCTGGTGGCAGCGACCGGCAGCGACAGCCGCTCCTCTCGGTGGATGGTTGCGGCGGCTGAATTTCAAGTCCGACCAGCGGCGCGTGCTGATTGCCGATGACGGCCAGGACCGCCTGGTGGCCATCGTGGGCTCTGCCGATCCGCACGATGCGAGCGGCGCCAACTCCAACACTGCGCTGAAGATACGCGGCAATGCCATTCTGCCGTTGCTGCAAAGTGAGCTGGCCATTGCGCGCTTCAGCAGCTCTGACCCGCAGCTGGCGGTAAGGCTTGCCGCCATCACTTCGGCGCGCCGCGTGGCGGGCGCCGCGGACGGGATGACGGGCGAGGCAGCGGACGCAATAGTGACGAAGGCGACAACGGGCGCAAAGCCTGCGGGCGCGGTGACAGCGCCCGACACGACGAGCGCCCGGGCACGCTGCAGGATCCTGACGGAAGGCGGCATTCGCGCCGAGTTGCTCGAGCGGCTCGGCGCAGCGAATCAGGGTGATAGCATCGACATCGCGATGCTGCACATCGCCGATCGCGGCATCATCGAAGCGTTACTCGCCGCGGCACGCCGGCACGCGAATGTCCGGCTGATTCTCGATCCGAATCGCGAGGCGTACGGGCACGCCACGAGCGGCATCCCGAATCAGCCCGCCGCCAGCGAGCTGGTTGCCGCGAGCGATGGTGCCATCCACGTGCGCTGGTACCGCACTCATGGGGAGCAATTCCATGCCAGCCTGGTGATGATCTACGGCGCACAAGCTCTGTGGATCACGGCCGGCTCAGCCACGCTGACACGGCGCAGTCTTGCGGACTACGACCTCGAGGCCAACATCGCGCTCGATCTGGGCCGCGGCTCCGCCCCCGCGCAACAGCTGTTGAGTTATTTCGACACGCTCTGGAGCAACCGCGCCGCCCTGGGCATCGAGTACACCACGGATTTCGGCTACTTCGCCGATCCGTCCCAGCTGCATTACTGGCTCTATCGCGTGATGGAGGGCACTGGACTGGCGGCGTTCTGATCAGCACGGATGGCGGAACTGCTGCGGGCGGTGAGCTCTGCCAACGCCTGGTTTGCGGCGAACTCGAACGCGCTCACCACCTCGTGCAGCTGATTCGCGCTGGCGAGGGCTGCGCCTTGCACCGAGAAGCTTGCCGGAACGTCGCGGCCGCTACGCCGTCCGAGTGTGCAGTCGAGAATCACATGCACTTCGGGCCCCGCGGGATTGCTGCCGTACTCCGCATCAAAACGGCGCACGACGATCTGCAGCAGGTAATCTGCTGGGAAGAAGCCGTGCGAATCCTGCACCGCCGTCCACGCCCCACTGGCGCGCAGGCTCTCCACGACCAACTCCTCCACGACCTCAGGCAGCGGCGCAGCCCACGCACTCGCAGCGTACTGGTTCATACGGTGGTCCGGCTGCAGGATTACGATATGCTCCGAGCTCAACCCGGGCGCGGCATCCGGGCGTGCGACGCGGATCGAGACCGGTGCCGCCGGCGGCGCTGGGGTACCCGCCGCGGGCGGCATGAGCTGCAGCACGTAGACTTCGGCAGGCTGTGCATGACTGCGCAGACCGCTGCAGCCTGACAACATCACCGCCGCGCATCCCGCGGCAAGTGCGCATACGGGAACTGCGCTGCTCTGCCGGCTCACCGTGGAATCTCCACGCCCTGAGCCGACGGCTGATACAACAGTTGCGAAGGATTCTCGCGCAGGCTGCGGGAGAGCGCGCGGATTTCCTGGGCCGCCGCACGACCGTCGCGCACCAGCCGCTCGAGCTCCGGCAGTCCTTCGCGCGTGAAGGCCCGCAGCTCCTGTCGGTTGTCCCCGATCAGCTGATCGATCTGCTCGCTGGCGTGCTCGATATGCTCCGAGACTTCCCGCACGCGCTGCGCGGCCGCCATCACCTGGGGTCCGCTGGCCTCGAGGACCTGGCGTGCACCCTTCGCCGTGGCCGCGAGATCCGCCGTCGCCGCATGCAGCTGATTGACCAGCGCACTGACCTCTCGCAAGGTCCGCGGCAGGTCGGCAGTCGCCTTGTCCAGATTACCGATGGCATTGTTGATGGAGGTGATGTTCCGATCGCTGAGCACGCGCGCGGCACGGTCGACGAGCTCTCCCGCGGAAGCCAGCACGTCCGGCAGCCTCGCGAGCAGCAGATCGACACGCGAGCGGGCGGAGCGGATCACCGGGTAGTCGATACCCGGGACTGTGGGCGGCGGCTGCACATCCGCCGCGATCTGTTGCAGATCGATGTATAACAACCCGGTAACGCCCTGCAGGCCGAGCTCGGCAAGGGTCCGATCCGAGATGGGAGTCGTCGAGTCGATGTCCACGATGACCTGCACCCGACCGGGATCGCGCGGATCGATGCGCAGACGCATAACCCGACCTACGCCGACGCCGAGATAGCGCACCGCCGCACCGCGCTCGAGCCCGCTGATACTGCCGTCGAAGTAGATCTCGAAGCGGCGGTAGACCTTGTGCTCGCGCGTATCCGAATACCAGTAGACAAACAGCGCCCCCAGCAGCGCGATGAGCAGCACGAAGGCGCCGACCGCGGTGTAGTTGGCTTCACGCTCCATGCGGACTCAGGTGTGACCGGGCGCGGACGCCATGAAAATACGCCTGGATCCAGGGATGCGGGTTGTCGACGATGCGTTCGAGCGTATCCACTTCCATACGGCAGTCGACGATGACACCTACACGGTTGCACACGCGGAAGATGGAGTCCAGATCATGTGTGATCATGATGACCGTCAGGCGCAGCTCCTTCTGCAGATACAGGATGAGCTCATCGAAAGCTGCGGCGCTGATCGGATCGAGGCCGGAGGTGGGCTCATCCAGGAACAGCAGCTGCGGATCGAGCGCCAGCGCCCGCGCCAGGGCTGCGCGTTTGGTCATTCCGCCGGATAGTTGGGCCGGATACTTCGCGCCGGCATCTGCCGGCAGCCCGGCCAGGCGCAGCTTGATGAGGGCCAGCTCATGACGCGTGGGCTCATCCAGCTGCAGGTGCTCGATCATGGGCAGCTCGATGTTCTGCAGCACGGTGAGTGCCGAGAACAGCGCGCCGGACTGGAACGTGACGCCATAACGTGCCTTGGCAGCATGCAGCTCCGGGGCGCTCATGCAGGTGATGTCACGGCCCTCGATGCGGATCGCGCCGGCCTGGGGCCGGTGCAGTCCCAGGATGCTTCGCAACAGCACCGACTTGCCGCTCCCCGAGCCGCCGACGATGCCGAACACCTCGTCTTCGTGCACGCTCATGCTGAGGCCGTCATGAACCAACTGACTGCCGAAGCGATTCACCATCCCGGTGACTTCCAGGACGTTCTGCGTCACAGACGTAGCTCCAGGAACAGCACGGCGAATACCGCATCGGCCAGTATCACGAGGAAGATCGCCTGTACGACGGCGACCGTGGTCAGGCGCCCGAGCTCACGCGAGGAACTGCGCACCTGCAGGCCACGATAGGTGCCGGCCATGCCGATCAGGAGCGCGAACACCGGCGCCTTCACCAGTCCAACCCAGAAGGTGGTGCTGGAGATCGACTCGATGGCGCGGCTGGCGAACTGGCTCAGAGGAATGTCGAGCAGGTAGCGACACAGCAGCGCACCGCCCAGCAGACCGATCACATCGGCGACGACGGTGAGCAGTGGTAGCGCAATCATCAGACCGAGCAGCCGGGGCAGAACCAACGCCTCGAACGCATCCACGCCCACGGCACGCAGCGCATCGACCTCCTCATTGAGCTGCATCGAGCCGATCTCGGCGGCAAAAGCGCTTCCCGAGCGTCCCGCGACGATGATGGAGGTCAGCAGCACGCCCATCTCGCGCAGCACGCCGATGGTCACCAGATCGATGACGAAGATCTCCGCGCCGAAGCGCCGCAGCTCCTGCGCGCCCAGATAAGCGATGATCACGCTGATCAGAAAGGCGATCAGCGCGGTGATGGGCATGGCGGTGAGCCCGGTGTCGTAGACATGGCGGGCGATGGAGATCGGACGCAGACGCCTGAGCGAGCCTAGCGCCCGCGCGAAAGCCACGCCGACCTTCCCGACAAAGGCGAGCGCGGTGTTCAGATCGCGCCACTCGCGCAACGAGTAGAGACCGATCTCGGCCAGACCCAGCTCCGTGAGCGGCGCCAGCCTGAGCTCAGGGGACTCCACCGGCTGGGACGGCGGCCCGGTCTGCGTGGCGTCGATCAACCGAAGCTGATCGGGGGCCGCCCCGCGGAAGCTCACCGCAATCGCCAGCGCCGTTGCGCGGGTGATGAATTGACGCAGGCACCAGGCGGCGGACAGGTCGAGCGCGCTGAGTCCCTGAGTTGCGATGACGATGCGCTGCACGCCGGTCAGATCCACACCGGCCAGCTCCGCGGCAAGTTGTGGCAGGCGCAGCGCGCGCCACTCGCCTGCGAGCTGCAGTTCGAGCTGCTGTCCGCTGCGGTGTTGCTCGATGAGCGCGCTCAATGCCGGCTACCTGCTTGCATCGCCACCCGACGAGCGCCCGGCCCGCAGCCGGAATGCCACGGGGCGAACGCCAGCCGATGATAAGGGAGAGCGCGTCAGGTGTCGTCGCGGAAACGGCGCACGCGCGCCGCGAGCCACGCCAGCCCAACGGCCGCCGCCAGACCCAGCCACAGATCGATGTTGGTGAGTGCCGGCCACAGCCGCAGGCTGCCGAAGTCCCCGGCGAGCACGCTGTTGGCCGGGGTGCGCAACGTCGCGGCGCTCTCGATGGCCGTCCCCAGATGCATGGTCTGCCAGATGCCGACGGTACGGTACTCGAGGAAGCGGTAGATATGATGGGTGTCGAACGCGTACCACTCCAGGTAGAGCAGCAGCAGAGGCGGCAGCACTGACCACAGGACGACGGTGCGTCGCGCCCAGGCCGACAGCAGCGCGAAATAAGCGGCCGCCGGCGCATACCACAACACTGACATCAGCAGGATCACGAGGATCATCGCCTCCTGTTTGATCCACATGAGCGTGTCCCACTGGGTGATCGTGCCCGACAGCGGGCGCAGCACCGCGCGCAGATCGAGGATGCCGACGATCAGCAGGTTGCTGAGCGCCGACAGCACGAACACCCCGACTGGCACGACGAGCAGCGCCACGAGCAGCTTGGAGGCGACGGTGATGCCATCACCCACGGGCAGCGATTTCCAGAACAGGATGCTGCGATCCCGGCGCTCGGCGTACAGGCAGTCGAGCAGATAGAAGTTGAGCACAATCACCATGACCAGCAGCTGCGGCAGCGCAGTCACCCATTGCAGCGCCCCATAGATCTGCAGGTTGACATGACCCGAGGCATGCCCGTCGTGTGCCTCCTGGCCCGGCAGATGGACGGTGGCCAGAAAGGCGCTGCCGATCAGCAGCACGGCCACCAGCAATGGGGCGATCCACAGCGCACGGTGCTCCCAGAGCTCGCGACGGATCAGCGTGACGAGCACCGGGCGAGCAGATGCGGCCGCGACGCCGTTCGCGCGCCTGTCGCCCTCGTCACCCATCGCAGCTGACACATCCGCGCCGCGGCCGAGCGGCGCATCACTGCTGTTCATGCGAAGTCCCCTGCATCCTGGCCACGAACAGATCCGCTATCGAGGGGCTGCGCAGCTCGCCATAGCGACTGAGGGTTTCCGCCGACTGACCCTCGAAGAACAACGCATGCCGGCCAAACACCTCGCGCTCGTAGAACGGTTGCAGCTGGCGGGCCTGCGGCAGCTGCTCGGCCGGCACCAGCAGCTGCAGGTAGCGCCCGGGCAGGCTCTCCACCGGGCTGTCGAGCACGATGCGACCCCGGTTGATGAAGATTACATCCGTCAGGATATTCTCGATCTCCTCCACCTGGTGGGTCGTCAGCAAGATGGTTCGCTGCTTGTCGAAGTAGTCGTTCAGCAGCGTGTCGTAGAACTGGCGGCGGAACAGCAGATCCAGACCCAGGGTAGGCTCATCGAGCACCAGCAGGCGGGCATCGATGGCGAGGATCAGCGCCAGATGCAGCTGAGTCACCATGCCCTTGGACAGCTCGCGTACGCGCTGGCCCAGGCGAATGTCGGTCTTGCGCAGAAATTCCAACGCGCGGCCGCGCTCGAAGCGCGGATGGACGCCGGCTACAAAGTCGATGGCTTGTGACACGCGCAGCCACTTCGGCAGCACCGCGACATCGGCGATGAAGCACACATCCTGCATCAGTGAGCCGCGCTGCAAGAGCGGACTCAGCCCGAGCACGCGCAGGTCACCCTCGAAACGTGTCAGCCCGAGGATAGCCTTGAGCAGTGTGGTCTTGCCGGCGCCGTTAGGTCCGATGAGACCCACGATGCGCCCGCTTTGGATGCTGAAACTCGCGGCATCGACGGCCCGCGCGGCGCGATACTTCTTGGTCACCGCACGCGCTTCAATCACGGCTGTCATTCTTTGGTGCCTCCGGGGGGCATGGGCCAGGGAGTGGTGGGCGCGGAAGCCCCCGCCTGCAGCAGCTCGTCGGCCGACAAACCCAGTCTCTGGATGGTGGCGAAAACCTTCGGCCATTCCTCGCTGAGGAAGCGCTGACGCTCGTCCTTCATGAGCGCTTTACTCGCCCCGGCGCTCACGAACATACCCAGTCCGCGGCGCTTCTCCACGAGCTGCTCATCCACCAGCTGCTGGTAACCTTTCAGCACCGTGAGCGGGTTGAGCCGGAATTCGGCAGCGACGCTGCGGACCGAGGGCAGAGGGTCGCCTTCCTTCAGCACGCCTTCGAGAATCATCGCCACCACGCGGTCCCGCAGTTGCCGATAGATCGGCACGCTCTCGTCCCACTGCGGCTCCATCGAAGCTCCGGGGCGCATAGGCCTCTTACGACGTTACCCGACTAATCTACCAAAACAGCCGGCCCGGACCGCGCGAGGGCAAGGTGATGCGAGCGCGACGGTGCGGGCGCGGCAGCCTGCAGCCGCGCCTGGGTCGGGGCGGCCGAGGGGACCGTTGAGGTCGAGAGAACCAAGCTCCAGCTCATCAGGGTCGAGATGGCGAGTGCGCCTGTGCCGCACGCGCCTATTCTGCTTAAGGTGCTGAATGTATCCATGACCGTTCTCCTGGAATCCTGGGTCAGAATCCTGGGTGAGCCCTCGTGAGCTCAGGCTCGGGCGCTGGAGGCCGCCGCCTGGGGCGCGTGGGTGGCGAGGTAATGTGTTCGCGGCAGGGACTTGGCCATGCGCTCAATCACGACCGGCTTGATGGCAAACGGAGCGGTATTCGTGGATTCCACCAAGCTCCAGCTCAGGACTGCGCTAATGGCGAGCGCGGCGAAACCACAGGCAAAGTTCTTCACGGCGGCATCGAGGGTATTCATAAGGTTCTCCTTCAGTCAGGGCCCGCAGATAAGTGCTTTATGCAACTCACCCGTCCCCGTGGTGTTATATATAACTACATCACTACACCAGTGTCAAGGCCCATCACCGAGAACGAGGAATCGGCGGCCATGACTGGTGCTCACTTGGAGGCACCGGCGGCCCAAAGGGTTGGGATGGGGTAAGGTGAGGCGGATGAGCACGGATACCGATGCCGAGCTGATGCTGCGTTATGGCCGCGGCGACGGACGTGCTTTTGATGTGCTTTATGCCCGGCATCGGCTGGCGCTCTATCGCTATCTGCTGCGTCATAGCGCCGACCCCGACACCGCCAGCGATCTGTTCCAGGAGGTCTGGGGCAAGGTGATTGCGCATCGCAGCCGCTATCAGCCACGAGCCCGTTTTGGCACTTTTCTTTTTCGGATCGCCCAGCATTGCTGCATCGATCATTTCCGGCGCCATCGCGCGCAGCGCCTCGGCTCCGGCTCGACAGGCGGTGCCGACGACGTCGACCCTGCGCTGACGCTGCCCGCTCCCGAGAGTGACCGCCCGGATATCAGGGCCGAGCAGGCCCAGAGTGCCGCCCGCTACCGTGCGGCACTCGCGCGTCTGCCCCTGGAGCAACGCGATGTTTTCCTGCTGTATGAGGAGTCGGGCTTATCCCTGGAGGAGATCGCTGGCATCAGCGGCGTGGGTGTTGAGACGAGCCGCAGCCGATTGCGCTACGCCGTCGCAAAACTGCGCGCAGCGCTGGCGCCGACGCAGGAGCGCGCAGTTGAGGAGCGCGCAGTTGAGGAGCGCGCAGTCACGGATCTGCTGTCATGAGCTACCGGCTGTCATGAACCGCGAAGAGCCAGGCGATACCCCGGTGAGTGCGGAGGAACGAGAGTTCGCAGCGTACCTGCAGCGGCGTTCGCTGCTTGCACAGCACGGTCATGAGGATGCAGCGCCTCCTGCCGCGCTGGACGCGCAGGTGTTGCGTGCCGCGCATCAGGCCGTCGCGCCCTCACCACCTCGCCGCGCCCCACTCACCAGGTGGGCGCTGCCAGGCTCGCTTGCCGCAGCGGTGTTGGTCTCGCTCGCGTTCATCTTGCACTCGGGCGTTCAGTCGTTGCGCGAATCGGCAACCGCCGATCGCGCCGCCTCAGCGCCTTCGCAGGCGCAGCGTACCGAGCAGGGCGCAGCAGCCGTTCAGGCACCGGCCGCCGCACGGAACGCAGCGCCGTTGGCCAGGCAGACAAGGGTGCAACAGGCCGCTGACGCCGAATCCGATCCGCAGGCGTGGCTGGCACGCATCGAGGCGCTGCGCGCCCAGGGCAAGCAGCAGCAAGCCGATGCCCAGCTGCAGCGGTTGCGGGCTGCATTCCCGGATTATCCGATCCCCGCAGCGCGGAACGCAGCCGCCGCGAAACTCGCACCTCCGGCTGCAGACCGCACGCCCAAATAGGGTGTCGATTTGCAGTAAAATTCGCGGCCCTTTGCCTGGAAAGACACCGCCATGAAACCAGCTCTGAATGTCGCCATCACCGGCGCCGCCGGTCAGATCGGTTACTCCCTCGCGTTCCGCGTCGCCTCCGGGCAGATGCTGGGTGCGGATCAGCCGGTCAATCTGCATCTGCTGGAAGTCACACCGGCGCTGGCGGCGCTGCAGGGCGTCGTGATGGAGCTGAGCGACTGCGCCTTTGGCACGCTCAACAAGCTCGTCGCGACCGATGACGCGCGGCTTGCCTTCCGTGACTGCAACGTCGCGATGCTGGTGGGAGCACGGCCGCGCGGTCCCGGCATGGAGCGCAAGGACCTGCTCATGGCCAACGCGCAGATTTTCTCGGCTCAGGGCCAGGCGCTCAACGAATCAGCCGACCGGAACGTGAAGGTGCTCGTGGTCGGTAATCCCGCCAACACCAATGCCCTGATCGCGCGCGCCAATGCCCGCGATCTTAATCCAGGCCATTTCACTGCCATGACCCGGCTGGACCACAATCGCGCCCTCAGCCAGCTCGCGGCGAAGACCGCGAGTCACGTCACGGCGATCCGCCGCATGACGATCTGGGGCAACCATTCAGCGACCCAGTATCCGGATGTCAGTCACGCGCTCGTCAACGGCAAGCCGGCCAGCTCGCTGGTCGAGCAGCAATGGATCGAGGAGTCCTTCATTCCGGTCGTGCAGCAACGCGGCGCAGCCATCATCAAGGCACGCGGAGCTTCCTCCGCGGCCTCCGCGGCCTCCGCGGCGATGGACCATATCCACGACTGGGTTCACGGCACGCCCGCGGACGATTGGGTGAGCATGGCTGTGCCCTCGGATGGCAGCTACGGCATCCGCGAAGGCGTGATCTACTCCTACCCGGTCACCATCCGGGACGGTCGCTACCAGATCGTCCAGGGACTCGCAGTGGACGAGTTCAGTCGCGCACGCATGGATGCCACGGATGCCGAGCTGCGCGAGGAGCGTGATGGGGTGAAGACCCTTCTCGGCTGAGGAAGCGCACGATGCCCGGCACCCTGATCGTTCTGCTGTTGCTTGCTGCGGCCGCCTATGCGGCCACGCAGACCGGTGGGGTGATCACGCTGCTGTTCATCGCGGCCGTGTTGTTCCTCGCCTACCGGCGCCTCTCACTGCTCGCCTTCAGCGCGACGTTCACCCTGCTGCTCGTTGCCTACACGGTGTTGGGTGCCCAGAGCGCTCCCGCTGGCGTCTGGAAGGGGCTGTTGTGGCTGGCACTGGCCGGCTTGTGGCTACTCAACCTGCGTCCGTTGCGCAAGGCCCTCATCACCCGACCGTTCATGCGCACCTACCTGAGGCTGCTGCCGCCGATGTCACAGACCGAGCGCGAGGCACTCGAGGCCGGTACGGTGTGGTGGGATGGCGAGTTGTTCACGGGCGCGCCGCGCTGGAGCCGGCTGCTGGCGGCGGCCGCGCCGCGCCTGACAGCCGAAGAGCAGGCGTTTCTGCAGGGCCCGTGCGAAACGCTGTGCCGCATGCTCGATGACTGGAACATCACCCATGAGCGCGGCGATCTGCCGCCGCACGTGTGGGAGTTTTTGAAGGAACGCGGCTTCTTCGCGATGATCATCCCGAAGCGCTACGGTGGACTGGAGTTCTCCGCTTATGCGCATTCCTGTGTGCTGGTGAAGATCGCCAGCCGCAGCGCCACGGCGGCCTCCACGGTCGCCGTGCCGAACTCCCTCGGGCCGGCCGAGCTCTTGAATCACTACGGCACGCCCGAGCAGAAGGAGTATTACCTGCCACGGCTCGCCCGGGGCGAGGAAGTTCCCTGCTTTGCGCTCACCGGACCGCGCGCCGGCTCGGATGCGGCATCGATTCCCGATACCGGCGTGATCTGTCGCGGCGTGTGGCAGGGCCGCGAGATCGTTGGCCTGAGACTCAACTTCTCCAAACGCTACATCACGCTTGCGCCGGTGGCGACGGTGATCGGGCTGGCGTTCCGGATGTTCGATCCGGACCGGCTGCTCGGTGACAAGGTGGACATCGGCATCACCTGCGCGCTGATCCCACGCAACACGGCGGGCGTCAGCATCGGCCGGCGTCACTTCCCGCTCAACGTCCCATTCCAGAACGGACCGATCCAGGGCAAGGACGTGTTCGTGCCGCTCGATGTGCTCATCGGCGGTCCCCGCATGGCGGGCACAGGCTGGCGCATGCTGGTGGAGCAGTTGTCGGTCGGGCGCTGCATTTCACTGCCGTCGAATGCCACCGGGGGCGGCAAGGCGGCGGTCTGGGCGACCGGCGCGTATGCGCGCATCCGCCGGCAATTCAACATGCCGGTGGGAAAATTCGAAGGAGTGGAAAGCGTCATCGCGCGCATGGTCGGGCTGACTTACACGATGGATGCTGCGCGCTCGGTCACCGCGGGCGCCATTGATGGCGGCGAGAAGCCCTCGGTTCCCTCGGCGATGCTCAAATACCATGCCACCGAGATGGGACGGCAGGTCGCCAACGACGCCATGGACGTGCACGGGGGCAAGGGGATCTGCATGGGACCGCGCAACTACCTGGCGCGGGGCTACCAGGTCGTGCCGGTGGCCATCACGGTGGAGGGCGCGAATCTTCTGACTCGCAATCTCATCATCTTCGGACAGGGCGCGGTGCGCTGTCACCCGTACGTGCTGCGAGAGATGACGGCGGCGCGCAATCCGGACCGGCGCCGGGGGGTAGATGATTTCGATCGCGCGCTCTTCGGGCATATCGGTTTCAGCATATCCAACGCGGTGCGCTCGCTCATCCTGGCGATGACACTCGCGCGCTTCACCCGCGTGCCCGTCAAAGGCCCGACCGCGCGCTACTTCCAGCACATCGTGCGCTTCAGTGCCTCGTTCGCCTTCACCGTCGATGTGGCCATGCTGACGCTCGGTGGTTACCTGAAGAAGAAGGAGAATCTCTCCGCACGCCTGGGCGATGTGCTCTCGTGCCTGTATCTCGCCTCCATGGTGCTCAAGCATCATGAGAACCAGGGCCACCCAGCGGAGGACCTGCCGATTGTGGAATGGGCCTGTCGCAACCTGCTCTATCACGCTCAGGAACAGCTGCACAGCTTCCTGCGTAACTTCCCCAATCGCCTGCTCGCGGGAATCATGCGGCTGATGGTTTTCCCGCGGGGTCGCACCTATTTCGCCCCCGGTGACCGCCTGGCCCGACGCGTTGCGGGCCTCGTCACCAGCTCGAGTGAGGCCCGCGAGCGGCTCTGTGAGCACATCTACTGGACCCTCGAGCCTGGCAATCCCCTCGGGCTGCTGCAGGAAGCCCTGTTGCTGGCTGAAGCGGTCGAGCCGATCGAGAAGCGCATCCGCATCGATGGCATCAAGACCGGCAAAGTCACCGCGCTCGACTTGCCGGGACAGATCCAACAGGCGGTCGCCGCCGGTATCATCTCGGAAACCGAGGGCGCGGCGCTGCGCGACTACGATCGCAAGGTCCTCGAGCTCATTCATGTCGATGACTTCGCACAGGACGAGCTCGGTACCCAGAGCGAACCGCGCTCTGCTGCCGCGCCCCTGGCCGGCAGTGCTCATGTCGCCTGAGCCATAGGTCGTGTAGCCGGCTCGCCCGTGTCTGACCCGCGCCCGGCGCCGCGTGCAGTGCTCCATGTCGATATGGATGCGTTCTACGCGTCGGTGGAAGTGCACGATGACCCGCAGCTTGCCGGCAAGCCCCTCATCGTCGGCGGTGTCAACGGCCGTGGTGTGGTGGCGGCGGCGAGCTATGAGGTGCGCAAGTTCGGTGTGCACTCCGCGATGCCGATGAGCACGGCTCTGCGGCTATGCCCGCAGGCGGTCTGCGTCCGTCCGCGCATGCAGCGTTACCAGGAGGTTTCCCAACAGGTCTTCGCGGTTTTCCATGAAGTCACACCACTGGTACAGGGGCTTTCGCTCGATGAGGCCTTTCTCGATGTGACCCGGAGTCTGGCGCTGTTCGGGGATGCGATTGCGATTGCCCGCCGTGTCAAGGCACGCATCCGCGACGTGACGGGACTCACCGCTTCCGTCGGCGTAGCTGGCAACAAGCTCGTCGCGAAGATCGCATCGGATCTCGACAAGCCCGATGGCCTCACCGTGGTCCCCCCCGAGCGTATGGCACAGATCCTCGATCCGCTCTCCATCCGGCGACTGCCCGGACTGGGACGTAAGACCGGCGAGCGTCTGGAGCTTGCCGGAGTCCGTACCTTCGGCGAGCTGCGTCAGGCGCCCGATGCCCTGCTGTGGCGGCTGTTCGGACGGCACGCCAGGTACATGCGCCAACGCGCCGCCGGAATCGACGATCGTCCGGTCGAGCCGGAGCACGAAGAGAAATCGATCAGCGCCGAGGATACCTTCTCCCAGGACCTGGCCGGTGAGCGCGAGCTGCAGGTGGAACTGGCCAATCTTGCGGACCGGGCCTGTGCACGGCTGCGGCGCAAGCAACTGGTCACCGGCCGGGTAGGCGTGAAGATCCGGCGGGCGGATTTCAGTACCTTCACCCGGCAGCGCGGAGTCGCCCCGGCGACACACGATGGGCGTACCATCGCGGGCGTGGCGCGGGAGCTGCTGGGGCACTGGCTCAGTCAGCATCCGGGGGCGAAACTTCGACTGCTGGGCGTTGTCTTGACTGACCTCGGCCCTGCCTCGCAGCTCGGGTTGTTCGACGTCAGCGCGCCGCATGCGACGCGCCTGGATGCGGCGCTCGATGAGGCCCGGGCACGGTTTGGGAGCCGAGCGCTGCGGCGCGGAAACACGATCAAGTAGCATCGTCTCATGTACCTGTCGTTCTTCGGACTGAACGAGAAGCCGTTCGCGATCACCCCCGATCCGCGCTATCTCTACTTGAGCGAGCGCCATGCTGAGGCTTTAGCTCACCTGCTGTATGGCATCAACGAGGCGGGGGGGTTCGTGCAGCTCACCGGCGAGGTGGGCACCGGCAAGACCACCATCGTGCGCTCGCTGCTGGCCCAGACGCCGAAGGATGCGGAGATTGCCCTCATCCTCAATCCGAAGATGACGGCTACCGAGTTCCTGTTGACCATCTGCGAGGAGCTTGGCATCGGTGTGCCGGATGCTGCCGAGGGCAGCCTGAAGGACCTGGTGGATATCCTCAGCCGTTACCTGCTGCGCGCCCATGCCGGCGGGCGGCGCGTGGTAGTGGTCGTGGATGAGGCGCAGAACCTCGCTCCTGCGGTCCTCGAGCAGGTACGGCTGCTGACCAATCTGGAAACCAACACCCGCAAGCTGTTGCAGATCATTCTCATCGGGCAACCTGAGCTGCGCGAGCTGCTTGCCCGCAATGAGCTGCGTCAGCTGGCGCAGCGCATAACCGGCCGCTACCACCTCAGTCCGCTCACCCACGAGGAAACCGGCGCCTACGTCCGGCACCGGCTGCGGGTCGCAGGCGCAACCAACGATGTGTTTGCCCCGGGTGCGCTCGCGGAGGTGTATCGCCTGTCCGGGGGCGTACCGCGGGTCATCAATGTCATATGCGACCGGGCGCTGCTCGGCGGTTACTCGATGGACCGGCATCGCATCACCGGCAGTCTCGTGCGCAATGCGGCGTCCGAGGTATTCGGTCGCCGCGTGACTCCCTGGTGGCTGCCCTGGATCGCCGTCTCGTCCGCCGCGGTGTTGCTGGGCATCACGATGCTGTTGCTCTGGAACTTCCGCAGCGCCAGCGCCCGCTCGGACGGTGCCCAATCGGCACCGATCGCCCGCCTTCCCGCCCCGGCGGCGGGAAGCTCGCCTGCGCCTATGCCGGTGGCCAGCTCACCGGCCAGCTCACCGGCCAGCTCACCGGCCAGCTCACCGGCCGGCGACGCCGGCGCTGGCGCGGGGACTGCTGGCGCCGCAACCCTGAATGCCGCGATCGCATCGGGACTCGTGCAGCGCGGCTCGCTCTCCGGCCATGAGCTCGCGGACCTGCTCGCGAAGCATGCCGCCGAGACCGATACCGACGGCGCCTTCGGCAAACTTTTCGGCCTGTGGCGCCTGCGTTACGTACCAGGCAGCGTCGACCCCTGCACGCAGGCCACGGGCCAGGGGCTCGAATGCCTCACGCAGCGGGGCTCCTTCGGCCAGCTGCGTCTGTACAACCGACCCGCCATTCTCATGCTCAACGACAATGCAGGCGCCAGTCACCAGGTGGTACTGACGGCGCTGGATGACGAGCACGCCAGCGTGGAGCTGGGTGGCGGCAGCCGCGACATAAGTTTAGGAGAGCTGTCACGTTACTGGTTCGGGGACTTTGTTATGTTGTGGCGGCCCGGGACCAGCGAGGTGAAAGCGTTGTCCCAGGGTATGCGCGGCGAAGACGTTCGCTGGCTGCGGCAGAGCCTGCAGCGTGTTCAGGGCGTGCCCATCAACGGACCGGTGAGTGATGTGTTTGATGCCGACCTGAGCAAGCTGGTGCGTGATTTTCAGAAGCAGCACCGACTGACCGTAGACGGCATTGCCGGTGTGCAGACCCAGATCGTGCTGGCGAGTGCCGTAGCACCTCCCGGCGCCCCTTCTCTCTATCTCGCGGACGCGCACGGCAGTTGAGCTGATGTCGTTCATCCTCGATGCACTGAAGAAATCCGAAAGCGATCGCCAGCGGCAGAGCGGACCGGCGCTGTTCGAGGTGCGCGTCGCATCGCCGAAAACCCAGCTGCCCTGGTGGGCGCTGGCCGTCGGCGCGCTCTTGCTGGTCAACATCGTTATCGTGGGGTGGCTGCTGTCACGCCGGTCCGCTCATGCGGAGAGCGTGGCCACCGCGCCGCTCGCCGCTACGAGCAACGTTGCGCCGGTCAACGCATCCGTCAACGCACCCGTCAACGCACCGGTCACTGCGCCGGCACCTGCAGCCCCGGCGCCGCTCGTACCGCAACCCTATGGCACGACCGCGGGGTCCTACCGCCCGCAATCCAACTCAGGAGAGCCAACTCTCGGTAATGGCATTGTGGCAGGCGCCCCGGTGGCGTCGACAGTCACACCGACGTCCGTGCCGACCTCCGTACCAACTTCTGCTGCGCCCTCGCCA
This sequence comes from uncultured Pseudomonadota bacterium, assembly GCA_963839055.1. GTDB lineage: Bacteria > Pseudomonadota > Gammaproteobacteria > Steroidobacterales > Steroidobacteraceae > 13-2-20CM-66-19. The sequence continues at coordinate 965,298 of CAWITP010000001.1, read as the reverse complement.
ACAGCCGGCGGTCAAATGCCGCCCGGCCCCGCCCCCGCCACCGCGGCCACGCAGAGCGCTGCCGACAGCGGTACGCCAGAGCCTGCGAATCCCGATGATTACGCGCCGGCGAAGGAAGGCAGCTCCACGCCGATCTTCAAAGGCCACGTGAGACGCTCCACCGATGGCGGCTACACGCTCTACCAGGATGCGGCGGTGGCCCCCGGCGCCAATCTGCCGCAGTTGCGACTCGACCTGCACGTGTATGCGGGCCGCCCGGAAGACCGGTTTGCGCTGATCAACATGCACCGCGTGCATGAGGGAGACGCACTGCCCGAAGGAGTTCGTGTCGAGAGCATCAACCCGGAAGGGGTCGTGCTGTCACACAACGGCTCGAAGTTCCTGTTACCACGCGACTGAAGGCGCGTGACCAGTATCACAGAATCCCCTCGGCACTAGCGACAAAGCCGGTAACTCTGCGTCATCGTGGTAGGGCTGTCCGTCAGGAACGCCCATCGAGATGTCTGCGCCTCCCGATAAGTCAACACGCCTGCTCGTGGTCGAGCAGGACCGGCGCTATGGGGAATGGTTGCGGCAGCATTTGGGCGTGCTGTGTCCCGATTCGCTCATCAGCGTGTTGGATTTTCGTGAATTCGAGCACTGGATCGCAGAGCTGGCGGCGCATGAGTGTGACATATTGCTGCTTTCCAGCGACTTTGGCAGCGGTCCCGAGGATCCGCGCGCGACCGGGCTCGAGCAGCTGCGGCTGCTGCGCAGCAGACGTCGCAAGCCCGCGGTCATCGCGGTGGCCGAGGCTGGCAATGAGCTCACGGCGGTACGCGCACTGCATCTTGGCGCCATCGACTACCTGCCCAAGCGATTGTTGACTCCGGAAAGACTGGCTACCTCGCTGCGGCTCGCCCTGCGCCGGCTTGCCAGGAAAGAAGCGCGTCGTATGGCGCAGCCAACACGCACACAGGCAGCCGCATCAGCCGGAGCAGCCCGAACTTCGCGACCCGTTAAACCGCTACGGCCTGAACCCACCGCGGCGCCCGTGTCGGCGCCAGTCAGGAGCGCCGCGGCAACGCGAGCGCCGGACGGCGCGCTGCCTGACGATACCGACACGGCGCTGGATGCAGTCGGAGACCTGGAAGCACAGGCCATACTCGAAGGTAATGAAGTAGCTCGTGGCGCCGCACGTCCGGCTGAAACGGCGCAGGCAGGAGCGGCTACGGCATCCGCGGCGGAGCCGGCGGTATCGGACGAACGACCCGCGTTCCTGCCGTATGGATTGTCACCACTCTTGTCGAAGGATGAAGCGGCGCAGCCTGCGGCGGCCGCATCAGGCAGCGAACGGCCTCCATTCCTGCCGTACGGATCCGACTACGAGAAGGTCGCGGATTCGACGGACACCATCTCAACCGCGGCACCGCTGCCGCAGCTCGTCATCAACGCGGCACCGTTGGCTGACAAAGCTAGTGATGAGGCGAGCGTCTCCGCCGAGGCGGACGTTCCTGCCGCCGAGCTGCACGCCGATGCCGCCGCGGTCGCAACGCTCACCCCGGCGGTGCCGCCTGACTTTCTGCCCGGATATACGATCCACGGCATCGTCGGCGAATCCGAGAAGGCGACCGTGTATGTGGCCTCGAGCCATGCGCTTGGACACAAAGTCGCGGTGAAGGTGAGCAAGACGCTGCGCGACGATACGGCCGGCCGCCAATTCCTGGAACGCGAGTACCGCGCGATCGTCGCCATCCGCCATCCCGCGGTCGTCCGCATCTTCGACTATGGAGTGCAGGGGGGATTCGAATTCCTCGTCATGGAATACCTGCCCCTTGGGGATCTCAAGGCGCGCATGCAGCAGGGTGTGACCGAGCAGGAGGCGCTGTTCTACCTGCAACAGATTGCGGTCGGGCTGCGCGTGGTGCATCACGCGGGACTGCTGCATAGGGATCTGAAGCCACCGAATGTCATGCTGCGTTCCAGTGGCGAGGTAGCGCTGATCGACTTTGGCCTGGCGCGCGCGCTGGACGGCAGCACGCCGAGTACGCGCATTGGCGTGCTGCGCGGCTCACCGTACTACATGAGCCCTGAGCAGGCGCAGGGTGAGCCGCTGGATGTGCGCTCGGACTTCTACAGCCTGGGAATCATCCTTTTCGAGATGCTGACCGGTACCAAACCGTATACCGGCGCCACCGCAATGGACGTATTGCAGCAGCATGTCAGCGCCCCGCTGCCACAGCTGCCGCAGCCACTGGCGCACCACCAGGCACTGCTCGCCCGGCTGCTCGCTAAATTGCCCGCGGAACGTTTCAACAGCGCGACCGAGATCATCGACATGGTCACTACGACCCGGGAAATCTCCGAGGTGGCGCCGAGCGCCGCCTGATGCCATTGTCACGCGCGATCCGCCTTCGTACCATCGACCGGCCAAATGGGGTTGAGCTGCACCACTGACAGCGTGCTGTGATGGGCCGTGTCGAGGCGCAGCGAGGAGAAAATACCTGGCCACGACGGCGGGCACTGATTCGGCCGCGAAACGCTGGGCATTTGCACTCGAAGTGCTGGCGGCGGCTGCGCTGTATCTGCTGGTCGCCCAGCTCGGTCTGGGTCTTGCGTATGTGGCGCGGCAAGTATCGATCGTCTGGCCGGCCAGCGGAGTTGCGCTCGTGCTGTTGGTGCTGCGCGGCCGCCGCTTGTGGCCCGCGATCCTGCTGGGAGCGCTCGCTGCCAATTACCTGAATGACACCCCGGCAGTCGCCGCGGCCGGCATTGCGATCGGCAACACACTGGAAGCGCTGATCGGCGCCTCATTGTTGCGTCGGGTCGGATTCCAGCCGGCCTTGCGCCGCCTGCACGATGTCGCGTCCGTCTTCCTGCTGGCTGCGGGGCTCAGCACGGTGGCAAGTGCGACCGTCGGCGTGCTGACCCTGTGTCTGACCGGGCTCGCGCCCTGGCGGCAGTTCAGCCCCCTATGGTCAGGCTGGTGGCTCGGCGATGCCATCGGGGACCTGGTCACGGCGCCTTTTCTGTTCGTATGGTTCGAGCAGCTGCGGCGTGGCGTGCAGTACCAGCGACTCGTCGAAGGCGCGGCGCTCCTGGGATGCATGCTGTTGCTCAGCCTGGCGGTGTTCGTCGATGCCGGCAGCAACGCTCCATATCCCGTGCATTATCTGATCTTCCCGGCGGTGATCTGGGCGGCAACGCGCCTCGGTCAGCACGCAATCGTGACATTGGTCTTCGGCTCGCTGGTGGTGACCGTGCTGGCAACACTGGCGGGGCGCGGTCCGTTCGTCACGGCGAGCCTCGGCACGAGCCTGTTGCAGGTTACGATGTTCATGGCCGTCGTGTCCGTGACCGGCCTGTTTCTTGGCGCAGCCACTGCCGAGCGCAATCGCGCCGAGCGACGCCGCAGCGCGGATTATGCGCGGCTGCGTCAGAGCGAGGAGCGTCTGGCCCGTCAGGCGGAGGAGCTCGCGGCCGCCGATCAGCGCAAGGACGAATTCCTGGCCGTGTTGGGACACGAGCTGCGCAATCCCCTGGCGCCTCTGCAGAACGGGCTGCAGCTGCTGACGCTGGGCGCGGGCGATGCAACGCTGGTGGCGCATGCACGTGAGCTGATGGAGCGACAGCTGCGGCACCTGGTGCGCCTGGTGGATGACCTGCTGGATGTTGCCCGAATCCGCTCCGGCAAGATCGCTCTGGAGCTGCAGCGGGTGTCACTGCGTACCATGATCGACAGCGCTCTGGAGCTGGCCCGGCCGCAGATCGATGCGCGCGATCACCGTCTGCAGATCACACAGCCGGAGGAGCCGCTGTGGGTCGAGGCGGACCGCATTCGCCTGCCGCAACTGCTGGCCAACCTGCTCAACAATGCCGCCAAGTACACCGCCGAGGGCGGGATGATCCATGTCGCCCTTTCGGCGGACGCGCAGCACGTGCTGGTGCGTGTGAGCGATACCGGGATCGGGATGAATGCCGAGGCGCTGCGGCGGATATTCGAGCTGTTTGCACAGGCGGCCGGTCCGGAGCACGCCGTCCAGGGCGGTCTCGGTGTCGGGTTGAGCCTCGCCCGAACCATCGCGCAGTTGCACGGCGGGCTGCTGTCCGCGCATAGCGAAGGTCCTGGACGCGGCAGCGAGTTTACCTTGCGCCTGCCGCGTGCCGCGTCGCCCGCGACACTGCCCGCTACGAGCCCGGCGATGGCGAACCAGCCGGCGATGGCGAACCAGCCGGCGATGGCGGACGTGCCGGCGATGGCGGACGTGCCGACCATCCCGAAGCAACGCATCCTGGTAGTGGACGACAACATCGACGCGGCGGACAGCCTCGGGACATTGTTGGCCTGTTCGGGTCACGACGTGCGGGTGGCACACAGTGGCCGGGAAGCGCTGACGGCCGCACGTGAGTTCGCGCCTAACGTCATGATCCTGGACCTGGGTATGCCGGAAATGGACGGGTACGCCGTCGCGCGGGCCGTCCGTGCCGATCCGGATCCGCGCGTGGCGCGCACCCGCCTGATCGCGCTGTCAGGTTATGGACAGCCCGATGACCGGCAGCGAACCGCGGCGGTCGGGTTTGATAAGCATCTCGTCAAGCCGGTCGAGCACGAGGTGCTGCAGGCGGCACTCGGCTAGTGGGCAGTCGCTTCGCGACCGCGAACTTCTTCCTCTGCCCCAGCCTGCGCGAAGCTTGACACTACCTGCGGTGGTGGGTGCAATGCGGGCCCGGAGCTTGCTGGTAGCGGAAGGTAGCAGGATGCCTGCGTGGATCTGATGCACCTCGTCGATACGACACTTTTCTATTCCCCAACCAGCGGTGGCGTCAAAAGATACCTGGACGCCAAGCATGCCTGGCTGCAGGCGAACACGAACTGGCAGCATACGATCGTCGTGCCCGGTCCGGAGGATCGCTGCCAGCCAGGCGGGATCTGTACGTTGGCCGGACGCAAGATACCGCGCTCGTTCAACTACCGGCTGCCGCTGAATCCGCGCCGCTGGAGCGCCCTGCTGCTGCAGCTGCGGCCAAACCTCATCGAGGCCGGAGATGCATTTCATCCCGCCTGGTGCGCAGCGAGTGTGGGACAGCGGCTGGGCATCCCGGTTGCCGCCTTTTATCATTCCAACCTGCCGCAGATTATCGGACGCCGTGTTGGCAGCCTGAGTGAGCGCGTTCTGCGACGTTACATCCGCACGTTGTACAACAGGCTCGATGTCGTGTTTGCGCCGAGCCGGCTCATGTGCGCCTATCTGAACGATCTGGGTGTGCCGAACACGCTGCACCAGCCGTTGGGAGTCGACCCTGCCATATTCTGCCCCGAGCGGCGTACTGAGGATCTGCGCAGCAGGTTGGGCCTGCCGCCGAGCGCACGCGTACTCGTGTATGCGGGACGTTTTGCCAGCGAGAAGAATCTGCACGTCCTTATTCAGGCCTTCGCGCAGCTCGGCCGGCCCTATCACCTGTTGTTGATCGGGGGCGAGCGCGAGGAGCGACGCGCAGATAACGTCAGCGCACTGCCGTACCGGCGCGACAGCCTGGAACTCGCGCAATGGCTGGCCTCCGCCGATGCATTGGTGCACGCCGGCACGAAGGAGACCTTCGGCCTGGTGTTCCTGGAGGCGATGGCCTGCGGTCGGCCGGTCGTGGCGGCGCGGGCCGCCGCCATTCCCGAATTCATCGATGAGACTGTGGGAATGCTGGCGGCACCTAACAGTGCGACGAGCATGGCCGAGGCAATCGCGGCACTCTACGAGCGCGATTTGCAGGCTCTCGGAGCCGCGGCACGCGCACGAGTGTTGCAGCGATTCACGTGGGATCAGGCATTCCGCACGCAGACCACCGCCTACGCGATGCTGGTCGGAGCACGCCGGCCGCTACGTGCGGCGCCGGAAGGCATCGAGCTGCGCTCGCCCACATCCTAGCCTGCTGGCGTCCTGGCCCCGCGATTGCCCACACACCTGTGAGCCACGCGTGACTTCAGCGCACGATCAGTAACACGCCGGCAAACAGCAGCACCGCACCGATCAGGCGGGTAGTCGTGAAGGGATGTTGCGGGAAGCCGATCCAGCCGTAATTGTCTACGAGGAGTGATGCGAGCAGCTGGCCGAGCACACTCAGTGCAAGCAGCGTTGCCGCCCCAAGTCGCGGCCCAACCGTGATGGCAGTGGCAACGTAGTAAGCGCCCATTAATCCGCCGCACCACGACCACAAGGGAGCGTGCAGCCAGGCATCCCGTCCGGGCCAGCCCTGCCGCGTGACCACCAGCAGCAATGCAAGTCCCGCCAAACCAACCACGAAGCTCGTGATTGCCGCGGCCAGTGCACCGCCCAGACTCTGCCGCAGGGTGGAGTTGGCCCCCACCTGGATGGTCAGAAGCACCCCACCCGTCAGCGCCATCACGTGCCACAAGAGCTGCATTCGTATCGTCCTCTTCAGCGTCGCAACAGCAGCAGCAGCCGTCTGCCAAACGGATTGCCGGCAAGGCGGAGCACCACGCGCCAGAACAGCCGTTTGCTCAACGGAACCCGACGGGGGGCGATCGCCTGATAGAAACGCGCTGCGACCTCACGGTGCACGAAGCATGCCGGCGCCGGCAGCACCCAGCTGCGCCCGCAAGCTGCGATGCGGATCTGTGTGTCTGCCAGCCGCTCCACGCACACATCATCGACTCGCGCGGGCATGTCTGCCGGCGGCTGCACGAAGAATGTAACAGTGACCCGCTCGCGGAGACTGTCGGCTGACAGCCCTTCCAGGGTGAAGCGGTTTCGGTCTGCTTCGCGTCGACAGCTGACCGCACCCGTCATGCGTAGCAGCACGCCAGGGGCGTGCGTCACGCGGGCGCGCGCCCGATACGCACAGCCATCGGCCAACTGATGCAGCGCGCGGGGTCGGTATCCTTCCAGAGTGAGTCCATCTGTGTGCCAAGCGCTGCGACCGGATCGTGGCCGACCTCGTCCACGTACCGTGCGGTGGCGGACCAGGTCCGCAGATAACCGAGCAGCTGCTGGCGCGTCCACAGGCTCTGCATCGCAAAAGAAGGCGGCGCGAGCTCTGCGAACGGAAACGCGAGGCTGCGATAGCCCTCCTCAACCAGCTGACGCTCCGGCGGCCAGTACGGGCCCACCGTCGTCTGGTAGAAATGCTCGATGAGCGAGTTGACACCCTGGCCCTCCACGAGCAACACGCCATAGGTCCATACCGCGAGCACGCCCGCCGGGCGCAGGATGCGGCGTACTTCAGCATAAAACGCCGGCAGATCTAACCAGTGCAGCGCCTGTGCCACGGTCACGAGGTCGACGGTGCCGGACTGCAGTCCGCTGTCCTCAGCCATCGTGACCCGATAGCTCACCTGCGCATGCGGGGCGGCTGCAGCAATCTGTTGTGCACTCGCATCGGTGGCAACGACGCAATCGAAATGCCCGGCCAAGGCCACACTCGCCTGACCTCCCCCACAGGCGCAATCCCACGCAAGCTGCCGCCTCGGGCTGATGCTGGCCAGGTAAGCAAACAGCGCCGCCGGATAGGTCGGCCGATAGCGCGCGTATTGCTTTGCCAGGCGGGAGAAATGGTCCTTGAACTCCCCGCTCGCGCGCTCAGCTGCCGCCATAGTGCGGCTCACATCGCACCTCGGTGGTCACCGAGTTGGCGATGAAGCATTCCTCGTGAGCGCGATGGTGCAATTCATCCAGGACCGCACGGCCCGGATCTGCGCCTGCAAAGCGCACCACAGGATGCAAGGTGACGCGCAGCACAGCGGTCTTTCCTGCGGCATTCTTTCCCAGGACGCCCTCGGCATCATCCTGGTAACTATCCACCTGCAGGCGCTTTGCGGCCGCAAGCGACAGGAACCACAACATATGGCAGCTCGCGAGCGAGGCGACGAACGCTTCCTCGGGATCCACGGCGGCCGCGACCGAGAGCGGCGGGCGTACCACGAGTGGGGAGGAAGAAGCGGGGACCTCGATGCCACCATCGAAGCGCCACACGTGCCCGCGGCTGAAGCGGTTATCAGTAAAGAGCGCATCACCCCGCTGCCAGAGGATCTGCGCGCCATAACGATGTTCGCTCATAACAGTTTTCCAGTAGGCTTCGCAGGCCCATTATGAGCGTCCAGGAAGCACAAAACCACGCAGACGGGGCGGTGCTGCAGCCAAGGCGCGCCTTGACGCTGCTGCATGCCACCTCGTTGGTCGTGGGCATCACTATTGGCACCGGTATCTTCCTCAAAGCGGCTGTCATGGCCCAGGCGGTCGGCACACCGCTGCTGGTACTCGCGGCGTGGGTGGTGGCCGGCATCATCGCGATGTTCGGTGCACTCAGCTTCGCCGAGCTCGGCACGCTGCTGCCGCATGCGGGCGGCGAGTACGTGTATCTGCGCGCCGCCTACGGCGAGGTGCCCGCGTTTCTGTATGTCGTAAACAGCCTCCTGGTGGGCGGTGCCAGCATCTCGGCTTACGGCGCTGCAGTGGCGATCTTCCTGGCGGATATCTATCACTACGACAGTGTCTGGTACGAGCACACCTGGACCCTGTTTGGCTCGACCAATGTTTTTCAGTTCGGCTTGCGGCAGCTGCTGGCGCTGGGCGTGATCGCAGTCTTCGTACTCATCAATTGCGCCGGCGTGCTGCTGGGCGGGCGTGTGCAGACCCTGCTGACTTCGGTCAAGGTGCTCTCCGTACTCGCGGTGGCAGTTGGCGTTTTCGCCTTCAGCCGCAGTGGCGACTGGCATCACTTCGCCGCCGCAGCGCCGGTTGCAGGGGGCGCAAGCGGCTTTGGCGCCGCGCTGTTCGCGGCACTCTGGGCCTATAGCGGCTGGCAGTTCCTGCCGATGGCGGGAAGTGAGGTACAGCAGCCCGAGCGTACCCTGCCGCGGGCGATCATCGGCGGCACGGTGCTGGTGCTGGCGATCTATCTGCTGGTCAATGTGGCTTATCTGTACGCCCTGCCATTCGCACAGGTGGCCGGCGCCAACTCCACCGCCTTCCCCAACGCGCCCTCCGTCGCCACCCGCGCCGTGCAGAGCTTTCTCGGCTCGCAGGCCGCGCCCGTGGCGGCGCTGATCTTCCTGGTGTCATCCATCGGCGCCCTGAACGGTACGATCCTGACCCGGGCGCGGGTGCCATTTGCCGCCGCCCGGGATGGACTGTTTTTCGCAAGCTTTGGCCGGCTCTCGCCGCGCAGCCGAGCTCCGGTCACTTCCATCGCACTGGTGGGCATCTGGGCTGCGCTGCTCGCCGCCACCGGCACCTTCGATCAGTTGACCAACATGGCGGTGTTGTCTTACGCCCTCTTCTGGACCCCGGTCGTGCTCGCCGTCATGGTCCTGCGGCGGCGCATGCCCGATGCGCCGCGGCATTACCGGGTATGGGGCTATCCGTACGTGCCGCTGGTTTTCGTGCTGGTAATGGCATGGATCGCGGTCAACGCACTGTTCACGCGTCCCGCGGAGTCGATCGCGACACTGGTACTGTTGCTGCTCGGGCTGCCCGCCTATCCGCTGTTTCGCCGCCGGCGCAGCGCGACGCTCGCCGCCGCGAAACCCTAAAGCGACTCGAGCTCCCAGACCCCGAGCGGTGCTCCGCGCCGCAGCCAGAAGCCGGCACCCGCCTCGCGGAAATGGCGCCGCAGGCGCATCCGATACCAGCGCGCGCTGCGCAGATGCACATTCGGATCGGTACGGCTCTGGTCGCAGTTGTGTTCCCAGTCGATGCGCGTCAACGCCGTGAAATACAACACGCCGCTGCACAGCCGTGCCAGGTTGGTCAGCGCCCGGGTAGCCGTGGGTCCATCGAGGTACTGCAGCACGTCGTAGCAGATCACCAGGTCGCAGGGTCGCGCGGCCCGGAACGCCTCGATGCGAGCCTGCTGCCAGCCATAGCGGCGGCACAGGTACTCGCTGGCTTCGATACCCAGATACGTGGCGTGCGGCAGCAGGCGCTTGAGCGGAGCGTGCAACAGCCCGGTACCGCAACCCGCATCCAGAATACTTCTGACCTGCAGGCCGACATGATCGGCGTAGGCGGCGATCAGCCGTGCGCGTGCACGCATCTCCCGTTTTCCGGTGACCGCCGTTTCCTGGTCATAGTAGTAACGCTGGTAGTAGCTGCGATCGAAACTGCCGCAATCCATGGTGTCTGCCGGGAGCGATGAGGCGCGTGCGTGAACTGTACGCTGAGCCGCATTGCAATGTCATGGCATGCGTGAAAGAGTCCGCGAGGCGCGAAAGATTGCGGCCCGACGCACGGCCGGGCAAACTTTTGCATCCCCGGGGCACATCGCAGACTGCGTAAGGATCATCATGAATCGTGGCTCAAATCACCTGGCTCGAACGGCGCGAACGGCAATCGCCGCACTGACCCTGGCTGCCTCAACGGCCGGTTTGCTGACGTTGATGCGGCCCGCTCAGGCCGCCGAGCCGGACAGCGCGGCCTCCGGGTTTACCTTGCAAAGTCCCCAGATCAAAGCGGGCGGCGAGATTGCCAGTGAGCAGGTGTTCAATGCGTTCGGATGCACGGGCAAGAACATCTCGCCCGCCCTGTCGTGGAGCCATGCGCCGGCCGGCACCCAGAGCTTCGCCCTGCTGGCCTACGATCCGGATGCGCCTACCGGCAGCGGCTGGTGGCACTGGGTTGTTTACAACATCCCGGCGAACACCACATCCTTGGTCGCCGGCGCCGGCGATGCCAAGAAAAACCTGCTGCCGGCCGGCGCCGTGCAGGGTCGTACTGACTTCGGCACTGTGGGATACGGCGGGCCCTGTCCACCACCTGGCAAGCCGCACCATTATTATTTCCGGCTGTATGCGCTGAAGGTGCCAAAGCTGGATATCCCCATGGATGCCACGGCGGCCTTTGTTGGTTTCAACGTCAACGCCAATGCCCTCGGCAAGGCGCAGCTCCTCGGGCTCTACGGGCGCTGAGGCGCCCTGCACCCGGATGCCCGGCGCGCCAGAATCGAACGGCTGCGCTAAGCCGTTGCCGCTCACTGCAGCGAGGCGTAGGCTTCCCTCATGGCAGCACAGGGGTTCAAGGCCGGGAGCACTCGCATGCCGCCAGACCGGCGTCCCGCCATCTGGCCCTGGTTGGTGATGCCCTTCGTGACGCTCTCGCTGTACTTCGCGCTGGACAAGCTGCACAAGGCCCACGGTCGCGACACACCCGCTTTCGGCTCGAGCATCCAGAGCAGCCCAGGCGGCGGTCCCGGCGACTTTACCGGGCACTAGCCCTCCCGGCAGTGTGCCGCTGACCCCAAAGCGCCGGGTGCGACTCGCGTGTCGGTGTTAGCATAGCCGCCCTTTTTTGCCCCTCCCGCAGCCATGCCGCGCCCTGCCAAAGCTCGCGTACCCAAGATCGGTTTCGTCAGCCTGGGCTGTCCGAAGGCCTTGGTGGATTCGGAGCGGATCCTGACGCAGCTGCGCTCCGAAGGTTACGAAGTCTCGCCGAGCTACGCCGCCGCGGACGTCGTCGTGGTCAACACCTGCGGCTTCATCGATGCGGCTGTGGATGAGTCTCTCGAAGCGATCGGCGAGGCGCTCGAGCAGAATGGGCGCGTCATCGTGACCGGATGCTTGGGTGCGAAACCCGAACGGATTCTCGCCCGCCATCCGCGCGTGTTGAAAGTGACCGGGCCGCACGCTTACGAAGACGTGGTAGGGGCTGTGCATAAGCACCTCCCGCCACTGCACGACCCGTTCATGGATCTCGTGCCGCCGCAGGGTATCCGGCTCACACCGCGTCATTATGCTTATCTGAAGATTGCGGAGGGCTGCAATAACCACTGCACCTTCTGCATCATTCCGTCGATGCGCGGCCGGCTCGCGAGCCGCCGCATCGATGAGGTGTTGCGCGAGGGTGAGCGGCTGGTGCATGCCGGGGTGAAGGAGCTGCTGGTGATCTCCCAGGACACCAGCGCCTACGGGTCGGATCTGAAGTACGCGCCAGCCGATTGGCGCGAGCAGAGCTATCAGACGCGCTTCATCGATCTTGCGCGCGGCCTGGGCTCACTGGGCGCATGGGTGCGCCTGCACTACGTCTATCCGTACCCGCATGTGGATGAGGTGATTCCACTCATGGCCGACGGGCAGGTACTGCCGTATCTGGATATTCCTTTCCAACACGGAAGTGCGAGCGTGCTGAAGCGCATGCGTCGTCCGGCGCACGGACAGGACACCCTGCGCCGCATCGAGCGATGGCGAGGGGAGTGCCCGGAACTGGCGTTGCGCAGTACATTCATCGTCGGGTTTCCGGGCGAGACCGAATCGGAGTTCGCGGAACTGCTGCAGTGGCTGGATGCGGCACAGCTCGATCGGGTCGGATGCTTCAAATACTCACCGGTTGAGGGCGCCGCGGCCAACGCGTTGCCGGGCGCGGTAGCGCCTGAGATTCAGGAGGAGCGCTATAGCCGCTTCATGGAACGGGCTGCGTCGATCAGCACACGGCGGCTCGCAGCACGCGTCGGTAAGAGACTCACAGTGTTGGTTGATGCCGTCGACGCCGAAATAGCGATCGGGCGAAGCTTCGCGGAGGCACCGGAAATTGACGGCGTGGTACGTATCGAGCAACCTCACCGGTTGCGGGTTGGCGATTGGGCGGAGGTGCTGGTGACCGACTCAGATGCCTATGACCTGCAGGCACGGCTCCTGACGCACTAGCGCGAGTGTCTGCTCAGCGTCCGCGACGCGAGGCCGAGTTCTGCGCGACGCTGGTATCCTCTGCAGCGCTGTGCATGGCCGCCCGGTGATGTTTGAGCAACCGTGCGGCACGCCGCTCCTGTGCGCGTTGTAGCAGGATATCTGCCACCGCTTGCTGCGCATCAGTCACACTGGTGCCTGCTGGAAATTCGAAGACTTCGCGCCGATCGAATGGATTGCGGTAGCGTACCGGCGGCAGCTGCGGCGGTGCCGTTTGCGCCTCCGGTTGCGGAGCGGGCGCCTCGGGTGTCTCGATCACCGGAGGCGGCGGGAGCGGCAGTGGCTCGGCAGGACGTGCCGTCGGCCACTGCAGAACGGCGACTGCTGCAAGCACCAGCATCGCAACCCCTGCGGCCATCAGCACCCAGGTGCGCACACGTGACTTTGCGTCAGTCCTCTTGAAGGAGGGCGGGGTTGCTGCATGTTGGTCGGTGTCTGGCGTAGCTCCCCAGGCCGAGCCGGCCAGAGGACCCGCCGCATGTTCGTTGGGCGCCTGTTCGTTGGGCGCCTGTCCATTGGCCGCGTGCTCATAACCGTGGGCAGCCACAGCACCGTCGTAGGGCATCCTGGCACCTCCACCCGGTTCAGCCCGAGAGCTCGCGTGCAACCCACGGGCGGTCTCGGCAGCGCGCGACAACGCCTCCACGAGTTCCGAGCCGAGCTGGAACTCGATCGTGTCTTCGTCGTACGCCGCTTCGGCGGATCGGGGCCCGTCCGCGGTTGCCTTTGTCATGTGGGCAGAATAACTAAACTAAATCCGGCACACCTGTGTGTGGATCACTATTCTCCCGCGTTGAATAGGCTTGGGAAACCCCCGGCGTGACGGCCGCCGGGCCGCAGCTGTGATGCATGCCTCAGCGGCCTGATGCGCCACCGCGGCAGTCCCTGCGACCGATATTCTGTCAACTCCGGCTACCGACGCTACGGCACGGCTGTGTATTGGGTGGCTACACAGCTCCATTTGTTGCCATCGAGCTTTATCCAGGTGTCCGTAAAGCGCAGCTGCTCTTTGAAGGCCTTGCCGTCCTTTTCGGTACCGCTGCCCTTGAAGATGCCGCGAACGATCGCGGTGTTGCCATACGCCGCCGCCCGCATGTCCTCGTATTCCCCGGTCGCATAATGACGATCGGCGATGTCTGCCAGAACCTTGGTCCGACTCTCGAGCTTGCCTCCTGCCGAAGTTGACAGGTAGGTATCGGCAAGCAGCACTGAGGCTTTCTCGGGATTGTGCTGCTTATCGGCCTCGAGCCACTGATCCTCGAGCCCGAGCACGGCCCTTTCGGTGTCTTTTGCCGCGGCTGATGCGCGCAGGCTGACGCCGCCTGCGAGCAGCAGCAGGCCGGTCCCGGATAACGCTGTACGGCGATCCATGATGAACTCCCTTATCGTTGGTTGTTTTGAGAAGCTGCCACGGATGCTACGCTTCGCGTGCGACCGTGGCTAATGTCGACGCGGGGGTGTCGCATGGAAAGCTCTTTCAGCCGCAACTACGCCGAAGCGCGCGAGCGCTTCGTACAGGCAGCTGCAGACGCAGGCTCAATCCGTGAGCGGCGGATTTGTGCAGCGCGCGGACCGGATCGGGAAGAGCTGTCGATGGACACCGCCTGGTTGGGAGACGCGTCCGCCGCAGGCGTGCTGGTCACCATCTCCGGCACGCACGGAGTCGAAGGATTTTTCGGATCGGGCGTGCAGGTTGAGTGGCTGCGGCGACGGGCTGCAAAAGGCAAGCTGCCTGCCGGCGTCGCCGTACTGCACGTCCATGCTCTGAATCCCTATGGCTTTGCATGGCTGCGGCGCACCAACGAAAACAACATCGACATCAACCGCAACTGGGTGGATTTCAGCCAGCCACCCGGGTCAAACCCGTTGTACGAGCAGATCGCGGCTGACCTGTGCCCCAGCGACTGGGCGAAGACCGACCAGGCACGGACCCGGCAAAAATTGGATGCCTGGATCGCAAACCGGGGAGCGAGCGGTTTCGCCATGTATCTGAAAGCCGTCACGGAGGGACAATGGCAGTACCCGAAAGGCCTGTTTTACGGTGGCAGTGACATCAGCTGGTCACGGCAGACGCTGACGGACATCCTGCAAAGCAGCCTGAGCAGGGCCGAGAGTGTATGCGTGCTCGACTTCCATACAGGCCTCGGCGACTTCGGCTACGCCGAGCCGATCATCGGCGTGCCCCGCGCCGACGCGGCATTTCAGCGAGCGAAAAACTGGATCGGCGCAGGACTGCGCTCGCTGTTTGGCGACGGCTCGGTGTCTGCGGAGATCAAAGGTGACAGTCTGACTGCGCTGCAGGGACTGCTGCCTCACGCCCAGGTGGATGCGATAGCCCTCGAATGCGGCATCAAACCCGTTCTCGAGGTAGAGGACGCCTTGCGCGCTGAGAGCTGGCTGCACGGGTATGGCGATCCGCTCTCGGCAGAAGGCCGCCGCATCAGCGAGACCCTGCGGGGTGTGTTTCATTCGGATGACCCGCTGTGGCAGGGAATGGCTCTGGGTCAGGGGCTGGCAGCGTGTCAGGCTGCGATCCGCGAGTTGACGCTACGCAACTAAGTATGACCTGACGCGGGCCTCGATCTGACGGGCGTGGCTGACGTGCTGCTCGATGCACGCTGTGTTCGCTGCACGCGGTTACTCCACCGTGACACTCTTCGCCAGATTGCGCGGCTGATCCACGTCGGTGCCCCTGAGGATCGCCACGTGGTAGGCGAGTAACTGCAGCGGAATGGTGTACACCGCCGGCGCCTGAAAGTAGGTGACGTGCTTGGGCATCTCGATAACGGTGACACCATCGCTGGGCCGGATGCCCGACTCGGGATCGGCAAATACGATCAGCTCACCACCGCGGGCGCGCACTTCCATCAGATTGGACTTGAGCTTCTCCAGCAGATCGTTGTTGGGGGCGACGGTGATGACCGGCATGTCGGCATCGACCAGGGCCAAGGGTCCGTGCTTGAGCTCGCCGGCGGGATAACCCTCGGCGTGGATGTAAGAGATTTCCTTGAGCTTTAAGGCACCCTCGAGCGCGATCGGGTAGAGCGCCCCGCGTCCGAGGAACAGCGCGTGATGTTTGTCGGCGAAGCGCTTGGCCAGCTGACAGATCACCGGATCGAGCTCCAGGGTTTTCTCGATCAGCGCCGGCAGCTCAATCAGTCGTGCCACGAGCCCGCGCTCGCGTTCGGCATCGGCGCGTTGATGTTTGGCGAGCGCTACCACCAGCATGCCGAGGGCTGCGAGTTGTGTTGTGAAGGCCTTGGTCGAGGCGACGCCGATCTCGGGCCCGGCGCGGGTGAGCATGACGAGCTCGGACTCGCGCACGAGCGAGCTCTCGGGCACGTTGCAGATCGCCAGTGAAGAGAGATAACCGGACTGTTTCGCGAGCCGCAGGGCCGCGAGGGTATCCGCCGTCTCGCCCGACTGCGAGATCGTCACGAACAGTGAGTCAGGCGGTACCAGGGGGCTGCGATAGCGGTACTCGCTCGCGATATCCACAGCGCAGGGCAGCTTGCAGATCTGCTCTATGAAGTAGCGGACCGTCACAGCGGCGTGATAACTGGTGCCGCAGGCGACGATGTGCACGTTGCGGGTTCGTCGGAAGACGTCGCTCGCTGCAGGCCCGAATGCCGCCTCGAGCAGACGCCCATTGGCTACGCGTTCCTGCAAGGTGTTGGCTACTGCGCGCGGCTGCTCGTGAATTTCCTTCAGCATGAAGTGCCGGTAGGGACCCTTCTCGGCGGCGTCAGCTGCGAGCTCGCTCTCCCGAACAGGCCGCTCGACACTGTTACCATCCTTGTCGAGTACCCGCACCGACTTGCGGCGTACCTCGGCGACATCGCCTTCTTCCAGGAAAACGAAACGTCGGGTGACGGGCAGCAGTGCAGCCACATCCGAGGCAACGAAGTTTTCCTCCACGCCGAGTCCGAGTACCACCGGACAGCCTTCGCGTGCGGCAATCAGCCGCTCCGGATCGTGCTCGCTGACCACCGCCAGCGCATACGCACCCTCCAGCTCAGCCACCGTCGCCCGCACTGCCTTGAAAAGGTCGTTTACCGTGCGCAGGTGAAAATGAATCCGATGTGCGACCACTTCAGTGTCGGTCTCGGAGGTGAATTTGTAACCGACGCGCTGCAGCTCCTCGCGCAGCTCATCGTGATTCTCGATGATGCCGTTGTGTACGATGGCAAGGCCGTCGAGGGAGATGTGCGGGTGCGCGTTACGCTCGCTCGGCACTCCATGTGTCGCCCAGCGGGTGTGGGCGATTCCGAGCTTGCCGGTCGTGGGCTCTTGCTCGAGGGCTTCATCGAGCATGCGCACTTTGCCCACCGTGCGCAGCCGCTTGAGATGCTGGGTTCCATTGAGAACGGCCAGACCTGCGGAGTCATAGCCGCGGTACTCGAGCCGATGCAGGCCCTCCATCAGGATGGGGACGATGTTGCGTTCGGCGATCGCTCCGACGATTCCACACATGAGCTCAGCTAGCCTCTTGCATTGGTGGGGCCGCTTGCCCCGGGGCCTGTGGTGATGCCCAGTGTGCCTGAAAACAAGGGCTTGAAATCAGGCCCGGCACTTTTTTACGTCCGTAGAGCCCACGGTCAGGATGCCGCGCAGCGCTTTGAACTTAATGGGTGCTGCCGCAGGCCGTTTCCGGCAGCGCCATGCTGGGACGGCCGGCAATGCCGCGCTGCCGAGCGCGTCACGTCCCTGGAATCGCGATCGCCAGCCGCAGGACTCAAGCCGGCCGCTGCGAGGCATCAATGCTAAAATGACTGATGCATCAAAGCACTTTCCACTGCCGCATGCCGGCAGCAAATTCGTGTTTCTCTCCTCCCCGCAGGTTTGCGGTCGCGTTCGCGACAGCAATCGCTGTGCTTCTGCCGGGCCTGCTGACGTGGGCGCCTGCGTGGGGTGAAGGCAAAACCGATCCAGCCGGCACGATCAAACAGGCGCTGGAGTCGCGCTATCCCGGCACACGCGTCCTGGAGGTGAAGCCCTCGGCTATGCCCGGCCTGTACGAAGTCTACCTGGGGAACGAGCTGGTCTATGCCGATGCCTCTGGAGACTACCTGGTGGGCGGCCCCCTGGTGGATACCCAGACGCACCAGAATCTCACCGAGGCGCGGCTGAATGACTATGGCAAGGTTGACTTCAACACGCTGCCGCTGCAGCAGGCGATCAAGGTCGTCAAGGGCAACGGCAGCCGGCAGTTTGCGGTGTTTTCGGATCCGGATTGTCCGTTCTGCCAGGAGCTGGAAAAGACACTGCTCAAGGTCACGGATGTCACGATGTACGTGTTTCTCTTCCCCATCGCCGCGCTGCACCCGCAGGCGACCGCCAAGGCTCACGCGATCTGGTGTGCGAAGGACCGTGCCCAGGCCTGGTCGCAATGGATGCACGAGAAGCAGCTGCCTGACATCAAGGCCAACACGGTCTGTAGCGGTGACCCGGTGGCCGAGCTGCAGAAACTGGGCGAGCAGCTGCATGTCAACAGCACGCCGACCCTGTTTTTCGCCAGTGGCAAACGCGTGGCCGGCGCGCTCCCTCTCGATGAGCTGCAACGGCTGCTGAGCGCCGCGCGTAAGTCCTGAGCTGCCTTGGCCTGGGCTCCGGGCCAACCTCGGTTCGTTACTTGTTGGTCTTGAGCGGCCGGCGCCAATTATCGAGGGTCACCTGGCGAGTGCGGGCGACTGTCAGTTTCCCGGCCGGCACCTGACGGATCACGGTCGAACCTGCGCCGATGGTCGCGCCGGCGCCTACCGTAATGGGCGCGACGAGCACGCTGTTGGAGCCGGTGTGCACATCATCCGCGATGGTCGTACGATGCTTATTGGCGCCATCGTAGTTGGCGATGATCGTTCCCGCGCCGATGTTGACTCGCTCCCCCACCTGGGCATCGCCGACGTACGACAGATGATTGGCCTTGGAGTCCGTTCCCATGGAGGCATTCTTCACCTCCACGAAATTGCCGATATGCACCCCGCGGCTCAGGGTAGAGGTGGGTCGGAAGCGTGCGAACGGGCCGATGTTGCAGGCTGGCCCGATAGTGGTGCTGTCGATGACACAGTTGCCAAACACCTCGGTGTCGTCGCCGATCGAGCTGTTGCGGATGACGGTATTGGGACCCACCCGCACCCGATGGCCGAGGGTCACTTCGCCCTCGAGCACCACGTTGACATCCAGATAACAGTCACTGCCGTGGCGCAGGCGGCCCCGCACATCGATGCGCGCCGGATCGGCGATTGTGACGCCGGCCAGCATCAGCTCGCGCGCCGTTCGGCTGCGCAGCACGCTTTCGAGCTCGGCGAGCTGCGCCTTGTCGTTGACTCCGAGCACTTCATGCGCAGATGACACCACCAGCGGGGCGATGGCAATTTTGTCCTTCACCGCCAGAGCAATGATGTCTGTCAGGTAGTACTCGCCCTGCGCATTGTCGTTGCGCAAGGCTTGCAGCCAGCGTCGCAGCAGCCGTGCCGGCGCCGCCAGCACCCCGGTGTTGCATTCGCGGATCTTCAGCTGCTTGCGGGAGGCGTCCCGCTGCTCGGTGATCTGCCGCACCTGGCCGCGGCTGTTGCGCACCACGCGCCCGTAGCCCGTGGGATCGGCAGCGATCATGGTCAACAGGCTGAGTCGTCTCGGGCCGGCCAGTCCGAGCAGCTCGGCGAGCGTGGCGGGCTGCAGCAGCGGCACATCACCGTACAGCACCAACACCAGCTGCTCATCAGCTATCTGCGGCATTGCCTGCAGGAGCGCATGTCCGGTTCCCAGCCGTTCAGCCTGCAGCACCCAGGAGACCGGCTCGGTCCGCAGAGCCTGTCGCACCTGTTCACCGCCGTGGCCGAACACGACCTGAGTAGTCGCCGGCTGCAGCGCCAGCGCCGTATCGATCACATGCTTCAGCAACGGCCGCCCGGCCAGCGGCTGCAGCACCTTGGGCAGGTCGGATCTCATCCGCTTGCCCTGCCCTGCCGCGAGAATCACCACCGCGAGCGGTGCGTGCCCGGTGCGAGCTAAACGTTTGTCAGAGCTGCGGGAACGATCCTTTCTGGCCATGCGTGAATCCCGGGCGACCCGCTCTTTAGTGGTTGGCGACGATTGTAACGTGCCGCTGCGCATGCTCGCCGCCTTCGAGCTGTGTCAGCTTGGCGCGCATCAGCGGTCCCATGAGCATCTGCGGGTTGGAATGCGTTTTGTGCGCGGCGCTCTCGCGCTGCGCGATCAGCTCGCTGGCCTTGCGAAAGGCGGCCTCCAGGGTCGGCGTGGCCGCTAGCGAGTCCTTGAGAAAGGCTTCGCCAAACCAGGTCAACTCGCGATCATCGTCGCAGCCGAAGGAGCTGTGCTCGGCATCGGACGCCGTAATCACAAGCGTCTGCGGATCGCGCAGCGCCTCGGCGAATACGCCCGAATAACACGCCGAGACGACGATGATGCGCCAGCGGATACCCGACTCCTCCACTGCATGTTTGAGCTCTGCCGGACCCAGCTGCATCAGGGGCAGGGCGCCGTTTTCCACCGCCAGACCGTCCTTCGAGCCGTGGGAGCTGAGCAGCAGCACGAGCACGTCCTGCGCGAGATCCATACGGTCGGCCACCAGCCTCAGGGTCTGTTCGAGCCCGGAGACCGACGCGATCGGATACGAGTCACGGTCATCCTGGTCATTGATGAGCTCGACCGAGCGATCGGTGGAATCAAAGTGCTCACCCAGAGCGGTGGCGCCGAACAGCGCTTCGCGCTTGAAGATGGACTGGGCGCCATCGCCTGCGAAGCCGACGTAATACACGTTGGTGTGCTCGATCATACGAGGCGGCAGCTGCTCGACCGCCGTGACGATGCGACCGGGTTGTTCGTAAAGCGTGGCCTCCGTGCCGCTGTCGTCATCGGCAGCCGTGTCCTGGGTGTCGTCGACCAGCCACAATCGGGTATCGATGTTGATCGAGGCCAGCAGGAACGGCGCGGCAATGACGATGAGGATGGCGAGCACCAGCGCCTTGGGACGCGCAGTGCCGTAGGCGGCCTGCATGATGCGCACGCTGAGCGCGATGAGGTACAGGATCATCGCAGTCAGAAACAGCCCGGCCCGATCCTGCACCACGGCCAGATCGCTCAGCAGCCAGAATGCCGCGAGCAGAAAAGGGGTGATCGCGAGTGTAGGTACGAGGAGGGCGCGCGTCTCGGCCTGTCTGCAGTAGGCCCGTGCGATGAGTCCGCAGGCGAACAGGCCGAGCAACAGGTAGAAGGCCCAGCCGTACAGCCCATCCAGCATCAGCTGCGCGCCACTCTCGGCATGCAGCGTGTCCAGTCCCGCCCACGCCGCGAGAGTCAGCAGCAGCAGCCCCGAGACCTGGTCGAAACTGCTGACGAAATCCGCTGGTACGCGCCGGCGCAGGGCGAGCAGCTGCAGCCCGCTCGTGAGATTGCGGCCCAGGCCGCGCAACAGTCCCTGGGGTGCGGCGGTGCTCGCGTTCAGCTCCGTATCTTGCGCAGGCGCTCGATCAGTTTCAGCTGGGCAGCCGCGCGCGCCAGCTCGGCCAGCGCCTGGGCCTGGTCAATGTGCGCGCCGCGGTCGCGCAAGGCCTCCTCCGCACGCTGCTTGGCTTCCATGGCAGCGGCTTCGTCGAGATCCTTGGCACGCAGCGCGGTATCCGCCAGCACGGTCACCTTGTTGGGCTGGATTTCCAGCGCCCCGCCCCCGACGAAAAACGATTGCTCCTTGCCATCAGGAGTCTGCACACGAACTTCGCCCGCCTTAAGGAGCGTCAGCAAAGGGGCATGACGCGGTGCGATGCCAAGGTCGCCCTGCGTGCCGGTGGCGAACACCATCGTGGCTTCACCGGCAAACAGCTCGCCTTCGGCACTGACGATATCGACGTGAATGGTGTGCGCCTCTGCCATGAGCGATTCCTACTGCAGGGTCTTGGCCTTCGCGGCGGCCTCATCGATCGAGCCGACCATGTAGAAGGCCTGCTCGGGCAACGAATCGAACTCGCCGGAGATGATGCCCTTGAAGCCGCGGATCGTATCCTTGAGAGGCACGATCTTGCCATCCTGGCCCGTGAATACCTTCGCCACATTGAATGGTTGTGACAGAAAGCGCTGCACCTTGCGCGCGCGGAACACGGTCTGCTTGTCCTCTTCCGACAGCTCGTCCATGCCGAGAATCGCGATGATGTCCTGCAGCTCCTTGTAGCGCTGCAGCACCGCCTGCACGCCGCGCGCAGTGTTGTAGTGCTCCTCGCCGACGACCAGCGGGTCCAGCTGGCGGCTGGTCGAGTCGAGCGGGTCCACCGCCGGGTAGATGCCCAGCGAGGCGATCTGGCGCGACAGCACGACGGTCGCATCGAGGTGGGCAAAGGTCGTTGCCGGCGAGGGATCGGTCAGATCGTCTGCGGGTACATAAACCGCCTGGATGGAGGTGATCGAGCCGGTCTTGGTGGAGGTGATGCGCTCCTGCAGCACACCCATCTCCTCGGCCAGTGTCGGCTGATATCCCACCGCGGAGGGCATGCGGCCCAACAACGCCGAAACCTCGGTGCCGGCCAGAGTGTAGCGATAGATGTTATCGACGAAGAACAGCACATCACGGCCCCGGCCGCCGTCTTCGCGCTGCTCATCGCGGAAATACTCTGCCATGGTCAGTCCGGTGAGGGCCACACGCAGGCGATTGCCCGGCGGCTCATTCATCTGGCCGTACACCATCGCCACCTTGGAGTTGGAGAGATTCTCCTTGTCGATGACCCCCGACTCGATCATCTCGTGATAGAAGTCGTTGCCCTCGCGGGTGCGCTCACCGACGCCGGCAAACACGGACAGGCCGCTGTACTGCTTGGCGATGTTGTTGATCAGCTCGAGCATGTTGACGGTTTTGCCGACGCCGGCACCGCCGAACAGTCCGACCTTGCCGCCCTTGGCGAACGGCACCAGCAGATCGATGACCTTGATGCCGGTCACGAGCAGATCCTGACCCCCGGCCTGCTCGTCGAACGCCGGCGGTGGCCGGTGAATGGGCAGATGATCCTGCGTCTTGACCTCACCGCGGTTGTCCTGCGGCGCGCCGAGCACATCCATGATGCGTCCCAGAGTGCCCTTGCCGACCGGAACCGTAATCGGTGCCCCCGTCGACCGCACCGTCAGACCTCGCTTGAGGCCCTCCGAGGGGCCCATCGCAATCGTGCGCACGACTCCATCGCCCAGCTGCTGCTGCACTTCCAGTGTCAGCTCCTGGTCTTTCAGCTTCAGGGCGTCATACACCTTCGGAATCGACTCACGCGGGAAGGCGACGTCCACGACGGCGCCGATGATCTGCGTGATTTTGCCTTCGGCCACTTCAGCCATGCTCTTTTCCTCTTAAATTCAAACTGCCGCCGCCCCGCCGACAATCTCCGAGAGTTCCTTGGTGATCGCGGCCTGGCGCGCCTTGTTGTAGACCAGTTGCAGGTCGCCGATCAACTTGCCCGCGTTGTCCGAGGCAGCCTTCATCGCCACCATGCGCGCGGCCATCTCCGAGGCGACATTCTCCACGGCGCCGCGATACACCTGCGACTCGATGTAGCGCATCAGCAGCCCGTCGAGGATCTCCTTGGCGTCGGGTTCGTAGATATAGTCCCAGTGCTCCGGCAGCTGCTCGGTATCGCGCGCCTGCACCGGCAGCAGCTGCTCGACCTGCGGCTGTTGCGTCATGGTGTTGACGAAATGCGCATTGATGAGGAACAGCCGATCGAGCTTGCCGGCCGAGTAGGCATCGAGCATCACCTTCACCGAGCCGATCAGATCCTTGACGTGCGGACGGTCGCCGAGATGCGATACGTTGGCGAGGATGGGTGTGCCTAAGCGCCGGAAGAACGCGAGTCCCTTGGCACCGATCAGGCACAGGCTGACCTCGGCGCCCTTCTGCTGCCATTCGCGCATCGTCAGGATGGTGCGCTTGAAGACGTTGGCATTCAGTCCGCCCGCGAGCCCGCGATCGGTGGACACCACGATCAAGCCCACCGCGCGCGGCTCGCGCTCATGCAGGTAGGGGTGCCGATAGTCCGGGTTGGCTTCCGTCAGATGGCCGATCACATTGCGCATCTTCTCGGCATAGGGACGGGCCAGACGCATGCGCTCCTGAGCGCGGCGCATCTTGCTCGTGGCCACCATCTGCATCGCCTTGGTGATCTTCTGAGTGCTCTTGACACTCGCGATCTTGGTGCGGATTTCCTTCGTGCCTGGCATCGCGCGTCCTAGTAGGTGCCGGTGGCGGCGAACGCCTCGATGACGGACTTCAGGCTGGCCTCATTTTCCTTGGTGAGCTTCGGATTGCCGTTGATGCCATCCATGACTTGCTTGTGCTCGGAGCGCGCGAAGGACTGCAGGGCGGCCTCGAAATCCACGATCTTGTTCAGCGGCACCTTGTCCATGAAGCCATTGTTGACGGCGTAGATGGTCAGCGCCATCTCGGCCACCGACATTGGCGCATACTGCTTCTGCTTCATCACCTCGGTGACCCGCTGACCGCGCTCGAGCTGGCGGCGGGTAGCCTCATCCAGATCAGAGGCGAATTGCGAGAAGGCGGCAAGCTCGCGGTACTGCGCCAGCGCAAGGCGAATACCGCCACCGAGTTTCTTGATGATGTCGGTCTGCGCGGCGCCGCCGACGCGCGACACGGAGATGCCCGCATTCATCGCTGGCCGCACGCCGGCATTGAACAGATCCGTCTCAAGGAAGATCTGTCCGTCGGTAATCGAGATCACGTTGGTCGGCACGAACGCCGTAACGTCTCCAGCCTGAGTCTCGATGATCGGCAGGCCGGTGAGCGAGCCGGTCTTGCCCTTCACGGCACCCTTACTGACCATCTCCACATACTCTTCGTTCACGCGCGCACTGCGCTCGAGCAGGCGGGAATGCAGATAGAACACGTCGCCGGGAAATGCCTCGCGACCCGGCGGCCGGCGCAGCAACAGGGAGATCTGCCGATAGGCCACGGCCTGCTTCGACAGATCGTCATAGATGATGAGCGCATCCTCACCGTTATCCATGAAATACTCACCCATCGTCACGCCGGAGTAGGCAGCGATGTACTGCAGTGCGGCCGGTGTCGAGGCGGATGCCGCGACCACGATGGTGTGCTTGAGCGCGCCGTGCTCTTCGAGCTTGCGCACCACGTTGGCAATGGTCGACTGCTTCTGACCGATGGCCACGTAGATGCACTTAATGCCTGAGGACTTCTGATTGATGATGGTATCGACCGCCACCGCGGTCTTGCCGGTCTGGCGGTCGCCGATGATGAGCTCGCGCTGGCCGCGGCCGATGGGCACCATCGAATCGATGGCCTTGTAGCCGGTCTGCACCGGCTGGCTCACGGATTTGCGGTAGATGACACCGGGCGCCACGCGCTCGATCGGCGCGGTGCGTGCGGCTTTGATGGGCCCCTTGCCATCCAGCGGCTGCCCGAGCGCATTCACGACGCGGCCGAGCAGCTCCGGTCCAACCGGCACCTCGAGAATGCGCCCGGTGGTCTTGACGGTGTTACCTTCGGAGAGGTGTTTGTATTCGCCCAGCACGACTGCGCCGACCGAATCCTGCTCCAGATTCAGCGCCAGTCCGTAAGTGTTGCCGGGGAACTCCAGCATCTCGCCGTAGCGCACGTCGGCGAGGCCGTGAATGCGGGTGATGCCGTCGGTGACCGACACGATCGTGCCGACATTGCGCGCTTCCGTGACGCCCTTGAAGCTTTCGATCCGCTGTTTGATCAGATCGCTGATTTCGGTTGCCTTGATCGCCATATGAGTTCCTATGCGAATGTCTACGCGGTCAGCTCGTACGCGATGCGCTCGAGCCGCGCCCGCAACGAGCCGTCGATAACCAAATCTCCAGCACGCAGCACCGCCCCGCCGATCAGTCCGGCATCCGTGTGACAATGCAGGCGCACCTGACGCTTCAAGCGGCGCTCCAGCGCAGTCACCAATGTCTGCTGCTGCGCGCTCTCCAGCGGCGCCGCCGAAGTCACCGAGACATCGATGACGCCTTCCGCCTCGTCCTTCATATCGTCGAACAGCGTCGAGATCTCCGGCAGATAGGCGAGGCGGTGATTCTCGGCGAGTGTGCGCACGAAGTTGCGCCCGCTCTCATCCAGTTTCTCGCCTGCGAGCCCGATGATGAATTGCGCCAGTTGCGCGGGTGTCACCGCCGGGTTGCCCAACAGATCCTGCACCCGCGGGTCCTGCACGACGAGGGCCGCGGTGCGCAGGCTCTGCGACCAGCCGCTCAGATGTTGCAGCTGGCGTGCCTCTTCGAAGGCGGCCTTGGCGTAAGGACGGGCGACCGTGGTCTTGTCAGCCATGAGGAAGCTTCCGCCTCAGATCTGCGTTGCGAGCTTGTTGATCAGATCCGCATGCGTCTGCGGATTGATCTCGCGCTCGAGCAGCTTAGCCGCAGCACCGACCGCGATCTGCGCCACCTCGCGGCGCAGGACCTCGCGCGCGCGGGCACTATCGAGCTCGATCTGCTGCTGCGCCGCTGCGACCAGCCGCAGCGCCCTCGGTGCTGGCGGTGCCGCGCGCCTGCTCGATGAGATCGTTGGCGCGGTGCTGCGCCTGATCGATGATCTGGCCGGCGCGCTCGCGCGCTTCGCGCACGATGGCCTCGGAGCGCTCCTTGGCCTGCGCCAGATCGTGCTGGCCCTTATCGGCCGCGGCGAGTCCCGCCTTGATCTTGCGCTCGCGCTCCTCCATCGGGTTCAGGATCATCGGCCAGACGAACTTCATCGTGAACCAGATGAGCACGATGAACACGAGCATCTGCACGATGAGCGTGAGATTGATGTTCACAGTCGTCTCCTAGACACGGACGCGCTACCGCGTGCCGTCGTCAATGCGTCAATCCGGCAGTGAAGGGGTTCGCGAAGGTGAAGAACAGCGCGAATCCGATACCGATCATGGCCACCGCGTCGACGAGTGCCGCCACGATGAACATCTTGGTCTGCAGCTGTCCCATCAGCTCCGGCTGGCGGGCCGAGCCTTCGAGGAAGCGGCCACCCAGAATGCCGAAGCCGATAGCCGTGCCGAGCGCGCCCATGCCGAAGATGATGCCGACCGCAAGTACGGTCATGGCCTGGACGTGTGCAATGTTCTCCATTCCAATCCTCCTAAAGGGGAAACGATCTGTTAATTGAAAGCAGCTCAGTGATGCTCGGCCGCCATCGCCAGGTAAACGATGGTCAGCACCATGAATATGAAGGCCTGCAGGGTGATCACAAGCAGGTGAAAGATGCCCCAGAGCAATGCCAGCAGAAACTGCACGATGAGAAACAGCCAGCCGCTGACGTGATGCAGCTGCTGCACGCCGGCCAGCGACAGCGCCGCCAGCAGCAGGAAGATCATCTCGCCGGCAAACAGGTTGCCGTACAGACGCAGCGACAGCGAGATGGGACGCGCGATGAACGGCACCACTTCCAGCACCAGATTGGCAGGCACCAACAAAGCTTTGAGGAGCGGATTTTTGGCGCTGAAGGGCTGCAGAGTGAACTCGGCGATGAACCCGCGCAGGCCCTTCATCCTGATGCTGTAGTAGATGATCAGCACGAAGACCGTCAGTGACAGCGCGAACGTCACGTTCAGATCGGTGCTGGGCACGA
The DNA here is from genome assembly GCA_963839055.1 of uncultured Pseudomonadota bacterium. Classification (GTDB taxonomy): domain Bacteria; phylum Pseudomonadota; class Gammaproteobacteria; order Steroidobacterales; family Steroidobacteraceae; genus 13-2-20CM-66-19. The sequence continues at coordinate 938,020 of CAWITP010000001.1, read as the reverse complement.
CCTTGAGGTGCTCGAAGCCTGCCACATGGGCGGCAGCCGGCAGCAGATCGACGGGCAGCACGTCCATGGCGTTGAACAGCAGCACCCAGCAGAAGATCGTGAGTCCGAGCGGTGCGATCAGCCGGCTGCTGCCCTTGAAAGCATCCGCGACCTGCTCGTTGACCGTCTCCACCAGCAGCTCGATGAAGTTCTGAAACTTGCCGGGTACGCCGCTGTTGGCCTTGCGCGCCGCCAGGTAAAAAGAGCCGGCGAACAGGATGGCAAGCACAACCGAAAAGAACACGCTGTCCCAGTGAATGACCGAGAAGTCGACGATCCCGTTCGGCTCCTTGTTGGAGAGGAAAGTCAGGTGGTGAAGAATGTATTCGTTCGCGCTCGTTGACTGTTCTGCTGCCATGTTCCGATCTCATGCCCGCTGGCATTGTGTTGCCGCCTGGCTGTTACCGATCGTGCGTACGACACGCACCGTTCATCTCTCTGCGCCATCCGTACCCGCCGGACGAGCCGGGCAGGCGTCGCGGACACGCGCCAGCACTACCCAGAACACGAGGAAAGTCGCCACGTATGCACCCAGCATCGCCAGCGGCACGACCCTCATCGTCTTCAACACCACCACGAACAGCCCGATCACGACGGCAACCTTCGCCGCCTCTCCGGCAAAGAAGGCGGCCATCGCCCGATACGGATCCTGCGCTGCACGCGCCCTGAAGCTGAGCAACGCCATCGCGAGACTCGCCAGCGCGCTGATCCCGCCGCCCAACAGGGCGGATATTGCGGCGTTGCGGTCAGCGATCAACCAACTCGCGAGCGCAAACAGCAGGGTGATTGCCACCTGACCCAGCACGACGCCTAAAGCCAGCCGCCGTGGAGTGGATCTGGACGTTGCGGTCACCTTGAATCCGCATCTGGGCGAGCGCTGCAGTCTGTTGGCGCCAGACGCAGGCGGCTACGCTTGTTACTTAGCCATAACGTAAGCGACGACTGTCGCATACGGACCGGCAGGCAGGCCGGTCAAAAAAGCCGCGGGATTATAGAGATCGGGCGCCCGTCAGTCCACAGCATGCGCCCTTGCCGCAGCCGGGGGACGTGCGCGCTTGCCGCAGCCGGGGGACGTGCGCGCATGCATGAGCCGGGGACGGGCCCTTGCGCCGGCCCGGCCGACAACCCGGATGCCCTATTGGACTATTGGATATGGGCCAGGATGCCGTCGAGCTCGTCCAGGCTGTTGTAGCTGACGATCAGCCGGCCCTTGCCGGCCGTTGAATGTTGGATCGCCACCCGCGCCCCGAGCTTCTCGCTGAGCTCCTGTTGCAGTCGTGACACGTTCGGGTCGGCCGCCTCGGCGTCTGCAGTGGCGGCGGGCTGCTGCAGGCGGCGCACCAGTGCCTCGGTCTCCCGGACGGAGAGCCCCTTCTTCACGATGAGCGCGGCAATCTCAATCTGCTGCTTGCGGTGGCCCAGCGCCAGCAAGGCTCGGGCGTGCCCCATCTCGATTTCGCGCCGCTCCACGCGCTCGGCGACCTCCGGTGCAAGCTCGAGCAGCCGCAGCAGGTTGCTCACAGCGGCCCGGGAGCGGCCGACAGCCTCGGCGGCCTGATGATGTGTCAGCGAAAACTCACTGATCAGCCGCTCGAGGGCGCGCGCCTCCTCGAGCGGATTGAGATTCTCGCGCTGAATGTTCTCAATCAGCGCCACGGCGATCGCGGCCTCGTCTGGGATCCGCCGGATGACCGCCGGGATCTGCGCCAGGCCCGCCATCTGTGCGGCCCGCCAGCGACGCTCACCCGCGATGATTTCATAGCGCTGCGAGGTCCCGGCCGTTGCGGCGGCCAAGGGACGCACCACGATGGGCTGGACAACGCCCTGCGCCTTGATGGAATCCGCGAGCTCCTGCAGGGTCTCCGGCCGCATATCCATCCGCGGCTGGTAGCGCCCACGCTGCAGCACATCCAGGGGCAGTCGCGCGAGCTCCTCATTGAGGGGCTCGGCAGCGGGCGCGGCGGGCGGCTCCGGGCTGGGTCCCCGCACCCCCGTCATGGCCCCAGGCTGAGGCACCGGCCGAGGCTGAGCCTGCCCGAGCAGATCGGCGAGTCCACGACCCAGCGTCGGCTTCTTATGCATCATGGGCGCGGATGATAGCGAGCGTCGCCATGCCGGGCACGCCGACCTTCACCAGCCTGCGGGCCGTCACGAGCTCATCGCTCCGCCAGGCTGCAGCGGTTCCGCAACGGCGCTCTGCACTCGCTCATCCTCCTCCTCGCGGCGGATCATCTCGCCCGCCAGCGCCAGGTAGGCCAGCGCGCCGCGCGAGTCTTTGTCGTGGAACAACACCGGCTTGCCGAAGGACGGCGCCTCTGCAAGACGGATGTTGCGCGGGATGATGGTCCGAAACACCTTATCGCCGAAGTGCATGATGAGCTGCGCGCTCACTTCGCTTGCGAGATTGTTCCGGGGGTCATACATGGTGCGCAGGATGCCTTCGATCTCCAGCGAGGCATTCGCAGCGGCGCGGATCTGCTCGATAGTCCCCAGCAACGCCGACAGGCCCTCGAGGGCGTAGTACTCGCACTGCATCGGGATCAGCACGCTGTCGGCGGCCACCAGCGAGTTGACCGTGAGCATGTTGAGAGCAGGGGGACAGTCGATCACGATCACGTCAAAGGAGTCGCGCAGAGGTGCCAGTGCGCTGCGCAACCGGGTCTCCCGGTTCTCGGTCGTAGTGAGCAGCCTCACCTCGGCTGCCGTCAGATCCTGATTAGCCGGCAGCAGCGAAAACGTGCCGACCTCGATCGGCACAATCGCGCTGGCGAGATCGCATTCGCCCAACAGCACCTCACAGGCGCTGCGCGGGACCTGCGACTTGTCGATGCCGCATCCCATAGTCGCGTTGCCCTGGGGATCCAGATCGAGCAGCAGCACGCTACGCCGGGTTGCGGCGAGGGAAGCGGCGAGATTGACCGAGGTGGTCGTCTTGCCCACCCCGCCTTTCTGATTGGCCACCGCCATGACGCGCTTCATGAGGCGAGAGTGTACGCGGCACGGCGCGGCTCGTGGTAAACGGCCGCGCGATCGATTCGATTGGCCAGCGGGCCGGCACCATCGGTACAGCCCGCCACGCGCCGGCACCTGCGCGAGTTCAGCGGTGCGGGTCGCGGCGGATCTCAGGCGACCAGGCGCCGCACGCCGTAACGGATGCGCTCGCGCGCCATCTGATCGGCGACCGCGTTCGTCGGACGATTCTCACGCTGAGCTCTCTCGAAGATTTCGGTGAGGCGCATCGGGATGGCGTGAATCTCGCGTGTTACCTGCGCTTCGGTCGCATTACCCTGGAATTCGTGAGCCACGCTGATGATGCCGCCGGCATTGATCACGTAATCCGGAGCGTACAGCACCCCTGCGGCGAGCAGCGCTGCGCCGTCCCGGTCCGTTGCGAGCTGGTTGTTGGCGGCACCGGCGACCACGCGCGCCCGGAGCTGTGCGATCGAGGCGCTATTGAGGATCGCGCCCAATGCGCAGGGCGCCAGAACGTCGAGTTCCTGTGACAGGATGTCATCCACCGGCACGGCGGTGGCGCTGAACTCATCGCGTACACGCCCGACGGCCTCAGCCCGCACATCCGTCACCAGCAGCTTCGCCCCAGCATCGGCAAGCAAGGCACAGAGGTGATAGCCCACGCCGCCGACACCCTGAACGCCAACGCGGACGCCTTCCAGGTCTGCGCGAGCCAGGCGGAACTTCACCGCAGCCTGGATGCCGAGGAATACTCCCAGCGCGGTGCGCGGCGCCGGATCGCCACCGGCCTCGCCCGGCGCGCGGCCGAGGCCACTCACATAGCGGGTGGTACGCGCCACGTGCTCCATGTCAGCGAGCGTCGTGCCGACATCTTCCGCAGTCACGTACGCACCCCCGAGCGAGTCGACCAGCCGGCCATAGGCCTGAAACAGCTCGGCAGACTTCCCCTTCCGCGCATCCCCGAGGATCACGGCCTTGCCACCGCCGAAGGGCAGTCCGGCCAGCGCATTCTTGTAGCTCATGCCGCGCGACAAGCGCAGCACATCGGTCAATGCTTCCTCGGTAGAGCGGTAGGGCCACATGCGGCAGCCCCCGGCGGCCGGACCCAGGGCAGTGGAATGGATCGCGATGATGCTGTGCAGGCCGGTCGCTGCATCGTGACCCAAAACGACCCGCTCATGATCGAATTCCCGCATGCCGAAGATATCCATCGCGCGCTCCGTACTGAACCGCCCGGGGATCCAGCCTACGGAAGACCGTCCGCTCAGAACCTCACAAAAGTTGCCGAACCGACCCCTTCCATGAAAGATTCGTCGCAGTTATCGCCGAGTTAGTGAGACGAACAATGCAAATAGAGCTGGATCGCGGTGATGTGCGCATCCTCGACGTCCTGCAGGGCCACGGGGATCTGTCCGCCGCCGACGTCGCCGAGCGGGTCGGCATGACCGCCTCAACCTGCTGGCGGCGGATCAGCCGTCTGCAGGAAGCCGGCGTCCTCAGGCGGCGGGTGGCGCTCCTCGATCGCGAGAAAGTCGGCCTCAACGTCATGGTGTTCTCTCACGTGAAGCTGGCCGGCCACGGACGCGATGCGCTGCTGCGCTTTGAGCAGGCGGTGCGGGAGCATCCCGAAATCCTCGAGTGCTACACGCTGATGGGAGAAACGGACTTCCTGCTGCGGATCGTGTGCCGCGACATCAAGGCGTATGAGGCGTTCTTCCTCGATCACCTGTCGCGCTTTCCTGGGGTGCAGTCCGTGAACTCCTCCATTGCGCTCGCAGTCATCAAGGAAACCACCGCCCTGCCGCTCGCCTCGGTACCCAACACAACATCGCGCTAGCGCCGCAGCGCAAGGCCGTGTCGGGTACCCGGCGTGCGGCCGGATCAGCCGACTTTCACCGGCACGAACAACCGGTTGTCACCCCGCTGCACGAGCAGTGCAACGTGACCCTTGGATTTTTCGACCGCGCTGCGCAGCTCATCGGCACTTGCTACACGCGCACCGTTGGCCGCCAGCACGATGTCGCCCTGCTGCAGTCCGGCGTCGGCCGCCGGACCCCTGGAGCGCTCGACCAGCAGGCCACCCTGCGTCTTGGCCTCATGCTGTTCATCGCTCGTCAGCGGCCGCACGACCAGACCTAACTTGCCACCGGACTCACTGTTACCTGTGTCCGCCGAAGCCGTACGGCGATCCTCCATCTGCGCCAGCTTCACACTGACATCGCGTGTCGTGTGTTGACGCCAGATCTGCAGATTGACCGTGGTTCCGGGTGCCAGCGCGGCAATCTCGGCAGGCAGCTCGGTGGACTGGTCCACCGGCTGGCCGTTGAGTTGCAGGATGACATCGCCGGGCTCGATACCGGCGCGCTCGGCCGCACCACCCTTCTCAACACTGGACACCAGCGCGCCTTGCGGCTTCGGTAAGCCAAAGGAGTCGGCGAGCCCCTGATCGACGCTCTGGATCACGACGCCGAGCTTGCCGCGCGTCACGTGCCCGTGAGTCTGCAGCTGCTGACTGACATGCATGGCGACATCGATCGGAATCGAGAACGACACCCCCTGGTAGCCGCCCGAGCGGGTGTAGATCTGCGAGTTGATGCCGACCACCTCACCCTGCATGTTGAAGAGCGGTCCGCCGGAATTGCCCGGATTGATGGGTACGTCGGTCTGGATAAACGGCACGTAGCCCGAATCCGGCAGCGTGCGGCCTTTCGCACTCACGATGCCCTGGGTCACGCTGTTCTCGAACCCGAACGGGGCGCCAATGGCGACCACCCACTCGCCGACCTTGAGGCTGCGAATGTCACCGATGCGCACAGTGGGCAGATTGTGCGCCGGAATTTTCAGCACGGCGACGTCGCTCTTGGTGTCCACTCCGACCACCTTGGCGGTGTATTCGCGCCGGTCGGTCAGCCGCACCGTTACCTCACTCGCGCCGTTCACCACATGCGCATTCGTGAGGATGGTGCCGTCGGCATTGACGATGAAGCCGGAGCCCTCGCCATGCATCGGCTGGGGTGGCTGCATCGGAAAGCCGCGAAAGAATGGCGCGAAGGGACTGTTCGGGCCGAACGGATTCGGATTCGCCTGACCGTTCTCATCCCCGTCGTCCGAACCCGGGTCCTGCTGGCCAAAAGAGGTCGGCACCTTGGTAACGACCGAAATGTTGACCACCGCCTGCCCGTACTTCTGCACCATGGCGCTGAAGTCCGGCAGCACGGCATTCGGGTTGCCGGTAGCTGGAGCCGATACGGTGGGCGCGGTCTGCGAAGTCGGGGCCGCAGCCGATCCTCCCCCGAACGCATACAAGGCACCCATAGGCGCGGCCACGGCGGCGGCACCCAGCAGGGCGGCCGCCAGCTGATTACGTACAAAGATCCTGGGACTCATGGCGCTCTCCATCAGATAAGTCACACGCCCCCGTCCGGGGCCCTGCCGACAAGATAGGAGCGCAGACTTAAGGCAGCCTTAAGAGGGCTGCGCGGGTGGAAAGCGCACGCACACCTCGAGACCCTGGCTGCGCGGTCCGGTACCCAGCTCGATGCTGGCCCGGTGCGCATCTGCGATGGTTTTGACGATGGCCATCCCCAGGCCACTACCCGGCGGAACCGTCCCCGGGGTGCGGTAGAACCGATCGAAAACCCGGGAGCGTTCCTCTGCGGCAATCCCGGGGCCGGCATCAATGACCCTCAATACCGCCACTCGCCCAGCAAGCGCGGGCACTGCCGCCTCCGGTGGCGCCAAGCCACGGGCAGAGGAAGGGGGTGCAGGATGCGGAAATTGTGTCTCATTTGATTCAATAGCGGCTTTCTGCCCCCTATTGTTGCCCGAGGGATTCAGCGGTTCCGCAGCCTCTACCGCCACGTCCACGCGTCCCGACTCGGGGGAATAGCGCACCGCGTTGTCGATCAGATTGCGCACTAGGGTGCGCAGGGCGTCCGGGTCTCCGCTCACGAGCGCGGCCTGGGAGGTCATCATGCCCAGATCAATGTGACGAGCGTCGGCCAACGGCACCAGCTCCGCGACGACCTCCCGCACCAGCTCATCAAGCCGCAGCTGTAGCTGAACGGTGGCCGACCGCGGCTCCTGCCGGGCAAGCGACAGCAGCTGCTCCACGAGGCGAATCGCTCGTTGCACTCCTGCGGCCAGCTGCGCCATCGCCGCGCTTCGTTCCGCTTCGTTGCCGGCCCGGGCGAGGGCGCCCATCTGCAGGTGCAAAGCCGTCAGCGGCGTGCGCAGCTCGTGCGCCGCATCGGCGAGAAATCCGCGCTCTCGCTCCAGTGCGGCCCCCAGCCGCCCCAGCAGCTCATTCAGCGCCGCAACCAGCGGCTGCACTTCTCCCGGCAGGTGATGCTCAGGCAGAGGATCGAGCGCTGCGAGCTCCCGTGCCTTCAGCTGTTGCGTCAGCCGCTTCAGGGGCTCGAGCGCATGTCCCACCACGATCCAGATCAATCCTGCCAGCAGCGGTAACAGCAAAGCGAAAGGAGTGAGTGTCCGCAGCGCGAGTCGTGCTGCTCCCTGCTCGCGCACGCGCATCGGTTGCGCCACCTGAATCACCCGTGTGCTGGCCTGCACTCCATACACGCGCCAAGTGCCTTCCGCAGTGGTGGCGTTGGAGAACCCTAACGTGGTAATCGCCGGCAGCGCGGCGTGCGGGCGCGACAGATAGATGCGCACGCCATCCAGCGTCCAGACCTGCACGGCAAAGTCGAAACCGGCGTCCGTACTCTGAATATCGGGGCCAAAAAGATATTCGACCGGCTGGTCCCGCAGCAGCAATGCGGTCTGCTTGAGGTGATAGTCGAAGAAGGTATCGGCCTCGAAAAGCGCGTTGCGATAGACCATCCAGCCGCCCAAGGCGCCGACCAGCAGTACGCCTCCCAGCAACCAGACAAGCAGCCGGGCCCGAACCGAGCTCATACGGCCGGTCGCACGCGATAACCGACACCGCGCACGTTCACGATGAACTCGGCGCCGAGCTTGCGACGCAAGCCATGGATGTGCACCTCGACGGCGTTGCTCTCCACTTGCTCGCCCCAGCCATAGAGGCGCTCCTCGATCTGCGCTCGCGAGAGGATCTGGCCCGGACGCTCCATCAACAGCTGCAGCAGCGCGAACTCTCTGGGCGACAGCACGATCTCCTCGCCATGGTGGGTCACCCGATGCGTTGCAGGATCGAGACTGACGCCGAGATGCTCGATCAGAGGCGCAGTGCGGCCGGACTTGCGCCGCAGCAGCGCGCGAATGCGCGCCGCGAGCTCATCCAGGTCGAAAGGCTTGACGAGGTAGTCGTCGGCGCCCGCATCGAGTCCCTGCACGCGATCGGACACCGCATCGCGTGCAGTGAGAATCAGCACCGGCAGAGGGAGCCGGTGCGCACGCAGCGACTTCAGCACCTGCAGTCCGTCACGATGCGGCAGCCCCAGATCGAGTAACAGGATGTCGAACTGCTCGGTGCGCAGTACGCCCTCGGCCACCTCGCCATCGCGCACCCAGTCGACTACGAAACCGTCGCGCCGCAATCCGGAGCGGATGGCTTCGGCGATCATGGCGTCATCTTCAACGAGCAACAGTCTCACGATCAGCCTTATTCTACTGACAACAGCTCGCAACCCGGAGTCCCGTTTGAGTCTCAGCGAACCCCTGCAGCGCGCGGCGGCGAGCCTCGGCGTGCCGCTCGGTGACACCGAGGCAGCGAAACTCCTGCGGCTGCTCGATGAACTGGAGCGGTGGAACCACACTTATAATCTGACAGCGATCCGCGAGCGCAGCGCCATGCTCACGCATCATCTGCTGGACAGCCTGTCGGTACACGGCGAGCTGCGGGGCCGCTGCATCGCAGATGTCGGCACCGGGGCGGGTTTCCCCGGCTTGCCGCTGGCAGTGGTCAACCCGCAGCGGCACTTCACGCTGATCGACTCGAGCGGCAAGAAAATCCGGTTCGTCGAGCACGCCGCGCGCGAGCTGGGCTTGAGCAATGTCAGCGCGCTGCAGCAGCGGGCGGCGGATTGCAAGCCGACTCAGCCCTTTGACACCATCGTGGCGCGAGCGTTCGCGCCCTTAGCGAAGCTGCTGCGCGAGGTCAGATCACTAGCCGATGCGCACACGCGCATCCTCGCGATGAAAGGCAAGTGGCCTCCGGCAGCCGAGCTGGACGAAGTGGACGCACAATGGCGTCACGATGCTTCCCACACCGTTGACATACCGGGGCTCGACGCGGCGCGCTGCGTGATCGTGCTCTCGCAGAGGTGACCGTGCACTCTCGCAGAGATGACTGTCAGGTCAGGACGGGCCTTGCTCGCCACGGGGACTGCCGTTGGTCACCAGGGCAGCCATGAACTCGTTCACGGGCATCGCTTCGAGTCCCGGATTGCGGAAAAGTGTCTTGATGCGCTCGCTCTGCCTGGGATTGAACCAGTTGTCCACCGAGCTCTCGAACTTGCGCACCAGAATGGGCATGCCTTCCGCGCGGCGCTGACGGTGTCCGATCGGGACATCCACCTGAATCCGCTCGCTCGCCGAACCGTCGTTGAAGAACACCTGCACGGCGTTGCCGATGTAGCGCTTCTCGGGCGCGTAGTAGTCTTTCGTGAACTGCGGATTCTCCCGGACCGTCATGCGAGCGCGCAGCGCATCGATCCGTGAGTCGCCCGCCACGCTGTCCTCGTAATCCTCGGCCGTCAGGCGACCGAACAGCAACGGCACGGCCACCATGTATTGGATGCAGTGATCACGGTCCGCGGGGTTGGCGAGCGGACCGGTCTTGTCGATGATGCGCACTGCAGGTTCCTGGGTCTCGATCACGATCTGTTTGATCTCCTGCAGCCGGCTGCTGACTTGCGGATGCAGCTGCAGGGCGGCCTCCACGCCTGTCTGTGCGTGGAACTCGGCCGGGAAGGAGATCTTGAACAGCACGTTCTCCATGACATAGCTGCCGAAGGGCTGCGGCAATGCCAGCGCGCGGCCTTTGAACAAAACATCCTGAAAGCCCCAGGTCTTGGCCGTCAGCGCGGACGGATAGCCCATCTCACCGCTGAGCGCCAGCAGTGCGTGGCGCACGCCGCGGCTGGTGGCATCACCGGCCGCCCAGCTCTTGCGCGATCCGGTATTGGGTGCGTGACGATACGTGCGCAGCGCACCTCCGTCGATCCACGCATTGGAGACCGCATTGCTCACCTGCTCCACGGTTCCGCCGAGCATCGCGGTGACGACGGCACTGGATGCCACGCGCACCAGCAATACGTGATCCAGGCCAACACGGTTGAAACTGTTCTCGAGCGCCAGCACCCCCTGGATCTCGTGCGCCTTGATCATCCCGGTGAGCACATCGGCGAGCGTTGGCGGTTGGCGGCCTTCCATCACGGCCTTGCGCGCAAGATAGTCCGCGCTAGCCAGTATGCCGCCCAGGTTGTCGGATGGATGGCCCCACTCGGCAGCGAGCCAGGTGTCGTTGAAATCGAGCCAGCGCACCATCGCGCCGATGTTGAATGCCGCCTGCACCGGCTCGAGCTCGTAAGAGGTGCCCGGCACCCGCGCGCCGCCGGGCATCAAAGCTCCGGGCACGGTCGGCCCGAGGAGCCGGGTACACGCGGGGTATTTCAGGGCCTGGAAACCGCAGGCCAGCGTATCCATCAGGCAGTAGCGCGCGGTCTCATACGCCTGCGCACTCGAGATGTTGACACGTTGGGCATAGTCGGCAATCGCCTGCAGCAGGGTATCGGGCGCCGGGCGCTGCGCGGAGCGGGGATCGTACATGTGCGGGAAACCTTTGCGATCAGGCGCGCTGGTCGAGCGGCACGAACTTGAGATTGTCGGGGCCGATGTAGTTGGCGGTCGGCCGAATGATCTTGCCATCGGCCCGCTGCTCGATGACGTGTGCGGACCAGCCACTGGTGCGCGCGATCACGAACAGCGGGGTGAACATCGCCGTCGGCACGCCCATCATGTGATACGAAACGGCGGAAAACCAATCGAGATTGGCGAACATTTTCTTGGCCTCCTGCATCACCTGCTCGATGCGCTCGGCCACCGCGAACATGCGCAGCTCACCGGCCTCCTGGGCGAGCTGCCGGGCGACTTCCTTGATCACCTCGTTGCGGGGATCGGACTTGGTGTACACCGGATGCCCGAAGCCGATGATGACCTGTTTAGCCGCGAGGCGCTCGCGGATATCCGCCTCGGCGGCCTCGGCATTCTCGTAACGCTGCTGGATCTCGAAAGCGACCTCGTTGGCGCCGCCATGCTTGGGCCCGCGCAGCGCGCCGATCGCGCCGGTGATGCAGGAGTAGATGTCCGAGCCCGTGCCCGCAATGACGCGTGCCGCGAAGGTCGAGGCGTTGAATTCGTGCTCGGCGTACAGCACCAGCGAGGTATGCATGGCGCGCACCCAAGATGGCGGCGGGGCGCGCCGGTGCAGCAGATGCAGGAAATGTCCGCCGATCGAGTCGTCCTCGGTCTCCAGATGAATTCGCTGGCCGTTGTGGCTGTAATGAAACCAGTAACACAACATCGAGCCGAACGAGGCCAGCAGGCGGTCGGCGATCTCGCGCGCCCCGGCGGCACCGTGATCATCCTTTTCCGGCAGCACGCAGCCCAACACCGAGGCGCCGGTGCGCAGCACGTCCATTGGGTGCGACGCCGCCGGCAGCTTCTCCAGCGCCTCTCTGACCGTGAGCGGCAAGCCGCGCAGCGATTTCAGCTTGCTGCGGTAGCCGGCGAGCTCGGCGCGGTTGGGCAGCTTGCCGTGCACCAGCAGGAAGGCGATTTCCTCGAATTCGCAACGATTGGCAATCTCGAGAATGTCGTAACCCCGGTAGTGCAGGTCATTGCCGGTTACGCCGACCGTGCAGAGCGCGGTGTTGCCGGCGACGACGCCCGAGAGCGCCACCGATTTCTTCTGCCCGGGTCCGCCGGTGCCTGGGATAGTCCCCGCCGCCGCATCGCCTGATTTCACGATCGTCCCCTCTTCTTTAACTCGCCGGTAGGTTACCTACCGGTGAGTTTAGGATGCGCCTGCAGAGGGCGCAATCAGCCGGAGAGTTTGTTCCGTTGCCGGCGCTCGAGCCATGCGACAAGTCCCTGGGCGTTCAAATCGGCGTCCAGGCCGAGCACCTGTGCCAGCTCCGCCGGCGACACGCGGCTACCCTCGGCGCGCAGCAGCTCGAGCCACAATGTCAGCAGATCGGACCGGATCGCCTCGTACGGCGCCGCAGCGTGCTCGTGTCGCTCAGCAATGGCCACATAGTCATCGAGCTGGCGCAGCAGCAAAGCACTCAGGCGCTGCACCCCGGTGACGCGGCTGTAATGCATCAGGTAGATCGAGGTTGGGGCGTAGCTCATGATGCGCCGTATGGATTGGGCGGCCTGCACCGGGTCGAAATGCGGCGGCGTGGTGGCCGGCGCGATGAACGGGCCGGCGGTCGTATCCAGCTCACGATAGGACACGCCGAAGGTATCGCCGGCGAATACACAGGCGTGAGCCCGGTCGACCACCACATAGTGATGAATGGCGTGTCCGGGCGTGTGCAGCAGCTCGAACTCACGCCGGGCAAGACGGCAATTCTCGCCATCGGCGACCGCGATGATGCGCTCGGCGGGAATGGGCAGGATGTCTCCGTAGAGCCGTGCAAAGCGGTCCTCCCCGTAAACCGCGCGGGATGCGCTCATCAGTTTGGACGGATCGATCATGTGCGCCACGCCGCGCGGATGCAGCACCACGCTGGCGTTGGGCAAGGAACGCAACAACAGCCCCGCGCCGCCGGCATGATCGAGATGGATATGGGTCAGAAATACGTAATCGACACTGGCCGGCGCGATGCCGAGTTGCTCGAGCGCACCCAGCAGATAGGGCACGGAGTTGTTCGTCGCGGGGTCGACGAAGGCGGCCCGACCGTTCTCCACGATGAGGTGTACTGCGGCCGCGCCGGGCCGCAGATACTCCGCATCGATGGCATAGACACCATCGGGATGAGACGTGATCCGCGGAGTGCGGCGCGTCGGGTGCATGGATGCAACGCTTTCGGGCACCATAGTGATCTTATGATGAGCAACTTGATCGGTGGCCGCCAGCTCGCCTTGCTGCTGGCCGCGCTGCTGCCGCTGCCGACTTTCGCACAACATGCGCCTGCACCGGCACGCCAGGAGCGCGACAGTCTGATCTTCGAGGGCATCCCGGCTCGCGATGCCAGCCTGTCCGAGCGACTGGGCCGCTATCGGCAGGCACGTGAGGCGCGCTTCCTCGACTGGCAGGCCGACGGCTCGATGCTGATAGCGACGCGTTTCGGCGATGTGGAGCAGGTGCACCGCGTGGCCCTGCCCCTCGGTGCGCGTGAGCAGCTCACTTTCTATGGTGACCCCATCACCGAGGCGCGCGCGCCCCACAGCGGCACTCCCCACGAGTTCGTGTTCCTCAAGGATCAGGGCGGAGATGAGAAGGCCCAGCTGTTTCTCTACTCATCACCCACGCAGGTTCAGCAGCTCACGCCGGGCCACGCCCACCACGGCAGTCCGGTGTACTCCAATGACGGCAAGCGGATCGCTTTTTTTGGCACCGAACGCGATGGCGTCAGCTACGACGTGTACGTCACCGATATCGGTTCGAACACCCCGCCGCGTTTGGTCGCAGGCGGTCAGAGCGACACGTGGCTGCCGCTGGACTGGTCAGCGGATGATCGCAAGCTGCTGCTGCGGCGGGTGGTATCGGGCAATGAGAGCTACCTGCACATTGCCGATGTCTACACGGGAACCGTGACGGCACTGGACGCAGCTGGGCACAAGGCGACGATCGGCGTGGCACGCTTCGCTCCTGACGGCCGTGGCGTTTACTACACGAGCGATGAAGAGGGCGAGTTCGCGCAGCTGCGGTACGTGGATTCGGTGACGCATGAAGTGCGCAAACTCACCGCACAGGTGCCCTGGGATATCGAGGGATTCGATGTCAGCGCAGACGGACGTTATCTGGCGTACGTCGCGAACGCAGACGGGCAGAGCAAGCTGACCATCCTCGACATGCAACAGAAGCTGGAGCAGTCGCCGCCTGGCTTGCCGCAGGGGCAGGTCACTAACATCCGCTTCGACCATAGCGGCAAACGCCTGGCACTCACGGCCGAATCGCCCACGAGTCCCCGGGATGTGTTCGTGTACGACCTCAGTCGCAGCGCGCTCGAACGCTGGACCCACAGTGAGACCGGCCCGCTGGACATAGCCGCCCTGGTGCCCGCCGAGCTGGTCCGCTATCCAACATGGGACCGGGTGAGCGGTGCTCAGCGAATGATCTCGGCATACCTGTACCGGCCGCGTTCGCCGGGCCCGCATCCGGTACTCATCGACATCCATGGCGGCCCGGAGGCGCAGCACCGCCCCGGTTGGGATCCCTTTACCCAGTTTGCGGTCAACGAGCTGGGCTATGCCGTAGTCGCCCCGAACGTGCGCGGCTCATCGGGTTACGGCAAGAGCTTCCTGAAACTGGACGACGGCGTGCTGCGCGAGGATGCGGTGAAAGACATCGGCTCGCTGGTAGTGTGGATCGGCCTGCAGCCCGCGTTCGATCGCAACCGTATTCTGGTCATGGGCAGCTCCTACGGCGGCTACATGGCGCTCGCCTCGCTGGCCGCCTACGGCGATCGACTCAAGGGCGGCATCGACAACGTAGGTATCAGCAGCTTTGTCACGTACCTGGAAAATACCCCGCCCTATGCGCGCGAGCTGCTGCGCGCCGAATACGGCGATGAGCGCGATGCCCGCGTGCGCGCCTTCCTCACCCGCATCTCCCCGCTTAGCAACGTCGCCTCGATCCGGCGTCCGCTGCTGCTAACGGCCGGCATGAATGATCCGCGCGTTCCTGCCAGCGAGTCACAGAACATCGCCTGGCGCATGCGCTCCAAGGGTGAGGACGTCTGGTTTCTCGCCGCCAAGGACGAAGGCCATGGTTTTCGCAGGAAAGGCAATCAGGATGCGTACCTCGAGACTGCGGCAATGTTTCTCGAGCGGCTGGCTCAGCACTGATGGCCGCCCAAGTGCCTGATCGCCCAGTGCCCTGACCGCCCAAGTGCCTGACCGCCCAGGTCAGCACCAGGCAGGCGTCTCAGTGCGAGATCACTTCCCCGACTTGGGGGTCTCTGGCTCGCCGAGGGTCGTGTACGGCCGGCTCTCCGTGGAGAGCGAAGGTTTGAGCCGGCTGAAATAATCCGCGATCGTTGCGATGTCTTCTTCCTTGATCTGCGCGGCCATGCCGGTCATGACCGGGTTCTTGCGACCGCCTTTCTTGTATTCCTCGATGGCCCGCGCCAGGTAATCGGGGTGCTGACCGGCGAGCGTCGGGTACTGCTCGGTGATTCCAACACCGTCCTTGCCATGACACGTGGTGCACAGCTGCACAGCCTGGGGCACGGTGCCCTGCGGTTTGCCGCTGGTCACCAGCGGCTTACCCGAGAAGTAGCTGACGATGTCGGCGATATCCTGATCGCTGAGCGACGAAGCCTGCGAATGCATGGTGAGGTGCGCCCGGTCGCCATCGCGATACTCGTGCAGTGCCGCGGCGAGATACTCCGGATGCTGCCCCTCCAGTTCCGGCACGCTGTAGTTGGGATACGCGTTCTTGTAGCCGTCCACGCCATGACAGCCGAGGCACGTATAGGAGAGCTCCTTGCCTCGTTGTGGATTACCCTGAGGCGTGGCCTGCTGCGCGCTCGCCGGCAGGCCGGCAACACAGGCTGCCAGCACCGCAGTCAATGCGACAGCGGATCGAACCCCAGAATGAAGCCACTGCAGTACCATCGACGACTCCGCCACCCCTGCAAAACGGCCCCGAATCTTACGGACTCGGTCCGGCAAATGCCACACGAGCCGACTGCCGGAAGAGCGTTTCGCCCCTGGTGTGTCACCGATGTGGCACGGCGGGCTGCGAGGGTCTTGTCGGCATGATCGCGCTCATTCAGCGAGTCAGCGAGGCGCGGGTGAGCGTGGCGGGACTCAGCGTGGCTGCCATCGGACCGGGCATCCTTGCGCTGATCGGCGTGCGCCGTGGCGACAACGCCGCCGCAACCGAGCGTCTGCTCGAGCGGGTACTCAACTACCGGATCTTTGCCGATGAGGTGGGGCGCATGAACCGCTCATTACAGGACGTGTCGGGCGGGTTACTGCTGGTTCCTCAATTCACGCTGGCCGCCGAGACACGCAAGGGCACCCGCGCCGGCTTTCAGCCCGCCGCGCCCCCCGAGCAGGCGCGTGAGCTGTTTGAGGTGCTGCTGAGCCGCGCGCGGGCCCTCTACCCGCACGTCGCGGCGGGCCATTTCGGTGCCAACATGCAGGTTGCACTGATAAATGACGGGCCCGTCACATTCTGGCTGGAGGCCGGCGCAGGCGAGGGCGCATAAGCGAGCCAAACAGCGAACTTTCACGGGTTGGCCCCCCGCTTTTGGCCTATCATCAGATGCATTTTCTGCTGGCCAAGCGGGAGTTGAGACTTATGGGTATAGGGATGCGCGAGCTGGTGGTGATCCTGCTCGTCGTGCTCTTGGTGTTCGGCGCCAAGAAGCTGCGTACGGTCGGCTCGGACCTTGGCGCTGCGGTGCGGGGTTTCAAGAAGGCGATGAGCGACGGCGAGAACGAGGATTCCCCACCACGACAGATCCGTTCCGACAGCCCCGACGCGGAATTTGCGGAGACGCCCAAGTCACGCGATACCAGTAGCAAGGATCGCCAGGCCTGACGTTCGTCTGCGCACATGTTCGACATCGGGTTCTCCGAGATCCTGCTGATTTTCGTCCTCGCCCTGGTGGTATTGGGGCCTGAGAAGCTACCGAAGGTAGCCAGCCAGGTCGGCCGCTGGGTGGGACGCGCGCGGGGTATGGCGCGTCAGTTCCGGGAGCAGCTGGAGGAGGAGGTCACGCTCGAAGAGTCGCGACGCGCTCGGCCCTCTGGCGCGCGGCCGGCCGGCGCTCCGGACACGCCGGATGCCGCAACTGCGCACAGCGCGGGCGTAGCGGCGGAGCCGCCCGAAACAGTCGTCTCCACGTCTGCGGCGCCGCCTGACGCGGCCGCGACGCCAGCGCCAGCGACCGTCACCGGCGCCCCTGAGCCGGTGTATCCGCCGACCTACTCCCACGCCCATCCAACGGATTCCGAGGGTCGTCCGATTCCGTCGCGCGACGGGCGCCAGCATGACTGGGTCGGGGACCTGGGAGGAAACGAGACTGCCCCGGCGCAGGGCAGCGCTGAGCCGGCGTATGCTGCCACCCATGAGCGAGGAACCTGAACAGCTCGTCGAAGGCACGCTGATCTCGCATCTGCTCGAGCTGCGTGACCGGATCATCCGCTGCATGGTGGCGGTCGGGCTGTGTTTCGTGCCCTGCGTGCTCAATTCCAACCAGATCTTCACCTTTGTCGCCACGCCGCTCAAGGACAAGCTGCCCAAGGGCACGCAGCTGATCGCGACGACGGTCATGGCGCCCTTCACCACGCCCTTCAAACTGTCCATCTTCGTCGCGATCTTCGTCGCGATGCCCTACATCCTCTACCAGGCCTGGGCGTTCGTCGCACCCGGACTGTATCGCCATGAAAAGCGCTTCGCGGTACCCCTGCTGATCTCTTCCATCGTGTTGTTTTATGCGGGAATCGCCTTCGCTTATTTATGTGTCTTCCCGATCATGTTTGCCTTCTTCGCGGCAACCACGCCCAAGGGCGTGGCCATGATGACCGACATCAGCGCCTATCTGGATTTCGTGCTGAAGATGTTTCTCGCCTTCGGCGCAGCGTTCGAGGTACCGATCGCGGTGGTGCTGCTGGTGCTGACAGGCGTGGTGCGCCTGGAGAAGCTGAAGGAGAACCGCGGTTACGTGCTGATCGCCACCTTCATCATCGCCGCATTCGTCACGCCACCGGATGCCTTCTCGCAGAGTGTCATGGCCGTGCCGATGTACCTGCTCTACGAGGGCGGCATCATCATGGCGCGCATCCTGACCCGAATGCGTGGCGATAATCCTGAGCGCGGGATCGAAGCCAGCCGCCCGCAGTGAGCAACGCGCTGCAGGCTGATCCGGCGGAGCGCGTGCTGCTGGGCCAGCCGCGCGGCCTGTTCACCCTGTTCTTCACCGAGATGTGGGAGCGCTTCACCTATTACGGCATGCGCGCGATGCTCGTGCTGTTCATGGTGGATGCCGTGCGCCATGGGGGCCTCGGCATCGATGACCAGAGCGCCAATGCCATCTATGGACTGTATCTGGCCATCGGCTATCTGCTGTCACTGCTCGGCGGCTACGTCTCCGACCGGCTGATCGGCCAGCAACGCGCGGTACTCGCCGGTGGCGTGCTCATCATGAGCGGCAACGCCCTGCTGGTCTCGGGCATCACGGCAGTGTTTTTCAGCGGCATGCTCATCGCCGCTTTCGGCGTCGGACTGCTCAAACCCAACATCAGCGCGATTGTCGCGCAGCTCTATCCCGAAGGCGGCTCACGGCGCGACGCCGGCTTCTCCATCTTCTACATGGGGATCAATCTCGGATCGTTCTTCGGCTCGACCCTGGTGCCGCTGTGCGGCGCGCGCTACGGATGGCATGTCGGTTTCGCCCTGCCGGCCATCGGCATGGCGCTCGGCATCGCGCAGTTTGTGTGGACACGCCGGTACCTGGGCGCGCGCGGCCTCGCACTGGCCACCGATGCGCGACGCGGCTCGTGGCTGCCGGTGATCCTGCTGGTACTGGCGGTGCTCGCGACCGCGGTGCTGCAGATCAGCGGCGCGATCCATCTCAACCCCAAGCTGCTGGCTGTGGCAGTCAGCTGGGCCATCACGCTGCTCGCCGTGGCTTACTTCGCGTACCTGCTGCTGTTCGCAGGTCTCACTGCAGTGGAGCGCCGGCGCGTGTACGTGATGATCGCGCTGTTCGTGGGCTGCGCGGTGTTCTGGGCGGGCTTCGAACAGACCGGTGCCTCGCTCAATCTGTTCGCCGACCGCTATACCGATCGGATGATCTTCGGGCACGAACTGCCGGCGGGCGTGCTGCAGGGGGTCAACCCGCTGCTCATCGTGATCTTTGCGCCGGTGCTCGCAAGCGTGTGGCTCGCACTCGGCCGCCGGGGACGGGATCTGTCGGCGCCAGGTAAGTTCGCCCTGGGCCTGCTCTTCATGGGAGCCGGATTCCTGGTGATGTTCCTCGCCTCCCAATACGTGCTGCGCGGCGAGAAAGTGCTGCCCACCTGGCTCATCTGCACCTTCCTGCTGCATACGCTCGGAGAGCTGTGCCTGTCGCCCGTCGGTCTGTCCTCCATGACCAAGCTGGCGCCGGCGCGCTTTGTGGGGCAGGTCATGGGCGTCTGGTTCATGGCCCTGGCGCTCGGCACCAACCTCGCCGGACAGCTGTCCGGCGATTACGATGCCAGCGATCTGCAATCCCTGCCTGCGCTGTTCACGAAGATTTTCTGGTGGGGCGCGGGCAGCGGGCTCATCATGCTGCTCCTGACTCCATTTTTGAAGCGGCTGATGCCCGGTGTCCGATAATCCGTCCAGTCCATTACGCGGCCGCACCATCGCCATTCCCGAAACACGCGAGGTGGAGGTCTTTGCCGCCATGCTCGAGCGGCGTGGGGCAAACGTCGTACGTTGCCCGATGGTGGCGATCCGGGATGCACCCGATCCCCAGCCGGTGCTGCGCTGGTCAGAGGAGCTTGCTGCAGGCGCCTGCACGGATGTCATTCTGCTCACCGGTGAGGGTCTGCGGCGGATCATGGGTTGCATTGACCATCACAAGCCGCCGCTGCGGGAGCGTTTCATCCAGGCCCTGGGTCGGGCGCGCAAGATTACACGCGGTCCGAAGCCAGCTCGCGCGTTACGCGATCTGGGACTGCGTCCCGACATTGCGGCGGAGGTTCCCACGAGCGAAGGGGTAATCAGCGCCCTGCGCCCGCATGACCTCAACGGACACAGCGTGGGCCTGCAGCTCTACGGCACAGATCCCAACCATCCCCTGGTCGAATACCTGCAGCGTGCCGGCGCCAGTGTCAGGACGGTAGCGCCATACGTCTATGCCGACGCCGCAGACGATGCCGCGGTTCTCAACCTGTTGCAGCAGCTGACGGCGGGGAAGATCGACGCCGTGGCTTTCACCAGTACGCCTCAGGTGGAGCGGCTCTTCCATGTGGCACCTGCGGCGCAAGTGATGAACGCGCTGCAGAAGACCCTCGTTGCCGCCGTGGGTCCCGTGGTTGCCGAGACCCTGCGCAAGCATCAGATCGATGCGCGCGTCATGCCAGAGGAGTCGTTCTTTCTCAAGCCGCTGACCAGTGTGCTGGAAGAGGCCTTCGCAGCCAAAGGCTGAGGCCCCAAAAAGCTGCGCCAGAGCGGCTCGCGCTCAGAGCCGCCGCACGTACATATCGATCTTGCCGCGCGAACCGATCAGCGATGAGCCAAGCCAGCCGGTGATGCTGACGATCAGCGCGGTCAGGAACGCTGCGCCGAAGCCACCGGGAATCGCAAAGCCCGGCAGGATGGCCGCAACGAGCGCCACCATGGCTGCGTTCACGACCAGCAGGAATATTCCCAGCGTCAGAATGGTCAGGGGCAGCGTCAGGATGATGGCAATCGGCCTGATAACTGCATTGACCACGCCAAGCAGCAGCCCGGCCAACACCAGAGTCGAGGCATCGCGGATCCAGATGCCCGACACCACTCGCGTTGCCACCCACAGACCCATGGCGCTGATCAGCGCGCGCAGGATGAATCCAGTCACGACTCCGGCCTCCTCAATTGTTTCTCGACCAGTACTTTGAGGCGGGCGACGGCCCGGCGCCAGCCCAGCTGCAAGCGCTGGTAATAAGGGTTCCAGTCGGCGTCCTCCGGGAAGCCCGAGCCGAGCAGCCGCAGCAAAGTGCCCTCGCGCGAGGGTGTGAGCATGAAATCATCAATGATCGCCGCATCGTTCGGGGGCAGCTCCGCCACGGGCAGATGGATGAGCCGCAAGCGGCGTGCGGGCTCGAACACATCGATGCTGGCCTGCAGCTCGCGCGTGCGGTCGACACTGGCGCGAAACAATCCCCCCTTGCGCTGGTTCATGCGGGCATCGGGGGCGCACCAACGCACCAGGTGCTCCGGCTCGGTCAGGCCGCGCCAGACGTCGGCCACCTCCGCCGCGATATCAACCCGATGGGCGTAGCCGCGCGGTCGTTCGCTCATAGGCCATTGTGCCATTGCAGCCCGGCAAGCGGTCAGCGCAGGGGCTTCGCAGCACGGCAGCCATGCCGTAGGCTTTACCGGCCGGCCCTCTGGCGAGGGCACAGGAGATCAAGATGCCGTGGATTCATCTCGTGCTCTTATTGGCGCTCGCCGAGTTTGCGTACTTCCTGTTCGAGGTCGGTCAGGCGCGTTATCGCTACGGCGTGCGTGCCCCGGCGACCACGGGCAATGACATGTTCGAGCGCTATTATCGCGTACAGATGAACACCCAGGAGCAACTGCTGCTGTTTATCCCCTCACTGCTCGCGTTCGGCTACTACCTGAGTCCGTATGTGGGTTGCGCGCTGGGACTGGTGTTCATCCTCGGCAGGTGGGTCTACTTTCGCCATTACGTGCGGGATCCAACACGTCGCACGCTCGGCTTCATGCTCTCGATGTGGCCGAACGGGGTGTTACTCGGGGGCGGCCTGTTCGGCGCCGCCCGGGCCGCGTTCTATTTCTGAGGCGGACCTGGCGGGGCAGCCGCGCTGCGCCGGGAGCGCAACGCGGTGAGGCCGATCGGCAGCAGCGACACCACGATGATGATGATCGTGACGATACCGAAATGCTGTTTGATGAGCGGAACATTGCCGAAAAGATAGCCGCCCCACAGAAACAGCATCACCCAGCTGATGCCACCCAGCAGGTTGTAGGCGACGAAGCGGCCGTACGGCATGCGCCCGATACCCGCCACGAAAGGCGCGAACGTGCGGATGATGGGCATGAAGCGCGAGAGCGCGACCGCCATGCCGCCGTGACGCTGAAAGAAGGCCTCCGTGCGCTGCAGATACTCCACCTTCAGCAGGCGATAACGGCCACTGAATGCGGGCGGCCCGATCGCCCGTCCAATCAAGTAGTTGACCGTGTTGCCGAGTATCGCGGCCGCACTCAGCAGCACGAAGAGCAACGGCGCGCTCAAGGTACCGCGAGAATCGACGGCAGCCAGCGCGCCGATGGCGAACAACAGGGAATCCCCTGGCAGGAACGGAGTGACGACCAGACCCGTCTCGGCAAAGATGACGACAAACAGGATGGCGTAGATCCACAGATCGTAGCGGGCGACCAGCTCGACCAGGTGATGGTCGAGATGCAGGATGAAATCAAGCAGCCAGGCGATCAAAAGCAGTCCTCGGGGCGGCCCTTACACGCACCGCCGTCCGGCGGACCGATTCGCGTGCAATTCGCTGTGGCTAGGGAACGAAAGCCGCCCGCATCGTGGCCACAGGCCCCATGGTATGGGCGAGGGGCGCGTGCGTCTTGAGGGAATCGAGGGCGAGGTGCACTTCCTGGTCGCGTGCGGCGAGCGGCGGCGCGTCGGCCGACAGCAGCTCCGCGGGCTGCGTTTCCGGCCCGTCCGCGACGATATCGGGCATTATGCCCTTGCCGTGGATGGACGCACCGGAAGGGGTGAAGTAGCGCGAAGTGGTGAGCTTGACCGCGCCCCCGTGGGATAGCGGCATCACGGTCTGCACCGAGCCCTTGCCGTAGGTGCGATGTCCGATCAGCTCGGCGCGGCCGTGATCCTTCAGTGCGCCCGCAACGATCTCCGAGGCGGACGCCGAGCCCCCATTGACCAGCACCACGAGCGGCGCACCGTCGATGAGATCACCCGGCGTCGCGTCCATTTCAAAACGGGCATCGGGCGTGCGGCCATCCGCGGAGACGATCACCCCGTCATTGAGAAATGCATCGGCCACGGCGACTCCGGCTTCCAGCACGCCACCGGGATTGTTTCGCAGATCCAGGACCAGACCCTTGAGGCCGGCTGGATTGTCACGCTTCAGGCGGGTCACCGCGTGCGCGACGTCATCGGCCGTAGTCTCACTGAAGCCGGTAATCCGCACGTAACCATAGCCGGGCTCGAGGGTCTGCTGCGCCACGCTGTGTACTTCCACCTTCGCACGTCGCAGCGAAAAATCCATCGTCTGGCCCGTCGAGGGGCGGTGGATGGTCATCCGCAGAATGCTGCCCGAGGCGCCGCGCATTTTCGCGATCGCGCCGGCAAGATCGGCTCCGATGTCGGTGTCATCGATGCGCACGATCTGATCGCCAGGCAACAGGCCGGCCTGATCCGCCGGCGAGCCCTCGATCGGACGCAGGATCTTCACCGCGGAGTCCTCGGCGACCACCTCGATACCGACGCCCGGGTAGGAGCCCATGGTGCTCAGCCGGATCTCTTCGAATTCTTCGCTGTCGAGGAAGGCCGAGTGAGGATCCAGGGCCGCCACCATGCCGCGGATGGCCTTGTCCATCAGCGCGCGATCGTCGACTTCATCGACGTACTCGCGCTTGATGCGCTCATAGACCTCGGCGAACAGCCGAGCCTCTTCCCAGGGCAGATTCGCCGGGGTGGGCGCCGCGGACGGCGAATCGTGCTGACGCTGTGCCAACACCCCGCTGGTGACGGCGGCAGAGAAGCCGAAAACCGCCCCCGCGACGAGAGCGATCAGCGTGCGCGATCGCATCGACATCATTCCTTCAAACCCCCCGGTTTGGATGCAACACGGATACTACAGGCGTCCATAGGCGGTCAATCCCGCGTGGCGGCAGTTGGGTAGCCGGCACGTTGCAGTTGCCGAAGTTGCCGAGCAGCGCACAATTTGCGAGCGCGCACGCCTCCTCGCGGTGCACTGCCGGCCGTCACGGCCCCATTTCGATTAGCTGCGCGAGCGCCACGTCGCTGAGCACGGCCGGTGTCGGATCGGCGTTGACCAACAGCGGCAGATCGGCGAGCACTTCGATGAGCGGCGCGGGCTTGCCCATGGCAAATCCCTGTCCGTAATCGACCCCGAGGGTGGCGAGGCGCGTGCGGATTTCCTCGGTCTCGACGTATTCCGCCACGGTCGACGAGGGACATGCTGCGCGCGAGCTGCGCGATGGCATGCACCATGGACTCAGCACGCGGATCCTTGAGAATGTCGCGCACGAAGCTGCCATCGATTTTCAACATCGTGACCGGCAGCTGGCGCAGGTAGGCGAGCGAGGACAGGCCCGTACCGAAATCATCCAGCGCCACGCCGCAACCTAACTTGCGCAGCGCGCGGATCAGTGATTCGGCGCGCGCGATGTTGGCGATCGTTGCATTCTCAGTGAGCTCGAAGCAGAACACGCCCGGATCCAGACCGCTGGCGCGGATTTTCTGCAGCAGGAAGTCGACGAACTCCTCGTCGTTGAGCGACTGGCCGGAGAAGTTGATAGCGAAGGACACTTTGTGGCCGCGCAGCAGCTCAGCGTGCGGCTTGAGCATCTCGATGGCCTGCGAGATCACCCAGCGGTCGATCTCCGGCATCAGCTGGTAGCGGTTGGCGGCGGACAGGAAGCGATCCGGCCCCAACGTGTGACCTTCCTCGTCCAGCATCCGCAGCAGGATCTCAAAGTGAGGCCGGGGCTGCTCCGCGCAGGCGAAGGGCAGGATCAGTTGCGCATACAACTGCAGGCGTCCCGCGTCGATGGCACTGCGCAGCTGCCCTGCGATGTTGATGTCCGCGAAACGCCGCACCAGGCTGAGGTCATTGGCCTTGTAGACCTCGACGCGATTGCGGCCGCGATCCTTGGCCGCCTTGCAGGCTGTCTCGGCCGCGGCCAGCGAATGCATCAGTTCCCCGGCAGCGGGGTCCAGCAGCGCGACCCCCACGCTGACCGATGTATGCAGGCGCGACTCGCCCTGCGTCATGCCAAGCTTCTCGACGCCCTCGCGCAGAGACTCGGCGAATCTTTCAGCATCCTCGAGCTGCGGTCGGCAACAGCACCGTGAAGCGATCGCCGGAGATGCGCGCGGCAAAGCCGCCCGGTGGCAGGCGCCGACGGATCAGCTCGCCCAGCCGACCCAGCACGGAATCGCCGACGTGCATGCCGAAGCTGTCATTGATGACGTGCAACTGGTCGGCATCGATGTACAAAGCGCTCCAGCGACGCGGGCCCTTGATCTCGGCGACGAGCGCCGCGCACGCGCTGCTCGAACGCCGGACGTGTGTAGAGACCGCTCAAGGCTGTCGTAGCTGCTCTCGATGATCGCGACGGCTTTGCGCGCCAGCATGTCGGTGAGCCGCGCGTCCCGCTCGACGAACGGCGCACCAGCGTCCTCGCGGAACAGTGCCAGTACTCCCATAGTCTTGCCGGCGCACCGAGTGCAGCGCGCACGAGAGTATCCGGTACGGGCATGACCCCGAGCGCAGCTGTTGGGCGCCAGCTTGTTGATGATCACGGGCTCGCGGCGCATCTGCGCCATCGACAGCAGATGGCGGTGCGCGCGCGCCACCAGCTGCATGTCGGCAGGTCGCGCCGCGTTCCGAGCGCAGCAGCGCGATGCTCTTCTCCGGGACGATGAGCGCGGCGGTCGCGCAGCCGATGTGATCGAGAGCCTGCTGCAGAATGCCCTTGAGCTCATCGGCGCCATCGCCGGCGGGACGATCGGCAGCGCCATCGGCCAGCAACAGCTCGCAGATCCTTGTCGCGCGTCTGTACGGTGCGGCTCAGCGCATCGATGGCAGCACGCGCCACCAGATCGCGGCGCAGGCATTCCAGCGCCGGACGCAGCAGCGCATAGGCGAAGGAGAAGCCGCGGTTGTCCAACTCCGCGTCGGCGTTTTGCCGGCAGACCACCGTAAGAACGCCGATCAAACGCTCGGCATCATCGCGCAACCAGCATAAATAGACGGGCTGTCCGCCATCCAACAGTTGCAACTGACCCGGACCGTGCGGACTGGAACCGACTGCGGCGAGCGCCTCCTGCACGAGCGCGTGTACGTCAGGTCCGGTCGTCGTCTCGCTCGACCAGCGCATGCTGCCGGTCGCCGTGAACAGCGCCACGCTGCTCGCGCGCGGTAATAGCGAGCGCACGAGCTGGACGTAGGGCTCGAATGAGTCCCCCAGGTCCGAAGTCGATTGATTTATATCGTTGACTTCCATCTCCGCTGAGTGCATCCAGCGTGCTGCAAAATGCACAATCGCAGAGCCTTCGGCCGCCGATCCTTGCGCGATTTGGCGTTTCCCGAGCGGGCCTGCAGGTCACGGAACAAACGGTGGAATCAGTCACACTCCGCGCGCGCAAGGGGAGCTTCTTGCAATGCAACCGGCGGCCGCAGGTCACCCACCCCCAGAGGGTCACCCATCCCCCGACAGGTCACCCACCCCCGTGGACTCCCGCGGCGGACGCGGGCAGCGGAGCGCTTTGCAGGGTCGGCGGCTGCAGTGTCTAGGGCTCGCGAGCCTTGAACCAGGGTGCCGGATCGACCGCCTTGCCGGCCTTGCGAATCTCGAAGTACAGCTCCGGTCGACTGCTGCCGCCGCTGTCACCGGCGGCTGCCAAGGCATCGCCGGCGTTGACGTGCTCGCCGACCGCCTTGTAGAGCCGCTCGTTGTGTCCATACAGGCTCATGTAGCCATCACCGTGATCGATGATGGTCAGCAGGCCGAGCCCGGGCAGCCAGTCCGCATAGATGACCCTGCCCGGCGTACACCGCCCGCACTGGCGCGCCGCGCTCAGTGCCGACGAGCACACCATCCCATTTCACCCCGCCCGCGCGCGCCTCGCCATAGCGCGCCAGCACGGTGCCGCCGACCGGCCATGCGAGTTTGCCGCGCAGCTGCGCGAAGGCCTCGCTGACTGTCGATGGGAAACTTTTCCATCGGCCTCGCGCAGCTCGCGCAGCAGCTTCTCCAACCCCGCCTGTTGGCTTTTCAGTCGCTCCAGGCTCTGCGCATGCGAGTTGGATTCGGCCATCAGGCTGGCCAGCACCGTTGAGCGCTGCTGCCGCGCCTGCTCGAGCAGTCCGAGCTCCGTGCGCTGCTGCTTCTCGAGCTCGGCCAGCTTCTCGTCCTGTGAGCTGAGCTCGTCATCGAGCTGCGCAAGGCTCTGCACGTCCGCTCTCGATCTGCTGGATCTGCTGCGCGCGGGCGCGGCCGAAGTAGCTGTAATAGACGAACATGCGGCCCGCGCGCTCGGGATCCTTCTGATTGAGCAGCAGCTTCAGGGGCTCCTCGCGCCCGATCTGGTAGGCGGCGCGCAGCTGCACGGCCAACGCCTTGCGGCTCGCCGCAAGATCTGCTTCGCGAGCGCGGCGCTGCGCGGCCAGCGCGATTACGACGGGCCGCTTTGTCGGCGCGGCCGCGGCGCACGGCCTCCAGATCGCCGCGCGCGTGACCGACAGCCACTTCGGCGTTGCGCAACTCGCGCGTCTGGCGGTCACGCTCCACCTGTTCGCCGCTTACCTGCCGGCTGACCCGCTCGATCTCGGCCTTGATGGCCTGCAGCTCGGCCTCGGTCTCGGTTCGGCGCGTATCCTCCGGCCGACGGGCGTTCTCGGCCCGGCGTGCGTTCTCGGAGCGCTGCCCGCTGCGGTGGCGGCCCTCGGGATGCCGCGGCGCCGCCACAGTCTGAGCCGCGGACAGCGCTGCGCAGAGCAATGCCAGCAGCAGCCACTGGGCTGCGCTTTGCGGGGGCCCGCGACGCATGCTCATCCCCGCGGGTGACAGCGCAGAGACACCACAGCTCGGGAAGGGAAGCGGGACGCTATAATGCGCGCCCTTTTTGTGACTGCCAGCATAATGGCCCGCGGGTAAATGGACCGGCTACTCGAGTATATAAGTCACCATCCCTGGCTTGCAGCAGGGCTGGGCGCCACCCTGGTGCTGGTGGTCGTCTATGAGCTGCGTGCGCGCGCGGAGAGTTTTGCCGCCGTATCGCCGCAGGATGCCATCCGGCTGATCAACCAGGGCGCGCTGCTCATCGACCTGCGCCCGGCGGAGGCGTTTGCGAGCGGGCACGTGGCCGGCGCGCGGCAAATGAACGGCGATCAGCTGCTCAAGGCCGCAGACACCCTGAAGAAGCACAAGGACAAGGCCGTCGTGGTGTACGACGATACCGGGACACTGGGCGCTTCAGCGGCCCGGCAGCTCGCGGCGCAGGGTTTTACCAAGGCATTTAACCTGCGCGGCGGGCTCACCGCATGGCGCGCCGAGAATCTGCCGCTGACCCGTAGCTGAGCCCGACGAGATCATGACGACCCGCAAAGTGGTGATTTACCTGACCGGATGGTGCCCGTATTGCGCCCGTGCGCTCAATCTCCTGCAGACCAAGGGGATCGAGCCCGAGTGCATCGATATCGAGGAGCGACCCCAGGCGCGCGCGGAGATGATCGCCCGGAGCGGCCGGCGCTCGGTGCCGCAGATCTTCATCGGCGAGACGCACGTCGGCGGTTGCGACGACCTGTACGCCCTTGAAGCCGAGGGCGGCCTGGACCCCTTATTTCAATCTGGAGCGTGACATGAGTAACGAGATGGCCGGCGGTGTTCCCGGGGCCGAAGCGCAGAACGACATCGGGCCGGCGCTCGCCCTGCAGAATGTTTATCTGAAGGACTGCTCCTATGAAGCACCGAACGGCCCGCGCATCGAGGGCACCTGGAACCCCCAGATCAACCTCGACCTGCACACCGCTGCCAACGGGATTGCCGCGGATCTGCGCGAGGTGGTACTCACCGTGACCGTCTCCGCCAAGCAGAACGATGTCACGATCTTCCTGGTGGAGGTGAAGCAGGCCGGGCTGTTTCTGATGCGCAACTTGAGTGAGCCGGATACGCGCCGCGCGGTGAGCACGATTTGCCCGAGTGTGTTGTTTCCCTACGCGCGCGCCGCGGTCTCCAACCTCGTCACACAGGGCGGCTTTCCGCAGTTCCTGCTGCCGCCGGTCAACTTCGATGCGCTCTATGCGCAATCCAGCACGCAGTCTCAACCGGTAACTACGAACTGAGAATCGCACCGGGGCAGAGATAGGCCACGCCGGGGCAAGAGATTGGCCGCCGCTACAACAGCCGAAACATCGACGGCGGCCGGCGGTGCGCCGATTGCGGTGCTGGGCGCCGGGTCCTGGGGCACGGCGCTCGCGCTGCAGTTTGCGCGGACCGACCGGCCCACGCGCATCTGGGGCCGCGACCCCGCGCTGCTGAGCGCCATGGCACAGGAGCGTTGCAACCGGCGCTATCTGCCGAGCGTGCAGCTGCCCGCGCAGCTGCACATCGAGCCCGATCTGGCCGCCGCGCTCGAGGGCGCGGGCGAAGTGCTGATCGCGGTTCCAAGTCACGCTCTACGCTCGTTGCTGCTGCAGATCGCGCCGCATCTGAAGTCCGATACCGGTCTCGCCTGGGCGACGAAGGGATTCGAGCTGGAAACCGGACTCCTGCCTCACCAGGTCGCCGCACAGGTGCTGGGCCCCCGGCGCTGCGTGGCCGTGCTCTCGGGACCGACATTTGCGCGCGAGGTGGGTGCCGGACTGCCGACCGCCATGACCATAGCCTCACCGGATGCGGATTTCGCTTCGATGCTGGCGCGGCAGCTCTCCAGTACCAACTTCCGCGCCTACACGGCCGCCGACATCGTGGGTGTGGAGGTGGGCGGGGCGATCAAGAACGTGTTGGCCGTCGGAGCGGGCCTCGCCGATGGACTGGGCTTCGGCGCGAATACCCGCGTGGCGCTCATCACGCGCGGACTGGTGGAGATGACGCGACTTGGCGTGGCGCTGGGCGGCCAGCGGGAAACGTTCATGGGCCTCGCGGGCCTGGGCGATCTGGTGTTGACCTGCACCGACGATCAGTCGCGCAATCGCCGCTTCGGGCTGCTGCTCGCGGCGGGTCGTGCGCCCGCGGAGGCGCTCGCGCAGATCGGCCAGGTGGTCGAGGGTTATACGGCGGCCCGCGCTACCCGGCGCGTCGCCGCACGGCTGGGCGTGGAGATGCCGCTGTGCACCGGTGTGTATCGCGTGCTGTTCGAGAAGGTGCCGGCGAAAACGGCGGTGCGCGAGCTCATGACCCGACCGATCAAGCCGGAGCACGGCTAGCGCCGGGATAGCCGAGCTGTCGCCACGCTTCGTAGACCACCACGGCAACCGCATTGGAGAGATTGAGGCTGCGATTACCCGGACGCATCGGGATCGCCAGCCGCTGCGCAGGCGGTACGCGACTCAGCAGCGCGGCGGGCAGCCCCCGCGTTTCCGGCCCGAACAGCAACGCATCGTCGGTCCGGAACTGAGCGTCCGAATACGCACGCTCACCGAATGTCTCGACGCAAAACAGTCGCGAGCCGGTAAGGCTCAGCAGGCAGTGTTCCACACCGGGGTGGACTGCAACCTGCGCCAGCTCGTGGTAGTCGAGGCCGGCACGGCGCAAGGCACTCGCCTGCATGCTGAAACCTAACGGCTCGATCAGGTGCAGCATGCAGCCGGTATTGGCGCACAGCCGGATGATGTTGCCGGTATTGGGCGGGATCTCGGGTTGGTAGAGGATCAGGTGGAGCATGGCGGCCACCGGGGACGCAAGCGGAGGCCTTGAGTCATAATGGCCACATGGGCGCCGCTTCTGAAAACCTCACCCGGCCACTGCAGCTGAACTTCTGTGGTCTTGATTTCGCCTCACCCATCGTGCTGCTGTCCGGCTGTGTCGGTTTCGGCGAAGAGTACACGCGCATCGAGGGATTCTCGAATCGCGATGCCGGCGCAGTGGTGCTCAAGGGGACGACGCTGCAGCCGCGGCTGGGTAACGCGCCGCACCGCATCTACGAGACTCCCGCTGGCATGCTGAACGCCATCGGGCTGCAGAACCCCGGGGCTGACTTCGTCGTGCGGCGCATTCTGCCCGAGCTGGATTTCTCCGAAACCCGCTTCATCGCCAACGTCTCCGGCTCGACCATCGAAGAGTATGTCGAGGTCACCCGGCGCTTCGACCAGTCGCCCATTGATGCCATCGAAATCAACATCTCCTGTCCGAACGTCAAGGAAGGCGGCGTAGCGTTCGGCAACTATCCCGACATGTCTGCCCAGGTCGTGGCCGCCTGTCGCCAGGTCACCCGCAAGCCACTGATCACGAAATTGTCACCCAACCAGACTAACGTCCGGGAGAATGCGCGCCGCTGTATCGAGGCGGGCTCCGATGCCTTGTCCGTCATCAACACCATCATGGGCATGGCGATCGACGTGCACAGCCGGCGGCCGGTCATCGGCAACGTTCAGGGCGGCCTGTCCGGGCCTGCGATCAAGCCGATCGCACTGCTGAAGGTGCACCAGGTGTACGAGGTCGCCCGGCGGCATCATGTACCGATTATCGGCCAGGGCGGTATCACGACGGCGACCGATGCGCTCGAGTTCATCATCGCGGGTGCCAGCGCCGTCGGCGTGGGGACCTCGCTGTTCTACGATCCGATGGTCTGCAGGAAGATCAATGCCGGTATCACCGAATATCTGACTGCGCAGGGACTCGCCAGCGTCGAGCAGTTGGTGGGCACCCTGCGGGTCACCGAGGCGGACGCCACGGCGCCGGCGGACTGATTGCAGCTACGCGGCGTCTGGCTCGCAAGCGCGCTGCTGGGATGCGCCGCTGTCTTGGCAGGTCCGGTTGTGCTCGGCTGCGAACCCTCAGGCAGGAGCGCGCAGGTCGCTCCTGACTCCTGCTGGCCGCAGCTCCTTGGGATGCAGTACACCTTCATCCTGCAGCACCAGAGCAGTTTCGATGCGCCCTACAGCGGGCGTTTGAGCCTGGATCCGCGCGGCGACAGCCAAGCGACGCACACCATCGGCCTGTACAGCGGCTGGGCGCTGACATCATGGGCACAGGTTTACTTCGACCTCGAGAAGTTCATGGGCGCAGGCGTCAGCGGCGCGACGGGGCTCGGCGGACTGACCAACGGTGATGTCATCCGCAGTGGTTCTGCTGGCCTGCCCAAGGTCTTCTACATCGCCCGTCAATACATCCGCCTCATGCTGCCGGTGGGCGATGCAAGCGCGCATGTGGACACGGCGCAGGATCAGCTGCCGGGTAACGAGGCGGCGAGCCGGGTGGAGTTCAAATTCGGTGCGCTGGCTGTCAACGATGACTTCGATCGCAACCGGTATGCGGGCGCCGCGCGTACGCAGTTCCTCAATTGGTCGCTATGGGCGAACACCGCGTGGGATTACGCCGCCGACACACGCGGTTACACCTATGGCGCGGTGCTGGGCTGGATCAGCCCCCGCTGGACGCTCAAGTACGGTGGCTATCTCATGCCGGTCAAGGCCAATGGGCAGAAGCTCGAGGATGCCCCGCTGCGGGCGCGGGGTGATAACGTTGAGCTGTCGCTGCTGTCATCCGAGACCGGCACTGCCGTACGCCTGCTTGGGTATCGCAACATCGCCCGCATGGGAATCTATAAGGAGGCACTGCGGCTTGCGGCCGCAGGCGTGCCGCCGGAAATCGTCGGCGATGATCGCGACGGGCGTGTCAAGTACGGCGGCGGACTCAACATCGAGCAGGCGCTGGCAGACGAAGGCGAAACGGGCGTGTTCGCCCGTTTCGGCTGGAATGACGGTCACACCGAGGATTTTGCGTTCACGGAAGTGGATCGGCTGCTGAGTTTCGGCGGGCAGCTCTCCGGTGCACGCTGGCTGCGGTCCGAGGACCGAGTGGGCGCAGCGCTTGCCATCGAAGGCCTCTCGGGACCCCATCGCGATTACCTGGCGACCGGAGGCACGGGCTTTCTGCTTGGCGATGGCCGGTTGGCCTATGCTCAGGAGCAGATCCTGGAGATCTACTACCGCCTCGGGGTTGCGTGGCCGCTGCCCGACGCGCGGATGTTCGTCGCTCACAGCGCGCGCCTGCAGTTGTCGCCTGACTTCCAGCTCATCCGCAATCCGGGCTTCAATCACGATCGCGGCACGGTGCGCTTCTGGGGGTTGCGAGTGCACGCGGAGCTGTGAACGAGCGGGCTGCGCCGCCTCGTCACGCGCTGTTGACTGTCGTTGATACGGGGCCCCGACCCGCCGGGTTCTCGATGTACACCACGGCGCGCGTTGGCGCGGCCAGCTGCACCTTCATGTCGCGCAGCTTGTGCAGCAGCGCAAGATTGATGTTCTGCTGAATATCCGCGTAGGTGTTGAAATCCGACTTGAGCACGAAGAACACCAGCTCAAACTGCAGAGCGGTGTCGCCATAGGCGAGAAAATGGCAGCGGTCAAAGCGCGTGTCCGGCTGCGCCTCCACGATGCGCCGCACCTCGCCCGGGATTGCGGCGAGTGCCTCGGGCGGCGTGTCATAGTTCACCCCAAACTGGAACACCGTGCGGCGCTCGCGCATGCGGCCATAGTTGCGTACCCGCGCCTTGATGATGTCGGCGTTGGCAATGATGATCTGCTCGCCGGAGATGCTGCGCAGCTGCGTGCTCTTCACGCCAATGTGCTCGACCGTGCCCTGGTAGTCGCCCACGGTGAGAAAGTCACCTACGCCAAAAGGCTTATCCAACGCGATGGACATGGAGGCGAGCAGGTCACCCAGCACCGTCTGCACCGCCAGGGCGATCGCAATACCACCGATACCGAGGCCGGCGAGCAGCGGTTTGATCTGCACCCCGAGATTGTCGAGGGCGAGCAGCAGCACCATCGCCCAGATGATCAGACCCGCCGAGAAGAGGATGACATCCACCGAACCGGCGAGCGCCGCATCCAGGCCCGCCGAACGTGCGCGACGCAGGTCGACCGCAAAGCGCACGGCTGACATCGCCCACAGGCCGACCTGCATCCAGAACGTCGTGACGATGACGATGGTGAGGATGCGCTCGGCGCGCGGCGGAAAATTGAGATCGCGCGAGGCGAGGTACAGCGCTACCACCAGCAGGAACAGCCGGCTCGTGCGGACCACGAGCTGGGTCGTGAGCTCGATCGCCGTGTGAACCTGCTGCCGATCCTCGGGCGTCCAGCGCCGCTTGCGCGCACCGATGACTCCCCTGAGCAACGGCAGCACCGTCAGGGTCACGAGGAAGATGGTCGCGGCCAGCACCCAGTCGATGACCGGGTTGCCCAGAAACTCAAAATGCAGAATGTCCTGCCAACGCAGCATCGCTACCCGCCCTGCAAAAACCCGGGCGAAGTTTACATCCCGCACCGCGCCGGCGAACGCGCGTTCGCGCGCCGCGTACTTACGGCTCTGCGGACTCCATGCCAAGCTCCTTGAGCTTGCGCGTCAGGGTATTGCGGCCCCAGCCGAGCAGCCGCGCCGCTTCCTGGCGATGTCCCTGAGTCCGCTTCAGCGCCGAGCGGATCAGCACGCGCTCGAATTCCGGCTGCGCCTCATCGAGCAGCGGCCGCTTGCCAGTTATGGCGTGCCGGTCGGCCCAGCCGGAAAGCGCGCGTGCCCAGTCAGCATCCGCTGAGCCACTCGGGGCGGCAGTGTGCACTTCCGGCGGCAGATCCTCGATGCGCACCTCGCTGCCCGGTGCCAGCACGGACATCCGCCGGCACAGATTCACCAACTCGCGGACGTTTCCCGGCCAGCCATACGCAGTGAGTCTTTCTTCCGCTTCCGGCGCCAGCAGCTTGGGCTCGACCCCGAGCTCGTGCGCCGCGACATTCATGTAGTGGCCGAGGAGCGCCGGGATGTCCTCGCTGCGCGCGCGCAGCGGCGGCAGCTCGATCCGGATGACGTTCAAGCGGTGATACAGATCCTCGCGGAACAGGCCGCGCTGCACCCGGTCCTGCAGGTCCTGGTGAGTGGCCGCGATCACGCGCACATCCACCCGCACCGGTGTCTGACCCCCGACGCGATAGAACTCGCCCTCGGCGAGTACCCGCAGCAGGCGGGTCTGCAGCGGTGTGGACATATCGCCGATCTCATCCAGAAACAGTGAGCCGCCGTCGGCCTGCTCGAAGCGGCCGCGGCGCTGGGAGTCGGCGCCGGTGAAGGCACCTTTTTCATGGCCGAACAGCTCTGATTCCAGCAGATCCGCGGGGATCGCCGAGGTATTGAGGGCGATGAAGGGCTTGCCGGCGCGCGGACTGTGATCGTGCAGCGCGCGTGCCACCAGTTCCTTGCCCGTACCTGACTCGCCGGTGATCAGCACCGTGACGCTCGAGCGCGCCAGCCGACCGATCGCGCGAAAGACCTGTTGCATCGCCGGTGCGCGACCGAGCAGCTCCGGAATGCGTGGCGTGCTGACCGAGTCGAGGCCGGCCTGCGGATGAGCGTTGGCGGCACGCCGCACCAGCGCCACCGCCTGATCGATGTCGAAGGGCTTCGGCAGATACTCGAAGGCGCCGCCCTCGTAGGCCGATACCGCGCTGCCCAGATCCGCATGCGCCGTCATCACGATCACCGGCAACGCCGGGCGTGCATCGCGGATCTTCTTCAGCAGCTCGAGACCGGACTGACCGGGCATGCGGATGTCCGTGATCAACACATCGGGTGACTCACGGCGCAAGGCATCGAGAGCCGGTTCCGCAGCCTCGAAGGCGCGCGGGCTCATGCCGCCGTTGCGCAGCGCGCGTTCCAACACCCAACGGATGGAGGCATCGTCGTCGACAAGCCAGATACGCAGTGACTGGCTGCTCATACGGACTCTCCCAGGGGCAATAACAGCGTAAAGAGGGTGCAACCCGGCTCGCTTTCGAATTCGATCAGGCCGCCGTTGCGGGTGATGAGCTCCTGCGCCACGGCCAGTCCGAGGCCGCTGCCGTTGCTGCGTCCCGTGACCAGTGGATAGAAGATGCTGGAGCGCAGCTCCGCCGGCACGCCCGGGCCGTCATCCTGCACCTCGACGCTTGCGACCAGCCGGTGGCGCGCCGAGCCGATGCTGACATTGGATAGCGCACGCGTGCGCAACACGATGTGCCCGCTGTCACCGATAGCCTGCAGCGCGTTGCGGGTGACATTCAACAGCGCCTGGATGGCCTGATTGCGATCCAACATCGCACTCGGCAGGCTCGGGTCGTAGTCGCGCTCGATGAGCACCGTGCTGCGAGCCTCGGCACGCAGCAGGTGATACACGTGCTCGCAGATCTCGTGGATGTTGAGCAGCACCTTTTGCGGTGCGCGGTTCGGTCCGGCCATGGAGTCCACCAGTGCGGTGAGCCGGTCGGCCTCGCCGATGATGACGCGCGTGTATTCCTTCAGTCCCGCGGCCTGCAGCTCGCGCTCGAGCAGCTGCGCCGCGCCGCGCAGGCCGCCGAGCGGATTGCGGATCTCGTGCGCCAGCTGGCGGATCATCAGGCGGCTGCCGTCCAGCCGCGCCAGCAGATCGTTCTCGCGCGAGATGCGCTGCCGCTGGGTGGTGTCGGCGAGCTCGAGCAGCAGATGCGTGCCGGTGATCTGCCCCGCGAGCGGTGTGATCGTCACATCCAGGATACGCAGGTCGCGCGGCGCGCCGGCGGGGCGCACGCTGAGCTCGCGGTCGGCAATGCCTTCGCCGGTCTGCAGCGCGCGCCGCAGGCTGGCGGTGAGTCCGTTCGCGTCGTGGAGAAAATCGGCAAACGGGCGGCCGCGCGCCTGGTTGAGACTGAAGGCGAGCAGGTCCTGGGCCGCCACGTTGGCGTAGATGGCGCACAGCTGCGCATCCAGCATGACGATGCCCGTCGAGAGCGCGTCGAGCAGGTCAGCCGGATCGAAGTGCGATAGTGCGGAGGGCAGGTTGTTTTCAAACGCCACGGCGCTCCCGTGGCGGCGGTGCGCTCAGTGACGGGGCAACTGCACCGGATTCTGCGGATTCAACAGCGAGGGTTGATGCACGTGGAAGGTCACAGGCGGGGACTGACACAGCGACTTGCCACCACCATCCTGCACGAGCAGCTGCAGCGAATGCGTGCCCCGATCTACCGGCGATATCGTGAACTGCCCGCCATCCGCCGGCACCCCCGGCAGACGTTGCCCATCGAGGGTCACGATCACCTGATCGCCAGGGCGCACGGCAGGCTGGATGCTGACCCCTGCTGTGACCGCGGAGGTATTCATGAACATCTGGTCGTTGGCGGGTTCGCTGATGGTGCAACCCCGATAAACCGGGCCTGGGGGAGGTGGCGCTGCGCCCGCATCGGCCCTCTGGCCCGGGAACGACGGGGTTTTGGGCGCGCTGTAGGTCTGCGGCGCCTTCAATTCGACCTTCTGCGCATGCTCGTGCGGTTGATCGCTGTAATGAGTGACCCCGTCGTCGTCGACCCACTTGTAGACGGTCGCCGCCATTGCCAGCGTGGATACAACTGACATTAAGGTAAACAACAGGGTGCGCATAGAAGGCCAGCATAGCTTCCTCAGCCGTGCTCCACCAAAGCGGACGGCGATATTCGTGACCTACCGCCGCCCGGGAGGCCCGCAGGCCGCCGGTCCCTGCGCCGGCCTTGCCCCGGAGCGCTGCGTTCAGCTGCGCCCGGCTCACACTCCTCGGTGCCCGCATTGCTGCCATCAGCAGCTGTAATACAGGTCCAGCTCGATCGGATGCGTCGACATGCGAAAGCGCGTGACCTCCTGCATCTTCAGTGCGATGTAGGCATCGATCACATCGTTGGTGAATACCCCGCCGCGCGTCAGGAACTCCCGATCCTTGTCCAGATGCTCGAGGGCCATGTCCAGCGAGTGGCAGACCGTGGGAATGTGCTTCGCCTCCTCCGGCTCGAGGTCGTAGAGATCCTTGTCAGCGGGATCGCCGGGATGAATCTTGTTCTGGATGCCGTCCAGCCCCGCCATCATCATCGAGGTAAAGGCGAAATAGGGATTGGCGACCGAGTCCGGGAAGCGCACCTCGATGCGACGCGCCTTGGGGTTCGATACCCACGGAATACGAATGGAGGCGGAGCGGTTGCGTGCCGAGTACGCCAGCATCACCGGTGCCTCAAAGCCGGGCACCAGGCGCTTGTAGCTGTTGGTTCCGGCATTGGTGAAGGCGTTGAGCGCCTTCGCATGTTTGATGATGCCGCCGATGTAGTAGAGCGCCGTATCGGACAGTCCGCCGTACTTGTCACCCGCAAACAGCGCCCTGCCATCCTTCTGTAGCGACTGGTGTACGTGCATACCGCTGCCGTTGTCACCGACCAGGGGTTTGGGCATGAAGGTGGCGGTCTTGCCGTAGCCGTGCGCCACATTGAGCACCGCGTACTTGAGGATCTGGACCTGGTCGGCCTTCAGCACCAGGCCACCCGCGCCGATGCCAATCTCGCACTGGCCGCCGGTAGCCACCTCGTGGTGATGCACCTCGACCTTGAGTCCCATCTCCTCGCAGGCGAGACACATCGCGGAGCGGATGTCCTGGAAGGCATCGACGGGCGGCACCGGAAAGTATCCGCCCTTGATGCCGGGACGATGGCCCTTGTTACCCTCCTGGTACTCGGTCGGCGAGTTCCAGGCTCCCTGCACGGAGTCGATGGAATAGAAGGCCCCACGCATCTCGTTCGAGAAGCGCACGCTATCGAAAATGAAGAACTCGTTCTCCGGGCCGAAGAGTGCGCCATCGGCAATGCCGGTCGACTTGAGGTACGCCTCGGCGCGCTTGGCGAGCGAGCGCGGATCACGCTCATAGCCCTGCATCGTGGCCGGCTCGATCACATCGCAGCGGATATCGACGGTGGTCTCTTCGAAAAACGGATCAAGAACCGCCGAGGCTGCCTCGGGCATCAGGATCATGTCCGACTCATTGATACCCTTCCATCCTGCAATGGAGGAGCCATCGAACATCTTGCCGTCGCGGAACAGCTCTTCATCGACCAGCCGCGCAGGGATGGTCACGTGCTGCTCCTTGCCGCGGGTATCGGTAAAGCGCAGGTCCGCAAACTTGACGTCTTTTTCTTTTATGAGCTTCAGTACATCGTTGGGTGTCATATCGCCTCCGGGAGAAAGTAGCGCTCGCCGTCCAAGACCAGGCCGCCTGGCGCAGGCAGCCGGTCGCAAGGCGTCGCGGCAGAGGGGCGTCGTATTGCAGGGCCTGTGCCAGCCGTCACAATCTGTTGAATCAGTGACTTAGCCTGTGCGTCGATAGCCGACGCACCCTTTCGGCGCGTGGCGAACCCTCGATGCACTAAATTAGAGCAATTGACGCTCGTTTTCGAGCCCCAAGGACCTGTGGCGGGTAGTGGCGCCTGCCCATGGTGCAACGCCTCTTTCGGCGGCACGGCCGAAGCGCTGTATTTCCGCGGTTAGCCGCTATACTCGCCCGCCGCCGCCCTCGGTCGTTCTGCCTTTCGAGCTCAAGATGAAGATGGGTACTGCGCCGCATACGTTTCAGGATCTGATTTTCCGGCTGCAGCAGTACTGGTCACAGCAGGGCTGCATCATCCTGCAACCCTATGACATGGAAGTGGGAGCAGGCACCTTCCATACGGCAACCTTTTTGCGCGCCGTGGGTCCCGAGCCCTGGAGTGCGGCCTATCTGCAGCCCTCGCGCCGGCCAACCGATGGCCGTTACGGCGACAACCCTTTCCGGCTGCAACACTATTACCAGTACCAGGTGGTCATTAAGCCCTCCCCGCCGGACATCCTGGACCTCTACCTGGGCAGCCTGCGCTTCCTCGGGCTGGACACCCTGGTGAACGATGTCCGGTTCGTCGAGGACAACTGGGAGTCGCCGACCCTCGGGGCCTGGGGCCTGGGCTGGGAGGTCTGGCTGAACGGCATGGAAATCTCCCAGTTCACCTATTTCCAGCAGGTGGGCGGGCTCGACTGCCGCCCGGTTACAGGGGAGATCACCTACGGACTTGAGCGGCTGGCAATGTATCTGCAGGGTGTACCCAGCATCTACGAAATCCTCTGGACGGTTGGCAGCCGCGGACCGGTGACCTACGGCGATGTGTATCACCAGAACGAGGTCGAGCAGTCGAAATACAACTTCGAGCTGGCCGACGTGGCGCTGCTGTTGCGGCACTTCGATGAGCATGAGCAGCAGTGCCGCCGACTGCTCGAGGCGCAGCTGCCCCTGCCCGCTTACGAGCAGGTCCTGAAGGCTTCGCACACGTTCAATCTGCTGGATGCGCGCCGCGCCATCTCGGTTACGGAGCGGCAGCGCTATATCCTGCGGATGCGCACGCTGGCGAGCGCAGTAGCGCAGGCCTATCTGGAGAGCCGCGAGGCTCTGGGTTTCCCGCTGTTGAAAACGCCGGTGGCTGCGTGAGCACGGTGCGACGCGATTTTCTGCTTGAAGTCGGTACCGAGGAGCTACCGCCCACGGCGTTGCGGACCCTGGAGCTGGCCCTGGCAGCGAGTCTGCAGGCCCATCTGTCGAAAGCCGGACTGGCGCACGGTGAGGTGAGCTCCTATGCCACACCGCGGCGCCTCGCCGTGTTGGTTCGCAAACTGACATCGCAGCAGCCGGCGCAGCACATTCGCCGCCGCGGGCCTCCGCTGGCGGCCGCGTTCGATGCCAGCGGGGAACCTACACGCGCCGCGCTGGCGTTCGCGCAAAGCTGCGGGACGTCTCTCGAGCAACTGCAGCGCCTGGATGAGGGCAAGGGAGTCTTCCTGTTCTTCATCGGCACGCGGCCCGGCACGCCGGCTACGCAGCTGCTGCCCGGGATCGTGCACAGTGCCCTGGAAGAGTTGCCCATCCCGCGACGCATGCGCTGGGGCTCCGGCAATGCGGAGTTCGTGCGGCCCGTGCACTGGCTGCTGATGTTGTATGGCAAGGAGGTCGTCAGCGCGAACCTGCTGGACACTACGGCGGCGAACCTGACCCAAGGTCACCGCTTCCATGCGCCGCGGGCATTGCGAGTGAGCGCCCCGGCAAGTTATGCACGCACCCTGCAGCAACGCGGCTATGTCATCGCAGATTTTGCCACGCGGCGCGAACTGATCCGCACGCGGGTGACGGAAGTTGCACGCTCGCTGGGTGGCAGCGCACTGATGACACCGGCGCTGCTGGATGAGGTGACCGCACTGGTGGAGTGGCCCGTGCCGCTGGCGGGACGTTTCGATGAGCGCTTCCTGACGCTGCCGCGCGAGGTGTTGATTTCCACCCTGCAGGATCATCAGCGCTATTTCCCGGTGCAGGATGCGGAGGGCCGGCTGCTGCCTGGCTTCATCACCGTGAGCAACATCGAGAGCCGCGATCCGGCCAAGGTGCGTGAGGGTAACGAGCGAGTCGTGCGTCCGCGCCTGGCGGATGCGGCGTTCTTCTGGGAGCAGGACCGGCGCCAGACACTCGCCGCGCGCGTGCCCGCACTCGATACGATGACTTACCAGGCGCGCCTGGGATCACTGGGTGACAAGCGCCGCCGCGTCATGATGCTGGCCGGCGAGATCGCCGCGCTGGGGGTGGCCGGGCGCACGGAGGCCACGCGCGCCGCGGAGCTGTGCAAATGCGATCTGCTGACGGCCATGGTCGGGGAATTCCCCGAGCTGCAGGGCATTATGGGGTGCTACTACGCCCGTGCCGACGGCGAGCCCGACGAGGTCGCGACCGCTATCCGTGAACATTATCTGCCGCGCAGCGCCGGCGATGACTTGCCCACAACCCCAACCGGGTTGGTCGTGGCGCTGGCCGACAAACTGGACAGCATCGCGGGCAGCTTTGCGATCAACGAGAAGCCTTCGGGTAACAAGGACCCTTTCGGCCTGCGCCGGGCTGCCATCGGCGTGTTGCGCATCCTGATCGAAAAGCGCCTGGACCTCGACCTGCAGGCGCTGATTGCACAGGTGCTGCGCGCCGTGCGGGCCGACGTGCGCCGCTTACAGTCCGTCACCGACAGCGCGGCCAGCGAATCCAACGGCACGGCAGATCCGGCCGCAGCGCAGGTCTATGACTTCATCATGGAACGCCTGCGCGCGTATTACCTCGAGGCAGGCGCTGCCGCCGCCGCTACCCGCGCAGCCGCGACTTCGAGCGGTGCTGACAGCGGACTCACCACCGAGATGTTCGATGCAGTGCTGGCCATGCGGCCGACCTCGCCTCTCGACTTCGATGCGCGACTGCAGGCCTTGAGCGCGTTTCTGCAACTGCCCGAGGCCACCGCGCTCGCGGCAGCCAACAAACGTATCGCCAATATCCTGCGCAAATCGGGCAGCCCGCAATCACTGCCGGTCGCTGCGACCCGTTTGCAGGAGGAGGCCGAGATCCGCCTGTTCGATGCGCTGCATGGCTTGCAGGAGCCGGTACGTGCGGCCATCGAGCAACGTCAGTATGCCAATGCGCTCGGGCAGCTCGCGCAGCTGCGCGCTCCGGTCGATGCCTTCTTCGATCAGGTCATGGTCATGGCCGAGGATCCGCAACTGCGCGCCAACCGGCTCGCCCTGCTCGGACAGCTGCATGCGCTGTTCAGCGGAGTTGCCGATCTGTCCCGCCTTCCGGGCTGAGGCGCCTTCAGGCTCCCTGCGCATGCAGCTGCTCGCCTCGCTGGTATTCACCGTCTTCCTGTTTCTCTGGACATTCTGCTACGCGATCTTTTTCGTGATCGCCTGCCTGTTCCTGCCCTTCCGCAAGCGCTTCGTGCTGGCGCGTCTCTGGGGTCTCGTACTGCTGGGCGCGCTCAAGTGGACCTGCAGGCTCGATTACCGCGTGGAGGGCCGCGAGAACCTGCCGGAGGGTAACCACATCGCGCTGTGGAAGCATTCCTCCTCGTGGGAAACCATCGCGATGGCGGTGGTGTTTCCGCGCCAGGTGTGGGTATTGAAGCGCGAGCTGCTCTGGGTTCCGATGGTGGGCTGGGGCATCCGCCAGCTGCACGCGATCGCCATTGACCGCAAGTCCGGACACTCGGCGGTCGGCCAGGTCGTCGAGCAGGGACGGCAGCGGCTGGCAGAAGGCGACTGGATCATGATCTTCCCCGAAGGCACGCGCATGCCGCTCGGCCAGACACGCCGCTATGGAGTCAGCGGCACCCTGCTGGCCTGCGAGTGTGGCCGGCTCATCGTGCCCGTCGCGCACAACGCCGGATGGTTCTGGCCACGCCGCGGCCTGATGAAGCGCAAGGGCACGATCCGTCTGATCATCGGGCCGCCCGTCGTGGCCGCGGGGCGCAATGTGCGTGAGGTCAACAACGAGGTCCAGCAGTGGATCGAAGCGACGGTCAGTCAACTGCTGCCGCGTTAGGTAAAAAGGCACTCACTGACACCGTGCAACTGAGACACGGCCGCTAGCGCTCGAGCGCCTGAGCTCGGGACAATCCGCGCTTCCCGAGCACACGGATGGAGCAGTGGTGCGGCTCTTCTACAGGCGGCTTGCTGCCCCGACCCTGACACTGTTGCTTGCCCTGTTACACAGCGGCTGCAGCTCGGTCGCGCCGCAGAGCTTCGAGCACGCCAGCCGCAGCGGCATCAAACAGGTCTACCTGTTGCCCGTGGGGTTACCCGAACAGGCGCGCGTGCAGATCATGAACCCGATCGGTGCGGGTTTCGGGATCGCCGGCAATCTCATCGAGGCGCGTCGCGCCGCCGGCGCGGGTGAAGAGATGCAGAACACGCTCGCAGCAGCACACTACGATTTTCGCGCCGCGCTCAGCGCCTCGCTGAGCGCCGCCGTGAGCAAAGTTGGTTTTGTCATCACGCGCGTCGCCGGAGACCGAGCCGCCGCGGACCGTGCGCGCTTTCTGCACGAGTATCCGGAAGCGCGCCATGCCGATGCATTCCTGGATATCTATGTCACCTACGTCGGTTTCGAGGCGCCGCAGTCCTCGAGCGACTACCGGCCGCGCTTGGAGATCGCCGCACGGCTGGTGCGCGCGCGCGACCATCGCACGCTGTTTCAGGACCGCATCGTGTATGGATACGTGGAAAATGTCGATGCCGAAGCCGATATCATCGGTGCCGACGAAAAGCTGAGTTTTCGCAACCGCGCGTCGCTGCAGGCCGATCCGCATCGCACCGCTCGGGCTTTGCAGTCGGCGATCGATACAATCTCCTGGGAGCTGGCGCGCCAGTTCATGTAACACTCTCGTGCAGCGCTGCGGGACACGTACCCGCAGGAGAACGAGAGGCCATGCGTTGAGCTCCAACCTGATCGCCGCGGCCGCGCTGCTGCTGTGCGCCGGCGTCATCTACTGGTCGTGCGAATACTTCGTGAACGGCGCCGAGTGGGTGGGAGTCAAGGCCGGCGTCTCGCAGAACGCTGTTGGCACAGTGTTGGCCGCATTCGGAACCGCGCTGCCCGAGAGTGTCGTGACATTCGTGGCGGTAGGGTTTGGTCACACGGCCGCAGCGCAGGACATCGGCGTTGGGGCGGCGCTGGGTGGTCCGCTCGCGCTCGCCACCATCGCCTATCCCATGGTGGGCGTGATGCTGCTGCTCACCCGCAGCCAACCGGCCGGCCAGCCCATCGACTTGCAGCGGCGCCGCCTGACACGGGACCAGGGTTGGTTCCTCCTCATCTTCGCGTGCAAGTTCGCGCTCGGCTATCTGGCATTCCGCGCCAAGCCGTGGCTGGGCTGGCTGTTTCTGGCCGCCTATGGGCTCTACACGTATGCCGAGATGCGGGCGGAAGGCGAGGGCAGCGAAGGCGCACCGGAACCGCTCAAACTGCTTCGCGGCCGGCGCGAGCCGGGCTGGCT
This sequence comes from uncultured Pseudomonadota bacterium, assembly GCA_963839055.1. GTDB lineage: Bacteria > Pseudomonadota > Gammaproteobacteria > Steroidobacterales > Steroidobacteraceae > 13-2-20CM-66-19. The sequence continues at coordinate 893,566 of CAWITP010000001.1, read as the reverse complement.
GCATGTTGGTCTGCAGACACTGCTGGCGCTCGCGGTGACTTTTATCGCATCCCAACTGTTCGTGCGCGAGTTGCAGATCGTCGGCCCGTGGCTGGGTCTGCCGGCGGCAGTCGTGTCCCTGGTCCTGACGCCGGTCGCCACAGAGCTGCCGGAGACGATGAACGCCGTCATCTGGATCCGGCAGGGCAAACACCGGCTCGCCCTTTCCAACATCAGCGGCTCGATGATGGTTCAGGCCACCGTGCCGACCGCGATCGGCTTGCTGGGCACACCCTGGTTGTTCGGACCCATACTGGGGGTGTCTGCAGCCCTCACGTTGGTGTCCATCGCCGGCCTGTGGTTATTGCTGCGATGCAACAACCTGACCCCCGAACGCCTGAGTGCTTTCGCCCTGCTCTATCTGGTGTTCGGGATGGCCACTTGGAGCCTAGCGCGCCAGGGGTTCGCCCATTAGGACCGCCTCCCGCCGAGATCAGGCACTGCGGCGCTGTATAAAACAACAGCTATGCGGATCGGGACCGGACGGACTAGACGTCCAGATTGGCCACCGACAGCGCGTTCTTCTCGATGAACTCCCGCCGCGGCTCGACCTGGTCACCCATCAGCGTGGTGAAGATATCGTCCGCCGCGACCGCATCATCGATGCGCACCTGCATCAGGCGGCGGGACTCGGGATTGATGGTCGTATCCCAGAGCTGTTCGGGATTCATCTCGCCGAGGCCCTTGTAGCGCTGAATCGTCTGGCCCCGGCGCGCCTGCTCGAACAGCCACTTGATGGCCTCCTTGAAGGAGCCGACCTCGTGGCGCTCCTCGCCGCGCACCACATGCGCGCCCTCCCCGATCAGCCCGGCAAGGGTCCGCGCCAGCTCGGCGATCCGTTGATATTCGGCGGATTCGAAAAACTCGCGCGGCAGGTACTTGTTACTTGGGGTGCCGTGCTCCGTCCGATGGACCACAACGCGCGCCGGGTGACGGGCGTCTGCCGTGGCGGTCTCAACGCGGTAGGTGCGGGTCCCGTCATCCAGGCCATTGAGACGCTGATGGAGTTCCTGCGCCCACCCCCGCAGCCAGTCGGGCCGATCGAAATCCTCGGTACGGACCTCGGGCATGTAAATCAGCTGATCCAGTAAACGCTCGTCGTAACGTCGTGACCAGCGCTTGATGATGGCCTGGACTTCCATATAGAGCCGCGCCAAGGACTCGAGGCCCGCCCCCTGCAGCGGCGGCGCTGCCGCATTCACATGCAATGCCGCACTTTCCAGCGCGGTATTGAGCAACACCGCGTTGAGCTCGTTTTCGTCCTTGACGTAGGACTCCTGCTTGCCGCGTTTGACTTTGTACAGCGGCGGCTGCGCGATGTAGATGTGTCCGCGCTCGATCAGCATCGGGATCTGGCGATAGAAGAACGTCAGTAGCAGGGTTCGGATGTGCGATCCATCGACGTCCGCGTCGGTCATGATGATGATGCGGTGATAGCGGAGCTTGTCGATATCGAACTCATCGCGTCCGATCCCGCAACCGAGCGCGGTGATGAGCGTGCCCACCTCGGCAGACGATAACATCTTGTCGAAACGGGCTTTTTCGACATTCAGGATCTTTCCCTTGAGTGGCAGGATGGCTTGCGTGCGGCGGTCGCGGCCTTGTTTGGCGGAGCCACCGGCCGAATCGCCCTCGACGATGAAGATCTCCGACAGTGCCGGATCCTTCTCCTGACAATCGGCGAGCTTGCCGGGCAGACCGGCAATATCCAGCGCGCCCTTCCGCCGTGTCATCTCGCGGGCCTTGCGCGCGGCTTCCCGGGCCCGGGCGGCTTCCATGATCTTGGCCACGATCGACTTTGCTTCCGACGGATGCTCCAGCAGGAATTCCTGCAGCTTGGCGGCTACCGCAGTTTCGACGATGCCCTTTACTTCCGAGGAGACGAGCTTGTCCTTCGTCTGCGAGGAAAATTTCGGGTCCGGTAACTTGACCGAAAGAATGGCCGTCAGGCCCTCGCGCGCGTCATCTCCCGTGGTCTGTGTTTTGTCCTTACGAGCCGAGAGCTCCTTCTCGATGTAATCGTTCAGCGTACGGGTCAGTGCACTGCGAAAGCCCGCCAGGTGCGTGCCCCCGTCCTTCTGGGGAATGTTGTTCGTGTAGCAGAACATGCTTTCCTGGTAGGAGTCGTTCCACTGCATCGCCACTTCGACCGCCACCGCCCCTTCCTGGGTTTTGAACCAGAATACCGAGTCCTGGATGGGGGTCCGGGTGCGGTTGAGGTGTTTGACGAAGGCTTGCAGTCCGCCCTCATGCCTGAAGGTGTCCGACTTGTTCTCGCGTTCATCGACCAGCTCGATGCGCACGCCGGAGTTCAGGAAGGAAAGCTCGCGCAGCCGTTTGGCGAGCACCTCGTAGTTGAACTGAATATGGGTAAAAATCTTGCCGCTGGGGCGGAAGCGAATGACGGTGCCACGCTCCTGAGCCTCGCCCACGACACTCAGTGGGGCGACCGGCTCGCCCAGGTGATATTCCTGACGGTGCACCTTGCCGTCCCGGCAGATCGTAAGCTGCAAGTAATCCGATAGGGCGTTCACCACCGACACGCCGACGCCGTGCAGGCCACCGGATACCTTGTAGGAGGAATCGTCGAATTTGCCGCCCGAATGCAGCACCGTCATGATGACTTCAGCCGCCGAACGCCCTTCCTCGGGATGGATATCTACCGGAATACCCCGGCCGTTGTCCGAGACAGTCACGGACTCATCGGCATGGATGGTCACGATGATGCGATCGCAGTAGCCGGCTAGGGACTCGTCGATGGAGTTGTCCACGACCTCGAACACCATGTGGTGCAAGCCCGAGCCGTCATCGGTATCGCCGATGTACATCCCCGGGCGCTTGCGCACCGCATCGAGACCTTTCAGAACCTTGATTTTGCTGGAATCGTAGACTTCGTCAGATGGCATGAAGAATCAGCTGAGGGGGACGCTCAGACGGGTTTACAGATGCTACATTATACAACTGTGACCTGACCCTGTTCCACGTGAAACACCCTTTCCGGCATCCCAAACGGATCCGAATCGGGCGCGAGTGCCGTGAGCACCAGTTGACAGCCGAGCTGCTGCACTTCTCCAATGAATTCGCGCAGATAGGTGCTATCGAGCTCGGCCCCCGGATCATCCAGAAGTAGCGTCGGATACAGCCCCACAGCCTCTTGCAGCAGCCGGATCTGGGCAAGAATCATCGCGATGGCGATGAGCTTCTGCTGACCCCGCGACAGCACCTCCCGGGCTAGTCGGCTGCCCAGGCGCACCGCCACGTCGGCCCGGTGCGGGCCGCTATGGGTCATCCCGCGAAGGGAGTCCCGGGTCCGCGATTCCTGCAGGGCCTCAGCGAGGCTGGCGCCCTGGGTCCAGCCTCGGTGATAGTGCAGCGACGCGTCCAGTTGACTTAACCTGGCCACGGTCGCGGCCCAGAACGGTGCCAGCTGATCGAGCACCCCTTGGCGGGCCGTGGCAATCCATTCTCCCAGCCGCGCCAGCTCGGCATCCCATGCCCACGCGTCGTGGGGCTGATGTTTCAGCGCCGCATTCCGTTGTCGCACGGTGCGGGTATAGCGGGTCCAGTACCCGGCAAACAGAGGTTCCACGTGGAACACCGCCCAGTCCAGCCAACGCCGACGCCGATGTGCACCCTCTTCCAGCAGCTTATGCACCCCGGGATCGATGACCTGAACCGGAAACGCCTGCGAGAGCTCGGCAAGTGACTGGGCATCGCTGCCATTGATGCGCGCCGACGTGCCGTGCGACCGGCGTACCTCAATGCCGATCTGGCGGGGCGGGAGGTCGTCCGTGCGACCAAACACCACCAGCTGCTGCTGGCCGTGGCGGATAAGCCGTTCGCCATTGCGGGTGCGAAAGGATCGTCCGCGTCCCAACAGGAAAAGACTCTCCAGCAGCGTGGTCTTGCCTGAACCGTTACGCCCCCAAACCAGATTGTGGGTGGGAGCCAGCTCCAGCTGCGCTGCCGCAATGCAGCGCACGTCCGACAGCCTAAGCTCGATGATGCTCACGTGGCCGTGAGCCTCCCGTCAGAGGCGCATTGGCATCACGACATAGCGGGTATCGGTAACACCCGGTGCGTGAATCAGACAGCTGCTGTTTGAATCGGTGAGCCCCAGCTCCACCTGGTCGGTTTCGATGGCTCCCAGCGCATCCAGTAAGTAGTTGACATTAAAGCCAATTTCTACTTCCTCGCCGCCGTAGGAGACCTCCACCTGGTCTTCGGCTTCTTCCTGCTCCGGATTGTGGGCCTGGATGACCAGTAGCTCGGGGCGGGCAATGAGGCGAATACCACGGTACTTCTCGTTGGAGAGGATCGCCGTGCGCTGCAGGGAACGTCGCAGCAGGTCCCGGTCTGCTGTGACCTGACGGGGCGGACTGTTGGGAATAACCCGGCCGTACTCCGGAAAACGACCATCGATCAGCTTCGAAGTGAAGCGAATTTCGCCGATCTGGGCACGAACGTGATTGGTACCGATGGCCAGCTCGATGTTGCCTTCGCTTCCCAGGATGCGCTGCAGCTCGAGCACCCCCTTGCGCGGCACGATGACCTGCTGGGTGCTTCGGGATTCCTGCTGCAGCGTCATCTCGCACAGGGCGAGGCGGTGTCCGTCTGTCGCCACCGCCCGCAGCGCGCTGCCATCGGTCTCGAGCAGTAAACCATTGAGGTAATAGCGCACATCCTGCTGCGCCATGGAGAAATGCGTCTTGTCGATGAGGCGCCGGAAGCTGCCCTGCGCGACCGTCAGGGTCTGTTGCGCGTTGATCTCCTCGACCAGGGGAAACTCCGCGGCGGGCAGGCTCGAGAGCGTGAAGCGGCTGCGGCCGGCTCGTATCGATACCTTCTCGCTCTCACTGGTCAGCGTGACGCTCACTTTCTCGGGCAACGACCGAAAGATGTCGAGCAGCTTCCGTCCCGGCAAAGTGATGTCCCCGCCCTGCTGCACGGTCACTTGCCCCGCAGCTACGAGCTCGACCTCCAGATCGGTACCGGTGACGTGCAGCCGGCCATCACGTGCCGAGAGCAGCACATTAGCCAGCACCGGCATCGTCTGGCGCCGCTCGACTACGCCAATGACGCTTTGCAGGGGAGCGAGCAGATCTTCACGCGCAGCGGTCAGCTTCATATCTATCTATCTTTCTTGAATCAGAGATTCAGAGTTGTTGTTGCTATAGGGCCTGTGGATAGCTGCATGACTCAACTTTATCTTGCACGATCAAGGCATTGCAGCACCTTTGCAGCCGCACAAAGGGCGGCGCGGCCTGCCGATGAACTGTGTAAGCCCTGTGCGTAACTTTATCCCCTAAATCGTCCACATGAAATTCACAGCGCTGCGCCCCCGTTGCTGCACAGCATTTCCCTCATCCCGCCAGCGTGCGTAGCAGCTTCGAGTAATCCTCGCTCATGCGCTGCTCGGAGTCGCGCAGCTCCTTGATGCGCTTGCAGGCGTGCAGCACGGTCGTATGGTCGCGGCCCCCGAATGCATCGCCGATCTCAGGCAGGCTGTGGCTGGTGAGCTCCTTGGCGAGCGCCATGGCGACCTGCCGCGGCCGCGCTACTGAGCGGCTGCGACGCTTCGAGAGCAGATCCGCCATCCGCAGCTTGTAGTAGTCGGCGACCGTCTTCTGGATGTTCTCGATGGTGACCAGCTTGGCCTGCAGTGACAGCAGATCCTTCAGGGCTTCCTTGGTGAATTCCACCGTGATCGGATGACCCGTGAAGCGCGAATTGGCGATTACCCGGCGCAGCGCGCCTTCGAGCTCGCGCACATTCGAGCGGATGCGCTTGCCAATGAAGAACGCGACCTCCTCGGGCAATGCCACCCCTGCATGCTGCGCCTTGGTCATCAGGATGGCGACGCAGGTTTCCAGCTCCGGCGGCTCGATCGCCACCGTGAGGCCCCAGCCGAAACGCGATTTCAGCCGCTCCTCCAGGCCGTCGACCTCCTTCGGATAACGGTCGCAGGTGAGGATCACCTGGTGCTGGCCCTCGAGCAGCTCGTTGAAGGTGTGGAAAAACTCTTCCTGCGAACGATCCTTGCCGGCGAAAAACTGAATGTCATCGATCAGCAGCGCATCGAGGGAGCGGTAGGCTGTCTTGAACTCGTTCATCGAGTTGTGCTGCAGGGCGCGCACCATGTCGCCGACGAAACGCTCCGAATGCACGTAGGCAATGCGCGCTTCGCCGTCGTGCTGCTTGATGAGATGCGCGACCGCGTGCATGAGATGCGTTTTACCCAGGCCGACGCCACCGTAGAGAAACAGCGGGTTATAGGCGCTGCCCGGGTTCTCCGCCACCTGCAGAGCTGCCGCCTTGGCGAGCTGGTTGCTCTTGCCCTCGACGAAAGTGGCAAAAGTGAAGTCGCAGTTTAGGCGCGCGCCGACTACCAGGCCTTCCGCGCGGCGCGGGCGCGGCGCGGGGGGCGGGGCCGCAGTGGCACGCACAGGGATCGCGCGGGAGCCCACCTCCACCGTGACGATCGGAACATCGCCGGTACCCTGATCGCGCAACAGCTCACCGATCCGCGGTAGCAGGTTAGCGTTCACCCAATCCACCACGAAACGATTGGGCGCGAGCAACTTCAATGCGCCGGCGCCCTCGAGCACCTGCAAGGGGCGCACCCACGTATTGAACTGCTGCTCCGGAAGCTCGGCCTCCAAGGCGCTGATGCATTGAGTCCAATGAGACGCTTCCACGCGCGCTCACCTCCGCGACCGCCTCGACGGGACCTGAGAAAAGGGCTGCGCAGTCTATACCCACAACGGCGCGCGCTGAAGATGAAACGCGGAAGAAAACGCCGCACACTGTGCGCAGCGGAAGCGCGCGGCGAAGTTGACACCTTGGTGCTCAACGGCTTAGCCTTCCCGCCCTTTTTGGCACGCATGGACCGTCGACGGAGCTCACGCTATGAAGCGCACGTATCAGCCAAGCAAAGTGCGGCGTAAACGCACTCATGGATTTCGTGCGCGCATGGCGACGAAGAACGGGCGCGCGGTGCTCGCGCGGCGCCGCGCGAAGGGACGCCGCAAGCTCATCCCGTAGCGTGCCCGTGTCCGCCGCAGCTCCCGGGCATTGCGCGCAGCGCCAGCTCTCTGGCGCGAGCGTGCCACTTGGCCTCTGACTGCGCCGGCGCAAACCGTTCGGACCGAGACGGCTCGGACCGCGAACCGCCGGGCGGCGAGCCGCCGGACCGCAAACGGCTGACTTTTCCGGGGAGCCGCCGGATACGGCGCAAGACGGACTTTCAGGCGGCTTACGCCGCCGGGTGGCGCATCGGCAATGGCTTCTTCGGCATCACCGCGCGCCGCAACGAGCAGGGCGAGCCGCGCCTCGGGCTGGCGGTCGCCGTGAGGATTGCCGGCAACGGCGTTGAGCGCAATCGGCTGCGACGCATCATTCGCGAATCGTTCCGACTGCATCAGCACGAGCTGCCCGGCGTGGATCTGATCGTGAGCGCGCGCGAGCGTGCACGGGGCGCCGGCGGCGCCGAGCTGCGCACCGCGCTGCTGGGACTGTGGAAGAAAGTAACCGAGCAATGCGCCTCGCAGTAATCCTGATTCGACTCTACCAATGGACGCTGAGCCCGCTGCTTGGGCAGAACTGCCGTTTCTATCCGTCCTGCTCGCACTACGCACTGGAGGCGGTGACGCGCTTTGGCGTGCTGCGCGGTGCCTGGCTCAGCGCGCGCCGGCTGTCTCGCTGTCACCCCTGGCACCGCGGCGGAGTTGACCCGGTGCCGTCGGTTGCGCCGACCGCTGCGCCGACCGATCCTGTCTCGCGAAGCACATGACCAACAACCCCCGAATCTTTCTTTGGGTCGCTGTCGCCTTGATGGCCTGGCTGAACTACGACGCCTGGAATCACGACTACGCCTCACATGATGTCATCACGCACACCGTGCGCCCGGGCAATCCGGCGCCGTCCTCGGAGCTGAGCGCGCAGATACCGGCGGCTCCGCAGAGCTCGGCGGGCACGAGGGGTGCGCGCGCTGCAAGCGCTCCGGCTGCCGCTACTGCGAACGCAGATGAGAACGCCGCGGCGGGTTCCGCATCCAACACAACAGCAGCGGCGCAGACCGTGCACGTGCACACCGATGTACTCGACATCGACATCAACACCGTCGGCGGTACGATTCAGCGCGCCGACCTGTTGACTTACCCGAAGATCAAGGGCGAGGCGGCGCCCGTGCGTCTGGAGGATGTGGAGGACCCGCAGTCACTGTATGTGTTGCAGTCCGGGCTGACCGGGCCCGAAGCCACGCCGAGCCACATCGCACCGTTGCGCAGCGCACAGAACAGCTATCAGCTGGACGGCGGCAGCGAACTGCGTGTGCCGCTCACCTGGACGGGCGCGGAGGGCGTGCAGGTGACCAAGACTTTCATTTTCCGACGCGGTCAGTACCGGATCGGCATCGAGTACGCCATTGCCAATCACTCCGAGGCGCCGTGGACCGCCGCCCCGTATGCGCAGATCGTGCGCAACGACCCGCGCACGAAACGTTCCATGTTCAATGTTGAGAGCTATGCATTCCATGGACCGGCGTTGTGGGATGGCAGCAAGTACCGCAAGCTGGATCCCGCCGACAAGGACGAAAGCCACCTGTCGCTGGATGTCAGCAGCGGTTGGATCGCAGCTTTGCAACATCATTTCGTGAGCGCCATCGTGCCGCCCGCCGGGGTTCCCTGGCGCTTCACGCTCACCACCGACAACGACCAGTATCGACTCGCGGCCACCGGCCCTGCGCAGACCGTCGCTGCTGGCGCGTCAGCCAGCTTTCTGGTGACTGCATTCATCGGACCTAAGCTGCAGAGTCAGCTGGAGGCGAGCGGACCGCAGCTGGAGCGCGTCGCCGACTATGGTCGCCTGACGCCGCTGGCAAAGCCGTTGTTCTGGCTGCTGGACAAGGTGTATCGCATTACGGGCAACTGGGGCGTGGCCATCATCTTCGTAACCTTCCTGCTGAAGCTGCTGTTCTATCCGCTCTCGGAAGCCAGCGGCCGCTCGATGGCGAAGATGAAACAGCTGCAGCCGCGCATCAAGAATCTGCAGGATCTCCACAAGGACGATGCCGAGAAGCGTGGCCGCGCCATGATGGAGCTCTACCAGCGCGAGAAGATCAACCCCGTCGCGGGCTGCCTGCCGATCGTGATCCAGATCCCGGTGTTTCTCGCCTTCTACTGGGTGTTGCTGGAGAGCGTGGAGATGCGCCAGGCCCCCTTTGCCTTCTGGATCCATGACCTGTCCTCGCGCGATCCGGCGTTCGTGCTGCCGGCGATCATGGCCGCCGCGATGTTCGCGCAGTACAAGTTGAACCCCGCGCCGCCCGATCCAGTGCAGGCGAAAGTGTTCATGTTCATGCCGCTGGTCATGTCGTTCATGTTTGCCTTCTTCCCGGCGGGCCTCGTGCTCTACTGGGTGACGAATACCATCCTCTCCATCGCCCAGCAGTGGAACATCAACCGGCGCATCGCAGCGGCGACGGTGCGCAGGGCCTGAGCGCGCGGCCTCCCGCGGCCGGCGCCTGAGATCCTGCCCGCGGACTGTTCAGCCGCGGCGCCGGGGCCGCTATGCTGTGCGCCTCTCCGGCTGGCCGGAGGCGCACGGACCTGCCCATGAAGCACGTCGATACGATCGTAGCGGCCGCCACTCCGCCTGGAAGGGGTGGTATCGGCATCGTGCGGGTGTCAGGACCGAAGGCGCCGGAGATCGGCGCAGTCATCGCCGGCGACTTGCCCCCGGCGCGTCGGGCAGTCTTCGCACGCTTCATGGACGCGCAGCGCAACCCGATCGATGCAGGCATGGTGCTGTTCTTTCCAGCGCCGCACTCCTATACCGGTGAGCACGTGCTCGAGCTCCAGGGCCACGGTGGCGCTTTGGTGATGGAAGCGCTGGTGGTACGCGTGCTGCAGCTCGGGGCGCGGCGCGCGCATCCCGGAGAGTTCACGCAGCGCGCCTTTCTCAACAGCAAGCTCGATCTGGCCCAGGCCGAAGCCATCGCGGATCTGATCGATGCGGGCTCGATGGCAGCAGCCCGGGCGGCGATGCGCTCGCTGCAGGGCGAATTCTCCGCCATGGTGCGGGGCCTCACCGACGCGGTCATCGAGCTGCGGACCTACGTGGAGGCCGCGATCGATTTTCCCGAAGAGGAAATCGATTTCCTGGCCGATGAGCAGCTCTCGGAGCGCTTCCAGGGGGTGCGCGAGCACTTCGATGGCGTCGAGCAGAGTGCGCGCCAGGGGCGTCTGCTGCGCGAGGGCATGACGGTGGTCATCGCCGGCCGTCCCAATGCCGGCAAGTCGAGTCTCCTCAACCGGCTCGCCGGCTATGAGGCGGCGATCGTGACCGCCATCCCCGGAACCACCCGCGATGTGGTGCGGGAACGGATCGACATCGATGGCATGCCGCTGCACGTGTTGGATACGGCCGGGTTGCGGCACGGCGGCGATGAAGTCGAGGAGGAGGGCATCCGCCGCGCCCGCGTTGAGATGCAGCGTGCCGACCGGGTGCTGTTCGTGATCGACGCGGCGGCGGATCCGGACGCTCGCGCCTTTCACGAGGAAAGCGCACAGATGCCCGCAGGCGTACCGGTGACCCTCGTGTTCAGCAAGTGCGATCTCGCGACCGCACTGCCGGTTGCGGACACCATCAGCGGACCACCGCGGCTCACGGTCTCCGCGGTGACGGGCAAGGGCATCGACGGGTTGCGCACGCATCTGAAGCACTGCATGGGATACCAGAGTACCGATGTCGGCACGGTGTCGGCACGACAGCGACACCTGGAATCGCTGGCCCGGGCAAGACGCTGTGTCCTCGAGGCGGAGCGGCAGTTGCGCGAGCGACGTGCCGGTGAGCTGGTCGCCGAGGAGCTGCGTGGCGCCCAGCAGGCGCTCAGCGAGATCACCGGCGAATTCACCAGCGATGATCTGCTCGGACGGATCTTCTCGAGCTTCTGCATCGGAAAATAGCGGGCGCCACTCGTTAGCGCGAGTCTATGCCGCTCGGGTCACCGCGAACGTCAGCGCAGCGTCGAGGAACTGCGCAGCGACAGGTCCCGGCTGTACACCACGTTCATCACGTTGTCGTACCAGCCCTGCACTTCGGGCTTGACCAGGTGTTTGTTGACATAGAAGTACAACGGGATCAGCGGCTGGTCGCGCAACATGACACGCTCTGCGGACTGCAGCAGCTCACGGCGGCGCGTCCTGTCAGTTTCATCGGCGGCACGCTCCAGCAGGGTGTCGTAGTCGCGACTCTCGTAGTGCGGCAGGTTGATGCCGAAGCCACTCTTCAGATACTGCAGGAAGGTATAGGCGTCGTTGTAATCACCAAGCCAGCTGGAGCGGAACATCTCCACATCGCCGCGATCGATGTCCTGCAGCAGTGACTTGAATTCCACGGCCGTGAGACGCACTTCGGCGCCCAGCGCCTCCTTCCACATGGAGGCGACGGCCACCGCCACTTTGTTGTGCACCTCGCCGGCGTTGTAGCGCAACTCGAAGCGCAACGGGTTGCTGGCCGAATAGCCCGCCTGCGCATACAGCCGTCGCGCTTGCGCAAGACGTGCCGCCAGCGGCAGCCTGCGGTACTCGAACGATTGCGAGGTGTAGTCCTGCACGCCTTCGGGAACCCAACTGTACGCGGGCAACTCGCCGACCCGCAGCACGCGCTCCACGAGCTTCTCGCGATCGATCACCATCGACAGCGCCGCGCGCAGGCCCGCCTGGTCCTTGAAAGGCGCGCGTCGCAGGTTGAAACCGTAATAGTAGGTGTCGAGCTGCGGGGCGACGTGCAGCTGGTCCGCGAGGTTGGCGCGGATCCAGTCGAACTGACCCCGCGGCACCACGTAGCTGACCTGCAGCTCATTCGCGCGGTAGCGGGTCAGCTCGGCATTCTCATCGGGAATCAGCAGGTACTTCACCGCGGCGAGGTGAGTTGCTGCGGCATTCCAGTAATGGGCATTGCGCAGCAGCAGAATGTGCGAGCCCTGCACCCACTGCTGCAGCGTGAACGCACCGTTCGCCACCATCACCCCGGGTCGAGCCACTTGCATGGGGTGCGCCGCGAGGGTCGGACGGTGAATCGGACACGTGCTGGTATGCGAGAGCAAACTCGGCAGATACACAGCCGGCGAGCGCAGCGTGATGACCAGGGTGTGCTCAGCAGGCGCGGCGACGCCCAACTGCTCGACGGGTTTGTTGCCGGCGGCGATCTCCGGAGCATTGGCGACGACATCGATGATCTGCGCATAGGCAGAGGCGGTCGCAGGATCCACCAGGCGGCGCAATGCGGCGACGAAATCGGCTGCCAACACCGGATCCCCGTTCGACCAGCGTGCCTGCGGTCGCAGATGGAAGGTATATGTTCTGGCATCCGCACTGACCTCCCAGCTGGAGGCGACTCCTGGCGCAACACTTGCGTCCTTTGCCAGCGTAGTCAGCCCCTCGCACAGATCGCGCAGGATGCCTTGCGACTCGACTGAGCGCGCTTTCTGCGGATCGAGCGAGTCAGGCTCCGCGCCGCCACCTCGCAGCAAGGTCTGACCGGCAGCCGGGCTACCCTGATGACGGCCGCACCCGGTCGTGACAGCGAGGATGCCGAGCAGCGCGAGCAGTAACGCGGGCGAACGTGGCTGCCGCCGGTCCTTGTGTCGACGGTCCGACCACCGGCGATTCAACTTCAACTTTGCGTCTGCCGGCTGCTGTTGATCTGATCACGCAGTGCGAGGGCGGCGCTACGCGCAGCGGCAGCAAAGCCATCACCGGTATCGGCATAGAGAATATTGCGCGAGGAGCTGATGACGAGTCCGGTGCCATGGCGGGTCTGGCCGTTAAGCACCGCCTGCGCGACATCGCCCCCCTGTGCTCCTACGCCGGGTACCAGCAGGGGCATGTCACCGACGATCTGGCGCACGTCGGCGAGCTCACGCGGATAGGTTGCGCCCACCACCAGCATGCAGTTGCCGCGTGCATTCCATTGCCGCGCGACGAGCTGCGCGATGACCTGGTAGAGCTTGCGGCCGCCCACTTCCAGGTCCTGGATATCCCGGCTGCCGGGATTGGAGGTCCGGCACAGGACGATGACGCCTTTGTCCGCGCGCCGCAGGAAGGGCTCGAGCGAGTCCGCACCGAGATAGGGATTCACGGTAACGGCGTCGGCTCCATAGCGCTCGAAGGCCTCGATCGCATACCGCTCGGCAGTGTTGCCGACGTCGCCGCGCTTGGAGTCCAGGATGACGGGCAGCCCCGGGTAGTGCCGATGGATGTAGTCGATGGTGCGTTCGAGCTGATCCTCGGCCTCGTAGGCGGCGTAATGGGCAAACTGCGGCTTGTAGGCACACACCAGATCGGCGGTCGCGTCGATGATCGCCTTGTTGAACTGGAAGATCGGCGAGGGCTGGCTGGCGATCTGTGCGGGGAAACGCTCAATTTCCGGATCCAGGCCCACGCAGACCAGTGAGTCGGCGCGGCGCCAGCTGTGCGCCAGCTGTGCGAGAAACGCGCTCACGCGACGCGCGTCTGCCGGTCTGCCGCGCGCTTGCGCAAATGCACCAGCAGGATCGAGATGGCCGCCGGCGTAATGCCGGGCAGCCGGCTCGCCTGGCCCAGGGTCACGGGCCGGCTTTCCGTCAGACGCTGCCGCACCTCGTGCGACAGGCCCGGGACCTGCGCGTAGTCGAGGTCTTCGGGCAGGAGCGTGTCCTCGTTCCGGCGCTGACGCTCGATCTCTTCCTGTTGCCGCTGGATGTAGCCGGCGTACTTGGCGCGCACTTCCAGCTGTGTGCGCACCTGGTCGGGCAGCCGCTCATCGAGCTCCGTCCAATCGCGGTCGCCCGCGAGCTGACAGATCGCCTCGTAGCTGACCTGCGGCCGTTTGAGCAGCTCGAAAGCGCTCACATCGCGTGTAAGTGGCGAGCCCAGCACCCGCAGGGCCCAGTCGTGGGCGTCCCCGGGCTGAACGCGTACCCGCTCGAGCCGCTCGACTTCGGCATCGGAAAGAGCTCGCTTCGCCTCGAACAGGCGCCAGCGCTCTTCATCCACCAATCCGAGCTGCCGCCCGGTCGGCGTCAGCCGCAGGTCGGCATTGTCCTCGCGTAGCAACAGCCGATGTTCCGCCCGGCTGGTAAACATGCGGTAGGGCTCGCGCGTGCCGCGGGTGACGAGATCGTCCACGAGTACCCCGAGGTAGGCTTCGCCGCGCGCCGGCGTCCAGGGCGATTCGTTGCGGACGCGCAATGCGGCATTGATGCCCGCCAACAGCCCTTGCGCCGCAGCCTCCTCGTAGCCGGTGGTGCCGTTGATCTGGCCTGCGAAGAACACGCCATGCAGGAGGCGTGTCTCGAGGGAAGGCTTCAGGTCGCGGGGATCGAAATAGTCGTACTCGATCGCATACCCCGGCCGGGTGAGGTGTGCGTTCTCGAAACCGCGGATGCTGCGCACCAGGGCGTACTGCACGTCATAGGGGAGGCTGGTGGAGATGCCGTTCGGATAGAGCTCAGTGGTGTGCAGCCCCTCCGGCTCGACGAAGATCTGGTGGCTGGTCTTGTCCGCGAACCGGGCTACCTTGTCCTCGACCGAAGGGCAGTAGCGCGGGCCGACCCCTTCGATCGCCCCGGTGAACAGCGGTGAGCGACGGCTACCCGCCCGGATGATCTCATGAGTCTGCTCGTTTGTAGCAGTTATGTAACAATCGACCTGTTTAGGATGCTCATTGGATCGCCCCAGAAACGAAAACGCGGGAGCGGGTCGGTCCCCGTGTTGCACGGCCATGACGCTGAAATCCACGGAGCGGCCGTCAATGCGCGGCGGCGTGCCGGTCTTGAGTCGGCCGACGCGCAGGGGCAGCTCCCGCAGGCGCGCGGCGAGGCGGCTGGAAGGTGGATCTCCGGCTCGGCCCCCCTGTGACTGTTCCAGCCCGACGTGGATGCGGCCGGCGAGAAAGGTACCCACGGTCAGCACCACGCAGGGCGCCGCGAACGCGATGCCCGCCAGCGTGGTGACTCCCTTCACCCGCTCGCCTTCGATGAGCAGATCAGCGACCTCCTGCTGAAACAACTGCAGGCCGGGCTGCTGCTCGAGGACCTGCCGCACGGCCTGGCGGTACAGCGCGCGGTCCGCCTGGGCCCGTGTTGCGCGAACCGCCGGTCCCTTGCTCGCATTGAGCGTGCGGAACTGAATGCCCGCCTGGTCAGTGGCGCGCGCCATGAGGCCGCCCAGCGCGTCGATCTCCCGGACGAGGTGGCCTTTGCCGATGCCCCCCACGGCGGGGTTGCAGCTCATCTGCCCCAGCGTCTCGATGTTCTGGGTGAGCAACAGGGTGCGCACACCCATGCGCGCGGCCGCCAGGGCGGCTTCGGTTCCGGCATGACCGCCGCCGATGACGATGACGTCGAACACCTGTGGATGGCGCATGGCAATTGCTCGTGCGTAAGCCGGTCAGTCCAAAGCCACGTATTGTATCCTCTCGCCCCGCGTGACCTACCCCGCTTTCTCGCCCCGCCCGCCCGCCCGCATCCGCGGGTTGATTGCGGTGCCCGCGCTCCTCGCGGCACTCTTGCTCCACAGCCCGATCCGGGCGCAGTCCGCGGTGGAATTCGCGCCCTGCCAGCTGCAGGACGTCACCGGCGTGAGCGTGGTAGCGGCCGAGTGCGGCTCGCTGCGCGTGACGGAGAACCCGCAACAGCCCGACGGCCGCCATATCGCATTGCGCGTCGCGCGGCTCGGCGCCGTGAGCCGGCGCAAGCAGGCCGATCCCCTGTTTGTGCTGGCCGGTGGACCGGGGATGGCCGCGACCGCGTTTTATGCCTCCGCGGCGGTCGCCTTTGAGCGGATCAGGCGTGAGCGCGACATCGTGCTGCTGGATCAGCGCGGCACGGGGGCATCGAACCCCCTCGACTGCGCGCTGCAGGAGGACGATCTGTACCAGGCAAGCGAGCAGCAGATCCGGGACGAGGCACGACGCTGCCTCGCCACCCTGCGGCCGCACGCCGAGGTCCAGTACTACAACACCAGCATGGCCGTGCGGGACCTGGAGCAGTTGCGTGCCGCATTGGGGTACGAGCGGATCAATCTGTACGGGGTCTCCTATGGCACACGGGTTGCACAGCACTACCTCCGCCACTACCCCGACCAGGTACGGACCGCAATTCTGGACGGGGTGGTGCCAGCTGAGCTCGCCCTCGGGCCGGCCTCGGCACTGAATGCCGAGCAGGCGCTCGCGCAGATCCTGGCGCGCTGCGCAGGCCAGACACCCTGCCGGCAACACTTCGGCGACCCGAGTGCGGCCTACCACCAGGTGCGCACCGCGCTGCAGGAGCAACCGGTTGATGTCTCACTGCCGGATCCCACCACGGCGCAGGCGGCCCGCCTGCGGTTCTCCGGCCTGCAGCTGGCGAGTGTGCTGCGCCTCGCAAGCTATACCGCCGAACAGGCGGCATTGTTGCCGCTGATGCTGAACCGCGCGGCGGCCGCTGCCGACTATGTGCCGCTCGCTGCGCAGTTCCTGCTGATCAACCGCACCTACGACAATGCCGTCTCCTACGGAATGCACAACAGTGTCGTCTGTAGCGAAGACGTGCCGTTCTATCGCGACCAACAGATCGATCGCGCCGCGCTCGCCCGCACCTACCTGGGCACCGCGCAACTGGATGGTCTGCGCAGCATCTGCGCCGTGTGGCCGCAGGGTCCGGTCGATGCGGACTTTCACGAGCCCTTGCACAGCGCGGTTCCGGTATTGCTGCTTTCCGGCAGCGACGATCCGGTCACTCCTCCACAGGATGCCGAGCACGCCCGGCGCGGCCTGACTCACAGCGCGCACGTGGTGTTGCGAGGCTTCGGGCACGGGCAACTCACGGCGCCCTGTGTCGATCGCCTCATGGCGCAGTTCATCGCGCGCGCCACAGTGGCAGGGCTCGATGTTGGTTGCGTCAGCCAGGACAAACCGCTGCCCTTTTTCACCTCCATGGGCGGACCCTCACCATGAGTATCCGCGGCGGCGCCACGCCATGATCGAAGCCCACGGGTTGCGCAAGCAGTTCGGCACGGTGCAAGCGGTTCGCGATGTCAGCTTTCGCGCGGCGGATGCGCGCATTACCGGCCTGCTGGGCCCGAATGGCGCGGGCAAGTCCACGACGTTGCGCATGTTGTATACCGTGATCGCGCCGGACGGCGGTGAGGCACTGGTCGACGGCATAAGTGTCGTCACGCAGCCCCTCGAAGCGCGTCGCAGGATGGGTGTGTTGCCACACAGCGCGGGCATCTATCCGCATTTGACTGCGCGCGAGAACATCGAATATTTCGGCGCCCTGCATGGGCTGCAGGCGCGCGCGCGGCGCGCGCGCACCAGCGAGCTGCTCACGCTGTTGGAAATGCAGGAATTTGCCGAGCGCCCGGCACGCGGCTTCTCGCAGGGACAAAAACTGAAGACCGCACTGGCACGCGCACTAATCCATCGACCGCGCAACATCGTGTTGGATGAGCCCACCAACGGCCTCGACGTGATGGCAGTGCGCAGCCTGCGCGCGTTGCTGACCACGCTGCGCGATGCAGGACATTGTGTGCTGTTTTCCAGTCACGTCATGCAGGAGATCGCCGCATTGTGTGACGACGTCATCGTCGTCGCACACGGCCGCGCGGTCACGACCGGCACACCGGATGAGCTGCGAGCGCGCACCGGCGAGAGCAACCTGGAAGAGGCTTTCATGCGCCTGATCGGCACGGCCGAGGGGCTGGGGTAGGCGGATGCAGGCGCTGCTGACCGTCTTTCGCAAGGAGTTCCGTGAGAATCTGCGCGATCGCCGCACCCTGCTCTCAGCACTGATCGTCGGACCGCTCTTCGGGCCGCTGCTCTTCGGGGCCGCGCTGTCGCTGGGAATCGAGCGCGGGGCGGCCGAGGCGGATCGGCCGCTGGCGCTCGCGGTCTCGCATGCTGAGCGCGCACCGCAACTGCTCGACTTCCTGCGCGAGTACGGTGTGCAGGTGATCGCCGTGAATCTCGATGATGCAGCGGCGCGCCAGGCCGTGAAGACGCACGTGCAGCCGCTGGTGCTGAGCATCAACGCTGACTATGCGGCGCGCCTGGGAGGCTCGCAGCCGGGCGCACTGGCGCTGTATGGGGACGCCTCCGATGCAGCCAGTGGCAAGAGCGCAGCGCGCATCCGCCTGCTGATCAGCCATTACAGCGGGCTGCTGGCGCGGCTGCGGATCCTCGCGCGGGGCATCGATCCCCTGGTGCTCTCGCCCATCGTGCTGCATGACGTGGATGTCTCCACACCCAGCAGCCGCTCGGTGCTTGCGCTGGGTACCCTCAGCTATCTCATCCTGCTGACGATGCTGATGGGCGGCATCTACCTGGCGATCGATGCGACCGCCGGTGAGCGCGAGCGCGGCTCGCTCGAGCCGCTGCTCACCGTGCCGGTACGGCGCGATCAACTCATTTACGGCAAGATCCTGGCAACCTGTGCCTACATGGCGATCTCGCTCGCGCTGACAGTCACGGCCTTCGCGGTGGTGTTGCGTTTCGCCGGACTGGAGCGCTTCGGGATGACGGTCAACTTCGGCCCGCTCGTGGCCCTGCAGGTGGTGCTGTTCAGTCTGCCGCTGGTGCCGCTCGGGGCGGCGCTCATGACGATCATCGCCGCGTTCACGCGCAGCTACCGCGAAGCGCAGACCTATCTGGGCCTGGCGCTGGTCATTCCCACCCTGCCGCTCGTGTTCGCCGGACAGCTCGGGCTGCGGCCGACGGCGCAGCTGATGCTGATACCTTCATTGAGCCAACACTTCCTGATCACGAGCCTGCTGCGCGATGAGCCGTTGTCTGCGTCGCAGGTGTTGCTGTCGGTGGGTGCCACACTGCTGGTCGGCCTGCTACTGGTGCGGGTGGCGGGCCGGCTCTACCGGCGCGAGGCCTTGCTGGGGTAGCTGGAGCGGGTGCTGCGTGGCTCGCCGCACCTGGCAGCCGTCAGTCGCGCAGGACCTGCGGCGGCGGCAGCCCTGGCGCGGCGCTTTCCGCAGAGGGACCGAGCAGGCGCCGCAGCTGGGGCGCGTGCAGATCCGCGAAGGTCCGCGCCTCAACCTCGAAGCGGTTATTCCAATAGCCGCGCTGCAGGCATTCGACGGCGTAACTGCACAGGGTGAGGGTGCGTGGCTCCCATTGTTTGAGCACGTGCCAGTACTCGTGCAGCATGAGCCATGGGTTGTCGAAGAACTCACCACCGCTGCCGCGCAGGAAGATGCGGCGCCGCCGCGTGGTCGCCACGGCGCGACCGTGGCAGCGCGCAAACAGCGAGTACTCGAACACCTGCACGTGAGCCACCGGTTCGCGCAGCAGCTGCTGCAGGCAGGCCGCCACGGTCTCAGGGGGTGCAACGGGTGTTCCGAACCAACTCACGGGTGAAAGTATGATCTATACGATCGGCCATTCGAACCATCCGGCGCAGCGTTTCCTCGAGCTGCTGCAGGGCTATGGGGTGGACCGGGTCGCGGATGTACGCTCCGTGCCGTACAGCCGCTTCCATCCGCAGTACAACCGGGCGCGTCTGGAGCAGTCGCTGGCTACCGCCGGCATCGGCTATCTGTTCATGGGGCAGGAATTCGGAGCCCGCAGCCCGGACCCGGCTTGTTACGATCGGCAGGGACGGGTGAGTTATCGCAAGTTGGCGGCGACCGCGGCATTTCAGGCAGGACTCGAGCGCCTGCAGGCTCTTAGCCGGGAGCACTGCATCGCCCTGTTGTGCGCAGAGCGTGATCCCCTGGACTGCCACCGCACGATCCTCGTGGCGCGTGCGCTCGAGGGCCGCGGGGCGGTAATCCGGCATATCCTGGCCGACGGCTCGTGCGAGGATCAGGCCGACTGCCTGCAGCGGCTGGTAGCGCAGCTGCACCTCGAGGATGCGGATCTGTTCAGCAGCGCCGCACAGCGCCGCGAGCAGGCTTACAATCTGCAGGCGGCGCGCATTGCCTACGTGAAGAAAAAGCCGGCATGATGTTCAGCAAGCCATCCGCATGATTTTCACGATCGCCCTGGGCGTCGTCACTGCGAGCGCCATTGCCGGCCTTTATCTGCTGGCTCGCGCCGTCAACCTGCTCGACCAGATCAATCGCCGGCTGGGCGCCTCCTCAGTGCGCCCGCCGCCGAAGGGGCGTCTCGATCGGTCGGATCGGAGCTGATGCCGACGCCGCCGGACGCGGCAAACGTTCGCCGGTCAGGTCGTAAACGAAATTACCGCACCAGGTGTGGATATCGTTGCTGCGGATCGCGGCGATCATCTGTGCATAGCGCTGCCGGCGCTCCGCGAGCGGCATGTCGAGTGCGGTCTGGAGGGCCGCCGCGAGCCCGTGCTTGTCGTAGGGATTGATCTGCAGTGCGCCACTCAGCTCATTCGCCGCCCCGGCCATCGGGGACAGCAGCAGGACCCCGGGATCGGCGGGGTCCTGGGCCGCGACGTATTCCTTCGCCACGAGATTCATGCCGTCGCGGATCGGGGTCACCATCGCCACCTGCGCGGCTCGCAGAAATCCCATGAGAGTGGCGTGGCTGAAATCCCGGTTCAGATAGCGGATGGGGGTCCAGTCTGCCTCGGCGAAGCGGCCATTGATGCGGCCGGCGCGCTGCTCGAGGGCCTGGCGGATCTCGCCGTAGGCCGACACATCGCCGCGGCTCAGCGGCGCGATCTGCAACAGCGTGACGTGCCCCTGATTCTTGGGGAAGTCGCTGAGGAACTGCTCGAAGGCGTCAAAGCGGGCAGTGAGTCCCTTGGTGTAATCGAGCCGGTCGACGCCCATGATGAGCTTGCGGCCGAGCAGGCTGCGGATCATGCGTTGCACGGGCTCCTGCGGTGTCGTGGTGTTGGCCTCGCGAACGACACCGTCGACATCGATACCGATGGGATAGGCCCCGACTCGCAGGCGCCGCTCGCCGAGGTCCAGCCAGCCATCCGCCGGCAGGCGCTCGGCCGCAGGATCCAGACAGGTCAGGAAGGAGCGCACATCGTCGATCGTCTGAAAGCCGGCCAGATCGTACTGACACAGGTCGCGTATCAGCTCGGCATATTTCGGCAGCAGGCGCAGAATCTGCACGTGCGGGAACGGGATGTGCAGGAAGAATCCCAGCGCGCCGTTGAAGTTGAGTTGGCGCAGATGCCGGCCCAGCGAGATCAGCTGATAGTCGTGCACCCACACGACATCGTCGGCGCGCAACAGCGGGCGCAGCTGGCGCGCGAACTGCGCATTGACCGCCTGGTAGGCCTCGAAATCCTGCTGCTCATGGCGGAAGCGCTCGGGGAAATAATGAAACAGCGGCCACAGGGTGCCGTTGCAGAAACCGTTGTAGTAGCCGTGAAACTCCTCCGGCTTCAGGTCGATCGTGGCGAACTGGATGTTGCCGCGGGTGAGGATCTCGGGAGTCTCGCGCGGCTTGGGATTCTGCTCGCCGCTCCAGCCGAACCAGACGCCGCCGGTGTGCTGCAGTGCTGCGAGCACACCCACGGCCAATCCTCCCGGCGTGGCACCCCGGCGGGGCAGCGAAACCCGGTTGGAAACACAGATGAGCCGTCGCACGCAGCAACAACGCGGCTGCCCGGAAACGGTTCCGGTTGCGTCAGCGCACCTGTACCCACCCCATGCTGGGGCGGAAGCGCAGGACGCGCGGCATTCCCGCGCTGACATCGGCGGGCAGGACCTGCACGCCGCCATCCTGCAGGTAGTGCTGTACCATCAGCAGCACGGAGTCGCAGGTGTACTGGGCATGCGGGTGCTCGCTCAGATGCGCAATGATGCGCGCCTGCAGATGGCGGGCGGCGGGTGCGGCTGCGCGCATCGCCTCCACGCAGCGATCGAGCAGCAGCAGCTCCGTAGCCAACGTCGAGTCCGTCACCTCTGTGGGCTTGGAGCCGTGCACGACGCAGCGCAGATGCAGCAGCGCGCCTGCTTCCTCGATCGCATCATAGACACACACGGCCATGGCAGAGCGCAGCTCGGTGGTGAGCAGTGCATCATCTGCAGCGACTTCGAACTTGTCGGGCGCAACGATGATTTCGCGGGCGGGCATCCGGATGTTGTATACCCCACGCTGCCGGCGGATGTGCCGGGGATGCTCAAACTTTGAACTGCCGCACGTTGCGGTGCGTACAATACGGTAATCGGTACGGCTGGGATCCGAGCATGAAAACGCTCTGCGCTGTGTGTCTCTTCGCGATGACGGGCGTCGTGGGCGCCCAACAGGTCAGCCCGGCGCTGTCGTCAATCCGCGTCACGGGCGAATCGGTGGTCAGCGTCAAGCCGCAGCGGGCACTCGTCAATGTCGGTGTGCTGACACAGCAACGCCAGTCGCAGGCCGCCGTGACGGACAACGCCCGCACGAGCGAGGCGGTCACCAACGCCCTGCACAAGTTGCTCGGCGATCAGGCCGACATCAGCACCGTCAACTATGCGGTGAATCCGGAGTACCAGTATCACTCCGGCAATGGCCGGCCGTCGGTGAGCGGCTACACCGCGGTCAATGTGATGCGTGTGACCGTCGATAATCTCGATCAGGTCGGCGCGGTGCTCGACGCCGCGGTGCAGGCCGGTGCCAACCATATCGAGAGCGTCCAGTACAGCGTCCGCGACCCCGCTCCGTACCGCGCCCAGGCGTTGCGCGAAGCAGCAGCGAAAGCCAGGACGGATGCCGAAACACTTGCTACGGCGCTGAACCTGCACATCCTGCGGCTGCTGAAGGTGGAACAGCTGCGTGATCCCGGGCTGCCGCCACCGGTGGACCCGAGCGATCCGGAAAACCGCCTCTCGCCAGGGGGTGATCCGCTGCCGGTACAGCCGCCCGGCTTTGACTTCACCGCCAATGTCGCGTTGACACTGGAAGTCAGTACGCGCTAGACCTGTGCTTCTGAAGGCGACCGGGGGCACCAGCATGACGACCGTGCGGCATCTGCTCGAGCACAAGGGCAAGGCTTTGTATTCAGTGCAGGCGGAGGATCCGGTTCTCGACGCTATCCGCGTCATGGCCGAGCGTCGCGTCGGTGCACTCGTGGTGATGAAGGGCAATACCCTGCAGGGGATCGTCTCCGAGCGCGACTACGCGCGCAAAGTGATCCTCATGGGCCGCTCCTCTGCCGATACGCCGGTGGCGCACATCATGAGCTCGCCGGCGACCACGGTGACCCCCCAGCAGACGGTGCAGGAGTGCATGAAACTCATGACGGAAGGACGCTTCCGCCACCTGCCCGTGGTGGAGGCGGGAGCCGTGATTGGGATGATCTCCATCGGCGATATCGTGCGGGCGCTGATGGAAGAGCAGCAGCAGACCATCGAGCAGCTGGAGAACTACATCCACCGCTGAGGGGGCCGGCGGAGTGCGCTATTTGCGCCAGAACGCCGGAGTGAACAGCACGGTCACACTGAAGATCTCCAGCCGACCGAGCAGCATGGCCACCGTGCAGATCCAGATCTGCGTGGTCGACAGGGTGTGGTAGCTCGCGCCCGCGCCACCGCTGTGCAGCCCGTGGGCGGTGTTGTTGATGGAGGCGACGCTGATGCTCACCGCATCCGCCAGGCTCAGCCCCGTCAACAACAGCGCGAAGGTGAGCAGGGCCGCGGTCATGAAATACAGAAAGATGAAGCCCAGCACCGCGCTGGCCACGCGGTCAGGAACCGGGCGGCCACCGATGCGCACCGGCACGACCGCGCTTGGGTGCACCAGCAGCTTCAGCTCATGGCTCGCCTGCTTGGCAAGCAGCAGCGTGCGGAACATCTTGATGCCGCCGCCCGGTGAGCCCGTGCTGCAGACGATGCAGGACAGAAACAACATCCAGAACGGCGCAAAGATCGGCCAATTCTCGACGTTCTGACTCGCCAGGCCCGAAGTCGTCGCCATGGATACGACATTGAACAGCGCATGACGCAGTGCGCTGCCAAAGCTCGGGTAGGTGTGGTGCCATGCCAGGAGAGTGGCGACCACGAGCACGCTCAGGCCCAGCACCGCAAAGATGGCGCGGCACTCCGCATCGGCACTGTAGGGTTGCAGTGACAGGCGGCGCAGCGCGACGAAATGACGCGCAAAGTTCAGACAGGCCACGAGCATCAGCGCAGTCAGCACCAACTCGATTGGCAGCGAGTGGAACCAGCCGATGCTCGCATCGTGCGTCGAGAATCCGCCGAGGCCAACGGCCGAGAAGGCATGACAGATCGCATCCAGCCAGCTCATGCCGCAGACCCGCAGCGCAATGATGCCCGCAAGGGTCATCAGCATGTAGACGAGCCACAGCGAGCGGCTGGTCTCGGCGATGCGCGGCGCGAGCTTGTCATCCTTGACCGGCCCGGGGGTTTCTCCCTTGTAGAGCTGCATACCGCCCACTCCGAGCAGCGGCAGCACCGCAAGGGACATGACGATGATGCCCAGACCACCGAACCATTGCAGCGCGTGCCGCCAGAGGTTGATCGAGGGGGGCAGCGTATCCAGGCCGACGAGCACGGTGGAACCGGTTGTGGTGAGGCCTGACATGGTCTCGAAGAAGGCGCTCGAGAAGCTCAGCGACGGCAGCGCCATCAGCAGCGGAATGGTGGCGAGCGCCGAGGTGACCAGCCAGCTGAAGGTTATCAGCACGAAGCCGTCGCGTGGTTTGAGCTCGCGGCGCCGATGGCGCGTGGCAGCCACCAGCAGCAGGCCGGTGCCGCTGCCGGCGACCGCGCCGATCAGATAGTCGAAAAACAGCCCGTCACCCAGCATCAGCGAACAGGCGAGCGGCAGCAGGAACGCGAGGCCGGAGAAAGTCAGCAGAAATCCAAGGAAATGCGCGACTGCAAGCATCGCCGTGGCTAGCGTGCGGCGTGCACGAACAGCCGCTCGACCGCCTCCAGGCGCCGGCGATCGGAAAGAAACAGGATGACGTGATCGTTGGCGAGAACGACCGTGTCATGGTGCGCCATCATGACCTCATCACCGCGCACGATGGCGCCGATGGTGGTGCCTTCCGGCAAGGGAATCTGCTCAACCTTCCGTCCGACCACGCGTGAGGTGCTCTCATCGCCGTGTACCACCGCCTCGAGCGCCTCGGCTGCACCGCGGCGCAACGCGTGCACCCGCACGACATCGCCGCGGCGTACGTGCGCGAGCAGCGAACCGATGGTGATGGTCTGCGGGGAGATGGCTATATCAATGCTGCCGCTTTCGATCAGATCGGTGTAGGAGGGCTTGTTGATGAGCGCCATCACCTTGTGCGCACCCAGGCGCTTCGCCAGCATGGCGGACAGGATGTTGGCTTCCTCGGAGTTGGTGAGTGCTGCGAAGACGTCTGCGCTGTCGATGTTCTCCTCGATCAGCAGCTCCTCATCGGCCGCATCGCCATTGAGCACGATGGCATTCTCCAACAGCTCGGAGATGCGTCGGGCACGGCGGGTGTCGCGTTCGATGAGCTTGACCTGGCTGCTCTTCTCCAGCGATTTGGCGACGCGGAAGCCGATGTTGCCCCCGCCTGCGATCACCACCCGGCGCACCGGGGCATCCTGCGCGCGCATCTCACTCATGACACGCTTGATATCGCTGCGCGCGGCGAGGAAGAACACCTCATCGCCATCTTCGATGATCGTGTCGCCTTCGGGCGCGATGCTGCGGCCGTCGCGGTAGATGGCGATGACGCGCGTCTCGGCCTTGGGCAGATGCTGGGGCAACTCGCGCAGGCCGTGTCCGACCAGCAGGCCGCCGCGCAGCGCGCGTACGCCGACCAGCTGCACCTTGCCGTCGGCAAACTCCAGCACCTGGAGCGCGCCCGGATACTGGATCAGTCGCTCGACGTATTCGGTGACCAGCTGTTCCGGGCTGATGAACACGTCCACCGACAGCGCCTCGTCGCGGAACAGCTCCGGCCGGCTGGTGTATTCCGCCGAACGGATGCGCGCGATCTTGGTCGGCGTGCGGTACAGCGTGTAGGCGACCTCGCACGCCATCATGTTGACTTCATCGCTGCTCGTGAGCGCCACGATGATGTCTGCTTCCGGAGCGCCGGCCGCCTCGAGCACGTTGGGATAGGAGGCGTGGCCTGCCACGGTGCGGATGTCCAGTCGGTCCTGGAGGCTGCGCAGGATGTCCTCGTTCAGGTCAACGACGGTTACTTCGTTGGCCTCCTCGCGCGACAGATGATGCGCGGCGGTACGGCCTACCTGACCGGCGCCGAGGATGACGATCTTCACCGCGCCCCCTGGGGGCAGTGGAAGATCACGACAGCGGCTCCAGCTTCGCGTACTGAATCATCAGCCACTTGGTGCCCTGGTGCTCGAAGTTGACCTGGACGCGGGCCTGAGCGCCGTTACCTTCCACATTGAGAATGACGCCGTCGCCGAACTTGCCGTGGCGCACGCGCCCCCCGAGACGCACGCCGGCGACCGCCGGCTCCTCCGGACGCAGACGCGCCACCGCGACGGGTCGCGCCACCTGCACGCGCGGCCGGATCTCCTCGAGCAACTCCTCGGGCACTTCCTTGATGAAGCGCGACGGCATGGCATAGCTGTCGACACCGTGCAGGCGGCGCTGCTCCGCATAGGTCAGGAACAACTGTTTCATGGCGCGCGTCATGCCGACATAACAGAGACGGCGCTCCTCTTCGAGCCCATCCAGATCATTCAGCGAGCGTTGATGCGGGAACAGACCGTCTTCCATGCCGCTGAGGAACACCATCGGGAACTCAAGACCCTTGGCGGTATGCAGTGTCATCATCTGCACACAGTCTTCCCACGCATCCGCCTGCCCTTCGCCCGATTCCAGCACGGCGTGCGCCAGAAAGGCCTCGAGCGGTGGCATATCGCCGTCAGCCCCCTCCGGAGTAAAGCCACGGGCCGCGCTGACGAGCTCCTCGAGGTTCTCGACGCGCGCTTCGCCCCGATCGGCCTTGTCGCGCTTGTAATGCTCGATGAGGCCGCTCGCCTGCAGCACATGATCGACTTGCTCGTGCAGTACCCGTCCGCGCACTTCGTGTGCCAGGCGCTCGATCAGTCCGAGGAAGCCGTTCATGGCCAGCGCGGCCTTGGCTCCGAGCGCAGTGGCGCCTGCACCTGAGCTCAGCGTGAGGGTGCTCTCAGCGCCGATGCAGGCGGCGGCCGCCTCCCACAGCGAGCAGCCGGCACCGCGCGCATATTCGCGCACGATGTCGAGGCTGCGCGCGCCGATGCCGCGGGTGGGCAGGTTGACGACGCGCTCGAACGACTGATCATCGCTCCGATTGGCAACAAGGCGCAGATAAGCGAGCGCATCCTTGATTTCCGCGCGCTCGAAGAATCGCAGGCCGCCGTACACCTTGTAGGGGATGCGCGCCGAGAGGAAGGATTCTTCAAACACGCGGGATTGTGCATTCGAGCGGTAGAGAATGGCGATGTCGCGTCGCTGTCCGCCGTGATGCACCCAGTCGCGGATGCGGTGAGTCACGAACTCCGCCTCGTCGCGCTCGTTGAATGCCGCATACAGGCGGATCGGGTCACCGCGCTCCCCGCTGGTCCACAGATTCTTGCCCAGACGTCCGGAGTTGTTGGCGATGAGCCCGTTCGCCGCTGCGAGGATGGCACCGGTAGAGCGGTAGTTCTGCTCCAGGCGAAATAACTGTGCCGTCGGGAAGTCGCGGCGGAACTGGTGCAGGTTCTCGACCCGCGCTCCCCGCCAGCGATAGATGGACTGATCATCATCGCCGACCGCGAAGGGCATACCCTCGCTGCCGACCAGCAGTTTCATCCAGCCATACTGGATGGCGTTGGTATCCTGGAACTCATCGATCAGCACGTGGCGGAAACGGCGGCGGTAATGGGCGAGCAGTTCCGCGTTCTTCTGCCAGAGCTCGAAGGCGCGCAGCAGCAGCTCTGCGAAGTCAACCACTCCGGCGCGGGCGCACGCCTCCTCGTAGAGCGCATAGAGACGGATGAACTGCTGGCGGGTGGGATCATTGCCATCCTTCAGCTGCGGCGGACGCAGTCCCTCGTCCTTGTTCGTATTGATGAAGTACTGCACCTCGCGCGGCACCCAGCGCGTCTCATCCAGCTCCTGCACCTTGATGAGCTTCTTGATCAGCCGCTGCTGATCCTCGGCATCCAGGATCTGAAATCCCTGCGGCAGCCCGGCCTCGCGCCAGTGAAGGCGCAGCAGGCGGTGCGCAATGCCGTGGAAGGTGCCGATCCAGAGGCCGCCGCCAGGCATGCCGAGCAGCTGCTCGACGCGCCCGCGCATCTCGGCGGCGGCCTTGTTCGTGAACGTTACCGCCATGATGCCGTGCGTCGATGCGCCCTCGGCCTGGATCACCCAGGCGATGCGATGGGTCAGCACGCGGGTCTTGCCGCTGCCGGCCCCCGCCAGCACCAGCACCGGACCCAGCGGGGCAGTTACGGCCGCCCGCTGGGCATCGTTCAGGGGATTGAGAATCGGGGATAAATCCATGGGGGGGCGCATTCTAAGGCACCCGGCCCGATAGTCCTATTCCGCCGCCACCGTTCCCTGCCGGACAAACTGCAGCAGCGATGCGATGAAGGCGAGCAGCACCGGACCGATCACCAGGCCCAGAATGCCGAACGCCTCGGCGCCCCCGATGGCGCCGACGAACACTGCGAGCGTGGAGACCTCGGCCTGACGCGCCGTCAGAAATGGCCGCAGCACATTGTCGAGCACCGCAATGCCGGCACTCCAGGCAGCGAGAAAGATGCCCGCACCCCAGCGGCCATCGAAGAACAGGTACAGCACCGCGGGCACCAGCACGATCGCCGACCCGGCCGGGAGAAAGGCGGCGATCGTCGCCAGCACGCCGAACACCACTGGTGAGGGCAGGCCTACGAATGCGAAACCAACACCCACCAACACGCCCTGGATGAGCGCCGTGGCCACCGAGCCGAACACCACCGCGCGGGTCACCGCGCCCAGATACTCCAGCAGCCTGGCGCGCGGCTGGGGCTCCATCGGGATGAAGGCGGTGAGCCGCTCGATCATCGCACGGCCGTCGCGCAGCAGGAAGAACAGCAGGAACAGCATCATGAAGAAGCCCACCAGTGACCCCATGATGCCGAGGGCAAAGTTGCCGCTCATCGAGGCTGCGGATTTCAGCATGGACTGTGCCCCCTCCATCAGCCAGTCCTTGATCTGCGCGGCGCTCACCGGTGCAGTATCGCGGATCCATTGCAGCGCGCTACCCGCCACCGGAATGGATTCGAGCTGCTGCAGCAGCGCGGGATAGGTGAGCGTCGTGCCCGACAGCTTCGAGATGATGTTGGCAACCTGGCGTGCGAACACCACGCCCATAATGGCGAGGGGCGCGAACACGCAGAAAGGTGTCAATGCGGTCAGAATTCCCGCCGAGGCCGACCCACGTCCACGCAGCCGCGCGGTCAGACGTTCATGCAGGGGATAGAGCAGGAAGGCCAACACCGCCGCGGACACGAGCGTGGCCCACAACGGTCGCAGGATCCGCAGCGCCGCCCAGCCAAGAATCAGCGTGGTGGCAATCGCAAAGCTGCGCCGGTAGAAGTTCGAGTACATGAGCAGCCAGTTGTCAGTCGGAGCGACGGCGGGCAGATTACCCTACAGGAGGCCAGTGATGTGCACGCTGTATGACTACCTGGATTCGGGCAATGGGTACAAGATCAGGCTGTTGCTTGCGCAGCTGCAGCAGCCCTACAAGTGGGTGGAGCTGGATATTCTGGCCGGCGCCACCCGCACGCCGCAGTTCCTGGCGAAAAACCCGAATGGCCGTATACCGGCGCTGGAGCTCGCCGATGGCACCTGCCTCGCGGAATCCGATGCCATCCTGTGGTATCTCGCCGAGGACACACCCTTCATCCCGCCGGGGCGACTGGCGCGCGCGCAGCTGCTGCAATGGATGTTCTTCGAGCAGTACAGTCACGAGCCCTACGTGGCGACGCCGCGCTTCATCCTCAAGCACTTACCGGCCGACTCACCGCGCCGCGCCGAGTTGGTCGAGCGTCAGGGCCGCGGGCGCGCCGCACTCCAGGTCATGGAGGCGCACCTTAGCCGCGAGTCCTTTTTCGTCAGCCGGCGCTACAGCATTGCGGACATCGCGCTGTATGCCTACACGCACGTTGCGCCCGAAGGAGGTCTCCCGTTGCAGCCCTATCCTGCAGTGCGGGCCTGGCTGGAACGCGTGGCGGCACAGCCTGGTCACGTGCCGCTCGCGCAGCGGCCGCAATAGCCCCACGCCCGCAGTGCCTGCCGCAGCCTCGCAACGCCTGCCGCTGCGCCTGCCGCAGCACATCCGCCGTGCTCACCAGCGGTTGCGCAACTCGCGCAGCCGCAGGAACACCTCTCTGGGCTCCGGCTTGGTGCTCAGGTGCGGAAAACTTGCGCGCAACCGTTCCAGCAGCGTGCGACTGCCGAGCCGCAGGAAGGTGTTGCAGAGCTTCTCCTCCCCCAGGGTCATGACGGGCATATCCGCCGGCTCGAGCGCACGGGCAGCCTGCAGCCGGCCACTGGCCGCCGCATTGTCGGGCTCGCGATCGAGGGTGAACTCCAGATTGCGTGCCAGATACTCATGTCCCGGGTAGATGCGCGTGGCATCAGGCAGCTGCGACAGTTGGATGCTGAAGGTCTCATACAGGCGCGCCGGATCACCGCCGTTGTGACAGTTACCGGCGCCCGCGTTGAAGAGTGTGTCGCCGCAGAACAGCGCCGGCTGGGCGGCATGCGCGAACAGACAGACGTGTGCCAAGGTGTGACCCGGCGTATCCAGGCATTCGAGCTCGACGTCGCGACCGATGCGGATCACATCGCCTTTCGCCAGCCCGCGATCGACGCCGCCAATGCGTTGCGCTGCTGCCGCGTGGGCCAGCAGCTTCGCCCCCGTGGCTTTGACCAGCCCGGCATTGCCACCGGTGTGGTCGCGGTGCTCATGAGTGTTGAGGATCTGCGTGATCTGCCAACCGCGCGCGCGCGCCTTGTCCAGACAGAGCCGCCACTCGAGCGGATCAATGGCGAGCGCCTCGCCGGTCTCAGCCGAGGCGATGAGGTAGTGGAAATTCCGATAGCTGTTTCCGGACCAGATGCGTTCGATCAACATGACAGCCGTCCCGAGTTGCGCGAGTCGCGGGGCAGGGCTGCACCGTACCGCTATTGGCAGCATCGCGCCATAATGCGTCGGCGCGGCGGCCGCAGGGCAGCGAACTGGGGCTTCGGCTGCAGCGCATGGGAGCAGCCGGCATGATGCATACGTTCCTGTTTGATCCTGGAGTCTGGAGCTCCAGAGGCACGTTCTGGCGCGAGGACGGCGAGCCGCTCGAGGCCCAGGGCCGTACCGTCATCGCGCACCGCCCGGAATGCTGGCTGCTATGCGGCACCCTGCAGGTGCTGGGCTCGCCGCCGGTGGAATTCGTCAGCGCCTACACCATTCAGCCGCCGGGGCGGGACGGCTGTACGCTCAAATGGACCTCGGAAAACTCAACACTGGGAAAGCTGAGCGGCACGTTCGCGGTGGTGGGCAATACCATCCTGAGTGTCTACACCTGCGGTGCCCTCGGCTATCATGGCTCCGAGCATCTGACCCAGACCGATGCCACTCATTATCAGTCGGCAGGCATGCTGCTGTTGAACGAGCGGCGCCTCTACTCCTGGCAGTTGACGCTGACGCGTTCCAACAGCTGAGCGCCCTTGCGCGGCAGCAGATTGGCGCAGATCGTGCCGCTACTTCGGCAGGTAGTGATCGACCAGCAGTGCGGCAAACAGCCACATCAGGTAGCGCACCGAGAACTTGAAGACTCTCATCGGCAGCTCCTGGCGCGCGGTGATCTTCAGCGCCAGCGCGTAATACAGGAAGCCGATATTCAGCACGATGGCAGCTGCGAGGTACAGCAGTCCGCTCATGCGCGTGAGGTAGGGCATGAAGGTCACCAACGCCAGCAGCACCGTATACAACAACACGTGCAGCCGCGCGTACTCGACTCCGTGCGTGACGGGCAGCATGGGAATGCCGGCGCGCGCATAGTCCTCACGCCTGGCGATGGCCAGTGCCCAGAAGTGCGGCGGCGTCCAGACGAAGATAATGAGGAACAGCAGCAGCGCGTTCGGATCGACGCTGTTGGTGACCGCCGTCCAGCCCAACACCGGCGGCGCTGCCCCGGCGGCCCCGCCGATCACGATGTTCTGCGAGGTGGCGCGCTTCAACCATACCGTGTAGATCACGGCATAACCGATCAGCGAGAGCAAGGTCAGCACGGCTGTCAGGAGGTTGACCAGGAAGGCCAGATCAGCCATTGCCGCGATCCCGAGCAGCGCTGCGAACCACAGGGCCTGCCTCTCCGTGAGATTCCCGGCCGGCAGGGGTCGGCCGCGCGTGCGCGTCATCTGCTCATCGATGCGCCGGTCCAGAACGTGGTTGAGAGTGGCCGCGCAGGACGCGGCGAGTGCAATGCCGAGGTTGCCGAACAACAAGGCATCGAGCGGCGGGACTCCCGGGCTTGCGAGCAGCGTGCCCACTATGGCCGTGAAGACAATCAGGGCCACGACCCGCGGCTTGGTCAGCTCCAGATAGCGCCGCCATATCGCCGGCGCCCTGGCCGGCAGGTCAGGCGCGTTCATGGTTGTTCCGCGGCCGTGCTCTGCTGCAACCGCGCGACGGCCGCCGCCAGATCCTCCGAGCTGATGGGCTTGGCAAGATGTCCCTGGAAACCGCTGTCGCGCGCCTGCACGGCATCCTCGAGACGGGCAAATCCCGTGAGCGCGAGCGCCGCGACGCGTCCGCCCCGCTCCGGCGGGCGCGCTCGCAGGGCCCGCATGAACTCATAGCCATTCATGCCGGGCATGCCGATGTCCGAGACGATCACATCCGGCAACCAGTGATCGAGCAGCGCCAGAGCCTGCGCTGCGGTGCTCACGGCGCGCAGCTCAAATCCGGCGCGCTGCAGTCCCGCGACCGTCACCTCGCGTCCGTCCTCATCGTCGTCAACCAACAGAACGCGCCAGGGGTTGGAAGGTCGCACCGTCGCGCCACCCGATGCGCTCACGCGGCCGGCGTTGTGGACGTCGCCCGGTCCGAGCGCGCGCTCCGCTGCCAGCAGTGGCAGTGACACCGTGAAGGTGGAACCGGCATTCTCGCCGGCACTGTCGGCCCGCACCGTACCGCCGTGCAGCTCCACGACATGCCGTACGATCGCAAGGCCGAGCCCCATGCCGGTGTGCTGGCGGGTGCTGGTGCTATCCGCCTGGCGGAAGCGATCAAACACGTGCGGCAGGAAATCGGTGGCGATGCCGACGCCGGTATCGGTCACGCTGACCAGCACCTGCGACCCCTCGACGTACAGCCGTACATCGACGCAGCCTTCGGCGGGCGTGAATTTCACCGCGTTGCTGAGCAGGTTCCAGAACACCTGCTGCAGGCGATCCGGGTCGCCGCGAACCCTGGCGCCCGGCGCCTCCTGCGACAGGTTAACGGTGATCTGCTTCGTGCTGGCCACCAGGCGCAGATTGTCTACCGCAGACTTCACTACCATGCCGAGCTTCACATCGAGCATCTGCAGGCGGAACTTGCCCGTCACGATGCGCGATACATCGAGCAGGTCTTCGATCAGCTGCGCCTGGCTGCGCGCGGCGCGCTCGATCGCCTCCGTGGCACGATTCTTTTGCTCCTCGGACAACGGGCCGTTGCGCAACAGGTGCGCCCAGCCGATGATGATGTTCATCGGTGTGCGCAGCTCGTGCGACAGATTGGCGAGGAAGTCGTCCTTGAGTCGTGTCGCCTCCTCGGCCTGCTGGCGGGCGAGCTGCTCGCGGCGCAGCGCCTCTTCGCGCTCCGCCTCGATCCGCTGGCGCTCACTCACATCGAGCACCAGTGCGAGCCAGCGGCGCCGTCGTTCGTCGATCAACACCGCGCTCACCACGGCGGTGGTCGTTCTGCCATCCTTGCGGGTGTAGCGCTTCTCGAACGGCGCACATGAGCCGACTGTCAGCACGTCGCGCTGCGCGGCCTGCGTCTGGGGATGACTCTCCGCGGGAGTGATGTCGGTGACGGTGAGTTGGGTGAGCTCGGTCGCGTCATAGCCCACCATGGCCTGAAAGCGCTCATTGGCCTCCATGATGCGGCCATCCTCGACGATGACCACGCCCACCACGTTGGAATCCACCAGGCGCTGCCAGCGCGCTTCGGTCTGCTTCAGTCCCGCCTCGGTGCGTCGTAGCTGTAACAACACCTGTACCACCGTCTCCAGTACCTTGGGCTCCAGTGGCTCGGTGAGATAGATATCCGCGCCGCCGCGCAGCCCCTCCTGCTGATGCTGCTCGGTGATGAAGGTCGCCGAGATCTGAATGATCGGCACCGTCGCGGTCACGGGGTCGGCCTTCAGCTGGCGGCAGACGTCGATGCCGCTCATGTCCGGCAGCTTCACGTCGCACAACACCAGCTCGGGCTGCAGTTCACGCGCCAGGCGCAGGGCGGTCGCGCCGGTGTCTGCTTCCACCACATCGTAGCCGGCGGCCTGCAGCGTGCGGGTCTTGCCGTAGCGCAGCGCAGGCGTGTCATCGACGTTCAGGATGGTGATGCGACTGCTCATGTCAGCTTAAAGACCGTTGGAGGCCAGCAGCGCCCGTGCGCGGTCGGCATTCATCTCACTCTTCTGCAGGACGGCTTGCGCGAGATTCTCCAGGCGTGCGCGCTCCTCGCGGGACAGATGCGCTGAGGTGACGACGGCCACTGGTACTTCGTGCAGCT
Source organism: uncultured Pseudomonadota bacterium (assembly GCA_963839055.1). Taxonomy (GTDB): domain Bacteria; phylum Pseudomonadota; class Gammaproteobacteria; order Steroidobacterales; family Steroidobacteraceae; genus 13-2-20CM-66-19. The sequence goes on along the minus strand of CAWITP010000001.1, from coordinate 858,864 downwards.
CGGCATCCGCACGCAATGATTCGAGAATCTGCTCTCCGCCGAGATCCGGCAGACGCAGATCCAGAAAGATCATCGCGGGGCGTGCGCGGCGGGCGATCGCGAGCCCGCTGCGACCATCACTCGCCTCCAGCACACAGGTATGCGCCGCACTCAGCAGCTTCTGCATGAGATAGCGCTCGCCCGGATCGTCATCGATCACGAGCACACATCGGGCCGTGAGCTCGTCCAGTCGCGCCAGCAGCTGGGCCGAGCTCACCGGTTTCAGGCAATAGGCATCGGCACCGAGTGCCAGGCCCTTGCGCTCATCCTCGACGGTGGTGACCACGATTACCGGGATGGCGGCCGTCTCGGGCTGGCTCTTGAGCTCGCTCAGCCAGTGCCAGGTATCTTCCCCGCGTAGCATGATATCCAGGATGATCGCCTGAGGCCGCGCCTGGCGCATTAACTCACGGGCTTCCCGCAGACTGCGCGCGCCCACGGGCTGGTAGCGTGTTGGCCGCAGGTATTTCTCCATGACATGCCGGTGCTCCGCGTCGTCATCGACAATGAGGACCGGCAGACGCGCGCTGTCAACTGCGACTTCGGGCGCTGGCGCGAGCGCTGCAAGCTGCTCCTCATAGTGCGAGGGCAGCGTCGCGCTGAAAACCGAGCCCACTCCCAGCTCACTCTGCACGCCCACCTCGCCGTGCAGCAACCTGGCGAGGCGCCGGCATAGGGGCAGACCCAGCCCGGTGCCCTTGACGCGCGCCTGCAATGCGCTTTGCACCTGGGTGAATTCCTCGAAGATACGTTCCTGGTCTGCCGGACTGATACCGATGCCGCTGTCCGCGACGCTGAAACGGACCGAGCGCCCATCCGCGGTGCGCGCCGCGCTCACCCGCACTTCGCCCCGCTCGGTGAACTTGATGGCGTTGGAGATGAAGTTGCGCAGGATCTGCGAGATTTTGCCTTCGTCATTGAACAGCTCCAGCGGCGGGTCGGGCTCCTCGAACACCAGCCGCACGCTGTCGCCCACGAGCAGCGGACGCAACATGCCGCGCAGCGCGCTGAACAGGTTGCCCGCGCTGAACTCGATCGGGCGCACATCGATCTTGCCCGCCTCGATCTTGGCGAGATCCAGCAGATCGTCTACCAGCGCCGTGAGGTCATCGGCTGCCTTGCCGATGAAGCGCAGTTGCTTGTCCTGCTCGGTGGTGAGCTCGCCGTCGGTGCGATTCAACAGCAGGCGCGACAGGGCCTGGATGGAGTGCAGCGGTGTGCGGAATTCGTGGCTCATGTTGGAAAGGAAGCGCGATTTCATCTCATCCGCGCGCCGCAGATGATCGGCCTTCTCATCCAGCTCGGCATACAGAGCCACGACGCCGCGGTTGGTGTCCTGCAACTCGCGGTTCAGGTGCAGCAGCTCATCCTGCCGCTCGCGCAGCTCTGCCAGGGTGCGTACCAGCTCGCGATTCTGCTCCTGGATTTCCTCGACCGCGCCCGCCGGCGGTTTGCTGCTCAACTCCTGCAGCATGCGGCTCAGGGCCGCCGCGGTAACCAGCGGTGCCCGCGCCGGGAGAATCCTCGTCAACAGCACATCGGTACCACGGCCGGGGCCGGAGCTGATCTGCACCTGGTCCATCAGGCGGTGCACGCCCAGGATCCCAAGGCCCATGCCCGTGTGCGAGCGGTATTCGCCACTGAGGATGCGCTCCAGATCGCGGATGCCGGGACCTTCATCGACCACCCGGATCAGCAGCAGCTGTGGTGCGCTCTGCCCTTCCAGACCGAACTCGACCTTGCCGCCTTGCGCATAGCGGAAGGCGTTGCGGGCGATCTCCGACACCGCGGTTGCGATGCGGGTCTGCGCCTGGCCGTCGAAGCCGAGCAAACCGGCCAGTTGTCGGGCGCGCTGCCGCGCCACGACGACATCCTGCTCGAAGCGAAGCGCGACGGTCAGCAGCCTGGTGCTCATGTCATGGGGGGCAGTGTGCCTGGTGTCGTCTGTGCATCCTGGTTGCGGATGACCAGGACCGTAACATCGTCCCGACCGCGTCGATGGTCACGGTAGAGGATCCCTGCGATCAGGCCCGCATGACGCTGGGCCAGTCCCGGGTAGTCTGCCAGATTCCAGTGCGTGTTCATTCCGTCACTGTGCAGGATCAGCACCGCGGCGGGCTCGAAGGCGAATTCGAACTGCTGTACCCGGCGCAGCGTATGGCCCAGCGTGCCGTTATGGGATACCAGCTGACGGCGGCTCGTCGGCAGCTCGATACGGGCGGCAATATTGCCGACGCCTGCGAAGCTGCCCGTGCGCTCGGATGCGGCGAGGCGTGCCACCGCCACCGCGGCGCCGCGCGTGGCGGCGAGCGCCCGATGGCAGGTCTCGATCAGCTGCGCCGGTGCATCACCGGGCCGGCGCGTCAGCACCTGGGTGGCGGCGATCGAAGCCCGGGCGGCCTCGGTGCCATGGCCGAGTCCATCGGCCACCATGAAGACGTGGCTGCCGTGGCCTGCACTCGCCATGGCCCATGAGTCCCCACAGACGCTTTCGCCCGGTTTAGGGATGCAGACCGCCCCGATCTGCAGAGGCGGCGGCGGCACCGGCCGCGACCAGATCTCTGCCAGCAGAGCCGTGCCGCAACCGGCCGGGGCATAGAGCTCGAAGTTATCGGAGGCACGCGCCAGCGCTCCGAGACCCGTCCCCGGGCTGCCGGCGGTGGAAACTCCGTCGCGCAGGCTGCCGGCAAGGTTGGCAATTCCCGGCCCTGCGTCCAGGGCCAGCAGCTCGAGCCCGAATGTGCCTGAGCGTTCGAGGATGCGCAGCAGCACCTCTCCGTGGCCGGCATGTTTGAAAATGTTCGTGGCCGCCTCGGTGACACACAGCGAGGCCTTGCCCGCCTGCGTCGCATCGAACTGGTGGCCCTGGGCCAGCTCGGCGGCGGCACGCCGGGCGGCACCGATCTCGCTGCGGTCGCCGATGGCCACGCGTATCTGAGTGGGCAACACGGTGCCTCGCAGGCGCTCAGCGCCACCGGGCGATCATGATCCGGGTGCCCTTGCCCGGAGCCGAATCGATCGTGAATTCATTCGAGAGCCGGCGCGCGCCACTCAATCCGAGCCCGAGGCCGCCGCCGGTGGAGTACCCGTCCTTCAGCGCCAGCTCGACATCCGGAATGCCCGGCCCGTGATCGACGAACGTGAGGCGCAAGCCCTTGCGTGCCCCGGAGTTGAGGCGGGCGATCTGCACTTCGCCGCCATTGCCGTAGTCGAGGGTATTGCGCGCCAGTTCACTGGCCGCCGTCACCAGTTTGGTCTGATCCACGAGCGAAAAGCCCTGAGCCTGGGCATGCTCGCGGGTCGCCTGACGCACCCGCACGATGTCTTCCTGCGAGCGGATCGGCAGGATGGGGTCCGGGCCGCCCCCGTTGCCGGCGTCCTTGATCACGTACGGCCTGCTTCAGGGACCTGCGGCCACGCTCTGCTGCAGCAGGGACATGCCCTTGTCGATATTCAGCGCGGTACGCACGCCTTCCAGTGACAGCCCGAGCTCGACGAGCGTAATGGCGACGGCGGGCTGCATGCCGACCACCACCGTTTCGGCATCCAGCACGCGCGCCATCGCTGCGATGTTGCTGATCATGCGACCGATGAAGGAGTCGACGATCTCGAGCGCCGAGATGTCGATCAGCACACCGCGCGCGCGGTGCGCGACGATACGTGCGGTCAGGTCGTCCTGGAGCTGCAGCGCCAGCCGGTCGTGCATGTCCACCTGGATGGTGACCAGCAGGAACTGGCCCATTTTGAGAATGGGGATGCGGTCCATGCCGGTCCCTCAACCCGAGCCGGCCTTCGGCAGCGAGGCCTGGGTGCGGCGCAGGGCGACCAGGAACGCATCGGCCAGAGTGGCCTTGGTCGTGACCTCGGAGAGGTTCACACCCAGGTGCACGATGGTCTGTGCAATCTGCGGCCGGATGCCGCTGATGATGCAGTCCGCCCCCATGAGCCGCGCGGCCGCCACGGTTTTGAGCAGATGCTGCGCCACCAGGGTATCGACGGTCGGCACACCCGTGATGTCGATAATGGCGATCGCCGCTCCGGTCTCGACCACTTTCTGCAGCAGACTCTCCATCACCACTTGCGTGCGATCGCTGTCCAGCGTGCCGATCAGCGGCAGGGCGAGAATGTTGTCCCAGAGCTTCACGACCGGGGTCGATAGCTCGAGCATCTCCTGCTGCTGGCGCGCGATGACCTCTTCGCGACTCTTCTGAAACATCTCGGTCGTGTACAGGCCGAGCCTGTCGAGCAGCTGAGTCGAGTACCACAGCTCATCGGCTACGGCCTGTGCATCTTTGCCCGCTTCCGCGCGCAGACGAGCAAACAGCGGTTGTTTCAGCGAGAACACGAAGGTGGCCGTCTCACTGGGGCTGAAACCCTGCAAGGCGCGGGAGCGGGAGATGCCCTGCAGGAATTCCCGCACCGAGTCCCACGCGGGACCGGCCAGACGGATGGTATTCGCGGCGTCCACCGCCGCGTTCAGCAGCGCTAGAAATTCGCGCGACTGCTCGCGCAGCTCGGACTCCTTTATGAGGTCCAGCCGCACGGTATCGGTGGCAAGCTGATTCTGCACCCAGTCGGCCAGCAGCTCTTTCTGGTTCTTGATCAGGATCTGCTGCAGCAGCTCTCCGGATGCCATGTCTTTCCCCCCGGCCGTCGGGCGCAGCACCCCGGCACGTGCGTGTTGTGGCAGCGCGCGAGACTAGCAGAAAGGATCAGGCGCGGGGGGCGCGGAGGACACGGCGCGCAGCAGGGCGATCACACTCAGCAGCAGCAACGCCGCCCCAGCGGTGTGGGCGGTAGCAAGCCCTAACGGGAAGCCGCGGATCACCATGGAGATGCCAAGGGTCAGTTGCAGGCCAAGCGCGAGCAGTACTGCCACGGCCGCCACGCGCGCGGCCGGCCGCGGGCATCGCGCCAGCACGGTGAAGGCAGCGGTCAGCAGCAGCAGCGTGACCCCAAGGGCACCGAGGCGATGCGTGAGGTGGATGGCGATGCGCGCGGGACCTGCGAGGATGCCGCCTTCATAGTTGATATCCAGTCCTCGCCAGAGCAGGAAGGCGCTGTGATAGTCGCTCGGTGGCCACCATTGGCCCTGACAGGTGGGGAAATCCGGGCAGGAGATCGCGGCGTAATTACTGCTCGTCCAGCCACCCAGTGCGATCTGCAAGCCGAGCGCCACGAGCGCCGCCACCACGAGTGCCCGCACCGGTCCGTCCCGGGATCCGATGCCCTGGCCCCTGGCTGGCGTGGTCGCCGGAGCGGTTGCAACCCGAGGTTGATCGGCGAGGCTGAGCCACCACCACCAAAGCAGGCTGAGCGTCGTCAGCCCGAAGAGCAGGTGGCCGGTGACGATCAGCGGCTTGAGCTGCCAGGTCACCGTGAGCATGCCCAGCATGCCCTGAACCAGTACCGTGGCGAGCAGCACCAGTGCGAGCGGCACCCTGATAGGGGTAAGCCGCCGCATGGCCACCGCCAGGACGGCGAGCGCCACGATGATGAGTCCCAGAGTCGAGGCCGCGTAGCGATGAATCATCTCGCGCCAGGCCTTGCCGACATCCAGGGGCCGCGAGGGGAAGGCGTTCTGCGCCGTCGTGCTTTGCTGCGCGCCCACGGGCGAGAGATGCCCGTAGCAGCCCGGCCAGTCGGGACAGCCCAGACCCGCAGCCGTCAGGCGCACGTAGGCACCCAACACGACGACGACGAAGCACAGCAGCAGCCCCGCGAGCGCGAGGCGGCGCATCCAGCGCGTAAGAGGCGCGGCGGAATCGGAGCCAGACTGCTGCATCGGATGGGTTACCGGGACGAGCGACGTTGCGGCATTCAGCCGATGTGGGATAGCGAGAGCAGCTTCTTCAGGTCCTGCAGCAGGCCTTTGGGCTCGCGGCGTGCATCGTAACGCATCATCAGGTTACCCAGCGGGTCGACGATGAACAGCGTGTGTTGGCGGTCTGCAGGAATCGCGGCGAGCAGCGGCGCACCGGCCGGGCCGCTGCCATCCTCCAGCAGCAGGCCAGCCTGTTCTGCCTTCAATCCCTGCACCGCGCAGCAGTCGCTGGAGACGAGGAACACGCGCACGACCCGCGTCGCGTCGTTGTTGAGGGAAAGCCGGGTCTGCCGCATGACATACAGCGCCTGCCGACAGCCACTGTCGCAGCCACCGGAGCCGACATACAGCAGTGACCATTTGCCATGGAAGAGCGGCTCGGAGGAACGCGGCCAATCCGCAGGCACCGGCAGATCGACCGGCGGCAGCGGCCGCACGGGCTGGATGAGCTCGCCGTGATTGCTGTGAGCCGCGGGCCGCCAGCCACTGGCGTAGTAGGTACAGAAGGCGAGCAGCAGCGGCAGCAGGAACAGGCCGGCGAGCAGCGACAGGGTGCGCAGATTACGCGCGCGCAGCTGCGTGTCACTCGTACTCATGAGGCAGGTCTCGTCCTGCGCAGATTCAGACCGATCCACAGACCGAGCTGGAGTACGGCGAACGCCCACCACTGCACCGCATATGACCAGTGGCGGATCGGCTCCATGCCGGGGGGCTGCCAATTGCGCGTATAGCCGGGACCGCTATTCGCATCGAGCAGGATCATCCGGGGCTCGAGATCCGCACCGAGGGCCGTGCTGAGCTGGAGCATGCTGGGGAACGTGGTGACCTTGGGCCATGCCGAGCCGGCCGGCGGGGCGCGCCCGCTCGCCAGACCCGGACTCGGCAGCTCGGCGATCCGCCCCGTCAACTGCACTTCCCCGCTCGCGGGCAGTGCGATGTCCGGAAGCTGCGCCCGGATGCCGAGGAAAGGTACCCAGCCGCGATCGATGAGCACAGGCGCACCCATCCGTCGGATCAGCGGCGTCAGCACTTCATATCCCGGGCGGCCGTTGTAGCTGCGGTTGTCGAGGAGAAACTGGTGCGCGCCATCCAGGCTTCCCTCCACACGCACTCGCTGAAAGCGCGGCAGCGCACCGCTGGGGCGGGCACCCAGCGGCACCACCGTATCGGTACCGTGCGCGAAGCGATCCCACTCCTGCTGCCGCAGGTTGCCCTTGTGCCATTGCCAGCGGCCGAGTGCGAGGAACAGGGCACACAGGGCCACCGTCAACAGGGTAAAGCCCCAGGACGGTGCAAACACCCGCTCTCCAGGAAGGCGCAGCCGCGGCACGATCGAAGCCCAATCCTATAAGCTGGCGCACACGCGCATGAACACTGGTGTCCGACTTCTCATACTCGCCGCGCTCGCGGCAATCATCGCCAGCCTGGGCTCTGCGCTGTATTACCTGACCCGCAGCTCAACTGCCGATCCGCGCCGCTTTGCGCGTGCCCTGACCCTGCGCGTCGGGCTCTCCATAGCGTTGTTCATCCTGCTGATGATCGCCTGGTATTTCGGGCTGATCACACCGCATGGGCTCAGCCCGCCGGGCCCGACGCCGCACTGATCCTGAGCCAGCGGCGATCTTGTCCACCGGCGATCTAAAGCCAGTAGACGAATATAAACAGGCCGAGCCAGACCACGTCCACGAAGTGCCAGTACCAGGCCACCGCCTCGAAGGCAAAGTGCCGGTCGGGAGTGAAGTGCCCCCGCAGTACTCGCAGCCAGATGACCAGCAGCATGATCGCGCCGATCGTGACATGCAGACCGTGGAAGCCGGTGAGCATGAAGAAAGTCGATCCGTAGATGCCGGTCGACAGGCGCAGGCCGAGCTCGCGATAGGCTTCGCCATACTCGTGCGCCTGCAGGCCGACGAAGCAGAAACCTAACAGGAAGGTGAGCGCCAGGAACACCGCCAGCGTGCTGCGTTGGCCGGCGCGTAAAGCGTGATGCGCAATCGTTACGGTAACACCACTCGTGAGCAGGATCGCAGTGTTGACCGCGGGCAGGCTGAATGCCGGAATGACATTGAAGCTCGAATCGGCACGGCCACCGACGTGCGCCGGGCCGTTGGTGGGCCAGGCGCCCTCGTATTGTGGCCAGAGCACGAAGTTGCTGAACATCTTGACGCCCTGACCTCCCAGCCACGGCACCGACAGCGTCCGCGCATAGAACAGCGCACCGAAGAACGCGGCAAAGAACATCACCTCGGAGAAGATGAACCACATCATTCCCATACGGAAGGAGTGATCGACCTGCAGGTTGTAGATACCGCGCTGGTTTTCATCGATGACGGTCGAGAACCAACCGAAGAACATGAAAACCAGCAGTGCTGCGCCCGGGATGAACACCCAGCTGCCGCTCCAGTCGTTGAGATAGACGATGGCACCCAGCATCAATGTGAAGAGCGCCACCGAGCCGGTGATCGGCCAGCGGCTGTCATGCGGGATGTAGTAAGCGGTACTGTCAGGAGCGTGTACGTTTGCCATGGTGCTGCATTTCCTGCCGGGATGTCCTAGCGCGCGGAGACCCGCGAGGACTCGTCATAAAACGTGTAGGCCAGAGTGATGCGGTCGATGAAACTGGGAAGCGCCGGGTCGATGATGAAACGGACCGGCATGTCGCGCTGCTCGTTCACGGCGAAGTGCTGCGGCGAGAAGCAGAAACATTCGGTCTTGTGGAAGTAGGCCGCCACGCGCGAGGGGGCGATGTTGGGCACCGCCTGGGCGATGGTATCGCGCCCCGTCAGGTTGTGAGCGAAGAACTCGGCCGAATACAGCTGTCCGGGATGCACATCGATGGTGCGCTTCTCCGGGCGGAAGTCCCACTCGCCCGCGCTCGCCACGTTGGCCAGGAATTCCACCGTAATCGTGCGGCTCGGATCGGGGTGCTCGAGCACCTTGACCTGCCGCAGCAGCTGCTTCTGGTCGCCATAGCCGGTGATACTGCACATGACGTTGTAGAGCGGCACCAGCGCCCAACCGAACGCGAAGCTTCCCAGCGCGATGCCGAGCAGTTTCAGCGTCAGGCTGAGATGCGGACGCGAGGCAGTGCTCATGGGTTCACGCGTAGCACGGCCATGATGATGTAGCCCACGTAGAAGGCCGCGGCAATCAGGCCGCAGATGAGCGCCGTGCGGCGCACCTTCTTACGCCGCAGCGAGTCGATGGGGGCTGACATGTTCACCGGTGAAAGTCACTGTCGCGAGCGCGCGATCAGTGAAAGGCACCCTTGGCGATGACGGCCTCCGAGGGCGGTGTCTGCCAGGAGTGGTAGGGCGCAGGCGACGGCAACTCCCACTCGAGCCCGTGCGCACCTTCCCACGGCTTGTTCTCCCGTACCGGCACCCCGGAGCGCACGCACTTCCAGATCAGGTAGGGGAACAGCAACTGTGACAGACCGAAGCCGAACCCGCCGATCGAGGACACCATGTTCCAGTCGGTGAACTGCACGGCGTAGTCCGGAATGCGGCGGGGCATGCCGGCGAGTCCGAGGAAGTGCTGCGGGAAGAACAGCACATTGACGAAGATCGCGGACAGCCAGAAGTGCCATTTGGCAAGACGCATGTCGTACATGCGCCCGACCCACTTCGGCAGCCAGTAGTACACGCCGCCCATGATGCCGAAGACGGCGCCGGGCACCAGCACGTAATGGAAGTGCGCCACGACGAAATACGTGTCCTGGTACTGATAGTCCGCCGGCACGATGGCGAGCATCAGGCCCGAGAAGCCGCCGAGGGTGAACAAAAAGAGAAAAGCGAGCGCAAACAACATCGGTGGCTCGAAGCTGAGCGAGCCCTTCCACATGGTCGCCGTCCAGTTGAACACCTTCACACCCGTGGGAATGGCGATTAGCATCGTCGAGAGCATGAAAAAGAGCTGCGCGGCGAGCGGCATGCCCACGGTGAACATGTGGTGCGCCCACACGATGAAGGACAGGAACGCGATCGAGGCGGTCGCGTAGACCATGGCCTCGTAGCCGAACAGCGGCTTGCGCGAGAAAGTCGGGATGATCTCCGAGACGATGCCGAACGCCGGCAGGATCAGGATGTACACCTCGGGATGGCCGAAGAACCAGAAGATGTGCTGGAACATCACCGGGTCGCCGCCGCCCGCGGCGGTGAAGAACGTGGTGCCGAAGAAGTGATCGGTGAGCAGCATCGTGACCGCCCCCGCCAGCACCGGCATCACGGCGATCAGCAGGTAGGCGGTGATGAGCCAGGTCCACACGAACAGCGGCATGCGCAGCAGCGTCATGCCCGGGGCGCGCATGTTGAGGATGGTCACGACCACGTTGATCGCCCCGAGGATCGAGGACGCTCCCATCATGTGGATGGCGAAGATGACCATCGGGAAGCAGGCGCCATTCTGCAGCATGAGCGGCGGATACATGGTCCAGCCGCCCGCCGGCGCGCCGCCGGGGACGAACAGGGTGCCCAGCAGCAGCGTGAAGGCAAAGGGCAGAATCCAGAAGCTGAAGTTGTTGAGGCGCGGCAGGGCCATGTCGGGCGCGCCAACCTGCATCGGGACCATCCAGTTCGCGAGCCCCGTCCAGGCCGGCATGATCGCGCCGAAGATCATGATCAGCGCATGCATGGTGGTCAGCGAGTTGAACAGCTGTGGATCCACGAACTGCATGCCCGGCTTGAACAGCTCCGCGCGGATGACCATGGCCATGGCACCGCCGATGAAGAACATGGTGCAGGCGAACACGAGGTACATCGTGCCGATGTCCTTGTGGTTGGTGGCGAATACCCAGCGGCGCCACCCCTGCGGTTTGTGGTCGTGATCATCGTGAACGGCGGCGTGTGCGTGGTGCTCGGCCATGGCGTATCTCGTAGCTGGGTAATTGGAGCTTGGGTAATCGGAAACTGTGTTCGCGCGGGGTCAGCTGTTGGGCGTGTTGACCGCGACCGGTGCAGTGGGCGCTGCGGCCGAAGGCGGTGCGCCCCCCGGCGCTGCGGCCTGCTTCTGCTCCGCGGCGGTACTTTTCAGCCACTTCTCGAACTCTTCGCGCGGGCGGGCGTCGACGACGATCGGCATGAAGCCGTGATCGCGGCCGCACAGCTCCGCGCACTGGCCGCGGTACAGACCGGGCTTGTCGCTGTCGATGTTGAACCAGGCCTCGTTGACGAAGCCGGGGATCGCGTCCTTCTTCACCCCGAAAGCGGGTACCCACCAGGAGTGAATCACGTCCGCGCCGGTAATCAGCAGGCGCACCTTGGTACCCACCGGTACCACCAGCGGATGATCGACGTTGAGCAGGTAGTGCTCGACGGTGTTGGGGTCGATTCCGGAGCCGAGCTCGCGCGCCTCATCGCTGTGACGATCCAAGCGCGAGAAGAAGGCGACACCCTGATCCAGATAGTCGTAGTTCCAGCCCCATTGGAAACCGGTGATCTTAATGGTCAGCTCGGTCTTGGTCGTGTCCTCGATATCCACCAGCGTGCGGGCTGCCGGCACGGCCATGGCGATCAGAATGACGATGGGCACCGCAGTCCAGATGATCTCGACGCGGGTGTTGTGCACCATGGTCGTGTCCGCCACGGCGCCCTGGGATTTGCGGTAATTCACGATCGACCAGATCATCGCCCCGAATACCACCGCACCGATGGCCACACAGACCCAGAAGATCAGCATGTGCAGGTCGTAGATGCGGCGGCTGATGGCCGTGACGCCCTGCGTCATGTTGAGCAGCCCCCAACCGGAGGGGTGCGAGGCGGCGTGCGCCTGAGTGACCAGGGCCAGCGCGAGCATTGCGGCCGGAAGCAGGGGCCGAGCAGAGTTTGAGCGGATCATCATTTGCCTTGTTGAACCTTTGTGCGCCCGGCTCCCGCCAGGCGCAATCTCATAAGTCTTCGAACGTCCAGCCGTCTGTTACCGCAGGTTTGCGGCGTTTACGCGGATGGTGCCAGCGACGGCGATTCGTTGATGCGTCCGATCGCATTCTGCAAACGCATCGCCAGGCCGCGTCGCTCGGCTTCCGTCAGGAAGCTGCCCAGCTCGCAGCGACGGCCGTGCGATTCGATCGTCAGTCGGCTCGGGTGCAGGCGCGATGCGGGGCGGCGCAGTTTAACCTGCGCCCAGTGCCGCGGGAACACGAGTTGAGTGGAATGTTCGCGATCGCGCAGCTCCACGCTCACATCGGACTCCGTCACGATGATGGTCTCGCGGTGATGCCGCCGCAGCATGCTCGTGCGCAATGCCCACCCGAGCAGCAGCATCTCGCCACCAGCGAACGGCAACACAGGCCAGAAGCCGCGCGCGGCCAGCACGCCTGCGATCGCGAAGGAGACGCAGCAGAGGCTGCCAAAAAAAAGCATGGCGGCTCGCAAGCTGAGCGAGCAGTGGGGACAGATCACGATACGCAGCGCTTCCGGAACCACTTTGCACAGCCCGCGAGGTCTCGACACCCGATCGATGGTACTGCAGGACCTTCATTATTCAAGTGAGTGGCCCGAGGAGGCCTGCCCGGTCCCTGACAGTGTGTCAATTCCGCACTTCTGCAGCAAAACACGGGCCGCGGGCTCCACGGCTTGCGCAAGCTCGGCGGGTCCAGGCGACCACGGAATCGTGCAGAGCGGCTCGCTGGCGAACGTTCTGATCAATGTGCGCACATTCTCCTCGGCGCGCTCCATCGTCGGCTCGATACGATTCAGAACCCAACCACCCCACGGGGCGGAATCCGCCGCAATCGTGCGGCGACTGAGGTGCGCATGATTCAGGCACCCCAGGCGTAGGCCGACCACCAGGACCACAGGCAGCGCAAGCTCCAGGGCGAGCTGCGCCATGGCGCGGCTGCTATCAATGGGGGCGAGCCAGCCCCCGGCGCCTTCCACGACCATGAAACGCGAATCCGCCGCGAGCTGCTGGTAGCTGCGGCGGATCTTGCGGAGATCCGGGACGGATCCTGCTTCTTCTGCGGCGATATGCGGGGAAATTGCCGGCTCATAGCAATACGGGTTCACGTGCTCGTAAGCGACGGTGCGACCGCAAGCGGCGAGCAGTGCCAGGGCATCCGCATTGCGCAACCCCGCTGGGGTCCGCCCGGAGCCGGACGCGATGGGTTTCATCACGCCCACCGGCACGCCACGTCTCGCGATCGCGGCGGTCAGGGCAGCGGCGAACAGCGTCTTGCCAACACCGGTATCGGTGCCCGTCACAAAGATGCCGGCTGTCATTCCGGCCTCCCCACACCGGGGGTACGCCCTCGCCGACCGATGGCAGAGGGGCTGATCAGCACTTCATCCGGTGCCTGGGGCACTCGCTCCGTTCCCCAGGCGACGCCGTAAACCACTTCATAAGTCGCCGGCAGGGCGCCATCCCGTCGCAGTGGCTCGTACGCCGCTTGCAGCCTTGCCAACCGCGTGCGACCGGTCAGGCCGCGGGGCCTGCCATGGGTAACATTGTGCGCCCCGATCGATTTGAGCTCTCGCATCAGGGTGATGACATCGCGATAGCCGAGTTGCACGCGCTCGACATCGAGCACAGGCTCGCCCAGGCCTGCGCGCACCAGCGCCTCGCCGACATCGTGCATGTCGATGAAGTGGTTCACGTGACTGAATTCATCTGCGGCACTCCAGGCGGCGCGCAGCTCCGCCAGGGTATCCGGGCCCAGCGTGCTGAAGCAGAAGAAGCCGCCGGATTTGAGGACGCGTCTCACCTCGCCGAGCGCCAGATCGAGGGGCTCGCACCATTGCAGCATCAGGCTGCTGAACACCAGATCGACGCTGCTGCTGGCCAGCGGCAGATGCATGGCATCGCCACAGACGCGCGCAAAGTGTCGGAACAGGCGCTGATGGCGGGCAGCTTCGCGCAGCATGCCGGGTGCGACATCCAGCGCGAGCACCGACGCACGACGATAGCGTTGCTTGAGCTCACCGCTGAGCCATCCGGTACCGCAACCGAGATCGAGCACGACACCCGGCTGAAATCCGAAGGGTTCGAGGCGGCTCAACAACTCCCGCCCGACCCGGGCCTGCAGCGCTGCGCTGGCCTCGTAGCGGGCGCTGGCGCGATCGAACGCTGCGCGCAGCGCCGCCCGATCCAGACTGAAAGTCGCCTCGGAGCCTTCCATGGGCTCAGCGCCGCGCGTTAGCGCGCATCTTTTTGCGCGCCCGTGCCTTGATGCGCCCTCTGGAGCCGCATTGCGCAAAGGCGCGGGGGGAGCGCAGGAATTCCCGGACCAACTTTGCAAACACCTCCGGGTGCGAGAGGAACGGGGCATGAGCGGCACGCCCGATCTGAATGAACCGCGCCAGCGGCAGAGCCGCCGCAAGCGCCCGCGTCGCGGCGGGCGGAGTGATCCGGTCATATTCGCCCGCGATCGCCAGAGCCGGCGCCGAGACGTGGGCGAGGCCGGCGCGCAGATCACTGACTGACAGGCGCTCGAGCGCTGCCGCTAAAGCCGCACTGTCGGCTTCGCCATGGTTGAACAACGCCTGCCGCAGCTGTTGCAGCACCGCGGCGCCTCCCGCTGTAGCGCGCACCTGCAGATCGAGGAAATCACTCACGGCGCGGCGATGATCCTCGTGCAACGAGGCGCGCAACCTTTCCAGCACCGCCTGCGCGGCCCCGTGCGGCCAGTCTTCTGCTGCGGCAAATTTCGGGGTCGCCGCGACGAGGATCAGTCCAGCCACCTGGGCCGGCGTCGCGGCGGCCAGATCCAGTGCGATCTGCGCACCCAGCGACCAGCCGAGCAGCGCGTAGCGACTCGAGATACCCGCGAGCGTCTGGTGAATCAGCCAGGTTTGCTCAGCGGGCGTGTGATGTCCTGGCAACCAGGGACTGCGGCCGTGACCGGGCAGATCGAGCCGGATCAGCCGGAAGCGGCTCCGCAGCTGCTCGACCAGACTGTCCCAGACGCGCAGGTTGAGTGCCCAGCCATGCAGCAGCACGAGATCGGGTCCGGCGCCGTTGATTTCGACATGGATGGAGCTCATGACAGGCTGTCTGCCAGCGCGCTGACCAGCGCATTCACCTGCTCTTCGGTGTGTGCCGCCGACAACGTAATGCGCAGGCGCGAGCGGCCGATGGGCACGGTCGGCGGCCGGATCGCCGCGACCACAAAGCCCGCAGCGAATAGTCGCTCCTGCGCGGTCAACGCGCTCTGCTCATCCGGGAGCAGCAGCGGCTGAATCGCAGTCGGCGCCGCGCCGGTCTGCAGTCCTGCCTGCTGCGCCCTGAGCCGGAAAAGTCCAGACAGCGCCAGCACGCGCTCCCGTCGCCAGCTGTCCCGCTTCGCTATCTGCAGCGCCGTGCGCGCCGCCGCGGCGAGCGGTTGGGGCAGCGCCGTCGTGTAGATGTAGGGGCGTGCCCGTTGCAGCAGCAGCTCGATCAGATCGGCAGAACCGGCGACGAAGGCGCCGAACGATCCGAAGGCTTTGCCCAGAGTTCCCATCAGAACCGGCACTGCGTCAGATTCGAGACCCCAATGTTCGAGTGAGCCGCGTCCGCTCGCACCCAGCACGCCCAGCCCATGTGCGTCATCGATCACCAGCCAGGCATCATACGCGCGCGCGAGTCGTGCGAGCTCGGGCAGGGGCGCGAGATCCCCATCCATGCTGAAGACGCCCTCGGTGACGAGGAGCGCCACGGGGTGCCGCGAGTTGGCGAGCAGCCGTGCCGCCGCGCCGCTGTCGTTGTGCGCAAAACGACGCAGGCGGGCGCCGGACAGCAGTGCACCGTCGAGCAGCGAGGCATGCGAGAGTCGATCGAGAATCACGCTCTCGTGCCGCGTGGCCAGCGTCGACAGCAGCGCGAGGTTCGCCATGTAGCCGGTGGAGAACAGCAGTGCCCGCTCGCGTCCGGTGTAGGCGGCCAGCTCCTCTTCCAGGTGCGCATGTTCGCTGCCATGACCCGTAATGAGGTGAGCGGCGCCGCTGCCGGCGCCGCAGCGCGTTGCGCATGCCGCCATGGCCTCGACGACCTCCGGATGATGTGCAAGGCCGAGGTAGTCATTGCTGCTGAAGTCGATGACATCCCGTCCCTGCAGATGCAACAGGGTGCGATTGGCCGGATCCGGAAAGCGCTCGACCTCGCGCCGCGTCCGCCTCAGGTGCTGCCGATCGATTGCGCTCAGCGCAGCCTGCAGTTCAGATGACCGGCGCTTCATCGCGATGCAGCCCCGCCACGGCATCGCTCGCTGTGGTGATGGCGGAGGGCACCGGACCGGTCGGCGTGCAGATGCGCATTCCAAGCCGCTGCAGCAGCTGCTGGTCGCGCGAGACGTCGGGATTACCGGTCGTCAGCAGCTTCTCTCCATAGAAGATGGAATTGGCGCCCGCGAGAAAACACAGCGCCTGCAGCTCATCACTCATGGTCTCCCGCCCCGCAGACAATCGCACCCAGGAGCGGGGCATCAGAATGCGCGCGACCGCGATGGTACGAATGAAGTCGAACGGGTCGGTGGGCGGCGTGCCGTGCAAAGGGGTGCCTGGAACCTGTACCAGCTGATTGATCGGCACACTCTCAGGATGTTCGGGCAGATTCGCGAGCGTGCGCAGCATCTCGGCGCGATCGGCTGTTGATTCGCCCATGCCAACGATGCCGCCACAGCAGACTTTGAGGCCAGCGGCGCGCACGGCGGCGAGCGTTTCCAGCCGGTCATCGAAGCGCCGCGTGCTGATGATGCTGGCGTAGAACTCCGGCGAGCTGTCGAGATTGTGATTGTAGAAGTCGAGGCCGGCATCCTTGAGCTGCAGCGCCTGTTCCGGCTGCAGCATTCCCAGGGTCGCGCAGGTTTCCATCCCGAGCCCACGCACTGCCTGCACCATCGCGCAGATCAGCGCGAGCTCGCGGCTCTTCGGCGCCCGGTAGGCCGCCCCCATGCAGAAGCGGGTTGCACCCGCTGCACGCGCGCGCAACGCGGCCTCGCGTACGGCTTCGACTTCGAGCAGCGCAGAGCGCTCGAGCCCGGTCTGATAATGCACGCTCTGCGGACAGTAGGCGCAGTCCTCCGGACAGCCGCCGGTCTTGATGGACAGCAGCGTGCTCAGCTGGACGGTGTTGGGCTCATGATGTCGACGGTGCAGCCGCTGTGCCTCGTACAACAGATCCGCGAGCGGCAGGGCGAAAAGCCACTCGACTTGCTCGCGTGACCAGTCGTGGCGCACCGCATCGGCATCGGCATCGGCATCGGCACGAAGAATTTCCTGCTGGTGGAGCATGCGTCGAGTTTCCCTGGATTACGCGCCCGGCGGCTCGGATCGATGTTCGGGACTGCGAGCTCTCGTGTCAACCCGGCGACGCCCCTTAAGTCGACAATCGGTCAAGAAGTAATCAGGCGGCGCGGGCGTAGATGTAGTCCATCAGGATACCGATGAAGATCACCATGCCCACGAACTGGTTGTTGGTGAACGCTCGCAGACAGGACGCCGGCGCGCGCTGCCGGATCAGCCATTGCTGATACACAAACAGCACCGATGCGGTGGCGAGGCCGCCGTAGTACCAGGTGCCGAAGTGCAGGTTACGACCCACCAGGACCAGCGCGAAGATCATCATGACCTGCATCACGCAGATCAGCAGCCGATCCAGGTCGGCAAACAGGATGGCGCTCGAGCGCACGCCGATCTTCAGATCATCTTCGCGATCGACCATGGCGTAGATGGTGTCGTAAACCGCCGCCCAGATGACCGCCGCGATGTATAGCACCCACGCCACCCGCGGCAGGCCGCCGGTCTCGGCGGCGTACGCCATCGGCACACTCCAGCCGCCAAAGGAGATTCCCAGATACAGCTGCGGCATCGGGAAGACTCGCTTGACGAACGGATAGGAGATCGTCAGCACGGCGCCGATCACGGCCAGCTTGATGGTCAGCAGGTTCAGGCGGCTGACCAGGAACAACGCGATCAGACTCAGCACGCCAAACAGCACCAGCGCCTCGGTCGGGGACACGCGCCGCGCGGCCAGCGGCCGGTCGCGCGTGCGTCGTACGTGCGGGTCGATGTCGCGATCGGCGAAATCATTGATGACGCAGCCGGCCGCCCGCATGACCACCACGCCCAGAACAAACACGATCAAGGCCTTCGGCTCGGGCACGCCATTACCCGCTATCCACAGCGCCCACAGTGCCGGCCACAGCAGCAGCCAGGTGCCCACCGGCCGGTCGAAGCGAGCCAGGCGTGCAAACTCTTCCAGCCTGCGGCTGAGCCGCCAGGACAGCGGGGCATCCGTAACTTTTCGGGTTCGGGAGCGGAAATCGGCCGACGCCATGACCATCGCTATCTCTCCTGCGCCGGCGCTGAGGGCGATCCCGGCGGATCAGGCGCTCTCAGCCGATGCGTCCATAGCGTTCGGCGGAGCCTATCCAGCGCGACGCCAGCGCGATGATACTCTCCGGATACGTGCTCATCAGGAGCTCCGCGGTCTCCTGCACGTGCGGCAGCAGGTCCGCATCACGCACCAGGTCCGCCACGCGCAGCTGGGCAAGGCCGGTCTGGCGCGTACCCAACAGCTCGCCGGGTCCGCGCAACTCCAGGTCGCGGCGCGCAATCTCGAAGCCGTCGTTAGTCTCGCGAATCGCCTGCAGACGTTCGCGTGCCAGCGCTGACAGCGGCGAGCGATACAACAGCACGCAGGTGCTGATCGCGGCGCCGCGACCAACCCGGCCACGCAGCTGGTGCAACTGGGCAAGGCCCATGCGCTCGGCGTTCTCGATGACCATGAGGGTAGCGTTCGGGACGTCCACACCGACTTCGATGACGGTAGTGGCCACCAACAGCTGAATCTTGCCGTCCTTGAACGCTGCCATCGTTTGCTCCTTGACAGCGCCGGGCATGCGTCCATGGATGAGCCCGACCCGCACCCCCGGCAGCGCCTCCGCCAGCGCGGCGGCCGTTTCCTCAGCGGCCTGCGAGCGAATCTCCTCCGACTCCTCGATGAGTGGGCAAACCCAATAGGCCTGCCGCCCATCCCGACAGGCTTCCACGATCCGCTTGACCACCGCCTCGCGTCGGGACTCCGGAATGACCACGGTCTGCACCGGCGTCCGTCCGGGCGGCAGCTCGTCGATCACTGAGATATCCAGGTCGGCATAAGCGGTCATGGCGAGCGTGCGCGGTATCGGCGTTGCCGTCATGATCAGCTGATGGGGAAAGCGGCCATCCCGGCTGCCTTTCTCCTGCAGCCGCATGCGCTGCTGCACACCGAAGCGGTGCTGCTCATCGACAATGACGAGGGCGAGATCGGAAAACTGCACGCCGGACTGAAACAGGGCATGGGTACCCACGACGATGCGGATCGCGCCGCTTGCGACCGTCTCGAGGGCCGACCGCCGCGTGCGCGCCGGCTGTGAACCCGAGAGCAGCGCCACATCCACACCGAGCGGTTGAAACCAGCGTCGAAAGTTATCGAAGTGCTGCTCGGCGAGGAGTTCCGTGGGTGCCATCAGCGCGACCTGGCGACCACTGCCAGCAGTGCGCGCCGCGGCAGCTCCGGCCACCACCGTCTTGCCACAGCCCACATCACCCTGCAGCAGCCGGACCATGGGGCGCATCAGCAGCAGGTCCGCTTCCACTTCCCCGAGTGCCCGGCGTTGCGCACCGGTCAGCGGGAAAGGCAGGCACGCGGTGAAGCGGGCGCTCAGCCCGTCGGCATCCTCCAGGGCCCAGGCCCGCTCGCGGCGCGACTCGCCTTTCATCCAGCGCAAACTCAGCTGGTGCGCGAGCAGCTCCTCGAAGGCTAGCCGCCGCTGCGCCGGGTGGCGACCGGATGCGAGTTGCGCGACATCGGCATCGCGTGGCGGACAATGTACGTAGTCCAGAGCCGCTTCCAGCGAAGGCAATTGCAGCTGCTGCAGGGTCGTCGCCGGGATCCAGTCGCGCAGGTGAGCGCTCACGAGCTCCTGGCGCGCCGCAGCGATCAATGCGCGCAGGCGGCCCTGGGCCACCCCTTCGGTGAGCGGATAGATCGGCGTCAGCGTCTCCTCGAGAACCGGGTCGGGCTCGCTGACCCTGCGGTATTCCGGGTGCACGATCTCAAGACCCAGCGGGCCGCGCCGGATCTCGCCATAACAGCGCAGCCGGCTGCCACGAGACAGCGCGTTCTGTTGACTCGCGCTGAAATGGAAGAATCGCAAGGTGATGAAGCCGGAGCCGTCGGAGAGTCGGCACAGCATCTGGCGGCGCCGACGGTACACCACATCCGTCAACTGGATCTCGCCTTCGACCACCGCGCGCTCACCCGGCTGCAGCGAGCCCATGCTGCGGATCTGCGTGCGATCGTCATAACGCAGCGGCAGGATGAAAAGCAGGTCCTGGACCTGACTGACACCCAGCCGCGCCAGACGCTCGGCGAGCGCCGCACCTACGCCGCGCAGCGCGGTGACCGGACGCTGCTCGCGATGCACAGTGGTGGGATCGGCAGACACGGCTGCAGTTGCGCGGCGATCGATCCGGGGAATGCCGTCAACCCAGATGCAGCACGCACTCGATCTCGACACGCGCACCGCGCGGCAACTGCGCCACGCCGATTGCGGCCCGTGCCGGGAAGGGCTGCGTGCAGTAGCTCGCCATGATCTCGTTCACCTTGGCAAAGTGTGCCAGATCGGTGAGGTAGACGTTCACCTTCACCGCATTCGCCAGACTGCTGCCGGCCGCCTCGGCCACCGCGCGCAGGTTATCGAATACACGGCGGATCTCCGCCTCGATGTCGCCGCTGACCATCTGCATGGTCCTCGGATCGAGCGGAATCTGGCCGGACAGATAGATCGTGTCGCCGGCACGCACCGCCTGCGAATAGGGTCCGATCGCCTGCGGCGCATTGTTGGTATGGATCGTCTCGCGAGTCATTTTTCCGTGTCCTCCTGATCGGTCTCATCGGGCACATCGGCCGCGGCAGCATCCCGAGCGTGCGCCGCCAGTGAGCGCGTCACGCGCACTACATCCGGCATGCGACGGATGACGCGCACGATCCGCGCCAGGTGTTTGCGGTCGCGCACGCGCAGCTCGAAGGTCAGCACCACAGAATCGCTGCCGTGCTCGTCGATGGCAACGCGGTCGATGTTGGTCTCGAGGTTGGCGATCGCCGCTGCGACCTGCGCCAGCATACCGGTGCGGTTGACGACGTCGACGCGGATCTCGGAGCTGAACAGCCGGTCGGCGGATACCTGCCAGGCCACGGGCAGCCATTTCTCCGGATGTTTGCGGTAATCCTCGACGTTGACGCAGTTCTCGCGATGAATGACGACGCCCCGGCCGGCCGACAGGAATGCAAAGATCGGATCGCCGGGGATGGGGAAACAGCAGCGCGCATAGCTGACCAGCAGGCCTTCGGTACCGGCAATCGCCAGCGGTGCGAGCGCACCGGCGCCGCCCTCGCTCTGAGCTCCGGGCAGCAGCCGGCGGGCAACCAGCGGCGCCAGGCGGTTGCCGAGCCCAATGTTCTCGTACAGCTCGTCCAGGTCCTTCATGCCGAGCTCGCCCAGGGCGGCCGCCTGCGACTCGGCGGTGACATCGTCCAGTGACAACCGGAATTCTCCGAGTGCCTGGTTCACCAGCCGCTGGCCCAGGGCGATGGCCTCGGTGCGCCGCAGGCTCTTCAGATAGTGCCGGATGGCGCTGCGCGCCTTCGCAGTTACCACGAAGTTCACCCAGGAGGGATTGGGCATCGCGCCCTTGGCGGTGATGATCTCCACGGTCTGCCCGTTGCGCAGCACGGTTCGTAACGGCGTCAGACGGCGGTCCACCTTGGCGGCCACGCAGCGATTGCCGATATCGGTGTGCACCGCGTAGGCGAAGTCCACGACCGTCGCACTGCTGGGCAGGCGCAGGATCTCTCCCTTCGGCGTGAAGACGTACACCTTGTCCGGAAACAGGTCGACCTTGACGCTCTCGAGGAATTCCTCCGAGTTGCCGTCCTCCTGCAGCTCCACCAGGTTGGAGAGCCACTCACGCGTGCGCTCCTGTTGCATCGAGCCTGGGGCCTCGCCCACCTTGTATTGCCAGTGCGCTGCAATGCCGGACTCGGCCACGCGGTGCATGTCTTCGGTGCGGATCTGCGCCTCGATCGGTACGCCATTCGGACCGAACAGCGTGGTGTGCAGCGACTGGTAGCCGTTGACACGCGGGATGGCGATGTAGTCCTTGAAGCGGCCGGGCATCGGTTTGAACACCGAGTGCACGATGCCGAGCGCGCGATAGCAGGTATCGGCGCGGTCGACGACGATGCGCAGTCCGTACACATCGACGATCTCGCTCAGCATGGCGCGCTTGCGGCGCATCTTGCTGTAGATGCTGTAGCAGATGCTTCTCGCGCGTCTCGACACGGGCCTGGATGTCATTCTTCAACAGCGCGGCACGCAGCTGCTGCTCGATCTTCTTGAGGAATTCCTTCTGGTTGCCGCGCGCCTTCTTCAGCGCGTATTCCAGCACCTGGTAGCGCCGCGGATACAGCGCCTTGAAGCCGAGATCTTCCAGCTCGAGCTTCATGTTGTACAGCCCGAGGCGCTCGGCGATCGGCGCGTAAATCTCCAGCGTTTCGCGCGCGATGGCACGACGGCGCGGCGCCGACATCGCCTCGATGGTGCGCATGTTGTGCGTACGGTCCGCGAGCTTCACGAGGATCACGCGCAGATCCCGCACCATCGCCAGCAGCATCTTGCGGAAGGACTCCGCCTGCGCCTCCTCGCGGCTTTTGAACTTGATCTGATCGAGTTTGGTGACACCGTCGACCAACTCGGCGACGTGTGCGCCGAAACGCGTGGCCAGCTGATCCTTCGGCGTCGGCGTGTCTTCGATGACATCGTGCAGGATGGCGGCAACGATGGTGTCCGCATCCAGATGCAGATCGGCAAGGATCGCCGCCGCAGCCACCGGGTGCGCGATGTAGGGCTCGCCGGAGAGACGCTTCTGACCTTTGTGCGCCGAGGCGCCGAATTCAGCCGC
The DNA here is from genome assembly GCA_963839055.1 of uncultured Pseudomonadota bacterium. Taxonomy (GTDB): domain Bacteria; phylum Pseudomonadota; class Gammaproteobacteria; order Steroidobacterales; family Steroidobacteraceae; genus 13-2-20CM-66-19. Next base: position 836,082 of record CAWITP010000001.1, on the reverse strand, counting down.
TTCGCGGATCCGCTCCACCTGCTCTGGCGGCAGGTATGTCTCGACGGAGCTCAGCAGCTCCTTGAGCCCGGGTGTGCGCCTTCCACCGGGAAGCAGTCCCAGGAGCGAAGACGCGTAGTCCATAGCTCAAAGCCCGGGGGGTCAGTCTCCGAGGCCGAATTGCGGAGCGCGGAAGGTGGACTGGGCATCCAGCTCGGGCACCGGGGGTTCGGCCGCCGGCTCCGGTTCGCGCAGCATCTCGATCGTGACATTGCCAGCGGCGATCTCGCGCAGGGCGACGACGGTAGGCTTGTCGTTTTCCCAGGCGACGGTCGGCTCGGCGCCGTTAGCCAGGCGCCGGGCGCGCTGCGCCGCGAGCAGCACGAGCTGGAAGAGGTTATCGACGTTGCCCAGACAATCTTCGACAGTAATTCTGGCCATGTTAAAGCTTTGCCATTGATGCGAGGGAAAGGGAGGCGCGCCGCAACCGCAGCACGCGAGACTCTTCAGTATACGCCAACGGCAGCCCATCAGGCCAGCAGCTCGACCAGGAGTGCCTGCAGCTCGGCGCGCTGCATCTGCAGCGGTCTGTCCGCATCCGGTGCCGGCGGCAGGCCCGGCGGCCCTACGGCGCTGGCGCGTTCCTGGTGGTCGATGATCTGCACGAGGTCGCCAAGGGCGTGATCGAACTCATCGTTGATCACGACGTAGTCGAACTCGTCCCAGTGCGACATGTCGCTGACCGCATCCTGCAGACGCCGCGCGATGACCTCTTCGGAGTCAGTGGCCCGGTTCCGCAAGCGTTGCTCGAGCGCCTGGCGTGAGGGCGGCAGGACGAAGATGGTTACGCATTCCGGCATGGCCCTGCGCACCTGTCGGGCGCCCTGCCAGTCGATCTCCAGCACCACGTGATGGCCGCGGGCGAGCTCGCTCTCCACGGGCCGCCGTCCCGTGCCATAGAAGTTATCGAAGACCTGCGCATATTCGAGAAATTGTCCCTGTTTCTCCAGCGCCCAGAAGTCCCCGAGCGAGATGAAATGATATTCCCGCCCGTCCTGCTCGTTGGGCCGGCGCAGGCGCGTGGTGTAGGAAATCGACACGTGCAGCTCGGGCTTGCGCTGCAGCAACGCCTGTACCAACGAGGTCTTGCCGGCGCCCGAAGGGGCTGCGATGACGAACAGACAGCCGCGCGCCGCGCCGCCGGCTGCCGCAACGCGCTCAGTGCGCTTCGCGGTGGCGGCTGCCGGGCCGGGCGGACTTGCGGCGCGTTTTGTCGGCGACGGGGACATCGGGCGCGAAACATACACGCGGCGGCCCCGGCCGGTCCACTCTCAGCAGCCGCCTCATTGCGGTCCGATGCGCAGCTTCTGCAGGTACTCACGCACCGTATCGCGATACCCCTCGCTGCTCGTGACGGTCGTGCCGCCGCTCAGCACCAGAATGAAGTCGCCGCGCGGTGTGCGGCTGATCTCGCCGATGTGGTTCGTGTTGACTACGCAGGAGCGGCTGATGCGCAGCATGGGTTGTGACTGACACGATCTCTCGGCGGACTGCAGGGTACTGCGTGCCAGGTAAACCACCCGACCGACGGTGAGTTTGACGTAGTTGCGGTCCGCCTCGAGCAGCTCGACCTGTGCGACATCGAGCATGTGCATGCGGCTGCCGGACTCGGCCAGAATGCGCGCGCGGGCTTCCGGGGCGCCGCGCACACTGCGCTCGAGCTGTGCGAGCAGCGCGTTGAGAGTGTTGTGCCGCTCCGGGTCCGGGGCGTCGCGCCGGCGGATGCGCTCCAGTGTCTTGCGAAACCGCTCATCATCGAAGGGCTTCAGCAGGTAGTCGACGGCGCTCACCTCGAATGCTTCCAGGGCATAGCGATCGTAGGCCGTGACGAACACGATCAGCGGCAGGTGCTCGGGGTCGAGTGCGCGCGCCAGCGCCATGCCATTCAGCGTATCCATCTGGATATCCAGAAACAGCAGCTGCGGAGGGCGCGCACGAATCGCGGCCAGCGCCGCCCGGCTGTCGCCGTATTCGCCCACGATGCGCAGGTCCGGCTCGCGCAGACAGCACTCGCGCAGCGTGCGTCGCGCGACCGGCTCGTCATCGACGATGATGACATCCAACATCGGGTAGTGCCTAGCCGGCGCCAGGACCGTCGCGCAGCAGGGGCATGCAGATTTCGGCGATCCAGGTGATGGCATCGGCTGCCGTCGCATTGAAGGTGGCCGCGGCACCGAACTGCACCATGAGTCGCTCACGCACGTTGCGCAGCCCGATGCCATCGCGGCCCGGCAGACTGTCGTGCGGAATGGTGTTGATCACGCGCAACCACAGATGCTCCCCACACACGGTAGCCTCGACGCGGATCTCCACGGGCCCGGCATGACCTGCGAGGCCGTGCACCACGGCGTTCTCGATCAGGGGCTGCAGTATCAGGCTCGGTACCCACAGCGGCGGCAGTTCTTCGATGTCCGCCATCCAGATGGTGAGCCGGTCGGCGAAGCGCTTCTGTTGTAGTTCCAGATACAGACGCGCAAAGCGCAGCTCATCCTGCAGCAGCGAGAAGTCACGCTCGCCTGCAGTCAGCAGGCGCCGTAACAGGTCTCCGAGCTGCACGACCATCGCCTGCGCCGCAGCCGGATCCCAGCCGATCTGTCCGCGGATGGTATGCAACAGGTTGAAGAGGGTATGAGGCGACAGCTGCATGCGCAGCGCAGCGAGGTGGGCGGAGGCGAGTGCGCGTTCGAGCGCCGCCGAGCGCAGCTGCGTATCGCGCACCCGCTGATAAAGCGCGAAGCCGGAAATCAGCGCCAGCCCGAAACCATACGTGAGCAGAAAGTTGGTGGCGCTTGCCAGCCACATTGCCGGCTCGGGCCCGGAGAGGAACTCTGCCAGGCTGTGCGGATGCTTACCGTGTGACCAGCTTTCGGCGTGACCCGTGAATGTCTCGCCGAGCATCAGCGCCGGAGCGGCCAGTACGGCAAAGAACAACCCGAGCAGCAGTTGGATTGGAATGGCGCGCCAGCCCGGTTGCCAACCCACCCGCAACGAGCTCCACACGCAGCCCAACAGGAAGGGATACAACATAAGATGCTGCAGGATGCGCGCGTCCCAGGCGGCAAAGAACTTCCCGGGCGACATGGCCGCGAAGCTGACCTGCATACTGTGCGCATACAGCACGTTTGACAGTGCCACGTATACCCAGAACATGGTAAGGATGAAGACCAGCGGCCAGAGCCGCAGCCCGGCACTAAGGGCGGGCCGCGCGCCACTGCCGCGCTCCGCAGCGGCCAGCGCACCGACCAGCGTCTCGTTTGTACTCACGGCATTCATCAGTGCCTCCGGCAATAGGCCTAGCCTACCGCAAAAACGTTGCAGCACTGACGAGGGAGCCATTCCGGGGGACGGGTGCGTTGGTCGCAGGGACGAATCCGTAGCTCGCGGCGGGCGACGCCCGCCCAAGACTACCGGACTGACAACTGCAGCGCGGCTCGGGGGGGCACGTGACCTGCAGCACGTCCGGTACGAATCCGTGGTGGCGCGGGACCAGCTCGAGTTGCGGCTGCAGACGCGCCCTGCCTTGCGAGTGTCTCATACGCACATCGCCACGCGGCGATGGCAATAGACACTCAACCACACAGACATTCAGGAGCAGGACCATGATCTCAACATCCAACAAGTCGCGACTGCTGGCCGCCGTGGCGGGCCTGGTCATCTTCGCGGCGGGCACGGCAGCCGTCGCAGCGGACAAAGATGGCGTGCGGACGTCTCGGGTAAACTTCGCCGATCTGAATCTCGCAACCGATACGGGCTCGGCAGTGCTCTATCAGCGCATTACCTGGGCGGCACGCCAGGTGTGCTCCGAGGGCAACAGCATGGATCTGGCGACGCAGATGCGTGTCCGCAAGTGCGAGCATGAAGCGGTCGCGCGCGCCGTGAACGATCTTGGCAGCCCGCGGCTCGCGATGTTACACGCCAGCCGCACCAAGCACGGTTGAGTAGCGGCACGGTTGAGTGCCGCCGTGCGCACACATCACGGCCCCTGTTGAGCTGCGAGCTTGCAGGGGCTGTGCCTCACGGTTGCACGATGACAGCGACCCCGGCCGAGGCAATCCCGTTCGCCACCACTTGCAGCGTGCTGGCGCCGGACTCGGCCGTGACAGGTACGTCAAAGTGGGTAGCTACGCTCGTCGAGCCCGTAGCGACACCCATCGTGCTGTGATCGTGAGTGCGCGCATAGAACACGTGTCCGCTCGCTTGATTCGTGATACGCACCAAGGGGTAATTGGTTGCGTTCTGAGACTCGTCGCCGAAGGCGCTGGCCTGCGTGAGGCCGTTGAATTGCGTTCCCGAGATCCCATAGGTCGAGCCCGGCGCGATCGCCGCGGGAACCGACATGATCACGGGTTTCCAGGCGGCAGCGGCACCCGGGGAGAGTGCGGGCGAGTAGATCTGGACGGTCTGCGATCCATCCACAAACAAAACCTGCCCGCTCGGCAGGGGTAGAAGGCTTGTAAAGAAGGTCGCATCCGCAGCGCTGCCCGCCGGTGCTGGCGCGCTGGTGAGTTGCACGCCGTCGAACTCGTAGTACTCAAGTCCGGTACCGGTGGCCCCTGGACTCGCCCCGAACAACACATGGCCACTCGGTAGCACGACCGCAGGACCGTCCTGGATGTTGAGTCCGTTGGGAACAGTGGGTCCCGAAGCCCAGCTATTGCCAGCCGGCGAGTAGATCGCGGTCGATCCGTTGGCACCGATAGCAAACACGCTGCCGTCAGGCCGGAGCAGTGCCGGACCCATCTCGCCCGGCGGGGAGTAAGTCGGACATCCCGGCGCGGTAAGCGGAGTCCCGTCCGCTGAGTGCGTGTGCAGGTCAGCGGGTGTTGAGCCAGCCGATACCCATGCACCACTCGTATCACCATTCGCCAGCACGAGCCGCTCCGCCGCAGGCGCGTTCGCCACATCGAGCGTGAGCACGCTGCCATCAGGCAGCAGCGTCCAACCCTCTTCGGCATTGATGATGTCCGTCTTGCCTGGCGCGGAGATGTTGGACCAGGTGAGCGTTGCCGGGTCCAGCACGGTGACATCCTGGTACAACTTGCTGCCGATCACGAGGCGGCCGTCCGCGAGTACGGCAGCCGGCGGGTCCCCGATGCACTGCCAGTGGTTGAGTGAGCCGGTCGAGGGCGGCGGAGCAAGCGGCTGCCACTGATCCGCCACAGGATCGAACAGCATTCCCATGTCAGACAATGCGAAGGTGGTCTGGCCGTCCGTCGTCGTGTACTCACCCCCGACGACTACGACGCGCCCGTCTGCGAGTACTGCGGAAGCATATGCCTGGGGAATGTAGCTTGCCGGAAAACGGGCCGCGGCCGACCACCCACCCTGTTGATAGCTGCCGTTTTCGTCCGGAGTCAGCCGATACCAATCCTGACCGGCCGTCGTCTGGCACAGCAAGCTTGCGTCAGTCAGCAGCAGGCACAACTGCAGGTCAGCCGGCGGCGCGTTGGCGAGAGTCATCCAGGTCGCCGTGGCGACGGCCGTTCCGGTAAGGGTGACCGTGTTGGGAGCCGATGGCGCATCGCTGCTGAGGGTGAGTGCGGCGGATAGCGTCCCCAGGGAGGTGGGATGGAATTTCACGGTGACGGTACAGTGGCCGCCTGGAGCCACCACCCCGCAATCATTGACCTCGGCAAACGCTCCTGCTTCCGAACCTGTCAGCTGCACCATCGAGATCGTAAGAGGCGCATTGCCATCGTCCGATATCGTCACATCGAGCCCAGCGCTGCTTGATCCGGGCTGTTGATCGGCGAACGTAACAGTAGTGGTGCTGAGCCGGATGGACGGCGCCGAGGCGTGGTCGCCGCCGCAGGCGGCGAGCGTGCCCAGGAGGGTCAGAGGGACAAGGAGGCAGGTGCGCTCGTGCAGACGAACCTCTACTCGACGTTTACTCAACGTTCTGCACCTGCTCGCGTGGTCGTGACGCAAGCGGTTGATTCAACACGATTCGCCCACCATACATGACTCGTTAGCTACACGCCTAGCTACACGGCCTTGGACGGTGTTTCAGGTGCCCGTCCTCGCGTCCTTTTCGGTGTCAGCGCTTTACTAGCCAAATGAATAGGAGTTGTGCACTCCGCCGGTGAGGTGGGACTTCGATTTCGCGCCTCACGGTGCCCGTTGCCCAAATGTTCAGAATGACGGCAACCGCCGCCATCGCTCCCAGCAAGACAACCCATGCTCCCACGGCCGCACTCTAATTGCTGCGGCGGGATCATGCTTGCCAGAGGACCATTATCGGACTATATTTAGTCCGATGTTACTCAAGGCGTTCTGTATGCGCTATTCCACTCAAATCAAGCCTATCAGCTACCTCAAAGCCAATGCGGCCGAGGTGCTCCAGGAACTCGCTGAGCAGCGAAAGCCGTTGGTCATCACCCAGAACGGTGAGGCCAAGGCTGTCATCCAAGACGTGGCCTCCTACGAGGAGACGCAGGAGACCCTGGCGCTCCTCAAGATTCTGGCGCTGGGCAACCAGCAGGTCGCGCAAGGCAAGTTGAAGCCTGTCGCCGAGGTCGTGAAACGTCTCCGTGGCCTGCCGACGGGTGACTGATGCGTTTCGAAGTTCTGCTCACGGAGGACGCGGAGCGCGATCTCGAAGACATCTACACCTACATCGCCGAATACGACTCCCGACAAAAGGCTGACTACGTCCTCGATCGTCTTCTCGAGCTGACAGACAGTCTTGCGACATCTCCCGAGCGAGGCCTACTCCCAAGAGAGCTCAGTGCGCTGGGGATCCAAGAGTACCGTCAAGTTTTCTTCAAGCCCTACCGCGTGATCTATCGGCAATCCGATCAGAGCGTAATCATCTACGTGATCGCCGACGGACGGCGCGATATGCAGTCGTTGTTGTCGCGCCGACTTCTTGGCGGCTGAAGAAGAGCAATGTCGTGCGACTAGCCCGAGTTGGTCGTGGCAGTAACAGCACAGGCCACTGGCTAATTCCCGCGACCCTTTAGGATCCGTCCACGCGGACCACGGCCGCCCCAAACCTTGGCGTCCTGTGGTGCCTCGATGGGTTCGAATTTAAGGTCCCTCAAATCGATGAGTTCTTCGGGCTCGCCCGGCGCGCGCTTGGAATCTAACGAAATGCGGTACAGCCGTCCGCTGCGTGCAAACAGAACCTCACCGGATCGCGACCAATCCGCCCAATCGCTTCGTCCCATCGAGGAGACGACGTTGCCGCTACCGTCGGTGAGCTGATGCTCCATGACGTACCACGGCCCCTCGCGCTCATGGAGCCCTTGCAGCCGCATCTCTATCGCCCAACCATCGCAGAGCATCACGGGGTGTCCTTCCCGATGCGCGCGATCGACCGCGAGTGCTGTTAGTTTCCCGGTAGCCATAACACCCCCTGTCTCAGCAAGCACCGGTGTGTAGCTAGAACGGGAATCGATATTCCGCTGGCCGCTAGCTACAAGTTAGCTCCACATCTAGCTACCCGCTTAGCTACACACCAGGGGCAACCCTACGCAGGCCAGGGCGTCCAGGGTCTGAATTTGCCGGAAAGGCTTGAAAACAAGGGAAGAAAACGACGCAGGCGGGTCAACGTTGGACACGCCGAGACACGGCGGACGCCTATTCGACGTTCTGCACCTGCTCGCGCATCTGCTCAATGATGACTTTCATGTCGACCGCGCTGCGGGTGGTCTCGAGGTCCTGCGACTTCGATGACAGCGTGTTGGCTTCGCGGTTGAGCTCCTGCATGAGGAAGTCCAGGCGGCGCCCGGCCGGCTCGTGAGCGGCGACGACGCGGCGGATCTCCACGAGGTGCCCGGCGAGCCGATCCAGCTCCTCGTCGACATCCAGGCGCTGCAGTAGCAGTGCCAGCTCCTGCTCGAGGCGCTCGCGATCCACATTCGCCTGCAGCTCCGCGAGCCGCTCGTGCAGTTTCGTGCGAATGCGCGCATGCACTTCGGGCAGGCGTGTCCGTACCGCCGTCACCAGCACCTGGAGCGCAGCGCAGCGCTGCTCCAGCAGCTCACGCAACCGAGCGCCCTCGCGCTGGCGCGCGGCGATGAGGTCCGCGAGCGTAGCGTCGAACAGAGTGCGGGCCGCCTGCAGCAGTTCGTCGCCCACTCCGGCATCCTCGCGCAGCACACCGGGCCAGCGCAGCACGTCCAGCACGTTGACGGTGTGATTGGCGGGCAGTACCCGGGCGAGATCCCGCACGCGCGCGGTCAGCTGCTCAAGCGCAAGGGAGTCCACCTCCAGGGAGGTTTCGGCGGCGTGCAGGCGACGCCAGGAGATGCTGCAGTCGACTTTGCCACGTCGCAGCTCCCGGGTGAGCCGCTGGCGGAATTCGCCTTCGGTGGCGCGCAGCTCATCAGGCAGGCGAAAACCGGCTTCCAGGAAGCGGTGATTGACGCTGCGCAGCTCGCACACCAGCATGCCCCATGGCCCGGAAACTTCGCGCCGGGCGAAACCTGTCATGCTGGCTAGGCTCGTCACGGCCATCGATCCGCACCCGCGAGCGCCACAGGTTTCAGCTCCATCTGGTCGCGAACGTCGCTCATCTGCTGCCGGGGTGATATAAAGCAACATCAAGTCTAACAGATGTGCGAGTTCTTCTTGCGCATGGAGTATGCGGAAATCAGTCTCCTCGGCGGACGCGAGGAGAACCAGGACAGGGTCACGGCTGCGGTCGGCGAGCATGCGGCGATGCTGCTGGTCGTAGATGGCATGGGCGGACATGCTCACGGTGCGCGGGCAGCGGAGATTACCCAGCATGTCCTCGTCGACGCTTTTACGCATGCTTCCCAGCCGCTGTTCGATCCGCTGGGATTTCTGCACATCAGCCTCGGCCGCGCCCACGAAGAAGTGGTGCGACTGGGCATGAATCTGCCGATGGAGCATCGTCCGCGGGCGACCTGCGCCGTATGCATCGTGCAGCAGCAGGCCACCTGGTGGGCGCACGTGGGTGACAGCCGTCTGTATCATCTGCGTCGTGGCGAGCTCGTCTCCCGGACCCGGGATCACAGTCACGTCGAGCTGCTGTTACGCGAGGGCTTGATCACCCCGGATCAGGCGCAGATGCATCCGATGCGCAACTTTGTGGAGTGCTGTCTTGGCGGGGATCCCATCCTTCCGGACATGACCCTCGGCCGGCGCCGTCCACTCGAGAGCGGCGATGTCCTGTTGGCCTGTACTGACGGGTTGTGGGCGGGCGTGCGCGATGCGGAGATCGCCACCGAGCTGGGTGCCGCGGAAGCGCCGCTGCGCGAGACGCTGGTTGCGATCGCCGAGCGTGCGGTGCTACGCAGCGGAGCGGCGAGTGATAACACCTCGGCGGCGGCTTTGCGCTGGCTGGCCTCCTGATGCTCGCTCGTCCGAGTGGCCGCGCAGCGGATGAGATGCGGGAGGTCCGCTTCACGCGCGGCTTCACCCGCCATGCGGAGGGCTCGGTGCTGGTGGAGTTTGGGGGCACGCGCGTGCTTTGTACCGCCAGCGTGGAGGATTCCGTGCCGCCCTTTCTGCGCGGCAAAGCGCAGGGTTGGGTGACTGCGGAGTACGGGATGCTGCCGCGCTCCACTCATACGCGCTCGCCGCGCGAGGCGGCGCGTGGCAAACAGAGCGGACGCACGCAGGAGATTCAGCGGCTCATCGGCCGCTCGCTGCGGGCCGTCATGGATCTCAAGGCCCTCGGGGAGCGCACGGTCACCATCGATTGTGACGTGCTGCAGGCAGACGGCGGCACGCGTACCGCGAGCATCACCGGTGGTTTTGTCGCGCTCAGCGAGGCTTGCGATCAACTGGTCAGTCGACGGCTGATCGCTGCCAGCCCCATTCACGGACAGGTCGCCGCGATCTCCGTCGGTATCTTCGGCGGCACGCCGGTGTTGGATCTCGACTATACCGAGGACTCGCGCGCCGAAACTGACATGAACGTGGTCATGACCCATGGCGGCGGTTTCGTGGAGATTCAGGGCACGGCGGAGGGGCACGCGTTCCGCCGCCATGAGCTGGATGCGCTGTTGAATCTGGCCGCCAGCGGTATCGAGCAGCTGTACGCGCTGCAGGCTCGGGCGCTCGCGCCTGACTCGTGAGCGTCCGGGCCATGCTGAGCGGGCGTATCGTGCTCGCGAGCGGCAACCCGGGCAAGCTGCAGGAGCTTGCCGCTCTTCTGGCACCTCTCGGACTGAGCGTGCTCACGCAAGCCTCGCTCGGTGTCGAATCCGCGGAGGAAACCGGCGACAGCTTTGCTGCGAATGCGCTGCTCAAGGCGCGCCATGCGGCGCTCCTCACCGGACTGCCGGCGCTGGCGGATGACTCCGGCATCGAGGTGGATGCCCTGCAGGGGCGGCCGGGCGTGTGGTCTGCGCGTTATGCCGGGGAGCATGCCAGCGACAGTGAGAATCTCAACAAACTGCTTCGTGAGCTGCAGGCTGTGCCCGCGGAGCGGCGCACGGCGCGCTATCAATGCGTGATTGCCTTGGTGCGCTCGGCGTCGGATCCACAGCCGCTGCGCGCGCACGGCACTTGGGAAGGCTCGATTGTCACTGCCCCGCGCGGTGTGGGCGGGTTCGGCTATGATCCGATTTTTCAGCCGCGCGGTGCTGACTGCACTGCGGCGCAGCTTACCGCTCAGCAGAAAAATTCCGTGAGCCATCGGGCACAGGCGTTGCGCGAGCTGACGAAGCATCTGTCAGAACACGAAACCCGACCGCGCCGATCGTGATGATCTGCCACAGTACTCCTGACCCGGCTCAGAAAGTTCCGCTCATGAAACCTCCGCTCATGAAACCTCCGACGCTGTCGGTATACGTGCACTTTCCGTGGTGTGTACGCAAGTGCCCGTACTGCGACTTCAACTCCTACACCCTGCAGGGACAACTGCCGGAAGTTCAGTATGTCGATGCGCTGCTGCGTGATATCGCGACGCAGGCACCGTCGGCCTCAGGCCGCGAGGTGATCAGCGTGTTCCTCGGTGGCGGCACACCGAGTCTGATCTCGCCGGAGGGTATCGCACGCGTGCTCCAGGGCATCGGCGCGCAGCTGCCGCTGGCCGCCGACGCGGAGATCACCCTCGAAGCGAATCCGGGCGCCATCGAACACGGGCGTTTCACCGAGTACCGCAGCGCGGGAGTCAATCGCGTCTCGCTCGGCGCGCAATCTTTCCATGCGGCACGGTTGGCAACCCTCGGCAGAATCCATTCTCCGGATGACACGCGACGGGCGGCGGCCCAGCTGCACGCCGCCGGTCTGCATAACTTCAATCTGGATCTGATGTACGCGTTGCCCGGACAGAGTGAGTCCGAGGCCATCGCTGATGTCGAAGCGGCGCTCGCTCTCGAGCCCGCCCACCTGTCGCACTACCAGCTCACGCTGGAACCGGGCACCGTGTTTGCCGCCCAGCCGCCGATGCTGCCGGATGACGATGAGGCCGCGGGCATGCTGAGTACCTGCGCTGAGCGGTTGCGCGCGGCAGGTTTCCTGCAATACGAAATCTCCGCCTACGCCCGCGCTGGACACCGGAGTCGTCACAATCTCAATTACTGGATGTTTGGTGATTATCTGGGCATCGGCGCCGGAGCCCACGGGAAATGCACCACTCCAGAGCTGCGACGAGTGCTGCGGACGAGACAGCCTCGCGAGCCGCGCCGCTACATGGCCGACCCCAACGCACCAAGCGTACATGAGGTCCCCCGGGAGGAGCTGCCTTTCGAGTTCATGCTGAATGCGTTGCGGCTGTCGGCAGGCTTTGCGCGCACGCTGTTCGAGGACCGCACCGGCATCGCCTGGAGCGAGATCGCCGCGCCGCGGTCCGAGCTATGCCGGCGGGGTCTGCTGCTCGAGGAAGGGGACTGGGTCAGGCCGAGCGTTTTGGGCTTGCGATTCCTTAATAATAGCCTGTTACATTTCCTCGCGGAAAAACCGGAAACCGCCGGGAAATATGGAATGTCAACCTTGGCTTGAGCATGCGGCAGGGGCGTGCGGCGGCTTTATTCACAGGCTCCTGGAGGTGCGTCGGCAAATGAGCACATTACGCGCATTATTGGAAAAAGCTCTGCCAGAGAAGTTCTTAAGCTATTAATTACAAACGAAATATTTGTTTGGTTATTTTTTAGCCAGGGTAACAAAAATGCAATCTGGCCGCGAAACCAGCGCCAAACGGCGGCCAACATCCACAGAGTTATCCACAGCTTCTGTGGATAAGGAAACGTACCCGCTGGAGCTTCTTCGGGCGACCTGCGTATACACAAGTCCAAGCTCAGAGCGGAGTGCCGCCAGCGTTTCCCGGTCACCGGATGAACGCACCGAATTCACAGCGAGGTCCAGGCAGAGCCGCTTGAGGCCCGGCGCGACTGCCGCTACACTCCCGCGCCCTTTATTTCCCCGGCGCGCGCCGCCATGTAAGGCGCCGGTATCCTGTGAGCGGTGATTGCCATGAAAGCTTCGACCCATCCTGAATACAAAGAGATCACGGTGAGCTGCACCTGCGGGAATACGTTCAAGACCGCCTCGACGCTCGGGCACGATCTGCAGGTCGAAGTCTGCTCGAATTGCCATCCCTTCTATACCGGCAAGCAGAAGATCGTGGACACCGCTGGCCGGGTGGACAAGTTCCGCAAGAAGTACGCGGCTGCCGGCGCGGTGACGGGCAGCAAGTAACGCGACCGGGCGGCGTGCGGCGTGCGCGCCGCTTGCGGGCCGCCGCCTGCGGGCCGCCGCCCCCGCGTGCTGCCAGGCAGCGCACCCTTCAATCCAACATCTGGCACCCGGTGCCGCGGCGCGGCTGCTCACCTTGATTTCGGCGCGCGGACCCTGTATTTCCTGACAAGCCCGCGCCCGATGCCGTATCGGCTCGCTGCGGACTCATTCAGGAATCCCCTACCGATGACCGAGAAATCCTTCGAGCTCGTTGATCAAGCCACGCAGCACAAGTCGGAGCTGCCCCTACGCTCCGGCTCGGTCGGACCTGCCGTGGTGGACCTGACCTCGCTGTACAAGGATCTCGGCGTCTTCACGTACGACCCCGGCTTCGGACTCACGGCGGCCTGCGACAGCAAGATCACGTATATCGATGGCGACGCCGGCGTGTTGCTCTACCGCGGCTATCCGGTCGAGCAGCTCGCCGAGAAGAGCTCGTTCATGGAGGTGACCTACCTGCTGCTGCTCGGGGAGCTGCCGAATCCGAAGCAGCTGGAGGAATTCACCTGCAACATCCGTTATCACACGATGATCAACGAGACGTTGCTGCGCTTCTTCAACGGCTTTCATCACAACGCACACCCCATGGCCATGGTGTCGGCCGTGGTCGCATCGATGTCGGCGTTTTATCACGACACGATGGACATCCATAACCCGCGGCACCGCGAGATCTTCGCGCATCGCATCATCGCCAAGATTCCGACCATCGCCGCCGCTGCCCACAAACATTCGCTCGGGCAGCCGTTCATGTATCCGCGCAACGATCTCGACTACTGCAGCAATCTGTTGCACATGCTGTTTGCCGTGCCCTGCGAGCCCTACGAAGTGGACCCGGTCGCGGCCGAAGCGCTCGACCTGTTATTCATCCTGCATGCGGATCACGAGCAGAACGCCAGTACCTCGACCGTGCGGCTGGCAGGCAGTACGGGGGCTAATCCCTATGCGGCGATCTCCGCAGGCGTATCGGCGCTGTGGGGACCGGCGCATGGCGGCGCCAACGAGGCGGTGCTCGCGATGCTGGAGCAGATCGGCTCCGTCGAGAATATTCCCAAATACCTCGCGATGGCCAAAGACAAGTCCAGCCACTTCCGGCTGATGGGCTTCGGCCACCGCGTCTACAAGAACTTCGATCCGCGTGCGCAGATCATCCGTGAGATGTGCCACAAGGTGCTGGCGCGCCTCGGGCGTTCGGATAATCCGCTCTTCGAGCTGGCGCTGCGCCTGGAGGAGATTGCGCTGAAAGACGAGTACTTCGTCTCACGCAAGCTTTATCCGAACGTCGATTTCTATTCCGGCATGATCTACAGCGCAATCGGCATCCCGCGCTCGATGTTCACCGTAATGTTTGCGATCGCGCGCACCGTCGGCTGGGTAGCGCACTGGCAGGAGATGATCTCGGATCCCACGATGCGCATTGGACGGCCGCGGCAGCTGTACACCGGTGCCAAGCGCCGCGATTACGTCGAGATCAGCAAGCGCAGCGAGCGCGTCGATGGCCGCGCTCACCTGTGAGTGCCGCCGCTCAGCTGTTGTGAGTGCAATCGCTCAGCTGTCGAGCAGTGCCTCGACTTCCAGCTTGTTGGCGCGCCGCATCGGCCGGCCATCGACCGGACTCACCGGCGCCTGGCGGATGCCGTCCATGGGGAACACGATTGCCTCGATAGACTGATCGTCGAGCGCGAAGCGCACTCCGGGGTAGGCGAGTACGCGCTCGGCATTCATGCGCACGCGCTTTTCCGTAACCTCGTGCGGGATGCCCTCATCGAGCAGTTTGATCGCCACGGACTCGGCGTTATCCGTGAACAGGTGCAGCTGCACGTCCGAGTGTTCGGTGGCCGTGCCACTGAGCACCGCGCCCACCAGGCGCGGCTCGAACTCGTGCAGGTACAGCATTGCGTTCAGCGCCGCGCGGCGCTGCGCATGCAGCGACTCAAGATGTGACTCCCCGCCGAACAGCCGCTGGTACTGCGCCAGCGCCTGCTCGATCTCGATGTTCTTGGGCAGCACCGCGCCGACGTCGCTGACGCCGAGACGTTCGGCGGCCTTGCGCTTGGCCACCAGGAAATCCCGGATACCGTGCTCGGCCATGATGCGCGCAGCCTCCTGGGCCAGCGCGCGTCGCAGGTTATCCGCGCGGGTCGCTTTCATCAGAATATCGGCTCCGAGCTGGACTGATTCTCCTCGGCGCTCTGCGCCATCGAGTTGCCCTCTTCGGTGGCCGCGCCGGGCAGATGATCCGCCATGAAGATCTCCATGATGCCGTCCGGATTCTCGGCGCTCACCAGCGCTCCGGTCTGTGCCGAGACCCGCAGTGTGACGAGTCCATCGGGCATCGGGCGACGTTTGTCCGGCACGGCGCGCAGCGCCTCGTGCATGAAATGTATCCAGATCGGCAGGGCCGTGCGTGCGCCTTCCTCATGCTCACCGAGCGGCCGCTCCTGGTCATAGCCGACCCACACCGATGCCACGAGGTTCGGGGTGAAGCCGTTGAACCAGGTGTCCTTCGCCTCATTGGTGGTGCCGGTCTTGCCGGCGATGTCATTGCGACCCAGCGAGCGTGCCCGGGCACCGGTGCCGCCGCGGCCCTTGATCACATCGGCCATCATGTCCGTCATGATATAGGCGTTCTGGGGGCTGATGACGCGCTCAGCCAGCTGCTCCGGTGGCAGCGGTCCGCGTCCGCCGCGCAAGGAGTCGATCGCCTGCAGGCCGTCGGCCGTGCTGTTGTTGTGCAAGCCCAGGTCGCCGAGATCCACGGCGCGGTCGCAGTCCTCGCAGGCGATACGCGGCTTGGCCTCCCACACCACCTGTCCCTGCGCGTTCTCGATGCGCGCGATGAAATACGGCTGCACGCGAAAACCACCATTGGCGAACACGGCATAGCCGCTCGCCACCTCCAGCGGCGTCGCCTGCACCGTGCCCAGCGCCAATGTCAGGTTCTGCGGCAGCAGGCGCTTGTCGAAGCCAAAGCGCGTGATGTAGTCAGTGGCGTAGGGCACGCCGATCTCGCGCAGCAGACGGATCGAGACGAGATTGCGCGAGCGCACCAGTGCCTCGCGCAGTCGCGTCGGCCCGCCAAACTCCTTGTGGGAATTCTCCGGACGCCAGGAAGCCTCGATGCCATCGCCCTCCAGCACCACGGGCGCATCGAGCAGAACACTGGCGGGCGTGAAGCCTTCATCGAGCGCTGCGGAGTACAGGAAAGGCTTGAAACCGGATCCGGGCAGGCGCCGCGCCTGGGTGGCCCGGTTGTACTTGTTGGTGAAATAGTCGAAGCCGCCCACGAGCGCTGCGATACCGCCGTCGCTGGCATCCAGCGCCACGAGCGCGCTTTGTGCCTCCGGTATCTGCCCGAGCTGCGCCTGGCCGGCGCCGTTGGCGACGACATACACGACATCGCCGCGCTTGATAATCTCTGCAGCCGTCTTCGGCGGCGCGCCTAGCGAGTCGCCGTTCTGCACGGGCCGCGCCCAGGACAGCCCGTCCCAGTCGATTTGCGCAAAGCCACGGCCGCGCGCGAACACGCGCGCCCCCTTGTCGGCGACGCTGGTGACCACGGCCGGCGACAGAAGGCCGACCGAGGAGTATTCGTCGACCAGCTGCTCGAGCTGTTCCGCGGCGTCGGTCCGGAGATCCACATGACCGATCGGACCGCGCCAGCCGTGACGGCGGTCGTACTCGATGAGTCCAATGCGCACCGCCCGGTTGGCGGCGGCCTGCAAACGGCCGTCGATGGTCGTGTACACCTTGTAGCCGGCCGTCTCGGCGGCCGCGCCGAACTGCTGCCGCACCTGCAGGCGCGCCATCTCGGCAACATAGGGCGCATCCACATCGAACAGCGGCGCGTGCGCGCGCGCCTGCAACGGCTCGCGGTTGGCGGCTTCGGCCGTGGCCGCATCGATGAAACCAACATCGAGCATGCGCCGCAGCACGTATGAGCGGCGCCCGAGCGCGGCCTGCGGGTTGACCAGCGGGTTGTAGGTGGAGGGCGCCTTGGGCAGCCCGGCGAGCGTGGCGGCCTCGGCCACCGTCAGCTCCGCGAGCGGCTTGCCAAAGTAGGTCTCCGCGGCTGCCGCCACTCCATAGGCACGCTGCCCGAGGAAGATGACGTTCAGATACAAGCCCAGGATCTCCTGCTTGCTGAACTCGCGCTCCATCTCGTAGGTGACGAAAGTTTCCTGCAGCTTGCGGCGGATCGACTTATCCAGCGTCAGGAACACGTTGCGTGCGGTCTGCATCGTGATCGTGCTGGCGCCCTGGGTCTTGTGACCGGAGATGGTGTCGACCAGCGCGGCACGCACGACACCGAGGTAGTCGATGCCGTGATGCTCGAAGAAACGATCGTCCTCGGCGGCCAGGAACGCATTGCGCACCAGCGGTGGAATCTGCTCGTAGGTCGCCGGGATGCGCCGCTGTTCGCCGATCTGCGCGATCAGCCCGCCGCTGCTGGTATAGATGCGCAGCGGCACCTGGAATTCAACAGTGCGCATCGCCTGTGGCGAGGGCAGCGAGCTGGCGAGGTAAACATAACTACATAACAGTGCGTAGCCAACCAACAGTGTGATTACGGTCACAGCTGCCAGCGCGACGGTAAACACGCGAAAGTAATTCCATTTCACAGAAAGCAACTCTCTCCGCTTGCGCTCGCTCGGAGCGCTATGCATAGTAACAGCCGTTTCAGGGCAAACTCACCGAAAGGTGGGGACGCAAAGCCTCCGGTCTACGGGACGCAGTGCCTATGACAGCGGGGTTGCCGGTTCGGACGCAGACCAACTGCCAGCGCCTGCTCGATGAGGCGCACGGCGCTGCAACCGGGCCGCTTCTCGCATCACTCACTGTCCTGTCCTCCAGACCTGTGGCCGCCGTCCCCCCGGGGGCGCTGTGGACAGGTTAGTGCACATTTTGTTGACCGTTCGCGATCGGACCTCCAGACGTGAGACCCGTAGCAGTTCTCACGCTGCCCGTCGGCAGCCGGCGTCGTTGTGTGAGAGCCCTCACGCTCTATTTGACATTGCGCTGCTATATAGTTGCGACCGCTTTGACGTGGGGTCGGCGGTTTCAGGCATAAGTTCCTGAAAGGACAGAAAAATGTTCCTCTTCCAGCGCAAATACCGCCCGTTGCTGGGCCTCGACATCACCACCTCCTCGGTCAAGCTGATCGAGCTGGCGATGGCCGGTGGCCAGTACCGGGTAGAGGCCTATGCGGCCGAGCCTACGCCACAGAATGCCGTCAACGAGAAGGCCATCGTCGACGCCGAAGCCGTGGGTGAGGCGATCCGCCGCGCCGTCAAGCGCGCCGGCGCCAAGAGCGGCGAGGTGGCGATTGCCATCAGCGGCGATGCGGCCATCACCAAAGTGATCCAGATGCCGAAGTCTCTGCGCGCCAGCGATCTGGAGTCGCAGGTGGAGATGCAGGCCGATCAGTACATCCCCTTCCCGATGGACGAAGTCAGCTATGACTTCGAAGTGCTCGGACCCTCGGAGAAGGACCCTGAGACCAACGACGTGCTGTTGGTGGCGACGCGCACCGAGAACGTCGAGCAGCGCCAGGCGGCTGTGAAGGCCGCAGGCCTGAGCGCGCGCATCGTCGATGTCGAGGCCTTCGCGCTCGAGAACGCCTGCAAGCTGATGACTCACCAGATGCCCGATGGGGGCATCGACCGCTCCATCGCCGTGGTCGACTTCGGCGCGAGCAGCACCACCTTCAGCGTGCTGCGCAACCTGAAAGTCGTCTACACGCGTGATTTCGCCTTCGGCGGGCAGCAGCTCACCGAGGAAATCATGCGCACCTACGGGCTGTCGATGGAGGAAGCCGGCCGCGCCAAGAAGGAAGGCGGGCTGCCGGGCAACTACCAGTCGGAAGTGCTCGATCCGTTCATCGACGACATGACCCAACAGGTGAGCCGCTCGCTGCAGTTCTATCTCGCCTCCGGCACCGGCCGCGAGCAGCCCGAGAAGATCGTGATCTGCGGCGGCTGCGCCAATATCCCGGGCGTGGCCGAGGTCATCTCCAGCCGCGTGGGTATCGCGGCGGAGAAGGGCGATCCGCTCGGGCAGATGAAATTGTCTTCGCGCGCCAAGGCGCAGGCGGTACAGCGCGACGCCACGGCCCTCCTCACGGCCTGCGGCCTTGCACTGAGGAGTTTCGACTGACATGCCACGCATAAACCTGCTTCCCTGGCGTGAACACGAGCGCAAGGAGCGCAAGCTCGCCTTTACGGTGGCCCTGGGCGTCGCGGCGCTGGCGGCCGCGGTGGTCACCTTCGCCGTCTACCTCATGTTCGGTTCGATGATCGATGCGCAGGAGCATCGCAACGAGCAGCTGCGCGCCGAGATCAAACATCTCGACAAGCAGATCGAGGAGATCAACGACCTCGAGAGCTCCAAGCAGAAGTTCATCGCGCGCATGGAGATCATCGAGAAGCTGCAGCGCTCGCGTCCCGAGATCGTGCACGTGTTCGATGAGATCGTGCGCACGCTGCCCGATGGCGTGTACCTGACGGGGGTCAAGCAGACCGACAAGCGCTTCCAGTTCGATGGCGTCGCGCAGTCGAGCACGCGCGTCTCCTCGTTCATGCGCAACATCGACAGTTCCGAGTGGCTGCGCAACCCCGAGCTGGTCGTGGTGCAGACCGGCAAGGACAAGGACAAGGCCCCCGGTTCCAACTTCACGCTGTACGCCGACCAGGTGCCGACAGCGGGTCAGGATGAGGTCGGCGGCCGCGGCGGCATGCGCAAGCCCGGCGCCAAGGTCATGGCGAGCAGAGGTACACCGTAATGAATCTGATGGAAGAGCTGCGGTCCCTCGATCCGCGTGACCCGGGTCGCTGGCCATTGGCGATCCGCGCCGGTGCCGTCACGCTGTGCTTCGTCGTGCTCAGCGGCGTGCTGACCTACCTGTTCGTCTGGAACGACCAGCGCCCCGAGCTGCAGCGCCGGGCCGACACCGAGCAGCAGCTGCGCCAGGAATTCAAGACCAAGCATGCCAAGGCCGTAAACCTCGATGTCTACAAGACGCAGTTGAAGGACATCGAGCGCTCCTTCGGCGCGCTGCTGCGCCAGCTGCCGGGCAAGACCGAAGTGCCCAACCTGCTGGTGGACATCTCGCAGACCGGCCTGTCGGCCGGCCTCGAGGAGAAGCTGTTTCAGCCGCAGCCGGAACTGAAGAAGGAGTTCTATGCGGAGCTGCCCATCAAGATCAGCCTGACCGGCAGCTACCACCAGTTTGGCGAGTTCGTGAGCGGCATCGCGGCGCTGCCGCGCATCGTCACGCTGCATGACATCGACATCAAGACCGCGAGCAAGGACGCCTACGATCAGCTCACACTCGAGCTGACGGCGAAGACCTATCGTTATCTGGATGAGGACGAGATCGCGGCAGGCGAGGCGGAAAAGAAGAAAGATGCCCAGCACCACGTGAGGCCGAACGGCTGAAGGACACATGACCCCGTACAGGGGTGAGCACTATGCACAAACATTACCGTCAGTTGCTCGTCTGCACGTTGTTCGCGGCGCCTTTGCTGGCAGGACTTGCGGCCTGCTCCAGCGCCGATGACGAGCTGAGCCGTTTCATCGAAGACACCAAGAGAGAGCCGGGCGGTCGCGTCGAGCCGTTGCCGGAGGTCAAGCCTTACGAGACCTTCATCTACTCGGCGCGCGAGATGCGTTCGCCCTTTCAGCCGGGCGGCAATGCCAATGGCGGTGCTGCTGGCCTGCGGCCGGACTCCAAGCGCAATCGCGAGTTCCTCGAGCAGTTCTCACTCGACACGCTGAAGATGGTCGGCACGCTGCGCCTGGGCGGTCACATGTACGGTCTCGTACAGACCAAGGACGGCCTGGTGCACCGCGTGACCGACGGCAACTACATAGGCCAGGCGGACGGCCGCATTACCGACATCACGCCGGCCAAGATCACCCTCACCGAGATCGTCCCTGACGGTCTGGGCGGGTACATGGAGCGCCCCGCGGCGCTCGGTTTGAACGAATAGTCGATTTGAGCGAATAGTCGATTAGCACCGGTTTTCCAGGGAGTCTTCACGAATGAAACGTCATACCCCGATGAGTCGGATCCTGGCCGCGGCTGCGTGGCTCGTGATCGCAGGCCTTCTCGGGACTCTCCCGAGCCAGCCGGCGCGTGCCGAGGATGGCCCGAAGCTCGAATCGATCGATGTACAGCCGCTACCCGGTCAGCAGATGCAGCTCACGATGCGCCTGTCCGGTCCCGCGCCGCAGCCGTTGTCATTCACGATCGACAATCCGGCGCGCATCTCCTTCGATCTACCGAACACCACTCTCGCCCTGCCCTCGCGCCGTATCGATGTGCACAGCTCCGGGCTCGACTCGATCCTCGCGGCCGAAGCCAAGGATCGCGCCCGCCTGGTGCTCAATCTCGATCGGCTGGTGCCCTACGAAACGCGCGTGGACGGCAACAACATCGTGGTCATGCTGGGCGCGGCCAACCAGGCCGTCGCTGCCACCAGTTCGGCCGCGCCGGTGGTGACCTCGCGTACCGCGAGCGCCGGTCAACGCACCATCCGCAGCATTGATTTCCGACGCAGCGCCGATGGCGCCGGCCGGGTGCTGGTGCGCCTCACCGATCCGCACACCCACATAAACCTGCGCCAGGTCGGCAACCAGATCGTGGTCGACTTCGACGCTGATCTGCCTAAGAACCTCGCACGCCGCTACGACGCCAGCGACTTCGGCACGCCGATCAGCTCCTTCGATGCCACCCGCGTCGGCACCGGTACGCGCATCGCGATCAACGCTTCGGGCGACTATGAGCAGCTCGCCTATCAGACCGACGATCAGTACGTCGTCGAGGTGCAGCCGCAGCGCAAGACCGCCGCGACCCCGGATGAAAAGCCGCAGTACACCGGCGAGCGCCTGACTCTGAACTTCCAGGAGATCGAGACGCGCGCGGTGCTGCAGCTGCTGGCGGATGCCAGTGGCCAGAACATCGTGGTCAGTGACTCGGTGAACGGCAATGTCACGCTGCGACTGCAGAACGTGCCGTGGGATCAGGCCCTGGACATCGTGCTGCGCACCAAGGGACTCGACAAGCGCAAGCAGGACAACGTGATCATTGTCGCGCCGCAGGAGGAGCTGGCTTCACGCGAGAAGGCCGATCTCGCCGCGCGCAAGGACATGCAGGAACTCGCGCCGCTGCGCTCCGAGTATCTGCAGGTCAACTACGCCAAGGCCGCCGACATGGCCGCGCTCATCAAGTCACAGAACAGCACGCTGCTCTCGGGCCGCGGCACGGTGAGTGTCGATGAGCGCACCAACACACTGCTGTTGCAGGACACGGCTGATCGCCTCGCCGACATCCGTCGCCTGGTCGCCACGCTGGACATCCCGGTGCGTCAGGTTCTGATCGAAGCGCGCATCGTCATCGTCAACAACGACTTCCAGCGCCAGCTGGGTGCCCGTCTGGGTTTCACCACGGCTCAGGCGAACGGTAATGGCGTGTGGACGACCACCGGTAACGCCGCCGGTACCGACACGGTGATCGGTTCGGCACTGGCCAACCAGGCCTCTACCGGTCAGTCGTTCCCGGTGCAGGTGCCGACCGGCACCAACGCCGCGAACCGCTACAACGTCAATCTGCCGGTGGCAAGTCCGGCAGGCAGCTTCGCGCTGGGCTTCCTCGGTTCGAACTACATTCTCGACCTGGAGCTGTCCGCAGCCCAGGCGGAGAGCCGCGCTGAGGTGATCTCCTCGCCGCGCGTCGTCACGGCGAACCAGAAAGAGGCGACCATCGAGCAGGGTACGGAAATTCCCTACCAGCAGTCGGCCTCGAGCGGCGCGACCACCATCTCGTTCAAGAAGGCGGTGCTGTCGCTGAAGGCAACACCGCAGATCACCCCGGACAATCGCATCATCCTCGATCTGGATGTGCGTAACGACAGCATCGGCACGATCACGGTGCAATCGGGCGGCGTCAACGTGCCCTCGATCGACACCAAGGAGATCGTCACCCAGGTGCTGGTGAATGATGGTCAGACCATCGTGCTCGGCGGCGTGCTGGTCACGACGCATCGCGATGATCAGACCAAAGTGCCGCTGTTGGGTGACATCCCGGTCTTGGGCAACCTGTTCAAGACCACCAGCAAGAGAAACGATAAAGATGAGCTGCTGATCTTCATCACACCGAAGATCGTTCGCGAAGGGGTCAACGTGTATTGAGCGGGGAAGATCGCTCCATACCAAGTCAGGTGAGGAATATGAGTAAACTCCTTTCGAATGCAGCAGTCGGTGCTCTGGCACTGGTGTTGGCCGCCTGTGGCGGCAGCGGCACCGATCTTGCCGGCACAGGCACGGGCGGCTCCACGACCTCCGGTGGCACCGGCGGCACGGGCAGCGGCTCCACTTCCACGACCTACACCATGGGTAGCGGCACGGGCAGCGGCTTCCAGCCGCAGGTCATCGGCATCACGAGCGGCAACGTCTCCGCGGGCGGCAGCACCAGCCTCTCGGTCACCATCGTCGACAAGACCGGTACGCTCTACGCAGGTACTGACCTGACCGTCACCTTCAATTCGCCGTGCATCGCGCAGGGTCTTGCCGTCGTCACCGCTTCCGGTACGTCGGTTGCGGGCTCATCGCCCAACACGGTGACCACCGCCACCGGCAGTATCAGCGCGACCTACACCGCCAAGGGCTGCAGTGGCTCGGATGTCATCACGGCGAGCTCAACGGTCAACAGTGGCACGGTTTCGGCGACCGGCACGGTCACCGTCGCCTCCGGGACCATCGGCTCCATTCAGTTCGTCTCCGCCACGCCGACCACCATCGGCCTGAAGGGCACTGGCCTGGCGGAAACCTCGACGGTGATCTTCAAAGTTGTCGATGCCACCGGCGCTGCGCGCCCCGGGGCAAGTGTCAACTTCTCCCTGGATACCACCGTGGGTGGTCTGACGCTGTCGCCAAGCATGGCGACTTCGGGTGCTGATGGAACAGTGCAGACGGTCGTCAGTTCCGGAACCCAACATACACCGGTGCGCGTCACGGCGAAAATCGTCTCTCCGGCGCTCAGCACCCAGTCGAGCCAGCTGACGGTGAGCACCGGCATTCCGGCCTCGGCAGGATTCTCAATCTCGGTGGGCTCACCGAGCTATGCCTCGAGCGGCAATGCCTGCACCAACGTGGAGGCCTATGGGGTCGACGGGGTAACCGTGCCGGTTACCGTGCGTCTCTCGGACCGCTACAACAACCCGGCCATGGATGGCACGGCCGTGGCGTTCTACACCAATGGTGGTCACATCGTGGGCTCGTGCACGACCCCCTCCGCACCCGGTGCTGCAGACGGCACCTGCACGGCGACCTGGACGAGTGCCAACCCGCGGCCGCTGATGAATAGCGACTCGCCGGCACTCAAGGCGGACGGCCGGGCCACCATCCTGGCGACGGCGATCGGCGAGGAGTCCTTCACCGATAACAACGGCAACGGCTACTGGGACACGGGCGAGCCGTTCGTAGATCTTGGCGAGCCGTACGACGATGCCAACGAAAACGGCACCTTCGACTCGGGTGAGTACTTCCTGGACTTCAATCAGAACTCTACTCACGATGGCGGCGATGGTACCTTCAAGGGCATCACCTGCACGGGCACGCCGCCTACCTGCAGCAACAAGAGCCTGGCGATCGGTGCCACGCACCTGCTCGTCATGTCCACCAGTGGTGCGCAGATCAGCGCGATGCCGGTGTCCGGCTTCGGCATGGCCGGCGCCGCCTACACGATCCCGCACAGCACCTCCAGCCCCGCAGTGACCAACAGCGGCACGCTGCAGTACACCGTAATGGATCTGAACGGCAACCCGATGGCTGCCGGTACCACCGTCGCGGTGACGGCGGACTCGGCCATCGGTACGATCAGCGGTCCGGGAGCAAACTGGACGATCGGCTGCCGTAGTGCCCTGGGCGGTGACACGCTCTCGGTCAGTCTGGCGGCCGGCACCAGTGCCGCCTCCGGCAACATCACGATCACTGTGACTTCGCCCGGTACGAAGACGGTCACCGTCTACGTGATCCCCGTGCAGGTCCAGTAAGCGCGTTCGACCTGGCTGGAAACGCGGCGGCCGCCTTCGGGCGGCCGCTTGCGTTTTGGGTATGCTGCATGGCATGCGCGCCAAGCCCAACCTGTTTCTGATCGGTCCCATGGGCTCGGGCAAGAGTGCGGTTGGCAGAACCCTCGCGCGCCTGTTGGACTTTCCTTTCTACGACAGCGACAGCGAAATCGAGCGTCGCACCGGCGTAGACATTCCGTTTATCTTCGAGAAGGAAGGCGAGGCGGGCTTTCGGCAGCGCGAGCGTGAAGCCATCGAGGCACTCACCTCTCTCGAGCCGGTGGTACTGGCCACTGGCGGAGGCGCGGTGTTGCTTGCGGAGAATCGCAAGGTCCTGGCTGAGCGCGGCTGCGTCGTATATCTGCGGACCTCCGTAGCCCAGCAGGCGGATCGGGTACGCCACGGGCGCAACCGGCCGCTACTGAGCAATGTGGACCCGGCCGGCAAACTGGAGCAGCTGATGAGCGAGCGTGCGGAGCTCTATCAGGAGATCGCCGATGTCACGGTGGATACCGACCTGCGCCGCGTGCGCAGCGTGGCCGATGACATCCTGCGCGCCATCCACACTGCCGGGGCCGGTGGCTAGCCTCCCAACCTGCCGGCGGCGGTCTATGCGCCACCGGCGGTATACTCCCGCCAGTCCCGGACGGATGCAGGACCTGGAGGCCGGTGCAGACTCTGAAAGTTGACTTGGGCGAGCGCAGCTATCCGATTGTCATCGGGGAGGGGCTGCTGCGTCAGGCCGAGCTGCTGCGTGAGCACATCACCGGGCACGATGTGCTGCTGGTGAGCAACACGATCGTCGCGCCCCTGTATGCGCGCGGGCTGCGCGAAGCACTCGCCGCGCCGCGTACCGTCGAGGCCTGTCTGCCCGATGGCGAGGCGCACAAGACCTTACAGAGCATGGCGCGGATCATGGACGTGCTGGTCGCCAACCGTTTCGGGCGCGATTGTGTGATCGTGGCGCTCGGCGGTGGGGTGGTCGGCGACCTGGCTGGCTATACCGCAGCCAGCTATCAGCGTGGCGTCGCCTACGTGCAGGTGCCCACTACCCTGCTGGCGCAGGTGGACTCATCGGTTGGCGGCAAGACCGGGGTCAACCATCCTGGCGGCAAGAACCTCATCGGCGCATTCCATCAGCCCGCGGCGGTGCTCGCCGACACGGCCACTCTGCGGAGTCTGCCCGCGCGGGAACTGCGCGCTGGTCTTGCGGAGGTCATCAAGTACGGGTTGATCTGCGATGCAGAGTTCTTTCAGTGGCTCGAGCAGCACCTGGATGAGTTGCTGGCAGCGGAGTCGGCGGCGCTCGCCCGTGTCGTGCATCGCTCCTGCGAGATCAAGGCGCAGATCGTCGGACGTGACGAGCGCGAGCACGGCGACCGGGCACTGCTGAACCTGGGTCATACTTTCGGACACGCCATCGAGGCGGCCACCCACTACACCGAGTGGCTGCACGGCGAGGCGATAGGCACGGGGCTGTTGATGGCTGCTGCCATGTCACATGCCAGCGGGTTGTTGGATGCGTCCGCGGTCGAACGGTTACGCAGTCTGTTGCTTCGCCTCGGGCTGCCAGTCAAGGCGCGTGGTGTTACGGCGGATGCGGTGCTCGAGCACATGGCCATCGATAAAAAGGTCAAGGACGGCCACATCCGCCTCGTGCTGCTGCGCAGCATCGGTGATGCCTTCGTCACCGCGGACTACCCGGAAGCGGCGCTGCGGCAGACGCTCGATTCTTATTGCGGATGAGCACCGGCGAGCCGGCAATCCTCGCGCCCTACGCCGCTCACGATGAACATTCCCGTGGCCGACGCCATACGGAGCCCCCACCGCAGTTCCGTAGTGAGTTTCAGCGCGATCGCGACCGGATCATCCACTCGAACGCCTTCCGGCGCCTGGTCTACAAGACACAGGTTTTCGTAAACCACGAAGGCGATCTCTACCGGACGCGTCTCACCCACTCCATGGAGGTGGCACAGATCGCCCGGTCAGCCGCGCAGGTCCTGCGATTGAATGAGTCGCTGACCGAGGCGATCAGTCTCGCGCACGATCTGGGGCACACTCCATTCGGGCATGCCGGCCAGGAGGCCCTCGATGCATGCATGCGTCCCTACGGAGGCTTCGAGCACAATCTGCAGTCGCTGCGCGTCGTCGACGAGCTCGAGGAGCGTTATGCGGAGTTTCCCGGACTTAACCTGACGTTCGAGTGTCGGGAAGGGATACTGAAGCACTGCTCGGTGCGCAATGCGCGCGAGCTGGGGGAGATTGGCGAGCGCTTCATCCAGCGCCGCCAGCCAGGGCTCGAAGCTCAACTGGCCAACCTGGCGGACGAAATTGCCTACAACAACCATGATGTCGATGACGGCCTCCGTGCCCAGCTGATCGACGTGGAAAGTCTGCTATCGGTGCGGCTGTTCCGGCGCCAATACGAGAGTGTGGTCGCCCAGTATCCGGCGCTGACCGGCCGGCGGCTGGTGCACGAGATCGTGCGCCGCATGATCAACTTCATCGTGGTCGACCTGATCACCACCTCGCGGACCCGCCTGGAAGGTGCCCGGCCCGAGTCGATCGACGAGGTGCGTGCCCTGCGTAAGCCCCTAATCGGTCTGAGCGATGAGAGCCAGGCGGAACACCAGGAACTCATGACGTTCCTGCGGGGGCAGGTTTACCGTCATTACAAGGTGCTACGCATGACCTCCAAGGCGCGGCAGGTGATCAAGGCCCTGTTTGATGCTTTCATGGAGGACGTCAACCTCATGCCGCCTGAGCATCGGGATCTGGCCCGTACGGCCGAAGAAGCAATGGGGGTCGGCGGGCGCGCACGGGCGGTAGCCGACTACGTGGCCGGGATGACAGACCGCTATGCCATTCTTGAGCACCGGCGCCTGTTTGACCCCTCCGAACGTACCTGACGATTCATTTCCAAGGGCTCTACGAATACGGCTGGATTCCCTCTTCCCGCGAGGGTTGATCCAAGGTCTGCTTTTGCTTCAGCTTCAATAAGTTAAAACCACAAACCTCCTGAAAAGCCTTTAGGTCAACGATAGCCCACAAATCTTTGACGAACGTCACAATTTGCTGCTACGTTGTCTTACATAAGATAAGCAAGTGTCGGGCACTGCCGACAGTCGACGGGGAGGAGTCTGTGGCCGTAGGGCAAGCATCGTGTGCGGGTGAGTTTTTGCACCGCGCTAAACGGCTGATTGCTGCGGCGCAGTAGTCCCTCGTATGAATAAGACGAGCAAGGAAAAGGAAGCCGTGCTCAACGTATTCGCGGCGTTGGTACAGCCGCTGATGCGTGTTGCTTTCGAATATGGAATTTCCGCTGGGGAAATCGCCGGAGTCGTACGCCGTTCGTACATCAAGGCACTCGAGGCGAGATTACAAGAACAGAAGCGTCCAACCACGGACGCCCGCCTTGCTGTAGTAGCCGGTCTGCCGAAGTCTGATGTCAGTGCGCTGCGCGATGCACTGCGCGCGGGCGCGCCGCACAGCCTGCGTGCGACCGTCAGTCTGGACCAGATCACCAGCCTGCTGACGGTTTGGCACACGCATGCCAACTTCTCCGGAGCGTATGGCTTGGCGATGGATCTCGACCTGCACCGGGTCGAGGGGTCACCGCGTCATACCTTCAAGGAGTTAGTGACTATCGCCTGCCCGGATGTCGATCCCGAGGCATTGCTGGACGAGTTGGTGGCAGCTAGATCGGTGGAAGTTATTGATGGAAATACTATCCGCTGCTTATCACGAGCCTATGTACCCCAAACCGCGGATGTTACCCGGATCGACCGAATGGGCCGGTTTTTAGGTCTCGTGACGCAAAGCTTTGTTCACAACCTGTTACGAGCCGATGAAGACCCTTTGTATTTCGAACGCACTGTCATATCGGACGATCCGTTGTCCGACAGCGGAAGAAATAACTTCATAGCACTCGCGAATGAGAAAGGACAAGAGCTGCTTTCAGAGCTCGATACAGCTTTGACACGAATGCCCGCTTCAGAGAAGAGCGATGCTGGCAAGAAGTATGGTGTTGGATTGTATTTTTTTGAAGATACAGGCAAAGAGCCGTTCGATAAACAGGCACAGCGCGCCACGTTTGCCAATACGCAGACTAGGTCGCCTGTCATCGAGGAAATCGATGTTTTAGCGGCGGTGAACAAAAAGCGAGATTAGTGAACACGGATCGAGTTCGGGGAAGGTCAATGATGAAGAATTTCGGAATTTGCACAGCGGCATCGTTGTTAGCCGCATCTGCTAGCGTTGCAAACGCTGCGGGGATAGCAGGTCTTGCTCGCTCTAATGTAGAGGCCGCCGAGCTTCTATTCGCAGGTCCCGTGGACGAGGTGCTGCCTAAAGAGCACTCCGCTATCGTACTTGGACAACGCATCGCACTACTTCCGTCAGAACAACTTTCTGTTGGCGAAACGGCCGAGTTGTACGGAAAAGTTGATTCGCAGGAAGGCATAACTATATCCAGCGTTGTCAGCCGGGGAGCATACGTGGCCGGCGCCACCAAGGTGCTCGTGACGGGATATGTCGAAAAAACTCAATCCTCCACTGGACGTGCCCAGGTGGCAGGATTGGCCATTGATTTAACGCCCGCTATGTCAGGCTCATTTTGGTCCCCGACAGTTGGCAGTGCCGTTCAAATACGTGGAACGCAACCAAACGCGCACGGCGTGTTGTTAGCTGAAAGTTTGGGCTCTGCCACCGAACTTGCGGGCGCGCAGCGCTTTGGCATTAGTGGTAGTGGCTCCGCAGCAGCCGGCATCAGCGGCAGTGGCGGTGCGTTCGGCATCAGCGGCAGTGGTGGTGCCAGCAAAGGGATCAGCGGCAGTGGTGGTGCGTTCGGCATCAGCGGTAGCGGCGGCGCCAGCAAGGGCATCAGCGGCAGTGGCGGTGCCTTCGGCATCAGCGGTAGCGGTGGTGCGTTCGGCATCAGCGGTAGCGGCGGCGCCAGCAAGGGCATCAGCGGCAGTGGCGGTGCCTTCGGCATCAGCGGTAGCGGTGGTGCGTTCGGCATCAGCGGTAGCGGCGGCGCCAGCAAGGGCATCAGCGGCAGTGGCGGTGCCTTCGGCATCAGCGGTAGCGGCGGCGCCAGCAAAGGGATCAGCGGCAGTGGCGGTGCGTTCGGCATCAGCGGCAGTGGTGGTGCGTTCGGCATCAGCGGTAGCGGCGGTGCCAGCAAGGGCATCAGCGGCAGTGGCGGTGCCTTCGGCATCAGCGGTAGCGGTGGTGCGTTCGGCATCAGCGGCAGTGGCGGTGCCTTCGGCATCAGCGGTAGCGGTGGTGCGTTCGGCATCAGCGGCAGTGGCGGTGCGTTCGGCATCAGCGGCAGTGGCGGTGCCAGCAAAGGGATCAGCGGCAGTGGCGGTGCGTTCGGCATCAGCGGCAGTGGCGGTGCCAGCAAAGGGATCAGCGGCAGTGGCGGTGCGTTCGGCATCAGCGGCAGTGGCGGTGCCTTCGGCATCAGCGGCAGTGGCGGTGCCTTCGGCATCAGCGGCAGCGGCGGTGCGTTCGGCATCAGCGGCAGTGGCGGTGCCTTCGGCATCAGCGGCAGTGGCGGTGCCTTCGGCATCAGCGGTAGCGGCGGTGCGTTCGGCATCAGCGGCAGTGGCGGTGCCTTCGGCATCAGCGGTAGCGGCGGCGCCAGCAAAGGGATCAGCGGTAGTGGCGGCGCCAGCAAAGGGATCAGCGGTAGTGGCGGCGCCAGCAAGGGCATCAGTGGTAGCGGTGGGGCCTTCGGGATCAGCGGTAGCGGCGGCGCCAGCAAGGGCATCAGTGGTAGCGGTGGTGCCTTCGGGATCAGCGGTAGTGGCGGCGCCAGCAAAGGGATCAGCGGCAGTGGTGGTGCGTTCGGCATCAGCGGTAGCGGTGGTGCCAGCAAAGGGATCAGCGGCAGTGGCGGTGCTTTCGGGATCAGCGGTAGCGGCGGCGCCAGCAAGGGCATCAGTGGTAGCGGTGGTGCCTTCGGGATCAGCGGTAGTGGCGGCGCCAGCAAGGGCATCAGTGGTAGCGGTGGTGCCTTCGGGATCAGCGGTAGCGGTTCTCCAGCAAGATCCTGAATTTTCGAGTCGTCGGCGGCTGCGTTCCCGTCGGGGCACCATTAATGCCCTCTAAGCCAAAAAACACGCACTTACGCCAGTGCACATCGGAACGCTAGCCTAATTCGTCGTCATAGATCCTAAGTTGCGGCAGGCGCCTTGCCGATGGCGCATGAATAGACCACAGGCAGGATTGTTGCTCTAACGTTTGGGTAGGCTTGCCGACGTTCAGAGGACCCCAAGCTGGGAACGAGAAAAAAACGAAACCACGTCTCCATCGACGCGCGGCGAGCCGCCTCTCTCATGTTCCCAATCGCCGCGTTTCTCATGGCCGGAGGTATGACGGAGAACGAGGCGCAGCAGATCTTTTCCATCGCATTAAAGAAGTCCTTCGCTAGGACAGCCCGCCGCCGCATTGACCATATTGGTCGGCCGACGGGTTTTGCCGACATCATTGCGGAGTGGGTCAGAGCTAAGAGGTTTCTCGACGCGTCTGGTTGGCCACGCGACCTTCCGATGAGCGGAGCGAATAGTTTCTCCTCCTTAGTACACACCGTTGACCCCATGACTGATCCTGCGAGTGCATTGGCGGTACTGAGACGCTACGGCAATGTTAGGCGCACTAAATCTGGCAAATACTCGCTTACTAACTCGTTTTTCAATACCAGCGGTCCAACCGCAATGGCCTACGAGCCGGTTGCTTACTTTCTGAGCGATGCCAGCGAAACCCTAGGACGGATCCTGAAGCGAACGAAGCATCCATCTGGACCTCCATTGTTCTGGCAGAAAACTGAAAACAGATTCATTAGCGAAAAAGACGCTAAAGAGTTTTTCGAATTCGCTAAGGGGCGGAGTTTGGTATTCCTAGACGAGCTTGATGATTGGCTGGAGGCACATCGAGCTCGTCGCAAAGCAAATCGCCGCTCGAGCCGGCGAGTTGGTTTAGGAATTTTTTCTATCTACTCTGATCCAGAGTAATAATCGCGTCTTTGATTGAGAGTGCACGCGTTGAGTTCCTATTCCTCGGGAAAAAAAAACGACCTGAACGATGCCCTGACGGCGTTAATGCTGCCAATCGGGATACTTCTTATCTCCAATCGGGTAGGAGTCGGAGAACTCGTTTATGCAGCGAAGCATGCTTATGTAAAGGCCGCGATTGAGAGCATCCTAACTGCCGGCTCTCGAGTCAACACATCAAGGCTTTCTGTCGTAACGGGATTGACCAGAAAGGAAGTCTCTTCACTCTTAGAGGAAATGAAGGGACGAAAGTCAGCAAAAAATCGCAACACAAACGAGCAGAGAGCGCTTCGCGTACTGAGGGGCTGGAGGGTAGATAGCCGCTTCTCCAAGAGAAGCGGAAAACTGGCTGACCTCCCCCTACGAGGGAACAAGGGCTCCTTTTCGCAGCTCGTTAAGCTATACGCAGGAGATGTCACTCCGGTTTCGGTCCTTAAAGAACTGCAGCGAATGAAAGCCGTATCAATAAGGACGACTGGCCGGATAAGGGTGAATGCCTCTTGGACAAAGGAGCGGTCTTCGCGTCAGTTGATAGATGTGGCGCGATATCTGAAGGACTTTATTCGCGCGCTAAATCGGAGCTGTCGGCCTTCGGGCCAAGCTGGTTTCTTTGGCGCGAAAACCTCGTTTCTGACCTCATCTATCCAGGCTGCTCGTTTTCAGCATGTTTTTACTAAGCGGGCTGATGCCCTACTCAACGGTGTAGATCAATGGTTCGCCTCTCAGGAGGGTCATCCTCCAGGTCTCCATGGCGATAAAAAGTGTCGGGTTGGCGTGGGTGTCTATCTCATCGATGATCCAACTGTTGAAGCGGTGAAATGCGAATCCTGAAGCACGGTAGCGTCACCGCTTAGCCACTTCCTCGCGCAGTGCTTTGCGCAGTATCTTCCCTACATTCGTCTTTGGTAATTCATCGCGGAAGTACACGTGTCGGGGAACTTTGTAGGCTGCAAGAGATTGGCGACAGAATTCGATCATGGCGCGCTCGGTCAGGCTCGAATCTGAGCGCACGACAAACAGAGCAACGACCTCGCCCGAGTGCTCATCTGGCTGCGCAACTGCCGCAGCCTCGACGACTCCTGGATGAGTGACCACCGTAGCCTCGATTTCGTTGGGATAGACGTTGAATCCTGACACCAGGATCATGTCCTTCTTGCGGTCCTCGATGTAGACGTAGCCACGCTCATCCACGTGGCCGATGTCACCGGTGCGCAGCCATCCTTCCGGCAGCATGACTTTGGCGGTCTCGTCCGGGAAATTCCAGTAACCCGCCATGACCTGCGGCCCGCGCACGCAGATCTCGCCGATCTGGCCGAGGGGCAGCTCCTGACCTGCATCGTCCCTGATGCTGATCTCCGTCGATGGAATCGGCAGCCCGATGGAGCCATTGAAGTCGTCCTGGGGTGGATTGATGCAGGCACCCGGCGAGGTTTCTGTCAGACCCCAGGCTTGAGTGAGGCGTTTGCCAGTGATCTTCTTCCAACGCTCGGCCACCGCACTCTGAACTGCCATTCCCCCGCCGAGCGTTATCTGCAATGTATCGAAGTTAATGTCAGCGAACCCCGGCGTATTCATCAGTGCATTGAACAAGGTATTGACGCCGCTCAGGAAAGCGAAGCGGTATTTTTCCAGCTCGGCGACCACCGCACGAAAATCCCGCGGATTAACGATGAGAATGTTGCGCCACCCGAGCCGGGCAAACAGCAGGCAATTAGCCGTCAGTGCAAAGATGTGATACAGCGGTATGGGTGTGATGAGGGTTGCCGTCTGTTGTCCGAACTGCGGGCTGATCCAGGCTTCCGCCTGCAGGATGTTGGCGGTGATGTTGCCATGCGTGAGCATCGCGCCCTTGGCAACCCCGGTGGTGCCGCCGGTGTACTGCAGGAACGCAATGTTTTCCCGTTTTAGTTCGACGGGCTCGAGGCTAGCGGTGGCGCCCGCTGCGAGCGTCTCGCGGAATCTGACGGCTCCTTCGATTTTCCAGGGGGGTATCTGCTTGCGGCGCTTGATGATGAAATTGACGAGTGATGACTTGGGCCAGGAAAGCAGATCGCCCACACCGGTCACGATCACCTGCTTCACCTGTGTCTGTGGCAGCACCTTGGCGACGCAGTGTGCAAAATTCTCCAGTACCAGAATTACCGCGGCGCCCGAGTCGCGCAGTTGATGCTCCAGTTCTGTCGCCGTATACAAAGGGTTGGTGTTGACGACGACAAGCCCGGCACGTAGGGCCCCGAATAATGCAATCGGATACTGCAGTACATTCGGCAGCATGATCGCGATACGCTCACCCTTGCGCAGCTGCAACTTCTGCTGCAGGTAGGCTGCAAAGTGGCCTGAGAGCCGTTCGAGCTGGCGATAGGTCAGTGTGTGACCCATCTGCACGAAAGCGGGCAGTGCCGCGTGCGCGCTGCACGTCTCAGTAATCAGTTGTTGTACGGTGCGCAGCTTGCTGGGATCGATCTCGGCCGGGACGCCCGGCGGGTAGGACCTCAGCCAGATTTTATCCATCGGTGCCCCCTCAGCGATCTTTCTTCAACAGTGATTTTAGCTGGGACCAAAGCGTATCCAATACGGCGGGCTCCCCCTCGGCTGTCGGGTGCAAGCCATCTTGCTGCATTCGAGCCGGATCCAGTGCGACCGTTTCGAGCAGGAAAGGAACCAGGGCTACCTGATAGCGTGCCTTGAGGTCGGCATACATCTGCACAAATTCGCTGGTGTAGCGCGGCCCATAGTTCGGCGGCATCCGCATGCCGACCAGCAGCGTGGCTGCACCGCGCCGCTGCGTCATCTCGATCATCTTCGCAAGATTATCCCGGGCGGTCGCGATCGGCAGACCGCGCAAAGCATCGTTGGCACCGAGCTCCAGGATGAGGATGCGTGGGGAGTGCAGCTCCAGAGCCCGCGGCAGGCGCTGCAGTCCGCCGCTGGTGGTTTCACCGCTGATACTGGCGTTCACGACTTCATATTTGTACCCTTTGTTGCGTAGCCGCTTGTCCAGCAAAGCTACCCACCCCTGTTCAGGTCTGAGCCCGTACGCGGCGCTGAGGCTGTCGCCGAACACGAGTATGGTCTGACCGGACGCCGCAGCGCTCGGGAGCGCGATGAGCCAGAATCCGATGCCGAGCGCCCAGGCGCCGATGATCCTCGACAGTGTTCTCAAGGCCGAAAACCTCACCAAGCAGGTTGCAAGTCCCGAAGGCCTGCTCACTATTGTGCACGACGTTTCCCTGAACATCGCCTCCGGCGAGTCGGTGGCAATCGTCGGGGAATCCGGCGCCGGTAAATCCACGCTGCTGGCTCTACTGGCAGGACTTGATTTACCCAGCAGCGGGCGGGTGCTGCTCGATGGACGGGATCTCACGCTGCTGGATGAGGACGGCCGGGCCGCGCTGCGCGCGCAGCGCGTCGGATTCGTATTCCAGTCCTTCCACCTGATTCCGGCATTGACGGCGCTGGAGAACGTCATGTTGCCTCTCGAGCTTGCCGGCAACTCCACGGCGCGTGCTGCGGCCACGGACAGCCTGCGGCGGGTCGGCCTGGGGCCGCGGCTCGCACACTATCCGCGGCAGCTCTCGGGTGGGGAGCAACAACGCGTGGCATTGGCCCGGGCTTTCGTGACGCGACCGGCGGTGTTGTTTGCCGATGAGCCCACAGGAAATCTGGATACCCTGACTGGCGCTCGTATTGGCGAGCTGCTCTTTGAACTGAACGCCAGCTTACACACCACGCTCGTGCTGGTGACACATGACTCGCAACTGTCAACCAAGTGTGCGCGCACGATCCACATGGCCGCCGGCCGCATCGTATGATGAGACGTGCGCTGCTTCTGGCGACGCGCTCGCTGCTGCGGGAGTGGCGCTCCGGTGAGCTGGGTGTACTGCTGCTCGCTCTGGTGGTGGCTGTTGCCGCACTGACCGGGGTGGGTTTTCTGGTGAGCCGGATCAGCACGGCGGTAGCGATCCAGGCGAGCGAAGTTCTCGCCGCAGACATCCGTTTGGGTTCGCCTCAGCCGGTGAGCGATGCATACCTTTCTGAGGCTACACGTCGCCACATCCTCACAGCACGCAGCACGGCGTTGCTCAGCGTCGTCTTCAACGGTGACCGGAGTCAACTGACCAACTTGCGAGCTGTGACATCGGGTTATCCGCTGCGCGGCCGCGTGCTGATCGCTGAGCAACCGTTTGCTGTCGGCCACTCGGCCGCCGGTATACCCCGGCCTGGCGAGATCTGGCCGGATTCGCGGCTCATGGCGGCCCTCGAGATTCGCGTTGGCTCGAGGGTCAGCATCGGTGCAGCAACCTTTACCGTTGCGCACGCGCT
Source organism: uncultured Pseudomonadota bacterium (assembly GCA_963839055.1). GTDB lineage: Bacteria > Pseudomonadota > Gammaproteobacteria > Steroidobacterales > Steroidobacteraceae > 13-2-20CM-66-19. The sequence goes on along the minus strand of CAWITP010000001.1, from coordinate 799,940 downwards.
CATCTCGCGTCCGGACCAGAGTGGCACCTTCGCGGAGCTGGCGCCTACCCTGCTGATGAATGCTGCCGACTTGCCCGCGACGCAACTCATTCAGCCCGGCAGCCGCGTGAGTTATCGGGTGTTATTCGCCGGCGAGCGTGAGCGCATCGAGGTGTTCAAGGCGTGGTTGCTGTCGCACAAACGACCGGGAGAACGGGTCAGTGACATCACCGATGCCAGCCCGCAGATCCGCAATGCCATCGAGCGGGCCGGCCGCTTCCTCAGCCTGGCCAGTATCGTCAGCGTGTTGCTGTGCTCGATCGCGGTGGCCATGTCGGCGCGGCGCTTCGTTGCCCGGCATCTGGATACGGTGGCGCTACTGAAGACCCTCGGCGCCTCGCGCGCTTTCACGCTCAGCGTCAACGTCTTCGAGATGCTGATGGTTGCGGCCGTCGCTGCCTTACTCGGCTGTGCCCTGGGCTTCATTGCGCAGCAATGGCTCCTGCATACCATCCGCAGTCTGCTCGCCGTGGAGCTGCCGCCTGCCAGCCTGCTCCCCATCGCCGTGGGGTTTGCCGCCGCCATGGCGGTCCTCGTCGGCTTTGGCCTGCCGCCGTTGCTGCAGCTGGCGCGCGTTCCGGCGTTGCGCGTCTTGCGGCGGGATGTCGGACCGCCACCGCCGCTCGTGTGGCTGGCATTCGGGCCCGCGGTGGTGATAGTCGTGCTGCTCGTCTTCTGGGTCGTTCGCGACTGGAAGCTGTTTGCCGGCTTTACGGCTGGCCTTGCGGCGTTCCTGGCCGTGCTGGCTCTCTCCGGGGCGCTGCTGGTGGCAGCTGCAGGACGGCTGCGTGCTCGCGCAGGCGTTGCCTGGCGTTACGGGATCGCCAGCCTGAGTCGCAGGCGCGCAGAGAGCATCCTGCAGATCGTGGCATTCGGCACCGGCATCATGGTGCTGCTGCTGCTGGCAATCGTGCGCGACGATCTCAGCAGCGACTGGCGACGCACGCTGCCGGCGAACGTGCCCAACTTTTTTTTCGTCAACATTCCGCCGGGCGAGCGCGATGCGTTCCTGCAGTTCCTGCACGAGCATGGCGCCGTGACCGCACGGATGTTGCCGATGATCCGCGGGCGTCTGACGAGCATCAAGGGGCAGCGCGTCGAGGATCTCAAGTTTGCCGAGGGAGACGGCGACAATTTCGCTACACGCGAGCAGAACCTGACGTGGGCGCAGGAACCGGGCACCGATAATCGCATCGTCGCCGGCAACTGGTGGACGGCCGAGGATTACGGCAAGCCTCTGGTATCACTCTCGACGGAATTCCAGGAATCGCTGCACGTGCAGGTGGGTGATCGGTTGCAGTTCGATATCGGCGGGGAGGCCTTCGATGTGCGCGTTGCCAACATCCGCAAGGTGAAGTGGGACAGCTTCCAACCCAACTTTTTCGTGGTATTCGCACCGGGTCTGCTGGATAAGACTGCAGGGACCTACATCACCAGTGCCAATTTGCCGGCCGGCACCCACGGGGCTCTGGCAGAGCTGGCTCATCGCTTCCCGAGCGTATCCATCTTCGATATCGATGATCTGCTGGCGCAGGTGCGCTCGGTGCTCGACAAGGCGGTACTGGCGGTGCAGAGCGTGTTCGTCTTCACCCTGTTCGCCGGCTTGACCGTGTTGTTGGCGGCGGTGCAGTCGAGCCGGGATGAGCGCCGCTATGAGAGTGCGATGCTGCGCACGCTGGGCGCTTCGCGGTCTACCGTCACGCAGGGAGTGCTGGCCGAGTTCGTGACCCTTGGGCTGCTATCGGGCTTGCTTGCCTGCGTCGGTGCCAGCATTGCCGCCTATTACATGGATACACGCCTTCTGCAGCTGCACTACGCGTTCGACTGGCGAGTGGCGGCCGAGGGCGTGCTGGGCGGTGCGTTGCTGGTGGCGGCGACGGGCTGGCTTGCAACCCGCTCGGTCGTGAGGCAGCCGCCGCTCAGGACGCTGCGCGCGAACTGAGGCTTGCACAGCTCGCGGCTATTTATCGATCAGGGCGCGCGCCTGCTCGGCCCAGAACACGGCATCCATGTAGGCGGCACGGATGAGCGCCGGCGGCAGGTCGTTGTATTTCACCTGATCCCAGGCGGCGCGCTCGTAAGCGCGCGTACACTGCAGCGCTTTGCCGAGATCACCCTCGTTCGCCGTCAGCGCCCCGGCAATCGCCGCAGACAACGGCAGCTCCTCGACGATCTGCTGGATCGGCATCCCGGTGAGCGCATTCAGCAGGGAGAACAAGCCGGTAATGAAGAACGCACCGGTGTCGCTGGCGCCTGCCAGCTTGCCGAGCTGCTCGCACATCCGTGCACGAGTCATGGCGTTTATGAACAGGCTGGGCGGGCGATCGTCAAACCCCTGCAGGCATAGCAGTGAGCACAGCTGGCGCAGCTGCTGTACCCCGAGGATGACGACGGCCTGGCGAATGGAGCTGATCTTGCGCGGCAGATTGTAGTAGCTGGAGTTGATACAACGCAGAACGTGATACGACATCGAGACGTTCTGGCTGAGCAGCTGCTCAACCTCATCGACGGAGTAGTTCTCGTCCTGCAGCGTGGCTACCAGGCGCAGCGTACTCAGCTTGGTGGACGGCACACGCTTGGCCCGGAACGTCTGCGGATGCTGCAGGAAATATCCCTGGAAACCGACAAACCCCAGGCGTACGCCGTTCTCGAAGTGTTCCGGCGTTTCGACATTCTCGGCGATCAGCTCGACCCCGCGGGGTCGCAGCTCCTTGACCAGATCGCCGAGCTGCTGTGAATCCGGATGAGTGATTTCGACCTTGACGATGTCCGCCAGCTCGAGCAGCCGTGAGTCGCTGACCTGCGGTGAATAATCATCCAATGCGATCCGGTGGCCACGCGCCCGCAGTTTGCGGATTCCCTGCACGATGTCCGGTTCCGCTCGGACATCCTCCAGCACCTCGATGACGACCAGATTCGGCGGCAGGGGCAGATCAGGCAGATCTGCCAATAGTTCGGCTGGGAAGTTGATATGTATCGGCTGTCCGCCGGAGATTCGGTCCAGCCCGATCTCCAGCGCGGCACTGGCGATCACTTCCAGAGTGGCCTGACGGGGATCGGTGATATGTGCGCGGGTAGCCGATGGTGAGTGCCGATAGAGCAATTCAAAAGCGGTCACTGCCATGGCGGTGTTGTAGATCGGCTGACGGGCGACGAAGACATCCGTCTGTCCTGTCGCTGCTGACGGTGCATCCGGGCGCCGTCGCTCAACTGCGTTTGTCATGGGCCCTCAGGAGCCGCTTGCCTGGGCTTCTGCACCAGACTGTAGCGCACCTGCCGCACGCAGGGGATGGGAGCCGTAACCTTCATGACACGCCGCACGGGGTGCGCGCGCGGAGCGAGAACTGCGTCACGCGGTGCACGGCAGCGCCAATTCAGCGCTGGATGGCAAGGGTGATCCAGGAGTCCGGCTCCGGATCGCCGCGCCACGAAAGTCCCTGAATAGTCAGCTGATAATTGCCGGGACCGAGCGCCGTACTGTTGAGTGCCATGCGCACATGGCCGTTGGAATCTTTCGCCAGGTTATGCAGGACCGCCACCCGTCCCTGGTCGATGCGGTCGATGGTGATCTGGAAAAGCTTGTACGGCGAGCGAGACTCATCGATCCGCAGATCGACCAGCTGGGCCGGCGAGCGACTGAGGCTGATGGCTGGCGTGTTCGATGCACCCTCGCGACTGGGCATCAGCCGCACTGCGCGCGTGTTGGTCGCCGCCTCGAGCGGCTGCTCGGCAATTTGCCGCTGCAGTTTCTCGATGCGCTGCGTCTTGGACGCGGAGTTGCTGCCCACGATGCCCAGTGCCACGGTCAGCAATACAACTGCGGCGCTCAGGCCGAGCAGCACCTGCGGTCGCAGCCATTTCGGACGCGCGGGCTCCTGCCAGGGCTCGGGTTTGCCACTCGCCTCCAGCAGTCGCAGTCCGGCATTCACTCGTTCGGGAACGCCGAGCTCATCCAGCAACTGTGGATTCTCACGGCAGAACCGCTCGAAGTCGGTTGCACCCTTCAGTGGCAGTCGTCCCGAGAGATAACGCTCGATGATCTGGTTGCGTGCGATGAAATCACGATCCATCGGTGGTGAGGCGGTTGCCGGGACCTGTGCCGCACTCGAGGGGGCCGGTGGCGGGCTCGCTGCGGCGATCTTCGACTCGCGCACGGACGAATCGCGCGAGGCAGCAGAGCTCGCGTTGCGCGCGAGTTCCCGCGGCGTGGTCTTCCGTGCGGTGCTGTCGGGGGTGCTCACCTCGCGTGTGATGAGCTCGCGTGCAGTGACATCGCGTGCGCTGGCCTCGCGCGATGGGGCATCCGCCGCGGTCACAGCGGCTGCTTTGGCATCCACCTCAGCGGGGCCGCTGCTCAGCAGTGGAACATAAGATTCTGCTGCCGCAGGCACGGACCCGGCACTGACCGAAGCCGTGGGTTTCCCACCAGGTCCAGACACCTCTTTTTTATATACGGGGGTCCCGCGGGGTCTATCGGCCGCCATGGGGTTCGGAGCTGGCGTCGCCGCAGCGCCAATCGCCGCCGCCGGCGCCTGGCGAGCGCTCACCAGTGCGCTCGGCACCTGGCCGAGAAGGATTGCCTCAGGGTCCAGCAGCTCCACCGCTTCGAGATCTATCGACTGCCGCGCAAGCTTTTCCGGGGATGCAGGGTCGCTGGCGGCAGCCGGTGCAGCGTGCGCAGTGGGGGCGTCCTCCGGCTCCGGCTCAAGGAGCGTCAACTCCTCCACCGGCAGATCGGTCAGGGACGGCGCGACGGGTCGGGAGCCTTGCATGAAAGCTATCCTGCAATGGCGCCCCGCCGGCGCCAAAGTGGTGGCTCACAGATCCGGAGGAGCCACCGTCCCGGTGTGATGCACTTCACAGGTCGGCAGCGCGATTTAACCATGTCAGAGGCGCCCGATGCGGCACCTGGATCACAGACCGGCACAACGAGGATCTAACCGGATTTCCATGCCCGTAACGTTTAATCAGAAGTCCTGAACGGAGGTTGTCCAGATCATGCCTAACCATCCGCCCACATCGTGCCTTGTGCCGGCAGTGACCCTCATTGCCAGCCTTGTCCAGGTAAGTCCCGCTCTCGGGGCGACCGAGGATACCGCCATCACCATCTACAGCTCGCAGCAACCCGGAGCGATTACCGCAGATCTGTACCGACCCCTGCCGGGAACACCGGTCCCGGGCGCCGCCGCGATCCCGGGTTATGCGATGGTTCGCCAGGAACGCGACGTCAAATTGAACAGTGGACGGTCGAGCCTGAAGTTTGCCGACGTCGCCGCGCTCATCGATCCCACGACGGTGACGTTCATGTCCCTGACTGAACCGCGCACGCGGGTGCTGGAACAAACTTATCAATTCGATTTGGTGAGCACCGAGAAACTGCTGCTGAAATACCTCGACAAGCCGATCAGTGTCGATTACCAGTCGGCCGATCACAGCGCGACGGTCAACGGCACCCTGCTTGCCGCGGCCGATGGGCTGGTATTGCGCACGGCGGATGGATCCATCCAGGCGTTGCGCAACTATTCTGCCGTGCACTTCCCGGAACTGCCGGGCGGTCTCGACACGCGCCCCACGCTCGTCTGGGACGTACTGTCGCCGCAGGCCGGCGAGCAGCGCACCCGCGTCACCTATCAGACCGGCGGGGTGACCTGGTGGGCGGATTACAATCTCATCTTCAGGGAAGGGCGTGATGCGAACGCCGGCATGCTCGATCTGTCCGCCTGGGTCAGCATCATCAATCAGTCCGGCGCCAGTTATCCGAACGCGCGGCTGAAGCTGATTGCCGGGGATGTGCATCGGGTGACGCCCGAGAATCGCCCGGCCCCGTACAAGCGCGCGATGGACTACGCCGTCGCCGAAGCCGCGGCCGTTCCCGGGTTCAAGGAGCGGTCGTTTTTCGAATTTCACCTCTACACGCTGCAGCGACCGACCACGCTGTTGAACAATTCCACGCGGCAGATCGAGTTGTTCGACCGCGCGCAGCAGATCCCGGCGCGGCGGCTACTAATATATGACGGAGCTGCGAGCGCTTACATCCCGGCCAGCCCGATCACCGATCGGAATTTCGGCACACAGTCGAACAAGCAGGTCGATGTGTATCTGGAATTCCGCAATCAGAAAGAGCACGGCCTCGGTATCCCGTTGCCCGCCGGACGCGTGCGCGTCTCGAAGCTCGATGCTGCCGACGGCGCTCTCGAGTTGATCGGCGAGGACAGCATCGCGCACACGCCGAAGGATGAGCAGGTCCGCGTGCGCCTGGGCTCGGCTTTCGATGTGGTCGGCGAGCGGCGGCAGACGGACTTCGTGCTCGACAGCAAGGGCCACTCGCTCGAAGAAGAATTCGAGGTGCGCCTGCGCAATCACAAGTCCGAGCCCGTGCAGGTGCTGGTCAAAGAAAATCTCTATCGCTGGAGTAACTGGAAGATCATGAGCAAGAGCAATGATTTTGCTAAGGAGGATGCGCACACGATCAGCTTCCCGCTCGAGCTCGCGAAGGATGGCGAGACCGTGCTGCGCTATCGGGTCCGCTACAGCTGGTGAATGCGATGCTGATGGATGCACGCGCATCCGAACTGCGTCACATTCCAACACGCACGAGTGAGATACATTGCCGATTGATGCACATGCACGCCGCGCTCGACCTGCAGAACTTCCCCGATTCTCCGTACGCGAGCGAGCTACGGCGCCGCTTTCCCCGCCTGCAGTTTGCAGGATCCCTGGAGCGCGAATTTCAGGCGATGCATCTGCCGCGCATGCGCGCACGCGTGCGCGGGTTTCAACTTGCGTTGTGTGCGCTTGCGGTGGCGCTGGCACTGCAGCTGCTGCTGTTGGAGGAGAACTCGCTGCTGCAATTGGCCTGCGGCTGGCTCGGGCTCGTGATACCGGCGAGCCTGTTCATGCTTTGGGCTGCCTTCAGCCGCCGCTACACGCAGCTGTACCTGCCGCTCGCCAGATGGGCGGTACCCGTGACGACAATCGCCTCTGCCATCGGCATCGCCGCGCATAGCGAATCCGGCGCTTCCGATCAGTTGTACTTCCTGACGATCTATTGCATTGGGCTGTTCTTTCTCGGCGGGCGGTTGTTTCGCGAGTCGCTGCTCAACGCAGGCGTGCTGGTGCTCGTCTATGGCCTGACACTGATATATAACCAGCAGCCGGCCGGGTCGGTGGTTTACTGCACCCTGGTACTGGCGATCGCGGCCACGACCGGCGGATGTATCTATTACGGCGTCGAGCAGCAGGCACGCACCTCGTTTCTGGAGCGTGGGTTGCTGGGTGAGATGGTGATGCGCGACAGCCTCACCGGACTGAAGAACCGTGGCGCCTTCGATGACTGTTTCGCGCGGATCTGGCAGCAACGCGCGCGCGAAGGACGCGCTCTCGCGCTGCTGCTGATCGATGTGGATCATTTCAAGGCGTACAACGACCGCTATGGTCATCAGGCGGGAGATGATGCCCTGCGACGCGTTGCGCAGGTTGTGCAACGCTTTGCGCGCCGGCCGCTCGACATCGCTGCACGCTACGGTGGCGAGGAGTTCGTACTGGCGCTGTACGATCCCGGCGTCAATGACGTGCGGGAGATCGCGGTTGAGTTGTGCGCGGCTATCCGTGAGGTGGGGATCCTGCACGAGGACTCGCCGACTGCAACCGTCGTGACGGTCAGCATCGGCATGGCGCAGCTCGGTGCACGCCTCACTCACTCTCCTGAAGGCCTGGTGCATAGCGCCGATAAGGCGCTATATCGCGCCAAACGACAGGGCCGTAATTCGGTTGCTTGTCTCGATGACGGCATCCCCCACACCGGACCCGAACGGGGGTCCGCCGCGATGGACGGCGACGGTATCAATTTGCGCTGCACCGCCTGAGTCGTTAGGGGGGCCGGGCAGGTTGCGACGCCGCTTAGCAGGTTGCGACGCCCGCTGCGCAGGTTGCTGCTAGGCGCGCGTGCCTTTCAGGAAGTACTCGACTTTGTCGCGATAGGTGCGCGACAGCTTCAGTTCATGGCCTCCCGCGAGCGTCAGGAAGTATTCACCGTTCATGTGAGCGCGCAGGCTTTTGACCAGGCTCAGATTGACGATGGTCGAGCGGTGCACGCGCTGGAACAGCTTCGGATCGAGCACCTCCTCCAGTTCCTTCATCGTGCCGCGCAGGATGTGCGTCATCCCGGCCGCGTGGATGCACATGTAATCTCCGGCAGCGTCCACCCACTCTATACTGGCAACGGGCACGCGCACCGTTTCCCGGCCCTGGCGGATGGGCAGCACTTCGGGACGACGCGCGCCCGTAGCCTGGCTTCCATGAGCAAGCAGCTCGTCGAGGGCGAGTTTCCCCGAGCCGGTGAGCTCGGCGATGATCTCCACCAGGCGATCGCGCTGATTGGCTGCGTTGCTGGCTGCGATCTGCGCGCGGACCCGGTCGAGTGTGGCTTCGAAGCGCGCATCGTCCACCGGCTTGAGCAGATAGTCCACGGCCTTCGCCTCAAAGGCACGTATCGCATACTGATCATATGCCGTGACGAACACGATCACCGGCAGCGACTCACCCGGCAACCGCGTCAGCACGTCGAAGCCGGACAGGCCGGGCATCTGGATGTCGAGAAAGACCACATCGGGCTTCTGCTCGGTTACGGCCACGAGCGCTTCGCGACCATTGGCACATTGTCCGATGACCTGGAAATCCGCAGCATTCTGCAGGCGGATCTCAATGCCACGCCGGGAGAGCGCCTCGTCATCCACGATCAGGGTGCGGATCGTCACGCGCGCGCCACTTTGTCCAGCGTACTTTGCGGCTCGGAATCGAACGGCAGCGGCGGTCCCAACTCCAGTGGCAGCGCCATGTCGATGCGCAGTCCCGGGTGACTATTGAGAACGGCGAAGCGATGATTGGCGCCATACAGCACTGCGAGGCGCTCTCGAGTGTTGCGCAGGCCCACGCCCCGACGCTCGCCCAGCGGTACCGCATCGCGTAGCCCGGGACCATCGTCGATGACGCCGAGCTCCAACATCGCGCCGCGGATACGACCTTCAATACGTATCGAGCCGCCCTGCTCGCGCGGTGAAACCGCATACTTCAAGGCATTCTCCAGCAACGGCTGCAGCAGTAGACTGGGAATCAACGCCTCGAGAGCGGGGCCATCGACTGCGTACTCCAGGCGCAAGCGTTCGCCGAATCGCAACCGCTCGGTGCCCAGATACAGATTCAGGGCCTCGATCTCCTGCCTCAGCGTGACCTTCTTCATCGGATCCTGATCGAGAGTGTAACGCAGAAACTCCGACAGCCGCGTGACAGCATGGTTGGCCTTGCGATTCTGGTTATCCAGGATGAGAGTTGAGATGGCATTCAGCGTGTTGAACAGGAAGTGCGGGTTCAACTGATAGCGCAGCATCTTGAGCTGTGCTTCCTGTGCCAGCGCGGATGCCTTGAGTGCGGCGGCTTGTTGCTTCTGCTGCATCTCGTAGTACTTGATGCCGAAGTACAGCGCGCTCCAGCACAACAGCAGATACATCGCCGAGAGCGTTCCCTCGAACAGCTCGAAGGGATTCTTGAACTGGTAGTCCGGTTCGATCAGATGCACATAGGCAACACTGATCACCACGCGCAAGGCGAGCGCAATGACATAACAGCTGAGCAGCACCGTCAGCCAGTAGACCCGCGGCGGCCTGCCCCACAGTCGGCGGTACACATAGCGCAGCGGCATTGAGAACACGAATCCCGCCAGCGCCGCGATCAGGAACAGCTGCCCGTAGCTGGCGCGCTTCTCCTGTTCGTAAAGCAATGCACCGAAGTACTGTGAAACGGCATACGCCGTCCACCCCGCGGTATGCAGGCTCCAGAACAGCGCGTTACGGTTGGTTCGCAGTCTCTCGAGCAGCGACATCAGCTTCATCTTTCACGCCTGGGCGCTCACCAAGCTTAGGCCATGTGGCAGCGGGCGCTGTCACGATCAGCGCGCCGTGCTCTCGGTCCGTCGCACGGGATAAGGGAACTACCCCATGGTTGTCGCGTTCTGGCTTAAGTGAGCGTCGACGGGCCGGAAGCAGCGTCGCTCGCCAGGGGTCGCTTTGCCGAGGCCGGCTCGTGCGCTGCTGGCACAGCCCTTGCGGCGTGGCGGCTGGGAATTGTGCGGCAACTCCGGGAGGTCCTATGAAAGCCCTGATGTATCCCGTAACGGCCATCGCCCTGGCGACTTCCGGTCTGCTCTGGGCGCAGGTCGCTCAACGGGTAACCCCCACGGATGCGACGAGGACGACCGCGGATGCCACGACGACGACCGCAAGGGGACAGGCCCCTGCAGATGGCGGCCAGGCGCCTGCACCGGGTCCGACGCTGCGACTTGCCGCGATCGATACGTCTGAAGCCGCTTTTCGCAAGCTCGATACCGACCATGATGGGCGCATCTCCGCCCTCGAAGCGAACCAGAACCCCCGCGTGGCCGCGGCATTTCCCATGGCCGACCGCGACAAAGACGGGTATCTGAGCAGGGAGGAGTTCGAAGCTCTCAACCGTACGCTGCCCAAGCCGCCGGACGTGGATGCCTCCACACCGAGCGGAGATGCGGCGTCGGACCCTGGGGGAGATCAGAAGGCCACACCGCCTTCGGAATAGATCGGCCGCTCGGTTCAGCCGCCTGCGGGAGCGGCCAGCGTCTCGAGCGTTTGCGGTGCGGCAGCGACGCTACCCTGCGCCAGATCGCAGCCGATCGCGGCAAGCCACTGCAGTGACGCCTTCGAGTCGACCCGCTTTGCAGCACAATGAATTCCCAACACCTTCACGGCCTGCGCGATGGCAGCCACCATCGCCTGGGCCAGCTTGTCTTTCAGGGCGACGGAGGTGTAGCGCGGGTGGATCTTGACCAGTCGCAGCGCCCGCGAGCGCAGCAGGGTCACGATCGAGGAGTCCAGTGAGAAATCGTCGATCACGACAAAGCAACCCAGCTTCTCGCACAGCTCGAAGAATCGCTCCACTTGCACCCGGCGCTGCATGCAGAGCGCTTCGGTAATCTCGAAACCGATGCTCTCGCCGGCGATGCCGTGGCTGCGCAGGTTAGTGGCGATGAACTGCGGAAAGCGTTCATCCTCGAGCGTGGTCGCCGACAAGCCGAGTGTGAAGCTGGTCGGCTCGGTGGTCCAGGCGCGGCGGTTGGCTCCCATCCAGGCCAACAGCTGCTGCAGGACATATTTCTCCAGCCCCGGTGGTGCGCGATCGCTGTCTTTGTAGGCGATTCGTGGTTGGACCTCGAACCGGCGCGAGCGTGCGCCAGCGCGCAGGGAGACGAATCGCTGCAGATCGAGCGAGACGCTCATCCCCTCGGGTAAGCACAGCAGCCGCGTTTCGCCCGCTGTGCCTGCGGGAGCCGCTGCGACTTTCGCTGCGGCAGGCGTCGTTGCCGATGACACGGAGCTACCGTGCGCCGCGTCGACGGCCGCAGTCGCATCCGCAACCGACGGCGTGGTGCCTTGCGGCACGGAAACGGCCGGCCGTGAGATGTCTGCGACTTCGGGCGACGGATCGAATTCGAGGACGTCGTCGACGGCCGCGGATGACAGGACCGGTATTTCATCGGCCGCGGTCGTTGCGGGTCGATGGGTGGCGTCGAATCGTGCGGCGGCCGCTTGCACAGGCGCCGGTTGTGCGGTCGCCGCTGAGAGCACCGGAATGTTCACCGCCGGGGGCAGTTGCAACACACGTCCCGTGCCGGTGCGCGCTGACGCCGGCCGCAGCAACACCGCGAGTCTTTGCAGGATGGCGCGGATCTGCGCGTTGGCGAGCCGCTCGCTGATATGGTCGCTGATGGATTTCGAATCGGCCAGGATCATCGCCAGGCCGACCGTCGTGCCTTGCGGCGATCGCGCGGGAAGAACGAGTGCGGTCCGGCCATCTTCGAGACGGCTCTCGTGGCACGCCAGCGCCGGGCTGCGGGACAGCACAGCGATCGCTTCAGTGACGGTGTTGTGCTCGTCCGGGCCCAACGCTCCTTCATTCAACCACAGCACATTGGCGCGCTCGTCATAAAGGGAGATGGACTGCACGCGCATCGGCGGTAGCGCCGCACGCAGCTGCGCGCCGAGGGACTCCGGTGTTGGGGCTTCGCCTGTCAACAATTGTGGGACGGTCACTGTGTTGCCAGATGACCGGTGGTCGGTGACATTTAAGGGCTGCAAGGAGTTCCCCGCGGACGCTGTTGAGACAAATCTGCTCCGGCTGTGACGTAGCGTGGCAGAGAGCGCCCCGCGTGCGCCGTGATCGTGCTCCCGTTCTGTCGCCATCGGCAGACGTCTGCGCCGCAGTCACTTGTCATATGGCTGCGATGCTGGCCGCGCCACGGTTTCAATGAAACAATAATCGGCATGTCGTGCAGATTAAGTTGCCCGTGAGTCAGCTCTGGATGCCTGCGCAGCTCGCCGTGTTGGCCAGAGTGGTCGACCTCAACGGTTTCTCTGCGGCAGCGCGCGCACTGGGGGTGCCGAAAGCTGCGGTAAGCCGTGCCGTCGCCGAGCTGGAGAAATCGTTGGGCGTACGACTGCTCGAGCGAACCACGCGCCGCCTGAGTCTTACTGCCGCCGGCAAGCTGCTCTATCCCCACGCGCAGCAGATCGTCGCCGACTGCGATGCCGCCCGGGCGCTGATTGCACGCGCGCTACTGCCGGCAGCACGGCCCTTGCGTGTCGTCGCCGATCCAACATATGGGCGAATTCTGCTGACGCCGCTGGTGCCGCGGTTCCTGGAGAGCTTTCCCGAGGTGCAGTTGGAAGTCGCATTGCAGGCGGACCCGGGAGTCGCCGAGCGCGCGGGAGCGAGCTGGGAGGTCGCGCTCCGAACGCAGCCCAGCGCCGATAGTGGGCTGGCCTGCCGCGAGCTCGGCTCACCCCCCGCCATGCTGTGCGCCACGCCCGCCTACCTCGCGCAGCGGGGTCAACCGGCGCGGCCGGAGGACTTGCGTGCGCATGATGTGCTGACGCCGGAATCCGCCGAGGCACCGCAGTTTCGCCTGCGGCTCGAACGAGGCACGCAACGGGCAGAGGTTACGCTGGCCCCGAAGCTTGCCAGCAGCGATCCCACCGTGCTGCATGCGGCCACCGCCGCCGGTCTCGGTGTCGGTCTGCTGCCGGCTTTTCTCTGCCGCCAGGGCGTGGCGACGGGCCGGCTGCGGCCGGTGCTGCCGGAGTGGTTGCCGCCGCCGGTCGCGGCGCTGTATGCCATCTATCCGCTGTCCCTGGCGCCGGATCAGCGGTTACGAAACTTCGTCGAATTCCTTGCAGTCAACATCGTGCCGGCGCTGGGCTGATCCTCGCCTCACTGCGGCGCGGAGAATTTCCGACCGCAGGTTACCGGTCGGTAGGTTTTCGGTGCCGCCGTCGCGCGGTCGCGATACACTGTAGGCCACCCAGCGGCCAAAGGTGTGCCATGTACCGCGCCCCACTCCGGGAACTCCAATTCGTGTTGCAGGACGTGCTGCACTCGCAGGAACTGGCGGTGCTGCCGCCCTTCAGTGAGTACTCCGCCGATGTGGCCGAGGCGGTTCTCGACGAGGCCGCGCGCTTCGCTGAGAGCGTGTTGGATCCCCTCAATCACAGCGGTGATGAGGCCGGCGTGCGCTGGAGTGAGGAGGGTGTGAGGACGGCTCCAGGCTTTCGCGATGCGTATCAACAGTTCGTCGCGGGCGGCTGGCCGCAGCTGGGCACATCCCCGCAGTACGGTGGCCAGGCGATGCCGCAGATGTTGGTCACGGCCGTACAGGAGATCTGGGCATCTGCCAACCTCGCTTTCAAGTTGTGCCCGATGTTGACGCTGGGCGCGGTGCACGCGCTCGAGCTGTGCGGTACGCCGGAGCAGAAGGCGCGCTTCCTGCCGAAGATGATCAGCGGCGAGTGGACGGGCACGATGAATCTCACCGAGCCGCAGGCGGGCTCGGACCTCGCCTTGATCCGGACACGGGCCATTCCCCAGGGCGATCACTATCGGCTGTTCGGACAGAAGATCTTCATTACCTGGGGAGATCACGACTACACGTCCAACATCGTACATATGGTGCTGGGGCGTATCGACGGTGCGCCGCCAGGTGTGCGCGGCATCTCGCTGTTCATTGTGCCGAAGTTTCTGGTGGCTGCCGACGGCAACCCCGGCGAGCCCAACGAGGTGCGCTGCGTTTCCATCGAGCACAAGCTCGGCATCCATGCCAGTCCAACCTGTGTGCTCGCCTATGGCGATCGCGACGGTGCCGTGGCCTATCTGGTCGGTGAACCTAACCGCGGCCTGGAATACATGTTCGTCATGATGAACGCTGCGCGCCTCTCCGTAGGCCTGGAGGGTTACGCGGTCGGCGAGCGGGCGTATCAACACGCACTCGAGTGGGCGCGCAACCGCGTGCAAGGCAGGCCACCCGTCGCCCAGGCTCAGGGGCCGGTGACCATCATCCATCACCCTGACATCAAACGCATGCTGCTGACGATGAAATCGATCACCGAAGCGTCCCGCGCGCTCGGCCTCTATGCATCGCTGCAGCTCGACATCGGGCGGCATCATCCGGATGCGGCGCGACGTGCCGCTGCCCAGGCGCGTGCGGATCTGCTGATTCCGATCGTCAAAGGCTGGTGCACCGAGAAAGGCAACGAAGTGGCCTCGCTCGGTGTGCAGGTGCACGGCGGCATGGGATTCATTGAGGAGACCGGCGCTGCGCAGTACCTGCGGGATGTGCGCATCACAACCATCTACGAGGGCACTACGGGCATCCAGTCGAATGACCTGCTGGGCCGCAAGGTGGTGCGCGATCACGGTGCTGCCATGGCAAAACTGACGGACGATATGTTGGAACAGCTGCATCAGCTGGATGCCAGCCACGCGTCGGTCAAGGAGAGCCAGCAGGCTGCGATGGAGGGCGTGCAGCTTCTGAAGGATTGCACCGCGGCGCTGCTGCAGGCGCATGGCGAGCGGGCGGACGCGGCCATGGCGGTGTCGGTCCCCTATCTGTTGCTTTGTGGCTATGTCATCGGCGGCTGGTTGCTGGCCTGGTCGGCCGCGATCGCGGCAGGCAAGCTGGATACTCCGGCACGGACGTTCTACGAGGCGAAGATCCACTCGGCGCGCTTCTATTCCGAACAGGTGTTGCCGCGGGCGCTGGGACTGGCGCGCACGGTGCGCAGCGGCGCAGCAAGCGTGATTGAAACGGACGCGGCGCTGATCTGAAGGCGTCACGGACCGATTCGGAAGCGCGCTCGAAGCTCAGGAGCGTGCCGGGCGCGACCCCTGGCGCATCGTGCGGAAGGCCTCCAGGGCGCGTTCGCGGCTGGCGGCTAAATCCACCAGCGGTGCGGGATATTCGTCCGGGTTGTCAGCTTCCGGGACCCATCGAAGACGATAGCGCGCATCCCGATCGAACCGTTTGGCCTGGGTGTACGGGTTGAAAATGCGGAAGTAGGGCGCAGCGTCGGCGCCGCAGCCGGCAACCCACTGCCAATTGAGTGTGTTGTTGGCGAGGTCGGCATCCAGCAGGGTGTCCCAGAACCAGCGCGCGCCCTCCTGCCAGGGAATCAGCAGGTTCTTCACCAGGTAAGAGCCGACCACCAGTCGGACACGGTTGTGCATCCATCCCGTCGCCCACAACTCACGCATGCCGGCATCCACCAGCGCAACACCGGTCCGCCCGCGCTGCCAGCGCCGCAGCTGGCGCGCATCGCATCGCCACGGGAAAGCGGTAAATTCCGGACGTAACGGCAACTGCGGTGTCTGCGGAAAGTGAACCAGCAGGTGATAGGCAAACTCGCGCCAGATGATCTGGCGGAAAAATGCCGAGCTGCGCCCCTGCGCTCCCAGGCGGTGCCAGATCTGCCGCGGGCTGATCTCGCCCCAATGCAGATGCGGCGAAAGGCGCGACGTGCCGCGCACTGCGGGGACATCGCGCCGCTGCGCATAGTCCCGCAACGCAGAGCGCTGAAAACGCTGCAACGCCTGCTGCGCGCCGCGCTCGCCAGGCTGCCAGTGCTCGGCGAACTGCTGGTACCACCTGACCTGCGGCAGCAGGCCGAGACCGGGCACCGCCAGGCTCGCAGGCCAACACGAAGGCGGCCGCAGCTGACGAGGCGCAGGCAGCGAAACGCCGGGGACGAGTTGCTGCAGTAACCCACGCTGGAAGGCGGTGAATACCTGGTAGGGTTTGCCGCTGCGGTTGCGGAAAGCGATCGGGTCTGTCAACAGGGTGCCATCGAACTCCTGCGAGGCGACTGCGTTGATGCGCAGTCGTTGCTTCACCTCCGCACTGATGCGCAGTGCCGCAGGCTCATAGCGTCTGTTCCACAGCACTGCCGCCGCCCCGGTGGTCGCTGCCAGTCGCGCCAGCACGGTCGCAGCCGTGCCGCGAGCCAATACCAGCCGGCTGCCGAGGGCGCGCAGATCGGCAGTCAACGCCTCGAGTGAGTAATGCAGCCACCAGCGTGAGGCGGCGCCTGGCGCCCACTCACCCTCCTCGCGCGGCGACCAGATATAGACCGGAATGACCGGACCACCGGCCTGGATCGCGGCATGCAAGGCGGGATTGTCGCGCAGCCGCAGGTCGTGACGGAACCAGACGATGCTCGGGCGAGCTGGGCTCATCGAAAACCAAACACGTCAGCGCATCCGGCTGACTCGGTGGGCGGCACCGTACGGCACTTTCAGCCTCAGGTGCGGAGGCTCGTTCAGGTTTTCCAGGAAGTGACGGCGTGCTGCCGGTTCCAGCGCGGCCCAGTCGATCTTGCGCGCATGCAGGCGTCGCAGCTCGCGATCGCTGATGCGCGCCTGTGCGCGACTGCGGCTGCGCCAGGTTGTTGGCAGCCGCGCGGTGCCACCGGTGCGCAGCAGATCGATCACCGCGGCAGCGACCGAGGCATCCCGGGTCAGCTCACTGTGAGCTACCGGGACATAATGATTGCGCGCGCCGGGCAGTGCGGCGCTGCTGACGGGCACGGTGCCATCCCCCTGACGGGTTATGGTGTAGACAAACTCCTGTGCGCGGCGCGACACCGCGGTCACCGTCTCCTGACCGACACCTACAATGGTCGCGACCCGGGAGTCAGCGCGCGGCAGGGCGCGCTGAATGCGACGTGCGTGGCGCAGCAGGCTGGTCTGGGGCTGCGGACCGGATCTCGGCCAGTTGCCGCGCTCGAGCAGATCGAGCCCACCCAGGATGCCGCGCGCCGGCAGCATGTGGTACAGGCTGGGAAAGCTGTGGAAGATGTCGCTCGCGAGGGCTTCGGCCGTATGATCGTTCACCAGCATCGCTATCCTGCGCACTACGGCGTAGGTGCCGCGCAACGCCTGCAGCGGCGCAAAGGAGCCGAAGTTCGGCGTGCCGAGCAAGACCAGGCGTCGCACGCGCTCCATGCCCGCAAAGCTCAGCGCCGCCCGACAGACGAGTCCGCCCATGCTGTGTCCCACCAACATCACCTTCTCACTGGCATCCTCGCGGATGTGCCGGGCGAGGGCTGCGCCCAGCTGATCTACGCCCAGCCGCCAGTCATAGTCATAACAGACCGGGGCAAAGCCGCTCGCACGCAGATGAAGTTTGAGCCGCAGGTAGGTGTACAGGACGATTCCCAGCGGCACGATCGGCGCGCGGGCCTGGAGCCGTAACGCCTCGAGTTTGCCGACCTGGATGTCGATCGGATCGAGCCACAGCACATCATCCGGATGGGGCGCCGGGCGCCGTAGCCCCAGTTGCGAGCCCATGATGCCGGGAACAATGAAGACCCGCGTATGCGGCGCATCCGGCGCAGGCTCCTGCGCGGCGCGCGCCAGCCGGCGCAGCTCCTCGTATTCCGCAGGCCCGAAGTAGGCACTCAGCTCCTGTTGCTGTTGTCCGCAGAGCAGCAGCCGCTCCACTTCGGCATCACTCCAGGCGCACCGGTCGTACGGCGTGATGTGATCGGGTGGAGTCTGTTCGCGAGTCAAATCGGTCTCATTCGGCGCCGGGCGGACGCACCGTTGCCGCGACAGTCAGGGAGCTGCCGTCGGCCAGGCAGAGGACGAGCGGCACGCTTTGTCCGGGGGACAGCGCCTGGCGCAGACCCTCGAGCATCACGTGCAGACCGGCCGCCTGAAAGCTCAGGGTCTGACCTGCCGCCACGTTCAAACGAGCCAGTGGTCGCATGCGCGACTGGTGATCCTGCAGGGAGGCCTGGTGGATGATGCTCATCTTCGCCACCGGGCTCTCGATCGCTTTGATGGTGATGTCAGTGGCAGTGGGGTTTTGCAGTGTCATGTAGGCGGCAGCGACATCCGCCCCGGGGGTCGCCCGGATCCAGACATCGCGCACGCTCAAGGTCGTCTGCGGGGATGCAGCCGCGGTTCCGATACAACTCAGGACGACCGCCAGAAACAGCGGCCGGAGCGGCAGCGATGCACAATGTCTCAAGCGGGCTCCCGCGGCGGGCCGAAAGGGGCGCCGGATTATGCCAGAGCGGGCCAGCAGCGCCGACCGGCGCGCATGAACTAAGACTTGGCGTTTTCGCTGATGACCCGACATACCGCATCGATTGCGGGCAGGCGCGCGCTCGTCTTGCGCCACACCGCTCCGATGCGTCGTACGGGCGCGGGGCGCGCGAAGGGTCGCACGACCACGCCGCGCGCGTTGCCATAGGCTCCGCGGCTTGCCATCTCCGGCAACAACGTGACGCCCGCGCCGGTCGCCACCATCTGGCGCAATGTCTCGAGGCTGGTGGCGCGGAAGTCCTGCTTCTCGTGCAATCCCACGCGGCTGCAGACCTCGAGAGCCTGATCGCGCAGACAGTGACCGTCCTCCAACAGCAATAACTGCTCATCCTTCAGATCCTCGATGCGCACCGTTTCGCGCTTCGCCAGGCGATGCCGATCGGGCATGGCCACCATGAAAGCTTCGGCAAACAACTCGCGGCACTGCAGTCCGTCGAGCTCCACCGGCAGCGCCAGGATTCCGAGATCGATACTGCCGTCCTCGAGCTTTTCCAGGATCTGCGCGGTCTGATATTCGTAGAGGCGCAGCTCAAGACGGGGCAGCGCCTTGCGGATGGGGCGGGCCACCTGCGGCAGCAGATAAGGTCCCACCGTGGGCAGCAGCGCTACGCGCAGTCTTCCTGCCAGTGGATCACGGTGAGTGCGAGCAAGCGTTACGACCTCCTCGCTGGCCTCCACGATGCGGCGCGCCCGCGCGACGATCTGCTCGCCCGCATCGGTGAGCGTCAGATTCTTCGGCTGCCGCTCAATCAGCTGAATTCCCAGGTAGTCCTCCAGCTTCTTGATCTGCGCCGACAGGGTCGGTTGACTGACGAAGCAGCGCTCGGCTGCCCGTCCGAAGTGGCGGGTATCGGCGATCGCTACCAGGTAGCGGAGGTCTTTCAGCTTGATGTCGCTCATGAGCGTTCGCTCCCGGACGGTGTGGCTACTCGATATACAGAAACTATCGAGATTATAATTTTTATCGATTGGAACTATCAACCAGAGAGTCCCAGAATGCGCCTCAACCCTCTCGTACCAATGACTTACACAGGAGTGAGCACATGCTGGGTATCGGTCAGAAATTCCCCGAATACAGCCTGACAGGCGTGATTTCGAACGACGTTAAGAATGCTTTCAAACCCATCGACTCCCACAGCTTCGCCGGCAAATGGCGCATCGTGTTCTTCTGGCCGAAGGACTTTACCTTCGTCTGCCCGACGGAGATCGCCGCGTTCGGCAAGCTCGACAAGGAGTTCAAGGCGCGCGACGCGCAGCTGCTCGGAGTGAGCATCGACAGCGAGTTCGTGCATCTGGCGTGGCGGCGCGAAAAGGAGGAGCTGCGCAACCTGTCCTTCCCGATGCTGGCAGACATCAAGCGCGAGCTGACTACGCAACTCGGCATCCTCGATCCGGAAGCCGGCGTGGCGCAGCGTGCCACCTACATCGTTGATCCGCAGGGGGTCATCCGCTTCGTGTATGTGACCGACCTGAACGTCGGCCGCAACCCGGATGAGGTCCTGCGGGTGCTGGACGCACTGCAGACCGATGAGCTCTGTCCCTGCAACTGGAAACAGGGCGAGGAGACGCTGAAGGCTGCCTGAGCGGCAGAGCCCGAAATAAGCGACGGGGGCGTCAGGCCCCCGTTGGCTGACATGCGAAGACCGGTTTGCTGACAGGAGAAGACATGACGACATTGGATTCAATTCGCGATGCGTTGCCGGACTATGCGCGCGATCTGCGACTCAACCTGGCGAGCGTGCTCGCACCGACCGGCGCACCCGGTCTAAGCGAGCGGCAGATCTGGGGAGTGGCCGTGGCCTCTGCGATTGCCGCGCGCAACCCCGCTTTCACGCGCGCCATCGAAGGGCTTGCGGCGGCCCAGCTCGATGAGGGTTACCTGAACGGTGCCCGCGCGGCCGCGGCCATCATGGGCATGAACAACATCTACTATCGGTTCCTGCACCTGGTCGAGGACCCGGAGTATGCGCAGCTGCCGGCGCGCCTGCGTATGAACGTCATCGGTAATCCCGGTATCGACAAGCAGGATTTCGAGCTCATGTCGCTGGCGGTATCCGCCATTACGGGCTGCGGCACCTGTGTGGCTTCCCACGAGCGCACCCTGCGCAAGCACGGTCTGGGTCGCGAGGCGGTGCAAAGTGCCGTGCGCATCGCCTCCACTATCCACGCCGTCGCGCGCGTTCTCGAGAACACACCGGAGAGTGCGGCTTCGCAAGCCCAGGCGGCCTGAGATCCGCTAGGCTGGTATCCTTGCGCGGACCGGCTGCAACTCGCCGGCCTGCGCAGGGGCATCATGCCGCACAGATTGTCCGCGGGAGTCGTCGTGGTCCGACGCGGCTCCGGCGACTGGCTCTTCCTGATGTTGCGCGCCTATCGCAACTGGGACTTCCCCAAGGGGCTGGTTGAGCCCGGTGAGGATCCTCTGCAGGCCGCGCGCCGCGAGGTCCAGGAAGAAACCCTGATCGAGCAGCTGCAATTTAACTGGGGCGAGGTCTTCCTCGAGACCGCCCCCTACAGTCATCACAAAGTTGCTCGTTATTACCTGGCCGAGACTCAGACCGCCGAGGTCACCCTGCCCGTGCGCCCCGAGCTCGGACGTCCCGAGCACAACGAGTGGCGCTGGCTGAGCTTCGAACGGGCGCTCGGGCTGTGCTCGCCGCGCATCGATCCCATCCTGCGGTGGGCCCGAGCCACGGTGGGCGCTGCGACCGCAGACTCCGTTTGAAACCGGCGCAGCCCTACCGACCGTCGCTGCGCCGAGCCGCTGCGTTGGTTGCGGGCGTGCTCGCTGCCACCTTGGCTGCTGCGGACACGGCTGCTGCCACCACGGTCCCTGCTACCTTGGCCCGTGTGGCGGTGGGTTCACTTACGGTGCGCGATGACCTCGGGCAAGCCGTGACGTTGCCGGAGTCCCCTGTACGGATTGCGAGTCTCTCACCGGGCGCGACCGAGATGCTCTTTGCCGCCGGCGCGGGTTCGCGGGTAGTGGCGACCGTGGAGTATTCCGACGAGCCCGCCGCGGCACGCGCGGTGCCGCGCATCGGCGACGTCGTCGCCATCGACATGGAGCGGCTGCTCGCGGCGCGGCCCCAGGTCGTCGTAGCGTGGCCCGGTGGGGGCAACATCGCGCAGACCGGTGCGATCGAACGCCTGGGTATTCCTATCTATCGCGAACAGGTGAATCGTCTGGAGGATCTGGGCGGTTCGCTGCGACGGCTGGGTGTGTTGATGAATACGACCGACGTAGCGGAGCGTGCCGCGCGCGCCCTCGAGACACAGGTGGCCCAGCTTGCGGACACGTACCGCACCGCGACTCCGCGCACCGTCCTGCTGCAGGTCTGGAACCACCCCCTCTACACGCTGGGCGGCGGTCAGCTGATCAGTGATGTGCTGCGTATCTGTGGTACGCGCAACATTTTCAATGATCTCGCCGAACAGGCGCCAGCGGTGGATCCTGAGGCGGTGATCGCGCGCGATCCCGACATCATCGTCGCGGCTTCACCGCCCGGGGCCGGTGCGCAGTGGATCGCCGATTGGCAGCGTTTCAAATCACTGCGCGCCGTGCGCCGCGGCAACCTTTTCGTGTTCGAGGATCAGCGCCTGACCCGTCTCGGGCCGAGCGTCATCGACGCGGCAGCAGGGCTGTGCGCGTTGCTCGCGACGGCACATTGAGGCGCCGGCGCTCAGCTCAATCGCGGAAGTTGTTGAACTGCAGCGGCAGGTCGAGTCTCGCGGCCCGCAGCAGCTGGATGGTTTTCTGCAGCTCATCGCGCTGCTTGCCGCTGATGCGCACTTTCTCGCCCTGCAGAGCCGCCTGCACCTTGAGTTTGGAATCCTTGACCAGGCGGGTGATCTGCCGCGCACAGTCCGCATCGATGCCCTGGCGCAGGATGACTTGCTGCTGAGCGGTGGCGAGCGTGATCTGCGGATCCTTGATCTGCAGACAGGCGAGATCGATGCCGCGTTTACTCAGTCGCAGCTTGAGAATTTCCAGCATCTGCTTCAGCTGGAAATCCACCTGAGCGCGCAGAGTGACGGTGCAGTCCTGCAGCTCGTAGGCCGCACCGGTGTCCTTGAAGTCGAAGCGTTGCGTCAGCTCGCGATTCGCCTGATCCACGGCATTCGTGAGCTCGTGGGCGTTCAGCTCGGAAACGACATCGAACGAGGGCATGTCACGGCCCCTGGCTACCCGTGCGCAGCTCCGCCTCGAGGCGTTTGCGGTGCCGGCGGGCCAGCTCCATGAAGCGCGGCGTGAGACCGACATCCTCGTAAACCGGATCGCCCTGCTCGTCGGTCGAGATGACTTTGCGTCCCGGCACATAGGGCATCGCTGCCCCGATCTGCTCGAGCGCCGCACCTAGGAGCTCGGTGATCAGCTGCTCAGGGGCGCGTCCCGGGAACATCTCGGCGAGCGCCTGCAGCCGCGCAGCATCGTCCACCGGCAGGCGCACCGCATACTCGCGCACCGTACGCGGTTCGGACGCGGTCTCCCGCCAGCTATCGAGCAGTTTCTTGAAACTCACCAGTCAACTCCAGGTGGCCTGCCGGTCGTATTGTAGCGCGACTTGACGCCCGAGCCGGCCCCCGGCGATACTCCGGCCAATGTCGCAGCAGCCGATCGCACGATTCAACTGGTGGTGGCGCACTCTCTGACGGAGTGGGCCGACGGTCGCTGCTGGTTTCTCGATAGCTCAACTTTTTCCAGGCACCAGACCCATCTCCGCTGACCCGGGGATGGGTTTTTTGCTTATGCGCGGCTGTTGGCTTCGAGGTGGTGTTGGTCAGTTGTATGTTGGGACTGGCAGGAGACGGCGTGTTACAACCGCCATTCGACATCTCCGGAGACTTGGACACACCGGTCTCTGCGTACATGAAGCTGGCTTCTTTCGGGCCGCGGTTCCTGCTGGAAAGCGTCGAAGGCGGCGAGCGCCTGGCGCGCTACTCATTCATCGGCTTCGGCGCTGGACTGGAAGTCAGGATCGATCGCGACGGGCTGACGCTCGGCACTGAGCGTCGCGCTGCCCCGACCACCGCCGCGCAGTTGCTCGCCGCCTGGCGCGAAGCATTGCGTCGCGCGCCGCTGCCGCAGCCTGCTATCGCCGGCGTGCCGCTCGCCGGCGGGCTGGTGGGCTACTGCGCATACGATGTGGTGCGGCTGTTCGAGCGTCTGCCGCAGCGCACTCACAGCGGATCGCCTGCGATGCACTATGTCGCACCGCCTTCGCTCCTGGTGTTCGATCATCTGACACGTCGCATTGCGTTGCTGCATGCGGGTTCGGATGCTGAGCGAGAGTCGTTGCGGCGCGAAGTCATCCAGGCGCTGCGCGGCGCACTGCCGACGCTGCGCCGCCCCGGCCGTTACTCCCAGCCCGCGGCCGTCTATAGCCATGGGGATTTCCTGAACGGGGTACAACGTACGCAGGAGTACATCACCGCAGGTGACGTTTATCAGCTCGTGCTGTCGGCGCGATTTGCCGGCCGACACGATCTGAATCCGTTCCAGGCGTACCGCGCGCTGCGGCTGATCAATCCATCACCATACATGTACTACTGCGAGCTCGGTGGGGTCACCGTCGTCGGCTCATCCCCCGAGGCGCTCGTGAAGCTCCAGGACGGTCATGCGCAGCTGCGGCCGATTGCCGGCACGCGGCCGCGTTCGGATGACGCGACGCAGGATGCGGCACATGAGCGCGAGTTGCGCGCCGATCCGAAAGAAAACGCCGAACATGTCATGCTCGTCGACCTCGCGCGCAACGACCTAGGCCGCGTAGCTCAGGCTGGCAGCGTGCATGTAGAGCCGTATCGCTGCATCGAGCGCTACAGTCACGTCATGCACCTGGTCAGCGGTGTGCATGGCGTCCTTGCGGACGGTTGCGATGCGTTCGACCTGTTTGCCGCGGCGTTCCCGGCCGGGACACTGGTGGGGGCCCCTAAGGTGCGGGCGATGCAGATCATCGATGAGTTGGAGCCCACCAACCGCGGCCTGTACGGCGGCACCGTGGGTTACTTCGGTGCCGGCGGCGATATGGATCATGCCATCACGATCCGCACGCTGGTCTTCAACGGCGATGAGTACAGTTTCCAGGCCGGCGCCGGCATCGTCGCGGATAGCCGGCCGGAACTGGAGTACCAGGAGGTGCTGGCCAAGAGCGGGGTCATGGCGCGGGCACTGCAACTTGCGGAGAACGGCCTGTGAAGCTGCTGTTGATCGACAACTACGACTCGTTTACCTACAACCTGGTGCAGGCGTTCCTGGTGCTCGGAGCTGACGTGCGTGTCTTTCGCAACGATGCCATCAGCGTTGCTGGCGCGCAGCAGCTGACACCGACTCATCTGTGTATTTCCCCCGGCCCGGGTACGCCGTACGACGCGGGCATCTCCATGGACATGATTCGCGCCTTTGCCGGTCAGATCCCGGTGCTGGGCGTGTGCCTCGGACATCAATCCATCGTCGAGGTGTTCGGCGGCAAGGTAGTGCGTGCGGGACGCCTGATGCACGGCAAGACCTCGCGCATCGAACATGACGGGAAAACTCTGTTTGCCGGGTTGCCAGCGGCGTGCGAAGTGGGCCGTTACCATTCGCTGATCGCCGCACCCGAGCAGCTGCCGCCGCAACTGGAGGTGAGCGCACGTACGGCCGAGGGCGAGATCATGGCCGTGCGTCACCGGGAGCTCATGGTGGAGGGTGTGCAGTTTCACCCTGAGAGCATCCTGACACCGGATGGACCGGCATTGCTGCGTAATTTTCTGGCTTTCGCGCGCGGCGTACGCCCCAACGCCGCAGCAGGGGCAACCGATGCCTCGCTTGCGTGACACGCTCGCCAGACTGCTGCAACGGCAGGATCTGGGTGAGGCGGAGAGCGAGGAGCTGCTCGGCGAGCTGACCGACCCGGGCACCTCTGCTGCTGTGGTCGGCGCGATCCTGACCGCCCTGCAGGCCAAAGGGGTCGTGGCTGCCGAGGTGCGCGGGTTTGCGCGTGGTATGCGGCGCCTGGCGCGGCAGCCTGCCATCCCTGTTGGTATCCGCGGCATCGATATTGTGGGAACGGGCGGGGATGGGGTGGGAAGCCTGAATATCTCAACCGGCACCGCGCTGCTGACGGCCGCCTGTGGCGTGCCGGTCCTCAAGCATGGCAACCGCTCGATCTCGAGCCGCTCGGGCAGCGCGGACGTCCTGGAGGCGCTGGGCCTGCGGTTGCCGCTGGATGAGCGGCAGGCGGCCGACTGCCTCGCCCGCTGCAATTTCACCTTCTTTTTCGCGCCCTACTATCACCCGGCCATGAAATCCGTAGCGGCCGTGCGGGCGGCACTCGGAATCCGGACCATTTTCAACATCCTCGGCCCGTTGACCAACCCGGCTGCGCCGCCCTTTCTGCTGATCGGTGCATACAGCCTGGAGGTGGCGCAGCTGGTGGCGGACACACTCGCGGGCATGGAAGTCGAACGGGCGTTCGTCGTGCACGGCGCCGAAGGTTGGGATGAGCCCACGCCTGTTGGTCCTTTCGTGGTGTTCGACGTGCGGCCCGGCCATGTGGAGGTGCAGACGCGGTTGCCGGCGGACTATGGACTCGCCACCTGCAGCGCTGAGCGGCTCAGCGGCAAGGATGCGCAGCACAATGCGGCAGCACTCGAAGCAGTGCTGCGCGCCGAAGATGGCGGCGCCCATCGGGATTGCCTGCTGTTGGGGACCGCGCTAGCCCTGGAGCTCACCGGCCGGGCCCCCGCGCCGCGAGCCGGTATTGCGCAGGCGGCCGAGGCGATCGCAAGCGGAGCGGCGCGCGAGCTGCTGGCAAGGTTGCGTGCCTCAGGACCACAACCCGCTGTTGCAGCGGTCGCGGCTAGTCGTGACGCATGAACGCTGATTTTCTCAAGCAGATGGCACTCAGCAGCCAGCAGCGCCTCAACGCTGCCCGCCAGCGTTGTCCTGAGTCGACGCTGCTGCGGCAGGCGCTGGCACGCACGGCACCGCCGCGGCTGCAGCCACACCCCGCAGGTTTTGATCTCATCGCCGAAGTGAAGTTGCGGTCACCCGCCGCGGGGGTACTTGCCGAGGCGAACACCGATGTCGCATCGCGTGGGCTGGTTTATGCCAGCGGCGGGGCTGCCGCGGTCTCGGTGCTGACTGAACCGACGCGCTTCGATGGCGAACTCAATCACCTGCAGGCGGTGGCCGATGCGCTGCAGGGGTGCCGCGTGCCTGTCATGCGCAAGGACTTTCTGCTCGACCCGTATCAGCTCATCGAGGCTCGTCTGCACGGGGCGGGCGGCGTGCTCGTCATCGTGCGCATGCTGAGTCGCAGTCAGATCGATGCGATGCTCGACTGTGCCCGCATGCTGGGCCTGTTTGTGCTGCTCGAGGCCTTCGATGAACAGGATCTCGAGCTCATGCACGCGGTGATCCCGCCGCACAATCCCACCGCGGCGCAGAGCCACGCCGTCCCGGTGCTGGTCGGAGTCAACTGCCGCGATTTGTCCTCGCTGCAAATCGTGCCGCAAAGACTGCTGCAGCTGCTCGGCTTACTGCCAGCGGGGCTGCCGCGAGTCGCTGAGAGTGGGGTCACCTCGGTAGAGGATGCGGCGCGAGTTGCCGCTGCAGGCTATCAGTACGCCCTCGTGGGCAGCGCGCTTATGCAGGGGGGGCAGCCCGAGGCACTGACCGCCGCCATGTTGGCTGCGGGACGCCAGGCGGTCCGTGGCCGCCAGCAAGCCGGCGGTGCGCAGTGAGTTGGGTGAAGATCTGCGGCATGACAACGGCCGTGGCCGTGCAGACCGCTATCGAGGCGGGGGCGGATGCGATTGGCTTCGTGTTCGCCCGTTCAACACGCCGGGTCTCGCCGGCAGTCGCCGCGGAGCTTGCGATGACGGCCCGCGGCCGGTTGCAGTGTGTTGCAGTCATGACTCATCCACAGCAGCATGAAGTGGATGAGGTGATCGCCGGCTTCCGTCCCGATGTGCTGCAGACGGATGTGGAGGACTACTCCGCCCTGTCGCTGCCATCGCAACTGCAGCGCCTTCCGGTCATGCGCCGCGCGCCGCCGGCAGAAGCAGCGGCTGCAGGATTACCGCCGCGACTGCTGTTCGAGGGTCCGCACAGTGGCAGCGGACAGCCTGCCGACTGGAGCACAGCGCGCCAACTGGCGCGAGCGACACAACTGATCCTGGCCGGCGGATTGAGCGAACACAACGTCGCGCAGGCGATGGTAACCGTACAGCCCTACGGGGTGGATGTATCGAGCGGGGTGGAGAGCCGTCCCGGAATCAAGGACCCGGCCGCCATCATCCGCTTCATTGCCGCGGCACGGACGGGCGCTGCGACTTCTGACAGGAGAATCTCATGAGCAGCTCAATCCCAGACAGTGAGCGCCTGCTGGCCGATTCCATTGCCGGCCGGTTTCCCGACTCTCAGGGACGCTTCGGTCCGTTTGGCGGCCGCTATGTGCCCGAGACGCTCATTCCGGCACTGGAGCGGCTCGAAGAGGGCATCCGCACTCACCTGCATGCGCCGGATTTTCAGCTGCCGTATCAGGAGCAACTGAGGAGCTGGGTGGGCCGGCCCACGCCTGTGACGTATGCGCCGCGGCTGTCGGAGCGCTGGGGTGCGCAAATCTGGCTCAAACGTGAGGACCTGGCGCATACCGGCGCTCACAAGATCAACAATGCCATCGGTCAGGCGCTACTGGCACAGCGCCTCGGAGCGAAGCGCATCGTCGCGGAGACGGGTGCCGGTCAACACGGCGTGGCCAGCGCCGCCGCCTGCGCGCGCCTCGGAGTTCCCTGCACGGTCTACATGGGGGCAGTCGACATGGAACGCCAGGCTCCGAATGTCGGGCGGATGCGGCTGCTGGGCGCCACAGTCGTGCCCGTCACGAGCGGCGACCGCACGCTGCGCGCCGCGATCGACGAGGCGCTGCGCGACTGGGTGGCCGATCCGCTCGATACGTATTACCTCATCGGCTCTGCGGTGGGTCCGCATCCCTATCCGTATCTGGTGCGCGAGCTGCAGGCCGTCATCGGCCGGGAGGCCCGCCGCCAGATGCTGGAAGAGGCGGGCGGCCTGCCGGACGTACTGTTGGCCTGCGTCGGCGGCGGCTCCAACTCGATCGGCGCGTTCCATGCCTTCGTTCCCGAGCGCTCCGTTGCCATCATCGGCGTCGAGGCCGGAGGGCGGGGCCAGGGTCTGGGGGACAACGCGGCGACCCTGTCTTACGGTAGCCCGGGAGTGCTACAGGGCAGCTTCTCCATGTTGTTGCAGGATCCGGAAGGGCAGATCCAGGAGACACACTCGGTGTCCGCCGGACTCGACTATCCGGGCGTGGGACCTGAGCATGCGCTGTTGCTGGCTGCCGGCCGGGTGCGCTATCAGACCGCCTCCGATGAGGAGGCGTTGGAGGCGGTGCACCTGTGCTGCGAGTTGGAAGGCATTCTGCCGGCACTGGAGAGTGCTCACGCGCTCGCGGGGGCACGCCGCTGGGCACAAAGCAATCCGGGCAAACGCATTCTGGTGTGCCTCTCGGGCCGTGGTGATAAAGACATGCCGACTTTGCAGACGACCCTGCTGGCGAGCACACAATGAAGCTGCGCGACAGCATCAGCGCTGCCATCCGCACGGCAGCTGCGCAGGGTGAGCCGGCGCTCGTGGCGTTCATGACCGCCGGCTACCCGAGCCGTGAGCAGTTCACCACTGATTTGCGGGCCATCGCCGCGCACTCCGATGTTGTTGAGATAGGAGTGCCGTTTACCGATCCCATGGCTGATGGGGTCACCATCCAGCGCTCGAGCCAGGCGGCGCTTGCGCAGGGTGTGACACTGCGCTGGATCCTGCAGCAGCTGCAGGATTTGCCGGCCCTCGATACGCCGCTGCTGCTGATGAGTTATCTGAACCCGCTGCTCGCGCTGGGGCTGCCACGGCTTGCCGCCGCGGCGGCGCGGGCGCGCGTGGCTGGATTCATCATTCCGGACCTGCCTTTGGATGAAAGCACCGAGCTGCGCCGCGAGCTGGATGCGCATGGCATCGCTGCCGTACAGATGGTCACGCCTGTGACCCGCCCGGAGCGTCTGCAGCGGCTGTGTGCGGACAGCCAGGGATTTGTGTATGCCGTCACCATGACGGGCACCACCGGCAAGAGTGTCGCCGTGCCGGATGAGGTGATCGGGTATCTGGAGCGCGTACGCAAGCTCGCTCCAGTGCCGGTCTGCGCAGGTTTTGGTATCCGCAGCCGTGAGCAGGTGCAACGCCTGCGCGGACATGTGGATGGCGTGGTGGTGGGTTCGGCGCTGGTTGAAGTCCTGGAACGAGGCGACGATCCGGGACCCTGGCTCGACGCGCTGCGCGCGCCGCGCGCCTGACGACGCGGATTCTGCCACGCGTGTCCGAGGAAGGCCCAGCGGTCGTACGGTGGAAGATGGCCGTGTTGCTCGCGGCGCTGTCGATGGTCAGCCCGTTTTCGATCGACACTTTCTTCCCGTCCTTCCACGCCATCGCCGATTACTTCGCCATCAGTCGCTGGGCCGTGCAGCAGACCCTGACGGCGTACATGCTGCCGCTGTCGCTCATGTCGCTGGTGCAGGGTCCGCTGTCCGACGCACTCGGCAGGCGTCCGGTCATTCTGCGCGGCCTGGGAATTTATACCCTGGCTTCGGTGGGCTGCGCGCTGGCGCCAACGTTTGGGGTGCTGCTCGCATTTCGCGCACTGCAGGGGTTGAGTGCCGGCGTCGGCATGATCGTCGGTCGAGCCGTGATCCGCGATCTGTACGACGGCCCTCATGCACAGCGACTGCTGAGCCTTGTTACCATGATCTTCGGGTTCGCGCCGGCCGTGGCACCGGTGATCGGCGGCTGGATCCATGTGGCCTTCGGCTGGCGCGCGGTGTTTGGTTTCATGACGCTGGTCGGTGCGGCGCTGTGGCTGAGCGTGTTGCTGGTGCTGCCTGAAACGCATCCGCCGGAAAAGCGGCCGCGACTGCATGCGGGGGAGCTGGCACGCACGGGCTGGAGCATCGTGAATCACCGTGAGTTCCTGTTGCTTGCCATCGCCA
Source organism: uncultured Pseudomonadota bacterium (assembly GCA_963839055.1). GTDB lineage: Bacteria > Pseudomonadota > Gammaproteobacteria > Steroidobacterales > Steroidobacteraceae > 13-2-20CM-66-19. Next base: position 769,403 of record CAWITP010000001.1, on the reverse strand, counting down.
TGGGTGCCAATTTCGCAGCCATGCTGAGCTTCATCGGCGCCGCCCCGGCGATCGTCATCGACCACTGGCATCTGCGCGAGACGCAGTTCGCCTACCTCTTCATCCCGGTCATCGGTGGGATCGTGGCCGGCGCATGGGCCTCGGGAAGGATGGCGGGTCGCCTTACGCACGAGCGGCAGACGCGACTGGGATTTACCCTGGCGCTGTGCGCGGCGGCGCTGTTGATCGTTGCGCTGCTGGTGTTGCCCGGTATCCTGCCGGTGCAGCAGGTGCTGCTCGGCATGATTGCCTTTGGCGTGCAGCTCGTTGGGCCGCCACTCACTCTGCGTATGCTCGATCTTTATCCTCGCGCACGGGGTTCGGCGGCCTCGGTGCAATCCTGCGTCTCTATCGCCATCTCGGCACTCGTCTTCGGCCTGCTGTCACCGCTCCTCAGTGCGTCCCTGCTGACGCTCGCGTTGGGGTCTTTGTGCGCCACCCTTACGGCACTCGGCCTGTGGCTGTTGGCGCAGCGCACGCTGCCGCGCGCGTTCCCGGCCTGAGTGGCACATACGATGATCGCCAACCCCCATAGCGGTAGTAGAGCCAGGCCAACAGTGCGCCCAATGCGGATGACAGCGGGAAACTCCACCACAAGCCTTGTGCCCCGAAATGCCCCAGAAGTACCCCTGCGAGCGGAATGCGCACCAGGAGCAGCGCCAGGATCAGACACACGAGCGGCGCGATGACCGCCCCTGCCGCGCGCACCACGCCGAACAGCGTGAGCGAGATACCGAAGAACACAAACGAACTGGTAGCGATGCGGTTGAGAGGATGTGCGGCCAGCATGGCAGCGGATTGGCCCTTGAGAAACAGCGCATAGGCGTGGCTGTCCAACACCTGCAGCAGCAGCACGACACTGCCAGTCAAGGCGAGGCTGTACCACACACCGACGCGCGCGATCGCGCTGACGCGGTCCCACTTGCCGGCCCCCACATTCTGCGCGGCCATCGAGGACACGGCCATGCCCACCGCGAAAGCGGGCATCTGGATGTAGTTCCACAACTGCAGCGAGGCGCCGAAAGCGGCCGCCGTGTCCACCCCCAGGCGATTGACGATCGAGATCATGAGGATGGCACTGAGGGAGACCACCAGCATCTGGGCGCTGAGCGGAATGCCTTTACGTATCAGAGCCGCGACGATCGGCCAGTCCACCCGCAGTAATCGCAACTCTCGCCGATGCAGCACCAGCATGTGCTTGCGGCGGTACAGGTGGTGGATGAGTGCGCTCAGACTGATGGCCTGTGAGATGAAGGTGGCGAGCGCGGAGCCGGCGATACCCAGGCGCGGAACCGGCCCGACGCCGAAGATGAACACCGGGTTGAGCAGGATGTCGATCGTCACCGACAGCAACATGAAGAAAAAAGGAGTTCTGGAATCCCCCGCACCGCGCAGCACGGACATGACGAAGGCGTACATGTACAGGCAGGGCAGCGCGAGGAAGATCACGCGCATGTAGGCCACCGCGAGCGCGAGCGCATCCGGCGGCGTCTGCATGGCTATGAGGAGCGGACGGCTGAGGAGCAGTCCCGCGATCGCCATAACCACGGAGATCGCGGCAAAAAAGCTGGCGCTGGTGCCCACGATGCGCTTGGCCTCAGCCAGGTTGCGCGCGCCGATGTGTTGCGCGATGAGGATGGTGGCGGCCATTGCGATGCCGAAGGCGGTCGCGATCAGCAGAAACATCACGGTATTGGCGTTGGACGTGGCCGTGAGCGCCGCTTCACCCAGAAAGCGGCCGACCCAGATGGAGTTTACCGAGCCGTTGAGGCTCTGCAGGACGTTGGCAAACAGGATCGGCAGCGCGAAGCGCAGGAGTCCGCTGCTGATGGATCCTTCGGTGAATGAGCGTGCGGCCTGCATCGGAGCGCCAGGGAGTGAGCTCGCGACTAGGGTCGGGGCCGCGAGGCGACCAGCAGCCACGCGATTGCGGCGAGCGTGAGCAGCCAGCCCCGCCAGTCGCTCGCGTGGCTGATGCCCAACCACACGAGACCGCCGAGGAGGATGGCGGAGCCGATGGTAATGGCATCGCGGCGTCTGCCGACGCGGTGCACTTCGCGCTTGAGTTCCTCCAGCGACGGCGAGTCCACCTGCATGTGCAGCTGGCCGCCCTGCGCGCGCTGGATCGCGCCCTTCAGCACCCCGGGCACGGCGCGCGCGGCATCCAGCAACTGCGGCAATTGGGTGCGGGCGGTACGCAACAGATGGCGCAGGCTGGTGCGTTCCTGCATCCAGTCGCGCAGGATCGGGCTGGCTGTCCGCCAGATGTCCAGCTGGGGATACAGCGCCCTGCCCAAGCCCTCGACGTTCAGCAGCGTTTTCTGCAGCAGGATCAGCTGCGGCTGCACCTGCATGTTGAAGCGGCGCGAAATGGCAAACAGCCGCAGCAGCAGATGCCCGAAGGAGATGTCCTGCAGCGGCCGATCGAAGATCGGCTCACACACCGTGCGGATCGCCGACTCCATCTCATCCACACGGGTATCCGGCGGCACCCAGCCCGATTCCACGTGCAGCAGCGCGACGCGGCGGTAGTCGCGATCGAACACGGCGAGGAAATTCTCGGCGAGGTAGTTCTGATCGCGCGGGTCGAGTGTGCCGACGATGCCGAAATCCACCGCCGCGTAGCGCGGATTGGCCGGATCGCCGATCAGCACGAAGATGTTGCCGGGATGCATGTCGGCGTGAAAGAAATTGTGCCGGAACACCTGCGTGAAGAAGATCTTCACGCCGTTCTCCGCAAGGCGTGCGATATCGGTGCCGGCCGCGCGCAGCGTCGCCATGTCGCTGATCGGCACGCCATGGATGCGCTCCATTACCATGACATCGACGCGGCAGTAGTCCCAATAAACCTCCGGCACGTACAACAGGTCCGAGGCGAGGAAATTGCGCTTCAGCTGCGAGGCGTTGGCCGCTTCGCGCATGAGATCCAGCTCATCGATGATCGTCTTCTCGTACTCGGCGACGATCTCGAGCGGCCGCAGCCGCCGACTTTCCCGCCAGTGTCGCTGCGCGAAGGCGGCCAGCGCATACAGCACCTCCAGATCGCGCTCGATCATGGCGCGCATTCCCGGACGCAGCACCTTCACGACCACCTCGGAGCCGTCGCGCAGCGTCGCCGCATGCACCTGTGCGATGGATGCAGCGGCCAGCGGTGTCTCATCGAAGGTGGCGAACGCCTCCTGCACGGGAGCGCCCAGGGCGCGCTCGACGATCTGCCGTGCCGCGTCACCGGCAAACGGCGGCACGCGATCCTGTAGCCGCGCGAGCTCCTCGGCCACGTCATCGGGTAACAGGTCGCGACGTGTCGAGACAGCCTGGCCGAACTTCACGAAGACCGGCCCCAGCTCCTCGAGTGCCGTCCGCAGTCGTGCACCTCGCGACAGTCCGCGGCGGCGCTCGAACCAGACGTCCGGCGAGAGAAAAAACAGAAAGCGCAGCGGGCGATACAGATGCGTCGCGCGCACGAAATCATCCAGGCCGTGTCGTAGCAGCACGCGCTGAATCTGCAGCAGGCGTGCCAGGACGCGCAGTTTCACGAGCGCGGCGATGTCATGAGATCGATGCGCGCAGCCAACCGATCAACGTCCTCGCGCAGGCGGTCCACGGTGGTGAGGAAGCCCTGAGCCTCCGCTTTGGAGACGAGATCATTGCTCTCGTGCGCCAGGTACTCAGCAACATTCTCCAGCGTGGTCGAGGCCGCCCGCTCGCCCCAGCCGAGGGTGGCGCGCAGCCACCGACCGAGATGGTGCGCGGGGATATCGCCCAGGACCCTGGCCAACTCCTCCTCGGCATCGGGCCGCAGCAGGTGCAACAGCTCGCGGAATTTTCCCGCCACCTCGGAGTCACCGCCCATCTGCACGGAGCCATTGCGCAGCGCCGCCTGCTGATCGGCGACAGCCAGGGCAAGCAGGCTGAAGGGCCTGCCGCTGAGGGTGGCATCGCCCGCGCCCATTGGCGACCCGATCGCAGCGGAGGCCGCAGCCGCAGCCTGTGCATCCTCGGAATCAATGCGGACGTGCAGCGTGAGACCGTCCGACTCCAGCAGCAATCGGCCGATCTCCTGCACTGCGATGTGTAATTTCCGCCCGGCCAGCTCGGCGCACAACTGCTGCGCACGCGGTGAGCGCGGCAGTCCGCGATTGAGGAGGTTTTCCAGCGTGAAGATCAGCATATCGGCCGCATGCCCATGCGCGCCGCATCCTATACCGGGCGGTGCACCTGCGCCATCGGCGACGGTCGTGCCTGGGCCCGGTGCAGCGGCACGCTTGTCAGCCCGCAGCGGCACGCCTGTAAGCCCCGCAGGCGGCGGCTGTCAGCCCGCAGGCGGCGGTGCCTCGCCCTGTATATCAGTCAGGCAGCGGTCGACATTCTCCAGGTAGTCGCTCAGCAACTCGTGCGCCTTGCCGGTGAGTGCCACAAACTCCCGGCGCCCGTCGCGCGTGTCGGGAATGCGGTTGACGTAACCGCGCGCGGTGAGCTCGCTGATGCGACGCAGGGATGTAGTCGCCGACACGCCGGGGATCGACAGCGTCAGGCCGGACACCGACAGCCGGTGTGCACCGCGCTCGGTGCGCAGCAGCTCGAGCAGCAGCTCCCAAGCGACGTCGTCAAGCTGATGAACGTCGTAACGTCCGCGTAATCTGCGCAACTGCTCGATCGCTTCCAGTGCTGCGTATTTCACCCGTCGACTGGCGGTCGTCTCGAGCACATCGGCGCCATCCTGACTGCGACTGCGGTGCAGGAGCAGCTCGCGACGCGCCTGGACGAGCGCTTTGTCGACGGCCGCCAGCAGCTGTTCTTCCTCGAGTGGCTTGATGAGGAAGTCACAAGCCCCACCCCGGAGCGCTGCGATCGCCGATTCCAGTGACGGCCGCGCGGTAACCAACAGCACGCGCGGTGCGGGACGTCCCAGCTGCAGTGCGCTCAGGCGCTGTGTGAACTGCACTCCATCGAGGCCGGGCATGTACAGGTCGCACAGCACGACGAGGATATCCTCATTCGCCATAATGCGCTCGAGCGCGCCGTGCGCATCACTGCACTGCGAGCAGCGCAGACCCGCAGGGCGGAGTATCCCGTGCAGCACACCCAGGGCGCTCGGATCATCATCGACCAACAGCAGTTCCGGTTCCATCGACACCTAGGTTAGCGCCGATGTGGCTCGCAGTCACGGTACGGGTTGCGGCCTGCTGCGGCCGTGAAAATGTTGTTTCCAACAGGCGACAGCGGGTGTGCGCGCCCGGCGACAGTTTGACTTCAGGCCTTGTAGCCGCGGTGTACCGCGACGATGCCGCCGGAGAGATTGTGATAGCGGCAGCCTTCCAGGCCACTCGCCTGCAACATCTCCAACAGTGTTTCCTGAGACGGATGCATGCGGATCGACTCGGCGAGGTAGCGGTAGCTCGCCGCATCGCGCGCCACTAGTCTTCCCAGCAGCGGCAGCACGTGAAATGAATAGGCGTCATAGAGTGCGCGCAGCGGCGGCAGCAGCGGCTGTGAGAATTCCAACACGAGGAGCTGTCCGCCCGGCCGCAGAGTGCGCGTCATCGACGCGAGCGCCGCCGCCTTGTCGGTCACATTGCGCAGCCCGAAGCCGATGGTAATGCAGTCGAAGCTGTTCGCAGCGAACGGCAGGCGCTCGGCGTTGGCCTGGACATAAGCCACATTGCCGGCAAAACCGGCATCGGTGAGCCGGTCGCGTCCGCGGCTGAGCATCGCCGCATTGATGTCGGTCATGACGAGCTGACCGCGCGGTCCGACCTGCCGTGCCAGCCCGGCGCTCAGATCGCCGGTACCGCTTGCGACATCCAGCGCGTGCTGTCCGGGTCGCAGCGCGGTGAGGGACAGGAGGAATTGCTTCCACAGCCGGTGCACCCCGGCCGACATCAGATCGTTCATCAGGTCATAGTTGGGTGCGACGGAGTCGAACACCCCGCGTACGCGGCGCGCCTTGTCAGCGCGCCGCACGCGCTCGAAGCCGAAATCGGTTCTCTCGTCTGACATCGCCGCACTCTCAACCGGCATCGGTGCTGGGTCACGCGGGACATTCTATGCGATGAGCAGCAGTTGCTTTTTCAGTTTCGGCCTGCGCACAATCCGCCGCGTAAGGGGTCTTGACACCATAGATGGGCCGGGCTGCGTGGCAGCCCGGCCTTTTTTTTATCAACAGGGCACGAGCGGCGCAGCGCTGCGAACGGCACGGCCCTACGATGCACGGCCTACGATGCACGGCCCTACGACGCGGCACGGCTCAGCAGGAGATCTCAGCTGGAGCGCGGTGGTTGGGCGCGAGCGCGTCTTTCCTGGTAGCGATCCCATAACCGGGCCTGATCCCGGCCCAGCTCATACAGGTACTTCCAGGTGTACAAGCCGGTGTCATGGCCGTCGTCGAAGATCAGCCGCACGGCGTACTGCCCGATGGGCTCGATGCCCCGCAAGCCGACCCCTTCCTTGTCGAGGACGAGCACTTCCTGTCCGGGTCCATGCCCTTTGACCTCGGCGGAGGGTGAGTGCACGCGCAGGAACTCGAAAGGCAGGCTGAAGTGACTGCCGTCACCGAAGCTCACCTCGAGCACGCGTGAACGATTGCGCACCTTGATTTCGCTAGCGATCGGATCGGACATCGTGCCGATTATAGGGGCTGCTGGCCGATGCGAACGCCGGCGCGGGGTGCTACCAGGACGGCCTGGGTGCGATTGACGACGCCCAGGGCCTTGAAGATGGCTGTTACGTGGGCCTTGATCGTCTTCTCGGACAGCCCGAGCTCGAGTGCGATCTGCTTGTTGGTCTTGCCCTCACAGAGCCGTCCGAGCACCTCGACCTGGCGCTGCGTCAGCCGCGTCCCCTCGGTGGTTGGTGCGCCGGCTGTCTGCTCTTCCCCAACCTGCTGCAGAGCGTTGATCAGCACGCGCGTGGCGGCCGATTTCGGAATGAACCCCGCCGCCCCGGCGTTGATGGCCTGGCGCAGGTGGTCCGGCCCTTCCTGCGAGGCGAGCACCACGACCGGTAGTTCGGGCCATTGCGCATGCAGGCTCTCGACCAAGCTCAGCGCGCCTGTGTCGGTAAGCTCCAGGTCGAGCAGCACCAGATCGAGGTCAGGGTGCCCGGCAGCGGCCGCCAGCCCGCCGTCTACATCGTGGGCTGCCATGACCTGTAGCTCAGCAGTCTGACCGGATTCCGCGCAAGTCTCCGGCGGGGGTCGCGGCTGATCCTCAATGACCAATACTTTCAGTGTCATAGGCGTGAGCGATGACCCGGGAATGCCTCGTCCGTGGTGCTGGCCCGAGCTGGATCTGGCCTGCGACGCTCCCAGCTTGCCCCACCCTGGCGGGCCGCCGCCATCGCGATTGCGCCATTTTGCACCGGCTTTCGCGCCCCCCGCGGCAGGGCCTGGATCAGGATTATGTCAAGCGTTGAGTCGGGGCAGTGTTCTAAAACGGTGACAAGGTGTCTTAGCGGTTATACTCACCGCCCGTTACCGCATGGGGGGCTGCGCGCCGGCTGCGGCACTCGATGGAACCAACTGATACCTCGCATCCCGACTACTATCATCGGATCGTGGATTGCCAATGGGCCTGTCCGGCCCATACCGATGTTCCCGAATACATTCGCCTGATCGCCCAGGGCCGCTTCACCGACGCTTATCTGGTGAACCGGCAGTCCAATGTGTTTCCCGGCATTCTCGGGCGCGTCTGCGACCGGCCTTGTGAGCCGGCCTGCCGCCGCGGCCGGGTCGAGCAGAAGCCGGTGGCCATCTGCCGCCTGAAGCGCGTGGCGGCCGATCACCGCGACGATGTGCGCGGGCTGCTGCCCAAGGTGCCGCGCATCAAGAACGGGCGGCGGGTGGCGTGCATCGGCGCGGGTTGTGCCTCGCTCACGGTCGCGAACGATCTGCTGCCCCTTGGCTACCAGGTCACCGTTTTCGAACAGTTCGCCGAGCCCGGCGGCCTGATGCGCACCAACATCCCTTCCTTCCGCCTGCCCCACTCGGTGCTGAACGAAGAGATCGCGATGATCACCGACATGGGCGTGGAGCTGAAGCTCAACACCCCGATCGAGAGTCTGCGCGAGCTGCTCGAGCAGGGGTTCGATGCGGTGTTCGTCGGCTCCGGCGCTCCGAAGGGCAAGGAGCTCAAGCTTCCCGGGCGCGCCGAGGGTGCGGCCAACATTCACATTGGCATCGCCTGGCTGGAATCGGTGGCGTTCAAGCATATCGAGCGCATCGGCGAGCGGGTGCTGATCATCGGCGTGGGCAACACGGCGATGGACTGCTGTCGCACCAGCCTGCGGCTCGGCGCGCGCAACGTGAAAGTCATGGCGCGCAAGCCCCGCGGCTTCTTCAAGGCCTCGACCTGGGAGCTGGAGGATGCCGAGGAGGAGAGCGTCGAGATCGTCGTCAATCGCTCGCCGAAGGCGTTCGTCATCGAAAACGGACGGCTCATCGGTATGACCTTCGAGCAGATGGAGTATGAGCTCGATGCCAACGGGCGGATCACCGCCGAGCGCACCGTGGGAGAGGAGTTCATTCCGGCAGACGATGTGATTCTCGCGATCGGTCAGGAGAACGCCTTTCCCTGGATCGAGAGGGATCTGGGCATCGAATTCGACCGCTGGCAGGTGCCGGTCGTGGATGCGCGGACGTTTCAGTCGACCCGGCCGGGGGTGTTCTTTGGCGGCGATGCCGCCTTCGGACCCAAGAACATCATCTGGGCGGTCGAGCACGGCCACCAGGCGGCAATCTCCATTCACCGCCACTGTCAGGGGGAGTCGGTCAGCGAGCGCCTCGCGCCGGGGGTAAACCTGCAGAGCCGCAAGATGGGGATGCACGAGTGGTCGTATTCGAATGACTACACACCCGTGGAACGGCGCCTCATGCCGCACGTCTCCCTCAAGGAGCGCTTCAAGAAACTCAACATCGAGGTGGAGCTCGGTTTCACCGCCGAACAGGCTGCGCAGGAGGTGCAGCGCTGTCTGAACTGCGATGTACAGACGGTTTTCACGCCGCGGCTGTGTATCGAGTGCGATGCCTGCATCGACATCTGCCCGGTAGATTGTCTGACCATCACCGGCAACGCTCCTGAAACGGAGCTGCGCGGCCGACTGAAAGCACCGGCGCGCAACCTGACCCAGCCGCTGCTGGTGTCCGCCGGCCTGCCGCAGACCGGGCGTGTGATGGTGAAGGACGAGGATCTGTGTGTGCACTGTGGGCTGTGCGCGGAGCGCTGCCCGACAGCTGCCTGGGACATGCAGAAGTCATACGTAAGCTGGCCGCACGCGCTCGAGGAAGACCAGGCCTTGCAATCGCGCCAGCCGAAGATCGCGTAAGGCCAAGCCAGCCACCCTGCCCCGGCGCAGGACGTGCCACAGGTCGCAGCAACATGTCGACAACTGCCCCAGCCCGTATCAACGACTTCGCCATCAAGATCGCCACCGTCAACGGCACCGGCTCTGCCAGCGCCAACACGCTGCTGATGAAGTCCATCTTCCGCAGCGGCATCCCGGTGGTCGGCAAGAACTACTTTCCTTCCAACATTCAGGGTCTGCCCACGTGGTATGAGATCCGGGTGACGAGCCAGGGGTATGCCGCCCGCTCGGGGCGCATCGATGTCATGGTCGCGATGAATGCCGAGACGTACGCGCGCGATGTCAGGGAAGTGGCCCCGGGCGGATATCTCATCTATGACTCGACCTGGCCGCGTGCGGCGCTGCTGAAGCGCGAAGACATCACTGTCATCGGCGTGCCGCTGGCGAAGCTCTGTAATGAGAACTTCAACGGGGTGCGCACCCGCATCCTGATGAAGAACATCTGTTATGCGGGCGTGCTCGCCGCGCTGCTCGATCTGGATCTGGAGCGCATCCGCGAGCTGCTGGCGGAAACCTATGCGCGCAAGCCGCAGCTGGTCGAGAGCAACATGAAGGCCATCCAGCTCGGCTACGACTACACTCGTGAGCATTTCAGCTGTCCGCTGGCTCTGCACGTACAGCAGATGGAGCGTACCGCGGGCCACATCATGATCGATGGCAACACCGCCGCGGCGCTTGGCTGTGTCTATGCCGGGGCTACTGTCGCGGCCTGGTATCCGATCACTCCCTCAACCTCGCTGATGGATGCCTACAAGGCATTCTGCGACCGGTTGCGGATCGATCCGGCCACCGGCCGGCGGAATTTTGCCTTCATCCAGGCGGAGGATGAGCTGGCGGCGATCGGTATGGTCATCGGTGCCGCCTGGAACGGCACGCGTGCCTTCACGGCCACCTCCGGTCCCGGCATCTCGCTCATGAACGAGTTCCTCGGGCTCGCTTATTACGCGGAAGTGCCGGCGGTTATCTTTGACATCCAGCGCGTCGGCCCCTCCACCGGCATGCCCACTCGCACACAGCAGTGCGATCTCATGGCGTGTGCGTACGCCTCGCATGGCGACACCCGGCATGTCTGCCTGTATCCGGCAAATCCCGAAGAGTGCTTCTACATGGCGGCACAGGCGTTCGATCTCACCGAGCAGCTGCAGACTCCCGTGCTGGTGCTGTCCGACATCGACATCGGCATGAACGACTGGATGTGCCGCGAGCTGCAGTGGGATGACAGCTACCGTCCTGACCGCGGCAAGATTCTCGGCAAGGACGAGGTGCTGCGGCTGGAGAAGTTCTACCGCTACCTCGATCGGGATGGCGATGGCGTCGGCTATCGCACGCTCCCGGGAGTGCATCCGAAGGCGGCTTACTTCACGCGCGGCTCGGGACACACGCAGTACGGTGTCTATACGGAGGACTCCGTCGAATACCAGATCGTGCTCGACCGGCTGCTGAAGAAGTGGGAAACCGCGAAGCAGCGGGTGCCCCAGCCGCTGATCGACGGCACGCACAGCAAGCTCGGTCTGGTCTCGGTGGGCAGCTGTGACGGAGCCGTGCTCGAGGCGCTCGATGTCTTACGGGGCGGTGGTGTGCAGATCGACTACATGCGCGTGCGTGCCTTTCCGTTCGGGAAGGAAGTGGAGCGCTTCCTGGCCGAGCACGAGCTGCTGTTCGTCGTGGAGCAGAATCGCGATGCGCAGCTCAAAGCACTGCTGACCCTGGAGACGCCGGTTGAGAAGTCGAAGCTGCACTCGCTGCTGCATTACAACGGACTGCCGGTCTCCTCTACGTTCATCGTCGATGGCGTGTTGGACCGGGTGCGGTCGACTCCGGCGACGCAGCCACGCGGCGCCGCACACGGCTGAGAAACCACTATGACCTTCATTGCCAAACCGAAGATCAGCCATCCGTCGCTGCCGCGCAATCCGCTCGGGCTGACCCGTCGTGACTACGAAGGGGCTCTGTCCACGCTATGCGCCGGCTGCGGGCATGACTCCATCACGGCTGCTATCGTGGAGGCCTGCTGGAATCTGGCGATCGAGCCACAGAACCTGGTGAAGCTCTCCGGCATCGGCTGCTCCTCGAAAACGACCGCCTACTTCGTCAGTGGCGGCCATGGATTCAACTCCGTGCACGGCCGCATGCCGTCCATTGCGATGGGCGCCAATGCTGCGAACCGACGCTTGCATTACATCGGCGTCTCGGGCGATGGCGATACGCTTTCCATCGGACTCGGCCAGTTCTGTCATGCGATCCGCCGCAATCTCAACATGCTGTACATCATCGAGAACAACGGCGTGTATGGCCTGACCAAGGGTCAGTTCTCGGCCTCCGCCGATGTCGGTACCAAGGCGAAGAAGGGCGAGACCAACTACCAGCCACCCATCGACCCGGTACAACTCGCCATGACGCTGGGAGCATCGTTCGTGGCGCGCAGCTTCTCCGGTGACAAGACGCAGCTCGTGCCGCTCATCCAGGCAGGACTCAACCACAATGGTTTTGCCCTGATCGATGTGCTCTCGCCCTGTGTAACCTTCAACGATCACGAAGGCTCGACCAAGTCGTATGCCTATACGCGCGAGCACTATGAGCCGGCCGTGCATGCCGACTTCGTACCCCTGGAGCGCGAGATCGTCGCCGACTATGCGCAAGGCGAGGTGTTTCCGGTCGTGCTGCACGATGGCAGTCGCCTGCTGTTGCGTAAGTGTGATCCGGATTACGATCCGACCCACCGCGCCACGGCCCAGGCGTACATCCAGGAGCGTCTGCGCGCCGGGGAATATCTCACCGGCCTGCTGTTCGTCGAGCCTTCACAGAATGAGTTTCACGAGCTGAACGTGACCCCCGATGAGCCCCTGAACAGCATCCCGTACGAGAAGCTGTCTCCGGGCTCACAGGCGCTGGGTAAAATTCTCGCGCGCTATCGCTAAGGCAGGCGGCGCGTCACCGCTACAGGGGCCACGGGCTAGCGCTAGCGCAGCCCGCGGGCGGCGAGCAGCTCGAGGGCGCGCAGCTGCTTCACCGTGGAGTCGGAGGCGGGCAGCAGCCGATTCGCCCGCCGCACGAATTCCGGAACCTCGCTGCCGGGCAGGGGCTTGCTGATCAGGTAGCCCTGCGCATAGTCGCAGCCGAACTTGCGCAACAGATCCCAGGCCTGCGCTTCCTCCACCCCTTCCGCGACCACTTTCAGCTCCATGCTGTGGGCGAGCTCGATGGTGGAGCGGATGATGGTGGCGGCATCGCTGCCGGCATGTGTCTGCATGACGAACGAGCGATCGATCTTCAGCTCATCGAGCGGCAGCAGCCGCAGTTGCGAGAGTGAGGAATGGCCGGTACCGAAATCATCCATGGCGAAGCGGACCCCGAGGATGCGCAACAGCTGCATATTGCGGGCCGCAAGCTGCGGGTCGCGCATCACGGCGCTCTCGGTGATCTCCAGCAGCAGGCTTGGGGCGTTGACGCGATAGCGCTGCAGCAGTTGCAGGACCTCATCGCAGAGCTCGGGATCGAGGATGTCAGGTGCCGACAGATTCACGGCGACCTCAATCTCGAGTCCCTCCTGCTGCCACGCTCCCAGCTGTTGGATTGCTGCGGCCAGCACCCAGCTGGTGAGCCGGCGTGCCCCGCCGCTGCGCTCCGCTAAGGGGATGAATTCGCCCGGTCCTACCGCACCCAGCTGCGGATGCGTCCACCTCACGAGTGCTTCGACGCTGCGCACGCTGCGGGTGTCCATGGCTACCTTGGGTTGATAGACCATCGTGAGCTCATCTTTGTTGATGGCCTCACGTAAATCAGCCAGCAACGTAAGGCGGCGGCGGTGCTCCTCGTCGCCACCGGGACGGTACATGGCGACGCGCATACGGCTCTCATCGACATCCTCAATGGCAGTTTGTGCGCGGCGCAGCAGCTGGTCGGACTGAGTGCCATGCTCAGGATAGAGGCAGACGCCTGCGGCCACCCGCAGCTCCAGACTCAACTGTGACAGATGGAATCCTGCCCGGATGGCGCTGGCGAGCTGCTCGGCATACAGCGGCGCCCGCGCCCTGGAGCAGTCACCCGCCAGCAGCAGGAACTGGCTCTCCCCCAGGCGGGCGACCAGGTCCTGCGCGGGGACATTGGCGCGCAAGCGCCGCGCGGCCTCGCACAGCACCTCATCGCCCACACGGTGGCCGAGGGATGCATTGATTTCGCGCAGGTTGCGAATCTCGATCAGGATGAGCGCCGCTGGCGCACCCGCCGCGCCGCCGATCAGCTCCTCGAGGCGCTTCTGGGCCAGCGTGCGGTTGGGCAACCCGGTGAGTGCGTCATGGTGCGCCTGATGGGTGATGTCGGCTTCGCGCTCGGCGATGTTCCGCTGCATCGAATTGAACGTCGCGGCCAGACTGCGGAACTCGGCCCCGCCGGAAACCTTCACGGCCGTGTTGTAGTGGCCGCTTTGAATGCGCTGCGCGGCCACGACGAGCTCACCAATGGGCCGCGTCGCGCTGCGACCGAGGAATGCGCCGATGATGGCGGCGAACGCCAGAGCGATGCCATCGATGACCAGCAGAGCGTCCCGTACGTCGCGATAGGGCGCAAGCACCTGCTGCATCGGCTTCTGCACGATGACGTCGACGGGATCGCCGTGACCCTCGAGGCCTTGCGTGAAACTCAAATGTTCAGGATGGCCGCTGTGACTGACGCGCGTCGGGGAGCTCGCTGTACCGGCCCGCGACGCACCGGCCAGCTGTGTCGTACCCGCGGCAAGACGCTCGGAGTCTGACAGCGTCGAAGCGTAACGGATGCTGCCATCGCGCCCGTGCGCCGCGAGACTGACTTCGGCACCGACGAGATCATGAATGCGTTGTGCGAGCCGTTCATCGAGACGAAAGCCCATCGCCACCCAGGCGATGGTTTCAGGAGCGCGCACGGGAGCCAGAAAGAACTGGTAGGCCTGATTGCCGAGTACCAGGAATGTCGGCGTGTTGCGTTGCGCTGTCAGCTCAGGCAATACCTCCTGCAGTGACAGGCCGCGGGCAACGCCCTCCTGCCCGGTGGCCACGATCGCTTTGCCCTGAGTATCCAGCAGCAAGGTGAGGTCTGCGCCGATACGTTGTGCGGCGTTCCCGGCCGCTGACACAATGGTCGGGCCATCGCCGCTCGCCACGGCCTCCCGGAAACCGAAGTCGGCTGCCAGCACGCCAACACCGTTGGCCAGCTCGCCGGCGCGGAAGCGGATCAGCTGCTGTGCGAAGGAGCCACCGGAACGCAACTGCTCGGCCGCACGTGCCTCCACGTTGTGAGCGGTACGGGCGAGCACTGCGGCCAGCGTCACAGTCTGCGTGACGACCACCAGTCCGATGATCAATACGAGAAGTCGTTTGCGGAAGCTTCCCATGGAAATGACTCGAATGCTCTCTCCATCCTAGTCACGGGATTACCGCGGCCGCGAGGCCCTAAGTCCAGGAATGAGACCTCCGGCACGCCAGGTAAAAGGAACGGTCCCGCGGCGGCACTCGTGGCGCATTGCGACGTCCCTGGCGCTGGTCATTCTCGAGCTTGCCGCGAGCTCTGCGACCCGGGCCGCAACCATGTCTGTCACCGTACTGACTGCAGACGGGCACCCCCTGACGGGCGCGGTCGTGGCCGTCTACGGCCGCGGCGCGGAGCGCCCGGCACCGCCGGTGCAGGGAGTCATGGATCAGATCAACAAGAGCTTCCAGCCCGATGTGCTGGTGATCCCGGTCGGCTCGACGGTCGAGTTTCCCAACAGCGATACCGTCAGCCATCAGATCTACTCGTTCTCTGCGGCGCGGCGCTTCCAACTGCCCCTGTACCGTGGCAAACCGTATCCACCCGTGCATTTCGACCAGGCAGGGCTGGTCACTCTGGGCTGCAACATCCATGACTCGATGCTCGGTTACATACTGGTCACCGATGCGCCCTGGTTCGGCCGCACCAACAGCGCGGGCCTGTGGTCCGTCGAGGTGGCCAACGGCAATTACACCGTGCGCATCTGGCATCCGCGCATGCGCGAGCGCCCCGCAATCGAGCGCAAGGTCACGGTGAGCGACCGTGACACGCCGCTGCAGGTCAGACTGTCCGAAACCCTGCGGCCGCAGCATCTGGACGGCCAGCGCGCTATGGATGCGTATTGATGCGTCGCATCGCCTGCCTCGCGCTGCTCCTGGGTTGGGCCTCACTGGCGCAGGCGGTTGACTGGGAACTCGATGCAGATGGTCGACTGATCAGCTCGAATGGCGAGCGCTCCTTCACCAGCGGCGGGCTCGGTACGCTGCGGTATGACGCGCAGCATTCCGGGTTGCAGTTGGGTCGTGCGCGCTTTGCTGCCTCGGAAACGTTTGCTGAGATCTGGTCGGCACACCTCGATGCCTCAGCGTGGGGTGACGATGACCGCAGCCCCGTGGATCTGACGGAAGGTTACCTGCAGTTTCGTCCGTATCCGTTCGGCGGCTATCGGCTGCGCGTCAAGGGCGGCGCTTTTTATGCACCGATCTCGCTGGAGAATCGCGCCGCAGGTTGGGAATCTCCCTACACGCTCTCCTACTCCGCCCTCAACAGCTGGATCGGTGCAGAGTTGCGTACCATCGGCGCGGAGGCGCAGCTGGAATGGCTCGGGACGCGCCTGGATCGCGCACTCGATGTGGGTATCACGCTCGGCGTATTCGGCCGCAACGAGGGCGCAGGTACGGTGCTGGCGGCGCGCGGCTTTTCCTTGAGCGACCGGCAGACCACCTTGTTCGGGCGCGTCGGCTCGACGATTTCCTCGCCGCTGACCCCGGTGCAGCTGTTCACCCAGATCGATGATCAGGCGGGTTACTATGCAGGCGCTGAGCTGCGCCTCTATGACCGGCTGGTACTGCGAGGGCTGCACTACGACAATCGCGCGGATCCCCAGGCGCACGATGAGTCGCTGCCGGCGTTTGCGTGGCAGACACGATTCGACAGTGCCGGCCTGCGCGCGGAGGGCAATCACGGTCTGAGTTTCATTGCCCAGTGGCTCCACGGGCAGACCTACATCGAGCCGGTATTCGCCGACCTGTTGTGGAGGTTCGACGCCCGCTTCGGGTTGTTGTCCCAGCAGCTCGGTGCGCACCGGGTCAGCGTGCGTTACGACTCCTTCGACGTCAATGCCGCGGAGGGTGCTGCAACGACCGGCGTGGGCACGCAACATGGGCACGCCTGGACCCTTGCCTACATTCATGACGCGGGTGCGCACTGGCGATTCAGCCTCGAGTGGTTGCGCGTCTGGAGTGACTCCGTCAACCGGACCGTGTACCTGGGCGAGCCGGCCTATGCGCGCGAGACTCAGTTGCAGCTCGGCGTGCGCTACGCCCTGCGCTCGAGCGTGAACTGATCGTGCTAACATCCGCGGCCTCTTCAGGGCTGCGGAGTGATGCATGGGCAAGGGAGACGGCAGAAGTCGCCGCGGTAAGATTTATAAAGGCTCGTTCGGCAAATCGCGGCCGAAAGATCCCGCCCGCAAGAACAAGAAGCGCGCTGCGGCCAAGAAATAGTCTCAGATTTGCGCGACTCTCTCCCGCCGCGCGGCGCTTGACCTGGGCCGGCAGCGTGCGGATGACTGCACTTGGGCTCCAGCTCGTCGCATAATGCGGGCGGGCCATGGAACGGCGCTTGCGTCCAAGCGTTATGTGCCCCCGGGGTAGCCGCGCGGTTCCCGGCGAGCAAGAACCGAACACACTGAGGTGATCTTATGCAACGCAGTCTTCTTTTGGTGTGCCTGAGTGCGCTGGCCCTCGTCGCTTGCTCCAAGCAGCAGTCGACCTCGCCCAGCTCCCCCAGCACGGAATCGTCGTCGGCTACGGCGCCAGCTTCGTCGAGTGATTCGACCTCGTCGAGCTCGGGCAGCATGCAGAGCACGGCGCCCTCGGATCAGAGCAGCCCCTCCAGCACGCCTCCCGCGGATTCGAGCGGCACCTCGAGCGGCACTACCAGCCCGCCGTCTGATTCGAGCAGCACGACGCCTCCGAAGTAATCGCTGTCATCCGCTGCGCTCATGATGGCCAGCCTCCTGTGCTTGCGGCACAGGAGGCTGTGGTCCCCTTTTGGTTCCGCTTTGAGGAGTTGACGCCATGACGAAGTACGTCCTTCCGGATCTTCCCTACGACTACGGCGCTCTTGAGCCGCACATCTCGGCCAAGATCATGCAGCTGCACCATGACAAGCATCATAAGACGTACGTGGACGGTGCCAACACTACACTCGAGTCCCTGGAAGAGGCTCGCAGCAAGAGCGATTTCGCCCGGATCGCCGCTCTGGAGCATGCGCTGGCGTTTCACTTGTCCGGGCACGTGCTGCACAGCCTGTTCTGGAAGAATCTGTCTCCCGATGGCGGCGGCAAGCCCGCCGGTGAGCTGGCGAGCGCTCTCGACCGCGATTTCGGCAGCTTCGAGGGCTTCAAGCAGCAGCTCACCAAGGCCGCCGCGACCTGCATGGGTTCAGGCTGGGGGGCACTGGCGTGGGACACGCTGTCCGGACGACTCATCACTGTGCAGATTCACGATCACGAATCACAGACGGTGCAGGGCGCGATTCCGCTGCTGGTACTCGATGCCTGGGAGCACGCCTACTACCTGCAGTATCAGAACGAGAAGGCGAAGTTCTTCGATGCCGTGTGGAATGTGTGGAACTGGAAGGATGTGGCAGAGCGTTACGAGCGCGCCCGCGGCTTCGTACTGATTGCCGATCAGGTCGGTATCGCGCGCGGCACAGGGGCCGGCACGCAACGCGTCCCGCCGCAGCCCCCTGCCGGCAGGGCTTGAGGCGCAGACGACCGACATCGCGGCGCTGCGCAACCCTGCGTAGCGCCGCGCGTTCCTACCCACCGATCTCCGACTATGCACTGATCGGAGATTGTCACTCCGCGGCATTGGTCTCGCGCGCCGGCTCCATCGACTGGTGCTGTCTGCCGCGGTTCGATTCCGACAGTTGTTTTGGCCGGCTGCTCGACTGGGAGCGTGGCGGCCACTTTCTCATCACCCCGCAGGGGAAGGCTCAGGTCACCCGCGAGTATCTGCGGCATACGCTGGTGCTGGTAACCCGGTACCGCGTGGGCCGCAATGTTGCGCGGGTCATTGACTTCTTCTCCATGCGCACCGGCGGTCGTGATCGGCCACGACGGGAGCTGGTGCGCATCATCGAAGGCGTGCGCGGCTCGATGCGCTTCGACATCCAGATCCGGCCGCGCCTGGACTACGGGGAGGTCAAGCCCTGGATTTTCTCCGGTGGCCGCCATGCGCATTTCGCGGTCGGCAGCAACACCGGCCTGCGTGTGTTCGGGGACGTGCCGCTTGAGATGTTTGCCGAGCACGAGCTGCGCGCCGAGGTCACGACCCGGGCGCGCCGCCGCTGGTATCTCGGGGTACAGTTCATTCCCCCGGAGGAGGCGCATAGCACGCCGCAACGCCGCGCCGCCGGCCGCGAGCTGCACGCGCATTATCTGGAGACCGTCCGCTGGTGGCAGCGCTGGTCAGAGCGCATGGTGTACATCGAGCGGCACGGGGCCTGCATCATCCGCTCGGCACTGACTTTGAAGGCCCTGACCTTCGCGCCGACGGGGGCCATCGTGGCAGCGGTGACCACTTCGCTGCCCGAGCGCGTGGGAGGGGAGCGCAACTGGGACTATCGCTTCTGCTGGATTCGCGACTCGATCTTCACCGTCTGGGCGCTCACCGGTGTGGGTCTCGTTGCCGAAGCAGACGGGGTACGGCATTTCATCCAGCGCGCCGCCGCAGGCAATGCCGATGAGCTGCAGGTGCTGTACGCCGTAGACGGCCAGCGGCGGCTGCCGGAGATCGAGCTGCCTAAGCTTCAGGGCTGGCGAGATTCCCGGCCGGTTCGGATCGGCAATGGCGCGGCCGGTCAATACCAGGCGGACATGTTTGGGCTGGTACTCGAGCTGACCTGGCGCTGGAGCACCCGCGGTAACCGGCCCGCACCGGTTTACTGGAATTTCCTTTGCCAGATCGTCGAGACTGCCATCGGGCGCTGGCGCGAGCGGGACCGTGGAATCTGGGAAATCCGTTCGCGGCCTTTGCATTTTGTGCAGTCCAAGGTGATGTGCTGGGCGGCCGTCAATCGCGGCGTGGCGTTGGCCGAGAAGTACGGGTTCGAGGCGCCGCTGAAGCGCTGGCGTGCCGTGCGCGATCAGATCCGCCAGGCTATCGAAACGCGCGGCATGGATCGTCGCCGCGGCATCTTTGTGCGCAGCTTCGGCAGCCGCGATGTGGATGCGGCACTGCTGTTGCTGCCCAGTGTGGACTTCATCCCGTATGAGGATGAGCGCATGGTGCGCACGACCGAGGTCATCTGCGAGCAGCTGATGCACGATGGCCTGTTGCTGAGGTACCGCCACGAGGACGGCCTGCAGGGGAGCGAGGGGGTATTTCTCGCCTGCACCTTCTGGCTGGCAGAGTGCCTGGCGCGGCAAGGGCGCCAGCGCCAGGCCCTGGCGGTGTTCCGGCGTGCTGCTTCCTGCGGCAACGATGTTGGTCTGTTTGCCGAGCAGTACTCGCGTTCCGGACGGCAGATGCTCGGCAACTATCCGCAGGGGTTGACGCATCTGGCGCACATCACGGCGGCGCTGGCACTGCTCGATGTGCTTCCGCAGCCGCGCACCCGCCGCTCTTACGCCCCCTCGGCCCGGCATCAGGTGCCGACCGCCTGCGGCCATGCTGAGCGTGAGGTTCAGTCGCGGCGCGGCGCCCGGCATCGCTCTTCCGGCACGCCGCCACGGCGCGGCAAGGCAGGCTCGCCATGAGCATGAGCATCTGGCCTGTGCTACCCCGCAGCACATCCGTTGTGAAAGCGATCTGGGGGCTGATGCGCGCGGCCGCGGCGGGTTGGTTCGAGCATCAGGCTTCACGCACAGGCGCGGCGCTCGCGTTCTACACCGTTTTTTCGCTCGCACCGGTACTGACTCTGTCCATCGTCATCGCGGGTTTTTTCTTCGGCGAGGCGGCAGCGCGCGGCGAGATCGTGGATCAGATCAAGGATCTGATCGGCCAGCAGGGCGCGCTGGCCGTGCAGGCCGCGCTGCAGAATGCCAACAAACCCGGCGCCGGCCTGATCGCCACCGTCGTCAGTATCGGCACGCTGCTGGTCGGTGCCAGCACGGCACTGGCCGAGTTGAAATCCGGGCTCGATCAGATCTGGGACGTGCCGCCGGCACGCCGCGCAGGGCTGTGGTATTTCGTGCGCACGCGCCTGCTGTCCTTCGGGCTGATTCTCGCGCTCGGCTTTCTGTTGCTGGTCTCGCTGGTGATCAGTGCGGCATTGACCGCGCTCGGACGCTTCTGGGGTGGCGAGCACGTGCTCAGCCTGCTGTTGAGCTGGATCAACTTCCTGTTTGCCTTCCTGTTGGTGGCCGCGCTGTTTGCGACCATCTACAAGATGCTGCCGAGCGTGCGTATCGCATGGCGGGATGTCACGATCGGCTCACTGGTCACGGCACTGTTATTCACGGCCGGCAAGTTCGCGATCGGCGTGTATGTCGGCAACAGCAATGTCGCATCTGCCTACGGCGCCGCCGGCTCGGTCATCATCATCCTGCTGTGGGTGTACTACTCGGCGCAGATCATGTTGTTCGGCGCTGAATTCACCCGCGTGTTTACCTACCGCTACGGCACGTTCGCCCGCAGGGACCGGGCGCAGCCGCCGCCGCCGCGGCCGCTGGCCCCGCTCGCTCAGAGAATATACCGGCTCAGATCCTCGTCCTTCACCAGGGTGCCGAGGTGATCGTCGACATAGCGGGCATCAATCGACACTGAGCGAGCCGACTGCCCGGCAGCCTCGTACGAGACGCTTTCCAGCAGGCGTTCCATCACGGTGTGCAGGCGCCGGGCGCCGATGTTCTCGGTACGCTCGTTCACCTGAAAGGCGATCTCCGCGATGCGGCGCACGCCATCCACGGTGAAGTCGACCTGCAAACCCTCCGTGGCCATCAGCGCACGATACTGCGCAGTCAGGGAGGCATCGGGCTCCGTCAGAATGCGGACGAAGTCACCGACCTTGAGCGAATCCAACTCCACGCGGATGGGCAGGCGGCCCTGCAGCTCCGGGATCAGATCCGACGGTTTCGAAAGACTGAACGCTCCGGAGGCGATGAACAGCACGTGATCGGTCTTGACCGGGCCGTACTTGGTCGTGACGGTCGAGCCCTCAACCAAGGGCAGCAGATCGCGCTGCACGCCCTCGCGCGAGACGTCGGCGCCGATCGTTTCCTGGCGGCGGGTGACCTTGTCGATCTCGTCGATGAAGACGATGCCGTTCTGCTCGGCATTCGCGATCGCCTGGATCTTCAGCTCATCCTCGTTGATCAGCTTGGCCGCTTCCTCGTCGGTGAGCAGCTTGAGCGCCTCGCGCACCTTTACCTTGCGGGGCCGCGTGCGGTTGCCGCCGAGATTGGCGAACATCGACTGCAGCTGCTGCTGCATCTCCTCCATGCCCGGGGGCGCCATGATCTCCACACCCATCGGCAGCGCGCGGGTCTCGATCTCGATCTCGCGATCGTTGAGCTCGTTCTCGCGCAGCATCTTGCGGAATTTCTGCCGCGTCTCCGCATCACGGGGTTGAGCGGGCTCATCGGTGGAGAACCCCATCATGCGTGGCTTGGGCAGCAGCGCATCCAGCACGCGTTCCTCGGCCGCATCCGCCGCGCGTTCGCGCACTTTCTCCACGGCCTGCTCACGTGTCATCTTCACCGCGACGTCAACCAGCTCCTTGACGATCGAATCGACATCGCGACCCACATAGCCGACCTCGGTGAACTTGGTGGCCTCGACCTTGACGAACGGGGCGTTGGCGAGCTTGGCGAGCCGCCGGGCGATCTCCGTCTTGCCGACCCCGGTCGGACCGATCATCAGGATGTTCTTGGGGGTGATCTCCTGGCGCAGCGGCTCGGCCACCTGCATGCGGCGCCAGCGGTTGCGCAGCGCGATCGACACGGCGCGCTTGGCCGCATCCTGACCGATGATGTGTTTATCAAGCTCGACGACGATCTCGCGCGGCGTCAGGGAGGACATCAGCTTGCTCCCGGCAGCTGGTCGATCACCAGGTTGCGGTTGGTATAGATGCAGATGTCCGCTGCAATGTTGAGGGAGCGTTCGACGATGCTGCGGGCATCGAGCTCCGAAGCCTCGAGCAGGGCCCGCGCAGCGGACAGGGCGAACTGGCCGCCCGAGCCGATAGCAGCCGCATCGTAGTCCGGCTCGATCACATCGCCGTTGCCTGAGATCACCAACACCTTGCCTGGGTCGGCCACCAGCAGCAGCGCCTCGAGCCGTCGCAGGTAGCGGTCCGAGCGCCAGTCCTTGGCGAGCTCGATCGCCGCGCGGGTAAGATTGCCGTACTTCTCCAGCTTGCCCTCGAAGCGCTCGAACAGCGTGAACGCATCGGCAGTGCCTCCGGCAAAGCCGGCCAGCACGCGGTCGTCGTAGAGCCGTCGCACCTTGCGAGCGTTGCCCTTCATGACGGTATTGCCCAGGGTGACCTGGCCATCACCGCCTATGGCTACGGTGCCGTTGCGCCGGACGGCGAGTATCGTGGTGCCGTGAGGATCGAAAGCGTGCTGCGCGTGAGTCATGCCTTGCGTCGGGAGCGGGGGTGAGTTGCGTCGTAGATGCGGGCCAGGTGCTGGAAGTCAAGGTGGGTGTAGATCTGGGTGGTGGAGATGTCGGCATGACCGAGCAGCTCCTGGACGCCGCGCAGGTCACCCCCCGATTCGAGCAGGTGCGAGGCGAAGGAATGCCGGAACAGGTGCGGGTAGACTCGCGCGTGCAGCCCCTGGCGCCGGGCCCATTGAGCGATCCGCACCTGCACGGTTCGCCGGCCGATGCGCCGGCCCTGCCGGGCCACGAACAGCGCCGTCTCCCCGGGTCGTGCCAGGGCCTGGCGGTCCTTGAGCCAGGCTGCGAGCGCCTGCCGTGCGGCGCGGCCCACGGGCACGATGCGCGCCTTGTTGCCTTTGCCGATGACGCGTACCACCCCATCGCTGAGGTCAAGATCGGTGGTATCGAGTGCCGTAAGCTCCGCCAGGCGCAGGCCGGAGGAATACAGCAGCTCCATGATCGCCCGGTCGCGACTCACACAGCCCTCGCCGCCCGGTAGCGCCAGCAGGCGTCCCATCTGATCCGGATCCAGCGTCTGGGGCAGGCGTCGCTGGCCCTTAGGAGCGCGCACCTCGCGCGCCGGGTTGCTGAGCACGGTCACTGCGGCCGCTGGGTTTCCGGTTTGGCGTTCGGCCGCTGCCTCGCGCAGCAGGAACTCGAAGAAGGTGCGTACCGCCGACAGCCGCCGCTGGATGCTGCGCGGCGACAGCCCGGCGGCATGGGACTGTGCAGCGAACACGCGAATGTGCTGGCTGTCGAGCGTGGTCCAGCTGCGCAGATCGCGGGCATCGCAAAAGCGCACCAGCGCCGCCAGATCCCGCGCGTAGTTGAGATCGGTGTGCCTGGAGAGGCGGCGCTCCGTGCTCAGGTAGCGCCGGAAGCGCGCGATACGCTCGAGCGCTGCGGCATCCAAGGGCGGTCAGCTTTGCGCAGTGGCGGGAATCGCGGGCGCGGTGCTCAGCGCATCGGCAATCAGATCGGCCATGCGGGCCAGGAACTCAGTGCTCATGCCGGGATGAAAGCGATCGCGGTCGGTGCTGCCCAGCGCAAGCAGTCCCAGACTACCCTTGTCACCCAGCGGCACGAGCGCCACCGAGCCGATGTCATTGGCTTCGGCGCCAAACAGGAATTCCCGTTGCGAATCGCGCGCCTGACCACAACGGGGCTTCGCGTTGTTGAACAGGGTCTCGAACGAGCGCAGCTGCGGCTCATCCGCACGCACGGTACGCACGAATCGTTGTGGTGTGACATCCGCCGCAGCGCCGATCAGCACCAGAACGGCGTGAAAGGCATCGAAATCCACCCGCAGGCTCGACTCGAGCGTTGCGATGACCGCCTCGTGGGTGCGCGCCCGCAGCAGCTTGCGCGTGAAGCCGTGCAGCTTGTCGGCGAGCGAATCGTTGGCGCGTGCCACGCGGACAAATTCCGCGAGCTTGGCTTCAACGGCGGCATGCTTCTCACGCAGCACCTCGATCTGGCGCTCGACCAGTGAGATCGTGCTGCCGCCGCGCGCATGCGGCAGTCGCAGCCGCGCCAGCAGCGCGTGATGGCGCTCAAAAAAATCCGGGTTGTGCTGCAGGTACGCCACGATGGATTCCTCTTCGGTCTCCACGGCGGCGACGCCACGCGCTTCTCGTGTTGTCATGTGCTCAAACCTCGACCTGACCCTCAAAGGATAACTCGGCCGGCCCCGTTAACCAGACAGGCTCTCGCGCCGCACCCCAGTTTACGCTCAACTCGCCGCCGCGCACGCTAACTTTGACCCCGGGCTCGAGCAGCCCGCGGCTGCGACCGACGGCGAGCGCTGCACAGGCGCCGGTGCCGCAGGCGAGGGTCTCGCCGGCGCCGCGCTCGTAAACGCGCAGCCGGATGTGGGAGCGGTCCACGATCTGCATGAACCCGACATTCACCCGACGGGGGAAGCGCGGATGGCTTTCGATGGCGGGGCCCAGTGTCTGCACCGGCGCGTCCTCGTTCGCGGGCACGATCAGGACGGCGTGCGGATTGCCGATCGAGACGATCCCAATCTGCACCGTCCGGTCGCCGACCCGAAGCTCATACGTCTGAGCCTGTTGCGCGGCCTCGAACGGCAGCGCGCGCGGATCAAAGTCAGGGACGCCCATGGCGACCGCGACGGTCGCCGCATCCTGCACCCGCGCCTGCACGAGTCCGCCCGGACTGTCGAGAGTAACAGCGCCCGCGGGTATCCGTCCGCGCCGGAACAACAGTGAGGCGATGCAACGCGCCCCATTGCCACATTGCTCTACTTCCTGGCCGTCGGCATTGAAGATACGGTAATACACCGCCGTGTCCGCACGGCGCGGCCGCTCCAGCACCAGCGCCTGATCGAAACCGATTCCGGTATGCCGGTGCGCCAGCCGGCGCAGCTGCTGCGAATCAGGCAGGCGGGCGCCGGCGGCGGATTCGAACACCATGAAGTCGTTGCCGCAGCCGTGCATCTTGCAGAACTCGATGCGCATCGCTTGCAGAATAGCCGAATCAAGCTGACACGGCACTGCGGGCAGCGTGCCCTGCGCAGTTGGCCTCGCAGCGACAATGCGCCTAGTCTGCGCCATGGAGCCGAGGCGACATGCGGTACGTATCGAGCCCTATGCGCGCGAGCTGCGGGTGCGCGAGGACCAGTCCATTCTTGATGCCGCGCTTGCGGCAGGTCTCAACCTGCCGCACAGCTGCAAGTCAGGGCATTGCGCCTCCTGTGTGGCGCGCCTGCGGCAGGGGGAGATCTGCTATCCGCACGGTCAGCCGCTCGGGCTGAGCGGCGCCGAGGCCGAGTCAGGTTGCATCCTGCTGTGTCAGGCCCAGCCGCGCTCGCCGGTGGTGGTGGAGGCGCGGCTGATCGCGAGCGTCGGCGAGGTGCAGATCAAGACACTGCCCTGCCGGATCGCCGGCTTGACACGGCTGGCTGCGGATGTGCTGCAGGTATGGCTGCGGTTGCCCGCCGTGGAGAGTCTGCCGTTTCGTGCCGGGCAATATCTCGACATCCTGCTGAGTGCCGGCCGCCGCCGCAGCTTCTCGATCGCCAGCCCGCCGCATGACAGCGGGTTGCTGGAGTTGCACGTGCGGCGCGTGCCCGGTGGGGGCTTCACCAACCAGCTGTTCGATTCGCTGCGCCTGAATGATCTGTTGCACATCGAAGGGCCGATCGGCCAGTTCGTGTTACGCGACTGCACGGCGCCGCTGCTCATGATCGCAGGCGGCACGGGGTTTGCACCGTTGAAATCGATGCTACGACAGCTGCTGGAGAAGGGGTCCGGACGCGCCATCCACTTTTACTGGGGCGCGCGTCGCGCCACCGATGTCTATGAGGATGATCTGGTGTTGAGCTGGACGCGGCGATATCCCCAGCTGCACTACCACGCGGTGCTGTCAGCCGCCACATCCGCGGCGCAGGCGCATCATCGGCTTGGCTGGGTCCACCAAACCGTGCTGCACGATCATCCGCAGCTCGGTGGATTCGACATCTATGCGGCAGGCCCGCCGGCGCTCATCGAAGCGGTGCGCCACGAGTTCCCGGCACAAGGTGCCGATGCCACGCGCCTGTACTTCGATTCGTTCGATTACGCCCCCGATGCGGCTCCTAAAGCTTGAAGCGCTCGCGCAACTCGCTGGCCATGCGGCGGCTGACCTGCAGTGCCGTTGCGCAGCCCCGCAACTGCACGAAAGAGTAACCCTCCGGTGAGCGCTCGATCCGCTCGAGGTGGCGGATGGCCACGAGGGCGTTGCGGTGGATCCGCACGAACAGGCTGGCCAGCTCATCCTCGAGCGCCCGCAGCGAGTCGTCGATGAGGTCCTCACCCTGCAGGTGACGTACCGTCGTGTACTTCTGCTCGGCCAGGAAATACAACACGTCACCCACCGGAATGAGACGTAACCCATCGCGATGCCGCACCGCGATGTGAGTGCGGGGCGTCGCACCGCCGCCGAGATTCTGCAGCTGGGGGCGCGTCAGCCGCCCGGCGTGGCTGAGGGCTGCCGCCAGCTTCTCCTTGCGGATGGGTTTGAGCAGATAGCCCACGGCCTGTGCATCGAAGGCATTGAGTGCGTACTCGTCGTAGGCCGTGGTGAAGATGATCGCAGGCGGCTGCTGCAGCTGATTCAGGTGCCGCGCGGCCTCGATGCCATCGATGCCGGGCATGCGCACATCGAGCAGCACGACATCCGGCTGCCATTCGGCGGCGCGTGCCACGGCCTGCTCGCCGTTGCTGGCCTCGCCGGCGACCTCCACTTCGCCGATTTCGGTGAGCAGACTGCGCAGGCGTTCGCGGGCAGGCGCTTCATCGTCCACGATGAGCACCCGTACGCTCATGTGCGCAGCTTCTGCGGAGCCGTGACGTAAGGAAAACGCAGGGTCACGATGTACTCATGGTCGAAGCGGCCCGCCTTGAGCAGGCTGCGTCCGCCATACATGAGATCGAGCCGCTCGCGGATGTTCGCAAGTGCCAGACGGTTGCCGTCGCGCTCGTTCAGTCCGGCGCCCACGGGGTTGCGTACGATGATCGTGATCAGCTCTCCCGACAGCTCGCCATTCACGGTGACCGTGCCGCCCGCCGGTTGCGGCTCGATGCCATGATAGATGGCATTCTCCAGAAGCGGCTGCAGCGTCAGCCCCGGCACCAACGCATCGCGCGGCAGCGTGTCGATCTTCCAGTCTACTCGCAGGCGCGCCCCGAGGCGTAGCTGCTCGATGCGCTGATAGATGCGCGCCACCTCGCACTCTTGCTCGAGCGTGATGGTATCGCGCTTGTCGCTGAGATTGGCGCGAAACAGATCGGCGAGATCCTGCACCGCCTGCTCGGCCATAGCGGGATTGGAGCGCGTCAGCGAGGCGATGGTATTCATGCTGTTGAAGAGGAAATGCGGGCGGATGCGGGCCTGCAGCGCATGCACCCGTGCCGCCGCCTGCATCTCTATGTTGCGTCGCCATTCGTGCGTCACGTAGAAATAGCGCAACGCGAGGCCGGTGACGATGGCGCCGATCAGCAGGTTGCGCAAAAGGAAAGGGCCGAGCCGTGTTGGAAACAACGCGGTCGCGCCCGCATCCTCGATCAGGTTGGAGTGACCGAGCGACCAGGTCACCGCGGAGACGAGCGCGATGACCATGGCAATCGACAGCAGCACGAGCATGGCTCCCTGCGGCACGCGCAGCCGCCGCAGCCGCTGTCCGAGCGTGCACAGCAGGCCGGCGCCCGCCAGCCCGATCCACAGCAGGAACAGCGAAGTGCGCGCGAAATCCGACCAGAACCCTGCGGCGGTCTCGCGCGCCAGCGTCAGGATGAAGGCAGTCAGCTCGACGATCAGTACGAGCGCGAGTGCGGCGCGTGGCGTACAGAAGTCTGGGAGATAGAGAGTCCGGTCGGTGGCGCTGACGGCCAAAACGTCAGGCCTTCCCCGGAGTGCCGGATTGGTGGGCGCGCTCGAACAGCTCTTCCTTCAGCCGGTAGGTGGCCGAGATGTCCTCATCGCCAAAGCCGCGCGAAACCAGCTCCGCGTATTCGCCGAGCATGCGCTCGACCACCGGCAACGTGACACCGAAGCGCGCAGCCATGTCGCGGCAGATGCCCAGATCCTTGGCATGCAGGCGCACCCGGAAGCCTGCGGGGTAGCTGCCGCGCACCATGTTGGGAGCACGATGCACGAAGTACCAGCTGGAGCCGGCGCCCTTGCCGAGCGTATCGACGATCCGGTCCAGCGGCAGCCCCTGGGCATGCGCGAACGCCATCGCCTCTGAGATGGCCTCGATGATCCCCGCGCACATGATCTGGTTGGTTGCCTTGGCAGCCTGGCCGCTGCCCGTAGGTCCAAAGTAGCTGACCGTCTTGCCCATGGCATTGAGCACCGGCAGCGCCTGCTCGAAACTGGCCGGAGTACCCCCGACCATGATGGCGAGCGTGGCGTGCTGAGCGCCCTCGGTACCGCCGCTCACCGGGCAGTCGAGGAATTCCACACCCAGCGGCTGCAGCAGCGTCGCGGCGGCGCGCGCGGTTTCGGCGCCCACGGTCGAACAATCCATGACCGGCACCCCGCGGCGCAGCCCTGGCGCCAGCCCACGGACGACCGAGAGTACGTCCTCATCCGCCGACACGCAGATCACCACGCCATCGACCTGTGCTGCCAGATCGGCGAGGTTTTGCGGCGCGGGGCAGTTCAGCTCGCGCGCGAGCGCGGCGGCTTTGGAGTGAGTGCGGTTCCAGACCGCACCGAGAAGCCCGGCACGATGCAGGTTGCGCGCCATGTGCATGCCCATGGCGCCGAGGCCAACAAAGCCAACGCGCATAAGTCCGTCTGACTGACGGCCCGGAGGGGCCTTGGGCTGCAACTATAGAGTGTTATGGCGGCCTGGACTACTTTGCGCCGCTGCCGCAGGCCTCGACCATTTCGTTATGCGCCTGCAGGCGCAGGTTGTCGGCGTCCTCGTCCGAGAGGTACTGACGCTCGGGTTCGGCCGCCGGCTTGGCGGCCTGGCCATCGGCAGCCGGCTGGGCCTTGTAGATGCGACGGGCCTGAATCACCTTGCTGTAGCGATCCTTGGCTTCCTTGCACTGCTGCTCGCGGGCCTTGACGACATCCTGTTTGACCGCGCGCTCGGACGCATCCTGCGCCACCTGCAACGATGCACGCTCGCCAGCGATGTAGAGCTTCTGCTGCGCATCGTGTTGGCTGGCGCCGGCGCCACCGGAGCTGGCGGCGCGGGTGTGGGTTGTCTTGATGAGCTGTGAGCCCGGTACCCACTGATCGCTGTAGTGCACGCTGCTGTGCTCATCTACCCAGCGATAGACGTCTGCCTGCGCTGCCGTCGCAGCCGCAATCATGATCACAGTCCCGACGATGATGTTGCGCAACATAAGAGGAGCCTCCCCGGCCGCGCGCAGTATCGCCGTTTAGCGACGCGGCCAGCATCGAACTCCGTCACACCCGGCACCGCAGAGTGCCGCTCAGGTTACATATCGTAGGCACGCTCGCCGTGCGAGGTGATGTCCAGGCCTTCGCGCTCCTGCTCCTCGCTCACTCTCAGTCCCATCAGCAGCCTGACGGCCATAAAGCCCAGGAATGCAACCACTGCCGTCCAGACGCTTACCCACAGCACCGCTTTGAGCTGTATGAACAGCTGAGTGCCGATTCCCGGATAACCATAGGTCCCTTTGACATAGTCCTGCACCGAACCGGGTCCGCCGAGGGCAGGAGAATTGAAGATTCCGGTGGCCAGCGCACCGAACATCCCGCCCAGGGCGTGGATGCCAAACACATCCAGCGAGTCGTCGGCCCGGATCAGCCGCTTCAATCCGGTGACGCCCCAGAGGCACAGTACGCCCACGCACACGCCGATGACGAAAGCTCCAGGGATGCCGACATTACCTGCGGCGGGTGTGATCGCCACGAGGCCCGCCACTGCGCCCGAGGCGGCACCGAGCATCGAGGGTTTGCCCTTCAGCAGCCATTCCGCTGCCATCCAGGACAGCACGGCGCACGCCGTCGCGAGGTAGGTATTGACGAATGCCAGCACGGCGGAGCCGTTGGCCTCCAGAGCCGAGCCCGCGTTGAAACCAAACCAACCAAACCACAGCAGCGATGCGCCAATCATCGTCATGGTCAGGCTGTGTGGCGGCATCGCTTCGCGGCCGAAGCCCTTGCGTGGCCCCAACATCAGCGCACCGATCAGTCCGGCGATCCCTGCGTTGATGTGCACGACGGTGCCACCGGCGAAATCCAAAGCGCCCATCTGAAACAGGTAGCCGGCGGTTGCGCCCACTGCGGCGGCCTGGTCGGTGGAAGTGTACGCATCCGGGCCGGGCCAGAACCAAACCATGTGCGCTATCGGGCAGTAGCTGAACGTGAACCAGATGACCATGAAAACCAACAGCGCGGAGAACTTGATGCGCTCGACGACGGCACCCAGGATCAGGCAGCAGGTGATCGCAGCAAAGGTCCCCTGGAAGGCCACGTACAACAACTCATACATGGGCGTGCTCTTGCTGAAGGTGCCCGTCAAGGCGAGACTCTGTGTCGCCGGGTCGAAGGTGCCCTGCAGCCATAGGCGGCTCAGCCCGCCGATGAAGGCCGTGTTCGGCGTGAAGGCGAGTGAGTAGCCATAGAGGCACCACAACACCGTGATCAGGGAGAAGGTGGCGAATACCTGCATCAGCACTGACAGCATGTTCTTGGTGCGGACCAGTCCGCCGTAGAAAAGCGCCAGTCCCGGCAGAGACATAAGCAGCACCAGGGCGGTCGAGATCAGCATCCAGCTGGTGTCACCCTTGTTCGGCACGGCCGATGCCACCTGAGCGAGTGCCATGGAGGGTGCGATCGTTGCCAGACCCAGGACCAGCACTGCCACGCCGCGGATAGCCAGGGCGCGCCCCGCCGGCCCGCGGGCGGACTGAGCTGGAGCCAGTGATGCCGGGAACTTCAATGCGGTGCGCATGGGTTGCTTGCTGCCTGCGGATCGTTATCGGGGGGCGCACGCGACAAACGGCCCCTCCCCGAGAGCCCGGTGCGTGCGTATGCTTATAAGCGCGCACTTCGGGTGCAGCTTCCATGCCATGCCCAAACTACGGTGCAGGGGGCGGATTTTTCTGTGCGATGCGCAGCTGAAGCACCAATGCAGTGCGCTCGCGGTCGCAGACGCCCACTTATGGGGCGCGTGATGAAGGAGACGGGCAATGACTGAATCACGGCGGATCGACGAGCTCGCGCGCCGGCTACTGGAGAGTCTGCCGCCGGGTCTGCGCAGCATGCAGCAGGATCTGGAGAACAATTTCCGCGCGGTACTGCGTGCCGGTCTGGCCCGGCTGGACCTCGTGCCCCGCGATGAGTTCGATGCCCAGGTGCGGGTGCTGCAGCGCACTCGCGCACGGCTCGAGGAGCTGGAGCGGCGCGTGGCCGAGCTGGCTGGCCAGGGCGTGGTTGCGCCGGCAGCCGAGTCCCCCGAGGCGTCAGCGGGGACCACGCCAATCCCCGGACCGATTCCCGGTCGCTAGCACCGCATCGCCCGGGCACGGACGCCCATGCCGATTGCGGTACTCGCCTGCCGTGCACAGATCGGTTTGCAGGCGCCTGTCGTGCAGGTCGAGGTGAGTCTCGCCGCCGGCCTGCCTGCTTTCAATGTGGTGGGGCTTGCAGCTACGGTGGTGAAGGAGAGCAAAGAGCGCGTGCGCGCCGCCCTGCTGCACTCCGGATTCGAGTTCCCGGCCGGACGCATCACGGTCAACCTGTCACCGGCCGACATGCCCAAGCGCAGCGGCCGGTTCGACTTGCCGATCGCGCTCGGCATTCTCACGGCCTCCGGACAACTGCGGCCCACCTCGATCCTGCGCGGTACGGAGTTCTACGGCGAGTTGGGTCTGGATGGAGAGTTGAAAGCCGTCGCTGGAATGCTCCTCGCGACCGCCGCAGCGCAACGTGCTGGCCGGGAGGTTCTGCTGCCCTGCGCGAGCGAGGCGGAAGTTACTCCACTACTGCGCATGGCATCACGCCCCGCGATTCGTACGGCAGATCATCTGCGCGCGGTATGCGCTCACATGCAGGGTACTCGTGTGCTACCGCCCCTGACCGCTCCAAGCGCCGGCTGCCAGTCAGCAAGTCACGCAGCACTCCCCGATTTGAATGACGTGCGTGGCCAGGCTGCGGCGAAGCGCGCGCTGGTGGTCGCCGCCGCTGGCTCGCACAGCCTGCTGATGGTGGGCCCGCCCGGTGCCGGCAAGAGCATGTTGGCCGTCAGGCTCGCATCACTGCTGCCCCCTCTGACCGAGAGCGAGGCACTGGAGGTGGCCGCCATCGCCTCGGCGAGCGGTCTGCCACAGTCCTTTGGCGCACGTCCGGTGCGCACTCCGCACCACACGAGCTCCGCAGTGGCGCTGATCGGCGGGGGCGTGAGCGCGCGTCCCGGAGAGATCAGCCTTGCGCATCACGGCGTGCTGTTCCTCGACGAGGTGCTGGAGTATGACCGGCGCGCACTGGAAGCGCTTCGCGAACCGCTCGAGTGCGGGGCCGTTACGGTTTCGCGATCCGCAGTGCGCGCGCAGTACCCGGCGCAGTTCCAACTCGTGGCAGCCATGAATCCGTGCCCCTGCGGCCGCCTGGGAGACTCCCGTAGTGTTTGCAGATGTTCGCCAGCTGAAGTTCAGCGCTACCGCGCGCGTCTGTCCGCTCCCCTGCTCGAGCGCCTGGACATCCATCTGGAGATCCCGCGGGTTGATCCGTCTGCATTCCACGAGACTATTGCGCCTCGGCGCAGCACGGCTGAGCTCGCCGCAACGGTACAACAAGCACGCCAGCTACAGCTGGCCCGCCAGGGCGGCTACAACAGCCGCTTGAGTGATAACCGACTGGAGCAGGTCTGTGGGCTGGATTGCGCGGCTCGTGAATTGCTGGCGCGCGCACAGCAGCGTTTCGACATGTCAGCCCGGACCCGACAGCGGATCCTGAAGCTCGCGCGGACGGTTGCCGACCTCGAAGGCAGTGCGCTGATCAGCACGACGCACGTTGCGGAGGCGGTGAGCTACCGCTTCCTGGATCGCAGCCCGTCAGCTGTTACGTAGCCAGCTACGTAGCCAAGCTACTTAGCCACGCTACTTAGCCAACGACACCATGTGGTCAACGGCCTGCTTCACCAGATCGTCGGAGAGGTCAACGCGCCCGCCCTTGGCGGGCATGACGCCCGCGCTTCCCTGGAAGCCCTTCAAAGCGTGCTCGTAGAGGGTGGCGTTGCCTTTGGCGATGCGAGGTCCCCAGGCAGCCTTGTCCCCGGCCTTCGGCGCTCCCGCAATACCCGCACCGTGACAGGCACTGCACACCTGTTGGAACACTTCCGTGCCGGATTTCAACTCGGGACCTGCGCTACCCGCGCCGGCCTGCGCGCTACCCGCATCCGACTTGATGGCGAGCGCTGAGTTGTCCTGACCTGCGACGGCCTCACGGCCAGCCCGCGCAAGGCGCTGCTCCACGCCTGCCGTGTATTGCTTTTCTTCCAGGACCTGCTTTTCCTGGGTCTCGCTCGCGACCACCCGGGCGAGCGCGAAGATAAGAATGGCGACGACGATCAGCAGTCCGATCACCATACTGAAGACATTGAGAAAATGCGTGTCCTGTTTGCTCACGTGCTCGGGTCCGCGGGTGGGTATGCCTGCAAATCGGCGGCGCAGTATAAACCAGCCGCGGCCTTTTGGCTGAGGACTGCCGTCGCGCGCGCGGCCACTGTGCTGCGGGAGGGCACAGGCTGCAGCCGGCGAACTGCCCGGTATGCGTACAATCTGCGCTCAGCGCTGGTGGGTAGAGCTATGCAGAAACAGATCGGACGGCGCAGCCTGTTGATCGGGGCCGGCGCGGCGGTGCTTAGCGGTGCGCTCCAGGGATGCACGCTCGGCAGCGCACGACGGCAAGCGGGCGAGCCCGCGGCGACGAGCCCGTTGCTGCCGTCACTGCCGCCACCCCGTGCGACTCCTGATCGGATTACACGCATCACGGTGTGTACCCGGCCATTCCGGGCCGCGGGACCCAGGTTGGATGTTGAGCGGATCGGCTCCCGGACGGTGGTCCACAACTACGGTCATGGCGGCAGCGGCTGGTCGCTATCCTGGGGCTCGAGCGCCCTCGCTGCGCAAAAGGCGCTCGCCAGTGGCGAACGTGACATCGCAGTGATCGGATGCGGCGCGTTGGGATTGACCTCCGCGCTGTTGCTGCAGCGGGCCGGGGCTCACGTGACGATCTATGCGAAGGATCTGCCGCCCAATGTGCGCTCATCGCTCGCGACCGGCGTGTGGTCACCGGATTCCCGCATCTGTCTGGCGGAGCATGCCACCCCGGATTTCCGTCAGCTGTGGGAAGCCATGGCGCGGCAGTCGTTTCAGACCTACCAGAGCTGGTTGGGACTGCCCGGCAATCCGGTGGAGTTCTACGACAATTACGTCATCACCGAGCAGCCGCTGAGCGCGGCCCCGCACCGCCACACCGATCGGCCGCCCTTCGCCGAACTGCAGGCGGAACGGATTCCCGACCTGATTCCCGTTGCGGAGGATTTTGCGCCAGGGCGGCATCAGTTCGGTACGCGCTACGTGCGTCGGACCCCGCTCATGATGTTCAACCTGAACCTCTATACACGCATGTTGGTGGAGGACTTTCAGCGCAATGGTGGCCGCATCGAGATTCGCGAGTTCCACAGTCCGGATGAATTCGGCCGGTTGCCCCAGCGCACCCTCGTCAACGCCACCGGCTTTGGCGCCCGCGCGCTGCTCGGCGATGACTCGATCACACCCGTGCGGGGCCAGCTCGCCCGGGTCATCCCGCAGCCCGAGATCGGTTATGGCATCTACTACCGCAACGTGTCATTCGTCCCGCGCCGTGACGGTCTGGTCTTCCAGGCGACCGGTAACGATGACTATCACGGCTACGGGGACGAGACCACGGTCCCCGATCGCGCCGAGGCCGAGCTGGCCGTCAACACGATTGCCGCCCTCTTCGGCGCCTGATGAGGCTTACCCGGCGGCAGATGCAGTAGAATGGCGGCGGTGCGCCCGTAGCTCAGCTGGATAGAGTGGCAGCCTCCGAAGCTGCAGGTCGTTGGTTCGAATCCAATCGGGCGCGCCAATTTTTTCAATGGCTATTCCAGTATCTGGACCGTAACTCTGTGCGCATCGCCGCGCTTCAGGGCGTCCAGCGGTACACCGCGCCGGCAAACGGTGCTTTCCACTGCTCGAAAGCTCCCGTTACGAATACCGAACCTCGGGGACCGAAAGCGATGTTGGTCACGAAAGGAGTGGGTACGGTAATGCTGCGCACGAGGTGGTGATTCTCGTCGGCGACCAGCACGCGACCTGAGCCGTTTTGCGCAATGTAGTAGTTGCCATCGGGGCCCAGCTTGATGCCGTCCGGCCCATTGTAGGCATCCGCATGGGGCGTCGGCGGTGCGATGTCGGCAAGCCGTGCCCATACGGTTCGCGTGCCGAGCGTGCCATCAGTCTGCACCGCAAAGGACAGAATCCGTCCCGCGAGCATCTCGGCCACCAGCAGGTGCTTGCCGTCCGCACTCAACGTGAGGCCGTTCGAGTAATGGATGGTATTCGCGACTTCCTTGATGCGGCCATCGGAACTCAGGTGCAGCACGGCGCCGCTGATCGGCGCCTTGACGTCGTAGACACCCGAAGCCGAGAAGTAAACACCGCCATGCCCATCCGGGCAGAAATCATTGGGACCTGTGAACGACTTGCCCGTGCTGTCGGCGCTGATGACCTTCTGCGTCTGAGCCGCAGCATCCAGCTCGACCAGCACATGCTCATCGTAGCAGGCGACTAAAAAGGACGGCCCGAAGGGTACCAGGCTGTTAGCACCGCATTTGTCGCGATGCCACCAAGTCTTGACCTGCTGCCCATCCCATACTTTGATGTTGCTCGCCGAGTACTCCACATAGAACAGCTTGCCCTGGTGCCACAACGGGCCTTCGGGGTAGTGTGCGGCTGGATCGATGGGACGGACGGCGGGCAGTGCCGGTCGCGCCAGTAAAACTGCAACGGCTGCGAAGCCCTTGAGAAGCAACTGTTGCAAGCATTCTCCCCTGCACCGCGTGCGCACGCGCCTCGAGTTCGGGCCGCGATTTTATAGCACATGCGCACTGCATGCGCTCCCGCGCGCTTGTCGAGCTTCCGGCATTGGGCAACGCTGCTGATCCGGACCCGGAGCGCGCTCTGCCTCAGGGAGTTGGCCGAGCTCTACGCCGTGCATCCTCGGAGTGACTGTTATGCGGGCTGGGCCAGATCGAGAGCAAGTCAGGTTTGATGCACGTCGTCCAACGACCACGTGTTTACAATGGTAATCGCGCCATCTGCATCGTGGGAACTTTCTGAGTCGCCGCCCGAAAGCACAACTCCAGCGCGGATGGCTTCGGTAAAGCCTACTGTTCCGCTACACGTCGTGGTTTCGGGCGACTTGGTGCTTGCAGTGGCCGATGTCGGGGATCGCAGTCCGATCGACAGTGCGAGTGAACGCGCATCGCGTCCGAGGGTCCAAAGGATGGGCCTGGCCTCGCGCTGCTGTCCCGCGAACTCCAGAGTCATCTGCGCGATTCGCAGAATTACGGGCTTGAGCTCATCGGGAATGTGTTGTTCATCAAGCGCGATGCGTGGCTCAATCAGCGGACCCTGGTGGAGGGAATGTCCGTCTACCCACAGCGCGGATAGCGTCGCCAACACGCCAGCCTCTTGCATCCTGGCGGGCCGCAACTGGAATGCGAGCTCGCGTGCATCGCGGATCACAGACTGCAGCGAGGGAATCACGGGTTCCGCCAATCCATGCGCGCCCGCAGTCGCGTGTTGGGAACAGAGGAAATACATGATTCCACTCAAGGATTGGCACACTTCATCGTGCAGCCGGACGAAGGCCTTGGCCTTTCTGTCGTCCTCCCATTCGAGCATGCGGTTCGAGAGATCCCGCAGCGATCGGGCGCTCCGCGTGAAGCGCCGGCCGCGATTAGCAGTAATCCTCGGAAAAAGCAGCAGCGCCGCCAGCATCATGCTGATCGATAACAGGAGCGCAGGGCCCGGCGGCACACGCCACGTTGAGGGATAGCGAGCAGACAGCTCCACCAGCCGGCTCAGCTCCGTCGCTATCGGACGATCCATGCCCTTGACGGCAGCATCGATCTCGCGGATCGAGGCATGTTGGTTCTGCATCTGGAGAACTTCGTCGAGAGCCGACCGATAGTCGCCTAGCGACTCGCGCAGCGCTGTCAGGCTTCTGTTCTCATCGGCCAACGGCGCGCTTTGCGCCTTGTAAGCGGACGCGACTTGTTCCACTACGTGAATGCGACGATAGAACCCGTCACAATCGTCCGGGTCATCGCGCAACAGGCAGTCCTTGAAACTCTGCACGGCGTGCCCGAGTTCGAGCTCGCCACGCAGTGCGAGTTCTGCCTTGCGCGATCCGATTTGCCGCAGCTGTCTTTGCTTCTGCAGATCGCTTGTAATATCGGTGGCCGCGAGCGCAGCGCACGTGAGAAACAAGACACCAAGGGCTAGCGCAGTGCTGTGGTTCAGCGGCAAACGAATCACTGGCCGTCGGGTCACGGTGCGATCCCTCGATGCTCAATGGCGTAGCGTACCAGGTCGGCGACGCTCCGCAGGTTCAGCTTGCGCAGTACGTTCAGTTTATGCGCGCTGACAGTCTTGGCGCTCAGCATGAGGTGTTGGGAAATATCGTTAATGGTCCTGCCCTCGGCGAGCATCCCGAAAACCGTGCGCTCACGCTTCGAGAGCCGCTCGTGCAGCAGAGGAGCGCCATCTTGCAGCGCCACGCGCAATGCGAGACTCTCGGCGACGTTGGGACTCAGGAAGGGAGCGCCACCGGCAACTTTGCGCACTGCAGCGAGTAGCAGCTCGGGAGTCACGTCCTTGGTGACATAGCCGTGGGCGCCGGCCCTGAGCGCCCGCGCCGCATATTCGCTCTCGGCGTGCATCGTCAGGACCACGACTCGGACTTGAGGCCACGCTTTGCGCACGTAGGTCAGCAGGCCCAAACCGCCACGGTCCGCGGCCACGCCTCCCATGGCGAAGTCGAAAAGCATCACATCAACGCGCTGCGCACTGAGTTGCGTGATGGACTCTTCGTGTGTGCCGGCTTCCGCGACGACATTGATATCCGGCTCTGCGGCCAGTAATGCCCGAATGCCCTTACGCACCAGCACATGGCTGTCAGCTATCAGCACCTCGATCAACGCAAAGATTCCTTTAAGGCCAGCGACAAATCTTGGCTGCTTTCGCAGGCCCTTCTAGTTGCTTTCTCGGGCCATTCTAATGGCTTTCTCAGGCCTTTCGGAATGGCAAGGCCGGATTGCCCGGGCATTTTTCGTGGCGAACTGAGAACTAGTTCCAGGCTTATGGCAAACGGCCAGTGAGGGCCGTCCTCGGCACTCCGGGTCCCCTACTGTCTGAGTAAGGTCAAGTGCCCAATTTTTCTGGGCAATTTTCACACTATAAAGCGGGCGAAAAGCTCGAAAAGATATGGGCTAAAGGCGCAGATCGATCAGGACTACTGCTGGAGACTGCGCGGGCCAATCGCTGTGGACGGGAGCAAGCCGTGCAGTCAGGAACCGGGGTTAACCGCCAGATCGCGCTGCGGATGAGGGAGTTCGGTTTTAGATCGGTGAGCGAGCTTTGCAGGCGCTCGGGTCTGTCGCGTCGCGACATCAGCAGTCTGGTCAAGATGCAGCGCTCTGCCTTGCGCCTTGATGGCGGGTGGCGGCGCTCGGCATCGTCGCTGGCGGAGGCGTTGGGTTGTACCTGCGAGGTGCTCTTCCCGCACAGGCGCCGGACACCCATGAACCGCGCAGGCAGAGTGCGGCCGGTGGCGATGCGGTCAAAGGGACAGGGGAGCCCCGCTGCCGGTGGCCCGCTGCTCGAGAATCCCGGGGAGCGTCTGCTCGAAGAGTTGGATGCGGTAGCCAAGAAGCAGGCGGTACGCCGGGCCTTGAACTCTCTGTGTCTGCGGCCGCGCGACCGCCGCATTCTCGAGGGCCGCTTCGGCATCGGTTGCGAGGAGCAGACGTTCGAGGCGCTCGCCCGGGAATTCGATGTCTCAGCGCAGTTCATCCAGCATCGACTGCAGGTGACCCTCAGCCTGTTGCGCGAGGACCAGGGCAAGGCGGGTCGCTGGCTCCTGCAGGCCCATCGGCCCGCGGATGCCATGGGATCGGTTCACGAGGCGCGGCTCCGAAACTCCCAACATCGCGAGTTGTTCGATCCGCCCCGCCAGGTGCCGCGGCCCCGTCTGCAGCTGACCCACCCGGTAATGCCCGGGTGTTCTACCGACGCATGTCTAAGCAAATAGCCTACTTAGCGTCGAGCAAAAATCTTGGCACCTTTCGGCATGTGGTTGAAGGCGACACAGTGAACCGCCCCTGCAGTACCCGGCGCCTCACGCGGCCGGCTCGGGCACTTCCCCGTTGGGTATGTCAAGACCAAGGCGCTCCCGGCGGGCGCGAGCCAATGGCCGCTCCAGCATCGAGGCGGGAGCGAATTTACGGAGGCTTCAAATTCATGAACAGGCTGAATTGTATTTTGCTGTCGGCGCTCCTGGCGTCGCTGGGGCCCGCTCTGGCGAATGCACAGGTGTTTCAAGGCGGCGGCTCATTTCGAACGCAGTGCCCAATGGCCACCCTGCGGCATCCTGGCAGTACCAACACCGGTGGCAACGGCTCCACGGTGAATCCGCACCCCGAATCGGCCGAGGCGCCGTACACCGGACCGGTGGTCCGTACGGCGACGCTCTCGCCACTCACGGACCTCAGCGGAAAGCAGCTCGCTCTCAATGGAGGCAGCCAGCCGCTGACGATCGTGGATGACGGTGGCGCGGTCAAATGCCAGCAGATCTCGGGTGGCGACGGCTACATGACCGAGGCCGACGGCAACCAGACTTTCATGTTCGCATTCGGGCCGCTCTCCGGTTTGAACGCGATCGAGAACGGTCAGCCCGGAACGGAGTATCCCGCGACCTTCGACAAACCATATTGTGATCCGACGCGTCCGAACTACAACAGCGGGCAGCCCAATCCCAACTACGGAACAGCGAGCTGCAACCCCGGAACAGATCCTAACGGTGCCGTCGGCTACCAACCGCCGAGCACCGACCCAACGGTGCTCGCAACGGTCAATACTGATCCGGCCGCAATCATGAACACCGGCGTGATGAACGGCAGCATCCCTGGGCCGCTCATGGCGTTCGACGAAGACGATGAGTTCATGCTGACGCTGAGCAACGTCGGCATGATCATGCGGCCGGATCTGTTCGAGCAGCACACCGTGCACTTTCACGGGTATCCGAACGCAGCATCCTTCTATGACGGCGTGCCCGATGCGACCTGGGCCATCAACATCGGCGGCAGCGCCACCTACTACTACGTCGCGCCGGATGCCGGCACGTACTTCTGGCACTGCCACATCACCCCTCCCGAGCATATCCAGATGGGCATGGCCGGATGGTTGTACGTGCGTCCGCGGCAAAATCGAGTGCCTGCGGGTACGGATCTCTACCTGGCAAAGGCGGCGCCACCGCCCGTGGGTTACCCCACCAAGTCCTCACCCAACGTGCCCTACGGGAACGGCACCATGGGTTACAGCCAGGAAGCGGACCTGCGTACCGCATGCGATCCAGCGTTGCCAACTACGACGAATCCGGCACTGTTCACTAGCCGTGGTCCCGACATTCTGTGTTCCGCCCCAAACCCGCCGAGCGACACCGGCGCCAAGCAGGGGACCTACACGGCGGGTGACCCAGTGGGACGCCCGGATCCCCAAGGCTACGTCGCGGGCGACAACTACAAGTACGTGTACAACGACGGCGACGGCTCGACGCGTTACGACATCGACGTTCCCCTGCAGATTCATGGCTTCGATCCAAACTTTCACTTCGTCGGCATGACCTTCAACCCTGAAGGTTTCGCCGACATGAAGGACAAATATTTCCTGTTGAATGGCCGCAGTTACCCCGACACCGTCGATCTGCCCCAGGGGACCGTCACGGATCCAAAGCTGGGGAAGGCAGTCTGGAGCGGTGGTGTGCCAACCTCGGGAACGGTTAATCCGATCCCGGTCACTCACGCCATTTACACGACCGACTCGGACAACCAGCAGCGGCCTTCCCAGCCGGCGCCGGCGCTCATCGTGCTATCGAATGGTAGTGTCAGTGATCCCGGTACACCGCACACGTGCGGCACGGCGCCGTTCACTTCAGGAACGTCGCGCTGCGGCCAGCGTGCGGCGCTTCGCATCGACGACCTGGACGTGGTCGAGTACCAGACGCTCGAATCCTCCGGCATACCGATGATGCTGGTCGGCTTCAACGCGAAGATCCTGCGCGACCAAGCCGGCAACAACCTGTTCATCAAGACGAATTCGGTCACTCTGGGCGGCGGCGAGTCGCAGGACGTGATCATCGACGCGACCGGTGTACCGGCCGGCACCTATCTGCTCTACACCCCACAGCTCGATCATCTGTCAAACGACGCCGAGAACTTCGGCGGACTCATGACCGAGATCGTAGTGACCAACTAACCTGGGACAGCGATCATGAGCTACAACAACAAGAAGTCCGCTGTCATCTGTGCCATCCGTCCGGTCGTCACCATCGCTGCACTCGCGCTACTTGCGACCAGCGCTCACGGCGCCGCTCCCGGCATCAAGGGCACGAGCTTCAGTCTGAGTGCCGGTGCCACGTACAGCAGCCAGCCGGACGGCGCGTCGATCTACTCCTGGGGTTACGGATGCACGGGTGGCTCGATCAACTCCAGTTCAGCGTCTTTCGCGCCGGCCCAATTCAACGGGGGAATCGGCGTCTGTCCCGCGGTGCAGCTCCCGGGGCCGACGCTGATCGTCACGGAGGGTACGCAGGGCGCCGCTACGCCAACGACCTTCGCGGTGACCCTCACCAACAACCTGCCCGCGGCCGCGGGCAACACCTCGATCAGCTTTCCGGGTCTGACGGTGACGGCCGCTCCTGCGAGCTCACAGCCCCCGAGCTGTACCGCAACGAACACTGCGACGAGCCAGGGTTTGCTCGCCCTGGAGGCCACGCCCGGTTGCGCGGTGACATACACAGTGAGCATCCCCTATGGCAGCGCCGGAACGCACATCTATCAAAGCGGCTCGCAGCCGGATCTGCAGGTGGAGATGGGACTGTTTGGCGCCGTGATCGTGCTGCCATCATCGGCACCCGCCAACTGCACTGGGACCGAAGCCGGGCGTGAGGATTATCGACTGGCTTCCTCCGCCTACGACCATCCGCTCACCTGCTATGACCGCGAGTACCTGTTTCAGTGGTCGGAGATCGACCCGCGCATCCACACACAGGCGCAGGCGCAGGTCAACGCCGCCAACTGCACGCCGCTTGCCTCCGGCGGGCTCCCTGGCACCTGTCGCATCGACGTCGCGACGGAGCCCTATCACCCGAACTACTTCCTCATCAACGGGCGTTCTATGCCCGATGACATGGATCCGGACTATGCACCGAACTACCCCGTGCAACCGTACAACGGCAATCCGCATATGCATCCGGGCGAACTGGTCCTGGTGCGAGTCACGGGGCAGGGACACTGGCAGCACCCCTTTCACGAGCACGCCAACCACGTCCGCATTCTTGCTCGCGATGCGCATCTGCTTCTAGCACAGGCCAACGACACGACCGGGTATGGCCTGCTCGCCGGGCGCATGGAATTCGATACCGACACCACACCGGGCCAGGCATTCGACGGAATCTTCTACTACTCGGGTAAAGGTTTAGGGTGGGACATCTTCGGCCATACCAAGGCGAACGGCACTTCCGATCCGCCGTGCGTTCCGGACGCCAATGGCTACTACACGGTGGCGAGCGGTGCGACGCTGCCAACCTACGACTCCAACGGGAAAATGATCGGCGGGTCGCCGAACTACTACGAGTGGTGCCCGGATCACGACATACCTCTGGAATCAAATCCGCTCACGACCAATCTGGCCGGCGAGGTCGGCGGGGGCGGTCCCATGACGCTATTTGATCCACTCGT
This sequence comes from uncultured Pseudomonadota bacterium, assembly GCA_963839055.1. GTDB lineage: Bacteria > Pseudomonadota > Gammaproteobacteria > Steroidobacterales > Steroidobacteraceae > 13-2-20CM-66-19. The sequence continues at coordinate 725,852 of CAWITP010000001.1, read as the reverse complement.
TGCCACCAACGGACTCTGGTACAACGGTACGCCCTACCTCGGACCCGATGCGGTAAACCGCTCGCGCGGACCTACACCGCTGCCTCCGGGAAGCGCCTCACAAAATCCGCTCCCGGAGTCCGGCATCGCCTTCATGTGGCACTCCCACAACGAGCGCGAGATCACCACTAACGACGTATTCCCGGGCGGCATGCTGATGATGATGCTGGTCGATCCCTACGTCTGGAACATCGACGAAACCCTGTGAATTCAAGGGAATAAACGCCATGCGACCCAACATGATAAGAACAACATTCTGCGCGGCGCTTCTCGCGGCGACTTCACTAGCCACCCTATCGCAGCCGTCGTTCGCTCAGACGGTCAGCCTCACCGCGTCCAAACAGAGCACTACGCTTCCGGACGGCAACGCCGTGCCGATGTGGGGTTGGACGTGCGGCGACTCTCTGGCGACGCCTGTGCCGAGCGTCGGGGCCAGCTGCACCTCGCTCACTTACACCAACACCGCAGGCGTGGTCAGTACGACCAAGCAGCTCGGGGGCGGCGTATGGCAGCCGCCTTTGATCGTGGTCCCCTACAACTCCTCGGGCACGAGCCTCACGATCACTCTGAATAACGCGCTCCCGGTCAATACCTCCCTGATGATCGTCGGTCAGCCAGCAGCCTCCGGCGGAGCGATCGGCACTCCGGTTCGCGAGAGCGGCCCGCGCACCGACGGGGACCATCAGACGCAGACGGCGACGACGTGGCCTACAGTCGGTCAGGCAGCGGCTGGCACGGCGATTACGGGGTTCACACCACCAACACAAGGTGCGCGCGTGCGGTCGTTCGTGGCCGAAGTTGCCGGCGTTGCAACCTTCGGTGCTGCGCCGCAATCGGTGAATTATAGCTGGAACAACCTGCAGCCCGGCACCTACCTGCTGCGCACGGGTACCTACCCCTCGATCCAGGGTCCCATGGGCCTCTACGGCGTGGTCGTCGTAACCCAGCCGCCCGGCAGCGTCAGCGGATCAACCGCTGGTGTGGCTTACCCCGGCGCAAGCAGCAGTGCGGGCGCGGTCATATACGATGCCGATGTCGTGGCACTTGAAAGTGAGATCGACGCGCGCCAGAACGGCATGGTCGCAGCTCTCTTCCCGGCGACGGGTGCGGCCGGCAGCCCTACCGCTAACGCGGGATTCAGCGAGACGGCCAAGTGGACACCGCAGTGTGGCGCAGCTCCCAACTCGCCCCTAACCACATTTGGTACGACAGCCAGCTGTTACCCGCCCGCGGTCGATTACACGCCCTTGTACTTCCTCTTCAACGGCGTCGCTTTTAATAGAGAAAATCAGCAGGCTTCCGCGCTCGCCGTTCCGGCACCCGGGGCCACTGGCAACGTGCTGGTGCGCTTCGTGAACGCCGGCTCCCACATGCACATTCCTTCGGTCAACAACCTGAGCGAGCTGCTCGTGGCCGAGGACGCCAGCGTGCTGCCGGACATCGCACTCGCGCTCGGACAGGGCAAGACGCTCAGCGCGCGCACGGCCAACGCGCCGACGACGGCTGCCGCCGGCCTGCAGCTGCGGAACGAGGTCTGGATGGCGGCGGGCAAGGTGATGGACGTCATCGTGAGTCCCGCGCAGACCAAAACGCCTGGCAGCTACGACACGGCTAGCTACATGATCTACGACCACTCGCTGAGTGGCCTCTCCACTAACAACCTGCGCGATGGCGGCATGCAGGTCATCCTGGACGTGAACGATGCCGGTGGTACGGCGCTGGCCGGCACAAACAGCAGCGCATCGGCCAATCCGGATGCCTATCAGTACGCGCCCGGTGTGACGCTCACCGTTTCCGATCCGGGCAAGGGCGTCATTGCGAACGATGTGAATGTCTATGGGGTGCAGATCACCACGGCACCGACCAGCGGCACCGTGACGCTGAATCCGGATGGCACGTTTGCTTACGTCCCCAACGGGAGTGGTGCGGACTCCTTTGGCTATTGCGCCAATGGCGCTGCGCCCGGCACCTCCGCAATGTGCACGACGGTGTCACTGACGGTGTCACCGACGGTCGGCCAGAAGCCCACTGCAAATCCGGACCTCTATATGGCTCCGGTCGCCTCGATGCTGCGGGTAGCGGCCCCCGGTGTGCTGGGCAATGACGTCGATTCGAACGGCTATCCCCTGATCGCCGTCTATATCGCTGCCGCGCAGGCCGGCCTTACGGTGCACCTCAATGCCGACGGTTCCTTCACGGCCACCAAGGCCTCGACCTACGCCTGCCCAGCGGGCGGCTGCACCTTTACCTACCAGGCGCAAAATTCGGAAGGTGCGCTGAGCGCGCCGGCGACCGTGACGGTCAACTTCCTGACGGCGAGCAACCTCGTTGTCAAAGTGCAGGATACGGCCACGCAGGCTCCGATCACCGACTATAAATGGATCATCGAGAAGGACATTACCTTCCATATCGATCCGGCCTGTCAGCAGAACGGACCGGGAGGCACCAAGCCGGCTATTTGTCCAGCGGGAGTTCCGCCGACGCTCGGCACCAACTTCCACGCCAGCTTCATGCCGGTGATCGCAACTGGCTGCACAGGTCCACAGAGCTGTGGCCGCGGTCAAACGGTTTTCGATAACAACCCGCAATCTCCGACCTATCAGCAGCACATTCAGGCCGCCTGCGACGGCTATGGCATCTGCACTCCGGGAGCCACGCAGAATGCCGTGTCTATCCCCGGCGATGTCAACTTGCCTGCCACCGATACCACCGGAGTCCAGTGCACCGGGACGAATATACCTGCGGGCTGCAACGCGAACTATGGCAGCCCGATCTACTACTACATCTCGGTGCTGCCCGGCGATTCGGCCAATCCATTCAATTACGGCAACGCGTCTGATCCCACGGTTGCCGGCAACTGTACCCCCGCGAGCGGACAAACCGAGGCGACGGGGTTCACGACCAACTCCACCTGCGGCCATACCATGGGTGGCTCGCCGATAGCGCCGGTCTGCAGCAGCGGCACGAGTTGCACGCTGCCCGCGAGCGTGACGGTGAACGCGGAAGCCAATCCGCTGCATACCGCCACGGTAACGGTATTCGTGTTCGAGGACGACTACCCCACCAATGGCGAACCCGATACGGGAGGCGGTGTTGACACGTATCCGACCGAGGAGGCGGGCCTGGAAGATTTCCAGGTCGTCGTGTGGGATCTTGCCGGTTGTGTCTCGTGCGACAACACCGGCCAGGACACGTATGACCAGTTCAACGTTCCCCTGACCAACGCACTGAACGGCACGATGGATCCGACCACGGGATTGAATGCGTGTCCCATCGCCAATACACAGCCCGGGGTGGGAGTTGGCGTCATCGTCGTGTGTCCGAAGTATGAATCCGACGGCAAGACACTCTCGCCGCTGGTTGGGCAGGTAGTGATCAAGAATCTCAACCCGGGGCTGTTCGACATCACGGTGCATCCGGGCGCGGCGCGGGAATCGCGCGGCGAGGAATGGCTGCAGACCAACACGCTGGATGGCTCACCGAAACTCGACGCGTTCGTGAAAGCGGCAGAGCCTGGCTACTTCCAGGAATTTGGACCGGGCGGTTACCACGTATTTTTCGGGGAAGCAAATCCCGCCATCATCAACTCACGTTTGCATAACACGAGCGGGACCGGGCTTTGCGACGGCACAGCCGCGCCGCCGTGCAAGAACACCATTCATGGGCAGGTCACGAACCTGCACCAGGGCCGATCGCCGGACGAGCGGTTATGGACCAGCGGCGTGTTCCCTCAAGGGGACGCGCACAACGCTGCGGCGTTCAACTACACCACCTGCTGGGCCACGATCGGTGACACCGATGGCTTGACGTTCCAGCTGGCGAAATGCGATGCGAATGGCAACTTTACCTTCACGAACATTCCGGATGGCGACTGGGGAGTCACCGTATTCGATCAGTGGAATGATTTGCTGGTGGATGGTTCCAGTCGCTCCGTGAGCGTAAAGGGCGGCCAGACGCTCAACATGGAATACGGCTCGTTCTCCTGGCAGTCACACCTTTGGTCTAAGACCTACCTTGACACGCAGGGACTCGGCACCCCGGTGCTGGATGCCGCCGGCAATCTCGACCCGGTGAAGAGCCCGCCGCTGATCCAGGTTCCGACCCGCGTGCGCATGCGCAACGGCAAGATCAACAACACTCTGCTCTCCGACATCGGCGGCAACGCCCATTTCGATGAGACATTCCCGCTTTTCAACTGGTACGTGGTCGAGTCTGATACTACCCGGTTCCGTGGAACCGGCGTACACGTCGTCAACGATGCAGGTGGCCAGCTTGACGGCCCGGCAAATACGAGTTGCCTGTCCTACCCACTGTCAAAGGTGTGCGGGAACGGCAACGTCGGTACGGCGAACGATCCCAACCCCTATCAGGCGATCCTGAATTCAACCGAGATTTTCTCGCTGCCGAAGGATCTCCAGACCCCGGGCGCGGTGTATTGCGCGAAGGGCGATCCCGCCTGCAGCAATTCAAACTACGGCAGCTCGCCCAACGGTAATGCTGGCTCCGCCGGCAACTGCACTACCACCCCTGCCGGTACAGGCACGATCGGTGGCGTCACCTGCAGCGGACTTTCTACGGGACGCATCGATCCTGGCAGCACGCTCTCGGAAGGTTGGCAGGGCGGCGTCAGCGAATACGAAATGACGGACTGGGGCAAGCTGCCGTATGCGGCCGGTGAAACCGGCGGCATCCGCGGTCATGTGGTCAATGCGACTACGAGACCCTTCGATGATCCGGGCATGGTGAATCAGAATCTGTGGGAACCGCTGGTGCCGCGGGTCACGATCAATCTCTACCAGGAGAGCACCGCGCCGGATGGCACGACCAGTCTCACACTCGTGGACACGACCACGACCTCGAGTTGGGATGACTACGTCTCGGGCTTCGACGCCAATGGCCGCCCGAACATCAATTGTCCGGGTGAGGACTTCAACGACCCCTACTTCAGCTACACGATGGCGGGGACAACGAACTTCCTGAACCCTGGCACCCCAATACCGCACAACTCCCAGTTCAAGTGTTTCGACGGATTTCATAACCTGAGCCAGTTGCAGCCCGCACCCTATGACGGCATGTACCAGTTCCCGAGCCCGTTTTGCGCTGCGAATCCCGGCGGCACGTTCACCGCATCCTCGGGCCGCAGCATCCAGTGCGTGACGGTCAAGAACCCCGCGCTCAGCCTTCCGGTGCACACCGGCGCGGCCACGGCAGTCCTGCCCACGGGCAAGTACGTCACCGAGGTGGTCCTGCCCCCAGGCTGGGAGATCAACAAAGAGGAAGACCTGAACCTGCTGATCGGGGACAACTTCATCGCGCCGGTATCAGCGCAGTTCGGCGGTATTGCGAACATCTTCATAACGCCCGATCAGGCGTCGATCGATGCGATGAATACCTCTTACACCGGTCCCTACACGGCGGCTAATCCCTACAATCAGCCCTTCAACTGTGCGCCGAACGGCGGCCCGTGCACGTTTACTGCGAATACGACCAACAACGGTAAGGAGACCACCGACCTGGGTCGCGGTGCTAACGCCGGATTCAGTCCGGGAGGCATAGTCAAGCAGGCCGCTCCGTGCGTCGGCCTCATGCGCGTCGTGCCGGATTACCTCAGCATTTCCCCGGAGTCAGGCGAGGTGGCGCCTTTCGCAGGCGCCGTACGCCCGCTCTGCGATCGCAAGGAGGTCACGATTACCGATCAGATGCAAACCAACGCCGATTTCTTCGTCTGGACGCAGGTGCCCGCAGCCGCGCATTACACCGGCTTCATCAGCGATGACTTCGCTTCCGAATTCGACCCGGCGAATCCGGCGTTCGGCGAGAAGTTCGCGGTGGTGAACGTGCCCATCGGCATCAAGGATTACAATGGCGTGGAGATCTCCCGCGTTTATGCGGACCAGTGGGGCACCTTCAACGGGCTCGCCTATTCGACCTGGCAGGTGAACCCGCCCAACATCACCGGCTACGGGCCGAACGTGATGATCTTCTGCATGAACGACCCGGGCCCGATCAAGGATCTGGACCCGAGCTCGCCCACCTACGGGCAGATGATTACCGATCCGTACTACAACCCGAACTACAGCGACTTCTGCTACGAGTGGTCGCTGATGCCGGGCGACACCGCGTACCTTGACACTCCGGTGGTGCCGACCTCGGCCTTTGCGGAAGGCTACAACCCGCCGGATTGCGCGTACCCCGATGCAACGCCGGCGGTCAAAGAAGTCGACGGCGATGGCATCGGACCCTGGGTGAGCGCCAGCGGCTCGCGTACGCTGACCATTACGGCGCTCGGGGACCAGCAGGTGCAGAACGATGCATATTCGGGGCCCGCGGCAAATACGCCGCCCTACAACCTGAAGACGATCAAGCGTCATTACGGCTTCGGCAGTCAGTCGTCAGGGACGCAGTGCACCGCGGGGCAGTCGTGCGTCGCGCTGCTCGGCGCGGACGGCAAATCCTATCCGCTCACCGGCGTAAGCTGGACGGATACCGCAATCAGCGGCAGCGTGCCTGCAAACCTTCCCCTGTGCAGCGCCAGTAACCCGACTTACAAGGTCGGAGGCTCCGGCAACCCGAACTCGAACGCGCGCTGCGGCGAGCTCGTGATCACGGCCGCCAACGGCAAGCAGTCCATCGATGCGGTCACGGTAACCGTCGGCGGCACGACGCCGAAGCGCGTCGCGGCCGGACAGAGCATCCAGTCTGTCATCGATGCGGCTACACCGGGCGATCTCATCATCGTGCCGGCCGGCCACTATCACGAGATGCTCCTCATGTGGAAGCCGGTGCGCCTGCAGGGTGTCGCCGCAGCTTCCACGATCGTGGACGCCAACACCAATCCCGCCGGCCAGCTCCTCGAGCCCTGGCGGCGAGAGGTGGACTGCCTCTTCGGCCTGTCGCTGAACGGCGCCTTGCTGTCGGCCGGCAATCCTTACGATCCCACCGGAGCCTACAGCTGCAACTTGAATCATCAGGCGAACGCCTATCAGGTCGATCCCATCCCGCTGGAGCCGATCATCGGCTGGGTGGCGAGCCTGAATGGCAATATCGCCGAGCTCCTGCAGGAGCCCACGCTGATGGGAGCGTACGAGGGCGCTGCGATTACGGTGCTCGGCCGAGGCTGGGAGCAGCGGGTACTCGTACCGACGGGTGGTACAGGTACCAACAGCGCGTCCAGCACCTTCACGGGCACGCTGCTCACCAGCAGCACCAGGGATTGCAGGTACGCGAGCAACTACCTGTGCAATCCCTCGCGCATCGACGGCATGAGCTTCATGAACAGCTCGCAGGGCGGCGGCGGCATCTTCCTGCACGGCTGGAACCACTACACCGAGGTGGCCAACAACCGCGTGTACAACAACGGCGGAACCCTGTCCGGCGGCATCGTGGTCGGCCAGACGGAAACGCCGGATGGCACGATTGCCGCGGACGGCGTCACGGAGCTGCCATTTCTGCTCAACGAGCACGTGAACATTCATCACAACTCGATCACCGCCAACACCGCTTATGGCGATGAGCTGAACTCCAACACGCCGGCGGCTTCGGGCGGCGTGTCGCTGTGCAACGGCAGCGACTATTACAAGTTCAACTACAACTGGGTGTGCGGCAACCTGAGCATGGGAGACGGCGGCGGCATCGCGCACTTCGGCTTCAGCTACAATGGCGACATCGAGCACAACTCGATCATCTTCAACCAGAGCACTAATCCGACGCTCACCACCTACGGCGGCGGTCTGATCGCCGAGGGTGTGGGCCCGGATGGCACGCTGTGCGAGAACAGCGCGACGGTGGATCTGGACTGCCCGCCGCAGCTGCCGGACGGCATCGGCCCGGGCCTCGTGATCAATGCCAATCTGATCCAGGGCAATACCGCCGCAGGCGGCGGCGGCGGCGGCCTGCGGCTGCAGAAAGTGAACGGCACCGATGTGCAGCGCAGCCCGCTCGACCCGTCGAAGTGGTATCAGGTGCAGGTGACCAACAATATCATTGTCAACAATGTCGCCGGCTGGGGTGGCGGCGGCGTGTCGCTCCTGGACTCGCTGCTGGTTAACTTCGTGAACAACACGGTAGCATCGAACGACAGCACGGCGACCGCCGGTGTGCTGTTCGATTCGCCGACGGCACCGAATGCGAACGTGCCGCCGCCGAACTGCGATCCGACGCAACCGAACGGCGTCCCCCTGCCGAACGGGCAGCCGAATAACTGCTCCAACACTTCGCTGACGATCTCCGCGCCCATGGTTGCCGGCCTGCAGGCGGATCTGAACAGCCTGCAGCTGCAAGGGGTTATGAACTCGAAGGTCCATTGCCCGACGAACCACCCGAACTGCTACAACATCTCGAACCCGCAGCTCGAGAACGACCTGTTCTGGCAGAACCGCGCTTTCAATATCACCACAGGGGTGATCCCTGCACCGGGCCTGGCCACGGCGGTGCAGCTCGTGCCGGCGCTGCAGCAGCTCACCACGGGTGCGTGTCCCGCCGGTACACCGGGATCGAAGCCGTCATCGACGCCTAACTACTGGGACATCGGCGTGTACGGCGATACCTCTGCGACGAGTCACGACTCGAAGTACACGTTGAATCCGCGCTATTCGTTGTTCAGCAGCGGCAGCTACTCCGGCAGCGGCACTGGCAATATCTCGCCGCCCAGCCCGGGCGTCGTCGCCCAGTACTGCAACGGCTCGCGGGTGCCGCCCGAGATCGTTTCGACACTGTGCACCGGGCCGAACGGCAACGCGAATGCCCAGGGCTGCGTACAGCCAGGCACCGTGGGTATCTCGCTGACAGTGCCACCGGGCATCACCGACTCCACCTACGCAGGCCCGGCCTTCAGCCTCACGCCTGCGGCCACCGTGGACGAGGGCAGTAACTGGGTGAACATGTTCTACGGACCTCTATCACTGTCCAATCCAACCATCGTGGGCGGCACGAGCTACGGCGGCGGCGCGCCACTGGGCAACTACGCGATTACCGCCGGCTCGCCAGCGATCGACGCTGCCACGGGCTCGGGTGCGCCATCTACCGACTTCTACGGCAACCCCCGGCCACAAGGTGGCGGCTACGACATCGGTGCGGTCGAGTACGTCGCGCCTGTGGCTGCGGTGCTGAGTGTGACCGGTGGCCCCGTGAGCTTCGGCAACCAGGCCGTGGGTTATCCGAGCTCGGCTCAGACGCTGACGCTGCACAACACCGGCACCTCAGGTGCCAGCGGCATCGCGGTGACGTTCTCATCAACACCCAACGGTACGAGTGGTTCAGTCTTCAGCCGGCCGGCCGCCGCGGCGGGGGGAACCTGCGGCACGACGCTGGCCGCCGGTAACACCTGCACGATCAATGTGGTGTTCACACCCACGGCCACCGGTTCGTACAGTGGGACCGCCACAATTGCAGCAAGCGTCGGTGTCACGGGCTCGCCAGTTTCTTTGTCGGGTACGGGCGTGGCTGCAGTAGTCGGTGCGTCTCTGATGCCGCCAACGTGGAATGCGAGCTGCACGGGCGCGCTGGGTTGCGGTTTCCTGGCTCCGCTAAGAACTTTCACGCTGACCAACACCGGCAATGTGCCGCTGACGAACATCACGCAAGGCACTCTGAACGGCACCAACGCCAATCAGTGGACCATCGTGGGGCTGTTGTCGAGCTGTGGACCGGCGGGCGGCGGCCAGCTGCTTGGCAACTCCAGCCTGAATCCCGGCGCAACCTGCACGGTGACGCTGCGGTTCACACCGACTACTGCTGGAACGAAGGGACCAGCCAACTTGTCAATAGTCGATGCGGCGGGCACTCAGACATCGATACTGACTGGTACGCGTGACTAGTGAAAGGCAGCGGTCTCCGGAAGCGCGGTGGGATCTCCCGGAGACGCTGCCACAAACAGGGAATTGCGAAGCACATCAACGCCGCGTTCTATCTCAGAGCTATCCTGTAGGTCGTGGCAAAGGCTGTATCTGCAATGGGCTCGCGGGGGTAGCGCGCGGACAGGTGGAGATCTGATCTTGGAAGGCTTTTTCAACATAAGAATCGTCGCGCTGTGCGCCTGCGCCTTTCTGGCGGCCCCGCCCCTGGTGCTTGCCGAAGAGACAGCGCCGGACCCACGGACCCTTGGAATGGCTGAAGCGATTCTGAATTACTGTGCGCGGCTCGACCCAGCGGCCGCCGCAAAGTATCAGCAGCAGGGCAAGCTGCTGTTGCAGGACGCCAGCAAGAAGGTGCTCGAGAACGTACGGCGCAGCAGCGAGTACCAGCAGGCGTACGATGCGGCAAACGAATCGGTAGCCAAGCTGGACGAGCATGAAGCGAAGCAGGTGTGCTCCTCATCATTGCCATCGGGCAAATAGGCCCGGGACAGGACACGGCAGGATCTGCAATAACACAGCCACACAGCACACCACGCGGCTTGCTGGCCAACGCGCAAAATGAGGAACTCGAGTTGCCGCGAACAGGTCGAACAGAATAAGAACCGGCAGCAGTCGGTCATGAGGACGGTATGAAAACAACAGCGGGCCTGTTTGGCGGACGGCAGCCATGCAGGGACAGGTCGTCAAATAGGCCGCACCGTGCGTAGCGTCAAACTAGTTCAACTCTGCCGGTGGCTGCCGCTCAGTATCATTGCCTGCAGCGCGCTGGCCTACGCGGTGCCTCGCGGAGCGGCCAATCAACTGAGCGTGCAGACACCGGTAGCGCCCGACTCAACGCCCGTCCCGCTCGTGGGCAATGCCGTGAGCAGCGGCCGCGAGGCGCTGATGCTGCGGCGAATGTGGGGCCTCGAAGACATCCACGTTCGCTCCACGGCATCGGGCGCCTTGATCCGCTTCAGCTATCGGGTCGCAGACCCGGTCCGCGCGAAGGTCATCAACGACAAGAAGTCCCATCCGTATCTGATCGTGCGCAACACCGGAGACAGGCTCGAAGTCCCGGTGACCGAGAAAGTCGGTCAGCTGCGCCAGACTGCAGCGCCCGAAGGCGGACGTGAGTACTGGATGGTATTTACCAATGTGGCGCGCAAGGTCGCGCCCGGTGACCATGTCGATATCGTGATTGGCTCCTTCCATGCGCGCGAGCTGGTAGTCGAATCCGCCGGCCCGGTGCCACGCCGTCCTCCGACCGCTTTCCAGAATCGACCTCAATCATGATCAGGAGTCCGCCACCGATGTTGCGCAAAGCTCTTTTACCCAGCCTGGCTCTATCGCTCGCGCTGACCCCGTTCGCAAGCCGTGCGGATACGGTCCCGGCGCGCGCGGACGGCTCACCTGCTGTCACTCAAACAGCTGCCACGCAAACGGCCCCCCGAGCCCAATCTGTGGGCGCATCCGTCGCAAAGCTCAGCGCTGCCCAGGTAGCCGAGAAGAACGTTGCGGCCAGGGGCGGCCTCGCCGCCTGGCGCGCTGTACACACACTTGCGTATACGGGCAAGCTCGAAGCGGGGGGCAAGAGGCACGCAGAGCTGCCGTTCGTATTGAAGCTCGAGCGCCCACGCAAGCAGCGGTTCGAGCTCGAGTTTGCCAACACGACCGCCGTGCAGGTGTACGACGGCGCGAAAGGCTGGAAGCTGCGCCCCTACCTCGGACGCAACGATGTGGAGCCGTTCTCCGCGGCTGAATTGCAATCGGCATCGCTGGAGTCGGATCTCGATGGACCGCTGATCGACTACGCCGCCAAAAGCACGCGGATCGATCTAGAAGGCGTCGATCAGATAGAGGGACATGACGCCTATCGGCTCAAGCTCACCGCCAAGGGCGGCGCGATGCGGCATGTTTGGATCGACGCCCATAGCTTCCTCGATCTGAAGATCGAGGGTGTACCTCGGCGTCTGGATGGTCACATGCATCCCGTCGCGGTCTATTATCGCGATTACCGCAACGTAAACGGTCTCATGGTGCCTTTCGTTCTGGAGACCGTGGTACAGGGCGCTACACACCCGCACAAGATGACCATCGAGAGTGTGCAGGTTAATCCGAAGCTGGATGATGGGTTGTTCACGGCTCCGAAGCCGCTGCCTGCCCTGGCTCCCAACTCGTCGACCAAGTCCAAATCCATAGCGGGGTGAACCACGTGAAGACCAGCCTGCTCGTTGCACCCTGTGGTGCTGCGCTGATGTTGCTGCTCGGGCCGACGCTCAGTCTTGCGCAGAGTCCTGTCGCGCCGAGTCCGATAGTACAGAGTCCCGCGAACCCCGCAGCGCAGAGTCCACTGTTTTCGCCGGCGCCGGGCGGGCACTGGAGACGCGTGCCCAACCCCTCCAAGACGAACAAGGCACCGGACCCCTTGGATGACTTCACGGATCTGACTTACAGTCCCGACCAGAAGGCTCGCATCGAGCAGATCCGTGAGAGCAGCCGTACCCGCATGCACGACGTAGCCGTGGATACGAAGCTCAGTCCGGAGCAGAGAGGGGCGATGATCGATGGGATTCAGCGCCTCGAGCGCTTCGACGTTTACAAGTTGCTCACTGCCGAACAGCAGGCCGATGTGCGCAAACGCGCGGCCGCACGGCGCGAGGCGGCGCAAAGGGAGAAGCAACGCCAGGCGGGATCTTCGGCAACCTCACCGACTCCACTCACGCAATCGCGACCGCCGCAGTCCGCGGTGGCAGGCCAGCCAACGCCAAACTGAGGCGGGCGCTTCGAACTACTTGCGCCGCTTGGGCCGATGCGGCGTCGGTTGATGACCTGGGCGAGCCGTGATTTCGCTCTGCAGGCGTGCAGCTGCAAATTCATCGCCCGGTAGCCACTCAATCAACTTCGTTTGCGCTGCCGCACGCACACCGAGTTCGTGCCCGAAGGTTGCCAGTGTTTCGGGATCGCTTCCGACGAGAGCAATCGAGGGAATCCCCCCCTGCGCGAAGCGGTAGGCGCTCGGCTCCTCGCGAAGGCTGGATAGCGCAGGCGAATCGTCAGCCAGCACGAGCCCAAGCTCCCGCGCGCTCGACTCCGCCGTTGCGGAAAAGCTCGTGCGGGTGGCCGCCTCTGCGCTGACCCGGTGGCTATCGCCGCCGCTGTTGCGCACATTGCAGCTCAACGCCACGGAGATTTTGCCCGGAGGAATCGGCACGTGGGTCACCAGGTATTCTGCCCCTGCCGCGGCTGCGTCCTGCGATGTCAAAGCTGCAAAGAAGATAGTACGTTTCGGTGGCAGAGTGCTCTTCGACCATAGCCGCGCGAGTTCCAACATGCTGGCCGTGTCTCTTACTCTCGATGGGTCGTCATACCGGGCTGCATACAGCAGCGCCTCCTGGGCATTGCCGCCCCGTCCCGGCAGGGCGCCGAGGACGTTGCGTGCATCGATGCGACGCGCTTCGCTCGCGATGTGTCCCTGCAGTCGAAGCGGCAGCGCTAGTGGGGCGAAGTCCTTCGTTTGCGCTCCGGCGATCAGCGTTTCCAGCTCCAGTCCTGCCAGGGCAAGCAGCTTGCGCGCCGCATCGGGGCGGATCCAGGCGGCGGCCGGCAGCCGCGGCCTGACATCGTCGTGCAGGTAGTAGCGTGCCGCGCCCCAGGTCTTTTGCAAGCCGCTCCAATCTTCGGCTGAGAGCGATGGCTGAACGAGCAGCGCTGCAACTGCGCCATGCCGCGCAACCTGCTCGAATAGCGCGCGGGTGTCTTCATGATGCACCGGCGAGTGTTCGTGGCGACTGTCGGTAGCCTGCAGAGGCGGATCACTCGCGAGCAGCAACACTACCTTGCCCGTGAGATCGACTTCTTTGTAGTCGTCGGCGCCGGATTCCGGTGCTTCAATGCCGTAGCCCGCGAACACGATCGGCGCATCGATGTTGGTCGACTCGAGACCGGTCTCGTTGCCCGTCAAGACCTCCACGCCGTTGTGCAGCGCGAGCGAATCGAGTCCGTCCGATACCACGGTAAGCCTGGTATCCGCGAGCGTGCGGATCTGGATGAGCGGTACCTTCTCGAAGTAGCTTCCGTCATCTCCCTCTGGCTCCAGTCCGTACGCCGCGAACTGGGCTGCGATGTACTTCGCCGCGCCATCCCCGGTTGCTGCTGTTGCGTGCGCCCCCGGCGCGCGAGTGGCGAGCGCTTGCACATCAGCGCGGATCCGCTCGCGACCTTCTTGAACGAGAAGCGGCTTCGTCGCCGGCGCCGGTATCTCCGCCGGTAAGTCCTGCGCCGCGGCGGCCCATGGGGATGTCGAAACACACACCAGAGAGGCCGCCAAGGCAACCGCACGGGTTCGCGCCTTGCGCGGTTGCCAGCCTGGCTTCGTGCGCCCGATCTGCTGCATGTTAAGTTTCTCCTGCGGAACTACACCGCCTGTGTGCTACTGCGGTACGCTCCAGGGGCCATCGGCAATTGGCGCGCTGCCTGCAGTCGGCCCAAGGCGCACAATGTAGCCGCCCTTGGACGCGAAGCGCTGTCCAGGCGCAAGCCCCAGTCGCGGATAGTAGCCGTCCAGCAGCTTCACGCTGATCATGTTCTCGATCTGCTCGATCAGATAGTCGGGGACCGGATCGGCAAAAGCGTGCGCCACGGCTTCGGAGAGTACCTGACAGGCGATGTAGGTATCGACCTGGGTTCGTTCAGCGGTGACGGGAATGTGCTGGGCGCGAAACCATGTCAGCGGCTGAATCAGCCTCATCGTGCGCTGCTGCGGAAGATCGACAGGGTAGGTGATCCGGACGGCGGTGCGCCAGTGCGGCGGCAGCGGGGCGTCCTCGAGCCCACCCATGAGACCGGACGCGAAGATAGGGGTGGCGGGAGCCTCGTCCGGAAGCGCTTGTAGATCCTGGCCGCGCAGCCATAAAACCAGGACGTCGTCCGCTCGAAGGGTGCTTAGCGCCCCCGGTAACACCGCAGCTGCCGGGCCGGTCTCGAGCGGGCGGTCCACCCATTCGGTGACCGCTCGCCGGTCGGGGGGCGCCGCCTGGCCGCGATCCGTGAACCCCGAGCGTAGCGCTTGCGCCGCTGCCTCGCCGATATCCCCGGGACGATAGAGTTGGACGATGCGTCGCGGCCTCACGTGCGTGGATTCCTGCGATCGAGACAGTTCTTGCAGCCGCCCGCGGATCAGATCGGCTTCGAGCAGCACGCCGCGCGAGAAATAAATCGGATAGAAATCACCTTCGGCGACGACCGGCAACCGCACGTTAGGGAACAGACACGGCACATGCTGGCGCTGGCAGAAGCTGTGGACGGGACGCCAGTCGCGTCCGCCGACTCCCGAGATCACGGCAAACACAGGTTCCGCACGGAAGTGCGCGCGCAACTGCGCCTCCCATGTATCAGGCGCACCTGATAGTTCCCAGACATGCAGATGCCATTGATAGGTGACGCGATAGTGGATGCGGCGGTTTGAGATGAGCTGGGGATCGTGTCCGCGCTCGAAATGATTCTTGTTGGCAAAGAAGTGCTGCAGGACATCGAGCATACCGCTGCGCTCGGCCGGGTCGGCATCGGGTGTCACGACGGTAGCAAACTCGAGGTTGTCGTGGGCTACCCCCGGCTGTGCTCCCGTTGCGAGGGTCTTCAGATAAGCGATCAGCAGCTTCGTGTCCGCATCGCTCAGGGTGAAGCGTGGCATCAGATAACCGAGCGCTCCGCCGTCAGAATCGATGCCCTCGCGAATGGCGCGCGCGAGCGATCGGTCATCGTACGGTTTGCGCCGCGATACTGCGGTCCCGCTCGTCTGTATCGTGGCCTCCGGAAGCGCCCGATCCCCAGGTCGCGTGAGGTACTTGCCCGAGATTGGCGGGATGACGGTCCGACCTTCGTTGACGCCGAGCCCGCTGCGCCTATGGCAGTTTGCGCACGCCGCCGCTCCGCCAGTCAGCTCGGTGCCGCCCTCCCGTTTGCCCCTCAGAGGTTGGCCCGATGGGAGTATGCCGGTTCGGTAGAGGCGCTCGGCATCGGCGGCTTGGTCTGCAAAAGCGCTACCGAGCCAGCCGAAAAACACCAGACTCCCGATGGCCGCCGCAGCCGCGCCGCGGCGCACGGTTCGCGGCTGTCGCGTAGCGCTCAAGGGACGCTCCAATCGCCGTCGGCGATGATTTTCGAACCCTGCGGGCCTGCGAACCGCACCAGGTAACCTCCCTTAGAGGCGAAGCTTTGACCGGTGCCGAGTCCGAGGCGCGGGTAAGCACCGTTCACGACTCGCGAGCTCAGATGCATCTCCAGCATGTCCAGCAAGTCGTCCCGCAGCAGATTCTCACCCATCATGCTGAGGGTCTCGGCAGTGGTCACGCAGGCGAGATAGGTGTCCGTCTGGATGCGCTCATCCGTCGGGGCGATGTGCTTGAGCCGCATCCAACTCAAGGGGTAGTCCATGCTGACTCCACGCCGCTCGGGAAGCTCGAGAGGGTAGGTCATGCGAGCGACCTCGCGCCAAGCCGCCGGAAGGAGCGTGCGCTCGAGTCCCCCCATGAGACCTGAGAGGAACACGGCGCGTGCAGCAGGTGGCGCGGACGGAAGTGCCTGAATATCGCGCGGCCGGATCCACAGTATCAGTACATCATCCGGAGCGATACCGGATATGACCGCCTGAACATGCTTCGGCGTCGCACCCGATTCGACAGCGCGATCGAGCACCCGCGCCGATGACGAGGCCAGGGCTGCCCGCAGCTGCGCTGCCGCATCGGCGCCGATGTCACCCTCCCGGTAGATTTGCACGATCCGGTTGGTCATGGATGCACCTCGCGCCTGCTCACGCAGCCGTGCGGCGATCAATTGGGCCTCGAGCAGTACACCCTTCGAGAGATACACATCGTAGAAGTCCTGCTCTGCCAGCACCGGGCGGTCGATGTTAGGAAAAAGGCAGGGCAGCTCGGAGCGCTGACAGAAGCGATGGACCGGCTCCCAGTTACGGCCGCCGACGCCGGAGAGCAGTGCGAAAACGGGCTCACGCTTGAGACGTTCGTCGAGCTGCGCTTCCCAGGAATCCGCTGCGCCGCTCAACTGCCACACGTGCAGCTGCCAACGGTGGGTCCCCGGATTGAAGCGGTGTGACCACTGCGGCGGCTGACTCGTGGCGCCAGTAAGCACATTTTCCTTGCCGACAAACTGCTCGAGGACGGCAAGCATCGCCTGACGTCTGATGGGGTCGGCTTCGGGCGTGATGACGGTGGCGAACTCGAGCGTCGTGTCGCCCACACCGGGCGAGGGGCGGCTCGAGAGTGGCTTCAGATAGGCGATCAGCGCAGCCATCTCAGGATCGCCGAGCTGGTAATGCGGCATCAGGTAGGCGAGCGGGTGTCCGTCGGGTCCCATGCCGTTGCGGATCGCGCGCACGAGCGTCGCATCGGTGTACGCGAGGCGTTCGCCGGGGCCGGTACCAGGAGAGATGCTTTCCGGAGTGTTGGGAAGCCGGCGTGGACGGTACAGGAATCGCCCCGTTACGGGCGGCACTGCGGTCCCGCCCTCCAGGCCGCCAAGCCCGCTGCGGCCGTGGCAATTCGCACACGCGGCAGCTGCTCCTTCAATCCCCGGGGCCCCCGGACGGTCGCCCCGAAGCGCTGCTCCACCGGGCAGGACTCCGCGCCGATATATGTCAGCTCCGACTGTCGGCGCCGCTGCGCTCTGGGGGGCCGCTGTTACTGGGTTCGCAGCCGCAGCCATCAGCCCCAACAGGAATACGCGAAACGGCCTCATAGGAGCGAAACAATACGATGCCCGCCTGAGGGAGTGTAACGACTGCGTCGAATTTGGAATGATTCTTCGACATAACCTCGAGGTGCCGAGGTAGCGGGTTTTCAGGTAGCGGCGCGTCAGTAATCCCGAGCAGTGTGGACGACGGCAGTACCGATTATCGTGGCGCCTGTGAGAGTAGTGAATCCGCGCTGGGCTGACTGGAAACACCGGAGACTCGGTGCGCTTCCCCTGCTGCTTTCCGGGTGCGCGCTCGTTTCGCACGCCAGTGCTTTGGAAGTTGCTGCGCCGAAACCGTCGGCAGGGGTTGTGGGTTCCGTTGCCCAGTACGCGATTCCCTCCGTGCAGCTTACGCGTGAGGACGGCAAGGTTGTCTCGTTGCCCGAGGAGATGAACGACGGACGACCCGTGGTGATGAATTTCGTGTTCACGAGCTGCGCTTCGGTCTGCCCGCTGTTGAGTGCGGTGTTCGCCGAGTTCGATCGGCGCCTCGGAGCGGACCGCAGCAAGGTACATCTCATGTCGATTTCCATCGACCCCGAGGCCGACACCCCCGCGCGTCTGCGTGAATATGCACACCGCTACAAGGCGGGACCCGAGTGGCATCACTACACGGGCACGATCGAGGCGAGCCATGCCGTGCAGCGCGCCTTCGACGTCTACCGCGGCGACAAGATGAATCACACGGCCGTGACCTTGTTACGCGCCGCTCCCGGTCAGCCGTGGCGGCGTCTTGACGGCTTCCTGACGCCGAACGACCTATTGAGCGAATACCGCAGCATGGAGCGAACCGCCGGCGCACTTGCGGTGCGCTGATCTCAGGCGACCGAGCGCGCCAATTACAGCCAACCCCGCCGCTTGAAGTAGCAGTACGGCACGAGCGCCGAGATGATCATCGCCGCAAGCGCGGCACCGGGCGCCCAGCTCGCGTGCAGCCACGGAATGTGCTCGAGATTCATGCCATAGAAGCCGGTGATCACCGACGAGGGCAGCAGGAACACCGTGACCACCGAGAAGATCTTGATGATGTTGTTCTGATCGATGCTGACCATGCCGAGCGTCGCATCGAGGAGGAACTGCACCTTGTTGCCGAGGAAGTTGGAGTGATCGGTCATCGCCAGCACGTCCCGCGCCAGGGTGCGATAGCGCGCACGGGATTCCTGGGTCACCTGCGCATTGCCGCTCTGCTGCACGAAGCCGAGCAGGCGGCTCAGACTCACCAGGCTCTCGCTCGCCTTGGAGACCAGATCGCCGCTCTGGCCGATCTGTGCCAGCACGTCACGGTAATCCATGGGCCCGGTGCGGGCATCGTCGCGGTGCGCGAAGATGTTGGAGGACACCAGATCAACATCGGCACCCACTTTTTCCAACACGTCCGCGATCCGATTGACGATCGCCTCGAGCAGCCCGGCCAGCACGACCGCGCCGGAAGCCGCGGCATTGGGATGCGAGGCGGCAAAGGCGATGAAGCGGCGGAACGGTAGCGGATCGGCGTAGCGGTTGGTGACGAGGCGGGTGTCGGTCAGGATGAATGTGACCTGCGTGCGCTCGGGAAGATTGCTGTCGAGCTTGGTGACGATCGTCGCCGTCATGTACAGCGCGCCGTTCTCCTCGTAGAAGCGGTTGGATGCCTCGATTTCACGCATCTCCTCGCGCGTCGGCACCTCGATGCGCAGAGCCGCCTCGACGGCCTGCTCTTCCGCGGGTGCGGGGTCGTGCAGATCGATCCAGAGCGCATCGGCAGGCAGCGAGCCGGGATCCTTGCTGACGCACACGAGGCCCTGGGGACGTGCCGCGTAGACATTCAGCATGCGAGCCACTCCGCACGCGGTCCCTGCAGTGCAGGGCCGCGGCGATCGATATCAGTGATGATGCTCGGCGGCTGCCAGATCGTCCACCAGCGCGAACAGCTTGTCAGGCCCGCCGGCCTCGCCGATGTCCGTGGTGTACTTGCCATCTATCACCAACAGCGGCACTCCGGTGACGTGATAGCGCTGGGTCAGCTGCTCGGCGCGCTGCAGGTTGCTGTTGACGGAGAACGAGTTGTAGGCCTTGGCAAACTCGTCGGCTGCGACACCGTTGGCCTTGGCGAAGGCTTCCTGTGCCTGCAGGGTCTCATCCTCGCTCGAGCCCATGAGCATCTGGTGCTGCTGCTGGATGGCATCGAAGGCCTTCTGCACCAGCTCCGGACGGTTGAGCGCCTGCAAGGTATAAAACAGATGTGCATGCGCGCGATGGGCGGGTCCCCACATGACCGGCACGCGCACGAATTCGACATAGGCGGGTTTGTTCTTGAGCCACGCTTGCACGTACGGCTCGAGCGCATAGCAATGCGGGCATCCCAGCCAGAACACCTCGACCACTTCCACCTTGCCTGGGCCGACGCTCGTCGGCTGCGACGGCACGAGGGGTTGGTAGTTGACGCCGGGTTTCCACTTGCCCCCTGGCAGCTGCTGATCGGCCGGCAACTGCGCCAGGCGCTCGAGGCCCGCATCGGCGCGCGTCTGGCGCGGATCCTCTTCCGGCTGATCGCCCGCGTTTTCCTTGGCGGCGGCGGCCTGTTGGGTCTCGTCGGGTTGCGTCAGCTGGGCCGCCTGGGTTGCCGGGGACGGCTGCGAGGGCGGGGGTGCCTGGACCTGCGGTGGTGTTGCGGCAGGAGCGGCAGGATGTTGCTGCGGAGCAGGCGTGTTGCGCGAGCAGGAGAACAGGCTCACGCCCACCGTGACAACCAGCAGCAGAATAACGGGCGCAACGTACGGTCGCATCATCGGATTCCCTCGGTAAAGCCAGCGGGCCACGCCCGTTCGTCGGTCAGCGCAGCCCCTGAACGTAGGAAGCGACGTTGCGCATGTCCTCCGCGCTGAGCTTTTTCGCAATGGACAACATCATCATCCCGTTGCGGCTCGGCTGCGCCGGGTTCTTGGCACCCGGGTAACGTGCGCCACTCGCATAGTCATTGAGCTGCTTGATCACATAGACAGACTGCTGTGCCCGAAGTGCCGGGTAACCCGCGGCGGGATTGCCGCGCCCGTCGGGTCCGTGACACGCGACACATGCCGGGATACCCCGGGCCGCATCGCCGCGCCGGTACAGTGTCTCGCCGGCCTGCCAATAGGAGGGGTCGGCTTCGAGACCCTGCGGCGTCTGCGCTTCGTAGTACACCGCGATGTCGTTGATGTCCTTATCACTTAATGTGGAGGCCATCGGCATCATGACGGGGTTGTTGCGCACGGCAGCCTTGAACAGTTTCAGCTGCTCCTGAATATAGACGGCGCTTTGCCCGGCAAGCCGCGGCCACTGCGGATTGGTGCTGTTGCCGTTAGGTCCGTGGCAGGAGGAGCACACGGCAGCCTTCGTGGTCCCGTCCTGGACACTGCCAGTGGAGAAGGGCGAAGAGTTGCTGTCAGGTGTGGCGGCGGTCTGTGCGTAGCTGAGCGTCGTGGCCAGCAGGGCGAGACCTGCCCAGCCGGCTCTCTTCGTCTTCCTCATTGTTCTCGTTCCGCTTCATCCCGTAAGTGCGAGGGCGCCGAATTGTACACTACCGGGGTGAGCCGATTTTCTCAGGGTCGCTTTCTGATCAGTGCCGCCGCGGCCGGGCAGTTTCCGGCCGACCTGGGTGTTGAGGTGGCCTTCGCCGGCCGCTCGAACGCAGGCAAATCGAGCGCGATCAATGCCATCACGCAGCGTCAGGGCCTGGCGCGAACCAGCAAGACGCCGGGCCGTACGCGCCTGTTGAATTTTTTCGAGCTGGGACCGCAGCAGCGCATCGTGGACCTGCCGGGCTACGGCTACGCCGCGGGTCCGGAAGCGGAGCGCCTGTCCTGGCGTCCGCTGATCGAGGCGCTGCGCGGGCGGCAGTCGCTGCAAGGCCTGTTCCTCATCGTGGATGCGCGGCGGGGGCTCACCGAAGGCGATCTGACGTTGCTGGGGTGGGCGCAACCGGATCTGACGGTGCCGGGTCTGGCCGTGCATGTGCTGCTGTCCAAAGCCGACAAGCTCAATCGCAGCGACTCAATGCAGGTGCTGCGACAAACGCAGTCCCGGCTGCCGGCGGTCTCAGTGCAGCTGTTTTCGGCGCTCCACAAAACCGGCGTCGCGCAAGCGCAGCGGTGCCTGGAAAGCTGGCTCGGAGGGCACCCGGAAAACCCCGGAGGGCACCCGGAAAAAAAAGAACCCCGATGACCTCTGTGGTCACCGGGGCCAGACTGACCCGGTACAGGTCTCATGCACCGGGTCGACCCGCTCAGGGAGGGAAGCGGGGAGTGCACGAGGCACTCGCGGGATTAGACGATCCGGGGGGGTGGAAGTTCCAGCTTTTTCTTGTAAAAAAACCTTACCAATCAGTGCCTTGGCCGTTAGTTTGTGGCGCTTTGGCCACAACATGCGGCAACGCCTGATTCGAGCGCCATTTCCTCAGTGTGCTTTATCCCAATTCGGCCCGGTGCCAAGCTCGACGCGCAGCGGTACCTGGAGCTCGCCTGCTCCGGTCATGTGCCGCCGCACGACCTCAGCGACCTCTGCCACCGCCTCGGCACGCACCTCGAGCACGAGCTCATCGTGAACCTGCATGATGAGCCGCGCCGGCGCATCCTCGCGCTGGCACCAGGCATCGACCGCGATCATGGCGCGCTTGATGATGTCCGCGGCCGTCCCCTGCATGGGAGCGTTAATGGCACTGCGCTCGGCGTACTGCCGCATCTGGGTATGACCTGAGCGGATATCAGGCAGGTAAAGCCGCCGGCCGTACACGGTCTCCACATACCCGGTATCGCGTGCGCGGTGCCGGGTCTCGTCCATGAAGCGTTTCACCCCTGGATAGCGGGTGAAGTAGCGCTCCACATACTTCTGCGCCGAGCCCCGGTCGATGCCCAGCTGCCGGGCCAGCCCGAACGGCGACATGCCGTAGATCAGACCGAAGTTGATGGTCTTCGCCAGTCGCCGCTGGTCGGGGCTCACCTCGAGCGAGCGGCACGCCGAATACCTCGCTGGCGGTGCTCTGATGCACGTCACGATCTTCCGCAAACGCACTCAGCAGGCCGGGGTCACCGGAGAGGTGCGCCATGATGCGCAGCTCGATCTGCGAGTAGTCGGCCGCCATCAGCAGCCAGCCGGGTGCGGCAATGAAGGCCTGACGGATACGCCGTCCCTCCGCGCGCCGGATGGGAATGTTCTGCAGGTTGGGATCCGCCGATGACAGGCGCCCGGTCTGCGCCACGGCTTGCTGGTAGGAGGTGTGGATCCGGCCGGTATGCGGATCGACCTGTTCGGGAAGCTTGTCGGTGTAGGTTGATTTCAGCTTGGCGAGCGCCCGATAGTCGAGAATCAGCCGCGGCAGCGGGTAGGAGGCGGCCAGCTCCTCGAGCACGTCTTCGGCCGTCGAAGGCTGGCCGCTCGGGGTGCGACGCGTCACGGGCAACAGCAGCCGCTCGAACAGGATCTGCTGCAGCTGCTTGGGCGAGTCCATGTTGAATTCACTGCCGGCGACCGCGCGCGCCTGCGCGGTCAGCTCGCGCAGCTGACTGTCGATTTCCCGGCTCTGGGCGCGCAGCAGCGCGGTATCGATCAGCACGCCGTGCTGCTCCATACGCTGCAACACCGGAACCAGCGGCTGTTCGATCTCCTCATAGAGCTGTCGCAGGCGCGGCAGCGCCTCGAGCCGCGGCCACAGCGTGCGATGCAGGCACAAGGTGAGGTCGGCATCTTCGGCCGCACAGGCCGCCGCCTTCTCGAGCGGCACCTGGTTGAACGTCAGCTGCCGCGCACCCTTGCCGGCGACGGCCTCGTACGTGACTCGCCTGGGTCCCAGGTAGCAGGTTGCTGCGAGATCCAGCTCGTGGCGCGTCACCACACTGTTGAGCACATAGGACTCCAACATCGTGTCAAAGCGCATGCCTGCCAGGCGGATGCCGTATCTCTGCAACACGTGCGCCACGAATTTGAGGCGGTGGCCGATCTTGCCGCGTTGCGGATCCTCCAGGATCGGCTTCAGAGCGTTGAGCACGCGCTCGCGCGCCAGCTGTTGCGGAGCGCCGGCATAGTCGTGTCCCAGCGGCACGTAGGCCGCACGACCCGGCTCAATGGCGAAGCACAACCCGACGAGCGCGGTGCGCATGTACTCCTCGGCATCGCCCTGCACATCGAGCGCGAACAGCTCGCTGCCCTGCAGCTGATCGAGCCAGCGCTGCAGATCCTCCCAGGCCAGGAGCGTCTCGTAGTGACGTTCCGCGGGCAGCAGGGCGGAGGGTGCGACTTGGCCGGCTTCGGCCGCCGCGGTGACCGCGGCTGACGGATTTGCGGCATCGACGGCGCCGCGGGGACGAGCCATCTCAAATGCGGCATCCGCGTTACCATCGAGCTGCTTCAGCAGCGCACGCAGCTCGTAGCGGCTGTACAGCTCGCGCAGCCGGGCCACATCAGGCTGCCCGGGGGTGAGCTGATCGTGCGCCAGCGGCAGCTCGAGATCGGTATGGATCGTGGCGAGCTTGCGCGAGAGCTCCAGGGTCTCAAGACCCGCACGCAGGTTTTCACCCACCTTGCCGGGAATCTCCGCGGCATGCGTGATGAGGTTGTCGAGCGTGCCGTACTGATTGAGCCACTTGGCCGCCGTCTTCGGCCCGACCTTCTCGATACCCGGAATGTTGTCCGATGAATCGCCCACCAGCGCCAGGTAGTCGATGATCTGCTCCGGCCACACGTCGAACTTGCTCTTCACCCCGCTGCGATCGAGCACCGAGTTGCTCATGGTGTTGATCAGCGTCACCGCCTCGCCGACCAGCTGTGCCATGTCCTTGTCACTGGTGGAGATCAACACCTGCTGGTGATCGCGTGCCGCGCGGCACGCGAGCGTGCCGATGACATCGTCGGCCTCGACGCCATCCACGCGCAGGATCGGCATGCCATGCGCGCGGATCATGGCGAGCAGTGGCTCGATCTGCGGGCGCAGGTCGTTAGGCATCGGGGTGCGGTGTGCCTTGTATTGCGCGAACAGCGCATCGCGGAAGGTCCGGCCGGAGGCATCGAACACGACGGCCATGCAGCGCGGCTGATAGTCCTTGACGAACTTCAGCAGCATGTTGAGTACACCGTGCACCGCGCCGGTCGGCTCGCCGCGTGAGTTGGTGAGCGGCGGCAGGGCATGAAATGCCCGGTAGACATAAGAGGAACCGTCGACGAGAACGAGATCTGGGGTGCGGGGCATGCGGCGGACCGAAACAGGCAGAACGACAAGTATAGCGCGCACGGGCCGTCAACCCGGGTCGCGCTGTTGCGCTTAGGGGGAGTATGACCGCGGCGAGGATCCGTCGTGTCCGCACCTGATAACGCAGCCATTGCCGCCAATCGTTTCGGCCTCGGTGCCCGCCCCGGCGAGCTCGGGCAGATCGGCCGGAACGGCCGTGAATGGCTGCACGCGCAGCTGGCTGGCCCCGCGCCACTGCTGCAGTCCACTGAGCTCAGCAGCTGCGCCGAGACGCTGCGCAAGGCTTTACAGATCCGTCGCGAGCTCGTTGAGAAGAAACATTTTCTCGCCGTCAGTGCCGCGGCGGGTGATGACGCGGCGCAGCCGCCCGGTGCGGCGAATGCCCTCACTGCGGTGCTCAAGGTTGGTCAGCTCTATCGCCCGGTGTATGTGGCGGAAATCAACGCGCGGCTGCGCGCAGCGATCGAGACGTCGCGGCCCTTCATGGAGCGGCTCGTGGCGTTCTGGACTAACCACTTTGCAGTCTCGGTCGACAAGCCGAGCGTGCTCGGACTGGCCGGCAGCTTCGAGCGCGAGGCGATCCGCCCCCACATCATGAGCTACTTCGGGGACCTGCTACGGGCTGTGGAACAACACCCGGCCATGTTGCTGTATCTCGACAACCATGTGTCCGCAGGCCCTCACTCGCTCGCCGCCCACCTACTTGCCCGGCGGGCCAACAAGCGGACGGTGGGCATCAACGAGAATCTCGCGCGCGAGATTCTCGAGTTGCACACGCTCGGGGTGGGCGGGGGTTACACGCAGAGCGATGTGACGAGTTTTGCGCAAGTGCTCACCGGCTGGTCGATCGGTGGTGAGCGTGACGCGGTCGCGCGCGGCGAGCCGGGAAAGTTCCTGTTTCGCCCCGCGCTGCATGAGCCGGGAACCAAGGTTTTTCTTGGGCGACGTTATGCCGAGAGCGGTGAGGAGCAGGGGCTGGCGGTGCTCCGCGATCTGGCAGCGAGCCGGGCGACTGCACATTTCCTCGCCACCAAGCTCGTGCGGCATTTCGTTGCCGATGATCCGCCAGGGACCGCGGTCGCCCGTGTAGCCAGTGCCTACCTGGACAGCAGTGGCTACCTGCCGGCGGTGTATCGCGCATTGATCGATGCACCCGATGCCTGGCGCCAGCCTCTCAGCAAATACAAGACACCGAATGACTACGTGGTCTCCGTTCATCGCGGCCTCGGCTGGCCGGCGGCGCCTGGCAAGCTGAACGCGGGCGCCCTGGACGTGTTGGGACAGCGTACCTACAGCCCCGGTTCACCGGCCGGCTGGCCGGACCGCTCCGCGGATTGGGACGGCTCCTCCGCGCTCATGAAGCGCATCGAGTGGGCGAGTGCGGCGGCGGCGAGGGTCGCCACCCAATGCGATGCGGTGACACTCGCGCCGCAGTTGCTGGGGGCGAACCTGCAGAGCGCCACGCGTGTTGCGATCTCCCGGGCCGCAAGTGGCGCGCAGGCGGTGACACTGTTGCTCGCTGCGCCGGAGTTCATGCGTCGCTGACTGGCGCGACGTCAGCCGGAGGAATCATGTCAACCCTGCACCGTCGTCATTTCCTTTCCGCGGGAGCGCTGGCTTGCGGCGGCGTGTTCCTGACGACCCGTCTGGCCTTCGGCGGCACCGACAGTGCCACGCGCAGCCGGTTGGTGCTGATCTTGATGCGCGGCGCCGTGGATGGCCTCTCGATGGCGCCGCCGTATGGCGATCCCGCCTACGCTGCGCTGCGAGGTGAGCTCGCTATCGCCCCACCGGGCAGCGCCGCGGGGGCGGCCCTGCCGCTCGATGCGACGTTCGGCTTGCATCCGAGCCTCGCCTTCCTGCACGAGTGCTTCACGGCCCGCCAGCTGTTGGTCGCACACGCGATAGCAACTCCGTATCGCGAGCGCTCCCATTTCGACGGACAGGACGTGTTGGAGAGCGGAGCGCTTCATCCTCACGCCTCCCAGTCGGGATGGCTGAACCGCGCGCTCGCAGCGCTCCCCGGCGCGGTCGCACAAACCGAGCGCGGCGTGGCTCTCGGACAGAATATTCCGTTGGCGATGCGCGGCCCGGCGGTGGTGACCTCGTGGTCGCCGGCGCAGCTTGCTGCTGTGGATGAGGACACATTGCAGCGGCTCACCGACCTGTATGCGCATGATGCGCTGTTGTCTTCTCGGCTCGCCGATGCGCTCGCGGCCGATCAGATCGCCAGCGCAGGCGGCGGCGCTGATGCCATGGCGACGCCTGCGATACTGCGGACGAAAGCGACGCAGTACGCTGAGATCGTGCGGGCAGCGGCGGGGTTTCTCAGGCGCACAGACGGTCCGCAGGCTGCCATGTTTGACACCATGGGGTGGGACACGCACGCGAACGAAGGGGGTGCGTCCGGGCAGTTGGCAAACCGGCTCGCCGTGTTGGATCAGGGACTGCGTCGCCTGCGCGATGAGTTGGGGCCGGTCTGGGACCACACTGTCGTCGTGTTGGTGACCGAGTTCGGCCGCACGGCGGCCATCAACGGTACGCGGGGAACGGATCACGGCACGGCGACGGCGGCCTTTGTGACAGGTGGCGCGGTGACGGGCGGCAGGGTGCTCGCGGACTGGCCGGGACTGTCACGTCGCGAGCTGTATCAGGAGCGCGATCTGCGCCCCACGCTCGATCTGCGCTCGCTGCTGAAAGGCGTACTCGCGGATCATCTGCACCTATCCCACTGGCAGTTGGAAACACAGGTGTTTGCGGACAGCAGGGATGCCCGGCCGCTGCAGGGATTGATCCGCGCCTGATCGGCACAGCCGTCGCTAGCGTTGCGGTTCCTGGGGCGGGGGCGGCTGAGTGCCCGCAGGAGCGGGCGCTGCGGATCCCGGTCTTGAGGGCGAGCCCGGTTCCGTGGGCGCGATCGGCGCCGGCGCCGCCGTATCCGGGTACGCGGTGGGCGGCGGTACGGTGTTGCCCTCTTTGCGCGGAGTCGTTGCAGGCGCCGCAGCATCGCTCGCCGGCGGGGACGCGGGATGCGTTACGACGTTTCCCTTGGATGGCAAATACAGCGCACCTTTCTGACCACACGCCGTTCCGAGGCAGGCAGCCGCGAGCAGCGCGATTGCCGAGCGCCAGCTCATACGTACATCCGTCGCCGGTCGCGTAGCGCAAGCCAGCCGCGTAGCACCCGATAGGTCAGCCACACCGCAAGCAGCCCCACGCCCAGCCACAAGGTGGCGAATCCCACCAGGATCAGCATCAGCGGCAGTGAGACGGCATAGACCCCGATCGCCCAGAACAGCGCCCACCAGAAGGTGCGGATCTGCCAGCGGAAATGTGACTCGAGGAAGGTGCCGTGGGCATCGCGCCGCCGCACGTAGTTCATGATCACCGCAACGATGGAGGGCAGCCCGAAGATGAAGCTGCCAACGACGGTGACAGCGGACGTCAATCCGATGACCACCGAGAGCGCGTGCAACGCATAGATGACGTTGGTGTAACTGATGAGGGAGGCATCGGCCGGCCGCTCGCCAAGGGGAATGTCCGGATTGATGTCATGGGCCATGCCTTACACTATGCCATGCGTCCGCCGAGGTCCACAGGGAGCCGGGATGACTGAGTTCGCCTTTGCCGCCACGGTGCCAAGCACCGCGATCGCGGGCAGCGCACAACGCTTCCCGGTACATCGAATCTACTGTGTTGGTCGCAACTACGCCGAGCACGCCCGCGAGATGGGCGGCGATCCGCGCGAGGAACCGCCGTTTTTCTTCATGAAACCGCCGGATGCGGTGCTCGCCAACGGCGCCGAGCTGCCGTATCCGTCGCGCACCCACGACTTGCACCACGAGATCGAGCTGGTCGTCGCCATCGGCCGCGGCGGCCGCGACATCGCCGCCTCCGCTGCGCTCGCGCATATCTTCGGCTATGCGGTAGGAATCGATCTGACTCGCCGGGATCTGCAGGCCGCAGCCAAACGCAGCGGACGACCCTGGGATACGGCGAAAGGATTCGAGCACTCCGCGCCTCTCGCCGCGATCCGGCCGGTGGCGCAGGGTCATGTGCAGGACGGACGCATCTGGCTCGAGGTCAACGGTCAACTGCGCCAGGAAGGCGATATCAGCCAGATGATCTGGAAGGTGCCGGAGATACTGGCGGAGCTGTCGGGGTACTTTGCGCTGTGCGCGGGAGATCTCGTGTTTACCGGTACTCCGGCCGGCGTGCAGGCCTTGCAACCTGGTGATCAACTGCAAGGCGGTATTGCGGGGCTGGAGACTCTGCGCCTGCGGGTAGGCGCGCCCCGGCCCGCGACGGCAGCTGCGATGTGAGCTGCATGAAACTGTATACCTACCATCGCAGCTCGGCGGCTTTCCGCACCCGCATTGCGCTCAACCTGAAGGGCGTGAGCTACGAGTCAGTCGCGGTCAACCTGCGGCCAGCCGTGAGTGAGCAGCTGCAGCCTGCGTGGCTTGCGCGCAATCCGCAGGGACTCGTGCCGCTGCTCGAGACCGCAGCGGGATCCATCACACAGAGTCTCGCCATCATCGAGTATCTGGAGGAGATCTATCCGGATCCGCCGCTGTTGCCGCGCACGCCCTTCGATCGTGCGCGCGCACGGGCCATGGCGCTCGCCGTGGCCTGCGACGTACACCCGCTCAACAACCTGCGCGTGTTGAATTATCTGCGCTCACCGCTCGGTCACGATCAGAGCACGGTCGATACCTGGTACCGGCATTGGATTGCCGTCGGCTTCGGCGCTCTGGAGCGAATGGCCCGCGAGGCGAGCGGCGATGGACGTCACCTGTTGGGAACGGCCGTAAGTATTGCCGATGTCTGTCTCGTGCCGCAGATGTTCAATGCCCGGCGCCTCAAATGCGATCTGACGCCGTACCCCACGCTCGGTGGGATCAGCGAATACCTGGAGGGGCTGGCGGCGTTTGCGGACGCGGCACCTAAGGTCCAGCCAGACGCCGTAGCCTAATCCTTGCGAAAGCGCGCGCCGATGCGGCGGTAGGCCTCGCGGAAGGAGATGCCTTCCTCGATGACGAGCCTGTTGGCTTCTTCGGCGGCGTGAATCGAGGGGTCGAGCCGGATCCGCTCCGGCACAAACTGCATCGCGTCCAGCGCTGCCGGCAGGATGCCGAGGGTGTGCATGGCCAGATCGATCCCGCGGAACAGCGGGAACTTCAACAGCTGCAGATCACGCTGGTAACCGGAAGGCAGCTTGGCGCACACCGCCAGCGTTTCGGTGAGACAGCCGAGCGCGCTCGCGGCGCGCCCGCGGATCAGCTCGAAGACATCGGGGTTGCGCTTTTGCGGCATGATCGAGGAGCCCGTGGTGAAGGCTTCCGGCAGGCGCAGGAAACCGAACTCCTGTGTGCAGAACAGCAGCACGTCGGCAGCGAGTCGGCTGGTGTCCTGCAGCAGCAAGGTGATCTCGAACAGCAGCTGCGCTTCGGCCTTGCCGCGCGAGAGTTGCACGGCGGTGACCGGCGTGTGCGTGCTGGCAAAGCCGAGTGTCGTGGTGGTGGCGTCACGGTCGATGGGCAGTCCCGGAGTGCCGTACCCCGCGGCCGAGCCGAGCGGATTCTTCCCCACCCGCCGCAGCACCTGCTGCAGGGCCTCCGCATCATCGCGCAGCTCCGCGGCGAATCCGCCTGCCCACAGTGGCACCGAGCTCGGCATGGCCTGTTGCATGTGGGTGTAGCCGGGCAGTGCTGTGTCTGACTCCCGCGCCGCGAGCCGCTCGAGCGCTGCTGCCACCTGCAGCGTGGCCTGAGTCAGCTCAGGGATGATGTCGCGCAGGTACAGGCGGATGGCGGCCAGCACCTGATCGTTGCGCGAGCGTCCGAGATGCATGCGCCCGCCGGCAGGCCCGATGCGTGCCGTGAGACGTCGCTCGAGGGCCGTCTGTCCATCCTCATCGGCGAGCTCAATATGCCAGCCGCCGCCGGCGTGCTCGGCAGCCAGGGCCTCGAGTCCCGCGCGGATCGCTTGCAGATCGGTATCCGACAACAGCCGCTGCGCGTGGAGCATCGCCACGTGGGCGAGCGATGCCCGCACATCGTAGGCCACCAGGCGCTCATCGAGCGCAAAATCCTCGCCGGCCGTAAAGGCGAGCACGCGCTCATCAAGCGTGCCGCCCTTGTCCCACAATCGGCTCATGCGCCGGTCAGCTCCTGCCGTGATCGGCCAACTGCTCGGCCGCGGGTAACGCGTTGACATCCGCCACGACCATCGTGCCGGTGCCTTCATTGGTGAAGACCTCACCCAGGATGCCTTCCGGCGCCTTGTAGGAAACCACGTGC
Source organism: uncultured Pseudomonadota bacterium (assembly GCA_963839055.1). Lineage (GTDB taxonomy): Bacteria > Pseudomonadota > Gammaproteobacteria > Steroidobacterales > Steroidobacteraceae > 13-2-20CM-66-19. The sequence goes on along the minus strand of CAWITP010000001.1, from coordinate 694,728 downwards.
ACGCGCCGCACCCCGCCGCGCAGGGCATTCTCGATAGCCCGCGCCTTGGGCAACATCCCGGTCACGATGCGGCCCTCCTCGCGCAGGCGCTTCAACCCGCGCAGATCGGTGAACGAGATCAGCGAGCCGGAATCCTCGACATTCTCCAGGATGCCGGGCGCGCCGGTACACAGGATCAGCTTCTCCGCTTCCAGGGCTGAGCCGACTGCGGCCGCGACGGTGTCGGCATTGATGTTCAGCAGCACGCCGCTGTCATCGGCCGAGAGCGGACTCACCACCGGCATCAGGCTGTTATCCAGCAGCTTGCGGATGACGGTTACATCGACGGCGTCGATGTCACCCACCAGGCCGTAATCAACCGTCTCGCCGGTTGATTCCACGCGGACCGGCGGTCGACGGTGCGCCCGGATGAGTCCGGCGTCCACGCCGCTGATGCCGACGGCATCCACGTTGAGCTCGCGACAGATACCGAGAATACGGGTGTTGATCAGGCCGTTCAGCACCATAGCCGTGACATCGATGGACCGCTGGTCTGTCACACGACGACCCTCGATCATGCGCGTGGACAATCCCAGAGCCTGGGACAGCTCCGTGAGCTGCGGTCCACCGCCGTGGACCATCACGACCCGCACACCGAAGTAATGCAGGATGCCGATCTGCTCGATCAGTACCCGGGTGGTCTCATTGTCGGCAAACACGCCACCGCCGGCTTTGACGACGAAGGTCTTGCCCTTGTACATGCGGATGTAAGGCGCGGCGCTCTTCAGCGCGCGGATAGCCGAAGCAGGGTCGCCGGGGTGGACAATCATGGGCATTCACAGTCCTCTGAGCATGCGGTAGAGAACGGCCATCTGCACGACGAGACGGTTGAAGGCTTCGCGCTGTACGAGGCTGCGCGGGCCATCCAACACCTCATCGGCGATCGCGGTATTGCGCCTGACCGGCAGACAATGCATCACACGGCAATCGCTCGCCGTGGCGCCGAACCAGTCCTCGCGCACGCACCAGCCGGTGAGCGCGGCGCGTAGTGCGGCATCGGCCTGTGCATCACCGTAGCAGCTGGTGGCCCCCCATTCCTTGGCGTACAGAATGTTGGCCCCGGCGAGCGCCGCGGCGCGGTCGCTGGTTTCCTGCACCGAGCCGCCGGAGTGCGCCGCGGCCCAGCGGGCCTTGTTCATGATGTCCGGCGGCAGCGCGAAGCCTTCCGGGCGCAACACCACAACTTCCATGCCGCGCATCGCCGCCATGTGTACGGTGGCCGCAGGGACCGCCAGCGGCAGGGCACGCGGATGATAAGCCCAGGACAGCACGAAGCGCCCGCCGCGTGCGACGCCCAGATCATCCAGCGTTTTCCAGTCTGCGAGGGCCTGGCAGGGATGGTTGACGGCCGACTCGAGATTGATGAGCGGCTTGTCCACCAGCTCTGCCATCGCTTTGAAGTCGCTCTCGGCGAGGTCGCTCGCCAGGACCTTGCCGGCGGCGAAAGCGCGGATACCGACGGCATCACAGTAGGAAGCGAGCACCGGGATGCCCTCGCGCACGTGCTCTGCGGCAGCGCCATCCATCACCGCTCCCAGCCGGCTCTCCAGCTGCCAGGTCCCCTGACCCGGGGTGATGACGAACGAGCTGCCGCCGAGGCGTGCCATGCCGGCCTGCATGGAGGCGAGCGTGCGCAAAGAGGGATTGAAGAACAGCAGTCCCAGGATCTTGCCCGTGAGCGCCTGCGGCTCAGGATGAGTCTCCAGATGCCGTGCCAGATCAAGCAGCGCTGCGATCTCGTCGCGCTCGAAATCAGCCAGATCCAGAAAGCGCCTCATGGCGGCAGGTCCGCGAGCGCATCGCGCAGCATGTCGGCGTGCTCTTCCTCGAGGATGAAGGGCGGCAGCAGCCGCACGATGTGCGGATCGGTAGCCGTGCCGGTGAGAATGCCGCATTCCAGCAACTCGGCCTGCACCTCCCGGGCAGGCCGCGTGGTGCGCAGTCCGATCAGCAGGCCCGCGCCCTGGTGGCCGCTGACGGGCCCGGTGATGCACTGGCTGCACAGGTACTCGCCCATGTGCCGTACCCGCTGCAGCAGCTGCTCCGTCTCGATCACCTCGATCACGGCCAACATGGCTGCACAGGCCATCGGCCCCCCACCAAAAGTGGTCCCCAGCAGATCGATCGTGAACGCGGCGGACACACGCTCTGTGGTCAGTAGCGCAGCGCACGGATAGCCGTTGCCGAGCGCCTTCGCCGTGGTGATCATGTCGGGCAGCACGCCATACCGATTCGCCGCGAACGGCTGACCCACCCGTCCCATACCGCACTGCACCTCATCGAAGATGAGCAGCGCGCCGACCGCATCGCACCGCCGTCGCAGCGCGGTCAGGTACTCCGCGCCCAGGTCGACGGCTCCGGCGAGGCCCTGTACCGGCTCGACGATCACGGCAGCCGTGGCCTCAGTAATGTGTTCGGTCAGCGAGTCATCCACAGTGCGCGACAAAAAGCTCACATCGAATGGCGCACGCGGAAAGCCATACCACTTCTGCGCGGCGCCCCACGTGACGCTGGCGGCTGCGGCCGTGCGGCCATGAAAGCTGCCTTGCACGGCCGTGATCCGGCTGCGCCCGGTGATCCGGAAGGCCAGCTTCAGCGCGTTCTCGTTCGCTTCGGCACCACTGTTGACGAAGAACACCCGCGCAAAGGGCAGAGCGGAGAATTGCACCAGCCGCTCGGCGGCCCGCGAGCGCACCTGCATGGCCACCGCGTTCGACTGGAAGTTGCAGGCGTGCGCCTGCTCGAGCAGCAACTGTGTGAAACGCGGGTGGTTGTAGCCGAGCGCCGCCACCGCGTGCCCGCCGTAAAGATCCAACACGCGCTCGCCGCGGCTGTTGGTCAGCCATACCCCTGCGGCTTTGACCACCTCGAGCGGATATTGCGCAAAGACCGGCGCCAGGTAGTCTGCGGCAGCGACTGACGGCGCAGTGGCACTCATCAGGTCCACCCCGGTGCCGGCATCGTCAACCCCAGAGTCTCGGGCAGTCCGAACAGGCGGTTCATCCATTGCACCGCACCGCCGGCTGCGCCCTTGGTGAGATTGTCAATGACGCACATGACCGCAACCGTGCGCCCGTTGGCGGCCGCCGACAGGTGAGCGTAATTGCTGGCGACCACTTCCTTGACATGCGGTGCGCGCTCGCTCACCCGGATGAACGGCGCGCCGGCATAGAATTCTCTCAGCGCCGCGAGCACGCGGCTGCTGTCCAGCGAGCTCTTCAAGGCCGCCTGTACCGTCACATGGATGCCGCGCGCCAGCGGACCGGAGTGCGGCACGAACGCAAAGTCCGCTTCCACGCCGGTTGCGGCATAGGCGCAGGCGCTGATCTCGGGTGCATGGCGGTGCGCGAGCGCGTTGTAGGCGTACAGATCACTGTGACGCAGCGGATGATGCGTCCCTTCCACCGGCTTGCGCCCTGCGCCGGTGCTTCCGGTCACGCCGCTCACGAACAGCGTGGGTGCGGTGAGGCCGAGTGCCAGCAGCGGCACGCTCGCGAGCAACGTGGCGGTGGCAAAGCAGCCCGGATGGGCAACATGCGCAGTGGTCAGCTCGCGCAGGTGCTCCGGCAGTGCACAGGTAAACTCGGCAAGACGTCGTGGCGCAGCGTGCTCGTGACCATACACCGCCTGATAGCGCGCGGCATTCGCGTAACGATAGTCAGCCGAAAGGTCGACGAGGCGTGCGCGCGTGCCGGCCTTTTCTGCGCTGCGCAGCAGTGAGTCAATGAGGGCTGCCGACACCCCGTGCGGAGCAGCTCCGAACACGGCGCTGTGGCTCGTGTGACTCAGCAGGGCCGCAATCTCTGCATGGGCCATGAAGTGTGTCTCGGGATAACTGCTGGCGAGGTGCGGAAAAACTTTCGCCACCGCTTCGCCCGGCTGACTGTCGGACAGGATGCCTGCGAGCCGGAAGCGCGGATGCCCGGCAATCAGCCGCAGCAACTCGCCGGCGACGTAACCGCTGCCACCCAACACGATGGTGGGAATATCACTCATGTGCCCGGCCTGATGCCGATAGCTTCGATGACGCGATCGCCCAAGGCCGCGCCGCTCGTGATCGCATTGAACGCCGGCACACCGAGCTGCTCTTTGATGATCTCCACGCCGACCTGATTGTCGGTGGCGGGGCCGGTCACGACACAGGGCTCGATGGCGAAGCGCTCGCGCAGCAGTTTGACGCCGCCCCAGGCAGCCACCGGATCATTGGCCGAGAGAATCACTCCGGTCAGCGCGCTGCGGATATCGGCACAAGCGAGAATCGAGTCCACCCCATAGGTCCCCAGGATCCCATCACCCAACTCGAACACGATGACATCAGGCCGGCCGGCCGACAGCTCCGTGAGCATGGTGCGCGTCAGCGCCGGGCCATTCGCCCGCGTCGTGGACACGACCCCCAGATCGGTAAAGATCATCGAGCTGCGGGCCCCGGCATCCTCCATGGCAAGAATGTCCCGTCGCAGGGATACACCGGTTGCCTTGAACGCATCCACCGTAAGTCCGCGATGTCGCATGCGGCTGATCACCGCGCAGGCCGCGGCGGTCTTGCCTGCTTCCATGCAGGTGCCGGCGAGTGCGACCACCGCTACGCCGCGGTTATCCAGCCTGGCATCCGGATCCAAGCGCTTGAGGCCCACGCGCGCGGGCACGCCGATGCGTTCACCCAGGTAAGGGAAGTGCAGCACGCCCCCGATGACGCGACAGTCGAACGGTCTGCCCTTGTCGGGATTGGCGGAATCGCACACGCCCAGCACGCCACCGATGTTGAGCATCTGGATGACGTCCCCCGGGCGCACCTCGGCAGGGACGTAGCCCGAATAACCAAACAGCGCCTTGCGATGCCCGAGCGCGCCCACGACGATGTCGCCCTTGTTGACTTTGGCCATGCGGCCGCTGGTCAGCTCGAGCGTGTTATAAGTGCTCTTGCTCGTGAGGATTTCCACGGCTACCACCACACCTTCCTCGGCGGGGATATCGGTGGCGACGCGAACTTCCTGCGATAGTCCGCACGCCTGTGTCACCGAGGCAATCTTGTCCACCAGGATGCTGCGCATCGCGGCCACCATCACGCACCTCCCTGGGTCTGCGCGACAGCGCCTTGCGGCGCGGAAGGCTCCGAGCCCTGCGCGGCGGCACGCTGCGCAAACACGCCCTGCAGCGCCACGATCTTCGAGAAGCCGAGCGCATCCGCGGGGGTCCATTCGCCGACCGCTTCGCCGTATACGCCCCTGGAAGCGGCCATGAGGGAGTAAGGCGACTCCACCCCTTCGATGAACAGCTGTCCGGTGCGAAACAACAGGTGCACGACGCCGCTGACGCGCTGCTGCGAGGATTCCAGCAGGGCCTCGATGTCGCGGCACACCGGATCCAGAATCTGACCCTCATGCACGAGATCACCGTAAGGCTGAGCTACGGTCTCCTTGATGCGCTGCTGGCGCGCCGTGAGCACCAGTTTCTCGAGCTCGCGGTGCGCGGTCAGCAGGGTTTCGGCGGCGGGCGCCTCGAATGCCACACGGCCCTTGGTGCCGATGATGGTGTCGCCCAGATGAATGCCGCGGCCGATGCCAAAGGGAGCCGCAATCGCTTCCAGCGATTCGATCACCGCTACCGGTGACAAAGCGTGACCGTCGAGCCCGACCGGGCGGCCGCGCTCGAAGGCGAGGGTATGACGCTCAGGCGTGCGCGGGTTGGCGAAGGCATCGCGGGTCAGCACCCAGGCCTCCTCAGGAATGCTGCCTGCGGATGTCAGGGTCTCCTTGCCGCCGATGGTGACGCCCCAGAGGCCGCGGTTAATGGAGTAGGCCGCGCCGAAGGGCGGCACCGGCAGGTTGCGCGCCTGCAGGTAGTCGAGCTCTTCCTGACGGCGGAATGCGCGATCGCGCACCGGCGCAAGCACCTCGAGTTCCGGGGCGATGGTGCGCAGCGCGACTTCGAACCGCACCTGGTCATTGCCGGCAGCGGTGCAGCCGTGCGCGATCATGTTGGTGCCGATCTGATGTGCGGTACGGGCGATCGTCTGCGCCTGCATGACCCGCTCCGCGCCGACGCACAGCGGATAGAGCTGACCGCGCCGCACGTTGCCCATGATCAGAAAACGCAGCACCTGCTCGTAATACTCCGCGCGCGCATCGACCTGGTGGTGCTGCACCGAGCCCAGCGCCTTGGAGCGCTCCGCCAGCGCACGTGCGGCGGCCGCATCGATACCCCCGGTGTCGACGGTGACCGTGATCACCGGACGGCCGGTGTGCTCGGCTACCCAGGGCACGAGGAATGAGGTGTCCAGCCCGCCGGAATAGGCGAGAACAATGGGCTTCGCGTCCGCGTGAGCGGCTTTCTCGGACTTCATGTGTTAACCAATACGGAAGATGGAGTGCAGGCGGCCGATGAGCTCATCCTGAGCACGCGCGCTGGCCGTGGCGATGAAGATCGTGTCATCGCCGGAGATCGTGCCAGCGACTTCCGGCCATGCCGCCCGATCGATCGCGACCGCAACGCTCTGCGCGGCGCCCGTGGTGGTCTTCACCACGGTGATGGCGGGACCGGCGCGCCGCAGATCACGCACGAACTGCGCGAGGGTTGCAAAATCGCCGTTACTGCGGATGACCTCGTCCGCGGGCAGCAGGTAGCGGCCGCTGGCCTTGAAGACGCCCATGTCGCGCAGATCGCGACTCACGGAGGACTGCGTGACGTCGTGTCCCTCTTTTTTCAAAAGGCGCACCAGATCCTGCTGCTTGCGCACCAGCCCGCTGCGCAGGATACGCACGATGGTGCTGCGACGATCGATCTGTTCGGTATCCGTCAGCACATTTGCCGCTCGCATAAAGTTGCATGCATTGTGCATATTGATGCACGGACGGTCAAGCCGCCGGAGCGCCAGCCCGCAGCAGGACTTCACCGGGACTGCTACCTTAGGCCTGTAGGGACGGTGCGAAACCGGGGAGGCGCTCATGTTCGGAGTCAGAAATGCCCGGCGAGGCCTGCACGCCGCAGTGCTCGGCATGCTCGGAATCACGGCCACTGTGGATGCGGCGTCGCAAGCGACCGCACCCAGCGCGACAGGTGTTGCGAACGTATCGAATCACGATGCCACCGCCGGATTGCGCACCGCCTTGTCGCAGGGCGTGGACAAAGCGATCGCGCTGCTGGGCGCCAGGGACGGCTTCCTCAGTAACCCGAAATACGTCATTGCGCTGCCGCCCGCTCTGGATAAGGCGGACAAGGCGCTGCGCCTGATGGGAATGTCAGGAGACGCCGACCAGCTGCGCGTTGCAATGAATCACGCAGCGGAGCTGGCGGTGGCCGATGCCCGCCCGGTCTTCAAGAGCGCGGTACAGCACATGAGCGTGCAGGACGCGAAGGGCATATTGACCGGCGGCGATGATGCCGCGACCCAGTACTTCAAGCGCGTCACCCACAGCGACCTGGTCACACGCTTCAAACCGATCGTGGCGCGCGAGACCGCCAAGCTACGGCTCGGGAGCCTCTACGATCAGTACGCCGGTAAGGCGGCCCAGCTTGGACTCCTCAAGGCAGAGGATGCCAACGTCAACGATTATGTCACCGGCAAGGCGCTCGAGAGTCTGTTCGATGTCATCGCCGGCGAGGAGCGCGCCATCCGCAAGGATCCGATGGGTCAGGCGAGCGCCCTGCTGCGCAGGGTTTTTGGCTCCGGATAGCAGGCGAAGCTCGGTTGCTGTGACGACCCCGCTCGTGGTCGACCTTGAACCCGGGCAACAATGCCGTCACATTCAATGCTCCTGAAAATCGCGCGCGAGGGACTCATGTTGCGTCTGCTGCGTCTGTGGCGTTTTGCCGCCAAGGATATTCCGCTGCTGTGGTTCGCTCTGCGCCATCCCGCGCGCCCGGCCTGGCTCTGGCCGGCAGCACTGTTCATCGTGATCTATGCGCTGGAGCCCGCTAACTTCGCCATTCCGGCATTGGGTGCGGTGGATGACCTGGTGGTCGTGCCCCTGATCCTGCAGCTGCTGGTCAGGATGCTGCCCGCGGAGATCCGCGCCGCGTTCGGTCGGCGCCTGATTACGCGCTAGCCGCGCAACGCGCCTCAGCGCTGGATCGTGTAGACCAGATCCGCGCCGCGCGCTTGACCCACCTCGGTCTTGATCGTCCAGCGATCACCTAGGCTGTAGCGCAGCTTGAGCACGTTGAGCTGCTCGGTGAGTGCCACGCCGTAGCTGACATACAGTCGCGGCGACAGGTAGCGTCCCAATACCAACGAGGTCTGGTTGGTGAGATCCGATTCCAGGCTCACATCCTCGATGCCAACGCGCGAGCCGAGCTGCTGCGCGAGGATGGCGCCCCCTTGTGCCAGAGCTTCGTAGCCTGCACCCGTCTGGCGGCTCTGTGTGCTCTCCAGTGAACCTCCCGAGAGAATGAGCGAGGCAATCTGTGACTGGGTGAGGGAGGGGTCAGAGAAGAAACTGATCCGTGGCTGCAGCAACGTGCCGCGCACGTTCACACCCGCGGTGACATCCGGAAAGACCTTCACTGCGCGGATGTCGATGCCCGGGTTCTCGATCGGTCCGCCGGAGAAGATCAACCGTCCTTTCTGGATATCGAGCTTGCGCGCATAGGCGATGTATTTGCCCTGTTCGATCGCCAGCTCGCCGGTCGCCCGGGTAATGGGCTCATAGCCGCTACGCACCGTCATCGAGCCCGTCAGCCGGCCTGACAGCCCACTGGTGTCGAGGCTGACTTTGTCGGTCAGGTTGAGCGTGATGTTACTCAACACTTCGAAGCGCCGTGCGGGATCGGTCTGCGTCTCTCCAACGACGACCTCATCGGAGGAGGCACGCACGGCTCCGGTCAGGTCGGCGGGCGCGATCTTGGCATACGGCACGCTCACCGCACCGGTTGCCTCGATCCGCCGGCCGTTGATGGCGAACTCCAGTGCCGGGGAGGCATCGATCTGGGCTTCCGGCACATCCATGACGCGCAGGTTGTTGCCTTCGACATGCACGCTGCCATAGGGCAGGGAGTTGTGCCACTCGAGCCGGCCCCGGGCCTGCGCGCTGCCCGAGCCGATGCGCGTGTAGCCGTTGAAGTCGACGCCGTTGTCGCTGAGCCGGGCATCGAATGCCAGCTGACGCAGCCCGAGGTTGACCGCGTAGTAATCGATCTCGCCGGCGGTGATCTTGAGATCTCCATTGATCAGCGGTGTACCCAGAGTGCCACTCGCCGTGACCTCGGCATCCAGATGACCAGCCGCGCGATCGATGTCAGGCACGTACAGGGTGATGAGGCCAAGTTGATCGGTATGCGCATGCAGCTGGCCGCGCAACGGATACTCCAGCCAGACTGTCGCGGTGCGCGCGGCATGCAGGGTGCCGCTGATGGTGCCGACGTCACCGGCCTCCAGTCCGATCTGCGCCTCGATCGCGGTGGGGGAGGCCGTAACGGCGATGACGCCCGAGCCGATGCGGGTCACATCGCGACGGCCGCTGGCCACGCGATGCGTGAGCTGTGCATCGCTGAGATCTGCGCGTACGTTGCCCTGCGTCGGCTGCTGTGGGGCGCCGCGCACCTGGCCGCTGACATTGATGCGCCCGCCATACTCCACGGCCTGGGTCATTCCGGCCGTCAGCGTCGACAGCGGCAGCTCCTTCGCCGCGAAGTTGGTTTTCCATTCTGCCGCCGACCAGAAGGCATCGCCGCACAGGCTGGCAGGCCGGCCCACGAGGCACAGGGGCTCCAGGCGCATCGCCGTGGCAGACCAGGACAGGGGGGCCGGCTTCTCGAGCTGCAGGCGCAGGGCTTCGGTGCCCTGCAGGCTGACACGGCTCAGCATCCCGTTCCAGGTTCCTGCCGCGAAGGGACCGCTCGCCTGCAGGGAGGCTGACAGGCCCAGCGCTTTGAAATCGACATGCGCCGCATAATTCGCAGGCGTGCCTGAGAAGTGCACGTTGAGCACATCGAGCTTGCGTTGCGCATACTCCAGGTTGTGGACCTGTGCCTCGATGATCGACTCGTGCTGCGCGGCGGGGTTGAAGTCAATGTTGGTCTCGAAGGAGTCAATAGCGACACCTGCGTGGCGAATGGCCTTGCCGCGCGCCCGGGCGATGATGACGGGCGACTGCAGGCTGCCGCGTAGTGTGCCATTGCCCTCCAGTTGTCCTTCACTGTCGGGCGCGAGCAGACTCAGATCGCGCGTCGCCAGCGCAAAGTGCAGATCCAGGGCATCGTTGATGTGGCCATCCACCGTCAGGCTGGCCGTCCCCAGCTGCAGGTGCACCTGGTCGAAGCGCCAGGTTGCCCCGGAGCGCGAGACGCGCGCGTTGCCACTCGCGGGGACCCCGCGCAGGCGCCCGCTGACATTGCGAATGCCGACCGCGAAATCTCCGCGGCCATCGAAGCCCTGGCCGGAGGTGTCCAGATCGAAGCTCAGGCGGCCGGGCAGATCCGTGCGCACCTGCTCGGGAGCGACGTCCGTTAGCCGACCCGTGAGGGACCAACGCTGTTCCGGATCCCAGCTCACGAGGCCGGAGACATCCGCATGACCGCCGTAGAGATCGATGGATGCGGATTCGAATGTAAAACGGTCCCGCGCCAGCGAGCCGTCGATGTGCATCGGCATGGGCGGTAGCGTGCGCACCGCAGCCGTGCCCTCGGCGTGAACGGCGTAAGGCCACGTGCCATTGACGGTGAACTCGCCGCCACTGCTGTGGAACGGAATCAACTTGCCGGCCAGGGGCCAGCGGAAATCGCGCCAGGTGCCATGCAGATCGAGCTGGGGCCCGTTGCTGACCACGGCGATCGCGCCCGCCGCAACGACGTGGGTGCCCGAGGCGCGATGCGTGAGCTCCATGTGTCGGCCCCACAGCGTGCGCTGGGCGTACGCGCCTTGGAAAACGGCATCAAACAGTCCGACCTTCAGACCGGAGGAATCCACCGGGCCGCGAGCGCTGAAGCCATCCTCATCGCCCGCGCCGGTCAGATGACCTGAGAGCAGCCCCAGCATGTTGCTGCCGCCCCAACGCGTGATATCCAGATCGTGAATGTCAGTCGCAGCCACCCAGTGCCAGCGGGAGGTCAGATCCAGGGTAGCCCCGCTGAACTCCGAATGATAGGGCGCTGCGGTCCGACCGCTGATCGCCAGGCGGTCGAGATCGCCGTGCGCTTCGGCGTCCGCCGACCAGGGCGGCTGTCCCTCGGGGGTCCAGTCGATGTGGGTGTGCATGTCGAGCTGCAGCGGGTCATGGGCCTGCAGCGTGCCTTCGCCACTCACCCGCAGCGCATCGGAACGCGCCGTGCTCTCGAGGATACGGATCTTGCGATAGTGACCTACCGCTGAAGCGCTGATGTCACTGGCCTCGAGGCGCGTACCTCCGGGCGCAATGATGGTGAGTGCACCGAGGTGCGCATGCATGGCATTCACGATCAGCCAGCGTGGCATGAACAGTGGCGCCGACGCCCCGGCCGGCCGCGTGCGGTGTTTGGCCTGGATCACGAGGCTGCCGACCGTTGCCCCATCGGTGCGCACGGTCTGCAACACCAGTGGCAGCAGCTCCACCCGTGCGCGGATGTCGCTCAGCTGCAGATGGACCAGTTGATGATCGATCTCGATCCGCCCGATGCTGAGGCCGTGTGCGAGCGTGCCCGAGGGCGCGGTGATCTCGAGTTGGACATCGCCCAAGCGGCGCGGCAGGTGGGCGACGAGCAACCGCAGGCCAGGCTCGGTGAACGCAAAATAATAGAAGCCGGCGGCGGGAATGGCGATGCCGGCGAGGATCAGCAGTGCGCAAATGACTAACAGGATGCGGCGCACGAGGTTACAGCTTCGGTGAGAAGTTGATGTGCAGGCGCGGACTGGCCCCGGGGCGCGAGATCGGCTGCGCCACGTCCACACCGAGGGTCACGACCGGCAGACGTACGCGAAAGCCGACGCCGACCGAGTACTCCAGCGGCGTGCCGCCGAAGCGATTGAAGGCATTGCCGTAATCGAAGAAGGTGGCGATGCCGAAGTTGCGCGGCAGGTCGCGGATCAGCTCCACCGTGCCGGTGACCACATCCTTGCCGCCGACGCGGGCCGAGGCGGCCACCGCCTGACAGCTGCCGTCCGCCTTCAGCAGCTCGGCTCCGGTTCGCGGATCCCTGGTGCACACACTCTCCACGGGTGACAGCTCGTTGTAAGCGAAACCGCGTACGCTGTTGTCGCCCCCGGCGAAGAAACGCTCGATGACCGGCAGCTCGCTGAAACGCGACACCAGTGTCGCGCCGATCTCGTCGCGCAACAACAGATGCCATTTCGGGCGGATGCTGAAGACGCGCTCCGCGGTGATGTGCGCCTGCGCGAAGCGCGTGTTGGCACCTATCGTGCCATCCGAAGCCTTCAGCTCGACGAACAGATCGTGCTGGAAGATCGGCTCGCCCAGATAACCGATCGGGACCGAGGCAATGTCCAGGCCCGGTATGAGCAGCTGATCGGTGCGGTTCTCGACCGTCGACTCTGCGGTGGTGCGCATGGCCTGCACGAACCATACGTATTGCCAGCGGCCGGTGACCTTGGTGATGCCGGGCTGCAGATACTCGCTGCGCGTGTTCACATCGGCGAGCTGGCGCTGCTCGGCGACGCCCTGCAGGGTGAGCTTTTCCACAGCCGGATCGCCGATCGGAATGATGTAGTTGCTCTGCACCTGGTAGCGGGTGACCTGCGCGGCCTGTACCAACACGCTGAAGCGATGGCCGAAGCGATTGACGCGCCGGTCTTCCCAGGTCAGGGTGCCACGCGGTCCGGTGTCCGATTCATAACCGGCGCCGATCGAGTACCAGTTGCGGCGGCTGGGGTCGGCCTTGATGTGGATCGGAATCAGGTGCGCGCTGCGGTCCGGATCGCCGGGCAGGACCTCCAGGTTGGCGAAATACTGCGCATCATCCAGTGCGAACTGGGTGCGCAGCACCTGAGTCAGATCGAACGGCTCGTGGGTCCGGTAGCGCAGGTAGCGCCGCACCAGCGCCTCATCCACCACGGACTGCTCGATGTGAGTGGCGCCGAAACTGTAGCGCTCGCCGGTCTGCATCTCGAGCGCGATCCGTGCGCTGTGATCAGGCGGATCCACGGTCAGCTCGCTGCGTGTCAGCTTGGCGTCCACATAGCCATAAGTGGCGGCGGTGCGCTGCAATTCCCCCTTGAGGTTCTCGTAGAGCGCGTGGTTGAGCCGATCGCCGGGGTGCAGCGGCAGATGCGCGGTGATGCGGGTGAAGAGCGGATCGCTGGCACCAGGTCCGTGCAGCTGCACGTCGACGGCTGCAAGCAGCACGGGCACGCCCCGGTCGACGTCAATCGTGACACGCCAGTCACCCTTGCCGGCGGCAGACACCACCGAGCGCACACTGGGTTCATAGAATCCGAAGGGTCGCAGCGCTGCCTGGACCTCGCGCTCCACGCGATTACTCAAGCGCTCGATCGTGTCGAGGCTCAGATCGGTCGTGTGTTGGTAACGCTCGAAGCTCAGGTAGGCAAGGATGTTGGCGCGCAGCGGCTCCTCCACGCCGCGGATCTCGACATTCACGCCCGCCTGTACGCCGCGGGTGATGCAGAGACACAGCAGCAGCAAAGCGACCCGGCTGTGCCCTGCAGCCGCCCGGCAAGACCTCGTTTGCGCCATGAAAACAGTGCGACGTCACAAAAGTCCGGGATTCTAACTGCCGCCGCGCCGCTCACCGCCACTCATTCGCACCGAGCTGCACTTCCGTGTCCCCCACGCCGGCGCCGTGCGCATCGAAGCGCCGTTCATGCAGGCGCAGGGCACCGGAATGCTCCAGCAGCAGCACGGTCGAGCAGCGCGTGCCGTACTGCGGATGTGCCACGAAGGGCGAGGACAGGATACGTTCCCACTCGATGGCGAGGCCGGTGCTCGGCAGCTCGGCATCCGCCACCCGCGTCGTGTCCGCGAGCAGCTCAAACAGCGCGGCACGCTCCGAGCTCGCAGCGGCCACCCAGGCCGTGAAGCGCTGTCGCACCCGTTGCAGTTTCGGCCACGGGGTATCCAGATACTCATTCGACAGTCCATAGATGCCGGGATCGAGGCGCCGCGCAAAGCCAGCGAGGCGATTGCAGCCGTACCAAAGCGAGTCCTGATCTGCCAATAAAAGGTTGAAGCCCGAATAGGTTGACGCCTGAGGCTGCAAAGCGTTCAGGTAGTCCGAGGGCGACCCGGGCCCGTGCAGGAACTGCGGAATGAGGGCGCCCCGCGAGGGAGCCGTGGGAGAGGGCCGCTGCAGCTCGCGAAAGTTCGTGACCACTCCGAAGCGCCGCTGCGGGTCGATGCCGAGCCAGGTGCCGCCGGCCCGCAGGTCGCGTCCGGCCAGGATGCCGGGTGGCTCGGGCCAGCGTGCCAGGGGCGCCGCCGGTCGCTCGTGGAATTCATCCCGATTGGCGGCCACCACCAGCCGATAGCGGGGGTGGGCATGCCAGGCGAGGACCAGCAGGCACATCGGCTGCGCTAGCGAGCGGCTTGCAGCCAGGTCGAGATCAGCCGGAACGAGATGGAATGCGAAGGCGGCACCAGCGGTATGCCTTCCGAGCGCACCTCGGTCCGGGTGAACCAGCGCGCATCCTCGAGCTCGGTCCCGAGGACGATCGGGCTGCCCGGCTCGGCCTCGGCCTGAAAGCCGATCATCAGCGAGGAGGGAAAAGGCCAGGGTTGCGACGAGTCGTAGCGGGCGCGGTAGGCCACCACACCGGTCTCCTCGAGTACTTCGCGAGCCACCGCATCCTCCAGGCTCTCGCCCGGCTCGATGAAACCGGCAATGGTCGAATAGCGGCCGGCGGGCCAGCCGGCCTGCCGGCCCAGCAGCGCGCGTTCACCGTCGGTCACGAGCACGATGATGGCCGGATCGATGCGCGGAAAAAACTCGTGACTCGCGACAGGGTTGCTGCAGCGGAGCACATGCCCGGCGCGGTCCGGCCGCGTCGCATACCCGCAGACGCCACAGTAACGCTGGCGTTGGCGCCAGATCGTGAGCGCGCGCGCATAAGCGAGCAACCCTGCATCCTCGGCAGTGAGCAAAGGTGAGAGCGGCCGCAGCTCCTCGAAGCTGCTGTCCGGGGGCAAGTCGAACTGCTGCTCAGCGGTTAACTCCACCAGCACGCAGCGACGCCCACGGAACCACCCGAGCAGCACCAGCGCATCGTCACTGGCCGCGCGTACCGCCGGATGGTCGCCCGGCACGAAGACGATACGCGGCTCGGCGCCCGTGCGCACGAGCTGCGCGCTGTCACGCGCCAGCAGATAGCAGGTGTTGGCATCGGCGCGCGCGGCAGCCGGCCAGCCGGCTTCTTCGCGCACCTCACCACGGCGATCGATATACGGACCTGCAAAGAAATTCGGCCGATCTGTTTCCATGAAGCTCGCGGGCGCAGTACCGGCGTTGATTGTAGACCAGCGCGGTCTGCGGCCGGGCGCATCGCGGTCTGCGACCGGGAGCATCGCAGTCGGCGGCCGGGCGCATGACGTTGGCGCTCGTATCTGCGGTTAGTGAGTGGCGGCGTGGGTGCAGCGATAACAGCGGCGTTCGCGGATCGGGAAGCGCTCGAGTACGACGAGCCCGCCGCACTCCGCGCAGCCGCCGATCCGCAGCTGATCGCCGCGCGCCAGTGCGGTGGCGAGGAACACCGCGTGCTCGAAGGAGATGTGCGCATTCGGAATCGCCGTGCGGTAGGTTTCGAAGGCATAGCACAGGCGCTCGCCGCGGTTGATTCCCGGCAGCGAGCCGGCCACTTCCGCCCCGCTGGTCGCCGGGATGACATGCAACAGGCTCAGCAGGCTCGCAAGCTGTGCCGTTTCCCACTGCATCCTGAGCGAGCGCGTGAAGAAGGCAATCTGCTGCGGTGATTTTCCTCGATGTCGAGGCACGAAGCGCGTGCCGCGGCTCATGTACGAGCGGTACAGATTGCGGATGCGGTCGTCGGTGAGGCCAGTCCAGACACGGATAGTCTGCGTGCGCGCCTCCAGGCGCAGAAAGCGCAGCGCGCAGTCGAGCCGCTGCCGCTCGTGAGTGTAGCGATCGTCGGAGATGCGCATCGGGGCCCCCTGCGGTCGGTTGCGGTGTTATCGGTATGGCTGCAGTTTGGGAAAAATAGCCCAAAATTCCAAGGATTTTAAATTTGGGCAAAAATGCCCAAATCTGAAAGCGGCGCGCTGTTGCCAACTGGGTAACATGGTAGTCCCCGCAAGCCTGGAAACACGGCCAGCAATACGGCAATGAGCAGCGGCACCGATCAACGCGAATACGCCTGGCCCTGTGTCGAGCCGCTGCAGGCGATTGCGGAGCTGAACGAGCAGTGCCTGGAGTTGGTTGTCGAGCAGGCGACGATCGCGGTGAGTGCGGCGCCCGCGCTGCTGCGTGAGCTGGCTGCATTGTGGCGCGCGCTGGATGGCGCGAGCCGCAAACGCGCCGCCGCCTGTCCGTTCGCCTTGATCGATGTCGGATTCACGGAGCCACAGCGCTGGCGCTGGGTCACGGGTCGGCAGGTTACGGATCGCGAGATGGCGGTATTCGCGCCGTTTTTCACAGTGCCGCAGGCTGCGACGCTCGCCCAGCACCTGTTCACCCAGGCCTGGTACCTGGCGCGCAGTCAGCCGATCGGCGCTGCGCTCTATCTCGGCATGCCGCCGGAATGCGTCGCTTTATTCAAGAGCTGCTCCTTGCGTCAGATCACCGATGTAGCGGCGCGCTATCAGCACTGGTTGCGTCCGCGCTGGGCAGCGGACCTCGGTTTCTGGCGCGACCTGCTGGAAGCCGCGCTGGCCGATGAGGGTCTGGCGCTGGAGCGCGCGCGTCTGCAGGGCGTGCAGCTGCTCGCCACCGAGCTCAGAACGCTCGACCAGGTCGGCAGAGGGCGCCGCTGAGCGCTTGACATATTCCACTTAGCACTGTCCGTTTTTGGATGGTGGATGACCGGTTAGCCGCTCGATGCCGATCGAACTTGAGTTCATGATGTGTCCCTATCAGACCTCAGTTCACTACGAAAGGATCCTCATGAAGAGCGCGCTACTGGTCATCGATGTGCAGGAGTCATTCCGCCAGCGTCCCTACTGGCAGGCTCGGGACCTGCAGCCCTTTCTCACGAACGTGCAGGCGCTGGCCGATGACTGTCGCCGTCGCGGGGTTCCGGTGCTGCAGGTGTTTCACTGCGAGCCGCCGGCCAGCGTCAGCAACCCCTTTGCGCTCGAGTCCGGGCATGTCCGCGCCCTGAGCGAATTGCAACTGCAGCCCGCCGCCGTGTTTCACAAGAGCGTGCACTCGGCTCTCTTCGGACGGACGGCTTCCGGCGTGACACTCGAGCAGTGGTTGCAGCAGCATGACATCAAGGAGGTCCTGGTGACGGGCATCCGTACCGAGCAGTGCTGCGAGACTACGACGCGGCACGCCTCGGACCTCGGATATGCCGTGCGTTACGTGAGCGATGCGACCCTGACCTTTCCGATGCAGTCACGCAGCGGACGCTGGTTTTCGCCTGCGGAGCTGCGGGAACGCACCGAGCTGGTGCTCGATGGGCGCTTCGCCCAGGTGGTCTCGACCGCCGAGGCGCTGGGCTCCGGAGCTGCGCGGCTCGAGAGATCCTCCGCATGAGAGAGATCTGCTTCGTGCTGCTGCCGCAGCTGGTGCTGTTGGATCTGGCGGGCCCGGCGGAGGCATTCCGCCTGGCGGCTCGCGCGGTTCCCGGCAGCTATAGGCTGCGCTTTCTCGCCCCACGCCGTGAGCTACGCGCGGCGATCGGGCTCGAGCTGGCGCAGCTCGAGCCGCTACCGCAGCAGCTCGCTCCGGGCACGATCCTCGTGTTGTTAGGTGTTAGCGGCGTGCGTGTGCCGGAGCATGATCCTGACGTGTTGGCCGTGGTGCAGTGGTTGCGTGCCGGAGTGGTGCGTGACGCTACACTCCTGTGCGTGTGTGCTGGCAGCATCGTCGCTGCGCGAGCCGGACTGCTCGCGGGCCGCGAGTGCACCACACATCATGGGCATATCAACGAGCTGCGCGAGGCGGAGCCCACGGCACGCGTGTATGACAATCGCATCTTCGTCGAAGATGGCAGCCTGTGGACGAGCGCGGGCGTCACCGCGGGGCTGGATCTCGCTCTGCATGTCATCGGTCAACAGCTTGGGTCGCGCGTCGCGGTCGATGTGGCGCGCGACCTGGTCGTCTATCGGCGACGTGCCGCGGCTGATCCCGCACTGTCTCCGTGGGTGCAGCATCGCAATCACATGCATCCAGCCGTCCATCGCGTGCAGGAAGCGGTCAGCCGCCAGCCGGCAGCAAGTTGGACCGCGCGCGAGCTCGCGGCAGTGGCTTGCACCAGTGCACGTAATCTGGCGCGGCTTTTTGCCGAGCACGCGCGATGCTCGCCCCTCGACTATGTGCAGCTGATGCGCTACGCATTCGCACGCGAGCTCGTCATGCAGACGCAATTGGATCTGGAGAAGATCGCCATGCGGGCCGGTTTCAGCTCGGCGCAGCAGCTGCGGCGGGTGTGGTCGCGCTGGGAGTCGCGGCCGCCACGTGAGTTCCGCGCGGGCGCGCTGCCCGCACCGGCTCGAACGGCGGTCTATGCGGGCTGACCGGCCCCCGATGCGTAGATCGCAACTTCCCGATAGCCGCTGCTGTCCCGCGCGCCGCGAAACATCCCTTCGCTGTTGAATTCCATCACGGCGCGGCCCCCCGGGCCGACGGCGATGATACCGCCATCGCCGCCCATGCTTCCCAGTACGTCAAACAGCAGCTCCCGCGCGGCCGCCTCCAGCGACAGGCCCCGATACTCCACCGCAGCGGCGATATGGTGCGCGGCGACGGTGCGGATGAAGTATTCGCCGTGGCCCGTTGCAGAGACGGCGCACACGCCGTTCTTGGCGTAGGTACCTGCACCGATGAGTGGCGAATCACCGACGCGTCCGGGCCGCTTGTTGGTCATGCCCCCCGTGGAGGTTGCCGCCGCAAGGTCGCCCCGCTGATCACACGCCACCGCTCCAACAGTACCCTGCGAGCCAGCGGCAGCCACCCTGGCCCGCAGCGCCCTCGGATCGAGCTCCGATACCTTCTCGCCGCGCTGCTCCGCTTCGAGTTGCTGCTGTCTCTCGAGCGTTCGGAAGTGACTGTTCGGCACCAGGACGAAGCCTTCTTCCAGCGCAAATTCCTCGGCCCCATCGCCCACGAGCAGCACGTGGCGGGATTTCTCCATGACGCGGCGGGCGAGCTGCACCGGGTTTCTGATGTGCCGCACCGAGGCCACCGCGCCTGCGCGCTGGCGACTGCCGTCCATGATTGCCGCATCGAGTTCGGCGGTTCCGCCGCGAGTCAGCGCGGCGCCATGACCGGCATTGAAGAGCGGGTCATCCTCGAGCAGCCGCACGGCGGTGGTCACCGCGTCCAGACTCGCGCCGCCGCCCTCCAACACCTGGTACCCGGCATCCAGCGCGGCACTCAGGCTGACGCGGAACTGCGCTTCGCGCTCGGCGGAGAGCTCGTGCCGTGGCATGGCCCCAGCGCCGCCATGGATGGCTATCGTGTAGCGACTCACGGGCTGCTCAGACCGCGTCCTTCAAAGCGATCTGCGGATCGGCAAGACGATGTGCATCCGGACGGACATGCGCAGCGATCAGCTTGCGAGCCGCCATCTGATCCTTCGGATTGTTGACCGTGTCGATGGCGATGAGCTCGCCGCCGCGCAGGTAGCAGGCGCTGAAGCTGCGCGCCGCGGGGCTGCCGCGCACGATGATCTCATCGTAACCCTGGCTCACCCCGATGATGATGAGCTTCAGATCGTATTGATCCGACCAGAACCACGGCACCTTGTCATGCACGGTCGGCACGCCGAGCATGTTGTGGGCGGCGCTGGCCGCCTGCTCGAAGGCATTGTCCACGGATTCCAGGCGCAGGCGGCACTGGTAGTGGAGGCTCGGGTGATTCGTGCAGTCGCCGGCTGCGAAGATGGCCGGATCGGAAGTGCGGCAATGGCCATCGACCAGGATGCCGTTGGCACATTCCAGGTGAGCCGCCACGGCAAGCTCATCGGCCGGCATGACGCCCACGCCGACCACCACGACATCGGCCGGGTACTCCGCGCCATCCTCGGTAAGTACGGCCGCGACCCGGCCGTCCTTGCCGCGCAGCGCCTGCACCTTTGCATGGGTGACGATCCGCACGCCATGCCGCGCGTGCTCCGCCGCATAGAAGGCGGACATTTCCGGACAGGTAACCCGGTTCATGACCCGATCCGCCATCTCGAGGACGGTCACGTCGAGGCCAAGCTCGCGGGCAGTCGCGGCGACTTCCAGTCCGATGTAACCGCCGCCGATGACCACCAGCCGCCCTCCCGGCCGGATGTCGGCACGAATGCGGTCGACGTCGGCGATGGTGCGTAAGGTATGCACGCCGGACAGGTGCGCCCCCGGGACGAGGAGAGGACGCGGGCGGCTGCCGGTTGCGAGCAGCAGCGCGCTATAAGGAATGAGGGTGCCGTCGTCCAGCCGTACGCGCTGGGCGCTGCGATCGATCTCCTCCACCCGCCGGCCGAGCTGCGCGACGACGTGGTGCTCCTCGTAGAACTGGCCGGGACGCAGCACGAGCCGCTCCCGCGCGAGGCTTCCGGCCAGGAACTTCTTGGATAGCGGCGGCCGCTGGTAGGGCAGCCACGGCTCATCGCCGATCACCGTGAGTTGGCCGGCGTAGCCCCCGCGGCGCAGGGTGTGTACGGCCTGATCGGCCGCTTGCCCGGCGCCCACGATGACAATCGCCTCCATCATGACCTCAGCATAGCCGATACACTGGATTGCCGGCGCCATCCGGCTTGCACTACGCAGGCGCCGCCCCTGCTGAGCGCGCGCCGGGATGGTGCGAATCAGCCGCACGCCGCGCAACCTCTGCACACGGGTTTCGTGCTTTAATAACCGTGTCGGGCGTGGCATGAAAGCTGCAAAATCTCAACGCACGCACCGGCATCGGAACAGAGCAGTGCTTCGACGGGGAGCAATATGAAACTGGTTACCGCGATCATCAAACCGTTCAAGCTCGACGACGTGCGCGCGGCCCTGTCCGACATCGGCGTTTCCGGCATGACTGTCACCGAAGTGAAAGGATTCGGCAGACAGCGGGGCCACACAGAGCTCTACCGGGGCGCCGAGTATGTGGTCGATTTCGTTCCGAAGACCCGTATCGAGGTGGCCGTGCGCAGCGACCTCGTCGATCAGGTCATTGAAGCGATCCTGAAGTCCGCCAAAACGGGGAAAGTGGGTGATGGCAAGATCTTCATCACCGAGATTGAGCGTGTCATTCGCATTCGCACCGGCGAAACCGACGACGCTGCACTGTAGTCCCGGGGCCGTTGGGGTCCCGGGATTTCACACGGGTTGAGAGTCCATGGCGCAGGCCATCCGTTTTCATGCTTGCGGCGGGCCGGAGGTGCTACAGCTCGAGAGCGTCGACACCGGTCCGCCCGGTGAGGGCGAGATCCAGATCCGCCAGACCGCCATCGGCCTGAATTTCATCGACGTGTACGATCGCACCGGTCTCTACAAGACCGAGCTGCCCTCCGGACTGGGCCGGGAAGCTGCCGGTACGGTGGCGCAGATCGGCCGGAAGGTGCGCGGTTTCCGCGCCGGTGATCGCGTCGCCTATGTGCTGCCCGTGCCCGGGGCGTATACCGACCTGCGCAACGTTCCCGCCGAGCGGGTCGTCAAGGTGCCGGCAGGGGTTTCGGACCGCGAAGCGGCCGCCATCATGCTGAAGGGACTGACGGCACATTACCTGTTGAAACGGACCTACAAGGTTGCCCGCGGCGATTCCATCCTGGTGCACGCTGCGGCCGGTGGCGTCGGCATGCTGCTGTGTCAGTGGGGCCGGGCGCTGGGCGCGAAGGTCATCGGCGTGGTCGGAAGCGAGGCGAAGGCGGAGCTCGCGAGGAAAAACGGCTGTCGCGAGGTCATTCTCAGCGGCAAGGAAGATCTCGTGACGCGGGTGCGCGAAGTCACGCGTGGGACTGGGGTGGCCGTCGTGTATGACGCGGTGGGCAAGGACGTGTTCATGCCATCGCTCGATTGTCTGCGACCGCTGGGCATGATGGTGACCTTCGGGAATGCATCAGGACCGGTTCCTCCGGTCAGTCCGCTCGAGCTCAGCAAACGCGGCTCGCTGTTTCTCACCCGGCCCACTCTCTTTCACTACATTGCCGCCCGCAAAGATCTTGAAACCGCGGCCAGGGCGTTGTTCGCCGCGGTCAGGAACAAGACCATCCGCGTGCGCATCGGTCAGACGTATTCCCTCGCGGATGCGGCCCGGGCGCACCAGGATCTGGAAGCGCGTCGTACGACCGGTTCGACGGTGTTGCTGCCGTAGCGTCTACGGCGGTCGGCCAGGACAGTCCCGCGGGATGGATCTCAGGCCCGTTTGTCCTGGGCGGTGCGGCCGGTGAGGCTTGCGATGACGATCGCGAGCTCTTCGGCCTCGACGGGCTTCGCGACATGGTTCTGATAACCCGCCTGCAGCGCGCGCAGCCGATCGAGAGTCGAAGCGTACCCCGTCACGGCGATGGCCGGCGTGTGGCCCCCGAGATCCGGATCGAGCGCGCGCACCTGTTCGATCAGCGCATACCCGTCCATCCCCGGCATGCCCAGATCGGCGATGAGGACGTGGGGCCGCTCTTCAAACAACCGCGCCAGGGCGCTCTGTCCGTCAGCCGCGGTACTGGCTTCAGCGCCGTAACCCTGCAGCATGCTGACGATCAGCTCGCGTGCACTGGCGTCGTCGTCGACTACGAGTACGCGGATGCCGCTCAGTATCGAGGAGGTCACTGGCGCGGCGGTAATCTCATCGGCTGTCTTGCTGCCGGCCGGGCGTGCCGGCAATCTGACGACGAAGCGTGCGCCTTTGCCTTCGCCGGCACTTTGAGCCTCGACGCTGCCCGCATGCAGCTCGACCAGGTGCCGCACGATGGCGAGCCCGAGGCCCAGACCGCCGTGGCGGCGACTGATAGAGCCGTCCTCCTGGCGGAATCGATCAAACACCAGAGGCAGGAACTCGGCTTTGATGCCCTGGCCACTGTCGGTCACGCTGATCTCCGCCTGGTCGTTGCGTCGTGCCAGGCATACCTCGACCTGCCCCCCCGAGGCGGTGAACTTGATGGCGTTGGAAAGCAGGTTGCAGACGATCTGCTGCAGACGCGCAAAGTCGCCGCGTACGGAGCCCGCGGCGGTGTCGAACAGCGGCAGAATCTTGATGCCCTTCGCCTGAGCCGCCGGCTGCAGGGTCTCGACTGCAGCCTGCACCACGCGGCGCAGATCCACCACACTCATCTCCAGCGCCACCTTGCCGCTCACGATGCGCGAGACATCCAGCAGGTCCTCGATCAGACGCTTCTGCGCGCGGGCATTGCGCTCGATGGTCTCGAGCGCGCGTTCCTGAGTGGCTTCATCCAGGCGACGCGTCCGCAGCAGCGTGACCCAGCCGAAGATTGCATTCAGCGGCGTGCGCAGCTCATGGGACATCGTCGCGAGGAACTCATCCTTGAGGCGGCTGAGGTTTTCGAGTTCCGCGGTGCGCTCGCGCACCCGCGACTCGAGTTCCTGGTTGGCAACGGCGAGCGCGGCATGCGCCTCGTAGAGATCCACGAACACTTTGACCTTGGTGCGCAGAATCGGCGCGACCACCGGCGTCAGGATGTAGTCGACCGCTCCCAGGGCATAGGCACGCGCGGTCTGCACCTCATCGGCATACGCCGTAATGAAGATGATGGGAGTATGGCGCCCGTTGCGATGGCCGCGAATGAGCGTGGCGGTCTCGAGCCCGTCGATGTCCGGCATGTTGACATCGAGCAGGATGACCGCAAAGGCACACTCGAGGACCTGCTTGAGGGCCTCGGTGCCTGAATGCGCCTGGACGATGTCCGCATCGATATCGCTCAGCAGCGTCGTGTAGACCAGCAGCTTCTCTGGCAGGTCATCGACGATGAGGATGCGGGCGCGGCTCACGACGGCCTTCAGCGCACCACGCGCAGGGGTCGGGCATTGCGGCTGATACCCAGCGCGCCGCTGCGTACCACCTCGAGCAACTCGGCCTGCTGGGCAAGGGTCTGAATGAAGGTGTTGATCTCTGCCTCGCTGGCCGTGAGCTCGACCACGAATCCATCGGGCGCAGGATCCAGGACCCGCCCGCCGGTGCGTACCACATAACCGCGCACGCCATCGGTCTGCTCCGGCCGCACGCGCAGCTTCAGAAGGATCAGCTCGCGCTCCAGGTGTTCCCCCTGAGTCATGTCCTCGGTGCTCACCACGTCGACCAGCTTGTTGAGCTGATTGGCGATTTGCTGAATCACCGCCTCGGAACCCTTCGTGACCAGCGTCAGGCGCGAGACCGTCGGATCATCCGTCGGCGCGACCGACAGCGACTCGATGTTGTAGCCGCGGGTCGAGAACAGCCCCGCCACGCGGGCGAGGGCACCGGCCTCGTTCTGCAGCAGGACGGCGATGATGTGCCGGGTCGGCTCAGAGGTCGGCATGGGTTTGTTCATGGCTGGCAGGATTTGCGGATCATGGCGCTCCGGCACGCAGACCGACCGCGCTTGACACAATATAGCAGCCGCGGCCGGCGATTCTGCACCCCGGGGCGCCCGATCGTGTCGCCGCCGGTGCAAGGTGCTAGGCTCATCCGGTTACCGTCACCTGCCGATAGTCATGAACGATACCGTCATCCAGCCCCGGCCTCTGGGCCACCCGCTTGCCGGCCAGACGATGTCTGGCGCCCGCATGATCATGCAGGTGCTGGCGGACGAGGGGGTAACGGCGATCTTCGGCTACAGCGGCGGGGCGATCCTGCCGACCTATGATGCGGTGTTCCTCTATAACGAGGAGCAGCAGCGCACCGGGGGCGCCCAGATCCCGCTGATCGTGCCTGCGAATGAGCAGGGTGCCGGCTTCATGGCGGCGGGTTATGCGCGCTCGACCGGGCGGGTCGGGGTGTGCCTGGTGACCTCGGGTCCGGGCGCTACGAACACGGTAACGCCGGTTCGCGACTGCGCCGCCGATTCGGTGCCGATCGTGGTGATCTGCGGGCAGGTCGCACGCGCGGCCATCGGCACCGACGCCTTCCAGGAAGCGCCGGTCCCCTCGATCATGGGGGCGGTCGCCAAGCACATTTTCCTGGTCACCGATCCGGCCCGCCTGGAGGCCACCATCCGTACGGCGTTCGAGATCGCCCGCACCGGCCGTCCTGGACCCGTAGTCATTGATATCCCGAAGGATGTGCAGAACTGGGAGGGCGTCTTCCAGGGCAGCGGCATCCTTCCCATTCCAGGCTATCGCCGTCGCATGAACGAGCTCACCGGCCGCCAGCTCGAGCCGCACGAGAGCGTGAAGTTCTTCGAGATGCTCGCCGAGGCGCAGCGGCCGATGATCTATGCCGGCGGCGGTGTCATCAACGGCAACGCCGCCGCCGCCCTCAGGGAATTTGCCGACGCGTTCGCCATCCCGGTGGTCACCACGCTCATGGGCATTGGTGCGGTGGATACCACGCGACCGCTGTCCATGCAGATGCTGGGCATGCACGGCACCGCCTTTGCCAACTACGCGGTGGATGATGCCGACTTCCTGATGGCAGTCGGCGCTCGTTTCGACGATCGGGTGGCGGGTGTGCCGGCGAAATTTGCCCGCAATGCGCGGCGCATCGCGCATCTCGACATCGATCGCGCCGAAGTCAACAAGGTCAAGCGGGCGCACTGGAGTTACATCGGCTCGATCAGCGAGGCGCTGCAGGCTCTCACCGCCCAGGGCCGACGACAGCAGTTCGCCCCCGACTACCGCCTCTGGCATGCGGAGCTTGCCGAGCTCAAACGCATCTACGCCATGAACTACGACCGCGCCAGCGAGCTCATCCAGCCGTACTACGTGATCGAGGAGATCAATCGCCTTGCCGGCGGCGAGGCCATCATCGCGACAGGCGTGGGCCAGCATCAGATGTGGGCGGCGCAGTACTGCGATTTCCGTCAGCCGCGGCTATGGCTCACCTCCGGCAGCATGGGCACCATGGGATTCGGGCTGCCGGCAGCCATCGGCGCGCAGATCGCCAACCCGAAGCGCCTGGTGATCGATATCGATGGCGACTCGAGTATCCGCATGAACATCGGCGAGCTCGAGACCGTGACCACGTACGACCTGCCGGTGAAAGTGGTGGTACTCAACAACTTCGGCGACGGCATGGTCAAGCAGTGGCAGAAGCTGTTCTTCAAGGGACGACTGTCGGCCAGCGACCGCTCGCTGCACAAGAAGGATTTCGTCAGGACGGCGCAGGCGGACGGCTTCCGCTATGCCGCGCGCCTGGAGCGCAAAGCGGACGTGCCGCAGGTGATCCGTGAGTTTCTCGAGTATCCCGGTCCGGCTTTCCTCGAGGTCATGATCGATCCGGATGCGGGCGTGTATCCGATGGTCGGACCCGGGCAGAGCTATGAGGAGATGATCACCGGTGAGTTCATTCCCTCCCGCTACCGCGTCCACATCAAGACACCTGACGCCTCGGAGATGTTCTGAGGACGCGGGAGGCTCAAGACGATGAAGTACCTGCACACCATGGTCCGCGTCACCGATATCGACGCATCGCTGCGCTTCTACTGCGAGGCGCTGGGGCTGAGGGAGCTTTCGCGACAGGAAGTGCCGGCCGGTCGCTTCACGCTGGTGTTCCTGGCTGCGCCGGCAGATGACTCCGCCCAGGTGGAGCTGACTTATAACTGGGATCCGCAACCCTATCCGGCAGGCCGCAACTTCGGCCACCTGGCCTACGCGGTGGACGATATCTATGCGAGCTGTCAGCGCCTCATGGACCGCGGGGTCACCATCAATCGACCGCCGCGCGATGGCCGCATGGCGTTCGTGCGCTCACCGGACCAGATCTCCATTGAGCTGCTGCAGAAGGGCCCGGCGCTTGCGCCGGCAGAGCCGTGGAGGTCGATGCCGAATGTAGGAGCGTGGTGAGCGGCGGGTAGCAGCGCACCGGCACCTCTGGCCGGACAGCGTACGTTCAGCTTCAGACTGGCAATCTGGCGCCCGGGGGGAGGGCGTCCGCAACTTATGACAACAGCTGAGCGTCTGAGATTCCTGCCCGGCTTCGTGATTGCGGCGGCCTTCGCAGCGTTGACCTGCGCCCTGTGGGCGTGGCTCAACCGGCCGACGGCTGAGCCGCCGTGGCCTGCGCACATCCAGGGTTTCTCCTTCTCGCCCTTCCGTCTCGGCGAGGACCCCACCCACCACCTGATGCCCACCGAGGGCGAAGTCGACTCGGACCTGCGCCTGCTCGCCGGCAAAGTCAACACGGTGCGCACCTACAGCGTCGAGAGTCCGCTCGATGATGTGCCGCAGCTCGCCGGCCGGCGCGGCATCAATGTCGCCGTGGGCGCCTGGATCGATGACCATCGCGATGCCAATGAGCAGCAGCTCGCGAAGGCGATCGAGCTCGCGCGCACGCATACCAACGTCATGCGCGTGTTCGTCGGCAACGAAGTGGCCCTGAACGGCTACGTGCCGCTGCAGCAGCTGGAGAGTTACCTGGACCGGGCGCGCGCGGCGATCGCGCAGCCGGTCGGCACGGCCGAGCCGCCGCACGTCTGGCTCGAGCATCCGGAGCTCGTGCGCCATGTCGATTTCATCGGCGTGCACCTGCTGCCCTACTGGGAGGGCAAGGGCGTCGAGGAAGCGGTCGGCTACTCCTTCGAGCAGTTCCGACGCCTGCAGAAGTCGTTTCCGCACACTCCGGTGATCATTGCCGAGGTGGGCTGGCCCAGTCACGGCCGCACGCGCGTCGCGGCGGTGGCATCGGATGCGAACGAGGCGCTGTTTCTGCGGCGCTTTCTGGCGCGCGCCGAGAAAGAGCACATCGATTATTACCTCATGGAGGCCTTCGATCAGCCCTGGAAGGCTTACCAGGAGGGCTCGCCGGGGTCGTACTGGGGCGTCTACGACGTCAGCCGGCATCCGAAGTTCGCCTTCTCCGAGCCGATCGTGCGGGTACCGGTGTGGCACACACTCGCCGCCATCTCGGTGGCGGTGGCGTTGCTGGTGCTGTTTGTCTTCTATTTCAACAGCAATACGCTGCGCAACCGCGGTCGCACCTTCCTCGCCGTCGTGGTGTATGCCGCCGCCACCATTACCGTGTGGGTGTTCTACGACTTCACACAGCAGTACATGACGGTCTCGAGCGTAGTATCGGGCGTGCTGCTGCTGCTGGGCATGCTGGGCGTGTTTCTCGTGCTGCTGGCCGAAGCACACGAATGGGCTGAGTCGCAGTGGGTCAGCTCGCGCCGGCGGCTCGCGCCGGCGAGCTTCCCCGCAGCCGGACCCCTGCCCAAGGTCTCGATCCACGTGCCGGCTTACAACGAGCCGCCGCACATGGTCATCGAGACGCTGGATGCGCTGGCGCGACTCGATTATCCGGACTTCGAAGTACTGGTGATCGATAACAACACGCCGGATGAGGCCGTGTGGCGCCCGCTCGAGGCGCACTGCACCCGGCTGGGTGCGCGCTTCCGCTTCCATCACGTCGCACCGCTCGCCGGCTTCAAGGCCGGCGCGCTCAATTTCGCCCTGCAGCAGACCGCCGACGATGCGCGGATCATCGCGGTGATCGACAGCGACTATGTGGTCGATCCGCGCTGGTTACGGGATCTGGTGCCCGCCTTTGTCGACGAGCGCCTGGGAGTGGTGCAAGGCCCGCAGGACTACCGCGATGAGTGCCTCAATGCCTTCAAAGCCATGTGTTATGCCGAGTACCGCGGCTTCTTTCATATCGGCATGATCACGCGCAATGAACGCAATGCCATCATTCAGCACGGCACCATGACCCTGGTGCGCGCGCGCCTGCTACGCGGCGCCGGCGGCTGGGCGGAGTGGTGTATCACCGAGGATGCCGAGCTCGGACTGCGGGTTTTCGAGGCCGGCTACGAAGCGCAGTACGTGCCGGTCAGCTATGGACGCGGGTTGATGCCCGATACCTTCATCGACTTCAAGAAGCAGCGCTTCCGCTGGGCCTACGGAGCCATGCAGATCCTGAAACGTCATGCGGGTTCGCTGTTCACCGACGACGGGGCGCTTGCGCCCGGGCAGCGCTATCACTTCATCGCGGGCTGGCTGCCGTGGGTAGCGGATGGCTGTAACCTGCTGTTCAACATCGCAGCGCTGGTCTGGTCGGCTGCGATGTTGCTCGCACCACGCCAGGTGGATCCTCCGCTGGTGCTGTATTCGGTGTTGCCGCTGTCGCTGTTCACTTTCAAGCTCGCGAAGCTGGTGCATCTGTACCGGGCGCAGGTCGGTGCGAACTTCCGTCAGACCTTCGCCGCGGCAATCGCCGGTCTGGCGCTCACCCACACCATCGGCACGGCCGTGCTGAAGGGACTGTGCACGCGGCGCGAGCCGTTTTTCCGCACGCCGAAGGCGGGCACTTCGCAGCGGCTGCTGCAGGCACTGTCGAGCGCGCGGGATGAGACCGTGATGATGCTATGCCTGTGGTTGTGCGCCTGGGGCGTGTCGCATCCGCCGTGGACGCTGCAGGTTGCAGACCGCTTCGCGTGGAGCATGACGCAGGGTCCGGACCGCTTCGCGTGGGTCCTGGTACTGCTGGTACAGTCCGTGCCCTATGCGTCGTCGTTGCTGGTCTCGCTGGCGAGTGCGTTCCCGCTGCAGGCGAGCCTCCTGGGCAGCGGCTATCGCAGCGTGCCGCCGGCGCCCGCACCTCTTGCGGCGGCACTCGATGCGACACCCCACACCGAGCCGGTCGTCACCGTCGAAGCTGATCCGACGGCCTGATCGGCTATGACCGGTCCGCCGGCCAGGCGGCCGTTCAAAGCCATTGGCATGATGCTGCTGGCCGTGATCGCGTTCTGCGGCATGGATTCGGTACTGAAGCTGTTCGCCTCGCACTATCCGGTTCTGCAGCTCACGGCGCTGCGCGGCGGTGCCTCCCTGCCATTTCTGCTGTTGCCGCTGCTGTTGCGGCGGCGGCTGCTGGAGCTGCGCCCCGTGCGCTTCCCGATGCACCTGCTGCGTGCGCTGCTCATGCTGATTGTGCTGCTCGGGTTCATCTACGGCGTGCGCAGTCTGTCGCTGGCCGATGCCTATGCGATTTTCCTGGCAGCTCCGCTCATCGTTACCGCGCTGTCAGTGCCCTTGCTCGGTGAGCGCGTGGACTGGCGGCGCTGGGCAGCCATTACCGTCGGACTCATCGGCGTCGTGACGATTCTGCATCCCTCACCGCGTCACATGATCTCACTGGGGGCACTGGCCACTCTGGTGGCCTCGATCATGTACGCCTGCAATCAGATTGCGCTGCGTGTCATCACGCGCAGTGACACCACCTCCAGCGTGGTGTTCTGGATGATCGGCCTGGTCACGCTGTTTGCGACCCTGCTGGCGCTCCCGCAATGGGTGCCGGTGCGCCGCGAGGACTGGATCCTGCTGGCGGTGCTGGGAGTATTCGCCGCCATCGGTCAACATCTGCTGACGGAGGCCTTCCGCTATGCTCCGCCCTCGGTCATCGCTCCGTTCGAGTACACCGCGCTGCTGTGGGGGATGGTGGCCGACCGCATGATCTGGGGGGTGCTGCCAACGGCCCGTGTGTATCTGGGTGGCGGCATCGTGATCGTGAGCGGGCTGTACATCATCTGGCGCGAGCGGGTTCTCAGTGGCACAGCGCTTGCCGCCGAGACCATCGGCCCAACCTCCACCACACCCTGAGCGATTTCTGGTTATGGCGAGCCCGGTACTGCTTCCGTCCTCACAGCACGCCCGTGATCTGCAGGACTACCTGCACGCGGCCATTCCGCTATCCGCTGCGATGGGTATGGAGGTTAGGGAAGCGAGTCCGCGCTGCGTTCTCCTGTGGGCGCCGTTCGGTCCCAACATCAATCACAGCCAGACCGTGTTCGGCGGCAGCGGCGTCGTGCTCGCCACCTTGTCGGCCTGGGCGTTGCTGCATCTGCGCATGCAGGCAGCACAGACCCCAGGGCAGCTGCTCATCCAGCGCAGCGCAATGGAGTATGAGCGGCCGATCAGTGGGGATTTCGCGGCGCGCTGCGAATTCTCCGACGAGCTGGCGTGGCGGCGCTTTCAGGCTCTGTACCGGCGCCGTGGACGGGCGCGCCTGACGCTGCACGCGCAGTTATGTTCCGGTACGGAAGTGAGGGGAGTTTTCGTGGGAGACTTCGTCGCGTTGCAGGCGTAGCGCTACAATGTCAGCGCGCACCGCTTCACAACGACACGCCGCTCACAGAGAGAAGGAGAAGGGGCCATGAGCAACACCGATCTACGGGGCCGTTTCGTGTGGCACGAGCTATTGGCATCCGACCCGGCGGCCGCCATAACCTTCTATACCCGGCTGATGCCGTGGAAGACCGAACCCTCGGGCATGCCCGATTACACACTGTGGATGTCGGGCAAAACACGCGTCGGCGGACTGATGCCGCTGCCTCAGGGCTATGACGCGGGCGCGCCGGCACAGTGGATGGTGTACATCGGCACACCGGATGTCGATGCGGCCGCGCAGATGGTCGGCAAACTGGGGGGCAGGGTCTGCAAGCCTGCCGCGGACATTCCCAACGTCGGTCGGTTTGCCGTGCTGGCAGATCCGGCGGGTGCGACCTTTGCGGTGTTCACGCCCGCAGCCAGCGGCGATGGCGCCATGCCTGCCGCGGGCGCAGTGGGCGATTTCGCCTGGCATGAGCTGGCGACCACCGATCTGGAGGGCGCGGTCAGCTTCTACACGCAGCTGTTTGGCTGGAGTCGGGGTGCTGCGCACGATATGGGCCCCATGGGGCTGTACCAGCTCTTCAGCCATGACGGTCAGGATGTTGGCGGCATGTATAAAGTGCGTGATAACGCCACGCCGCCCGGCTGGCTGAATTATGCACGCGTCACGGATGTGGACAAGGCGGCAGCGGCCGTGAAGGCGGGCGGCGGACGCATCCTGAACGGTCCGATGGAAGTACCGGGCGGTGCCTGGATCGTGAATCTTCTGGACCCGCAGGGGGGCGCGATCGCCGTGGTGGAGTCTGCCGTTGTGGCTGAGAAGACAGCGGCCGCTGCGCAGAAGGCCTCGCCTGCACCTGCAGCGGCGGCGAAAACGTCGACCGGTACGCAGTCCGCGGGCAGAAAATCCGCGGCGAGAAAATCCGCGGCGAGAAAGTCTGCTACGGGAAAGTCTGCTATGGGAAAGTCCGACACGAGAAAGTCCGCCACCAAGCGCCATGCCGGCGCGAGGACTTCCGTTGGAAAGACAGCAGCCAGGAAAAGCGCCAGCGCGAAGTCGGGAAGGAAGACGGCCGCGAAACGCGGCAAGAGCGCAGCGCGAGGCAAGAGTTCAGCACGGGCGAAGAGCGCAGCACGCGGACGCTCGATGAGCAAGACTCGGAGTCGGGTTGGTACTCGTGGGCGCCGAGTGGCGGGCAAGCGCGGGAGGCGTTAGCTGCTGAGAGAACTGCAGCCTCGATCAGCGGCCACGCCAGTCGTGGCCAACGCGAAGGGTCGTGCCGCGCGCTACGAGCTCGCGTTTACGTCTGCGGTGCTTACTGAGAGGCGGCTTCCGCTGCCTTGCGTTGTTCACCCGCCTGCTGATAGGCCGCATCCAGCTGCTGTCGAACGCGCGCTTCCGCCTGCTGACCTGCGCGCAGCTCCTGCGCGCGGGCCGCCGCTTCGGTCGCCGCAGCTGCGCCCGTATCGGCCACGCCGCAGGCGCTCAGCAGCACTGCAGGTAACAGGGCCAGTAGCTTGATCATTGGGTCTCCTTTGCGCGCCGGCCGTGCCAGAATTCGCCCAGGCTCGAAGCTCGCGTCAGCTTCGACTTGCCGGCGGCATGAGCGCAAGCCGCAGAGGCGACTTTCGTGATCCAGGAGCACTTTCATGGCTAAAGGCACTGTCACCTCGAGGCAGCCCGACTCCGCACCGCGCGTGCGCCGCGGCTATTTCGAGAGCCGCTTCGGTCAGCTGCATGTGCACAATGCCATTCCTCCCGGCGGCGGCTTCGAGGAAGGCACGCCGCTGCTGTGTCTGCATCAGTTCGGTGCGAGTGGCCGCGAGTTCGAGCGCCTGCTCGTGCTGAGCGGTCGTGAACGCTCCGTGTACGCCCCGGATTTGCCGGGCTTTGGCGAATCTGATGCGCCGCCAGGTCGCATCACGCTCAATGAATATGCGGCAGCCATCCGTGACTTTCTCGAGATGATGCGCTTTCGTCAGATCGATCTGCTCGGATACCAGTCCGGATCGCTGCTTGCCGCGGAGCTCGCCATCGGCCGACCGCAAATCCGCAAGGTGGTGCTCGTGTCCGTGCCGCTGTTGGACGATCGGGAGCGCGATGCGTTGCGGCGTGCTCACGCGGTGATTTCCGACGATGGCGCGCAACTTGTCGCTGAATGGCGACGGATGTTGGACGTGTATGGTGCTGCCGTGCCGCTCGAGTTTCGGGTGCGTGCTTTTGCGGAGCGCCTGCGCAGCGCCGTGCAACTCAACGGCGCTCTGGCCGCTGCGCAGCAATATGCGGCGCGCGATCGGCTGGGCCAGGTGACCCAGCCGGCACTGGTCTTGCGTCCCCGGGACGAGTACTGGGACGCGACCGCGCGAGTGCGGGAAGTGCTGCCGCGGGCACGCATTGTTGATTTGCCGCAGCAGAGTGGTGGCGTGTTCGCTGCAGCGCCCGAGTCCGTGCTGGATGCGATGCGCGACTTTCTGCGCGGTTAGAGTCGACCACGCCGCAGAAGTGGCGTAAGGGGTTGCATTCGACGCTGAATCTGTTATGTCACATTCAGTCCGCAGGACGTTCAATTAGTTGAGTTTGAGTCATGCCTCCGAAGCTGTGTACGGCTAAACTCCGAACCAAAGGAAGGAGAGGGGAAGCCGGCCGTGCGTGGCCGGATGCGCGAGGAGACTGGCGATGAGCCTGCAACCACGCCCATCAGTGGCGTCTGACGACGAACTGGAAATCACCGCCGAGCTGCCGGTGCTCGATGTCATGGGCTACGAGGCCAATGTTGCCTCCGCTGCTGCCGCGGTAGCTTCGCACGAGGTCACGGCCAGCCCGGCTGCCCGACCCCAACCGCCCGACCTCGACCATATCAACGATACGGTGCATATCCCGCTCCCGCCGGCGCGTACGTCGAGGCCGGCAGCAGACGGGGCTGCGGCTCTTGATCACAGCCGCGCGCGCCTCGAGGTCAATCTGCAGGGGCTCGCGAAGACCTTGCGCGATGTGGAAGAGCGGCTGACCCGCAAGAGCGAACGGCTCGCCGAAATCGAGCGCGCCCTCGATGTGGCGCTCGGCGAGCGCAACGCGGCTGAACAACAGGCCCGTGCGCTGGCCGACGATGCGGATGAGGCGCGGGCGCATGCGACTGCGGCGCAGCTGCGCATCAGCGAGCTCGAGCAGGTGCTGCAGGAGCGCGACGCAGCTACCGAAACGCAGCGGGCTCGCGATACCAATACCAACGCGCTGCTCAGCGCGCGCAATTTGCGCCTGGAAGAGGAAATCAAGGCGACCCGCCAGCAGGCACAGGCGCAGATCGTCGCACTGTCGCGGGATGCGGAGGACCGGCTGGCCATACTGATGCGCGATGCCGAAGCACGCGTGGCCAGTCTCGAGCAGGAATCCCAGGAACAGCTGCTGAGGACGCGGAGCGAAGCCCAGAGCGAGCTCGAGGGCGCCCGTCGGGAGGCGCAGGAGCGCGTCGCGGCCGCGCGCGCTGATGCGGATGCCCGCATCGCTGCGACCAATCAGGACGCGCAGACGCGCATCGAAACCACCAACCGGGAAACCCAGCTGTTGCTCGAGGCTGCGCAGCGTGATGCCCGCAGTCTCGTGGACACGACTCATCGGGATACGCGGCAGCAGGTCGCCGATCTCAACAAGCGCTTCAGCGCGCAACTGGTTGAGCAGGCACGGGCACTTTCGCTCATCGAGCGGGAGCTGGAGTCGACGCGGGAACGAGCCGCGGAGTACTTCGAGACCCTGCAATCGATGGAAGGCCGGCGTTCGGTGTTCGAGGACCTGGTGGCGACGCTCGACAGCGATGTGGCGCAGCGCGAGCAGCACATGGCCGGTCTGCAGGCGAGCGTCGCGGAGCATACCGAGCGTGTCAGCCAGCTTGAAACCGAGCTGCGCGAGCGCGTTACCCGCATCGCCACCCTGGAGAGCCAGGTCAGCGCGCTCACGGCCGCACTGGCTCAGAAATCCGAGCAGCTCAATGAGGTCGAGCGGGCCCGGGATGATACCCAGCAGAATGTCGCGTCCCTGCAGGGCGCTCTGAGCGAGCGCAACGAGCGCATTGAGGTCCTGGAAAGCACCCTCGCCCAGCAGCAGATCGCCGCGACGCAACTGCGTGGCGAGCTGGAGCGGGCCGCGACCGAGCGCACACAACTGCTCAGCACGACCGCATCGTTCGAGGCGGCGATCAAGGCAGCGCAGGGACGTGGCGATCAGCAGGAAGCGGCGGCGCGGGCCGCGCAGACCCGCGTCGAGGAGCTGGAACTGCTCATCCCGGTGCAGCGGCGGCGCGCCGAGCAGCTCGAAGCCGAGATCGTCATGGTGCGCGAGGAGCTGAAGTCCGCACAGACCGCCCTGTACGCGGCCACCTCGGAACGCAGCAATCACGTGGCGCATGCGACGGCAGCTGGCGCCCGCATCGTAGAGCTCGAGGAGCGACTCAGCCAGCAGCAGGACATCATGCGCCGACTGCAGGCCGAAGCGAACTCCACGGCGGCCCATGACGAGGAGCTGCAGAGTGCGCTGCGCGCCGCGACCGAGACCATCAACCGCCTGGAGTCCGAGGCGCTCGAGCGCAATGCACGCCTCGAGGAGCTGGAGGGCAACAACCGCGAGTGGCGTACCACTGCCGAGCAGGCCCGCAATGCCCTCGCCGAACGCGACAATCTCATTCAGCACCTCGAGCAGGAAACAGCGAACAGCGCGGTGTTGGTCGGACACATCCAGCGCAGCATTACGCGCATGGATCACGGCAGCGAGCACAGTCACGAACCGGCTGCCGATGGCACCACGCGTCTGCTGATCCGGGTAGATGGTGAATCCGAAGTGGTGCACGTACTCGGTCGCAAGACCAGCGTGGGGCGCACGCCGGACAACGATCTGCAGATCGATGCGAAGTTCATCAGCCGGCATCACGCGGTGATCCTGTCAGGACCCACACATGCCATCATCGAGGATCTGAACAGCACCAATGGCGTGCTGGTCAACAATCGGCGCGTCACCCGTCAGCCGCTCAAGGATGGCGACAGCGTCATGATCGGCAAGACGCAATTCCGCTTCGTGGTACGCGGCTCGAAGGGTTGAGCACACCCCGCGCCGTGCAGGGCGTGTCAGTGCCCGGCGGCGTTCGCAATGGCTTCGGTCCAGTGCTCGATGTCTTCATCCGACATTGTGCTGAGCTCGGTATGGCGCGCATCCAGAAAGCCCCATGCCTGCACATCCATCAGGTACTGCTCGCGCGACAGCAGGGTGCCCTGACAGATGCGCTCGGCGGGTGCCGCGCGGCACTCCTCATCCTGCAGGCGCAAGGTGAGTCCGCGCAGCAACCAGTGGGGTATGCGCGCGCGTTCGGAAGGGTACACATAACCAAACAGGCACAGGTGCACCAACAGCACGCGCCAATGGCTGCCGAAGCGCCGCAGCAGCCGTTTCCAGTCGAGCTGCTCCGAGCGCCTCAGCATCAGGTGCATGATGTCAGCGCCGTCGAAGCGTTCGCGCTCCATGATGGAGGCTTTCGACCAGATCATCTCCTCGGCGGGGCACAGCAGTACCGGCACGCCGCAAACCTCAGCCCGCGCGGCAAAACGGAACCAGTCCTCATCGACCGCCGCGATGCCGTTACCCGAGTTGAAAATCACATCGACGTAGCCGCGGGAGCAGACCGCTTTCCCGAGCCAGTGCGGAAAGGTGAGCTCGGTGCGACAGCCCGCTGCCGCCAGCACATCCATGACGGCGTCGTAAACCTCCCGTCGCACGAAGATGTCAAAGTCCTTGGGATCGCGCGCCACGCCCGTGTAATGGCCGAGCGCGTAACCGCCCCCGACGAGGTAGGGTAAAGCGGACGCATTCAGTACTTGCATGATGTGCACGTAAAAATCGCGCACGGCCGGGTCAGACGCCGCCCCGGGTGATGCCTCGCAGAGGGTGCCGATAGGCATAGATATTGCTCTGATCTGCGCCCGGAGGGCTTAGAGCTGGACAGTAAGCAAACAATGCGCCTGGCTGCAGTGGGCGACCTGCATGTCAAAAAGACCTCGCAGGGCACGCTGCAACCGCTGCTATCACCGGTGAACACGCGGGCGGATGCACTGCTGCTGTGTGGCGACCTGACGGACTACGGCTTACCAGAGGAGGCCAACGTACTGGCGCAGGAGCTGCGCGCGGCCGTCTCGATTCCCATCGTTGCGGTGCTCGGCAACCATGACTACGAGTCAGGTCAGCACGTCGAGGTGTGCCGCATTCTCACCGCGGCGGGCGTTAAGGTGCTCGACGGGGAAGCGTTGGAGCTCGGCGGCCTCAGCATTGCGGGTGCCAAGGGCTTCGCCGGCGGCTTCGGGCGAGCAACACTCGGTGCCTGGGGCGAGCCTGCAACCAAGCACTATGTGCAGGAAGCGATCGATGAGGCGTTGAAATTCGAGGGCGCCTTGGCGCGGCTGCGCACTACGCGCCGCGTCGCCATGCTGCACTACTCGCCGATTCGCGCGACCGTCGAAGGCGAGCCGCTGGAGATCTACACCTACCTGGGCACGAGCCGTCTGGAGGAGCCCCTCAATCGCCACCCCGTGAACGTCGTGTTCCATGGGCACGCGCATCATGGCTGCCTCGAGGGCCGCACCAGTACCGGAATCCCGGTATACAACGTGGCGATGCCGCTGCTGCTGCAGAAATTTCCGCAGCAACCACCGTTTCGGATCGTGGAGATTACGGGGCCGCCCGAGATGACCGATGCCGCACCGGCGCTGCCGACGGCGGCTGCCGAGGTGCGCGTGACGTCAGGCGCCGAGCGCCGTGCGGGCACGGCAGCCGAGGCCAGCACCGCGAGCGCTGCGCGTTAGCCGCAGCCCCTGCGAGTCGCAGCGCTTCACGGGCCACGGCGCTGCACGGGCCACGACGGAGGATTCCGCGGCCAAAAGTCGCTAAGCTCGCAGGTTCCCCTGCATGGCGAGACGGTCGTGGCAAGCCCTTACATCGAGCGGATTCTCAAGGCGCGCGTGTATGACGTGGCGATCGAGTCGCCCCTCGATGAGGCTGCGCGCCTCTCCCGCCGGCTGGGCAATCAGGTGTTGCTGAAGCGCGAGGACCTGCAGCCGATTTTCTCTTTCAAGCTGCGCGGCGCCTACAACCGCATCGCCCAGCTGCCCGAGGAATCCGCGCGCCGCGGCGTCGTGTGCGCCTCGGCCGGCAATCATGCTCAGGGCGTGGCGCTTGCCGCGCGCCGCCGCGCCATTCCCGCCGTGATCGTGATGCCGGAAACCACCCCGGACATCAAAGTGCGCGCGGTCGCCGATCTGGGTGCGGAGGTGCTGCTGCACGGGGATGACTACGACAGCGCCTTCGAGCACGCCCAAACCCTGGCGCGCGAACGCAACCTGGTGTTTGTGCACCCATTCGATGACCCCGATGTGATCGCCGGGCAAGGCACCATCGGCATGGAAGTGCTGGCCCAGACCGGCGGCAATCTCGATGCCATCTTCGTACCCGTGGGCGGCGGCGGTTTGATCTCGGGTATCGCGGTGTACGTCAAATACCTCTATCCCAATATCCGCATCGTTGGGGTGGAGCCGCGTGATGCGGCCGGCATGCACGCATCGTTGCAGGCCGGCCGCCGTATCACGCTCGAGCGGGTCGGCATTTTTGCCGACGGTGTGGCCGTGCGCCGCGTGGGTGCGGAAACCTTCACGCTCTGCCAGGCCCATGTCGATGAGATTCTGCTGTTGGATACCGACGAGATCTGCTCGGCCATCCAGGATGTCTTCGAGGACACCCGCTCGATTG
The DNA here is from genome assembly GCA_963839055.1 of uncultured Pseudomonadota bacterium. Taxonomy (GTDB): domain Bacteria; phylum Pseudomonadota; class Gammaproteobacteria; order Steroidobacterales; family Steroidobacteraceae; genus 13-2-20CM-66-19. Next base: position 655,689 of record CAWITP010000001.1, on the reverse strand, counting down.
TCGAGCCGGCAGGGGCGCTGGCGGTGGCAGGCGTCAGCAAGTATGTCGCGCGCGAGGGCTGCCGGGAGCGGCGCTTCGTCGCGATCACGAGCGGCGCCAACATGAACTTCGACCGGCTGCGTCATGTGGCCGAGCGTGCCGATCTCGGCGCCGAACGCGAAGGATTGCTGTCGGTCGTCATTCCCGAGCAACCGGGCAGCTTTCTGCATTTCTGCGAAGTGCTCGGGCGACGCAGCGTCACCGAATTCAACTACCGCTACGAGGCGGGCCACGCCGCGCAGATCTTCGTCGGCTTCGCTATCGCGCAGGGCCGCCGTGAGCGTGAGAGCGTCATCCAGGAGTTGCGCGCCGCCGGCTACGCGGTCACAGACATGACCGACAACGAGATGGCGAAACTGCACGTGCGTTACATGGTCGGAGGACATGCACGCGGCATCGCGCATGAGCTGTTATATCGATTCGAATTTCCCGAGCGGCCGGGCGCGCTGACCCGTTTCCTGCGCGCGATCGGCGCGCGCTGGAACATCAGCCTGTTTCATTACCGTAATCACGGCTCGGACTATGGTCGCGTGCTGGCGGGCATCCAGGTGCCGCCCGCGGAACGCGGCGATTTCGTCGCGCACCTGAATGAGCTGCACTACGCCTATTTCGAGGAGACGGCCAATCCCGCGTACCAGATGTTCCTGGGCGCCTGATGCGGCTTACTTGATCAGCCGCAGGGTGAACGGATAGCGATACGGCACGCCCTCGCCGGCACGGATGGCGGCCAGAATCGTCATCGCCAGCCAGTAAACAAACAGCGCCAGTCCGAGCAGGATGCCGATGAATACATACACCAGCAGGCTGCACACGATGGCCGCGAGTGTCACCGAGATGTTGAAGTTGAGAGACTCCCGCCCCTGCTCCGCGACGAACGGCGATTGCTCGCGGCGTACCAGCCAGATCGCCAGCGGACCGAGGATATTGCCGGCGAAGGGCAGTACCAGACCTGCGAAGGCCGACAGGTGTGTCAGCATCGCCCAGGTACGCTCCTCCTGTGTCGGGTTGCCCGCACGAAGGGCGGCGTCGAGCTGCGGCTCGTTCATGTGTTGCAGCATACACGGGTTACGCGTGTGACCTACCAACCGCGTCGCATTCCGCAAACCCGGTGGCTGTCGATCCGCGGACTCAAACACCGGATGTTGTGGTGGGAGGGGCACGACCCGAGGCCCGTCGTGTTGCTTCACGGCTACATGGACAGTGCGGACACCTGGCAGTTTCTGGTTGATGCTCTGCCACCGGACTGGTCACTGGCCGCGCCGGACTGGCGCGGCTTCGGCCAGACCGAATGGGCGCCCGGCGGCTACTGGTTTCCCGATTACCTGGCCGACCTCGAGGCGCTGCTCGCTCTGCTCTGTCCCGATTCACCCGCCGGGGTCATCGGCCACAGCATGGGTGCCAACGTCGCGGCCCTGTATGGCGGGATACGCGAGCAGCGCTTGAAATGGCTGGTCAACCTCGAAGGAGTCGGCCTGCAGCCGACCCAGCCGGAGGAAGCTCCGGCGCGCTTTGCGCAGTGGCTGGATGAGCTGCGCAGCGCCGGCACTCCGGGAGCCTATCGCTCGGTGGAGCAGCTGGCGCAGCTATTGGTGCGTCGCAATCCGCGCCTGTCCGCGCCACAGGCCGGGTTTCTCGCCCGGGCCTGGACCTGCCCCGATGAGCAGACCGGTGGCGTGCGGCTCGTCTTCGATCCGCGTCACCGCTGGGTCAATCCGATCCTGTATCGGCGCGAGGAAGCGGTAGCCTGTTGGTTGCGCATGCGCGCTCCGATGTTGCTGCTGACAGGCTCCCTGTCCGCGCACCGCGAGCGGCGCGAACAATATTTTGGTGACGAGTTGTTACAGACCGCATTCCATGATGCACGAGCACTCAGCTTGCCAGGAGTGGGTCACATGATGCATCACGAGGATCCCGCGGCCGTTGCGCAGGCCATCGTGTCGTTCGTCGGCGCCCAGCCTGCGCGCGGGCCGGATCATCCATGAAGACACTGTTGATCGGGGCGGCGCGCTCGGGGAAGAGCTCTCTGGCACAACACTGGGCGAACGAGCGCTCCCAACAGGTATGCACCGTGGTAACGGGCATAGCCAGCGATGCGGAGATGGCAGCGCGCATCTGCGCTCACCGTCGAGAGCGGCCGACTCACTGGCGTGTCAGGGAAGAGCCGGTGCATCTGGGCCTGGCCCTGCGCGAGGAAGCTGCTGCGGGCGGGGGTGTGCTGCTGATCGATTGCCTCACGCTGTGGATCAGTAACTGCTTGTGGCCGGCGCCTGCAGCGCCGAGCGCATCAGCGTGGGACCCGGATGAGGCGCTCTGGGCCCATGAGCGCGCGGACTTGCTGACATCGCTCGCCGAATGCTCCGCTGAGACCATCCTGGTCAGCAATGAGGTCGGCGCCGGCATCGTGCCGCTCGCGGCAGCGGCGCGGCGCTACCAGGACGAGCATGGGCGTTTGAATCAGGACGTCGCCGCGCTGTGTGACCAGGTCTTCCTCGTGGTCGCGGGGCTGCCACTGCGGTTGAAGCCGCTGTAGCGCTGCCCTCTCAAAACCACGACGGGGGCTGCAGGGCGCCTGCGGGCCCCGTGATGGCCAGCGCCAGCAGCAGCGCACTCTCGGTGACTTCCACGCCCGCGCCGAGGCAGTCCCCCGTCTGCCCTCCAACCCTCCAGTGCAGCCACAAGCCAAACGCTCCGAGTATGACCGGCGCCAGGCAGAGAACCGGTGCCAGCAACGCGCTCAACAGCAGCAATGCGATCGTCCAGACTGCAATCCAGGCCGGTTGCAGCTGCTGTGCGAAGCGCGCGCCATGACCTGACTTCAGCGGACGCAGCCACTGAGCCCAGGCGAGCGGACCCAGTCTCGCCCAGGCCGCGATCAGTACGATCGCATGGGGCGCACTCTCCGCCACCCGGGTCAGTGCCGCGAGCTTCAGAAGCAGAACTGCGACGACCGCGACGGCACCGAAAGTCCCCAGGTGCGGATCGGCGAGCACCTGCGGGAAGCGTGCTGGGTCACGATGGCTGGCGGCCAGTGCGTCGACCAGATCGGCGAGGCCATCCAGGTGCAGCGCGCCTGTGAGCCATATCCAGGCCACAAGTCCCGTCGCGGCAGCCAGCAGTGAATCGGTAGCGCCGAATGACAGCCCGAGGTGCCCGGTGGCCCTGAGCACGGCGTACACCGCAGCGCCAATGGCGCCGCCAATCAGCGGAAACCAGCCAGCGGCTCGTGACAGCTGCGCCGGTTGCACTTCGGCCAGCGGCGGCAGCGGGATGCGCGTAAGAAAAGCGGCGGCGATGCGCAGCCCGCGCAGACTCATTGCGGGGGCGAAGCGAGCGCGCCGGCCACGCCGGCCTCGGCAAAGGTGGCCATCTCAGCATGCAGGTGCAAGGCTGCGCGGATCAGACTTACGCTCAGCGCGGCACCGCTGCCTTCGCCCAGCCGCATTCCCAGATCCAACAGCGGTCGCAGTCCCAGGGCTTCGAGCGCTACGGCGTGGCCGGTCTCCGCAGAGCGGTGTGAGGCCAGCATCCAATGCATCACATCCGCATCCATGGCTGCGGCACCCAGTGCTGCGGCACCCGAGATATAACCGTCGAGCAACAGCGGCACCCCGCAGCGGGCCCCCTCCAGATACAGGCCTGCCATGGCTGCCAGCTCGAGCCCACCTAAGTGCGCAAGCAGCTGACGAGCCGGAGCGCCTGTCATCCGCAACTTTCGTGGTCCGATCGCGGGCACACTGCTCGCACTCATGCCGAGGTGCTGCCTGACGCGCGCGACCGCCGCAGCGACCACGCGCACCTTGCGTGCCAGACCCGCATCGTCGATCCCCGTCCCGCGGCCCACGACCTCCTCGATCGGTGCACCGGTGAGTGCGCAGATGAGGCAAGCCGCAGAGGTCGTATTGGCGATGCCCATGTCACCTGCGATCAGCAGTTGAGTGCCGCGCTCTATCGCTTCGCGCGCACAGTGCGCACCCACGGCGAGCGCAGCGGTGAATTCCGTCTCGGTCATCGCCGCTTCGCTGCACAGGTCACGGGTGCCAGCGCGTACTTTCGCAGCGCGCACCCCAGCCGGTGGCGCACCCTCGGCGGACACACCGACGTCGACCACCTCGATGCGGCAGTCCTGCAGCTTTGCGAGAACATTGATGGCGGCACCGCCTGCCGCAAAGTTACTCAACATCTGCTGGGTCACTGCCTGCGGAAACGCTGAGACACCGCGACCGGCAACTCCGTGATCGGCGGCAAATACGAAAATCTCACATCGTTCGAGGCGGGGCAGCGGAGTGTGCAGCCGCGCCGCAAACCAGCACGCCAATTCTTCCAGGCGTCCGAGCGAGCCGGGTGGCTTGGTGAGCTGGCCCTGGCGGGCCCACGCCGCCGCCTCGGCGCCAGCATCCGGCGCGGGGATCTGCAAAGGCGCTGCGTCCTTGCTCATGGGCTCTCCTGCTCGCGGGGGGTTAACTTGTCAGCCGGGGTGATCGAGGTCATCGGGGTGATCGGCAGATCGAGCAGCAGCTCGCGCACATAGCCGACCGGCGCAGAGCCATGCGCCAACAGCGCGTCATGATAGCGCTTCAGTGTGAAAGCCTTGCCCCACCGCTGCTGGACCTCTTCCCGCAGCGCGCGATGCTCCTGCCATCCGACGAAGTAAGTGGACAACTGGGCCGCCGTCAGTTGCGCGCGCACCCATTTGGCGGCGGCTTCGCTTTCCTGCTGGAAGGTATCGTGCGTCATCAGACGCATCGCCTCATCCCGCGACATGCCCTCGGCGTGCACGCCCTGATCCAGGATGGCATTGGCAATGAAGCGCAGATCCCACTTGAGATGGATCAAACGCATGAGTGGATCGTTGTCCTGGAAGCCCGCATCGGCCATCACGCCCTCGGCGTACACGGCCCAACCTTCGATGAAGGGGTTCGAGGCCAGCACGGCGCGCAGGGGTGAAGGGTAGCGGTTGGCATGCATCAGCTGCAGGTAATGTCCCGGCATGGCCTCATGCAGCGTGAGCTCGTAAATGGAGCGCGTGTTGTACTCCCGCAGATAGGACTGCACCTGGGCCTGCGTCCAGTCCGGGGGGATCGGCGCCACCGCCAAGTAGGTCCGTTGGCCGCGATCGAGCGGACCTGGCGCATCGCAGAACGCCAGGGACACGCCGCGCTGAAACTCCGGCATGACGATGACTTCGAGCGGATCGTCGTAGACGGTGACGAGCTCGTGGGCGCGCACGAAACTTTCGGCGTCGGTGAGCGCGCGCCGCACAGTCTCCAACACTTCAGTGCGCGCGGGCTGGCGCTGGTAGGCGAGCTCCAGGGCAGCGGCGATCGCCGCCTGCTGTTGTTCGGGATCCGGAGTGGCGGGCAGGGACCACGTTCCCGCGGTGCTGCGCAATACCTGCGCTGCCAGGTCATACATCCGGCCGCGCGTGCGCCTGAGTTGCACATCAGCGAGTTCGCGGATCTCGGCACGCGACAGCGACGAGCCGAGCTCATAGCGCAGTTCGCTATCGTAGAGGGCGGCGCCGAGGCGGAACTCACCATGCGCAGCCGGTAATAGTTTCTTCTCCAACCAGATCTGGTGTTGGGCGATTGCCGCCCGGGCGTGAGCGATCGCGTTCTTGAGAGGGGCCTGCTGCTCCGCCGGCAGCGCATTCACCTCAGGTGCCACCAGCTGGGTGATGAGCTGCAGCACGCCGTTGTTCTGCTCGATGGCGGTGTGCGCGTGGATCGGCGGCACACGGGCCGGATCGAGGCTTTGACGGACCTGCGCGAGCAACCGCGTCAGCTCCGAGAGCCGGGCGGTGACGCTCAGCAGCCTGGCCTGCAGGGGTGCAAAATCACGCGCCATGAGCGTGTAGACACTGTTGCCGGTGAGGGCCGTATAGAGCAGCGGGTCCCAGCGCCACCGCTGCAGCTGGTTGATCTCCCATTGTTGTTTTTCCAGCTCGGCGCGCAGTAACTGCAGATCGACCTGATGTGCACGGCTCAGCTGATTCGCATCGATGGCGGTCAGCTGAGCTGACAGTTGCGCGGCGAGAGCTGCACGGTGCGCGAAACCCCCGGGACTCACATCGTCCAGCAGCGCATCGAAACGATGTTCTCCGAGGGCCGTGGCTGCCACAGGGGTGAGCGCCAGCATCTCGTTGAAATAACGCTGTTCGAGTCGATCGAAGCTGATCTCCGCGGCGCTCGGTGCGGACGACTGTGGCAGAACGATCCGGGCAGGGCCGGTACAGCCCGCAAAGCCCACGATGACTGCCCCGCCCATTACCCCTGCCAGGGCACGGCGATTGCTTCGAATGGTTTGCATTGGATGGACCCCTGAGAGGTCATGATGACGAAGACCGGGTTCCATGGGAAGTGAAGCACAGCCTGTCGATTTGCCAGGGGACTTGGAACGACTGCAGATGCCGCCGGAGGAGGTTAGCGCCGCCGAATTCCGCATCTTCGCAGAAGCGTTGCCCCACATCGCTTGGGTGTGTGCCGCCGACGGGACGTTGTGCTACCTGAATAGCGAGGGAGCGGCTTACTTCGGGCGCCAGGCGCTCGAAGGCGGGCGGCTGTTTCCTCCCGGCGAGATCTTCCATGAAGAGGAGCGTGAGCAGGTCCGCGTACTGTGGGAGCAGGCGCCGGGGTCGCAGGAGAAGCTCAGCGTTGAGGCGCGTCTGCGGCGCGCCGATGGCACCTTCCGCTGGCACCTGATACGTGCCAATCCGGTGCGCGCCGAGGGCGGCGGCGTCATTAAATGGATGGGTGCCTGCACTGATGTGCAGGCCGTCAGAGAGAGCCACGATCTCAACGCTTTCCTGCTGCAGCTCTCAACTGATTTTGCGCGCATCGACAATCCGCACGAGCTGTTGTGTACGGCGATGTTGCGCCTGCGCGAGCGGCTCGCTGCGACGGAGGTGGCGCTCGCCGAGTTGGATCACCCGCGCGGCGAGGTGGTCATTCTGTTGCAGGGTGCAGCCGATGGCACCGCTCTGCAGGTGAGCCATCTGCGGATCGCGCATTTCCAGCCGCTGTTGCTCGAGGGCGGGCGTGGGTTGCCCCGGGTCATCGCCGATCTGCGCCAGCAGGACCCGCATACCGTGCAGATGTACGATGCATGGTTCGGCCTGAACGGCGGCGGCGCGATCATCTCCGCGCCGCTGTTGCAGGGTGGCTCGCTCGCTGCCGCGCTGAGTGTCGTGGACTCGAATCCCCGCCAGTGGACCTCTGCAGAGGTGGAGCTGACCAGGCGGGTGGCCGAGATCATGTGGCCGGCACTCGAGAAGGCCCGGTCCGAGCGCGCCATGACGGTCAGCGAGCAGCGCCTGCGGCTGGCACAAACCGTGGCGCAGATCGGCACCTGGGAGCTCGATCCGCGCAACGAGACGGTGTTCTTCTCGCCGGAAGCCTACGAGCTCTTTGGCCTCGAACCCGACGCTGGCGACCGCTATCGGATCTGGACCAACCGCATCGACAGCCGCGATCGCGATGCGCTGCCGATGTTGATCGCCGACTGCGATGCAAGCGGCAGCGCTCACGCCGAGTACCGCTACCACCACCCGGTGCGCGGATTGCGCTGGATCTATTGTCGTGCCGGGCGCGTGCGCGATGCCGGCCATGATTTCCTGGTCGGCATCAGCCTGGATGTTACCGAGCGGCGTCAGGCCGAGGAGGCCTTGAAAGAAGTCAATCAGCGCAAGGACGAATTCCTTGCGATGCTCGCGCATGAATTGCGCAACCCGCTCGCACCCATCCGCAATGCCGCGCAGATCCTGCGCGTGCACTCCGACGACCGGCCGCAGCTGCAATGGGCACGGACCATCATCGAGCGGCAGATCGGCCATCTGGTGCGCCTGGTGGACGATCTGCTGGATGTGTCGCGCATGATCCGCGGCAAGATCGTACTGAAGAAATCTTCGATCGAGCTCTCAGAGCTGATCCAACATGCGCTCGATACCAGTCAGCCGCTGATTCGCGCGCGCCGGCACCAACTGCATGTGAACCTGCCCCCGCAGGGGACGCTGCTGGAAGGGGATCTGACGCGTCTCGCACAGGCCATCGCCAACCTGCTCAACAATGCGGCGAAATACACCGACGAGCAGGGCGAGATCTGGCTCGATGCCTGGCGCGAGCAGGATCGGGTGATGGTGCGGGTGCGTGACAGTGGGCCCGGGATTGCAGAGAACCTGCTGCCGCATGTGTTTGATCTGTTCACGCAGGCGGAGCGCACGCTCGACCGTTCTCAAGGCGGCCTCGGCATCGGCCTCACGCTGGTGAAGCTGCTCGTGGAGATGCATGGTGGGCATGTCGAGGCCTGCAACGCAGAACAGGGCGGTGGCGCGCAATTTACGATCTCGCTACCGGCAAGCAGCACTGCGGCTAGCTCGATCCCGGCTTCGGGCGCCGCGCTCGCCGGCACGGCGGCGGGTCGTCGCACCCTGGCCAGCGCACCCATGCGCGTGCTCGTGGTGGATGACAATATCGATGCGGCGGACAGTATCGCGCTGCTGCTGAGCATCGATGGCTTCGAGGCCAAGAGTGTCCATAGCGCTCTCGCCGCGCTCGAGGCTGTGCACTCTTTCTCCCCCGAGGTGGTCCTTCTGGATATTGGCCTGCCGGTCATGGATGGCTACGAGCTGGCCCAACGGCTGCGCTCGGACAACACCATCGAGCGCATGAAAATCGTCGCCTTGAGCGGCTATGGCCAGCCCGCCGATCGCGAGCGCGCCGCGCGCTCCGGTTTCGACGATTATCTGGTGAAGCCCGTCGAACCCACCGTGCTCAGTAGCTTTCTGCACACCCTGCGCTGAAGCTGCCGGCTTCGCCAAGCCACTGATTTGTCATCAGGATGCCGGCGTGGCGGGAGCGAGCGGCCGCCGACGTTTACGCGGTAACTGTATAAGTGTACAGTTCTCGCTATGAGCCAGCGGGTCAACAGCCATCAGCGCCTGACCGGGCGCGGCGCATTGTCCAACCCGGCGGGACGTTTCGAGCCGGCACGCATTGAGGCGGTGGACGACGGCTGGTACGCAGAGGAGCAGCCGGATTCGGTTGCAACGTCGGTGCAGCCCGATGCTGCCCGGCAGGTGATCACCCGCAACGACTCGCCGGATATCTCGTTCGAACAATCCATCAATCCCTACCGCGGATGTGAGCATGGCTGCATCTACTGCTATGCCCGACCCAGCCACGCCTACCTGGGCCTGTCAGCCGGAATCGATTTCGAGACGCGCCTGTTCTACAAGGCAGACGCCGGCCGGGTGCTCGAGCAGGAGCTGGCCGATCCGCGCTATGTGTGCAAGTCGATCATGCTCGGGGCTAACACGGACCCGTACCAACCCGTGGAACGCCGGCTGCGGGTCACGCGCGACATTCTCGAGGTGTTGGCTCGAACCCATCATCCGGTTTCCATCATCAGCAAGAGCGCCATGGTGCTGCGGGATCTGGATCTGCTGGTGCCGATGGCTCGTGAGGGCCTGGTGAATGTATCCATCAGCATCACGACGCTCGATAGCGAGACCAAGCGTGTGCTGGAGCCGCGCACCGCGGCACCGCAGGCCCGGCTACGAACCCTGCGCGAGCTGCGCGCCGCAGGCATTCCCACCGCAGTGATGGTCGCGCCGGTCATTCCGGCTCTCACGGATCACGAGATGGAAGACATTCTTGCTGAGGCGGCTGCGGCGGGAGCGAGCTGGGCGGGCTACGTGCTGCTGCGTTTGCCGTTCGAGATCAAAGATCTGTTTCGCGAGTGGTTGGCGGAGCATTTTCCGCAGCGCGCGGCACACGTGATGTCACTCGTTCAGAATATGCGAGGCGGCAAAGATTACGACGCCTCCTTCGGCACGCGCATGCGCGGCACCGGACCGATGGCCGAGCTGCTGGGCAATCGGTTCCGCATCGCCGTGCGCCGTCTGGGCTTGAATGTCCGCGCGCGTGACCCGGCGAATACGGCGCTGTTCCAGCCCCCCGCGCTAGCGGGGTCACAACTGAATCTCGGCTTTTGAGGTTGCGGGCCGCGACTTCGCGGAACCGTTTAGCCATTGAGCCAGTCTGAAGAGGCGTCGCCGGTGGCATACTGCTTGCGCCGGTTACCCGCGGTACCGCAATTGTTGTGCTGAGGCTGTGAAAATACACAGAGGACGACGCGTCATTTTGCTCGGGACGAGCGCGGCTTTGCTGGCCGCCGGGTCCGGCTGCGCCCTGAAAACGAAACCGGATCCCGCCGTACCGGCATCCCCGGTCACAGCCGCCGGTCCCAGTGCGACCCTCAGTCATTCGTACGCATCGGCTGGGGCATCCCAGCTACCGGTTGCGGCGCCCCAGCTGTCGGTTGCGGCAGCCCAGCCGAATAACGATACGGCTCAGCTGGCAGCGCACAGTGGGGTCCGTGCTCGCAGAGCTGCCAATGCCGAATTGCTGGGAACCCTGCCGGTGGCGGGGAATGGCCGCGCGGCCCTCGTGCTGCTAGATGTGAATGATGATGAGATCGTAGCGCGACGGCTCAAGCAGGCAGCGGAAGCGGAAACGGACCCAGAGCTGCGTGCGCGATTGTGGCGTGAGTACGCTATCTACGTGGGCGCCAGGACGGAGCATTGATGGCCAGGTGCCGCGAAGTCGCGGCGGGGTCCAAGGCCACGCTGGGCGGCAGCCTCGCCGGGAGCGAGCCCGTTCCCGATGAACACGATGAAAGCACTGATCCTGCTGCATCCCGCAGCCACTCTACACGTTATGTCACAAGCGAACGCTTCAATAGTGGCAAGAGCGATCAGGAGGCTGTCATCCCCACAATGCCGGAGTTCGTTGCGAGCATCAGTTACGGCAGAATGCGTGCACACGGGTCCGGGGCGTGGGCCCCGGCCAGAGCCCGAACGCAGCAGCAGCGACCGCCGCGAGATACGGCGGGGAGCATCATCGATTCATGACCGAGGCTGTCGAAACCATCCACGGCAGAAGGCTGGATGCGCGCTACGCGCTGATCTCCAAGCTGGGATCGGGCGGCCAGGCCGAGGTCTGGCGTGCGCATGACAGCGTGCGCGGCGTCGACATCGCCCTCAAGGTGCTCAACCCCTCCCTGACGCGCAACGTGGCCGCATGGGATGCTCTGCAGCACGAGTACGAGATCAGCAGCCGCCTGAATCATCCGGGAATACTGAAGGTGTTTGCGCCGGAGCATTCCGGCGACTCCAGTGTGCTGCCGATGGAGCTTGCCGCGGGCGGGGATCTGCGGCGACTGCGCGGCTCGGGGTTCCTGGAGATCATCCCGGTACTGCTGGAGATTGCTCAGGCGCTGGAGCATGCCCACGAGCGCGGCGTAGTCCATCGCGATCTCAAGCCCGGCAACGTGCTGTTTGATGCGCGCTCGCGCGTGCGCCTGGCGGACTTCGGGGTGGCGGGTACGGTCGTGTCATCGACGGATGCCAAGGGCGCCGCGGCGGACAACGGACGGGATGCGGTGCGACATGCGATGTCCCCGTTTACAGCGAGTCCCGCTCAGTTGCGGGGTGAGCCGCCTACTCCGGCAGACGATATCTACGGGCTTGGCGCGCTGGCCTATGAGCTGCTCTCGGGCTATCCACCGTACTACCCCAACTTCGACCGACGGCGCGCGATGGAAGACCCGGTGCCGCCTCTGGTGCCCACGCGGCAGATTCCTCCGTTGCTGAATGCGCTGGTGATGCGCATGCTCGCGAAGGATCCGCGCGGGCGACCGCAGTCGATGCGCGAGATCATTGATGAGCTTGATGCGTCGCTGAACGAAACGCTGATCTTCAACTTTGATGAAGAGGGAACGTCCGTCTCTGCTGAGGAGGAGGAAGACGCAGACGCGCCGATTGCACCACCCCGAGCGGCCCGCCCGGTGGCGCCGGCAGCTGCGCAACCAGCGAGCCCCGCACGATCGTCGCCTGGAAGTGCTCGCGATCGCCCAGGCTCCCCGATCGGAAGTGTGCGTGCTGGCGCGGCGCTGCGCACGATGTTTGTCTCGGACGTGCCGGCGGCAAACACGGGGGAAGGGACGGTCCGTCATAGCGCGCTGCGCGATCCGCGCCGCGAGTCGATAGGTAAACCACCTGCTGAGCAGCCCCGCGAACGGCACCATCAGCCGGACCGGGGGTTGCCGCGAGAGCAGGCGCGCGAGCCGGTGCGCGAACCATCGCGTGAGCCACCGCAGAAGCCGGGCGAACAGCTTCGTACGCTACCGACTGAGCAGGTCCGTACGCAGCCGACTGAGCAGGCGCACGCCGCGTCACGTGAGAACTCGACTTTCGGCGGCCGTGACCGGCGCGGCAAGCTCGACCGCCGGTCTGCGCCGCGCATCGAGCCGGTATTCAATCTTGACCCGGTCCCTGAGAGGTTCGAGCAGGGCCCGGGCGCCGCTGACTCCGCAGCGCCGGGTGCCTCAGGCCCGCCTGCGCCCGCAACGGAGCCAACTCAGGGCACTCCGGCAGCGACCCGTTCCAGGGTGCCTGTGCCGGCACGCCCTGAACAGCCGGATCGGGATACCAAACACCACCCGTTCCTGCGGGGCGAGCTGACCCCGCGCGAGCCCGTTACTTCGGGTCGGCGCGAGGTCGCTGTGGCCTGGAACAACATCCCGCTGGATGCGCTGCCACGTGTCTCGCGGCTCGAGCCCATCCAACCACGGCGGTGGCCCTGGGTCGTGTTAGGTCTGATGGCGGGAGCCGCAGCAGCGGTGTACTTCTGGCTGCCGCATTTTGAAGCGGATCTGCCTCCGGAGTTGCGGGCGCTGGTTGCGCCGTTGCAGGCGGCGCTCGGATCCCAGCAGTCACCGGCATCCCCGGCTTCCGCGCCTGATTCCGCCGCGACTGCTGCGCAGATTGCCGCCGCATCGAACTCAACCGAGCATTCGCCTGCGGGTGAAGGCTTGGCTGCGGCCACCGCCGCGGGGACGCCTGCAGCGGCTGCACGCGATCTCGAGGAGCGCTTCGAGACGATGCGCAAAAGCTTCGACACCCGCTTTGCGGCGCTCCAGGCGCGCGGTGCGGGTAGTTGGGGTGGATCGGACTTCGCCACGGCGGAGATGCGCGCAGCGGAGTCGGCCGGCGCGCTCGATGCGGGCAATCCGCAGTTGGCCATCGAGCGGCTGACCGTCGCCGGGCAGCTGTTGGATCACGTCGAAGCCCACGCCTCACAGGCCCTTGCAGAGCAACTCGCTGCCGGCGACAAGGCGCTGAGCAGCGGACAGCAGGAGGTTGCCGCACAGGCCTTTGCGCTGGCAAAGCGCATCGATCCCAACGATTCGCGCGCGACCGAGGGGCTGCGCCGCACGCAGAGTGTGAACGGCATCCTGCCCCTACTGGCGGACGGTCAGAATGCGGAACGGGGGCACGACTACGCACGCGCCGCCCAGGACTACAGCCAGGCGCTGTCTTTGGATCCGCATAATGCCGCGGCGCAGGCCGGGCAGAGCCGCGCCGCCAGGGCATTCGATGACGACAGTTACGCCAAGGCCGTGGGGGCAGGCTTTGCCGCGCTCGGTGCCGGGCGCATCGAGGAGGCGCGCAGCGACTTCAACAAGGCCCGTGCCGTGAAGCCTCACGGTGCCGAAGCGGCCGAAGGACTGCGTCGCGTCAGTGCGGGGGCTGCGAACCGTGGCTTCGCCGCCGTCCGTGCCAAAGGCTCATCGCTGGAAAGTCAGGAGCGGTGGGAAGAGGCGGAGCACACCTATGAAACGGCGCTCGCCAGTGATCCCACACTGGCCTTCGCCCAGGAAGGCAAAGCTCGCGCGGCAGCCCGCGCCGATCTTGGCGCCCGCCTGCAACAGCTGGTCGATCAGCCCGACCGGCTCGCCGCACCCGCGGTGCGCGACCAGGCGCGCTCGCTACTGCAAACCGCACAGAGCCAGTCGCCCTCCGGACCGGTCCTGCGCTCGCAGATCGCCCGCCTGCAGATATTGCTGCCCGGCTTCGACAAGCCCGTGCGGCTCTCATTGTTGTCCGACAACGCCACCCAGGTCGCGATCACGCGAGTCGGGGCGCAGTCTGGAACCGCCCGGGTGGGCTCGTTCGGCATCTTCTCCAGGCGCGATATCACGCTGCTGCCGGGGCGTTATGTGGTCGTTGGCACACGCAACGGTTTTCGGGACGTGCGGCGCGAGATCACCGTGGCGCCCGGACAGGACATACAGACCATCAAGGTCACCTGCTCCGACCCGATCTGAGCGATCCCGACGACGATGCAGCACGAGCCGGCCCCGGGTAAGAGCATGGCCGGCTCCGCCTCGGTGCGTTCTCTCAACTATGCCGAAGTGCGCGTGCGCGAGCCACTCGGCGAGCGGCTGTTTGTCGATGCGCTCGGCGCCGGCGGCGAGGGTGCCGAGCTGGTGTTGCCCGGGTGTGATTCGGGCGAGGCCCTGCACATCGCGCGTCGACAGGGAGCCTGGACAGTCAGCGCAGTTGGCGTCAGCCCGGTACGGGCGAACGGACAGCCCCTGTTGGAAGAGCGGCATCTCACGCTCCAGGACGTGCTTGCCATTGGCGATGCTCAACTCATCGTCACAGGACTGTCCCGCACCCTGTTACGACTGGAGGTGCAGCATCTGGCCGGTAACCGGACTATGCCTCCGGAACGGGTGCACGCGCCGGTCTCTGAGGAAAGCGACGATCTGGAAATCAATGCGCCGGAGCCCGCGGCCGCGGTTGCTGACAGCTCAAGCGCCGGAGTCCTGACGCGCTTTGTCCGCCGCAGCGCCCTCGGCTGGCAACACGCCGCGATCCGGCGTACATCGTTCGTCCTGGTGACGTTGTTGTTGGTGGCTGCGCTGTTGGTGTCGCAATTCAGACGAGTACCGCTGCAGGTCGAGCCGGCACAGGCGCACATTCACACGCCGGGCACCCTACTGGCTCTGCATTTCGGTTCTTCCCTGTACCTGCTGCCCGGTAACCATGTCGTGCGGGCGGCGCAAGCCGGTTACAGCGATTCAGAAACCATCGTACATGTCACGCGCGCCGGCGCCTCTGGAGCGCACCTGGTGTTGCAGCGGCTTCCGGGCGTGTTAGTCATCGACACCAACGGGGTTGCCGCCACGATCAGTATTGATGGTGTTGAAAGCGCGCAGGCACCCGGCAGCGTGCGCGCACCCGCTGGCACGCACACGTTGACTCTGCGAGCCCCGCACTATGTCGATGACATCGAAAGTATCACCGTCGCAGGTGGCGGACAGCAGCAGAATCTGTCGGTAAAGCTGCAGCCGAGCTGGGGGACGCTGCAGATCCTCTCGAGTACCCGCGGGGCACAAGTCAAGGTGGATGGCGTCGAGCAGGGTGGGGTACCGGCAACCGTGCAAGTGCCAGCGGGAGTGCGCCGCGTGCTGATCAGCGCGCCGGGGCGTGCCAACTGGGAGAGCAGTGTCGTGCTGAAGGCGGCCACCGTGCTGACTATTGGGCCCGTTGCGCTCGGTCAGCCCGGAGTGCAGCTGCGGCTGAGTTCGGACCCCACAGGGGCTGCCGTCACAGTGGATGGCGAGCTGCGCGGTCGAACGCCGCTGGCCGCAGAAGTGGCTTCGGGTGTGCGCCATGAGATCAACATCAGCCTGAGCGGCTATTCGCCGTGGCAGCAGGAGGTCAATGGCGACCCCGGTCAGACGTTGACCCTCCACGGACGACTGCAGGCTGAAACCGTGCGTCTGACCGTGGAGGGCGAGCCGCAGGCGGCGCATGTGTTCATCGATGGACATGACGAGGGCGAGACGCCTCGGGTGTTACGGCTCTCCGCCGAGGCGCATCAGGTTGAAGTCAGCAAACCGGGATGGGCGAGTTACAAGATCTCCCTGGCGGGTGCTGCCGGGCTCGATCGGCATATCCAGTATCATCTGCTGAGCTCTGACGCTGCGGCGAGCAGCTTGCCGGCCTCCGTGATCTACACCCAGAGCGGCTACGCGTTGCAACGGGTGCAGGCAGCGGGCGTCCCTATCGACATGGGAGGGGATGGCGATCGCCCAAGGACCCGCGGTGTCGCGCGACCCCAGCTGTTCTATCTCGGGATCGCTGCCGTCAGTAACGAGCAATTCCACCGTTTTCGCGTCGATCATGCGGCGACCGCCGCAGGCAATCCGGGGGAGCCGGTGACACGTGTGAGCTGGGAGGATGCCGTGCGTTTCTGTAACTGGCTCTCAGAGCATGACAGCCTGCCACCAGCCTACGAGCGTGGCGGCGACGGATACGTGCTGCGCAAACCTGCCACGATCGGCTATCGACTGCCAACCGCGGCGGAGCTGCGCTCGGCCCTGTCGACGGCAGCGGTCAGCGTGGCGCCGCGCATTGGCGCGGAGTGGGTGAACGATCGTGCCGCCGCAACGGTCAATTCCTCTGCTGGCTCTGCTGTAGGTTTTCGTGTGGCGCGCGATGCTGACTAGCTGGAGTGGTGAACCATGAGAAGACGCACCCTGTGGTTGGCCCTGGTCTGCGTGCTGCTCAGTGTCTGCGGGCTGTTGAGTCTGCGGGGTCGCGCCGCCGGTGCCACCACGGCTCATCCGCCTCCTGCTGCACCGGAGGAATCTGCGACCATCGTGGATGATCCGACGATCGCTCCGGATGCGGCGCAATCGGCTGACCACAGCGTCAGCTTTCCGGCTGATATCTGAATCGTGGCGACGCTCGCCGTGGAGCTGGATGATCGCGCGCTGGCGATCGCGCGCGATGGCAGGCTGCTGTCGAGCGAGCCCGCTGTGGTTTGCGGTGTTGTCGAGGAACCGGCTGAGCTGCTCGTGGGCGCTGCCGCCTGGGATAGAGCGCGCAGTATGCCCACCCGGATCTCGACTCAGCATCTCAATGCGGTACTGATGTCCTCGGCTGGCGAGCGCGCCGCTGGCAGGCTGTTGGGCGCGGAGCTACGACAGCGCCTGGCCGCGGTTACGGCCGATGCGGCCGCGCCGATTGCCGAGTCGAGCGATCCGGTCTGGTGGGTCACACCGGCGCACGCGAGTCCTGCCGGCCTGTCGCAGCTGCTCGGACTTGCGCGGCGGCTGTCGGTACCGGTGGCGGGTTTCGTGGACAGCGCTGTGATCAGCACCGCAACGCTGGATTGCACGGGCCCGGTCGTCGTACTGCAACTCGGGCTGCATCATGCCGGCGCGGTGCTGGTGGATGCTGCCGGGGGTCAGGCGCGCCGGCGATGCTCGCTGGTGGCAGAGGGCTGCGGACTGCTCCAGCTCTACCAGTCCTGGCTGGATCTGATCCGCGCGACTCTGATCCGGCATACGCGCTTTGATCCACTGCACTCTGCATCCGGTGAACAACAACTGTTCGCTGCGCTGCCGGCGCTGCTGGCCGCAGCCGTTGCGAATTCTGTAGCGAAGGTACAGGTCGACGATGGCCGCCGGCATTACCAGGTGGATCTGAGTCTCGAGCAACTCACGCGGGCAGCGCAGCTGCTCATCGGGAAGTTGGCTGAGCTGGCACACCGCCTGCGCCCGGCCGGTGCGCCGGTCGATCTGGTCGTACCGCGGCTCGTCGCCGCGCTTCCCGGAATGCAGGCCGCACTCGGATCCTTCCACAACGGTCGACTGATTTTGCTTCCTGAGGGATTCGCCGCAACGGCCGCCTCATCCGGCGTGCTGCCGGAGTCCCGACAGGGGCGGGTGCGGTGGTTGCGCGCACTTCACAAGGTACCCTCAGAACGACTGCAGGAGCAGGTGAGCACGCAGGAGCCTGCTGCCGGCGCCCAAGGTGCTGCACCGTCTCACGTGCTGTTCGCAAGTCAGGTCTATCCGGTCGGGCAGACCGTGCTGATCGGTCGCGAGGTGGCAGGACCTGCGACGATCAGAGTCGCGGACGGAGTGCCCGGCGTGTCGCGCCGGCACTGCACGCTGTTGCAGGATGGCAGCCAGGTCACGTTGCTCGATCACAGCTCCTTCGGCACGTTCGTGAACAACGAGCGCGTTGTGGAGCGGGTCCGTGTGTACGCCGGGGATCAGATCCGGCTCGGCGAGCCGGGCACGACGCTCACGCTCATTGCCCTCGGCGGCGGCGCCACGCCCGGCTGAGCACGAGAAAAGTATGCGGCGACGGCGCAGTGTCGAGGTCTTTACCCTGTCATTCCTCGATTGCATCTGCTGCGGCTTCGGTGCCGTCATCCTTTTTTATACGATCGTCAGCGCGCACGCCGGCGTGCAAAGCCGCCGGGGCAACGAGGAACTTGCCGCGCAGGTCAACCGACTCGAGCAGCAGGTGACACTTGGCACGCGCGGACTTGTGATGCTGCACAATGAAATCGAGCGGGTGCAGAGTGAGACCGCGAGCGCCGAGGCACACAGGAAGTCCATCGTGGCAGCACTGCATGAGCGTCCTGAGCAACGCTCCGCTGCCGCCGCCGACACCGTGGCACAACACGCAGACCCCGCACAGCGGCGCGCGGATGTGCCAGCCGAGCAGACAGGACAACGCCGTCTGGAAGGCGGCAGTCTCGATCGCACGCCACCGGGTCAGGAGCTGATCAGCTTCCGTGACACCGGCGGCGACCGCCGCTATCTGAACGGCATCCACATGCACGGCCGGCGCATCCTGATCCTGCTGGACAGCTCAGCCAGCATGCTGCACGAGGATCTCGTCAGTATTCTGCGCCTGCGCAACGCATCGGATGAGCAGAAGCGTTCAGCCTCCAAGTGGCGTCGCGCCCTCGACACCGTCCACTGGCTGCTCACGCAACTGCCAGGCGACGGGCAGTATCAGATCTATACCTTCAACACGCAGGCGCACGCCCTGCTGCCGGACTTCTCGGGCCGGTGGATCGCGGCCACCGATGCTCCGACGCTGGGACGCAGCCTGGCCAGTCTGCAGGCGCTGGTGCCGCAGCGGGGCACGAGTTTGTTCAATGCTTTCAATGCCACTCGCACCCTAAGTCCGCTGCCCGATCAGATCGTGCTCATCACCGATGGGCTGCCGACCCAGGGTCCTGCTGCCGGCAGCCGCACCCTGGTGGACTCCGCGTTACGCGTGCGGCTTTTCGATGAGTCGCTGCAGCAGCTGCCGGCCAACGTGCCGGTGGATTCGATCCTGCTGCCCATGCAGGGTGATCCCGAGGCACCGCATCGCTTCTGGAGTCTCGCGCGTCTCACCCACGGGGCACTGCTGATGCCGGCAAAGGATTGGCCATGAGCGCGCGGCGGCGGACGGTGGAGGTTTTCAGCCTGGCGTTTCTCGACTGCATCTGCTGCGGTTTCGGGGCCATCATCCTGCTGCTGGTGCTGACGGAATTCGATCGGCCCGCGCGCCTGGAAGTCAGTCGCACGCAGCTGCAGGCAGAGGTGCGCGAGCTGCAAGAGCAACTCGCCGCCATCCGCGGGAATTCGACCGACCTGCAGCGACAGTTACAGGGGCGGATCGATCACCTGGCGAGCGCGAATCAACAGCTCAGCCGGCTGGCGGGCGAGCTGCATCGCGTGCGCGGTGCACAGGATGTGAGTCGCACGGAGGCCTCGGTAGCCAACCCGCAGCCGCGCGATCCGGTAGCCGCCCGTCAGAAGCTCTCGGCGCAGATGCAGCGTGTGCTGCAGGAACACGGCGTGCGGCCTGCCACCGAGGCGATCGCCGGTATCCCGATCGACAGCGAATACCTGATCTTCGTGGTCGATACCTCCGACAGCATGACGGTCAACCACTGGACCGCGAACCTGCGCATCATCGATGAGATTCTGGCGCGCTATCCGCGTATCCAGGGACTGCAGATCATGAATGACCAGGGCATCTACCTGTTTCCCGAGACGAGCGGGCGCTGGCTGCCCGACAGCGCTGCGCAGCGGGACGCCATTCGCGAGCGGGCCCGTCGCTGGCATGCCTTCAGTCAGTCCAATCCCGTTCCCGGAATCGAGGAGGCGGTGCGCCGTTACCGTAGCGATGAGATGCGCGTGAGCGTGTTCGTGCTCGGGGATGAATTCACCGGCCCATCGATCCAGTCGGCCCTGGACTCGATCGGCACGCTCAATCATCCGGACGCGGCCGGGCACCGTCCGGTGCGCATCCATGCGATCGGTTTTCCGGAAGGTCCGGGCATGTCCCCGTATACCAGCATCCGTTTCGCCAGCCTGATGCGCCTGGTGTGCGAGCAGAACAACGGCAGCTTTCTCGCCCTGCAACCGTAGCTGGCAATCGTCCCGGAGCCGCTTTAACCTCGTGGCCGCGAATAACAACAGCGCCCCGTGAGGTGGCCTCGTATGGCCGAGGTGGAATCCGCGACGGTACTGCTCGCTGGCGCCAGCGGTTTTGCAGGCGGACTGACACTGCAGGCGCTGCTTGCGGCGACTGACGTTGCGCGGGTTTATGCCATCACACGCCGCCCGCTCGGTCGCGAGCATCCGCGCCTCGCCAATCGCATCGTGCAGTTTGCGCAGATCGAGACTCA
This sequence comes from uncultured Pseudomonadota bacterium, assembly GCA_963839055.1. Lineage (GTDB taxonomy): Bacteria > Pseudomonadota > Gammaproteobacteria > Steroidobacterales > Steroidobacteraceae > 13-2-20CM-66-19. Next base: position 635,311 of record CAWITP010000001.1, on the reverse strand, counting down.
GCTGCGCGGTCTGAGCTGCCCTGCCGCGCTGTGCTGCCTCGGCAGTCGCATGCGAGACTCCGCTCCCGAGCAGCTGCTGCGCCAGGTGGACGTCGATGTGGTTATGGCGTTTGCGCGCGCAGCGAAGTCGGCCGGCGTGCAGCGCTTCGTGGTGCTCTCATGCGCCGGCGCCACGGCCCAGGCCCGTAGCCCGCATCTGCGCGTCAAAGCAGAGATGGAAGCGGCGCTCGCGACATTGAGCTTCGGCTCGCTGGACATCCTGCAGCCCGCGTGGCTGCTCGGCTGGCGCCGCGATGTGCGTCCCCTGGAGCTGACGGCGGGTGTGCTGTTGCCGCTGGCGAACCCTTTTCTGACCGGCTCGCGCGCGGTCCATCGGGGCATCCCCGCGCGCACCGTGGCGGCAGCCATGGTAGGCGCGCTGCGATCAGGCCGGCGCGGCATCCAACGCTACACGCACGATGGGATCGTGGCGCTCGCGAAACTCAAAGCGCAGCGCGCGCTGCCCGTGGAGGAGCCGCGCGCGCCTGCCAGGCCACGCTGACTGCCGACCGCGCGTACTGTGAACGGGTTATCACTTTGGGCCCGCGCCCCGCCAGTTGACTTATCCATTCATTGACGCAGCCCTCATGGCCGTGACAACGCAGCGGCTACATTGACGGTCACGTAGCAGGAAGGCTTCTGATGAACGGGCCGGCGATGAACAGCCGCATGGGCAGGCGTATGACCGTCGCAGCAGCATTGTGCGCGGCCGTGCCATTGTGCCTGTTTGCCCTCGGGATCGCGCGCACGGCCGATAGCGATGAGGCCATGGCGGCACAACGCAGGCTCACCGATGTCGCGGGCGTGTATGCCGATGTGATTCGTTCGCGGATCGGTGCGGGAACCAGCATCGTCGAGGCGACAACCCCCGCCGACACCGGTGCCGATGCGACCACGGTCCGACAGCCGGCACTCAACTCCAGGGCGTTCAAGTCCGTAGTGCTGGTCAACAGCGATGGCATTCTGGGAAATGGCGCGACCGCGTTGCGCCCGAGTGCCGCGCAACGCAGTGCTCTCGAAGCCGGTCAGACCGTGTTGTTACCGGCCACCCTGGAGGGCCAGCTGCCTGCCACCTTCCTCGTGCGCACCATCAGCGCAGCCGGCGCTCGCAAGCTTGCCTACTTTGAATTTGCACCGGACTGGCTCTGGCACGATCTGCCGAGCGCGCCCGGCACGGCGATCGCGCTGCTCGATGCCGATGGTCACGTATTGCTCAACCCGGCCAGTCTGTCTGCCGACATGGCGCATATGTTTGCCGAGCACATCAGTCTTTCCGGTGAGCGCGGCGGCTTGCTCGACAGCCTGTCATGGCAGTACGGTGGCGAAGCCTGGCAGGGCGTGCTCACACACGTGCGACTCGCCGACGAGCGTATCACCGCGGTGCCGTGGGCTGTCGTTGCATATGCGCCGGAAGGCTCGTTCTTTGCGCGATCGCAACGCATCTGGCAGTTGCTGCCCTTTGCGATACTGGCGCTGATCATCAGCGCCCTGTTCGCGGCGCAGTATCTGGCGAGAGCATATCTGCCGACGGTACGCGCGCTGCGCGCGGCTCTGCCGGCGTTGCGCCGCCGTTATTTCGAGCCGCTGCTGGTGTGCGGTCGCGACGAACACCGGGATCTCATCGAGGCGTTCAACCAGTCTGCCACGAGCCTGCAGGAGCAGTTTGTAGCGCTCGAGACACTCGGGGAGATCGACAAGCTATTGTTAGGCTCCGCAGCCTGGGAACAGGTGCTGGAGGGCATCCTCAGGCGGGTCCAGGCCGTCACCGGATGCCACTCGGTCGGGATTACCCTGCGGGATGCCGATGCGCCCGGACGCGGACGCGTTTATGTGGCCGTGAATGGCCTGAGCGATCTGCCCGTGAACCGCGTGGCACTCGATCATGACATGCTGCTGACGCTGTCGTCCGAGACAGCCGGCCTCACGATCGCCCGCTGTGAGGAGATGCGCCACAGCTTCCTGCGTTCCATGAAAGAGGCGGGCGCCGAATTCTTCTGGGTGTGGCCGGTGAATGTGGCCGAACGGCTCGAGGCCATTCTTGCCATCGGTTATCAGGAAGCGCCGCTTACCGATCCGCACCTGGCCCGTTGCGGCGGCCAGTTCGCCGAGCGTCTGGCGGTGGCGCTCTCCAAGAGCGCGCACGACGAGCAGCTCTACCGGCAGGCCCACTTCGATCCGCTGACCGCGCTGCCCAATCGCATCCTGTTCCGTGATCGCCTGTCTCAGGAGATTGCCACGGCCACCGCAGGACTGAGCCGCGGCGCGCTGCTCTATATCGATCTGGATTACTTCAAGCGCGTCAATGACACCGTCGGCCACAGCGCGGGCGATCAGCTGCTCACGATCGTGGCACAGCGGCTGCGAGCCTGTGTCAAGGACGGTGATACCGTCGCGCGTCTCGGTGGCGATGAATTCACCGTCATCCTGCGCAACGTCGCCGAACCTGCCGCGGCGCGCACCATTGCCGAGCGCATCCTCGAGTCGCTGCAGCTGCCGGTCAACATCAACAGCCGCGATCACTTTGTCAGCGCGAGCATCGGCATCACGCTGTTCCCGGACGACGGCTCGGTGCTCGATGCGGTCATGAGCAATGCGGATACCGCGATGTATCGGGCCAAGGAGCTCGGGCGCGGCCGCAGTATGTTCTTCGATCCGCAGATGAATGCGGCTCAGCCGCGCGCCACCGAGAGCGGCCTGCATCTGGCGCTGCGCCGGCGCGAATTCTCGCTCTTCTACCAGCCGCAGTTTGCGATCGGCACCGGGGCGCTGAGCGGCGTGGAGGCGCTGCTGCGCTGGCAGACACCGGCCAATGGACTGCTGCAGCCGGACGAGTTCGTGCCGGCAGCAGAGGAGAGCGGTCTGATCGTCGACATCGGCGGCTGGGTGCTGGAGGCGGCGTGCGCACAGCTCGCCGTGTGGCGTGAGCAGAAGCTCGCGCCACCGCGAGTTGCGGTGAACGTGTCGGTACAGCAGCTGCGTCATGCCGAATTTCCCAAGCTCGTGCGCCGCGCGTTGGAGCGGCACAGCCTGTTGCCCGCACAGATCGAGCTGGAGTTGACCGAAAGCGTGTTCGCCGATGCCGCCGCCTGCAGTGCGCTCGAGCGGCTCGCGCAGCTCGGTGTGCATCTGACACTCGATGACTTCGGTACCGGCTATTCCTCGCTCTCCTACCTGCGCCAGTATCCGATCGGCACGGTGAAGATCGATCGCACTTTCCTGCAGGAGCTGCCGCACAACCCGGCCGCTGCCACCTTGGTGGAGACGATCATCGTCATGGCGCACGCCCTCGGCAAACGCGTGATCGCGGAAGGCATCGAGTCCACCGAGCAACTGGATTTTCTGCGCGAGCGGCGTTGCGATGTGGCGCAGGGCTTCTATCTCGCCCGGCCGCTGGCGGGCCCGGTGGCAACCGAGCTGCTGCAGGCCCGTGCTCTGGCGGATGCCGATGCGCGTGAAGTGCGCGCTGCCGGTTGAGTATTATCGGTCCGCGAGGCTGCCAATCGTCGGATTGCGACAATTGGACATAAATCACGGCGTCGAATATATGCAGTGTGCTGATGAGAGACCGCACACAGTCTGCACGCTTGACTCTGATCGGCGACGCTTTGACACTAAGTCCTCGTAGTGAAAAGGGCAAACCCGTCGAAAGGCGGGGACGCAAAGCCACCGGTCTAAAGGAATCCTTCCTATGACGGCGGGGCTGCCACGGTCGCGCAGCAGGCGTGGCCGCTCGCACCCCGTCGCCCCGCAGGAATGGCTTTCACAGCCGCTGGCCGATCGAGTTTCGGTCCGGGGAAGCATTTATGACACCAACACCGAAGTCTGCATCCGGTGCAGCCATGCACACTGATGTCCAGGGAGGAAAGCCGGCGAAGGATGCCGAGGCAGGTCCGTTCGTGCTCAACCTGTGCTCGTCCACCACGCCGATGGCGCTTCCGAAGGCCGAGCAGGAAGAGCTGAAGCGCTTCAGTTTTTTCGTCAGCCGGCGATTCGAGGAAGGCCGCGAGCGCTTCCGGCTGCACATGGGTTACTTCGCAACACAGGCCGATGCGGAGGAGTGGCTCGCGGCCGTTCGGGACATCTATCCGGGGGCCTGGGCGGGTGAAGCTCCCGGCAAGAAATTGCGAGCACGCGCGGTGGCTGCAGCCGCCGCCAAGGCGCAACACGCTGCCGGCCCGCCGCCGCAGGCTGCGGTCACAGAGCCTGCGCCGGAGCTCGCCGGTCTCGACATTCCCACACTGCAGGCCGCAAGCGCGCCGAGCGTGGATAACCCGGCAGCCCGCTCATTGCGCCCGGAGGCTCCTGTAAAGCCCCATGCCCCGGTAAAGACTGGCGATGCTGCGAAGCCCGCCGTAGCATCCAAGACGACGCTGGCGCCCACGGCGCAAATTTCTGCCAGGCCGGTGCCTACTACGAAGTCAACACCCGCAGCCGCATCGATCGGCGTGGCAGCGGCGGCTGGCACCAAGGTTCTGTCAGCAGCGAAGCCCCGGACGGTGACTCAACTCATGACGGCACCGGAGACCTCCGGGGTGCCTCCGCAACTGCCGGTTGCGGCATCACGCGGTCGGACGCAGGCCATGCCGGCCGCCGCAGGCCCGGCCCGCGCGCCCGCGCAGCCCGCACAGCCCGTATCCAACGCCGCACGAGCCGCAGCACCGGCCGCATCCAACACCACACGAGCCGCAGCACCGGCCGCATCCAACACCACACGAACCGCGGCACCGGCCGCGCGTCCGGGCTCAGCCCCCGCTGCGTCGGCCAGGCCGGCCAGCAAGGCCAAACAATCCTTACCGCATTCGAACGTGCGGGAAGTACTGGCGGCGCTCGATGAGAACACGGGCGAGACGCGCATGATGCTGGCGCCTGCGATTGCGCAGGTGGAACCCCCGCCGTCGACATTGAGCGACACACAGGTGCTGAGGCTGCTCGAGACACGACGCGCCGACGGCACTCAGGAAAGTAACCCGCAGGCCGAATCGGGAGCGATCTCGCTTCTTAAGCCCGATGACACGAGCACCGTCCGGGCGCTCAAGCAGGCGGTCGTCGACAATGCGCCCGTTTGGTTCGCCGTGCAGCTGCAATGGTCCGTGCAGCCGATCGAGCTTGCGCAAGTGCCGCCGCTGGCAATCTTCAGCGCCTACACGCTCTACAGCGTCGAAGGCAGCCGCGATGGACGCAAGTGGTACGGTCTGCGCCTCGGTTTTTTCAGCGATGCCATTGCGGCCAAGCAGGTCGCGTACTACGTGCGCTCGGAGTTCACCTCCGTGGCCGTCGTGCCCGTCAGTCCTCAGGAGCGCACGCGCGCCACGGACGTCGAGACGGCAGGGCCCAGCGTCGCGCGCCCGAAGAAGTTACGACAGGAACTGGTAGACGAGTTCAAACTCATCGATTCCGATGATGCAGCCGTCGTGGCGCCTGCGGTTGCAGCGGCGGTTGCCGCCAAAGCGCCCGCGCCGCGTCGTGCAGCAGCCGCTGGCAAGACCGGTGCACGGGTGCGCGCTCGCGAGCGGCGCGGCCCTCAGTCTCTCGAGGAGACACTCGAAATTCTCGGCGCGGGCGAGCTGCAGATGGATGGTGAAGAAGATGCGCTGAACGAGAGCGGCGTGCGGCATCTGCGCGTTGAGGTGCAGAAGAACTCATCCTTCGGGCGCCTGCTGGAGCGCTTGAGCGAAAAAGTGCGCAAGCCCTGAGAAGCGCCGCGGCCGCCGCGCTGCGGCCTTACTTGCCGAACAGTTTCTCGAGCTCGGAGCGCGCCTTGTCCACTGCGGCGGTGTCGGGGGGCGTGTAAGCCGCCGCACGGGGCTTGAAGTGGTCACAGAAGTTGGCGCGCGTCTTGTCGTTCACCTCATCCGCCGTCGGCTCACGGCAGTGCGTGGCAACCCGCGTATCGTACTCGGTGCACATGCGGCAGACGTGCAGCTCGGCCCGGCACTGCGGGCACTCATCCAGACGGCGCAAGGGCAAAGTGAGCTGTGCCAGCGCAGCGCCACATTTCCAGCAGACGAGATCATGGCTCATGGTCAGCCCCGGATCCTGAGGTCGGCAGCGATGCCGTACCGAATCATGCCCGCAGGCGCCGTGTCCCGGAAGCGCGGCGTTTGCGCGGTTCGGCTTCGTCATCTTCGCCGCCACGCAGCTCGCCGGGCGCAGTGCGCACCCGCAGGAAGTCGCCCAGCACACGCCCCGTGTGGGATTCCTTCCGCTGCCGGGCTACCTGGGCCGGAGCGCCCTGGGCAACGATACGGCCGCCGCCTTCACCCGCTTCCGGACCCATGTCGATGATCCAGTCGGCTTCGGCCATCACATCAAGGTTGTGTTCGACGACCACCGCGGTGTTGCCCGCATCGACCAGGCGATGCAGCACGTGGATCAGCTTCTCCACATCGGCCATGTGCAATCCGACGGTCGGCTCATCCAGCACGTAGAGGGTGTGGCGGGGCTTCTGTCGCGGCCCGGCGCGCACGTCGGCGCGAACCTTGGAGAGCTCGGCGACCAGTTTGATGCGCTGCGCTTCGCCGCCCGAAAGTGTCGGGCTCTGCTGGCCCAGGGTGAGATAACCGAGCCCGACATCCTGCAACAGCTTCAGGCAATGATGCACGCGCGGATGGGCGACGAAGAACTCGGCGGCCTCATCGACGTTCATCGCCAGAATGTCGCCAATGCTTCGCTCACGCCACAACACGCTGAGCGTCTCGGAGTTGAAGCGCCGGCCCCCGCAAACGTCGCAGAGTACCTTCACATCCGGCAGGAAGCTCATCTCGATCGTCTTGACGCCCTGACCCTCGCACGCCTCGCACCGGCCACCTGCGGTGTTGAATGAGAAGCGGCTGGCACCGTAGCCGCGAATGCGCGCCTCGGTGGTGTTCTCGAAGATGCGGCGGATGTCATCCCAGAAACCGATGTAGGTAGCAGGACACGACCGTGGTGTCTTACCGATCGGGGTCTGGTCGACTTCCAACACGCGATCGACCTGTCTGAGCCCGCTGATGGCGCGACAGCCGATGAGCTCCAGCGCCTGTTTACCGCGGCGCCCGCGTCCATTACCGCCTTTCCCCTTGCCGCTGATCATGCTGATGAGGTCACTGCGCACGCCATTGCGCGAGCCGTTGGCCTGCTCACTCAGATGCCGCTTGAGATTGGCATACAGCACATCGCGCGCCACGGTGGATTTTCCTGATCCGGAGACCCCGGTAACGACCACGAGCCGACCAAGCGGCAAGTTGACATCCGTTTGATTGACGTTGTGAAGACTGACCGCCTGCAGTTGCAGCCTGTCCGTATCTGCCGTCACGGGGCGCAGTGGTTGCGCCGGATGCTGCAGCGGCGTACGCAGGAACTTGCCGGTCGTCGAGCGTGGGTTGCGAATGAGATCTGCAACGGTGCCGGCGCCTACCAGCTCGCCGCCGCGCACCCCGGCCTGCGGACCGAGATCCAGAATATGGTCCGCACGCCGGATGGTCTCCTCATCATGCTCCACCACCACCAGAGTGTTGCGATGCTGGGCCAGCTCGCCCAATGCACCCAGCAGCACCGCGTTGTCGCGCGGGTGCAGGCCGATCGTCGGCTCATCGAGCACGTAGCAGACGCCCTGCAGATTCGATCCAAGCTGCGCGGCGAGCCGGATACGCTGTGCCTCCCCTCCGGACAAGGTCGGTGCCGAGCGATCGAGCTGCAGATAGCCGAGGCCTACGCGCTCGAGAAACTGCAGCCGTGCGCGAATCTCCGCGAGCAGATCCCGGCCGATCTGCGACTCGCGACTGTCCAGGCGCAGCCGGGCGAAGAACGCCGCCGTGCGCTGCACGGATTCGCTCGCCAGTTCGGCAATGGAACGCTCGCGAAAGCGCACATTGAGAGCGACCGGATTCAAGCGCTGCCCCGCGCAGGCACTGCAGGGTTGCGGCTCGTGCTCATACCACTCGTTCCACCAGATCTCCTCGCCGCTCTGCTCCTCATCGAAGCCGGTCATCTCCACACCGGTGCCGAAGCAGGCTGCACACCAGCCATGCCTCGAGTTGAACGAGAACAGCCGCGGGTCGAGCTCCGCGAAGCTGCGCCCGCACTCCGGGCAGGCGCGCTTGGTGGAGAACACCTCGATGTGCTCCGAACGCGGCCCGAGCACATGGACCAGACCCTTGCCGTAGTCGAGCGTGCGAGTCAGCGCCTGGTGCAGCTGGGTATCGGTGCTTGGGCCGACCTCCACCTCTGCCACCGGCAACTCAATCGTGTGCTCCCTGAAGCGCGACAGCCGCGGCCATTTGGCCGTGCTGAGATGGGCGCCATCCACGCGCAGCACCTTGAATCCCTTCTTCGCAGCCCACTTGGCCAGGTCGGTGTAGTAGCCCTTTCTTGCGACCACCAGCGGTGCCAGCAAGGCCACCCGCTGGCCGCGATAGTCGCGCAACAGTCTGGCCGCGATGGAGGCGGCACTCTGCGGCTCGATCGCAACATCACACTCGGGACAGAATTGCGTCGCCAGCTTCACGTACAACAGGCGCAGGAAATGATAGATCTCCGTCAGTGTCGCCACGGTGCTCTTGCGACCGCCGCGGCTGGTACGCTGCTCGATGGCCACCGTCGGTGGAATGCCGAAGATCGCGTCCACATCCGGTCGCGCCGCAGGTTGCACGAACTGTCGCGCGTATGCGTTCAGTGACTCGAGGTAACGGCGCTGCCCTTCGTTGAACAGGATGTCGAACGCGAGCGTTGACTTGCCGGAGCCCGAGACCCCGGTCACGACGGTAAGCTTGTCTCGCGGAATCTCGACATCAACGTTCTTCAGATTGTGCTCGCGCGCATTGTGAATGACGATCGCATTGCGGGCGCGCGCCGCAGTGCGCTTGTCGGCCATGCTCGCCTCATCGCTGCCGGGCCCCTGGTAGGAGCCGCTGGGCTCGGCAACCCGCCGTAACTCTGACGGCGGCATGCCGGATAACGCGCGCGATTGGGGTACCTTCGCCAGCGCATCCGCCAGGGGCGCATCCTCGGCGAGTGCCTGCTCGTAGGCGGCGAGTGCCTGCCCGGTGTATGAACGCGGGTCGCGGCTCACCTCGGCCGGTGTGCCGGTGCACACGAGCTCACCGCCGCGTTCACCGCCCTCCGGTCCCAGATCGATGATCCAGTCCGCCGCGCGGATGATGTCGAGATTGTGCTCGATTACGAGTAAGGAGTGCCCGGCGGCGAGTAGCTTGCGGAATGCCCGCAGCAGCTTGGCGACGTCCTCGAAGTGCAGGCCGGTGGTTGGCTCATCGAACAGAAAGAGCTTGCCGCGATGGGTCGTGCTCGAGACGACGGCTCCGGCTGCCGCCAGGTGTCCGGCTAGTTTCAAGCGCTGGGCCTCGCCTCCGGAGAGTGTGGGCACCGGCTGGCCGAGCTTTACGTACTCGAGTCCAACATCCGCCAGCGGTGCGAGTCGCAACGCGACCTCACGCGAGTCGGCGAAGAAGGCGAGCGCCTCCGTTACCGTCATGTCCAGCACCTGCGCGATGTTCGCGCGCCGCGCGTCTGCGCCCTCCCGCCGGATATCCAGAACCTCATCGCGGTAGCGGCTGCCGTTGCAGTCCGGACAACGCAGATATACGTCGGACAGAAACTGCATCTCCACGTGCTCAAAGCCGTTGCCCGAACAGGTCGGGCAGCGGCCGTTACCGGAATTGAAGCTGAAGGTGCCGGCGGTGTACTTGCGCTCCTGGGCAGCAGGCTCACTGGCATACAGGCTGCGAATGGCATCGAAGGCGCCGACATAGCTGGCCGGGTTGGAGCGCGTCGTGCGACCGATGGCGCTCTGATCCACCATGATCACATCATCGATGAGCTCCGCGCCCCGTAGCCCGCCAAACTCGCCAGGCGCCTCGGTCGGCTTGCCACGATATTTGAGCAGCGCCGGATACAGCACGTCTTCCACCAGCGTGGATTTGCCTGAACCGGACACACCGGTGATACAGACGAGGCGCTTCAGCGGTATACGTACATCGATATTCTTGAGATTGTGTTCACGAGCGCCCTGCAGCTCGAGCCATCTGTTCGAACGCGCCTCCGCGATTACCTCCGTGGTCGCCGCGATGTGGCTGGCGGGCTCTTTGGGCAAGCGCGATTTTGCACCGACGCTCTTGCGTCCGGATAGATACTGACCCGTCAGCGAGCCCTCGCTGCGACGCAACTGCGCGGGAGTGCCGAAGAACACGATTTCCCCGCCGCGTTCGCCGGCGCCCGGACCCATGTCGAGCACGCGATCGGCCTCCAGCATGATCTGCGGATCATGCTCCACTACGAGCAGCGAGTTGCCTGCATCACGCAGCCGCTTCATCACCGTGATCACCCGCTGCATATCGCGCGGATGCAGTCCGATCGACGGCTCATCGAGTACGAACAGGGTGTTGACCAGCGAGGTACCCAGTGCGGTGGTGAGATTGATCCGCTGCACCTCGCCGCCGGAAAGGGTGCGCGACTGGCGGTCGAGGGTGAGATAACCCAGGCCGACATCGGTCAGATAGCCACAGCGACCGCGGATCTCCCCCAGCAGCAGGTCCGTGGCCTCATCCAGCGGTCGCGGCAGTTCGAGGGCGGTGAAGAACTGATGTGCCCGCTCCACCGGCAACAACATCAGATCGTGCAGCGACAACCCCGGCAGGCTGTGCTCCACTTCGGAACTCCACTCGACTCCCCGCGGCCGGAAACGCGGCTGTCCCTGAAGCACGCGCTCGGCCAGCTCGCGGCTGCCGAGCCGCCAGAGCAGGGCGTCGGTCTTCAGGCGCGCCCCGTCACAGGTTTCGCATGGGGTATAGGAGCGATACCGCGACAGCAGGACCCGCACATGCATCTTGTACGACTTGGTCTCGAGCCAGCTGAAGAAGCGGCGGGCGCCGTACCAGACGCCCTTGTTCCAGTCTCCCTCTCCCTCGATGACCCAGCGGCGCCGCTCCGGTCCCAACTCTCGCCACGGTGTATCGACCGGGATGCCGCGTTTCTGCGCGAACTTCAGCAGATCGTCCTGACATTCCTGGTAGGACTTGGTCTGCCACGGCTTGATGGCGCCAGCGCGCAGCGACTTGCTCTCATCCGGAATCACCAGCCCGTAATCGATGCCGATGGTGCGGCCGAAGCCGCGACAGCTTTCGCAGGCGCCGACCGGGGAGTTGAAGGAAAACAGGCTCGGCGACGGCTCGCGATAGGCGAGATCGCACTCTGCGCAGTGCAGGTGGCTCGAGTAGCGCCAGCTCGCGAGGATCTGGGGCTCGGCCGAGTCGTCGACCACGTGGATGTTGACGCGCCCCTGGCCGACACGCAGTGCCGACTCGAGAGATTCCAACACGCGGCTGCGTTCGGCGTTGCCGGCGCGGATGCGATCCTGCACGACCTCCAGCACGACTGGCGGCACACTCGCCTTCGCGGCGCGCTTGCCCCGCCCGCGCGACTTACGCGCTGGCGCCGCGGCGCGCGAACTTGCGCCGGATGCGCTCGTCTCAACGGTGCCGGAAGCAGGCAGCGTGCTGGGCAGGAAACGCGTGTAGCCCTGCTTCTGCAGCAGCTCGCGCACTTCCGCTTCCGAGAAGTTCGCAGGCACCGTGATCGGAAAACTCAACAGCAGACGCGGATCGCCACCCGCCTGGGCGCGCAGCAGCATGTCCTCGTAAATACTCTGCGCGCTGTCGCGCCGCACGGCTCGACCACAGCAGCGGCAATACAACGCGGCTGCGCGGGCAAACAGCAGCTTCAGATGATCGTTGAGCTCGGTCATCGTGCCGACCGTGGAGCGCGAAGTGCGGACCGGATTCGTCTGGTCGATGGCAATGGCAGGCGGGATCCCGGAGATCGAATCGAGCTGCGGTTTGTCCATGCGATCCAGGAACTGGCGGGCGTACGGTGAGAAGGTCTCCACATAACGCCGCTGGCCTTCCGCATACAGCGTATCGAACACCAGCGATGATTTGCCCGAGCCGGAGACACCCGTCACCACGACCAGCTCGTTGAGCGGGATCTGCAGGTCGAGGTTCTTCAGGTTGTTCTGGCGTGCACCGCGGATAACGATGGCATCGCGGGAGTCGTCGGTCATGGAGTCTTCCTGAACTCAGCTCTTTCCAGTGCCGGCCGCCCACTGCGGCCGAACCATCCATTCTAAGCCAGCAGGGGGTAGAATGGCGCGGGACACGAGGGCGGGCCCGGCCGGTGCAACCGGTAGGAGGGGTGTCGATGAGAGAAAGTCGGCATGCCGACGCCAGGGTCGGTAATAGACGCAAGCGTCGGTAATAAATGAGGCAGCCAACGGGTCTGTTTCCATCGTCGGTTCTGTTCTCAACCAATTTCGAAAAATGGAGAGTCTCCGAATGAACAGTCGAAAGATGTCCAGCGTTGCCTTGGCAGCTGCCGCCGCCATGCTGTTCTCAAACGCCTTCGTGGCCACGGCAAGCGCCGCCGATGAGGCCAAAGTGAAATGCGAAGGCGTGAACTCCTGTAAGGGCAAGTCGGCCTGCAAGAGCGCCAACAACTCCTGCAAGGGTCAGAACTCCTGCAAAGGCCAGGGTTTCCTGGAGATGACGCAGGCGAAGTGCGACGCTGCGAAGGCCAAGGCCGCCAAGTAAGCGTTGTGGCGAGAGCACCCGTCCGCGCAGGACGGGTGCTCCCGCAAGCGAGCCATGAGTCTTCTCGAGCCGCCGCTGGGTTTTGGTCTCGGCCTGCGGACGGATCATTACGAGGCAATCCTCGCGGATGACCCGCCGGTCGACTGGTTCGAGGCGCTCACCGAAAATTATCTGGTACCCGGCGGCAAGCCGCTGGATTACCTGCGGCGCATCGGGGAACGCTATCCCCTAGTGCTGCACGGTGTGTCGCTGTCGATCGGCAGCACCGAAACTCTCGATCACCTCTATCTGGGTCAGTTGCGCCAGCTGGCGAGGCTCGTGCGACCGCGCTGGATCTCGGATCATCTGTGCTGGACCGGCACGGCGGGTCGCAACCTGCACGATCTGCTGCCGCTGCCATACACCGAAGAGGCGCTGAATCATGTCGTGGAGCGCGTGCGTACGGTGCAAGATGTGCTCGGGCGGCGCATTCTGCTGGAAAATGTCTCCAGCTACGTCAGCTACCGGGGCAGCGAGCTCAGCGAATGGGAATTCCTGCGGGAGGTCGCGGAGCGCGCCGACTGCCTGCTGCTGCTCGATGTCAACAACATCTACGTGAGCAGCGTCAACCATGAATTCGCACCGCTCGACTACCTGAACGCGATCCCGGTCGGGCGCGTGCAGCAGATCCATCTGGCCGGTCACGAGAATCACGGCGACTACCTGGTCGATACGCATGACCATCCAGTGCCCGACCCCGTGTGGGAACTGTATGCGGCGGCCGTGCGCCGCTTCGGTGCCGTGACCACGATGATCGAGCGCGATGCCAACATCCCGCCGCTCGCTGAGCTGTGCGCCGAGCTCCGCACGGCGCGTGAGTTGGCAGCCCGCACGCTGGCGGCGCGCGCTGCGTGAGCATCCCGGTTGAACGCAAGCGGCGCTGATGCGGCTCGCGCAGTTGCAAGACGTCTTTCAGCGCTACCTGCTGGAAGGAGATGAGACGATCGCCGGCCAGATCGCCGGCACCACACGGGTCCCGGTGCGCACCCGGCTCGCCATCTATGGGGAGGGTTACCCGCTACGCCTCGCCGAGGCACTGGAACACAGCTTTCCAACGCTGCTGCAGCTCATGGGAGCCGAAGAATTTACCGTGCTGGCGCGCAGCTACATCCAGCGCTTTCCTTCCGTGTTCCGTTCCATCCGCTATTACGGGGACCAGCTCGCCGCATTCCTGTCTGCCGAGCCGCGCTATGCAGCCACTCCGCTGCTCGCCGAGATGGCACGCTGGGAGTGGGCCATGGCGAATGTGTTTGATGCGGCGGATGCCAGGCCGATCGACATTGGCGCCCTGACGGCCATCGAGCCGGAAAGCTGGGCGGAGCTGCGCTTTGAATGGAGCGCGGCACTCGAGGTCGTGCCCCTGCGCTGGAACGTCGCAGCGATCTGGAAAGCCTGCTCGGCAGGCGCATCGATGAATGCTGCGGCGAGTGAGCCTGCAGCGGCGAGTGAGCCTGCAGCGGCGAGTGAGCCTGCAGCGGCAGTGCCTGCGGCGACGCTTCTCGAGCGACCCGCTGAGTGGCTTTTGTGGCGCCAGGAACTGCAAATATACTTCCGGCAACTTTCCGCCACGGAAGCGCAGACCCTGGCCGCGGCACGCGCCGGTGAGTCTTTTGGCGAGCTGTGTGAGCGCTTGTGCGGGCAGCTGCAGGAGCAGGCCGCCCCGCTGCACGCCGCGGCATTCCTGCGCGGCTGGGTGGAGTCGGGACTGATCATCAGCGTGCAGGTACCGCAGCAGGGAGCTTGAGATGTCCGCAGTTTTCAACAACGTGTTGCAGATGATCGGTCGCACGCCGCTCCTGGCGGCGCGGCACCTGGATACCGGACCGTGCGAGCTGTTGCTGAAGCTGGAGAATCAGAACCCGGGCGGCTCCATCAAGGATCGTGTCGGACTGTATCTGGTCGAGGCCGCGGAGCGTGCCGGTGCGCTGTCCCCGGGAGGCACGCTCATCGAAGCGACGGCCGGCAACACCGGCCTCGGCCTTGCGCTCGTGGCGGCGCAGAAAGGCTATCGGCTGCTGCTGGTGATTCCCGACAAGATGAGCCAGGAGAAGATCTTCCATCTCAAGGCCATGGGCGCCGAGGTACAGCTGACGCGCTCGGATGTCAGCAAGGGGCACCCCGAGTATTACCGCGACGTGGCCGAGCGCCTGGCGGGGGAGATCCCTAACTCCTACTTCGTCAATCAGTTCGGCAATCCGGCCAACCCGCAGGCGCACGAAGAGACCACCGCGCCGGAGATCTGGGAACAAACACAAGGCCGGCTGGATGCTGTCGTGTGCGGCGTCGGTACGGGCGGCACGCTCACCGGCCTGTCGCGTTACTTTGCACGGGTCTCACCGCAGGTCGAGATGGTCCTGGCCGATCCGGCCGGCTCGATCCTTGCCCGCTATGCCAAAACCGGACAGATCCCCGCCGAGCGCAGCGGCTGGCTGGTGGAAGGCATTGGCGGCGATTCCATTCCGCCCGTGGCGGACTTCTCCCGAGTCGGCTCGACCTACACGATTGCGGACGCCGAGGCGTTCCGTACCTGCCGCGAGCTGCTGCGCAATGAGGGCATCATCGCCGGCACTTCCACGGGCACGCTGCTGGCCGCTGCGCTGCGCTACTGCCGCGAGCAGCGCAGTGCGAAGCGGGTCGTGACCTTCGTCTGCGATAGTGGCAACAAGTATCTGTCGAAGGTCTACAACGATTACTGGATGCTGGACCAGGGTTTCATCGAGCGCGAGCGTTTCGGCGATCTGCGTGACCTGATCGCGCGACGTCACTGGGAGCACGCCGCGGTGACTGTCAACTCGACCGAGCCGGTACTCGCGGCGCTGCGTCGTATGAAGCTGTATGACGTGTCACAGGTGCCGGTGATGCGCGAGGGTCGTATCGTCGGCATCGTTGATGAAGAGGACATTCTGCTCGAGGTGTTCGACAATCCGGAGCATTTCAATGAGCCGGTGTCCAAGGCAATGGAGAGCGGCCTCGTCACCGTGGCGGTCGATGCGACGATTGCGCAGCTCCTGGAGATCTTCAAGCGTGGCATGGTGGCCATCGTGGTGAAGGACGGAGAATTCCTCGGACTGGTCACGCGCATCGATCTGCTCAACTGGCTACGCCGCAGGCTGTGAACATGAGTCAGGATTCGGACCGCCAACGTTTCGCCACGCGCACCATTCACGGAGGACAGCACCCCGATCCGCTCACCGGCGCGGTGATGCCGCCGATCTATGCCACCTCGACCTACGTGCAGGCGAGTCCGGGTGTGCACAAGGGCTTCGAGTACTCGCGCACCGCCAACCCGACGCGCAATGCCCTGCAGGCGGCACTCGCCAACCTCGAAGGCGGCGCCGCAGCGTTTGCCTTCGCCTCCGGCATGGCCGCCACGGCCACGGTACTCGAGCTCCTGGACAGCGGTGCTCACATCATCGCCATGCACGATCTGTACGGCGGCAGCTACCGCATCCTGGAGAACGTGCGCAAGCGCTCTGCGGGTCACGATGTCAGCTTCGTCGATCTGAGTGATCTGGATGCACTGCAGAGCGCCATCCGACCCAACACGCGCCTGGTGTGGGTGGAGACACCGACCAATCCGCTGCTGAAGATCGTGGATCTGAGCGCGCTGGCGGAGGTGGCGCGGCGGCATCAGCTGCTGAGCGTGTGTGACAACACCTTTGCCACGCCCTATCTGCAGCGGCCGCTGCAGCACGGCTTCGATATCGTCGTGCATTCCACCACCAAGTATCTGAACGGCCATTCCGATGCGATCGGCGGCGCCGCGGTGGTGCGCGAGGCCGGCGCGCTGCAGGAGCGGCTCGCTTATCTGCAGAATGCACTGGGCGGCGTGCCCGGCCCGTTCGACTCGTTTCTCACGCTGCGCGGTATCAAGACACTCGCCTTGCGCATGGAGCGACACTGCCTCAATGCGCAGCTGATTGCCGCCTGGCTGGAAAAACATCCGCGTATCAAGCGCGTCTACTATCCGGGACTCACCAGCCATGCGCAGCATGCGCTTGCAAGCCGGCAGATGCAGGGGGGGTTCGGCGGCATCGTGACGGCCGTGCTACGCGGCAGTCTGAACGATACGCGCCACATGCTCGAGCGCTGCCGCCTGTTTGCACTCGCGGAGAGTCTCGGCGGTGTCGAAAGTCTCATCGAGCATCCGGGGCTGATGACGCATGCATCGCTGCCGCCCGCGCTGCGGCAATCTCTGGGAATCGACGATGGCCTGATACGCTTGTCCGTCGGGATCGAGGACGTGCAGGATCTGATCGAGGATCTGCAAAGCGCGTTGCGCTAGCAGGCCCACAGGAGAAGGTCATGAAGATCGGATTCATCGGGCTGGGCAAGATGGGCCTGGGAATCGCCGGCCATCTGCTTGCAGGCGGCCACGAGCTGCAGGTCTGGAACCGCTCAGAGCCGCCGACGCGTGAGCTGGCTGAGCGGGGCGCCCGGGTAGCGCGTACGCCTGCCGAGCTCGCCGATGCCGAGTTCATCATGACGATGCTCGCGAACGATGAGGCGGTGCGCGCGGTGCTCCTGGATCAGGGCGTTCTCGAGGCCGCGCGGCCCGGCTGCATCCATATCAATCTGGCCACGGTGTCCATCGCGCTGACGCGCGAATTGGCGAAGCTGCATGCGCAGCGCCGGCTCGGCTACGTGGCGGCGCCGGTGTTTGGCCGCCCCGATGTGGCGGCCGCGGGCAAGCTCAACGTGGTGGCCGCCGCGGAGCGGCAGACGCTCGAGCGGGCGCGAGGCGCGCTCGAGGCCATCGGTCAGAAAGTATGGGTGGTCGGCGAGCAGCCCGAGAAGGCGAGCGCGGTGAAGATTGCCGGCAATTTCATGATCGCGGCGGCCATCGAGACGATGGGCGAGGCCGTGGCTCTGACGCGCTCGCACGGTGTAGCCGCGGACGAATTTCTGCAGGTCATGACCAACACGTTGTTTGCGGCGCCGGTTTACAAAACCTACGGCACCCTGATCAGCGAGCAGCGCTACGAGCCGGCGGGATTTCCGACGCCGCTGGCGCTGAAGGACATCCGCCTGGCGCTCGCTGCCGCCGACGAACACAACGTGCCGCTGCCCTTCGCGAGCGTGTTGCGAGATGGTTTGCTGGAGACCATCGCCACCGGTGGCGCGCAGAAGGACTGGAGCGCACTCGCAGCGCTCGCGGCGCGCCGCGCCGGTCTCGACGGGCACTGACGCCGATTGGCGGGCACGGCGGTCTCATTCGCCGCCCTGCGGCATCCGGGCTTCCGGATGTATTTCGTGGGCACGGCGACCGCCATGCTGGCGGACAACACCGAGCACGTCATCAGCTACTGGGCGCTGTATCAGAAGTTCCATTCGCCGGCTCTGGGCGGCTTTGCGGTGATCTCGCACTGGCTGCCGTTCCTGTTGTTCTCGATCCATGCCGGAGTGCTGGCGGACCGGTTTGATCCCCGGCGTCTGATCCAGCTGGGCATGTTGCTGTTCATGGGCGTGTCGATCGCCTGGGGCGTGCTGTTCCTCACCGACGCCATCCAGGAATGGCACGCGCGCGTGCTGCTGGTCATCCATGGCATGGCGGGTGTGCTGTGGCTGCCGGCGAGCCAGGTGCTGCTGCATGACATCGTTGCAGTCGACGAGCTGGCGAGCGCCGTGCGCCTGGGTGCCACCGCGCGCTATCTGGGCATGCTCACCGGTCCGGCGGTGGGTGGGCTGCTGCTGCTGGGCTTTGGAACGGCCTACGGAATCTTTCTGAATGCGCTGATCTATCTGCCCATGCTGCTGTGGCTCGTGTCGGCACCGTATGGTCATCGTGGCCAGGCGCGCCACGGCGCCAGCGAGGGCGCCGTCTCGGGCTGGAGTGATGTATTCGCCACGTTCCGTAACATCCGTGGCGATCCCATCCTGACACACATGATGTTGCTGGCGGGCCTCGCCGCCTTTTTCATCGGCAACGCCTACCAGGCTCAGATGCCGGCCTTTGCCACCGACCTCGGCCACGGCGATCCGGGTGTGGCCTACAGCATGCTGCTCGCTGCGGATGCCGCCGGCGCCCTGGCGGCCGGTTTCATTCTCGAGAGTCTGAGTCTGCTGCGCCCCGCCTCGCGTACCGCGCTGCTGCTAGCCATGGGGTGGTGCGTGGTGCTCGGGAGCTTTGCGCTGGCGCGCTCCTATCCCCTTGCCCTGCTGCTGCTGTGCGCCGCAGGTTTTCTCGAGCTCGCATTCAACTCCATGTCGCAGGCACTGGTGCAGCTCAACGCACCGGCCGCGATCCGCGGGCGCGTGCTCGGGGTATTCGCGATGTCGGCGAGCGGCATGCGGCTGTTCAGCGGCATCTCGGTCGGCTTGGGCGGGGCGCTGCTCGGCATTCATGAGTCGCTCGCGCTGAGCGCAGCGGCGCTGCTGTGCGCGATCGCTGCCCTGTACTACTGGCAGAACGCCTGAAGGCACAAAGCCTGCTGCGCACAGGCCATGGCCCGCCCCCGTATCGGCATTTCCGGATGGCGCTACACGCCGTGGCGCGGCACATTCTATCCGGCCGGGCTGCCGCAGCGGCTGGAGTTGCAGTATGCGGCCGGGCACCTGGGTGCGATCGAGATCAACGGCTCGTTCTACTCGCTGCAGCGCCCGGAAAGCTATGCGACCTGGTTCGAGCAGACACCAGCTGACTTCATGTTCGCGGTGAAGGGACCGCGCTTCATCACCCACATGAAGAAGCTGCGCGATGTGCAGCTACCGCTCGCCAACTTCCTGGCCTCGGGTGTATTCAACCTGCAGCACAAGTTGGGTCCCATCCTGTGGCAGTTTCCGCCGACGCAGCAATTTGATCCGCAGCGCTTCGAGGCGTTTTTCAAACTGCTGCCCGGCGACACGGCGGCGGCGGAACGCCTGGCGCGCCAGCACGAGGCGCGCTGGCGCGGCCGCGTCCAGCTGCAGGCCGGACCGCTGCGCAGGCTGCAGCACGCGGTCGAGATCCGTCACGCGAGCTTCCTGACACCTGAGTTCCCGGATCTGCTGCGTCGCTATCACATCGCGCTCGTGATCGCTGAGACCGCGCGCAAATGGCCACTCGTCCATGACGTCACGGCGGACTTCATCTACATGCGGCTGCACGGTGACAAGGTGCTCTACCGCAGCGGTTATTCGGATCGGGCGCTGCAGCGCTGGGCACGACGTATCCGCGCCTGGCAGAGCGGTGCTGAACCTGCTGACGCGCGCTGCATCAGTGCGCGCAAGCCGCCCACCCACACACCTCGCGACGTCTACTGCTTCTTCGATAACACGGATGTGAAGCTGCGTGCCCCCTTCGATGCGCAGGCGCTGATGCGCAAGCTGCAGCTGACGGCGCCAGCGCAGTCAGAGGCGCTCAATCTGATTGCGCGTTACGGCACCAGGGCCCGGGCGAGCACGGGAACCAACACCCGTGCCCGGACCGCAGTCAGGGCACGGCCTGGGGCTCGATGACCGCGGTAGGCAGCTGCGCCGCGCGCCAGCCCTCGATGCCGTCAGCAAACCAATAAACTTCGCGATACCCGTAGCCGATGGCGCGCTTGGCACCGTTCCAGCTGAGCCAGCAGCGCTCGTGGCAATAGATGACCAGCGGGCGCGCCGTGTCATGACCCGTAAGCTGCGCGAGCCGCTCGCGGTAGTAGTCGGCAACGGCGGGCGGCGGGTCACCCAGTCCGGCGCCCGGAATCCACACCGCGCCGGGCACCCCCGGGTGCGGTACGGGCAGCCACGTTGAGGTGGACGGCAGATTCTCCGGACGGCGGGGCGCATTGGAAACATCGACGACCACGGGATGCGTACGTCGCAGGAGCGCCGCGAGCTGTTGTGCATGTATGACCGTACCGCCCTTGATGGTGCGCGGTACCGGACTGTTGGTCGGCCCGGTCCAGAAACCCTCTGGCTCGTGCACTTCAGCGCCGCCCTGCGCACGGTCCCGCGCGCTCGGATGTCCGGTTTCAAAAGAGGGGGCCGCAGGCCCGGTGGCAGCGGTGCCCGCATCGGGTGCCTTGACGGCCAATCCCGCGGCGGGCTGCGCCGTCGGCGGCTCGTTTGCGGCAAAGCCGCGCGCCATGAAGCTGCATGCGAGCGCCGCTGCAGCGAGCGGCAGCCACCGTCCCCTGCGGCAACGCGCTATCAACTCGCAGGTCCTGCCGGCACCTCGAAGCTGTGATCGAAGCGCGCATTGTCACTGTCCTGCGCTTCCACCTTCATGGTGCCTTTCTCGTGCGGGACGAAGCCGAAGGTGATCACCGGATCGGTGCTGAGTGAAATGTCGGTATCGGCGTGGAAGATCTGCTTGCCGTCATAGGTCGCATCGATGGTGCGGATGAAGCGTGCCGGCGTGTAGAAGCGGGAGATCTGGTTCATCTGCATGCCGTTGAAGTTCGGGTGCCGGATCATCAGTTGCGCCTGCAGCGGCTTGCCCGGGTTGAAGGTACCGAGCAGCTTCAGTTTCATGCGTCCGAGATCCCGGAGCGCCGCCGCATCGTCCGCGCCTGCCGGGGCCGAACAGCCGCCCGCCGCTTTCACGAACTTCGCAGCCGCATGCAACTTGCCGTCGGCAGTCTCGGCAACGGCATGGATGTTGGTGTAAGCATTGACGCGCACGCGTAGTTTCAGGTCGTGGGGATCGGCGCCCGGTCCGAACACGAAGTGCGCAGCCATGGGCGCAGGGTTGTCGTCGATGACGAGGTACACGCCCTTCACCGGTTGCTTGCCGGTAATTTGCAGCTCGATCGGCACGAGCGCTGCATCCAGTGCCCGCGGGGGTGCATCGATGCTGATGATGCCGCCGGCGTTCTCGATCTCACGATGCGGGAAGATCGCCTGCTGCAGCTGTTTCCAGCGAGCGGCGCGATCGGTGTCGCTATCCTCCGCGGAGGCAGACTGCAGAGCGCCAAGCGTGAGCCCGGCTAACAGGGCGAGGGTCAACTCGCGAGTCATTCCCATTCGAGCTCCTTGTAGGCCTGGGTGACGTTATGGCCGTTGTAGTCGTCGAACAGTTTCCAACGCGAGCGCTCCGACTGCGCGACGCTGTTGGCGGCGCGGCCGATGTCGACGGATCGGGAGATCGCCTGGCGCGTCCCGCTCTGCAGCGTCTGCAGGTAGCGCTCCAGGTCTGCAGCCCCTGCGGGCCAGTCTACGCTCGTCGGCCCATGACCGGGTACCGCACGCCGCGCCGGATGTTTCCGGAGTTTCCCCAGCTCCTGCAGCCAGCCCTTGAGACTGCCATCCAGCGAAGGAACGCGTCGCACAAACAGCAAGTCCGACAACAGCAGCGTCCGCGTCTGGCGGTCGAACACACTGAGGTCGCAGTCCGTGTGGGCCGTGGGGTGAGCGGTGATCTCGAGTACACGGTTGCCCAGGTCGATTTCGGCATGATCGCTGACCTGCAGGTCGGGTGTGACGAGCGTTCCGGCCCGGCCCCTGCCCAGGATGCGCTCCAGTCCCTGGCGATAATATTCGCCGCGCTGTTGCAACGCGCCCGGCAGGCGGGCATGACCCACGAACTGCGGGTGATCCGCTGCAAAAGCCCCGGCACCGAAGATATGGTCAGGATGCACGTGTGACAGCAGCACGAAGCGGATCGGCAGGCTCGTGGTTCTGCGGATGGCGGTGCGCAGCTGCTCGCCATCCGCCAGGCTGCCACCCGGGTCCATGACGGCGACCGCGTCGTGCCCCACGATAAAGCCAATGTTGGCAATCGCATCGAGATTGGCCGCCGTGGCATCCTCATCCACGCCTTCGCGCATGTGAATGCCGGAGGCGATCTCACGCAGCGGCGCAGAACTGGCGGAAGCTTGACCCGCGGTAACCGGCGCCGCCCGACCAGCCGCTCGGGCACGCAGGGCCAGCGCGCACGCGCAGCCGGCGATGCCCGCTACCACCTCGCGTCGTGTCTTCACACAGGATTCCGCTGAGTGTCTGCCCGGCTCGCCAGCACTTCGCGGGCGGCGCGCTCGCCGCTGCGCAATGCGCCGGCCACCGTCGCCGCTTCCTCACCATCGGTGGCTTCGCCTGCAAAAAACAGAGTGTCGGCAATCGGGGCCGCGAGGGCGGCGCGAGCCTCGCCACCGCCGACCAACACGTAACTGTACGCGCCGCGTGTGAGCGGATCGGTCTGCCAGTTGTGCAGATACGCCGTCTCCAAACCCATCATTGCGTGCGTGCAGCGGAAGATCTGCGCCAGCGACTCGAGCGCCTGTTGCACGATGTGCGCAGTGGTGCGCTCGGAGAGACGTGCGGCCGCAGGGCCGCCTACCCAGGCGGTCAGCAACGGTGCGCGTAACGGCAGCGCCGTCCAGAAGGTCGGGAACGGCGATTCCGGAGAATGAAAGAACGAGGCCTGCGTGTAGCGGCCGTCATCGACGGTTTCCCAGAACGCGTGCCGGAAGCGCAGGCTGACTTTCAACACAGCACCGGCAGCCAGGCCCTGCAGTGCCTGTTGTTTGGTAGCGAGGGGCGGTGCAAAGCTCACACCCTCTGCGGCGTCGGTGTGCTGCAGCACTCCGAGCGGCAGCGAGATGATCGCGCACGGGGCTGTGACCCGGAACGCCTGCCCCAAAAAGTCCGCTTCGATGCAGACGCTGCCGGGGCGCCAGCTGACGCTGTGCACGAGAGTCTGCAATTGCACCCGCACGCGCTCGCGGTCGAGCGAGCCGGCGAGCGCTGCGAGCAGCGCGCCGTAGCCGCGTTGTGGACGAAACTGCCCGGCATCGAGCAATCCCCCCGCGCCCCATTCGCGGGCGACGAAATGGGTGCTGACGCGTTCCGGGTCGGCAGCATCGAAGCCAGCGACGAAGGAGCACGCCAGCCGCTGGGCTTCCTGCGACAAGCCGTAACGCTCGCTGCTGCGCAGCCATTGTGCAAAGGGCAGGTCGGGCTGGCGCAGTGGCTCGGCGCGGCGCAGTGCCTGTTGAATCTCACCGAACAGATCTTCTGTGCGCTGGCTCAGGCGGCCCGATAGCAGTGTCCAGTGATCCCCGGAGACATCGAACGGCACCTGACCTACGCGACGTAACAGCTCGAAACTCACCGGTGCGCGACCATGGATGAATTCGGCGCCCAGCTCGATGGGCGCGGGCAGATCTGGCTCATAGCGGGTCCAGGTACGGCCGCCCACCCGATCGCGCGCCTCCAGCAGCAGCACCGTGTGTCCGGCGCGGCTCAGCTCGCTCGCAGCGGCGAGGCCCGCAGCGCCGGCGCCGATCACAACAACATCCCAACGGTCGCTCATTGTGGGTCTTTCGCAAGCGCTATGCCCACACTCAATATGACACACGGGCAGGTACAATGAGCCATGCCTGCACGAGCTCACCGGCGGGTGCCGCTCGTCGGCCACCCGGGCGCGCACAGCAGCGCCATCCACAGCCTGGAGGCGGAGGTCGCGCTGCGCGATGGCGCCGAGTTGCGGCTGCGCTATGTGCTGCGGGCCGAGCTGGCCCGGCTGCGGATCCCGCCGGCCACCGCAGATCCGGGCAGGGTCGATGAGCTGTGGCGGCACACCTGTTTCGAGGCCTTCATTGGCGGGGACTCAGGCCCGCAATACCTGGAGCTCAATTTCTCCCCCGCGGGCACGTGGGCGGCTTATTCCTTTGAGGACTATCGCCAGGGCATGCAACCGGCGCCGCTGCCGCAACCCCCCCGCATCGAGCTGGCGCGAGAGGCGCAGCAGCTCGAGCTGCGCGCCAGCTTACGGCTGCCGCGGAGCGCGACCGCTGCCGCGGCCCGCACCTTACGCATTGCGGTGACGGCGGTCATCGAGGACGCAGCCGGAAGTCTGTACTATTGGTCGGCTCGGCACCCGGCCGGCAAGGCCGACTTTCACCACCCGGACAATTTCCTGCTCGAGCTCACACCATGAAGTTTGGAATCGACCGGCTGCTCGATGAACCCGAGTTGCGGCGGCCGCTGGCTGGCCGGCGGGTGGCCCTGCTGGCGCATCCGGCATCGGTGACCCGTAACCTGACGCATTCGCTCGATGCGCTGGCAGCGTTGGGAGATACACCCATCACGGCGGCATTCGGGCCGCAGCACGGCTTGCGGGGCGACAAGCAGGACAACATGGTGGAGTCGGGCGACTATTATGATCCGCTGCATGGCATTCCAGTGTTCAGCCTGTATGGTCAGGTGCGGCGTCCCACCGCGCAGATGATGGACAGCTTCGATGTGCTGCTCGTGGACCTGCAGGATCTCGGCTGCCGCATCTATACCTTCATCACGACGTTGCGTTATGTGCTCGAGGAAGCGGCGCGGCACCGCAAGGCGGTGTGGGTGCTCGACCGCCCCAATCCGATCGGGCGGCCGATCGAGGGGCTGACGCTGCGCGCCGGCGGTGAGAGCTTCGTGGGCGCAGGTCCGCTGCCCATGCGCCACGGTTTGACGATGGGCGAGCTGGCGTTGTGGTTTGTCACCAAGCTGCGGCTCGATGTTGATTGTCAGATCGTGCCTATGGATGGCTGGGATCCCGCGCCCGAGCCGGGTTATGGCTGGCCGCTGGGCCGGCGCACCTGGGTCAACCCCAGCCCCAACGCCCCCAACCTGTGGATGGCCCGCTGCTATCCGGGCTCGGTGATGCTGGAGGGCACCACCCTGTCGGAGGGGCGCGGCACCACGCGGCCGCTCGAGGTGCTGGGCGCACCGGACCTGGATGTGCGCGCGCTCATCAGTGAGATGCGCACGCTGGCGCCTGCCTGGATACGCGGCTGCCGCATCCGGCCCTGTTTTTTCGAGCCGACCTTCCACAAGCACGTGGGGAAACTCTGCGCCGGTTTTCAGGTCCACGTGGAGGATGCCGCGTACTACGACCACGATTCCTTCCGGCCATGGCGGCTGTTTGCGCTGGCGTTCAAGGCGCTGCGGCGGCTGCGTCCCGAGTATCCGCTCTGGCGGGATTTTCCCTACGAATACGAGGCCGGACGCCTGGCAATCGATGTCATCAACGGCAGCGATCTGTTGCGTCGCTGGGTGGATGACCCGGGCGCCATGCCCGCAGACCTCGATGCGCTGACGCTGCCGGACGAGCAGGCGTGGCAGCGCGAGCGCTCCGGTGTGTTGCTGTATTGAAGGTGCCTGCTGGATTGAAGGTGTGCTGCTGGATTGAAAATGATGAGCTTACTCTGCTACCCAGCCGGTTCACCCGGAATAGCGCAACGGTTGCTGACAGCGCTGCTGCTGTTGACCCTGTTGCACGGAGGCGCGACTTTGGCCGCTGAGGCGACAGCCACTCAACTGATCACCCGGCAGGCTCTGTTCGGCAATCCGGTCCGCGCGCAGGCGCGGCTCAGTCCGGATGGGCGTTACCTGTCGTTTCTCGCACCACGCAATGGCGTGTTGAATGTCTGGCTCGCGCCCGTTGGCAAGCCGGATGCCGCCAAAGCCATCACGGATGATCGCAAGCGGGGCATCCGCCAGCACTACTGGGCTGAGGATGGCCGGCACGTGTTGTTTCTGCAGGATGAAGGCGGCGACGAGAACTGGCGCGTGTTCAGTGTGGAGGTGGAGAGCGGGGTTCAGATCAACCTGACACCGCTGCCCAAGGTGCGCGCCCAGATCGTCGGACTGTCGCCGCAGCGCCCCGAGGTCGCCCTCATAGCGCTGAACGACCGCACACCGGAATATTACGACCTGTACGAAATCAACATTGCGAGCGGCGAGCGCCAGCTTGTCGAGCGTAACGAGCAGCAGTTTGCCGGCTACCTGGAGGATCTGCAGCTGCGGCCGCGCCTCGCCGTGAAGTCCCTCGCCGATGGCGGTGGCGAGCTCTACCGCCGCGGTGCCGGGGGTAAGTGGGAGAGCCTGCTGAAATATGGCCGTGAGGACAGTCTCACGACCCGCCCGATCGCCATCGAGGAGAAGGGTGAGACCGCGCTGCTGCTCAGCTCGCTGCAACGTGACAAGGCCGCGCTGGTGCGCCTCGATCTGCGCAGCGGCAAGCAGACGCTCATCGGCGAGAGTCCGCAGGCGGATGTCTCCGAGGTGTGGCTCGAGCCCAGGACGCATGCGCCTCAGGCCTATGGCTATGAGTATCTGACCACGAAGATCACCGCGCTGACGCCCGCCGTGGCGGCCGACATCGAGCGGCTGACTGCCGCGCTCGGTCCGCAGTTCGAGGTCCAGAGCCGCACGCTGGATGACAGCCGCTGGATCGTGGTGGTGGATGACCCGGTGCATGGCACGAGCAGCCATCTGTACGATCGGGGCAGTCACGAGGTGAGCAAACTCTTCGATCATCGCCCGGAGCTGGTGGGTGCGCCGCTGCAACCGATGCATGCGCTCGAACTGCGCTCGCGCGATGGCCTGCCGCTCGTTGGCTACCTGACGCTTCCCGCCGGAGCAGGCGCGCCCGGCGCGGATCGGCCCTCGCAGCCGCTGCCCATGGTGCTGGATGTGCACGGAGGACCGTGGGCGCGCGACAGCTACGGCTTCAACCCGGAGCACCAGTGGCTGGCCAATCGCGGCTACGCGGTACTCGCCGTCAACTATCGTGGCTCGACCGGCTTCGGCAAGAAGTTCGTCAACGCAGGCGACCACGAATGGGCCGGCAAGATGCACCAGGACCTGCTGGACGCAGCCGACTGGGCGGTGCGCGAACACATCGCGCAACCGGACAAGATAGCAATCTATGGCGGCTCGTATGGTGGCTACGCCACGCTCGTCGGGCTGACCTTCACGCCGGACCGTTTTGCCTGTGGAGTCGACATCGTCGGTCCTTCCAACCTGGTGACGCTGCTCAACTCCATCCCGCCGTACTGGAAGGCGTTCTACGAGGACATGGTGCGCCGGGTCGGTGACCCGCGCACCGCCGAGGGCCGGGAATTTCTCAAGCAGCGCTCGCCCCTGACCTTCGCCGGTAAAATCTCCCGGCCGCTGCTGATCGCACAGGGCGCCAACGATCCGCGCGTCAACAAGGCCGAGGCGGATCAGATCGTGGATGCGCTGAAGGCGAAACATCTGCCGGTCACTTACGTGCTGTTCCCGGACGAGGGGCATGGGTTTGCCCGGCCCCAGAACCGCATCTCGTTTTATGCGATCGCCGAGGGGTTCCTGTCCCGTTGCGTCGGCGGTCTGGCGCAACCGATCGGTGATGATTTCGCCGGTTCGAGTCTCAAGGTCCTGAACGGTGCGGACGTGATCAGTGGCCTGCCGGAGGCGCTCAGCAAGCTGGAGGCTTCGCCGGCGGCCCGCCAGCAGCCGGATTCTGCGCAACAGGACAAGCGACACTGACCTGCCGTCAACCCCGCCGCACCAACATGCAAAGCGCACCTGAGATCAACGGCTATCGGCCATACTGGGCACGACGCTTCGGTATCGCGCCCTTCCTGCCGACGTCCCGGGCCGAGATGGAGACGCTCGGCTGGGACAGCTGTGACGTCATCATCGTTACCGGCGATGCCTATGTGGATCACCCCAGCTTCGGCATGGCGATCATCGGACGCGTGCTCGAAGCGCAGGGATTTCGCGTCGGCATCATTGCGCAACCTGACTGGCACAGTGCCGCACCCTTTGCAGCACTGGGACGACCCAATCTGTTCTTCGGCATTACCGCGGGCAACATGGACTCGATGGTGAACCGCTATACGGCGGACCGTCGGGTGCGCAGCGATGATGCATACACGCCGGACGGCAGCGGCGGCAAGCGCCCCGACCGCTCCGTGATCGTCTACGCACAACGCGCGCGCGAAGCCTTCAAGGACGTACCGATCGTCATCGGCGGCATCGAGGCCTCGCTGCGCCGGATTGCGCACTTCGACTACTGGTCCGAGAAGGTGCGTCGCTCGGTGCTGCTGGATGCCAAGGCGGATCTGCTCGTGTACGGTAATGGCGAGCGGCAGATCTGCGAGATTGCCCATCGTCTGGCAGCAGGAGAGCCCATCCATGCGCTGACGCAGCTGCGCGGCACCGCGTTCGTGCGCCGTCAGCTTCCGGCGGACTGGACCGAGATCGACTCGACGCATCTGGATGTGCCGGGGCCTGTGAATCCACCGGTCAACCCTTATGCGATGGAAGGCAGCTCCATGCCGCAAGGAGCTGAACTGCAGGGCGGTGCGCCCGCGGAAACCGCGCGCCGGCCCAATGAGAAGGTCGTGCGCTTCATGCGGCGCGTGCCCAATGCCGAGCGCGCCCGCAGCGTCATCCGCCTGCCGGCCTATGAGCAGGTCGCGGGCGATCCGGTGTTGTACGCGCATGCCTCGCGCATCCTGCATCTGGAATCCAACCCCGGCAACGCGCGTGCGCTGGTGCAACAGCACGGCGATGTGGATGTCTGGCTCAATCCGCCACCGCTGCCGCTCACGACCGCGGAGATGGATTGGGTGTATGAGCGCGCCTATGCCCGCCGACCGCACCCGGCCTACGGCACGGCACACATCCCGGCATACAAGATGATCCGCTTCTCGGTGGCCATCCAGCGCGGCTGCTTCGGCGGCTGCACCTTCTGCTCCATCACCGAGCATGAGGGTCGCATCATCCAGAGCCGCTCGGAAAACTCGGTGCTGCAGGAGATCACGCAGATTCGCGACCAGGTGCCGGGCTTCACCGGGGTCATCTCCGACCTGGGCGGACCGACGGCCAACATGTACCGGCTCGCCTGCAAGAGCCGCGCGATCGAGAGCGCCTGTCGGCGCCCCTCCTGTGTGTATCCGGCCGTCTGTCCCAACCTCGACACCGATCACACGCCGCTGATCAGTTTGTATCGCAAGGCGCGCGCCCTGCCGGGGATCAAGAAGGTGCTGATTGCCTCGGGGGTACGCTACGACCTCGCCATCGAGTCGCCGCAGTACGTGCAGGAGCTGGCGCAGCACCATGTCGGGGGCTACCTGAAGATCGCTCCGGAGGCTCTGGCCGAAGGCCCGCTCTCCAAGATGATGAAGCCCGGCATGGGCGCATACGACCGCTTCAAGGAGCTGTTCGATCGCTATTCGCGCGAGGCGGGCAAGGAGCAGTACCTCATTCCCTACTTCATCGCCGCCCATCCGGGCACCAGCGATCAGGACATGCTGGAGCTCGCCCTGTGGCTGAAGAAGCACGGCTTTCGTGCCGACCAGGTGCAGGCCTTCCTGCCCTCGCCGATGGCGACTGCGACCGCCATGTACCACTCGGGGAAGAATCCGCTGAAGCGCATCAGTCGCCACAGTGAAGAGGTGCTGATCCCCAAGGGACTGAAGATCCGCCGCTTGCACAAGGCGTTTCTGCGCTATCACGATGCCAACAACTGGCCGCTGCTGCGCGAGGCGCTGCGGCGGATGGGGCGGGCCGACCTGATCGGCAGCGGCCGGCATCAGCTGGTGCCGGCCTACCAGCCCGCAGGCACCGGTGGTGCGCGCGAGCGGCGCGGCAGCGGTGCGGGTGCGCGCGCCCCCGAGCGCAGTGGCACCGCAGCGCCGGGCGGCCGTAGTCCCCCCCCTGCGCAGATCCGTGGTACTAATGCGCCCGGTGCCGGCAAACGGCGCAGCCATCCATTTCGCACACAGCACACGGGTCTGCCGAAAACACCGCGCGGGCATTGAAAGCCGCTCGCGACCGGCTGCGGCAACCCGCACGGAGGGTCGGTCATGTCGCTCGGTCTGCTCGTCCTCATCATCGTGGTGTTCCTGCTCATCAGCAGCGTGCGCGTGCTCAACGAATACGAGCGCGGTGTCATGTTGACCCTCGGCCGCTTCACCGGCATCAAGGGTCCGGGGCTCATCCTCGTCGTGCCGATCGTGCAGCACCTGCGCAAGGTCGATCTGCGCGTCGTGGTGATGAATGTCCCCAAGCAGGATGTGATTACGCGCGACAACGTCTCCGTGAAGGTGAATGCCGTGGTGTATTTCCGCATCGTCGATCCGGGCAAGGCCATCCTGCAGGTGGCAAGCCCGTTCGAGGCCACGAGCCAGGTAGCGCAGACCACCCTGCGGTCCGTTCTCGGCCAGCACGAGATGGATGATTTGCTGGCGCAGCGCGAGAAGCTCAACGCCGACGTGCAGACGATCCTCGATCAGAACACCGAGGCCTGGGGCATCAAGGTCGCGAACGTCGAGATCAAGGATGTGGACCTCGATGAGAGCATGGTGCGCGCCATGGCGAAGCAGGCCGAAGCGGAGCGCAGCCGACGCGCGAAGATCATCAACGCCGAGGGCGAGTCGCAGGCGGCGCAGACCCTGGTACAGGCGGCGACCTCCATGGCAACGCAACCGGGCGCCATGCAGCTGCGCTACCTGCAGACACTCGCCGACATCTCGCACGAGAAGACTCAGATCGTCGTGTTTCCCCTGCCGCTCGATCTGCTCCGGCCGTTGCTGGAGCGGCATGCGCCGGATCGCAGCGCCGTCAGCTGATGGACAGCCGGCGCACACTGGTCGTCGCGGCGGTGCTGATCGCCCTCGCCACGATCATGGGTGCATTCGGTGCGCACGCGCTGCGCGCTCAATGGTCCGGCGAGCGGCTCGCCGTGTATGAAACTGCCGTGCGTTACCACTTCTATCATGCGCTGGGCCTGCTGGCGCTCGGCGTCTTGTTGCGTTCCGCAGATGCGGAGCTGTTGCGCTGGGTGGCGCTGCTGCTGCTGACCGGCATCGTGCTTTTCAGCGGCAGTCTGTATGCGCTCAGCTTTGGCGCACCGCGCGCGCTGGGCGCGGTGACACCCCTGGGCGGCCTGTTACTCATTGCCGGCTGGCTGCTGTTTGCGGTAGCGATCTGGCGGCGCTGATCCGGTGATATCCGGTCTGCCGATCGATGCCGCGCTTCCGGCACTGTGTGCCGCCTTGCGCAACGGTCACACCGCGGTGTTGCAGGCGCCCCCCGGGGCCGGCAAGAGCACCGTGGTTCCGCTTGCGCTGCTCGAGCAGTCCTGGGCGGACGGCCGCCGCATCCTTCTGCTCGAGCCGCGCCGCCTCGCGGCCCGTGCCGTGGCGCGAAGAATGGCGCACACCCTGCGCGAGGGGGTAGGGGAGACGGTCGGCTACCGCATGCGCATGGACACGCGTGTGTCGGCGCGGACGCGCATCGAAGTCGTGACGGAGGGCGTGCTCACGCGGCTGCTGCAGGCTGATCCCGCGCTCGAAGGTGTCGCGGCCGTCCTGTTTGATGAATATCACGAGCGCAGCCTGCAGGCTGACCTGGGGCTGGCACTCACGCTCGACTGTCGCGCTCAGCTGGCACCCGAGCTACGTGTCATCGTCATGTCGGCCACTCTGGATGGGGAACGTGTGGCGCAACTGCTCGGTGATGCGCCCCTCGTGAGCGCGCAGGGTCAGATGCATCCGGTCGAGGTGTGTTACATCGGTCAGGGTGCGCCGGCACTACCCGACCGTTTGCGCCCTGTTGAGTCGGCTTCGCTCGAGTCCCTGACGATGCGCGGTGTGCTGCAGGCGCTGCGCGAGCACGAAGGGGATGTGCTGGTGTTCCTGCCCGGGCAGCGCGAGATCCGGCGCGTCCACGGCCTGCTGCTGGGGGCTGCTCTACCCGCCGACATCCTGGTGTTGCCCTTGTTCGGCGAGCTGAGTGCGCCGGAGCAGGAACTCGCGCTACAACCGGCCCCGGCCGGCACCCGCAAGGTGGTGCTCTCGACCAACATCGCAGAGACCAGTCTCACCATCGAGGGCGTGCGTCTCATCGTGGACAGCGGCCTGATGCGGCGCTCGAGCTTTGACCCCGTCTCGGGCATGAGCCGGTTGGTGACCGTGCGCATCTCGCGTGCCGCGGCCGAGCAGCGCCGCGGACGCGCGGGTCGCCTGGCGCCAGGGGTGTGCTATCGACTCTGGAGCGCAGAGGCGCAACGCTCACTCGCACCATTCAGCCCGCCGGAGATCGTCGATGCGGATCTCACACCGGTGGCGCTCGAGCTGGCAGCCTGGGGCATCCGGGAAGTGGGTGAGCTGCGCTGGCTCGACACGCCGCCAGCCGCCCCGTTGGCCAGTTGCCGGCAACTGTTGAGGGAGCTCGGCGCACTCGACCGACACGGACGCATTACCGAGCATGGGCGGCACATGTTGCGGCTGAGTACCCACCCGCGGCTCGCACATCTGCTGCTGCGATCTGCCGGACGTGGCGGCGCTGAGCTTGCTGCGCAGCTTGCGGCCGTACTCTCCGAGCGTGACCTGTTACGCACCGGCAATGGCGAGCGCGATGTGGATATTCGCAGCCGACTGGAGCTGTTGGATGAGCGCCGCCCGTCAGATCAGGTTGATCGCAATGCTCTGCAGCGTGTGCGCCGGGCAGCACAGGATCTGCAGCGGCAGCTTTCGATGGTGACGCGGCGCTCGGCGGCCGGAAGTTCGACTGCACCGACGGCCGGCGTCTTGCTGGCATTTGCCTATCCCGACCGGATCGGACGGCGCAGGGCAGGGGCCGAAGCACGGTACACGCTGACCAACGGTCGCGGCGCCTTCCTGGCGCAGGTACACAGCCTGGGGCGCGAGGAATACATCGTGGCGGTCGAGCTGGATGACAAGGACCGCGACGCGCGCATCCTGCTCGCGGCGCCGCTGCAGCGCGTCGAGATCGAGCAGGCGTTTGCCGAACAGCTGCAGCGCACCGAGACGGTGGTCTGGGACTCGCAGCAACAGGCGGTGTTGGCCCGGCGCATCCTGCGCCTGCAGGCCATCGTGCTCGAAGACAATCCCATGCCGCAGGTGCCGCCTGACGCGGCACGGGCGGCGATGCTGGCCGGCGTACGCGAGATGGGTCTCGAGGCGCTGCCATGGACGGAGACGGCGCGCACGCTGCAGGCGCGCGTTACCTTCGTGCGCACGGTAATGAGCGAGGCAGAATGGCCTGACTTCTCCGCTGCAGCGCTCGGCGCGACGTTGGACACGTGGCTCGAGCCCTGGCTCGCGGGCATCACCCGCCGCACCCACCTCGCCAAACTCGACCTGGCGGAGATCCTGCGTGCGCGGCTGAGTTGGCAGCAGCAGCGGCAGCTCGATGCACTGGCCCCAACCCATTTGCAGGTGCCGAGCGGTTCGAGCATACGCATCGACTATCTCGATGAGAGTGCGCCGGTGGTCGCCGTACGGCTGCAGGAAGTGTTTGGCCTGGCGGCCACGCCGCGCATCGCAGCCGAGCGCGTGGCGGTGACCCTGAAGTTACTTTCGCCGGCGCAGCGGCCCGTGCAGATCACGCGCGACCTCGCGAGCTTCTGGCGCGATGGTTACTTACAGGTACGCAAAGATCTGCGCGGCCGTTATCCGAAGCACTATTGGCCGGAGGATCCTCTGGAGGCTGAACCCACACGCGGCGTGCGTCGACGGCGCTGAGCAGCTGCACTGCGCCGCGCCGGCACTTTGGACTGCGGGCGCGAACGGCCGGGGCGGCGCGTGGATCCGGCTGGATGCCGGGCGGTCGTGGCTGAAGGCACAGACGTAGTGCTGCCGGTCAGCTTACCGATGGCTGCGACCAGTGAGCCGGCCCGCGCTTCATAGTCCTCCCAGGGATGGTTGCGCTGCAGCTGCTGAGGTACGGTGCGCACGGTGAACCGCGCCGGATCCAGCCCGGCTTTTACCTGTTGCCAGTTGAGCGGCATGGACACGGTCGCGCCGGGTCGTGCGCGGGTGGAGAGCGGCGCGACCGCCGTCGAAAGCCGGTCATTGCGCAGATAGTCCAGGAAGATGCGACCGGTGCGCTCCTTCTTCGCCATGTTGAGTACAAAGCGCTCGGGAGCATCCGCGGCCATTTGCCGGCACACCTCGCGCGCAAAGGCCTTCGCCACGGTCCAGTCGGGTGTGACTTTCCGCGATTGCGCGAGGGGGCAGACAACATGCAGCCCTTTACCTCCCGTCGTCTTGCAGAAGCTCGTCAGTCCAATCTTCTGCAGGCGCGAGCGCAGCTCGAGGGCCGTCGTGATGACGGCCGCGAACTCAACATCGGGCGCGGGATCCAGATCAAACACCAGGCGTCCGGGCACCTCCGGCTCATTCGGCACGCAGCCGCCGGGGTGCAGCTCCAGACCGGCGGTCTGCGCGATCGCGATCAGCCCCTCGAGGCGATTGATGGCCACATACGGCTGACGATCGCCTGCGATGTTGATGAGATCCACGAGGTTGGACATGCCGGCCATCGCGTGACGCTGGAAGAAGCGCTGGCCCTCGATGCCATCCGGCGCGCGCACGATCGAGCAGGGCCGGCCCTGCAGGTGCGGCAGCATCCACTCCCCGACCGCAGCGTAATATTCAGCGAGATCGAGTTTGGTGACGGGCTTGCCGTCGCCCGCTTCCGGCCACAGGATCTTGTCAGGTTTGGAGATGTTGACGCCGAGCACGCTGTCCTTGGCAGCGCCGCCACCGGTCTTGCTAGCGCGCTGTGCGCCTCGCGGCGAACGTGTGGTGCGCTTGGCAACGGCTGCGTTAGCTTGCGAGACCTGTTCTACCGGCGTTTCGTCCACGGGTAGCATGACGGGCCTCTCAGCGCGCACCTCCCGGGCCGGCTTGTCTTCACGCAAACCCTTGAAAGCAGCCTGACGGACATTGCCGCCTTCGGTCCAGCCGGCAAACTCAATCTCTGCGACGAGCTCCGGTTTCACCCAGTTGATCTTGCGACCGCCCGGGGTCGGCACCTTGCCCGCGAAAGGACTCGTCGCGGCCGCCAGCGGCTTGAGCCGTTTCATCAGGGTAGTGAGCTTGGCACGACCAAACCCCGTACCGACCCGGCCGACCGGAACCAGTTCGCCCTCGCGGTACACTCCGACCAACAGCGAGCGCAACACGCCGGATTCGGAGGACCAGCCGCCGATCACCACTTCATGGCCTGCGCGGCACTTGGATTTGACCCAGCTGCCGCTGCGGTCGGATCGATACGGGTCATCGAGGCGCTTGGACACGATGCCTTCCATCTCCATCCGGCAGGCTGAGCGCAGCACCGCATCGCCGGCACTCTCGAGATGTTCGAGGTAACGGATGCGACGCCCTGCGGTGCCACTGAGTGGCTCGAGCAGCGCGGCGAGTCGTGCTTTCCGATCGGTGAGAGCCAGCGACCGCAGATCCTCCTGGCCCTCGCACAACAGATCGAAGGCGTAGAACACCAGGTTGTCAGAATCCTCATCGGCGAGGGCGGCCTGTAGCGCCGCGAAATCCGGTACCCCGCGCGCGTTCAGCGCTACCACTTCACCGTCATTGATGCAGTCCGGCAGAGCGGTGGCCGCGGCGGCGAGAGCCGCGAACTTGTGCGTCCAGTCCAGCCCCTTGCGCGTCTTGAGGGTGGCTTTGCCCTTCTGCACCCGCAGCTGCAGTCGATAACCGTCGAGTTTGATCTCGTGTCCCCAGCGGCCGTCGCCAGGCGGACGATCGACCAGCTTGGCAAGTTGCGGAGCAATGAAGGCAGGCAGCGGTCCGCGCAGCCGTTTGCCTGAGACCGCCGGACGCGTGTCGCGTTCCGAGCTGCTCGCCGCGGCGCGTTTCGCTCTGCGGGGCGTGGGTGTTGGATCCGGGGATGGCTCCGCGTCGCGTTGCTCACCGGACTGCCGGTTGGAATGCCACACGGCATCGGCGCGCGCCGTGCGCCTGCCACCCGCTGCCACCAGCATGAAGGGCCGCGGCGCGCGGCCCTTACCGGCTTCGATGGCCGCCATGGGCCGGCCCGAAGCCACTGAGCGATCCTCCGCGAGCAGTGCATCGTGATCACCGCTGCGCGCGAACTCGTCACGATGCTTGATCAGCAGCCAGTTGGTGCGCTTGCCGCCATCGCGGTCATGCCTCATGCGCACCAGCACCCACCCGCCATGCAGTCGCTCGCCCTCCATGCGGAATTTCAGCTCACCGGCATGCAGCGCACTGGTGGGATTGCGATCGTCCTCCGGCATCCAGTAACCGCGATCCCACAACTGCACCGTGCCGCCGCCGTATTCGCCCTTGGGAATCGTGCCTTCGAAATCGCCGTAATCGAGCGGATGATCCTCGACCTCCACGGCGAGCCGCTTGTCGGCGGGGTCGAGCGACGGCCCGCGCGTGACCGCCCAGGACTTGAAGACACCATTGAGCTCAAGCCTGAGGTCGTAGTGCAGGCGCCGCGCCGCGTGTTTCTGAATGACGAACCGCAGCGCCGGGGCACGGGCGACCCGGCGCGCACCGCTCGGCTCCGCGGTTTTACTGAAATCTCGCTTGGCGCGGTACCTGGAGAGCTTTCGATTGGCCATGACACGCTCCGCAACGTCCGCGGAGCATGCCGCAAGACTTGCGCCTAGCCCTCGCAGCAGCTGCGGTGGCTCAGTGGGCCGGTTTCGGCCGGGGGCGATCTGCCTCCAACGTCTCCCGTACGGACGGTCGCGCCGCAATGCGCTCCCGGTAAGCCTGCAGGGCGGGCCAGCGCCCGAGATCCACGCCCACGTGCTGTCCCCATCCCAGCACGATGAACAGATAGGCATCGGCAACCGTGAACCGATCGCCCATGAGGTATTGGCGGCCGCTCAACACCGACTGCAGATGATCGAGCGGTTTGTTGAGCGCCTGGCGCGCGTATTGCTTCACTTCCTCGCTGGCTTCCGCGGAAAACAGCGGACTGAAGGATTTGTGCACTTCGGAGTTGATATAGCCGAGCCACTCGGTCAGACGATAGCGCTCCGGGGTTCCGGCAGCGGGTGCCAGTCCGGACCCCGGCTTCAGATCCGCGATGTAGGTCAGCACGGCGACGTTTTCGGTCAGCACCTCGCCATTGTCCAGCTGCAGGGCCGGCACCGACCCTTTGGGATTGATCTGGCGGAAATCGACCCCGTTTGCCTGCTTGGTGCGCTTGTCGACCTTGACGGATTCGAAGGGGATGCCGGCTTCACGCAATGCGATCGCCGAGGCCAGTGAGCAGGCGCCGGGCAGGGTATACAGCTTCATGCGATTCTCCGTGGTTACGCGCGCCATGCTAACGTTGTGGCACCGAATCGCAATAGGAGCCTGCCATGCGCATGCTCAGGGTTACAGTCTGTCTGTTGGCCCTCGCGAGCGGGACGGCCGGATGCAGGAATCATGAGCGCCGCCCCGTACCGGGTCCGCAGTCCGCAACGCCTTCAGCTACAATCCGTCTCGTTGGGCCTGTAGCACAGCGGTTAGTGCAGGGGACTCATCGAAACGGTGCCTTCGCGCGGAAACGCGCGAAGTGGACGGGATGAATTCAGGGGAACCTTCGGATGCATGCGCATCCATGGCAATCCTGAGCCAAGCCGCCGGTACACCGGCGGAAGGTGCAGAGACTACCTGGGGGCTACAGCGCCCTTGATGACAGGCATGAGCGTCCCGCACCCACACGGCGGTTGTGCACCTGCACGGCCGCCGCGGGTGAAGAGATAGTCCACTCCCGACGGAAACGCCGGGATCAAGTGAATCCCTTGGTCGTAGGTTCGAATCCTACCGGGCCCAACACATCTCCAGTCCGTACCGTCCCACCGCTGTCCGTTCTCTCGGGAAAATACGGCAAATGCCGTGCATGCTCGAAAACCTCGTACGTGGTGTGAGGATAGAGGACATCGCAAGCGACAAAGTTCCAAAGTCTCGAACACCTGAAGCGCCACAGCTGGTTTCGCTGTCGAGAATGCGGTGGGCTGACCCGCGTGGTCCCATTGATCTGGCGGGAGGGCTATCCCGCCCGAGAATGTCGTGTCATTGCGCAATACCGATGTCAATTTAGCTGCACTTGCGGATGCGCGCTGGGGCGTGGCACCCCGCGGAGTAGACTGAGGTCGTCGCTATCGGGGGAGATCCAATGGATAAGCCAGTTCCACTCTGGGCTCCTTTGAAAGAATTTATTCTGAGGTACGGTTCAGCCGGGTATGGGAGCAATCATGACTATTCGCGAGGTTAGGAAAGCTGATGAGCAGATGTGTGGCCGTATCCTGTATGAAGCTTTCAAGAATCTCGCGGAACAACACAACTTCCCGCCAGACTTTCCTTCTCGCGAAGTCGCGACGGGTGTCGCGTCGATGCTAATCAGCGATCCAGGATTCTACGGTGTAGTCGCAGAAGAGGCCGGGAGAATTGTCGGGAGCAACTTCATGGACGAGCGCTCAGTTATCTTTGGGCTCGGTCCGATCTCTGTCGCTCCAGAAGTGCAAAACCACGCTATCGGCAGACGCCTGATGCATGCCGCACTCGATCGGGCCGCGGCACAAAAAGCCGTAGGGATCCGCCTGGTACAAGCGGGCTATCACAATCGCTCGATCTGCCTCTACACGAAGCTTGGATTTGTCACCCGCGAGCCCCTGTCGCTTTTGCAAGGACCCACGCTCAATGCGAAGTTCGCCGGTTACAATGTCCGAGCAGCTGAGGAGGCCGATCTTGAAGCGTGCAATAAGCTGTGCCGCCAAGTTCATGGCTTTGACCGGGATCGCGAGCTACGCGACGCGATTCGAGCGCGCTCGGCAAGTGTGGTCGAACATCTGGAGGAGGTCACGGGATATGCGACGGCGATTGGCTTTTTTGCCCACGCCGTCGCACGGACAAATCGCGATTTGAAGGCTCTAATTGGCGCGGCAACAGAATTTGCCGGCCCGGGATTTCTGTTACCGACGCGCAATCATGACGTTTTCGAATGGTGCCTGGACTGCAACTTGAAGCTGGTCTTTCAGATGACGTTGATGAGCACTGGCCTCTATCAAGAGCCAGCCGGTGCTTACTTACCGTCGATCCTGTACTGAAGACCCACTCGAGTTCCTTGCCGGCGATATGTTCAAGTCAAACCCCTTTGATTAACATTGTGCCTTGCCTACTGTTCCGCTGATATGACCTTCTCGGCTTCGCGTTCTCGAGCTCGTCGTAAATCTGAGACTTCTAAAACTTGCGAAGTCTCCCAAGCGGGTATTACGCAAGTCATACCACGCAATCCCCTGACATATGTGGGCTGGGGAGCCGATGCCTGATGTTTAATTTCCAAACGCTCCGGAAATTGCATCCAATGCAGGCCAAGAAGCCGCAACGAGCCACCCAATACGCGCATGTGTGACCAAACATGGGGGTGTGACGGTCAGCAAACCCTTCTCGAGCAGTTGGTTCGCCTTTGTGCCGCTGCCTAACTAGCGCGTCGGAGATGAGATTGTGTGCCCCATGGAACTACATGAAACGCAGTACATCCTCGGCAGCCTGCTCAACGGAGTAATGTTCCTGATACGCTCGATTGATGGCTCTGCGAATGGCGATACGTTCGGACGGCGATAGAGTAGACAGGTCCAATCCATGATCATCGGCCAGCAGCTCACGGACACGCTTTGCATAACCACGCAGACGCAGCTTGCTGACGACAAGTGATATCCCCGTTAGCCCACCTAAGAGCAGCACCACAGGTCGCCACCGCATCGCCAGCATCCTTTCAGATGGAGTCAGTTACGAGCGGGTCAGACTAATGTCCAGACAGGGCCTTTCGCGCCTCTTTCTCGATCTCCATGGCGAGTTGCACGGCGGCTCGGGCAATCTCACTGATCCGGGTGCCGTCCATTTGGCGATTGCTAAAGGACTGAGCGACCATGGGACCCGAGATCCTCGAAGCGGCCGCGATCAAGTCTGCTGTATTCATGACAATTCTCCCGGGCAACCTGTAGTTGTTTTACTGAGGTTACCCAGTGTAGCTGCCCTGCGACGCACTCGCGAGCTTACTCGAGCCGCGCACAGCGCTGCCCAACCGTAGCGGGCGGCGCTGCGGTGTCCTCGCCAGAGCGTTCGGCCAGGCCCGGGCCCGGTTCGGTGTTACTTGAACACCGAGTCGCCGCGAGCGAGCTCATCCCGATGCTGGGAGAAATCTACCATCGAGGCCAATGCCGGTCCGAGAAGCCCATTGCTCTTCATCGCTTCCCCCAGGGCGGCGTTGACCTTGTCCAGGCCCTCCGCTTTCGCGGTGACGTAGAACACGTAGAACAGGCCTGGGTCGGCGGCATGTGAGGCCTGCTCTGCGACCTGATAAGCCTGCACCGTGCCATCGCTCATCAGTTTTTCCAACAGCGGTGTGATGAAGCTCTTGCTGAGGACCTGCACGGCGTCGTCCGGTGCATCACTTTTTAATTTATAGACCGCGCCGTGCACGTAGCCGCCCTTGACGCTGCCGGGACGCCAGCCGTAGGACCGACTGACATACAGCTCGTCCCAATGGCGAGTCGCGCTCGCGAGCACCGCGTTCGTCGATGCGCCGCTCTTGTAGAACTCATCGAGGGTATTCAACACGCCAGCCATGGACATGGCGCACCACCAGCCGCTATGCGTCGCGCCATCGGGCGTATGCAACAGGGCCTCATTATTGCCATAGGCCACCAGCGTGCCGCTGGCGATGTCATGGTCCAGAATCTTCACCGTTGGGGCAGTATCCTTGGCCATCTCGGCCCACTTGGCGCGCGGAATCGTCCAA
This sequence comes from uncultured Pseudomonadota bacterium, assembly GCA_963839055.1. Classification (GTDB taxonomy): domain Bacteria; phylum Pseudomonadota; class Gammaproteobacteria; order Steroidobacterales; family Steroidobacteraceae; genus 13-2-20CM-66-19. The sequence continues at coordinate 594,389 of CAWITP010000001.1, read as the reverse complement.
TTTGCGACGTATGTGTACAGCGGCGGTTTTTCCTTTGTCTCGTTGGCTTGCGCGCTGGCCAGCGCGGGTACCATGAGCATGGTGGCAGTGATGAATAGCGCGGCGAGTGGGCCGCGGGACAGCGTCTTCATGGGGGTCCCCCTGGTTTGGATTCTCGTTCGGAGCGGAGGTCGCGAGCCGGTCATGGCCGGTTTGCGAGGCAGGCGATTACACGCTCGAATCGAACCGCTTACAAGTCCAGGCTGCCAGGAAGAGCGCAGCTATCAAGCGCCGGACTGCACCTGGATCTCATCTACCCGATCCGGGTAGAAGGCGAGATAGCCTGCGATCTGCGCCACCACAGCGTGTGGCGACTCGTAGGTCCACACCGCATTGACCGAATGGCCGCCTCCGGCCGGGATGCTGTAGTAGGCACAATCGCCCTTGTACGGGCAGTAAGTGTGATGCGTGGTGCGTTGCAGGAGCGCCATGTCGACATCTTTGCGTGGGATGTAGTGCACGGGCGGATAGCTCGCCTCTTTGAGCGACAGCGCGTCCCGCGTCTGTGCGATTTGCCGGCCTGCCACGAGTACGGTTATGCGCGCGCGCTCAGGCGTGATCGTGATCGGATGGTCCGGGCCCGGTTCTCGGAATGGTCTGCTTGTCATGCCTGACTCCTCGCCGGTGATGTGCGCATGATGGGGCTTCATTTGCGCCGATGGAAGGATCGAATCGGCGCTGAGCCGCTTTACCGCTGCGCCAGATCTGCGAGCGAGGGTGTCTGCACGGCTCACTACGCCGCTTTGCAACGGGCGGATGCGGCAGGACGAGAGCAGAACGCGGTGCGTTGAGCTTACGGCCGGCACTGTCCTGTGCGCATGCTAAGCTTGGTGACTGCTTTTCCAGGGGGCTGCTGTATGAAGCGTGTGATGCGAAGTCTGTCCGCGGCGATGCTCGCCGCTGGGTTCATCTGCTCGAGTGTGCAGGCGGTGCCCGAGTCGCCACCCGATCCCGCTTTGCAACGGGCGGTCGCTGATCCGGCGCGCAGTCCGAAGTTCACCGCGCGCGACCGCTATCGGCATCCGGCCGAAGAGCTGAGCTACCTGGGCGTCAAACCCAACATGACGGTGGTGGAGGTTGCGCCGGGTGGTGGCTACTGGACTGAAATCCTGGGTCCGTACCTCAAAGGCTCGGGGCACTATTACGCGGTGCTGCCGGTGCACGGCGAAAACGGGGAAGAGGATCAGGGCGCGCAGGCGTGGCGCAAGCGCTTCGAGAATCAGCCGGACCGTTTCGGCCACATCACGCTGACATACATGGGTAAGGGCCACTACGAGGCGGCACCGCCGGGCTCGGCTGACATGATCCTCACCTTCCGCAATTTCCATAACTGGGTTGAAGCCGGTTATGCCGAAGAGATGCTCAAGGGTTTCTACAAGGCCCTGAAGCCGGGTGGCATACTCGGGATCGAGGACCATCGCGGCCGGAACGATCAGCCGCAGGACCCGCATGCCAAGTCCGGTTACGTGCGGCAGGACTACGTGGAACAGCTTGCGAAGAAGGCCGGTTTCGAGCTGGCAGGCAGCTCGGAGCTGCTGGCGAACCCGAAAGACACGAAAGACTGGCCGCAAGGCGTATGGACGCTGCCCCCGACGTTGGCCCTGGGTGACAAGGACCGCGAGAAGTATGTCGCTATCGGGGAGGCGGACAATTTCCTGCTGAAATTCCGCAAGCCACAGCACTAGCCGGTCGTGGCCGCGGCGGTGGCCGGACCTGCCGCAGGGCGGGTCCGGCCGCGATCGAGCAGGCTCATCAGTGCATAACTCGTTTCCAACAGGGGCGTCGCGATGGCATGCGTCCGGGCCATCTGCAGGGCATGGCCCAACGTCTCATGAATCTCGAGCGGGCGCCCGGCTGCAACATCCTGCAGGGAGGACATCCGATGCCCGGGCGCCTGGCTGGTGTAACGCTGACCGGTTGCGAGGACAGCCTGCAGTGCGACCTCGTCCGAGCCGTAGGCGAGGGTCGCCGCGGGCAACACCCCCTCATCGGTCAGGGTGATCCCGCGAGCTGCGGCCAGCTGCCCCATCTCCCGCGTAAGCTGGATCAGAACTTTGGCGCAGCCCGCATCGCTCAGATACTGCGCGGTCAGCGCGCGCGTCAGGACCGATAGGACCACGAGTCCCACCCAGACGACAAACTTCGACCACTCGATGCTGAGGATGTCAGGCACTGCGGTCGCACTGATGCCGGCGGCGGTGAGTTGCGCGGCAAGCTGATGCGCCCGAGTCGTTATCGGCCCCGACAACTCACCCAGCAGCAGGTTGATATTGCGCGTGAACGAAACCTCACCGCCGGCCAACAGCTCGCCGCTGATGTCGGCGGCGGCACCGAGCACACGCGAGCGGTCGAAGGTTTCGAGCAGCAGCTCGTCCTTCAGCACGCCGTTCTGCACCGACAGCGCGATGTCCGGCTCAACGTGACGCAGCTGTTGCAGCGCCGCCGCGGTGCCGGGCGTCTTGGTCGCGACAATCAACACCTGCGCGCGGCGCAGCTGTCGCGGCTCGGTGAGCACCTGCACGGGCGTGGAGAAATCGGCGAGTCCGCAGATGCGCAGGCCGGTTTGCTGCACGGCGGCGGCGCGCGCGCCCCGGGCCAATACGATGACTGCATGGCCCGCCCGCGCGAGGTGAGCGGCGAGTATGGAGCCCAGCGCGCCGGCGCCCAGAATGGCGAACTCGCACTCGCCCGGGCGGTGCAGGTTTTGGTGCGACATGTGGCGAGTTTACGGTATGGTGAACGGGCACATGAGTTCGGACATGAGTTCGGAAAAGTCAGCTGCTGCGGCTGCGCCGGGCGTGGGGGCTGCGCTCGCTGCGCAGATGCACGCTCTGCTGCAGGAACTGCGTGCCCTGGCTCAGCCGCTGCCCGACGGCTTTCTGCAGGACTGGCCCTCGGTAACCGCGCTGCGCACCGTGCGGCCCGCACCGCTGCCCGTGCTGAGTTGGCTTGCGGGAATGCCACAGCACGCGGCGCCGGTCACGGCCGCTCTGGTGCGCACCCTCGAGCGGACTGCCGGTCAGTTGCGTTGGTCACAGACGTACCGCGTACCCGATGTGCCGGAGAGCTTCCTGCAGAATTACGGCTGGACGGAGCTGCTGGGCCTCACGGGCCCCGTGGCCAGTGAACATCTCGCGGCGGGCTTTCTCATGCTCGGACCTCATACCCACTATCCGTCGCATCGTCACCAGGCCGAGGAGCTGTATGTGCCGCTTGCCGGACGGGCTCTGTGGCAACAGGGAGCGCGTCCCTGGACCGAGCGCGCGCCCGGCGAACTCGTCCATCATCAGGGTGACGAGCAGCATGCGATGCGCACGACGGAGCAGCCGTTGCTCTCGCTGTACGTGTGGCGCGGGAACCTGCAGGCGGGCGCGCAGCTGGCTCCAGATGAGGAGCCGGTTCGAGCGCAGGAATCGGTTCGAATTCAGGAGAGCGCGGGGCCGTAGATCATCTGACGCGCATAGCGCGGGAAATCCAGGCCGAACTGCTCAGCCAACCGGCGCGCGTGCCGATCGAGCGTCACACCGTCCCAGGTCTGCGGACTGCTGCGAAACGCCAGAACGATCGTGTTGCCATCCTCACGCGCCGGTAACACGATGAGGCGCTGGCCGAAGACGCCGCGTATGCGCCCGAGATGGTTCTCGACCTCATCCGGCTCACCGCAGATGTTCATGGACAGTACGCCGCCGAGGGTGAGCTCGCGCCGTAAATTCGCGTACAGCCCCGGCGTGGCGAGGGCGGGCGCCAGTCCATCCCGATCGCAGGCGTCCACCAGGATGGCATCCGCCCGAGCCGCCGGCTGCGCGAGGTAGTGCGCCGCGTCGGTTTGTTGGATCCGGAAGCGCGCATCATCAGGCGGGATGCGGAACTCATCGCGCAGCGCGATCACGTCAGGATCGATTTCCAGCACCGTGATGTCGGCGTGCGGCAGATAGCGATGGCAGTATTTCGCGAGTGACCCGCCGCCTAGGCCGAGCAGCAACACGCGCCGCGGCGCCGCATTGAACAGCAGCAACGCCATCATCTTGCGCGTGTAGGCCAGACACAGCGCGTCCGGCTCATCCAGGCGCATTGCGCTTTGCACGTTATCGACGGCGAAATGCAGAAAGCGCAACGGACCGCAGTCAACGATAAAAGGGCGGTTGTAAGTCCCCGCCATCAGCCGCTGCTGCAGATCCATCTCACAGCTGCCGGCAGGCTCCAGCAGTCGCAGCCGTGAGGGCGAGAGCGCGCCGGGTCCTGCCATCTCGAGCAATCAGCGCACCTTGTCGGGGAGGGCGACGGAAAACTCGAGGACTTCCTGGCCGTCTTCCTTCTCGACGCTGATCTGAATGGCCGCCGGATCCACGTTGACGTACTTGCGGATGACTTCGAGCAGCTCGCGTCGCAACAACGGCATGTAGTCCGGACCGCTGCTGCGCGCGCTGCGCTCCTGCTGCACGATGATGCGCAGCCGCTCCTTGGCGACCGTGGCGGATGGGGGCGTTCTGCGGAAAAGCGCGAGGAGCCCCATGTCAGCCTCCGAAAATGCGTGCGAAGAACCCCTTCTTTGGCTCCTCGAGGAATCGCAGCGGTACGTTCTCGCCCAGTAACCGCGCCACCGCGTCCTCGTAGGCCCGCGACACGTCACTTTGCTCGTTGAGGATGACTGGAACGCCGGCATTGGAAGCCGACAGCACGTCGACCGACTCGGGTACCACCCCAACCACGTCGAGGCCGAGAATCTCTTTGACATCATCCACGCTCATCATCTCTCCCGTCGCGACCCGCTTCGGGCTGTAACGCGTGAGCAGCAGATGTTCGCGGACCCCGCCGTTACCCTTTTCCGCCCGCTGCGTCTTGCTGGCCAGCAAGCCGAGGATTCGGTCGGAATCACGTACCGAGGACACCTCCGGATTGACCACGACCACGGCGCGGTCGGCAAAGTACATGGCCAGATATGCGCCCTTCTCGATGCCGGCGGGCGAGTCACAGATGATGAAGTCGAAGTTGTCGGCGGTGAGCTCATCGAACACGCGCTTCACGCCCTCGGCCGAGAGGGCGTCCTTGTCGCGGGTCTGTGAGGCGGCCAGCACGTACAGCGTCTCGAGCCGCTTGTCCTTGATGAGCGCCTGTTTGAGCGTGCATTCACCCTGGATGACGTTGACGAAGTCGTAGACGACGCGCCGTTCGCATCCCATGATGAGATCGAGATTGCGCAGGCCGATGTCAAAATCGATGACAGCTACCCGTTTGCCGCGGCGTGCGAGTCCGCAGGCCAGGCTGGCGGATGTCGTAGTCTTGCCGACGCCCCCCTTGCCCGAAGTGACAACGATGATCTCGGTCAATGCTGGATCTCCTTCCGCCCCCTGAATGGGCCGCGCCGCCGGGCCGGCGCGGCCGCCGTCAACATAATGTGTTATTTAGGCGCCAATACGCGCGAAATGTAAATCGTCGCTTGCGAGCCACGCCTGCACCGGGTGGCCGGCCAACTCCGCGGGGATGGTTTCGAACACACGAAACACCCCGGCGATCGACACCAGCTCCGCGTTGAATTCCTGGCAGAAGACGCGCGCCGTGGTATCGCCATGCGCACCTGCCATGACACGTCCGCGCAGCGGTCCATACACGTGCACACAGCCGTCGGCCATGACCTCGGCGCCCGCCGCCACCATGCTCATCACGATGAGATCACGATTGCGCGCGTACACCTTCTGACCGGAGCGCACCGGTTGCTGCTGCATCTGTGAGGGCAGACCCGTGGGCTCGGGAGCCGCTGCAGCCTGCACGATCGGCACCGGCTTGTTGGCTGCGCGAATGTGCGTAAACACGGGCACATCGAGGTCACGTGCGAGCGCCTCGATCGAAGCGCCGCCTTGGGCCAGACCGACAGACAACATGCCGGCGCGCCGCACCACTTCGATCACCCCGCGCACCTCATCGGCCGACGGTTCGCTCTTCAGGGCGCTCAGATCCAGGCACACCGCCGTGCGCTCGAAAAAATGCGGCGCGGTCGCGGTGCGGCCCGTGAGCTCATCCAGAATGGCGCCTCGGTCAGTGGTATGCAGGCGCAGCTGCACCAGGCCGACCTGGCCGAATCGGATGTCAATGGCATGCTCGCGCGCGGCGTCGGCTGGCTTGTTCATCGAGGCCTGAAACTTGTTTTGTAAAGCGGGGGGGTCTGCAGCGAACGCGCAGTCTACCGGGAGCAGGTCCATCAATGAATGCTCCGCAGCGCGCCCGTCAGCCGTTCCGCCCATTGCGACTGTCCTGCGGGGGTCGCGATCAGATCAGCGCGCAGCTCGAGCATCACCGAATGCAGCTCACGAGCGGCGCTATGGCGCGCCAGGGTGTGGTAGACGCCATCGGTGGGCGCGTAGGGTTGGTTATCGCCCACCGTCAGTGCGCGCTCGCGGCCGAGATAGGCGAGAACGGGATCCGCCATGCGCCGATCCGCCGCCGACAGCACGCCGACGTGCCAGGGGCGCTGCTGTCCATGGAACACCGGGGTAAAGCTGTGCACCGCCACCAAACCCGGTGCGCGGTGCTCGAGTGCGCTCGCGATGACGCTGGCGAGCGCCGCATGGTAGGGCTCATAGATGTCGCGCACGCGGCGCGCGCGTTCCTGCGTGGTGATATCGCGATTGCCGGGAATCTCGGTGTCCTCGCTGCGCGTCACGATCGAGCCGGGATGGGTCGGATCACGATTCACATCCAGCACCAGGCGCGAGATTCCCGCGTGTATGAGAGGCGCATCCAGCTGCAGTGCGAGGAGCTGCGACAGCTGCAGCGCCCCGGGGTCCCAGGCGATGTGGCGCGTCAGCTCCTGCGACGGCAGCCCCAAAGCCCGCAGCTCCTCGGGTACCCAGTTCGAGGCGTGATCGCAGATGAGCACGAAGCGCCCGCGGCCGGCAGAGTTTTCCACGGCGACGGCGGGTCGCCCAAGCCAGGCAGGGTGTTGCAGCACGGTGGCGGGCATTCTACTGCCGGTGTGGCTCAGCTGACAGGGCTGCGCCGACGTGTCACTGTGGCGCTGCTGAACCTTTCCCATCGCTCGTGAGTTTCTGCTGCATGCCCGTTCGCGTCCGTGCATTGAGCCTGCTGCTGCTGCCGATGCTGTTGCCGCTCGCCGCCTGTCGCGTGAGCAGTGATGGCGTCTCGGTGGGCAATGGCCCGCCGCAGCGAGGCACACTGCTCAGCACGCCACCGGCATTGACCGGCACCTATACGGCCGCCGACCTGGCGGCACTGCTCGGCGGCAACTCGGTGGGCAAGGAGCTGCTGGCCCTCGCCTATGCGCCGGTGTGCTCGATCAATGTGTTCCAGCTGAAATACCAAACGGTCGGCGGGCGCGGCGAGGCGGCCACTGCCTCCGGTGCCCTGATGGTGCCGATCGGCACCGACCCGGCCTGCCAGGGGGCGCGGCCCATGGTGGAATATGCACACGGCACCACAGCCGACAAGACGTACAACCTCGCAGTGCTCGGCAGCTCCAGCACCGAGGCACTGCTGCTGGCCGCCGTGTTTGCCTCGCGCGGCTACGTCGTGGTGGCGCCCAACTATGCCGGTTACGACAGCTCGGACCTGCCATATGCCGCGTATCTGAATGCAGATCAGCAATCCAAGGACATGATCGATGCGCTGGCCGCCGCCCGCACGGCGTTATCGATCGTAGGGTTGGCAGTGAGTGACAACCACAAGCTCTTTATCACGGGTTACTCGCAGGGCGGTTTCGTCGCCATGGCCACGCAGAAGGCGATGCAGGCCAGCGGTATCACCGTCACGGCCGGCGCGCACATGTCAGGTCCATATGCGCTGGCCGCCTTTGGCGATGCAATCTTCATGGGCGAGGTGAACGCCAGCGCCGCGCTGAATTTCACGTTGCTCACGGCCAGTTACCAGAACTCGTACCAGAACGTGTACAGCAATCCGGCGGACGTGTTCGAGCCGGCATTCGCCAGTGAGGTCGGTTCGCTGTTGCCGAGCACGGTGCCCATCAGCACGCTCTACAGTGAGGGCAAACTGCCCGAGAACGCGTTGTTTCCATCCACGCCGCCGGCGCCGGAGTTCGCGAGTATCACACCGGCGAAAACACCGGCGAAACTGGCGCCGGTATTCGCGCTCGGATTCGGCTCGCCGGATCTGGTCACCAACAGCTATCGGCTCGAGTATCTGCGCGATGCGCAGGCGGCTCCCGATGGCGGCTTTCCCACGCTGTCCACCGGCGTGCCGGCGAGCGCTCCCGCCAATGCCCTGCGGCAGGATCTAAAAACCAACGATCTGCGCAGCTGGACGCCGAGCTCACCGACGCTGCTGTGCGCCGGCGATGGCGATCCGACCGCGTTCTATCTCAACACGCAGCTGATGCAGCAGTACTGGATGGCGAATCCGCCCACCGGTGCGCTCACGGTGCTCGATGTGGATGCGGCGATCAGCAGTGGCGATCCGTACGCGATCCTGAAACAGGCCTTCCAGAGCGAGAAGGCCGCGGTAGCGGCCGCGGCCGTGCTTGGCGGTGCAACCGATGGCGGAGCCATGGCGGTGCTGAAGGCCTATCATGGAGAGCTCGTGCCGCCGGTTTGCCTGAGTGCGGTAAAATCGTTCTTTGACGGATATTAAGCAGAGGGTGCAATGGCAACGAAGCTGGACAAGATTCTCAAGCGCGAGATCGACATCGATGGCCGGCCCTACATGATCACGCTGTCGCCCGAAGGGGTGAAGCTGACCGAGAAGGGCAAGCGCAAGGGGCAGGAAGTCTCGTGGAAGGGGCTTGTCAATGGCCAGAGCGCCAGTGCTTCGGCCGGGGAAGGAGCCGCCGCGGTGCAGGAGGAGGCCTAGCCGAAGGGGGAGGCGTAACCGGGAGGGAAACGCAGTCCCGTAGATCGCGGCGCCTGCTGACAGGCGCCGCAAAAGCTGCTGTAGTGGCAGTCGCTCGAGCATAAAGGCCCGCAGAAAGCCTAAGGGGAACGACATGGCCACGCCTGCTCAGTACGCCGGTAATCAGCCCGTTTCGGGCGTCGATCGCTCTCACCGTACCGTCATCTTCGCCTCCTCGCTCGGCACGGTGTTCGAGTGGTACGACTTCTATCTGTACGGCTCACTTTCGGCGGTCATCTCCAAGCAGTTCTTCTCCGGTGTCAACGAGACCACGGGTTTCATTTTCGCGCTGCTCGCCTTCGCCGCCGGATTCTTCGTGCGGCCTTTCGGAGCGCTGGTGTTTGGCCGCCTGGGCGACCTGGTCGGACGCAAGTACACCTTCCTCATCACCATCATCATCATGGGTAGCTCCACGGCGCTCGTCGGGCTGCTGCCGAGTTATGCGACGGTCGGGGTCGTCGCGCCGATTGCGTTGATCACGCTGCGGCTGCTGCAGGGCCTGGCGCTCGGCGGGGAGTACGGCGGCGCCGCCACGTATGTGGCCGAGCACGCACCGGCCAATCGTCGCGGCCTGTACACGAGCTGGATCCAGACCACCGCCACGCTGGGTCTGTTCCTGTCGCTGCTCGTCATTCTCGTCTGCCGCATCTGGCTCGCCGACCAGTTCGATGTGTGGGGCTGGCGCGTGCCGTTTCTCGTCTCGATCCTGCTGCTGATCGTGTCCGTCTACATCCGCCTGCAGCTGAAGGAATCGCCGGCGTTCCTCGAGATCAAGGCGCAGGGGCAGCTCTCCAAGGCGCCGCTGACGGAGGCCTTCGGCCAGTGGCCGAATCTCAAGCTCGTGATCCTCGCGCTGCTGGGTGCGACGGCCGGCCAGGCCGTGGTGTGGTACGGCGGGCAGTTCTATGCCCTGTTCTTCCTGGAGAAGGTGCTGCAGATCGATTCCAAGGCGGCGAATCTCATCATCGCCGCGGCGCTGGTGATCGGCACGCCGTTCTTCATCGTGTGGGGCTCGCTCTCGGACCGCATCGGGCGCAAGACCGTGGTGCTCGCCGGCTGTCTGCTCGCAGCGCTCACCTACTTCCCCGTCTTCAAGGGCCTGACGCACTTCGGCAATCCGGCGCTGGAAGCGGCCGTCGCGGCCAACCCCGTAACGGTCGTGGCGGATCCAGCCGACTGCAGCTTTCAGTTCGATCCGATTGGCAAGAAGACCTTCACGCGCTCCTGCGACGTGGCGAAAACGGTACTCGCCAAAACAGGTATTCCCTACAGCACGGAGGCGGCGCCGCCTGGCAGCGTAGCGCAGCTGCGCATTGGCGAGGGCGCGCAGGCGGTGCATGTCGAGTCCTTTGCGGGCAACACCCTGAGCAAGCCGGATTTCAAGCCGGCGAGCGAAGCCTTCGGCAAGAAACTCAAGGCTGCGCTCGTCAAGGCGGGATATCCGGCCAAAGCTGACATGTCACGCGTCGACTATCCGATGCTGATCGCGCTCTGCGCCTACCTGGTCTTCCTTGTGACGATGGTCTACGGGCCGATCGCCGCCTGGCTGGTCGAGATGTTTCCCACGCGCATCCGCTACTCGTCCATGTCGCTGCCCTATCACATCGGCAACGGCTGGTTCGGTGGCTTTCTGCCGGTCACCTCGTTTGCCATCGTGGCGGCCACCGGCGGCATCTACAATGGGCTGTGGTACCCGGTGATCGTGGCCAGCATGACCTTCGTCATCGGCGCACTGTTCCTGCGGGAAACGCGCGGTGTCAGCCTGAAGTCCTGAGCAGCTGTGCGGAGGCTGCGCACATGAGTGGAATCGTGTTGATATGAGCGACGAGCATACCCTGCGCAAACTCCTGGCCCGGGTTCACGAGCGGCTGAACAGCTCCGCCAACGTGGATCCGGGCAAGCGCGCATCGCTGCAGAAGGTCATGCAGGACATCGATCAGCGCCTGCAGGCGCGGCAGGGGGAAAGTCCCGCGACGCACATGCCCCGCCTGGAAGCGCTCGCCGTGCAGTTCGAAGCCGAGCATCCGGCGCTCGCCCAACTGTTGCGACAGCTCGGGGCGCTACTGGGTCAAGCCGGAATCTGAGATTTCTCAGTCATCCATCAGGAAGCTGCGCAGCTGCTCGCTGCGGCTCGGATGGCGCAGCTTGCGCAATGCCTTCGCCTCGATCTGGCGGATGCGCTCGCGCGTGACATCGAATTGTTTGCCGACCTCCTCGAGGGTGTGGTCGGTGTTCATATCGATACCGAAGCGCATGCGCAGTACCTTCGCCTCCCGCGGTGTCAGCTGGGCCAGCACCGAGTGCGTGGTCTCGCGCAGAGACTCCATGGTGGCCTGATCGATCGGCGAGGCCACCGAGGTGTCCTCGATGAAGTCCCCGAGGTGGGAATCCTCGTCATCGCCGATCGGAGTCTCCATCGAGATGGGCTCCTTGGCGATCTTCAGCACCTTGCGCACCTTGTCCTCGGGCATCTCCATGCGCACCGCCAGCTCTTCGGGCGTCGGCTCCCGTCCCATCTCCTGCAGCATCTGCCGCGAGATGCGGTTGAGCTTGTTGATGGTCTCGATCATGTGCACCGGGATGCGGATGGTGCGCGCCTGGTCGGCGATCGAGCGGGTGATCGCCTGGCGGATCCACCAGGTCGCATAGGTGCTGAACTTGTAGCCGCGGCGGTATTCGAACTTGTCAACGGCCTTCATGAGGCCGATGTTGCCTTCCTGGATCAGGTCGAGGAACTGCAGCCCGCGGTTGGTGTACTTCTTCGCGATGGAGATCACCAGGCGCAGGTTGGCCTCGACCATCTCCTTCTTCGCGCGGCGCGCCTTGGCCTCGCCGATCGACACCTCGCGGTTCACTTCCTTGATGTCGTTGATGGTGAGGTGATACACCACCTCGAGCTGCTCCAGCTTCTTCTGGCGGCGCTCGATCTCGTCCTTGAAGCGCGCGAGCGGCGCCGAATACTTCTTGCCGGCCTTGATGTGCTTCTGCAGCCAGCGCGCGCTGGTCTCATTCTTGGGAAACGTCGCGATGAAATCCTTGCGCGGCATACCCGCATCGCGCACCGCGATGATCATGATCTCTTTCTCGAGCTGGCGGACCTCCGCCACATGCGTGCGCAGATTCAGGATCAGCGCATCGAACATGCGCGGCGAAAGCTTGAGCTCCATGAACTCGTCGGCCAGCTTGCGGCGGGCCTTGAGCACCTTCGGCTCCTTGGCACCGGCCTTGTCGATCGAGCTCAGGATGCTGACCAATCCCTTACCGAGGGAGGCAAAGCGCATCGCGGCCTCCTGCGGATCGGGACCGGTATCGACCGCCTCTTCCTCGGAGTCGCCGTCGTCGCCTTCCTCTTCCTCCTCGCCCTTCTCATCGGCCTCCACCAACTCCATCTTGGTGGGATTCTGAGGTTGGGCAATGACATCCGGAGCGTTCGGATCGATGAAGCCGACGATGATGTCGACCAGGCGGGCCTGACCTCCCTTCACCGGCTCATAGGCCTTCAGCAGGAAGTCATAAGTGGCCGGATACATCGCCAGTGCGCTGCGCACGGCATCGAGTCCCTCCTCGATGCGCTTCGCGATGCGGATCTCGCCCTCGCGGGTCAGCAGCTCCACCGTGCCCATCTCGCGCATGTACATGCGCACGGGGTCGGTGGTGCGGCCGAGCTCGGCATCCAGCGCGGCCAGCGCGGCGGCGGCCTCCTCGATGGCCTCCTCATCGGCAGGCTGCGAGGGCTCCGTGGCCAGCAGCGATTCGGTGTCCGGTGCCTTCTCGTACACCGGAATGCCCATATCGTTGATCGTGTTGACGATGTCCTCGATCTGCTCGGGATCGACGATCTCGGACGGCAGGTGATCGTTCACCTGCGCATAAGTCAGGTAACCCTGCTCCTTGCCGCGGGCAATGAGAAGCTTAAGCTGTGACTGGCGATCCTCGGGCATCACGGGACTACGGCGCTCGATTCCCAGAGGCATCTTGCGCTCGGCGGCGTTGCGGGCGGCGCTCTTCGACTCACGGGACTCCGTGCTGCGAACTTCAGCCGGCGCAGGGGCGCTGTCATCGGGATGCGCGCCAGCCTTGCGGGGGCTGTCCTCGGTGCTCTTGCGAGGCGCTTCGTCGGCGTGACCGTGGCCGGAGTGAGTGCCGTGGCCGGAGTGAGTGCCGTGGCCGGAGTGAGTGCCGTGCCCAGAGTGGGTGCCGTGACCGTGGCCGGTGTGACCATGGCCACTGTGACTGTGTCCGCTCTGGCCCTTGCGCGGCGCCTCATCAGCGTGCGTGCTGGCGGCGTGCGCACCATGCCCATGAGCGCGGCGTGCGGCCTCCTCAGTGCTGCGGCGGACCGGCTCATCCGCAGCCTTGCGGGCGGCGGTCGTTGCCTTGGTCCGCTCTTTCTCCCGGGGCGCCGCGCTGACCGCGGTGCGGGGATGGGCCGGTTTCGCGGTCTTGCGAGGCTCGGCCGAAGGACGTTTCTTGGCAGCGGCAGTTGGCTTGTGCTTGCTTGTCATGAGTAGGCGCGGGCTGAGTTGGACGATCCCCTAGATGCTGGCCGGAAGGACAGCCTTCAAGGGGCGCCGAAACAAAGCCCGCAATTGTATTTGACACCCGTGCAAAGTCCAAATTCCATCCTGCCCCGTATCCGCCGTAGCCAGGTAGCCCGTCGCCGGCGGCCTCGGGCCTAACGCGCGAGCCGCCCGCCGGCGCCGCGATTGGACATAAGCATCAGGTATTCCTGACGCTCGTCGGGCTCGAGCCCGACGGCTGCGTCCTTGGCCTCCAGTGCCTGCAAGCGCCGTACCGTGATCAGGTCGCGCAGCCTGGCCAGTGCCGCATGCAGCTCGCCCGCGGCGCTCAACGCATCCGCCAGCAGTTGCTCCTGTTGCAACAGTCGTTCCAACACGGCGGCTTCCGGGCGTCCCGCCCAGCGTTCGATGATCTGCGCGGAGCTGCGTGCCGGCTGCGCGCGCAAATGATCGATAAGCTCGCGCAACAGTTCGGCACCCGCCTCATCGCAATCCTCAAGCGCAGCCCGCTCCTGCGCGCTCACCTCGAGCGCGATGGCAGGAAAGGTGAGCAGCCGCAGGATGCACTGGCGCACCATACTGCCGCGACCCACGCTCAGGCGCGCGGGCGCTGCACCGACGCGACCATCGTTGGATGCGCTGGCGGTTGTCCTGCCATGCGCGTTACCCGATGCTCCCATCACGTTACCGTTAGTGGCGGCATGTTGGGTCCCGGTGTTACGCCAGTCCTCCAACAAGCGCTCCCGGCCGACACCGACTACCCGCGCGACCTGCTCGAGGAGCAGGTCGCGGTAGACACTGTCGGGAACCTTTGCCAGCAGCGGCGCGGCCAGCTGCGAGAAGCGCGCGCGTCCGGCTTTGTCCAGCGTGCCGCTCTGCTCCGTCAACTCGCGCATGAGGTAGTCCGATAACGCCAGCGTGTGCTCGAGGCGCTGCTCGAATGCCGCGCGCCCTTCGGCGCCGACGAGGGAGTCCGGGTCGTGGCCTTCCGGCAGGAACAGAAAACGGATCTCGCGCCCGGGACGAATCTCCGGCAGCGCCTGCTGCAAGGCGCGCCAGGCGGCGGCGCGCCCGGCGCGATCGCCGTCAAAGGCAAACACCACTTCGCTCACCAGCCGGAAGATGCGCTTGAAATGCTCGGCGGTAGTGGCGGTGCCGAGCGTCGCCATCGCACTCGTGATGCCGGCCTGATGCAGGCGCACCGCATCCATGTAGCCCTCGACCACCAGCACGCGCTTCAGGCTGCTGCTACTGCGACGCACCTCGAACAGGCCGTACAGCTCGCGCCCCTTGTGAAACAACACCGACTCGGGCGAGTTGAGATACTTGGGCTCGCCCTGATCGAGAATGCGGCCGCCAAAGGCAATCACGCGGCCGCGTCCATCGCGGATCGGAAACATCAAGCGGTCGCGGAAGCGGTCGTAATAGCGGTTCTCGCCAGCAGGTGCGTCGCGCAGCGGGCTGCGCTCGCGCTCAATGATGAGCCCCACTTCAGCGAGCGCGCGCCTCGCGGCATCGTTCTCACCGAAGCGCCGCAGCAGGGCATGCCACGAATCCGGCGCATAGCCAATACCGAACTGAGCGATGGTCTGTGGGCTCAGCCCGCGGCGCTCAGCGTAGTCGCGCGCGCGTGGCTCGCGCGCGAGCTGCTCGGTGAAGAACTCCGCGACGCGAGCCATCAACTCGAACAGCCCGTCATCCATGCGACGCGGCGCGCTGCTCTGCGCCTCGCGCGGCACCTCCAGTCCGAGCCGGCTCGCCAGTTCCTCCACGGCTTCGGGGAAGGACAGGTGGTCATGCTCCATGAGAAAGCGCACCACCGTGCCGTGGGCGCCGCAGCCGAAGCAGTGATAGAACTGCTTCTCGGGACTCACCGAGAAGGAGGCGGACTTCTCGTTGTGAAACGGGCAGCAGGCCTTGTACTCCCGACCGGCTTTCTTCAGCTGTACGCGCGAGCCGATGACCTCCACGATGTCAGCGCGCGCCAGCAACTCGTCGATGAAGGTTTGCGGGATCAGGCCCATGCGGTTCGTGTCCGGCAACGGTGAGCAGGCCGCGGCCAACAAGCCGCTGCTCAGCCGGAGAGCTTCTGCTTAATGCGGGTGCTGACGCTACCCAGGTCGGCCCGACCCTGCGCCTTCGCCTTGACGGCCGCCATGACTTTGCCCATGTCCTTCAGTGAAGCCGCACCGGTGGCGCTGATCGCCTCTGCAATCAGCGCATCGAGCTCTGCCGGGGACATCTGTGCCGGGAGGTAACCCTGCAGCAGGGTGAGCTCGGCCGATTCTTTGGCGACCAGATCGGCGCGCCCGCCGGCTTCGAACTGGGTGATGGATTCCTTGCGCTGCTTGACCATCTTCTCCAGCACCGTAAGGACCTGGGCATCATCGAGGGTGATGCGCTCGTCGACTTCACGCTGCTTGATGGCCGCCTGGATCAGGCGGATGGTGGCGAGCCGCTCTTTTTCGCCGGCCCGCATCGAGGCCTTCATATCCTCGGTGATGCGTTCCTTGAGGGTCATGCCTAGCGCGCGGCGCGCATCCCGTCGCGGGAGATCCGCTTCATGTGACGCTTGATGGCCGCAGCCTTCTTGCGTTTCCGCTCCTGAGTGGGCTTCTCGTAGAATTCGCGCCGGCGCAGCTCCGTGAGAATCCCCGCCTTCTCGCAGGCGCGCTTGAAACGCCGCAGGGCGGCATCGAAATACTCGTTCTCGCGAACACGAACGCTCGGCATCGATACCTCGAAAAGCTGGGGTCCGGGGTCAAAAGGGCGGGGGATTCTAAATGAGCCTACGGGCAAAGGCAAAACCGCTGCGTATCCTCGGCATTGAATCTTCCTGCGATGAGAGCGCGGTCGCGGTCCTGGACGCTGAGCGGGGCCTGCTCGCTCATACGCTGTTCAGCCAGATCGCACTGCATCGCATCTATGGGGGGGTCGTGCCGGAGCTTGCCTCGCGCGACCATGTCCGCCGGCTGCTACCCCTGCTTCGGACCGCGCTCGAGGACGCCGGCAGCACCCCCGCCGATCTCCACGGCGTGGCCTACACCGCAGGTCCGGGGCTGATGGGGGCACTGCTCACCGGTGCCGCACTGGCGCGCAGCCTTGCTTATGCCTGGCAGGTGCCCGCCATCGGGGTACATCACCTGGAAGGCCACCTGCTCGCCCCTTTGCTCGAGGCGGAGCCGCCGCCGTTTCCGCACGTAGCGCTGCTGGTCTCGGGTGGCCACACCATGCTCATCGACGTCGCCGCGGTGGGAAAGTACCACGTGCTGGGCGAGACGCGGGACGATGCGGCCGGGGAAGCCTTCGACAAAACCGCCAAACTCCTTGGACTGCCGTATCCCGGCGGCCCGGAGCTGGCGCGGCTGGCCGCAGACGGGCGCCCGGGGGAGTTTCGCTTCCCACGACCCATGCTCGATCGGCCCGGGCTCGAGTTCAGCTTCTCCGGTCTTAAAACCGCGGTACTGCACACCGTGCGCGAGCGGCCGCTCACCTCGCAGCTGAAAGCGGACATCGCCTGGGCCGTGCAGGATGCGATCGTGGAGACGCTGATCGCGAAATCCGAGCGCGCCCTGGAGCAGACCGGCCTGGATGCGCTGGTCGTTTCGGGCGGAGTCAGTGCCAATCTGACACTACGCAGTCGACTGGTGCAGCAGATGAGCCGGCACGGCGTGCGCGTGTACTATCCACGATTGGAATTTTGCACGGACAACGCCGCGATGATTGCCGTGGCGGGTCTCGCCCGCTTGCGCGCAGGGCAGCGCGAGCCGCTGGCCATCCGCGCCCGAGCGCAATGGGAGCTGCGCTCGCTGGCACCGGTTAATAAAGAGGGCAGCGACAATGCGATCGCGACGGATGAGTGAGAGGGCATGACGAGATCCGACACGATTTTTCTGCGTGGGCTCGCCATCGAGTGCATCATCGGTTTCATCGACTGGGAGCGACGCGTCAAACAGACCGTCGTCATCGATCTCGAGCTCCCCGTGGACTGCCGCAACGCGGCGCTCACTGACGAGGTGACTGATACGCTCGATTACAAGCGGGTGGCGAAGCGCGTCATTGCCTTCGTCGAGGAATCGCAATTCAAGCTCGTCGAGACTCTCGCGCAGCGGCTCGCCCTGCTGTTGCTGAGTGAGTTCGGCGTGGAGTGGATCCGCCTGTCGATCAACAAGCCGGGAGCCATCCGCGGCTCGCGCGATGTCGGCGTGCGGATCGAGCGCACGCGCGCCGATCTGCCGGCGACCGGGTAAGCGCAGCGATCGCCATGCCCGATGTCTACGTCGCCCTGGGCAGCAATATCGAGCCCGAGAAACACCTGAAGCTTGCGAGCCGCGAGCTGCGCCGGCAGTTTCCAGACAGCCGTTTCTCGGCGTGGTATCGCAATGCCGCCGTCGGCTTCCAGGGTGCGGATTTCATCAACAGCGTCGCGGTATTTGCCACGGACCTGCCGTTGGCAGAGCTCATCCAACGCCTGCACGCCATCGAGGAGCTGTGCGGCCGACCGCGGGAGGCGCCCCGCTGGGCGCCGCGTTCGATGGACATCGATGTCCTGCTGTACGGCTCGCTGATCTGCCAGCAGGTACGCCTGCAGTTGCCGCGTCCCGACTTGCTGAAGCGCGCCTACATGTTAGGTCCGCTTGCCGAGCTGGCACCGCAGGTGCTGCATCCCTCCACCGGACTCACTATCGCGGATCATTGGCAGCGTTTTGATCGCGAGGCGCATCCCATGCAGCGCATTGAGCCTTCGCTGGATTAGGCAACACTCAGTTCAGCCACGCAGCCCGCAGCGGCGCGCTGCTCACCAGCAGACACTGCGCCCGCCATCGACCGCCAGGATCTGGCCGGTCACAAAGGGTGCCTGGGTTGCGAAAAATAGCGCAGCGCGCGCGATGTCTGCCGGCGAGCCGGAACGCTTCAACAGCGTGTCAGCCACGATCTTGCGCTGCAGCTCGGAGTCGATGCCGCCTTCGGGCCACAGGACCGGCCCGGGGGCGATCGCATTCACCCGGATATGCGGCCCCAGCTCCCGCGCCAGCGACTTCGTCAGCATGATGAGACCCGCCTTCGCCACGCTGTAGACCGGGTGTCGGCTGAGCGGTCGCAGGCCGTGGATATCCGCAATGTTGAGGATGAGTCCCTCGCTCAGCCGCAGGGCGCTGGCGGCAGCCTGGGCCAGGAACAGCGGCGCGCGCAGGTTCGTGCCCATGAGATCATCCCACTGGTGGGTACTGATCTCGCCGACCGGGGTCGGGTAGAAGGTAGAGGCATTGTTGATCAGCACATCGAGCGAACCGAAGGTGCGAAGAGCGACGCCCGGAAGCGCGTTCAGCTGGGCAGCATCCAGCAGATCAGCCTGCGCAGCCAACGCCGACTCGGACCGCGTATGGTTCAACTCCCGCACGAGCTCTTCGGCTGCATCCGCCGAGCTGCGAAAGTGCAGCACGACGCTGGCGCCCGCTGCATGCAGCTCGCGCGCAAGGGTGGCACCGACGCGCCGTGCCGCCCCCGTGATCAGCACGGTCTTGCCCTGCAAGGCGTCCTGAGTTTTGGCTGACATCACCCGATTATGACGCGAAGCGAGCCAGGCCTGTCACTGCCAGCGCTGTCCGCTGCTGAGCGGCAGCAGAGCGAGGCACTGCAGGCGCGCATCCGGGAGGAGCTACAGGCCGCCGGCGAATGGCTGTCGTTTGCGCGTTTCATGGAACTGGCGCTGTACGCCCCGGGCCTCGGCTACTACAGCGCCGGCAGTGTGAAGCTGGGTCCAGCGGGTGACTTCGTCACGGCACCGGAGATCTCCGATCTGTTCAGTGCCTGCGTCGCGCGGCAATGCGCGCAGATTCTGCGCATCAGCGGCGGGGAGATTCTCGAGTTCGGCGCCGGAACCGGGCGTATGGCCTGCGCCATCCTGCAGTGCCTGCACGAGCAGCAGCAGGTACTTCCCGAGTGCTACAACATTCTGGAGGTGAGTGCCGATCTCAGCGCCCGCCAGCAAGCGCGCGTGGCGCAGCTGCCGCCGGAGCTGCGCACGCGTGTGAGGTGGCTGACGGCGCTGCCACAGCACCCCTGGCGCGGCGTCGTGCTGGCCAACGAGGTGCTCGATGCGCTGCCTTGCAGCCGCTTCTCGGTCACCGCGGGAAGGGCGTGCGAGTTGGGTGTGGTGTCTGCGGGCGAGCGTTTCGCATGGCGTACCGCGAGCGGCGAGTTCGCTCCCGCTGCCGAGCTGCTCGCGGAGCTGACCGAGCGGCACACCCGCTTGCCGGATGATTACGTGAGTGAGTTGTGCCGCAACGTCACACCCTGGATGAGCGCGGTGGCTGCGGGCCTCGAGCAAGGTGCGCTGCTGCTGTTCGATTACGGTCTGCCGCGCGCCCAGTACTACCACCCGCAGCGTGTGTTGGGCACGTTACAGTGCCATTTCCGTCAGCGTGCGCATGCTGATCCTTTCATCAATGTTGGTCTGCAGGACATCACGGCGTGGGTGGACTTCACCCGTGTGGCTGAAGCCGCCGCGGCGTCGGAACTCAATGTGGCAGGTTTTGCGACGCAGGCCGCATTCCTCCTTGGCACCGGCATCACCGAGCTGGCTGGCGCGCCTCACGACCCCATCGCACAGGCTCGTCAGGCGAGCGAGATGCGCCGCCTGCTGCTGCCGGGTGAGATGGGTGAGGCGTTCAAGGTCATGGCGCTGACGCGCGGCCTCGAGGAGCCCCTGCAGGGATTCGTGCATCAGGATCTGCGCCCATCACTCTAGCGCGACGCTGGCATACTACGCCGCGCCGGCAGGTGCCGGTTGGCCACGCCGTACCGCGGCCCCGGTCAAACCCACTGCAAATCGGAAGTGATCGTGGCGGACATCCTGCATACCATTCTGCTCGGCATCATCGAGGGCGTTACGGAGTTTCTGCCGATCTCGAGTACCGGCCACCTGCTCGTCGCCGAGCAGTTCCTCGGCGAGCGCTCGGATCTGTTCAATGTCGGCATCCAGGCGGGCGCGATCCTGGCCATCGTGCTCATCTACCGGCGGCGCCTGCGGGAGCTGCTGCTGCATCCGCAGTCGGGGCAGAACCGCGATTACCTGCAGAAGCTCGGCCTGACGGTGCTGCTCACCCTGGCGCTTGGCTTCGTGGCCACACGGCTCGGTTTCAAACTGCCGGCCAGTGTGCTGCCGATTGCGCTCGCGACCCTCATCGGGGGACTTGCGATCCTTGCCATCGAGGCCTACGTGGCGCGCCGGCCGCTCTCGGACCGCATCAGCTGGGCGGTGGCCTTCTGGGTGGGTGTAGGTCAGATCATTGCGGGATTGCTGCCCGGGACCTCGCGCTCGGCAGCCTGCATTTTCGCGGCCATGCTCGCCGGGCTCACTTTGCGCCCGGCGGCCACCGAGTATGCCTTCATCGTCGGAATTCCGACCATGTTTGCCGCTACCGGCTATGAGCTGCTCAAGGCGCGGCACGACGCTGCCACGGAGAACTGGACGCAGCTCGCGATCGGCTTCGTCGTCTCAGCGATTGTTGCGTTCGGGGTGGTGCAGTGGCTGCTGCGTTATGTGCAGAGTCACCGCTTCACGGTTTTCGCCTGGTACCGCATCGTGTTGGGCATCGCGCTGCTGGTAATGCTGCATCAGGGCGTAGTGCAATGATGTTTGACGCGGCTGACCGCTGCCAGCCGCCGCTCGCGAATGCGCGCACCGATCTGCCGTCCATCGAGACCCGTGCGCTCCTGCGCCGATAGCTGTACTGCCATCGCCTCGCTCAGGGCCTGGCGCAGATACTGCGCCTGGGGGTACGGTTGCGTCTCGAGGCCGGTACGTCCGCGTGCGTCGGCTTCGCAGGCTAGCAACATCTCACCGAAGCGCTCGGGACGGCGGAAGGCATCCGTGTTCTCCAACAGCTTCAGCACGGTGTCGGCACGCAACTCCTGAGCGCGATGCACGAGCTGATGATGCCGGGCGGCCAGCACGGCGAGCTCGCGATAGCCGTTCGGTACGCGCAGGCGCTGACAAAGCGCTTCGATGAGCGGCACGCCCGCCTCCTCGTGGCCCCGATGGCTCGGCCACTGCTCGCGCGGTGTCCGTCCTTTGCCCAGATCGTGCATCAACACCGCGAAGCGCACGGTGGTCGGGGCCCCGATAGCTGCCGCGTAACGCAGCGCCAGCATCACGTGTACTCCGGTGTCGACCTCCGGATGCCAGCGTGGCGGCTGCGGGATGCCGTACAAGGCATCGAGCTCGGGAAACACCTGCGCCAGCGCCCCGCAATCGCGCAGCGTGGTGAAGAAAATATCCGGGCGCTGCTCACCGAGGGCGCGTTCGGTCTCCTGCCAGACGCGCTCGGGCACCAGCGCAGCGGCCTCACCGGAGCGCACCATCTGCTGCATGAGGGCCAGCGTTTCCGGGGCCACGGTAAAGCCCAGTCCATGGAAGCGGGCGGCGAACCGCGCAACTCGCAGGATCCGCACCGGATCCTCCACGAACGCCGCGGACACATGCCGCAGCAGTCGGGACTGCAGATCCTCGCGCCCGCCATACGGATCAATGATCGTGCCCGCGGCGCTCTGCGCGATGGCGTTGATGGTCAGATCGCGCCGTTTGAGATCATCCTCGAGGGTGACGGCCGGGGAGAATTCCGTGGTGAAGCCGCGATACCCGGGCGCCACCTTGCGCTCGAGCCTGGCCAAGGCGTACTCCTCGTGTGTCTGCGGATGCAGGAACACGGGGAACTCACGACCCACGGCAACGTAGCCGGCCTGCTCCAGCTCCTGCGGCTGCGCGCCCACGACCACCCAGTCGCGCTCGCGTACCGGTAAACCGAGCAGTTGATCCCGGACCGCGCCACCGACCAAGTAGACTTGCATGCGTTTATGTTACTCGAAGGTCTGCAGGGGCTCATCGGCGTCCGAACCGGGCGCATGCGCCTGACGCTCTGCCTGTTGCTGTGCCTGCTGCAGGCAGGTTGCGGGACGCTGTATGTCACTCAGGCTGCGGTCGGTCAGTGGGGAGTGCTGCGCGCGCGTCGACCGATCAGTGCGGTCATCGCCGATCCGCAGACGCCGTCACCGCTGCAGGGTCGTCTGAGCACCGTGGAGGCGGCGCGCGACTTCGCGGTCACGGCACTGCATCTGCCCGACAATCGCAGCTATCGAACCTACGCCGATATCCACCGGCCCTACGTGGTGTGGAATGTCGTCGCGGCGCCCGAATTCTCGGTCGTACCCCTGCGCTGGTGTTTTCCGGTAGCCGGCTGCGTTTCCTACCGCGGCTATTTCAAGGAGCGGCGCGCCCGGGCCTTCGCGGCGAAGCTGCGCAACAGAGGGCTGGATGTGGCAGTTGGTGGCGTGCCGGCCTACTCGACCCTGGGCAAGTTTGCCGATCCGGTGCTGAGCAGCATGATGCGCTACGGGGACGAGGAGCTCGTCGCGATCATCTTTCATGAGCTCGCGCACCAGCTGCTGTACGTCAAGAACGACACGGAATTCAATGAAGCCTTCGCCACGACGGTCGAGAACACCGGGCTTGAGCGCTGGCTGGCAAGCCGCGACCAGGTGCAGCAGATGGAGGCTTTCCGCAAGGATGCGGCGAACGAGCGGGCGTTCGTCGATCTGTTTGCCAGCACCCGCGCGCGCCTGGCGAGGTTATACCGCTCCGGAGCCGCCGTGCCGCAGCTGCGTGCGCGCAAGGCAGAGGTGCTGGCTGAACTTGCGACGCGCATGCGGGCCTTGCAGCAGCAGCAGGGCGATCACGACTACGAGGCGTGGCTGAGTGCAGGACTCAACAACGCGCAGCTGGCATCGGTGGCCACCTATTATCAATGCGTGCCGGGGCTGGAGCGCCTGCTGGCATCGCAGGATGGCGATCTGCAGCGCTTCTACGCGGCCGCCCGCGAGCTGGCGCATCGGTCGCGCGCGGCTCGCCACGAGCGAGTCTGCTCGCCGGCAGATCCGACCGCGGCGCCCGATACTGATCAGCTCAGCGCAGCGGAATCAACACAATCGCCTGACCGCGGCGCACCTCGAGCACCATAACCGCGGCATTGCGCGCGCGCTCGCGCAGCTGCTGCACTGAAGTGACCCGGCCGCGGTTCACGCCGATGATGACATCATTGTTGTGCAGCCCCGCCTGGGCGGCGGCACTGCCGGGCTCAACGTTCTTGACGAATGCACCGCCGCTCGCCGGAGCATCCGTGAGCGTAGCTCCGGCGAAAGCCCGATGAATGCTTTCCGGCTCAGCCGTTTGCGAGGTGCTCGCATCGGCAATGATCGCGGTCACATGCAGCGGCTTCCCCTCGCGTAGTACGCCGATCTCCACCTTGTCCCCCACCCGCAGCAGACCGATGGCATTGCGCAACTCGCCGTTGGATTTAACCGACTGGCCGTTTACCGAAGTGATCACATCCCCCGTACGGATGCCGGCCTTCTCGGCCGGGGAGCCGTCGACGACCTGCGACACCAGTGCGCCCTGTGCATTGGCCAGGCCGAGGGACTGGGCGATATCCGCAGTGACCGTGATCATGCTGACGCCGAGCAAGCCGCGTTTCACGGCGCCGTACTTGATCAGCTGGTCCATGACGCTGTGCGCCATGTTCACCGGAATCGCAAAACCGATGCCGATGTTGCCGCCGCTGCGCGAGAGAATGGCCGTGTTGATACCGATGAGCTCACCGCGCAGGTTTACCAGCGCGCCACCGGAGTTGCCGGGATTGATCGAGGCGTCGGTCTGAATGAAATCCTCGTAGCCGTCCGGGTTGATGCCCGAGCGGGACAGTCCGCTGATGATTCCCGAAGTGACGGTGTGCTGCAGCCCGAATGGATTGCCGATCGCCACCACGAAGTCGCCGACCTCCACCTTGGCTGAGTCACCGAGGGGCATCTGTGTCAGCCCGTCGCTCTTGACCTTGAGCACGGCGACGTCGGAAGGCTCATCGCTGCCGACGACTTCCGCCTTGATATCGCGGCCGTCCTGCAGGGTCACGGTGATCTCGCTCGCGTTCTCGATCACGTGCGCATTGGTGACGATGTAGCCGTTCCGGGCATCGAAGATGACGCCGGAGCCGGCGCTCTGGAAGGGACGCTCGCGCGGGCCGGACTCCTGCGGCACATCGAAAAAGCGCCGGAAGAACGGATCATCCAACAGCGGATTCTGCGGGCCTTTCTCGTGGATCGTGCCGCGCGTGGCGATATTGACGATAGCGGGTGAGACCCGCTTGATCATGGGCGAGAGTGACGGGACCGGGGTCTCACCGACCGCCGCGGGCATGGCTGCCGGCACAGCGACCGAGACGGCGCCCAGGAGCATGGCTGCGCAGGCGAGAAGGGCAGCTTTCATCATGGAACGCTCGGCCTGAGGCGGGTCGCCTCGGACAGCTGATTCTACCCGCTGCGGCGCGCGCTGGAAAAAACCGGGGGCAGCGAGCGTCGCTGCCCCGGAGTTACGTTAAACGGGGGGCGGCGCAGGGCTTGCGCCGCCATGGACCGCTACGACTCTCAATGCGTCTCGACGGCGATTTTCCGGGGCTGCACTTCAGGCTGCTTCGGGATGATCACCTCGAGCACACCATTGGTCTGCCGGGCCTTGATCTGCTCGGTATTGGCACCTTCGGGCAGCGTAAAGCGCCGCACGAATGAGCCGTAAGAGCGCTCGAGCCGCTCATAACCATTCTCGGTGGCGCGCTTCTCGGCGCGACGCTCACCGCTGACAGTCAACACACCGTTCTCGGCCGTAATGTTGATGTCTTTCGGCTCAACACCGGGCACATCGGCCAACACGATGAAGCGGTCCTTCTCCTCATGGATATCAACGCGGGGCGCCCATGTCGCAGAGCGCGAGCCGGAGGCCTCGGGAGAACTTAGAGTGTCACCAAACAACTGGTCGAGCGAGTGGTGCAGACGATTGAACGCGGACCAGGGCTCATAGCGGACGAGTGTCATGTCAGTATCCTCATCAAGGGTGTTGTACTTGACACCGGATGTGCGGACAGCCCGGAACGTTTCAAGAGCGATGGTTGTGTTTGTTTGAAGCGGTTCACACCGCCGTGAATTTGCCCCCGGGTTGCCATGTGAATTTGACCCGGTTGCCGTGGGAATTAGCGCCCGGGTTGCCGTGTAATGCCCCGGGTTGTAGGCCCCCGCGGCTGCCCCCACATCAATGAAGTGCCTCCCGAGCAGCTCTGATGTGGGGTCGCTTTGCGGCTTTTCAGGGCGGCCGGGCGGCAGTTTTCTGCGCCGCGCGCAGCGCAGACCCCGGGGTCATCCGCCGCCGTGGAGCGGCTACTGGGGCTGAGCGTGTGCATAAGGATGTGGAGAAGCTGTGCGGCTCCTGGGAACACAATATCTGGGGTCAGGCGCAGTCTCGTCCGATCCTGCAAAAATGGCCGCGTGCCAGGCGTACGGGGCCGCATGAAATGGTGTAAGTAGCTGATATTGATGATTAAATCTGAGGTGACAGAATACTGCAATGATCCTTGACGACCGGGAATGGCCTCATTAGGCTCTTGACCCCGACACAAGATCTTGTGTTCGCGCGCAGCGATCCGGGATCTGAATCGGGGAGTTTCAGGGGGTCCGGCCAAGCGCTCCGGGGTCGTACTGATCCAGGCAGCGCACCGGCGTCGTTCGCGGCGCGACCGGTCCCTCTGTGGTCGTCATCAGGCGTACAACACCATCCGGAGCGCCGCGGCTGCATGAATACCGTAGTGAAGATCGAACCCAAGGACCTCGATGCCGTTGCCTTCCAGGAGGCATCCCTCGACATCTGGGACAAGAAGTACCGTCTCACCGCCAAGGACGGTTCACCCATCGATAAGACGATGGACGATACCTACAAGCGTGTGGCCCGGGCGCTGGCGGATGTCGAGCTGCCCGATGCGCGCGAGCCGTGGTATGAGCATTTCCTCTGGGCGCTGCGCCGGGGTGCCATCCCTGCGGGCCGCGTGACCTCCAACGCCGGTGCGCTGGAGCACAAGCCGGCCACCTCCACGATCAACTGCACGGTCTCGGGCACGATCCGCGATTCGATGGACGACATCCTGCGCAAAGTGCACGAGGCCGGTCTGACACTGAAGAGCGGCTGCGGCATCGGTTACGAGTTCTCGACGCTGCGGCCGCGCGGTGCTTATGTCTCCGGCGCGGGGGCCTATACCTCCGGCCCGCTGTCGTTCATGGATATCTACGACAAGATGTGTTTCACCGTGTCCTCTGCCGGCGGCCGCCGCGGCGCACAGATGGGCACCTTCGATGTCGGTCATCCGGATGCGATGGAGTTCATCCGCGCGAAGCGCGAGAACGGCCGGCTGCGACAGTTCAATCTGTCGCTGCTCGTCACGGATGATTTCATGAAGGCGGTGCGCGAGGATCGCGAGTGGAAGCTGGCCTTCCCGCTGTCGCAGCGCGAGTACGAGAGCGAGCAACCCGATCTCGCGGACCCCTCCAGGTTTCTGTGGCGCGAGTGGCCGGTGCACGACAACTATGTCGTGAACGAGGAAGGCCTCGTGGCGTGCAAGGTCTACCGGACGCTGCCGGCGCGGCGGATGTGGGACGTCATCATGTCGTCCACTTACGATTTCGCCGAGCCGGGTTTCATTCTCATCGATCGCGTCAATGAGATGAACAACAACTGGTGGTGCGAGAACATCCGTGCCACCAACCCGTGTGTGACCGGCGATACGCGCCTCGCCACGCAATACGGTCTGGTGCGGATGGATCAGCTGTATGACTCCGGACTGGATCTCGAGGCGACCGTTGACCGGCGTGCGCTCGGGGAGAACACCCCCGGCGTCACGACGCGGCCTGCCGTGCCGGTCTTCATGACCTCTGCGGCCGCTGATGTGTACCGCGTGGTGACCGAGGCGGGCTATGAGATCAAAGCCACCAAGTGGCATGACTTCTACACGACGCGCGGCAAGATCAAGCTTGCGGATCTGAAGCCCGGCGATGAGCTGCTGATCCAGTCGGGCAAAGGGCAGTTCGGCGGCAAGGGTGGACGCGAACTGGGTGAGCTGATCGGTCTGCTCACGGGTGACGGACACTTCACCAACCGCGGCGCGGGCAAGCAGGCGGCGGTCATCAACCTGTGGGGCGACGACCGGGCCTATGCCGAGTCTCTTGTCAGCTACATCAACCTGATGATTGCGGGCTGGTCGGCCCGGCAGCGCGATTATCGCGTCAGCCCGGTGGCGGTGCCGGAGCGCAACCTGCTCATGATCCGCTCGCAGATTCTGCTGCGTGTCCTGACGCACCTCTTCGGCGTCACGACCGAGTGCAAGACTCACGTCCCGGAGATCGTCTGGCAGGGTAACGAGGCCTGTGTCAAAGGCTACCTGCGCGGCCTGTTCCAGGCGGACGGAACGGTCAACGTCTCGGGCCATCATGGCACGACATGCTCCATCAGGCTTGCATCGAGCGTGCCTTCGCTGCTGAAGGATGTGCAGGTATTGCTGACAAACCTTGGGATCTTCTCCTGCGTAAAGCGACGCCGTGAGGCTGGCGAGAGGCTGCCGCCGGATGGCCGGGGCGGCTACCGCTACTTCGCCTGCAAAGCGGACTACGAGCTCATAGTTGACGGTCAATCGCGTGAGCGCTTCATGTCCGAGATCGGCTTTCTGGGTGCCGCCAAGAATGACAGATACAACAGCTGGGTGCGCGACAAGCGCCTGGGGAAATCACAGCGCTTTACGACTCGGATAGCTGCGATCACCCATGTTGGAAAAGAGCCGGTGTTTGATACAACTCAACATGACTCAAACACTGTTATATTCAACGGAATGGTGACCGGACAATGCGGAGAGCAGCCATTGTCGCCGTACGGCTCGTGTTTGCTCGGCTCGGTCAACCTGACACGCTTCGTGAAGAATCCGTTCACGGACTTTGCCGAGTTCGATTGGGGCGAGTACCGCGAAGTCGTGAAGATCTTCACGCGCATGCTCGACAACGTGGTGGAGGTGAACGGCCTGCCCCTGGAGAAGCAGCGCGAGGAGATCCGGCGCAAGCGCCGACACGGCATGGGCTTTCTTGGGTTGGGGAGCGCCCTCACGCTGCTCGGCATGAAATACGGCTCGCCCGAATCAGTGAAGTTCACTGAGGATGTGGCCCGCGAGATGGCGGTCGCCGGCTGGGAATCCGCACTCGACCTGGCACGCGAGAAGGGTCCGGCGCCGATCATGAACGAGGAGTTCACGGTCACGCGCGAGATGCTGCGCAAGCGACCCGAGATGGCGCGCGATGGCTGGAAGCCGGGTGCTAAGATTGCCGGACGACTGCTGCATGCGCGCTACAGCCGCTACATGCAACGCATCGCCGAGGTCGCCCCGCAACTGGTGCACGAGTTGGCCGAGGTGGGAGCGCGCTTCACGCATCACAGCTCCATTGCACCCACCGGCACCATCTCGCTGTCGTTGGCCAACAACGCCTCAAACGGTATCGAGCCGTCGTTCGCACACTATTACTTCCGCAATGTCATCCGTCAGGGCCGTAAGACCAAGGAGAAAGTTGATGTGTTCTCCTACGAGCTGCTGGCCTACCGGCAACTGGTGAACCCGAAGGCGATCCCGGGTGCGAGCAGTCCGGCCGAGAAACTGCCGGAGTACTTCTCGAGCGCTGAGGAGGTCACGCCGCGCCAGCACGTGGACATCCAGGCGGCCGCACAACGCTGGGTCGACTCCTCGATCTCGAAGACTGCGAATGTCCCCACGGACTACAAGTACGAGAACTTCAAGGACATCTACCTGTACGCCCACGAGCAGGGCCTGAAAGGCTGCACGACTTTCCGCTTCAACCCGGAGGCGTTCCAGGGTGTGCTCGTCAAGGAAGAGGACCTGAAGAACACCACCTATGTGTTCACGCTCGAGGATGGCACCGATCTGGAAGTGAAAGGGGATGAGCTGATCGAGTACGACGGGGAGACCCATACCGCCGCCAACCTCTTCGATGCCATGAAAGAAGGCTACTACGGCAAGTTGTAGTTCAGGAAAACCCATGAAGATCGACAAGCGAATCGTCAAGTACCGCGTGCACAAACCTGAGGACCGGCCAGCGGAGCCCAAGAGCGCCGTGCCGGCCGATCCGGATACGTTCCAGGACAAGAACGGCAAGACCGCCAAGGTCATCCGGATGCACGAGAAGCTCGAGCGTCCGGAAGTGCTGATCGGCTCGACGTACAAGATCAAGACCCCGGTTTCCGATCACGCCATGTACGTCACCATCAACGACATCGTGCTCAACGAAGGCAGCGAGCACGAGCAGCGCCGGCCATTCGAGGTTTTCATCAACTCCAAGAACCTGGATCACTTCCAGTGGATCGTGGCGCTGACGCGCATCATCTCCGCTGTGTTCCGCAAGGGCGGTGACGTGACGTTCCTGGTGGAAGAGCTCAAGGCGGTGTTCGACCCGCGCGGCGGCTACTGGCAGCCGGGTGGAAAGTTCATGCCGTCAATCATTGCCGAGCTGGGCTACGTCATCGAGAAGCATCTGCAGAGCATCGGCCTGATGCGCAAGCCGAAGCTCGATGAACACCAGCAGAAGCTGGTGGATGAGAAGCGCGCGGAGTTCCAGGCACGCTCCAAGCAGACCGATGCCTTTTCCAAATCACATTTTCCGGAAGGCGCGCAGCTGTGTGCCAAGTGCTCCACCGCGGCGGTGGTCATGATGGAAGGCTGCATGACCTGCCTGAATTGTGGCGACTCGAAGTGCGGTTGACGGACACGGTTTGATTCCGAACGAAGCTGACGGACGCTCGGTGGAGCAGCTTGGTCATCCACCCGCGCGGACCGGATTAGGGCAGCTCGATTCGAGCTGCCCCTTTCTTGAGTCCGGCCGAGCAGACCCAGTTCCGAACCTGGTGCCCCGGGAGTGACATGGATCTTCAGGAGCTGCAGAGCGCAGCGGAGTTGGTTTATCGCGTGATGCCTGCGACCCCACAGTACGCGTGGCCGAAGCTGAGGGAACGGGTCGGTTGCGAGGTGTGGGTCAAACACGAGAATCACACGCCGACCGGCGCATTCAAGGTTCGTGGCGGCATCGTCTATATCGACCGGCTGCTGCGCAGTCAGCCAGGCAGCGGCGGTGTGGTCTCCGCGACCCGCGGCAATCATGGACAGTCGATCGCGTTTGCGGCGCAGCGCGCCGGCATCCCGGCCACCCTGTATGTGCCCCTGGGGAATTCGCCCGATCAGAATTCCGCCATGCGCACCTTTGGCGCGCGCGTCGTGGAAGTGGGCCGCGATTTCGATGAGGCCAAGCATGCGGCGTTGCGCGCAGCTGGCGAGGAAGGCAGGCATTTCATTCCCTCGTTCCATCGCGATCTCGTGCTGGGAGTCGCCAGCTACGCGCTCGAGCTGTTCCGCGCGGTACCCAGGCTGGATGCGGTCTATGTAGGAGTGGGAATGGGATCGGGCCTGTGCGGACTGATTGCGGTGCGCGACCTGCTCGGACTCAAGACGCAGATCATCGGAGTCAGCTCGAGCAACGCACCTGCCTATACGCGCTCGTTCTCAGCCGGCAAGGTCGTGAACACGGCATCCGCCCTGACGTTTGCAGATGGCATCGCGACGCGCGAGCCCGATGCGGAAGCCGTGGAGAGGATCTGTCGGGGCGCCGCGCGCATGCTCACGGTGAGCGAGGACGAGATCGCCGAAGCCATGCGCATCTATTTCGATACGACTCATCAGATTGCCGAAGGTGCCGCGGCGGCCCCGCTTGCTGCCCTGCTGCAGGAGCGTGACCGGATGGCCGGGCGCACCGTCGCGCTGATCATGACAGGCGGAAATATCGAGCGCGCACGTCTGCTGCAAGTGTTAGGCGGCGGTACACCCGCCAGCGCTCAGCCCAGAACGTAGCTCTGGTACAGGGGCACCAGAATACCCGCCAGGACCCCCAGCCCGAACATCGCGACCAGCAGGACGCCAACTACGATAAGCGTGATCACCGCGACGCTCACCTCCGGCGCGGGACCGGCGCTCGCGATCTCAGCGGCAGAGTACTGGCGCCGCACGACCAGCGTGCCCGCCAGGCGGTCGTGCAGGCACTGCCGGTAACGCGTAAAGACACACATCACAAGACCGATACCCAGCGTCAGCTCACTGAGGATGTGAGCGGAAGTGCGCCAGAAGGAGCGCCCGAAGCTGATCCGCGCGCCCTGCAGATCAGTCACCCTGATGCCGGCGAGGAGTTTGCCGACGGTCGCCTGCAGCGGCGAGCATTCCATCAGGATGGGATACAGCGAGGACAGAAAGAGCACGATCAGGGTCCAGATCGCATCCGTGATCACCAGCGCTCCCACACTGCCGGTCGGGTTCGCGGTCGCCAGCGTCATGACCGCGCTCGAGGCGAGCACCAGCAGCGCCGAGTCGATCAGATAAGCAAACACCCGCCGCCAGAATCCTGCGTAGACATTGACGATTGGCCCGGCCGGGCGCTGCTGCGGGGTGGGTGCAGGAATACTCGGTGGTGTCATGGCCGGTATCGTCTGTCGCCCATGTCCGCACCGCAACCTAAATAAGAAGGCGGCCCATGCCTGCGCTACAATCCGCGGGCGAAAAAAACCCCGCTTGCGCGGGGTTGATGGTCGCTTGCTTGTGTGGAGGAGTGTCTTCTAGTTGTTGTCCGGTCACATGGTTTCCGGCCTGGCAATCCCGCCTCGGCCGGACCCACATTTTCTTTTTAAATCCCTAGCTTCTTTCTTCCTTCGCTGGCCGCTATCGGCCGCTTCTGGCTGTTATAGAAGCAACACCCATGCCAGCGCGCCCCCGGATTCTGCCGACATGACATGTTGTATCTGGGACGTGGTTCAAGTGTGACGCACTGCCCGGTATGCGACTGTGCGCCTCTGCGTGGCGCACCTGCGGAGCCTCGGGATGGAGGCAGGCGCCGCGCACCGGGCGGGCGCTGTCAAAAGCTTCGACGCCCCGGCCGGGGTGAGTGTGCGGTGGGTCCGCCCCCGCGGTTCAAATGGTTGAAAGCGCTGTCGAATTATCTTGGATTGGGGTGTAAATGAACTCGACACGGAGGAATGCCGGCGTGCGTGCATGGCTCACTGGCCTTAAGCGCAGTGGTTCACTGTTGCTGCTGCTGACCCTAGCTGCGGCCCGGCTGCCGGCGGCCGAGGACCCGATGCCACGCCCGCCGGAACTGGAGCGGGATGTACAGTTTTGGATCCGGGTGTACTCGCAGGTGGATACCAATGGGGGCTTCCTGCACGATGAGCACAACCTCGGTGTGATCTACGACACGCTGCGCTTCGCGCCGAACACTTCACCCCATGAGCGTGAAGCCATCGTCGATCAGGAGCGCACTCACTACGCTGCGGCACTGCGACGCATCGCCGCGGCCAACGGCGGGCCCCTGTCCGAGGAGGATCAACATATTCTCGACATGTGGGGTGCGGAGGGCACACCCGCGCGCCTGCTGGAGGCCACCGAGGACATCCGTTTTCAGCTCGGACAGGCCGATCGCTTCCGCGCGGGATTGATCCGCTCGGGCGCCTGGGAGACCCACATTGCCGAGACGCTCGCCAATCTCGGCCTGCCGGCCGAGCTGGCCGTGCTGCCGCACGTGGAGTCCTCTTTCAATCCGGCGGCCTATTCCAAAGTCGGGGCCGCCGGCCTGTGGCAGTTCATGCGCTCCACCGGACGGCGCTACATGCGCATCGACAGCGCGGTGGATGACCGGCTGGATCCGTTCCGCTCTACCGAGGCCGCGGCGCAGCTGCTCGCCTACAACTATCGTCTGCTAGGCAGCTGGCCTCTGGCCCTTACTGCCTACAATCACGGCGCCGAGGGGGTACGACGTGCCAAGGAGGCACTCGGCACGGATGACATCGTGAAGATCGTGCGCAACTACCAGGGGCGCACCTTCGGCTTCGCGTCGCGCAACTTCTACGTCTCGTTCCTCGCCGCCCTCGAGATCGACCGCAACCCGGAGAAGTACTTCGGCCCGGTGGAGCGCACGCACGAGGCGCACTTCCAGGAAGTCGTCGTTCCGGCCTATGTGCAGGTTAAGTCGCTCGAGCGAGCCCTGAAGATCAATCAGCAGACGCTGCATGATCTCAATCCGGCGCTGCTGCGCACCGTCTGGGACGGACAGCGGCACGTGCCGAAAGCCTATCGCCTGCGGCTGCCCCTCGAGGTCAATGAAATCACGAGTGACCTGCTGGCGCAGCGGCTCACCCCGAACGAGCTGTTCGCCGGTCAGCCGCAGCCGCGCCGTTATAAGGTGCACTCGGGTGACACGCTGGCGAGTGTCGCGGATCGCTACGGCTTGACCCCCGAGGCACTGGCGCGACTCAACCGCTTGCGCACGAGCTCCAAGCTGCGTCCGGGCAAAGTTCTGAGCCTGCCGGAATCGAGCGCCGGGCTGGTGTTGGTCAGCCTGAATACTCAGCGCAGCGGCGGCTCGGCAGGCACCTTCAAGGGTGCAGGGACAACGGGAGCTGCAGGCACCACGGCCGCCGGCACTGCGACGCGTGCAGCCAGTGCGGCTGCAGGCAGTGCGGCGACTGCAGCCAGTGCGGTGAGCGCAGCCAGTGCGGTGAGCGCAGGCAGTGCGCCGCCCGCAGGCAACTCCGGCAATGCCGGCAGCAGCACGTACGTCGTGCAGAGCGGCGATTCGCTGTCTGATATCGGGGCGAAGTTTGGCATGACCGAAGCACAGCTCATGAAGCTGAACGACATCCGCGGCCGCGATTTCATCTTTGAGGGCCAGCAGCTGCAGGTCGCGCCTGTCACGAGCGCCGGCAGCGATGCTGCGAGCAACGCGGGCACCCCGCTGAGCGCTGGCGTGATCAACTCCCGCGCCGTGGCGAGCTCGCCCAGCCCGGTGGCGAGCACCGCGGTGCCTTCTACCAATGTACCGAGTGCCGAGCAGCTGAGCGGTGCGGCCCCTGCGCTGCAGAGCGCTCCGGTTGCCGTAGTGGAAACTGGCGCCGTACCGCCTGCAGAGGCGGCACACGAAGATGTTGAGGAAGCCAAGGCCGTCGCGAAGATCGAGGTTCCGGCCGAGAACGCACAGCCGGTCTCGGCAGCACAGGCCGAGGAGCTGAGTCCTGCGCTCGGACCCGCTGCCGATACGCAGCAAAACGCCGATCCGACCGACTACTCGGTGGGCAAGGACAATACGATCCGCGTGGCCGCGGCGGAGACGCTGGGTCACTACGCCGAGTGGGCCCGACTGACTGCGCCCCGCATCCGCCAGCTGAACCACATGAGGCAGGGCCGGCCGGTGCTGATCGGTCACAAGATCAAGCTGGACTTCGCGCGCGTCTCACGCGAGGCGTTCGAGGCCAAGCGGCGCGAGTATCACCAGGAGCTGCAGGCGAGCTACTTCGCGGCGCACCGGATCATCGGCACGGAGGTGTACATCGTGCGGCGGGGAGACTCACTGTGGACGGTGACGCAGCGCTTCGAGCAGCTGCCGATCTGGCTGCTGCAGCAATATAACCCTGACGTCGACCTGGCCGAGCTGCACCCGGGCACCCAGATCGTGATGCCGCGTATCGAGGACGTCGTCGCCGGGCAGGGCTGAGGGCTGCTCAATAATGCTGCGTGAATGCGTCGAGCGCAGCGATGTTCTTGCGCTCGGCGCTGTAGATCTCGGTATCGCCGTTGGTGTTCTGGGTTTGCAGACTGATGCCCTGCGCACCGGCAAGGCACTTGAGACCCTCATCGGTGAGACGGAAGTACCACTGCTGACTCCAGGGCACCGGCGATTCATAGGGCGCCTGTGACAGGTACAGCTGCGACAGCTCGGTGGCCGCCGGTGCGGTCGATGCGGTCGATGCGGTCGGTGCGGTCGGTGCGGGTGACCCCGCAGGGGATGCGGCCGCGGTGGATGAGTCCCCGGCCGGCGGCGGCGGAACGTCGGCCCGTGGCGGTGTCATCCCGGGCTGCGGCGCACTCACCGGCTGCAGCGTGAGGGGCTGATCGTTGCACTTGATCTCAGGCTCGCCACGCAGGCCCGCATTCACCGGCGCCGACACCCACAGATATAACGCGCGCGCGCCCTGTCTGTTCGTCTCGAAGGGCGCGAGGTACGCGAACGGGTCGGCGGCCGTTCCATGGCCATTCTGTGAGAACAGCTCGACCGGGCGGCTCAAGATCGTCACCGTCGTCGCCGTGTTGGGATCCAGCCGTTCGTTGACCGCGTCACCATGGGTGGCACAGCCCCCGAGAAGGGACAGAGTCATCACGACCGCTGCTGTCTTGCGCATGCTGTTTTCCCGCATCCTGGAGGGGCCCGGGCTGCTCTACATCAACGGAACTCGCAAGCCTGGCCGGTAGTTCCCCGCTGTATGCAGCGGTGTTGTGACGAATGTACATCGCCCCGGCCGGATTGAGCGCCTATAATCGCACTAAAGTGTGCAAGTTATTGTTTAAGCGACGAATGAAGTCCGTTGCATTCTGTCTCATAGGCCTGCTCGCCGCAGTGGGCGGTTATGCCCCTGCCGATGGGCTGCCGCAGCCGCAGCGCGTGCTGATGCGCAGTACGGACAGCCTGCCCACCGTGGACCACGTCGTGGTGCATAAGGGCGAACGCAAGCTGTTCCTCATGCACGGTGATGACATCGTGCGCACCTATAAGATCGCACTGGGCCTGAACCCGATCGGCACCAAGCAGCGGGCGGGTGATTTTCGCACCCCGGAAGGCAGCTATCGGCTGGTTCGCCGCAATCCGCGCAGCGATTATTTCCTCTCCATGCAGGTGTCCTACCCGAACGAGGCGGATCTGAAGCATGCGCGCCGTTACCATTGGGATACGGGCGGTGCCATCATGGTCCACGGCCTGCCCAATCAGTTGAAGCACGATCCGAGCTATTACGAGAGCCGTGACTGGACCGACGGCTGCATCGCCGTTTCCAACTCCGACATGCTGGAGATCTGGCTGCTGACACCCGACAACGCTCCGATCGATATCCGTCCATGACGGAAGGTGGACGCGCGCGCGTGGACAGCAGTATCAGTGTCTCTTCCGATTACGTGGACGCCCGCGTCGGGCCGCTCGGCAGCCTGGAGAGCCTGTCCCAGGACGAGATGAGTAAGCTGCTCGATGCCGGCCGGGGTGGCCTGTATCCGCTGTTTCGCAAGTGCGCGCTGGCCGTTCTCAACAGCGGCAGCTCGGACACCGACGATGCCCGGGAGATCTTCGAACGCTACCGGGACTTTGACATCGAGATCCTGCGCCAGGCCTGGGGCGTGAAGCTCGAGATGCACAACGCACCCGGCTCGGCCTTCGTCGATGGCCAGATGATCCGCGGCATCAAGGAGCACCTGTTTGCGGTGCTGCGCGATGTGGTGTACATCTCCAACGAGATCATCGCCAGCGGCCGCTTCGATCTGAACGAGTCGGCCTCGGTGACCAATGCCGTCTTTCACGTGCTGCGCAATGCGCGCGTGCTGGATTTCAAGGCCCGGCCGAACCTTGCGGTTTGCTGGGGCGGCCATTCGATCGACAACGAGGAGTATCAGTACACCAAGAGGGTCGGTTACGAGCTCGGGCTGCGGGGCATGGATGTCTGCACCGGCTGCGGACCGGGTGCCATGAAGGGCCCCATGAAGGGTGCCACCATCGGACATGCCAAGCAGCGTATCGAACGCGGCCGTTATATCGGGGTCACCGAGCCCGGCATCATCGCCGCCGAGCCGCCCAATCCGATCGTCAACCAGCTCGTGATCCTGCCGGACATCGAGAAACGCCTCGAGGCGTTCGTGCGCCTGGGCCACGGCATTGTGGTGTTTCCAGGCGGCGCCGGGACCGCGGAGGAGATCCTGTATCTGGCGGGATTGCTGCTCGACCCGGCCAATCGCGAGCAGCCCTTTCCGGTGGTGTTTACGGGGCCGGCCGCGAGCGCGGCCTATTTCCAGCAGATCATGCACTTCATCGAGGCGACGCTCGGCAAGGAGGCGGCGCGGCGCTTCAAGGTCATCATCGATGATCCTGCGGAGGTTGCGCGCTCCATGGTGCGCGGCGTGAATACGGTGCGCGAGTTTCGCCGTCACCACAGCGATTCCTACAACTTCAACTGGCTGCTGTCGGTGCCGGCGGATTTTCAACGGCCCTTCGAGGTGACGCATCAGAGGATGCGTGCGCTGCAGCTCGACAAAACGCAGCCGCCGCACCAGCTGGCCGCGAATCTGCGCCGGGCGTTCTCCGGAATCGTCACGGGCAACGTCAAAGAGGCGGGCATCCGCGCCATCGAACGCCACGGCCCGTACGAGCTCGCCGGCGCTCCCGAGCTCATGCAGCTGCTCGATGAGTTGCTGGCCGCTTTCGTCGCGCAACGGCGCATGAAGCTGCCCGGCAGCACCTATCGTCCCGTCTATCGGCTCGTCGCCTGAGAGCGGACTGCGCGCGTTTGACTTGACTAAACGTGCGACGTCGTCGCCGGGTCGTAACATAACGTCACGCGCAGTTCGCACCCGCTGCGCTTTGTCCGAGAGCTGCGTCCCAGCGTATCCGACGCCCGACATGCGTGTGAACCAGTTCCTGCGGTTCTGCCGGCCAAACCGTACTCTGTTGGAAACGTTCAGGAGCGGTTATGAGCTCATCAGACAGGGGGCGCGGTGACATGCCGGGTGTGCGGCCGGAGACGCTCGCCCCGGTTAAGCCTGCCGGTGCCGCGGACAGCACCGACCCCTACGCGAGTTGGCTGGACCGGATGCAGCGGGCGCGCGCGCGGCACGCCGCCATCACGAAGAACCTGTACACCTGGTCCAACTACAAAAACTGGGCGGAGCGCATGCGCGACTCGTTCGGCGAGGACGCCAGCGCGAAGCCCGATCCTGCCGCACCGAGGACCGGCGCCATGCCTCTCAAGCCGCCGGGCGTCAAGCGCTGACGCTGGCCGGCGCAGAACCGCTCTCTGCGCCACGCGAGCCCCCTGCCGAACCTGCCGGACGCGCCAGCCACTGAATGAGCGGCGCCCACTGCTCAACGTCCTCCTGAGCCACGTGGTTCTTCATCTCGTGAATCCCCATGCCCAGCTCCGCCGCGCGCAGATAGTTCTGTGAATCGCGGATCGTCCCCACGATGGGGATGCGTAGCGTATGCAGGAAGCGTATCAGCGACTGGTAGGTGAGCGTGTTGCGCCGCACGCGGTTGGCGATGACGCCGATGCGGTCGTCCTCGCGGCGAATCTTCGCGATCAAGAGCAGGTCGCGGATGATGCGCGAGCAGGCGTGAATATCGATATCCGAGGGCAGTACCGGCACGAGAATCTTGTGCGCCTCGCGTGTCACCTCGGGCAGCGTTCGCGGGTCCACCGCCGCCGGCGTATCGACGATGACGTGCGTGGTGTTGTCAGGAATACGCAGCTGGAATGCCCGCGTGGTGCGCGAATCCTTCTGGAAGGCGGCGATGACATGGATCGGCGGCTGAGCCGGCTGGCGCTTCTTCGCCCAGCGTAGCGAGGAGCCCTGGGGGTCGTAGTCCATCAGCACCGGCCGCTGCTGGCCGGCGGCAAAGTAGCTGGCGAGATTGGTAGCGATGGTGGTCTTCCCCGAGCCCCCTTTCGGGTTCAGGACCACGATGCGTTGA
This sequence comes from uncultured Pseudomonadota bacterium, assembly GCA_963839055.1. Lineage (GTDB taxonomy): Bacteria > Pseudomonadota > Gammaproteobacteria > Steroidobacterales > Steroidobacteraceae > 13-2-20CM-66-19. The sequence continues at coordinate 555,462 of CAWITP010000001.1, read as the reverse complement.
ATGTTGACCGTGTTTGTCAGGCAGCTACCTGATTAAGTCGCGTCAAGCCTACGCAGCCGTTGCAGGCAGTGCAAGTTACCATCCCGCGGCGCGTTGACTGTGAGTTCGCACACGCCAACTGACACACGGTGCCCGTAGGCTTTCGCGTGCATGGAATTTCTGCTTCTCTGGTGGGATGACCTGGATGATGTCGCGCATGCCTGTCGCCACCTCGCGACCGAGGCCTTGCGTGAGGTCACCGCGCTCGCCACACCCATGAGTGCCGTGACGGCCGCCGGTGCGGCCTGGCTCATGCTGCGACTGCAGGGCTGACAGCGGGCGCTGACGCGCGCCACACACCGGGCGCTAGCGACGGGCGCTCGCGCTGCAGCCGGCCGCTGCGCCGCGGCTCTTGAAATTTCCGCCCCAATTCCCAAGATCGCTCGCTCCGGCGCCCCCGCGCCCGAGGCCAGAGCATGTCGAGCACCGAGCAGACCCCATCGCAGGATACCGCCGCCGGCGGCCGGCAAACCCTGGGCTTCCAGGCCGAAGTCCGCGATCTTCTGAAGCTGATGATCCATTCCCTGTACAGCCACAGGGAGATCTTCCTGCGCGAGCTGATTTCCAACGCTTCCGATGCCAACGATCGGCTGCGCTTTGCGGCCATCGCCTCCCCGGCGTTGCTGTCTGATGAGCCGGAGCTGTACATCCAGGTGGATGCCGACTCGACCGCCGGCACGCTGACCATCCGTGACAACGGCATCGGCATGTCGCGTGAGGAGGCCATCTCCAACCTCGGCACCATCGCCCGTTCGGGCACCGCCGAGTTCTTCCGCTCGCTCTCCGGGGATCAGCAGAAGGACTCCGCGCTGATCGGCCAGTTCGGTGTCGGTTTCTATTCCGCGTTCATCGTGGCGGACCGGGTGCAGGTGGAATCACGCAAGGCCGGAGCGGCGGCGGCAGAGGGCGTCCGCTGGGAATCGAGTGCCGAGGGCGACTTCACGGTGGAGACCGTCGAGCGCGCGGAGCGCGGTACTACCGTTACGCTGCACCTCAAGTCTGATGCGCGCGAGTTTGCCGATGCCTACCGGCTGCGCTCGCTGATCCGCCGCTATTCCGATCACATCGGCTTTCCGGTGCGCATGCGCAAGGAAGGCGAGGCCTCGCTGGAATACGAGGTCGTCAACCAGGCGAAGGCGCTCTGGACGCTGCCGCGCAGCGAGATCTCCGACGAGGAATACAAGCAGTTCTATCAGCACATCGGCCATGACTTCAGCGATCCGCTCGCCTGGAGTCATAACAAGGTGGAAGGCAAGCGGGAATACGTCAGCCTGCTGTACCTGCCCTCGCGGGCGCCTTTCGATCTGTTCCAGCGCGACACCGCCCGGGGACTGAAGCTGTATGTGCGGCGCGTGTTCATCATGGATGACGCCGAGCAGTTCCTGCCGCAGTACCTGCGCTTCGTCAAAGGCGTCGTCGACTCGAGTGATCTGCCACTGAATGTCTCGCGCGAGCTGCTGCAGCAGGATCCGGAAGTCGATGCCATCCGCAACGGGCTTACCCGGCGGGTGCTCGACATGCTGGCAAAGCTTGCGAAGGACGAGCCTGAGAAGTACGCGACCTTCTGGAAGGAGTTCGGCACGGTGCTCAAGGAGGGGCTCGCGCAGGACCAGGCCAACAAGGACAAGATCCTGCCGCTACTGCGCTTTGCCAGTACTCATGCGGACGGCAACGAGCCGAGCACGAGCCTCGCGCAGTATGTGGAGCGCCTGAAACCCGGCCAGGAACGCATCTATTACCTCATTGCCGAGAGTGTGGAGGCGGCCCGTTCCAGCCCGTATCTGGAGAAGCTGCGCGAGCGGGGTCTGGAGGTGCTGTTGCTCTCCGAACGCATCGACGAATGGGTGATGGGCCAGCTGGATGCCTACGAAGGCAAGCGCTTCAAGGACGCCTCGCGCGGCGATCTCGAGCTCGGCGCGCTCGAGGACGAGGCGGACCGCAAGCAGCGCGAGGCGGATCTGAAGGAAAGCAAGGGGCTGCTGAAGCGCGTCAAGGATGCGTTAGGGGATCGCGTGGAGGAAGTACGCACGAGTACCCGTCTGCGTGAATCGCCAGCGTGCCTCGTGCTGGGCGAGCACGACCTCGGAGCGAGCATGCGGCGGATCATGGCTGCGGCGGGGCAGAAGGTGCCGCAATCCAAGCCGGTGTTCGAGCTCAATGTCGGGCATGCGATCGTGAAGTATCTGGAGGGCATTACCGATCCGGCACAGTTCGGCGAGCTGGCCCTGCTGCTCTATGACCAGGCTGCGCTCGCCGAAGGCGGCCAGCTTGCCAATCCGACCGATTACGTGCAGCGCCTGAACCGTCTGCTGGTGCGCCTTGCCGGCGTGTCCGCGCCGGCAGCCTGAGCGGGACGGACCAACATCGCATGGCCCTCACCCCGCCGCGCAGCGAGCGCCTGACTCTTCCCGGGCCGGCCGGCCCGATCGAGGCCCTCATTGATGTCCCCGCGGGAGCGGAGGCGCGCAGCTTTGCCGTGATCTGCCATCCGCATCCTCTTTACGGCGGCACCCTGGACAACAAGGTAGTGTTCACACTCGCGCGGGCCTGCGGCGAGCTGGGCGTCCCCGCGATCCGCTTCAACTTCCGTGGCGTGGGCGGCAGTGCGGGCCAATTCGACGAAGGTGTGGGCGAAACCGAAGACGTTCGGGCCGTCATCGAGTTCGGGCGTCAGCGATTCCCGCAGAGCGAGCTGTGGCTGGCTGGCTTCTCGTTCGGTGGTGCCGTCGCCATCCATGCCGCGAGTGATTGCCATCCGGGCCTGCTGATTGCGGTCTCTCCGGCGGTCATGCGCCTCGAGCACCGTCTGGATGTCGATGGCGTGCGGCAGCGGCACTGTCCCTGGCTCATCGTGCAGGGCGATGCCGACGAAGTGATTGATGCGGAGGCGGTGCGTAGCTGGGCTGCGCAGGTGTCACCGCCGCCCGAGCTGCTGCTGATGAAGGGCGCCAGTCATTTCTTTCACGGCCGGCTGCATGAGCTGCGGGGCGAGGTCGTGAATTTTGCCCGCCGTCACGCGAGCGCCTGAGCCTGCAAATCCCGGCCGCAGTCGCGGCGGACCCCCAAAAAATAAGCCCGGCCGCGGAGCGGGTCTCCAGGGCCGGGCTGCTGCCGGTACGTCGTGGCGCGGCGTACGGCTTCGATTCTCTTAGCTGTTCACCATCGCCTTGAGGCTCTTCAGCGGCAACACGCGTACTTTCTTGCTGGCCGGCTTCGCCTTGAAAGTCATCTTCTCGCCGGTGAAGGGATTCACACCCTCGCGCGCCTTGGTGGCGGGCTTCTTCACGACCTTCAACTTCATCAGACCCGGCATCGTGAAGAGACCGTTACCACGCAGGCTCTTGCGGATGACGCCGTTGAGGGACTCGAACACGGAACCGACCTGCTTGCGGGACAGGGCGGTGTCCTTGGAAATCTGCGTCAGCACTTCCGACTTGGTTGGTGCGCCACCTTTCTTCGCCATAGTACGCTCTCCTCGAGATGTGGTGTTCAGTGAGCGCGGGTGCGGCCGCGCACGGGGAATCGGCGCGAAAAATAGCACACCGGACCGCAGACGCAAGCACTTTTTCCTTTTTGCTGATGCGCAAATGCCTTTTTTTCCAGTGTTTGCGTGATACCCCGTTGGCGCTCGAGGCGTTGCCGACTGTTCGGCAGCTCTTGGACAGCTGCGCCGAGCCCTGTCACAGCGCGTCAGCGCTCAGCGCAGCAGTATGAAAATCGCCTGAATGGCGATCACCGCCCACAGCGGTGACAGATCGATACCGGCAATCGGCGGAATCAGCCGGCGGATCGGGCGCAGCACCGGCTCGCACAGCGTCGCGAGCACGGATTGCAGCGGTGAATAGCCGCCGGGTGCGATGAGACTCAACAGCGCGTACAGCAAAATGGCCCCGAAGTAGGTCCACAACAGTATGCGCAGCACCTCGAGCGCCACCGCCTGCAGCCAGAACAATGGCGCCGGCCACATAACCCCGGTTAGTGCGAAGAACAGGGCCACCTTGATGGTGGCCACCAGCAGGACCGCGACGACCGAGGCGGTGTCGATCTTGCCCACCGGTGGTAGCACGCGGCGCAGCGGCAGGATGAGCGGATTGGTGAGGCGCACCACGGCCTGACAGACCGGATTGCGAAAATCAGCGCGCGCCCACTGCAGCAGCAGCCGCGCCAGCACGACGAACAGCGCCAGCGACAGCAGCGTATCAACGATGAAAATCAATGCGTTCATGCTGAACCGTGAGACCTCGTGTCATCTTGCGTACCGTGCTCGGCCGCCAGCTCGCGGCTGCGCTCGCTGGCCGCCGCAAGTGCGCCCTTCACCAGTTGTTGCAGCTCGGGGCTGTTGAGCACGGCGAGCGCCGCCGCCGTGGTGCCTCCCTTGGAAGTGACTTCCGCGCGCAGCCGCTCGAGATCGCCGTCGGAGGCCTGTGCCAGCTGCCCCGAGCCGTAAAGTGTCGCGATCGCCAGCCGCTGCGCCGCCGCGGATTGCAGGCCCAGGGCCGCTGCGCCGCGCGCCAGCAACTCGGCCAACAGGAAGAAGTATGCCGGGCCGCTGCCCGACAATGCGGTGACGATATCCAGATCGTCCTCGGCATCGAGCCACACCACCTCGCCCACCGCCTGCAGGACCTGAGTGGCGAGCCGCCGCTGCGCGCTGCTGACCTGCTGCGGGGCAAACAGCCCCGTGACACCTGCGCCCACCAGCGCAGGGCGATTGGGCATGGCGCGCACCACGCCAATCTGCGGTCCCGCCCAGCTCTGCAACGCTGCAATGCGGATGCCGGCCGCGACGCTGACGAGCAGTGGTCGGCGCTGTCTCAACACGGGCTGCAGGCTGCTCACGATAGGCCCGATCTGTTGCGGCTTGACCGCGAGCACGATCAGATCGGCGCGGCTTGCGGCCTGCAGATTGTCGGCGCTGGCGGTGATGCCGAAATCGCGCGCGATGCTCTCACGGGCGGCGGCATCTGCTTCACCGACGTAGAGCTGCTCGGGACGGGTGCCCTGGCGCAACAGACCGCCCAGCAGCGCGCGTCCCATGTTGCCTCCCCCGAGAATGGCCAGCTGCATGTTGCTCCTCGCGTGATGTTACTTTAGGCAGCCGGCGCTTTGCGCGGCCGCGGACCGAACAGTGCCGTGCCGATGCGCACGATTGTCGCACCTTCGAGGATCGCTGCTGCAAAATCTGCGCTCATGCCCATTGACAGGGTATCGAGCGCAGCTCCGGCACGATTCAGTGACTCGAATGCCGCGCGCAGGCGCGCGAACCCGATGCGCTGCCGTTGCGGATCCTCTTCCTCCGGAGGAATGCACATGAGGCCGCGCAGCTTCAGGCGCGGCAGTGCGGCGACGCCGGCCGCCAGCGCCGGCAACTCCTGCAGCGCTACACCGCCCTTGGAGGACTCAGCGGCGACATTCACCTGCAGGCAGACATTCAACGGCGGTGCATGGAAGGCGCGCTGCTCGGACAGACGCGCGGCGATCTTCAGCCGATCGATGCCGTGCACCCAGGCGAACGCGCTCGCCACTGCACGCGTCTTGTTGGCCTGCAAGCGTCCGATGAAGTGCCAGGTGAGTGGCAGATCGGCGAGTGCCTGCATCTTGTCGAGCGCTTCCTGCACATAACTTTCACCAAACTGCGTCACGCCCGCCGCGGCAGCGACGCGTACCATGTTGGCCGGCTGACCCTTGCTCACGGCAAGGAGTGTGACGCAGTCGACGGTCCGCTCTGCGTCACGGGCTGCCGCAGCGATGCGATTGCGTAGCAGTTGGAGCTGCTCCGGCAAATTCTGCGGACCCATTAACATATTGGACACGGAACCCCCAAGTTATACTGCAACCGCGCCCGACTGCAGTTGCTGCGAGCACTCTCGCGAGCGAGCGCCGGGGTCCCCGTCTTCAGGAGCATTCATGGCTGTCGATATCGCGCAACTCTTGGCCTTCGCTGTCAAGAACAATGCGTCAGACCTGCATCTGTCCGCCGGCGTGCCGCCGATGATCCGCGTCGATGGCGACATGAAGCGGATCAACATGCCCGCGCTGGCGCACAAGGAAGTGCACAGCATGGTCTACGACATCATGAACGACAAGCAGCGCAAGGCGTACGAGGAATTCTTCGAAACGGACTTCTCCTTCGAGATCCCGAAGCTGGCGCGCTTCCGCGTCAACGCCTTCAACCAGAACCGCGGCGCCGGCGCCGTATTCCGCAACATTCCCTCGGTCATCCTGTCGCTCGATGACCTGCAGTCACCGAAGATCTTCCGCGACCTGTGCATGCTGCCGCGCGGTCTGGTGCTGGTGACCGGCCCCACCGGCTCGGGCAAGTCGACCACGCTCGCCGGTATGGTCAACCACTGCAACGACAACCGCCCGGACCACATCATCACGATCGAGGATCCGATCGAGTTCGTGCACGAGTCCAAGCGCTGCCTCGTCAATCAGCGCGAAGTGCATCGCGATACCCTCGGGTTCACCGAGGCGCTGCGCTCGGCGCTGCGCGAAGATCCGGACGTGGTGCTGGTCGGCGAAATGCGCGACCTCGAGACCATCCGCCTCGCGCTGACGGCTGCCGAGACCGGACACCTGGTGTTCGGCACGCTGCATACCAGCTCTGCTGCCAAGACCATCGATCGTATCGTGGACGTGTTCCCCGCGGCCGAGAAGGACATGGTGCGTTCGATGCTGTCCGAATCGCTGCGCGCGGTGATCTCGCAGACGCTGCTGAAGAAGATCGGCGGCGGCCGTGTGGCTGCGCACGAGATCATGATCGGCACACCGGCGATCCGCAACCTGATCCGCGAAGGCAAGATCGCGCAGATGTATTCCGCCATCCAGACCGGGCAGGCGAACGGCATGCAGACGCTCGACCAGTGCCTGACCGAGCTCATGAACAAAGGCCTCATCACCAAGGAAGAGGCGCGTTACAAGGCCCAGAACAAGGACGCCCTGTAAGTAAGCGCCGCGCGCGGCAGGAGAGAACCCTATGGATCGCGATCAGGCCATCAAACTCATGCAGGACCTGCTGCGGCGAGTGACGGAGAAGAAGGCCTCGGACCTGTTCATCACCGCCGGCTTCCCGCCCGCCATCAAGCTGGACGGCGACATCCGCCCCCAGAGCGAGCGCGCTCTGACGGCCGAGCAGTCCGCAACGCTGGTACGCGCGCTGATGAACGACCGGCAGACCAAGGAGTTCGATGCCTCCAAGGAGTGCAACTTCGCCATCGCACCGCCCGGCATCGGTCGCTTCCGCGTCAGCGCCTTCATTCAGCAGGGCGCCGTCGGCTGCGTGATCCGCCTGATCAATGCCAAGATTCCGACTTTCGAGGAGCTGGACCTGCCGCCGATCCTGAAGGAGGTCGTGCTCTCCAAGCGCGGCCTCGTCGTGTTGGTCGGCGGCACGGGCTCAGGCAAGTCCACTTCGCTTGCCGCCATGGTGGGCTATCGCAACGAGAAGACCCGCGGTCACATCGTGACCATCGAAGATCCCGTCGAGTATGTGCACCAGCACAAGGGTTGTGTGATCACCCATCGCGAGGTGGGTGTGGATACCGACTCGTGGCACACCGCGCTCAAGAACACGCTGCGCCAGGCGCCCGATGTGATTCTCATCGGTGAGATCCGCGACCGCGAGACGATGGAGTACGGTATCCAGTTCGCCGAGACGGGCCACCTGGTGCTCGCTACCCTGCACGCCAACAGCGCCAACCAGGCGCTCGACCGCGTCATCAACTTCTTCCCCGACGAGCGGCGCGAACAGCTGCTGATGGACCTGTCGCTGAACATCCGCGCGCTGGTGTCGCAACGCCTGATTCCGCGCGAGTCGGGTGCCGGCCGCATCGCGGCCATGGAGATCATGCTCAACTCGCCGCTGATCCAGGATCTGATCTTCAAGGGCGAGGTGGCCAAGATCAAGGAAGTCATGTCGCGCTCCACGCGCTTAGGGATGAAGACCTTCGATCAATCGCTGTTCGAGCTGTACGAGACCGGTTTCATCTCCTACGAGGATGCCCTGCGCAACGCCGATTCGAAGAACGAGCTGCGCCTGCGCATCAAGCTGGAAAGCAAGCGCGAAGCCAAGACCATCGATGACGGCGGCGCGCTGCAGATCATGGAAGAAGAACAGGGCCGATCGCTATAGGCGCGCTTCAACATGCAGGGACACACAGTAGCGGCGACCGGCAAGCCGCCGGCCAAGGACGCCGACGAACGCAGTGGCACCGCTCCTGTCGCCTCCGGTGACACGCTCCCGGGTGCCGTGCCGGCGGTGAATCCGCATCCGACGCTCAATACCAAGCCGCTCTTCAAGCTGATGGTGGAGAAGAAGGCCTCGGACCTGTTCTTCACCTCCAACGCGCCCATCAAGATCAAGATCGAAGGACAGATTCTGCCGGTCAACAAGCAGGTGCTGACGCCCGAGACCGTGCGCCAGACTGCCTTCGCGCTCATGAGCGCGGAGCAGCGCGAGTACTTCCTGCGCGAATTCGAGCTGGACTTTGCGATCTCCGAGCCCGGGCTGGGTCGCTTCCGCGTCAACGTGTTCATGCAGCGCGGCTATCCCGCGATGGTGCTGCGCTACATCACGGCCGACATGCCGCGCCTGGAGTCACTCGGTCTGCCGGAGGTGATGACGGATCTGGTGCTGCTCAAGCGTGGCCTGCTGCTCATGGTGGGTGCGACCGGCTCGGGCAAGTCGACCTCACTGGCCGCGATGATCAACTTCCGCAACGAGAACGCCTCGGATCACATCGTCACGATCGAGGATCCGATCGAGTTCCTGCACACCAACAAGCGCTCGCTCGTCAACCAGCGCGAGGTGGGCATCGACACCAAGACCTACTCGCGCGCGCTGCGCGGGGTGGTGCGCGCCGCGCCCGATGTCATTCTCATCGGCGAGATCCGCGATCGCGAGAGTATGGAGGCCGCCATCAACCTGGCCGGCACCGGACACCTGGTGCTCGCCACGCTGCATGCCAACAACTGCGCCGAATCGCTCGACCGCATCATCAACATGTTCCCGCGCGAGCAGCACAACCAGATCTTCCTCGACATGTCGCAGTACCTGCGCGCGATCCTCGCGCAGCGGCTGGTGATGGGACGCGACGGCAAGCGTGTCGCCGCGGTCGAGGTGATGATCAACACCCCGCATATCTCCGAGCTGGTGAAGAAAGGCGACGTCATGGGCATCAAGGAAGCCATCACGACCAGCGGCGAGCGGGGTATTCAGAGCTTCGACAACTCACTGCGCGATCTGTACCGCCAGGGCCGCATCGAGCTCGAGGAGGCGCTGGCGAGCGCCGATTCGCGCGCCAATCTCGAAGCAAAGATCAATTTCGGCTAGCAAAGCGGCGCTTGCGCCGGCCTCAATTCCACGCCGCCGCCACGTGCGAGCGCTCGGAGCGTGCAGCGCGACGTGCCGGGCGGGGTACGCGCATCCTCAAGGCTGCGTGAGCAATCTCCCTGGCCCCCAACTCGTGGCTGATCAGCAGTAACTCGCGCGCCCGATGGGCACAGGTATGCCGCTCGGTGACGGTCTGTATGCCGTGCGCGGCGAGCTCAGCGGCCCGCTGCGGATCATCGAGCAGCGCGGCGATGTGACGGCTCATCTCGGCCCCATCGCTCGCGAGCAGAAAGTCCTGACCGGGCGCAAACACCGCGCTGCACTCGCTCCAGGGGGCGCTGATGACGGGCATGCCGCAGGCCAGGGCCTGCAGAATCCGCAGGATGGGCGTATGCGGCAGTCCCTCGTCATGCATGCGGCGCGGCACGTGCAGTGCGACCCGGCCGGCGCTGAATGCTGCGGGAATGCTGAAATCCGCCAGCCAGCCCCCATAGTCGGCGCCGCAGGCGCGCAGCGTGTGCAGCACGTCCTGCGGATAGCGGCTGCCATACAGGCGCGCGTGCAGACCCAGGCTGCGCAGGGGTTCGATGAGAAATTCATTGAGCTCGCTGGCACGCGCGGCATGGCTCCAGTTGCCTACCCATACGACATCGAACGAGCGCAACGGCTCGCCCTCGGCGGGGCGGAAGATGCGCGTATCCACAGCCTCCCGCCAGAGCCAGACCTGATCGGCCCAGGATTGCTCGCGATATAGCTGTCGCAGGCTGTCGCTGCCCGCCAGGATTCCATCGAAGTGGCGCAGCAGCGTCGCGCGCAACGGACGGGGCTGCTGCAATGAGCGATGCGGAGCATCGTGAAAGAGCAGCTTGTAGCGATTGCTGTGGGCGCGATGACTGCCGAGCTGACGCAGCAACGCCGGCTCACTCCATTCCTGGGCGATGACGACGTCGGCCTCGTCGAGCAATTGATCCAGGTCAAGCTGCTGGGGATCGTAGAAGTGGCTGCGCAGCTGCGGGTAGATTGCCGAGAAGGCCTTGACCCAGCCCGCGCCCCCCTGCTCGAGGAGGTTGTGCAGACTCCAGCCATCGATCGGCTCGTAGATGCGCACTGCGTGGCCTGACTCGAGAAGCTCGGCCGCCACGCCGCGCAGCAGGTGCGCACCGGGATTGTTCCAGTCCGAGACGAGGGACTGGCAGAAGAAAACGAAGCGCATGTGAAACGCTCCTGGCGGTAGCCATCACGAGAGCGTAGCAAACATCCTTGCGCACCGAGGATAAACTCAAGTTAGTAGAATACCGCGCGGGACTCGAACACGGGCCCGTCGACGCACACGCGCTTCATCGCCACACCCTCGGGTGTCATGACGGGCACCGTGCAACCCGCACAGCCGCCCACCGCACAGGCCATGAATTCCTCCAGGGAGACCTGGCAGGGCAACCGATACTTTTCTGCGAGGCGCGCCGTCGCCTCGAGCATGACCATCGGCCCGCAGGCGAAAATCTCCACCTGGGCAAGTGCGGTGGCATCGAGCGTGGACAACCATCGCTCGGCGAGCTCGGTCACCCAGCCCTCGAAGCACCCGGGCAGATCGGCTCGACTCGCCAGGCGACTTGCGATACCCCATTCCTCGAGCAGCGGCATACAGGCGATGGCACCCGGCGGGATACCGTCGACGACGATGGCCGAAGGGCGTGTGCGAAACGGAAACGGGATTTCCGAACCCATCAACACTAGCGGGCGCCAGGGCGCATCGTGGCTGCTGCGCAACGTGTCAGCGAGAAACACCATGGGCGGGATCCCCACACCCCCGCCGAGCAGCAGCGGGCAGGGCCGCTCGGGATGCCGCACAAAAGGTTTGCCGATCGGACCCAGCGTGCTGAGGAGCTCGCCCTTCTTGCGCGCCGCCAGGGCCTGAAGTCCGGGACCCACCACTTTATAAAGCATCTCGATCCAGCCGCCGCTGCGGTCGGCGCGCATGATCGACAGCGGCCGGCGCATCGGAATGGCCGGATCACACGTGAGGTGCACGAAGCTGCCGGCCGCGGCGTGCGCGGCACACTTCGGGGCTTCGATCCGCAACACCAGCTGATTGGCGTCATAGGCGGTGTGCTGCAGGACGCGCGCATCCTCCAGAAAAATCGTGCCCCGATTGGCATGCAGCCTGCTCAAGTTATTTCCTGGCGTGCGGGTGACGCGAGCCGATGACATCGGCGAGCACCGCCATTCTGACAGCCACCCCGTTACGCACCTGATCACGAATGACGGACTGGGGGCCGTCAGCCACGTCGGAGGAGATCTCGATGCCGCGGTTCATCGGCTGCGGGTGCATGACGATGGCGTCGGGCTTGGCCAGCGCGAGCCGCTCGGGCGTCAGGCCATATTGTGCGAAGTAGCGGTCGGCGTCGGGCAGGTCTGCCTGACCCATCCGCTCCTTCTGAATGCGCAGCATCATGATCACATCCGCATCGGCAAGTCCGGTATCGAGCGAGGTGTGGCGCTCGCACGCAGTAAATTCATCCTCGGCGGGCATGAGCACAGGGGGGGCCACGACGCGCAGCGTGCCCACGCCCAGGGAGCTGAACACGTGCAAGGCTGAGCGGGCCACACGCGAATGGCGCACATCCCCAACCAGGGCGAGCGTCAACCCATCGAACCGTTTCTTGTGCTGCAGCACCGTGAGTGCATCGAGCAGCCCCTGAGTGGGATGAGCAACGTGGCCTTCGCCGGCTGAGAGCACACTCACATGCGGTGCAACATGGGCGGCCACCAGAGCCGGGACGCCCGGCTCCGCATCGCGGATCACCATCACATCAACATGGAGTGACTGCAGGGTGTAGACCGTATCGAGCATGCTCTCGCCCTTCACGCGCGAGGACAGCTGCACTTCGAGGTTGACGACATCGGCGCCGAGCCGCTTGGCCGCGAGTTCGAAGGACACCCGCGTGCGCGTGGAAGGCTCGGTAAACAGCAGCGCGACGGTGACCCCTTGCAGGGAGGTACTCGCTGGCGGACGCGCTCCCAGCGGAGAGACGTAGCCTTGCGCCTTGTTCAGCAGTCGTTCGATCTCGGCGCGGGACAGATGCTCCAGGGTCAGCAGATGGCGCAGCGAGCCGTCGGGGCGGCGCTGCTCAGTGATATCACTCATGTCGGACCACCTTCGCCAGAGAGCCAACGCTCCAGAATGATCGCGGCCGCCGTGCTGTCGATGTCCTCACGGCGCACCCGCCGTCGACGCGCGCCGCTCGCGCGCCGCGCTTTCAGCGCCGCGGCCGCCTCGAGAGAGGACCAGCGCTCATCGACCATCTCCACGGGTAAACCGAAGCGATGTGCGAGCTCGGCGGCAAACTGCCGGGCGTTCGCGGCGAGCGCGCCCGGACTGCCATCGACATTATACGGGGCACCGACGATCAGACGCTGCGGGCGCAGCGCCTCGATCTGCTGCGCGATGCGCCCCCAGTCGGGTCCGCGTTGATGGACGGGGACGGCAGGCCGCGGCGCGGCTGTACCGGTCAGCGTGTCGCCGGCGGCAATGCCGATGCGTTTCAGTCCGAAATCAAATGCAATGACGGGATAGGCAGAACGCTCCCCCTCACGCATGACCGGCAACGAGACTCAACCTCTCGACATCGACACCCATCAGGCGCCACGCACCGGTCCAGCGCTCCTCGAACGGCAGCTCGAACACCACGCGCGCATCCACGGGCATGGAGAGCCAGGCGTTCTCACGCATCTCGCGCTCGAGCTGTCCGGATTCCCAGCCGGCATAACCCAAGGCGATGAAAGCATCTACCGGACCCTCGCCGCGCGCCATGGCGGCCAACACATCGCGTGAGGTGGTCACCTGAATGCTGTCAGAAACCTTGTGCGTGTGGTCCCAGGTGCCTCCCGGCCGATGCAGCACGAAGCCACGGTCGGTGTGCACCGGTCCGCCGCGCAGCACCGGCAGCTCGGCGATCAGCTCGCTCGAGGGCTCGAGCTTCATCTGCGTGAGGACGTCCGAGAGCTTCATCGGCAGGGGCTTGTTCAGCACGATGCCGAGCGCGCCCTTGTCGCTGTGCTCGCAGACGAGGGCGACGGTCTGTGCAAAGTTAGGGTCCGCAAGCGAGGGCATCGCGATCAGCAGATGGTTGGTCAGGCTGGAGAGGGATTCCGGCGTCCCGTCCGGCTCGGCGCTGCGCTCAGCATTGCCGTTTCCAGGGGGAGCGGTGGTGCTGCTCTCGTCGTCTTTGCTCATATGACCTGAGTATGAGGATGCCCCAGGGGATGCTCAAGGAACGCTCGACACGGCGCCCGTTTCCAGGTGCCCGCCGACAAACTGCCACTCGTACGCAAAACGTAGAACGCGGTACTCGCTCGTTAGCTCAGGCGGAAACGGATCAAAGGGGCTGGCGAGCTTCAGGATCTGCAGCGCGGCGTTGTCCAGCTCCGGGTAGCCGCTGGAGCGGCGGATGACGGCGCGATCGAGCGTGCCGTCCGCGGCAATGCCTACCTCGACGACCGGACTTGCCTTGACCCCGGGTATGCGGGCGGCGGTCGGGTAATTGAGGGTGCCGACGTGCTCCACCTTGCGCCGCCAACTGTCCAGATACGGCGCGAGGCTGGCCGCCCGCGTGTCGGGCGTGATCCACAGCTCATCGTGCCTCGGACCGCGCAGCCGGGCAGGTCCGGACTCATCCTCCGGACCCGGCTGGCTCGTTGGCTGGGCATTCAGCAGCAGCGGACGATCACGCGTGGCGCCGGCGTCGCCGCGGTCGGCGAGATAGCGCGCATCCGTATTCCATCCCGTGCTGGTAATCACGCGCTCCTCGGCCGCGCCGGCCGCATCGCCGCTGTCGTGCAGCGAGTCACCGTCGGCGACACCCTCGTGTTGGGGAATTGGCACCGAAGAGGCGGGGTTGCGCGGCGATACCGACTCGCTCGTGTTGCCTGAGCCCAGCTGCGTGCGCTGCGCAAGATAAGTCGCCTTGTCGTTGCGCTCGGCTTCCGGGACCTCATCGGATACCAGCAGCACTTGCAGACCCGGGGCCGAGTGGGCACCGCCGAGGGAGGAGTTGAAGGTCAGGCCGAGAATGATCAGCCCGTGCAGCAGCGCCGCCAGAAACAACATCGTGACCAGGCGGTCCCGAACGGGAGCCCTGCCTTCACGTAAGGCGAGCGCGCGCGGGGCCATGACTCAGGAGCGCCCCATGCGGTGCGTCTGCAGCCGCCGCGCGATGCACTGAATCAACAGATCCGCGGCATCCACGCCGAACTGCTTCTGCAGCTCACGGATACCCGTGGGACTGGTGACGTTGATCTCCGTCACGAAGCCGCCGATGACATCCAGGCCGACGAACAACATCCCCTTGGCGGCCAGCGCCGGGCCGATCTGACCGGCAAGCCAGCGATCCCGCTCGGTGAGCGGCCGCGCCACACCCTTGGCTCCGGCGGCGAGATTGCCACGGTGGTCGGTGGCGGAGGGAATCCGCGCGAGTGCATAGGGCACCGGCTCACCGTCCACGAGCAGCACGCGCGCATCGCCGGTCTCGACGATGTCAGGGATATAGCGCTGGACGATCGCAAAGCGCTCGCCGTAGTCCGTCAGCGTCTCGAACACGACATTCATGTTCTTGTCGTGCTCCTCGAGCACGAAGATCGAGCGGCCGCCCATGCCATCCAGCGGCTTGCAGACCACCTTGCCATGCTCGTGCAGGAAATCCTCCAGCGCCTGCATGTCGCGGCTGATGAGCGTGGGCGCACAGCATTGCGGGAACCAGGCGGTGTACACCTTCTCGTTCATGTCGCGCAGTCCCTGCGGCCGGTTGACGACGAGCGTGCCCTGCTTCTCGGCCCGCTCGAGAATGTAGGTGGTGTAGATGTACTCCGTGTCGAAGGGCGGATCCTTGCGCATCAGGATGGTGTCGATGTCCTGCAGCCGCTCCAGGCGGGGCTCTCCCAGGGTGAACGTGTCGCGCTCGTCATGGCGCACGCTGAGCGGCCGTGTGCGGCCCCAGGCGACACCATCGCGCAGCAGCAGGTCGCGCTGCTCGAGATAGAGCAGCTCGAATCCATGGCTCTGTGCCGCCAGCAGCATGGCGAGCGTGGAGTCCTTGGCGAATTTGACGGTCGCGATGGGATCCATCACGACCGCAAGACGAAATTGGCTCATCCTGAAATTCCCGATGCCCGATACCGATTATGCCGCGCCAGCTGCGAGCTGCGTAAAACGTGACACGCATTGCATGGCAGGGGGTGTACCGATATGTTAAAACCCGCGCTGCGCTGGCCCGTGTTCCGGCCACTATAGTGGCCTTTCGCAGGAAGGAGGACCGTGAGCGACAGCAACACCAAGCTCCAGGGGCTCAAGGTACTGGTGATCGACGACAGCAAGACGATCCGTCGCACCGCCGAGACGCTCCTGGCGAAGGAGGGGTGCGAGGTCTTCACGGCGATCGACGGTTTCGACGCTCTCGCCAAGATTGCGGATCATCAGCCTGACATCGTCTTCGTCGACATCATGATGCCGCGTCTGGATGGCTACCAGACGTGCTCGCTCATCAAGCACAACAAGGTGTTCCGTTCGATCCCGGTCATCATGCTCTCCTCCAAGGACGGCCTGTTCGATCGTGCCCGCGGCCGCATCGTCGGCTCGGAGCACTATCTGACCAAGCCCTTCACCAAGGATGAGCTGCTGAGCGCGATCGAGACGCATATCGGGAGGTAGCTGGCAGTGCCACTGATCCTCATTGTCGATGACTCACCCACCGAGCTGCATGTCATGCAGAAGGCGCTCGAGAAGCACGGCTATCGCACCGCCGCGGCCGCCGACGGTGCGGAGGGCGTGCGCCTCGCACGCGAGATGAGCCCGGATCTGATCTTCATGGACATCGTCATGCCGGGCATGAATGGCTATCAGGCGACCCGCGCACTCGCGAATGATCCGCGCACGCGCACGATTCCGATCATCATGGTGACCTCCAAGGGACAGGAGACCGACCGGATCTGGGGGTTGCGTCAGGGTGCGATTGATTACATGGTGAAACCGGTCTCGCCGGACCAGCTGGTCGCCAAGGCTCAGGCGACGCTCTCCGGATGAGTGATTCGAACCGCAACCGACTGCCGTCCAGCGTCAGGTCATGTCAGACGAAGCACCGCTGAAAACGCTTCGCGATCGCCCTTTTGAGCTGCTGTCAGAGCTCGAGCGGCGCGGCCGTGCCGTCTCGGCGCAGGTCAGTCAGGAAGGCGCTGGCGGACGCGAATGGGTTGGCGTGGCGTTGCGCATGGCTGGAGATCTGTACCTCGTGGCGCGCGAGGAGACTCGCGAGGTGTTGGGAGTGCCGACGAGCATGACGCGCGTGCCAGGCGCCAAGCCGTGGATCAAGGGGATTGCGAATGTACGCGGACAGTTGCTGCCGATCATCGACCTGCGGCAGTTTCTCGGCAGCGGCGTGACACCGCTGTCACGTAACACCCGCGTGGTGGTGGTGAATCACCGCGAGATTCCCGCCGGCCTGATCGTCGATGAGGTGTTGGGATTCCGACGCTTTGCCGAAGGGGAGTTCACAGGGGATGCGCCGCCCACCGTGGCGCGCTGCGAGCGCTATCTCGCGGGCGCCTTCCGCCGTGCCAGTGAGCAGTGGCCGGTGCTGAACCTGCGTGCGATTCTGGAAAGCAACGCCTTCGCGGAGGCGGCCGCTTGAGGGCGCCTGTGGCACCGCAGCGTATTGGCGGAGGTCTGCTGGTCGCCCTGGCGGTGGTCGCCGCGCTGATCCTGGCGGGCCTGGTTGCCTATCTGGCGAGCGGTCCGCGTGCGAGTGTCGCCACGTCGGGCGTGCCGCGCGATGCCCTCTATGGCATCGCGCTGGATGCCGAGGCGGCCGCTCGCGGGGACGAGGCCGGGATGGCCGACCTGCAGAAACATCTGGCACAGCTGAAGGAAGCCTCCAGCCGCGACTCCGGTGCCGCCTATCTCCAGGACCCCCGTTTCAGCCGCACGGTGAGCAACGGCGCCGCCGTGCTGCAAGGGCGTACTGCCCTGGGCGAAGCCAACACCGCAGCGCGGGAGATTCGCGAGATCCTGCCGAAGCTCGTCACCGAGCTGGCGGCGGTGACGACGGGACTCAGCGGGGGCGCGCTGGACAATGCCAACCGTGCGCTCGAGCGCTTCGAGCTGCGGGCGCAGCGGCTGCAGGCAGACGTGGCAACGCTTTTGACCGGCGCGGCCAACGGGCCGCCGCCGCAGCGGCTGACGGACAGCACCGATTACCTGGGTCAGGTCATCCAGTCGGTTATGGGCACGGCACCCAGCGTCGGGCTGCCGCGACTCACGGGCGCGGATGGCGAGCGGCGTCTGAAATCGCTCGATTCGCTGTACACCGATCTGGGTGGGGCGGTCCGGCGCCTGGTGGCCGCGGCCCCCGCGTTACCTCCGGCACAGACCGCGGCGCATGCGCTGCAAACCGATGCGCGTGCGCTGGCTGCCGAATCGGTCGCCGCCGCGAACAGCGCTGCCGCAGCGGGCCCCAGCAAGACGCCGATCGTGTTCGCAGCGCTGGGCCTGCTGGGCGTGTTGGTATGTCTGTTCTATGCCGCGCGCCTGCGGCAAACCGTGTCGCAGCAGCGACTCGCGGTGGAGACGCAGCGCAAGGAGAATGACCGCAACCAGCAGGCCATCCTGCGGCTGCTCGATGAGCTCTCGAGCCTGGCGGACGGTGACCTCACGGTGCAGGCCACCGTCACCGAGGACATTACCGGCGCTATCGCGGACTCCATCAATTATGCGGTGGATGCGTTGCGCGGCCTGGTGACGACGATCAACCAGTCCGCCATTCAGCTCGACAGCGCCACGCGACAGACCCAGGCGCTTTCGGGACATCTGGCGAAAGCCAGCGGGGCGCAGTCGAAGCAGATCGCCTCGGCCACGGAGTCCGCGGGGGGCATGGCGGCCTCGGCGGAGGAAGTGTCGGGCAATGCCGAGCGCGCCTCGGATGTGGCGCGTCATTCCGTGGAGGTCGCGCACAAGGGCGGCGATGCGGTGCGGCGCACGATCGATGGCATGAATACCATCCGCGAGACCATCCAGGAGACCTCCAAGCGCATCAAGCGTCTGGGCGAGAGCTCGCAGGAGATTGGCAACATCGTCGAGTTAATCAACGACATTGCCGAGCAGACGAACATACTGGCCCTCAACGCCTCCATTCAGGCCTCGATGGCCGGGGATGCGGGACGCGGATTCGCCGTCGTGGCCGATGAGGTGCAGCGCCTCGCGGAGCGCGCGGCCAATGCCACCAAGCAGATCGAAGTGCTGGTGCGCACGATCCAGACCGATACCAACGAGGCGGTCGTCTCCATGGAACGCAGCACGACCGATGTGGTCGGCGGTGCGTTGCTCGCGGAGAACGCCGGCGCTGCCTTGGAGGAAATCGAGCAGGTGTCCAACCAGATCGCAAGCCTCGTGCAGAACATCTCCGCCAGCTCGCGTCAGCAGACCGGAGCCGCCCAGAACATCGCGCGCAACATGCAGATCCTCAAGGAGATCAGCGCGCAGACGGCCGAGTCGACCCATGCCACCTCGACCGCCATTGCCAAGCTCGCCGAGCTGTCCGCAGGCTTGCGCAAGGCTGCCGCCGGCTTCCGCCTGCCCGGCAGCAGTGCCGAGCCCGTGGGTGCCAGCGGGCCCTTCAAGCGGCTCGAAGACGCCAAGTCCACCACCGGCGTGCGCCCCATGTCGGCGCTCGGCGGGACCTGACGCCCGAGAGCCCTGAATGCCGGAAGTTGCCTCCCAGACGCTGGATTTCGTCGGTCGCGAGCTGAATGTCACGCTCGCCGAAGCCCGCACGGCGCTCGAGAATTACGTCGAGCAGCCGGATAACGTCGCGCTGCTCGAACGCTGCGCCCAGGAGCTGCACCAGGTGCAGGGCGTGTTGCGCGTGTTGGAAATCTACGGCGCGGCGCTGCTGGCCGAGGAGATGGAGCAGGTAGCGGCTTACCTGCTCGCGACCGTGGCGGAGCGCAAGAGTCAGGCGGAGAGTCTGGATGCGCTGATGCGCGCGATGGTGCAGCTGCCGAGCTACCTCGAGCGGGTCCTGGCAGGCGGCCGTGACCTGGCGTTGGTGCTCCTGCCGCTGCTCAACGATCTGCGCGCGGTCCGCGGTAGCGCGCTGCTGTCGGAAGGCACGCTGCTGCTGCTCAATCTGAAGTCCGACAAGCAGGCGCAGCCGATCGCAGCCGCGCCGGGCGAGGCGCCGCTGAGCGTCGAGCAGTGGGCGCGCCGCCTGCGCGCCCGCTTCCAGGGGGGCCTGATAGGCTGGATTCGTGGCGAGCGCATCGAGCAGAACCTGGATGTGCTCGCGACCGTGGCGCAGAAGCTCGAGCAGATTGCCACCCGCCAGCCGCTGTTCCAGCTGTGGTGGGTGATCGGCGCGGTCATCGAGGCGCTGCAGGAAAATGGCCTCGAGGGCGGCGTGTCGGTGAAGCGGCTGCTCGGTCTCGGCGATCGTGAGATCCGCCGTCTCTATGAGCAGGGCGAGGCGCGCTACGCGCAGACCCCGGCCGTCGAGCTGCTCAACAACCTGTTGTATTACGTGGGCCGCGCCGAATCCGCAGGCCCGCGGGTCACGGCGGTGCGCGCCTCGTTCCGTCTCTCTGAGCTGCTGCCCGTGGATGAGAGCATCGAGCAGGAGCGCGAGAATCTTTCGGCCCCCAGCGTCAAGCTGATGCAGACCGTGGCGGCGGCGATCCGTGAGGATCTGTCCAAGGTCAAGGACGTGTTGGATATCTTCGTGCGCCGCGGCGCCGGTCAGCCCAAAGAGCTCGTCTCCCAGGTGGAGATGCTGCGCAAGATCGGCGACACGCTGGGCGTGCTCGGCCTGGGCGAGCTGCGCGCGCAGGTGCAGGCGCAGACCGAGCGGCTGGAAAACATCGTCAGCGGCAGCCAGCAGGCGGATGAGAGCTCGCTGGTGGAGATCGCCGCGACGCTGATCGGCGTCGAGGACCGGCTCGACTCGCAGCTGGTCGGCCTGATCCGGCCGAAGAGCACGACGGTGTCCGAGGAGGACACCGACAACGAATTCCAGCAGGTCCAGTCCGCGGTGCTGCGCGAGTGCATCCTGAATCTGGCACGCATCAAGGAAGCCATCACGCAGAGCGTCGGGGGCACGCTCGATGCGGCCGGGCTCGACAGCTGGCCCGAGCTCATGCGCGGGCTGAAGGCCGGGCTGCTGATGCTCGGCAAGGCACGCGCGGTGGAAGTGGTCGAAGGCGTCACCCAGCAGCTGAAGCGGGTGATGCAGCCCGGGGCGCACAGCTTGCCTCCGGGCTTTCTTGATCGCCTGGCGGACGCCATTGTCAGTGTTGAGTACTACATGGAGACGCTGCAGGCCGGCCGCAGCGATCCCTGGTACATGCTCGATAACGCCCAGGCCTGTGTGCAGACGCTCGAGGGTCAGCGGGAAGTGCCGCTGCCGGTCATTCCGCCGATCGAGGCGGGCGTCTATTCCAAGACGGTCCAGATCACACCGCCGGGCACGCTGGCGGAAGCGGATCCGGCGGCAACAGTGGTTGGCATGGGCCCGCCCACGGTCAGCGCCACCCGGCCGATCACGGCGCCCTTGGCGGAGTCGGCCGATCCTGAGCTGGTCAAACTGTTCATCGAGGAGGCCCACGAAGAGCTCGCCAAGATCCGCAAGTTCTTCCCGGCCTGGGATCAGAATCCGATGGAGCGCGATTCGCTGGTCACCGTGCGCCGCTCCTTCCACACGTTGAAGGGTAGCGGCCGGATGGTCGGTGCGCGCGATCTGGGCGAGTTCGCCTGGTCGGTCGAAAATCTGCTGAACCGCATCCTGGACAACACGCTGTCGCGCTCGCCGCAGATCGTGGAAGTGCTGCGCGATGCGGTCGCCGCGCTTCCTGAGCTCATCGAGCAGCTGGATACCGGCCGCGCGGTGCGGGCTGATACGGCGGGGATCTGCAGCCGGGCGCATGCGCTCGCCTCAGGCAAGCCTGCGATAGCTGCGGCTGCACCGACAGGTGTACTAACCGCACCGGGTACGGCGGTCGCGCCCGCAGCACCGGTAGCTGCGGCGGCAGTTAGCGCGCCGCCAGCCCTCGCCAGCGCTGGCACGGAGCCGTCGCAACCCGAGACCGCCGCCCCCGGGTCTGGCTCGACGGAGCAACCGGCGCAGGGTGAGCCGTCCTTCGTGTTGGACAGCCTGGCTCACGATCAGCAGGCCACGCACCCCGCATTGCATGTCGAGGGCCTGACCCCGGCTGCCAACGAGCCGCGACTCGCGGAGCGTGCCGCACACGATGGCAGCGCCGAGCCGCAGGCGGATGTCGCGAAGCCTGGCGATCAGGCGCATGGCGGTGAGCCGCAAGGCGGTGAACCGAGTCAGGGCGCGCCCGCAGCACAGTCCGCAGCCGGACCGGCCGCACCGGCAGGAGTGCTCGAGCAGCCCTGGGCGCCTGAACTGCCGCACGTTGTCGAACCGCCGCACGTTGTCGAACCGCCGCAGGGCGCCAGCCGCCCGCTGTTGGATTTCACCACCGATCAGGTGGCGGTCCGCGGCGATGGCGACAACGGGCAGTCGGGCAAGGATGAGGTCCTGCGTGATATCTACACGCGCGAGACCAGCACGCATGTCGCGACGGTGCGCGCCTATCTCGAGCGCGAACGGACCCGTCCCGAGCCGCATTCAATTCCCGAAGACGTCTACCGCGCCTGCCACACCCTCTCGGGAAGCTCCAAGATGGCGCAGGTCCGTCACGGTATCCGGCTCGCCGAGCCGTTGGATCGTTGGCTGCGACGCGTCTTCAACAGCGGACTGGGATTGGAGCATGCCGACCTGCAGCTGCTGACCGACTGCATGGATGCCATGGACTCGGTGGTGGCTCATCTGGATGAGACGAGCGGTTATTTCCATCACCATGCGGCTCTCAAGCAGCAGATCGATGAGGCCGAGAAGCGTCTGGATGCGCGCATTGCCGATGCGCGGGCGCAGGCAGCTCAGGCGGTACCGGCCGCTGTGGGCGAACCCACTGATGACGGGGCCCTCGACTACGATCCGGAAGTGGCCTCGATCTTTACCGAGGAAGCTCTCGAGCTGATCGAATTCTCGGAGCAGGCTCTCGGTGAGTGGCGCGATGAGCCGGAGAGCGCCGAGCGCCGTTCCGCGCTCAAGCGGCCGTTGCACACGCTCAAGGGTGGTGCGCGCATGGCGGGGATCATCGCCATGGGCAACCTCAGCCATGAGCTCGAGACACTGGTGATGCAGGTCGACAACGGCTCGGTCGCGGCCGACGCCGAGATGTTTGATGTCATCCAGGCGAGCCTGGATGAGCTCGCGCGGATGCGCGAGGCGGTCGCCAACGGGCGCCGGGTCGCACCGGCACGCGTGATGATTGCGCGTATTCAGAGCGTCTCGAAGGCGGGCGGCACCGGCGCACGGCCGCTGGTGGTCCCACCGCAGGATGAAGCGGCCCCATCGCCAGACGCGGCAGCGGCCCGTGCACCGGCGCGCTCTGCTGATGCGGCGGCGCAGGCCATACAGGGCGAGATCGGGGCGTCGGACGAGACTCTGATTGCGCAGGCGCCGTTTGCACCCGAGGAATCCGTCGCCTCGGATCTCGCATCGGGCAGTGTCGCGGCGGAGTTGGAAGCAATGGCGCCTGCCGCGGCGGCGAACGATCAGGAGCCTTACGAGTTCGTACCGCCGGCGCGCCATCCTGATGAGGCCGCAGCCTATGTAGCGCTCCGGGATCAGGCGCAGGACGCGAGCCCGGCCAGCGCCGAGGCCTCACACGCCGAGGCCTCACACGCCGAGGCCTCACACGCCGAGGACGCACGCATTGAGGACGCTCGCGTCGAGACCTCAGACGCTGAGACCTCGCACGCTGCGGAGTCACGCGGCGAGACCTCACACGCTGCGGAGCCCGCAGTAGCGCCGGCGACGGCGCCCAAAGCGGTGTCCGTTACGATCGGTCGCATCGAGACACGCGTGCAGGATGATGGCCTGCTTGCACCGGCGGCGGTGCCACCCGGTCGCGAGCCTGCGGCGCCGGCTGAACGGCAGGAAATGGCGCGCGTCGATGCGGACCTGCTCGATCAGCTGCTGAATGTCGCCGGCGAGGCGAGCATTGCCCGCTCGCGCCTCGAACAGCAGCTCGGCTCGATCGACTTCAATCTCGGCGAGTTGTCGCGCACGGTGACCCGACTGAAGGAGCAGCTGCGCAACCTCGAGATCGAGACCGAAGCGCAGATCCTGCATCGGCACGAAGACGAAGGCAGTCACCGCGGCGACTTCGATCCGCTGGAGCTCGATCGCTATTCCTCGATTCAGCAGTTCTCACGGGCTCTCGCCGAGACGGCCAATGACGTCGGCAGCATCCAACAACTGCTGGAGAACCTCGGTAAGGAGACGCAGAACCTGTTGCAGCAGCAGGCGCGCACCATCACCGAGCTGCAGAACGGCCTGATGCGGACTCGCATGGTGCCCTTCCAGCGCCATGTGCAGCGCCTCGCGCGCATCGTGCGTCAGGCCGCCAGTGACACCGGCAAGCGCGCCGAGCTGGTGGTTGAAGGCGCGGCCGGAGAGCTCGACCGGCAGGTGCTCGAGCGCATGCTGCCGCCCTTCGAGCACATGCTGCGCAACGCCGTCGTGCACGGCATCGAGAAGCCGGCAGAGCGCGCGGCGGCAGGCAAGCCGGAAGGCGGTCGTATCGTGCTCGAGCTGCATCGCGAAGGTGCGGAAGTCATGGTGCGCCTGAGCGATGACGGCGCCGGTATGGACCTCGAGGCCATCCGCCGCAAAGGCACGACGCTCGGACTGATTCCTCCCGGCAGTACGCTGAGCGATGAGGATGCGATGCAGCTCATCCTCGAGCCCGGATTCTCCACCGCCGGCACGATAACGCAGCAGGCCGGGCGCGGCGTCGGTATGGACGTGGTGGCGACCGAGATCAAACGCCTGGGTGGCGCGCTACACATGGAGACCCAGGCCGGTCAGGGTACGACCTTCACCATCCGCCTGCCGTTTACGCTCGCCATCAGTCATGCGCTGGTGGTGCGAACCTCCGATGAGTTCTACGCGCTGCCCTTGCCGACGGTGGAAGGCGTACTGCGTCTGTCGAAGGCGGAAGTGCTGGCGCATCTGGGGCGCGAGGCCGCGGTGTTTGATTACGGCGGCCAGAAGTACCGCTTCCAGCATCTGGCCACCTTCGTGGGGCTGGAAACCTCGCCGCTGCCCGAGCAGGACGTGACTATTCCCGTGGTGCTGGTGCGCGCCGGTGAGCATTCGACCGGGCTGGTTGCCGATGAGCTGATCGGCAGCCGCGAGATCGTCGTGAAATCGGTGGGGCCGCAGATCTCCGGGATCCGCGGGATCTCGGGTGCGACGATCCTCGGCGACGGCCGCATCGTCATCATTCTGGATATCGGCGCGCTGGTGCGCGCGGAGTGGCGCGGTCGCGGTCAGACGCCGCTCATTGCGCCGAAGGAAAAGAACGACAAGCGCATCTTCGCCATGGTGGTCGACGACTCGATCACCGTGCGCCGCGTGACGCAGCGGCTGTTGGAGCGCAACAGCATGCGGGTATTGACCGCGCGCGATGGCATGGATGCCGTGACGCTGCTCCAGGACCATGTTCCGGACATCATCCTGCTCGACATCGAGATGCCGCGCATGGATGGCTACGAGGTCGCGGCACATGTGCGCAACAACCCGCGCCTGAAGGACGTGCCGATCATCATGATCACCTCGCGGGTCGGCGAGAAACACCGTGCTCGTGCCATTGAGCTCGGCGTGGATGATTATCTGGGCAAGCCGTATCAGGAAGCGCAGCTGCTGGATGCGATTGCACCGCTCGTGGAGCGCCGCAAGGGCGGCCAGGGGACCAGCGGTACCTTCGCGCGCGTCGGCGACTCACGGGTTTGAGTCATGACTGAACGCGTCGCGGAAATCTACAGCCTGCTGATTCCGATCACCGATGGCCGTCTGATCGTGCCACGCGCATGCGTCGCCGAGGTCATCGGCTTCCACACGCCTTCCGAGATGACCGGCGCGCCGCCCTGGTATATCGGCACGGTCCCCTGGACGGGCAAGACCGTCCCGCTCGTCTCGTTCGAAGGCGCGTGCGGACAGATGATTCCGCCGGCGTCCGGTCGGACACGGATCGTCGTGTTTCACGCGCTGGGTGCGCGCGTCGAGGGCGGCTATTTCGGCATCGTCTCGCAGGGCTTTCCGCAACTCGTGCGCGTGAGCTCGGATGTGGTGCGCCCGGATAACTCGCGCGTCTTCCCGGAGCGCGCCCCCATCATCTGCCAGGTACGGATGGTCAATGAGACGCCGATGGTGCCGGATCTCGAGCGTCTCGAGGAAATGATCGCCGACGAGACGCGCGTCAGCGCCTGATTCCGTTCAGGGTTTCTGCATCACCGCCGCCACGCCTTTGAGCGCATCGGCGGAGCTCTGCGGGCTTCCCGGCTGCAAGTGCTGAGGTGGCTTGAATGCCACGGGCACCGTCGAGCCACTGTCGTACTTCGCGAAGGGCAGGCCGTTGACGGAAGCCATCGTGCCTTCACACAACTCGAGTTTCGGCAGCTTAGGCAGCGTGAGAGTCGGCTTCGGCACGTCCACCTCGATCTCGCTGGCCTTCACGCCCAGCGCCGAGGCCAGATGCTCGACGAGCCGGCGCAATTCGTCGGCAAAATCTCCCTGCAGCGAGGGGTCGCGGATCAGGAAATAATCCGTCAGGTAGCGGGCGACGGGCGAAGCCTTGCCGATCTCGTGATTGACCAGCTCCTGCTCGTTGGCAAAAGTGAAGATCGACGAGGTCGACAGATAATCCATGAAGTCGGTCGGCACCGCGGGCTCATCGGCGTGGATGGGCGCGGTGTGTACCTTGATGGCGGAGCCCTGACGGGAGACCTGCACGTCGCTGAGCTCGAGGCTGTAGGCGAGCCGCGCCGGCCACACCAGGAAGATCTGCGGCGTCTTGCCGATGACGGACGGACAGACGCGATACCAGATCGCCAGCTGCCGCTCGTGTTGCACGATGGCGTGCGTGCGCAGCTCCGTCACGATCACTTTCACCGGATCCACCGGCTCAGCCGGCTTCTCACCCCAGATCGAGCGCCCCAGCAGCGCACCGAGTGTGATCGCAAGCACAACCAGCAGAAGATATTTCATCGCGCGGTCCTCACAGATCCCCGCAACGCTGTTGCAGCACCGTCAATGCGCTCACGGCCGCCGTCTCGGTGCGCAGCACCCGGGGTCCAAGGCGCACCGCGCTGAATCCCCGCAGCCGCGCGAGCTCCTGTTCCTCCTGCGCCAGTCCCCCCTCGGGGCCTATGAGCAGGGTAGCCGCCTGTTGGTTCAGAGGTGCATCGATCAGGCGGATGTCAGCCTGCGGGGACAGCGACAGCCTTGACTCCGCAGCCGCTTCCGGGCTGCCGACTGGCGCCACGGATCCGAGGTAGTGGGGCAGCGAGGAGGGTAAGGCGATCTGCGGAACACGATTGCGTCCGCTCTGCTCACACGCGCCGATGGCGATGGCGCGCCAGTGTTGCAGCTTCTTCTCGGCCTGCACCCCCGCAAGGTTCACGACACTGCGCGCAGTGAGCACTGGCACGATCGCCGTGACGCCAAGCTCGGTGGCTTTCTGTATCACCCAGTCCATGCGCTCGCCGCGCGACACGCCCTGGAGCAGGGTCAGTCGGAGCGGGGACTCCCTTTCAACGGAATCGTGCTCGCCTACCTCCACCTCGACGTCATCCCGCCGCACGCTGTGAATGCGCGCTGCATATTCACCGCCCGAGCCGTCAAACAGTATGAGCGGATCACCGACGTTTGCGCGCAGCACGCGGCTCAGATGGCGCGCGGCGTTGTCCGGCAACGCGTAGCGCCGCGCGCTGCGCAGGGGTCCGGCAACATGGATGCGCGTCAGTCGCATGTCGCAATTCCAATCGCCTCCCGGGCAACACCCACCATGAGCTCGATCTCATCCGGCGTGATGACGTAGGGCGGCATGAAGTACACCACTGTGTCGATCGGACGCAGCAGCACACCTCGCTCCAGCCCATGCCGGTAGATGCGCAGGCCACGGCGCTCCTGCCACGGGTAGGGCTGTCGGCTCGCCTTGTCACGCACGAGCTCGATCGCCACGATCATGCCGTGCTGGCGCACCTCGGCCACGTGCGGGTGATCGTTCAACTCGCGTGCCAGGCTGCCCATGTGCGCCGCAAGCGCGCGGTTCTTCTCGATGACTGCGTCCTGCTCGAAGATGCCGATCGTGGCGAGCGCGGCGGAACAGGCGAGTGGATTGCCCGTGAAGCTATGCGAATGCAGGAACGCGTTGAGTTTCTCGTATTCGTCATAGAAGGCGGCGTACACGGCCTCGGTGGTCACCACGGCTGACAGGGGCAGATAACCGCCGGTGAGTCCCTTCGAGAGACATACATAGTCGGCACGGATGCCGGCCTGCTCGCAGGCGAACAGCGTCCCGGTACGCCCGAAGCCGACGGCGATCTCATCGGCGATCAACTGCACCTGGTACCGATCGCAGGCCGCGCGCAACAGTTGCAGATACACCGGGTGATACATGCGCATGCCCGCGGCACACTGCACCAGCGGCTCGACAATGACCGCGGCGGTCTCATCCGCATGCCGCGCCAGAGTTGTCTCCATGGCGGTGAACTGCCGCCGTGAGTAACTCTCCCAGCTCTCGCCCGGCTCGCGCGCAAAACAATCGGGCGAGGGCACGGTGATGACGTCCATCAGCAGCGGCTGATAGATCTGCTTGTACAGCTCGACATTCCCCACGGCCAGCGCTCCGAGTGTCTCCCCGTGATAGCTGTTGGCGAGTGTGATGAAGCGTTTCTTGGCCGGACGACCGACATTGCGCCAGTAATGGAAGCTCATCTTGACGGCCACTTCCACCGCCGAGGAGCCATTGTCGGCGTAGAAGCAGCGTGTCAGCCCCGCCGGCAACAGGCGTACCAGGGCTTCGGACAAGCGGATGACCGGCTCGTGCGTGAAGCCGGCGAGAATCACATGTTCGAGCTGCTCGAGTTGGTCGCGGACGGCGGCGTTGATGCGCGGGTTGGCGTGGCCAAACAGGTTGACCCACCAGGAGCTGATACTGTCCAGGTAACGGCGTCCGGCAAAGTCCTCGAGCCAGACCCCACTGCCGCGCCGGATCGGCACCATGGGCAGCTGCTCGTGGTCTTTCATCTGCGTGCACGGGTGCCAGACATGCGCCAGGTCCCGCTCGACATAAGGCGTGTTTGCGGTGCTCATGGCCATGATTGTGGCATGATCGCCGCTCATGCAGCCGGCATTGAAAATAGACCCGGTGACCGGACTCCTGGCGGATGTTCGCCAGGTGTTATCTACTCACTACGACGCACGCCCGGCAGGCGTACCACCCGAGCTCATCGTGATCCATGGCATCAGCCTGCCCCCCGGGGAATTCGGCGGTCCGTGGATCGACCGGTTGTTCACCGGCAGCCTGCCGCCGGATGCACATCCGTACTTTCGTGACATCGCCCGCAATCGCGTCTCGGCGCATGTGGTGATTCACCGCGACGGCACCCTCGTGCAGTACGTGCCCTTCAGCCAGCGCGCCTGGCACGCCGGCCAGTCGCATTACCGCGGGAGACCGGCGTGCAACGACTTCTCCGTTGGAATCGAGTTGGAAGGCGCCGATGACGTGGCCTACACCGATCTTCAATACGAGCAGCTCGCCGCGCTGGTCGATGCGCTGCTGTTGACCTATTCGTCGCTGTCGGTCGATCACATCACAGGTCACTCTGACATCTCGCCAGGCCGCAAGACCGATCCGGGTCCCGCGTTTGACTGGTCGCGCTGGCGCATGTTGCTGCGCTCCTACGGCCGCCTGGAACGCCGCCGCCGCTGATCAGGCGGGATGGCGGCCGCTGCGCCAGAGCACTTCCGTTCCCCGCTCGTGTCGCGCGAGCACCCGCGCAAGGACGAACAGCAGGTCCGATAGGCGGTTGAGGTACTTAAGGACCTCGGGACTCACCGTCTCCGTACGCGCGAGTGCCAGCACGCGCCGCTCGGCGCGGCGGGCGACGGTGCGGGCGACGTGACACGCGGCGGCAGCGGGACCACCTCCTGGCAGGATGAATTCCTTGAGCGGCGGCAGCGGACCGTTGAAGCGGTCGAGGATGCTCTCCAGCCGTGTGGTGTGCTCCGCCTGGATGGCGCGGTGGCCGGGGATACACAGCTCCCCACCCATATCAAACAGCTCATGTTGGATCTCGAGCAGACAGGCGCTGATGTCCGCCGGCAGCCCGTCTACTGCGAGCAACACGCCGATCCAGCTGTTCAGCTCATCGACCGTGCCGTAAGCCTCCACACGCGGACCGTCCTTCGGCACGCGCGTGCCATCGCCCAGTCCCGTAGTCCCGTCATCGCCAGTGCGCGTATAGATTTTGCTCAGTCGGTTGCCCATCAGATGCTCCGCGTAGGGCTGCGGCGCCTGGCGCCTCAGCCGCCCGTGCCGCAGCTGCCCGCAAGGGAGCGCGATTGTGCCAGAAGGCCGCGCAGCGCGATTTTTGCGTTGCGACACCGTGCCGCCCTCGGCAACGCCTGGCTGCGCTCGTGGAACACCCCGCCGGGCACGGCGTTGATGCCCAGTCCGTTCCAATGGGAAGAGCAGCATGAGATACGACTATCCATCCGCCAAAGAGGTCGCCGGCAAGGAGCTGCGGGAGGTCCTGGCCAGCACGGAGGCACTGCTCACTGCGCTGGGCAATGAGGGGGGCGACGCCGTCGAGGAGTTGCGGGAGCGCCTGACCACGACCATAGCGGACGTCAGAAAGCAGCTGGGCTCGTCCGTCCTGGGCAGTGCACGCGACACGATCGCCCGGGTGCGCGATACGGCGAGCGACGTGGGCGATTTCGTGCAGGACCGGCCGTGGAGCGCCCTCGCGATCGGCGCGGGAGTGGGTCTGCTGATCGGCCTGCTGATGCGCAACAGCGACTAGGCAGCGAGGCTGCCCGTTTCCCGGGCAGCCGGCGACCGGGCCTGGGTGCGGTGATCGCATTCAGGACAGGACGAATACGCTGCGCTCGCCGAGCTGCAGCGCACTGACGGCGGTCAGGTAGAGCTCGCTCAGCGTCTCGGGCGTGAGCGACTCTGCGACTGCGCCATACTGCCAGCGCCCATCCCCAAACAGCAGCAGCACACGGTCCGCAAAGCGCGCCGCGAGCGTCGGATCGTGCATGGTCGCAACGACCGTCTTGCCCCCATCCGCTGCGGCACGAAATAGTTGCAGAACCGCCAGCTGGTGATGCGGATCCAGGTGGTTGGTCGGCTCATCCAGCAGCAGGATGTCGGGTTGTTGCGTGAGCAGGGCTGCAATCGCCATGCGCTGCCGCTCACCACCCGAGAGCGTCTCGGTGTGCCGCAGCTCCAGATCGGCCAGCTCGACCGCGCGCAGAGCTTCGCGAGCCAGGCGCTCATCCTCAGCCGATTCCCACTGCCAGAGTGCCAGATGCGGATGGCGTCCGAGCAGCACGGTCTGCAGGACCGTCGCGCCCGCCTGGGCTTCCGTTTCCTGCGTGAGCAGTCCCACGTGGCGTGCGATGTCGCGGCGGCTCAACTGTACGAGCGGCGTGTTGTCCAGCCGCACGAGACCGGATTGCGGGGGGCGCAGGCCGGCCAGAGTGTGCAGTGTGAGCGTCTTGCCACTGCCGTTGCGACCTAAAACCGCGATGAACTCGCCGCGGTTGAGATCCACGCTCAGCTGCCTGACGAGCGTGCGCTCACTCACGCTGACGGTGAGATCCTGCACCCTCATCATGGTCGGGTCCACCCGATCTCCAGCGCCGTTGCGGGCCCGACGACGACCTGTCTCAGGGATGGGGGCATGACGGCGGTATGCGGCGCCAACAAGCGGCGACCGGCCATGATTTCAGCCTTGTCCTGCGGATACAGCGGCTGGCGCTGCGGCTCAGCAAAGCCGTGCGGGAACAGGGGTTCGCCGTCACGCGGGTCGTATTTGTCGGTCGCGCCCAGTGTGTGCAGCAGCTCATGAGCAATCACGATGTTATTACTGCCGTTCATGGCCGGCGTCGCGAAGGCATGCACGACGCCCACTAACCCCTTTTGCAGGCCGTGCGAATCAGGAGCCACCGGGTGTGTGTCCGGATCGTGATAGATCACGAACAACGCGACGCGCGGCGGTGCCTTGCCGCCCGTTGCCGCATGCCGCCATCCGAACCAGCGCAGTCGCAGGCTCCAGAGTGCGGCGCCTAACATCCCGGCGTGCGGCTGCAGTTGCGGCGGCATCTCGCGCAGTTGCGGATATAACTCTGCGTGGACCGGCTGTTGCAGCGCGCGGCCATAGTGGTGCGCCTCCTCGCTGAAGAACGCCTCGATGTCAGCGAACTGGTCCGGGGTGAGGCTGTCGACATAACTCTGACTCCGTGCGCTGCCATCAGCCACGGGAAAGATGCCGACCCACAGGGGCTTCTGCCAGCGGGTGCTGGTGTAGCGATCCATCCAGGTATGCCACGCCGCCCACAGCAGGATGAGCAACAGCACCAGGATACGCAGCTGCTTCCACATGCTTCGGGCGAAACGATCCCTCAGGGTTGCAGACGGGTCGCGGTCCAGGGCCCCACGTCAAAGAGTCCCGCGGCGCGCGGCTGCAGCGTGCGGCTCCAGCGCGCCCGATCATGGATGCGGGCTTCCCCTTCGGTCCACAGCTCGACCGCCTGGGCCCACAGCTGGAAGCCGCCCCAGTGAGGCGGTCGGGGAACGAGCACATCGGTCCGGGTGGCCGCCGCAGCATCGCCCGGTGCAGGTGTGCCAAAGCGCTGTGCCATCCTCAGCAGCGCCTGTTGCAACTCGGCCCGGCTCGCCACCGGCTGGCTCTGCTCGCTGGCCCAGGCGCCGAGCCGGCTCGCCCAGGGGCGCGAGGCGAAATAGGCATCGCTGTCGGCGGCGGGTGCCTGCACGACGGTCCCCTCCACGCGCACCTGGCGATGCAGATGATCCCAGTGGAAGACCGCGGCGGCATGCGGGTTGGCGCTCAGCTCACGGCCCTTGTGCGAGCGGTAGTTGGTGAAAAAAACCAGGTAGCCGGGCTGCGGCACGATCTCCTTGCACAGCACGACGCGCGCCGAGGGCTGGCCGTCGCCTGTCGCCGTGGCGAGTACCATCGCATTGGGATTGGGCTGCAGCTGTCGTCGCCAGCTCAGCGCCAGCCACTCATTGACCACGAGCAACGGCTCGGACGGCAGCGGATCGGGCAGAAGTTCTGTCGGCTCTGGCATTGTGTAATCCTAAACCACCCGATAAAAGGGTGTGCTGGAGGATCGATCTGTCATGTCGAGCGAGGATGTAACGCTGGAAGGACTGCGCCAGCGCCTGACGGAAATCGATCGTCAGCTCATTCA
This sequence comes from uncultured Pseudomonadota bacterium, assembly GCA_963839055.1. Lineage (GTDB taxonomy): Bacteria > Pseudomonadota > Gammaproteobacteria > Steroidobacterales > Steroidobacteraceae > 13-2-20CM-66-19. The sequence goes on along the minus strand of CAWITP010000001.1, from coordinate 522,687 downwards.
CCTGGCCGCCGAGCGCAAGCGCCTCAGCGCCGAGGTGGCCCGGGTCAAGCGCGCGACCGGCCATCCGACGCGTGACTATGAGCGCGAGCGCGAGGTCATCCTCGGGGTGCGCAAGGCAGCCGAGGAGCAGGGACTCTCCCCGGCACTGGCGGAAGATCTGTTGCGGCTGCTGATTCGCGCCTCGCTGACCACTCAGGAGAAGGCGACGGTAGTCGCGCGCGGCAAGGGCTCCGGGAAACGAGTGCTCGTCATCGGTGGCGGCGGCAAGATGGGCCGCTGGTTCGTCGAGTTCCTGAGCTCACAGGGATTCACGGTCGAGGTGGCGGACCCCAACGCGGCTCCTGAGGGTGGCACGCGTGTGCAGGACTGGCGCGCCACTGATCTCAAGCAGGACTACATCATTGTGGCCACACCGCTGGGGGTGACCGACGCCATCCTGCGCGAGCTGGCCCTGCGCCGGCCCACCGGCGTGGTGTTCGACGTCGGTTCACTCAAGTCCCCGCTGCGCGCCGGACTCATGGCGCTGAAGTCCCATGGCGTCAAGGTCGTGTCGGTGCATCCGATGTTTGGTCCGGATACGGAGCTGCTCTCCGGCCGGCATGTCATTTTTGTCGATCTGGGCTCAGCGGAAGCGCTCGCGAGCGCGCGCGAGCTGTTTGCCTCGACCATGGCCGAGCAGGTGGTGATGAGTCTGGATGATCACGATCGACTCATCGCCTACGTGCTCGGGCTGTCGCATGCGCTCAACATCGCCTTCTTCACCGCACTCGCTGAGAGCGGTGAGGCCGCACCGAAGCTGGCGCGCATGTCGAGCACGACATTCGATGCGCAGCTCGACGTGGCGAGTCGCGTCGCGCAGGAGAGTCCGGAGCTGTATTACGAGATCCAGAGCCTCAATGACTACGGCGCTGAATCGCTCGAAGCCCTGCACCAGGCCGTGGAGCGCCTGCGCACGGCGGTGATCGCGCAGGATCACGCGGCATTCGTCACGCTCATGCAGCGCGGCCGGGAATACCTGGAAGACCGTCGCAACGTCGCCGAGCGACGAGCCTGAAGCATGCGTCGTCCTCCGTCACCCGACAGCCGCCGCGGCGGTGCTGCGATCTCGCGCGTGCATGCGCTCGAGGACGAGCTGCAGTCGCTGCAGAAGCGTCTCGATGAGCTGACCAACGAGGTCACGCGTAACGACAGCCTGTTCCGCAAGACGCAGGATCGCGAGCTTGAGCTGCTGCGCGCCGGCTCGCTGGCGGAGCTGCTCGAGCGGCTGATCCACGGGCTGCAGCGCTCCTATCAGCTCGATGCCGTCCGGCTGATCCTGCAGGACCCCGAGCACGAGGTCCGTCACCTGCTGGAGAGCGACGGCTTCTCGCTGCAGGAGCTGCCGGAGCTGCAGTTTGCCGATGTGCTGTTGAGCATGGCTCCGCAGCTGGCGCAGCTCGAGCGGCCGTGGCTCGGCCCGTTCCGCAAAGCGGAGCACGAGCAGCTGCTGCCGCCGGCGCGCCACGGCGGCAGTCTTGCGTTGCTGCCGCTGCGGCGCGCGGGGCAGCTCGATGGCGTGTTGGTCTTCAGCAGCGCTGAGCGCTTCCGCTTCACTCAGGAGCTGGCGAGCGATTTTCTGGCGCACCTGGGCGTCGTCGCCGCGATCTGCCTGGAGAACGCCGTCAACCGGGCGCGCCTGGTGCGCAGCGGACTTACGGATTTTCTCACCGGCTTTCACAACCGGCGCTATCTGCATGCGCGGCTGCGTGAGGAGCTGGCTCTCGCCCATCGCGACAAGATTCCGGTCGCCTGCCTCATGATCGATGTGGATCACTTCAAGCGCATCAACGATCAGTACGGGCATCTGGCCGGAGATGCGGTGCTGCGCGAGGTTGCACACCGCATCGATACGGTCATGCGCCTGAGTGATACCGGCGCTCGCTTCGGCGGGGATGAGTTTGCGATCGTGCTGCCGCACGGCACGCTGGTGGATGGCGAGCGTGTCGCCCACCGCGTGTTGGATGCGGTACGACGCTCACCGGTGCCGGTGAGTCCGGAAGCGAGCGAAACCATTACCCTGTCGATCGGGGTGGCGACTGCCGCCCCCAAGGTTGGCGACAAATGCGACTATCACGTGCTGGCGGAGCGGCTCATCGCCGCAGCGGATGCGGCGCTGTATCGCGCCAAGAGCGCCGGCCGCAACCAGTTTGGCACGGCGACGGAGGTCATCAGCTAACCTGCGCGCCGCCGGCGGCAGCGCGCCGCGCGGAATGTGCGCGCGACTGACGTCGCGCGGGAACTAACGCTGTGCGCGCAGCATCGTCACGAACACGGGCGCCCCCAACAGCGCCATCACCGCGCCCACGGGCAACTGACGCGGCTCGGCGATGGTTCTCGCAATGAGATCAGCCCCGGCGAGCAGCGAGCCCCCGAGGAGCACGGACACGGGCGCAACGACCCGGTGGTCACTGGTTCGCAACGCCAGGCGGACGACGTGGGGGGTGATCAATCCGACGAAACCCACGGTGCCGGCACTGACCACGGCGATGGCAGTGAGAGCTGCGGAGACCAGGAAAATGCCGCGACGCCAAAGCTCGAGATCAAGGCCCACGCTACGGGCGCGCAACTCGCCCGCGGCGAGCACATTCAACGGTCGCGAGAGGACGGCAGCGAGCGCGGCTGCGAGTGCCGCCGTTCCCACGCTGAGCCAGGGGTTCGGGGCCCAGCTCAGATCACCGGCCAGCCAGAAAATCATGCTGCGCAGGCGCACCGAGTCACTGAGCGCCAGCAGCACCGTAATGAGCGCACCGCAGGCGCTGGCAAGCAGCACGCCGGTCAGGAGCAGTCGGGCATTGCCGCCATCGCGCGCGAGCAGATACACCAGCAGCACGGCGCCGCTCGCGCCGGCGAAGGCGGCGCCCTGCACGCCCAGCGGCGCGAGATTCAGCAGCAGGGCCAGCAGCGCCCCGACCGCGGCGCCCCCGGAAACTCCGAGGACATAAGGATCCGCCAGTGCATTGCGGAACAGGGCCTGCAGCAGCACTCCTGCAAGGGCCAGCACCCCACCCACGCCGAGCGCGGCGAACAGGCGCGGGATGCGGATCTGGACCATGACGCTGTGCGCCAGCTCGTCAGGGCCGCCGACGAGGGCGAGCAGCGCCTGCCGCGCCGGGATCCCCGCCCCCATCAGCAACGAGGCGACACAGATCAGGACCGCGAGCAGCACCATGGCCGCCACGGCGGTCCAGCGAATCCTCATCGATGCGACCCCCGACGACGTGCGAAAACCGCCAAGTTATCACTGCGCTGCGCTGGACGCCTTATGGCAGACTCCGCCCGACCATGGCGGATGTCATCGATTCAGACGGGTTTCGTGCCAATGTCGGCATCATTCTGCTGCGCGGCAGTGGCGAGGTATTCCTCGGCCGGCAGGTGGGCGGGCGCGGCTGGCAGTTCCCGCAGGGCGGACTGCAGGGCGATGAGAGCGTCGAACAGGCCGCCTACCGCGAGTTGCACGAGGAGATCGGCCTGGAGCCTGCGGAAGTCGAGGTGATCGGCAGGACCTCCCACTGGCTGCGCTACCGGCTGCCGACGAAATACCTGCGACGCAACCGGCTGCCGATGTGCATCGGCCAGAAGCAGCGCTGGTTCCTATTCGCTCTGCGTTCCAGACATGCGCGTTTCAACTTCGCACGCACACGCGAGCCGGAGTTCGATCACTTCCGCTGGGCCAACTACTGGGAGCCGGCGCGCGAGGTGATCTATTTCAAGCGCGCCGTGTACGTGCGCGCGCTCACCGAGCTCGCACCGCTCGCCTTCCCGGGAGGACCACCGCCGCAACCGCAATGGTGGGCCGAGCTCGCCACTCAGGCCGAGGAACCGGCCGTGGCTGCACCGGCCCGGTCCGCCCAGGCTGACTGACACCTCGTAAGGGGCAGCCCGAAACATGCGCGCCTCCGAGGCCACGCCCAACCTGGTCATCCGCACCCATGCGCCCGCCCGGCACCGCATTCTGGCGCTGGTGATCCTGCTGCTGAGCGCGCTGCTGCTGTACATCGTCTATGAGACCGGACGCTTCAACGCAGGTTATGACCGCCTGGCAGTCGCGCAGCAACGCAGCGAGCTGGAAGTGGAGATCGAGCGGCTCAACAAAACCAACCGCGAACTGCGCACCCAGCTCGCCGAGTTGGACACCATTCGCATCGGGCGTGCCAAGGAGCAGGCCGAAGTGGCGCGCTCCATCGGTGACCTGCAGGCACAGGTTGCACGCCAGGCGCAGGAGCTCGCGTTCTACCGCGGCATTGTCGCGCAGGGTGCCGGAGCGGTCGGTGTGAAAGTCGAGCAGCTGCACATCTCAGCGGGCAAGAGCCAGCGGTTCGCGCTGCATGTTGCGCTGGTGCGCTCGGTGCGGCCGGACAATGTCGCCACGGGCTCGGTGGGTATCAGCGTGGATGGCACCGGCTCTGACGGGAAGACCGCGGTCCTCGACCTCGGGACGCTCACTGCCGGCAAGCTCCACGAGCTGCCGTTCAACTTCCGCTATTTCGAGAACCTGGACCAGGAAGTCGCGCTGCCGGCGCATTTCACACCGGAGCACGTCGCCATCGAGCTGCGCTCGAGCAAAAAGGATGTCGCCCCGGCGAGTCAGACCTTTCCCTGGGCCGTGGACGCATCGTAGGAGATGTGAATGTTCAATCGAGAGCCCAAATCCCCCCGCATCGACCATCTGCTCGGCAAAACCGCGCGCGTCCAGGGCGATGTGCAGTTCGCCGGTGGACTGCATCTGGACGGTGCCGTGGCGGGAAACGTCCGCGCGCAGCCCGTCGAGGGCTCGAGCTTGTCCATCAGCGAGAACGCCTCGATCGACGGGTCGGTGGAGGCCGCCACCGTTATGTTAAACGGCAGCGTGCAAGGGGATATCGTCGCCCGGGAGCGGGTGGTTCTGGGGGCCACCGCAAAAGTGCACGGAAATGTTTACTATGGTGTGATTGAAATGGCGCTAGGCGCGCAGATCATGGGTAAGCTCACTCGCATGACAGAAGAGGCCACCTCCTGATGAGCATCGAAACAGCCGAGCTCGAGACCCCGGCGCTACTCTTTACCGACGCGGCGGCCCACAAGGTCAGCGACCTGATCCGCGGCGAGGGTAATCCCAATCTCATGCTGCGCGTCTTCGTGCAGGGCGGCGGCTGCTCGGGGCTGCAGTACGGCTTCGAATTCGATGAGCAGCAGCAGGACGGCGATACCTGCATCGAGAACCAGGGCGTCAAGCTGCTGGTCGACCCGATGAGCTACCAGTACCTGAGTGGCGCGGAAATCGACTACCGCGAGGGCCTGGAAGGCGCGCAGTTCGTCATCCGCAATCCGAATGCGACGACCACCTGCGGCTGCGGGTCCTCCTTCTCCGCCTAGGCTGCGGCATCCCGAGTGAGCCCGGCGGCCCCGGCTAAAGTCCTTCCCACAGAAAGCGCAGCCGCTCCGCGAAACGTCCCCGACGTTCTCGCGGCCATCGATCTCGGTTCCAACAGCTTCCACATGGTCGTGGCGCGCTACTCCCACGGCCAGCTGGTCATCATCGACCGGCTGCGGGAGATGGTGCGCCTGGGGGCCGGGGTGGTCGAGAACGGCCGCATTGACAAGGAGGTCGCCGCCCGCGCCCTGTCTTGCCTGCAGCGCTTCGGCCAGCGCGTGCGCGAGATGCCCGCGGGCAGCGTGCGCGTGGTGGGTACCAACGCCCTGCGACGCGCCCATCGCAAGCAGGCCTTTCTCGAGCGCGCCCGTGAAGCGCTCGGCCATCCCATCGAGATCATCTCCGGCATGGAAGAGGCGCGTCTGATCTACTCGGGTGTGGCCCACACCATGCCCAGTGAGCCCGGCCGCCGACTGGTGGCGGACATTGGCGGCGGCAGCACTGAGCTCATCATCGGCGATGGGCTCGTGCCCCTCGAGCTGGAGAGCCTGCAGATGGGCTGCGTCTCCCTGAGTGAGCGTTTCTTCCGCGACGGCAAGATCTCCGCCAAGCGTGTCGACCGCGCCCGCATGGCCGCACGCCTGGAGCTCGAGCCCGTGCAGGCGGCCTTTCGCAGGCGAGGCTGGGAGCATGCCGCCGGCAGCTCCGGCACCGTGCGCGCCATCGGCGATGTGATCCGCGAGCTGGATCCAACATCGCAACAGGTGACGGTGGACGGCATCGAGAAGGCGCTCGATCACATCATCGCGGCCGGACACGTGAAGGAACTGCACCTGGCACCGATCACGGAGGATCGCCGCCCGGTGTTTCCCGGCGGACTGGTGATCCTCGCGGGCATCTTCGAGGTTCTGGATCTGCAGGAGATGCGCATTGCCGAAGGCGCCATGCGCGAAGGGCTCCTGTACGACATGTTGGGACGCTTCACCAACGAGGATGCGCGCGATCGCACCGTGCGCGCCATGCAGAAGCGCTATCACGTCGATCCGGCCCAGGCCGAGCGGGTCGAGAAGACAGCGCGGCAGTTCCTGGAGCAGACGCGCTCCGCCTGGCAGCTCGAGATGCCGCTTGCCGATCTGGCGCTGCGCTGGGCTGCCCGGCTGCACGAGCTCGGTCTGGATGTTTCCCACAGCGGCTATCACCGCCACGGCGCCTACCTGCTCGAGAACGCGGACATGCCCGGCTTTCCGCGCGAAGAGCAGCGGCTGCTCGCTCGCATCGTCGGCGGCCACCGCCGCAAGCTCGCGCTCGAAGGCCTGGAAGAGCTCGTGCCGCCGTGGGATCGCAGCGCACTCTATGTGATCGTGTTGCTACGGCTCGCGGTGCTGCTGCATCGGGGTCGCAGCCCCGCCGCGCTGCCGCAGATCGAACTGCGGGCCACACCGCGCTCACTGGAAGTGGAGTTCCCCGCGGGCTGGCTCAGGGATCATCCGCTGACTTCGGCTGACCTGCAGCAGGAGACCGAGCATCTGCGCGCCAGCGGGATGCTGCGCCTGCGGGTCTTCAGTTAGCGGAATCGACTGCCGGCGGCTCGGCGAGAAAGGTCGTCGCCGAACCTGCCGCGTGGATAGACATCAGCTCCGCCTGGGCGTTGATCGCGCGCTCGCCGATGTTGCGCATGACCCGCTGATAGCTGCCGTCGGAGCACAACTGCCAGGCCTGGCAGTTGTCATCCAGACATAACTGCAGATCGCGCATGATCCGCTCGCGGTGGGTATCGCGGCGGATGGGAAAGGCGATCTCCACCCGACGGAAGAAATTGCGCTCCATCCAGTCGGCGCTGGCGCACCACATCTCGGGCTGCCCGCCGTTCTCGAAATAAAACACGCGCGAGTGCTCGAGGAAGCGGCCGACGATCGAGCGCACCTTGATGTTGTCCGAGACCCCAGGCACTCCCGGGCGCAGTGCGCAGACCCCGCGCACGATCAGATCCATCTGCACACCGGCGCAGGACGCTTTGTACAGCGCCTCGATCGCCAGCGGCTCGACCAGGGAATTCATCTTCGCAATGACGCGCGCCGGCCGGCCGGCACGCGCGTTGGCTGCCTCGCGGGCGAGCCGGCCGATGACCATCTCGTGCATACCGAAGGGCGACTGCACGAGGCGACTCAGGCGCGGCGTCTGCGTCAGGCTCGTCAGCTGCAGGAACAGCTCGTGCACGTCCTGGCCAATTTCCTCGTTGCAGGTGAAGAGGCCATAGTCCGTGTAGGCGCGCGCCGTCTTGGGGTGATAGTTGCCGGTCCCCAGGTGGCAGTAGCGGCGGATGCCGCCTGGTTCGCGCCGCACGACCATCAACACCTTGGCGTGCGTTTTAAAACCCACCACGCCGTACATGACGTGCGCGCCTGCTTCCTGCAGCCTGTTGGACAGCTCGATGTTGGCTTCTTCGTCAAAGCGCGCCCGCAGCTCGACGATGACCGTGACGTCCTTGCCGGCGTTGGCCGCGGCGACCAGCGCGTCCACCAGGGGGGATTCGTTGCCGGCGCGGTAGAGCGTCTGCTTGATGGCGAGCACGTTGGGATCGGCCGCCGCCTGGCGCACGAAATCCATCACCGGCGCAAAGCTCTGGTAAGGATGATGCAGCAACATGTCGTTCTGGCGGATGGCCGCGAACAGATCGGTGCCGGCCAGCAGCCGCTTGGGCAGTCCCGGGGTGAAGATCGGGTACTTGAGGTCCGGGCGCTGCACCAGGTCATAGATGGCCGAGAGCCGATTGAGATTGACCGGCCCGGGCATGCGGTACATGTCGACATCGGTCAGGGCGAACTGGTGCAGCAAAAACTCGACCATCTCATCCGGGCAGTCGCTGGAGGTCTCGAGGCGCACGGCCGCGCCGTAGCGCCGATGCGCCAGCTCACCTTCCAGCGCGCGGCGCAGATCATCGATTTCTTCCTCATCGACGAACAGGTCGCTGTTGCGCGTGACGCGGAACTGGTAACAGCCGAGCACTTCGATGCCGGCGAACAGCTTCTGCACGAACGAGTGGACGATGACAGACAGCAGCACGAGGGTGCGCGCGCCGCCGGGGTTGGGCACCGGGATCACCCGCGGCAGCGAGCGCGGCGCCTGGACGATCGCATGCTCGCTATCGCGACCAAAGGCATCCTTGCCGCGCACGTGCACGATGAAGTTGAGGCTCTTGTTCTGGATGCGTGGAAAGGGGCGCGCCGGATCCAGACCCAGCGGCGTGAGCACCGGCTCGATCTCCTGCTCGAAGTAGCGTTCGAGCCACTTTTCGGCCTCGGCACTCCATTGCTCTCGGTTCTGCAGGAACACGCCCTCGCTCGCCAGGGCAGGCATCAACACCTCGTTGAGGCAGCGATACTGCTCGTTGCACAGCTGCAGGGCGCGCTCGTGGATAGCGGACAGCTGCTCGGGCAGCGGCAGCGCATCGGCGGCGAACTGGGCCGAGCCCAGCTCGACCAGTTGCTTCAGTCCCGCGATGCGAATCTCGAAGAACTCATCGAGATTGCTGCAGGAGATGCACAGGAAGCGCAGCCGCTCGAGCAGCGGCACCGATTCATCGAACGCCTGCGCGAGCACGCGCTGGTTGAATTCGAGGAACGAGAGTTCGCGGTTGATGTAGTGCTGCGCAGCCTTGAGGTCGGGTGAATCCATCGGTCAACGTGCTACAAGTGTCGTTCCTGCCGGCGGTTCCAGTGCTGCGAGCAGGGCTGCCGCTCGGCGCTCGAAGTCTTCCCGCCAGCGTGGATCGATCGGCTCGGCATCCGGCAGCGACACTGATTGCGGATTGCGGGCCTCACCGTTAACGCGGAACTCGTAGTGCAGGTGTGGACCTGTAGCGAGCCCGGTCATACCCACGTAAGCGATGAGCGCACCCTGTGCGACGTGGGCGCCCGCATGCGTGCCGTTCGCGAAGCGCGAAAGATGTCCGTACACGGTCATGATACTGCGGGTGTGCTCAATCTCAACCACATTGCCGTAGCCGCCTCTGGGACCTGCGTAGGTGATGCGGCCATCGCCCGCGGCGCGCACGGGCGTGCCCTGAGGGGCGGCATAGTCGATGCCCTTATGCGCACGGATCAGGTTGAGGATAGGGTGCAGCCGTGCGGTGTTGAATCTCGAGCTGATGCGCGTGAACTCGACCGGCGCGCGCAGGAAGGCCTTGCGCATGCTCTTGCCTTCGGGCGTGTAGTAGTGCGCCGTGCCCTGAGGGTCGACATAGCGCACCGCCCGGTAACGGCGCCCCTGGTTGACGAACAGGGCGGCGAGCACCGGGCCGTCCTTGACGTACTGGCCATCCTGGTAGAGCTCGCGATAGCTCACGGTGAAAGAATCGCCCGGCTGGATGTCCAACACGAAATCGATGTCCCAGCCGAAAATGTCCGCGAGGTTGACCGCGGTCTGATCGTGGCCGCCGGCGCCGGTGACCGCTTCGAACAGCGATCGGTCGATGACCCCATGGATGATGCGCTCGCGGCCCTCCAGCGGATCCTGCAATACATTGGCCTGCAGACCTTCGGGACCCCGCGTGATGCGCAGGGTCTGCTCCTCGTTGAGCCGGCGCTCGAGACTGTTGAGCTGCGTCTCGTGGTAGCGCAGGTGGAGCACTTCGCCGGTGCGCAGCCGATCCAGATGAGCGCGGATGCCCGGGAGGGCGCGCAGGTTGGCCAGATCCGTCAGGCTGAGTTTGAGCTTCTTGAAGAGCCGGTCGAGGGTGTCATTGCGACCGACCGCGACCTCCACGACGGAGTCATTGGGTGAGCCAACCTGACCCGATGCCGTCGCCTGAGCCGATGCAACCCCTTGGGCGGCAGCGGAGCTCGCGGCCGTCGTGGCCGCCGCGCCCGCGCCATTCGGGGCGCTGTCTGTCGACGGCGAGCCCAACGCGCGGTCTGCCGGTTGGGAGTCCGAGGCCGTTGCCTGCAGGCGCTCGCCACGACCGAACAGGAGCGAGCCTTTAAAGAAGGCGAGGTCACTGACGAGCCCGATGCCAGCGAGCAGCAGCGCGCCGGCCGTCAGCAGCAGCCACTTTTTCGCTGTCAGTGCACGCGGCAGACGGGCGATTTCCAGCAGGGCCGCTCTGAAGCTCATCGACTACACTTGACCCCTCGGGGAAGCATCGAAGCTACCTGAGCGCCGAATGGCGGGTCAATGCACCACTGTTGGGCAGGCGGGCCCAACACCTGGAAATGTCTGAAAAGGTGACGTAATGACCGATTTTGAGTCCCAGCTCGCCGAGCTGCGGCGCGGGACACACGAAGTACTGGTCGTCGCGGAGCTGGTGAAGAAGCTGCAGCGGGGCCAGCCGCTGCACATCAAGGCCGGGTTTCGATCCGACCGCCCCGGACCTGCACCTGGGACACACGGTGCTGCTCAACAAGATGCGGCAGTTCCAGCAGTTCGGCCACGAGGTGACTTTCCTCATCGGGGATTTCACCGGTCTCATCGGCGATCCCAGCGGCCGCAACGTCACCCGGCCCCCGCTCACCGCGGAGGAGATCCAGGCCAACGCCCGCACCTACGAGGCGCAGGTTTTCAAGATCCTGGATCGCGAGCGCACGCGGGTTGATTTCAACTCGCGTTGGTTCGGCCCGATGACCGCTGCCGGCCTCATCCGGCTCGCCTCGCAGCACACCGTCGCGCGCATGCTGGAACGCGATGACTTCGCGAAGCGCTATGCGGAAGGTCAGCCGATTGCCCTGCACGAGTTCCTCTATCCGCTGGTGCAGGGTTACGACTCGGTCGCGATGCGCGCGGATGTGGAGCTCGGCGGAACCGATCAGAAATTCAACCTGCTGGTCGGCCGGCACCTGCAGCAGGCCCATGGCCAGGAGCCGCAGATCGTCATGACCCTGCCGCTGCTCGAGGGCATCCATGGCGATAAAAAGATGTCGAAGTCGCTCGGCAATTACATCGGCATCACCGACCCGCCGGGGGAGATGTTCGGCAAGCTCATGTCGATCTCCGACCCGCTCATGTGGCGTTACTTCGAGCTGTTGAGCTTCCGTCCCCTCGGGGATATCGCTGCCTTGCAGCAGGCGACGCAGGACGGCCGCAATCCCCGGGACGTGAAGTTCGAGCTGGCGGTCGAGATCGTGACCCGTTTCCATGATGCCGCCGCCGCCGAACGCGCCAAACAGGATTTCATCAGCCGGGTCAGCGAGAAGGCAGTACCCGAGGATCTGCCGATGCGCACCATCTATGTTGCAGCGCAAGGGCTGCGGCTGGCGAACGTGCTCAAGGAGGGCGGACTGGCGGCCAGCACCTCCGAGGCGAACCGCAAAATCGACGAAGGCGCCGTACGCATCGATGGCCACAAGGCCACGGATCGGGGCCTGATGCTGCCAGCCGGTGCCGAACACGTGGTCCAGGTCGGCTCGCGGCGCTTTGCGCGGGTGCGGCTCGAGCTAAAGACTTAGGTCTCGCAGGGCGCGGTGCCGTCCGAGGCCGTGGGGATGCCTTGTTTCGGCCCTGGCGAAGCCCCAGATAGGGCTGTGCGCTCCGCCGTTAGCATCGCTTGGCTTGCGGCGCAGCGAACCGTCGATTTCGTCGATTTCAGGGGCGGCCCGCAGCAATGATGCGCTGCATTCGTGACGCCCCCGCGCGCATGACATTACGTTGACAAGGTCCCTGTGGCGGCTATACTGCGCGCCCTTTCGAGGCCTCGGCCGAAGGTCGAATTGCTAAGAAAATTTAGGTACCGGTGAAGGTTGACGGATGTGTGGCGAGGGCTATACTTCCGCCCCCTTTCCACGGTCGCACAGCAAGGCGCAGCTCAAGTTCGCAGTGATGCGAAACCACGCTGGCCGATGTGCACTGTAACCGCGTGAGCGGTCGATGCAGCGCCTGGGGGCGTGCATCAAAACCTCCGGCCCGAGCGACCGGGGTGCTCTTTAAAAGTCTGGCAGGTAATTTGTGTGGGGACTCGCGTCGATGCCTGTAGTGCAAAGACCGAGTGACCAGAAAAGTCCAGCAATGAGTCTTTTTTGAGCCATTCAATTCGATGTTTCAAGTTCTTCAAGTGAAGAGTTTGATCCTGGCTCAGATTGAACGCTGGCGGCGTGCCTAACACATGCAAGTCGAGCGGTAACAGGTGTAGCAATACATGCTGACGAGCGGCGAACGGGTGAGTAATGCTTCGGAATCTACCCAATGGTGGGGAATAACCAGCCGAAAGGTTGGCTAATACCGCATACGTCCTACGGGAGAAAGCAGGGGATCGTAAGACCTTGCGCCAATGGATGAGCCGAAGTCGGATTAGCTAGTTGGTAGGGTAA
>CAWITP010000001.1:0-507500 GCA_963839055.1 uncultured Pseudomonadota bacterium | reverse complement strand
TAGGGGAGCCGTAGGGAAACCGAGTCTTAAATGGGCGTCACAGTCGCTGGGAATAGACCCGAAGCCAGTCGATCTATCCATGGCCAGGATGAAGAACAGGTAACACTGTTTGGAGGTCCGAACGAACCACTGTTGCAATAGTGCGTCGATGAGCTGTGGATAGGAGTGAAAGGCTAATCAAGGCTGGCGATAGCTGGTTCTCCCCGAAAGCTATTTAGGTAGCGCCTCGAGTGAATACTCAGGGGGGTAGAGCACTGTTTGGAGAAGGGGGCCATCTCGGCCTACCAACTCCATGCAAACTCCGAATACCCTGAAGTAATACTCGGGAGACACACGGCGGGTGCTAACGTCCGTCGTGAAAAGGGCAACAACCCAGACCATCAGCTAAGGTCCCAAAGTTTCGGCTAAGTGGTAAACGATGTGAGAAGGCATAGACAGCCAGGAGGTTGGCTTAGAAGCAGCCATCCTTTAAAGAAAGCGTAATAGCTCACTGGTCTAGTCGGCTCGCGCGGAAGATTTAACGGGGCTAAGCCGAGCACCGAAGCTATGGATTCATGGCCGCAAGGTCATGAGTGGTAGGGGAGCGTTCTCTAAGCCTGCGAAGGTGTGCTGTGAGGCACGCTGGAGGTATGAGAAGTGCGAATGCTGACATGAGTAACGTTAAAGCGGGTGAAAAACCCGCTCGCCGAAAACCCAAGGTTTCCTGAGCTACGTTAATCGGCTGAGGGTGAGTCGGTTCCTAAGGCGAGACCGAAAGGTGTAGTCGATGGAAAGCAGGTTAACATTCCTGCACCGATAGCTACTGCGATGGGGTGACGGAGAAGGCTAGGTCAGCGGCAGCAGTGCCGTTCAAGGCCGTAGGGGGATCCTCCTGGAAAATCCGGAGGGTCATTACCCCGAGAACTGAGTACGAGGGGACTTCGGTCTCCGAAGTGACTGATGCCACGCTTCCGGGAAAAGCCTCTAAGCTTCAGGTAGTTATTGACCGTACCGTAAACCGACACTGGTGGGTGAGGAGATGATCTCCTAAGGCGCTTGAGAGAACTCGGGTTAAGGAACTCTGCAAATTGATACCGTAACTTCGGGAGAAGGTATGCCTTTAGTCGTCACTGGACTTGCGCCAGGAAGCGACCAGAGGTCACAGGTAATCGAGGGCTGCGACTGTTTACCAAAAACACAGGACTCTGCTAACACGAAAGTGGATGTATAGGGTCTGACGCCTGCCCGGTGCCGGAAGGTTAATTGATGGGGTCAGCCGCAAGGCGAAGCTCCTGATCGAAGCCCCGGTAAACGGCGGCCGTAACTATAACGGTCCTAAGGTGGAAAGCTGCCTTAGTAAAATTTGGCTATATGCTGGGATAACTGAGTATCCGATGGTACTCAACATGTTGCGAAGCATGTCGAGTGACAACCCATCCGGTGCAGTCAATCAGCAGGAAAGGCCGGTCTTCGGATCGGAATCCTCAGAGACTACATGCCAAACACCTGCTTCCAACAGGTGAAGATATAGTCCGATCTGCATGGCGACATGCAGGATGAGTTGTGAGCTCATCTTGGTTTTCCAACTCTCGTTGAGAACCAATAACACGGATAAGCGAAATTCCTTGTCGGGTAAGTTCCGACCTGCACGAATGGCGTAACGCTGGCCCTACTGTCTCGACCCGAGACTCAGTGAAGTTGAAATCGCTGTGAAGATGCGGCGTAGCTGCGGAAAGACGGAAAGACCCCGTGAACCTTTACTACAGCTTTACACTGAACTTTGACCTTGTTTGTGTAGGATAGGTGGGAGCCTTTGAAGCAGGGGCGCTAGCTCTTGTGGAGGCAACCTTGAAATACCACCCTGATAATGTCGAAGTTCTAACCTTGGCCCGTAATCCGGGCTGGGAACAATGTATGGTGGGTAGTTTGACTGGGGCGGTCTCCTCCCAAAGAGTAACGGAGGAGTGCAAAGGTACCCTCAGCGCGGTCGGTCATCGCGCATTAGAGTGCAATGGCATAAGGGTGCTTGACTGCGAGACTGACAAGTCGAGCAGGTGCGAAAGCAGGTCATAGTGATCCGGTGGTTCTGTATGGAAGGGCCATCGCTCAACGGATAAAAGGTACTCCGGGGATAACAGGCTTATTCCTCCCAAGAGTCCACATCGACGGAGGAGTTTGGCACCTCGATGTCGGCTCATCACATCCTGGGGCTGTAGCAGGTCCCAAGGGTTCGGCTGTTCGCCGATTAAAGTGGTACGCGAGCTGGGTTCAAAACGTCGTGAGACAGTTTGGTCCCTATCTTCCGTAGCCGTTGGAGATTTGAGGGTGAGCTGTCCTTAGTACGAGAGGACCGGGATGGACGCACCTCTGGTGTTCCGGTTGTCACGCCAGTGGCACTGCCGGGTAGCTATGTGCGGACGGGATAACCGCTGAAAGCATCTAAGCGGGAAGCCCCCCCCAAGACTAGATCTCCCTGGGAGCTCGACTCCCCTAAAGGGCCCACGAAGACTACGTGGTTGATAGGCTGGGTGTGTAAGGCCAGTAATGGCTTCAGCTAACCAGTACTAATTGCCCGTGAGGCTTGACCATATAACCTCAAGCAGTTTGATGGCATGAAGCGTAAGCGGATTGCCCAGGGCTTGAGTAGATGCGACCGTGAAGTTTGATTCATGTGAACGCGACAAGCGTCAGAACAGAAAACGCCTGCAGTATCCGGATGAAGAGTCCAGGCACTGCGGGTTTCCGGATTGGAGGCGTATGCGCCGGTGGCAACACCGGTGCATGAGTCTCAAACAGTTTGCCTGGCGGCCATAGCGAGCGGGAACCACCCGATCCCATTCCGAACTCGGAAGTGAAAACGCTCTGCGCCGATGGTAGTGTGCCTTTCAGGCATGCCAGAGTAGGTCACTGCCAGGCTTTAAACCGAAAACCCCTTGAGGTCGTGAGATCTCAAGGGGTTTTTCTTTGCTCTTTGCGTTTGCTACGCCACCGCGCACTGCCGTCACCCGCTCGTCTGCCTCGAGACATAGCTGTCTGCAGCCGGCACCAGTCTCGTCTTCAATGAGAAGCGGAATCGCGCAGCGTCCATGCCTCTTTGCAGATCGGGCGCCAGTTCAGCGGGCAGCTGAGCCTTGACCCATTGCTGTAGTTGGTCCAGTGGCACGCTATCCCAGAAAACTTCCGGCACAAACTCCGCCTCGCTCTGTGCGGCGTACTGACCCATTGGCGCCAGCAATGCGGCGCTGTTCCTGGTGAAGATCGACCAGGCCAACGCAGCGTGCTGATCGTGCAGAACGTTGATCATATGCCAGCGCAGGAGTGCCTCTTGAGGCCGGATGTCGTCGCTCATCACGATCTGGCTCGCTGCAGCCGCCAGGGTGACGTCCTTGACCTTGGCCAGCCCGACAAACATTCGATGTCGCTCGAGGCTGTCATCCGAGGCCTTTGCCAAGGCGAGAAGCTTTGCGAACACTGCAGCATCGGCGTTCTGTCCAACGATCGAGAAAATCATTTCCTGATCGTCAGGGGAAAGGACCTTGCGCCGAACCAGATGCTGTTCAAAACGCTTCCGGGCCTCATCGATGACATCACGGTCACCCCAAGTAGCCAGCGCCTCCAGCACCTCGCGACGCAGTTGCTGTACAGCCGGTGTCTCCCCGGAGTTGGACTTCCACCCCATCTGGTCAGCCAGTGGTCTGAGAACCGTGCGTGCATACGCGGCAAAAGCTGCGTGACCGCTACTGTTTCTCTCATCATGCTCGATGAGACTCAGTGCTGCGGTAATTTGCTGCCAGCCGCGCGGATCGCGGCTGCTTCCCATGCTCCCTGTGAGCCGCAGATAGCTCCCTAATGGCGCCTGCTGAGCCTCCACCAATGCCCACTGATCATCCAACAGCGCTATACGATCACCGTCGGGCAGATCTGAAAACGCGCTGGTGTTGGCTGCCAGCGTTTCGTCGTCGTACGCCACGCGGAAGTAGCCGATCGCGCCTGCATCCGCGCTGAGCGCCTCTTCGCATCCTCCCGCCGACATCGACTGCTCCTGCGCCGCGAGCATGACAGCTTGGGGATTGCCTTTCCCCACGCGCACCTGAAGGGGAATATGCCAACGGGATGAAACGGCTTGACCGCCTTCAGGCGCACTGAGGTAGAAGCGCTGTTGGGAAAGTGAGATGGTGCGTCGCCCCGACTCGCAGTGTGCGGTAACCCGGATCAACGGATAACCTGGCTGTTCAGTCCAATCAGCCGCGATGGCTCTCACGTTCTGTCCACTCGCAGCGCTCAGGCTATCCCACAGGTCCGAAGTCGTTGCATTGCCGAAGGCGTGTGCACGCATATACCGTCGCAGTCCATCGCGGAATACCTCCGGGCCGAGGTAGGCCTCCAGCATCCTGAGTACCATCTCGCCCTTGTTGTACGTGATGACGGGATCGAAAGCGCTGGTAGCCTGCAGCTCGTCCGACACGTGTACCTGGATCGGATGGGAAGACGCGCGTGCATCCGCTGCCATGGCTGCTTGCTTGGCAGCGTCCTCGAGCTCCCACCAGTTCCACGAGGGGTTTCGTTGATCGGTTTCTTTCGCCGCCATCCAGGAAGCAAAGCTTTCGTTGAGCCACAGATCGTCCCACCATGCCATGGTCACGAGATCCCCGTTCCACTGGTGAGCCATCTCGTGCGCTTGTATGGAATAAACATTCTGGGCGTCGCCGAGTGAACCAGCAGTGGAAAGTAACAGCGCGCGGTCGTTGTACGTGATGGCTCCCCAGTTTTCCATCGCTCCGGAAAAGCCGCCCGGAATAGCGATCGAATCAAGCTTCGGCAGGGGGTACTTGTAGCCAAAATAGGCCTCGTAATCAGCCAGAATCTGTCGGGCATTTGCGAGCGCAGTTCGACCCTCTTGCTCGCGCCCGGCTACGGCCCAAATTCCTAACCGGACCCCATTCACCTGCTCCGAGATGCTTTTCAAGTTCCCGGCGGTGAGCTCGAGCAGATAGCTGGCCATCCGCGGAGTGCGCGCGAACGTGATGGTTGACAGGCCATCGCGTACGCTGCGCTTCGCGATCGGCATATTGGCTACGGCGGTCCACTTCGAAGGAATCGTCACTGTCAGCGTGAAGCGTGCCCGGAAGGCAGGCTCGTCCCAGCAGGGGAATACCCGTCGTGCATCGGTCGCTTCAAGCTCCGTCGACAGGAGGAAGTCCCCCGATGTCCCGTATCGCTGTAGGAAAAGGCCCTGCGGCTGCTCCTGAATTGCGCCCGAGTATTGCAACTTGAGAACGTGGCGACCGGTGCCGGCCGGGGCGCCGAGCGTGACGGCAGCGATCTGCCGATCGTTGTCCATATTGATGGACTTCACCGCTTTGCCGTCGAAAAGAGCATTCTGGATGTTAAGGTTCAAGACATTGAAAACCACGGTGTCGGTGCTGCTGCGGACCTGGATCGTGACCGATTCCGTGCCATCGAACGTGGCACGCTCGGCATGAGGTACGATGGCGATCTCATAGTCCAGCGGCACCACTGTCTTGGGCAGCTTCCCAGGGATCTGGTCGATCGCTGACGCGAGGCTCGCGCCGCGCGACGGTGCCCAAGAGAGCATCCCCAATAAGGATAAAGCAGCTGCCGCGTATTTGACGCAGCGGTCAGATAGGCTCATCTCAAATACCCCTCTAGCGACTCGAGCATAGCGCACGGCGGGGCGCCATTCGCGCTCCGCGCTCACCGCCTCGCATGCGGTAGCACGCGCGCCCTTCGCCTGGAAGATGAACGCCCGGCGCCTCGGCAGGCACCCGTGATGCCCCCCCAACCGCCAGGCTGTGTCAGATCCTCAGAGACGTACAGGCCGCTCATGCGACACTTCCGGACAGCTCCGCCGGCAGCGTGAACACCACGCGCAGGCCTTGGCCCGAAGGCGCCGATTCGGCCCAGATGGCGCCGCCATGTAGCGCGATGATGCTGCGGCAAATCGTGAGACCGAGACCGCTTCCGTCGTCGCTGGACTCGGATCTCGCCAGGCGGAAGAAACGCTCGAAGATGCGCTCACGAAATTCCGCTGGCACCCCGGATCCCTGATCGTCAAAGCATACCCGCCAGTGGTTCTGCTCGTAGCCCGAGCTCAGAGTCACCCTGCCGCCCGGCGGCGAGACCTTCAGGGCGTTGGAGAGCAGATTGAGCAGCACGCGGTGCAGCCGGCGTGGCTCGATGAGGACACTGCCGCGCCCCTCATGCGTACACAGGAACTGCATGCCGCGATGCTCCGTCAGTACGCGCGCATCCTGGCTGAAGATTGCAAGGATCGCTTCGGGATCGTGCCGCTCCAGGGTGAGTTTGATATCGCAGGCCTCTGCGCGTGACAGAAACAGCAGCTCTTCGATGATCTGGCTGAGACGGGACACTTCCTCGAGCAACATGTGCACCGATTCCTCGCTCTCCGCGTCGAGCTTGCCCTGGACGACAAGCTTCTCGGCCTGCAACCGGATCAGTGAAAGAGGGGTCTTGAGCTCGTGGGAAGCCTCGGCGGTGAAGCGACGAATCTGCTGGAACGACTGCTCCAGGCGATCGAACATGAGATTCAGCAGCTGCGCCAGGTCGGAAATCTCGTCGCGTACATCGCCAACCGGAATACGCTCGCTGAGATTGTCGGAGCCGATGTGACTCGCGGTCTCGCGAATGAGGCGCACGGGGCGCAGGGCGAGACGGCTCAGGCCAAAGCCGATGGCACCGCTCAGCGCTACCATTGCGGCCAGCAGCCAGATGCCGATACGGCTGTAGGAGCGCATGGTCTCACGGACGCTGCTAAGCGGTGTCGCCACGGTCACGTCGAACGGACCGAGAATGAACTCCCCGGCACGGAGTTCGCCAATGCCAGGCAGAACCGCGTTGTATTCGCGCTGGCCGGGGATGTCCGGGATCGGCAGACCTCGCAGGTTGGTGGAATAGAACACGGGACGGACGGGACCGTCGCGATCGTCGACCGTGATATAGAAGAGCACCGAGGCATAGTCGGTGGTTTCGCGGATCCGCGCATCGATGGCTCGCGCGTCCAGAGAGGGATAGTCGTTGCCAAGGTGCGCGCGGATCTGGGCGAACTGTGCGCGGTTCAGCAGATCAAGCCCGTGCACCAGGTTGACCTGCAGGAGGTAATAGCCGGCCACGAAAGCACACACCAGCGTTGCCGCCGCAGCGCCTGCATACCAGAGGGCGAGGCGGGCGCCGATGGATCTCAATGGTTAGTAATCCATCACAACAGTTGATAACCCACGCCACGCACGGTCTTGAACAGTGGGGCACCAGGCGCCGTGTCGAACTTGGCGCGCAGCCGGCTCATGTACACGTCGAGAACGTTTGGCTCGTTGTCACGGCCTGACGACCAGCACTTTTCGCAAATAAGCTCGCGAGTGAGGATACGGCCGACGTTTTGCATGAACAGCTCTAGCAGGGCGAACTCCCGGTTAGTGAGCTCGATCGGTTGGCCGGACAGGTGCACCGTATGCCCGATGAGATCGAGCTTGATGCCGCGGTGCTCCAGGATGGCTTCCTTAACCGCCGATTGACGCCGCAACAGCGATCGCAAACGAGCCAGAAGCTCCTCCAGACTGAATGGCTTGGGCAGGTAATCGTCGGCGCCGAGATTGAGCCCTGTAATTCGATCCTGTACAGCGTCGCGCGCACTCAGAATCAGCACGGGCACAGTGAATCCGGCCTTGCGCCACTGCTTCAGCAGCTCGAGCCCGTCACCATCGGGCAGTCCCAGATCCAAAATGACCGCATCATAACTCGTAGTGCACAGCGCATCGCTTGCATCACCGCACGATTGCACCCACGTTATGACATAGGAGCGCTCCCGGAGGGCCTTTTCCAGGAACGTGCCGATGCGACGCTGATCTTCGACGATAAGTATTTTCGTAACGCTCGCCCCGTTTGATCCCTACTTCGCTTTTTGGCAAAGCATAGCGGCGGGGGCCCAAAGCTTCACCTATCTCCCCCTGCCGCGGATCCTACGGCTGAGTTCCACGCCCTCGCAAACGAGCTCTTACCATCCGTATAAGTCGTCCACACTGCGTGCGTGGCCGGATCGACGGCGACGTTCTTAGCGGTCGCGGCCGAAGTCAGCTCGCCGAGCACGTTGAGTTTGCCGCCGGTCGTGCGCACTACAGTTATGTTGTCGGCTCCCGCGCAGTACACCAGCCCGGCCGCTGCATCGAAGGCAATCTGATCCACCTTCGCAACGATGTCCGCGGAGCCTGTGGCGGCACCTGTGCCGGTATCGATCTCGACCAGCTTACCGTTCGCACCCGCGGAGAAGACACGGTGCCGGGCTTCATCGACCGCCAGGCCATGGGGCTTCGTTGCCGGGGCGGTGGGCCACTGTGCGGTCACCTTGGCGGTAGCGGGGTCGATCACCGCGACAACGTCCTTATCCTTGATATTCAGGTAGATCCTGTCGGTCGATGAGTCATACACCATGAACTCCGGGACACCGGGGATAGCGATGGTAGCGATCACCTTTGCCGTCTGTGGGTCGATGACCCAGACATCCTTGCCATCGTCATGGGTCACGTACACTCGATGGTTCTTCGGCTCGTAGATGATGGCATCGCTGGGACCTGCCAGCTTGATCGACTTCACTTCCTTGAGCGTCGCCGCATCGAGCACCGCCACGCGCTCGGCTTCCTGCACACTGACGTAGTAGAACTTCGAATCGCTATCAACCGCGGTGTCGACCGCGGTCCCCACCTTGACCCGCCCGATCAAGGCATGCTTGGTCAAATCGATGAAGTCCGAAGTACCGTCCTTCTCGTGCGCCGCGAGCAGACGTTGCCGCTTCGAATCGATGCGCAGAAAGTCGAACTTGCCCGTGGACCCTGGAATCGCGATGGAGGCAAGGGTAGGCCAGGTCAGTGAAGGTGCGGCGCCCCACGCAACAGCCAGCGCGGCCAGCGCGCCCAAACCCAGTGCAGCACTTATCGATCGAGGGAGATGATTCATGACGACCCCGTGTGGCGGATTGGCAAGAAGAACGGTGAGGAGCCTAGCAGGCGCGTATTAACTCAATCTTAAAGCATCGACCTTGAGCATTGACGAGTGGTGCCAGGGGCGACTGATGCCCGTGACTCACGCATCAGAACCTGAGCGTCACGCCCGCAAACAGGTACCGACCCAGCGAGTCGTACATGCCAGCGGCCATGTTTCCGTTGATGAGCTGCGGGTTGGCGATCCAGCCGATCACCGGCGGCTGCTTGTCGGTGAGGTTGTTGATCCCGAGCCGCAAATTCACGTGTTCGGTGACGTCCAGGCTCACATCGAAATCCAGATAGTTATAGGCGGGGATGTGCGAGTCCATCGGGAAGGCCAGCGTTGGATCGGCGACACCGGACTTGCTGCTGGTGAACTCCGAGCTCAGACCCGCGATGTGGCGCCAGTTCAACGACAACTCCACATCGTGTGCGGTGCGCCAGGTGGTACGCAGACGGTGGCGCCAGCGCGGCACCGGCGAGGTCGGGCCGTTGCCGGAGCAATTCGGTCCGTACAGCCCGGTGCAGTCGAACAGCGGTGTGGCGGGATTCACTGCGATCGGATTGTTGATCGAGTAGCTGCCCGTGAAACTGAGCGTCAACCGCGCGGCGTGCGCCAGATCCAGCGCATAGCGGCCTTCGAAGTCTACGCCGCTGGTGGCATAGGAGCCGGTATTGAGGCGCGTGCTGATCACGTGGCCACCATTGGGTCCTGAGAGCGACCCGCTCGCATCGCGGACGATGAGACTGCAGTACTTCGGATCGGCGGTCGCCAGGCACGTGGGCAACGTGTAGGCGGCGCTGACATTGCCAACGTACTGAGCCACCTTGATGTGCCAGTAATCTGCGCTGAACAGCAGATTTGGCACGGGCGTCAGCACCACACCATACGTGTAACTGTCGGCGGTCTCCGGCTTCAGGCCCGGATTGCCACCCACGAGAACGTTGACATTGCCCGAGGCGATGTGCCCGTACTGGGCGGCCGACACGCCGGTGGCTGCGCATTGCGCCTGAGTGGAGCCGGGCGCCGGTCCCGCGCAGGGATCGCCCAGCGAGGATTGATTCAGAACCTGCGGAGTGAAGAGCTCATAAGCATTTGGCGCACGCACCGCGCGACTCACGCTGCCGCGCAATCGGCCGGCCTCCAGTGGCGCCCACTCCAGGCCGATGCCGTAGGCGTTCACATTGCCCTGCGGGGTGTAGTGCGCATAGCGGTCACTCAGATTGACGACCAGATCCTCGGCGAACGGCTTCTCCTGAATCAGGGGCGCCTTGAGCTCTGCAAACCCTTCGCTCACGTGGAAGCTGCCGATGGTCGGGTGCGGCGTCCCGTTGACTCCGTTGGTCATGAGAAGGTCACCCGTGCCATACGCGGCATCCTGCGTGTAGTGCACGGACTCCGTGCGGTACTCGGCGCCTAGGGCAACGGACACGCCGTTCTTGGCTACGGGGCTCGCCAGGCCATAGGACTGGAGATCCCCGATCAGCTGCCCGGTGACGATCGTGCGCTGCGCATATCCGGACTGACTTCCTCCCTCGGTGATGTACCGCAGCGCCGCCGGTGTGACACCTCCGGGAGACCAGATGTTGTAAGGCACGCAGCTCGGATCCGACCCGTCAACCACTGACTGACAGGTCGCCACGCCGCCGACGCTCAAGACATTGAGCGCGTTTGCCAGGCGGTTTACCGAGAAATCGTTCGAGAGCGTCTCGTGGCCGTTCACCCGTCCGTAGACCACATCCGCTCGTAGGACCACGGTGTGCTCAACTGGCCCTTGAGGCCGAGGACCGCCCGGTAGGAGTCGTGGCGGAATTCATCCGTGCGGGGGCCGCCTTCGACATTGCGCCGACCGATGTTTACGAGTGCGGTGCCCCCTGGACCGCCCGGGCACAGGGCCGCGAGCTCGCCGGCCGAAAGCTGCGGATCGGCGCAGTTGATCGTGTATTGCGTCGCAGGCGACGACCCCTGATACAAGGATGAGTTGGGATTATAGGGACTGGCGGTGTCGGTAGCGGTCGGCTCGTAGTGCAGCGTGGTCTTGGCCCGCATGTACTGCGCTTCGCCGTAAAGCTGTGCGCTGTCAGCGAGGTGGTAGGACACGAAGAATCCCGCGTTGTAACGGGTGTCCGGCCGCTGCAGATCCTGCAGGACCGCCGGGTTGTAGTAATCCGACGGCCATACCGGCGATCGAACGGCGCCGCTCGCCGCATCGAGCGTAAACGGCGTGCCCGTGCCGCCGCCCGGCACGAACTGGCCCTGCGTCGTGGAGTTATCCAGTAGGCACTGGAACGAGCTCCCCACCTCGATCAGCGTACAGGCGCTGTAGTCGCGGCGCGCTCCGGTCACTTGCTGCACGGAGCGATAGCCGGCGTAAGCCTGGATATGACCGCTGTTGTCCTGGAAGGCGGAGCCCCATACAACGGAGGCATCGAGATTGCGACCGTCGTACGAGCTGCCCCTTGCGGGGGTCACGCCGCTCGAAAACGCGATGCTTTGCAGGTCGCTACGATCGTTGCTGGCGCGGTAGATACCCCCATCGAGGTCGATCTTGAGGCCGGTGAAGTCGCTGTCGAGGATGAAGTTCACGACACCCGCGACCGCGTCGGAGCCGTAGATGGCGGAGGCACCGCCGGTGAGCACCTCGACTCGCTTCATCAGCGCTGTCGGAATGGTGTTCAGGTCTGCAGAAGGGTTGATCGGATCGCCGGGCGCGGTGCGACGCCCATTGACCAACACCAGGGTGCGGAAGGCACCGACGCCGCGCAGGTCCGCGGTCGCCGTACCGGTGAGCGGCGCCACCGAGGCGCCGTTGGCGCCGAGTGTCAGCCCGGAATTGACCTGGGGCAGGCTGCTGAGCAGATCCTCGGCCTGGGTGGTTCCTTGATGCAGCAGCTCCTCGCTGTCCACCACGACGATGGGGCTGGGACTCGAGGCATTTGCCGCCCCCAGCCGGGAACCGGTGACGACCACCTCGACCAGGGGCTCTGCGGCCTCGACCTCTGCCGCGCAAACGATTAGCGGGTGGCCGACGCCGAGCGCCAGCGCGAGGCAGCCACTGCTCCATGCGAGCTGTCGGCACCGCCCGCGCACCGAAATGGCTGCGTGAGCGAATGCCGACGGGGCAAAGTTTTTCGACATGACCACACCCCCGTGGATCACGCTCAGGCGCAATCCTGTGATCTTATTCGTCTGACTACCGCAAGCTACACCGCCAACCTGAAACCAACCTAAACCGTTCGATTCTTTCCGCGTGGCCAGTCGCTAGCCGCGGGCAACCTCGCTAAGCTCCCTGGACGAGTGCCGCAGCGGAGGATTCGTTCCGGTCGCTGCGGTTGACGGGGGAGTAAAGATGTCGGCGCCTGCCGAACGAGCAGCCAGGATCCGCGCCGTAGTGCGTGTGGCATCCGGCAACTTCCTCGAAATGTACGACTTCATGGTCTTCGGCTATTTCAGTGCCGCGATCGGCCGGGCTTACTTTCCAGTGGGGAGTGCCTTCGCCTCTCTGATGTTCTCCTTGGCCACCTTCGCGGTCGGTTTCATGATGCGACCGCTGGGCGCGCTCATCCTCGGTCCCTACATCGATCGCGTCGGCCGACGCAAGGGCCTGCTGGTGACGTTGGCACTGATGTCGGTCGGCACGCTCACGATTGCACTGCTGCCCGGCTATGAGGCTATCGGGCTCGTTGCTCCCGTCCTCGTGGTACTGGGACGTCTCTGCCAGGGCTTTTCCGCCGGCGTCGAGCTCGGCGGCGTCTCGGTATATCTCGCGGAGATTGCCCCGGCCGGCCACAAGGGCTTTTACGTGTCCTGGCAGTCGGCGCAGTCAGCAGATCGCGGTCGTCTTCGCCGGCATCATCGGCTATCCTGCTGACGGCACTGCTCGGCGCCGAAGAGATGAGCGCCTGGGGGTGGCGCATTCCACTGCATCATCGGCTGCCTGATCATTCCGTTCATTTTCCTGATCCGCCGCACGCTGGAGGAAACCGCGGAATTCGCCGCGCGCAAACACCATCCGACACCCGCGGAGGTCTTACGCGAGCATGCTGAGTCATGCAGCGCATCATCGTGACAGGAGTGGCAATGGTGCTGATGACCACCGTTTCCTTCTACACGATTACGGCGTACACCCCGACGTTCGGCAAAACGGTTCTGCATCTTTCGCAAAGCGACGCCCTGCTGGTGACCCTGTGCGTAGGTCTGTCGAACCTGTTCTGGCTGCCGGTCATGCGGGGCACTTTCCGACCGGATCGGACGGCGCCCGGTGTTGATTGGCTTCGCGAGCGCCGGCGGTGCTGACCGCCTATCCGGCGATGGCCTGGCTGGTCGCGGCGCCCAGCGCTTCGGCAGGCTGCTCATGGTCGAGCTGTGGTTGTCGTTCCTCTTCGCCGGCTACAACGGCGCCATGGTCGTCTATCTCACGGAGATCGTGCCCAGCCGCCGTGCGTACCGCCGGATTTTCACTGGCCTACAGTCTCGCCACCACTATCGGCGGCTCGACGCCTGCCATTGTCACGGCCCTGATCCACGCAACCGGCAACCGCGCCATGCCCGGCGCGTGGCTGGCGGT
This sequence comes from uncultured Pseudomonadota bacterium, assembly GCA_963839055.1. Lineage (GTDB taxonomy): Bacteria > Pseudomonadota > Gammaproteobacteria > Steroidobacterales > Steroidobacteraceae > 13-2-20CM-66-19. The sequence goes on along the minus strand of CAWITP010000001.1, from coordinate 493,942 downwards.
TGCCGCTGCCATAGCGTTGATTGCGATCCTGATCGGCGGCAACGTCGGCTACTTGTTGCCCTCGAAGTCGTACCTGACGCCCAAAAGGTAGTCCTGGCGATAGAACTCCCGTTGAATCGGCCGATCCGGCGCGCCGATGAAAAATTTGTGCGGGGTGTTCAGCAGATTCTTGACATTGAAATACAGGCTCAGGCTCTTGCTGAATGCATAGGTGCTGCCGAAATCCATCGATGTGCGCTGGGCATTGTAGACGTCCGTGGACTTGTCGCTACCGATCGCAAACAGGTCCTGAGACACGGAGTAGGCTGCCAGCCTCAGGCCTAATCCGTATTTTTCGTAGAAGATCGTTGCATTCCAGGTCTGCTTGGAAGTCGACGGCAAGCGCGCGTGCTCACCCGGCCGGATATCGAATCTCGAGTCGACCAACGTCAGGTTGGCGCCTGCTCCCAGTCCACCGAACAGCGACGGAAGCTCCGGGAAGCGCTGCTCCAGTTCAGTTCCAGGCCTTGTGCATAGGATCCGCTGGCGTTGCCGAAGGTGACTAACCTGAGCGGAGCGCCGGTGGCGGGGTCCGGTGCCGTGCCCTGGTTGTTGGAAACGATGTAGTCCTTGATGTGCTTGTAAAACAATCCCACCGAGGCGATTCCGCCCTGCGGCAGGTATTTTTCGATCGACAGATCGAAATTATTCCCGAATGCGGGCTTCAGCTTTGGATTGCCTGTGCTGATTTGGCCGGCACCCAGATCGATCGTGGTAGAGGCGGCGAACTGGTTGAATCCCGGGCGGGCCAGCGTGGAGGCATAGGTCGCACGTCCGATCAGTGTCGGCGCGATCTCATAGCGCGTCTGCAGACTGGGGAAGGCATCGGTGTAGCTGTTGTGCGCGCTCGTCGGCGTGACAGTGGTGTTGCCGCTCGCATCGGTCCGGAGCCGATTCACGTTGACGGTGTCCTTGGTCTCCTCTACCCGCACGCCACCGAGCATGCTGAATGGCCCGAGGGCCATCTCGTACTGCAGATAAGCGGCGTAGACATTCTCCCTGGCATCCAGGTATTGCGCGTCGGCGCTCAGCACGTCACCCGGCTGCTGCGTTGGCGCTGGCAGGATCGACTGCAGATAGCCCGGAGCGATGTCAATACCGTTCTGGTACTGCCCCGCATAGTAAGTCTCGTTCGGACCGTAGCCGGCCTGGGACAGGAGCAGGGTCGGGAAGCTGTAGGTGTGAGGCTGGAGATTCTCGCCCTTGTGTCTGCGGCGCAGGTTGATCCCGGTCTTCAGGGACTGTTGCTCGAGCCCGCCAAAATTGAGTGGCACCGTCAGGTTGGGGGCGAAGGAGGTTTCTTTGTCGAAATTGTAGGCCGAGCTGGTCGTGAACGAGCTCAACTGGTACTGGGTCGGATCGGTATAGGCCGCGCCGGTGATGGTGTAGAGGGGGGTATGGCCCAGGCCCGAGTTGCTGTAGGTGATCGTTCCGGCTGGCTTCTGATACTGGAAGATGGAGTAGTAATCGTAAGGTTTGCTCCAGTCACCTTTCGTCCACCCGAGGCGATAGTCGAGGAGGATGCCGTCGAAGCCATTCTTGCCTCCGACCATCAACACCTGATCCTTCGAAGTCTCCTTCTCGTCACGCAGGATTTTCTGCAGGGAGGCTGCCCCGGTCAGCGTATCCTGGATCAGGCCGTTGCTGCCCAGGTCGACCGGGGTACCGTCGGGCTGGATCTGGAACATCTGCCGCCAGTATCTCTCCGTGTAGCCGGCGTCGAAGGCGCGGATGAAATAGCTGTTGTCATCGTCAGGCTGGAAGCCCAGATCGATACCGTAGGCATGCCGCTTGCGGTTCAACTCGTAATCGCGCTGCTCGATATCGCCGAGAGCGTAGTAAGGGAAAGTTGGAGTAGGCGCGCTATACAAGTATACCGCGGGCTCCACATCGTCGAAGCCTCTGAAGTTCTCGTTGAACGCATACGTCAGAACCGCGGAGAAGGGTCCCCAGCGACCGCCAGTGGTCAGTGATACGTCGTAGACAGGCTTCTGGCGTAATGGCTCGTAACCGGTACCTATGGCTCCTTCGGCGAACCAGGGAGCATCTGAAGGTGCGGTCTTCGGCGTGATTTCGACCGTGCCGCCGAGCCACTCCGGATCCATACTCGGCGTGCCCGACTTCGTGACGGTGAGCGCGCCGACCAGTCCGATCGGAATCGAGTCCATCGTCACGGCTCGATAGCCATTGAAGGGCGACGCATTGTTGGTAGGCGGCAGGCGTAGACCTGCGAACGTCGTGCTGTTGAGGTCAGCGTCAAACCCGCGGATATTGATGTAGCGTCCCTCGCCCTCGTCAGTCTCGAGCGAAACTCCGGGAATGCGGCGTAGCGCCTCACCGGTGCTTACGTCCGGCAGTTTGCGAATCTCGCTGTAGGTCTGAATGATGAGAATATTGGGCGCGACCATCTGCGCTTCGCGAGCCTGCTCGACCGTGGTGCGTTGGGCGGTCACCACGATCTCCTGCAGGGCGTTGGGCGCGGTGCTGGAAGTGCCCGCGTCGTCCGGGCTTCCTGCCTCCGCTGCAAAGACGCAAGTGCTCGAAAGCGTTTGAAGGCACAGAAAAACAGCCGATCGCCGCCGGAACGATTGATGCATAGCCGGTTCACTCCCACTGACAGCTCAGGTACCCCTGCAGTCCAGGTACCGATGCGGCTCAAGTACCGGTGCAGCTGAAGTACCGACAAGAAATTGTTAAGTGCTGTTAGCGGAGTGTGTCGGTCGTGTATGTCAAATAAATGACGGGACGTCGCGGAGGCATCGCGGGGAAGTTAAGCAGGGCTATCGGTTGTTGGGATTGCCGGCGTGCATGCGTGCGCGTCATACGGGTCGTCCCGAGCGGCGTGCGCATCGTGGGCACCCTGCAAAGTGCAGGTGATTCTTGCAGATCGAGTAATCGCCATCCGAGTCGTCAGCGGCGCGGATGCATAGGCGAACTCATCGAAGCCGCAGCAGCACGCCGATCAGGCGCGCAGGTACGTTACTGCTCCCCGGTGTAATCCTTTCGGGTCACCGGTCGCTGGGCTTATCCGGCACTTCATGCGGGTCTACCGGCTTGTTTACGGCATTCTCGAGGGGTGTACCGGGTTTCTCGTATCGCCCTTCACGGACTTCGGGAGGGCGTCCGATTGCCTCGTCTCCAGGACCGGCTTTTTGAGCCATTGTGAATCTCCGCAGGATTGGTACAGCTTCAATCCCTGTGTTGTCCCGGAGTTCCCCAGCGTTCTTACCACAACAGCTGTTTAACGGCGCCGCCGATGGCTATTTTCGACGATGTCGCTTGAGAAGGCCGGCGAGCCCATGTGAGTTAGTTGCGCTAGGGTTTGATCTTGTACACCAAACCTGCATTCGACGCGCCGCCGCTGTCAGCAGTCCCATAGAGGTTGCCGTCCCGATCGCGAACGACGCCGACATAGGGGCTGCCCCCGTCTTTTCCGCCGGTAAAGCTGTGCAACACGGTCTCGGTACCCATGGGTCAAGTTTGAACACCACACCGGCGTTGGAATCGCCGCCGCCAACCGTGGTCCCGTACAGTTTCCAGCATGATCGCTTTAGCCAAGGTGACCCAGAGCGGATAGCCGCCGTCGCTGCCGCCCGTGAAACTATAGAGCACCGTCTCGTGACCCGAGCGATCGACCTTGAAGACCACGCCCGCGCCGGCAGCACCCCCGCCGTTGGTGGTCCCGTAGAGGTTGCCGTGCGAGTCGCAGATCAAACCGGCGAAGGGATAACCTCCATCGCTGCCACCGGTGAAGCTGTACAGCACGGTCTCCTTGCCGGTCTTGTCGAGCTTGAACACCACCCCGGCACCAGCGGTCCCCCCACCGTTGGTGGTGCCATAAAGAGTTCCCGCGGAGTCGATGCTCAGTCCACCAAGCGGAAAACCTCCGTCGGCTCCTCCTGTGAAGCTGTACAGCACCGTTTCGTTGCCGAATCTGTCGATCTTGAAGACAACACCTGCACCGGCCGCCACCACCGTTGGCGGTCCGTAGAGCTTATGGTGCGGGTCGAGTAGCAGTGGCCCGTAGGGGTTTCCACCGTCGGGGCCGTTGGTAAAATTATGCAGCACCTTCGAGTTGCCGTCTTCATCGACTTTGTACACCACCCCATACCCAAAGCCGACGTCCGACTGGCCTATGAAGGTAGTGCCGTAGAAGTTGCCATCCTCGTCATGGTCACTCGGGAGTTACACCGCTCATGGCATTACTATGACTGGGACCGCGCGGCTAACCCGTGGCATGAGGCGGCATCGCGGGGACTTGCAGCCGCAGAGTTCGACTTCGGCCGAGCCTACCAATATGAGACGGGATCACGTTTCATCATGTCTGCGAGCGCAAGAGAGGGGGGGAAGGGAAAAAAGAGGGGGGGGGGAGGGGGCGGGTGCGAAGCTGCGCCACCGGGCTGGCCGGTCATCTGCGAGCGCCGTGGCGAAGATAAAAATGCTCCTTCGCCGGGCCCAGGTGTCACTTCGTTGCCTCGCGGTTTGATCTTGAACACCACACCAGCATTCGATGCTTTGCCACTGCCAGCAGCAGCGTACCCCACGACCTGCGTGGAGTACGCTGCGTCACTTGCTCCTGCCTTCAATGCGACTCGACAGTTTCGCTGCCGGTCATTGAGCCCGTCGCGCGCCGTTGCTCAACATCGGTTTCGCCCGCGGCACTCAAGGCGTGCTGGTCGCTGCCGAGCTCAGCTCCCCCGCTGCCAGCGAAGTTATGGGCAGGCGGCGTCGGCTGCGAGGTCGCAGGGGCTGCAGCTGTAGGGGCGTTGCCAGGTTGCGATTTAGGCGGATGCGCCGGTGCCTCCCTAGCACCCTGGGAATTTGATTGCGCCGGCGCAGCGGGACTAGCGCTCACCGAGCTCAGCGAGTTGGCGCTCGCCGCACTCTCCAGACGCTGCGCGCTCAGATCCATCGCTCCCTGCGCGTCACTGGCATTGGTAACGCTCGTCTGGCGTGCAGTGTTGGTTGCTGCCGAGGACTGGGAGGCGGCGCTATGCGCCGAGTTTTTCGCTGCCGAGGTTGCCGGCTGGGAATGCGGCGAGGGCCGGTCGAACTGCCCGCTGGCCCCGAAAGCCCCAGCGCCGCTCCACGTAGGCTGATTGATGCCACCGCCGAAGCCGGCGAATCCGCCCAAACCGCCACCAACCGCCCCGCCACCGAGCACGCCCGCATGGGCATGTGCGGCAAGGCCGACGACAGCGAAAAAAGACACGCCTGAAATCGTATGTCGAATGCTCATGTCGTAGTCCTCGTGCTGGCCGCAGACTGCTGCAACCTTCACTGAGTCATACGATCTGCAAGCCGGGTTTCTTCCCTCAGCGCTGCGAAGAAACCGCCATGGGCTCGATGCGCCACTGCGCGCCGATGAGTCCAAAACCATAAGTCAAATTGCGCCCCGCACTCCCCAGGTGCACGGCGCTGCGCTGTAGTCCCTGCAGCGCAGCGGCGGCCTGCATGGGGTCCGGCTGCGTTATGGCAAGCGCCAACAGACCCGTGACGAAGGGAGCGGCGAAAGAGGTGCCGCGAACGGCGTTATAGCGGCCAGCGAGGTCCGCTGCCGCCAGATCGGCGCCCGGTGCTGCAAACATAACTTGAGCTCCCCGACCCGCCTCGAGCAGTACGCGGTTGTGCGCATCGACGGCTGTGACGCCGATCACGCCCGGATAGGAGGCCGGATAGAGGGGCGGCGCGGCCGGGCCGTCATTGCCGACCGCAGCCACGATCGTAAAGCCCTGGGCAAGCAACCGTGCTATCGCCTGCTCCAGCAGCCGGTTGCGCGCGCCGACCAGACTCATGTTGATGACGGACACCCGCTGGGGCACGAGCCAACCCAGGGCTCCGATCAGTGCATCCAGCGACCCACCTGTGGCTTCCCCGCAATAGATGTCGGCGGCGAATAGCCGGGCGCCAGGCGCAATCCCGCGGAAGGGACCGTCCTCACCGATCAGCAGTGAGGCGATGGCCGTGCCATGAGCAGAAGGAACCGGGTGGTCGCCGCAACCCCAGGTACGCAGCTGGGCGGCTCGCAGACTCGGGTGTGCGGTGTCGATCCCCGCATCGAGCAGTCCGATGCGAACGACCGGCGTTGCGACGGGCACTGCGCCCGCGGATCGCTCCTCGCCTGTCTGCGGGATTGACGGCTCTGGGGTCTCAACTGCTGCGACGGTGAGATAGATATGGTCATAGTCGTAGGAGCCTGCTGGATCCGCGCGCCGCAGACGCTCCAGGGCTTTGCGGGTCGACCACTCATGGGGTGCGCCCAGAACACTCACCCGCAAGTCGACCACGTCGATGAGCTGCTCGCGTAACAGCGTGAATCCCATGGAACGCGCCTCATCCAGAGCGGTGGGCGTTGGGTTGAGCGCAAGGACCACACTGCGGACCACGGGCTCACCCCCCGGATCCCGATCCACCACATCCGGATGTGTACGGTACAAAGCCGTAATCTGCAGCCGACGCAGCTCACCGAGGGTACGCTCGGACTGCCTCTCGAGCGATCCTAATTGGGGCGTCAGCGGTGTGGGCAGCACCCCGCCGAGCGAGGGGACATTGAGTCGGATTTGCGCGCTGGCCACAGAAGCCAGTAGCGCCATGCACAGCAGTCCTACAATACGCATGGCGGAAGTATCTCGCTTCTGATGGATGGAGGGGGCGTATCTCAAACGTCTCTGCTATGAATACGAGCGACGCCTCACAAATCATCCGCAAGGAGATCGAGACCGTGCTGCCGCGACTTCGGCGCTTCGCACGTCAGCTGACACGTGATCGCGCCCACGGTGATGACCTGGTGCAAGACGCTGTCGAGCGTGCGTTGCGGCACGCGGATCAGTGGAATCGTGCGGCGCGCTTCGACAGCTGGATGTTTCGTATCGTGCGCAATGCCTGGATCGATGAGCTGCGGGCGCGGGGGCGCCGGGAGCGGCTGTTTGCACCCGCGGAGGCGGGTGAAATCGTCGGCACCGAGCCGATCGAGCAAGAAACGACCGCGATGGCGCTGCAGGCGGCGTTCACTCAACTGCCTGAGGAACAGCGGCTCGCCGTAAGCCTCGTGCTCATCGAGGGGCTGCCTTACAAGGAGGCCGCTGCGGTGCTCGATATCCCCATCGGTACGCTCACCAGCCGTCTGGCGCGCGGTCGGGAAGCACTGCAAAAGCTACTCGGAGGAGCCGAGCTGTGAGTCTTTCGGAGGAGACCTTGATGAGATATGCCGACGGTGAGCTGGGCGATGAGGATCGCCTGGCCGTGGAGCAGCTCATGCGCCGTGACCCGGAGATCCGCCGCCGTGTGGAGCAACATCTGCGCCTGCGCCAAGAGCTGCAGAGTGCATTTTCCGGCGAGCTGTCCGAGCCGGTGCCGCCGCGGCTGATTGCAGCGCTGCGCGAGTCTCCGGCCGTAAGCCATTCGACGGTCGTGCCCCTGCGGCAACGATTCCCCGTGCGCGGTTGGATCAAGACCGTGCCCTGGCGCACGAGTGGCGCATTGGCTGCAGCGCTGTTGATCGGGCTCGCGCTCGGTGTGGGCAGCTGGCGCAATGCCAGCCTGATCACAGCCGATCCAGCCGGGGGCCTGTTTGCGCGCGGCGCACTCGCGAGCGCACTCTCGCAGCAACTGTCGGGGCAGGCACAGGCCGAGGCTGCCGTGGCGGTCGGTTTGAGCTTCCGTACGAAATCCGGCGAATATTGTCGCGCCTTCTCGCTGCGGGCACGCGCGGCGGTCGCAGGTCTCGCCTGTCGCAATGGCCTGCGGTGGCGCATCGATCTGCTACACCGCACTGACATGACGGATCGCTCACAGTCCGATTACCGCCTGGCAGCCTCTGAATCCGATCCGCTGCTCGTGAGCACCATCGAAAAGCGCATCGCCGGTGAGCCGCTCGATCAGGCCCAGGAGCGCGCGGCACGAGATCAGCAGTGGGACCCTGCACCGGCGCGCACGCAATGATCCGGGCACCGCAGCGGCAGTGAATTTGGCGATGGAAGCGAGAAGATGCCACGATCCCGCGCCACTGATTTTGTGCATCGGGCGCGTCAGTCAGGAAATTGCAATGTCTGCATGACTGCCCGGAACCTCGGCTCATTGCGCAGCGGATCGAGCAGAGGATCGACCCGGATCTGGCCGAGGGCTGAATCCTTGAGCCGCAGGGACGTCTCGAGCCACTCGAGCGCCCGGGGTAGATCTCCCCATTGCGCATAGATGCGTACATAAGACCAAGCCGCATCATCGCCCAACTGCGCGCGAATACTGGCGAGCGCGGCTTGCGCACCGGCGCGATTGCCGGTCCTGGCGTACGTGATGGCCCGGCATTCCGCCACGATGGGTAAGTCGCCCTGTTCGCAGGAGGCGCGCGCCTTCTGCAAATCACCCTGAACGTAATAGCTCAACCCGCGGAGCCCACGCCCGGTGAGATCCTCCGGATCGAGGCTGAGTTCCTGGTTCCAGGTCGCTATGGACTCCTCATAGCGTCTGGCAAAGAAGAGCGAGCGCGCCAGCTGCGCGCGCCCGTTGCGGCTCACAGGGTCGAGTTCCACCGCCCGCCGGGCGGCTGCCAGGCCGCGCTCGGTGCGGCCCATCACGACCGCAAAAACACCGTAGTTCCGCAGCACCTGGGCGCGACCGGGTGCGAGTCGCAACGCTTGCTCATACTCTGCCAAGGCTCGCCTGAAATCCAATTCGCCCCACTCGAAACACACGGCCAGAGCGAGGTGCGCCTCGGCGAGATCGGGCGCTAGAGCGATCGCCTGACGAGCGTCGAGCTGCGCCTGCCGGTAGCTGTCTTCGACCGCAGCTCCGGTGGCCCCCGACTCGGCGTAGCCAGCGAGCGCCTCCGCTCGTCCGGTAAGTGCCAGCGCGTACACGGGATCGAGCTGGATCGCATCCGAGTACAGCTTGATTACGGTCAGGAAATCCTGCTTCCCATGTATCACCGAGTGCAGTTTCGATGCGCGCAGGTAGGCATCCAGTGCCGCTGGATTGTGCGTGCCTCCGAGCTCCAGTTTGGTCACCGTGTCCTTGAGCAGGGTGATACTGAGCGCGTTCGCGACCGCCTGGGCGATCGTGCTCTGCAGCTCGAGGATGTCGCCGAGCTTGCGGTCATAGCTTTGCGACCAGAGGTGAAACCCGCTCACGGCGTTGATCAACTGCGCGGTGATGCGCACCGTGTTACCTGAGCGCCGCACGCTGCCCTCGAGCACCGCGCCCACGTTGAGCTTGCGTGCGATCGAGCCGATATCGAGATCTTTGCCCTTGAAGGAAAAGGAGGAGGTGCGCGCCGCGACCTGTAGCTCGTTGATGCCGGCGAGGGCATTGAGCAGTTCCTCCGTGAGGCCGTCGGAGAAGTACTCCTGCTCCTTATCGGCGCTCATATTGACGAATGGCAGGACTGCAAGAGAGTGGGGCGGCGGGGTGAACGCGCCAGTCTCAAGGCTGAGAGGGCGCGAAGCCTGGAACCTTTCGCGGATGAGATACGCCGATATCACCGCTAGCACAATGACCAAGGTCCCGAGCAGCAGCGCCTTGGCCCGGGGGATTGCGACCCGAGTTCCGCGGACTGCTGCTGCGTTACCCGGTGTGGACGGGCTTGCTGCAGCCCCTGCTGAGGACAGCAGCCTCTGCACCCGCTCGACAAAAGCCGGCGGCACCGCATCTGCAGGAAGACGCGTCCACTGCACACGCAAAAATGACTCGGGCACATCTGCGGCCGCCTCAAGCGTCGTATCCAGAACCACGGGTACCACGAAAATGCGGTTGCGAGCCATCCTATGCGTGCGCTGGTCGGCGAGGTCCCACTCGAGGCGAAAGTAGCCCTCATGGCGGGATACCGTGTTGGCGGAGATCACCGGGATGAACAACGTGCAGTCGCGGATCTCGCGCCGGATTTTCTGATCCCACACGTCACCGCCGCGCAGCTCACTCTGGTCGAACCACACTTCAACACCGGCGGTGCGCAGCGCCTCACAGATCTTCTGCGCCGCGATTGCATCCTGGGATGCGTAACTTAGGAATACGGCGCGCGATGGCTCGGCCAACAGGACACCACCCAAATGGGCTGCATGGGGATCTTTGCGGCCCCCGTGGGCGGCAGCTTAGCGGAAATTCAGGTGTAGTGACACGCTGTGACGGAGTCATCATGCCGCTCGAACGCTGGCAGTCATGTGGAAACAGCGCTTGACAAAGTGCATATGCACAGGTAGCATGCTCCACCATGAAGACCCCCCCCACCGTGAGCTCATGTAACTGTTTTGCGGTGCGCCAAGCCGCGCGCCGTGTGACCAGGCTCTACGAGAGACACCTTGCCAGCTCGCAGCTCACCAGTGCGCAGTTTTCAATCCTTGGAGCCCTGGCAGAGGTCGGGCAGATGACGATGTCGGAGCTCGCCAGCGCCTTGGGAATGGACCGGACGACGCTGTTGCGCGCGATGAAGCCGCTGCAGCGCGAGGAATTTCTCAGGAGTCGGTCGGCCGATGCGGATCCACGGCAATTGCTGTTTTCCCTGTCCTCGGCCGGCGAGCGAAAGCTGAAGCAGGCGATGCCCCTGTGGCTGAAAGCGCAAGAAGAGTTCGAGGCTGAGGTGGGCGTCCGTGAGGCTAACCAGCTCCGTCGCAGTCTTTTAGCTGTTGCCCAAAGCGAGTGAGGTTTGATGATCGTCCATCCGCAATCAACGTTTCGTTCTGATATGTGCATATACACTTAGGAGATAGTCATGAATAGTTCACCTAAAATTCTCGTCGCTGCCGCCGTCGCGCTGCTGTTGAATTCAGCTAGCGCGAACGCCGACCCGGTACAGTTCAACGTGCCGTCCACAGTTCAGGCGCAGCAGAGCGCCGAGTTGCTGCGACGAACCGCGGACGGGTTCTACAAGTTGCCCCTGGTCGGCGGGAATCGCACAGACGGACCGGGGATCTCAGATCTGTGGCTTTTCCCGACCGGGGATCTGCATACCGTGTTCGCGCGCTATACGGTGGATGCGAACGATCGAGGTCAGTCTCCCAACCAGCATCTGGCCGTTCTCACCGTGCGCGATAATCAGATCGTGGCCGTGCGAGAGCTGACGGATGCACGCCTCGAGTTGACTCGCAACGAAGCGCGAACGAGCGATGGTCTGCATTGGTCAGCTGCGATCGGCACCGGTCACGCAGCGGACAGCACTGTAGCGAGTTCCGCAGCCGGATCGCCGGCATCCGCCGATTGGACGGCCGGCATCGGCACCGGTAGGGCTGCTCTACCCACGGGCGTTCCGCAGATCACTCCGTCGGTTTCGTCGGTCGGCACCGCGTCCACGGCACAGGCACATTGGAGCTCGAAGATCGGTTCCGGCCGCGCTTCGGAGGCGGAGGTCGGTCATGCGAACGCCCCGCAAGGCGTAACCATAGCCGCCCTTAATGGTGCGCAGCGTTGATCTGCTTGCCGTTGTGGCGGCGAGAGTTACAGGGGCTCGCCGCCACAAAGCGTGGAAGGCCTCAGTGAGCCAGCCTTACCACAAGTGCACCCGGTCGCCTGGAGACAGATACAACCGGTTGTCGGGCTTCACGGAGAAGGCGCGGTACCACCCATCCAGATTGCGCACCGTGTCGACGCGATACTCCGGCGGCGAATGTCCATCCGTGACAATCGCATCGCGCAGCGCGGCTTCGCGATATTTACTGCGCCACACCTGTGCGAAACTGAGAAAGAACTGCTGATCGCCACTGAATCCTTGCATCGCCGGCGCCTCTTTGCCGCCGTACGCGAGCCGATAGGCGTCATAGGCGACTGTCAGTCCGGAGACATCGGCGATATTCTCGCTCAGGGTTTGCTTGCCATTCACGGCCAGATCGGCAAAGGGATGATAGTGGTTGTACTGTTCTACCAGCTTGCCTGAGGCGGTACGAAAGCGCTCCAGGTCCGCAGCAGTCCACCAGTTACGCAGCCGACCGCTCGCATCGAACTGCGCGCCCTGATCATCGAAGCTGTGGCTGATCTCGTGTCCGATGACCTGACCAATCGCGCCGTAATCCATGACCTCGGGTCGCTGCGGATCGAAGTAGGGCGGTTGCAGCATGCCAGCGGGAAAATTGAGCGCGTTCATCGCGGGCAGATTCACCGCGTTGCTGGTCTGAGGAGTCATGACCCATTCGCCGCGATCGACCTCATGACCGAGCTTGGCGAGGTTAAAGTGGTAATCGAATAACTCGGCCCGCTCGGCATTGCCGAGCGCATCGCCGGCCATGACCTGCAGTCCCGAGTAATCGCGCCACCGGTCGGGATAGCCGATCCCAACCTTGAGGGCTGCCAGCTTGGCTTTGGCCTCCTGACGAGTCTGCGGCGCCATCCACTCCAATTGATCGATGCGGTTGCTGAACGCGGCGATGAAATGGCTGACCATCTTCTGCGCCCGCGCCTTCTCTGCCGGCGGAAAGTATGCGGCCACATACATCTTGCCAATGGCGTCGCCGAGGGCGGCATCGACGTGAGTCACGCCACGCTTCCAGCGCTCTGGCAGCTGCTCGGCGCCGTACAGCTGCTTTGCATAGAAGGCGAACCGCTCGTCGACGAATGTCTTGGGTAGATAAGGCGCAGCATGTTCCAGTGCATGCAGCGTCAGATAAATTTTCCAGTCTTCGAGGGGCTGACTTGCGGCCAGCGACGCGAGTGCCGTTACCGCCTGCGGATGCCAGACCACGAACTGAGGTTGGCTCTGGAGGCCGGCGGCCGTGAGAAACGCGTTCCAGTCCATGCCCGGGGCACGCTTCTCGAAGTCGGCGCGGCTCCAGTGATTGTTGCCTTTCCGCACGTCTTCCGAGTCGGCTCGCGATGAATGACTTGCGGCGATGCGGCGCTCCAGCGCATACACGCGCGCAGCATTGGCATCAGCATCGGGTATCTGCGCCAGTCGCAGCACTTTGGCCAGATGCGCCTGATACTGCCCGCGGATCTTCTCCATCCGCCCGGACGGATTCAGATAGTAGTCCCGGTCGGGCAACTCGAGACCACCTTGCAGCAGAAACGGCAGGTAATGACGGGGATCATCCAGACTCTGCGTGACCCAGACTCCCAATACGTTGTCGGTCTGAAGGTTCGTGGCATTGAGGACATCGACGTCGGCGCGCAGCGTACTGCCCAGGTAACGCGACAGCTCCTCCCGGTTGCTGATCTTACTGATCGATGCCAGGGTGGGCTGGAGGGGTTGCAGCGCGAGTCGTTCGATCCGGGCTTCGTCCATGAAACTCGAGTAGTAGTCGACCACTTTGCGAGCCTCGGTTGTGTTGGAGACCTGCGTGGCACGCTCGATGAGATTGCGGGTGCGCTGCTCCACCAGTTCCTCCATCGACACGAAGGCATCGATGCTGGTGCGATCCGCAGGGATGGTTGTGTGCTTGAGCCAGGTGCCGTTGGCATAGGCGAAGAAGTCATCGCCCGGCGCTACCGTGCGATCCATGCCCCCGACATCAATGCCCCGCATCTGCAGCGCTGATCCTGCGGCTTGGGATTGGCCCGCGTCCGTGGCATTCGCCGTGGTGCCGAAGAGGCAGAGCCACAACGCCCACAGCCAGGCCGACGAAGTCGCAACGAGAGGCTGTGTGCTGCGCCTGCAATCCATGGACCCCTCCTTCAGCGGCCAGCGCGAGCCGCGAGGTGCGGCGGATAACGGTCACCGTGCGGCTTGATGTCAGCCAGAGCCTCGCGGATGGTGCGCAGGTCTGCAGCGCTCAGCTCGAGCGCCGCCGCCCCCACGTTCTCCTGCAATCGTTCTACCTTGGTCGTGCCCGGTATGGGCACGATCCACGGTTTCTGCGCGAGCAGCCATGCGAGGGCGACTTGCGCGGGCGTAGCCTTTTTGGCCGCGGCGATTCGCGCGAGGAGCTCGACAAAAGCCTGGTTGGCCTTGCGCGCCTCGGGTGAGAACCGGGGGACGATATTGCGGAAATCGTCCTTGCTGAAGGCGGTGTTCTCATCGATCTTCCCGGTCAGGAAGCCCTTGCCCAGCGGACTGAAGGGTACGAATCCGATGCCGAGCTCCTCACAGGTTGGCAGCACCTCAGTCTCCGGCTCAAGCCACCACAGCGAGTACTCGCTCTGCAGGACCGACACCGGTTGGACCGCGTGCGCGCGGCGGATGGACTGCACACCCGCCTCGGAGAGGCCGAAGTGTTTGACTTTGCCCTGCCGGATCAGGTCTTTGACCGTACCGGCGACCTCTTCGATCGGGACCTGAGGATCGACCCGGTGCTGATAGAGCAAATCGATACGGTCCGTCTTCAGTCGCAGCAGCGATTCATCGGCCACCTGCCGGATGCGCTCGGGCCGACTATCCATGCCGGCGACCGAGCTGCCGTCCTTGAAACCAAACTTGGTGGCGATCACGACCTGGTCGCGTATCGGTGCGAGCGCCTCGCCGACGGTCTCCTCGTTCGTGAAGGGCCCATACGCCTCGGCCGTATCGAAAAACGTGACCCCCAGATCGAAGGCGGTGCGTATCAGGGATATAGCGGTCTGGCGATCGGTGCCGCGTCCGTAACCGAAATTCAGTCCCATACAACCTAAGCCGAGGGCTGAAACCTCAAGACCATGATTTCCGAGTTTGCGTCGCTGCATGGCTTACTCCCGACCTGAGCTGTTGAAGCGCACAGGGCTGATCTCAGTCTCATAAAGGCTAGCATTGTTCGCAGCGGCGCAACTTGCCTCATCGCCGCAAGGCGGGCGCGCCGGTAGCCAGTATCCAAGACCACGGCCGTCAGCGCGTGCCTTGCATTTGTTGACGGTTCGCGCCTACGCTTTCGAGCATGCGCCCATGCTGGAGATAAGAATGACGACCAGCCGCCGCGAGTTTCTCTCTGGTGCCGCTGTTCTGGTCGGTGCGCCAGCCAGTCAGTCGACGGCACAGGATACTGACTCGCATCACCCTGACGATCATGACCATGCGGCGGTGCCGCCGGACATTGCGCTTCGAGTCAAATCGCTGGAGTCGGTGCTGGTTGAAAAGGGGTTGGTGAGCGCCGCGGCACTTGACGCACTGGTCGATACTTTCGAAAACAAGGTTGGGCCGAGAAACGGCGCGCGGGTCGTTGCCCGGGCGTGGGTGGATCCGGCCTTCAGGAGCCGGCTGCTGGCAAACGGCAAGGCCGCGATTGCCGAGTTCGGTTTCACCGGCTGGCAGGATAATGACATCACGGTCGTTGAGAATACGCCGCGGGTGCACAACTTGATCGTGTGTACGTTGTGCTCCTGCTACCCGTGGCCGCTGCTCGGACTTCCGCCCACCTGGTACAAGTCAACAGCGTACCGATCGCGTGCGGTGATAGATCCGCGCAGTATCCTGCGGGAGCTCGGTACGGAAGTGGGCGATTCCGTCGAGGTTCTCGTCTGGGATAGCACCGCTGAGGAACGCTATTTCGTTCTTCCAGAACGTCCTCCAGGTACCGAGGCAATGAGCGAAGCGGAGCTCGCCGCCCTGGTGACCCGCGATTCGATGATTGGCGTCAGCCGAGTCGCTGGCCCGAGCTCCGGAAGCAAAACATGAATGGAGTGCACGATTGTGGGGGCATGCAGTGCTACGGTCCGTTGCAGCACACCGCCGCCGAGCCGCCCTTCCCTGAGCGCTGGGAAGCGCGCGTTCTAGCCCTGAATGTGGCCTCGTGGTACGTGCGGAACGCCGATTTGCCGACGTTCCGCTCGGATATCGAAGCGTTGCCGGCGGCCGACTACCTCCGAATTAGCTATTGGGAAATCTGGTACACCGCATTGCTCAACCGCCTGGTCGCTAATCACTGGTTGACGCGGCGCGAGGTCGAAGTCGGACATTCCGACGGCACCACACTCCAGGGTGCGCAAGCGATCTCGGCACCCGAGGCCGTTGCCGAGTTGTTCAAGCCGCGTACTCAGTCGCGCAAGGACCCGCAGGTTGCTCGATTTAGGGTCGGCAGCCGTGTTCGCGCGAAGAATATGAATCCAACGGGCCATACGCGGCTGCCACGTTATGTGCGTGGCAAGGGGGGCGTCGTCACTGCCTATCGCGGTATCTACGATTTCCCGGACACCGATGAATACAACCTTGGAGCCAACCCCACCGCAGTGTATTCAGTCCGCTTTGCCGGACGCGAGCTGTGGGGCAATGATGCGCCCGCGAACGATGTGATCTACGTGGATCTGTGGGAGCGATATCTTGAACCCACCTGACACTCGCTCCCCGGTATTCGCAGAGCCTTGGCAAGCACAGGCGTTTGCCATGGCGGTTCGCCTGTCAGAGGCCGGTTATTTTTCCTGGCAGGAGTGGACGGAAACAATTGCCGCCGAGCTCAAAGCGGCAGCGGATGCGGGCAACCCCGATGATGGCACCCACTATTACCATCACTGGCTTGCTGCGCTTGAGAAACTGGTGACCGCCAAGGGTCTCGCGAGCGTGGATGAGTTGGCCGCGCGCAAGCGAGCGTGGAAGGAAGCTTACCTGCACACCCCGCATGGCCGACCCGTTCAGCTCGACGATGTCGCGGCGATTCAGTGAACATGACGCAGCATCGTTGCGGCTCAGCTTGGATGCGGCCGGAACGAGAAGAATACGGCCAAGCCGAAAGTCTGTGAGGTCGCGAGTTGGGCGAGCGGGCGCACGAGTCAGATGCGCGAAAACCCCGTAATTTCCAGCACCCCAGCCGCTGTTGGCAAATACTCGAGTCTAGGCGTCACCGTGTGTCGTGACGCATTTTTTCGACATTACGTTTAAACCTTATTTGAGTTAGGGTCCCACCGCGCTTGAGACCAAGCGTGTGTCGGAACACTGCGACACCGTGATTAACAACTGGGTAGGGTCGAAAAAGATGTATTGCAAATTGAGGAAAAGGATGTCCCGAGGACTCCGTTATTCGCCATGGGTGATGATGGTTGCGGGCGCGTTCGTGCTGAATGCCGCGCTCTTTGAACAGGCGTATTCGTCAGACGCGGCGGCTACCGCAGTGACGGTGCATGCGATGGCCGCTGAGACGACCAATCTCAACTGCACGCTGCTCGTGCCGGCACATCCTTTGACAGCCGAGGGGCTGGCGACGCCGTATCAGCTCACGGCCACGAATTCAAGCTCAGGCGCGTGCCATGAGGCCAACTCATCACAGTCGGCGTTCGTACAGGCGGTCATTCTCGACCCCGCCACCGGCGCGGTCACGGTCTATAGTCCACTGGTGATCGAGCGCAACAGCACGCCTGCCATGAAGCCCATCGTGCCGCACGTGCCTACAGGCGCCGTCGTGGGAATCTGGTTCGGCTTCGACGGCGACCGTCTCACGCTCGCAGACGCTTCCGGATCACTTGCAGAGGGCCAGTGCGTAAACGGCGCGCGCGGCAGTCAATTTGGTCAGTTTGCGTACTGCAATGCGCCCGCGTTCTTCAGCGCTGCGCATCGTGCCATCCAGGCCGGCAAGCTCAGAGTGCCGCGGCTTGGAACTGCCGCCGATGGCAAGCCGTGTCCGACCGTTCGCGACTTCTTCATCGTTGACCAGGATCAAAGCGACAATCTGCCCATAAGCTACCTGGCAGACGCCAACGGAAATACGGCACAAAACAACGGCTCCAACTCCGCGAGCATGCCGGGAGCGGATGTACTCGGCAATCCGAGCGACAACGGTCTGCTCGACAAGTACGTCGCACCGGCATTGCGGTGCTCGGTGTGGACGGCCCCCGATGCTTCGAACCCCGGCCACAAGACGGCAGCATTGGCGCTCAACGAATTGCAGGCGCGCAGTGAGCAGGTCACGCCCGTGGCCCTGGTGCCTGCGGGGGACCCCATGACCCTGATGAACGGCGCGGAGAGCCGCAGCAAGACCAATCTGTACCGCGCGGGCGTCGATCAGCCTCAGGCGAATTCGGACTATTACACGGACACGGCGCGGTATTGCCGCCAGCTGCTGCGAGTCTTTCCGGACCGCCTGATGAAAAACAGCCGCACTCTCCAAGGCGCCGCCTCGCCTGCAAGCGATGCCGCCAACTCCCTCTATACCTTCCTCGGTCAACGGTTTGTAGGTACCTACAGCCTGCTGGACTGCGAAACGCGCATCGGGGAGAAAGATCCCCTGTCGGTTTCGGTCGACCACCGCGGCGTTGCCACAGGGATCAAGGTGGATACGACGGCACTGAAGGCAATTCTTGCGAAGCTCCAACCCTATCTCGCCGATGACGATGCAGCCGACAATCAGCGGCGTGATAATCAGGCGGTCGAATAAGGCCTGGACGCTTTCCGAACGCGATTCCCGCGCCCAGCCTCGAGGTAGTCTGCTTCTGAACGCAGGACGACTGCCGCGGGGCGAAAGCGTCAGCAGAGCACTTGAGCTGGATCGCGGCTCCGGGTAGAAGCAACACGGTCGGGATGGTATGCGGCCTCCGACCTGTTGCTACAGCCGGGAGAATCGCCATGAAGAAGAGCAAATCGCGCAAGAGCCAAGCGCGCAAGAGCCAGCCGCGAAAGGCTGCGTCGCGAAAGACTGCGCCGCAGAAAGGCAAGTCCAGGAATGCGGCACCGAAAGGCAAGAGGCCGGGTGCAGCAAGGAAGAGCCAGCCACAGCAAAGCACCGCGTCTGCTTCACAGCTGATGGATGGCCGCATCCGCGACCTGGGCGATTGGCGCGGCCAGGTGCTGGGTCGGATCCGCGCACTGATCAAGCAAGCCGATCCTGAAGTCGTGGAAGAGTGGAAGTGGCGCGGTGTGCCGGTATGGTCCCATGACGGTCTGATCTGTACCGGTGAGACCTACAAGAACGTCGTCAAGATGACCTTTGTCCAAGGCGCCTCCCTCCCGGATCCTTCCGGCCTCTTCAACTCGAGCCTCGAGGGCAACACGAGGCGCGCCATCGACGTGCACCACGGCGAGGGTATCAACGAGGAGGCGCTGAAGACTCTGATTCGGGCCGCGGTGAGTTTGAACCAGTCCAAAGTCCGTCGCTGACGCGATAGGGTCCTTTCTCGCGGCAAGGGACCGTGGGAGCGATGCGGCCCCTTTGCCGTTCCCGCGAAGATCCCGGCCAAGCAGCGGGCCCGGCATCGCGCACCGTGACAGCGGTGGCCTCAGGCCCTAGCATTTCCAAGATGCAAGTCTACCGCCCACCCAGCACCCATCCTCTGACCCTCGTTGGACACGCCGATGCGGGCGAGGACGACGATACTGCGCTTGCGCCACCCATCATCCAGACCTCGACTTTCCGAGCGCGATCCGCCGTGGATTTCCAGGAGATGGCCGGGCCCCGCTACAACCGCAACTACACGCGCGATGGCAATCCCACCTTCACGCGCGTCGAGAAGATCATCGCCGGGCTGGAAGGCGCCGAGACTGCGCTCCTGACGGCCTCCGGTATGAGCGCGATGAGCGCGAGTGTGCTCGCTCATGTTTCCAAAGGTGAGCACGTCGTGGCGCAACGTTCGCACTACATGGGCACCACCCAGCTCCTCACCGATGTGCTGCCGCGCTTCGGGGTCGAGGTCACGCACGTGGACCAGACATCGATCTCCGCCCTCGAGGCCGCGGTGCGTGAGACCACCCGGCTGATCATCGTCGAGACGCCCGCCAATCCGCTGCTGAAGCTGACGGACCTCGCGGCCGTCGCGGCGATCGCCCGTCCGCGCGGGATTCTGACGATCTGCGACAGCACGATCGGGACGCCGATCAATCAGCAGCCCCTGCAGCTTGGCATCGATCTGGTGATGCACAGCGCGACCAAATTTCTGGGGGGCCATCATGATCTGCTGGCAGGCGTGGTCGCAGGTCGAGCCAAGCTGATCGACCCGATCTGGCATCTGATGGTTGCTTTAGGTCCGGTACCGGATCCGTTTTCGGCCTGGCTGTTACTGCGCGGCCTGCGGACGCTGCCGCTGCGCGTCGAGCGCCATAACCACTCGGCGTTGCAGATCGCCCGGTTCCTCGAGACGCATGCCGCGGTCGCGGCAGTGCATTACCCGGGACTGGAACAACATCCGCAGCACGAGCTCGCCCGCCGCCAGATGAAAGCCGGCTTTGGTGGGCTGCTGAGTTTCGAGCTCAACGGCGATATCAAAACGGCGCAGCGCTTTCTGGATGCGGTCGCACTCGCCTCGCGGGCGGTGAGCTTCGGCGGCTTCGAGTCGCTCATCACCCATCCCGCTTCGATGTGGGCGGGTTCGCTGGGTGCGGACCAGGCGCAGCAAGCGGGGATCAGCCCGAGCCTGATCCGCTTCTCTGCAGGGCTGGAGCATCCCGAGGATCTGATCGCGGACTTGTATCAGGCTTTGTCCGCCGTCCAGCCGGGCTAGGCAATGGATTGACTGTCGTGAGTGGCTCGTCGCCGGCTCTGATCACAGCCGTGAGCTGGGTGACTTCCCTGGTCTGTTGCGTGTCGTCTGTGCGCGCGGCCGAAGATCCCGATGCCCATGCGCGTCGCATCGAAGCGCAGATGACCGACGATGAACGCATTGCCCTGGTTCATGGCATCCGCGCGCTGCCTGAACGCAACTTGATATCTGACGGGCAGCTGATGCCCGATAAGGACGGCTCCGCGGTGGCCGCCGTAGGCGGCCTGTGGGGTGCCGGGTTCGTACCGGGCATCGCGCGCCTCGGTGTGCCGCCGCTGCACGAGACCGATGCTGGGTTAGGCGTAACCAACCCGCTGGGCGCGCGCGTGGGCGATACCGCCACTGCGCTGCCGTCCACTCTGGCGCTCGGATCGAGCTTCGATCCCGAGCTGGCGCGCCGGGCTGGGGCGATGGTCGGGGCGGAGGCCCGCGTCCGGGGTTTCAACGTGCTGCTCGGCGGCGGCATGAATCTCGCTCGCGATCCGCGCAACGGCCGCAACTTCGAATACTTATCGGAAGACCCGCTGTTGAGTGGCGTCCTCGCCGGTGAGGAGGTGGCCGGGACCCAGTCGCAAGGCGTCATCTCAACCGTCAAGCACTTCGCGCTCAATGACAACGAAACCAACCGTCATCACCTGGATGCCCGCATTGAGCCGGCGGCGTTGCGCGAGTCCGATCTGCTCGCGTTCCAGATCGCCATAGAGCGCGGGCAGCCCGGAGCGATCATGTGCGCCTATAACGAAGTCAACGGCGCCTATGCCTGCAGCAACTCGTATCTGTTGCAGGATGTCCTGCGGCACGCATGGGGTTATCCCGGCTGGGTGATGTCAGACTGGGGAGCGGTACACGGGGCTGAGGATGCCGCGCACGGTCTTGATCAGGAATCCGGTGTGTCGCTCGGGCGGCAGCCGTGGTTCGATGCGCCCTTAAGCGCCGCGCTGGCGTCCGGCGCGGTGAGTCACCAGCGTTTGTGCTGAAATGGTCCGACGGATCCTGCGCTCGATCTACGCCGTCGGTGTCGATCCCAGCGATTCCCGGCCCGTCGACCTGGACCAGGATCGCGCCGTGGCACTGGATGTCGAGCGTGAAGGGCTGGTGCTGTTGAAGAACGAGGGCGTGCTGCCGCTGAGCGCAGCGTCGCAGACCATCGCCATCATCGGCGGATCCGCACGTTTGGGTACGCTCTCAGGCGGTGGCTCGTCCCAGGTCACGCCGGTGGGCGGTTACACCGCGACCCTTCCGCTGGGGCAGGCGGGAGTGGCCGGAAGCTGGGATGCGGAGCATTTCGGCGGCGCAGTGCCTTACGATGAGCTGGTGAAGCGGATGCCCGCGGCGCAGTTCCGTTTCGATGCCGGCATCTATCCGGCACGAGCGGCCGCGCTCGCGAAGCGCGTCGACGCTGCCATCGTGTTCGTCAACAAGTTCGAGATCGAAGGCGCAGACTCACCGGATCTTACTCTGCCGGGCGCGCAGGATGCGCTGATCGCCGCCGTGGCTGCGGTCAATCCCAACACCATCGTGGTGTTGGAAACCGGCAATCCCATCACCATGCCGTGGAAGTCGCAGGTGAAGGCGATTGTGGCTGCGTGGTATCCGGGGCAAGCCGGCGGTCAGGCGATCGCCGAAGTGCTGACGGGTCAGGTCAATCCTTCCGGTCACCTGCCGATGAGCTTCCCGGAGTCGCTGCAGGATCTGCCGCGGCCTGAGCTGCCGGGGTTCGGCATACCAAGTAACACACCCTCGAGCGTGGAATACACGGAAGGGGCGGATGTTGGCTATCGCTGGTTTGCCAGAGCGCACCGCACGGCCGCGTTTCCATTCGGGTTCGGTTTGAGTTACACGCACTTCGAGTATGCGCAGCTGCAGGGCCACGCCCGCGGCAGCGGCCTGCAGGTGAGTTTTACGGTGCGCAATACCGGCGAGCGCGCAGGGGCGACGGTCGCGCAGCTTTATCTCACCGAGTCGCCTGGGACGCCGACGCTGCGGCTCATCGGCTTCCAACGTGTCGAGTTGGTTCCCGGGGAAAGCCGACGCATCTCGCTGACGGTCGACCCCAGGCTTCTGAGCTCGTTCGATGTCGCGCGCAATAACTGGCAGCAGAAAGCCGGGCGCTACCAGCTGAGGCTAGCGCAGCACGCGGGGGAGGCGGGCCAGGCGGTCAGCGTCCGACTGCGCGAACGCCGCTTCGGACGCTGATCGAATGCGAACCGCGTGGGTGTCTCCACGACCTAAACCTCTGGTTTTGCAGGGCTAACCGCTCCCCTTACGGGGCTCGTTCCGAGGCGCACGGAAAGTGTGCACGGCGCACCTCTGCCCGTACCCGTGATACGACACACTGGCTGCGAAAGACGGAGCACAGTGTGAATCAGGTCTCACTTGCGCTGGTGGCGCTGGCCACCGGGGCACTTCTGACGGGGGTGATAATCACGTGGCTGCGCAACAGACGCAGCGGGACCGCCTTTGGCGCTGTCAGCAGCTGCTCCCCTGACACGTTGCATGCGCTATTCGAGCAATCTCCCGACAGCATCCTCGTGACCGATAGGGCCGGCCTGCGGGTCCTGGACGCCAACGTCGCCCTGCAGCGCGCCTTGGGCTACAGCCACGAGGAGTTGCTGGAGATGACCCTCATCCAGCTGCTGGCGCACGAAGGTGAGGCCCTCGGTGGGATCCTCAAGCAGCTGCGTCACCCCAGCCCGCGCATGGCGCTGCAGGTCCGTCAGCGCTGCAAGGACGGCGGCGTGCGCGATGCCGAGATCAGCGGCCATCCGATCGAGTTGCCGCAGGGCCCGGCCATCGTCTTCACCGCGCACGATGTCAGCGTCCGCCGCAAGGCCGAAGCGCAGCTGCTCGAGAAGCAGCAGCACCTGGACCACCTGGCCCATCATGACCAGCTGACCGGACTGCCGAATCGCCTTTATCTTGCCGCCCATCTGCCCGAGGCGATCGAAGAGGCGCGCTGCCGCGCTACGCAACTTGCCGTCCTGTTCCTGGACCTGGACCGTTTCAAACACATCAACGACTCGCGCGGCCACGAGACCGGCGACAAGCTGCTGAAAGCTGTGGCGCAGCGCGTGCGCGCTACCGTGCGTGCGGACGATGTGGTCGTGCGCATGGGCGGGGACGAATTCATCGTCATCCTCAAACATGCGCGCAATGCCGAGGAAGTACACGACACCGCCTTGCGCATCAACGAGGCGCTGGCGGCACCCGTGATGGTGGACAGCCGCCCCCTCGTCACCACGGTGAGCATCGGCGTCAGCCTCTATCCGCGCGATGGCGCGGACATGGGCGAGTTGCTGCGGCATTCCGATACGGCCATGTACCAGGCCAAGGACCGCGGCCGCAACAACTTCCAGCTGTTCAGTCCGGCGATGGAGCGCAAGTCCAAGGACCGCATGCTGATCGAGACCGACCTGCGCAATGCCATGAAGACCGCGCAGCTCGATGTGCATTACCAGCCGATCATCGATATTCACAACAACAAGGTGGTGGCGCTCGAGTCGCTGCTGCGCTGGCGTCATCCCTCGCGCGGCGTGATTCCGCCGGAACGCTTCATCGGCGTCGCCGAAGAGACCGGGCTGATCGTCCCCATCGGTGAGTTCGTGCTGAACCGCGCGATGGTGGACATGTGCCGCTGGCGCCAGGCCGGCTGCAATCCGGTGCCCATCGCCGTGAACGTCTCCGCCGTACAGCTGCAGCGCTCGGATCTTCCTGCGACGATCGCCCGGCTCACCAAAGAATACCAAGTCAAGCCCAACATGCTGCAGCTGGAGCTCACCGAGAGCTCGGTGTTCGAGCGCCGCGAGAGTCGCACCGGCGAATCCAACGTCGATGCCGTGGCGCGCCTGCGCGAACTCGGGGTGCGCATCGCGATCGATGACTTCGGCACCGGCTACTCGAGCCTGTCGTATCTGAAGCAGTGGCGCGTGGATTACCTGAAGATCGACCGCAGCTTCGTGCGTGATCTGGTCACCGACCCCAGTGATCTCGCGATCGTCAGTGCCATCATTGCGATGGCCAAGCATCTGCACATCAAGGTCATCGCCGAGGGCATCGAGGGCTGGCAGCAGCTGGAGAAGCTGCGGCAGATGGGCTGCAATCTCGCCCAGGGCTTCCTGTTTGCGAAGCCGGCGCCCGAAAGTCAGTGCGCGCGCTATCTATCCGGCGAGCCTCTGAACCTCGTTGAGCAGGACATCGACAGCTCCACCACCAACGAGCATCCGAAGCTCGAAGCCTCAGTGGGCTGAACCCTCACCGGGCTGAAGCCTCACCGGGCTGAAGCCTCACCGGCTTAAGTCTCGATCTGCAGCTGCGGGTCGGCGCTGTCCTCGCCGTGTGCCTGACGGTGTAGCGCGAGCACGGCCTGCAGGTCGGCAAGGGTGTTGGCCTCCGGCGCAGGTTTGTCTTCCCGGCGGCGCACAATCCGCGGAAAGCGCAGCGCGATGCCTGACTTGTGGCGCAGCGAGGCGGCGATGCCCTCGTAGGCCAGCTCGAACACCTGCGTCGGTTCCACCGCTCTCACCGGACCGAATTTCTCGAGCGTGTGTGCTCGTATCCAGCGATCCAGCGCGGTGATCTCGGCATTGCTGAGCCCTGAGTAGGCCTTGGCAACCGGCAGCAGCTCGCCCTCGTGCCACACGCCGAAGGTGTAGTCCGTGTAGAGGTTGGAGCGCCGGCCGTGGCCCGGCTGGGCATATAACATCACCGCATCGAAGGAGTGCGGCTCGATCTTCCACTTCCACCACGCGCCGCGCTGGCGTCCCGTGCCGTAGGGGGAGCTGAGGGATTTCAACATCAGTCCCTCGACGCAACGGGCCCGCGCCTCACTGCGCAGCTGCGCCAGCTCGGCCCAATCCCCGCCGGCGATGATCTCGGAAAGCCCCAAGGCACCGGGTTTTCCCGCCAGCAGCTGCTCCAGCCGTGCCCGGCGCTCGCGGAGCGGCAGGGTGCGGATGTCCGAGTTCTCGGCCTCGAGCAGATCGTAGGCGAGGAACCGAACCGGCACCGAGGAGAGGAGTCCTGCGGAAACCTTCTTGCGACCCAGACGCTGCTGCAGCTCGGCGAAGGGTCGGATGCGGCCCTCGCGCCAGGCCACGAGCTCACCATCCAACACCACACCATCGGGCAGGGCGGCCGCGGCCGCGATGATCTCCGGGAAACGCTCGGTGACCAGGTCCTCGCCGCGCGACCAGATGAAACAGCGCCCGGCGCGCCGGATGAGCTGGCTGCGCACGCCGTCCCACTTCCATTCGGCGAGCCAGTCGGCGCGTGCGCCGAGAGTGTCGACCTCGGCCTCGAGCGGTGAGGCCAGATAGAACGGATAGGGCGCGGAAACATCCTCCGGGGGCGCCGTGGCGGACTTGAGCGACTCCCAGAAGCGCGCGCTCGGCTGCCAGTTGCCCATGAGCCGCCGCACGATGTCAGGACGCGGCATCGAGAGGACCTCGGCCAACGCGCGAATCACCAAGGATTCCGACACCCCGACGCGCAGCTCTCCGGTCAGGAATTTGTTGATGAGGAAATTCTCGCGGTACGGCAGGCTGCGCCACCACTCGAGGATGGCGGCCTGCTGCGCATCCTCAGAGACTGCCCGCAGGGGCAGGAGCCGCTCATCGAGCCAGGTCGCCAGCGAGACTTCCGGGACAGGCTGCTCGCCCCCATTCACCTGTGCCTGCATGAGCAGCGCAATCGTCTCCGCCAGGTCGCCGACGGTGGCGCGGCACTCCTCCACCAGCCACGCCGGCAGGCCGCAGGCCTCGATCAGCCAGCGATACAGGAGCGCGGGACCTAAGAAGCGCTTGAGCCTGCGGCCCGAGAGGATATACGCCGCCCAGGCGGCATCCGCCGCGGGGGCGTGTCTGAAGTAGCGCGCCATCGCAGCCACCTTGAGGTTGGTGGCCGTGGTGGTGTCGAGTTCCTCATACAGCTCGCTGAAGGCGCGCATCACTCTTCGGCGCCAAAGTCGGTCTTGAGCGCCCCTGCCGGCACGCCACTCTCGGTCAGATGACGGCTGAGCGCATCCGCATAGCCGTGAGTGAGCAACACCTTGCGGGCGCGCGTTGCCCGGCAGGTCCGCAAGAGGGCGGGCCAGTCGGCATGGTCCGAAATCACAAAGCCGCGGTCGTAGCCCCGCCGGCGCCGATCGCCACGGACCCGCATCCATCCGGAGCAGAAGCCCGTGACGTGCTCGCCGAAGCGCCGCATCCAGGGCGTACCGGCCGCACTCGGCGGTGCCAGGATGAGCGCGCCACTGAAGTCCGTTTTGCGATCCTGCGGAATCCGCAGCGTCGGCACCATGGGCACACCGGCCTGGCGATATACCCCGACCAGGGAATCCACCGCGCCATGCACGTACACCGGCTCATCCGTGAAGGCCATGAGTTCCGCGAGCACGCGCTGCGATTTGCCCAGCGCATAACAGAACAGCACCGAGGCCATGCGCCGCTCGCGGTTGGCCTGCCACCAACGGGCGATCTCCTCGACCACCCCGGAGGTTTGCGGCCAGCAGTACACCGGCAGTGCGAACGTGGCCTCACTGATGAAGACATCGCACTCCAGTTCCTCGAAGGGCGCGCAGGTCGGATCCGGCTGGCGCTTGTAGTCGCCGGAGACGACCCAGACCTGACCGCCGTGCTCGATGCGCACCTGCGCGGAGCCCAGGATGTGTCCGGCCGGATGCAGCGACACCGTGGTCTCCCCCAGCTGCCGGCAAAGGCCGTAATCCGTGGGCTCGAGCTCGCGGTCGCCGCCAAGCCGTAACTTGGCGATGGCAGCCCCGGGACGTGCGACAATGTAGCGCGCGCTGCCGTGTCGCAGATGATCCCCATGGGCGTGGGTGATCACTGCCGTGCGGACCGGCCGCCACGGATCGACATAGAAATCACCGGGCGGGCAGTACAGTCCCTTATCGGTGACGGTGATCAGCGGAGTGGCATCGGGGCTCATGAATATCGAAAGCTTGGGCGCTACACAGGCCGATGAAGCACGGCAAGCCTGCGCCCGTGCCGTGCTCATGATTAGGCCTGCCGCCTTCGATTACAACCCGGAAACCGCGCTCACCAACAGGATGCAGCAGGCTGCGGCGAGTGCGCCGCGAAC
The DNA here is from genome assembly GCA_963839055.1 of uncultured Pseudomonadota bacterium. Lineage (GTDB taxonomy): Bacteria > Pseudomonadota > Gammaproteobacteria > Steroidobacterales > Steroidobacteraceae > 13-2-20CM-66-19. The sequence continues at coordinate 466,528 of CAWITP010000001.1, read as the reverse complement.
CGCCGCACAGGACGCAGCGCTCGCTGAATTCGAGCGCATGGCCGCGGCCCTGCGCGGTGAAGGCATCGAGGTCTGCGTGGTTGCGGACACGCCAACACCGCCGAAGCCCGATGCTATCTTTCCCAACAACTGGGTGAGCTTCCACCAGGACGGCACGGTGGTGTTGTATCCGTTGCAGCCGGCCAGTCGCCGGCCCGAGCGGCGCGAGGAAGTCATCGAGGCGGTGTGTCGCGAGTTGGGATTCGTCAGGTCCCGGACGCTCGATCTGCGCCATCACGAGCAACAGGGCCGCTTCCTCGAAGGTACCGGGAGCCTGGTGCTGGATCACTGTAACCGGCTGGCTTACGCCTGTGTTTCACCGCGCACCCATCCGGAGGTGGTGCACGAGTGGGCGCGGGAGCTCGACTACACGCCCGTGATCTTCGAGGCGACCGACCGCAACGGTGTGCCCTACTACCACACCAACGTCATGATGTGTGTCGGCTCGCGCATGGCGATCCTTGGCACCTGTGCGATGTCGGAAGTCGATCGCGCGCGGGTGATCGAGAAGCTCGAGATCGGCGGGCTCGATGTCATCGAGATCACGTACGAGGAGATCGAGCAGTTCGCCGGCAACATGCTGGAGCTGGCGAGTTGGGACGAGGCGCTGGGAGATTATCGCCTGCTGGTCATGTCGGATACGGCGCGCAAGGCGCTGCGGCCGGAGCTCTTCGGGCGCGTCTCCGCCGCCGTGGACGGCGTGCTGGCCGTGCCGGTGCCGACCATCGAGCGCCTGGGCGGCGGCAGCGTGCGCTGCATGATGGCCGAGGTGTTCTTGCCCTCGCTGACTGCGCGCTGAGGCCGGTCATGCTGGAACTGCCCGTCAAAGTGCTCATCAGCTACCTGCTCGGCTCCATCGTGGGGAGTCTGGTCGTGGGCCGTCTGCGCGGGGGCATCGACATCCGGGCCCTGGGCAGTGGCAATGCCGGTGGCACCAACGCCCTGCGTACCCAGGGCAAATCCTTCGCGCTGTGGGTGATGTTGATTGATATGGGCAAGGGGTGGCTTGCGGTGCAGATCATCGCACCGCTGCTGCTGCCGGCGGTGCCGCTGGATCCCTCAGCCGTGCGCGCCTGGCTGCCCGCCGCCTGCGGGATCGCCGTCATCCTCGGGCACATCTATCCCCTCTGGTATGGATTCCGGGGCGGCAAGGGGGTCGCCACCCTGCTTGGAGTCATCATTGGCCTGGATGCGTGGCTGCTGGTCCCGGTGCTGCTCACCTGGATCGTGACGGTCGCGGTGTTCGGCTATGTGAGCCTTGCCTCCCTGCTGGCGACCGCCGCGCTGCCGGTCTGCTCGCTGCTGATCGGAGTGGACACCGATCCGCCACTGACGGCATTCGGGCTGGTCGCGACGCTGTTGATCGCCTACAGCCATCGGGCCAACATCGCGCGCATCCGCGCCAGAACAGAGCCGCGGGCACGACGCCTGTGGCTGTTCGGACCCAATGAGAGGTAGCTTGCGCGCGCCCACGATGCCATCGTCCCAACCGCAAGCCGCCGCCGGGGAGTCTCTCATTGCGGTGCTGTTCGCCCATCTCGCCGACGGCGGGTTTCATTCCGGCGAGGCGCTGGCCCACGAGCTGGGAGTGAGTCGCAGCGCGATCTGGAAGGCCGCGCGCACGCTGCGGCAGCTCGGCACCCCGGTGAACGCGGTGCGCAACCGCGGTTACCAGCTCGCAGCTTGCGCCGAACCTCTGGATGCCGCCCGCATCGCAGTGCATCTGTCGCCGCTGGCGCGCGACAAGATGCGCCGGCTCGAGACGGTATGGTCAGTAGGCTCAACCAACACGACACTGATGCAACATCTGCCACCGGTTGGTCGCACAGATGTGCTGCTCGCAGAGCATCAGACGGCAGGACGAGGCCGCCAGGGGCGTAGCTGGCTGGCGCCTCCGGGAGGTGCGATCTGTCTGTCGCTCAGCTGGACGTTCGCGCAGCTGCCGCGCGATCTGGGAGCGCTGGGTCTCGTGATCGGCGTGTGTGCCTTGCGCGGGCTACGCAGCTTCGGCCTCCACGACATCCGCCTGAAATGGCCGAACGACCTCCTGGTGCAGGATCGCAAGCTCGGCGGGATCCTCATCGAGCTGCGCGCCGAAGCGGCCGGGCCTGCGAGCGTCGTGATTGGCATCGGCGTCAATGTGGCACTCGGTCGACAGATCCGTGACGCCATCCGGGAGACGGGACTGCTGCCGAGCGATCTCATGACCGCGGGACTTGCGCACCCCACGCGCAACGCCGTCACGGCCGCGCTCGTGAGCGCCTGCCTGCAGGGCTTGGTGGATTTCGAGAAGCAGGGACTCAAGCCTTTCGTGCAGGAATGGCTCGCTGCGGATGCGCTGCGCAGCCGTGAGATCGTGGTGCGCACGGTAGCGGGCGAGTTTGCCGGGGTGGCGCGCGGCATCGATGTGGATGGGGCGCTGCTCGTCGAGACGCCTCAAGAGCTGATGCGTTTCGTTTCGGGAGACGCCTCCGTCAGGCCGGTGTAATGGGCGTCCTGCTGGTCGATGTCGGCAACACGCGCGTGAAATGGGCCCGGCTGCAGAACGGCCGCATGGACGCACAGCGTGCCGCCGTCGTGACGCACTGGGCGACCGAGGACTACGCGCGCCGCATCATCGGCCGCAAGTCACCGCAGCGCATCGTCATCTCGAGCGTCGCGGGCGACGGCGTCGATCGCAAACTGATTGCGGCTGCGCGGCAGGCGAACGCGCCCGCGCCGGAGTTTGTCCGCTCAGAGCGCCACGCTGCCGGTGTCAGTACCGAATATCTCGAGCCCTGGCGCCTCGGCGTCGATCGCTTCGTTGCCGCCATTGGCGCTCATCATCTCGGCGCAGGAGAACCGACCGTTGTGGCCAGCATCGGTACCGCAGTCACCGTAGACCTCGTAGATGGCACGGGCCTTCACCGGGGTGGCTCGATTATTCCCGGACCGGCGCTGATGGTGCTGAGCCTGCTCCATCAGACGCATGGCATCCGGCGGCGGGCGAGTGGCGGCTCCGTGGGCGGTCGAACCTTGTTCGCGACCACCACCCGCGGTGCGATCAGCCAGGGCGCGCTGCACGCCGTCGCGGCCACCATCGATCGGGCCGTGCAGGAAGGACTCACGCTGCTGGGACGCCGGCCGATTGTCCTGGTGACGGGCGGTGGCGCCAAGGTGATCAAGCCCCTGGTGCGCAGCTGCTGTGTTGTCGTCCCGGACCTGGTTCTGCACGGGCTGGCCGTGTGGTCGCGCGACCATCCGGCGTGCTAGCTTTGCTGTGCGGGCAGTCGAACCAATGAATGACACAGGCCCTGCCGGCGAGCGACACATGCGTACGGCGTTTCTCATCCTGGCGTGTATCAACCTGTTATTCCTGGCATGGGCACAGTGGGTCGATGTGCCGCGGGAAAACACCTCGCAGGAAGGCTTATCCAGACTGCCGCGACTGCAGCTGCTCACCGATAACCCGGAAAGCGGCGATGGCAACGGCGGTGCGCAGAAAATGTCGCTGCGCCGCTATCCGCATCCTGCGCCGACCCAGGCCTGCACTTCCCTCGGCCCATTCAAGGATCTCTCCAGCGCCGCCAAGGCAGCCGGTGTGCTGCGCAATCTGGGGTTCGATTCCGAGCAGCGAGCCGAGGAGGGCGATGCCATCACCGGTTACTGGGTGTTCATCGGTGCCTTACAGAGTGACGAGGAAGTCACGCGGGCGGCGCAGAAACTCGAGAAGGCCGGCTTCACCGATACGCACATCATGAAGTCCGCACCCCCCGATCGGCGACTCTCGGTCGGTCTCTTCAGCAAACGCGAGCGCGCGGAGCGACGCGCCCAGTACGTAACTCAACTTGGGCTGCAGCCTGAAATCACCGAGCGGAAGTTTCGGGGGCCGGTGTACTGGGTGGATGTGCCGATGCCGTCCCCGAAGGAAAGCCATCTGGAAGGATTGCTCTCACAGGTCGGATACGATGGTGCCAGCCTGCAGCCTTGTCCGAATCGATCTGGGCTGGAAGACACAACGTCGCAGCCTGAGGATCAGGATTCCATTCCGAAACTGCCAAGGACGACGGTGGCGAGTGCGCCGAAGGCATCACCAGCCACCGGTCACTGACTGTGCGCTGCGCGGAAGGGCTGCCGACCCTACCGATCCCACACCGCATCCGTTCGGCGAAGACTGAAGTAAGCCAATCCGAGCACCGCAGCCAGATTCAACTGCAAAAACACACTTGCTAGTCCAATAGGGCGAAATCGCTGGATCGTCGGACACAATGTTCCACCCAGCGCACAGGCCCAAAATAGTCCCTGTACCACAGCGAACCCGTTGTATGTGCGGTCGGTAACTACGCTGGAGCTAGCGAGCAGGCTGATGAGAGCAAACGGAACCAGAAGCCTGCCCAGCTTGTGAGACAAATATTGCCACCATACCGGGTTCGACCAAGGGTCCAGTAGCCATAAGTTACGACAAAGGCTTTGCCAATTTCCAGCAAGTGTGCGGATCTTGCGGCGACGTTCAGCGGCAATGTTTGTTTCGAGTCGATCGTAGGCTTTAGCCTGGTCATCGAGTATGACTCGCTTGCCGGTCCTGATTACGCTCATAGGTTCGTCAAAATCATCGAGAAGCGTCCCATCGCGCAGCGGCACAAAGTCATCCCTGTGCATGGCGTAGAGTGCTCCTGTGGCACCCACTGTCGAGAAATATGCGCTCTCGCAACGGCGAATCCATTTTTCGTAGCGCCAGTAAAGACCTATGGAAGATTCCACCTGAGAACCCGGTTTGAGATGCACGAGCTCGCCACTTACAATTCCAACAGTAGGATCGCACTGGAGTCGCTCAACCAGTGCAGCAATGGCACCCTCGCTGAGCTGTTGCCGCACGTCGGTGAGAACAACAATCGAGCCTTGTGCGGCTGCCACGGCGCAATTGACTGCTGCCGCCTTCCCCTTCGAGGCACAATCGAGAACATGTGCGCGGCCATCATCACTGAGCACTTGCAGGGTATCGTCGGTGGAACTGTCCGAGGCAATGATAATCTCGATCAACTCCTGCGGATAATTTTGCGACTGCAGGTTGTCAATCTTACGTGGCAGTCGAGCGGCTTCGTTTCGAGCTGCGATGCAGACGCTGACGAGCACGCGTTGCGTTTCTGAGGGGTCAGGTGGTGGAGTCCTCGATGCCCACGGGCGGAGCCTCGAAGCCGCCCAGATCGCGATGGGGTACACGGCATAAACGTAGGCAATGAATCCGAAGCTGATCCAGAACGCGGTCTTCACTGCCGGCAACCCGACGATGCGTTGGACGCCATAATTTGGTGTGTCCGATTTGCGAGTGTATCTTAACGGCACAATGACCTCTACAGGCTGCACCGGGTCGTCTGGCTCTATGTCCACACCCACGCGGCCGTGTCCGTCGCACCCTATTTAGACGCGAGCGATATCGAACAGTTATGCGACCCAGCTACGTCCCGATCGGACGCGCGCCGCCTCGGCGTGCCGATCGCCCAGGCGTTGGGGTGTTTGGCTGGAGCGTAGTGGCGCTAATCGTTGTCGGAGTCGGTCGCGTCACTGAATTTGTACCTGTGCTACGTGGGGCGCCGCTTGCGAAGATTGCGATTGCTGTGGCGCTGCTGGCCTATTGGAATCGTCGAGCACGGACATCCTGGAACACGTATTTTCTGTCATCGCCCCTGTGTCGAACGGCGACGGCGTTGGGTGCACTTGCCGTATGCAGCCTGGCGTTCTCCGTTTGGAAGTCCCAAACACTTCGCAGTCTATTGGACTTGACCGCAACCGCGGCCGAGTTCTGGCTGATTTTTCGGGCGGTTTGTGACTGGCGCAGTATCCGCCGCTTGTCTTCTGCAATCTTCGTTGCTGCCGGCATGCTGGCTGCTACGGCGCTCCTTTCATACAGCGGCGGCAGGGCGGCGGTGGAGTCGAGTTACGATACCAACGATCTTGCTTATGTGCTCGTGGCGACCTTGCCAATTGGATATGGAATGGCCGTGACCTCTAAGGGAGCGCGGCGGGTTTTCTGGCTTGCGGTATGCGTGGTTTCCATCATTACGGTAGTCCTCACGGGATCGCGGGGAGGCGCACTGGGTCTCGGGACAGTCATCGTGTGTCTGTTCGCGATGAGCTCTACCCGCCCCAAGCGCAAAGACGGTCAGACGCATCGCGGCCGCGTCCTGACTGTGCTCATCGCGCTCGCCGCGGCTGCCGTGATCTCCTGGCCGATGCTTCCAATCGAGACACAACAGCGACTTGAGAGCTTCACCGACCTGAGCAACGACTACAACATGCAGTCCGGCCACGACGCGCGTACCGACATCTGGGCGCGCTCTATCAAGAGTCTGCTGCAAAGGCCGATTGGATTTGGCCTGGGAGCATTCGAGGTAGTGGACATGATGACTGGCGGACAATTTCGCGCACCACATAACTCAGAGGTGCAGATTGCAGTAGAACTCGGATTCCTGGGTCTCTTCCTGTATCTGCGGATGCAGTGGCTGTCCTGGCGCGCCCTCGGGTGTCTCGTGCAAATGGGGAGCGTCGCTAAGTCGAATGAAGCGGTAGCGGGCGGCATCCTGGCCGCCAATCTGAGAGTAAGTCTGATCGGAAACCTGGTTGCCGGTTTCTTCCTGTCCCAGGCGTACAGCAACCTCATCTGGCTGTTGTTTGGACTGATTGCCGGAATGGCGACCTCCCAGCCAAAGCCGCTGGCGCGCGCGGCACGGGTGTAAGTCATGCAGTTTCTCTGGGTATCACACATGGTGCCCTATCCTCCAAGATCCGGGGCCTTGATTCGTGCCTACGACCTTCTCAAGGCCCTCGCTGAGCGACACCCCGTTGACCTGGTTGCTTTCGTCCAGGAGCCGCTGATACGTACGCTGTTTCCTGACAGGCAAGAGGGAATCGCCGAGTGCCATCGAGAGCTCAACCGAATTTGCCGCGAAGTGAAGTTCGTGCCCATCGAGCGGCTCACGCGACCATTGGGCAAAGCACGCACAGCCCTGGAGAGTCTGCTTGCCGGCAGTGGCTACATCGCAGACTGGCTGCGAAGTCCCGCTGCAATCAGCGCGATCGCCGAGCTGGTTAACCGCAGGCGCTATGACCTAGCGCATTTCGACACGATTTCGCTGGCTGCTATCGCGAACTGTTGCCGGTAGTGCCGGCGACGCTCGGGCATCACAACGTTGAGTCCCACCTTATGAGGCGGCGCGCAGGAACCGAAATCAATCCCCTAAAGAAGTTGTATTTCGGGCAGGAGGCCCGTCGCCTCGCCGCCTACGAGCGCGAGCAGGTGACCCATTTCGCCGCAAACATAGTGTGTTCCGAGCTGGACGCACAACGGCTTAAGGAAGTCGTGCACGGTGTACGCGTTGAGATCATTCCGAACGGGATCGACAGTGTCTATTTTCGACCTGCCAGTAGCACGCAGCAGCCGGATTCGACCATTTTCGTTGGAACGTTGGATTGGTATCCCAACACTGCTGCAGTGATGTACCTGCTTCGGGAGATATGGCCGCGGCTACTGAAGCTGCGGCCCAAGGCCACCTTGCACATCGTTGGAGCAAATGCGCCGCCAGTCATAATACGAGCTGCACGCACGGTCGCCGGTGTAACACTGCACGGCTTGGTTCCCGACGTAAGACCGCTGATCGACTCCGCGGCTGTCTATGTCTGCCCGATCCGCGATGGTGGTGGCACCAAGCTTAAAATTCTTGAGGCATGCGCCATGCAAAAATGCATCGTTGCGACCCCGGTTGCGTGCGAAGGGATCAATCTGCAGTCCGGAGTCAGTGTCGAGCTGGCTGACGCGCCGGAGTCTTTCGTGCAATCACTTGTGCACCTGTTCGACAGTCCGGACAAACGCGCTGCGATGGGCCGGGCCGCACGAGCTTTGGCTGAATCAGAGTACTCCGCCGACGTCATTGGCGGCAGATTTGTCCGGGTTCTTAGCGGGTGCGGGCGCAATCTGCCTCGTGCAGCCAACCTTGGTGATGCGATACGTGTATACAAATCTCGGTATTGTTGGGCGCATTGGGCCAAGTCGAAACGCCTCTCGACGACTCTGCGTGCGTTGCTGACGAGCCGTCGTCTCAACTCTACATCGCTCCAGAGCTGCCCGATCGCGTGCCCCAAGGCGTTGCAGTCCCCGGCCGGCACCAGCAAGCCGTCTTCGGTGTCCGTAATGATCTCTGGGATCCCTCCTACCGCTGACGCTATCACGGCACAACCAACCGCCATGGCTTCAATCACGACGTAACCGAACGCCTCTGCCCAAATCGAGGGAACAACCACAATGTCGTGGCGTGCGAGGATTTGCGGCACATCACTCCTGTGACCGAGAAATGCGACACGCTCGCCCAGCCCGAGAGCTGCGGCTAATCGCTGCAGGCTGGCCAATTCCGGTCCCTCGCCAACGACGGAGAGGCGCGCTCCGGGAAGCAGATCGCTCGACAAGGCGAGCGCTCGGATTGCGACGGCAGCACCCTTCTCGGGTATCAGGGCAGCAACAAACGCTACTGCCGGTCCTGGAGCTGGGACTGGCGGCGCGGCTTTCGTCGCCTTTGCCGTTTGGAGCGCGCCCGCCTTATGCAGATTCGTGCCGTTGTAGATGATCGCGACGCGCCGCGCGGCACGAGATAGTCGGCGGTCAGTTTGTCCCCAGCGGCGCATGAGACTGCGGTAATGGCACGTAGTGATCGCGAGAGGAACGACCACCTTAGGCGTTTTAGAAGGTGTCGCCAGCCGTGTGACTGTGTAGGCTCGCCAGAGTAATGATACGTAGCGAGAACGGGCAGCCGCAAAATTTGCGTCAACGCAAGAAACAGGCAGCGGAATTCGCACAAGTGCAGATGAACAACGTCCGGATCGGCCTTGCGGAGGATTCGCCAGAGCGCCAGATCCTGCTTAAAGCCAAGCACTCCAACCTGGGGAACGACGTGACACACAGCGCGTTGCGCGGCCAGCTGTGTCGCCAGCGGCCCACATGGTGATGCCTCGAAGACGAAATGAGTGTCGATGCCATCGTCTCTGTTCAGTTGTGCGAGTTGCACGCACAGGCGCTCAATGCCACCAACCTTGTTCGGCACCAACCCCACGATCCATACCACGCGCATTAGGCGGGTTTCCGATCGTTACGGTTCTCGAGCGGTATTGTAGTGGAGGCTAGCCTCGCACGAATGGCCTTTATTCGCCAGCAGAATCGGTTCGCAATGCTCTTCGAACCATAGACCGGCTTCGAGCAGGGCGGAGAATGCGGAATGGGCCATTGGATGAGCAATGTCCCGCTGGTAGCCATGCACAAAATGGCGCGCGTCACCGAAGCCGAGGACGCGTTGCTGTTCGGTCGTCAGATCACCGAGAAATGCAGCGTTGAGTCGCAAGGGGGCATAGCGATTGTACGCAATATCCTCGGCCTGGAGCGGTACAGAAGGATCGTGGTAACAATAGAACAGTGCGTGCCTGATCTTGAGAATAGGGTGCGCCTGACGATGGACTCCAGACGTGTCGAATACAACCACTGTGCCGGCGGGGCCGTGCACATCTACTCGCTCACCCCACGAGGCGTTTGTGCCCTCCTGGCGCGAGTGCAGGCGCGGTCGCAACTTCTGATGCGAGCCTTTCATGTAAGCGAGCCCGCCCGAATCGACGTCGGTGAGATATAGACCCACCTTCACCTCTCTGGGAATGCAATCGCGAACTACCTGCTCGTCATACCACGCGTCGCCGTGCCAGCCATGCCAGTCTTTGCGGCTGATTCGTCATAGCCACCCCTTGCACTCGGTCAGTTGGAATTGGGGTCCGACATAGCGTTGCACGACTTCGGTGATCATCGGATCCAGGCCCAGGTCCAAAAAACCTTGATCCAACAGCAGCGGATGCTCGATCATGTCGCGCAGGCGCTCGGTTTCTTCATATCCGTCGAGGGAGTTTGCGCGGAGGCGCTCGAGCGCGCGGGAGAACGCGTGTTGCATGCTGGTCAGGCGGGCACCCCTGATGAACTCCGGCAGGACCACGACGCCGTCTTTTTCCAGTATGTTGCAGACTACATCCGCGCTGCTCATGGCATTCCCCTGTGGAATTCTCGTTGTCGTTTTGGTGGCAAATTAGAGCATATGCGTGGGATTCTCGACACGGGTCGTGGTAAAGCGGACAGTACACGTGAATGTCGTTGATTTATTTGATGAAGTTCGCCACCACCTATTGGGATGACATGACGGAGCGGGGATTGAAGGTTTCCGCAGAGCGATCGCTACGGGTAGTTTCCGTGATCGAGGGGAGATCGGTCACAGGTCCGATCAAGGTGTTGCTAGCTTTTGCAGAACGCGCGCGCGGTCGAATCTCGCAGTCGCTGATCACTACCGTGCGCTCAAACCCTGCGGTCGCGGAGAACTCGTTCATCGATGCTGCGCGTTGTGCGCAGGTGCCCCTGCTGACACTCAGCGAGCGGCATGCATTCGACTGGTCCGTAGTCGCGGCTCTCGCTTACGCGCTGGAGCGCGAGCAACCTGATCTGATCGAGAGCCATGGCTTCAAGACGCACGCGCTGGTGTGGTTTGCACGACGCCGAATCAGATCGGCGGCGGCCACGTGTCCATGGCTGGCATTCCATCATGGCTATACCACTGAGTCGCTTAGGGTACGTCTGTATAACCAGCTCGATCGCTTTACCTTGCCACGAGCAGATCGAGTGATCACCTGCTGCCGCGATTTTGAGCGTGAATTGCGTGCCAGGGGAGTCCGTGCAGAGCGTCTCACAGTGCTACGAAACGCGTCGGATCCCGGTCCGTCGCCATCACGGCCAATATTGGCACAGCTTCGCGCGGAGCTCGGTATCGCCGCTACCGATGTCATTTTGCTGGCTGTGGGGCGCCTGTCGTCCGAAAAGGGCCATGCGGAGCTGATCCGGGCGTTCGACCAACTGAAGCGCGACGACGAATGGCGGAACGTCCGGTTGTTGATTGTCGGTGACGGGATTGAGGCTGGTCGCCTCAAAGAGCAAGCGCATCCGCTCGGTACAAGCGTTATTTTCGCCGGCCACCGGCCGAGCGCCTGGCCGTACTTCGGGCTTGCGGATATCTTTGTCTTACCCTCCCGCAGCGAGGGATCGCCGCTGGTGTTACTTGAAGCGATGCACTCCCGGCTGCCAATCGTTGCAACTTGCGTAGGCGGTGTCGAGGAGGCCGTGCAGAACGAAGTGAGCGGGTTGCTAGTGCCGCCGCGCGACCCGAACGCGCTCGCCGTTGCGCTTATCCGAGTCCTGCGCGATGCACAGCTGGCCGTGCGACTTCGGGAGCAGGGGGCTGAAGTGGTGCGGCGTTTCACGGTGGATGACTACACTGCTGCGCTGCTTTCAATCTACCGGGAAGTCGTTCGACGCGACGCGCCGCTGCGGATCCCGGCCTGACCGCTCAGCCATGTGTCGTTGTCTCAGTGGTGCATGGGAATGGCTGCATCTTCGCGATTGACCCCCTTGAGCAGTCCACGCAGGTTGCGAATCGGGGTGCTCCTCGATCGCGGCCCGCTATTGGCTGTGCACCGCGAGTTGCTAAGCCAGTTGTCGTGCACGGATTACCTCCAGCTAGCGATGATCGCCGTGGTAAGTCCGCGACTTGTTCGGCACGGAGGTTCGCCAGGCGTGCGCGCGCTGATCAAGTTGTATCGGTGGATGGATAGCAGGACAAGCGGCTGCGGTGCAGCTGAAGCTGCCCGTCTACTCACATCCTGCACAGAAAATCGGTCGTCCGAGACCATTCTGTTTGAGGGTGCGAATGAAAAGCTCCCGGCCGCGCTGGCCGCACGGAAGCTGATGTGCTCATGTCTAAGTCCTTTTGGGGCATGCATCCTTCTCAGCCAACGCGACGTTTGGAGTGTGGTGGGTTGCCCCTACGCCTTCCGAAGCCGAAAGTGCAGAGCTGGTGAACAATCTCTTCGCGAGCCGCGCCGACCGGCCGCTGTAGTATTTTTGTTGGGCTTCAACTCTTCGAAGCTCGGCCGTTCTGCCTCGGAGCCGGCGTCGTGCCTCTCGTCTCAGGCATTTCCGTCGCCAGAAACTCCAGGGCCGTGCGGCTACTCGGGCGAAACCTGTGGCTGTCTGCATTGCGCACGTTGGCCCTGCGGGGTTGGGAAGCAGTGCGGGCACGGGGTGCGGAGCTGCAACCCATCGCGGTCCAACGAAGTGGCACGATGTTGGAACCGCATGCGGTCACCGTCACCGAAGTGAGCCGGGCCCTGCTCCACATGGGCGTCCGTCAGCTCCGCCATCGGAGCCGACAGCGAGAGCGGGTAGAACAGTGGCGAGTGGGCGTGCGTCCGATCCGCGATCAGGGCCGTGCCCTCTGCGACACAAAGGGCTATCGATGGCTGCAGGCGCCGGCCGGCCATTGGTACGCGGATCCGTTTCTGTGGTCCTTGGGTCATACAGACATACTGTACATGGAGGACTTCAGCGAGGATCACAAGAAAGGGCGTATCGTGTGCGGGGCGGTGGACGCCCGGGGCCGTGTGAGCGCAGTCGACCAGTTCTCGAACGTCCGTACCACGTAGCCTATCCGTGCATCTTCGAGCACGGTCAAATGTTCATGATACCGGAGACGGGCTTTAACAACACCGTTGAACTCTACCGCTCGATCACGCTGCCGCTGCAATGGGAGTTCGTCAGGGTTCTTTACAACGGGCCCGCATTCGATACCTCTGTCCTTCACCACAACGGGCGCCTCTGGTTTTTTACTTCGCTCGTGGAAGGCGAGGACCGGCACACCTCTCAACTGCTGGTGTTTCATTCGGACCGCGTTGATGGCGAGTGGATCTGGCATCCGTCGAACCCCATCTCGCACGACGCCCGCATCGCCCGCAACGCAGGATCGATAATCCGGCAGGGAGGGCGGATCATCCGCCCGGCGCAGGATGGTAGCAGTACCTATGGTGGGGCGATCAACCTGCGGGAAATTAGCACGCTGGATGAGAGCGAGTACGCTGAGGCGCCTGTCGGCTCCATCACGCCAGCGCGCCTGCCCAACGCCGTCGGGCTTCACACATACACCAGCTCTGCGCGAATGGAGGCCATCGACTGCCGTCTGCGCATGGTCCGCCGCCCATAAATATCAAGACACTTCAGGCGGTGTTTGCTCCCACGAGTGTCTGCGTTGCGGTTGGCCGCGGTTCAGTCAGGCTTCAGCGACACGACAGAGTCAGCGAATTGCGGATGGATAACTTTGTTGCGCCTCGAGTACCGGTCTACGCTGAAGGGAGAGCCTCGCGATCTAACACGAAGATCTATCGGGGGTAAGATGTTTTTCTGAAGGTTGCGGCTTGGAGGTACACGGTCTTAGGTGCCTATGCACTCGCGAGCTAGCGGCGAACCGTGACGCCTTCAGTCTCGAGTTCACAGCTCCGCTTTAGGCGGAGCGTCTGGTAGTATTTTCGTTCCCGCACTCGGCGGACCAGTATCTGTGGGTAAAGCGGCGGGTTTTGCGGACTGGCGTAAGCTGCGCAATGGCCTAAAACTCAGATTCAATTCCTGATAGAGTCGAAATCAGGGTCGCTGACTGACGTCTGCACGCGTAAATTCTGTGTCGCGATGGGGGCCGACCCTCCGGATGGAGGGCGGAAAGCAAAATTAAAGCGGTGTCGATCCTTGCGGTTTCTCGGATTACATCCCCAGATTCTGATTTTTGCGGCCCTTGAGGCGGCGGTTTGCTTTGGCGCGTTCTACCTCGCGGCCGATATACGATTTGACGAAGGGATCGTCGCTGCGCAGGACGAAGTCGGGCCGCTGTGGGCTAGGGCCGCGCTATTTTCCGCCACAATGCTGCTCGGCTTAATCTCGGTCGGTCTCTACAGTCCACGCCAACGATCGAGGACGGTGGGCACGGTTGTTCGTGTTGGCGTCGGCGCGTCGGTGGCGTTCGTTCTGGTGGCAATTGTCTACTACCTTGTGCCCAGCCTGCGCCTTGGTCGTGGGGTGATGGGCCTAACAATGTTGTTGGGCTTTTGCGGATGTCTGGCGACTCGCGCCCTGATGTCGAAAATTGTCGATGCAGACATTTTCAAGCGACGCGTACTTGTCTACGGCGCCGGCGCTCGGGCGGCCAATATCGCGCGGTTACGGCGTCGCACCGATCAGCGCGGATTTCGAATCGTTGGGTATGTCACCAGCCGTGGGGATGCCGTCGGGGTTTTTCACGAGAAGCTGCTACTGCAGACCGGGTCTCTGCTGGAGCTGTGCCGTAGACTTGAGGTGAACGAGATAGTGGTGGCCATGGATGACCGCCGTGGCAACCTTCCCGTGCAGGAACTGCTCGCTTGCCGCATGAGCAACATTCGCATCACGGAGTTGGAGGACTTCTTGGAGCGCGAGACGGGGAAATTGCGATTGGATGTGCTCACTGCGAGTTGGATGATCTTCGGCTCGGGCTTCTGCTGCACGGCGGTGCGTAAAATCACGGCGCGCGGGTTTGATGTCATTGCGAGCCTGCTGCTTCTGATGTTGACCTGGCCACTCATGCTAGTCACGGTTCTCGCGATAAAGTGGGAAGACGGGATCCGCGCGCCGGTGCTGTACCGGCAAATTCGTGTCGGGCTTGGGGGGCGCAATTTTGGCATGCTCAAATTTCGCAGCATGCACGTGGATGCCGAGCAGGATGGCCGGCCTAGATGGGCGCAGAAGGGCGATCGGCGTGTGACACGGGTCGGCGCGGTCGCGCGCATTTTTCGCGTCGATGAGCTGCCACAGTTGGTAAATGTCCTTCTGGGAGACATGCGTTTTGTCGGGCCTCGTCCCGAGCGGCCGGAGTTCGTTGAATCACTGGGCCGCAAAATTCCGTACTATCACGAACGGCATTGCGTTAAGCCCGGCATCACAGGCTGGGCGCAGCTGTATCTATCTTACGGAGCGTCAGAGGAAGCTGCTCTGGAGAAGCTTGAATACGATTTGTATTACGCGAAAAATCAGTGTCTGCTGCTCGACCTGAGCATTCTGCTGCAGACAGCGGAAGTGATTGTCTGGCGTAAAGGTGCGCAATAGTGACGCAACCCAACGCTACCAGGTTTTGGTGCCATGAACCAGCTCATTGACGCGGTCCTAGAGGCGACGCGCAGCGCCTGGCGGTTCCGCTGGTGGGGACTGGTCGCGGTTTACGTGGTTGCCGTCCCCGGGTGGCTCTATATCTTCGCCCTTCAGGATCGGTACGAGGCGAGCGCGCGCATCTTCGTCGATACGCTCTCCCCGCTTCATCCGGCGCTGCAAGGCCTTACCGTTGACCAAGATGTTGTCGGCCAGCTCAACTTCGTACGACAGTCTTTGCTCGATGGACCGCAGCTTGAGACGATTGCGCGCGAGACAGGGGTTCTCACTGCTCAAACACAGAAGCCTCGCGACCAGGAGCGCGTGCTCCAAGAGCTGCAAAAGCGGGTGGGTATCTCAGTATCCAGCGCAAGTCCACGCGACAACGAGCGAGCAACTGCAGGCAGCATTTACGACATCACCTACCGAGACAATGATCGTACTCGCAGCCTGCGTGTCGTCCAGATGTTGCTGACCACGCTCATCGAGCACACCCAGGGTGGCAAACGGGCGGGAGCAGAGAGTGCCCAAAAGTTTCTCGAGACGCAGATACGGCAACACGAGAGTCAACTGCGTGCGGCGGAGGACCGCCTGACGCAGTTCAAAGGGCGCAATCTCAGTGCTCTGCCGGCGGAACAAGGCGGTTACTTCGCACAACTTCAGGCCGAGTTGACAGCCACGGAGAAAGCGCAGACCTCGTTATCCATCGCTCTGTCGCGCCGGGCGGAGCTGGATCGGCAATTGCGTTCGACTGCGCTGACTACCGCGACTGTGGGTACGCCCACGTTGGGTGTGCCCGGTAAGATCACAGCCGACGATACGGTGGCCCGGATCAGGGAGACAGAGGCCGAGCTGGACGAATTGCGCGTCAAGTTCACCGAGCAGTACCCCCAAGTCGTGGAGACACGGGAGAAGCTGCACGATTTGCAGCTACGCCGTGCTGCAGAGTTGGAACGCTTGCGTGGTGGCGACCCTAATGCTATTGCCTCGAGCGGCGCCTCGGCCAATCCCGTCTATCAGAACATACAAGTCGCATTGAATAGTGCGGATCTGGAAATTGCCTCCCTGCGGTCAGAGCTTCAGCAGCATGCAATCAGGACCACGGAACTGCGCCAGAAGCTGGAGAGCACGTCCCGAGTTGAGTCAGATTACGCCACCCCTAACTCGGGACTATAACGCGAGTCAGGCAGAGTATTCTGCATTGCTAGCTAATTATGCCAAAGCGCGTCTGGGCGAGCAGGCCGATAGCGCGGGGGCCGTGCGCTTTGAGATCCTGCAACCGCCACGGGCGTCCATTATGCCGGTGTTCCCTATGCGCGGCCCGCTACTGGCTGCGGTGGGGGGGCGCTCTGTTGGTGGGAGCAGTCCTCGCCTACCTGTTGCATCTGCTGCGCCCGGTTGTTGGCTCGATGCGCAATCTTGCGGAGCTCACGCAGCTGCCCGTGTTGGGTGTGGTTGGCCTTGCATTTCCCGAGCAGCCGAACCGCGCGGAGCGCGCAGCTTCGCGGCGGTTCACGAGCCTCGTAGTTGGTTTGCTGCTGGCCTTTGCAGCGGTTCTCTGGCTCAACCGGCAAGGTGTGCGTCTCTCACTGGCAGCACTTGGGGTAACGTTGTGAGACCAATGGACTCTGTTCCGGGCAGGACAACTAGTCTCGCGGGGACAGGCAGAGACACACCTCCAGAGGCCCGCAAGGAGCCAACACGGACGACGGTCAACGTGATTACCAATGGCGCGTCGCTGTCTCGTCGCGAACCCACCCGGATCCGGAGTTTGAATCTGGATCGCGCCGAGCTGCGTAAGCGGCGATTCCTCCCTGACGCGGACCAAGAGCGTCAATTCGCTGATTATTATCGACGAATCAAGCGTCCAATCATCGCGCAGGCTCTGGTACAGGCGCCCGACGGAGCGACTGATCTACGGCTGGTTATGTTGACAAGCGCTCTGCCAGGAGACGGCAAGATTTCACCAGCCTCAATCTCGCTTTGAGCATCGCGCGCGAGCAAGACGTGTCAGTTGTCTTGGTCGATGCCGATGTGGCCAAGTTGCACCTAAGTCGCATACTTGGTGTCGAGCGTGCGCCAGGTCTGCTCGATGCGGTGGTCCATCCTGGACTTGATGTCGAGTCAGCGATATTACCCACCAACATACCGGGACTGAGTATTCTGTCTGCGGGCACGCAGCGCGAAAACGCCACCGAGTTGCTTGCCAGCGTTCGGATGACCCAAGTTGTCGACCGCATTATTGCGGCGAATCCGCGGCGTATTGCATTGTTCGATTCACCACCGCTGTTGTCATCGAGCGAATCGCGCGCCATGGTGCAAATTTCTGGGCAAGTGGTGCTCGTTGTGAGATCCAATGTGACACCCCAAAGGGCCGTCCTGGAGGCGATCAGGTGCGTTCCAGAGAACAAGCCGCTCGGCCTGGTACTGAATGGGCGTGTGGCGAGCTTGACCGAAAAATACTATGCCTATGGCGAGTACTATACTAGCGCCGATGAACCTTCGGGCATTGAGTAGGAGTGGGCGCAACTGACTCGATGGTCAGCCCATGAAAGCAGTCGACCGCTCTTTGCAGGTGGAACGCGGTACTGCTCACTTACGTCAGCTGATTGACCTTTCCTCGCAACAGGGAACACACCAGTTGTATAAACGCTGGTCTTTGTACCTCGCGACAGAATTCCTGCACCGCTGATACCGGCGGCGCCGTCAGCATTCCCATCGCCACGTGGCGGCGATATAAGTCCTTCATCGCGAGATCCAAACAAACGTCTTCCGCGGGGTCGACGCAAGTAACGCCAGGAATACCGCTGACCAATCGTGCCGTGCTGCTGTGAGCTTCACACATGACGAGGACCTCCCGGCCGCTCGCCATGTGTTCGTATGTCTTGGCGGGCACCGTTAAGGGCGATTTCTGTGCGAAATTGAGCAGCACCGTGGATTCAGCCTTCATCGACTCGACAACTTGCGTTGCAACCGGCGGCAGCACGCGTACGTGCGCTGCGCACCGTTTGCCGTGAAGCCAGTCGGCGAGGCGCACGCCACGATAGGTCTCGCAGGAACCGACAAAGGTAGCGCTGATCCGAGAGGCATCCGTGTCTGCAAGCGCAAGCAGTCGTTCGAGCGCCGAAAGAAAGGCGAAGGGATCGCGGTTCACATAGATTTCGCCGGCATAAAGGAAGCGCAAGAAGTGTCCAGTCAAGGTCGGCAGTTGCCGCGCCTTTCCGTCGAAGCCATTGCGCACGACGTGTATTCTTTCGCGGGCTGCGGGGTAGGTGGACATCAGCCTTTGAGCGAGCAGGTCGGTCGTAACTATGACCGCCGTACTCCGTTGGACCAACACTCGTTCCATTGATCGTCGCAGCCTCTGCTCGAGCGCCGGTATCCCAGGGAATAGCTCAACCCCCGAGTACCAGGGGTCACGACAGTCAGCTATGAAGGGAATTTTGCGGAATCGCGCTACCCACAATCCCGCCAGCAAGTTTGTCATAGGGGGGCCAGAAGCGATCACGGCGCGCGCCTTGAGCCTCTTACTGGCTCGAAGTGCGCCCCACGCCGCCCGCCATGACCACGATTTATATTGATCTAGACAAACGATCAGGTTAACGAGTCTCTCGCGCAACGAGACAGAGGATTTCTGCAAGCCGGAGTGTGACGGCGTGCTCGGAATTGGCTGCGCCTCCGTGCCGAAGTGCGCCGTCAGCTGCGAGTGCATTCGGCTAAGCCGCTGCTTCGCACGCACAACGCTTCTCATCAGCCACCTGCTGGAGTCTGCAATCCTCACTGCAGTGATGGATGGATCCGAGTTGACAGAGACGAATGAGCGATCGCCGAACTTGCTCACCACAATAACGTGCATGTTGTGCTCGACGAGCCAGCGCACCAGCGCGCCATTGCGCCGCGCGCCGATCTCGTTTGATGGCGGATAGTGGTAGGAGATGAACACCACGGCAGGTACATCTGTTTGATGCCCACTCATGAGTGTTTATTCCGCAAAACCCTGGTTGCTTTGAGTGGTCTGCCGACTCTAGCTGAACCCCGTTCGCAAGTCCCCATCAGTCGACGACGATTGCTGAGTTGTCGCCGTAGTCGTTCCATTCCCTGCCGGGGACATCAAGTTTATTGGCTCGCATAAAGACGTCTCTGCACACGTCGAGTTGCATCAACGACGATGAGGGGAGGTTATGGGCACGATTGCCGCGCACGAACGCAGCCGCTACTCGCGTTGCGCGAATTGCAGACACTCGAAAGGCGGCGAATTCACAGTCATCAATCAGGAATGCGCCATCTCCGGTGAAATAGGTTGCGTGCGAGGCCGATGGCGTGGAGAAGTGCAGACCGATGATCTGGATATGGGAAAGCCCCTGATACCGGCTTCCCATGAGGGCCCGGCTGGTCGCGCCGCCCACAAGCCGCGGCTGGCGGGGATTCACCGCCTGCAGCACGGTGGGTCGGCCAATTGTTCCAGTCGGGATCTGCAGTAGCGGGATGTCGTAGTCCGAGGAAGTCAGCCGTGAAACATCGTAGGTGCCATCGAGTACACCAATGACGTACCCCGCGATCAGGTGTCGATGCTCGGCACTGTTCAGCACGTCCAGCGGCCACGCAGAACCCGGGGTTAGCCCATCGTTGGTAAGCAATCCTGCTGGCGCAATGTACCGGTCATAAGCGGTGTATCGACGCGGACCGTCCCTCACAATTACCCGTTTGAGCGCCCGCGTCCGACCAGAGCCGTTAATGACTTCCAATTGATACCAAGCATCGCGGGATGGTCGATCGACGATCGACCGGGGGGCTTTCAATATGTGACCCACCGGTGCCATCCAAGCGCATGACTTCCCGGTCCACTCTGGAGTCAGAGTAACTGACTCGCCTGATCTGATCTCGGATGCGCTGGCGTGGAGGGTCGCGGTCGGTGCGGTGCCTCTCCGTGGCGCGTCGGTTTGGGCATATACGGCGGCACCGGTGTCCACTACCTCGAAATCATCTGTGCGCAACTGCCGAAGATCTTGCCATGCGGGCCCCCCAGTCTGCGCGGCATAGTCCCAGCGACTCGTATCGCCTTGTGATGACAGCGCGAGGCCCGTATCGGCATTGATCATGCCGAATTTCTTCAGCGCACGAATGATTCTCAGGGCTCCGACATTCCAGGGACCACCGCTTGGCTTATGTGTCTCCGCGACACTGGCCTTGAGCCTGAGGCGTCCACCGAACGGCAGTGCATGCGCATTGCCATAGGCACTCGCATGAGCCGCGGGGGGCGAGAGATAGGTAGGACATTGATGCTGGATCGTAAATCGAAACGCATGATCGATCGAGTCCGCGGTGACTTGGTGTCCCAGAATCAAGCCTGCCATGACAGACAAGCCGGCAACATCCGCACTGGTTTCACCTGCGGGACGCTGCAGATCGCCGCTGTCCATGTCCCAGATAGCCATGTTGGCGCAATACCAGTGATCCACGCGTCGATAAGCCCGATATAGCTCGTAGATCACACGATGGTCGCGATCAATAACGATGAGGTGTCTGTCTGAGTCGGAGGGGCTATCGGGAAAGTGCGTGTTCTTGGGAAAGCCCTCAACAATGTCGTCCCGGAGGGGTAGGGGGGCATGTGAGATGTCACTCTCGGCAAGGTACTGACCGCATACGACGGCGACGTAGGGCTGTTCGCTTCCTGCGACCACAAAGTAAGGAATCCCTACAGTTGCCCCGGCGTAGCTCCAACCGCCTGCATCTTGCGAGTAAACCTGCGAACCCATGGTTGCAAGATAGGTTGCCGACTGGGGATGGATCGGCGCGCGGCTGATGTCGCGATACCATTCAGAGTTCGTCAATAGCGGGATCTGTCCGATAGAGGCATTCAAGCCCAACTCCGGCGCGCCAGGCCCCGGCGTGCGGGAGGCGGCGAGGCGCGAGTCACACGAACGCGTTTGCTTCGAGAGCATCGCGCTTGAGAGCAGCCGGCCTTTCAGGGCTGCGAGGATCGTGGTCAAGCTCAGCAGGGAGGCAAGGAAAGTGCGCCGCTGAGGGACAGCGCTAGAGGGTCCAACAGGTGCATGCTGGTCGTCGCTCATTGTGGAGTCTCGTGCGGCCGTGAGATCGCACCCCGGAGCATTCTGAGGAAATCAGCAAATCCGCACACCTCCGCCTCGAACTCGATCTCGCTGGCATCGTCCCTATCCATATATCGCCGCAGCAGAAAAGGAGAGGCTTCTGAGCCGTTGGAGCCGGCATCGCAGGTGGTTGCCGAAACGATCCCGAGCTGCGCGAGCCACTCGGGATGTTGCGCGGCGTGGATGCCGCTTGGGTAACAAAAATGCGTCGCAAACCCACCGCCGAGACGTTCGATGGCAGCGCGGTTCTCATCAATCTCCCGCGCGGCGGCATCAAAGTCGGAGGCCGGCAACCGGTGCCGGTGGGTGTGCAGCTCGATGGCTACGCCGAGCTCGATCAGCTGCGCAATTTCAGACGACGTCAGGAGGGCAAATCGACCATCTTTGGTCACCTCCTCGAAATCGAGTTCCAGACATCCCGCCAGCGTGCGAAGTAAATCCTGGCGCTGCGGCCAGCTGAGCTGTGTTTCGCCGAATCGAATCCACTTCTCAGCGACGGCTTCTTCATTCCCGGGGACGTCATAATCTCCATCGATCTCGGGCGACAAGTTTCGGAGCGAGACGCGTGTACAGCGAGTCTTTTGTAGCATGTAACGAACTACGACGTTGAAGACCTCCGCATCACGCTCAGCATAGTAGGTCGTCAGATACAGGCAAGCTGGCATCCCGTGCTTTGCCAGCAGCGGCGCGGCGAGCGTCAATGTCGTTCTCCAACCGTCGTCGATCGTGATGACGACCTCGTTTCGGCGAATGGCACCGGTCTGGAGCTTGAAGATGGCGTCCTCCAGTGTCAGGACTGGGTAACCCAGCCGCTGCAACAATAGCAGCCGGCCCTCGAAGGTCTCGGGACGCATGAACATCACGGGGGAGTATGAGTGCTGGTCGCCAACGGAGAAACCGTGATAACAGAGGATGCGAAGTCGTCGCCGTGACAATCGCCGTGCGAGGGCGAACAAGCCCAGTCCGCGCACTGCACGCATAGCGATCCGTTTCGCTCTCTTTCGATTCTCAGGAAACGGGCCTCCGGTCGGTTTGTGTTGCAATGTCAGGATGCGCATTGAACGTCTCGAGGTTCAGCCCGGATTCTGTAGCGTCTTGGTTTTACGCAGCCAGCTGTGGATGGATGACATAGCGGTGCGTGCCAGGTCGCGCAGATCGACTTCAGGACCGGCGGGTTTGCCGAGAATCGTCCATAAGCCAATGAGAATCGTAACGTAGGAGACAATACCCACGGTGATTATCAGCGTCAGGCGCAACCAGATCGGCTGCGTTGCCCAGCTTCCGCCAGAATTCGAGAAAGCAATCACGAGCACACTCATTCCAGTGCTGGCGACGACCACTCGATAATTCCTGCGCACGATGTCAGACATGCTCAACTGCAGAGTTGCGAGCAGTACTGCGTAGTTGATCGCAAGTACCAGGCCGGAGGCAACCACTTGTGCCCAGGCAACGCCTGAAATACCGAGCTGCGTTCCGAGCAGCAATGTCAATGCGATGAATATTGCGGAATCGCCGAGTGTGAGCAGCGTGACGAAGCGCGACTTGCCCAAGGCCCAATAGATGTATTGCGTATTGCTGGCCATGATGTTCAATAGCCCGGCGAATGCCAGGATCTGCAGCACTTGGACGGCATCGACCCACTGACCACCGAGCAGGATCCTTACGATGAGTGGGGCGCACAGGCCAATTCCGAGGGCGGCGGGCATGCCAACTGCCCATATCAGTCCTGAAACGCGTAGATAGCCCCCGCGCAAGGCCTCGATGTCTCCGACCTGCTGCATGTATCGAGTGAATACAGCTCGATTGATCGGCGCTGCCAATTCCGTGGAAGCGAAGGACGCCAGTTCGGAACTCATCGCGTAGATGCCAACCGACCTCGGGCCGATGTTGCGGCCGAGCCAGATCTCGGAGAAGCGAGACCGCAAGACGTCGGCGACGTTACCCAGGAGCAGCCACACTGAGAAATGCAATAAGTCACCGCTTCGTGACAGATCCCAGCGCGCTCTGCGCGGATGAAGGTAGTAGCTGATCACCGTGGAGGTCAAACGGGATGCGATGGTGCCCGCCACAAGCGCCCAATAGGAGTGAGTCAGGAGCGCCAAACCAGTTGCTGTGAGAAAACCGGCTATCTTGGCGAGCGTTCGGAGTGTGAACTCTTGTTCGAAGCGATTTTGCCGGCGGAATTCTGTCATCCATATGTTCTCCGCTGATTCGATCAGGATGCTGAGTCCTATAGCGATAACGACAGCAGTCACAGCAGGGCGGGAATACAGCGCTGCCACGGGATAGGCGAGCACCGCAAGGACGACAAAGACAAGCGCGCCGCAGAGCACTTGCAAGCTCCAAGCGGAGTCATAGTGCTCGCGCGTGGGATTCGGCAAGCGAACGAGAGCCCAGTCGAAGCCGAAAGCGGCAAGCACCTCCGCGACTGCGGCGATTGAGGTTCCCATGGCTACGAGGCCGAAATCGCTCGGCGAAAGAAGCCTGGCGAGTATTGAAATGCTAATAATGCCGAGCAGCCGCTCACCCTGACGGGCTGCGAGCGTCCAGACGACTGCCCGAGTCGTGCTCGGACGTTCACGAGTGCCGGGCCCCGGTTCGCTCATGTTGTGCCGGCACGCATCCGGCACGGGCACAGCTTCAGCGCTGCCGCCTCTTGGTCAACCTTTCGGGTTCCTTGGGAGAACTGTTTGGGATCGCTCCACATATCGACAGCCATTGTCCATCTTCCACTATAATCAGCAACTTCACGTGAGTACATTGGCTCGAGGCTAGTCTTTCCGGGTGTACGCTCGAGCTATGAAACGCCAGAAGAGATTCGCTTTATTAAGGCCCGCTTCCTGCAGCACGGCCCGCACCTATTTCTGCTGCATCACTGTGCCGAGCGCCGCCGCGTGAGCGTTCCTCGCCACGGCACTATCGCGCATGGTCTGTACTCGTACCAGATCGGAGGTTCCGAGCGCATTGGAGCCGATTTAGCAATGGAGATGAAGCGACAAGGCTATAAGGTCGTCTGTTTCGCTTTCTACGACCGTGCAGGCCCTATCCGCGAGGAGCTGGAGTCTGCTGGGATTACCTGCGTCAATCTCGATTACACCGCCAGGCGTCGTCCGATACGCCGCATAACGTACCCTATAGAGTTCTTCCGCTTTCTCCTACGGTACAAGGTTGGCGGGCTCGTAGTTCATCACGCTACGGCCCTGCTTCTTTGCGGATTAGCGGCTTGGGCAGCACGCGTGCCCCGAGTTGTAATGGTGGAGCACGGATTGCATCAGCTACGAGATCGAGCTGACTACCGTCGCAGAGCGCGGCGCTACTGTCGGTTCGCCGATGCGATCGTCGGAGTGGATCGGACAATCGTGGACTATTTCCGCACACAGATGGGCGTTCCGGGCCGGAGACTGAGCTATATCCCGAATGCGGTACACCTGAGGCAGCCGAACAGTGCTCTCCGGACAGAAGTCCGCCGTAAACTGGGTGTCATGTCGGATGAGTTCGTCTTCTTATTCGTCGGTAGGTTACAACCTGAAAAGGACATCCCGACTCTCCTCGCTGCTTATCAACTTGTCACCAAGGAGTTGAACCCGCGCGTGCGACTCTGGATAGCGGGAGACGGACCCCTCCGAGAGGCGCTGCAGGCAGAAGCCACCCGCCTGGGCTTGATCGCCTCGCTCGATTTTCTCGGCGCAAGGCGCGATGTTCCTCAGCTTCTGCAGGGCGCTGATGCGTTAGTTATGACCTCCATCACGGAGGGCCAACCTATGGCACTCCTTGAAGCGATGGCATCGGGACTGCCTTGTATTGCCACAGAGGTCGGTGGAATTCCGGGTTTGCTCAACAATGGCGCAGGCCTTTTAGTTCCATCACGCGATCCCGTGGCTGTCGCGCACGAGATGATGCACCTCGTCCGCAGCCTTTCGCTCCGCGATTCACTTGTTCGCTGCGCTAAAGAAAGAGTTATGAGCGAGCATGCCCTGGTCCGAACGACTTGGCACTATCTGCACCTGCTGCGGCTCGTCGGATAAGGGATAGTGTTGATATGTCAGCGCGGTACATGGAGGCGATCATAATCCTCGCGATCCAGCGTGCGGCCAAGCACTGCGCACCGCCTAGGTTTGCTGGCTAGGACTCTGCATGCCAACGGGAGATAGAGATACGAACAGGAGAAAGCCAGAGTTGACAAGACGCATTTCGGTGCGTCCGAGTGTATTTTGGAATGTGTTACTGCATGGCCTTCGAAGCAAGTACGAGGTTGCAGTTGGTAAGAACCAACCGGAAATGTCGGAAGTCATTCAACCTGTACCTCATTTGGACATTGAAGGTCTACGGTGCTTTCAAGGTGCCTTAAAGTTGAGCCGGTGCTACCTAGAGTATGGGTCCGGTGGCAGCACGGTGTACGCTGCTCTGGTAGCCGGTGTACCGGCGATTGTGTCCGTCGAATCAGATAAATCATGGATTGACAAAGTACGTAATACGCTTGGAAGCACAAACACTCATGTTTACTTGGAGTACTGCAACCTCGGAGAAGTAGGTGAGTGGGGCAGTCCAAAAAACGATGAGAAAATGCGCGATTTCTGGAAATATGCCGCAGCGCCATGGGCAGTCGCTCGAAAACTCAATTTAGTGCCAGACACTGTATTAATCGATGGTCGCTTCAGAGTCGCTTCATTCTTAACCAGTTTATTGCGAGCACGTATCGGTACAAGAATCATGTTTGATGATTACCTGGACAGGCCAAGATATTTCGTTGTAGAGCGATTCTGTTCAATCGAGATGATGCACGGACGGATGGCCGTCTTTACTGCTGCCAGGGACTTTAACGTGCCGGATATCTGCGACGCGATCTGCGAGTTTTCAGTACTACCTGATTCGTAATCCCCCTCTTGTAGGCCGCTTAGAGCGTGGCTGGGTGGTCGGAATGAAAGCGCTGGCGCATGCGTAATTTATA
This sequence comes from uncultured Pseudomonadota bacterium, assembly GCA_963839055.1. GTDB lineage: Bacteria > Pseudomonadota > Gammaproteobacteria > Steroidobacterales > Steroidobacteraceae > 13-2-20CM-66-19. Next base: position 440,388 of record CAWITP010000001.1, on the reverse strand, counting down.
CACTCCACCATTCAACGAATGCGAGCCGTTCAGCTGTTAGAAGACAAACGCCCGTTGCGACGGTTGACGATGTGACCGACTACCAACACTCGCACTTTTTTAGCGTGAGCGTCCTCAGCACTGACTTAGCGCAGTTGGTGGGCGCACGTGATTGAACATCAGATGCATGCTTGTTGTTCGCCCGTGGAAGTAGTGCCACTGGCTGACACGTTGGGTGTCTTTAACGCCTTATCCAACGTGCAATCCAAGCAAATGATCGTTGGGGCTGCCTCACACGTTATGTTGATAGAGAAAAATCGGCAGACACTCTTTCGCGAGGTTCAGCAATTTCTCGACGAGGCAACCGGCGCGCGATGACGTACGCAGCTGATCGGCCGGCGGCGCTGCCCCGTTTTGGGGAAGCGTCACTGTGGCACGAAGATCAGCCCGTGGGGGCTGGTCATGCCCACGTAAAGTGCCGTCATGATGCCCGTGGAGGTATCGATCTGATTGACCGTGGTCGAGCCTGCACCGTAGGCAAATTTGTTACTGAAGCCCGCAGCCGCATCAATGCGGTAGACGAACTGCGCCTTGTTGTCCGAGAGCAGCATGAACGAGCTGCCGGTGGCGGGCGGCCAGCGTACGTCGTCTACCTGTGAAGCATTCCCATCAGCGTCAGGGGCAGGACACTCACCTGGGGCTTGCTGCTGCCAATGCCCTTGATGAAGACCAGTTCCGAGTCCTGCTGGCTTATCACCACCAGGTCGCCGCTCGGATCGATCGCCGATGAATCCGGGTCCGTCATGTTCAGGGTAACGGGCGTCTTCTCGGGCAGCAGTGTCGCGGAACTGCTGGACATCAGTGCCGGCACGGCATGAAACGTCTTACCATCACTGTTGGCCGTGATGGCGTAGACCGCAGGTGAAGTGTTCACACCATTCGCAGCCGTTGAGCCGTTGCCATCGGTGGAATAGGGTGCGAGGTTCGGAGAGGGAGTATTGGTTAAGTTGGGTTGGACGCGCTCGCGTAAACGACGCCACCGACGAGCTTCATGTCGTCCAGACCGCCCCCATGAGGCAACATCGCCGCATCCGATGCGAGCACGGTCATGCTGTTGGTTGTGGTATTGATCGAGATAATAAGTGGATTGGCATCTTCGTTAGTGCTGACCCACACCGTGGTGGGATTTACGGATACCAGTCCGTCGGGATGCCCAGGAACGTTGAAGGTGTGCAGAATATTGCCGTAAAGATCATATTCAATGATCTCGCTCTGCGCCTCTTTGACACCGGGTGCCAGGGTGCCGTCGGGATTGATGTTGTTGTCCTGGTAGACCACGAACACCGTCGAGCCCATCTGCAGCAAATCATCCGGCCGTAGCGAGCCCGGCGCTTCCGCCCAGACGGACAGGGTGTAGCTAGCTCCCTGCGTGGACGCCACCGTCAGCGGGACCGTGGTAGCTGGACCCCCTTGCGGCGCCGAGGAGCCGTTGCCGCTGCCGCAAGCGCTTAGAGTGGCCAGCAATGCCATGCAGCTGGCGAGACAAGACTGGCTTCATCAATACGCTCCCGCTGGTCCGCTATGACGATCGGCTTTCGCCGGGCAATTGGATGATTGCCAGTGGCCAGCGAGGTCAGCCGCAGGTGTAATTCAGCAAGACGCGCCGAGACCAGCCGCGGAAGTGTAAATCCGGACCTATTTCAGTTAGGTGACACTGAAGCAGCCGCTTCGGGATAGCTTGAACCCGAATGCTCAGCGGCTGGGCGTAGAGGGCTGCTTCCGGGGGCGCAATTGCACCCGAATCCGGGCTTGGCCGCCCACCAAAGTCGGCGCGACGCTCACGATCTGAAAGTCACCACTACCGCAACGGCTGCGGATCTGGTCAGTGACGTCTGTCATCACTGTCGGGACGTGTCGCGATACCGGGAGGATGCTCGATAGCGCCTCACAGCCGTGGACGTCGAACGGCCGCAGCCCGACGTCTCGATCCCGGAAAGTAGCGGTGGAACACGCCGACAGAAGGCAATCCGGGGCCAGCGGCGCACTGACGAGGATACGCACCTGCAAATAACAGCCGGAGATGGCGGGATCGATGATCACCTTCCGTTCACTCACGAGTGAGCCCCAATCCTCCAGTACCTGGTCGAGCCCGGCTTCCAGATCCGAGGATGACAGGAAGATGTCTGGACAGTCATGCGCTCCGGCCAGCGGAGTGCCAAGCGCAACCAGGAGGATCCCAGTAGGGAGAGATCGCCAACTCATGCAGGGGCTCCACGCCGTAATACATCCCTGGGTTGTACGCTTTCTTCACCCCATCGCCAACCGGTTCACCAAGGGGACTGGCAGCCGGAAGCTTCGACGGTGAGAGGGCGCGGGCATCCCGGACGCGCCGCGAAACAGCGGGGGTGTTTGATCCGGAAGTCTGATGCGCATGTGGACACATGTAAGCCCGATGGCGCGGCAGGCATTCGCAGCGGTCGGAGTATAATGATGTGATGACCAGGACGGACGTCAGTTGCGCTCGAGCCCGCAGCAGCCCGCCAGTACTTAGCGCGGCAGCGCTGTGAGAGCCCTCTACGAGAAAACCATCGCCTTCATCTTGCAGTACATCGACGAGAACAAACTGCAGGAGGGTGCGCAGCTGCCCACCGAGCCGAAGCTGGCAAGCGAGGCGGGGGTGAGCCTTGTGACGGCGCGCCGGGCTCTGCAGGAGCTGGCTGCACAGGGCGTGATCCGCAGGGAGCAAGGCCGGGGCACATTCGTCGCGCGCCCCCGGGTCCCCGCCGAGACGACTCGAGTGGGCGGGCTGCGCCACAGTCTGCACCTGGACGCCCAATCCAACTTGCGAACGCGGACGCTGAGCTGCTTCTCCAGGCGGGCCAATGAGGCCGAGCGAGCGGCCCTTGGAATCGCCGATGGCGTCGCGGTGTGGGAAATCTCCCGGCTGCGACTGCTCAATCGCCGCCCGGTGATTTGGGAGGTCTCCACGATACCAAAGCTGCTCGCCCCGGACCTCGGAGACTATTTCGCCTCGCGCGACGAGCGCTCGCTCTATGACTTGCTGGAGGAGGTCTATGAGCTCAAGGAGGCTCGCGAGGAGCAAACGCTGCTATCGCGCCCTGCACAGCCTCGTGAGCGACAGCTCCTTAAGTTGCTGCGCTTCGAATGGGTCGTGCAGATTTCCGGCATCAGCTATTCCACCCGTCAAACTCCCATCGACTCGTTCCGCATGGTATTTGTCGCGAAGTCGTTCGCGTTCCGGCTGGCTACCGCACCCGCCTTTGCCGTCAAGGCGGTGGAGATCACCTGAACGGCCCGGAGAGCCGGGAGTCAGCCACGCGCCGCAAAACCTCGCGCGCCAGTGGCACGGGTTCGGCTTGCGCCAGATTAGCGAGCAGCACGACCGTGAAGCCGCTGGCGGGATCGCGCTCGATCGCCGACCGGAATCCCTGCCACGAACCATCGAACTCGAGGACGTCGCGACCGAACAGGGGCACATGGTCCCAACAAAAACTGTGCTCGGTGAGTCCGCCCGTCGCGGGTTCGGGTGCGCTCCCAGAGCGCGGCCCAGGAAGCTGCAGACAAGCGTGCGCCACGATCCATGGCGGCAATCCACGCCGCCCAGTCATTGAGCGAGAGATACAGGCTGCCATCCCCGGTGGCATTCAAAGCCGCCGATACGAACTCCTGGTTGCGGATCCCGGCATGCGTGCGCACATAGCCGGCCGCCCGGTTCGGCACGATATCGCGGTCGCTGATCACGCGTGCCGTGGCCATGCCCAAAGGGCGAAATACTTCCCTCACCAGGAAGTCCCCATAGAAGATTCCCGCGACGCGTGTGACGAGTATGCCGGCGAGGATGTATCCTGAGTTGTTATATCTCCAACGGCTGCCTGGCGGAAAATTCAGCGGGTACGACTGCAAGACCTTGATGAGCTGCGCATCGGTGTATTCACGGCGGAGGTCGAAGATCTCACCACTGTCTTCCTCGGCGTCATGGATACCGGAAGTGTGGTTGAGAAGCTCGCGCACGCTGATCGGCGTCCAGGCTGGCGGCCCGGGCCCCAGATACTTGTTGATCGGGTCATCGAGCGACAGTTGACCCCGCTCCTGGAGCAGCAGCACGGCGACAGCGGTAAACTGCTTGCCCAGCGAGCCGCTCTGAAACATTGTGTCTTGCCGCACCTGCACTTGATGCTCGACATTGGCAAGGCCGTAGGTGGATCTGCGGACCACCTGACCCGAGCGCATGACCAGGAGCGCCATGCCCGGCACTTGCTCGCGCTGCAGGGCCTGGCCGATGACGCTGTCAATCTCATCGCCGCGGATGTCCGAGGCCAACACTGAAAAGAGCAGCAGGCTCGCGAGCACCGCGCCTGAGATCGCAGGCGGAGTTCGGGAGCGGCGGCCACCCCAGCGCGCACGACGCCGCCGGCCGACGGGACTCAAGGGCTGACGCTCCAAGATGCAGCGAGTGAGTAGGTCATTGCAATGATAAGCGAATCATCCTACATTGAACTCCAACCGACTAGCCCGAGCCGGCGGGGCGGGCCGGAGAGCAATATGCCTGAATTTCACAAGGGAAGCGGACCCTGGGCACAGGTTTGGATTGCTTCAGCCGTCGTCTTCCTCAGCACCACGTCGCTACCTTCCGAGGCAGCCGATGCGCTGGCGGCGGAGACTTCCGTCCCCCGCAGCGCTGCTGAGTCAACCGATAGCGAGCTGCCCACGGTCGTCATCACCGGTTCATATCTGCGCAGGACGGATACCGAGACACCCTCGCCGGTACAAGTGATCAGCAGTGCTGACATCGAGAAGAGCGGGAAGGTTACGCTCTCCGATGTGATCCGCCAGGTATCCGCGGACAACAGCGGCTCTCTGACGCAGAACTTCAGCGGCGCGCTCGCCGGCGGAGCCAGCGGAATCTCGCTGCGCGGTCTGACTCTGGATGCCACTCTGGTCCTGCTGGACGGCCACCGCATGGCGCCCTATCCGCTCGCCGATGACGGCCAGCGGCCGTTCGTCGATCTCTCCTCGCTGCCGATGTCGATCGTCGAGCGCGTCGAAGTCCTGAAGGACGGCGCCTCGGCGATCTACGGCTCCGATGCGATCGCCGGAGTGGTCAACATCATCACCAAGCGGGACTTCCACGGATTCCAGCTGGATGCCGACTTGGGCAGCACCTACAAAGCAGACGGACTGACGCAGCGCGTGTCCGCATTGTGGGGCCTTGGGGATCTGCAACAAGACGGCCACAACGTCTATCTGAACATCGAATATCACCATCAGGCCTCGATCAGTCAGCAGGATCGCGGCTCCTATCTGAGCAATCTTGATCTCACCCCGTACGGAGGCCCGGACCGTCGCGGCGGCGTAGTCCAACAGGCATTCCCGAACAACGGCACCTTCACGGTGCCGGGCATGGTCGCCCCGCAGAACTCGGTGGCAGCGGGCGATCCGAACGCGGGTTACTTCCTGCTGCCGGGCTGCAAGCCGCAGAATCTCGATCCCTCCGGCGGGTGCATCTGGAACATCAATCTCTACAACAAGATCCAGCCGCGAACCGAAGGTCTGAACGTCGCGGCTCACTGGACTCAGACTCTGTTCGATGGCTGGCAGAGCGCCCTGGCGCTTTCCTGGTTCGACTCGCAGGCGGAACAATATCGCCAGTCCGATGCCTACAGCACCGGCCCGGTCACCATCCCCTACACGTGGGTGGGATCGAAAGGGCTGCTGGTTGATCAGACCGATCCAGCCACCACCGGTATGGTCCTGCCTGCAAACAGCCCCGACAATCCGTTCAATCCGGCGAGCCCCTATTTCGCCGCGGCCAGCAATTATTACGGCGCAAATTTCGCCGGCTACATCGGCCAGCCGGCGCTGCTGTACGCGGTGTTAACCGATTTCCCTGACCAGCAGATCCGCTTCAGGACTGACGTGCTGCGCATCGCGGAGGACTTATCAGGCGTGATCGGCGGCTGGGATGCGAATCTCAGCCTCGGGTATATTCGCGACGCCACTCATGCCACCTACATCGGCTTCATCCGCAATAGCCTGCTGAGTGCGGCACTGGCCAATGGCACCTACCGCGTGGGTGCCAATGCCTACCTCAACCCGCCGTCGCTCTACGCACAGCTTGCCCCGCAGACCAGCGACACCGCCACCTCGGAGTTGATGTATGTCGCAGCTCGTGCCAGCCGGTCGCTGCTGTCGCTTCCGGGAGGACCTCTGGGGCTCGCGGCAGGCGCCGAAGCCCGTTACCTCAAAGCTAACAATCCCGGCGAGCCCTACGCGACCGACGGCGACATCATCATGGACGGCAGCTTCTACGCTCAAGGCTCACAAACCGTATCAGCTGCCTTCGTGGAGCTGTCAGCGCCGGTATTCAAATCGCTCGAGCTCGATGCCGCTGGCCGCGTGGACCACTATAATTTCCCGAGTACCTCCTTCACGCCCAAGTTCGGTGCCAAGTGGACACCCTTGACGCAGATTGCGCTGCGCGGCACCTACGCTAAGGGCTTTCGCGCGCCCGGCATCGCCGAAGCCGGCAACAGCGGCACCGGCTCCGCCACGACCGCACCGGTCGATCCGTTGCGCTGCCCCTTCACCAACAAGCCCTCCGACTGCGGCTTCGGTTATGCGGCGACCTTGAGCGTCGGCAACCCGAACCTGAAACCGGAGAAGTCGCGCAGCTACACGATCGGCGTGGTGCTCGAGCCGCTCAAACGGATGAGCTTGACCTTCGACTATTACAACATTCGGCGGGATGACGAGATCGTGCCGGCGCCTTTGGGTCTGGCCGCTCCCGTGCGCGGGGTACAGCAACCGGGCACGGATTACCCCGGTCCGATCATCTACTACCCGCAGCCCTATGTGAACGCCGCTAACTCGCAGACATCCGGCTACGATGCCGCCATGCACGTCGAAGTTCCCTTAAACGAGTGGGGCAACGTGGCCTTCTCGCTCGATGCGAACTACGTGATTACCTCCGATCAGACCTTCTTCGACCCCGTCAACGGCAACGCAACTTTTCACTATGCCGGCACAGCAGGTCCCACCGCAGTCGGTGGTGCCGTGGGCACTCCACGCACCCGAGGGTCCTTCAGCACGGATTGGAACCGCGGGCCGCTAGCCCTCGGCGCGACGGTCTACTACCGCGGCGTCATGAAAGGTATCGACGAATCCGTCTCGGGGGACCAGTGCCTGCAGCTTTCGGTCGACAATCCGCACTGCTACATTGCCTCCTTCACCTACCTCGATCTCTACGGCAAATACCAGTTCGGTGACCACCTGCAACTCACGGGCAGCGTTGCCAACGTAACCAACCGGATCGCACCGCTCAACACCATTACCTATGGCGGATTCAACTACAACCCGTCGCTCGATCAGGCTGGCGCCGTGGGGCGGTACTTTCAACTCGGATTGCGCTACCGTTACTGACCTCCAGCGCAGCAAAGTGAGTGTTGCCATGCGCCTGCGTGCGGCCTGCCTGGCTCTGACCGTCCTGCTGCTCGGGCCTGTCGCTGGTGCCGCCGCTGTCGAGGCCACCACGGCCATTACGCGCGTGGAGGTCGATGCGCGCGAAGCGCCCCGCGGTATCCTGAAAGTCCGCCTGCAGATCCCGGTAAGTCCCGGCGCCCTGACTCTGGTCTATCCCAAGTGGCTACCGGGACGTCATGGACCCGCCGGGCCGATCACGGATCTCGCCGGCCCCGCATTTCGTTATGGCGATGCGCCGCTTGCCTGGCGTCGTGATGAGGAGGACATGTACGCCTTCCATCTGGAGATCCCCGCGGGAGCGACCTCCATCGAGGCCACTTACGAGATCCTGACTGGGCTGCGACCCGATGGGCTGGTCAATGGTCTCGAGGCACCGCGCACGGCGACCGAATCACTGCTGGTTCTGGAGTGGCACCAGGTGGTTCTCTATGCCGCGGATAGCACGACGGACCAGTTGCGCTTCCAGGCGCAAATCCGCCTTCCCGAGGGCTGGAAGTATGCCACCGCCCTGAGCCCCGACGGCAATTCCAACGCGGCACTGCGGGTCTTCCAACCGACCTCGCTCACGACTCTGGTCGACTCCACCTTGATCGCGGGCCGCTATTTTCAATCATTCGAGCTCGGCGGCGATCCCATGGTGCATCTGCAGGTCGCCGCTGACGGACCTGCGGCTCTCAAACTCACGCCCGCGGTCATCGAACACTACCGGCGCCTGGTTCAGGAGGCGCGGGCGCTGTTCGGCGCGACGCACTATCGACATTACGATTTCCTCTATGTGCTGACGGACCAGATCATGCCCGATGGGCTCGAGCACCACGAATCGAGCGACAACCGCTCGCCTTACCGCACTTTCCTCGACGACGACGTGCGCCGCGCCGAAGCGGCGCTTCTTGCCCACGAGTACACGCACTCCTGGAACGGGAAGTACCGCCGGCCCGCAGGGCTTGCGACACGCAACTATCAGGATCCGATGCGCACCGAGCTTCTCTGGGTATACGAAGGCCTCACCGAATATCTCGGCGATGTGCTCGCTGCTCGCAGCGGCCTGTTCACCCCGGATGAATTTCGTAGCGAGCTGGCACATGACCTGGCTGCCATGCAAAGCCATAGCGGCCGTGCCAGCCGCAACCTCCAAGACACGACGATCGCTGCGCAACTGCTCTACGTGCAACCACGGGATTGGGCCGGCCGCTTGCGTCGTCAGGAGGACTTCTATCAGGAATCCGCACTGCTATGGCTCGAAGCAGACATCCTGATCCGCAAGCTCTCCGGCGGACGGCGCAGTCTCGATGACTTCTGCAGGCGCTTCTACGGGGGTTCGGACACGGCCCCCGAAGTGCGACCCTATGACTTTGCTGAGCTGGTTAGCGCGCTGAACGAGATCCAGCCCTACGACTGGCGCAGGTTCTGGGAGGACCGCCTGCAGCGTCATGATGGCAGCGGCCTCGGGCAGGGCGTGGTGCAAAGCGGCTGGAATCTGGCCTTCGATGCGGCGCCTGCCGTGATGCATCGCGCCCACGAAGCCGACGATCGTGACATCGACCTGCACTTCTCTCTGGGCTTCGCGGTGAACGAGGACGCCACGGTGTCCGACGTGCTCCCGGACTCGCCTGGTGAGCGTGCGGGGCTGTCACCGGGCGACCGGATCATTGCGGTAAACGATCGCAAGTGGTCAAAAGAGGAGCTGCGCGATGCGCTCGAGCAGACTTCTTCTGCTGCCGATCGTATTACGCTGATCATCCAGCGCGGTGATATCTTCAAGCACCCAACGCTCGTCTACTCCGGCGGACCCCGCGAGCCCAGACTCGTGCGTCTCGCAGGCTCGCCGGATCTGCTGAGTGCGATAGCTGCGCCCCGCAGCAAGAGCCATTGAAGCGGTTGGCTGAGTTTCCTCATCCCTGTGTATGCTTGAGATAGTCTGCGTAGAGTCGCTGGTATTTATCGCAATCCGGACCGGGACGCAGCCCTGCCGGCCACGCCCTCCTCACTGCTGGCACGGGCAAAGGCGACATCATCCGCAGGGCGCCTATGGCCGCTCCCAGCGCAGCGGCAGAGCTGTCGGGGTAGGGCTGCACAGGCTGGCACAGGATGTCTGCAAGCATCTGCAGGCTGGTGCGATGCTCATTGATACGGCCGGCGACGACAATCTCGCGCACCGGAACGGATTCCGCCAGCACGGTCAAACAGCGCCGTATCTCGAACCCGACTCCCTCCAGGAACGCCCGCGCCAGGTCCGCAGCCGAATGCTGCAGCGTCAGACCCGAAACCGAGGCCTTCAAGGCAGGATCCCATAGCGCACCCTGCTCACCGCCAGCCAGATACGGCGTGAACGTCACGCCCCGCGCACCCGGGACAGAGCGCGCGGCGAGCTCGTCTAACATCCCATCCCCAAGGCCCAGCAGCTCACTCAGCCATTGGTAACCCGTGCCGGTCGCCAACAAATCCATCTCGCGCCCATAGACGCCGTCCTGCACGTGTGGTGTCAACAGATACCGCATCAATGGATCGAGCTGCGGCTCCCGCACGGTGTCAATGATGACGGTACTGGAGCCCATCGTGATGCATGCGATTCCGGACTCCAGGTCGCCCATCGCCAACGCACTGGACACCGAATCTGCCGCCCCGACAGTCACCGGAATCCCTGTCTGCAAGCCGAGGAGTTCGGCGCCGAAGCTGTTGAGTGTCCCGGCGGCAGCGTGTGACGCGCGCACCGCAGGCAAGCTGTTGGCGGGCAATTGCCACAGCTCCTGCAGCGCAGTCGAAAAAGCACCCGTTGACAGGTCAAACGCGCCATAGCCTGCGGCGGTGGACGGGTCCGTCACGCGCTGGCCGGTCAACTTGTACGCCAGGAAGTCTTTCGCCGATAAGATGCACTCCACCTCGGTGCAGCGCGCCGCCCGGTGATGCCGGAACATGGGACCCAGATAGCGGCCGTCCAAGGGCATGCCGGTTTGCTCATAGAGCACGCGCCGCCGGGGCTCATCGAGCAGCAGCGCGGTCGAGTCGTCGGCGCGCCCGTCCTTCCAGGTGATCGCACGTCCCAACACGCCAGTCTTTCCCAGGCACACCAGTGTGGGCAGCTGACCGGCCAAGCCAATCGCCGCGATTCGACGTCGCCAGTCCGGCGTTCGTCTGCTCAGAGCCGCATCCAGTGCGCAGATGGCCGCACGCACCGCTGACAACCAGTCACCGGGGTCCTGTTCGGCCTGACCGGGAACTTCACTCAGCGTGGTGAAGGCAGCGGACCCGGTCGCCAGGATCTGCAGATCCGCTGCGCTCGCAAGCATCTTCACCGCTGAAGTGCCCAGATCGATTCCGAGCACCAGCGACTCAGACACTGCTGTTGCAGCCGTCTCAGCGGTGTTCACGGAGTTCCAGCAACGCCTCACGGGCCGCCGCCAGAGTCTGCTCGATGTCCTCCTGGGAGTGCGCAAAAGAGACGAACAGGTTCTCGAAGGCGTGCGGGTGAAACAGAATCCCGCGGCTCAGCATCCCTTCCCACCACATCCGGAACTTCTCGTGACTCGCATAACGCGCGGCATCGCGATAATTGCGGATCGGCTGCTCGCTGAACCAGACCTGCAGCACCGGCCCCACGCCGACGACCTGAGCAGGCACTTGCGCATCGCGCAGTGCCTGCTCAAGTCCTGCCTGCAGTCCCTCACAGCGCTCGCTCAGGCGCTCATACTTGCCAGGCTCGGTCAGCTCATCCAGAGCGGCGTGTGCTGCCGCGACGGCTATGGTGTTGGCCGCGTAGGTGCCGGCCATCGAGACGGTGCCATCGGCTACCAGGCTCATGATGTCCTTGCGGCCACCGAGAGCCGCCACCGGAAAGCCGCCCCCCAGACCCTTGGCGAATACGGAAAGATCCGGCCGAATACCATAGAGCCCCTGCGCGCCGGCGATGTGCAACCGGAACCCGGTGATGACCTCGTCGAAGATCAGCAGGATACCGGCGGCCGCCGTCAGCTCCCGCATGGCCGCGAGATATCCGGGCTCCGGCAGGATGCAGCCGGTGTTACACATCACCGGCTCGGTGAGCACCGCGGCAATATTCGCGCCCTCACGATCGATGGCCGCGCGCAAAGCTTCGAGGTCGTTCCAGGGCAAAATCAGCAGTTCCTCGGCCAGCCCGGCAGGCAGGCCCGGTCCCTGGGCCACTGGCAGCGGCTGCTGCGCAGGGCCGGCTTGGGACAGCGCCGGATGCTTGCTCCAATACACCCCATCGGAAAAGCCGTGATACATCCCTTCGAAGCGGATTATCTTGCGACGGCCGGTGAAGGTTCGGGCCAGCCGCAGCGAATAGAGCACCGCTTCGGTGCCGGTATTGCACAACCGGACCTGCTCGATGCTCGGAACCAGCTCGATGATGCGTCTGGCCAGTGTGATCTCCTCCTGGGTCGGCATGGCAAACACCGTGCCCCGCTCCTCGATCGCTTTCACGACTGCGGCGGTCACCTTGGGGGGTCGATGGCCGAGGATCATCGGTCCGAGCCCCAGCAGATAGTCGATGTAGCTGTTGCCATCCACATCAAACAGGTGCGCACCCGTGCCATGGTGAGCGAACAGCGGGTACGGGTCCCAGCCGGAAAAACGCGCGCGTGCGGTGCTATTGACACCGGCCGGGATGAACTCGCAGGCCTCGGCATACAGGGCCGCGCTGCGCGCACTGCGGTTGGGATTTCGATACTTCAATTCACCCGAGCTCACAACACATGCTCCCCTTGGACGGACTGATCCTCGCGACGCGTCTGAAAAAAGCGCGTGCGACCAAAGGCGCGGATAACCAGGGCCACGAGCACGCCCAGGCCTATCGAGCCCAGACCATAGATCAGCACCTGCGGCGGTGTCGCGCCGGAAAGGATTGACTCAACGGCCACCCACACCATGAACAGCATTCCCACCCCCGGAAGCAGGCCACTCATCAGAAAGTCTGCCGGCGACTGCCGCCAGCTGTGGCGACCCTGCCAGACGGCCGCCGCTGCGGTCAGCGCATAGAAGAGGATCGCGATCAGGCCAAGACTGCTGACCACGTTAGCCAGCGCCTGGCCAACATCGTTGGTCGCGAGGATAACGGCGAGCAGCGCCAGATTGACGGCGCTCATGACCAACGTGCCGACCCACGGATTACCGGTACGCGCATCAACGTACCGTAACGGCCCCGGCATCACCCCGTCGCGCGCCATCGCAAGGCCGATGCGGGCGGCCGAGATGACAGCGGCCTGAAGTGTTGCAAGGGTGCCGGTCAGCACAACCAGACTCATGATCAGACCCCAGGGTCCGGGCAGCAGCCGTGTCGCGATGATCGCCAGCGCATCGCTCGCGTGCTGCTGTAACTCTCGCTCAGGGAGTACTGCCTGCAAGCCGAGCAGACTGATTGCGTAAAAGGCTGCGAGCAGCACCACACTCGCGATAGCCGCCAGACCCGGATTTCTCGCCGGGTCAGCGGACTCTTCGTTTACATAAACCGCTGCATCCCATCCCGAATACATGAAGCACGCCACCAGAATACCGCTCATCAAACCGCGCATGCCACCCATACCGTCGAGCGTCAGCCAGTGCCAGGAAAAGCCGACAGCACTGTCAGCCCGTGACAGTGCAACGATTCCCACGCCGGCAACCAATAGCAGGACCGCGTACTGAAACACCACAATCGCCCATTCGAAGCGTGCGGCTAGCTTCAGTCCCTTGACCGCGAGCAGCGTGACGATGACATTCCATGCGCCGCCGGCGATACCCACTGCCCAGTGACTGCCGAGGTAGCGCGGAGCCAGTAGCGCCACCGTGTACGTTCCGGCGGGCAGCGTAAGACTGCTGGTGCCGAAGGTGTAATAAGTCAGGATCATCCACCCGGCGAGAAAACCCAAATAAGGATGAAACACCTTGGCCACCCAACTGTAGGTCGCTCCCGCCTGCGGTTGCCACCGATTCAGCCGCTGATAGGCGATCGCGATACCCAGCATGGCAACAAAGCAAATCAAAAGGGGAACGACACCGCCGTAGCGGCAGGCGGCGACCATGCTTGCCAGGCTAACAGCCAGAGTCTGCGCGGGCCCCGACCCTGACAGGCCGAGAATGATGGCATCGCCCAGGCCGACACGATGGGAAGCCGCAGTCATGCCATCTGGCCCTCCTGCCGAAAGCCACTCTCAGCGACGCTGCTCGGCAGGTTACTCATGTTATTAGGTCATTGCAATGATTAGACTTGCACCCACGACGACCCATCCAGGCAGATCAGCCTGGTTTAGCTCGGCACGTAATGGTGTAGTGTAATCGGCTCGCCGGCCGCCGCCCCCTCAAAACCAAGGAGAACAAAAATGCCATCGAGACCCATCAGAGTACTTTGGATCGCCGCGCTGGTAAGCATGATGGTCCTGGCGGATGCCGCGCCTGCCGATGCCGACAGTATTCAGCGGGAGATCGCAGGCCTCGAGAAGGCCGCTAACGATGCCTACGCCGCAAACGACCTGGACAAATATTTTGCTTATTACGCGGACGACCTCGACGCCATTTTTTACGACAGCCGCACGACACTGAGTGAATATCGCAAGTCCTGGACGGCTTCGGTCAAAGCGGGCAACCCAGTCGTATCCGTGAAGCTTGCGGATCTGAAGGTTCAGGTCTCGCCGGGCCGAGACGTGGCGATCGCGAGCTATCAAATCGATGTGCGCAATCGACACTCAGATGGGCGGACCACCGACGAGCACGCCTACGAGACGGACGTATGGCTCAAGCGTGGTGCCACATGGAAAATCGTCCACGCGCAGTATTCAATCGCGACACCTCCGCCTCAGTAGGGGGTGTTTCTCAGACCGGCGGCTAGTGACCTTGCGCGTTCGGCGCGGCCGCCATGCCTGAAAGAATCTGCCAGCCGTGGACCGGGTCGTGCAGCCAGGTATGAATCACGCGAAGGCCACCAGGCTTCTCGGTTCCGTCTTGCGCCGCCCAGGTCAAACGAACGCGATAGGTCACTGTGACGTAGTCACGACTGGATTGCGTAACCAGACGTTCGAGCTCGTAATTCTTCAGGGTTTCACCGACGCTGGTGTGCGCTGTGATCCAGTCCGTAATGTGGTCCTTGCGCACAGGCTCCGGGCTCGCAAGTGGCCAACCTAAGAAGTCCTCGTGCCATAAGCTCCTGTAGTGGACCAGGTCATTGGCCTGCACGTACTTCCAATAGTTGCCTTCCAGCGACCAGATCTGCTTTTCATTGGCGGAAGAATCCGCAAAGGCAGGTGCGGATATCAGCGCTGCGATTACGATCGTGCCTGTAGCCAACTTCATAAAACCCCCACTTTATTTTTCGTCAAAGACCTCTAGGCCGTATCAGCTTTGGACACTGCTCGCCGATGACAACCAGGTGACGATACAGCGCGCATGCTAGAGCATGCCGCCTACAACTTCGGCCAGCGCCTTGCCGAGCAGTATGTGTTGGTCGGCGTCGAGGTGGATTCCGTCGACGCGACTTGAAGTTGTTACCGACCCAGCATCGAATACGGGGCACTCCAGTAAGGCACACACCTCGCGAAACGCCTGTGCAAGCCCTGCACACTTTTGCTCGGCGCCGGCAAATTTCGCAGCAATGGGCCCCTTGGCCTGGCGAATCTCTGGAGGCACCACCACGAGGACCTGGGGTACCGGCATGCCGGGCTCGATCGGAGCTTGCCGAATTGCCTTGACCAGCGTCGCGACGCCCTGCGCCGCATGCCACGCGGTATGCGGGTGAACAGACTGGAAGTCGTTAGTGCCAAGCATCAGAACGACAAGTGCAAGCGGCGAGTGCATCTCGATCTTTTGCGCAAGACCAATCAGGCCATTGCGCCCCTGCAGAAAGGGATCTTCGAACACGGTCCGCCGTCCGTTGAGGCAGTCTTCCAGCACGCGCACGTTCCGCCCTCGATCGACAAGTGTGCGCTCAAGTACTCCCGGCCAACGCTCTTCGAAATCAAGGCGGCGACGCGTGTCGGGAATGATCCCCCAAGACAACGAATCGGCATATACAAGGAGCTGCTGCATCACAACGAATGCTTCCAAAGTGCCACATGCGCATGCTAGCGAAGTGTACGACTGGCCGCTTCACACATCACCGGGGCCATGACATCAAGGATGGGGTTCAGGCCGACCGATCACGACGGCACGGCGTCGGCCTTGCAGACAGCACTTCCGGCTGTACAAACATATCCAGCTGGCGGGCGACTGCCCCCGGGCTATCTCCGGACAGCCGGGTGAAATCGTGCACCATGTGCATCTGGTCGTGATAGCCCAGATCGTGCGCAATATCGGTCCATCGGGTGGTCGGTGAGACGGCGCGGCGCTGCAGCGCCGCCTCGAAGCGGATAATCCGTGCATACAGCTTGGGCGAAACGCCGATCTCGCGATCGAAGCGCCTCTCGAACTGCCGCATTCCAAGTCCCGCCCGACGCGCCAGCTCACTAACGCGGACCGAGCCGCTCGCCTGGATCATCGCCAGTGCAGAGCGAGCGATCGCGCCCAGCGATTCACTGACAGGTTGAATCGCGGTCAAACACGAGTCGGCAACGCGAACTCGATCGGGGAAGGCCGAGACTTCGCCCAGCCGCGCGTACAGCTCGCCGATGCGGTGTCCGAGCACGTCCGCGCCATTGAAGTCCCCGTTGGTCAGTTCAGCCGCCGGAATCCGGAATAGGGTCGAAAACGCGCCCGGCTGAAATACGATGGTGAACGCATCTACTGCGCCACTAAGGATCAATTCCACGCTGCGAGAAGTGCGCGCACCGACCAGTGCCACCGGACGCACGTTTTCCGTGCTGCCCCGGTCCATCCTGTGCACTTGATAAGGAGTGCCGAACATGAACTCGAGGATTTGCGGACTTCTCGCCGGGACCGGTTGCAGGCTGACGCAGCCCACAAGGGAGTCCTGCACCTGATAGTAGTGACGAATCAGGTGTCGAAGTGGTGGCGCTGGGCGACTGGCGAGGAGCACCGTCTGCTAGATACTCGCATTGCACGCGGCGTGCAAGCTTTCCCCCGCGGCGGTGCAAATGACGCTGGGAGTCGCGTTTTTACTAGTCCTGTCGAATTGCGTTCGTTAGTAATTACACGCAACAGCGGCACCCGCAACAACGCCGCTAGGCGAAACACCACCAGGCGAAACACTACTATGAACACAACACTCCCGCGCAGGGTCCCGCGTGCCCTCTATGTCGGCATAGCGATCGTACTCTTGGCAGGCTTCGGTCTTGCGCACCACGCACGCGCCGAGGACTCGGATAGTGATGACGCACGAGTAAAGAAGGGATTCGAGATCACGCCCGTGCCCTTGAATCTAGCGGGTAAGAACCGCGAGTTGGTGGGGCTCGGCAGCTACCTGGTCAATGGAATATCTGCCTGCAATGACTGCCACTCGGCGGGACCCGAGAGCGCTTATGCGATGGGTGGCAATCCGTACTTCAAGGGCAATCCCCCTGAGGTCATCAATCAGCGGACGTATCTGGGTGGCGGCCGAAACTTCGGGTCGCTGCTGCCCGGCACGCCGGCGATCGTGTCCCGGAATTTGACACCTGATCGAACCGGTCGCCCCGCGGGCGGACTCACTTTTGCGGAGTTCGCACATATCCTTCGCACGGGCGAGGACCGTGACCACCTGCACCCGAATTGCTCAGCCACATTAACGAGCAATTGTTTCCCGACTTTCCAACCCTTCGACGGCAACCTGCTGCAGATCATGCCTTGGCCGGTGTACCGGAATATGCGCGAGCGAGACCTGCGTGCGATCTATGAATACTTGCGCGCAGTTCCATGCGTCGAAGGCCCGCCGAGTGGCGTGTTGCACAACGATTGCAGCTGACTATGAGGGCCAAGCCTGCAGCGACTGGGCGCGCAGTGGACGAGATCACTATCCGTAGCCGCCTGCAGGGTTTTGCCGAAGCCTGGAACCGACATGACGCGGAGGCCCTCTCCAGGGCTTTCGTAAGACGGGCTACCCCCATTTCGCAGCGCGGCGTCGCTGGGCGAATAGACGAATAGACGGCGCAACGCCCGCGATCGCAAAAATCCGTCTTTGACGCAAGCGATGACGTATCGGTGCGCTGCCCTGACAGGCGGCGCGCGTGTAAATTATCTCGGGCGGCTGCGCGGTGAGCAGCGATGAGCCTTACCCGCCGCCCCTTTGGTATCATGGCCGCTAGTCCCATCGGCGCCGGCTTAGCACAGTTGGTAGTGCACCTGATTTGTAATCAGGGGGTCGGGGGTTCGAATCCCTCAGCCGGCACCAACACTCCCTCTATTTTTCAAGCAGTTAGATCTCATCGGTCACCCTGATTTCCTCCGTAATAAGGTGACTGTGGGGAAATTGTGGGACTGTGTCGTGCAAACGAGTTCCGCCGCGGCAATCAGGCTCGCCAGCTCGGCCCGTGAGTAGTGAGTGGTGATCTTTCCGTTCTTGTGGCCCAGCAGATCCTGGCGGTCCTCGAAAGACACTCCAGCCGCGCGTAGCCTCCGCCCGAAGGTGTGCTTGAGGTCGTGCACTCGAACTCGCCGGAATCCTTGCGGCGCGGGCTCTCCTTTTTCCCGTTCCCATTTATCGGCTGCTCTTTCGCGGGCGTTACGCCAGGCCGTACAGTTCATCCTTAGCATCGGCTGAGGAAGGGACGGCTTCCCGGATTGCCTGTCGCGCTTCTTCTGCGGCGCGTAGGCGAAGACGTATTCGGGATGGATGCCGCGCTGAACCTCCACGACAGATTTCGCTATGCGATTCAACACCACCAGCCGATCCTGAGCGTTCTTCACCTTCTGCCCGGGAATCAGAAACACCGAGGTGCCAAGCTCCGGCACTTGAACCTCGTAGCTCCACTTCAACCCGCAGACTTCCTTTTCCCGGCAGCCGGTATTCACTTTGAACAATGCCATCCTGGCCAGGTGATCCGGCAACTCGGGGAACAAGAAGGCCTGCTCCTCGCGCGATAGCGGATAAGCAGCGCGTGCGTCATGAACGGGTAACAGCTTGATCTTGGGCACGCGCTCGAGCCACGTGAACCCTTGATCATCCACCCATTCCTCTCCGGCGAGCTTAAGGATGTGTCGTGTGACCGCCAGCGCGCCGTTGATGGTCGAAGACTTCACACCATCCGCCCTTCGCTTGGCAATGAAGGCCTGCAGAGAGCCCATATGCACCTGACGCACAGGCAAACTCCCGATGAAGGGATCCAACTCCCTCAGATGCATTGCATCATCCGCGATGCTTCTCTTATGACAATTCTCACGCAAGTGCTTGGTTGCCGCAGCCCTGAAGGTATGCTGCGTGCGGACCCCGTACAGCTTCGCCGAACGCAACTCCTGTATGCGATGCGCTAACTGCTCCTGGGCTTCGGCGAGATCGCCTGTGCCAGAGCTGCCGCGAATGCGCTTTCCTCTGAACACTTTGTCGAAATGCCAGATTCCACCTCGCTTGGTGAGTCCTGGCGGTTTTTGGTTTCCCATGGCCTTCTCCTTTCAGAATGAGCCACGAGACACCGTTGCGGATTTATAGTGGTCGGCCCACGCGTCCAGGTCAATACGGTCAAAAGCGACACCTGCGCCCCAATTGGGATCGCAACCGATCGGCAGCTGCTGTTTAACAACAAACCCGAGGATGATTCAGCTGCCCGGCCGCTCGTGATCGCAAGAGTGCCGAACCTAGCGATCAGGCACGGGGTTAGGAAGTCCTTCAATGTATGTTGCGGGGTAATCAGCCGAGTTCATGACGCGTCCATCCGACCCGGGCTACTTCTGATGATAGGTGCGAGCTGTCTGTGAGTTGAGCGCTTCGCGATCTGCGGAGGGCATTAAGTTGAATTTCAGCCCTATTGGTTAGTCGATTGCTAGACTAAATGTAGCGTACGTGGCAATCATAGGCCGAGGAATGGCCACGAGGGTGAGGGGCCGCGTGTCGAGATGCGGTACAAGAATGCCCTTCTGTCCGTGCCGACTGTTGGCGGCCAAGCTAGTCAATACAGAACACCGATCACAGCCGTGTGGAATTCAACCTCCGTTTAAGGACATAAGATGAATCCACGACGGAGACACCTGAGCCGAAGATAAGTTTGCCCTCCCCTGGGGGTCGGCAAGATTTCAGGGGACTCTGAATGATTCCGCAGTCGATACGGGCGCCGCGCGCTGGACTCCTGCGCTCCTTAGCCGCAGCTTTCTTGACTCTCGCATTGCTGAGCGGCTGTGGAGGCGGGGGTGGCCGAGCCAGTAATAGCGATACAGGCGGCAGCACCGGTAGCAGCAACGACGGCACCGCACGTTTATCCGTCACTGTCAGAACTTCGGGCGCCCAGAACAATACTGACGTTGCGTTATCGGTCTCTCCCCTGAACATCTATGTATCAGCGGTCACCCGGGATTCCGCACCCCAGGCCGCCAACATCTTCGCCTCTCTGAACGGTATTCAGGGTCAGACTTATTATCTCGAGGGGCATTATTCGACCAATGGCATCGCGTCGATCGATGGGGGTCTGATTGAAAATGCGACTCCTGTATTTGATGTTCATTTCAAAGATCCCGCTGCGCTCGGACCTGGGGTTTACACCGATTCCATTCAGATCAAAGGATGCACTGACAAAGCCTGCTCCCAACAGGCAGGTGACAGCCCGCAGACCGTGCAGGTGACCTACACCGTCGAGGCCTCAACCGTTCAGCTGACTTCAATTTCGCCCCCTGCCGCCGTGTTCGGCGCGCAGGATTTCGCAGCGACGCTTACGGGAGCGGATTTCACAGATCAGTCCGAGGTATTTTGGAACGGCAACGCGTTGACAGCAGTATTCATCAGCAGCACTCAACTCAAAGTTGAAGTCCCGTCAGGCACCAACACTGCGGCCGGAAGCTTACCTGTATACGTGGCCGATCCCACCAATGGCAGGTCCAATACCTTGTACTTTACAGTTACGAACTCGTCGATGCAGCTGAGCTCCCTGTCACCCAACTCAGTGGTTGCTTCCGGCCCGCTCTTTCTGCTGAGCGTAACGGGCTCGCAGTTTACCCCCCAATCTGTAGTTCTATGGAATGGGATGGAACGACCCACGGCAGTCGTCAGCTCGACGCAGCTCGTTGCCCGTATCACTGCAGCAGACATTGCAACGTCCATGAACGTGCCGGTCGCAGTCAACGATCCGGTAAATGGGACTTCCACTGCGCTCAACTTCAAAGTGAGCCCGGCTACTTTGACGCTCGAGTCGCTGTCACCCGTCAGCGTGACAGCCGGCGGACCTGCGTTCTCGTTGACTGTGCTCGGTGCCGGCTTCACCAACCTCTCGGTCGTAAAGTGGAACGGTGCTCCGCTGCCGACCATCCACACTTATGCCAATGGCACGAACGAGCTCATTGCCCAGGTTTCCGCGGCAGACATAGCGGCGCTCGGCATTGCCCAAGTGACCGTGCAAGACTCAACGGGATCCGGCGCGACGACGGCACCGTTGACATTGAACATCGTGGCGCCATCGAAAGACGCCGTTACCTATCAACTCAACGTGGCTCACACAGGCGCTGTCAGCTTTGCATCCGTGTCGTTGCCCACGACTCCGGCCTGGACCACGGACGTAGGCGGCACACCTGCCTACTCGCTCATCGCCAACGGTAAGGTGTATGTCACGGTCGGGCTGTCCGGCCGAACCTCGAATGTGCTGGCTCTGGACGGCAGCACCGGCAGAACAGTCTGGGGACCGGTAAGCATATCGGGAGTGACCAATGCAGCGTATGACGGCGGTAAGATTTTCCTGGCGATCTATCCTGCCATAGGCCCGCCGGTGATGGAGGCGTTGGATGCTCAAACCGGTCTTTTGCTGTGGCGTACACCGCTCAGCGGAGCGCAGGGCGTACCGAGTGCACCGACAGCTGCAAATGGGCTGATTTACCTCGGCAATGCAGCGATCGACGAGGCCACGGGCTTGATTCTCTGGCAGGCGGGCGTGATAACGCTCGGGACTGATGCGCTGACCGCGGATGGCGCCTACATCGCAGTCGCGTGTTACACCGAAGATCAGCGTCCTGCAACCGGAGAGGTGATCTGGGGGGAGATGTGCGATCCCCATGCTGCAAGTGGCGGTGAAGAGGGTGTAGCAGTGGCAGCCAACCAGTCCGTGTATGCGCAAGACAGTTATCCGCTGCTCACTTCCGGCGCGGTATATAAGTCCGAGACGGGCAGCAGCCAAGGCACCTATGTGTCTGATGTTCCGCAGGCCTTCAGCACGACAGCCGGTTACTACCTGCAGGGTGGCACGTTCCAGGATGGGACCATCAGCGGTGCAACCCTCAGTGCCGTGCAGCTCAGCGACTCGACGACCCTGTGGACCTTCACGGGCGATGGCGAGCTTGTCACCTCGCCTGTCGTCATCAACCAATACGTTTTCATCGGCTCCAATGCCGGAAACCTCTACGCGCTGGATGCTTCGACCGGTCAGCAGGTCTGGCACACTTTGCTGACAGGAACCATATCCCAGGGTGCTCGCTGGGGCACTGGTGCAGTGCTCTCGGGCCTGTCTGCCGGCGAGGGCCTTTTGGTGGTGCCCAACGGCACCAAAGTGACCACCTTCGTCGTCTCAACGAACCCCTGACGCGTGAGTGAGCCCAATCCTTTTGGGATACTCCGACCGGAAGATCGACATCCCGCCGCACTTCATCGGTGGGGATCACGAATGGGTGGTCTACCAGTCGCCCGGTCGGCAGTGTTGGGTCACGATGGCAGGATAGCCGAGCGGCGGCTTCTGTTTAACACTGCCGCCATGGTTTTACGGGCACCCATTGCCGGTTGGTGTTATGTCGGGACGAAGGGTCGATCCGCAACGAGCGGCGGATCGACCCCTCGGCATCCTCCAAACGGCCTTGCGCCAGCAGGATCTTCGAAAGCAGCGCCCAGGTGGACGCGCAGTTCTCCTCTCTGTGCACCGCCCGCTGCGCCGCTGCCAGCGCATCGTTCCATCTTAGTCAGGATCTCCGGTGCGATGATCGCCGGTTGGATGGAACTTATGCCGCAGCATATAGCTCACGACCCGGGTCCCCAGCCGATTACCCTGCAGCACTGAGCTGTGAAAGTGCATGCCTCCGAAGATCCGCGCGTCATCTACTTCCCGCACCACCTCTGCGAAACTGCTGAAATGGTGCGTGGTGTTGGTGACGTTGCTGACGACATCGTAGGGAATATCGTCGGTTTCAAAGAACGCCGTCAACGCTTCCATCATCGCGGCGGTGACGCAGCCATGGTTAGCGGGATATTCGGGGTGACCGGGCGTCACAGCGAGCGGCACCCAGTTTACATCGGCAACCGTGCGCGAGTTACCGTCCGTATCCCCCTCGGTGATGGCGGTGTAAGGGCGCCAGCGCGCGAAGTGATACTTCGCATTCATGCAGGCGGTCACCGCATCGGACGCGGCCACCGAAGTCATGGCTCCCAGGCGCGCCGCATCCGCCGTGGACAGGTGCTGGTTGACGATCAGTGCACGAAGTGCGGCGCTGTATTGCATTGCAGCGTCTGCCGTCCAGAACAACCCGATCTCGGTCTGGGACGCCGTGCGTAGCGTGCTGTTGTGAGCGCCGTAGGACTTCGTGCGGTTGTAGTCGCGCACCCAGGCCTCACTGTGCAAGGCCGGTGGCGGCGGAATCTCTGCCAGCAACTGATCGGCGCTCTTGAGGGCGAAGGGTGTGAAATACCGCATCCAGACTCCCACCGGAGCGGCCGGGGTATTGGGGGGTGGGGCCGGCACGGTGGGAACCGGCTGCCAGACCCCAGGTCCACTGCCCCAGACGTAGGTATACGGGGCCTCCAATCCGTCCCCGCTGCGCTGAGCGAGCCATTGAGCCGCGACGAGCCGCCCTACCGCGACACCGTCCGCAAGGGGCTGGCCGGGTGGCAACTTCGCCAGGCTCATCGCCAGGGCGTTATCCAGCGCTGCCGCCTGAGTGGGGAAGTGCGCGCTCAGGACATCGTGCGCTGCCTGCGCAGCGGCCGCATCTTGCGAGGCGGTGCGACTGGCCCGTACCGACACGGCAAAGGACTCGTGGGACCCCTCGATCGCGCTCACCGCGTCATACATGGCGACATCGACATAAGCGTAATACGGCAGTGCAACGGCATTCTTGCGCCCACTCGCCGCGACGGTCGATTCCATCACCGCATGCCAGTCGGTAATGGCGTTCTGGGCAGAAGCTTGTGCGCCCCAGCCCAGCCCTGCCAACAATAGAATCAATGACCGGAAGAGCACCTTGCGCACGGCACACGGCGCCCCAGGGAGTTGCTTGGACATTTGTGTTGTCTCCTTGTTATGAGTTGTGGCGCTTCATCTGCGTCGGCCTTGGTCTCTAGTGACGCTGTGACACAAGGCTACCCGGTGCAGATATCGGGTTCTTGGCGTCGTATATTGCGGATAGAGCCGGCTTGTTGACCTTACTTACCGCATTCGCGATGGTGTTCTGCACACAACGAGCTTCATCCGCGTCCGTCTTGAACCAAAAGTAATTGCAGGCGCTTTTGGCCGCCGCTCGAATGCGCGTGTAGAGCACCAGCGCGCCCGACGGACTTGCGATGTTGAGGTCCGCAGATTTCACCGTAATGCTGGCGGAACTGGGGTCAGCTGCGGAAACGGCACTGAAGCCGGCGATAAGTGTGCCGAAGATCGCAGTAGCAATGAGACCAGGAAGGCTGGCGGAACGGGATGAACTGTTCATATTTGTCTCCTGAACTGACATTCAATGGCGTGCTTCAATACGTCTCTCGTCAATAGGAGCGCCGCAGTCAGACCTTGGACACCCCCAATTACGGCGTTCCTACAAGTACAGGAGTTGGCAGACGAGGACGGCTCACTAAATCACTGAGCGATTTTGCAAATCACCGATGCCGGGGAGCACTTGCGGAGCCGGTGCACCTGATCGCGCACCTTCCCTCTGGACTTCGCGCGGCGGTGCAGCATCAGCCAAGGGTCTGGAGGGTCGGCGAGGTTGGAGCAATTCGGAGTACAGTCAACTAAAGGTGTCCCGCCGCGGGCTGGGGCACTCTGTATGTATTAGGGGTGGTGACAGGTCGCTCGTCGGAGCGCGAAGTGAAGTGCCAGACGTCAACAAAGCGTTCTTCGAGAGATTGTTTGCAGCCCATCGTGGTGCGCTGCAGGCTTTTTTCTCCAGACGCCTTCGAGGTCAGGCGGACACCACGGATTTGGCGCAGGAGGTCTACGTTCGGATGCTCAGGGTAAAGAACCCGGAGGCCATCCGAGACATGGACGCGTACCTGTTTACCGTCGCCAGCAATCTCGCCCGAGAGTACTCAGCGCGTGACCGTCGCCGTGGCACAGCGGTGGATCTTGAGGACGCCACGGTACTGGGCGAGCTGTGTGAACAGCCTGCATATGACTCGCAGATCGATGTCGAGCGGCAAGTGAGTCGGCTACGGGAGGTCCTGAGGCAGCTTCCACCAAGATGGCACGCAGCGGTGGTGATGCAGTACGTGCACGGCCTGAGTCATCGCGACATCGCCGAAAAGCTGGGCGTCTCGCCGCGAATGGTGAAAAAGTACGTCGGACAGGCGTTGGGGCGATGTCGTCGCAGAATGGCGCGACTAGGTTGAATTGGATGAACACGGACGAGGAGAAGGTGAGGGATATCGTAGCCGGGCAGGCGGGCGAGTGGGTGGCCGCACATCACGCAGGTGAGCTCGATGTCGCGCAGCGTCAGGCGTTCTATGAATGGCTGATGATATCGCCGCTGCACATCGAGGAGTATCTCGGAGTCGCACTGCTCGCCCGCCGTCTGCCGCTGGCGGCTGCCGATCCGGAGCTGCCCCTCGAGGCGATACTCGAACGCGTTCGCGAAGAGACAGAGGGTGTCACCAAACTGACAAGTACGCCGCACTCATCACACGCTGCGCCACGGGTGCACTCGCCGCGACGGGTGCTTTGGGCCGCCCTCGCGGCGGGCTTTGCCGTAATCGCCCTGACTTTTTTCTGGTCGCGTAGCGAGCAGGTGAGCGTAGATCATTACGCCACCCGGCACGGGGAGATACGAAGCTGGCGCTTGGGCGACAACTCGACCCTGCGGCTGAATACCGACACCTCGGTTACAGCCCGTTATAGTCGCTCGCAGCGGCTCATCGAGGTCGAACGGGGAGAAGTTTTATTCGAGGTTGCCCATGAATTGCCGCGACCGTTCCGCGTGATCGCGGGAACTGCCAGCGTGCTGGATGTCGGCACTATCTTCAGCGTCTTCAAACAGCAGGATTCCACTCTGGTCACGGTCGTGCAGGGACGGGTGGGAGTATCGAGCACGAAGGCCGGCAATCAATCTGTGAACGCAGGGCCCGGAGAGCGGGTTCGCGTGATCAACGGGGAGCCACCTGAGTCTGCCGTGCCTGTCGACGTTCAGCGCAGTACCGCCTGGTTGCACCGGCAGATCGTGTTCGAACGGGAACCCCTCGCTCAGGTCACCGTCGAGTTCAACCGCTACGCCCCTCGGCCGATCGACATCGAGAGTCCGGCACTGGGGACATTGCCGGTTTCGGGTGTTTTCGCGGTCGATGACACTGAGACATTTCTCGCTTTCCTGCGTACCTTTAGCGGGGTGACTATCCAAGTAACACCGACGCGAATTCGGGTCTTCCAGGTGACTGCGCCGGGACCAGCCGCCCCGCCGGCTAAGCGACATAAGTCGTAGCTCATCGGGCAGCTTCGAGGTTTCTGCGGTATGTAGACGGTTCTGACATCCAGGGCAGGTCAAGGAGGGTGCGGATATTCGCATCTGGGCGTGTGCAGCCTTCGTTTCGCTATGTCTCTGCAGCCTGGAGGGACTGGCCGACGCACCTCTGTCCAGTGCGACGCCGGCGCAACCACTCGCCACGGTACTCACGCAATTCGCCTACCAGACGGGCCTGCAACTCGTTTATGTGTCGGACGCAGTTCGAAATCGGACGTCGAGGGGTGCACGGGCCGGACTGTCGACCGCCGACACGCTGACCGCGCTGCTCGATGGCACAGGGTTGACGTTCGAGTTTCTCAATCAACGCGCCGTCCGTATCTTCCCGCTTCCAATCGGCTCGGAGACATCTGCCGGTCCTCGCGAGATGGGCACCGCGCGAGATACGCAATCACTGGAGACTGTCGTTGTGACGGCTACTCCGCTCAGCGTAAGGAAGCTGGATGCGAGCTACTCCGTGGTGGTTGCAGACCTGGATCAGATTAAGAAATCAAATCCGAAGAGCACCGCGGATCTGCTGAAAATAGCACCGGGAATCTGGACGGAATCGACGGGTGGTCAGACCGGCGCCAACGTCGAAGTGGCCGGTTTCCCCGGTAACGCCGATTCGCCCTTTTTTACCTTACAGATGGACGGGTCGCCACTTTATGGCGCCCCGTCGCCAATCGTCTTTGCGCAACCTACCGCGTTGCGGCTCGACGATACGATCGATCGCGTTGAGATCGTGCAAGGAGGGCCGTCAGTGGTCTTCGCCGATGGTCAAATGGGCGCCACGGCCAACTTCATACTCAGGCGAGGGACCGAGCAGCCCACGGGTAGCGTCGGCTTTACCTACGGCTCGGAGCGGATGGAGCGACTCGACGCTTTTTCCGGATTCAAGATTGCCAGCAACTGGTATGGCAGCGTCGGAGGGTTCTATCGCACTTCGAAAGGAGTACGAGATCCCAGGGATTATCCAGCGGACGTGGGCGGCCAGATTACCGCAACAGTGAGCCACGACTGGACCTACGGTTCGGTCCTCTTCTACGCCCGCGCGCTCAAGGACAAGAACCAGTTCGTTACCTCGCTATCCCTGATTCAGCAGGGTCCGGATCATTTCAGCCCTTATCCTGGCATCGATCCCCTGACGACGACGTACGGAAGCAACGCCGTTCGCCACGTCAATCTACCGAACGCTTCCGGCGGAATGACGAGTGCAGATCTTGCGAACGGACGAGGTGCCGACCTGCGCTTCTTTGGCGGCGATCTGGATCTTTGGGAGGAGGGCTGGACCCTATCCGACCGATGGCTCGTCAATGGCGGCGACACGGACGTCAATGCGCTGTTTTCGCACCCGTATCCGGCGGCCAGGCTGGCGGACGAGATTTCGCCCGATCCGGCGCCTGGCGGGTACCAGATTCCGCCAGGCTCCGTCGTGACCGCAACTTATGTCGGCGGCGGTGTGGTCGATCCCAATCAGAGCGTCATTCAAGAGAGCTGGTGGTTCGTGCACAGGTACCAGTTCAGCGTAAGCAACGAACTGCGGCTCAGTAAACCGCTTTTCGAGCACAACACGCTCACCGGTGGTTTGTACATGGCCCACTACAGCCAGTCGGGTACTTACCTGCTTGGCAATCCGATGCTGATGAGCAATACGCGCAATGCGCGGCCAATCCTGGTCACTTACCTGAGCAACGGCGTCAGCTATCACCGCACCGATCCGCAGGGTTTCATTGACTTCGGCGGCTACAATTTTGATGTCACCGACCACGGTTCTGCGACCAACGCAGCTTTGTATCTGTCGGACTCCTGGCGCCTGAATCGGTGGTTGTTGGATGCTGGGTTGCGCGTGGCAAGGGAAGCTCTGACGGAGCGACTATGCAATACCGCCGCTGTCGACCTTGACCACAACCCGTTGAATCTTTACAACAAGGGCGTGCAGGCGTGCGATGGCACGTTTACCACGACTCACTACGACCCGACGCGCACGTCCTGGACGGCTGGCGTAAGCCGGGAACTGCTGCGCGAGCTGAGCGTGTATGGTCGAGTTGACCATGGAGTGCATTTCCTCAGCTTCAGCGACGTGTGGGGCTACATGAGTGGCCAGACTCCGCCGGAGCAGACCGTCCGCGGGTTTGAGGTCGGCTTGAAATATCAGTCGCCGTGGCTTTACGCGGACCTCACTGCCTACCGGCGAACTTTTTCCGGGGTACCTTACATCCCGACAAATAGCCAGGGCGAACCGTTAGATAATCGGCTGCTCACCTTCGGGGTCGATTCCAAGGGCGTAACTGCCATCATGGTATTAACGCCAGTCGCGCCCCTGAAACTCGAGCTGGTCGGCAGTTATATGGATGGCCGCTATTCGCAACTTCAAGGGCTGCTTCACCTATGTGAATCCAGTAACCGGGCCGGGTTGCGGTGTCGTCGACGGTCGGCCGTTGCAACGCCAGCCTGTTTGGCATGTGATGCTGACGCCGACCTATTCAGTGCCGCTTAATTGGGGTGAACTGACAGCGTTCGTGACCTACACGTACGTTGGCAAGCACTGGGAAGATCCATCGGGGCTGCAGTCGTTGGGGACGTTCAATACGCTGGATTTCGGCTTCATTGCGGCTGTCGGGAGGAATTGGGAGCTGCGCGTGCAGGGTACCAATCTGACCAACGAACTGGGGCTCACTGAGGCTAACTCTGTTGCCGGGCCAGTCCCTGCAGGCGGTAGCGTCATCAATGGGCGGCCGCTGGAGGGCCGTGAAGTCAACATCGGGCTGAAGTACAGCTTCTGATATGCCCGGCGTGTCAACGGGCGCAACGGCTTGACCACCTGTCAAGTGCTTCTACAAAAAGGAAGTCACCGCGCGCGAACGATCGCAGGGGTCTCTCCTATGTTTTGCAGCAGAGCAAGAGTCAGGACCTCGAGATTGTTACGACGGTCACTGATTCTCTCATACGCCGATTGGTACCCCACATTGACATCGAGTCGGAGGGCTGCCTCAATCTACGATCGGAGGTCCGAGTTGATCGGCCCGCAATTTGCCGGAGGATTCCCGCAACCGCCCACGCACTTGGTTGGCTAATCAATCTTTCGAGCATCCGGCGCAGCAGTATGCACTTCAAACTTATTTGAACGCTCTGGATCAGGCGCTTTCGCGCCGAGCGGAGATTGATGTGCAGCTTCGAGAACTGCTGCCTACTTGGACACTCGCACCGCTGGTGAACGCCCTGCAGACGCTGCGCGGTGTTGCTGACTCGATCGCGATGAGCCTCGTTGCCGAACTTGGAGACCTGCAGCGCTTTGATAATCCGAAACAGCTGATGGCTTATCTGGGACTTGTGCCTGGGGAGTATTCGAGTGGCTGCACGTCCAGCAGCGCGGAATCACCAAGACAAGTAACAAGATCGTGCGGAGCCTTCTTCTTGAGGCTGCGTGGACCTACCGATGCTCGGCGAAGGTCAGCAGCCGAATGCGACGACGCATGGCGGATGCCATCGGAGCCGCTGAAAGCGATTGCTTGGAAGGCTCAGGTCCGGCTGTGGGGGCGCTACCGGGGCATCGTCGCGCGAGGCAAGAAACACCAGGTGGCCGTTACTGCGATCGCCCGGGAGCTGTTGGGTTTTGTCTGGGCTATTGCTCGCGCAACGTTCGCTCAAGCTGATAATGCATGATCGATTACCAATGTAAGAAACCCGACTGCGGAAATGCAGAGCAACGGTCAGGACGTCGAGGTGTGCGCCTCTGCTGTGCAGACGCTCTCCGCCGCGGCGATCAGACTGGACAGCTCGGCGCGTGAGTAGCGTATGGTGATGCGCCCATTGGTGTGCCCGAGCAAGTCCTGTAGATCCTAAGCTCCGTCGTGACCGGATGGCCCGGTTCGCGCGCTATTACGCGATCCCGATGGCGACATGGTCAGTCTCGAGGCTCCCAGCTGAAGGGGCTTCAGCCGCCGGTGGCAAATCCTGGGTACAGTGTCATTCCGCCATCCACAAACAGCGTGGCGCCCGTCACATAATCGGCGGCATCCGAGGCAAGCCATACAGCCGCTCGCGCAATGTCTTCCGGCTCGCCGATGCGTTTATAGGGTACGAGCGTCATGAGATCCTGGTAGGCAGCCGTCGTGCTCCAGGCCGCCGTATTGATCGGAGTTCGGATTGCTCCCGGGGCGATGCTGTTGACCCGGATCTGATGCGGAGCCAACTCCTGAGCAATGCTGCGCATGAGCATCATGATTCCACCCTTGGACGCGGCATAGTTGGCGTGCCGAGCCCACGGAATCTCCTGATGCACCGAGCTCATGCAAAGGATCTTCCCCGCTGCCACCGAGACGGATTCGACCACACCGCGTCGCTTGAACTCCCGCGCGGCTTCGCGCGTACACAGAAACTGGCCGGTCAGATTGACCCCGATCACCGTGTTCCATTGTTCGAGTGTCATCTGATCGTAAGACGAATCGCGCTGTAGTCCCGCGTTGCTGACGACGATGTGCAGCGTGCCGAAATGACTGATGGCCCGCCGGAACATGCTGACGACCTCTTCCTCTTTACTGACGTCCGCCTTGATCGCTATCGCGCGGCGTCCCAGTTTTTCAATTTCGTCAGCCAGCGCTTCGGCTGTCTCCGGCTCGGCCACGTAGTTGACGACGACGTCTGCGCCGGCCCGGGCCAGGCCCAACGCGACCGCCTTGCCAATCCCGGAGTTAGCTCCTGTAACCAGGGCAGGCTGGCCGGTCAGTACCAACGGAAATGGCACGTTCGGAAGGGGCCGCGCACCCGGCAGCGCTGGTGCAGCGGGATCGTTGGCGGTGTCAGTCATAGAAGTGGTCCTGGGGTGTGGTGAGGAGGACCTTAGCGCACTCGGGCAGCGCTCGTCGCCATCCATTCGCACTCGAGATTCATCAAATCCGCGATCAGCGCGGTCCATCCTGTCTGATGGCTCGCACCGCATCCGCGGCCCGTATCGGCATGGTAGTACTCGTTGAACAGCAACAAGCTCTTCCAGTTGGGATTGTCGCTGTAGCGGCTTTCAGTCCCGTGACAGGGTCTGCGCCCGCTTTCATCAGGCAGGAATAGGCTTTGCAGCCGGTGCGACAGATTGCGTGCAGCCTCGCCGAGGTTGACCCAGTGGCCGGAGCCGGTGGGGAATTCGACGCGTAATTCGTCGCCATAAAACTGATGATAAACCCGCAGCGACTCCAGTATCAGGTAATTGACAGGAAACCAGACGGGTCCTCGCCAGTTGGAATTGCCCCCGAAGAGATTGCTGGAGCTCTCGCCCGGCTCATACTCCACCGAGTACGAGCATCCCTCATTGCTGTACACGTAGGGATTTGCTTCGTGCGCCTTGGAGAGCGAGCGGATGCCGAACGGGCCGAGAAATTCGGACTCGTCGAACAATCTTGTCAACATCCGCTCGAGCTGGACTCGGGTCGGTATGCTCAAAAGGTATTGCGCGCTCCCATCCGCCGGGGAGATGACGTGCTCAGACATCGAGCTGCGATACTTGGCCTCCCACTCCGCCCGCCGCAGGAAGTCCGAAAACTGCTGAACGCTTTCGCGCCGAATGAGTGTAGTTGCGAACATCGGTATGAAGCCCACGATAGAGCGGATTCGCAATGGCTCCCGGTGGTTTTTCTGCAGCATGGTGTCGTAGTAGAAGCCGTCCTGCTCATCCCAGAGCCCACAGCCGCCGGCTCGATTGATCGCGTGCGTAATTGCGCCGAAATGCTCCAGGAACTTCGAGGCGATGTCCTCGTACACCTTTTCCGCACGTGCGAGCTCTAGCGCCATGGATAGCATGTGAATGCAGTAGAAGGCCATCCAGGCGGTCCCGTCCACCTGCTGCAGCTGGCCCCCCATAGGAAGCGGTTTCGACCGGTCGAAGACACCAATGTTGTCCAGGCCCAGAAAACCACCAGCGAATAGATTGTTGCCGCCCGGATCTTCGCGGTTCACCCACCAGGTAAAGTTGAGCAACAGCTTCTGGAAGCAACGCTCCAGGAACTCGCGGTCCGGCGTCACGCCCGCCGACGGCAGTCGATACAGACGCCATACGGCCCAGGGGTGTACCGGAGGATTGACATCCGAAAAATTGAATTCGTACGCCGGCAGTTGGCCGTTGCGATGCATGAACCACTCGCGCAGCAGCACAATGAGCTGGTACTTGGATAATGCGGCATCTAACTGGCTCAAAGAAACGCACTGAAACGCGGTATCCCAGGAGCAGAAATACGGAAACTCCCATTTGTCCGGCATCGAGAGCACGTCGCGAGCAAACAAGTGTTGCCAATCGGAATTGCGATTCTCGTGTGCCGCCGGCGGCGCGATCTGCCCCGGATCGCCTGCCATCCAGCGTGTTTGTACCAGGTTGTAAAATTGCTTGGACCACAGGAGACCTGCGTACGCGCAGCGAGCGATGTGTCGTCGCTCGCGGTCGTCCCCAATGTCGATTCGCGTGCTGAAAAACCGGTCGGCCTCGGCAATCCGGTCGCTAAAAATCGCATCGAAGTCGGATGGAAATCCCGGTGCCGCGCCCGGGGGTGCCAGTCGCCAGCGCAGCTCCAGAGTGTCCGCGGATGCAATGGTCCGCCGGTAATGCAAGGCCGCCTTCGTGCCGATCTGCTTTGGATTGATGAGGTCGTCGCGGCCGTTAATGACGGCCTCGTGAAATGCGTCTTTCACGTACGGCTGCGCATTTGCGACCCCGAACAATCGCTCCGTATTGGTGTCGTTTTCCGTAAACATGAATGCAGGGGGGCTCATGGCAGGATCCGCGCTCAGCCGGTATTGTCCGAGTACCTCATGAGTGGCCACGAGATCCGTGCCGCCGCGGCAGATCTGTGGTCGCTGTGTCGCTTCGATTTCAATCTCTCCCCAGGACCAGGTATTGCGAAACCACAGCGTGGGTAAGAGGTGGATCTCGGCCGGGTCCCCCGAGCGGTTCGTGACACGCACTCGGATCAGGAGATCCTGTGGAGCTGCCTTGGCGTACTCCAGCTGCACATCAAAATAGCGGTCCGCGTCGAATGAGCCGGTATCCAACAGCTCGAACTCCGGTTGATGTCGGCTTCGCCTGGCGTTCTCGTCGATCAACCGCTCATACGGAAATCCGGCTTGTGGGTACTGGTACAGTGCCTTGCAGTAGGCGTGCGTGGGGAGCGCGTCGAGGTAGTAGTAGAGCTCCTTGACGTCCTCTCCATGATTACCCTGCGGATTAGAAAGACCGAACAAGCGCTCTTTCAAAATGCGGTCGCGCCCGTTCCACAGCGCTAGCGAGAAACACAAGCGACACTGTTCATCCGTCCAACCAAACAGGCCGTCTTCTCCCCAACGATAGGCGCGGCTCCTGGCGTGATCATGGGGAAAATAAGCCCATACATCACCATTAGCCGAGTAGTCCTCGCGCACCGTGCCCCACTGTCGCTCCGAGAGGTAGGTTCCCCAGCGCCTCCAGGGCTCGGTACGGGCTGCCGCCGCTTCCAGACGCCTCGCTTCAGGATCGTTCATTGATATTGCCCATGCGCCCGACGCGCGCTCAGTTCGCTACGCGCAGGGTCGCGTACCCGGCCTGCGGAAGCCAGCTCATTCAGATCCAAGGGTGAAACGCGCCGAACCCCGATCAGGAATCAGTCTCCCGCCTTCCCGCCATGTAGCGATCGCGCCAGCTGACGGGGCCCAGGGAGTTCAGGGAGTAGGGCGAGCATCCCACCCAGTTAGAGGGATCTTTCAGGTACAAGCGTAACAGTCGATTTATATCGCGGTCGCAATGGGATCGAGCGCTTGTTTAGCAGGCTCAAGGGCTTTCGCCGGATCTTCAGCCGATTCGAAAAACTTGACCTCGTGCCTCATTCGCCTTCATCTATTTCGCGTTGAGCGTCGAAGCCCCCTCAAATGCTAACACGCCGTTGATCAATTTAAGCAATCATTCCCTGCCTATCAGCTTTCCAAGCGCGGCACGCGCTTCGGGTCAAGGCCGAGGCGATGCGCTGGGCGGGCGCGGAGTGCGGGTCAAGATCGAGTATCGATCGAAGTGCGCGCGGATCAGCACATCGCTTCGATCAACGTCGTTGCCCACGTAGGCTTTGACGTGTTGGGACGAGTAGGAGCTTGATCCCTTCGCAGACGCCCAAGATCGGCACCTGGACCTGTGCCAACAATGGCACAGTTAGGCAATCACAATCGGCGTCATGAATGTCTGCACTGACTGACGATTGAGTACATGCCCGTCCTTGGGTGCATACTAGGGCTAACCGCCTGAATGCAGTCGGGCAATATCTATGGGGAGAAGCTCTATGTTGAAAGTCAATGTATCGGGATGGACACTGGCGGTGGGCGCTACGGTGCTCTCTCTAGGAGGGTTAGCGCATGCACAGAACAACCGCTTTGCGACAGGCAATATGCATTTCGACGCCAAAGAGATGGATACAAACGGCGACCACATGATCACTCGTGAGGAGATGATCGCCTATGCCGAGAAGACTTGGGAGATGATGGCGCAGGGCAAGGACACCATTCCGGTCGGCGTTGCAGCCAAGGACTTCGCGAGTGGTGGGGTCAACTTCACCGCTCGAGCGATCGATAAGGATCATGACGGAACGATCTCCAAGGCGGAGTACGTTGCCTACACCACCCGAAAATTTGAGAGCATGAAAAAGACTAACAATATGGTATCGGTGGAGGACATGGCCAAGGCAATCGCGCGGGGTAATACCGATCCGAAGGAAAAGTCCTCCGAATAGGTATTCGAAGGCATCCGAGTGCCTGATCTCGCGATACCGTGCACGCGACTGCGACAGTGTCATATCAGGCGAGCGGAGCAATGCTCAGGGAAGTTGTGCGCGGTCGAGCAGGCTGTGGACCACGTCAACGCGTATCTGGATGTAAGCGGGCGATCAACCGGCTTTGATGCAGCCGGGAACCCTCGGGACGGGCTGTCGCTGCACTCGAGGTCGGCGGCCGCTTTGCCATTGCTAGCGCTGAGGTCGGGCTTCAGGGTTTGATGGCAGAGGCTGCAGGGGCTCGGAACTGCCAGTCGTGGCACGGGACGTTCTTGCCAAGGCTAAGCAGAACTACTCGGCGCATGAAAAATGCCCGACGTGCTTTGCGTACAATCCGGTTGCACCAGTAACTCCATGTAGGACGTCGAACGTTTGCGCGCCCCCACAAGGAGCGCGACCGCGGCGATCTCTGCAGATGCCTCTTAAGGAGTTCACGCGTTAGTCCGTAAAGATCGATCGCATAGACCCAGCGGGCACCCATCAACCAAGGGTGTTCATAGTCCACGAGTTCCCGCCGCCGGGCGATTCCGCCCCAGCCCGCTTATTGAGCCGTAAATCTCTCGAAACCTGCAGCAAAGCGTCCGCCGCTGGAGTCGGAACTTGGAAACGCAACGGTTCGTGGCGCGAGTCGCCGATACCTTGGCCATCGATTCCGGTTTGTCGTGTTGGATTCTGTCGTTGCTGAATCGACCCCCATCTGGGGGGAGAATGTGTTTTATTTTCGTTATAGCCTCTACCTGTCTCAAAGCGACTGAGATGCAAGCGGATGGTCACTCGATCGCTTCCGGCTACTGCCGGCCGTTCAGCCACAGCGCGCAGTTCTCCAGGTCGTCCGAGAGACGCATGCACAATTTACGGCTACAAAGTATCGCTATAAACACCAAAACGATTGCGGGAGGTATCAGATGACCATATCTCAACGTACCAGCATAAGCTTGCTGCTATTCGCTACCGCTGTCATTGGTCTGAGTGGCTGCACCAGGCTGGCCGATTCTCGTTTCCTAGGGGCCATGGCAGACGCTGAGCAGCGGGTACAGAGCAAGGCGGTTGATGGGTGCCACCATGCGGTCACGCCTTGCGGGGAGATGAATGTGGCCCCACTGGCCGCCAAGCAATAAGCAGTTCGCAGCGACCGAGCGGACGTCGCTGCCGTCGACGGCGTTTGATGACGCCGTCGATGCGACATCCCGGCCGTCATACTGGAGCCGTCACTCAGCTGCCATGGACTCCCTGCTGTCGCTGCCTGCAGATTACACGGCAGACCGAGGCCAAGGTTCTACGTGATGTCGGGCCGGTGTTCCATGGCCGTTAGCGAACGCTCAAGTCGTCATCTCCGGGAGTGCACAGCGGAGAGTCCGGGCGGGAGATGATCCGCTTCCACACAGTCACTCCGGCACCCTCGTTATGGACACATCGCAGAGTTGGCAGCGCCGAGCCAAGCCGCTACGCTGGCTTAGGCATGCGGCACGGCGCCGACATTTCCGCTAACTTGCGCTGGCAGGCCAGAGTGCAGCGGCACGGAAGGCTTGACATTTCGATAATCGCCGTAATATCGTATTGTGTATGAAGACTGCCGCCGCTATTGATGCACTCGGAGCCCTGGCTCACGAGCACCGTCTTGCTGTCTTTAGGCTTCTGGTTGAGCGCGGCCCCGAGGGGCTTGCCGCTGGCCACATTGCCGAGCGAGTCGGCCTCGCTCCTTCGTCCTTGACCTTCCATCTGCAGAATTTGCAGCGTTCCGGGCTGATCACTCAGCGGCGTGAAAGCCGGCAGCTCATATACAGCGCTGATTTCGACGCGATGTCGGGCTTGATTGCCTATCTCACTGCGAACTGCTGCGCGGGTAGTGATGAGTGCTCGTCAGCATGTCGGCCGCCAAAATTAACCAAGACCGCGAAGCGGGCCGTCGCCGCCTAGGGATGCTCACGGTGTCAGCGGTCTCGATCAAACCCCGACCCGCCCTGGCCGCAGCCCGGTTGCTTCTTGAAGCGGAGGGCTTGCCTGCGTCAGATCTGGACGCTGCGCAGCTCGAGCATTTCTTCTTTGCAGGCGCGGATGCTGCGCCACTGGGGATCGTTGGGCTTGAGATCTTCGCCGGCGTAGCCCTGTTGCGATCGCTGGTGGTGCAAAGCTCCGCCCGTGGAAGCGGTCTCGGCGGCGCGCTGCTGCGGCATGCCGAGAGCTACGCCGCCTCGCGACAGGTACGAGATCTGTTTCTTCTGACGACGACCGCCGAGAATTTCTTTTTGCGCCACGGCTATGAGCCGAGCGCTCGCTCGAGCGCGCCCGCAGCCATTGTGCAAACGCAAGAATTCTCCAGTCTGTGCCCGGCCAGTTCGGCTTTTATGCGCAAAAGATTGAGGCAAAGGGATACACCCCTGTAACCGTCTCGGCCGTGGCGAGCTGCCATCGCACAGCGAATTGATCTTGAGGAGTTCCGACATGAAACGATTCCACCTGCATGTGAGCGTCGAAAATCTCGAAGAGTCGATCCGCTTCTATTCAACACTGTTCGCCTCCGAACCGGCGGTCCGTCAACAGGACTATGCGAAATGGATGCTCGAGGATCCGCGCGTGAACTTCGCTATTTCGAGCCGTCGGCAGCCAGTCGGTGTCAATCATCTTGGATTTCAGGTCGACACCGATGAGGAGTTGCGCGGCATGCACGCGCAGCTCCAGGCGGCGGATGCTCACTTGATCCAGGAGGATGAGCAGCCTTGTTGCTATGCGCAATCAGACAAATATTGGGTGACAGATCCGTCCGGCCTTGCCTGGGAGACTTTCCATACCCTGGGGAGCATCCCTACCTACGGCGAAGATACCGCGGTTTTCAATCACGGCGAATCCACAGTGCCGAAGCAGAAAGCAGCGCGACAGCCGTGCTGCGTACCGGAGACAAAAGCGCAGGCCATCGCTGAGGGAGCGAGCTGCTGCTCGCCGTGAGGACGTGGCACTCAGCAGGCGGGCTTGTCGAGGCGCTCAGTCGGTCGGCGGTGTGCCATGACCGATAGACCCTTCAACGTGCTTTTTTTATGTACCGGGAACTCGGCGCGCAGCATTCTCGCCGAAGCGATCCTCAACCTGAAGGGTGCGGGGCGCTTCAAGGCCTTCAGTGCCGGCAGCCATCCGAGCGGCAAAGTTCACCCGGGCGCGATTGACCTGCTTGAGCGGACCGGTTTCCCGACAGCCGGATTGCGCAGCAAGTCGTGGGATGAATTTGCCGAACCCCACGCCCCCAAGATGGATTTCATTTTTACGGTGTGTGACAGCGCCGCAGGCAAGATGTGTCCCATCTGGCCCGGGCACCCGATGACGGCTCATTGGGGCGTACCGGATCCGGCCCATGTGGTCGATGAGACCGAGCGCAAAGCGGCGTTCGGGGAGGCGATGCGTCTCTTGACGCGCCGTATCGATCTGTTGACCAGCTTGCCGATGGAGTCAATCAGCGCACCCGCCCTGCGGGCACAGCTTCGTGCCATCGGGAAGGCAACCGAATGAGCAGCAGTTCGGTGGCGCTGAGTCGCAGGCTTGCCTCAGAAACGGTGGGGTCGCTTCTGCTCGCCGCCGCGGTGGTGGGCTCTGGGATCATGGCGGAACGGCTCTCCGGCGGAAATGGGGCGGTGGCTTTGCTCGCCAATACCGTCGCCACGGCCGCAGTCCTCGCCGCGCTGATTGCGTTGTTCGGTCCCGTCAGCGGCGCACACTTCAATCCTGCGGTATCACTCATCGAGGCTGTCCGGGGGAAACTTACTTGGACGGACGCGGGTACCTACCTGGTCGTGCAGGTGCTGGGGTGCTGTACGGGGGCATTGCTTGCGCACCTGATGTTTGAGATGCCTCTCTGGCAAGCTTCCTGGCACAGCCGCACGGGACCTGCTCAATGGCTGGCTGAAAGCGTA
Organism: uncultured Pseudomonadota bacterium; assembly: GCA_963839055.1. Lineage (GTDB taxonomy): Bacteria > Pseudomonadota > Gammaproteobacteria > Steroidobacterales > Steroidobacteraceae > 13-2-20CM-66-19. The sequence goes on along the minus strand of CAWITP010000001.1, from coordinate 401,570 downwards.
GCGACCTTCGGCCTGCTCCTCATTGTTCTCGGTCACCGCCGTGTCGAGGATGCCTCCTGGATGGTGGCGGGCTGGATCGCGGGGGCTTATTGGTTCACCGCCTCGACCTCGTTTGCCAACCCGGCAATCACTATCGCCCGATCGCTCACCAATACCTTTTCAGGCATCCGCCCCACCGATGTACCCGCATTCATCGGAGCGCAACTCATCGGAGCTGTGACGGCGCTATGGGTTGCCCGAGCATTGTTTCCCGGTCCCGTGTCCACTGCAACGGGTCGAGCGCTGCCTGGTAAGCCAAGGCAATGATGCCAGCCAGTTCCTCCTCAGAACGCATCCGTCCGCTTCCTGGAGAGGGGCCACAGGAAAGGTTACGACCAAACAATCGTAGTCTTACATCTCGCTTCGGTTACCGTCATCAGCCGTGATCGGAACGATATCTGTTCAACTTGCCGGGGTAGGCCCGAAACAGTTGGCTCGCACTGCAGCCTGAGGACCGAGCCGAGCTGTTGCAGGAACCCGGCCACTGTTGCAGTGGCCGGGCCGATTCCCCCGCCATCAGGCTTTCAGTTTTCCTCTGGGGACGAGAGGCACGCATGTCCTGCGTTGGAATATTCCGGCTGCGCCGCCCACGTTCGGCCACTCACGGTGAACACGGAAGGATCGAAGCCCGTGGCATTGATGAAGGAGCACTCATCGCCGATCTCCTCGCCGTAAAGCCCATTGTCGGTGGTATTGGTCCATCCGGAGCCGTCTGCGTTCGGATCGGTGATTGTCTCGAACGTTTCATGCGACAGCACGTTGTCGGTTGAATCGATCAGGGCGCCGTTGGGCTGGGCGCCGGTGTCCTCGCAGCCGACGACCTTCTGATAGGGCTCCACGGAATACAGCACCGTGCCCACATCCTGGAATTCGGCCATTCCGTGGTAGGCGCAGAAGTAGAACGTACTGAAATTGTCCGGGGAATAGCAGACCGTGTCAGAGCTGTCGAAGCACTCGTCGGTCCCGGGCGTGAGGAACACGTGGTACTCGTGACCGTACCCCGTCGGCGCATTGGTGCTGACGATCACCGCATGCACTACTGCCTGGATATCGTTGTCCGTCAGAATCGGCCCATCGGTGATGGGCAGTCCCTTACTTTTGATCCCCTTGACGACCGAATAGCGGTTCGGAGCGCTGGTGCCTACGTACTGATCGATGACGTGTATGAATGAGCTTTTGCCCAGTGCCGCGAGGAAGCCTTCCGGGTTACCCCAGCACGAGCTATCGCAGCTGCCCGACGGATCCAGATAGATCGGATGGGATACCATGTGCGTCACCACGGGCCCGCCGCTGTAGCTGAGATCGGCCGGGTAGCGCGGACCGGAGGTGCGACCGCCACCGCCGTGTTCGGAGTGGTTGGCGACATCCAGGTATTGCCGCGCCTGCGGAACGTGAGGGTTGTTCGCCGCAAGCGCGTGGCGTGCGCTTTTTACGACCAACGTGTTTGCGCTGTTGCTGCCCGCGGTCGCACTGCCGATAGCCAGGCAGCCGGCGAGAGGACCCAGCCAAAGCAGGGGAAATCGAATTGGCATGACGAGTTGCTCCTGTGCGTGAGACCTATTATTGTTGACATTCGTTTCGCATCGGCGCGCGCCGGCGCAGCCCGGATGCAAGACCAACACCTGCAATCCAGAACGCCACCCACGAATAATTTATTGCCGCAACTATCCCGGCCGATGCCCGCTTGTTTTGCGGTGTGAATTCCTATCGTTTATTTTGTACAACTTATAACTCCCCCGCAGGGCAGTTTGCAACTGCGCCCGCGCCTAATCTCCATTAGGCTCAACGGCTGTAAGAGCAGCAAGTGCCTGATTGACTTGCGCGCCCATGACGTCTGCACTCTTGCCGTTAGTCTCCTGCAGCCAGATCTTCAGAATGGTCAGTCGTCAGGTGTGAGAAGCCAAATTGCCGCGGGACGGCCAGGAGCAGCGCGCACGGCGACGTAAAGCCTATCTGTTTCCGGGACGAACAGTCCCGTTCGCGCCCCGCCCGCGGTTGGGATGCGGTTCGTTTTGCGAAGCTGATCTGCGTCCTGGGAAAATATGTCGACGAATCCTTCGCCGCAAATGACGTAAAGGCGAGAACGTTTCGCGTCGAAGAATGCGTCGTCCGCATCGGCACAGGTAGCAATAGAGCTCAAAAGTCGCCCATGTTGAGCGTCGAAAATACCGATTCGCGCGGGATGGCGAAACACAGCGAGGACATGGTCCGCTCCATCGAGAACCATGGGAAAGTTGTCCTTCAGCTCTGCGGTGGGCCAATTCGCCAACTGCCGTGTGCTGCTTCCGTCGACAACAGCGATCGCGTGATCGTCGGGGACATTCACAAAGATCCGCGATCCAGAAGCCTCGAGGCGGAAACTCTCCGGGTGCGCCTTTAGGGGGATGTCGTCGATCTTGCGTTGTGTCTGCGGATCAATGATCGCCAGTGCACCGTCCCCGTAGCCGACCAGGACACGCGAGCCGTCGCGGTTGACACGAACGTTGTCCGCATCGGATCCCAAATCAATCTGGGAGAGTAAAGCTAAATCGGAACCCCGAAACACGCGCACCGACCCATCGCCCGCGTTTGCTACGTAAAGCGTATCGGTCGCCGAGACGTAACCGATTCCTTGCGGTTCGTACAGGCCTGTGATCGTGCGAATCGTCTTGCCGGTCTCGAGATCCACCACGCCGATGCTGTCATTGCCAAGTTCAGCGACATAGAGCCTATGTCGCGCGACGTCGACAGCAAGATGATCGAGGCGTCCCTTTATATCTCCCAGACCAATTCTTGCCTCGACAGTCAGCGCTGCGGGTGTGCTCTCGGCTGCATATCCCGTCACGGAAATGCCGATAAGCAAAGCCAAACTTCCAGCGACTGCCGCGCCTCGCCTGAACGATGCAGCCGAAATTCGCAGCTGCAAGCAATGCATCAAATAAATCCTGTGAAGTGAAAGAGAATTCCGGCGATTGAGCAACCGATCAGCGTCGGGATCATTCCGACCTGGAAGCGAAACAGCGCTACCATCGCTGCCAACGAAAGCAGGAGCGCGGGCACGTTCAGGGTATGGAGGTTGGGCGCTTGGAAGGACAAACCGTGTAGGTGTCGCTTATCGACGTGGCCGAAGAGCGTGTGCAGGGCAAACCAGATAGCGAGATTGAGGATGACCCCAACCACGGCCGCGGTGATCGCAGTAAGAGTCGCTGCCAATGCTTTGTTGGTTCGAACGGCTTCGATGTACGGGGCGCCCATGAAGATCCAGACGAAAGAGGGCACAAAGGTGGCCCATGCGGCGAGCAAACCCCCGAGTGTGCCCGCAAATGCAGGAGAGAGTGCTCCATGGAGCCGGAAGGCGGCCATGAAGCCGACGAACTGGACGACGCTGATCAACGGTCCCGGTGTAGTCTCGGCAAACCCGAGACCGACCAACATTTCCTGCGGCATCAGCCAGTGATAATGCTCAACGGCTTGCTGAGCCATGTACGCCAAAACGGCGTACGCGCCACCAAAGCTTACGACCGCCATTTTGCTGTTGAATAAGGTGATGGCGGTGAACACATTCTGGCGACCCAACGATGCGAGCAGGGCTACGAGCGGCGCGAGCCAGACTGTCAGTCCGATCGCAGTAGTTCTCATCAGCCGCACAAGGTCTGGTTTGATGTGCTCTGGCGTAGCGTGATCGAACGCCGCGTCGATGGCGGCCGTCGTCTCATCCGGGCGGGTGGCCTTGGCCCCATGTGGGAAGGGTGCAAAGCCCTCGAGTCGTGCGGCATGTCCGAGAAATCCGAGCAGCGCAGCGACTGCAATCACGATCGGAAACGGTGCGCCGAGAAAGCAGATAGCCATGAACGCGACCCCTGCAATCACCAGCATCGCTCGGCTCCCAAGTGCGCGGCGACCGAGCCGCAGGACGGCGTCGAGCACTAACGCAAGCACAGCTGCCTTTAGTCCAAAGAAGAGACCCTGCACCGTGCCAATGCTGCCAAACGTCGCATACACCCAGCTCAACACACCCAAGGAGATCACGCCGGGCAGCACAAACAGCGTGCCCGCCACGATTCCACCGCGGGTCCGGTGCAGGAGCCAACCGATGTAAATAGCTAGTTGATGAGCTTCCGGGCCCGGCAGCAACATGCAATAGTTGAGCGCGTGCAGGAAGCGGGTTTCGCCGATCCAGCGCTCTTCTTCGACCAGTATGCGATGCATGACCGCAATCTGCCCCGCGGGCCCTCCAAAGCTGATCAGTGCGACACGTGTCCAGACTCGGGTCGCTTGGCGTAAGGAAACGCCATGAGCCTCTGAGCCACCCGCTGCCGCACCCGCGAGCGATTGATTGGTCACTGCAGGCCGGCTCAGCGGAACCGCAGAGGGGATGCCGGGCGGCTCTGGGTCACGCGGCCTCCCATCAGCTGTCGTGTCTCACATTAGCCCGGTCAAGGGCTGCGCGCATGCCTTGCGCAACCCGCTGTGCATCGTCATTGGCCCAGAAATGCATGAAGAAGAGATGCGGGGAGTCATCGATCATGTGGCTATGGAGGGCGGTCACATCAATCCCGTGAGAGCGCAGTGTTTTCAATACCGGGTTGACCTCGCTGCCCAACAGCACGAGGTCGCCCGTAACGGCGGCCTTGCCATTGCCGGTGGGCTGAAAGTTGATCGCCATAGCCGTGCCCATTGCGGGAGCCACGGACATGCCGGCGGCGGTGATTGCTTCAGCTCGCGGCACACTGAATTGATAGACGCCGCCGTTGGCTTTGCCTTTTGCGCCGAGGATCTTCTCGAGGGAGGCCGTGTCGAGGTCGATGGGCGCCGGCGCAGCCGCCGGCGGCGCGGCGCTCATCGGGGTCCGGCTCAGCGCAAGAGCAGCATGCAGCGTCTTGGCAAACTTCACCGGATCGCCGGAACCACCGACATGCATATAAAAGACCGGACTCGAGGTGTGAAGCAGATGATTGTGAAGCGCCGAAATTTCCACTCCATCGGCAATGAGACGTTGCATGACGGGGTTGATCTCGCTGTCTGTCAAAACGAGGTCACCCATGAACATGGCGCCTTGCCCCATCGGCTGAAAAGAGATCCATCCCGCTAACGCTAGAGCAGGCTTGATCGGCGTACCGTCGACAGTGATGCGAAGATCCGAGCGGGGGAACGAGTACTTGTGTACGCCCGCGGGTAGCTCCATGCCTGTTCGCCCCAGTGACTGGTCGACATCGGTCCAATCGTAGCCTGCGGCTCCCGCCGAGCTCGCGTACCCGCATCCGATCAGGAAAGCGACCCAGGTCGTAAGACGGCTCATTGCAAGCACCTCAAGGTAAGCCAGCGGCAGCCCGGACAAATCCAATCGGCTTCTGGTTATGAGTATAACGACCATGTAATATCAGTTACAATGATGCAGGGCGCGTCTGGCTGGCTGCTATTGATCTCGAACCTTCCCGGCCGAAACCCCACGGTCAGGATGCGCATGTGGCGCGCTTTGAAAGCGGCCGGTGTGGGTTTGATGCGAGACGGCGCGTACGTGTTGCCGATGTCAGACCGCGCACGCCGTTTGTTCGATGAGCAGTCGCTCCAAATCAGGAAAGCAAGGGGTGTTGCACACATTCTGTGCTTCCAGGCCACCTCGGCCGCTCAGAACGAATCCATCGTGGCGCTGTTCGATCGGGCGACCGAATACTCGCTAGTCATGCAAGCTCTAGAGGCGCTCACACGGAAGCTGCTCAAATTGAAGGAGCTCGAAGCTCGACAGGAATTAACGGCAGCCACGCGACAGGTCGCGGATATCGTGGCGCGCGACTTTTTCCCGGGCGAGGCGCGCAAGCAGATGGAAGGGATGCTTGCTGACGCCGAGGCCGCCATCAGTGCCCGCTTTTCGCCTGATGAACCCAGCCCCACGCACCGTATCCTGCGTCGTCGCAACGTCAAAGACTATAGGGGCCGGATCTGGGCCACCCGCCGGCATCTGTGGATCGACCGAGTGGCGTCGGCGTGGCTAATTCGTCGCTTCATCGATCCCGATGCCCGATTTCTGTGGCTGCAACGCGTAACGGATTGCCCGCAGCGAGCAGTGGGATTTGATTTCGACGCAGCGGAGTTCACGCACGCGGCATCCAAGGTGACGTTTGAGGTGCTCGTGGCGAGTTTCGGTCTCGAAGGTGATGCCGGCCTTGTACGCTTGGGTGCCTTGATCCATCACCTCGATGTGGGCGGTATCCCCCTGGCGGAAGGACCGGGTCTGACAACCATCATGACCGGTGCCCGTGCCTTGCAGAAGGATGATGACGCACTTTTGACTGCGATGACGCCCGTGTTTGATGCGCTATATGCCGGCTACGTCAGCTCAAAAATGCCGGGCAAGCTGACCTCCGGGGCGCCATGACCGGTGACATCTCGGGATGCGGCAGCACGATTCTCCAAGTTGTGGTTATTCCGCGTCCCTGGGTAGTGCAACGCCGTGAGTCCGAAGCGCTGCTACAAGCGGCGCGAGCGCGGCACGATACAGACGCCAGCGTCCCGATGATGTTCCGTAGATAGGTCGACGGACCTGAGCGGCGCTTGCGGTCAGGGACACGCCGGTGTGTCGCTCCACGGCGAGGGCACGAGCATCCCAGGTTATCTCACAGTGACTGGCGAGGGTTGAGCCGACAGCGGAAGGCTGCGCAACCAGCTCCTCGTAGCGGACCTCGAGCAGGCTCTCCCCCAGGCACCGCTTCCAGTGTTCGATCAATCGTGCATACGCCGCGTAGTAACGAGCGAGTTCCTGCAGGTCGTAACTGAACGGATAGGCTGCGGCGAACAGCGTACGGTACATGGCAAAACAGCTATCGAGCGGGTCGCGCCGTACCAGCACGAGCTGCGCCCCGGGCAGCGCGCGGCGAATGGCGCCCAGATACAGATAGTTCATGGGCAGCTTTTCCACGATCTTCTGGCCTGCTGACGCCTCACCCGCGCGGGCGGCATAGCGAGCAGCGACTGCGCCGGGCTCAGCAGCCGCCGCTCTTGCGAATACATCGCCCAAGTCTGGCTTCGCAGATCCGTCCGCTGCACGCACGAGGCGGCCCAACAGGGCGGTGGCGAAGTTGTCCGTCTCACCGTTCGAGCGCACGCCGCTGTGCCCGGTTAGGATGCGTTCGACCAGCGTCGTTCCAGAGCGGGGTAAGCCGATAACAAACACGTAGCCTCGCGAGCTATTCGGATCCGACGTTGTCGAGCGCACGAGTTCCGGAGCAAAGGTACTCGCAATCCGTGCCAACTTGTCTTCATCGACGGCTACGTCATAAGACAGATGCCGGCGGCGCGTGTCCGCCCCGATCCGAAACCAGTGAAACGCTTCCTCATAGCGGCCCAGATCATCGAGTTCCTTGGCAACGGCATAGGCAAGAAACATGCGGCCGCGATCCTCGAGCCTTGAGTCTTGCGCGAGTCCCAACAGTTCTGCGACGTGATTTGAGGCGGCAGATTGCACGCACAGCTCCGAGCGCAGCAGGTAGCTCGGATAACTGGCGGTGTCGACGTCAATCGCCCGCTGGCAGGCTGCTTCGGCCTGCGCCAGTCGCCCGAAGCTGCGCTCACTTGTGGCGAGGTTGTACCAGAAGCGTGCCTCGCCAGGCGCGACCTGCGTAGCTTGCCGGTAGAGCGTATTCGAGCGCTCATGCAGCCCTAACTGCAGGCTGACGAAGGCGAGCGCATCGTACCCGTCCGCAACGATCGTCGGGAGCGCCGCGGCGCGCTCGATCACTTCTTCGGCCGCCTGCCGTTCGTTGAGCTGCAACAGGATCAGGGCGAGGAGGCCATGCACCGGCATGCAGCTCTGTAGCCCGTCCGCCGCCTCGGCCGCTGCGGCCCGCGCTTCCTCGAGGCGACCCGCTTGCATCAGCCGCATCGCAGTGGCGTTGAGCGATTGGCGCCTCTGATTCATGAGCACTGATGGTAGCGCGGGCTATCCCTGCGGCGCAGGTTTCTCTACCGATGCCAGCAGAGCGGCGCGCTATAAAAGGTCCCGCGGAATCTCCTGGTCCCAGTACTTCTGGAACACGCGCTGCTCGCCTTCCCAAGCGCTGAGCGATTCCTTGATGCGGAACCTCTCGGGCGTCGAGCTCAGCTCCAGGGTCGCGCGCGTGCGCGTCACCCACTCGCCGCGCGCGAGTGAACTCCACCACTCCAGTTGCCACACGCAGCTGTTGGGCTCGCCCTCCTGGATACTCATGTACCAGTCGCTGCCGCCCGAGACGAGGGTGCCGACGTCGGCCAGCGTCTCGGGAAGATCCCTGAGTCGCTTGTGCAGCGTCACGCGACCGTGCAGGTCTGGACCCATTTGCGTGATCTCGTAACGGCTGTCTTTGAGGTTATCCGCCTTTTCGGCTTGCTCGATGCGACCGGTGAGCATCTGCATGGACAGGGGTTGATCGGCCGCATTCACGGGCCGGGTCGGAAGCGCGAGGCTTGATGCTCCCGTCACGATGCGCAGCTCCACCGGCAGAGGCGACGGCCAGAGCATCGGCCAAAGCGATTCGGAGAGCGCGATACGGATGCGGCTGCCTTGCTTGAAACGATGTGCCGTGAAGTAGCAGGACAGCTCGATGTCGTAGGAGCGACCGGGTTCCAGCGCCGAGGGTTTCTCATGGCCGCTGCGATGCGTGAGGTTGAGGACGCCGTAGCTCACCGACCAGGACTTGCCGTCCGCCGTCACCTCATTGAGACGCGCGACCAGCTTTGCGACAGGTTGGTTTGCGCTCAGGCGCACCGTCAGTCGCGGATTGCCCAGGATCTCCAGGTCCTCGGTCAGAGGCGCGCTGTCGAAGCACAGGGAGCGCACATCATCAGGTGTCTGGTCGGGGGGTAAGTCGATCGACATGTTCCAGGGGAACCACTCACGCTTGGTAAGGCCGAGCAGCTCCTGAGACTTGATGATTTGCATTTGCTCGGGACCGGGTCGCGCGCCGAGGCCATCGGCATTGAGATGCAGCTTCAACACGGCTGGTTTTTTTGGCGGCCAACTGGATTCGCTGATCCAGCGACCCGGCGTGTCACGCGGCCACACCTCCGCGGCCGTCTGATACTCCATGTAGGCGCGGAACATCGGCTCAGCCATGATGCCGGTGTCGATGCCTTTCAACCAGTGCGTCCACCAGCGCACCTCCTCGGTCACCCAGTCCAGTCCCGGCCCGGGATCGGCGATCTGCGGATACTTGTGTCCCCACGGACCCATCAGGCCTTTGCGCGGCACCTTGAGGTTTGACAAGGTGCGCGGCAGGAAGTCGCGATAGGAGTCAATCTGGCCGCCGACGACATAGGTCGGCACCTTGATGCTTCCATAGTTGGTCGCGATGGATCCGTGCTGCCAGTACGCATCGAAGCGCTGGTGAGACAGCCATTTCGCCAGGATCGGCGGCGTTGCATTGAGGCGCTCGAGCCACATCTGCCGCCAGCGCGGTCCTGAGATCTCCGGGTCCGGACTCGCCACCATGACGTTCTTGAACTCAGTGCCCCAGTCGTACATGTCGAGGGTGAGTGCACCGCCGACGTAATGCGCATCGTCGGTGTAGCGGTTGTCGGTGGCACAGTGCGGCATGATCGCCTTCAGAGCGGGGGGGTTCTGTGACGCCGCCTGGAAGCACGCAAAGCCTCCCCAGGAGATACCGCGCATCCCCACGGCTCCCGAGCACCACGGTTGGCGCGCCAGCCAGGCGATGATCTCGACCGCGTCGTCCTGCTCCTGCTGGAGGTATTCGTCCAGGAGCAGGCCTTCGGAATCCCCCGAGCCACGAATGTCGACACGCGCAAAGGCGAAGCCGTAGGGAACGAATTGTTTCGCCCAGCCGTCATCGCGCGGCCGCTCGAGATCGCGCTTGCGATACGGGATGTATTCGAGCACCACCGGCACGGGTCGTTGCTCTGCGGCCAGCGGGATCCACAACCGCGCCCCGAGCCGGACGCCGTCGCGCATCGGGATCCATTCATTCTCGAGGACACGGAAAGAGTTTTTCTCCGGCATGCGCCAGTTTTTCTGCGCCGCGGTCCGCGCGTCGGCCGAGTTGGCTTTACCGGCACCGATCAGCGCCGCGAACGTTGCCGCTGTCGCGAGAAAGTCCCGTCGCGTGCCACTCATACGCCCTCATTTTGTCGCCCCGTGGCCATCGATGCTACTCCAGAAGTCTGCGGGTGACGACGGCACGCACGTTGTGCATGTTGTAGTCCCACTGAATTTCCGCATGCAGAGCGCGCAGCAATGCTGCTACAGTCATCGGATTCCAATCGACCGCACGGTCGCGCACGGCGCCCATCAAAGCCGCCGGCACAGGGGAGAGTTTGATGGACAAGAGGGCAAAACGGCGTCGGCAGCCCCATGCTGGTGCAGCTCGCACGGATCTCACTGTTGGCGCCGCTGTCTGCGCAGTCCTCTACGGCCTGCCTTGGCCCGCAGTCGCGGAGCAGACGAGCGTGCCGTCGATGCTCGATGAGGTGACGGTGACGGCGACCCGGCGTACGCAGACCGCCGAAGAGGTGCCCTATAGCCTGAGCGTCTTCGACGGTGAGCAACTTGCGCGCGTCGGCGTCGTGGATATCCAATCGCTCGCCGTCCAGGTACCGGGCCTCAGTATGTTCGACTTTGGCGCCCGCAACGCAGGTGCCGTGGCGCCGATCATCCGTGGCCTCAACGCCACGGGCGAGCCACGCGGGTTTCGTACCTTCGAGCAGGATCCGGTCGGCACCTACGTTGGCAACTCGCCGATGAGTGGCTACTTCCAACTGGAAGACCTGAAACAGGTGGAAGTGCTGCGCGGCCCGCAGGGCACCCTGTACGGCGCGGGCGCTCTGGGCGGAGCGCTACGCTTCATCCCGAATGCGCCCGAGCTCAACAAGTTCTCGGCTCAGCTGGCCGCCGGTGCCACCACCACGGCGCATTCCAGCGGCACGGGCTATGCCCTCAACGGGCTCGTGAACCTGCCACTTGGGGATAGCGCTGCGCTGCGCGCTTCGGCCAAGTACGAATACGAACCCGGTTTCATCCACCTGAATGGTCTGATCGAGCGCAACCCACCTTATCTGACGGGGGTGCCGGTACTTGCCGATCCCACCGACCCTGCGAATAGCCCCGCTATCTTCACGCAGCGGGACGACTGGAATGGCCAGAAGACGTTGACGGCTCGGGCAGCGCTCTTATGGAAGCCCTCGAGTGCCTTCAGCGCCGAGCTCGCGTACCTGTATTCGCATCTTCAGGGTAATGGCGGACCGCAAGCCAATCCCGATGTGCCCGCGGGTCCCTATCCCCTCGATCCGCGCGTCACGTTTCCATCAGGCGGTCCGTATACCGATTTTTCGCCGAGCGAGCAGCCCTACAAACGGTCCACGGGACTTCTGAGTCTGGATCTGTCGTTCGATGCCGGCTTCGCAACGCTCTCGTCGACGAGTTCCTACTATCACACCGGCGGCGCCACGAGCGGTGACGACACCTATCACTTTGCAAGCCAATCCTCCTATCTGAACTACTACGCGGGCAGCCCCATCAATCCGCGCTACCTGGAGATTCAGGAATTCGATGACGATGCACGGACCTTCTCGCAGGAAATCCGCTTGGTGTCGAACACGGCTCCCGGCAATGTCATCGACTACACCGCCGGGTTTTACTATGAGCGCGCGATCCGCAACGGCTCCTGGGACGTCATCGAGCCAGGTACCTACGAACGCGCCATCGCCCAAGGATGCACCGGCTATTACTACGTGGGCGCGCAATTTCCCAACTGTCTGCTCAATTTTGGTCCCAATCGCACCTCGTTCTTCCAGGGGGATCATCAGGACTTCAACGACAAGTCCGTCTTTGGCGAGCTGACGTGGCACTTCGCGGCGAACGGCCAGGTCACCTTCGGTGGCCGTCACTTCCAGCAGGAGTTCACGGATGCGCAGTCCTATCTGGACTATCCGTTCCAGATCTTCCTGCCGGCCGTCCCGCACAGTGCGCCGTCGAAGAAAAATACCTGGAAGATCAATCCGTCCTACGAGTACGCGGCCAAGCAGTATGTATACGCCACCTGGTCGCAGGGATTCAGGCGCGGCGGCGCGAACTCCGTACCCCTCATCGGTGTATATAAGGAGAGTCCGCTCCTGCAGCAATACAAGCCGGATTCGGTGAACAACTACGAGGTAGGCCTCAAGGGTCGGCTGTCCAATGGGCTTACCTACACGCTCGCGGTCTTCGACATTGAGTGGGCTAACCCGCAGATCTCCGCGAGCCTGCCCTCAGGCAACCTTGCGGTCTACAACGGCGATCACGCCCGCTCCCGCGGCTTCGAAGCGGATTCCTCCGGACCTTTGTTCATCGATGGCTTTACCTACAACGTGGGGTTTGCGTATGCGCACGCGGAACTCACCCGCGACTTCTCGCTGCCGGCGAACAACGGCAGTGGCCAGATCATCCCCGGAGAGGTCAGGGGCTTTGCTGGCGAGCAGCTTCCGGGGAGCCCCCGGTTCAGCTCGTCCGCGACGGTGAATTACCTCCGCGAGGTGTTGCCGGATTACCTGCTCACTCTATCCTTGAACCAGACTTACCGTACCCACTCGCCCATGGGTCTCGCATCCTCGGATGGCAGCAACACGCTAGGGGTTTCCTCTGCCTTTGGCCTCTGGAACCTCTCGGCTGCACTCGCACACGGCCCCTGGACGCTGCGTCTGCACGCCAACAACCTGCTCGACAAGCGCGCGATTCTCGCCCCGCCGACCCGGATCGGCTACCTCAACAATCTGACCAACGACTACCAGATCAACCGGCCCCGAGTGATCGGCATCACGATGGTGTACGATTTTCGCTGAAGCCGGTCGGCAGCTGCAGGCAGGGGTTGGCGCGCCCGGAAAATGAGGCAACGGGACTGGAGCCACCGTGGCGCGTAAGCTGCCGCCGCTCAATGCATTGAAGACTTTCGAAGCGAGCGCGCGGCTCGGCAGTTTCGCACTCGCCGCCGCCGAGCTGAACGTCACTCCGGGCGCGGTCGCGCAGCAGATCAAGAAGCTCGAGGACTTCTACGGACGGCAGCTGTTCATCCGGCGCAACAACCAGTTGCTGCTCACGGACGTCGCGCACTCGGTGCAGGCCGTAAGTGCCGGAATGATGGATGAGCTCGCGAAACTCACCGAGCGGCTGCTCGAAGGTGCGGTGCACTCGAATCTGATCCTGAGCGTCCTGCCGTCGATCGGCGTGCGATGGCTCAACCGGCAGTTACCGCAGTTCCTCGGCGCGCATCCGGAGCTGCGCATCGACCTCAGGGTTGAAGAGGATCCGATCGATTTCTTTCGCGACCGCATCGACGTTCGGCTCTCCTATGGTCAGCATCTGTACCCCGAGTTCGTGACCGTGCCGTTCCGCAGCGATAAGGTCACACCCATGTGCCGTCCAGAGTTTCTAGCGAGCGGGCGCGTGGACCCGGCGCGCCCGGATTTGCTCCGTGATGAGGACCTGATCCACGTGACCTGGCGCGTCGGCTTCTCATCCTACCCGGGCTGGGGTGATTGGCTTGGCCGACAGGGAATCAGCCGCACACCGCGGCACGAGCTGGGGCACACGACAGACACCTCGAGTCTCGCCATCGACATGGCGCGCGCTGGCTGCGGAGTCGTGCTCGGCCAATCCATCCTGGCCGAGCCGGAGCTGGCCTCGGGCGAACTCGTTGCGCCCTACGCGCAGACCCTGCCACTGCAGTACGACTACTGTGCCGTCTACACACGTTCCAATGAACGCAACCCCTCCGTCCACGCGTTTGTTGACTGGCTGACCGCGCGGCGGGATCCCCAAAACGGTGGCGACCCCGCCTAGCTTTTCTATCGATCTCTGCAGGAATTCACGCTGGCGATGAGCGCGTTTCCCGGTAGCATGGGCGGAGCTGGAAAACGGAGCTCACATGCGTGATCTACTCGACCTTGATCGCTACCCGCTCGACCAGCCAGGCACGGCGGCCTATGAGGAACTTGTCGCGTATTGCCGTACCGAGTTAAAGCGCGCAGGGATGTTCAACCTCGAGGAGTTGGTGCGGCCGGCAACCATACGCGCGGCCGCGGCGGAAATTGTGCCGCTCGCGCTCTCGAGTTCTTACACGCACGCGCGTACCCACAATGTTTACTTCCTGGAGCACGTGGAAGGCCTCAAGGGTCCACACCCGGCACTCAGGAAGTTCCAGACCATCAACCATACGCTCTGCGATGACCAGCTCACGCATACCTTCGTGCACCGGCTGTACGAGTGGCGGCCCTTGGCAGAATTCCTGGCCAAGGTTCTCGGTCTGCCGATGCTGTATCTGATGGACGACCCGCTGGCGCGAGTCAACATTCTCGAGTACCGGCCTGGTGAGGCGCTCAACTGGCACTTCGACCGCTCACGCTACACGACGACGCTGCTCATCCAGGCGGCGGAGGAGGGCGGTGAATTCCAGTACTGCAGTAATCTGCGTGCGGACGCGCAGCCAAACTTCGATGAAGTCGGTCGCGTGCTCGATGGCGAGACAGACCGCATTCGTGTGAATAGGCTGACGGCCGGTACCCTCAACGTGTTTGCGGGAAAGAACTCCTTGCATCGCGTGTCGACGGTCGAGGGTGGCCGCTCGCGGCTGATTGCAGTGTTTTCTTACTATGATCGTCCCGGCGTGCTCTTCAGCGACAGAGAACGGGCGGGGTTTTACGGCCGCACCGCCTGAGTCACCTCAGCGCCGTTTCAGCCCAGCTGAACACACAACATCGAAATCGAGCCCCCATCGAAGCCCGAGACGGGAAACGATAAGGCGTCCCCGAGCCGTTGCGTGCCGAGCACATAGAGGAGCGGCAGAAAATGCTCCGGCGTCGGGATGGCTAACTGCGCATCGCGGCCGAGCTGCTCATAGTTGAGAAACGGTGTGGCATCGCCGGATAGCATCAACTGTTTGGCGGTGTTTTCAAAGCGCTCGGCCCAGTCGTAAGGATTTGGCACATGCCGCCGTCCCCACGCGTAGGCGTGAAGGTTATGAACGATATTGCCACTGCCAATCACCAGGACACCCTCGTCTCTGAGCGGCGCCAGGTGTTGGCCGAGCTCAAAATGGAACGATGCCGGCTGTGTGTCGTTGATGCTGAGCTGCACCACCGGCACGCTGGCGTCGGGATAGACGTGCCGCAACACCGACCAGGTTCCGTGGTCGAGTCCCCAACCTTCATCAAACTCTACCGGGTAAGGATGCAGTAAGCTGCGAACTCGCCGGGCCAGCCATTCAGCGCCCGGTGCCGGATATTGCACGCGATAGAGTTCCGCCGGGAATCCTCCGAAATCATGGATCGTCCTGGGAGCGCCCGCAATCGTCACCGCGGTGGCAGACACGTACCAGTGTGCAGATATGGCGAGTATGGCCCGCGGTTGGAGGATGCAGCCGGCGATGCGGCGCCAGCCGTCCGTAAATTCATTTTGTTGCAGGGCATTGAGCGGGTTGCCATGACCAAAAAACACCGCCGGCATGGGAATGGTCACCGAATGCTCCTCGCCCTATGCGTTAGAGCGCCGCTAATGTCGGCGCAGAGCGCATGGCCGCAGTCAGGATGGTAACGCCCGGGCGCGATGGACGAGATCAACCATGTGTCCTGCTGCCTTGGTGGTCAGAGGATGCTGCGTGAATCCCGGCCTTGGAGCGATATAGGCCGCCCTGGCGCGAATATTCTCAAGTTGCCGGTCGGATGCTCCCGCGAGCAAGCCAATGACCACGTTCTCCAAGGTAATCACTCGAACGCGAAGCTGCATGAGCTCGGTATTCGTAAGTTCAGGAGCGGCCGACGCCGCCGCAAAGAGCGTGTGACTCTCCTGGGCACCGTCGGGTCCAGACCCGCCTTCATTATCCCATCTGGAAAGCGCCGTCTGGCGCGGATCGGAAGGATTCATCAAGTCAGGTGTCTTATCGCGCATGTCGGAACCTCCTACGCTGGAAAGAGAGGACCGTTCGTCTTGGGGTCGCGCCGAACCAGTGGCGAGCATAATGACGCATACGCGGGCAAAGGGGTAAGTCCGCGGGCGGGTGCCGCAATGAGTTCGTGCGTTAGCGTACGGACAGCGGCGTAGCGCGCGCCCAGACTTCACCCGTGGCATTGAGCGCACGGGGCATCGCAAAATGAATCCCATCACATCATTCCTGGTATTTGCCTTGATTCTCGGCGGACTGGCTGCCGGTTACCGGCAGCATCTCTATCTCGGAATGGCCTTGATCGCGGTGGCAGTTATCCTCGCCATGTCGCTGAAGATGGCCAACGTCTGGGAGAAGTTCGTGATTTTGAGGATGGGAAAGCTGCAGAGCGTGAAAGGCGCGGGGCTGTTCGCCATTATTCCGGTGCTCGACAGCGTGGTGGCGGTCATCGACGGACGCATCCAAACCACCGCATTCAATGCCGAGCAGGCGCTTACCCGGGACACGGTCCCTGTCAACGTCGATGCCATCATTTTCTGGCAAGTGCAGGATGCCGAAAAGGCCGCCTTGGCGATCACCAATTACCGCGAGGCTATCGGGCGGGTGGCGCAGACTTCGCTCCGCGAGATGATCGGCTCGTCAATGTTGGCATCGCTGTTATCCGACCGCAGGGAGGCGGACGAACAGCTGAAGGTTGAGATCGGTCGCAAAACCGCTGCGTGGGGAATATCGGTCACCTCCGTGGAAATTCGTGACGTAGCCATTCCAGTAGCGCTGCAGGATGCCATGTCCCGCCAGGCGCAAGCCGAGCGCGAAAAGCAGGCGCGCGTAATTCTCGGCTCCGCCGAAGCGGCAATCGCCGGGAAGTTCGTTGAGGCGGCGGCCGTTTATGCGGGACACCCGTGGGCGCTGCAGCTTCGGGCTATGAACATCATCTATGAGACCACGAAGGAGCGCGGGGCGACGATTCTGATGCCGACCTCCATGGTTGATAGTCTGAATCCCTCTGCGGCGACCTTGGCGTTTGCGCTTGCAGGTGACGGTGCACTCGAAGCTAAGGACGCACCGACAAGCCAGGGCGTGATCAAGCCAGACGCTCCGCGGCATCCGCTCGCCGCCTGATGGGGAATGCAGCCACCGTGTCCCCGCAGGCGAATACGCTCGAGCGGTACCGGAGAGGCTGACAACTACTCTACCGGCATCGGCAGGCGAACCGTGAACTCGCTTCCCTGTCGAAGCCCTGCGCTCATGGCGCTGACGCAGCCCCCATGGCATTCAACCAGACTGCGTACCAACGCGAGCCCGATACCGAGGCCCCCATCCGCCCGCCGCGATGATGGATTCGCCTGGACAAAGAGATCGAACACGTATGGCAGGACATCAGGGTCTATACCGATGCCACTGTCACAAACTCGAACGACGGCGTCGCGCTCTATCCGTTCCATGGAGATGTTGACGTAGCCTCCCGCTTCGGTGTATTTCGCCGCGTTGAGGAGCAGGTTGACAAAGACTTGTTCCAGTCGGGCGGGGTCGCCCCGCAGCCACACGGGCACCTGCGGACATGAGGTCGTCATTCGATGATTGTGCTGTTGCATGGCGAATTCGACGCTTTGCGCAGCATGCATCACGACGGCACCCAGATCGATCCGTTCGCGCTGCAGGCGCAAGTGACCGTTGCGGACCCGCGAGACGTCGAGCACATCTTCGAGGAGACGCGTCATCTGGTCGACCTGACGTTCGATCAGCACGCGGGCCTTCACCGCGGTCGGTCCCGCGGACCTTTCCATGCGCAGAACGCGGGTCGCACTGCCGATCGCACCGAGCGAATTGCGCAGCTCGTGGGAAAACACCGTGATGAACTCATTGTGGCGCCCGTTCTCGGGGCCAAGCTCTTGACCGCTCAACCACCGCGGCTGTATCGCAGATTGCTCATTCATGACTTCCTCCACGGAGATCATCGTCGGCTCGTCATGAACCGATCAAATCATTCGTGGCCCAGGGGTTTGGGACAGCGGGTGTGATCGATCCGTGATGCAAAGCTAAGCAGCAGAATCCGCGGGGTCTGTACGTCATCGCACAAAGCCGCGGTGCAGCGCGGACCGGAGCTTTTTTTGTTGCGGGGCACTACACAGTCGGCCCGCTGGCAGCCATCGCTTTGCCCTCAAGACTCGCCTGCGGCAACTTTGCACAGTGCGCCATTTGGCCTCCGGTCCGCCGGATCTCCTACATCGTTCTGCAGGCCGTTGGCGCCTACTGCGGTCCTTAGCGCGGCCATCCGGTCGCGCGGTTCACTAGAGGTTATCTATGGCTGGCAAAAATACAGCTGTTTTTGGAATTTATGCTTCGGCAGAGCACGCCGAGCGCGCAGTTGACGCGCTGATTGCGGCTGGTTTCGCCAGCCCGGACATATCTGTTCTGCTTCCAGACACCAGCAGCACCAAGGAATTTGCGCACGTTAAAGAGACTAAAGCGCCGGAAGGCACCACAGCGGGTGTCACGACTGGCGGGGTGATTGGCGGGACGCTCGGCGTACTGGCCGGTATCGGAGCACTCGCTATCCCTGGAGTCGGTCCTTTCATCGCAGCAGGACCGATTATGGCCGGCTTAGCCGGGCTCGGAGTCGGCGGGGCGGTGGGAGGCCTGGTCGGCGCTCTGGTCGGTATGGGCATTCCCGAGTACGAGGCGAAACGGTATGAGGGACGAGTCAAGAATGGCGGAACGCTGCTTTCTGTGCACTGCGACACGTCCTCCCAGGTGAGTCGCGCCAAAGATCTGCTGAAATCCAGTGGCGCAGAAGATATCTCCTCTACCGGCGAGAGCTCCGGCGCTGAGCCGCGAGTGGCTGCGGTCAGTGCTCGCTGACCCGCGACGCTCCTCGTAACTTTACCGACCGGGAGCGAGCTCAGATGCTCGCTCCCGGATCGTGGCAGCAGCTCTTAACTTCAATGGGAATAATTGTGAATAAACTAGTCTTGGCCAGCGTCCTGGCAATGCCGGCGCTGATGATTATGCCGTACGCGAACGCGCAGCGCGCTTCGCATGATTCTGACTCGGCGATGAACGCTTCATCCGAAGCCATCTCCCCGGACAACACCAGAAGCAACCGGGCGGACCCGTCAAATCGCGGCGCGACCGCAGATGGACAGAAGAATGATGCAAGCGACATCGAGCTTGCAAGGCGGATCCGGCAAAGCGTCGTGGCGGACGACCAATTGTCGACCTATGGCCACAACGTGAAGATTATTGCGGTCAATGGGACTGTTACTCTGAATGGAGTCGTGAACACTGCCGATGAAAAGATGCGTATCGGCAAGAAGGCGAGCTCAATCGCCGGTGAGGGCCATGTGGTGGACCACATCAAGGTGGTCTCCGCCCACTAACACGAGCGCCGCCGAGAATTTGCAGTTTTTATATGAATCGGAGCAATACATGGCAATCAGTGAAAGCTTGAAAGATGTCTACGCGGACGAGTTGAAGGATCTTTGGTCGGCTAACGATCAAATGACGAAGGTCGTGCAAGTGATGGCGGGGAAAGCGCACGATCCGAAACTGAAGCAGGCGCTCGAGAAGTCGATAACAGGTATTGACAAGCATGCGAAAACGCTCAAGACCTTGTTGAGCGGCGCGGACGAAGACGCCGGGACGGAATACTGTAAAGGCATGGAAGGGCTGGTTAAGGAAGCAACAAAGCACATCACCAAAGAAGCTCCCAGTGACAACCAGCTGCTGGATGTCGTGATCATCGCGCAGTACCAACGGATGTCACACTACGGATTGGCCGGCTTTGGTACCGCGGCTGCCTATGCGAAAGCGCTGGGAATGAAGGATGACCATGCCAAGTTGGCGCAGATTGTCAGCGAGATATACAAGGGGGATGAGTACGCGACAGCGCTCGCGGTCAAGACGGAGCAAGCCGCCGCGGCCTAATCTGCGATAGGCGCGCGACGATTCCCGTCGCCGCTGGAGCTACGCCGCGGCCCGCTGCTGCCGCGGTGTGGCGCCCATTCGGAACGGCCAGCGTTGCGCGAGGGCAAGGCATCCAAATTCGGTTAAGCTAACGTTCATGACCATGCGCTGCCTGTGAACTCCAGTGCGGCCAACGTTCGCGTCCGAGCAATCCTTTCCATGACCGAGGCGGCCAGGCGGTATGCCTGAGCTTGTGCGGAGGGGTTAATCGCGAAGAGGAGCAGACATGACAACGCAGCCCCAATCACCCGAGTCGTTTTCCTACGCGACGCATCTGAACATCCTGCATGGACCTCTGGAGAAGGTGGATGTGCCCGCTCTCGTCGCGGCCGTACAGGATACCTGGTACAACCAGACGCTCTGCCAGGTGAATGGCTCGGTCGTCCGTCTGGGCGTGATGCAAGGCGAATACCACTGGCATCGGCACGATGCCGATGACGAGTTTTTTTTCTGCCTGGAGGGGCAGTTCATGATCGATCTCGAAGGAAAAACCGTCACCCTCGCAGCCCAGCAGGGGTTTGTCGTGCCGCAGGGCACCCTCCATCGTACGCGGGCACCGCAGCGCTGCGTGATTCTCATGGTTGAGAATGCTGGCATCGTTCCAACAGGAGATTGAGAGTGCAGCCAACGCGCGCTGGCCTTGCCTGATCAGGCCACGTTAGCGGCCACTTCCGTCGGGTTTTGTTCGGCTTGGATTGCCTTGTCGAGCAGGGTGCGAAAGCTCGCAAGCGCGGTATCCATGCGCAGCGCCAGCATCGGGGCGTTGGGATCCAGATCGAAAATCTTCTGCTGGGCCAGGATGATGTCCTTATCTTCCATGAAGCCGGCCAGCACCGATGCTCGCAGATTCTCGGTCACTTGAGGATCATCGAGCGCAAAGCCGTGGGACTGCTGGAAGAAATAATGTGAAGTTCGCTCCGTTTCGGGCGTCACAGCCTGACATCCGAAGAAAGTAGCTGCATCCGTCCGCTTACCCTCCGGCGCTCCCGTGCCGGTGGGCGCACTGCCGGAGTCCATGAGCAGCACGCCGGGCAACACGACGTCATAGATGTTCCAGCGATCGACGTTACCCGGCCAGGACTTGAGGTTGCGAAGAAAGGGCGCCGGCGCGTCGTTGATGAGCCAGCGTTCCACTCGAATGCTTCGGCTGCTGCGGGTCACCTTGGGGCGGATAGCGGCGTAGCTGGCGCTACCCCCAAGTGTTTTCTCGTGAACAAATGACAGGTGCGAAAAATCCAATAAGTTGTCGGTGATCAGCAGGTAGTTCGCATCGTAATGCATGTAGCCCGGCGTACCCCGCCAGCTCGGGTCTTTCAGGTAGTGAGTGTCCGGAATCAAGGCCGGATCGGCCAGGTTGGCATCGCCCATCCACACCCAAATCCAGTTGGCGCGTTCCACCACGGGAAAGCAGCGCACCTTCGCGGCAGGTGGAATGAAATTCTGCGACGGGATCTCCACGCACTTGCCGGTGCTGTCGAACAGCAGTCCGTGGTACATGCAACGGATGCTGTCGCCTTCTCTGCGGCCCTTCGAGAGAGGGGCCGCTCGATGACAACAACGATCCTCCAGCGCCACCACTTGCCCCGAGCCGTTGCGCCAGAAGAGGAGGGGGACACGGGTAATGAGGCGAGCGAGCAACCCCTCAGCGGGCACTTCATGGGACCAGGCCGCAACGTACCAGGTGTTCTTGAGAAAGGCTGTGCTCATGCTGAAGTCTTCCCAAGCTGCCGATGTGTTAATTCTACTATAAGAGATGAATTACGCAATAGGAAATTAGGTCGATCATCGATTGTTTGTAGTCCATGCGTTAGCGCGCGCGGGGCTCGAACCACTTCCTGGCGCCCGGTCGGCGATGCGGACAGCCCGGCCAACAGCAAGCTCGGCGTTTGCCCGCCTGCAGATCCTCAAGCGCGCGTTGTATTCGGCGGCTGCGTGTTGCACATCGTGGGCGCTCAGTTGTGCATCGCGCTTTAGTGATTCGGGCATCGGTTGCATTATCATAGTTGCCAATAACGCCATGTCCGCACTCTTAGCCGAACCGAAAACTAACATCTGCAATAGACGGGGTCATCAGTCGCAGCCAGACTCGTTTCGTTGGACATGAGTCTGCGGCAGGGAGGGAGGTCCCGGATGGGTAGCTTGCAACTCTCGAAAGTAGCGGTGCGCGCCTGGCACAGCTCGCTCCTGGCTTTGCTCAGCCTGGCACTGACCGCCTGTTCTGGCGGTGTGTTGGACCCGGCAGGCCCGGTAGGCTCCGACGATGCGACCATACTGATCGACGCCACGGTCGTTATGCTGGCGATCGTCATTCCGACCATCCTGCTGGCGTTCTGGATGGCCTGGCACTACCGCGCCTCGAACACCAAGGCGGAATACCTGCCCTACTGGTCCTACTCGGGCCGGATCGAGGCGGTCGTCTGGTCGATCCCGATCCTCACCATCCTCTTCATCGGCGGCGTGATTTGGATTGGTTCTTATAAGGTCGACCCCTTCAGGCCGTTGCCCTCGAAGACTGCGCCCCTGGAAGTACAGGTGGTCTCGCTCGACTGGAAATGGCTGTTCATCTACCCGCAGCAGGGCATCGCAACCGTTAATCAACTGGTCGTCCCTGCCGCGAAGCCCGTGCATTTCTCCATTGTCTCCGCGAGCGTCTTCAATGTGTTCTTCGTGCCGCGCCTGGGCTCGATGATTTACGCGATGCCCGGCATGGTCTCGCAGTTGAGCCTGCAGGCGGACAACCCGGGGCAGCTCTGGGGCACCTCCGCCCAGTTCTCCGGTGACGGCTTCTCGGATATGCAGTTCGAGGTGCGCAGCGTGCCGGCCGCAGAATTCCCCGCGTGGGTGGCCAAGGTGCAGGGGACCGGACCCAGGCTGGATCGTGCGGCCTACACCGAACTGATGCGCCAGAGCCAGCGGGTGCCGCCGGCGACTTATCGGGCGGTCGATCGGCAGCTCTTCCAGGCCATCGTCTCCCAAAAAATTCCTCCGGGCCCGGGGCCGCAGCCGCAAGGCCCGCAACACGCCGGGCGTGAGCTCGCCAGCGGCGGCAAGGAATGACCATGTTCGGAAAACTCGACCTGTCGGCGATTCCGCTGTCCCAACCGATCCCCCTGATCACATCCCTGATGGTGATCCTGCTCGCACTGGGCGCGCTGCTCCTGATCAGCGCGAAAGGGTGGTGGCCGTATCTGTGGCGCGAGTGGATCACCAGCGTCGACCACAAGCGCATCGGGGTCATGTACTGCCTGCTGGGCGTGTTGATGCTGATCCGCGGCTTTGCGGATGCAATCATGATGCGCACGCAGCAGGCGGTCGCGATCAATGCGATGGGCTATCTGCCACCGGAGCACTACGATCAGATCTTCACCGCCCACGGCACGATCATGATCCTGTTCGGGGCCATGCCGCTGGTGCTGGGCTTCATGAACTTCCTGGTGCCGCTGCAGCTCGGCGTACGCGATGTCGCCTTTCCAACCTTTAACTCGGTGGGTTTCTGGCTGACCGCAAGTGGTGCCTTGCTCGTCAACGTTTCGCTCTTCATCGGCGAGTTCGCCCGCACCGGCTGGCTGCCGTATCCGCCTCTGAGCGAGACGACCTATACCCCGGGTGTCGGCGTTGACTATTACCTCTGGGCGGTACAGATCTCCGGCATCGGCACCCTGATCACGGGAATCAACATCGTCACAACCGTGCTGAAGCTCAGATGTCGCGGTATGACTTATCTGCGCATGCCGGTGTTTTGCTGGACGGCGCTCGCTTCCTGTCTGCTGATCGTGGCCGCTTTCCCGATACTCACTGCGACGCTCGCCATGCTGACCCTGGATCGCTACGCCGATTGGCACTACTTCACCAACACCGCGGGCGGCAACCCGATGATGTTCGTGAACCTGGTGTGGGCCTGGGGACATCCGGAGGTCTACATCCTGGTGTTGCCGGCCTTTGGCATTTTCTCCGAGGTCTTCTCAACGTTCTCCGGCAAGCCGTTGTTCGGCTACCGCTCCATGGTTGCGGCCACGCTGTTCATCTGCGTCGTCTCGCTGATGGTGTGGTTACATCACTTCTTCACCATGGGTGCGGGCGCCGGGGTCAACGCATTCTTCGGCATCTCCTCGAGCATCATTGCCGTCGGCACCGGCGTGAAGATCTACAACTGGATCTTCACGATGTATGGCGGCCGAGTGCGCTTTGAGCCGCCCATGCTGTGGTCCATGGGTTTCATCTTTACCTTTATCATCGGTGGTCTCACCGGCGTGCTGCTAGCGGTTCCGCCAGCGGACTTTCTGACGCACAACTCGATGTTCCTGGTGGCCCATTTCCACAACGTCATCGTCGGCGGCGTGGTCTTCGGGATCTTCGCCGGCGTAGAGTTCTGGTTTCCAAAAGCCTTCGGATTTCAGTTGCATCGAGGCTGGGGCAAGGCCGCCTTCTGGTTCGCCTTCGTCGGTTTTTGGGTGACTTTCACGCCGCTCTACATCCTCGGTCTGCTGGGCATGACGCGGCGCCTGCAACATATCAACATCCCGGAGTGGCGGCCCTGGCTTTACCTCTCCGTCGTCGGCGTCGGGATCCTCATTGTGGGGGTGATCGCACAGGTGGTGCAGTTGGTGGTCAGCATCCGCGACCGCGAGAAACTGCGCGACGTCACGGGCGACCTGTGGGACGGCCGCTCGCTCGAATGGGCCACGCCCTCGCCGCCGCCTTTCTTCAACTTCGCCGTCATGCCGAATGTCGAAGGCGAGGAGGCCTATTGGGGGATCAAACAGCGCGCGGTGGAAACCCAACAACTGGATCCGGAGCCGAAGTACGAACCCATCGAGATGCCGGTGAATAGCCCGGTCGGCGTGTACACCGCCTTTTTCACCACGGTGTTCGGGTTCGCGATGATCTGGCACATCTGGTGGCTCGCCATCCTCGCACTGATCGCCGCCTTCGCGGGATTCGTCGTTTTCGCCTGGCGTGACGTGCACGAATTCGAGGTGCCCGTCGAGGAGGTTGCCCGGGTGGATCGCGCCCGTCGCGCGGCGCGGCAAGCCGTGCTGCAACGGCTGCCGCGCCAAGAGGCCCTCCCATGAGCGACCCGGGACTGCCGGCCAGCATCGCGGCCATTCGCCGCGTCCGCGAAGATCCTCATCGCCTCGGCCATCGCGATCACGGTCCCGCAGAGCCCATCGAGGGCATCGGGCATGGCGGCACGGGTCCCGCTGGCAAGCGGATTATCGTGGGCTACGGCTTCTGGATCTTCCTGCTGAGCGACATTGTCATCTTTTCGTGCTTCTTTGCTGCCTTCGCGGTGCAACACGGCGCAACCGCTGGCGGCCCCTCGATCGGACAGCTGGTCGACACCCATCGGGTGGCCCTGGAAACGGCCGCGCTGCTGCTGTCGAGTTACACCTGCATGCTCTCGTTCGCCGCCACCAACGCCAGAAATCTCCTCTGGACGCAGATTTACCTGTTCGTCACCGGCGTGCTGGGCCTGATCTTCGTGCTGTTGGAGCTGCAGGAGTTCGTCGAGCTCGCTGGCCGGGGCATCACGCCCCAGCGCAGCGGGATGCTCACGGCCTTCTTCGGCCTGGTAGGTATGCATGGGGTGCATGTCACCGCCGGCGGAATGTGGCTCGCCACTATGATGGCGCAAGTGCAGGTCAAAGGATTCCGTCGCGAGATCGTGCACCGACTGATCTGTTTCAACCTCTTCTGGCATGCCCTGGACATCGTCTGGATCGGCATCTTCACGATCGTTTACCTGATGGGAGTCGGCCAATGAGCACCCCCGAATCCGAGCTGCCGCTGCAGAGCGACCCGGCACACCCAAGGGATGATCACGCCCCGGGTGATGAGCCGGCGGAGGACAGCGGCCACTGGATACGCAACGCCAACCTGGGTCTTGCATTCTCGATCGTGCTGACCCTCGGCGCTTTTCTGCTCCCCGGCGCGCATGGCATCTACGCGCCTGCCATTCCGGTCGCTCTGCTCGTGCTCGCCATCGCACAGATGGGCGTGCATCTGGTGTTCTTCCTGCACATCACCACGGGCCCGGACAATACCAACAACGTGCTGGCGCTCGCCTTCGGCACCCTGGTGATCTTTCTGATCGTCGCCGGATCGATCTGGATCATGGATCACCTGAGCCAGAACATGATGCCGATGGAGCAGCTGATGCAGATGCAGCCGTAGAGCGCGAGGGCTCAAAAGAAATATTGGAAGTGAGCCCGAATCGTGCGTGGCACGCCGGGGTGAACCACGAAGTCCGGTCGTGGTGCGCTCTCCTGGGGCAGCCGCGCGACGTAGTAATACTCAATATCATTCCACTTTATATCTGCGAGATTGAAAACATCGATGGCGAGTCGCCACCGGCCGGGGCGCTGCAAGCCCGCCTGCAGGTCGAGCGTGGTGTAGGCCGGAGAGCGCGCGCTGTTATCCTCGATGAGCGGGGATTCGCCGAAGTGTCTTGCCCGAATGGATCCGAACCAACCGGCAGGATGTTGGGCCGTAAGTCCGGCATCGATCACATTGGTGGGACTATTGGGCACGTAGCGCCCGCTGATCGCGATCGGCACGGGACAGGGGTGACTCACGGCCGCATCGCCACAGCCCAGCTCATCGGGCGGCACGTCGTGATCGAAGCGGGCGCGCGAGAAGGCGGCATTGAAGTCTGCATGCAGCCACTCGTTGAGTTGGAAGGTGTTGCCCCATTCCACCCCGCTGCGAGTCGTGGAACCACTGGGAGAGGTGACGCCGGCCTCTCCCGCGAACACGAGTTCGCTCTTCAGCTGCAGCAGAAAGACATCCAGTGACGTGTGCCATGCGGGCCAAACGTTGGTCGCGAGCCCCAACTCAGCGCTGGTCGCCCGCGTGAGAGGCGTGACCTGCGCCGCATCAGCGTTCGCGCCGCTGCGGGTGATGCCCCGTGCGTCGTTGCTGTGATAGCCATTTGCGACGGATAGAAAGTAGGACGTCCCGGCCCAGGGTCCCAGAACCAGCCCGAATTTCGGACTGAAGATATTCGCCCGGAGGTCGCCGGTACTGCAGCCCAGCGGATCGCTCGTGAGATTGCAGCTGCCGTCCGCGTTGCGCATCTTATCTTTGACATCGAAGCTGAATTCGTCTTCGCGCAATCCCAGGACGGTACGCACCCGATCCTCCCAAGTGGTGCTGTTCTCGAGGTAAACCGCGCCGCTGGCTTCCAGCACCGCGGCATTCTGCTTCGTCGCCAGATATTGCCGCTGTACGGTGGCGTCGAGCGCCACATCGCGAATATCGTCGATGCGGGACTGCACCCCGAGCACGGTCGAGGTTGCAACACCCCACAGACTGGCGAACCAGCTCCGGGATCCCTTGAAACCATACACGACGCGGTCGTCGTGCTGCAGAATCTGGTCGCCGTCAGCCGGGTGCTGCAGGAAGTAGGAGAAATCCGAATACAAATCGAGGCGGTAGCGGATCACGTAGGCGGAAAACTGCAGCTGCTCCTGCTCGGATCTCTTCACCCGCTCAAGAGACAGGCTGTAGCGGCTTGAGATGCCGCCGTCCGTGGGATTGAGACTGCCAAAGCGCCCTATCAAGCCCTGCGTAATCGCTCTCTGCGGCACCTGGTCGGTGGAGTTCCACTTGCCGGAGTACGCCATCGCGGTCAGGGTCAGGAAGTCTTGCGCATCGCCGTGGTGATAGCGCAGCACTCCATTGACTCGGTTGTAGTCGTCCGGGTGATCGAACGGACCGTCATTGTGATACACATCCGCCGCGCCCAGAACGGTGCCGGATGCCAGCGCAGCAGAGCCCATGAGCAGACCCCGACGGTAGCCGTCCTGACCGATTCCGACTGTGGCTGCAGTCGGCGCGCTGTTGAGAAGATCCATGCGCACTGCGCCGGCGGTCGCGAAATCGCCCTCGTCGGCGTAGTACGGCCCTTTCTTGTAGTGCAGATCGCTCACCAGTTCAGGAATCAGGAAGTTCAGATCCGTATAGCCCTGGCCGTGCGCGTGCGTCGGCATATTGATCGGCATGTCATCGACTTCGGTGGCCAGATCGGTTCCATGATCCAGATTGAAGCCGCGCAGAAAGTACTGATTCGCTTTGCCTTCGCCGGAATGCTGGGTGACGATCAGGCCGGGCACGTTTTCCAGTACCGCAGCGGGCCGCAATAGAGGCTGACTGGCCAGTTGCTGCGGGCTGACGTCGCCGGCCGATGCGGCGTTCATCTGGCTGACGCCGCTGGCGACGACCGTCACGGTATCCAGATTCGCTGCGAAGCTGGCGTTCGCCTCCTCGCTCGCTCTGGCCATGATGCATTGAGCTAGCAGTAACAACCACAGCCCCCCAAGGGATCGCCTGAGCCGCTCACGACACCGCACCAGATCGGGCCGGCAAACATGCTGCACTCTCTGCTCCAGCACTCGAGGTTGCGCCGCTGCGGTCGACCCTCAGCAGGACGGCATAGGAAGAGGGATAGAATCGTAATACGGTACGGGAATGATTTTGGATGCATTGTCAGCCGTCGCATGGGATGCTCCCGGCGCTCCGTTTTGCAATAAGTCCGCCGTCCAGCGGGTCAACTCCTGCATTACCGCAGCGAAATGGCTCGTTGCGCCGGGAGGCACCATGCGCAAGCTCAGGACAGTCCTGCTGGCTCTGGTCGCTCTGGCGGCGGATGTCTGCGTCGCAGGCAACTGGGTTGCCGCGCCTGCCGGCTCGGCCGCCGGACTCATGCAGCGATTGGATCGTGCCCACTGGATTGCGGCGGGCGCGAAGTCGCCGGACCGGGTCGTGTATGTGTTTACCGATCCGAATTGTCCCTACTGCGCTGATCTGTGGAAGGCGCTGCGGACCGCTCGTGCAGCGGATGTGCAAATAAGATACCTGCTGGTCGCGGTCATCAGTGCCGATAGCCGGGGAAAGGACGCCGCTATTCTCGAAGCCGCGGATCCTGCGGCGACCTTCGAGCGGAGCGAGCGCAATTTCGACAAAGGTGGCCTAGCGCCGAAGACAAGCTGGCAGCCTGCGACCACAGAGGTGGTTTCTACCAATGAGGCCCTGATGGCGGCGTTGCATATCTACGGTACGCCCGGTCTCGTGTATCTCGAGGCGCCGGATCAGGTCAGGGTGTTCGCGGGTATGCCCGACCCGAAGCAGCTGCGCGCCATCGTTGGCAAGCGCGACGAGCATAAGCAATCCGATGAGCACGTTCCGCGAGCAGCTGCGCAATAACGCCGTCGCGCTGATTAGTCTGCTGATCGCGCTGACCAGCCTCGGCTACAACACGTGGCGTAACGAGCATACCGAGCATAACCGCAACATACGGGCAGCGGCGTTCGAGATCCTCACCAAGCTGGCAGATTTCGAGCGTGTTGTGTTCCTGGCCCACTACGATCGCGACCTGATCAACGGTAACCCTCGCATGGGTTGGACGTACATCATCGTCATCAATGATCTGGCGCAGGTCATACCGGGAACGATACCGCCGCGCGCAGCGGCTCTGCGCGATACGTGGAGAAGCAGCTGGGAGGATCTGGGCAAGGACGGCGATGCAGCCATAGACCGGATCGACCGTGACATCACCAGCCTTCGCGAGGCGACTCTTGCGACCTTGCGATCCCTGCGCTGAATTGGCCCCGGGTAGCCTCCCTGTCGCGCGTGACCCGTTGCGTTAAGCCGAATTTCTCCCGGAGCCGAGAATCTCGCTAGGTAAACAGGGTCGAGCCCTCAGTCGTATCTGAATGCTCGCGCCGCGCCTGCTCAAACTGCCAGGCCGCGTGACACAGGAAGTGAAACCGATAGGCCTGGGTGCTGTCGCGCACCTCGTATTCGACTTCATGGGCTCGGATTGCTCTCTGGCAGAGCGAGCACGGCTCGCCGACGCCGGAGCCACCCCAGGTACCGAGCGGGGGTGTGGCCGGGAGGCGCCCCTGCTGAATCAGAGTGCGTGCCTGAGAGCGTAGCTCGTTCTCTAACTTTGTCTGGAACACAATCGCGCTCCGCGTACTGGGCGAGCAGGATTCCAACTTGTCGTCTGCCCCGTACTGTAGGGCGACTGGCGTGAACGGTTGCTGAAATCAGCAGCGATGTCCATGCGCACTATTGCTATGGGGAGCGCCCTGCCAGTAGGGTTTTTACCCCATCGAGCCCTGTGCCATCCGCCGCTAAGCTGCCTTCACCGCACGCTGGGCTGCGCCGCGCAAGGGACGCCCTGCACATGACAAGAGGACAGGTCGAGGCAGCGCTCCGCAGGGCATACATCCACGCCGTGGCTCATCTCATCGAGAGCAGCGGTTTTCCCGTATGCATCAAAGCTGAGGCCATGGCGCGTGCCACGGCCCTGTGCACCGATGCCGGCGTGAGTCCACTCAACTTCGCGCCCGCTACGAGTGTTGCCTATCAGGCGCTCCTCAAGGCGGACGCGGATCCCGCACGGCTCACATCGACCGCGCAGGCATGGGGCACTGATTTCAGCTCCGCCTCGAGGTGGGAAGTACTGCAGCTGTTGTGAAGGCGTCCCGTGGCACCTCGGGTTTGTGCAACGCTCAACGGTACTAACAGCCGGGACGCTGCCCGGATCTGCTCAGCCCCAAAGCGTCTCACGCACATCCTTGACGGCACCGGCTTCCTTGATCGCATACCCTGGCAAGCGTGCGATGGCCTGGTGGAATTCCGGGCCGCGCATGATCGCGAGTACATGTTTCACGGCTTCCTTCTCGAGGGTGGGGCGCCGGCACACGAACAGATAGTCCTCGGTGACCAGGCGCACGAAATCGAGGTTGAACTGGCGCGCAGCGGCCTCGACGCCAAAACTGACATCTGCCATGCCGCTCGCCACATAAGCTGCCCCAGCCATGTGGGTGAACTCGATGCGCTCGTAGCCATCGATGCGATTGGGATCCAGTCCACGCTGTCCCATCAGCATATCGAACAAGCGGCGGGTCCCGGACTCAGGGTCGCGATTGACGAAGCGAACCTCGGGGGCGAGCAGCCGCTCGAGGGACGTGATGCGCTGCGGATTGCCCTGCTTGACCATCAGTCCCATCTCGCGGGTCACGAAGCCGATGATGCGATGCTCATTGGGCGCAAGCCACGGCCGGATCGCCGCCACCGCCGCCTTGCGCAGCGCGCCCTGCGGCAGATGCAGTCCTGCGAGATCGCAGGCGCCGTGAGCGAGTGCGACCAGCGAGTTCTGGCTGCTGACATAGCGCAGATCGAGCGCAATGTCGTGATCGCGGCTGAGCAATTCGCGCAGCTTGGAGACGGCAAAGCCGTGGCTCGCATGCATGCGGACAATCATGGCGCCCTGCAGCAGCACCTCGTTCAGCTCGGTCTCCAGTTCCTGCGCGAGGTTCTGCAGCTGCGGCCCGAGCCGCGCCTGCAGTCGCTGGCCGGCCCAGACCAGCTTCTCGCCCAGCGGACTGAGCTGCGTGCCGCGCCCCCGGGCGCGCTCCACGAGGGAGGTGCCGAAGAACGCGGACCATTTCTCGATGAGATTCCAGCAGTGCCGATAGGAGATTCCGGCGTGCTCGGCAGCGCGGCTGATCTTGCCGCTGGCGCGCAGCTCGGTGAGCAGGTCGAGCATGAGCAGCATGGACTGGTCGTCGCCCCTGCGAAACCTCCAGAGTGGCTCGATCTCGACGCGCATCCCCCCTCCGCCGCTCAGCGGCCACTTATGCACAGGAGTGCATAGGTTGCGGAGTGCGCCGCAGTTGCAACCCTGTGCATATTTCCCTGCAACTCCACAGAGTCTACTCTCCGCGCACTTTCTCGGGATTCCTCATATATGAATATGATTTCATATTTCGGACGCCCTGTCGGCGTCGCTTGTCACTCGAGCGATGCGCACGTATGAGCGCGAATTCCGCGCTGCGAGGCATCGCGGTCCGCGTTGAATCGGACCCGACGCTCAGCCCTGCCGAGCGCAGTGTGGTCAGTGAGGCGTGCACTCGTTTCAAGGCCGCCGAGGGGCCGCTGCTGCCTATCCTGCATGCTATTCAGGATCAACTCGGCTTCGTACCGGCTGCGGCCGTGCCGCTGGTGGCCGAGGAATTGAATCTGTCGCGGGCCGAAGTGCACGGTGTCGTCACCTTCTATCACTACTTCCGCTCCGCGCGACCGGGCCGACATGTGTTTCATCTTTGCCGGGCCGAGGCCTGCCAGGCAGTTGGCGCTGTGGCGCTGGAAGCGCACGCAAAGCGGTCCCTCGGCGTGGACTTCCACGGCACGACCGCCGACGGCGCCATCACGCTGGAGCCGGTCTATTGCCTGGGTAATTGTGCGCTCGGGCCCTCCTTGATGATCGATGATCGCCTGCAGGGGCGGGTCACGCCGCAGCGCTTTGATGCCCTGGTCGGCAAGGCGCGGGAGGTCTCATGACCGCCGCGCGCATCTATGTTCCGGGCGATGCCGCAGCGCTCGCCGTCGGTGCGGATGAGACGGCGCATGCCATTGCCGCGCAGGCCCGCAAGCGGCAGCTGGATCTGCAGTTGGTGCGCAACGGGTCGCGCGGCCTGTTGTGGCTCGAGCCGCTGGTTGAAGTCGTTACGCCCGCCGGGCGCATGGCCTACGGGCCTGTGCAGGTCGAGGACGTAAGCTCGTTGTTTGATGCCGGATGGATCGACGGCGCGAAACACGCGCTCGGGCACGGTCTGACCGAAGAGATCCCGTACCTCAAGAAGCAGGAGCGCCTGACCTTTGCGCGAGTGGGCCTCACCGATCCGCAAAGTCTGCCCGACTACCTGGCACACGGCGGATATCGTGGACTCGCCCACGCGCTGTCGCTGCCGCCCGCGCAGATCATCCAGGCGGTAACCGACTCGGGACTGCGCGGTCGCGGTGGGGCCGCATTTCCTGCGGGCATCAAGTGGAACACCGTGCTGCAGGCCGTGGGAACTCCCAAGTACGTGGTCTGCAACGCCGATGAAGGCGATTCCGGCACCTTCTCGGACCGGATGTTGATGGAAGGGGATCCGTTCGTGCTGATCGAGGGCATGACGATCGCAGCGCTCGCGACGGGCGCCACGCGCGGCTACATCTATCTGCGCTGCGAGTATCCCGAGTGCCAGCGGATGCTGGAGAGCGCGATCGCCACCGCACGCGCGAGCGGCTATCTCGGTCCGGACATCCAGGGCAGTGGCAAGAGCTTCGAGCTGGAAGTGCGCATGGGTGCGGGTGCCTACATCTGCGGCGAAGAGACCTCGCTGCTCGAGTCTCTCGAGGGCCGCCGTGGCATGGTGCGCTTCAAACCGCCACTGCCGGCAATCCAGGGGCTGTTTGGTAAGCCGACGGTCATCAACAACGTCATCACGTTTGCCTCGGTGCCGATCATTTTGGATCGCGGTGGCGACTACTACCGCAACTTCGGGATGGGCCGCTCCCGGGGCACGCTGCCGATACAGCTGACCGGCAACATCAAACACGGCGGGTTGGTCGAGCGGGCCTTTGGCCTGACGTTACGCGAGCTGCTGTATGACTACGGCGGCGGCACGCTCACCGGCCGTCCGATCCGGGCCGTGCAGGTGGGCGGCCCGCTTGGTGCCTATCTGCCCGAGTCGCAATTTGACACGCCGATCGACTACGAGGCCTTCGTCGCCATCAGCGCCATGCTGGGCCATGGCGGCATCGTCGTGTTCGATGACACCGTGGACATGGCCGCGCAGGCCCGCTATGCCATGCAGTTCTGTGCGATCGAGTCCTGCGGCAAGTGCACCCCCTGTCGCATCGGCTCGACGCGCGGAATCGAGGTGATCGAGCGGCTGATCGGCGGCGAGCACCCCGAGAAGCAGGAGAGTCTGCTGCGCGATCTGTGTCAGACCATGAGCTTCGGCTCGCTGTGCGCGCTCGGCAACCTGACGCCTTACCCGGTGCTCTCGGCATTGAATCATTTTCCGGAAGATTTCCACAGGTCCGCGCACCCGCCAGCGGCTGCCGCCGGCTCATCTCTGCAGGAACTCACATGATATCGATCGACGAAACCGACCTCGGCACGCCAGCGCGACTCAGCCAGAGGCTCGTCACTCTCAGCATCGACGGCAATGAGATCGCAGTCCCCGAAGGCACCTCGGTGATGCGTGCGGCGGCACTGCTCGGCACGAAAATTCCCAAGCTGTGCGCGACCGAGCGGCTGGAGGCCTTCGGCTCGTGCCGTCTCTGCCTGGTGCAGATCGAGGGCATGCGCGGCATGCCGGCCTCGTGCACCACACCTGTCGCGCAGGGGATGAAAGTCACGACCCAGAACAGGGCGCTCGCAGATGTGCGCCGCGGTGTGATGGAGCTGTATATCTCCGATCATCCTCTGGACTGTCTGACCTGTCCTGCGAACGGCCATTGCCAGTTGCAGGACATGGCCGGAGCGGTGGGGCTGCGCGAGGTGCGCTACGGCTACGAGGGCGCTAATCACCTCGACGCCCCCAAGGACACGAGCAATCCCTATTTCACCTTCGATGCCAGCAAGTGCATCGTCTGCTCACGGTGTGTGCGCGCCTGCGAGGAACAGCAAGGGACCTACGCCCTGACCATCCAGGCCCGCGGCTTTGATTCCACCGTCTCCGCCAGTCAGGCCCAGCCCTTCATGGACTCGGAGTGCGTCTCCTGCGGGGCCTGCGTGCAGGCCTGCCCGACGGCCACCCTGACGGAAAATTCGATTATCGAAAAGGGGCAGGCCGAACACAGTGTGATAACGACGTGCGCGTATTGCGGTGTCGGCTGCTCGTTCCGTGCCGAGATGCAGGGAGAAGAGCTGATACGCATGGTCCCCAACAAGGATGGGCATGCAAATCATGGTCACTCCTGTGTGAAGGGGCGCTTTGCGATGGGCTACGCCACTCACCCGGATCGCATTGTGAAGCCGATGATCCGCCAGAGCATCGGCGATCCCTGGCGCGAAGTCTCGTGGGAGGAGGCCATCGGCTACGCCGCCAGCGAGCTCAAGCGCATCCAGGCGAAATACGGCCGCGACTCGATCGGCGGCATCACCTCCTCACGCTGCACCAACGAGGAGACCTACCTGGTGCAGAAGCTGGTACGGGCAGGTTTCGGCAATAACAACGTCGATACCTGTGCACGGGTGTGTCATTCGCCGACGGGTTATGGCCTGAAGCAGACGATGGGCGAATCCGCCGGCACGCAGAATTTTGATTCAGTCATGAAGGCCGACGTGATCTTCGTCATCGGCGCCAATCCCACCGACGGTCACCCGGTGTTCGCATCGCAGATGAAGCGGCGCTTGCGCGAAGGAGCTCGCCTGATCATTGCCGATCCGCGCCGCATCGATCTGGTACGCACGCCGCACGTGGCAGCCGACCATCATCTGAAGCTGCGGCCCGGAACCAACGTGGCCCTGATCAACAGCATCGCGCACGTGGTCGTCACCGAAGGGCTGGTGAACGAGGAGTTCGTACGGGCACGCTGCGAGATGGATTCATTCAGTCTGTGGCGCGCGTTTGTCAGCGAGGCGCGCAACTCGCCGGAAACCATGGAGGAGGTCACCGGTGTACCGGCAGCCGAGGTGCGCGCAGCGGCGCGGCTGTACGCCAGCGGCGGTAACGCGGCCATCTACTACGGGCTGGGCGTGACCGAGCACAGCCAGGGTTCCACCATGGTGATGGGCATCGCTAATCTTGCGATGGCGACTGGCAACATCGGCCGCGAGGGCGTGGGTGTCAACCCGCTCCGCGGGCAAAACAACGTGCAGGGCTCATGTGACATGGGTTCCTTCCCGCACGAGCTGCCGGGCTACCGTCATGTAGCCAACGATGAGGTGCGCGGGCTGTTCGAGCGCAACTGGCGAACGACGCTGCAGTCCGAGCCGGGGCTGCGCATTCCCAACATGTTCGAAGCGGCGCTCGATGGCGAGTTCAAGGGGTTGTACATCGAGGGCGAGGATATCGCTCAGTCCGATCCCAACACGCAACACGTCACCGCAGCGCTCACGGCGATGGAGTGCGTCATCGTCCAGGACATGTTCCTGAACGAATCAGCCAAGTTCGCGCACGTGTTCCTGCCCGGCAGCTCGTTCATGGAGAAGGACGGCACCTTCACCAATGCCGAGCGGCGTATCTCGCGGGTGCGCAAGCTCATGCAACCGAAAGCGGGCTATGCCGACTGGGAAATTACGCAGCTGCTGTCCAACGCCATGGGTTACCCCATGAACTATGCGCATCCCGCGCAAATCATGGACGAGATCGCGCAGCTGACACCCACTTTCGCCGGCGTGAGCTTTGAGCGCATCGACGAGTTGGGCAGTATCCAGTGGCCGTGCAATGCAGACCATCCGACGGGCACACCGACGATGCACATGGAGACGTTCGTGCGCGGCAAGGGCAAGTTCCTTGTCACGGAATACGTGCCTACCGATGAGAAGGTCAACTCGCGCTATCCGCTGATCCTTACCACCGGCCGCATTCTCAGTCAGTACAACGTCGGTGCGCAGACGCGGCGCACCCAAAACAGCCGCTGGCACGAGGAGGATCGGCTCGAGATTCATCCGCACGATGCGGAAACTCGTGGCGTACTGGATGGGGACTGGGTTGGGATTGCGAGCCGAGCCGGAGAAACCGTGCTGCGCGCCCGTGTTACGACCCGGGTGCAACCTGGAGTGGTGTACACCACGTTCCACTTTCCCGAGTCCGGCGCCAATGTGATCACCACCGACAACTCGGACTGGGCGACGAACTGCCCGGAATACAAGGTGACCGCCGTCGAGGTGGTTCGCGTGAGCCAGCCGTCGGAGTGGCAGCGCCGTTTTCACGAATTCACGCGCGAGCAGAAAGAGCTGCTGCGGCAGGCTCGCTTGAGCGCCGAGAGCGCAGCTCAGGGATAAGCCATGAGCGGTACCGACCAGCTGGTGAAGATGGCCAACGACATCGGTCACTTCTTTCGTGCGCAGCCCAAACGCGAGGACGCCGTTCTGGGGATCGCCAATCACATCCATAGTTTCTGGACGGAGCGGATGCGGCAGAAGCTGCTGGCCAGAATCGCGCGGGGGGCTGCGGGGGACCTCGAGGATTTACCCCGGGCCGCCATGCAGCTGATCGCAGAACACAAGGTGTCTTTGCCACCGCCGCCTCCCGGGGGCGATGCCGGCTAATGGGTCGCGCGCCGGGCAGATGAGGCGGCCGGAGGCTGGCGTCCATGGCGCAACAGGCCATACCCCGCGATGATGACCCACAGCACGTTGATGCACGCCGATGGATAGGCGCCATTCCAGCCGCTGTTCACGATGAACCCCGCGCCAGCAAAGATATTGAGCCACTGATAGCGGGACGAGTGCGAGCTCAACCGGCCGGTGGTCAGCAGCAGGTAGGCGAGCAGCATCAGCGAGGCGCCCGCCCATCCGATGATCTCGATGACCAGTTTCACCATCGCCGTGCCTGAGTGCTGATTGCTGTCCGGCAGTATGCCATGGCACGGCTGCCTCTCTAAAAAGAGAGAGGCGCATGTCTCGAAGGGAGTGCTGCGGATTGCTTCGAGCTGAATCCATCTGTCGTGCTCTTCCGGGAACCCCTGCATCTCTCGGCTAGGAGTTTGTTCCGCCAGCGCCGACGCCTAGAGTAACTCCACGACATAACACCCGCGAACGCCGCAGCTGAGGCGTACGCCGTGGAGATGAGCATGGTTTGGATGCGGCGCGTGCCAGATGTGATCCGGGGACTCGGTCCTTATGCGTTGCTCGAGCTCACTCTGCCCGGCGGCAGCGTCATCGCGCTGGCGTGGTGGCTCGCGCGTGAGCACCCGCTGACGGAGGCCTGGCGACGGCGCCTGCTCGCGATGCTGGTCGCCCTGGTCGCGGCCCTGGTGCTGCCGGTGTCGGCGCTTGCGGATCCCGGTGTCGAACCGCCGTCGTCCAGCGCGCAACCTCTGCAGCGCCTCGCCCTCGCCAGCGGGTGGCAGCAGCAACAGCTGGTTTGCACAGACGTCACGTCTCAGCAGGCGCATGCCACTGGCGATCTGCTGTATCAGCAGGGTGACTATCAGCACGCCGCGGAGTGTTACCTCAGAGCGGGTGAGCCGGCACGTGCTGACGGGGCATTTCTGAAGGCGGCCAGACCCGCCGGTGCCGACACCGCGCATCAATTTGCGCAGAACGGTGAGGACGCGAAAGCGCAGTGGCGCAAAATCAGGGACAGCCTGCACCACGCGCGCTGACCGCGCCTACCTGCCCGCAACCGCGGTCGCGCTGTGGCCGCGTACGCCGGCCGCCTCTGCAACCATGACTCTCGCCAGCAGAGCTGGCGTCACCTCCCTGCGGCGATGCGCGGCTGCGCTGGGTGGAATGGCTGGGTGGAATGATTGTTGCGACGGTTGTGGCATCGGCTGACGGTTGGAAGGAGCCACGGTGGCCACGCGCGAAGCACAGATATCCTTACACGATGAGAACCTCCAGGCTCGGAGTGCGATCGACCTGCTGAAGCGCCTGGTAGAGAAGCTCACCACCTTGTTTCGACAGGAGATCGCGCTGGCCAAAGCGGAGATCACCGCCTCGCTGACGAAACTGATCATGGCGGTCGCGGCGCTGGCCGGCGGAGCACTGGTGCTGTTTGCAGGGGTGCTGGTCCTGCTGGCCGCAGCGGTGCTGGGTTTGGCGCTGGTAGTGGCCCCGTGGCTTGCGGCGCTGATCGTGGGAGGCGCTGTGTCGCTGATCGGCGTGAGCCTGGTGCTGGCAGGGGTCAAGGGCGTTAACCCCGACAAGCTGAAGCCACGACGCAGCCCGGAATCACTTCGGAAGGACAAAGAGTTACTGAAAAGGAGCGCATCATGAATGCACAGGGGCCGGGGTCGCTTCATCCCGATTCAGCTTCCGGGCAGACCCCGGAGGAGATCGAAAACGACATCGAGCACACACGCGATGAGCTGGGGCGCACCATCGATGCGCTGAAGTGGCGCTTGTCACCGCGTGAGCGCCTGGCGGCTGCGGCGAATTCCGCGCGCGCGACCGGACGCAGGTTCGCGCGGACGGCGAGCGGCGCGCTGCTGCCGAGCATCACCAACATGATCCGGCTCGATCACACTCATGTGCTGGCCTTGTTTCGGCGCTTCCGCCCTTGGACGTCAGCGCAACGCAAGCAGGCGCTGGTGGCGAACGCCTGCCTGGCGATCGAGATTCATGCGCAGCTCGAGGAGGAAATTTTTTACCCTGCCTTGCGCGATGTACCCGGGCCCATGGACATACTCGATAAGAGCGCGCCCGAGCACGACGAGATGCGCGATCTCATTGGCAGACTGCGTGCCATGGACGTGGATAGCCCGGTATATGACGACACCTTCCGTGAGCTCATGCGCACCGTGGTGCATCACGTAGCCGATGAAGAGTCCGTGTTGCTGCCCCTTGCCGAGATGCACTTGCGTACGCGCCTCGGCGAGCTTGGCAGGCAGATGACGCTCCGCCGCATGCAGTTGCTGCGGCCGCATCTGGGCGAGGTCGCAATCACGACCGCGCGCTCTTTCCCGATGTTGACGATCGGGGTCGCAGCAGGTCTGCTCGGCGCACTCTGGCTCGTATCCCGACCGCTTCGCTCCGCGGCGGTCGACCGCGACCGGCGCACGTGGTTCTGAGCCCGGTCCACGACAACAGCAGGCTGAGCCTTACGCAGCGCTCCGCGATCGGGCCGGGGTACCCCGCTCGCGCGATCTGCCCTCGGCGCGACGGTAGTGCGCGATCAGCTTGGTGAGGGCCGCTGCCTGGGCACTCAGGGCCTGAGCCGCAGCGGACGCTTCCTCGACCAGCGCGGCATTCTGCTGGGTCATGTTATCCATGAGGGTCACGGCCTTGTTCACCTGCTCGATACCGGTGGCCTGCTCGCGGCTTGAATTGGCGATTTCCGACATCACCGCGGTGACCTTCTTGACCCGCGCCACGATATCGTCGAGCACCGCGCCGGATTCATCCACCAGCTTCTTGCCCTCATCCACCTTGCGCACCGAGTCCTTGATCAGTCCCTTGATCTCCTTGGCAGCGCCGGCACTGCGCGATGCCAGGTTACGAACTTCGCTTGCCACCACCGCGAAGCCACGCCCGTGCTCGCCGGCGCGGGCCGCTTCTACCGCGGCGTTCAACGCCAGCAGGTTGGTCTGGAAGGCGATCTCGTCGATGACGCCGATGATATCGGCGATCTTCTTGCTCGCCGTGTTGATTCCGGCCATGGCCTTCACGGCGGATCCAACCACATGACTGCCGTGTTCGGCCTGCTCGCGCGCGGCCTGCGCCAGCTGACTGGCCTGCATTGCATTGTCGGCGTTGTTCCTGACGGTGGAGGTCATCTCCTCCATCGACGCGGCCGTCTCCTCGAGACTGGAGGCCTGCTCCTCGGTGCGGCGGCTCAAGTCGAGGTTGCCGCGGGAGATCTCCGCCGCGCCCTGCTGCACCTCCTGCGAGGTCGCATCGAGCGTGGTCACCACGTCCATCATCGACTGGACCATGGAGTTGACAGACTCGGCGAGCAGCTTGAAGTGACCTGACTTGTCCTCGATGGTGATCCGCGAAGTCAGGTTGCCCTCGACCGCGCGCTGCACGACCTGCATCGTTTCGGATACGGTGGTCTGCACGCCGCTGATGAGCTCGTTGATACTGCGCGCCAGCAACTCCAGGTTGCCGCTCTTGCCGGTCAGGCTGATGCGGCGGTCGCCGGCGCCGCGCAGCGCCGCCTGGATCACGTCCTGGGATTCGTGCACGGCCGCATCCAAAGCACGTCCGTCCAGGATGATTTGCGTGATCTCGTTGGCGAGCTTGACGACTTTCCAGGGCTTGCCGTCTGCGCCCAGCAACGGGTTGAAGCTGGCGCGTACCCAGACCTCGCCGCCGTCCTTGCCCATCCGCCGGAATCGTCCCTGCTGATGCTTCCCAGTGCGCATGTGATCCCAGAGCGTCTTGTAGTCCGCCCCTTCACGATCCTCTGGATTGACGAACATCGTGTACGGCTGCCCGAGTACCTCGGGGAGCGTGTAGCCGAACAACTTGAGATAGTTGGCGTTCGCCGCCAGCACCGTGCCATTCATGTCCAGCTCGAGCATGGCCTGCGACTGATCGAGCGCTGCGCGCAGCGACTCCAGCTCGCGCAGCCGCGCGC
The DNA here is from genome assembly GCA_963839055.1 of uncultured Pseudomonadota bacterium. Lineage (GTDB taxonomy): Bacteria > Pseudomonadota > Gammaproteobacteria > Steroidobacterales > Steroidobacteraceae > 13-2-20CM-66-19. Next base: position 360,649 of record CAWITP010000001.1, on the reverse strand, counting down.
CGTTCGCAAACGGATTGATGCCACCTAACCCCATTTTGATGGCCATAGCGGTTCCAGAAAGATTCCCGAAAGATATTGCAGATGTCGTGCCGCAAGCGGTTGTACGCCGGCATCTTGACGTAAAAAGCCGCTCGAAAATGAGACCGCCTCCGCGCTGGCGCACGCGCTTTTCCGGACACGCGGCACACTTTTTCGCACCGCGGCAAGGCCGGTCCTAGTCCGCCTTGGGTGCGTACTCGAAGTTGCTCTGTTTATCTTTGGGCAGCCCGCCCCATGAGTAGACGAGACCGACAAAAGCGATCCGGCCTCCGCCGCTGCGCTCATAACGCTGCGTGAACTGCGGTGTGGCCACGAGGCGCTGGTAATGTTGTCCGTTGAACAGGTCCGAAACGGTCGCGACCAGTGCCACTGCCGGGCTGAAGGTGTGCTTGTACCCGAAGTTGACCGCATTGATGGCGCTGATGTTGCCCTGGGGGGTGAGGCGTTTGTCGGTGCGGGTGAAGGTGAGCTGCAGCGAGTCATTGGCGGCAGGGCGGTAGTCCAGTTTCGCCTTGGCGTTGACGCCTTCCGTGGCACGCAGGCCCGCAGACCCGAGTGCCGTGGCATCGATCTGCGTGTAGAAGGCGTTACCGCTCAGACTGAAGCCGAGTTGGCGCAGCAGATGCCCGCTGAGCAGGAATTCCATGCCGGCCGAAGCATCGCGCGGCAGGTTTGCCCGCGTGGTCAGCGAGTAGCCGTTCCCAAGGTAGTCGGTGACTTCGGTGGCGCTGTCCCGGTTGCGCCGATAGTAGGCCGTCAGCCCGTAACTTGCGCCCTGCTGCTCGTACTCGTAGCCCAACTCGAATGAATGCGTGTACTGCGGCGCGAGCTGTGGGTTGCCCGCTCGCAGGTTGGGCGTGTACTCGTGATCCACGTAAGGATCCAGGTAGCTTGGGTTCGGGCGTTGCACGCGGCTGCTCAGGCCAACAGAGAGCGTCGCCTGATTGGATAGAGTGCGATCGACATGCAAGCTCGGATAGAGCTTGTCGTAGCGGCCGGGAATGCGGAAATCGTTGGTCAGAAGCCGCGCCTGCGTGCTCGTGAATTCCTCACGCACGCCGCCGAGCAGCGCCCAGGGACCGAAGCTGGCCTGGTAACTCTGGTAGAGCGCCTGAATACGCTGGGTGAAGGTGAAATCGTTGCTCAGCGTCGGATCGGGAGTCTCCATACCTGTCACGGGATCCACGCTTGCGCCGAGGTTTGCGAAGCCAAAATCATCCTGCTCGAAGGCGTAGCCGAGCTTCAGGCTGGCACTGCCGTACAGCGCTAGCGTGTACTCCGCGCCCGCTTCGCTGATCCCGTGGTCCTCGTGAAATCCCAGGTTGTTGTCGAACACCGGCCCGGGCGGCACGAAAGAGTAGTTCACGTAATCGTAGTGCTCGAACTGATGCGACACCGAGCGGTGCAACGACAGATCGAGTGTCTGTCCTGCTGCCGGCAGTTTCTGGCTGAAGCGCAGCGTCGTGTCGTAGTCGTTTTCCGGATCATGGCCGCTCGAGAGCCGCTCCCTGAAGCTCGACACGGTCCCCGCTGGCTGGATGCTGTCGTCAAACTGCGCATAGGTGCGCAGTCCGCCGCGCCGGGTCCAGCTCGCCGCGGCACTCAGGGTCTGCTCATCATTCGGCCTGTATTCCCCCGAGAGCGCCGCGCTCGGGATGTTGCGGTGGATCCTGAGATCGAAGTGATCGTGGCTCGTGAGCACGCTGCCGCTGACGGGATCCTCTCCCACGGTCGTTGATCGCACGGTGCGCGGGCGATAGTCCTCGCGATAGCCGGCGGTCAGCGAGGCCGAGCCGCGACTTGCGCCGTAGGTGACGTTGGCACCGACGACGGAGCGTTTGTCATCCCCCAGGCTGCCTTGCACGGTGCCCGCCGCCCCGGCGGCCGAGTGCTTGCGCGTGATGATGTTGATGACACCTGCGGCCCCGTCGGCCTTGTATTGCGGCGGCGGCGTCGTCAGCACTTCGATGCGCTCGATATCTTTCGCGGCGATCGACTGCAGGTTGTCGCCGGCCTTCGACCCCTGGAATTGGGTGCTGGGCTTGCCATCGATCAGGATCAGCACATTGGAATCCCCGCGCAGCGACAACACGCCGTCCGGGTCGATGTCGATGGAGGGGATCACCCCCAGGATGTCACTCAGCGATCCGAAGGTGCTCAGCGCATCCTCGGTAACGGTGTACACCTTGCGATCGATGCGCGTCTCGACGGCGAGCTTGTCGGCCTCGACGACGACCGTGTCCATCTGAGTGTCCGGCGGCTTGCCTTCACCTGCAGTCGCCTGCGCTGCGGCGCTGAGCGCCAGCAGCAGCAGGCTTGCCCATGGTGGGGCGGCTTTCCTCATGCGCGGGGCCGTCCCTGGGCCGACGGGAGTGTTTTGTCAGACGCCGCTGACGTCAAGACATCCTGCTGACTGATGGGCCGCGGCAGGCGTTCTTCGCATACTGAAATCGTAGTTTCGGGATAGTCCTCGCGACGAAGTCCCTCTACGACAGGAAGGGCCGCTGCAACGGCCCTTCTGCTTTTGAGCCTGCAACCACTAACGGGAGCTCGGCCATGCTGGAAAAACTGCCTGCCTCGGTCGGACAAGCGCTTCATCACCGTCGAGCGGGCGTGCACGCGCTGCTGGTGGAAACGCTGGATGCCGCCCACGGCGCCGGGCTCCTCAAGCTGTCCAGTCCCGCCTTCGTTGACAACTCGCCGATCCCGATGCGCTTCACGGCGGACGGCGAGGGCTTCTCGCCGCCGCTCGAGTGGCACAACGTGCCCCCTGAGGCGGGCAGTCTGGCGCTGATCGTGGAAGATGCCGACTCGCCGACCAGCGAGCCGCTGGTGCATGCCATCGTCGTGAACATCGATCCGCGCGCCCGCGCGCTCCTGGAAGGGGAGATCGCGAGTGAGCGCGCCGACATGGCGCTCGGCATCGGCCGCAACTCGTACCTGCGGCGGGCGTGGCTGCCGCCGGATCCGCCTCCGGGTCACGGGGTACATCGCTATGCTTTCCAGCTGTTCGCGCTCACGCGCGGCGAGCCTTTCTCGAGCGCGCCGGGTCGCGCTGAGTTCGCGCGCGCGATCCGCGAGCGGGCCGTCGCGAGTGGCTGCCTGATGGGCACCTATGAGCGCCTGCCCGAGAGCAGGCCGGCGCGGCCCGAGCACATCAACAGCTGAGCGCGTAGGCGCTGATGCTCACCGCGGTGGCGAGATTCAGCGACTCGATGGCAGCAGCCCCCGGAATCGTGAACGGGGCTGCACCGATGGCCTCGCTCTGTCCGGGCGGTAGTCCCCGCGCTTCATTACCGAATACGTAGCAGTCGTACTCGCGGAACGCCGCCGAGCTGACGGAGGCTCCTGAAAGTGCGAGTGTAGCGAGCCGCGCAAACCGCTCGGGCAGCTGACTGAGCGGCACGTCGGTCTCGAGGGGCACGTGGAAGATGGCTCCGGCGCTCGCTCGCACAGCCTTCAGGTTGTAAGGGTCCACGCTGCCCGCACTCAACAGGCAGCGCAGCCCGCCGAACCAACTCAGGGTGCGCAGGATGGTACCGAGATTGCCGGGATCCTGAATCTCATGCAGGTATACGGCACGCTCCTGCACGGCTGGAGCGGCGGCGGGCAGCAGCGGCACGCAGCCGACGATTCCGGGCGGCGATTCGGTGTCCGCCAGTTTTTTCATCTGCGCCTCGCTGACCAGATGCGTGGTGAAGGCGCTGGACCAGTTGCGGTAGGCCTCCGTGACATACAACTCGCTTTGCCGCAATCCGGGCTGCGACGCTGCCGCTTTCTGCAGCTCGAGCGCGAGGTGCTCGCCCTCGATGAGGTAGTGTCCGAACGCTGCGCGATATTTTTTCTGGTGCAGCTTGGGCAGATCAGCGAGCTTCAACGGGCGCTTCCGGTTAGCGCCGCGCGTGGCGCGCTGCGGCTACCGACAGGACCCTCGGCCACCATGGCGCGGGCCACTGCCTCGGCGACCCGGATCCCATCCACAGCTGCGGAAAGAATGCCACCGGCATAGCCTGCACCTTCCCCGGCCGGGTACAGGCCGCGCACGTTGACACTCTGCAGGGTGTGCGCATCGCGCGTAATGCGCAGCGGTGCGGAGGTGCGCGTCTCGACGCCGGTGAGCACGGCATCGGCGCGATCAAAGCCGCGAATCTGTCGTGCAAAGACCGGCAGCGCCTCGCGGATCGCCTCGATCGCATAGCCCGGCAACGCCTCAGACAGCTGCCCCGGGCGCACGCCGGGTTTATAGGAAGGCTCGATCTCCCCGAGTTGCGTGGACGGCGTCGCCTGCAGGAAATCACCTACCAGCTGAACCGGTGCGCAGTAGTCGCCGCCGCCGAGCTCGAACGCCCGACTCTCCAGCTCTTCCTGCAAACGCACGCCAGCCAGGATGCCGCCGGGAAAATCCAACTCCGGATTGATGCCCACGACGATGCCGGCGTTGGCGTTGCGCTCGTTACGAGAATACTGACTCATGCCGTTGGTCACTACGCGGCCCGGCTCCGAAGTGGCGGCGACCACCGTGCCGCCCGGACACATGCAGAAGCTGTAGACCGCCCGGCCGTTGCGCGCGTGATGCACCAGCTTGTAGTCCGCCGCGCCGAGCTCGGGATGCCCGGCAAACCTGCCGAGGCGCGCACGATCGATCAGCGACTGGGGATGCTCGATGCGCAAGCCGATGGAGAAAGGTTTTGGCTGCATGTGCACGGCGCGCCGGTGCAGCATGCGGAAGGTATCTCGTGAGCTGTGGCCGACTGCCAACACGACATGCCGTGATGGCAGCTCCGCGCCAGCAGCGAGTCGCAGACCCTGCAGCTGACCGTCCTCGATGCACAGATCGGTGACCTGCTGCTCGAACCTGACTTCGCCCCCTAAGGCGATGATGTCGGCGCGCAGCGCAGCGACCACCCCGGTGAGCCGGAACGTGCCCACGTGTGGTTTGCTGACATAGAGAATCTCCGCCGGGGCGCCGGCGCGCACCAGCTCCTGCATGACCTTGCGGCCGTGGAATTTCGGATCCTTGATCTGACTGTAGAGCTTGCCATCGGAAAACAGCCCGGCACCGCCTTCACCGAACTGCACGTTGGATTCAGGGGTGAGGATGCCGCGGCGCCAGAGTGCCCAGGTGTCCGCCGTGCGGCGACGTACCGGGCGGCCGCGTTCCAGTACGATGGGCCTGAAACCCATCTGCGCCAGAAGCAACGCTGCAAACAGTCCGCAGGGCCCGAAACCCACGATGAGCGGACGGGCATCGCACGCCGCCGGCGCCTGCGCAACCGCGTGATACTGCGTATCGGGACTCGGCCGCACGTGCGGATCGTGCGCCCAGCGCTTGAGCAGCGCAGCCTCGTCACGCGCGGCGAGGTCGATGATATAGACGAAGTGAATCGTGTCACTGCGGCGGCGTGCATCGTAACTGCGCTTGAAGATGCTGAACTCGAGCAGCTCTTCAGCGCGCAGCTGCAGTCGCTTGAGAATGGCGGCGCGTAGCGCGGCGACATCCGAGTCGAGCGGCAGCGACAGCTCAGTGATGCGGATCATACGGCCCTGGCCGGTCATCGCCGGCAATGCACACGAAACTAAGCTTACAATGTTGCGACAGTATATCGGTGTGGTAATGGCCCGATCCAAAAGCAGCGGTCAATGGCTGCACGAGCATGTGACCGACCCTTACGTGCGCCAGGCCCAGAAGGACGGCTACCGCTCGCGCGCCAGCTACAAGCTGCTGCAGTTGAATGAACGCGACCGGCTGCTGCGGCCGGGCATGCGGGTCATCGATCTGGGCTCGGCCCCCGGGGGCTGGTCCCAGGTGGCAAGCCAGCTGGTCGGTGAGCGCGGTCAGGTACTCGCCACCGACATCCTGCCGATGGAGCCCATCCCGCACGTCGAATTCATCCAGGGTGATTTCACGAGCGATGCGCTGCTGGCAGCGCTGCTTGCCGCGCTCGGCGACCGCCAGCCGGATGTGGTGCTGTCGGATATCGCTCCCAACATCAGCGGCATCGATTCAGCCGATCAGGCCGGCTCGATCTATCTGGCGGAGCTGGCGCTGGAGTTTGCCCGCAAGGTGCTGAAGCCCGGCGCTGATCTGGTCGTGAAAGTGTTCCAGGGCGCAGGCTCAGATGCCTTTCTCAAGGAGTTGCGCAACTCGTTCGGCAAGGTGTGGGTGCGCAAGCCCGCCGCCTCGCGAGCGCGCTCACGGGAAGTGTATGTCGTGGCGCGCGCTTTTCGGCCGCGTTAGCGGAACACCCAGAAGCGGCTGCCGGCAAAGTTCACGACGAGACCGGCGGCCGAGCCGAACGCCAGCGGAATGACGGGCACGGTGGTGAATTGCGGGAACAGGCCGACCATCACCATGAAGACGGCGAGGTTGGTGACCGAGCCGACACTCTGCACGGTCATGTAGCGCAGGTACTCTCTGAGCGCCGACTGCTGCCGCTCGCCCGTGAACGTGAAGCGCCGGTTGAGCAGAAAAGTGACCAGGCTTGCGGCGCCAAACGAGAAGCACCGCGCCAGGTACACATTCATGCCCCAGCTGCGCGAGAGCAGCGTGAGCACGCCGGCATCGACCAGGAAGCCGACCACGCCGACAGCGGCGAAGCGGATGAATGCGCTCGACAGGGGCATCTTCAGCGGCAGTCCTCGTGCAATGAGCCTGAATTGTAGCCGGCCCGCCGCGCTGCAAACGGTGCCGGAACCTTTTTGCCCCTGCCGTGATCTGTTGCAGGAGGGAGGCTCAGGAAGCGGACGGTGCAACAGCTCGTCTTTGCAGGCAGCGGAGACCTTGGCGGCCGGGGCGGCCGGGGCGGTGAACGCCGCCCGCGTGGATCCGGTGGCCTGCGCACAGTCACGCAGCCGAGCCGAACATTGGCGGTCCTCGCCGTCCTGCTCGCGCACGGGGCGGTGTTGGTTTTGCTGTCACGGGCACCTCCGTCCCGTCCCGCGACAGGGGAGGATAACTCGCCGCTCACGCTGTGGTTCCTGCCGCTGCCCGAGGAGGCCGAGCTGCCACGTCAGGAGAACCCAGGCGCTAAGCGTCAGCCTCGAGCGGCGGCATCGCATTCCAACCGTCGCTCGCCCGCTGCGGCGCCTTCGCAGCCACAAGCCGCCCGCCCGATTGACTGGCACGACGAGGCGTCGCAGGCCGCTGCCGGTACGCTTCGCGCGCGTGAGCGCGCTCAGCGCCAGGCCCATGCGCTCGATCGCGCGCCGGGGATGGATGAGGGGCATGGCATCGGCGTCTTTCCTTTCCGCTGGAATAGCTGGCGTGCGCACCGGCTCGAAGTGCTGCCTGGCGCGCTGTTGTTTCATATCAGTGAACGCTGCGTCGTGGCCATCATGCCGTTTCCCCTGCCCGTGTGTGCGCTCGGCAAGATTCCCGTGCACGGTGATCTCTTCGAGCACCTGAAAGACACGACAACGCAGCGGCCTGCGGCTCTACCGTGACGGCAGAAATGCGGCAGCGATGTCTCCAGGGCATGTTATGTGCTGTAGCCTGTACTGCGGCAGCAAACGAAGGAGCGCCTCATGAGCCTGCTCGATACCATCAAGAACGCCATCCTGGGTCATACCGCGGCGCCCGCGCCGACACCGACGATCACGACCCCCGCCAATCCCGGCGCCACTGCCAGGTTGCCGGATGTTGACTCCCGCACCGGCATGCTGGCGCCACAGGCCGGCGCTGCCGGGTCATTGGTGAACGTCGAAGCCAAGCTCAACGGCATGGCGCAGAAGAGCGGTCAGAAACTCAACTGGCAGAGCTCGATCGTCGATCTGATGAAGCTCGTGGGTCTGGATCCCAGCCTGCAGAACCGCAAGCAGTTGGCGCAGGAGCTCGGCTACACAGGCGACATGAACGACTCGGCCAGCATGAACATCTGGCTGCACCGGCAGGTGATGAGTCAGCTGGAGAAAAGCGGCGGCGTCGTGCCGGCAAGTCTCAAGGGTCAGTAAAAACTGCGAATCCCCTGGCGCATGCGCCGCATTGCGCGGGCGGCGCGACGCATCGTGTTAAGTTGCATGGGGCACGGTTAAGTCAACTCCCGCCGGGCTGCCGCGGCAGCCCTCAGTTGTCAGCGAAACGCAACGTCCCGCCTTTGCCGGCGTCGTGCAGGACCTCGCGGGCGGCGTTGTAGCCGGGAATTCCTGACACGCCGCCGCCGGGGTGCACCGAGCCTCCGCACAGATACAGTCCGCGGATCGGCGTGCGGTAGTCTGCGTAATGCGGCACGGGGCGCTGGAAGAACAGCTGATCGAGTGACAGCTCGCCCTGGAAGATGTGGCCCTGCGGCAGTCCGACGATCTCCTCGATGTCGGGGGGCACCAGGAACTGCCGCGCGATGATGTCCTGCGTGAAGCCGGGGGCGACGCGCTCGACGCTCTCCAGCACGATGCGCTCGAAGTTGGGTTTCTCGGTCTTCCAGTCGCCGTGTTTCAACTGATAAGGAGCATGTCCACCAAACAGATTCACGACGTGCTTGCCTGGCGGAGCCAGCGTGGTATCCACGATGGTGGGGCACACGGGCGTGATGAAGGGCTGCCGGGAGTAGCAGCCGTACTTCGCATCGTCATAGGCACGCTCGAGATAGTCGATGTCCGGGCCGATATGCACGTAGGTCGGATAGCTCCAGCCGGCGAGCGCATCATCCGCCAGGGCGCGCTGCAGGCACGCATACTGCGGCGGCCGCTCGCAGGCGATATTCATTTTGAACGCCGTGCTGAAGGTGCGGTATGTCTCGATCTCCCGCACCACCTCCGCGGGCAGATGCCGCGTGCCCACCATCTTCAGATAGAGCGTCTTGGCGTTGACGTTGGAGATGACGCGCTCGGAGGCATACACCCGTCCGTCGGTGGTGACTACCCCGCTGACGCGCCCATCCTGGATGCGCACTTCGGCGATGCCGCTGTCGGTCCGTATCTCCACCCCCAGAGCGCGCGCGGCCGCGGCAATCGATTGGCTGATCGACCCCATGCCGCCCTGCACGAAGCCCCAACCGCCGGCACCGGCGTTCTCGCCCATGACGTGATGCATGATCACGTAGGCCGATCCGGGGGTTTTGGGACCGGCAAACGTGCCAATGGAGGCGTAGTAGGCGAGCACGGCCTTGATGCGGTCATCCTCGAACCACTCCGACAGGAAGTCGTAGGCGCTCATCGACAGCATGTCCATCACGCGGAACAGCCGCCCGCCGCTGCGCCAGTTGCGTTGCAGGAAGCCGGCCGCCTGGCGGAAGGTCTTCCAGTCCCGACCGGTCGGATCGAACGGCGTCTCCCACAACAGGCGCCGGAACAGCCGGGCGTTCTCGTTCAGGAAATGATCGAAGGCGGGGTAGATGTCCGCATCCTTGCGGCTGAAGCGCGCAAAGCTGGCCTGGGTGCGCGCCACGTCGTCCGAGAAGACGATGTAGTCGCCACCTTCCAGCGGGGCCAGCATGTCGCTGCAGGGCATGATCTTCAGCCCATGCGCGGCGAGGTTGAGCTCCGCCTGGATCCGCGGATGCAGCAGGCTCATGAGATAAGAGAAGATCGAGGCGCGGAAGCCCGGGGCGATCTCCTGGGTCACGGCGGCTCCGCCCACCATCTCGCGCCGCTCCAGGACAAGCGGCTTCAAACCATTGCGCGCCAGGTAGGCGGCACATACAAGGCCATTGTGGCCGGCTCCGATGATGATGGCATCGTACCGATCAGCCATTTACTGTCCTCCGAAATTGTTGTCGCTGTTTTGCAACATATGCGCTGGCGCGGCTTGGCCGTTCTCTCGACCCGTTTGCGTCCCTGCAGCATTGACCCGGCCGTTACCGGGAGTGACACTGAGCCCCACCGCAAGACCCAAGGAACGCCAGCCAAGACTGGGCATGAATGTTGCGGTTCCGCTGACCGAAGCTAGAGCCTAAGGGGTACTCCTTGCGGAGTACGGTGCGAAGGAGCCAACGAACACGTGAATACTGCAGGCTCGCCCAGTGTACTGCTGATCGGACCCTACGATCCGCACTGTGGCGAATACACATTCCTGGCGCCGCCGCTGGGCGTCTGGCGGCTCGCCGGCGTGCTGGAAGCGCACGGTGTCAATGCGAAGGTTTTCGATCCCAACTGTTGCCGCGACACCCCGCAACGCGCGCTCGAGCGCGAGTTGCTCAGTGGCCACTGGGATATCGTCGGGGTCTCCACCACCGGCATGACGCTGCGCTTCGACCTGGAGCTGGCGCATATCGTGCGCCGCGTGGCGCCGCGCGCCGTCCTGGTCGCGGGCGGCATGGAGGCGACTTTCCGACCGGACCTGATGTTCGATCTCGCACCCTTCGATCTGGTGGTGCTGGGCGAGGGCGAGCATCCACTGCTCGAGCTCGTAGCGCGCTTGCGCGCGGGACAACCTCTGGGAGGCATCACCGGTACTGCGGAACGCGGCCGCGATGGCGCGATCCTCAGCATTCCACAGCGAGCCCTGACCCGCACCGAGCTACGCGATGCCATCTACAGCACACCCTACGAGCGCATGCCGTACGGGGCCTACTGGGATCGCCTCGAGGCCGCGTACCGGGTCGGCGCCTTGCCGAGCAAGGCCGCGCGCGAGGCGCATCTGGCCGAGATCCGCTCGGTGCGACTCATCACGCTCAACTACTGTCCGATGGGCTGCACCTTCTGCTCGGCGACCAACTTCCTGCACGAGGCACAGGGCAGTGTGGCCTCGATTTCGCGCCTGGATGCGGATGAGTGCCTGCACATGATCGAGCGTATTGTCGCTGCCCATCCGGGCGTGCGTACGATCATGTTCCAGGACGATATCTTCACCTTCACGCAGGACCGCCGGATTCTGCCACTGTGCGATGGCATCGTGGCCGCCAAGCAGCAGGGACGTCTGCCGATGCGCCTGCAGTTCATCAGCACCAACCGCATCGATGCGATGACGACCGAGCGCCTTGGCGCCATGCGGCGCGCCGGATTCCGCGTGTTGGGTTTCGGCATCGAGAGCTTCTCGCAGCGCGTGCTGGTGGAATTCAACAAAGGTCAGATCCACCGCCACATCGAGCCGATGTTGACCGCGGCGCTCGCAACCGGAGTGACCCCCTTCCTGGATCTCATTCTGAGCTCGCCGCACGCGCAGCTCGAGGATGTAGCCGAGACGCTGCGTCAGTCCTATCGCTGGCTGCGCGAGGGCTGCGAGATCGGCATGTATCCGTACGTCATTCCGTTCTCGGGCGCCGCTTTCGCGAAGGACCCCGCGCTGCTGCCGCACACTCACCACACGGAGCGGCGCATTGCCGGTACCGAGATCAGCTGGCAGCAGCCCGCCAAGATCCTGCCGATCGATCCGCAGGTGGCGGCGGTTATCCTCGCCATCGAGAGTCGCTTCGAGGCCCTGCTCGAGCCGCTCGAGAAGCAGGTGGCACATCTGCCTTCGCGCGTGCGCTCGCTGCTGTGGATCCTGAGCTCACTGCCGATCATGGAAGAGCAGGGTCAGCGGATAGCCGATGAGCGCGAAGTGCGCGCCGAGCTGTACGCGCGCCTGCCCGCGATGCGCTGGGAGGCCGCGGCGCAATGCGCCGCGGCGACCGCATGACCCGGCGGATGCGGCGCACGCTGCAGGTCCTCGCGCCGCTCGCGGTCTGCGCGCTGCTCGCCGGCTGGATCGTGCTGTCGGTGGCCAATGCCCAGGCCATCGGTTTCTCGATTTTCGTCTTCGCGCTCGCCAATCTCATCGTCTATACCGACGCGCTCGATCTGGGCCTGCGTCTGTACATGCGTCGCCGGCACACTGCTGCCGCCGGTGGCATCTCCGAGGGCAGCCAGAACGGCAACCTCTCGATCAATCTCGCCGCCATCCTGCCGCCCGAGGCGCGGCGCATGGTGCCGGCCTCGCCGTTTGCCATCATCGCCTCGGTGCACAATCTCGAGGATCAGATCGAGGAGTTCAGCAGTTCTTTTGGCGCTTATCGCGACCGCGTCTGGCTGATCAGCGACGGCTCCACCGACAACACGGTGCTACGGCTGCGCCAGGCCGGCTGGCGCTGTTTCGATGACGGTTTCAACCGGCGCAAACCCGGCGCCATCAAGCGTCTGCTCGAGCGATTGCCCTCGCACATCGAGACCGTGATGGTGATCGATCCTGACATCCGCATCCGCGGCCTGCAGGAGGGCAGCTCCATCGATCTGGATCAGTTCGTGAGCGATTTCCAGCAGTCGGGCGCCGCGGCCGCCTGCCCGCGCATCATGATCGAGCCCGATGGGTTTCTGGCGCGCTTCCAGTCGTTCGAATACGCCCTGGCCTTCCGCGTGGGCCGCGAGAGTCTCGGCGATTTCAGCATCACCTCGGGTGTGTCGTTTTATCGGCGCAGCGCGTTGCAACGCGCACTCAATCGCCACTCGCTCTCGGTGTATGCCGAGGACTTCGAGAATGCGGTGATCCTGCTGGCGCAGGGAGAGCGCATCTACTATGACGGCCGGCTGGTGGTGAGCACCGAGGGACCCGGCACGCTGCCGCGCTGGTTCTCGCAGCGCGTCGGCTGGTATCACGGTCTCATCAAGGTCTACACCGAGCGCTTCACCGAGGTCCTGCAGATCAGCCGCCGCTCGCCGTTTGCGATGTATCACTACCTGCTGTATGTGGGCGGGCTGTCGCTCGCGATGCATCTGGTGAAGATCGTCAGCGCAGCGTTGTTGCTGGCGAGTTTTCTGGCGGGCCTGGATGCGCTGCTGCTGGATGACATCGTGCCGCAGGGCAGTCTCACCAATCCGGAGTATTTCACCGCCGCGATCACGAGTTACCTCGCGCTCGGTGTGATCGCGCTCTTCACCTGCGTGCCCAAGGCCGAGCGCGCCTATGCCGCGCCCATCGTGCCGCTGTACCTGTGCTACGCGCTGACCCACATCGTGCCGATGACCGTCGGGTTCATGAACTTCTTCGCCCTCAAGCTCTTTCGCCGCCGCGTCTATCGCGATCACTACGAAAGTCCTGCCGATCCGAGCCTCGTCAATGGCAACGGTAATGGCAATGGTCATGCCGTCGGCAACGGCAAAGTGCGGGTCGGCGAATGAGTGTGCGGGGTATCCCGGCGCCGCAGCGGTACCGGCCGAGCCTCTACTGGGAGGATCGCGCGCAGCGCTTTGCCGCCGAAGGCTCCGGTCTCGCCGCGGTGTGCTCCTACGGCATGCCGGAGTTCTACAACCGCGCCATTCATCTTGAGCAGCGCCTGGCGCTTGCTCCCTGGCTGCGCCTGGCCCCCGGCACGCGCGTGCTAGATGTCGGCTGCGGCGTGGGCCGCTGGAGTCGGTTGCTCGCGGCGCGCGGCGCCACGGTCACCGGGGTAGACCTCAGCCCGACCATGATCACCGAGGCACAGCGCCGCGCCGCGCTCGAGGATGTGGCGCAGCGTTGCTACTTCGAGGTGCAGGATCTCTCGGCCCTCAAGGTGGCCGGTCAGTTCGACCTGATCCTCGCCGTGACGGTGTTGCAGCACATTCTGGATCCCGCGGCGTTGCGGGCCGCCTTGAGCGCCATGCGGGACCACCTGGCCCCCGGCGGGCGCATGGTGTTGCTCGAGGCTGCGCCCACCTCCATTGAGCGGCGCTGCGATACCAGCGTGTTTCAGGCACGCCAGCGCGACGTGTATCTGACGCTGATGCGTGACTGCGGCCTGCAACTGACGGCTGTCAGCGGCGTGGATCCCGCACCGTTTCGAACGCAGCTGTTACCATATGTCCGGAAACTCCCTGGCAAGCTTGCGCTGGGGCTGTTGGCACTGGCGACCGCCTTGTCGCTTCCGATCAACGCACTGTTCGGGCGACGCGCAACAAGAAGAACGTGGCACGCCGTGTTTGTTCTGGAACACAAAACCGGGGGGTGATTCGATGGCCAGCGGCCGCCGTTCAATTGTTGCGATAGGGGTGTTTGTCGTGCTCGTTGCCGTAGTGGCGGCGGGCCATTGGTATGAGACGCGTCGGGTGCAGACGGTGACATCCGCCAAGACTGCTAGCACGGTACACGTGACCAACGCGGGCGATCGCGGCCCGGGAACGTTGCGGGAAGCGCTGTTCATCGTCGCGGGGGCGACCGCGCCCAGCACCATCTCGATCGAGGTGCCCGACATTCGCGTGGAGACGGCCTTGCCGGCTCTCGTCAATGGCAAGAGCGTGCGCCTGGTCGGCCAGGCCTCCGGCGTCGTAATCAACGCCGAGGTGCTCAATTCGGGCCCGGTCCTGGATGTCTCCGGGCCGAACACCACTATCGAGGGGATCACGATCAGCAAGTGCCCGGCGGCGGCGGTGCTGGTGCGCGCGGTGCATTTCCGCATCTCGGGGTCGCGGATCGAGTCCTGCGATGTAGGCGTGGAAGTGGCTGAGAACGCGAGCGATACCCTGATCGAGCACAACCGCTTCGTGCAGAACCGTATCGGTATCCGGTTCGGCGCCTCGGGCCACAACACCTCGGTCGCCAACAACGAGTTCTCCCAGGACAAGGATGCAGGGCTCTGGGCGGTGCGCAGCGCGCCGGATTCGCATGACGATGTCATCAGTATTCACGACAACAAGTTCACCGAGGACACCGCCGGACTCGTCGCCGGCAACATTCCGGTGATGGTGGAGCGCAACGATTTCATCAATGCACACGATGCCGACGTGCATGTCGTGGGAGCCGGAGCGGTGATCAAGGCCAACCGCATCAACGGCGGCGCCTCGATGGGCATCGTGGCCGAGAATGCGCGCGGGGCCGTGATCGACGACAACGAGCTGGAGGGCCTGACCGCTTATGGCGTCATGGTGCGCGGCTCGTCCAACACCCTGGTGCGCGCCAACAAGCTGCACAACTGCGGCTATGGTCTCGCCTTCGTGCTGGGTGATGCGCACAGCGTCAGCACGGCCGTGGACAACACCATCATCGAGCCGAAATACAACGGCATCGACGTGATCGGCGACTCGCCGGTCCTGCGGCGCAACCAGGTGTTGCGAGCCCACGCCTATGCGCTGCACATCGAAGACTTCCAGCAGCCCAACGGGCAGAAGGTGCAGTCGCAGCCTTTCCTCGACAACAACAATTTCGGCACCGGGGCGGTGAACCGCGCCAGCGCGGCGGCCAACTCCAAAGGCTCGCTGCAGTAGCGCCCGCATGACGGAGCTTACTTGAGGACCAACCTCGACAGTACCCAGCTCATCCCCAGACCGTTGTGGGAGAACCCGCGGGTACACCTGCTGGATGACACCTGGCTGATGACCATCGTCGCCATTCTGGTGGCGACCGGCCTGCCCTGGTTTGCCAGCGGCTTCGAGGTGAATCTCGGTACCGCGAGCTGGGGACTGCTGGCGCTCGGGCTGTTGCACATCGCCTTCACGATGCTGGCGGCACCCGCGCGCGCTCCGGGGCGCTGGCGCGACCGCACCCTCACGGTGTTGCACCTCATAGGCGTCGTGCTGATCGGCTTCATCTGGGATCACGTCGGCGCCTTCCAGAATCCACTGTTCCTCATGGTGTTCGCACTGCCGGTGATCGGCGCCATCTTCCTGTCACGCTGGCATCCGTATCTGGTGGCGGTGGTGAGCATCCTCGTGGTGGGCGTGGTCGCGCTGAGCCAGGCGCCCGAGCTGCGCTGGTACGCGAGTGGGCTGATGGGCAATGACACCTGGCTGCCGTGGCTGTTCGGCAACCAGGGCACCGTCGCGCAGCCCTCGTTCTCAGGCTTCTACGCGCCCTCCAACTACCTGCTGGTGCTGCTGGAGGTCTTTGCGGTACTGCTGCTCGCCTGCGCCGTCGCGGCGGAGTATGTCGGCACCATCTTCGAGCGGCTCAACGCCCACATCATCATGGCGCGCACCGAGGCCGAGCGCGGCCACGAGATGTGGGCCAACCTCATCGAGCGGCTGCCGCTGCCGGCGCTGCTGGTCGATCCGGATTCCATGCGCATCGTGGCCTCGAGCGAGTTTGCCAACATCTATCTGCGCGCCGGGGAGATGCCGGTCGAGGGCCGCCCGCTCTTTGAGGCGCTGCGCTTCTCCTATCCGGAGATCGTCGGGGAGTTGGTCACCGGCTCCGACGGCAGCGCACCGACGACCGTCGTGCGGATCTCGGACCAACTGCGGGTGACGCATGTCAGGGTGCTGCACATCGCACACCGCGGGCGCCGACTGGCGTTGCTCACACTCGAGGATTCGACCGAGCTGTTCTGTCTGAAGGCTGCGCTGGATACCTCGGAATACGCCGCGCTCGTCATCGACGCACGCGGCCAGGTGCTCGCCTTCAACAAGCCGGCGGGCGCGCTGTTTGCCAACGCTGAGGTCGGCGCGAACGCGGCTGAGCTGCTGACACATCCGGATGCGGGTGCATGGTGGGAGCCGGGACTGACCGGCCGCCGCAAAATGCATCTGGAGATCGGCCCGCGCATCTACCAGGTAACCAGTTCCGCCGTGACATTGGCGGGTGAGGAGGAGCACATTTTTACCGTTGCCCTATTGCCGGTGGCCAGAGCCGGTTCGACCGATCCGTTCGCTACGAGCTCCACTGTGCTGACGAGCACCCTGGGTCAGCTGCGATGAGAAGCACCGCCAAAGTTCTGGGTCAGTTCGCACTGTTGGCGCTCGCGCTCGGTGCAGGTGCCAGTCTTGCGCAGCAGGCGGGCGCACCGCCGCCAGCTGCTGCCGCGGGGCCGGCGAACACCGCGGTCCCGAATCCAACGCCGGCCCCGGCGAGCACGCCGGTGCACCACTCGCTGTCTGAGGACCGGGTGACCTTCAGTGCCAACGGCTCCTCGCTGACGGGCACCAGTGGTGGCGGCGGCGCCGCGGGCGGCTGGCTGCACAACTTCAACCCCGACACCCTGGTGGGCGCAGCCGTGGAGTACGAGGCCCTGTCGGTGGCGCACTGGACCTTCGGCTCGTTGAATGGCTCGATGACGCGCGGTCCGAGCAACCAACGCTACACGTTCTCGGGTGAGATCCACGAGGGCGCCGGTGATGACGGTCCCAAAGCCTTCAAGTACCGGGTCGAAGCGTTATCGCTGAGCGGCACCTACTTTCACCGCTTCACGGCAACCCTCGAGGATCGGCAGCTCGATGTGGAGACCACTCACGGCAATCTGCCGAAGGTCGCGCTCTCCTATCTGTGGTCGCCGCACGTGCAGACTTCGCTCGCCTACCAGTACTCGGTCAGCGGCAATCTCGACACACGCCTCACCTCAGGGCGCATCGACCTCTATGAGCCGCTGGTCAACCTGTTCGCCGGTTTTGGCGTCGGCCGCACCTCACCGACCGTCATCGGCCAGGTAGGCGGTGGCACGGTGCTCCAATCGCGGCAATTCCGCGAAGGTTATGTGGGATTGTCACGGCCGCTGCCCCGGCTGCACAGCGACCTCACTTTGATCGCGGACTACCAGCGCCTGCAGGGCACGGAAGTTCCGGTCTTGTCGCCGGTCGGGACTTTCTTCGTACCGGGCAGCAACCGCTGGACCGGCACGCTCAACTGGGTTTATCACATTCCGCATTGAGGGATTGATCGTGGCCGCACCGTTTCGAAAACGCGACCTGGGCTGGCTGCCGACGGTAGTCGTGCTCGCCGTCGTGCTGCTCGGCGGATCGCGGCTGTTGTACTTGAGCGTGCAGCATCACAGCGAGGTGGCGCGCGCCACCGCGGCAAATGTCGGCCTCAGTTATGCGCGCAAGATCGAGCCCGAGTTGCAGCGCCTGGCCGACCTCAGCGTCGCGCAGGCGCGCGCGGCTGCGCAGGCGCTCGCGGCCGATGAGCAGGTTGATCTCAACCTGATACCGCTGAAAAACAACACGTTCTGGATGTCGGCAGAGGACCGGGTGCTGGGCGCGCGTCAGACGCAGATGACCGCGGCGACCGGCATCGCGAGCGAGTGGCAGTCCGCGGAGTCGGCGCGAGCGGTGCCGGGTCAATCGATGCTGGGACCGTTGCGGTTGGGAAGCCAGTGGCTCGTGGCGGCACGCGTGCCGATTCGCAGCCGCAGTGCCGAGGAGCGCCCGCGCGGCTGGGCGGTGGCTTACGCGGATCTGGATGCGCTGCTTGCCGGCGCGCATCTGTCACGTCTCGGTGATGAAGGTTATGACTTCGAGCTGCTGCAGGCCGAGCCGCGCAGCGCGCGCAACCGCATCTTCATCGGCTCGAGCACCGAGCCGCTGTTGCATCCGGTGGTGACGCAGATCCGCCTGCCGCCCGGCTTTACGCCCGCCGTGCCGGGCAGCTATCTGGCGATCACCCTGCGGCCGCACAGCGGCTGGTATCCGACCACCGAGCTTGCCTCCGATATCGGACTGCTGGCGTTCCTCGCCTGGTTGCTGTCCTTCGGCACGCACGATCTCATTCACTCCTTGCAGCGCTCCCGCGCAGTACTCACGGCAGCCCGCAAGCGCCTGCGCAGCATCAACCAGCAGCTCGCCACCGAGATGCAGCAGCGCCTGAATCTGCAGGAGACCTTTGATCACGCGCGCTTTCACGATGCCTTCACCGGTCTGCCCAACCGCCGCTATTTCATGGATCAGCTGGATCGCGCGCTGCGCGATGTGCGCACCAAGCGGCGCCAGCGGATCGCCGTCATCCTGGTGGACATCTCGCGCTTCAAGCTCGTGAACGACATGCTGGGCCATACCGCCGGCGATGAGCTCATGGTGCAGGCGGCGCGGCGCTTCGAGAAATCCACCTCCGCCTTCGAAGGTGTGCTGGCCCGCTGGGGCGGCGATCAGTTTGCGGTGTTGATTCTGGATGTAGCTTCCACCGATGCCGCGCACCAGGTGGCCGGGCTGCTGCAGGAGGAGCTGCGCACGCCATTTGAGCTGCGGCGCCATCGCCTGGTGGTGGCGGCGACCTTCGGGCTGACCACGGTCGACTCCGGGCAGCATCGGGCGGAGGACGTGGTGCGTGAGGCGGACATCGCTCTCACGGTCGCCAAGCGCCAGGAAGGCAGCAAGATCGTGCTGTACACGCCCAGCATGGCAGGGCAGGCGGCCTCCCTCGTGAGCCTCGAGGCCGATCTGCATGTGGCGCTGGAAAAGCACGAGCTGCGCTTGCTGTTTCAGCCGATCGTCGACCTGCGCAGCTACCGCATGGTGGGTGCCGAGGCGCTGCTGCGCTGGCGCCATCCCGTGGAGAGCGTCCTGGTTCCGGATCAGTTCATGCGCATTGCGGAAGAGGCGGGGCTGATGGTGCCCATCACGCGCTGGATCATCCTGCGCGTGGTGAAGCTCGCCGGCGAGTGGCTGCGCCGCCTGCCGGCCAATCAGAAATTCTTCATCAGCATCAACCTGTCGCCGACCGCGCTGCGCGACCCCGGACTCGGTGACTACGTCGCCTCACTGCTGCGGGAGACGCAGCTGCCGCCGTCATTGTTGAAATTCGAGTTGACCGAGGCGGCACTCATCAGCAACGTCGGCGCCGCGCGCGAGAGCCTCGACCGGCTGCACAGCATGGGCATTCAGCTGATGCTCGATGACTTCGGTACCGGGTATTCCTCACTCAGCTACCTGCAGCTGTTCCCGTTCGATTTCGTCAAGATCGACCGGCCGTTCGTCAACCGCACCGGCGCGGACCAGGCGAACACCGGCATGATGGCGGCCATGGTGCAGATGGCCGGCAGCCTGAATCTCACCGCGATCGCGGAGATCATCGAGACCGAAGCTGCGGCGCGCGCGCTGCAGGAGATGGGTTGCGACTACGGCCAGGGCTTCTACTTCAGCGAGCCCATCGAGGCGGAGCTCGCCCTGCAGCGGCTGCGCAGCCAGCAGCCCTTCCAGCCGGTGCAGAGCCTGCCGAGTGCAGCTGAGACCGTGATGGTGCCGCCGCTGGAGGAGGATGACTCCCCGACGCTGCTGATCCCGGCCAGCTCGGTGAGCTTTCCCGAGCCCAAAGGCTGAACGGCCGCGCGCGCCGGCGCCGTCTCACCCCTCACGTCACATCTTGAGCTTGTAACCGGTGCGGAAGATCGCCAGCACCGCCGCGAGGCACAGCCCGAGAAACAGCAGCGTCATCGCGAAACTCAACACGATGTTGACATCGCTGATCTCGAAGAAGCTCCAGCGAAAGCCGCTGATCAGGTAGACCACGGGATTGAACAGCGCCACCTTCTGCCAGAAGGGCGGCAGCATGGAGATGGAATAGAAGCTGCCGCCGAGGAAGGTGAGCGGCGTGACGATCATGAGCGGCACGATCTGCAGCTTCTCCCAGCCGTCGGCCCAGATCCCGATGATGAAGCCGAAGAAGCTGAAGGTCAGCGAGGTCACGATCAGCCATGCCACCATCCACAGCGGGTGTGCCACACTGAAGGTGACGAACAGCCGCGCGGTGATCAGGATGATGGTGCCGAGGATCACCGATTTGGTGGCGGCGGCGCCGACGTAGCCGATCACGATCTCGAAGGCGGAAATCGGTGCCGAGAGGATCTCGTAGATCGTGCCGGAGTACTTCGGCAGATAGATGCCGAAGGAGGCGTTGGAGACGCTTTCCGTCAGGATCGACAGCATGATCAGCCCGGGCACGATAAAGGCGCCATAACTGACACCCTCGACGTGCGCCATGCGTGAGCCGATCGCCGAGCCGAAGACGATGAAGTACAGCGAAGTTGACAGTACCGGCGAGGCGATGCTCTGGAAGATCGTGCGCCAGGTGCGTGCCAGCTCGAAGGTGTAGATCGCGCGGATGGCCGGTACGTTCATGGGTGCGAGCTCACCAGGCTGACGAAAATATCCTCCAGCGAGCTCTCGCGTGTCTGCAGATCCTTGATCGTGATGCCCTGCTCGCCGAGCCGGCTGAGCAGGGTTGCGATGCCGGTGCGTTCGCCCTGCGTGTCGAAGGTATACACCAGCTCCATGCCATCGGCGGAGAGCTCGAGTGCAAAGGCGGACGTCAGCTCCGGCGGGAGTTGCTGCAGCGGCCCGCGCAGCTGCAACAGCAGCTGCTTGCGCCCGAGCTTCTTCATCAGCACTTCCTTGTCCTCCACCAGGATGATCTCACCGCCGTTGATTACCCCGATGCGATCGGCCATCTCCTGGGCTTCCTGGATGTAGTGCGTGGTGAGAATGATGGTGACGCCGTTGCTGCGTAGCGCACGCACCTGGTCCCACATGGAACGGCGCAGCTCGACATCAACCCCTGCAGTGGGCTCATCGAGGAACAGGATGCGCGGCTCGTGCGCGAGCGCCTTGGCGATCAGCACGCGCCGCTTCATGCCGCCCGATAGCGTCAGGATGCGGTTATCGCGTTTCTCCCACAGCGACAGATCGCGCAGCACCTTCTCCAGGTATTGAGGATCGGGACGCTTGCCGAACAGCCCGCGACTGAAGGCGACCGTGTCCCAGACGCTCTCGAAGGCGTCGGTGGTGAGCTCCTGGGGAACCAGGCCGATCTGGGCGCGCGCGGCGCGGAACTCGCGGATGATGTCATGGCCATCGGCACGTACCACGCCGCTGGTTGGATTGACGATGCCGCAGATGATGCTGATCAGGGTGGTCTTGCCCGCGCCGTTGGGACCCAGCAGCGCGAAGATCTCGCCGGCCCGGATCTCGAGGTTCACGTCCTTCAACGCCCGGAAGCCCGATGCGTAGGTTTTGTTGAGACGCGCGACGCTGATGATGGATTGCAAGTGTGGATTCCTCGCGTTGCGCTTCAGACCGGTTCGGGCACTTCGTGGATCGTCTGCTGATGCGTGGCGGTCGTGCCCAGCGAGGCGAAGATGATGAGACCGATCGCAAGCCACTGCACCTCACTCGGGTGCTCATGCAAATAGACGTAGCCAAACAGGGCGCCGAAGGCCGGCTCCAGGCTCATCAGGATACCGAAGGTCCGTGCCGGCAGACGCGTGAGCGCGATCATCTCCAGCGAGTAGGGAATGGCCGTCGAGAGCAGGGCGACACCGAAGGCAGGAACCAGTACCGCGGGAGTGAGCGAGGCGCTGCCGGCTGCGACAAGGCCTACGGGCGCGACGCAGATGGCGGCGATGGTGCTGCCAAGTGCCGCCGCGCGCGGCCCGAAGTCCGCGCCGGTCTTCTGTCCGAACACGATGTACAGCGCCCAGCAGCCGCCGGCAGCGAGCGCCAGTACCGCGCCGACCGGATCGATCGCACCGCCCAGGTGGCCGATGGGCAGCAGCAGCAGCAGGCCGAGCGCTGCGAGCAGGATCCACGCAAAGTCGAGCGGCCGGTGCGAGGTCAGCACGGCGACGGTGAGGGGGCCGGTGAACTCCACCGCAACGGCGATGCCCAGCGGTACCCGGCTCAGCGCCAGATAAAAAAGCGCATTCATCACCCCGAGGCTGAGTCCGTACACCAGCAGGGGCGCAAGTGAGGCGCGCGTCAGGCGCGCTTGCCACGGACGCAGCACGATCCACAGGATGAGCATGCCGAACAACAGGCGCAGACCCACCACGCCGATGGGGCCGATGAGCGGGAAGAGGGATTTTGCGAGCGAAGCACCCCCCTGCACGGAAGCCATCGCCAGCAGCAGCAGGCCAATGGGCCACAGGGTCGATGCCCGCCTGATAAGCTGCGGCACGCGGGGATTACACCATGAGCGGCCGAGTCGCCGAAATCTACCGCTCGGCAGAGCGCGCAGCGTGTAATGACCGGGCCTTCATGCTGTTTGCGGTCGGCATCCCCAGCGCTATCGGCAGGGATGACCGTGACTGGGTGCTGCTGGTCGATCCCGCCGATGCCCC
This sequence comes from uncultured Pseudomonadota bacterium, assembly GCA_963839055.1. Classification (GTDB taxonomy): domain Bacteria; phylum Pseudomonadota; class Gammaproteobacteria; order Steroidobacterales; family Steroidobacteraceae; genus 13-2-20CM-66-19. The sequence continues at coordinate 337,967 of CAWITP010000001.1, read as the reverse complement.
GGCTGCGCAGGAGCAACTGCGGCAGTACGAGCTCGAGTTGCGCATCCGCCGCCCGCCGCCGCCGCCCCCGTTACCGGTTCATGGGCATGCCGGCATCGGCAGCCTGGTCTACGTGGTGGTGCTGCTCGGGGTGACCGCGGCGATCTCTAACGGCCTGGTACGGCTGGATGCGTTCGACCTCGGCGAGCTGATTGCGGGAGCAGTGCGCCATGGAGAATGGTGGCGTGTCTGGACGGCTCTGACGCTGCACCTGGATGGCGCGCATCTCGCCGCCAACAGCGTCGCGGGCTGCTGGTTCGGCTATCTGGCCGGCCGCCTGCTGGGTGTGGGCAATGCCTGGTTTCTGATCGTACTGGGTGCCGGTTTTGCCAACGGCGCCGAGGCCTTTCTGGGGCCGGCCTCGCATCGCGCAGTCGGCGCTTCCACGGCCGTGTTCACCGCGCTCGGCTTGTTGTCGGCCTTTTCCTGGCGCACGCGCTATCGCTGGCCGCAGCGCTGGGCGTTGCGCTGGGGGCCGCTCGTCGCAGGCCTCGTGTTGCTCGGCTGGACCGGCAGCGGCGCGCAGGATCTGAATTCAGCGGAGCCGACGGCACCGGAGGTGGATGTCGTCGCACACGTGCTCGGCTTTCTCACGGGAATCCTGCTCGGCACGCTCGGCGCTCAGCCTGCCGTGCGTGAGCGACTGGATCGGATCCCGCAGTGGCTCGCCGGGGTAGCCGCGCTCGGGCCCATCGCGCTGGCCTGGGTGGCGGCGCTCATGAGCTGAGGGGTCGGCAGTCCTTACGAGCCGGGGGGTCCACGCGCTACTGCTTGAGTTTGCGCAGCAGCCGCAGCAGGTGCGGGGTGGCGAGCCACTTGAGCGTGCCGCGGCCGGCCCGCACCGGCTTGTCAAAGCTCACACAGACGACGCCTGGCTTCTTCAGATCCACGGGCAGCTCCGCCGGGTGGCTGCCCAGCAAACATGCCGCCAGGAGGTGACCCAAGTCCGGCTGATGGCCGACGACCGCAATGCAGGCGAGCTGTTGCTGGGCGAGCAGATCCAGCATCTGCTGGACGGGAATGCCGGGAGCCAGTTCCGGAGTCTCGAGCGGCCGGGGCCAGTGAGCCGCGTCCGTGAGGATGTCAGCGGTCTGCCGGGCGCGAACCAGCGGACTCGTGAGCACCCGGTCCGGTGCTTTGACCAGATGGCGCAGTCCCGCCGCGGCATGGCGCGCGCGCCGCATGCCCTCGGGAGACAACGGGCGTTGCGTATCATCCTTCCAGCGGTTGCGGTCGCGCTCGCAGGCGATCGCGTGGCGGACAATCAACAGATCCATGGCGGTCAGCCCGGCGAGTTGGCAGCCTCGGAGTGCCGCGCGTCATCGTGAGCGGGGTTCGCTGCCGGTGCAGCGGCCTGCGGACTCGCCTCGGCACCGGCCGCCTCTGCGCCGGCGGCGGGCTTCGCCGAGGCAGCGGGTTTGCGCCGCGCCGACCTGGCCTTCGTCGGGCGTGGCCGCGTTTGCCGCGCAACCGCTGCCGCGGCGTCAGCCTCCGCCGTTGCCGTTCCCTCTCCGGAGGTCGACGCGGTTGGCGATAGCTCTGGAAAAGTCGCCCGAAGCTTCTTCCAGCGTTCCCGCACCCTGCGATACGCCTTGGGCAGGCCTGCCCGGGCCTGCTGGGCAGCGGTGGCGTGATGCTCTGCGAGCCGCCCCATGAGGAACAGCGTCTCGGGTGCAGTCGCCTCCGGTGGCGCGTTGACAAAGGCGCGCAGGCGTCGACCCGCGACGTCAGCGTCCTGCTGGGCGCCGAGTTTCTCCTGCCAACGGCGCAGGGCGCGCAACATCGCATCGCCAGCCTTACCGTGAAGCATGGCGACTGTCTCGAGTGTATAGCGCAACTTTTTCACCTGGCTGCGCACCTCATGGTACGTCGCCATCGAGGAGTCGGCTTGCAACGCATCGGCCTCCTTGCGCAATTTGCGATAGCGCGTGCGAAGCAGCGTCGGGGCGATATTCACCGCCAGGGTCGCAGCGTCATCGCCGGCGCCTGCGGGGCGCGCCAGAATCTGCGTCAGTCGTTCGAAGGCGACCCGTACGGACTCCGAGTCGAGCATTTCCAACATGCGCTGGCAGGTCTGAGTGCGCTCCGCGGCCAGATGCTGCTGCAGAGGCTGCAGGGCCTGGCGTTCCGGATCCGGCAGTGTGGTGACGAAGGTCTCGATCTCGGCGAGCGCAAGATCGAGGTCGCGCGCCCCACCCAACACGTGACGCACGTTTTTCAACACCGGCCGCAGCTGCAACAAGGCCTCGGGTAGGTACTCGCGAAACTGCCGTAACAGGGCCTCGAGCCGCCGGCCCGCGACGCGCAGATCATGCAGCTCCTCAGGATCATCGCCGAGACGGGCGCCCGGCTCATGCTGATACCAGGCGGCCAGATAACGGCGCAGGCTGGCAAATACCGCCTCGTCCATGCGCATCGAGGTGTGCACGGTCGTCGGAGACAGTGTGGCCGGCGGCAGCGGTGCGAGCCCTGCCGATTTCAAACCCTGCGAATACTTGCTGTCCTGCGCGGCGCTCAGCTCGCAATCCCGGCGCAAACTTTTCACCAGCGCCTGCAAGGGCTTGTGCGATTGCCCCTGCGCCTCGACTTCGACGCGCTTCAGCGTGGTCCGCGGGCTGCCGCCGGGACGACAGATGATCGTCTCATCCAGGGCGATCTCCCCGAGCGGCTCGGGCTGATCGCCTTGGCGCACCGCGAACTTCTCGCGCGAGGTGCGCACCTCGAACAGCGGCACGAGCGAATGCGCACCGCTCACGGCATGCACGCGCCGGCCTACTGGTCCGGTGGAGTGCCGGATCGACTCCGTCGCATCGCCGACGGCGCCGCTTTCGAGCGACTCCGTGACTTCCCGCCGGTCCGCGACATCAGCGCGCGCCGAGTGCAGCGCCTTCAGAGTCGCTTCCGTCCGGCCGGATTCGGTGCGGATGCGCAGCGCGTAGCCGGCGCGATGGATGCGCCAGTCATCGGTATCGAAGTAGGTGTCGTGGATCTCGACGGTGGCATCCGGCTGCAGGAGCAGCCCATCGACCTGCGGATGATCGGCCAGCCAGCGGCGCACCGGACTCAGATCGGCCGAGGCCAGCTGCCATTCAATCTCGCGGGTGTCGCGGTGTCCGGGCTCGTGAGCCGCGGATCGGTTATCAGATGACATTATTATGGCATCTTAGGCCAAGGCGCCCGCCGGGGTCACGGTCCGATGCGCACAGGCTGGGCGCCTGTACAGCTGCGGATCGCCGCCGGAACCGCGGCCGGAACCGCTCAGCTCGTGCGCGCCGCGCCGTAGCTTTCCATCATCAGCCCGGTGCCTCCCCGCGACACATGGGCGACCACCGCGGTCCTACGGTGCAGCTTGGTCACCGCTCCCAGGTTGATGGCGAATGCCAGAATCACCTGCTGGCCCTTGCGCAGGCCGAGATTGGTGGTTTCAATGAAGACGCCGGTTGCACTGAGGTTGACCGCCTTGCAAAGCTTGCGGCGGCCACCCGGCAGGGTGATGTAAACGACAGTTCGGGCACGATGCCTTGTGTGCAGGCGGCGTTCCACTTTGCGGGCCTCGCGGTTCTTGCTATTCGTTGTGCGTCGCGGTGAGGCCATTATGCATGGATAGCACCGCCCCACCGGCCTGAAGTCAACTTAATGCCCGGGTGATTTTGAATCGTCGGCACGGCCGCGGCAAGCGCGGCGAAGCAGGCGCCACCGGGAAGTGGCGCGCGAGCTGTCCTGCAGCATTCCTCAGGGGCTAATTTGAGCCCCAGCAGGTGGTCGTCGTGTCCGCGCCGCCGCCGTCGCGGGAATTGCGCTGACCGGTGCTGAACAGGTTGAACGTCTGGCAGGGCGTGTCCTGGGTTTGCGGCGCGCGCGCCGGCACCGCCGTGATCGTGTACGTCGTTGGCGTCAGCGCGATCGAGACCGTGTACCAGCCACCGGGCGTCGCAGTCGCGGCCGTCGGGGTTGGACAGGCGGGTACCGGCTGATAGGTGAAGTTCTGCGAGTAGCAGCGCTGCAGCGCCTGCGCATCCTGCATCATGGTGTTGGTGGCATCGCTGCGGTACGAGCGTCGGACGTAGCTGTTGTACGACGGGATCGCGATCGCCGCGAGGATGCCGACGATCGTCACCGCGATCATCAGCTCGATCAGCGTGAAACCCGCCGCGCCTCTGCTGACACTGCTTCTCATAGGTCGCTCACTTTTCCTGATGGGCCGAGATGCTGATCACCTCGGAAGAGGAGGTGTTGGCCGGGCCGCTGAGCCGCACATCCACGCGCTGGCCCTGCGTGACAGTGTGCACGTCGGTCGCCGCCGTGCTGCCGGTGCGGATGTGATAGTTGTGTCCGTCGACCTTGATGTATTCGGTCGAGGGGGGCGCCGTGAGGGTTCCCGTGAGCAACACGCCCGCGATCTGATTGGCTGCGGCGGTGACCGCCCCTGCCAGCGTCAGCGCCACTGCGGCAAGTGCCGCGAACTTGTAAGTCTTCAATGTCGTACCTCCCACCAGCCAACACGTTGCTTGCCGCCACCGCGGTCGTTGACCGTCGCCACGGAGACGTTGGATCTGCCGACGTGCTTGTTGTTGCACGCATTACCGGTGCATTTGGTCTGCGTCAGCGTGACCGCCGAGGCAAATCCGGCACCGAGTGAGACGGCTACCGGGTTCGTGCCGCCTGCGGCCTGGTCACCGGCGTTCAGCACCCCGTCGTTGTTGAGATCGAGCTCGGGCAACTTGAAGGCACCGCCGGTGGCGTAGTTGAGCGCGAACAGCCAGGCGTTGCCGCCGCCGAGACACGGATTGGTGTTCGGCTGGTAGACCGTCGCCACGAACACGCCGCCCGCCTCGATGATCGGATTGGTGACCATGCGCATGCCGCTCGCGGTATTCAGATCCACGTACCAGCCGCGATTCGTGGGCAGGTTGACGGGATTGACCGTCGATTCGATCAGTACCGACAGGCCCGCCGCGGTGGATGAGCTCATGTTCTGCTGCACGAGGTTGGTGCGCGTGGGAATGCCGGCGAAGCCAATCGGTGGGGCGGCCGCAGTGGGCGCATCGTAGATGCCGTACAGCGTCTGCGTTCCCAAGGTAGTCAGATCCGGCACGCCCAGCAGCTGGCCGGTGCCGAACTCGACCATGGTACCCAGCAGGCCCGGGAACAGCGGATTCAAGCCCACCACCGGTGCCGTGGTGATCGGTTGCGGGTTGTTGCCGCTGTCGCGAGCCTGGAAGATCACCTTCACGGTCCAGCTGGCCGGGGCCGCGTTGGTGATGTCCACGCGCCACAGGTTGCCTTGCAGATCGCCGGCGTACACCGTATCGGCAGGGGCCGAATTCTGGCCGTAGCTGTTGATGACGGTGACGCTCGAGAGACCATTGGTTTGCGAGAGGTTGCACGCGCCGGCCACCGCAGCGCACAGATCGATCTTCGCGACGATGGCGCCTGACTGCGGGTTGAGCGCATACAGAAACGGCTTCTGCTGCGTGCTGTTGTAGCCGTTACCGACAAACACCAGCCAGCCGCCGTAGGTCACGGTGGCCCCGACCTTGGTGCTCGCAAAGGCCGGCGCGCTGTAGGTGTAGCCGAGATCCGTGTCGGAGAACTCCCACAACGTGGCGCTCGACAGTGCCGCTTCCGTAGTGATCGACGCCGGATCGGTGACATCGAGGGCGTACAGCGTGTTGCCACCGGCGCCCTCCCCACCCACCAGCACGGTATGCCAGCTCGAATCCGTGAACTGCACATCGGCGATCTGCGGCGTGCCGTCCAGGTACATCAGGTGGTTGGAGTTGTAGAACGGGTTCGCGAGCCGGACCAGATTGGCGAACACCCCGTTGGGGATGTAGGCAAACTTCTCCACACCGGTGTCCGCATCGAGCGCGTGCATCATGCCGTCGTTGGCGCCCACATAGAGCATGTGCTCGCGATTGACATAATTCTTGATGAAGGTCTTGTACGAGGTCAGCTCACTGAATCCCGACGGCGCGCCCACGAACTGCGGGGCGCTGTCGACGATGTCACCAAGCTTATGGGTACGGTTGCGTAGCTGACCGCCAAAGCGCACTTCCTGGGCATTGCTGCCGCGCAGGAACTGCAGAATGTCCTGGCCGTTGCTGTCGGCGACGAAGGTGGACAGCTGCGCTCCGAGCGCGCTGAGCGGGTTGATCCCCGCGGGGGCCAACGCAGGATTCCAGCGGAAGGGCGTACCGGCGTTTGCCACCGGATCCCAGGTGGCGATCACCCGGTCCGTGTTCCAGTTGAGTGCATCGAGCTGCGTCTGCGCGCTCCACAGCGCCGCGCCCACCCCCGTGTTGACCTGGCCGGTGATCGGGTCGATGGGGAACTCGTGCACGTCCCCGGTCCAGTCCTGGTTCGCATCCGAGGTGGTGAACTGCGCCAGATAGGCGACCGAGCCGTTCTGCAGCTCGGTGGAGTTCACTGAGGCTGCCGCGGTGGATTGGGTCGCCGCCAGAATGCTGCCCAGAATGACCTGCAGGTCAGCGGTCAGTGCCGTGGGACTGGTGGCCGCGAAATACGTGCCCGTGCCGCCGGCGATCGCCATGGCCGTGAGCACGCTCGCAGCCGTCGGATTCTGCGTGGGGTCGACACCTGCGCCCAGGCCGATGATATAGGTCTTGATCGGGTTGGGTCCGGAGTTGAGCGCCGCCAGCTGGTTGATGGTGTCGATCACCGCCTGGTGGTTGGTGGCGCCGAAATTGAGCGAGCCGTCAGCATTGAAGCCGACGTTCGCCCCATAGGAGATTGCCGAGGTGGTTCCGGGTGGTGGCCACGATCCACCCCCGAGGTCGAGGGTCGGCAGACCATCGGTGAGCATGACGACATAGCGCTGTGCGGTGCAGCCATTGGTCGTGGGCGGGTTGGTGTTGAACAGATTCTTGGCGCCCTTCAGCAGGCCGGGCAGCGCGGACTGACCGCCGCTCGCCTTGATCTCGTTGGTGCCGGTGTTGTTGGTCTCCGGCTGCAGGTAGGGCGTGAACTGCGCGATGGCTGCATTGACGGTGGCATTGGTGGGGTATTGCCCGGCGCTCGTCATACCGACCAACGTGTTGCCGTTGTTGGGTGACTGTCCGCCGCCGTAGCCAAAGCCGCGCTGGATGTACATGGTCTGCGGCGAGTAGGGCACGAATCCCGCGTTGGTCGGGGTCGTGGTTCGTGCGCAGGCGTTGATCTGGCTGGTATAGGTTTCCTGGATGTTGCCGGGATTGGCAATGTATTGACCCAGGCTGTAGTGCGGTGGATACGGGTTCACCGGATTCGGGCCGCCGTACACCAGACATACCGGCGCGATGCCGCCGTTCGCGTACAGCACGTCGTTGATGAGCGGATCATCGCTGCTGGCGGAGATCTGCATGTACTGCGAGGAGGCGACGTTGCCGATCACCTGGCCGCTCACATCGATGTTGCGACAGTTCTGGTAGATGACGTTCAGCGGGTTCAGCAGGTTGTAGTTCTGACAGGGATTGGCGACATAACGATTGCCGCCGATCTGCGCATTCGTGAACACGAAACCGCTGCCGGTGGGGCTCATCTCATACAGCCAGGTGGTATAGAGATTCGTGCCGCCAGTCCGGTAATCGACCAAAGCGAAGTCGGCGTTGGCCATGAACGTGTTGAGTACCGCCGTGATACCGCCCTTGGCGACATTCAGACGGCTGGGTGAGTTGTCGACCAGGTTGCCGCCCGAGGCGACCGTGTAGGGTGCAAACCCCAACGCTCCGGGGTTGACCGGCGGGGTGAAGCCGCCTGGAATCGCATAGGACAGCGGCGAGCTGGAATTCTGCAGCAAGGCGTCCGCGGGCGGCAGCGAACCGGAACCGAGCATGATGGCGCCGCTCAGATTGCCGTCCATGGATTCGGAGTTGCCCACCGCCAGGATGATCTGCGGATGTGCCGGCACGACGATCGTGAGTGGCAGCTGCGACAGACTGACCGGCGTGGGCGGTCCCGCGGCGGAAGAGATCCCGACGCTCACTGCGGTGCCCAGCACGCCGAGCAGCGCGAGACGTCGCAGATGGTGCCAAAGATGCAATGTGTTCATGGCTTTCCCTTACGGAGCGCTACTGGTAGACGCTCTGCAGAGTGGCGGTGGAAGAGGCATCGGCACCCCCGGCATGCGCGGTGATGCGGTAAGAGAAGATCTGCGTGGCGGGCGAGTTGTAGCGCGGATCGCCCATCTGACTGCCCACCGGCGTGACGGGCGGCATGGCCTCGATGATGATCTGGGCTGCCTGCGAGGGTGGCGGCGCGTTATTGAGAGCCGGACCGGCATACATCAGGGTCTGCACTCCGGGCTGACTCCAGTCGGTCGTGTCGGCAATGCTGGTCTGCGTGCCGGTCTGCAACTCCAGGCTCAGGTCATACAGACCCGCGCCGTTGGTGGCGAAATCCGCCTGCTGATACTTGCCGACAAAGCCCTCGGCATTGCGCAGCGCAGCTTCCGCGTACTCCAGCGCGAGCTGATGGTTGTTCTCGTTGCGCGCCATGCTCTCCTCGGCGGTCTGCATGCGCGCCGCCGTGACGCCGATCAGAGTCAGGATCACCAGCAGGATCATGGAGACGAACAGCACCGCGCCACGTTGGCTGGCGGGCGCGGCAGTGAGCGGGCGTTTCATGTTGCGGGATTCCACTGCAGGGTTGCTTCAGGTGATGGCATTGCGCAGCCCGACGGTCACGGCAAACACACGGCGCAGCCGGGTGTCGATCGGAGCTGTGACGGTGGTGCCGAGCAGGTTGTAGGTGGGGGCCGCCGCCGGCCGCTGCGCGGAGCCTGGCGGGCTCGCCGCCAGCACGGCGATCTTGATGCTGACGACGGTGTTGAAATCGACCACCTGGTTGGCAGTCACGTAGGAGCTGGCATTCTGGGTGCCGGTCGTGTCCACGCCGTACAGCACCTGCATGTTCTCGACATCGGGAACGATCTCTTCGCTGGTGAGGCCCGCAAGCCCGTTGACCAGCTCCAGGCGCATCAGGGCCGAGTCGCCATCCGAACCCACGCCGATGAAGTAAATGGCCGTCGTCACGGGGGCGATCACGGCGCCGGCCTGCAGCCCGACCGGCAGCGGCCCGGAATTACCCGCCCCGAGACTGACCGTCGCCGGTGTGCCGCCGGCGATTGCGCCGGTCTGGAAAGTCCACCAGTTGACGCAGTCGGAAATGACGGCGGTCTGATTCGGCTGCAGGCTGCCCACTCCCAGGGCCTGGAAGGACATTGCGCCGGCGGTAAACGCGTTGCTGACATAGGCCGGCGTCGCGCGTGGCACCACCGAGCGCAGGATGACCACATCGCTGCCGATGACCTGCTTGTTGTTGGCGGCCGCCGGGAAGGTCGCTTCCGCGGCGGGGGTCCAGTTGCCGGTGCCGGCACCGCCGACCGGTACCGCGGGCAGCACGATCGCGTTACCTGGGGAGGTGTTGTTGGCCTCATACCCCCCGACGCCGTGGGCGAAGTCATATGTCATCGGCGAGACGATCGCCGCGCTCAGCAGATTCTCGGTGCCGGTCGCGACGGTGTTGGTATGCGAGCAGGCCATGAAGCCCGCACCGCGTGCCGATTCCTGGATGAACTCCATCGCCATGCGCCCGCTGTCCGCCAGCGCGCCGACGCCGGAGGTCGACTGATAGGCGGTACGCGAGCTGACGAACATCGAGATGACAGCCCCGGAGACGAGCAGTCCCAGGGTGACCGCCACCATCAGCTCAACCATAGAGAAGCCGCGGCTGTAGGTTTTCATAGTACGGTCTGCAAGGTGACGGCGATGTTTCCGGCCGGCGCACCGAAACTCTGCTGCGCGACCGTGTCGTTCCACTGCACGGTGACCGTCGTGGACATGTAGGTCGCCAGGGTCACCGGATCCAGGCTCGTGGCGATGTTGACCGTGCCATCGGCCGTAGGACCGAGTGCGCGCCTGAGGTCCAGCTCCCAGTTGTACAGGTCGTATTGCGCCAGAACCGCGTTCGCGCAGGGAGCGGCCTGATTGCAGTTCACCCCGGGGTTGCCGATGCTGCTCGCCATGGCGGGGAAGATGGTGTAGTTACCTGCCGTAGCCGCGATCTTGTTGGCGCGCATGTAATCGAGCATCGCGTAGGCGAGCGCCGTGGCCTGGCTGCGCTGGTACGCGCTGTCATTGGAGCGCGCGGAAAACAACACCAGCTTGCCCACGCCCAGCAGACCGATGCTGAGCACGAGCAGCGCGACCAGGACTTCGACCAGCGTGAAACCGTGGTCGTGGCGGAGAGCTTTTTTCTGCACAGATGGCATGACGTTTTCCAGGCAGCGGTTACGGGCAGACCAGGCCGGCACCGGTCAGATCCTTGCCAGGCGTGGAGCTGGGTGCCGAGACGATGCGGCCGAAAGCGGCGACTTCCGTGTAGCGGGCATTGCCGCCGCCGCGCTGATCGCAGAAGGTGAACTGGCCGACGACTCCTCCCTGCACGGTGCCGTTGGACAGGAAGACGAGCTGCGTGCGGCCGTTGTTTTCCTTCAGTGTGTTACTGGCCGGCATGGCCGGGACGCTCTGCAGCGGCGGCCCGCCGGCGGAGCTCTGCACGATCCAGCCGTTGCTCCAGTTGGCGCTGTTGCAGTTGAGCCCGTCGTTGCTCGCGCAGACCAGGATGCCGTTGGCGAGATCCTGTTTGATCGCCTCGCTGCGCGCAGCATTCAGGCTCATGACGAGCGCGTTCTGCTCCGTCCACATGCGGTCGTTCTGCAGGAAGGTGCGCATCGAGGGGATGGCGATGGCAGCCAGGATCGCGGCGACTGTGACGGTCACCATCAGCTCGATCACCGAGAATCCGCTCATGCGGGGCACGGCACCCGCCGGCCGCCCGGGACTCGTTACGCGTAGTGTGCGATTCGTTGTCATGCGGCCAGTCTCCCGGCGCGCAGCCCGCTGCTGTGTGATGCAACTCTCAGCCGCTCCAGGACGCTGGCTGGGAGCCGATGGACGGCGGCTGCGGAAGGATGAGCGGTCGTTCGGGAGCTGCGGAACGCCGGTTGCACGCGGCTCTTTATTGACTTAATTCCCAGTCCCGGTACTGTCGGGGGGCGCCGTCGCGAGCCGTGCACCCGGTGCGCGGCGGCAGGTTTCGGGGGTTACGTGCCCGTCATGGAAATGCGGGCCGAGGGGTCGATATGGGCTGGATAGTTCTGCTCGTTCTCATCGGGCTGGCACTGATATTCATCTCCACCTATAACCGGCTGGTCACGGCGCGCAACGGGTTCAAGAACGCCTTCGCGCAGATCGATGTGCAGCTCACCCGCCGCTATGACCTGATCCCGAATCTGGTGGAGACCGCCAAGGGCTACCTCAAGCACGAGCGCGAAACACTCGAGGCGGTGATCCAGGCGCGCAATGCGGCGTATGCCGGCCTCAAGACCGCCGCGAGCGATCCCGGCAATGCTGCGGCGGTCCAGCAGCTCTCCGGCGCCGATGCACAGCTCGGCGGCGCACTGGGCCGCCTGCTGGCGGTGGCCGAGGCCTACCCGGATCTGAAGGCCAACCAGACGATGATGCAGCTGTCCGAGGAGCTGACCTCCACCGAGAACAAGGTCGCCTTCGCGCGGCAGGCCTACAACGATGCGGTGATGAGCTACAACAATGCGCGCGAGGTGTTTCCCAGCAGTCTCGTCGCCAACATGTTTGGCTTCCAGCCGGCGCAGCCGCTGGATGTCGCCAAGCCCGAGGTGCGCGAGGCGCCGAAAGTCAGCTTCAGCTGACGGGGCGCCAGGCAGCCGGTCGTGGACTTCTATGCACGGCAGGCGGCGGCGCGCGGGCAGACGCGCTGGCTGGTACTCGCTTTCATCGCCTCGCTGCTGGCCGTGGCGCTCGCCCTGGATGCGGTGTTATTCAGCTTCTTCTCCTCGGCGGCGGCACGGCATGCGGATCTCGCGCCGCTGCAGTTTGCCCGCCAGAATCCCGGTGCGGCGCTGCTCAGCACGCTGCTCGTCATGGGAGTGCTCGGTCTTGCCAGTCTGTACCGAACGTTGCAACTGCGGGCGGGCGGCGGCGTCGTGGCGCGCGATCTGGGCGGCCTGCTGGTTGCGCAGGACAGCTCCGATCCGCAGCGCAAACGCCTGTTGAATGTCGTCGCCGAGATGGCGATCGCCTCGGGCGTGCCGATGCCTGAGGTGTACGTGCTGGAGCAGGAGGCGGGCATCAATGCCTTCGCCGCCGGACACACGCCAGCCAACGCCGCCATCTGCGTTACGCAGGGCGCTCTCGATCAGCTGAACCGCGATCAGCTCCAGGGTGTGATCGGTCACGAGTTCAGCCACATCCTGAACGGTGACATGCGACTGAACGTGCAGCTCATGGGCTGGGTGTTCGGCCTGCTGATCATCGCCCTCATCGGACGGCTGATCGTCGATGCCAGCCCGCGCAACCGTCGCGGCAGCAACAATCTCGTCGTGCTCGGACTTGCCGTCACGGTGTTGGGCTATGTGGGCCTGTTCCTCGGTCAGCTGATGCAGGCGGCCGTGTCGCGGCAGCGCGAGCGGCTCGCCGATGCCTCCGGCGTGCAGTTCACGCGCAATCCGCAGGGACTGAAGGATGCCCTCATCAAGATCGCGGCCCACGAGCAGGGGTCGCGCCTGTTCAGCCCGCATGCCGAGCAGGCGGCCCACATGTTGTTCGCACCTGGCGTGGAGCGGCTCTTCGCCACGCACCCTCCTTTGCTCGAGCGGATCCGGGAGATCGATCCAAGGTTCGATGAACGCGAGCTTGCCCGGGCCATCGCCGAAGTCGCGCACCAGCAGCTCGTCGCGGCCGAAGAGCCGGAGTCGGCCGCGGGGACAGCCAGCGTCGCCCGGCCGGACGCCATCCATCTCCAGCACGCGCAGGCGATTCATCTGGCCTTGCCCGACAGCTTGCGCGAGGTGGCGCAATCGCCGGGACGCGCGCAGGCCCTGGTGCTGGCGTTGCTCCTGAGTCGCGAGCCGCAGGTGCGCGCAGGCCAGCTCGAGCAGCTGCAGCGCTCGCTCGGTCCAAACAACTTCGCCATCTTCCAGCAGCTGATTCCCGTGGCGGACCACCTCGAGCCGCTGCTGCGGCTGCCGGCGCTGCTGCAGCTGTTCCCGGCGCTGCGGCGGGCGCCCCCCGCACAGCGCCGCTCCCTGGGTCAGCTGGTGAACCGGCTGATCTATGCCGATGCGCGGGTGGATGTGTTCGAGTTCTGTCTCGCCAAGCTGCTCGAGTCACTGCTGCGCGATGAGCTCGAGGCGGCGGTACCTCACGGTACGCTCACCCTGGAGGATGTCGAACCGGAGCTTTTCGTCGTGTTCGCGACCCTGGCGCAGATGGGCGCTGCCGATGAGCGCAGCGCGCGCATCGCGTACGAGGCAGGCATGACGACCGTGTTGCCCATGCGCCGTCCCGAATATGCCGTGATCGCTGACTGGCCGGCGCAGCTGAGCCAGGCCCTGGCGCGGCTCGAGCAGTTGCATCCGTTCGCGAAGCAGGCGCTGATTGACGGCCTGCTCAGAACGATCGCCAGCGACGAGGTGATGACCGCGGCCGAGGCGGAGTTGCTGCGCACGGTGTGCGCACTGTTGCATTGCCCGCTGCCGCCGCTGCTCGGTGCCTGAGGGTTAAGCGGCGGCCAAGAGAAACGGTCGGATCTCGCGGGTAAAGCTCGGAAAGTCGATCAGAAAGGAATCATGCCCCTCGATGCAGTCGAGCGGGGTGAAGCGCGTGGCAATACCTGCCTGCTCGCACGTCTGGGCAAGCCGGCGCTGCTCCTCGAGCGCGAACAACATGTCCGATGTCACCCCGATGATCAGCGCCTGCTCGATGCCTGAGCGCGCGAGCGCCGCGGCGGCCGAGGTGCCGTGTTTGCTCAGATCGAAGCGATCCATCGCGCGTGAGATATAAAGGTAGCAGTTGGGATCGAAGGCGCGCACGAAGCGCCGCGCATGCGCCTCGAGGTAGCTCTGAATCGCAAACTCCGGCGCGAACGGCCCTTCCCATCCGTCCATCTCGATGGCAGGTTCGCGCCCGAAGCGCTCGCGCCATTCCGATGCGGACCGATACGTCATCATGCCGAGCTTGCGGGCGATTCGCATACCGGTTGCCGGAGGTTTCTCCTCGGTGTAGGCGCCTCCTTTCCAGTCCGGATCGCGCAGGATGGCTTCGCGCTGAATGGAGCGCAGCGCGATGGCGAACGGCGAGGCCGCGGCCGACCCGGAGATGCTGAGCAGACGCCGGGCAGCGCCCGGAAACTGTGCCGCAAAGGCGAGCACCACCATGCCCCCGAGCGAGGGGCCGATCACGGTGTCGGCGCGCGTGATCCCCAGCGAGCGCAGCGTCTCAAAGCCACCGCGCGCGATATCCTCGACCGACAGGTCCGGAAAGCTCAGCCGATAGGGCGCACCTGTGGCCGGATTGCGCGAGGCGGGGCCGGTCGAGCCGAAGCAGCTGCCGAGCGAGTTGATACAGATGACGAAGAAGCGCTCGGTGTCGAGCGCCAGCCCGGGCCCCACCATCTGTTGCCACCAGCCCTCGGCCGGATCGGATTCGGAGGAGGCAGCATGTGCCGGGGGTGACAGGCCGGTGAACAACAGCAGCGCATTGTCGCGCGCCGCGTTGAGCGAGCCCCAGGTTTCATAGGCGATGCGCGCGTTGTGCAGCACGCCGCCGCGGTACATGGGAAAGGGATCCGGAAGCTGCGCGTAGCGACGCGCATCGCGGCCCCCCTGCGCCGCGGCCCCTGCCGATGCAGCAGTATTCACGGCTCCGGATCGCTGCCTTCGGCGATCCCTTCGAACAGCGGCGTGGACAGGTAGCGTTCGGCGGTATCCGGCAGCATGGCGAGAATCACCGCGCCTCGCGGCGCCTCGCGTGCCACTTTCAATGCCGCCGCGAACGTGCCGCCGGACGAGATGCCGCAGAAGATGCCTTCCTTGCCTGCGAGCGAGCGCGCACTCTCGATCGCTTCAACATCACTCACCGGGACGATGCGGTGCGCGACCTTGCGATCGAGCACCGGCGGCACGAAGTCAGGCGTCCAGCCCTGGATCTTGTGGGGCGACCAGGGATTGCCGGAAAGCATGGCCGCATTGCTGGGCTCGGTCGCAATGATCTGCACGTCGGGCCGCGCCAGCCGGATCATCTGACCTGCGCCCGTCAACGTGCCGCCCGTTCCCCAACCGGTCACGAAGAAGTCGAGGCGCTTGCCGGCGAAGTCCTGCAGGATCTCGGCGCCGGTCGTGCTGCGGTGATAGGCGGGATTCGCCTCATTCTCGAACTGTCGGGCCAGAAACCAACCGTGCTTCTCGGCCAGCTCCTTGGCGCGGCGTACCATGCCGGTGCCGCGCTCCGCGGCGGGAGTGAGGATCACCTTTGCGCCGAGCATGCGCATGATCTTGCGGCGCTCGACGGAGAAAGTCTCGGCCATCAGGGCGACGAACGGATAGCCTTTCGCGGCACAAACCATCGCGAGCGCAATGCCGGTGTTGCCGGAGGTTGCCTCCACCACCGTCTGCCCGGGCTTGAGCGCACCGGAGCGTTCCGCATCCTCGATGATGGCAATCGCCAGGCGATCTTTCACCGAGCTCGCCGGGTTGAAGAATTCGCACTTCACGTACATCGTGACGGAGTCAGGGGCCAGACGCTGAATCCTGACGATGGGCGTGCGGCCAATGGTTGCGAGAATGTTGTCGTAAATCATGATTGCTTCCCACGGTTGCGGCCGAACGTATACTAATTGCGCGCGCCCCGCCTGCGCCAGATGGGTGCTGCACGCTTGATCCGACTGCAGAAACTGCTGGCCGCCTCAGGGCTCGGCTCGCGCCGCACCATTGAGGAGTGGATCCGCGCCGGGCGTATCACCGTGGGCGGACGCATCGCTCAGCTCGGCGATCGTGGCACGCTCACTGATGAGATCTGCCTGGATGGTCGCCGGCTACAGCTGCAGGGCGCGCCCACAACGGCAGCGCGCCAGATCCTCCTATATCACAAACCCGTCGGCGAGATGACCACGCGCCACGATCCGCAGGGCAGGCCTACGGTGTTCGATCACCTGCCTGCGCCCCATAGCGGACGTTGGATCGCCGTCGGTCGCCTCGATGTCAACACCTCAGGCTTGTTGCTGCTCACGAACGACGGTGAGCTCGCACATCGATTGATGCATCCCTCGAGTGAGATAGAGCGCGAGTATCTGGTGCGGGTGCGTGGCCGCCCGCCTGCCGCCGTGCTGGGCAAACTCCTCGAGGGCGTGCAGCTCGAGGAGGGTGTTGCACGCTTCGATCGCGTCCAGCAACAGAGCACCGACCGAGCGCATAGCTCCTTCACGGTGATTCTGCACGAGGGCCGCAATCGCGAGGTGCGGCGCATCTGGAACGCTATCGGCTACGAAGTAAGCCGCTTGCTGCGCATCCGTTACGGGCCTGCGATTCTGCCGCGTGAGCTGCGTCCCGGACACTGGTTGCTCGCCGATGCTGGGCTTTGCGCCGCCATCGTGCGGGCGGCCGGATTAATGTCAAACGCCGCCCCATCCGGTTAAGTTCCGATTCAGGCTGGCGCCCGCCTGCGGTGGGAATGTGAACCCCGGCGGGTACGCCGGCAGGCGGATTAAGGCATCGTTCAGCGGTCTCTCCCAAGAATGAATCACGTAGGACAAATGGCATTCCGTAAGTAGCTTGATAGCCGTGTAACTTGCGGCGTTCGTGACGGGATGCGGGCGTGCAACGGGAGTGATAGCGGCATGTTAGTTGCGAATGTCAGCCTGGAACCAGTGCGGAGCAGAACAATGAAAGTTTCAGTCAGCTCAGGTGAGTATGGCTGCTTCGATGAAGAGTTGATCAGGCGGATCGAGGGAGTCATGGAAGGCGCACTTGAGCGCTTCGGCGACCGAATCGCGGCAGTGGAAGTGAGCTTGAGTGACCCCTACGGGATGGACGTTGTCAAAGCAGGCCTGTCCTGCCACGTCGAGGTTCGCCTTTTACAAGCGGGCCCCCTGGCGGCGAGCCACCAGGCCACGACGCTGGCGGAGGCTATTCATGGCGCCGCGGACAAGCTCAAGCGCTCGCTGAACGGTCAGTTGCGGCGGCGCACCCCTGCGCTCCCGCTTCCGGCTGCCCTGAGCACCGAGGGCATGGTGGCAGCGCTACCGGCTGGCCTGCCCGCGGCAGCGCCCCGCTCGCCCCGCTAGGTCGGCAGCCCCCGTCAGGTCCAGCGGTTCCCGGTAGGTCCCCGGTAGGTACACGGCGCGCGGGATCGTCGCGATCCATTGGGCGCCGCGCCTCCCACAATGCGCCGAGCACCCGGCCTGCGACGATCCCCTGAGCCGCCCCCCGGCCGGCGCCAAGCAAATACCGCGCCAAGATGCATTGACACCCCGGGCACCCGAAATCAGAATACGCGGCTCGTTTTTCGCGGAGGGGTACCCAAGCGGCCAACGGGAGCAGACTGTAAATCTGCCGGCTTACGCCTTCGAAGGTTCGAATCCTTCCCCCTCCACCATAAGGGGTTCATGGCCCGCCGGCGGCAACGGTCAAGGTTGGCGAGTTTTTCATCGAGCTACGTGCGGCTCGGGCGGGTGTAGTTCAATGGTAGAACCTCAGCCTTCCAAGCTGATGACGTGGGTTCGATTCCCACTACCCGCTCCAGAAGCTGATTACGGTCGCTGACGTAGCTCAGTTGGTAGAGCACGTCCTTGGTAAGGACGAGGTCACCGGTTCAATCCCGGTCGTCAGCTCCACTTAACTACTTACTTCAGGTGCGCAATTTTTAAGGGTCTTGAGCCATGAGCAAAGAGAAGTTCGAACGCAGCAAGCCGCATGTGAATGTGGGGACGATAGGGCATGTGGATCATGGGAAGACGACGCTGACGGCGGCGCTGACGAAGGTGATGGCCGAGACGCACGGGGGTCAGTTCATGGCGTATGACCAGATTGACAAGGCCCCGGAGGAGAAGGCGCGTGGGATTACGATCTCCACGGCGCACGTGGAGTATCAGAGCAAGGAGCGGCACTACGCGCATGTGGATTGTCCTGGGCATGCGGACTATGTGAAGAACATGATCACGGGTGCGGCGCAGATGGATGGGGCGATTTTGGTGGTTTCGGCCGCTGATGGGCCGATGCCGCAGACGCGCGAGCACATTTTGCTGGCGCGCCAGGTGGGGGTGCCCTACATCGTGGTGTTCATGAACAAGGCGGACATGGTGGATGACAAGGAGCTGCTGGAGCTGGTGGAGATGGAGGTGCGCGAGCTGCTGACGCTTTACAAGTTTCCGGGGGAGAAGACGCCGATTGTGATTGGGTCGGCGTTGAAGGCGCTGGAGGGGGACAAGAGCGAGATTGGGGTGCCGGCGGTGGTGAAGCTGGTGGAGGAGATGGACAAGTACATTCCGATACCCAAGCGGGAGGTAGAGAAGCCGTTTTTGATGCCTGTAGAGGATGTATTTTCGATCTCCGGGCGCGGCACGGTGGTGACTGGGCGCATTGAGCGCGGGGTGGTGAAGGTGAATGATGAGGTGGAGATAGTGGGGTTGCGGCCCACGGTGAAGACCACCTGCACTGGGGTTGAGATGTTTCGCAAGCTTCTGGATGAGGGGCAGGCGGGAGACAACGTTGGGGTGCTGTTGCGGGGCACGAAGCGCGAGGAAGTGGAGCGCGGTCAGGTGCTGGCCAAGCCTGGGAGCATTACCCCGCACACGCAGTTTGAGGCGGAGGTGTATGTGCTGACCAAGGAGGAGGGGGGCCGACACACGCCGTTTTTCAAGGGCTATCGGCCGCAGTTCTACTTTCGCACGACCGATGTGACGGGGGCGATTGAGTTGCCTGCGGGGACCGAGATGATCATGCCCGGGGACAACATCAAGATCAGCGTGGAGCTGATCAGCCCGATTGCGATGGAGGAGGGGCTGCGGTTTGCCATCCGTGAGGGGGGCAAGACCGTCGGTGCCGGTGTCGTCGCCAAGATCATGAAGTAAGGAGTGTCGGAAGCGCAGTCGGCAAAGACCGCGCTCTTTGCCGGCGGTAAAAGTGCGATGTCTGCTGAAATGGCCGCAGGTCATTGCAGCCCATTAACTAGGCCAGTAGCTCAATTGGCAGAGCGGCGGTCTCCAAAACCGCAGGTTGGGGGTTCGATTCCCTCCTGGCCTGCCACTCTTAAACGGGCGCTAACGCCCATTCGTTTGTAACAGTCGATGGCAACTTCAGACGAGATCAAGGTCCAGAACGCGAGCGCGTCGGACAACATGAAGCTCGGCATCGCGGTCCTGCTGGTGATCGCAGGTGTCGCGGGCTACTACGTCCTGGTCGCGCAGCCGAGCTGGTTGCGCTGGCTGGCGGTGGCCGCCGGCATGGTGCTGGGCGCGGTGGTGATTGCGCTGTCGCGTTACGGTGCCGTGCTGTGGCAGTTCATGGCCGACTCGCGCGTCGAGTTGCGCAAGATTGTCTGGCCCGGCCGGCAGGAAACCGGCATGACGACGCTGGTGGTTTTCGTGTTCCTCATCGTCGCGGGCGTGTTCTTCTGGCTGCTCGATTTCGCCCTCGCATGGGCAACCCGGGCGTTGACCGGGCAGGGGGGCTAAGCGTGGCGTTGAGATGGTATGTGGTGCACGCGTACTCGAACTTCGAGCACCGGGTGCAGGAGTCATTGAAAGAGCGCATCCGCCGTGCCGGGCTTGAAAGCAGGTTCGGCGAGATCCTGGTACCGACCGAAGAAGTGGTCGAGATGCGCGACGGCGTCAAACGCAAGAGCGAGCGCAAGTTCTATCCGGGTTACGTGCTCGTGCAGATGGAGATGGACGAGGACACCTGGCACCTGGTGCGCGATGTGCCCAAGGTGTTGGGTTTCATCGGCGGCACACCGGAGAAGCCGGCGCCGATCACGGACAAGGAAGCCATGCAGATCCTGCGGCGGGTGGAGGAAGGCGTCGACAAGCCGCGGCCGAAGGTGTTGTTCGAGCCCGGTGAGGTCGTGCGGGTCGTGGATGGCCCGTTCAACGACTTCAACGGGGTGGTGGAGAGTGTCAATTACGAGAAGAACCGCCTGCACGTGGCGGTGCAGATTCTCGGACGCTCCACCCCGGTGGAGCTGGATTTTTCGCAGGTCGAGAAGGCCTGACTGTTTGATTTTCCGCCGGAAGCGCCGCAGGCGACTTTCGGCCCATTAACCATGGGGAGCTCTGCGGAGCGCTGACCCAGGAGAAGGTAAGTGGCCAAGAAAGTTCAGGGTTACGTGAAGCTGCAGGTGCCCGCGGGCGCTGCCAATCCGTCGCCGCCCATCGGGCCGGCGCTCGGTCAGCAGGGCGTCAACATCATGGAGTTCTGCAAGCAGTTCAATGCGCAGACCCAGAAGGTGGAGAAGGGCCTGCCGATCCCGGTCGTGATCACGGTGTACAGCGATCGCAGCTTCACCTTCGTGATGAAGACGCCGCCGGCTGCCGTGCTGATCCGCAAGGCGATCGGCATCGAGAAGGGCAGCGGTACTCCCAACACCGCCAAGGTCGGCAAGATCTCGCGCCAGCAGCTCGAGGAGATTGCCAAGCTCAAAACGCCGGATCTGACCGCAGCGGATCTGGATGCAGCGGTGCGCACCATTGCAGGCAGCGCGCGCAGCATGGGCGTCGACGTGGAAGGAGTCTGAACATGGCCGTTACCAAGCGCGTCAAGGTGTGGAAGTCGAAGCTCACCCCCGGCAAGCAGTACCCGGTGGATGAGGCGCTCAAGCTCGTGAAGGAATTCGCCACGGCCAAGTTCAACGAGACCGTGGATGCCTCCGTGAATCTCGGTATCGACGCCAGCAAGTCGGATCAGCAGGTCCGCGGCTCGACCGTGATGCCCCACGGCACCGGCAAGACCGTGCGCGTCGCGGTCTTCACCTCGGGCAAGAACCAGGAGCTGGCCAAGGCTGCGGGCGCCGATCTCGTGGGACTCGATGACCTCGCCGCCCAGGTGAAGGCGGGCCAGATCAATTTCGACCGCGTGATCGCGAGCCCCGATGCCATGCGCGTCGTGGGTCAGCTCGGTCAGATCCTGGGTCCGCGCGGTCTGATGCCGAATCCCAAGGTCGGCACGGTAACGCCCGATGTCGCCACGGCGGTGAAGAATGCCAAGGCCGGCCAGGTCACCTACCGCGTCGACAAGGCCGGCATCGTCCACTGCACCATTGGCAAGGCCAATTTCGAGGTGCAGGCGCTGAAGGAGAATCTGTCGGCGCTGATCGCGGATCTGCATAAGGCCAAGCCGGCCGCTGCCAAGGGTCAGTATCTGAAGCGCGTGGCGGTCTCATCGACGATGGGACCCGGTGTGACCGTCGATCACAGCACGCTGGGCTGAGAGGGTTTGCGCGGAAGCTGCGCTCTCAGGCGCAGCGTTGCGCATTGAGTGGGATTTCGTGCGGATCGGTGCTGCCGGCAGCGGTGACACCGATTCCATCGAAGACCGCAGGTGAGAGCAGACCCCTCGCAGGGCCTGGCTCTCTTAATGATGACCTGCGCAGATGGTGCACCGCTGTTCGCATCGAGGAACTCCTCGAGGCGTGGAGGTCGCCGTCAACGCTGCAGCCGACGCACTCGTCGGGGGCAGCAGGCGTCAGGCTGCCGTGGCGACACGGTAAGCGGACGTAAGTGTATGTGGCCTTCTATGGCTTGCAGGAGATCGAGTAATGGCACTTAACCTGGAAGACAAGAAAGCGCTCGTGGCGGAGGTGGCCGAGGTTGCGTCCAAGGCGCAATCGGTGGTCGCCGCCGAATACCGGGGGCTGACGGTCGGACAGATGACCGATCTGCGTGCGAAAGCGCGGACGCAGGGCGTGTACATGCGTGTGGTGAAGAACACGCTGGCTCGCCGGGCGCTCGCCGGCACGTCGTTCGAGTCTGTCGGCCCGAAGCTCAAGGGTCCTCTGGTGCTCGCTTTCTCAAAGGACGATCCGGGCGCGGCCGCGCGCGTGATGAAGGACTTTGCGAAGGCGAACGACAAGCTGGTGGCGACTCTCGTATCGCTCGGCGGGCAGGTGCTGCCCGGGGGCGATTTGGACCGGGTGGCCAGCCTGCCGACGCGCGAACAGGCGCTGTCGATGCTGCTGGGTGCGCTCAAGGCGCCCATGCAGAAGTTCGCCAGCCTGCTGAACGAGCCGCCGGCCAAGCTGGCGCGCACGCTCGCCGCCTACCGCGACCAGAAAGGCGGTGCCCCGGCACCGGCCGCGAACGCCTGAACGTCTTGAAAATATTATTTGGAGACCCAACATGGCCGTCAGTAAAGATGAAATCCTCGATGCAATTTCCAAGTTGACCCTGGTCGAGGTCGTTGAGCTTATTTCCGACTTTGAGAAGAAGTTCGGCGTCACCGCCGCCGCCCCGGTCGCCGTTGCCGCCGCGCCTGCGGCGGGTGCGGGCGCAGCCGCTGCTCCTGCCGAGGAGAAGACGGAGTTCACCGTCGTCCTCAAGGAGTACCCGGCTGACAAGAAGGTTACCGTCATCAAGGTGATCCGCGAGATCACGGGTCTGGGGCTGAAGGAAGCCAAGGACCTGGTCGAGGGCGTGCCTTCCACCGTCAAGGAGGCTGTTTCCAAGGCCGATTCGGAGACCTTCAGGAAGAAGCTCGAAGATGCCGGCGCCAAGGTCGAAGTGAAGTAATCAGTTCGTTCGTTTCTGGTATCGGACGGGGTTCGCGCCTGCGAGCCCCGTCAACAGTTGGGCGCAGCCCAGAGGATAGACCCGATGGCTTATTCCTTCACCGAGAAGAAGCGCATCCGCAAGAACTTCGGCAAGCAGCCGTCGATTCTGGAAGTGCCGTACCTGCTCGCCATCCAGCTCGATTCGTATCGCTCCTTCCTGCAGGCTGAGAAGCCCGAGGAAGGCCGGGGTGATATCGGGCTGCACGCCGCTTTCAAGAGCGTGTTTCCGATCTCGAGCTACTCCGGCAACGCTTCTCTCGAGTACGTCAGCTACCGCCTCGGCGAGCCGGTGTTCGACGTCAAAGAGTGCCAGCTGCGCGGGCTCACGTATGCCGCGCCGCTGCGCGTCAAGGTGCGTCTGATCGTGCTGGACAAGGAAGCCGCCGGCGCCAAGAAGCCGGTGAAGGACGTGCGCGAGCAAGAGGTCTATCTCGGCGAGCTGCCGTTGATGACCGACAACGGCACGTTCATCATCAATGGCACCGAGCGCGTCATCGTCTCGCAGCTGCATCGCAGCCCCGGGGTGTTCTTCGATCACGACCGCGGCAAGACCCACTCCTCGGGCAAGCTGCTGTTCTCCGCGCGCATCATTCCCTATCGCGGCTCCTGGCTCGACTTCGAGTTCGATCCCAAGGACTGCGTGTTCGCACGCATCGACCGCCGCCGCAAGCTGCCGGTCACCATCATCCTGCGCGCGCTCGGCATGAACGAGGCCGAGATCCTGGCCACGTTCTTCGACACCAATACCTTTTTCATCAGTCGCGATGAGGTGGCGCTGCAACTCGTGCCGCAGCGTCTGCGCGGCGAGACCGCCACGTTCGAGATCCGCATCGGCGAGCAGGTCATCGTCGAGGAAGGCCGCCGCATCACCGCGCGCCACGTGCGCCAGCTCGAGGATGCCAAGGTCACCCGCCTGCGCGTGCCGCGCGAGTACGTGTACGGCAAGGTCCTGGCTCACGACGTGGTCAACACCGACACCGGTGAGATCATCGCCAAGGCCAACGAGGTGCTGACCGCCGCCTCGGTCGAGAAGCTGATCGATGCCAACATCGCACAGGTCAACACGCTGTACGTGAACGATCTGGATCGCGGCCCGTACATCTCCGACACGCTGCGCATCGATCCGACCAAGACCCGCCTCGAGGCGTTGGTCGAGATCTACCGCATGATGCGTCCGGGGGAGCCGCCCACCAAGGATGCCGCCGAGAACCTGTTCGGCAACCTGTTCTTCAATCCGGAGCGCTACGACCTCTCGGGCGTGGGCCGCATGAAGTTCAACCGCCGCGTGGGCCGCAAGGAGATCACCGGCACGGGCATTCTCTACGATCAGAAGTATTTCGGTGCGCGCACCGATGAGAATTCCAAGCGCCTGGTGGCCGAGTACGGCGAGACCTCGGACATCATCGATGTGCTCAAGGTGCTGATCGACATCCGCAACGGCAACGGCCAGGTGGACGACATCGATCACCTCGGCAACCGCCGCGTGCGCAGTGTCGGCGAGATGGCGGAGAACGCCTTCCGCGTCGGCCTGGTGCGCGTCGAGCGCGCCGTCAAGGAGCGCCTGACGATTGCCGAGTCCGAGCCGCTCATGCCGCAGGAGATGATCAACGCCAAGCCCGTGGCCGCGGCGGTCAAGGAGTTCTTCGGCTCCTCGCAGCTGTCGCAGTTCATGGACCAGAACAACCCGCTCTCCGAGGTCACGCACAAGCGGCGTGTCTCGGCGCTGGGGCCAGGCGGCCTCACGCGTGAGCGCGCGGGATTCGAGGTGCGCGACGTGCACCCGACGCACTACGGACGGGTCTGCCCGATCGAGACGCCGGAAGGTCCGAACATCGGTCTTATCAACTCACTCTCGGTGTATGCGCGGACCAACCAGTACGGCTTCCTCGAGACGCCGTACCGCCGCGTCGAGGGCGGTCGGGTCACCGATCGCATCGATTTTCTGTCTGCCATCGAGGAAGGCGAGTTCGCCGTGGCCCAGGCCAATGCGCAGCTCGGCCCGAAGGGTGAGCTGTCGGACGAGCTCGTGTCCTGCCGCTTCCAGAACGAGTTCACCCTGATGCCGCGCGAGCGGATCAACTACATGGACGTCAGCCCGAAGCAGATCGTGTCGGTCGCAGCGTCGCTGATTCCGTTCCTCGAGCACGACGATGCCAACCGCGCGCTCATGGGATCCAACATGCAGCGCCAGGCGGTGCCGACGCTGCGCTCCGAGGTGCCGCTCGTGGGTACCGGCATGGAGCGTCCGGTGGCGATCGACTCGGGCGTCACGGTCGTCGCCAAGCGCGGCGGCACGGTCGACTCGGTGGATGCCTCGCGCATCGTGGTGCGGGTCAATGACAACGAGACCACCGCCGGTGAGCCGGGCGTGGATATCTACAACCTGACCAAGTACACGCGTTCCAACCAGAACACCTGCATCAATCAGCGTCCGCTGGTGAATGCCGGCGATGTAATTGCGCGCGGGGATGTGCTGGCCGATGGGCCCTCCACGCACCTGGGTGAGCTGGCGCTCGGCCAGAACCTGCTGGTCGCGTTCATGCCCTGGAACGGCTACAACTTCGAAGACTCGATCATGATCTCCGAGCGCGTCGTGCAGGAGGATCGCTTCACCACGATTCACATCGAGGAGCTGACCTGCGTGGCGCGGGATACCAAGCTCGGGCCGGAGGAGATCACCGCCGACATTCCGAACGTCGGCGATGCGGCGCTTGCGAAGCTCGATGAGGCCGGCATTGCCTTCATCGGCGCCGAGGTCAAGGCGGGCGACATCCTGGTCGGCAAGGTCACCCCGAAAGGCGAGACCCAGCTGACCCCGGAAGAGAAGCTGCTGCGCGCGATCTTCGGCGAGAAGGCTTCGGATGTGAAGGACACCAGCCTGCGCGTGCCTCCGGGCATGGATGGCACGGTGATCGACGTGCGCGTGTTCACCCGCGATGGCGTGGACAAGGATTCGCGTGCGCTCTCGATCGAGAAGGCCGAGATCGAGCGGGTCCGCAAGGACTTTGCCGATCAGCAGCGCATTCTCGAGGACGACCTGTACCAGCGCGTGCGTGACATGCTGATCGGCCAGCCGGCCGCCGGCGGGCCGCGCAAGCTGAAGGCTGCGACCCAGATCACCTCCGAGTACCTGGATGAGCTGCCCCGCGAGGAGTGGTTCGAGATCCGCCTGGAGGATGAGGATGCCAACTCGCAGCTGGAGCAGACCTCCGAGCGTCTGAAGCTGCAGCGCAAGGCGTTCGAGAAGCGCCTGGATGACAAGAAGGCGAAGATCACCGCGGGCGATGATCTGGCTCCCGGTGTGCTGAAGATGGTCAAGGTGTATCTCGCGGTGAAGCGCCGCGTACAGCCGGGCGACAAGATGGCCGGCCGTCACGGCAACAAGGGCGTCATCTCCACCATCGTGCCGGTGGAGGATATGCCGTACCTGGATGACGGGACGCCGGTCGACATCGTCCTCAACCCGCTCGGCGTGCCCTCACGCATGAACGTCGGTCAGGTGCTGGAGACGCACTTGGGGTGGGCAGCCAAAGGCGTCGGCCTGAAGATCGGGCGCATGCTCGAGGCGCAGGCGGCAGTGGTTGAGCTGCGCAACTTCGTCAAACGCGTCTACAACGAGACCGGCGGTCAGAAGGAGGACATCGACTCCCTGGGAGATGCCGACCTGCTGCAGCTGGCGCGCAATCTCTCGAACGGCGTGCCGATGGCGACGCCGGTGTTCGATGGCGCCAGTGAAGAGGAGATCAAGCGGCTGCTGGGACTGGCCGATCTGCCGCTCAACGGGCAGACGCATCTGTTCGACGGCCGCACGGGCGAGCGCTTCGAGCGTCAGGTGACGGTGGGCTACATGTACATGCTGAAGCTCAACCACCTGGTGGACGACAAGATGCACGCCCGCTCTACCGGTCCGTACAGCCTGGTCACGCAGCAGCCGCTGGGTGGCAAGGCGCAGTTCGGCGGCCAGCGCTTCGGTGAGATGGAAGTCTGGGCGCTCGAGGCCTACGGCGCAGCCTATACCTTGCAGGAGATGCTGACCGTCAAGTCCGATGACGTGAATGGCCGCACGAAGATGTACAAGAACATCGTCGACGGCAATCACCAGATGGATGCCGGCATGCCGGAGTCCTTCAACGTGCTGGTGAAGGAAATCCGTTCGCTCGGCATCAACATGGAGCTGGAGCAAGACTAAATGAAAGACCTACTGAAACTGTTCAAGCAACATGCTCCGGTCGAGCACTTCGACTCGATCAAGATCGGTCTCGCCTCGCCGGAGATGATCCGTGCGTGGTCGTACGGCGAGGTGAAGAAGCCCGAGACCATCAACTACCGCACCTTCAAGCCCGAGCGCGATGGCCTGTTCTGCGCCAAGATCTTCGGGCCGGTGAAGGACTACGAGTGCCTGTGCGGCAAGTACAAGCGCCTCAAGCACCGCGGTGTGGTGTGCGAGAAGTGCGGCGTGGAAGTGACCCAGTCGAAGGTGCGCCGCGAGCGCATGGGTCACATCGAGCTCGCCAGCCCCACGGCGCACATCTGGTTCCTGAAGTCCCTGCCCTCGCGCATCGGCCTGATGCTCGACATGACACTGCGCGAGATCGAGCGCGTGCTGTACTTCGAGGCCTTCGTGGTCATCGATCCGGGCATGACCCCGATGCAGCGCGGTCAGCTGCTCACCGATGAGATGTACCTCGAGTCCATCGAGGAGCACGGTGATGAGTTCGACGCCCGCATGGGCGCCGAAGCCGTGTTCGAGCTGCTGCGCACCATCGATCTGGCGCAGGAGATGGTCAAGATCCGCGAGGAGATGGGCGCCACCTCGTCTGAGACCAAGCTGAAGCGGCTGTCGAAGCGGCTGAAGCTGGTGGAGTCCTTCATCGAGTCCGGCAACAAGCCCGAGTGGATGGTGCTGACCGTGCTGCCGGTGCTGCCGCCGGATCTGCGCCCGCTGGTGCCACTGGATGGCGGCCGCTTTGCCACCTCGGATCTGAACGATCTGTATCGCCGCGTCATCAACCGCAACAACCGCCTGCGGCGCCTGCTGGAGCTGAACGCTCCGGACATCATCGTGCGCAACGAGAAGCGCATGCTGCAGGAAGCCGTCGATGCGCTGCTCGACAACGGCCGGCGCGGCCGCGCCATCACCGGCACCAACAAGCGGCCGCTGAAGTCGCTGGCCGACATGATCAAGGGCAAGCAGGGGCGCTTCCGCCAGAACCTGCTCGGCAAGCGCGTGGACTACTCCGGCCGCTCGGTCATCGTGGTCGGCCCGCAGCTGCGTCTGCACCAGTGCGGATTGCCGAAGAAGATGGCGCTCGAGCTGTTCAAGCCGTTCATCTTCCAGAAGCTGCAGTTGCGCGGCGAGGCCTCGACCATCAAGGCGGCCAAGCGCCTGGTGGAGCGCGAGGGTCCGGAAGTGTGGGACATCCTCGAGGAGGTCATCCGCGAGCATCCCGTGCTGCTGAATCGCGCGCCCACGCTGCATCGCCTGGGCATCCAGGCTTTCGAGCCGCTGCTGGTGGAAGGCAAGGCCATCCAGCTGCATCCGCTCGTCTGCACGGCATTCAACGCGGACTTCGACGGTGACCAGATGGCGGTACACGTGCCGCTGTCCCTCGAGTCACAGCTCGAAGCGCGCGCGCTGATGATGTCCTCCAACAACATCCTCTCGCCCGCCAACGGTGATCCGATCATCGTGCCCTCACAGGACGTGGTGCTGGGGTTGTACTACATGACCCGTGAGCGGGTCGGCGCACGCGGTGAGGGCATGTCCTTCTCCGATGTCGCGGAAGTACACCGGGCGTACGAGAGCCGCAGCATCGATCTGCAGGCGCGTATCAAGGTGCGCTTGCGCGAGCATACGCGTGGCGAGGGCGGCTCCCTGCACGAGCGGCAGCGACTGGTGGAGACGACGGTCGGCCGCGCGCTGCTGTCGGAGATCCTGCCCAAGGGCCTGTCCTTCGATCTGATCAACATCGACATGACCAAGAAGGCCATCTCGGCGACGATCAATGCCTGCTATCGCGCGCTGGGTCTGAAAGAGACCGTGGTGTTCGCCGATCAGCTCATGTACACCGGCTTCCACTATGCCACGCGTTCGGGCGTCTCCTTCGGCATCGACGACATCGTCATCCCGGAGCAGAAGGGCCGCATCGTGGCCTCGGCGGACCACGAGGTGAAGGAGATCCAGGATCAGTACTCCTCGGGTCTGGTCACCAACGGCGAGCGTTACAACAAGGTGGTCGACATCTGGTCGCGAGCGAACGATCAGGTGGCGAAGGCCATGATGGAGAAGCTCGGCACCGAGGAAGCCACGGACTCCAAGGGACAGCAGCGTAAGCAGAAGTCCTTCAACTCGATCTTCATGATGGCTGACTCCGGCGCGCGCGGCTCCGCTGCGCAGATCCGTCAGCTCGCCGGGATGCGCGGACTGATGGCGAAGCCGGATGGCTCCATCATCGAGACGCCGATCACGGCGAACTTCCGCGAAGGTCTGAACGTGCTGCAGTACTTCATCTCCACGCACGGCGCCCGCAAGGGTCTGGCCGACACGGCGTTGAAGACAGCCAACTCCGGCTACCTGACCCGTCGGCTGGTCGATGTGGCGCAGGATCTGGTGGTGACCGAGGTCGATTGCGGCACCTCCAACGGCCTGAGCATGGCTCCGCTGGTCGAGGGCGGTGATGTGGTCGAAGCGCTCGGCGAGCGGGTGCTCGGCCGCGTGATTGCCGAAGACATCATCAAGCCTGGCACTACCGAGGTGCTGATCGCCAAGAACACACTGCTCGATGAGAAGCTGGTGCGGGCTCTGGAACAGGAGGGCGTGGACCAGATGCTGGTTCGCTCACCCATCACCTGCGAGACCCGTTATGGCGTGTGCTCGTCCTGTTACGGACGCGATCTGGCGCGGGGCCGCTCCATCAGCATCGGTGAGGCGGTCGGTGTCATCGCGGCACAATCGATCGGCGAGCCGGGCACGCAGCTCACCATGCGCACCTTCCACATCGGTGGTGCTGCCTCGCGAGCTGCGGCGGCGAGCAGTGTCGAGGTACGTAACAAGGGCGTGCTGCGCTTCCATCATGTCAAGACGGTGCAGCACGAGAAGGGTCATCTGGTGGCCGTCTCCCGTTCCGGCGAGATCGGCGTGGTCGATGAGTTCGGCCGCGAGCGCGAGCGCTACAAGATCCCCTACGGCGCCGTGATCACGGCGAAGGAAGGCGATGCGGTGAACGGCGGCCAGGTCGTGGCCACCTGGGATCCGCATACCCACCCGGTGGTGACCGAGGTCGCCGGCTTCCTCAAGTTCCAGGACTTCATCGATGGCATGACGGTCACCTCGCAGGTGGACGAGGTCACGGGGCTCTCGAGCACCGTGGTGCTCGACACCAAGCAGCGCGGTGGCAAGGACCTGCGCGCCACCATGAAGCTGGTGAACACGAAGGGCAAGGAAGTGACCTTTGCCAACACCGAGATTCCGGCGGTGTACACGCTGCCGCCGGGTGCGTTCGTCAGCCTCGAGGATGGCGCACGCGTATCGGTGGGCGATGTCATCGCGCGCATTCCGCAGGAGTCCTCCAAGACCCGCGACATCACCGGCGGTCTGCCGCGTGTGGCGGATCTGTTCGAGGCGCGCAAGCCGAAGGATCCGGCCATCCTCGCCGAGAAGTCCGGCACGGTCAGCTTCGGCAAGGAAACCAAGGGCAAGCGGCGTCTGATCATCACCAGCGACGATGGTGAGAAGTACGAGGAGCTCATCCCGAAGTGGCGGCAGCTCAACGTGTTCGAGGGTGAGACGGTCGAGCGCGGCGAGGTGATCGCCGACGGCGAGCCGAACCCGCACGACATCCTGCGTCTGCAGGGCGTCGAGGCGCTGGCCAACTACCTGGTGCGTGAGATCCAGGATGTGTATCGCCTGCAGGGTGTGAAGATCAATGACAAGCACATCGAGGTGATCATCCGGCAGATGCTGCGCAAGACCGAGGTGCAGGAGATCGGCGAGACCACGCTGCTGCGCGGCGAGCAGCTGGATCGCGCCCGGGCGTTGGACATCAACGACCGCTCCAAGCAGGACGGCAAGCAGCCGGCCCGCCTGCAGCCGGTGCTGCTCGGCATCACCAAGGCCTCGCTTGCGACGGAGTCCTTCATCTCGGCGGCCTCCTTCCAGGAGACCACCCGCGTGCTTACCGAAGCGGCGGTCCGGGGCCTCAAGGACGATCTGCGCGGACTGAAGGAAAACGTCATCGTCGGCAGACTGATTCCGGCCGGTACGGGCTTCGCAGCCCATGCTTCCCGCCGTCGCAAGACGGAGGATGGCGGCCGGCGCAGCTTCATGGATGTCGGTGGCGGCCTGCCGGACGCGGAGGAAACCAACGTCGGGGCCGAGTCGGAGAGTGCCGAAGGCTGAGCTGCTTGCGCAGTTAGTGGGGTATGCCCGGGGCCGGTGGGAGCGATTCCACCGGCCTTTCTCTTGATGGCAGGGTCACCGCCGCGACGAGCGCACTGAGCAGGGCCAGCGCGGCGGAAATCAACATCACCTTGCGGATGCTGGCGAAGAAGGCCGCCTGGATGATGTTGCGCGCGGCGGCCCGCTCGCTCGCAGGAGCGGCGCGCATCTCCGGCATCACCAGGCCACCGCGAGCCTGTCCCACGAGCCTCTGCACCGCCGCGGGCGCGGCTCGCACCCTGGCGCCTTGGGCGAGCCTTGCATCGAGGGTGGTTACGCTGATGGTGCCGAGAATGGCGATGCACAACAGGCTAGCCACCTGCGTGACGGCGTTGTTGATGCCCGAGGCCGTGCCGCTGCGATGCTGTGCGACCGAATTCAACACGGTGGTCGTGAGCGGCGCGACGGTGATGGCCATGCCCAGCCCGCAGACCGTGATCGGTAACAGAAAGCCGCGCGCGTAGGCGGACTCGCCACCCAACAGGGCGAGCAACACGAAGCCCGCGGCCACCACCGTGGGACCCACGGTGAGTGGCAGGCGCGCGCCGAGCCGGTGCCCGAGGCGTCCGGCCCAGCCGGACAGCAGTCCCAGGATGAGTGTGAAGGGGAGGAACGCCGCGCCCGCTGCCGTGGCGCTGTAGCCATGCACCTGAATCAGCAGGAACGGCAGGAAGAACATCGTGCCACTCAAGCCGCCGTACAGCAGCAGGGTTTGCAGATTGATGCCGCGGAACAGGCGCGAGCGGAAGAGATTGAGCGGCATCATCGGCGCCTTGCTGCGCTGCTCGACGATGAGGAAAGCGATCAGGAGTGCCACGGCCGCGGCGAGCGAGCCCCCGACGACCTGGCTCCTCCAGCCCTGCGCAGCCGCTTCGATGAGTCCGTACACCAGCAGGCCCAGGCCGCCCAACACGAGTAGCGCGCCGCGCCAATCGAGGCCGTGCGGGCTCTCCCGATCCCAACTCTCCGCCATGTGTCGCAGGGCGATCCACACGGTGGGCACGGCCAGCACCGGGTTGATCAGAAAGATGGCTCGCCAGGAGAGATGATCGACCAGCACTCCACCCAGCAGCGGGCCGGCTCCGGCGGCGATGGCGGAGGCGCCGGACCAGATGCCGATCGCCGTCGCCCGCGCTTCCTGGTCGAACGTCGCGCCGATGATGGCCAGTGAGCAGGGAATGAGGAGCGCGGCCCCGACACCCTGCACGGCGCGCGCGAGGATCAGCGTGTCAACATTCGGCGCCAGACCGCAGCCGACCGAGGCCAGTGCGAATATCGTGAGGCCGAGGACGAATATCCGCCGGCGTCCCAGCTGGTCTGCGGCCGCGCCGCCCACCAGCACGAGCGAGGACAGGCACAGCGTATAGGCGTTGCTCACCCAGGTCATGGCGGCCAGCGAGGTGTGCAGGTCGCTCTCCATGCGCGGTAGCGCCACGTTCACCACGGAGCCATCGATGAAGGCAATGCTCGAGCCGAGCACGGTCGCGGCCAGCACGTAGCGCTCGCGTGAAGTCATCGCGCGGCCAGCTGCCTTCTGCAGAAGAACGCGTGACTACGGTTTGCGGAACACCAGGACGAAACGATCCGTCTTGCCGAGCATGGGGCCCTTATAGGTGATCTGGTCCCGCGCATCTTCCGTGCGGCGCAGGACGTCACTGCTGGCCACGACCTTCAGCCCGCGCGACTCCCAGTCTCGACGCGTATAGGCTTCTTCGATGCGGTGCAGCGAGCCGGCGACGCTGCTGCCGCTACCGGGCTTGGCCGAGTGATCGACTATGACCAGCGTGCCGCCGCGCTTGAGTGCACGCGCCAGCTGATCGAGTACCTGGGCGGTATCCACCTGCGGCCACGGCGTCTCATGAGCGCTGTCCACCCAATACAGGTCGTGGTAGACCTTGATGAGGAAGATCGCATCGAGCGTCCCGGTGCCCAGCTCCGGGTGGTTGATGTCCACCGTGCGGTGCTCGACATTCGGCAGGCGGTTATGCGCCAGGCGCGCCCGCCAGCCCTCATCGCTCCAGTGGTCAAAGGCGGCATTGTTAATGAGGAGCACGTGGCCCTTGGGACCCACGACGTGGCTCAGCAGCTCGCTGTAGTAGCCGTCGCCGGCGAGCACATCGGCCACCTTCATGCCGGGCTTGATGCCGGCGAGGCGCAGGATCTCGGCCGGGTGATCCAGCTCATCCCGCTTGCGATCGGCCTCGGTGCGGCCGGCATGTGCTACGGCGGCATCATAGATATCCCCTGCCCGGGCGACGCTCCAGCCGGGGACGCCGCTGCTGAAGAGCAAAATGAGCAGCGGCAGCAGGACAGCCCGGGGCGCCAGGCGCGCGGCCCGTGCCGCGAGCCTGGCGGCGGATGGCGCGAGCCTGGCGGTCGACGGCGAGAGCAGGCGGTCATTCGAGTTCATGGTCGAGCCTCCGGCCGGGTCAGGTGAGTGCAGGAGCCGCACCGCAGCCCGTGCCGGCCGCGCACGGGTGCAGCGGCTGCGAATCATAGGGTGCGCGGCGCCCGCGCGCAGCCTGTCATCTGGTTGACACTCCAGCAGCGCGTACCTAGAATCGCCGGCCTTTGTCGATCCGGCCCGCCAGCTCAGCGTCTGCGCGCGCCGACCCGTTTTTCAGCACCGGGCCGCCTCTTTGCAGGCGGCCCGGTCTTCTTCTAGGCGCTCAAACGCGAGCGCGGGCTCGGGATATCGCGAGCCGCAGGATCTGGAGATAACCGACGCATGGCGACCACTGGTCAGCTGATCCGGCAACCCCGCCGGACGAGAGCAGAGAAAACGAAGGTGCCGGCCCTCGGCGCCTCGCCCCAGAAGCGCGGCGTGTGTACCCGTGTGTACACCACCACGCCCAAGAAGCCGAACTCGGCGCTGCGTAAGGTGTGCCGCGTGCGGCTGACCAATGGCTACGAGGTCACGAGCTACATCGGCGGCGAAGGCCACAACCTGCAGGAGCACTCGGTGGTGCTGATCCGCGGCGGCCGCGTCAAGGACCTGCCCGGCGTGCGCTATCACACCGTGCGCGGCACGCTGGACTGCGCCGGAGTTGGTGAGCGCAAGCAATCGCGCTCGAAGTACGGCGCCAAGCGGCCGAAGAAGTGAGGACCTGAACCATGTCGCGTCGTGCAGCAGCCCCGGTCCGCACCATTCTGCCGGACCCCAAATTCAACAATGACATGCTGGCCAAATTCATGAACGTCATCATGAAGAGCGGCAAGAAGTCCGCGGCCGAGCGCATCATCTATGGCGCCCTGGATCGCATCGGCGAGAAGACCGGTAAGAAGGGAGCCGAGTCGATCGAGGTGCTCTCCACGGCCCTGGACAACGTCAAGCCGGTTGTTGAAGTGAAATCGCGCCGCGTCGGTGGCGCGACCTACCAGGTGCCCGTTGAAGTTCGGGCCACCCGCCGCCAGACACTGGCGATGCGCTGGGTCATCGAGGCCGCTCGGGACCGCAGCGAGAAGTCGATGGCGTTTCGCCTGGCGCACGAGCTGATGGATGCCGCGGAGAACCGCGGCGCTGCCGTCCGCAAGCGCGAGGACACCCATCGCATGGCCGAGGCCAACAAGGCCTTCGCCCACTACCGCTGGTAGCAGCGGCTCCCCTCAGCTTGCGGACTTTCGGACGGAACGGCATCTGTGGCACGCGCGACGCCCATCGAGCGGTATCGGAACATCGGCATCTCGGCGCACATCGACGCCGGGAAGACGACGACGACCGAGCGCATCCTGTTCTATACCGGGGTCTCGCACAAAATCGGTGAGGTCCATGACGGCGCGGCCGTGATGGACTACATGGAGCAGGAGCAGGAGCGCGGTATCACCATCACCGCCGCCGCCACCACCTGCTTCTGGAAGGGGATGGACAACAGCTTCCCCGAGCACCGTATCAACATCATCGACACCCCCGGACACGTCGACTTCACCATCGAGGTGGAGCGCTCGCTGCGGGTACTCGATAGCGCCGTGGCGCTGTTCTGTGCCGTCTCGGGCGTGCAGCCGCAATCCGAGACGGTGTGGCGGCAGATGAACCGCTACGCCGTGCCGCGCATCGCCTTCGTCAACAAGATGGATCGCGCCGGCGCGAACTACCTTCGTTGCATCGAGCAGATCAGGAGCCGCCTGCGCGGCAACCCGGTCCCCATCCAGGTGCCGATCGGCGCCGAGGATCACTTCGAGGGCGTGATCGATCTGATCCGCATGAAGGCCATCTACTGGGACATGGAGACCCAGGGGATGAAGTTCGAGTACCGCGACATTCCGGCGGCGCTCAGGCAGGAGGCCGAGGAGTATCGCAGCCGCATGATCGAGGCGGCCGCGGAAGCCAACGAGGAGCTGCTCAACAAGTATCTCGAGGGCCAGGAGCTCAGCGAGGAGGAGATCCGCAGCGGCCTGCGCGCGCGCTCCATCCGCAACGAGATCGTGCTGGTCATGTGCGGCACCGCCTTCAAGAACAAGGGCGTGCAGGCGCTGCTGGATGCGGTGATCGAATTCATGCCTTCGCCCGTGGAGATGCCGGATGTGAAAGGCATCAACACCCAGGGCGCGCCCGCCACCCGTCGGGCGAGTGATGATGAGCCCTTCGCCGCGCTCGCTTTCAAGATCCTGAACGATCCGTTCGTCGGCAACCTGACCTTCTTCCGTGTGTACTCCGGCATGTTGAGCTCGGGGGACACGGTGTACGTGCCGAGTAAGGATCGCAAGGAGCGCATCGGGCGCCTGCTGCAGATGCACGCCAGCGACCGCACCGAGATCAAGGAAGTGCGCGCCGGCGACATCGCCGCGGCGGTGGGACTGAAGGATGTCATCACCGGCGATACGCTGTGCGATCTCGACAAGGTGATCACGCTCGAGAAGATGGTGTTTCCGGCGCCGGTGATTTCGGTCGCCGTGGAGCCCAAAACCAAGGCGGACCAGGAGAAGATGGGTCTCGCCCTGCAGCGCCTGGCGAAGGAGGATCCCTCCTTCCGCATGGCCACCGACCAGGAGTCGGGCCAGACCATCATCTCCGGCATGGGCGAGCTGCACCTGGAGATCATCGTCGATCGCATGAAGCGCGAGTTCAAGGTGGAGGCGAATGTCGGCAAGCCGCAGGTCGCCTATCGCGAGACCATCCGCGGTACCGTGGACTCCGAGGGCAAGTTCGTGCGCCAGTCCGGCGGCCGCGGCCAGTACGGACACGTGTGGCTGAAGATCGAGCCCAATCCCGGCAAGGGTTATGAGTTTGTGAACGGGGTCGTCGGTGGCAGCGTGCCGCGTGAATACATCCCGGCCGTCGACAAGGGCGTGAAGGAAGCGGTGGAGACAGGTGTCATCGCGGGCTATCCCGTGGTGGATGTGAAGGTCACCCTGTTCGATGGCTCCTATCACGATGTGGATTCCAACGAGATGGCGTTCAAGATCGCAGGCTCCATGGGCTTCAAGGACGGCTTCCGCAAGGCGAAGCCGGTGTTGCTCGAGCCGATCATGAAGGTCGAGGTGGTCACCCCGGAGGAATACTCCGGCGATGTGATCGGCGACCTGAACCGCCGCCGCGGACAGATCACCGGTATGGACGAGGGCGCCGCCGGCAAAGTCATCACCGGGGAAGTGCCGCTGTCGGAGATGTTCGGCTACGCCACCACGGTGCGTTCCATGAGCCAGGGTCGGGCGACCTTCACCATGGAATTCGAGAAGTACATCGAAGTGCCGCCCAACATCGCCGATTCAATTATCAGGAAATGAGCTGAAGGCCTCAGCAGGAAACCAACATCATGTCGAAAGAGAAGTTCGAACGCAGCAAGCCGCATGTGAATGTGGGGACGATAGGGCATGTGGATCATGGGAAGACGACGCTGACGGCGGCGCTGACGAAGGTGATGGCCGAGACGCACGGGGGTCAGTTCATGGCGTATGACCAGATTGACAAGGCCCCGGAGGAGAAGGCGCGTGGGATTACGATCTCCACGGCGCACGTGGAGTATCAGAGCAAGGAGCGGCACTACGCGCATGTGGATTGTCCTGGGCATGCGGACTATGTGAAGAACATGATCACGGGTGCGGCGCAGATGGATGGGGCGATTTTGGTGGTTTCGGCCGCTGATGGGCCGATGCCGCAGACGCGCGAGCACATTTTGCTGGCGCGCCAGGTGGGGGTGCCCTACATCGTGGTGTTCATGAACAAGGCGGACATGGTGGATGACAAGGAGCTGCTGGAGCTGGTGGAGATGGAGGTGCGCGAGCTGCTGACGCTTTACAAGTTTCCGGGGGAGAAGACGCCGATTGTGATTGGGTCGGCGTTGAAGGCGCTGGAGGGGGACAAGAGCGAGATTGGGGTGCCGGCGGTGGTGAAGCTGGTGGAGGAGATGGACAAGTACATTCCGATACCCAAGCGGGAGGTAGAGAAGCCGTTTTTGATGCCTGTAGAGGATGTATTTTCGATCTCCGGGCGCGGCACGGTGGTGACTGGGCGCATTGAGCGCGGGGTGGTGAAGGTGAATGATGAGGTGGAGATAGTGGGGTTGCGGCCCACGGTGAAGACCACCTGCACTGGGGTTGAGATGTTTCGCAAGCTTCTGGATGAGGGGCAGGCGGGAGACAACGTTGGGGTGCTGTTGCGGGGCACGAAGCGCGAGGAAGTGGAGCGCGGTCAGGTGCTGGCCAAGCCTGGGAGCATTACCCCGCACACGCAGTTTGAGGCGGAGGTGTATGTGCTGACCAAGGAGGAGGGGGGCCGACACACGCCGTTTTTCAAGGGCTATCGGCCGCAGTTCTACTTTCGCACGACCGATGTGACGGGGGCGATTGAGTTGCCTGCGGGGACCGAGATGATCATGCCCGGGGACAACATCAAGATCAGCGTGGAGCTGATCAGCCCGATTGCGATGGAGGAGGGGCTGCGGTTTGCCATCCGTGAGGGGGGCAAGACCGTCGGTGCCGGTGTCGTCGCCAAGATCATGAAGTAAGGTGTCGCATGGCTAATCAGAACATTCGTATTCGTCTCAAGGCTTTCGATCACCGCCTGATCGACAGCTCCGCCCGCGAGATCGTCGAGACCGCCAAGCGCACCGGCGCGACGGTGCGCGGTCCGGTGCCGCTGCCCACCAAGATGGAGCGCTTCACCCTGCTGGTGTCGCCGCACTCCGATAAGGATGCGCGCGACCAGTTCGAGCTGCGCACCCACAAGCGCCTCATGGACATCCTGAATCCGACCGACAAGACGGTGGATGCGCTCATGAAGCTCGAGCTGCCCGCCGGCGTCGACGTCCAGATCAAGCTCAACTAGCGTTCAGCGCGTAACGTTGCTGTAGGGGAACTGGCCGCGTATACTCCGCGGCCCTGCGTCGGGGACCTCTATATTCAGGGGTCGCGACCGTCGCTCTAAAAGCGGCATCGGGCGAGGTTGGGGACGGGCCGTACGGCTCGCGAAACTCCAAGACCACTCGAGATCAGCGCAGCGCAGCAGCGCGCGCCTCTCCGTTGTGTTCTACACCTTCACCTGCGCCGCAGCGCGAATAAGCCGTGCGCGGTGGCGCCGGAATTTGGTGACCTGTCCGTTGCATTGCGAACGGGCAGGGGTGTGCTGAGGAAATAACACATGGCAATCGGACTGGTCGGCCGCAAGGTCGGCATGACGCGTGTGTTCACGGACGCCGGCGAGACCGTGCCGGTGACCGTGATCGAGGTTCTGCCGAACCGCGTCACGCTCGTGAAGTCGCAGGAGAAGGACGGCTACCGCGCCGTGCAGGTGACCTATGGCACCCGCCGGCCGCAGCTCTTCTCCAAGGCCCTGGCCGGTCATTATGCCAAGGCGTCCGTCGCCCCCGGCAAGGCGCTGGTGGAGTTCCGGCTGCGCGGCGCGGAGAAGTCCGACCTGCAGGCGGGAGCGGAGCTCAAGGCTGACCTGTTCAAGGCCGGCGAGCCGGTGGATGTCACCGGAACCACGATCGGCAAGGGCTTCGCGGGCACCATGAAGCGCCATAACTTCGGCGGCCTGCCGGCCACCCACGGTGTCTCGGTCTCGCATCGCTCCCCCGGCTCCATCGGTCAGCGCCAGACTCCCGGCCGCGTCTTCAAGGGCCGGCGCATGTCCGGCCACATGGGCGTGATGCGTCGCACCACCGAGAACCTGCGGGTCGTGGAAGTGGACCTCGAGCGCAATCTGCTGCTGATCCGTGGCGCGGTACCGGGTGCCGAGGGTGGCCAGGTGATCGTGCGCCCCTCGCTGAAGGCGGCGCGCCGCAAGGCCCGCAAGACCGTGACGCCGAGCAAGGTGGGCTCGGGCCCCTCGAAGGATCCGGCCAAGGCGGGGAAGAAGTAAGCCATGGCAACACTCAAACTCGTGAATGGCGGCGGCGAGCTGCAGGTCTCCGAGGCGGCCTTCGGCCAGCAGTTCAACGAAGCACTGGTGCACCAGGTCGTGGTGGCCTATCGCAACGCCAGCCGCTCGGGCACCAAGGCGCAGAAGACGCGCGCCGAAGTGCGCGGCGGCGGCCGCAAGCCCTGGGCGCAGAAGGGCACCGGCCAGGCGCGCGCCGGTTCCAGCCGCAGCCCGATTTGGGTGGGCGGCGGACGGACCTTCGCCGCCAAGCCGCGCAGCTTCGAGCAGAAGGTGAACCGCAAGATGTATCGCGGGGCCATCCGTTCCATGCTCTCCGAGCTGGCCCGCACCGAGCGCTTCCTGGTGACTGACGGCATCGAGCTCGAGGCGCCGAAGACGCGGCTGCTCGCGCAGCAGCTGCGGCAGTGGGGCCTGCAGAAGGTGCTGATCATCCTCGAGGCAAGCGATGAGAAGCTGCTGCTGGCGGCGCGCAATCTGCCCTACGTCGAGGTCATCGAGGTGGGCGGCCTCAATCCGCTGGCACTCGCCGGCCACGACAAAGTGCTGGCGACGCGCGG
This sequence comes from uncultured Pseudomonadota bacterium, assembly GCA_963839055.1. Taxonomy (GTDB): domain Bacteria; phylum Pseudomonadota; class Gammaproteobacteria; order Steroidobacterales; family Steroidobacteraceae; genus 13-2-20CM-66-19. The sequence goes on along the minus strand of CAWITP010000001.1, from coordinate 297,980 downwards.
CGCCGTGAAGATGCTCGAGGAGCGACTGCAATGAAGCGCGAGCAGTTGATGAATGTGCTGATCGCCCCGCACGTGACCGAGAAGACCTCGCTCGCGATGCAGAACCACAACCAGTACACCTTCCGCGTGCGCCGCGATGCCACCAAGGTGGACATCAAGCAAGCGGTTGAGCTGATGTTCGAAGTCAAGGTGAGCGGTGTGCGGGTGGTGAATGAGCCCGGCAAGTCACGTCGTTTCGGCAAGACCCTGGGCCGCACGCAGGACTGGAAGAAAGCCTATGTCAGCCTCGCGGCCGGCCAGGCGATCGACTACGAAGCTCGCGCGAAGGGCTGAGGCAACGACATGGCGCTGATCAAATACAAGCCGACCTCTCCCGGGACCCGTTCGGTGGTCAAGGTCGACCGCTCGCATCTGTACAAGGGCGGCCCGTACCTGCCGCTGACCTCGCACCAGAACAAGACCGGGGCGCGCAACCATTCCGGCCGCATCACCACGCGGCACGTGGGCGGCGGCTCGCGGCAGAAGTACCGCCTGATCGACTTCAAGCGCGACAAGGACGGCGTGACCGGCGTGGTGGAGCGCATCGAGTACGATCCGAACCGTACGGGGCACATCGCGCTCGTGAAGTATGTCGATGGGGAGCGGCGCTACATCCTGGCGCCCAAGGGCGTCAAACCCGGGGAGGAGGTGCGCTCGGGGGCCGATTCACCCATCAAGCCCGGCAACGCCATGTCGCTGCGGCACATTCCGGTGGGTTCCACGGTTCACAACGTCGAGCTGAAGGCCGGCAAGGGTGGCCAGCTCGCGCGCAGCGCCGGCAGCTCCGTTGCCTTCACCGCGCGTGAAGGCATCTATGCCTACCTGCGCCTGAAGTCCGGCGAGACACGCAAGGTGCACATCGACTGCCGCGCCACCATTGGCGAGGTCAGCAACGACGAGCACAACCTGCGCAGCTACGGTAAGGCCGGGGCGAAGCGCTGGCTCGGCATCCGGCCGACCGTGCGCGGGCTTGCCATGAACCCGGTCGATCACCCGCACGGCGGTGGTGAGGGTAAGTCCGGTCAGGGCAATCCGCACCCGGTCTCCCCGTGGGGCCAGAACGCCAAGGGACTGAAGACGCGCCACAACAAGCGCACCGACAACATGATCGTGCAGCGCCGCAAGAACCGGATCCGCTGACGGAGCAACCGATGCCACGTTCACTGAAGAAGGGCCCGTTCGTCGATCTGCATCTTGCGAAGAAGGTGCAGGTGGCCTCGGCCAAAAATGACCGCAAGCCGATCAAGACCTGGTCGCGCCGCTCGATGGTGACACCCGACATGGTGGGGCTGACGATCGCCGTGCATAACGGCCGCCAGCACATCCCGGTGCTGGTCACCGAGAACATGGTGGGTCACAAGCTCGGCGAGTTCGCCCCGACGCGCACCTTCAAGACCCACTCCGGCGACCGCAAGGTCGAGTCGGCGGCGTAAGGAGTCTCCATGCAGGTCACCTCGGTACTGCGCTACGCGCGCATCTCTCCGCAGAAGTGCCGGCTCGTTGCCGACATCGTGCGGGGCAAGCCCGTGGGCAATGCGATCGCGACGCTGAAATATATGCCGAAGAAGGGTGCGGAGCTGGTGCGCAAGCTGCTCGAGTCCGCAGTCGCCAACGCCGAGCACAACCACGGCGCCGATGTGGACGATCTGAAGGTCAGCCTCATCCACGTGGACGCCGCGCCGGTGCTGAAGCGCTTCGCGGCCCGCGCCAAGGGGCGGGGAGCGCGCATCGTCAAGCGCAACAGTCACATCACCGTCGCGGTGAGCGACGGCAAGAAGGATTAAACATGGGCCAGAAGGTCAATCCGATCGGCATCCGCCTGGGCATCACGCGTGACTGGACGTCCAAGTGGTACGCGGGACGCAAGCAGTTTCCGGAAAACGTCCACACGGACTTCCGTGTGCGTACTTTTCTGCGCTCGAAGCTCTCGGAGGCTTCCGTCAGCCGCATTCACCTCGAGCGGGCGGCGAAGAAAGTCAACATCACGATTCAGACCGCGCGTCCTGGCATCGTCATCGGCAAGAAGGGCGAGGACATCGAGAAGCTGCGCCAGGAGACTGCGAAGCTGCTCGGCATGAGCATCAGCGATGTGCGTCTCAACATCGCGGAGATCCGCAAGCCCGAGCTCGATTCGCAGCTGGTCGCCGACAGCATCGCGCAGCAGATCGAGAAGCGCGTGATGTTCCGTCGCGCCATGAAGCGTGCGGTCATGAGCACCATGCGCAGCGGCGCGCTGGGTGTGAAGGTGCGCGTCTCCGGGCGGCTGAACGGCTCGGAGATTGCCCGCACTGAGTGGTATCGCGAGGGACGCATTCCGCTGCATACCTTCCGCGCCGACATCGACTACGGCCTGTCCGAGGCGCGCACCACTTACGGCGTGATCGGCGTGAAGGTGTGGATCTTCAAGGGCGAAGTGTTTGATAAGGTCGAGCTCGAGCAGGCCGCCGGCGAGGGCGAGTCCGCGCAGGCCGCAGCGCCGGCGCCGACTCCGGCTCCGGTGGCGCAGCCTGCGACCGAAGCTGCGGTCCAGGCGTGATGTTGGGAAGACCGCAGCCATGATGCAGCCAAAACGCACCAAGTACCGCAAGATGTTCAAGGGCCGCAATGCCGGCCTGGCGCAGCGCGGCAGCTCCGTGTCCTTCGGCGAGTTCGGCCTCAAGGCCACCAGCCGCGCGCGCATGACTGCGCGTGAGATCGAGGCGGCGCGCCGCGCGATGGCGCGCTATGTGAAGCGCGGCGGGCAGATCTGGATCCGCGTCTTCCCCGATGTGCCCATCAGCAAGAAGCCGCTGGAAGTGCGCATGGGCGCCGGCAAGGGCAACGTCGAGTACTGGGTGGCGCGGGTGCGTCCCGGCAAGGTGTTGTTCGAGATGGAAGGGGTGGATGAGACCACCGCGCGCGAGGCGTTTCGGCTGGCGGGCTCGAAGTTGTCAGTGTCCACGACATTCGTGAAACGGCAGGTTCAGTGATGAACGCGAAAGAGCTGCGCACGAGGACAGCCGAGCAGCTGTCCGATGAGCTCCTCAAGTTGCGCAAGGAGCAGTTTGCGCTGCGCATGCAGCGCGCCACCGGCCAGTCGCCCAAGCCGGATCAGTTCAGCAAGGTGCGACGCAATATTGCGCGCCTGAAGACCGTGCAGCGCGAAATGCAGCGTGCCGGCGGGAGCAAGAAGTCATGAGTGAGAACGAGGCCACGTCCGATGCCGTCGCCGATGCCGCCGCCGATGCCACGGCGGGCAACGCAGCGGCCGACAGCACGGCCGCCAAGGCGAGTCAGTCCGGCGCCCCCGTGAAGGGCGCGCGCACTCTGACCGGACGCGTGGTGAGCACCAAGATGCAGAAGACGGTGGCGGTTGAGATCGAGCGCCTCATCCGTCACATGCCCTACGGCAAGTTCATCCGCCGCACCACCAAGCTGCTGGCGCACGATGAGAGCGGCGAGACGCGCCAGGGAGATCTGGTGGCGATCGCCCCCTGTCGCCCGCTGTCGCGGCGTAAGTCGTGGCGGATCATCGAAGTGCTCGAGAAGGCGGGCCCATGATTCAGCTGCAAACGATGCTCAACGCCGCCGACAACAGCGGCGCGCGCACGCTGATGTGCATCAAGGTGCTGGGCGGTACCCGTCGGCGCTACGCCACCGTGGGTGATGTCATCAAGGTGAGCGTCAAGGATGCGATCCCGCGCGGCAAGGTCAAGAAGGGCGAGGTGTATGACGCTGTCGTGGTGCGTACCACGCACGGCGTGCGGCGTCCGGATGGCTCGCTCATTCGCTTCGATGGCAACGCGGCGGTGTTGCTGACCAACAAGCTCGAGCCGATCGGCACGCGCATCTTTGGCCCGGTGACCCGCGAGCTGCGCAACGTGCAGTTCATGAAGATCATCTCGCTCGCTCCGGAGGTGTTGTAGTGAACAAGATCCGCAAGGGCGATCAGGTCGTGGTGCTGTCCGGCCGTGACAAGGGCCGGCGCGGCGCGGTACTGCAGGTGCGCGGCGAGCAGATCCTCGTGGAGAGCGTCAATCGCGTGAAGCGTCACACCAAGCCCAATCCACAGGCGGGCCGCCAGGGCGGCATCGTGGAGAAGGAGATGCCGCTCGCGCTCTCGAAGGTGGCCATCTGGAATCCGAGCGCCAAGAAGGCCGATCGCATCGGCTTCAAGACGCTCACCGATGGCAAGCGCGTGCGCTTCTTCAAATCCAACGGCGAGATGATCGACGCCTGAGCGTCGCGCATCTTCGTTACACACAAGGCTTCGGTAAGTAACAGATGGCAAGGCTGCAAGAGTATTACCGCGAGACGGTGGTTCCGCGCCTGAAGCAGGAACTGAAGATTGAGAACGCCATGCAGGTGCCGCGCATCACCAAGATCACGCTCAACATGGGCGTGGGTGAGGCCGTGGCCGACCGCAAGGTGATGGATGCCGCGGTCACCGACTTGAGCAAGATCACCGGGCAGAAGCCGCTGGTCACCAAGTCGCGCAAGGCGATCGCCTCCTTCAAGCTGCGTGCCGGGCTTGCGGTGGGCGCCAAGGTCACCCTGCGCGGGGCGCGCATGTACGAGTTCCTCGACCGGCTGATCAACATTGCGATGCCGCGCATCCGCGACTTCCGCGGCGTGTCACCGCGCTCCTTCGACGGCCAGGGCAACTACAGCCTGGGCGTGAAGGAGCAGATCATCTTCCCCGAGATCCAGTACGACCAGGTCGATCAGGTACGGGGCATGGACATCACGATTACGACGACGGCGGTGGACAACCGTCAGGGCCGAGCACTGCTCGAGGCTTTCAACTTCCCGTTCCGGAAGTAAGAGGAATTATGGCGAAGACGAGCATGGTCGAGCGCGAGAAGCGGCGCGCCAAGATCGTAAAGAGATATGCGACACGGCGCGCGCAGCTGAAGGAGCTGATCCGCAGTCCGAAGACCTCCCCGGAGGAGCGGGGCGCGGCGCAGACGCGCCTGCAGGCCATGCCGCGCGATGCCAGCGCCTCGCGGCAACGCAACCGCTGCGCCATCACCGGGCGCTCGCGCGGCGTGTACCGCAAATTTGGCCTGTCGCGCGTCAAGATCCGCGAGGTCGCCAGCCGTGGCGAGATCCCGGGCCTGACCAAGGCGAGCTGGTGAGGAACACCGCATGAGCATGACCGATCCGATCGCCGATCTGCTGACCCGCATCCGCAATGGCCAGACCGCCGGCAAGAGCGAGATACAGCTTGCGTCGTCGAAGCTGAAGACCGCCATCGTCAAGGTGTTGAAGGATGAGGGCTACATCGCCGATTTCCGCACCGAGAGCGACGGCGGCAAGCCGACGCTGACCATCGGCTTGAAGTATTACGAGGGCCGTCCCGTCATCGACCGCATCGAGCGGGTGAGCCGTCCCGGGCTGCGCATCTACCGCGGCAAGGACGAGCTGCCGAAGATCCTGGGCGGCATGGGCACCGTCATCGTCTCCACGCCCAAGGGCGTGATGACCGACAAGCAGGCGCGTTCCATCGGCCAGGGCGGCGAAGTCCTGTGCATCGTGGCGTGAGCCTGAGGAAGCAGTCATGTCGAGAATTGCCAAAGCACCGGTGACCCTGCCGCAGGGCGTGACGGCCACCGTCACCCCCGAGGCGGTCACGATCAAGGGCGCCAAGGGCTCGCTCTCCGTGCCGCTGGGGCGCGGTGTCTCGGTCGTGCAGGGCGACAAGAAGCTCGAGATCCAGTACAGCGATCCGGGTCTGGCGCGCACGCAGGCCGGCGCCACGCGCGCGCATCTGGCCAACATGGTTCTGGGTGTCACCAAGGGCTACGAGAAGAAGCTCGAGCTGGTGGGCGTGGGCTTTCGCGCGCAGGTACAGGGCAAGGTGCTCAACCTGACGCTCGGCTTCTCGCATCCGGTGGCCTTTCCCATTCCCGAAGGCATCACCATCGATGCGCCCAGCCAGACCGAGATCGTCATCAAGGGCATCGACCGGCAGAAAGTCGGCCAGGTCGCCGCGGAGATCCGCGACGTGCGTCCCCCCGAGCCCTACAAGGGCAAGGGTGTGCGCTACGCGGGCGAGAAGATCGTCCTGAAGGAAGGGAAGAAGAAGTGACGCCGGCTCTTCCCAGCGCAGGCCACAGGTAGCAGCCATGATCATCACCAAGAAACAACGTCGTTTTCGGCGCGCGATCAAGACGCGCGAGCACATCCGCCAGCTGGGTGTGGCACGCCTGAGCGTGCATCGCACCGCGCAACACATTTACGCCCAGGTGACCGAGGGCGCTGGCGGTAAGGTGATCGCGGCCGCCTCGACCCTGCAGGGCAGCGTGCGCGAGGGCCTCAAGGGCACCGGCAATGTGGAGGCGGCCAAGGCCGTCGGCCGCGTGATTGCCGAGCGCGCCAAGGCGGCCGGTGTCAACAAGGTGGCCTTCGACCGGGCCGGATTTCAGTACCACGGGCGCGTCAAGGCGCTCGCGGATGCCGCGCGCGAAGCGGGCCTCGAGTTCTAGGAAGCGCACATATGGCAAGAGCGGAAAAGAACCAGTCGAGCGATGAGTTTGTCGAAAAGCTGGTGGCGGTGAATCGCACCGCGAAGGTGGTCAAGGGCGGCCGGCAGTTCGGCTTCACCGCGCTCACCGTCGTGGGTGACGGCTCGGGCCGCGTGGGCTACGGCTTCGGCAAGGCGCGCGAGGTGCCCGTGGCGATCTCCAAGGCCATGGCGCAGGCCCGCAAGAACCTCATCAACGTGGCGTTGCGCAATGATTCGCTGCATTACGCCATCAAGGGCACGCACGGCGCGACGCGGGTGTACATGCAGCCGGCTTCGGACGGCACGGGTGTCATCGCCGGCGGCGGGATGCGCGCGGTACTCGAGTGTGCCGGCGTGCGTAACGTGCTCGCCAAGAGTTATGGCTCGCGCAATCCCATCAACGTGGTGCGCGCCACCATCAAGGCTCTGGGCAGCATTCGCTCGCCGGATGACATCGCAGCGAAGCGCGGCAAGACGCTGGATGAGATCACGGGTTGAGCACCATGGCCGCAAAGCAAGTCAAGGTAACCCTGGTCAAGAGCCTGCATGGGCAGCTGAACAACATCGCCGCCTCGGTCCGCGGGCTCGGCCTGCGGCGGATTCGTCAGACGGTCACGGTGGCCGACACGCCGGAGAACCGCGGCATGATCAACACCGCCGTGCATCTGTTGAAAGTGGAGCACGGCGCCTAGTGAAAGCGGCGCGGCGGCCTGCGCTGCCGGTGCCGTACAGGACATGATATGCGACTGAACACACTCAAACCTGCTCGCGGATCCAAGCGGCCGCACCTGCGCGTCGGGCGCGGCGCCTCGGCCGGGCAGGGCAAGACCTGCGGCCGCGGCGTCAAGGGTCAGCGGGCCCGCAAGGGCGGCTACCACAAGGTCGGATTCGAGGGTGGCCAGACCCCGATCGACCGCCGCCTGCCGAAGTTCGGCTTCCGCTCGGACATCGCGCCGACCCGCGCCGAAGTGCGCCTGCACGAGCTGCACAAGATCGAGGGTGGCATCGTGGACCTCGATGCCTTGAAGAAGGCGGGAGTGGTGCCCATGAGCACCGAGCGCGCCAAGGTGGTGCTTTCCGGTGAGCTGAAGAAGGCCGTGACCCTGCGCGGGGTGGCGGCCACCAAGGGGGCTCGTGCGGCCATCGAGGCGGCCGGCGGCAAGATCGAGGCGGCAGCCGCTGGGGCGGCGGCGCCTCAGGGCACGTCCGGGGAGGGCGCCAAAGGCTGAGCGCTTCAGGGCGGGTTCTTCGCGGGACCTAAGCCTTTGAAACTGCACCCTTCGACCCCCATCTAGAGAGATTCCGTGGCCAATACCGCACTCAGCAATCCCGCCGCCGCCCTGGGCGATGCTGCCCGTTACGGGGAGATCCGCGGTCGCCTGCTGTTTCTGGTGGGCGCGCTGGTGGTGTACCGCATCGGCACGTTCATCCCGGTTCCCGGCATCAACCCGAGCGAGGTGGCGCGCTTCTTCACCGACCAGTCCAACACCATTCTCGGCATCGTCAACATGTTCTCGGGCGGTGCGCTGTCGCGCCTGTCGATCTTCGCCATGGGCGTGATGCCCTACATCTCCGCCTCGATCATCATCCAGATGATGTCGATGGTGATTCCCTCGCTCATGGAGCTGCGCAAGGAAGGCGAGTCCGGGCGGCGTAAGATCACCGAGTACACGCGCTACGGCACGGTGGTGCTGGCGGCGTTTCAGTCCTTCGCCGCTGCGGGTGCGCTGGTGAAGGGCGGCCTGACGCTCATCAGCGGCTGGCAGTTCCTGTTCGTGGCCACGGTCACCATGACCACCGGCACGTTGTTCCTGATGTGGCTCGGCGAGCAGATCACCGAGCGCGGCGTGGGCAACGGCATCTCGATGATCATCCTCGCCGGTATCGTCGCAGGTCTGCCGGGCGCCATCGGCAACACTGCCGAAGCGGTCAGCACCGGGGAGATGTCAGGTCCCTTTGCGCTGCTGCTGCTGATCCTGGTGTTGGGTACGACGGCGTTCGTCGTTTACGTGGAGCGCGCGCAGCGGCGCATCGCGGTGAACTACGCCAAGCGCCAGGTCGGGCGGCGCATGTATGCGGGCCAGAGCAGCCATCTGCCTTTCAAGCTGAACATGTCGGGTGTCATTCCGCCGATCTTCGCCTCGAGCCTGCTGTTGTTCCCGGCGACGCTCGCCAGCTTCTTCGGTGCGAATCAGGAAGGCCCGCTTGCGAACTTCATGCAGAACGTGGCGCAGGCGCTCAGCTATGGCCAGCCGCTGCACCTGGTGATCTACGCGCTGCTGATCGTCTTCTTCTGTTTCTTCTACACCGCCCTGGTGTTCAACGCGCGCGACACGGCCGACAACCTGAAGAAGTCGGGTGCGTTCATTCCGGGCATCCGTCCCGGACAGCAGACCGCCGACTACATCGACCGCGTGCTGACGCGGCTCACGCTGTGGGGCGCGCTGTATGTCACGGCCGTGTGTCTGCTGCCCGAGATCCTGGTGTCCTCGCAGGGCGTACCGTTTCACTTCGGCGGCACCTCGCTCTTGATCGTGGTGGTCGTCGTCATGGACTTCATGGCGCAGCTGCAGGCGCACCTGATGTCGCATCACTATCCCGGCCTGTTGAAGAAGGCCAACCTGCTCGGCTACGGCCGGCCAGGCTCAGGAGGCTGAAATGAAAGTTCGTCCCTCGGTGAAGAAGATCTGCAAGAACTGCAAGATCGTGCGCCGCCGCCGCGTGGTGCACGTGATCTGTACTTCCGATCCGCGCCACAAGCAGCGCCAGGGCTGAACCACGATGACTCGCATCCCGGGATTTCGCCCGACGTTCGGTGTGACAACGCGTACAATGCCGCGCTTTTTCGCGGCCTGACACGGTAACCAGATATGGCACGCATAGCCGGCATCAACATTCCGATGAACAAGCACGTGTGGATCGGGCTGACGCACATCTTCGGCGTGGGCCGGGCCCGCGCGCGCGCCGCCTGTAGCGGCGCGGGCGTCGATCCGACCACCAAGGTCAAGGATCTGACCGAGACGGAGGTGAATGCCATCCGCTCGCAGATCGCGAAGTTCGCCGTCGAAGGCGACCTGCGCCGCGAAGTGTCGATGAACATCAAGCGCCTGATGGACCTGGGCTCCTACCGGGGCATCCGTCACCGCCGTGGCCTGCCCGTGCGGGGTCAGCGCACCCGCACCAATGCCCGCACCCGCAAGGGTCCGCGCAAGCAGGCCGTGAAGCTCAACGCGCCGCCGGGCAAGGCATAACCGTGCAGCCCAGGCATAACTGAGGAAGGTCCCGATACATGGCTGATCCGAAAACCAGCAGTGCCGCGGCGGCCGCCGGCGCTGCTGCCAAGAAGCCGAAGAAGGCGCGCAAGAACGTGCTCGATGCGATCGCGCACGTGCATGCCTCCTTCAACAACACCATCATCACGATCACCGACCGGCAGGGAAATACGCTTTCCTGGGCGACCTCCGGGGGCTGCGGCTTCCGCGGCTCGCGCAAGAGCACGCCGTTCGCCGCACAGGTGGCCGCCGAGAAGGCCGGTACGGCCGCTCAGGAGCATGGCGTGAAGAACGTCGAGGTGCGCGTCGGCGGGCCCGGTCCCGGCCGCGAATCCGCAGTGCGCGCCCTCAACAACTGCGGTCTGAAGATCACCAGCATCGCCGATGTGACACCGATTCCGCACAACGGCTGCCGCCCGCCCAAGAAGCGGCGCGTCTGATTTACGTACTAGAGGTCAACTATGGCGCGTTATACCGGTCCCACCTGCAAGCTCGCGCGCCGCGAGGGCACGGATCTGTTTCTGAAGAGCGGCGTCAAGCCGCTTGAGAGCAAGTGCAAGTTCAGCGCGCCGCCCGGCGGCATCAAGGGTGAGCGGCGGCAGCGGCTGTCGGACTACGGCACGCAGCTGCGCGAGAAGCAGAAGCTGCGGCGCATGTACGGCGTGCTGGAGCGGCAGTTCTCCAACTACTACGAGGAGGCCGCGCGGCGCATCGGTGCTACGGGTGAGAACCTGCTGCGCCTGCTCGAGTGCCGCCTGGACAACGTGGTGTATCGCATGGGGTTCGCCGCCACGCGCGCCGAGGCTCGCCAGCTCGTGAGCCACAAGGCCATCAGCGTGAATGAGCAGCCGGTGACGATCGCCTCCTACCAGTGCAAGGCCGGCGATGTCGTCCAGGTGCGCGAGAAGTCGCGCAAGCAGCTGCGCATCGCAAGCGCGCTGAACGTGGCCCAGCAGGTCGGCTTGCCCGACTGGGTCGAGGTCAACGACAAGGAATTCCGTGGCGTCTTCAAGTCGCCGCCGGCACGCGATGACATCCTGCCGGACATCAACGAGAACCTGGTCGTGGAGCTGTATTCGAAGTGATCCCGGCCGTTGCGGCCCCGTGCGCATCACTGCGCAGTCGTTTTGTTATGGCGCCGGCCCACTTCCGCCGGCAAGGTGAGATGTTATGCAGGGTTCAGTCAGCGAATTCTTGAAGCCCCGGGTGGTGAAGGTGCAGCCGGTGGCGCCGCGCCAGGCACGTGTAGTGATCGAGCCGTTCGAGCGGGGCTTCGGCCATACGCTCGGCAACGCCTTGCGCCGCGTGCTGTTGTCCTCCATGCCGGGCAGCGCCGTCACCGAAGTGGAGATCGATGGCGTGCTGCACGAGTACACCAGCATCGAAGGAGTGCAGGAGGATGTCGTCGACATCCTGCTGAACCTCAAGCAGGTGGCGATCCGCATGCATACGCGCGACAGCGCGGAACTGCGGCTGCACAAGAAGGGCCCGGGCCCCGTCACCGCCGGAGACATCCAGACCGATCATGACATCGAAGTCGTGAACCCCGAGCTGGTGATTGCCAACCTGACCAAGGCGGGCGAGCTGAGCATGACCCTGCGCATCGAGCGCGGTCGCGGCTATCGTCCCGCGGCGGCGCGCGCCGCATTCGAGGAGCAGACCCGGCCGATCGGCCGCCTGCAGCTCGATGCCTCGTTCTCGCCGGTGCGACGCGTGACCTACTCGGTCGATGCCGCCCGTGTCGAGCAGCGTACCGACCTGGACAAGCTGGTGATCGATATCGAGACCAACGGCACGATCGACGCGGAGGAAGCCATCCGCCGCGCCGGCAGCATCCTCAAGGACCAGCTGTCGGTGTTCGTCGATCTGCAGGGTGAGGAGGAGGCCGCGACCAAGGTCTCCGAGATGCAGTTCGATCCGATCCTGCTGCGGCCGGTCGATGAGCTGGAGCTCACCGTGCGCAGCGCCAACTGCCTGAAGGCGGAGAACATCCACTACATCGGCGATCTCGTGCAGCGCACGGAAGTGGAGCTGCTGCGCACCCCGAACCTCGGCAAGAAGTCGCTCACCGAGATCAAGGAAGTGCTGCAGAGCCACGGGCTGATGCTGGGCATGCGGCTGGATGGCTGGCCGCCGGCAGGTCTGAAGCACGATGACGATCGCGACGTCATCTGAGCACCCGTTGAAGGACTACTGACATGCGTCATCATCTGTCGGGCCGGCAGCTGTCACGGAACAGCTCGCACCGCCACGCCATGCTGCGGAACATGAGCGTCTCGCTGCTGCGGCACGAGACGATTCGCACCACGCTGCCGAAAGCCAAGGAGCTGCGGCGGGTGGTGGAGCCGCTCATCACGCTCGCCAAGATCGACGGCGATGCCAACCGGCGACTGGCCTTTGCCCGGCTGCGCGATGCAGATGTGGTGGAGAAGCTGTTTGCCGACCTCGGCCCCCGCTTTCGGGCCCGTCCCGGCGGTTACACCCGCATCCTGCGGATGGTGCCGCGCCCCGGTGACTCCGCGCCGATGGCGCTGATGCAACTGGTGGAGGGACCGGCCGCGGAGGCTGCGGAACAGTCGCCCGCAGCGCCGAAAAAGCGGGCCAGGCGCGCCAAGAAGAGCGCGAAGGCGGATGCGACAGCGGATGTGACGGCAGAGCAAGCCGCGCCGAAGCGCACGCGCAAGAAGAAGGCTGCCGCCGCCTAAGCCATCCAGGCGCTCTTTCAGCGTCATATTTGTCATATTTGCTGCATGCCGGGGCTTGCCATAGGCTGCAATCCGGGCACAGGCAGTTGGCCGGCGCAAGCCGGTGACGCGGGTCTGCACCAGGGATGGCGCCGGCCGGTGCTGGTGCCATCCGCGTCAGGGCTTACAACAACGACCAACAGGGGTACCCATGAGCCTCGCTTCCGAGTTCAAAGAGTTTGCAATGAAGGGCAGCGTCATCGATCTGGCGGTCGGTGTCGTGATCGGCGCGGCGTTCGGCAAGATCGTCAGCTCGCTGGTCGCCGATGTCATCATGCCGCCGATCGGTCTGCTCATCGGCAACATCAACTTCAGCGATCTGGCCCTGCGCATCGGCACCGATCCGGCCGGTAAGGCAGTGTTGGTGAAATACGGAGTGTTCATCCAGACGGTGATCGAGTTCCTGATCATCGCGCTGGTGATCTTCATGGCGATCAAGGGCATCAATCGGCTCAAGCGCCAGCCGCCGCCCGCGGCGCCGGCAGCCCCGCCAGCGCCGCCGCGCGAAGAGGTGTTGCTCACGGAGATCCGCGACCTGCTCGCGAAACGCACCGCGGTCTGAGCAAGCCTCAGGCGTACGCGCCAAACCGCCCGTCAGTGGGGCCGCGTCGCGGCTCCGCTGATCGGCCCGCGTGTAGCCTCATTGCAGTGCTGCGAAGGATGCGCGGGTCAGGTTCTCGCAGCCCTGAGCGGTGATCGCCAGGTTGTCCTCGATGCGGATGCCGCCACAGCCGCGCATGCGCTGCACCTGCTGCCAGTTGATGCACTCACCCCGGCCATCCGTGCGCGCGCTCTCGAGCAGTTGGTCGATGAAGTACAGGCCCGGCTCCATGGTCACTACGAAGCCCGTTTGCAGCACGCGTGTCAGACGCAGGTTGGGATCAGCGGCGGGGCGCGGGATCTCTCCGCCTTCGGGCGCGCGCAGGAAGCCACCGACATCGTGTACTTCGATGCCCAGCAGATGTCCTACCCCATGCGGCATGAAGACTCGGGTCACCCCCCGTTCCACCGCCTGCGCGACCTCACAGCGGATCAGATCGGCGTCGCGCAGAACCTGTGCGATGAGCTCATGGGTCCGCAGATGGACGTCACGCCAGTCCACACCGTGGCGGACGCTCGCGCACAGGGTCTGCTGCAGCTGATCCATCCGGCGGATGAGCTGCGCAAAGTCGCCGCTCGTGGCGGCGTAGGTGCGGGTGATGTCGCTCGCGTAGCCGGCGAATTCGGCGCCCGCATCGATCAACAGGGAGTGCCGCTGCGGCGGCGGACGGCGTGCGAGCAACTGGTAGTGCAACACCGCACCGCCTTCATTCAGGGCGATGATCGGGTTGTAGGGGAGCTCCTGCTCGCGCAAGCCGCAGGCGCGCAGAAAAGCGAGCTCGATCTCGAACTCGCTGGCGCCCGCTTCGAAGGCAGCCGCCGCGGCCGCGTGCCCGAGCGCACCGAGTCTGTTGGCCTCGCGCAGGCAGACGAGCTCGTAAGCGGACTTGATGGCCCGCGGGTAGTCGAGCTGGCGCATGAGACCGGCCGGATTGACCGCGCCCACACCCCACTGTGCAAGTTCCGCAAACGCATCGCCGATGTAGGCCACGCGGCTCAGGTCGCGAGGCAGTGCGGCGCGCGCTGCGCCCCGCTCCATGATCGGCCGGATGTCGAAGTGCCGGGTCCAGTAACTGTCCGGCAGCACTGCCGGCAGGTACCAGTAGTCCGGGGGGCTGTGGAACAGCAGTATCGGCCGGTGCCCCGGCTGGAAGAATACAAAGCTCTCCGGCGCGTCGCGTACCGGCACCCACACCTTGAAGGGCGCGTGGGCCACGAAGGGATAGGTGCGGTCGTCCTCGAAGACGGTAAGAAGCGAGCCGGAATGCACCAACAATGCGCCGAAGCCGCACGCCTCGAGGGCCGCGGCCGTGCGCGCGCCAATCCCCGCAAGGTGGGGACCGAAGGACTCCTCCAGCGCACGCCTCAGTTCGGCCCGCGCAAGCTCTGCACCCATGCCCGTTCTCCCGGCCGCCGCCGCCGGTCGGCCCCGCGCCGCCGGTCGGCCGTCCGCCTGCCATCGCCTGCAAACTACAATGCCCGCAGTTGCTCGATGAACACAACAGCGCCGGCAGCAGCGTCTGCTCCAGGCGACAACCTGGCCGCGGCTGTTTCAAATCATGCGGCAACGCTATAGAATTTGCCGCTCGATACGTTAGGACGCGAACAACAATGCGCGCCTGCCGCTATCGCTTCCACACCACTCTTGCTTCTGTTGGGGTACCGATCCGATGAATACCAAACTCGCTCTTGGCGCACTCGTTGCGGCCCTGATGCTGACGGCCTGCGCGAAGCAGGAATCCGCCAGCCCGGCAGCGGCTCCCGCGACCACCGCACCTTCCACCGATTCGAGCGCCGCGCCGCCGGCCGCGCCGGCCGCCGATGCGCCTGCCGCACCGCCCGCTGACGGAGCCGCTGCGCCGCCGCCGGCCGATTCGTCGACGCCTGCTGCGCCGCCGAAGTAATTCGTGTCGGGAAGTCCTTCCCGAACGTCACTGTAAATCGGCCCGGACGGCTCGCTTCCACGAGCTGCCCGGGCCGCTTCGTTTTGCAGCCCACGAAGGTGCCCGGTGACTGTGACGGTCAGTGTGCGGGATGCACGCTCATCGGCGAGCGACCGGCGGTGGATGGAGGGCATCTACCGCGAGTATCTCGATGACCTGGCGCCCCTCAGCACCGGGTTGTTCCCGGCGCTGGGAGAGGTCGGACACCGCGAGCCTGACCAGATCGCGCGTTGGTTCGGCGATCGCAGCGCCGTGCCGCTGGTGATCCTCAAAGCAGCTGAGCGGGTGGGTTTTGCCATGGTGGCGCGCAGCAGCGGCGCAAGCGATGCGCGGTACCGGATGGCGGAGTTCTTCATCCGCCGCGACAGCCGCCGTCTGGGCATCGGACGGGCCGCCGTGGAGCTCATCCTGAATCGCTTCGCGGGCAGGTGGGAAATCATCGAATACGTGCGTAACCCGGATGCGGTCAGCTTCTGGCGAGGCGTGGTCGGGCACTACACAGGCGGCCGCTACCAGGAGCGCGTCATCAACGGCGAGGTACGCCAGAGCTTCGAGTCGCAGCCTGAGCGGGCGCGTTGAGGGCAGACTGGTTGCAACTGCCACAGCCGCCGCCAAGCCGGGCCAGCAGGCGCTGACGCAGCCCGGCAAGCCAGCGACCGCCGGGATGGCCCGGCAAGGCCGCGAGCGCATCCAGCACGCTGAGGCGGGCGCGCACGCTCAGCAGGCGCCAGACACTGAAGAGGGCGCAAGCGGCCACAATCAGACCGACCAGCAGATACTCGAGGACCAGCATTCAGCCCCTTTCAGCCGCCCCCCAGGGCGAGCGCGACATGGTAGGTCACGAACGCTGCCAGGTAGGCCAGTGCAAACAGGTACCCGGCCATCAGCAGCGGGTAACGCCACGAGTTGGTTTCGCGCTTCACCACGGCAAGCGTTGACAGACACTGCGGCGCAAAGACATACCACGCCAACAGCGAAAGGCCGGTGGCGATGCTCCAGCTGCCGGCGATGAGCGGCGTGAGTGCGCTCTCCAGATCGTTCGAGCTCGACATGGAGTAGACCGTGCCCAGCGCACTGACGGCCACCTCGCGCGCGGCAAGACCCGGCACGAGCGCCACCGAGATCTGCCAGTTGAAACCGACCGGAGCCAGCAGCGTGCCCAGTGCGCGTCCTAACATGCCGGCGATGCTGTACTGAATGGCAGGCCCGGTCGCTCCAGCCGGTGGCGCCGGGAAGCTCGCCAGAAACCACAACACCACCATCAGCGAGAGAATGATCGTGCCCACGCGCGTGAGGAAGATTTGCGCGCGCTCCCACAACCCCAGCGCGAGATTGCGCAGCACCGGCAGACGATACTCGGGCAGCTCGAGCAGCAGCGGCTGGTAGCCGCTGCGCAGGATGGTGTGCTTCAGGACGAAGGCGACTCCCATCGCACTCACGACACCTGCGAGGTACAGGCCAAACAGCACCAGCCCGCGCAGGTTGAAAATTCCCACGGCGCGTTGCGGGATGAACGCGCCGATGAGCAGTGCATACACCGGCAAGCGCGCCGAGCACGTCATGAGTGGCGCGATCATGATGGTGGCGAGCCGATCGCGGCTCGATGGCATGGTGCGCGCAGCCATCACTCCGGGGATCGCGCAGGCAAAGCTCGATAGCAAGGGAATAAAGGCCCGCCCGGAAAGGCCGACCTTGCCCATCAGGCTGTCCAGCATGAAAGCCGCCCGCGGCAGGTAACCGGAATCCTCCAGCGCCAGGATGAAGAGGAACAGGATCAGGATCTGCGGCAGATAAACCAACACGCTGCCGGCTCCGGCGAGCACGCCACTCACGAGCAGACCGCGCAACGGACCTTCGCGCATGACATGCATCACCCCCTCACTCAGCGCTGCCACGCCAGCCTGGATGAGGGTCATCGGCAGCTGTGCCCAGCTGAAGACGGCCTGGAACATTAAGAACAACACCGTGGCCAGCAGCAGCGGACCCGACACCGGATGCAGCACGATGGCATCCAGCCGGCGCAGCGCGCTCAGGCGCGCCGGGACGCGGTAGCCGATCTGCTGGAGAATGCTGCGCACCTCGCGCTGCAGCGCTTCGATCTGTGCAGGGGTCGCGGGCGCCGGCGCCTCGAGGCGCCCGAGATTGGCGCCAAACTCATAACCTTTAATGGCCTGCACGAGGGCGCGCTCGCCCCCGGTGCGCACCGCGACGGTCGGCACCACCGGCACGCCGAGCACCTTCTCGAGCGCGGCCCGATCGAGGCGATAGCCGCGCTGCTCGGCCAGATCGCTCATGTTGAGGGCAATGAGCAGGGGACGGCCCAGCCGCCGCAGCTCCAGCACCAGGCGCAGGCTCAAATGCAGGTTGGTGGCATCCACCACGCAGATGAGCAGATCTGGCGCCCCTTCCGCGGCATGACGCCCGAGGATGACATCCCGTGTGATCGCTTCATCGAGGCTGGTGGGCTCGAGACTGTAGGCGCCGGGAAGATCAATGACCCGGCAGGGGGTGCCCGCGGTGATTCCCGTCAGCCGGCCCTCTTTGCGCTCGACCGTGACGCCCGGGTAGTTCGCCACCTTCTGCCGGCTGCCGGTGAGCCGATTGAAGAGTGCGGTCTTGCCGCTGTTGGGAACCCCAATGAGCGCGAGCGTCGGCAGCGCGGGCCGCACCGCCACGGCGGGCCGCAGCGAGGCGACGGAGGCGAGCGAGGCGTTCACACGCCGGTCCCGGGTCGGGACAACTCCACCCAGATACTTTCTGCCTCGCGACGCCGCAGCGCGAGGGTGGTATTGCCGATCCGTACCACGAAGGGATCACGGCCCGGACGGGCTTCAGCGAGGATTTCCACCGTCTCCCCGGCGCAGAAGCCGAGCTCCAGCAGCCGCCGATCGAGTGGTGAGAGCTGCGCCGAGCGGTGAGCTACGCTTACAACGACTCCCGACGTCCCGGGAGACAGGGCGCTTAAGCAGATATAGCCGGGCTTGAGGGCAACGCCGCCCGGTGCGGCAATGGCGTCCATGTGCCCAGTATATGAGAACGGTTCGCATTTGCAATGAGGTGCATGCCGCATTGCGCCAAGCCCGCGGCCCGTCTTTCGCCGCCTCCCGCGCATTAAGTCAAACGCTGCGGTGTGATTAAGTCAAACGCCGGCAGCTAGCCGGTCGCACGTTGCGCCCCGCTTGCTCCGCTCGCCGCGCTCGCCGCACGAGCGGCCCGTTGCGGCAGCAGGGGCCGCAGCGACGCCCCGGTATGCGATTGCGGATGCGCCGCGATAGTCTCGGGGGTGCCGGCGACGATGATCTGGCCGCCGCCTTCGCCTCCCTCGGGTCCGAGATCGATCACCCAGTCGGCGGTCTTGATGACATCGAGATTGTGCTCGATGACGACGATGGTGTTGCCTTCGTCACGCAGCCGATGCAACACCTCGAGCAGTTGCGCGACGTCCTGGAAGTGCAGGCCGGTGGTCGGCTCATCGAGTATGTACAGCGTGCGTCCGGTAGCACGTTTGGCCAGCTCACGGGCGAGCTTCACGCGCTGCGCCTCGCCACCGGAGAGCGTGGTGGCGTTCTGACCCAGCTTCACATAGGAAAGCCCGACATCCAGCAGAGTCTGCAGTTTGCCGGCCACGGCCGGGATGTTCTGCAGAAAGCGCAGCGCGTCCTCGACCGTCAGCTCGAGGGCCTCGTGAATGTTCTTGCCGCGATAACGGATCTCGAGGGTCTCACGGTTGTAGCGCTGTCCCCTGCAGACATCGCACGGCACATACACATCCGGCAGGAAATGCATCTCCACCTTGATGACACCATCGCCCTGGCACGCCTCGCACCGTCCGCCCTTGACGTTGAAACTGAAACGCCCGGCGTCATAACCGCGGGCGCGAGCCTCCGGCACGGCGGCGTACAGCTCGCGCAGCGGCGCAAACAGCCCGGTATAGGTGGCCGGATTGGAGCGTGGCGTGCGGCCGATCGGACTCTGGTCGATATCGATGATGCGGTCGATCTGCTCGAGCCCCTCGATACGCTCGACGGGTGCTGCATCGAGCGGCGTGCTGTTGAGTCGCGCGGCGGCGTGGGCAAACAGCGTGTCGATGATCAGGGTGGATTTGCCAGAGCCCGACACGCCCGTCACGCAGGTGAGCAGGCCGAGTGGGATTTGAGCGCTGACATGGCGGAGGTTGTTGCCATGTGCCCCGATGATGCGCAGCTGTTTGTCCGCAGCGGCATGGGTGCGCTCGGTCGGCAGCGGAATCTGCCGCCGGCCGCTCAGGTACATGCCGGTGATCGAGTCCGCACTCGTCCTGATGTCGGCCGGTGTGCCCTGCGCAACGATATGGCCGCCGTGTACGCCGGCGCCGGGCCCGAGATCCACCACGTGATCGGCGGCGAGGATGGCTTCCTCATCGTGCTCGACGACGATCACCGTGTTGCCGATATCGCGCAGCCGCTTGAGCGTACCGAGCAGGCGCTGGTTGTCACGCTGATGCAGCCCGATGGACGGCTCATCGAGAATGTACATGACACCGGTGAGCCCCGAGCCGACCTGGCTGGCCAGCCGGATGCGCTGCGCCTCACCGCCGGAAAGGGTCTCGGCGCTGCGATCCAGTGTCAGATAGTCAAGTCCGACATCCACCAGGAATTGCAGTCGCTGCGCGACATCGCTCACGATCTTGCTTGCGACCTCGCCGCGCCAGCCGGCGAGGTGCAGCGGCCGGAAGAACTGCAGCGCATGACCCACCGTCAGCGCGGCGATCTGCGGCAGACTGCGATCGGCGACGAACACAGAACGTGCGGCCCGATTCAGACGCGTACCGCCACACTCCGGACAGGGCTGCAGTCCCAGGTAGCGCGCCAGCTCCTCGCGCACGGTGACCGATTCGGTCTCGCGGTAACGGCGCTCGAGATTGGGCAGGATGCCTTCGAACGGCTGACGCTTGCGCGAGATCTTGCCCTTGGCCTCGCTGTAGCGAAACTCGATCGGCTCCTCGCCGCTGCCCTTCAGCAACACGTCCCGGACGCGCTGCGGCAGCTCCGTCCAGGGCATTTCGATGTCGAAATCGTAATGGCGCGCCAGTGACTGTATGAGATGGAAGTAGTGCGTGTTGCGCCGGTCCCAACCGCGCACCGCGCCGCTCGCCAGCGACAGATCAGGATGTAACACCACGCGCTGCGGATCGAAGAACTGCGTGCTGCCCAGGCCATCGCACTTCGGGCAGGCACCGGCGGGGTTGTTGAACGAGAACAGTTTCGGCTCGAGCGGTGGCAGGCTGTAGCCGCACACCGGACAGGCATGCCGGCTGGAGAACACCAGCTCGCTGCGCTCGGGCTCATCGAGAAAGCTGAGACGCGCCAGCCCGTTGGTCAGCCGCAGCGCGGTCTCGAAGGACTCCGCCAGGCGCTGTGCGCCATCGGCACGGATGCGCATGCGGTCCACGACCGCCTCGATCGTGTGCTTGCGCTTGGGATCCAGCCGCGGGACGGCATCCAACTCGTGGATCTGCCCATCCACCCGGACGCGCACGAAACCCTGTGCGGCGAGCTCGCCGAGCGCTTGTGCGTGCTCACCCTTGCGATCACTCACGATGGGCGCAAGCAGTGCTGCCCGCGTGCCTTCGGGCAACTGCAGCACCTGGTCGACCATCTGACTCACCGTCTGGGCGGTGAGATCGGCGCCGTGGTCCGGACAGCGCGGGGTGCCGGCGCGCGCGAACAGCAGCCGCAGGTAGTCGTAGATCTCGGTGACCGTGCCCACTGTGGAGCGCGGGTTGTGCGAGCTCGCCTTCTGTTCGATCGCGATGGCCGGGGAGAGCCCTTCAATGCTATCGACGTCCGGCTTGTCCATCATGGACAGGAACTGCCGCGCATAGGCCGAGAGGGATTCGACGTAGCGGCGCTGTCCCTCGGCATAGAGCGTGTCGAACGCGAGCGAGGACTTGCCCGATCCGGACAGCCCCGTGAACACGATCAGCCGGTCGCGTGGCAGATCGAGATCGAGATTCTTCAGGTTGTGAGTGCGCGCCCCGCGGACGCGAATCTGCTGCATCAGTGAATTTTCCGGCAAACCCGCAAGTCTACCCGCGCGGCTGCAAAATTCGCCGCGAAGGGCAGACTCAGGCAGTTACCCCCGCGGCGGCGCTCCTCTAGAATGTCGGCATCAAAACGAGGAAGAATCCATGGCCCGCGGAGTCAATAAAGTCATTCTGGTCGGCAATCTGGGTGCCGACCCTGAAACACGCGCCATGCCATCAGGCACCACCGTCGCGAACCTGCGCATCGCCACCAGCGAGAGCTGGCGGGACAAGCAGAGCGGCGAGCAGCAGGAACGCACGGAATGGCACCGCGTGGCGCTTTTCGGGCGCCTGGGCGAGATCGCTGCTGAGTACCTGAAGAAGGGCTCGCAGGTCTACATTGAGGGCAGCTTGCGCACACGCAAGTGGCAGGACAAGCAGGGCAACGAGCGCTACTCCACCGAGATCGTGGCCAGCGACATGCAGATGCTGGGCGGACGGGCCGGTGGTGGCCTGGGCGCGCCCGGAGGTGCCGGCGGCGGCTCTGCCGGCGGGCGTGGGGAGCCGTTTCCGGACTACTCCGGCGGTGCAGGCGGGGGCGGCGGGGGCAGTGGGGGTGGCGGCGGCCACGAGCGCGAGGAATTCGACGACGATATCCCGTTCTGAAGAGGAGCTTTCTGCTGTCCCGCCACAGGCTGAGACGTCCGCATCGTTAAAGTAACTCACTGATTTACAATGAGAACCGGCATCGGTAGCGGCCGCTCGGCGGCTTGGCCGTGCGTCCTGGCGGCCAAGCCCGTAGAATTTGCCCGCACGCCCTATGCCCCGCCGCTATTTCATCAAGACCTTCGGTTGCCAGATGAACGAGTACGACTCTGCCCGCATGGCAGACGTGCTTGCCGCGGCCGCGTTCAGCGCGACCGATGATCCGCGCGAGGCCGACCTGCTGCTGATGAATACCTGCTCGGTGCGCGAGAAGGCGCAGGAGAAGGTTTTCTCGCTGCTGGGGGAATGGCGCCAGCTGAAAGCCGCGCGGCCGCATGTGGTCATCGGTGTGGGCGGCTGCGTCGCAAGCCAGGAGGGCGAGGCGATCACCCGCCGTGCCCCGTTCGTGGATCTGGTGTTCGGTCCCCAAACCCTGCACCGCCTGAACGACATGCTCGGGCAGCTGCGGCGCACCGGACAGGCGGTGGTCGATGTTAGTTTTCCGGAGATCGAGAAGTTTGATCGCCTGCCCGAGCCGCGGGCGGCAGGTCCGACGGCCTACGTCTCCATCATGGAAGGCTGCAGCAAGTACTGCAGCTTCTGCATCGTGCCGTATACCCGCGGTGATGAGATCAGCAGGCCGTTCGAGGCGGTGATCACGGAGGTCTCACAGCTTGCGCAGCAGGGCGTGTGCGAGGTGACGCTTCTCGGGCAGAACGTCAACGCCTACGCGGGCGTCATGGCCGATGGGGCTGAAGTGGATCTCGCGACCCTCATCCATCACATCGCAGCGCTGCCGCAAATCGAGCGCATCCGCTTCACCACTTCGCACCCGGTCGAGTTCAGCGACAGTCTCATCGAGGCGTACGCGAGTGTGCCGAAGCTGGCCAACCAGCTGCACCTGCCGGTGCAGAGCGGCTCGGACCGCGTGCTGGCGCTCATGAAGCGCGGTTACACGGCGCTTGAATTCAAGGAAAGGATCCGCAAATTGCGTCGGGTGCGGCCGGATATCAGTGTTTCATCCGACTTCATCGTAGGTTTCCCGGGCGAGAGCGAGCGTGACTTCGAAGCTACGCTTGGGCTCGTGCGCGACGTGGGGTTCGATCAGTCGTTCAGCTTCCTGTACAGCAGGCGGCCCGGCACTCCGGCGGCAGCATTGCCGGATGAAGTGCCGCTCACGGTCAAACAGGACAGACTCACCCGGCTGCAGGCGCAGATCGAGGCGCAGGCTCGTGCGATCAGTGAAAGGATGATCGGCACGGTGCAACGCGTGCTCATCGAGCGGGCAGCCAGGCGAGATGCGCACGAGCTCGCCGGGCGGACCGAGAACGGCCGCTGGATCAATTTCGCAGGTCCCCGGGCACTCATGGGCCGGTTCGCCGCGGTGCGGGTCACCGAGGCGCGCGCGCATACCTTGCGTGGCCGGCTGGATTCGGGTCCGGCAGCGATGCCGGAGTGTCCACGGCCGCTGGCTGCAGGCGCTGTGTCCTGAAGTCGCCCGTGTCCCCTTCGGTCTCCGAACGCCAGCGCGAATTCGAACTCGAGCCGACCGACAACGCCCGCCTCGCTAACCTGTGCGGGCCGCTGGATGAGAATCTGCGCCTGCTGGAGTCGCGCCTGGAGGTACAGATCCGCCGGCGTGGCGATACGTTTCGCGTGATCGGTGAGCAGGCCGAGAGCGCCGAGGACACTCTCAGGGAGTTGTTTGATCTGGCCAAGAGCGAGGAAGTGACACCCGAACGCGTCCATCTGGCGCTGCGCGAGCGCGAATCCGGACGACTCGCACCGGATGCGGACCAGCAAAGTGGCGCGGTGCGCGTGCCGCGGGGCGGTATCCGCGCCCGCGGCCATCACCAGCGCCAGTATCTGAGCAACATTCACGAGCAGGATCTGACTTTCGGCATCGGACCTGCGGGCACGGGCAAGACCTATCTTGCGGTCGCCTGCGCGGTGGAGGCTTTGCAGGCCGACCGCATCCGGCGCATCGTGCTGGTGCGGCCGGCGGTCGAAGCCGGCGAGCGGCTCGGCTTTCTGCCCGGCGATCTGACGCAGAAGGTTGATCCCTATCTGCGTCCCATGTACGACGCGCTCTACGAGATGATGGGATTCGACCGCGTCGCGCGCTTCATCGAGCGCAATGTGATCGAAGTGGCACCGCTGGCCTTCATGCGCGGGCGCTCGCTCAATGAGTCCTTCATCATCCTCGATGAGGCCCAGAACACCACGGTCGAGCAGATGAAGATGTTCCTGACGCGCATCGGCTTTGGCTCCAAGGCGGTCGTGACAGGCGATATCACCCAGACCGACTTGCCCGCCGGCCGCCAGTCGGGACTGAGCCACGTGGTCGCGGTGCTGCGCGGCGTGGAAGGTGTGGCCTTCACCTTTTTCGATGCGCGCGATGTGGTGCGCCATCCCCTGGTGCAGCGGATCGTGCAGGCGTACGAGTCGCGCGGCAATTCACCATGAGCTTGTCCATCGACATCCAGCGCCGGGTGCGCTCCTGGTCACCGCCACGGACCCAGATTGCGAGCTGGGCAAGCCTTGCCGCCGGTCGGGGCGCAGGCGGGCGCGAGCTTGGAGTGCGCGTCGTGGCGCCTGCGGAGAGCCGCCGCCTGAATGCCCGCTACCGCGGACGCGACCGGGCCACTAACGTGCTGTCCTTCCCCGCCGAGCGCATCCCCGGCGCCCCGGCGCAGCCGCTCGGGGACCTGGTGATCTGTGCGGCGGTGCTGCGCGCGGAGGCGCGCCAGCAGGGCAAGAGCTTACGGGCACATTGGGCGCATCTCATCGTGCACGGCACGCTGCACCTGCTCGGCTACGATCACGAGGACTCGGGCGAGGCGCAGCGCATGGAGCGCCGTGAGATCGCGCTGTTGCGCCGGCTGGGTTTCGCCAACCCGTATCGGAGCTGAGTGATGGCCAAGGACCTGAACGCAACCGGCCGCTGGCTGAAGAAGATCACTCAAAGCTTCTCCGGTGAGCCGCAGGATCGCGCCGAGATCCTCGGCATGTTGCGCGAGGCCGGGGCGCGCGGCCTTCTCGATACCGATGCGCTCACGATGCTCGAGGGCGTGCTCGAGGTCTCCGACCTGCAGGTGCGCGACATCATGGTGCCGCGTGCGCAAATGGTGAACGTCCGGCGTGATGACCCGGCCGCCACACTCATGCCGGTGGTGGTCGAATCGGGCCATTCGCGCTTTCCGGTGATGGATGCCGACCGCGACGACATCGTCGGCATCCTGTTGGCGAAGGATTTGCTGCGACTGTGCATCGGCGGCACGCACGAGCGCTTCGACATCCGCGAGTACATGCGCCCGGCGGTGTTCGTGCCGGAATCCAAGCGGCTCAACGTGCTGCTGAAGGACTTCCGCCGCAACCGCAATCACATGGCGATCGTCGTCGATGAGTACGGTGGCGTCTCCGGCCTGGTGACGATCGAGGATGTCATCGAGCAGATCGTCGGTGAGATCGACGATGAGTTCGATGTCGAGGACGATCAGAACATCCGTCGCGAGGTGGACCGGCAGTACACCGTGCGCGGCATCACCCGCATCGATGAGTTCAACGAGTACTTCGGCGCGCAGCTCTCAGAGGAAGAGGGCTTCGACACCGTGGCCGGTCTGCTGATGAAGCACCTGGGCCGGCTGCCGCGCCGGGGTGAAGTGGCCACGATCGACGGCTATGAATTCCGCGTGGCGCGCGCCGACCGGCGGCGCATCGATGCGCTGCGCGTCGTACCGCCACGCGACTTCGTAGCACCTGAAGAGCGCCACCCCGGCGGCGAGTCCTGAGCTGATGCGCAACCCGGTGCGGCTGCGTGGGGCAGTGGCCCTCGCCGCGGGCGCGCTGCTCGCCTGCGCCTTTGCACCCCTGCAATGGTGGCCGCTCGCGCTTTTCTGCCCGGCCGTCCTCATGTGGCTGTGGCACGCGGCAACGCCGCGCGAGGCCGCCTGGTACGGCTTCTGGTTCAACACCGGCACGTTCGCAGCCGGCACCTACTGGCTGTACATCAGCCTGCACATCTTCGGCGAGGCACCGCTCTATGTCGCCGGGCCCCTGATGCTCACCCTGGTGGCGATCATGGGGCTGTATCACGCGCTGTTAGGTTATGTGGTGGCGCGCTGGCTGCCGCAGCGCGGCGGCATCCGCTGGCTGTTCGCCGTCCCGGCAGCGTGGCTTCTCATCGAGTGGTGGCGCGGCTGGTTTCTGTCAGGGTTCTCGTGGCTATCGCTCGGTTATTCCCAGACCGACACGTGGCTCGCGAGCCTGGCCCCCCTAGGTGGCGTGTATGCGCTGAGTGCCGCGCTGCTGCTTGGGGCCGGGGCGCTCACCACCCTGGTGTTGGGATGCACACGGCTGCGGCTGATCGCTGCCGTACTGGGTATCGCGCCGTGGC
Source organism: uncultured Pseudomonadota bacterium (assembly GCA_963839055.1). GTDB lineage: Bacteria > Pseudomonadota > Gammaproteobacteria > Steroidobacterales > Steroidobacteraceae > 13-2-20CM-66-19. Next base: position 271,790 of record CAWITP010000001.1, on the reverse strand, counting down.
TTGCGGCCGGCGTGCTGCAGCAGGTGCAGTGGACCCGGCCGAGCGGTGCGGCCGTGTCCGTCGCGGTGATCCAGGGCGCGGTGCCGCAGGACCAGAAGTGGCTGGATTCCAACAAGGATGCGACGCTTGCGCTCTATCACGCGATGACCGAGCGTGCGCTCGACCATCGTCTGATCGTCTGGCCGGAAGCGGCGCCGCCGGAGCTCGCCAACGATCTGGTGGACTGGATCAGAGACATCTATCGCGATGCCCAGGCGCATGGTGCGGCCCTGGTGTTTGGCATCGTGCGCGCAAGCGATGATGGCGAGCAGTACTATAACTCGGTGCTGGCGCTCGACCGGCGCGTGAGCTGGTACAACAAGTCCCACCTGGTGCCGTTCGCCGAGTTTTTCCCGGTGCCGGCATTCGTGCGGATGTGGCTGCGCCTGCACAGCCTGCCGTACGCGGATTTCACCCGCGGCCCCGCAGACCAGCCGGCGCTGTCGGCAGGCGGGCTGCACCTGGGCGCAACAATCTGTTACGAAGACGCCTACGGCAGCTCCATGCTGCATGTGCTGCGCCAGGCCGATGCGCTCGTGAACGTCACCAACGATGCCTGGTTCGGCCATTCCAGCGCGCGCCATCAACACTTCCAGATCGCCCGCATGCGGGCGCTGGAGGCCGGGCGCTTCCTCATCCGGGCCGCCAATGACGGCATTTCCGCTGTCATCGGTCCGCGGGGCGAGGTGATTGCCCGCGCACCGGAGTTCACCCCGGTGATGCTGCAGGCGCTGGTGACACCGTATGGCGGCCTGACCCCGTATGCCCTTGTTGGAAACTGGCCGGTGATCAGTGTTTGCGCATTGCTGCTGGCGTGCAGCGTGTGGGTAGGGAATCATAGGCGCCAGCCGGTCCCAGGCGCTGCAGTGGGCACGCCGGGTGCTGCCAGCCGACTGGAACAGGCCTGATGAATTCGAGAACCGGCCGGCCTTGCGCCGCGCCCCGTCATCCTCTGGAGTGAACTTATGAGCCTCTTGCACGGCCCCGGTCGGGGACTTTCGCGGTTGTCACGTTCGCAGTGGGGGCCGGTGCTGGCCGTCTGCGTTGCTCTGGGCGGCTCGGCCAGCCTGAGCGCGCAGGGGTCGCGACCGCAGAACGCGCCCGGGCCGGCGCATGAGGTGCCTTCGGTCCCGGCCGTGGAGTCGGCCATCCGCGCGCTGCCGGATTTCTCGCCGCTGGTGGAGAAGTACGGCCCGGCGGTCGTCAACGTCGAGGTGGTGGAGAAAGCGCAGCCCGCAGGTCCGCAGGGCCTCGGGCCGAATGATCCCTTCAACGAGTTCTTCCGCCGTTTCGGCATTCCGACGCCCGATCAGGGTCCGCGCGGCAACGCCCCGCCGGTGCGCGGTGCCGGTTCCGGCTTCATCGTGAGCCCGGACGGTTACATCCTCACCAACACGCACGTCGTCGGCAACGCCGAGGAGGTCACCGTGCGGCTGACCGATCGCCGGGAGTTTCCCGCAAAAGTGATCGGTGCGGATGAGCGCACCGATGTGGCGGTGATCAAGATCAATGCCAGCAGCCTCCCCACCGTGAAACTCGGCGATCCGCAGCGGATCAAGCCCGGCCAGTGGGTGCTCGCGATTGGCTCGCCCTTCGGCTTCGAGAACAGCGCCACGGCCGGCATCATCAGCGCCACGGCGCGCTCGCTGCCGAGTGACAACTACGTGCCCTTCATCCAGACCGACGTGGCGGTCAACCCCGGCAACTCCGGTGGGCCGCTGTTCAACCTCGCCGGCGAAGTCATCGGCATCAACTCGCAGATCTTCAGCCGCACCGGCGGCTACATGGGTGTGTCGTTCGCCATTCCGATCGATGTGGCGCGCAACGTCGAGGATCAGCTCATCAAGACGGGCAAAGTGGTCCGTGGGCGCATCGGCGTGACCATCCAGGATGTCAACGCGCAGCTGGCCGAGTCCTTCGGACTCGATCGTCCGCACGGTGCGCTGGTGAGCTCGGTTGAGAAAGATGGCCCGGCGGCGAAAGCCGGCATGCAGCCGGGCGATGTCGTGCTCGCCGTGAACGGCAAGGCGATCGAGCGCTACGGCGAGCTCTCCGGGGCGATTGCCTCCATGAAGCCGGGTACGGAGGCTGCGTTGGAAGTGTGGCGCGGCGGCAAGCGACAGACGGTGCAGGTGCAGATCGCCGAGCTGAAGGAGCAACAGCAACAGGCGCGCAATGGCGGCCGTCCCAACGGTCGCTCCACCGATCAGGCCAGCCAGTTCGGGCTGACGGTGCGTCCACTTGATCCGCAGGAGAAGCAGCAGGCCGACACCCAGGGCAACCTGGTGGTGGAGGAGGCCACCGGTCCTGCGGCCTCGGCGGGCGTGCAGGCCGGGGACATCATCCTCGGTGTCAACGGCAAGCGCGTGAAGACCGTGAAGGAGCTGCAGGATGCCGCCCGTACCTCCGGGAAGAACGTCGCATTGTTGATTCAGCGTGAGGACGCACAGATCTTCGTACCGCTGCGGATTCCGTAAATGGATCAAGCGTACGAGCCGGCGCGCGTCGAAGCGTCGGCCCAGCAGCACTGGCGCGAACTCGATGCGTATCGCGCGCGTGAGAACGATCCGCGCTTCCCAAAGGGCAAGTACTACGTGTGCTCCATGCTGCCGTATCCAAGTGGCAAGCTGCACATGGGCCACATGCGCAACTACACCCTGAACGATGTGGTGTATCGCTTCATGCGCTCCTCCGGCTACAACGTCATGACGCCCATGGGCTGGGACGCCTTCGGCCTGCCGGCGGAGAATGCCGCCATCGAGAAGGGCATAGCCCCGGCGAAATGGACGCGCGCCAACATCGCCGACATGAAGGCGCAGTTTGCGCCGATGGGTTTCGCGTTCGACTGGTCGCGAGAGCTTGCGACGTGCGATCCGCTGTACTACCGCTGGAACCAGTGGCTGTTCCTGAAGATGTTGCAGGCGGGCATCGCCTACCGGCGCACGCAGGTAGTCAACTGGGATCCGGTGGATCAGACCGTGCTCGCCAACGAGCAGGTGGTGGACGGGCGCGGCTGGCGCTCGGGCGCGGTGGTGGAGAAGCGTGAGATTCCCGGCTACTACCTCGCCATCACACGCTACGCCGATGAGTTGCTCGAGCAGGTTCAGCATGAGCTCACCGGCTGGCCGACGCAGGTGCGCGCGATGCAGGAGAACTGGATCGGGCGCAGTGACGGCTGCGAAGTGAGCTTCCCTTATGCGCCCGATACCGCCCGCCTGTGCGGGGCGGCAGGCGCGCTCAAAGTGTTCACCACCCGCGCGGACACGCTGTTCGGGGTGACCTTCATGGCGATTGCTGCCGAGCACCCGATCGCCGTGCAGGCCGCGCAAACCAACCCGGAGCTTGCCGCCTTCATCGAAGCGTGCCGCCATGGCGCGGTGATGGAAGCGGATGTTGCAACCCAGGAGAAAAAAGGCCTGCCCACCGGCCTGCATGTGTTGCATCCGCTGACCGGACAGCCGATCTCAATCTGGGTCGCCAACTACGTGTTGATGGGCTATGGCGAGGGCGCGGTGATGGGCGTGCCCGGCCACGACGCGCGCGATTTCGAGTTTGCCCTGCAGCACCAGCTGCCGATCGTCAAGGTGGTGAACTCGGCACGGGCAGCCTACGAGGAGCTGCGCGCGCCCTGGTCGGATGCCTACTCCGAATATGGCATCACGACCGCCTCGGGTGAGTTCTCCGGCCTGACTTCGCAGGCCGCGATCGATGCCATCGCAAGCGCGCTCGAGGCGCGAGCGTTGGGGCGTAAGCGCGTGCAGTACCGACTGCGTGACTGGGGCATCTCACGGCAGCGCTACTGGGGCACGCCGATCCCGATCATTCACTGTGGCAGCTGCGGTGTGGTGCCGGTACCGGAGCAGGACCTGCCGGTCGTGCTGCCGGAGGATCTGGTCCCCGATGGCAGCGGTAACCCGCTCAACCGCGATGAGCGCTTTCTCGCCTGCCGCTGTCCGACGTGTGGTCAGCCCGCGCGGCGCGAGACCGACACGATGGACACCTTCGTCGACTCCTCCTGGTACTTCATGCGTTATTGCTGCCCGGATGCGTCCACCATGGTGGATGCGCGCAACGACTATTGGATGCCGATGGATCAGTACATCGGCGGTATCGAGCACGCCGTGCTGCATCTGCTCTATGCACGCTTCTGGACCAAGGTCATGCGCGATCTCGGCCTGGTCAGCTTTTCCGAGCCTTTCCAGCAGCTGTTCACGCAGGGCATGCTGCTCGCGCACTGCTACTACCGCGAGGATGCGGCGGGGCGCAAGCGCTGGTTCTACCCGGCCGAAGTCGAGCAGCAGTTCGATGAGCGGGGTACGCCGCTGAGCGCTACCGCGCGCGAGGATGGCGCCGCGGTGAGCTACGGTGGCATCGAGAAGATGTCGAAGAGCAAGAACAACGTCGTCGAGCCTGGGGCGTTCATCCAGCGCTTCGGGGCCGATACGGCGCGCGCCTTCGTCATGTTTGCCGGGCCGCCGGATCAGAGCGCCCCCTGGTCGGATGCCAGCGCCGAAGGCGTGCACCGTTTCCTCAGACGTCTGTGGACGTTCTGCCATGAGCGCCAGGCACGCATTGCCGACGCTCCCGGCATCGATGCGCGGGAGTTGCCCGCGGCGGCGAAAAAGATCCGCCGCGAGTTGCACGTGACGCTGCAGCAGGCGCTGTTCGACTACCGCCGCATGCAATACAACACCGTGGTGTCGGCCGCGATGAAGATGCTCAATGCGATGGAAGAACTGCCGGCCGAGGCGCACTCCGTACTGCGCGAGGGTGTGCGCATCCTGTTATGTACGCTCTATCCGATCGCGCCGCACATCACGCACACGCTGTGGCAGGAACTGGGGTTTGCGCGCGAGCTGGGCGATCTGTTGGATGCGCCGCTGCCGGCCCCGCAGGAGGAGGCGCTGCGTCAGGATGAGCTCGAGCTGGTCGTGCAGGTGAACGGCAAGCTGCGCGGTCATGTAACCGTTGCGGCGGGAGCGGGCGAGGATGCGATTCGCGCCGCCGCACTGGCGGACGCGCACGTGCAGAAGTTCGTGCAGGGTAAGCCGGTGCGCAAGCTGATCGTGGTGAAGAACAAGCTGGTCAATATCGTCGTCTGAAGGATCCATGGCGGGGCAGGCCAGAAGCGCAGAGTACGACGCGGTCCAGCACGCACCCCGGGCTGTGCGTCCGGCGCTGCATGGAGCGCGTCCGGGATTGCGTGCAGCGCGTCCGGGGCTGCGTGCAGCGTCGCTCGCGGAGCTGGCGCGCCTGAGCGTGCGCGGCCTGACAGTCCTGCTGCTGCTGGGGTGCGCTGCCGGCTGCGGCTTTCACCTGGAAGGTCGCACACCGCTGCCCGCGGCCATCCGCGCGCCTTATCTGCAGGCCAGCGATCGTCAGAGTGATTTCGTGCAAAGCCTGCAGAAGGCCCTGTTGGTCTCGGGAGCACGTCCCACCGATGATCGCGACCGGGCGACCGCGGTCGTCAACATTCTGCGCGACGAGGTGACCCGACGGGTGCTGTCGGTGTCCGGCGATAAGAATCAGCCGAACGAATACGAAGTGACCTACACCGTGCGCTTTGCGGTGAGCACCGCCGATCACGAGCTGCTGGCTGCGCAGGATGTGGCGGCGTCGCGCAGCTACAGCTTCAACGAGAGTCGCCTGCTGGCGAAGGAGCATGAGGAGGAGATCCTGCGCCAGGCCATGGCTCACGACCTGGCTGACATCGTCATGCGCCAGCTGTCGCGTCTGTGAATGGAGTTGCCGCTGCGCCGGCGGTGCTGCCGCTCGAGGACACCGATCAGCAGAATGTCGCCGCGCTGCTGGCGCGCTATGGATTGCAACTCACGCTGACTGTGCCTGGCACACCGATCCCCGGTTCCTATTGGGGAGAGCGCGAGGCGGGACTCCAGGGTATGCGCCTGTACGCACGCCCCGATACCCCGCTGCACTCGGTGTTGCATGAAGCCGCGCACTTCATCTGCATGACTTGCGAACGCCGCGACGGCCTCGATCGGGATGCGGGAGGAGATGACGCCGAGGAGTCGGCGGTGTGCTACCTGCAGCTGTTGCTTGCCGATGAGCTGCCAGGTGTCGGCCGCGAGCGCCTGGCGGAGGACATGGATCGCTGGGGCTACAGCTTTCGTCTGGGCGATACCCGCAGCTGGTTCAGCAGCGATGCCGCCGATGCGCGCGCGTGGCTGGCGGCCGCTGACATCATTGACCCTGCGGGGCGGCTCACCGGGCGGCGACGAGGCTAGCGGGGCGCTTGCGCGAAGCGGTCCGTCGCACTCACCAGCTCGTGGGTGTTGCCGCGCTCGAACGCGGAATGCCCGGCGCCCGCCACGATGCGCAGTTCCGCTTCCGGCCAGGCGCGATGCAGATCCCAGGCGCTTTTCATCGGACACACCACATCGTAACGGCCCTGCACGATTACCGCGGGAATGTGCCGGATGCGCCCGACGTTCTCGATGAGCTGATTGTCGGTGTGCAGAAAGCCGTGGTGGATGAAGTAATGGCACTCGATGCGCGCAAAAGCGGCGGCATAATCCGATTCCTGGAACTTCGCGATGTAGTCCGGATTCAGGTGCAGGAAGCTCGTGGCTCCCTCCCACACCGACCAGGCGCACGCGGCCTCGCGCAGCACCTGCAGATCCTGCGAAGTGAGCCGGCGGTAGTACGCCTGCACCATCTCATGGCGCTCCTCCGGCGGGATGACACCGACATAATGTTCCCACAGATCCGGATACAGGGCGGCCGCGCCGCCGGGATCCTGATAGAACCAGTTGATCTCCCAGCGCCGCAGCAGAAAGATGCCGCGCAGCACCAGCTCGCTCACCTGCTGCGGATGCGACTCGGCGTAGGCAAGGGCGAGGGTCGAGCCCCACGAGCCGCCGAACACCTGCCAGCGCTCGATGTTGAGGTGCTGGCGCAGCAGCTCCATGTCGGCAACCAGGTGCCAGGTGGTGTTGTCGACGAGGCTCGCATGCGGGCGGCTCTGGCCGCAGCCGCGCTGATCGAAGAGCACGATGCGATAGCGCGCGGGATCGAAGAAGCTGCGCATGCGCCCGTCCGTGCCGCCGCCCGGGCCACCATGCAGGAACACCACCGGCTTGCCGCGCGGATTGCCGCTTTCCTCGTAGTAGATCTCATGGATGTCCGAGACACGCAGCCAGCCGCTGCGGTTCGGCTCGAACGACGGATACAACTCACGCATCGAGAGCTCGCTTCAGTAGCGATAGGGTTCAATCTTGTCAGCGCTCAGATCGTAGGCGGTGGCACCCAGGCGCGTGGTACGCGTCTGCAGGTGCAGCTTGCCGGTGATCCAGTAGGCATCGTAGATCGAATCGACGTTCGCGAGTTGCTCGGTATGTACGTAGACGATCTGGTTGGGCGGTGGCGGGGGCACGTGAATGCAGGCGCCGAAGTAGGGAATCAGCAGGAACTCGCGCAAGCCATCCGGCTGCACCGGCCCCAGCGGCACGATGAACCCCGGCAGGCGTACGGTAGCACCCTGCAGCGACTTGTTGACCCCGAAGTCCGGCTCCTGCACGGCCGGCGGGCCCGCCTCGCCGCGCGCATCGTGCATGGGCGGGGGCGCCACCGGACTGAAGCGGCCGCGCTCGGTCTCCGGCAACAGTTCCTTCCAGTCGAGCTCCAGGACCTCGCCGGGCGGCAGCGGCATCGGGCCGGCCTGCGGGCCGGCACGCGTGAGCGCCGCCAGCGTGAGGAGGGCGGCAAACAGGACTGGACGCCGTGCCATGGTGCGTCCGATCCTAGCGCGCGGTATCTGCCGGCGTAATGTTCCGAATGGCGACAGCTGCGGTAAAGGAGCAGCGTGAAACTGACCAGCGATTCCTTGGGACCGCACCTCGCGCAGCGATTGCTGCGCTGCTATCTGATCAGTGGCGATGAGCCGCTGCTGGTCGCCGAGGCGGCCGATGCCGTGCGGGCCCAGGCCCGCCAGGCAAGCTTCAGCGAGCGTGAGGTGTTTTTCATGGAGCGCGGCGCCGACTGGGGTGAGGTGCGTGCCGCGGCGGGTAACCTGTCGCTGTTTGGCGCCCGGCGGCTGCTCGAGATCCGCTTGCCCACCGGCAAGCCGGGTACGGCCGGCGCTGCGGCGCTGGTGGCGCTCATCGATGCCGGTGATCCGGACACGCTGCTGTTGATCCTCGCTCCCCGCCTGGATCGGGATGCACAGGGTTCGGCGTGGGTGAAGGCTGCGGAGACCCACGGCGGTTGGGTCACGGTGTGGCCGGTGCATGCGGAGCGGCTCACGGGCTGGCTGCGCGCACGTGCCCGGCAGATGCAACTCGACCTCAGCGACGATGCGCTCGCGCTGCTGGCCGAACGCACCGAAGGCAACCTGTTGGCGGCCCACCAGGAGCTGCAAAAGCTGCAGCTCTCCGGCGCCGGGGGCATCAGCGCAGCATCGGTTCTGGCAGGCGTGGCCGACAGCGCGCGCTTCGATGTGTTTCAGCTCGGCGAGGCCGTGGTCGGGGGCGATGCGGGCCGTGCGCTGCGGGTGCTGGCCGGATTGCGCGCTGAGGGAACCGAGCCGGTGCTGGTGCTGTGGGCCTTGAGCAAGGCGCTGCGGGATCTGTGGGGCACGCTGCGCGGCGCTGCCGGGGGCGGGGGCGGATGGCAGCGGCCGAGCGCGGCGCTCGAGCGGGGTGCGCGGCGCGCAGGTCGGCTGCCATACCAACAGTTGGCGGTGCGCGCCAGCCGTGCGGACCGCATTGCCAAGGGACGTCTGGAGGGCGATGTCTGGGATGAGCTGACATTACTCGTCACCGAGCTGTGCGGCCGCCCGCTAACGCGGCCGCTGCGCAGCGTGTTTCCGGCCGGCAGGCCCGCATGATGCAACCCATCGGTTTGTTTGGCGGGACCTTCGATCCCATCCACTACGGCCATCTGCGCACAGCGTTCGAGTTGTGGCAGCACCTGCGGTTGAGCGAGGTGCGTTTCATGCCCACCGGCAGCCCGCCGCATCGCGAGCAGTTATACGCCAGTCCGCAGCTGCGACTGGCCATGGTGCAGGCCGCGGTCCGCGCGGAGAGCGCCTTCGTGGTCGATGATCGGGAGATGCGCCGCTCGGGCTTGTCATATTCCGTGGATACCCTCGCGGAGTTGCGCCAGGAGTTGCCGGAACGCTCACTGTGCCTGCTGCTCGGCATGGATGCGTTTCTCGGTCTGCCCAACTGGCACCGCTGGCGTGAGCTGTTCGATCTGGCGCATATCGTCGTCGCGCACCGTCCCGGCTGGAAGGCGCCGATCATGGGGCCGTTGGGTGAGGTGATGGTCGATCGGGGCACCGGCTCGATCCGGGATCTGCATGAGACGCGCAGCGGCCGCATCTATGTTCACGCTGTGACCCAGCTCGAGATTTCTTCAACCGAGCTGCGTCAGATCGTCGCAGGCGGTGGTGACCCGCGCTATCTTGTGCCCGACCCAGTTCGGCAGATCATTGCAGATACGAGGTGCTATGCTCAGCGTTGACCGCACCGCCAGGAGATTTCACTTAAGCACATGACCACCCGTCCACGTCCGCGCCGCCTAGCGGAGTCCGGGCGCGCCTTGCCGTTACAGGATGTCGTTGCGGCTGCTCTCGATGACATGAAAGCCGTCAACATCAGGGTGCTGGATGTACGAGGTCTGACCGACATCGCCGACACCATGGTGATCGCGTCGGGAAACTCTGACCGTCATGTACGCTCCATCGCCGAACGCGTGGTGGAGAAAGCCAAAGAAGCCGGCTTCCGCTCCCTCGGTATGGAGGGTGAGCGCGATGGTGAGTGGGTGCTGGTGGATCTGCAGGATGTGGTGGTACACGTGATGTTGCCGCGCATCCGGGAGTTCTATGGACTCGAGCGGCTGTGGGACAACAGTACCGCCACTCCGGTGGCTGCCGGCAATGCCGTGCCGGTGCCGCGCGCTGCCAAAGGTCGCCGGCCCTCCTGACGCACGCCGGGCGTAAAGCGCATGAGCAAAGTGCGCTTGCTGGCGATCGGTACGCGGATGCCCGCCTGGGTGCGTGATGCATACGCTGAATACGTGGCGCGTCTGCCGCCGCATCTGAAACTCACGCTCACCGAAGTTGCTGCCGCCCCACGCAGCGCGGCGCGCTCGACCGCGACGGCGATGCAAAGCGAAGGTGAGCGTCTGTTGGCAGCCATTCGCAAGGACGATTTCGTCGTAGCGCTGGATGAGCGCGGCGCACAACTCACGACGCGCGAGTTGGCCACCTGGCTCGCCCAGCGTCTGCGGGAGCGACACGACCTGAGCTTTCTCATAGGCGGTGCGGACGGCTTTGCCCCCGACGTCCTGGCGCGCAGCAACTTCAGGTGGTCGCTCTCGCGGCTGACATTCCCGCACGCACTGGTCAGAGTCGTGTTGGCCGAACAGCTTTACCGTGCGCATGGCGTGCTGACCCATCATCCGTATCATCGCGACTGATGTTGCCACCCGAGCAGAAAGCGCCTCTCGTGCGCCTGGCATCCGCCTCGCCGCGGCGCCGGGAGCTGCTGGCGCAGATCGGTGTGCCGTTTTGCATCGCGAGTTCTGCGGTGGATGAGTCGGTTCTGCCCGGTGAGCTGCCGCGCAGCTACGTGACCCGGCTGGCGCGCGCGAAGGCGCTGGCCGTGCGGGCTGCAGATGCCGCGCTGCCCGTGCTCGCGGCCGATACCACGGTCGTCATCGATGGTGTGGTGCTGGGCAAGCCTGCGGATGCCGGCGAGGGGCTGCGCATGCTCCAGCTGCTCTCGGGCCGCACGCATGAGGTGCTGACCGCGGTGGCGCTGGCTGACAGCACGGGTGTAACGCAGTTGTTGAGTGAGAGCCGGGTGAGTTTCCGCCCGGTGACGGCGGCCGAGGCTGCCGCCTACTGGCAAAGTGGTGAGCCATGCGATAAGGCAGGCGGCTATGCCATCCAGGGTCTGGCCGCGGTATTCGTGAACGCACTGCATGGCAGCTACTCGGGTGTGATGGGTTTGCCGCTGTACGAGACGGCGCAGCTGTTGCACGTCGCTGGCATTGCCTGCTGGGATGGGCTGCTCGCGTGAGCGTCGAGATCCTGGTGAACGTCGCACCGCGCGAGACGCGTGCGGCCATCATCGAGTCAGACGTGCTGCAGGAGCTGTATGTGGAACGGACCGGCCGCCGTGGCCTGGTCAGCAATCTGTACAAGGGACGGGTCTCGCGGGTACTGCCGGGCATGCAGGCCGCGTTCGTGGATATCGGCCTGGAGCGCACCGCATTCCTGCACGTCGGGGACATCGCCGCGAATCAGCCCGAGGATACCGTGGTGCTGCCGGTGGTGGATGACATCAGGCGCCTCGTCAGCCCCGGGGATGACATCCTCGTGCAGGTCATCAAGGATCCGCTGGGCACCAAGGGCGCCCGCCTCACGACCTTCATCGCCCTGCCTTCACGCTATCTGGTGTACATGCCGCGCGGCGAGGGAATCGGCGTCTCGACACGCATCGATGATGAAAGCGAGCGGCAGCGGCTGCGCGCAACGCTGGGCGCCTTGCTGCCACCGCAGACTCAGGGCGGCTTCATCCTGCGCACGGCATCCCAGGGCGTGAGCGCCGAGAGCCTGCGCGAGGACATGCTGTACCTGGAGAAGCTGTGGCGGCATGTGCGTAACACGGCCCTCGAGGCACAGGCCGGCTCGATGGTGCACGAGGATCTGCCACTGCCGCTGCGCGTGTTGCGCGATGAGATGTCGCGCGGCGTGAGCCGGGTGCTGGTGGACTCAGCGCGCGACCAGGTGCAGATGGTGGCCTTCGCGGCCGCCTTCATGCCCGATGCGGCCACGCGCATCGAGTTGTACAACGGCCCGCGCCCGATCTTCGATCTGCATGGCATCGAGGATGAGATCGCGAAGGCGCTGCAGCGCAAGGTGACCCTGAAGTCCGGTGGCCACCTGGTGATTGATCAGACCGAGTCGATGACTACGATCGATGTCAACACCGGCGCCTACGTCGGGCATCGCAACCTGGAAGAGACCATCTTCCGCACCAATCTCGAGGCTGCCGTGAGCATCGCGCGTCAGCTGCGGCTGCGCAATCTCGGCGGCATCATCATCATTGACTTCATCGACATGCGTGACGAGTCGCACCGCCGTCAGGTGCTCGCCGCGTTCGAGCGTGCGCTCGCGAGCGACCGGGCGCAGACGCACATCGTCAGCCTCTCGCCGCTGGGGTTGATCGAGATGACCCGCAAGCGCACCCGCGAGAGCCTGGAACATCTGCTGTGCGAACCGTGTCCGACCTGTGAGGGCCGCGGCCTGGTGAAGTCGGCCGAGACCGTCTGTAACGAGATCTTCCGCGAGATAGTGCGACAAAGCCGGCAGTTCTCCAGCCGCGAGCTGCTGATACTGGCTCATCAGGACGTGGTCGAGCGGTTGCTCGACGAAGAGTCCGCTACGCTGGCCGAGCTGGAGGCTCAGATCGGTCGCCCCATCCGCATGCAGGTCGAGACACTCTACGGTGTGGATCAATACGATGTCGTGCTGGTCTGAGGGGCCCTGATGGGCCGCGCATCGCTTGCTGCGGGGCTGGAGCGGCACAAGAGTCTGCTGCTGGCGCTGTTAGCAACGCTCGTGCTGCTGATGTTCGTGCTCGTCGCCTACGAGCAGGCGCGCGCCCAGGTGCCGCAGCATCGCGCCGCGCTCGAGCGCCTGGTGCGCGCGCAGACCGGGCTCAACATCCGCTTCGGCGAGCTGGCGCTGCATTGGGGCTGGTACGGGCCGGAGATCATCCTGCAGCGGGTCGAGCTGGACCAGCCCGGCGCCGCGGTGGTGTTGTTGCGGGCGCCGCAGCTCGTGGTGGGCTTCGATGCCTGGCGCACGCTGCGCAGCGGTCATCCCGAGTTGGGCCGCATCGAGCTGATCGCGCCGGATATCGATTTGCAGAAGGCCACCGCGGCGGGTCAGCGCGGGCCCCTTGCCCGCGGGGCTGCGGCGATCACGGCGGGGACGGCTCCGGAAGTGCTGCAGCGCTGGCGCAGCGGCAGGATCGATATCGAGGGCGGGACCGTGCGCCTGCCGCAGTCCGACGGTGCGGGCGCGGCACTGCTGCTGCAGATCCGCCGGGCATCGCTGCGCCACACCGAAGACGAGTGGAGCGGCTCTGGACTGGTGTTTCTGCCCGACCGCATCGGCCGCACCGCGCGCATCGTGCTGCGGGTGTCGGGCGATCTGTCGCAGCCGCAGCGACTCAGTGGCTCGCTGCGCATCGATGCGCGACGGCTGCTGTTTGCCGGCTGTGCCGCGCTGCTGACCGTGCCCTCGACCTGGACGGCGTACCTGCCCACGGGTGGTGGCGGTGATGTCAGTGTCGATGCGGCTTTCGAGCAGGGTGTGCTGTTGAAAGCCAGCGGCAGCGTGCGAGCGGGAGATGTTGTTTTCGCGCCGAGTGGCGCGGCCGGCGCGGGCGAGGCGGCCGCCGCGGGCGAGGCGGCCGCCGCGGGCGGAGCGCTGCATCTGGAGCGGCTACGCGCCGACTGGCAGGTGGTTCAGCGCGGCGCGGACTGGCAGCTCAACGTGCAGCCGCTGCAACTGGCGCGCGGCACGCCGCCTGCCTCACTGCTGTTGGAGAGCCATGGCGGCGGTGCGAGCGTGCATGGTGAGCTGCAGCGCATCCCGCTGCAGAGCGCGTTGGCGGTGACGCACTGGCTCGCGCCCTCATTCGATCTGCCCGATGTGGAGTTGAGCGGCGCCGGTGAGCACTTCGGTTTCGACTGGGACCGCACCCGCGCCCCGGGTGGGCGGCTGCGCGCGCGCGGCAGCTTTACTCAGGTGAGCCTCACCCCGCACTCGCACGATTTCACACTCAGCGGGCTCAACACCGCGATCAGCGGCTCCGAGCAGGCGGTGGACATTCAGGTGACCGCCCCGGACGCGGTGCTGGAACTGGCGGCCGCGCCACAGTATCCCCTGCAGGATGTTGCGGTCGATTCGGCGCTGCACCTCAGCGCTCGAGACGATTCCTGGGTCCTCGCGACTGATGCTTTCAAACTCGAGCACGGCCGCACGCGATTGCAGCTGGCCGGGATCGTGCGCAGTGGGGTTACACCCAGCATGACGGCGCATGGCACTCTCAGCGCAATGGATGTGTCGCTGGCTGAGCGGTTGCTGGGTGTGGATACCACGGCTGCGTTCGGCGCGGCGGCCTCGCACCTGAGCAGCGGTGAGATTCGCGATGCGCAGTTTGAGCTGCATGGTCCGATCGAGTCGTTGCCCTTTGCCGGTCATAACGCCTTCTCAGGCACTCTGGTCTTGCGCAACGCAGTGCTCTCTGGAGGCGGCCTGTGGCCGGATCTGGAGGGCTTCGCTGCACACATCTCCTGGCGCGATGCTCACTTCCAGGCGAGTGTCGACGGGGGCCAGGCGGGACCCTTCCGGATTGCCGCGGCCGGCGCCGAGTGGGATGCGTCGGGCACCGGACCAACACGCCTGGCGGGCCGTATCAGCGCACGAGTGGAGGATGCGCTCGCGTGGCTGCGCAGCCATCCGGATCTGCAGCGCTATGCACCGGGTGTGAGCGCAGTCGAGGCGCGCGGCGCGGCCGATGTGGCCATCAACGTCAACATTCCGGTTGCGCAAACGGAGGCGGCGCCCGAGGCCCGCATCGTTGCACAGCTGAGCGCCGTGAGGCTTGCGGCCGTCGACGTGTTGCCGCCGCTCGAGGGCGTGAGCGGGCCGGTATTATTCGATGCGGGTCATCTGCAGCGCTCGCTGCTGCACGGACAGTGGGTGGGCGGCCCGGTCACCCTGCAGCTCGGGGAGCGCCGCGAGCACAACACTCGCGTGCTCGCAGTGCGGGCGGAAGGTAACTTCGATGCCGCGCGCCTCGCCAGCACCGCCAATCTTTCAGGGACCGCGGCGGGCGCGACGCGCTGGGCCGGAGATCTCACCTACACGCTCGCCGAGACACCTGCGGGAACGCGCTGGCGCATGCGTCTGCAGTCAGATCTGCAGGGTGTGACGAGTGCACTGCCCGAGCCGCTCGGCAAGCAGGCGGATACTCCGCTGCCTGCGGCCGTGGATGTCTCGGGCGATGAGCTCAGCGCACAGGCGCGGCTATCTATCGGCGATCGGGTGCGGGGCGTGCTGCGCCTGGCGCATAGCCCGACTGGCTGGAAGCTCGGCCACGGTGCGGTCAACTTCGGCACTGCGATGCCCGCGCTGCCCGCCGAGGCGGTGCTCCTCGTGCAGGGACGTCTCGGACGGCTTGACCTGCCTGCGTATGCGCTCGCGTGGCAGCAGTTACGTGCCGATCTCGTCCCTGGCGTGCGGGCCGACGTGCTCGCAGGACAGCTGCAACTCGGGGCACGGAGCTATCCGGAAGCGCATGTCAGCGCGCGGCGTTCGCCGGCCGGCAACGAGTTGGTTGTCGAAGCAGCCGGTCTCGCCGGCGTGGCCCGGTGGCCGGCCGCGGGGACCGCCGCAATGGCTACCCGTACCACCGACACCGACACCGACACCGACACCGACACTGCTACCGCTACGGGTATGGGTGCCGGTCCGGGTGCCGGTACGGGTCCGGGTACGGATGCGGATACCGTACCCGCGCTCGCCGACATCCATCTCAGCCGGCTGGAGCTGCCTGACGGCAGTGTGCCCAGCGAGGGACTCGGCCTGCTGGCGGTGCTCGCTCCCGCGGCACATCTGGCGATCGATGAGATCAGCTGGCGCCGGCGCTCGATCGGGCGGCTCACCGCTAACTTCGTGCGCCAGCAGCACAGCGCCCGGTTGGTGGACGTGCAGCTGACCAACACCACAGAGGATGTGCGCGGCACGCTCAGCTGCGATCTGCAGTCGATCAGCTGTCAGCTGCAGTTCCGCCTCGACAGTGACGACGGGCTCGCAAGCCTGGAAAATTTCGGTTTCCGGCCGGACGTTGCAGCAAGTCACGCCATGCTGGCCGGCAATCTGCAGTGGCAGCCGACGTCGCAGGGCTCCTGGCTCGCCAGCCTGCGCGGCACTCTCAACATGGAGCTGAGTGACGGGCGCATCCTGCGCACGGTCGCGAGTGAGGGTGCCGCGCAGCCATTCGTGCTGCTGACGGTACCGGCGCTGGTCAGCGCCCTCGAGCGCCCCGATGCGGGCACGCCCTCCAGCGCCATCACCCGGGCGTCGCTGGCCGCGGGCGGGCACGATTTCGCCTTCAGCCGTCTGCAGGCGGATTTCGAGCTGCGCGAGGGTCAGGCCAGCACCTCGAATCTGCACCTGGATGGTGACGCGGAGATCCTCATACGCGGACGTACGGGCCTCCTGGCCCGCGATTATGACCAGCAGGTATGGCTGCTGGGGGGCAAGGAGCGCCTGCCAGAGGCCCTGCGGCGCCTCGTTGCCACCCCGCGCATGGCCGCCGTATGGCTGTCCCTGCGCGATCTGGTCATCGGTCGCGACGAGGATCCGCGCTCGCATGCGGTATTGCGCTTGCAAGGATCCTGGGATGACCCGATGGTAGTGGCAGCACGATGAATATTGCAGCGATCCAGATGACCTCGGGCCACGAGGTGGCCGCCAATCTCGAGCAGGCGCGCCCGCTGCTCGAGCAGGCGGCTGCGCGCGGCGCGCTGCTGGCCGTGCTGCCGGAGAATTTCGCCTTCCTCGGGCTGCGGGATGCCGACAAGCGCGCCATCGCCGAGGCGGATGGGGCAGGTCCCATTCAGGAGTTTCTCGCCGCGATCGCCCGGCGGCTGGGGCTGTGGATCGTGGCGGGCACGGTGCCGCTGCGCGCCGGCGCCGACGGGCGGGTTGCCGCGGCGAGCCTGGTCTACAGCGCCTCCGGCGAGTGCGTGGCGCGCTACGACAAGATCCATCTGTTCGATGTGAATCTTCCCGGCAGGGCCGAAAGCTACCGGGAATCGGCGCACGTGGCCCCCGGCACGCAGCTCGCGCTGGTCGACACTCCGGCCGGCCGCCTCGGCCTGTCGGTCTGTTATGACGTGCGCTTCCCGGAGTTGTATCGGCAGCTGAGCGCCGGCGGTGCCCAGCTGCTCTCGATACCCTCGGCCTTCACCGCACCGACCGGGCGGGCTCACTGGCAGACGCTGTTGTGCGCCCGCGCGATCGAGAATCTGTGTTATGTCGTTGCGCCGGCGCAGTCGGGCATGCACTCGAGTGGCCGCGAGACCTACGGCGACAGCATGATCGTCGACTACTGGGGTCGGGTGCTGGCGCGCCTGCCACGCGGCACGGGCTGCGTTGTGGCGGCGGTGGATCTCGAGCACCAGCGACAGGTTCGTGACAGTTTCCCCGCGCTTCAACATCGGGTGCTGACCCGGGAGAGTATTACTCAATGAATGCAACAGACCGTGCCGCACCGCCGGCCGTGGATGCGATGGCCATCGCGCGTGAGCTCATTCTGCGGCCGAGTGGCCTGGACGACGCGCGCCTCGACCGGGTGTTCGGCGAGGTGCTGGCGCACTCCGTCGACGCCGCCGATCTGTATTTCCAGCTGGCTCGCGAGGAGGCGTGGTCGCTCGAGGATGGCATCGTCAAGGATGGCAGCGCGAGTATCGAGCAGGGTGTAGGTGTGCGCGCGCTCGCCGGTGAGAAGACCGGATTTGCCTACTCGGATGAGATCATCCTGCCGGCCCTCGAGGAGGCTTCGCGCGCCGCGCGGGCCATCGCCGTGCAGGGTGGGGAGCGGCGCGTGCAGGCCTGGCAGGCGCGCGCCGGTCATGACTTGTATCTCTCCACCGATCCTGCCACCGCGCTCACCGATCAGGAGAAGGTCGCCTGGCTCGAGCGGGTGGATCGCGAGACGCGCAAGCTCGATCCGCGCATCGTGCACGTCAATGCCAGCGTGACCGCGGTGCACGAGGTGGTGCTGATCGCCACGAGCGAGGGCGAGCTCGCAGCGGACGTGCGGCCGCTGGTACGGATCAACGTCTCGGTGTTGGTTGAGCAGAATGGACGGCGGGAGCAGGGTTACGCCGGTGCGGGCGGTCGCTTCACGCTCGCCGAGCTGGTCGCAGGGGACCGGCCCCTGCAGCTGGGTCGCGAGGCGCTGCGCCAGGCGCTGGTCAATCTCGAGGCGGTGCCGGCGCCGGCCGGTACCATGACCGTGGTGTTGGGACCGGGCTGGCCCGGCATTCTGCTGCATGAGGCCATCGGTCACGGCCTGGAAGGTGATTTCAACCGCAAGGGCACTTCCGCCTTCGCCAACCGCATCGGCGAGCGGGTCGCCTCGCCCCATTGCACGATCGTCGACGATGGCACGCTCGCGCGGCGCCGCGGCTCGCTCAACATCGATGACGAAGGCACGCCTACCCAGTGCACCACCCTCATCGAAAACGGCATCTTGCGCGGCTACCTGCAGGACAAGCTGAATGCGCGACTCATGGGCGTGCGGTCCACCGGCAACGGCCGCCGCGAGTCCTTCGCTCATCTCACCCTGCCGCGCATGACCAACACCTACATGCGTCCCGGTCCGCACGATCCGCAGGAGATCATTCGCTCAGTCACGCGCGGCATCTATGCGGTCAACTTTGGCGGCGGCCAGGTGGACATAACCTCCGGCAAGTTCGTGTTCTCCGCGAGCGAGGCGTACGCGATCGAGAACGGCAAGCTGACCACACCCCTCAAGGGTGCAACGCTCATCGGCAACGGACCGGATGTGCTGACACGGGTCAGCATGGTGGGTAACGATCTGAAGCTCGATGAGGGCGTCGGCACCTGCGGCAAGGAAGGCCAGAGCGTGCCGGTAGGCGTTGGTCAGCCCACACTGCGGCTCGATGGGCTGACGGTCGGGGGCACCGGCTGAGGCGCCAGGCAATCCGCGGGCTGCGTTTCGCCGCGAACCGCGGCCAAATAGCCGCTGCCGAGCGCCGCCGTGTTGGTTCATGCTCGCAGCGCGGCTGACAGGAAGTCATTGCACGCCAGGGACGCGCGCCGCGCACCGGACAGACGGCGGATGGTCATGCAGCAGCCATCCGCCGTCTGCGAGGGCGTGACCGCAAGCTTGTCACGCAACTGCGTCGCACGCGCGCGACGATTGGCGTCCTCGTTGCGAGCTGTGATACCACTGTCCCTGACATAATTGCCGGCGAACTTCGAGTAGGTCGCGCTGTGGTACGGCCGACGGCTGTGCCTTGACAAGGTGTGAGGTGCTGCACGCCGCCGGGCGGCGCAGGATCGTAGTTTGCTCGCGCTGAACTGAAGTCCTTTTGTGTGGAAGTTTATTGAGGATCGCAAGATGCCATCCGATCGTGCCCTGGCAGAGACCCAGAAACTCGAGCTCCCGAAGGAGTTGTTGACCGCGCTGCAGAACCCGGCGCAGCGGCCGAGGACCGACTATGGCATCGAGTCGCTCAAGCCGTCCTTTTTCGGTCGCCTGATGGAAAAGCTGCTCGGTCCCAAGGACTGAAGTACGCGGGGACCGCCGCGGCCAGCGCGGCTTGAACATAATCAACCGCCGGCGCTCCTTGCCGGCCATGGGTTGCACCGAAACGGGGTGAGCTGTCACGCTGGAGTTTGCGCCTGACAGGTGACGCGTTAGGATGGCGTCATGACACGCGCCCCTCGTCTGTCGGCCCCCCTCTATGAAAGCCTGCCCTGGGCTTACCTGGGAGGCGGCGTGCTGGCACTCGTGGGTAGTTACTTCAGCACCCACCGGCCGGTGAGTTGGATCAGCGGTGCCGTGGGACTCGTGGGTGTGCTCGGAGGCTCGGTGGTGCTGCTCAGGCGGCGCGACTATCGCGCGCTGAGCTCGCAGTACGGTGATGCCGGCAAGACGCTGCCCGGACTGGATGAGCCGCGGTCGTAGCCGGCAGCTACTCGACCGGATCCTCGTCCACCACGCCAGTCTGAATGTGCACGCCGGGCACGGTATCCGCGACCGAGCTGCGCACCCGCGCCAGACGCTCATCCACATAGATGAGTTCGTGCTTGCCGATCACCACCACATCACCGTCGTTGAGGTAGTGGCGCCGCACGCGCTTGGATTTCACGTAGATGCCGTTGGTGCTGTTGAGATCCTCGATGACCGAGGAGTGCAGCGTGGTCACGATCTGACAGTGATGGCGGCTCACGAAGCGGCTGTCGATCTGTAGATCATTGTCCGGCGTGCGCCCGACGATGATGCGTCCCACGCGTAGCATGCGCTCCTCGACCGTGCGTCCGTCCGTCGCCACCAGCAGCCGCCCGTGTACGGTTTGCGTGGCATCCATCGGCGCCGAGCTGGTCGTGTGATGATGGAATCCGATGCCGCGCGTATCGGCCACCGTGGTTCGCAGCTGCTGCGTGTTGCGGGCGGAGAATTCGACCCACTGCAGCTCCTGCACTGAAGACTCGATATCAGCGAGCGAGACGACATCACGATCGGCCGTGTAGGCGGCCATCAAGGCGGTATCGCACAGCGTGTTCACCAGACGCGGCACACCGCCGGTGTAGCGGAAGATCTCGTCGAAGGTTTCTTCCTCGAAAATCGGCCGATCCGCGGCACCGGCCACTTCCAGGCGATGCTCGATGTACGCGCGCATTTCCTGCGCCGACAGTGTTGCCAGATGAAAGCGCAGGCGGATGCGCTGCGTGAGCTGCACGAGCTCTGGCGCATCGAGTTTCTCATTCAGCTCGGGCTGGCCGGCCAGGATGATGCGCAGCACCTTCTCCTTGGTGGTCTCCACCCCCGACAGCAGGCGGATTTCCTCCAACACGCGCATCGACAGATTCTGCGCCTCATCGACGATCAGCAGCACCTTGCGACCTGCGGCATACTGCTCGATCAGAAAGTTGTTGAGCGTTGCAATCAGCTCGGCCTTCTTCATCTTGAAAGGCGAGAAACCGAACTGCACGAGCACTGCCTGCAGGAAGTCGACTGCCGATACCTGAGTCTGGTTGATCTGCGCGATGACCACGTCCGACTGAATCTCTTTCAGAAAGGATTCGATCAGCGTCGTCTTGCCCGAGCCGATCTCGCCGGTAATCACCACGAAACCATCCGTGAACCAGATGGTCGACTCCATGTAGGCCTTGGCACGGGCATGCTGTTTGGAGAGATAAAGAAACTGCGGATCCGGACTCAGCCGGAACGGCAATTCCTTTAGTTTGAACGATTCCAGATACATGCGTGCTCGTGCGGGACAGCCGGCGGGCCGGCGCCGTTGTTGGCTGTTACGGGCGATGTTCCTGCGGGTGTCGGAACGACCGGTTGTGTGAAGCTTCCCGCACCGATCTTAAGGGATGCTCACGCCGGGCGCCAATTTGCCAAGCAACTGACGTGCCCGTGTGTCGCGAGCGCGCGCGCTCGCGGCAACGAAGGTGCAGTGACCCAGCTTGCGGCCAGGACGCGGCGCCTTGCCATAATCATGGATGTGCAGCCCCGGCTCGGCGAGCAGCGTGCGCTGCGGCGGCATGCTGCCGATCAGATTGATCATCGCGCTGTAGCCGCGCGCGGTGGCGGGACCCAGGGGCATATCCAGGATGCCGCGCAAGTGATTCTCGAACTGACTGGTGACCGCGCCTTCGATGGTCCAGTGCCCCGAGTTGTGCACGCGCGGCGCCATCTCGTTGGCAATGAGTTTGCCGCGCCGGACGAAGAATTCGATGGTGAGAATGCCAGTGTAGCGGAAGTGCTGCAGAACGCTTTGCAGATAGCGCGCCGCAGTGCGCTGCCAACTCGCCGCACCGAACGGGGCACGAGTCAGGCGCAGGATGCCCTGCGAGTGGATGTTGCCATTCAGCGGATAGATCATCACCTGCCCACGACGGTTGCGGGCACCGATGATGGACACTTCGCAGTCAAAGGGGATCCACTCCTCCAGCAACAACGGAGCGTTCCCCAACTGCTGCCAGGCGATATCCAACTCATCCGCGGTGCGCACGAGGGCCTGGCCCTTGCCGTCGTAGCCGAAGCGGCGCGTCTTCAGAACCGCCGGCAGACCGACGAGGCGCACCGCGCGCATCAGCTGCGTATAAGAGCTCACGGCACACCAGCGTGTGGTTGGGATGCGCAGCCGCTCAAACAAACGTTTCTCGTTGACGCGGTCCTGTGCGGCAGCGAGCGCCCGCACGGGCGGACAAATGCGCGTATCCAATGCCTGCAGCGCATCGACGGATACATTCTCCCAATCGAAGGTGACGACCTGGCTGCGCGCGGCGAGCTGCGCGAGCTGTTGCGGGTCGGTGAATTCGCCCTGCAGCACGGGCGCCACGCGCCCGGCGGGTGGCTGCCCGGCCGGATCCAGGAACAGGAACTCCAGGCCCAAGGGATAACCTGCGAGCGCCAGCATCTGTCCGAGCTGGCCTGCGCCTACAACACCGACCGTCATGCTTTGTGAGCGCTGCGCGGGTCGGGATTCTCGAGCACGGCGGCCGTTTGCTGCTGGCGGAAGAGCTCGAGGGCGTGGGCGATGGTCGGATGGCGGTTGGCGAGGATGGAGGCGGCGCATAACGCCGCATTGCTGGCACCGGCGCTGCCAATGGCGAAGGTGGCGACGGGCACGCCCGCTGGCATCTGCACCATCGATAGCAGCGAGTCCAGCCCGCCGAGCGCGCGGGACTGCACCGGTACCCCGAGCACCGGCAGTGTGGTTTTGGAGGCGGTCATGCCCGGCAGATGCGCCGCCCCGCCAGCGCCTGCAATGATTACCTCAAGCCCGCGTTTGCGCGCGCTGGCGGCATATTCAAACAGCAGGTCCGGCGTGCGGTGTGCCGAGACGATCCTGACTTCGTAGGGGACGCCCAGCCGCTCGAGCGTCTCGGTCGCGCACCGCATGGTCTCCCAGTCGGAGGCCGACCCCATGATGATGCCGACGAGGGGATTCATCGGGGCATTGTACCGGTCGGCGCAGGCTCTGGGTGGGCCGCAAGCAGCTCGCGCAGGGCGCGGAACAGCTCGCGCGCCGCGGCCGTGCTGGCGGAGCCCTGGCCAGCTGACCCCGTGGCACGGCGACGCTCGGCCTGGGCGGCCGCGATCAGGCGCATCCAGGTGGGCCGATCGAGCTCCGGGCGCCAGCGCTGCAGCTCCTCGAGCGCCGCGGCTCCCTCGCCGATCAAGCGCTCGCGCCAGGATTCGACGCGCTTGAACAGCTGCGCCTCACGCGACTGTTGCTCACTGCGCGCACCCAGCGCGGCGCGCAGGGGCTCGAGCTCGATGCCGCGCATGAGTTTGCCGATGTACTGGCGCTGCCGGGCACCCCCACCGCGCGCGCCGATACGCCGCGCCTCCTGCACCGCTTCGCGCAGGTTTTCGGGCAGCTCGAGCGCGGCGAGCTCTGCATCGGAGAGGCGGGTCAGGGCCTCGCCGAGGTCCTGTGCGGCATGGGCTGCACGCTTGCGCTGGCTCTTGCTCGGCCGCTGCGCCTCATCATCCTCGTGCTGCTCATCCTCTCGCTCGCTCACAGCCGCTCTCCCAAACCGCGATCCGCGGGTCTGCTGCCCGCGCGTGGCTGCTACAATTTCGATCCGTTTGCCACACAACTCAAGCCCGTAATGCAACAGCCCACCCCCGCCTCGCACGCCCCCGCGCAGCTACAGGATATTGTGAGCCACGTGCTCGAGCAGGCGCGCCAGCGCGGTGCTACGCAAGCCGAAGCGGACGCCAGCATCAATCAGGGCCTGAGTGTCACCGCGCGCTTGGGCGAGGTCGAAACGATCGAATATCAGCGTGACCGCGGCGTGAGTGTCACGGTGTACTTCGGCCACCGCAAGGGCTCGGCGAGCACCGCGGATCTGAGCCGGTCCGCGGTGCAGACCACGGTGGAGAAAGCCTGCACGATTGCGCGCTTCACCGCCGAGGATCCCTATTCCGGCCTCGTGGATCCGGACGCGCTGGCGCGCGATATCCCGGATCTGGACCTGGATCATCCGTGGGCGCTCGAGGCGGAGGCGGCCATCGAGCTGGCGCGTCGCTGCGAAGCCGCCGGACTTGCCGTGGATGCGCGCATCACCAACTCCGAAGGCGCCTCGGTCAACACCAACAGGCACATGGGCGTCTACGGCAACTCGCTCGGCTTTCTGGCGGGCTCCGCAGGCACGAGCCATACCATCAGCTGCTCATTGATTGCCCAGACGGGCGATGAGATGCAGCGTGATTACTGGTACTCGAGTGTGCGCGATCCCGGCGAGCTCGAGGCTCCCGAAGGGGTCGGCCGGCGTGCGGGCGAGCGGGCGATTGCGCGCCTCGGCTCGCGCAAGCTCGCGACCTGCAAAGCACCGGTCGCCTACGCCCCGGACATGGCCCGCGGCCTGTTCCGCAGTTTCATCGGCGCCATCCGCGGGTCGGCGCAGTATCGCAAGGCGTCCTTTCTGCTCAATGCTGCCGGGCAAACGGTATTCCCGGAGTTTCTGCAGATGCAGGAGCGGCCGCACATCCTCAAGGGGCTGGCGAGTGCACCGTTCGATGCCGAGGGGGCAGCGACCCATGATCGGGATCTGGTGCGCGACGGGGTACTGCAGGGTTATGTGCTGGGCAGCTATTCGGCGCGCAAGTTAGGTCTGAAAACCACTGGCAACGCCGGCGGGGTACACAACCTCATCATTACTGCACCTGGCCAGGCGCTCGACACCGCGAGCTTCCTGCACCGCATGGGCTCCGGCCTGCTGGTGACCGAGCTCATGGGGCAGGGTGTGAACGGCGTGACCGGCGATTACTCGCGCGGTGCGAGCGGCTTCTGGATCGAGAATGGCGCGCTCGCTTACCCGGTGCACGAAATAACCATCGCGGGCAACCTGCGGGACATGTTCCGCGACATCATCGCCCTGGGCAGCGACGTTGATGTGCGAGGTGGCATCCGCACGGGCTCGGTGCTCATCGGCGCCATGACGATCGCGGGACAATAGCGCCCTCGAGGCTGGCCAGACGCGGTCCGTCCTCTGCCAGATCGCGCAGTGTCAGATCCTCGCAGCGGCTGCGGCGCAGCTCATCCAAACTTGCGGTGAGGCGATCCACGGGAGGCAGGGGCAGCTCGCGCATCGGCGCATGACCGCTGCGCTGGTTGCGCGCCAGCTCGAGGATGTCGCTCACGCCGATGCGGCTGAGGTCGCGCGCGCAGGACAAATCATCCTCGTCGGTCATCAGCAGCAGTCCGTGGCGCTCGAGCGCCGCGGCCATCTTCGCCACCGCGATGCCCGGCAAACCCAACTCCTCGGCCAGGCGGTGCACGCTCCAGCGCTGCCCGCCGGTCAGGTGCGTGCGGGCCACCAGGTACATCATCTTCAGGGCGAGCTGCTCGAGCTCCACACAGGAGAGGCGCAGCTCCTGCAGACCGAGCCGCAGGTAACCCGGGTTCTGCACGTAGAATGACAGCTGCGCCCCGGCCAGCAGGATCAGCCAGCCCAGGTAGGTCCACAACAGGGCGGCCACGATGATCGCAAAGCCTGCGTACACCACCGTGAGCCGGGTCGAGTACACCACGAAAGCGGTGAACACCCTGCCCACTGCAGCCCACAGCACGCCCGCGGCCAGTGCTCCGGTTAGCGCCGGGCGCCAGCGCACCCGCGTGTTGGGAACAAACATGTACATGCCGGTGAAGAACGTCGTCACCATTACATAGGGCGCCACCGTGAGCAGCGTCGCCGGCAGGCGTTGCAAGAATGGCAGGCGCGCCACCGATTGCAGTGAGGCACTCGTCACGGTGGCGTGGGTGAGGCCGACAAAGGCCACCAGCAGCAGCGGTCCAACGACGATCAGCGTCAGATACTCCACGATGCGGCGCGCGAAGCTGCGCGGCTGCTCGACCCGCCACAGAAAGTTGAAACTGTCCTCGACCTTCTTGATGGTGCCGACGAGCGTCCAGGCGAGCAGCACCAGGCCCACCGAACCGACGATGCCGCTGCTCACCCGATCGGCAAACTGCATGACCCGCTCGGTGAGCTCCGCCGCCGCCGTATAGCCGACCGGTGCGAAGAACTCGTAAACCAGCGGCTGCAGCTCGCGACGTGCGCCGAACACCTTGAGGATCGCAAAGCTGAAGGCGAGCAGCGGAATCAGCGACAGCAGCGTCGTGTACACCAGGCCCATCGCGCGCAGGTTGATCTCCCCGCGCCACAGGTCCCGGCCCACCGCATACGGGTAGCGCAGGATGCGGATCAGCTGCGCCGCCGCACTGTCTCGCTTCGAGGCAGGTCCGAAGAAGCACCAGTCGAGAAAGGCCCAGATGCGCGCCGACATCATCCGTCACTCGCTCGGCCCGAGGGCCCTCAGGGTAACATTGTGCGCATGCCGCCAGCGGTCGCCTATCCCGAGCGCATCGTCTGCCTCACCGAGGAGACCACCGAGACCCTGTATCTGTTGGGGGAGGACTGGCGCATCGTCGGTATCTCGGGATTCACGGTACGACCGCCGCGTGCCCGGCGCGAGAAGCCGCGCGTGAGCGCCTTCACGAGCGCGAAGATCGACCGCATCATCGCCCTGCGGCCGGACCTGGTACTCGGGTTCTCCGACCTCCAGGCGGATATCGCCGCACAATTGGTGCGCGCCGGCATCGAGGTGCATGTCTTCAATCATCGCAGCGTGGCCGAGATCCTGCGCACGATCGGTGTGCTGGGCGGGATGATCGGCTGCGAGGCGAAGACCGGGCAGCTGCTGCAGAAGCTCCAGGACGGCCTGCAGGAGGTACAACAGCGTGCCGCCGCCCTGCCGCGCCGCCCACGGGTGTACTTCGAGGAATGGGATGAGCCGCAGATCAGCGGCATCCGCTGGGTGTCCGAGCTCATCGGCCTTGCGGGCGGTGAGGACTGTTTTCCCGAGCTGGCGCGCCAGCCGCTCGGGCGCGATCGCATCATCGCCGATGCTCTCGAGGTGCCGCGGCGCGCCCCTGACATCATTCTCGGCTCCTGGTGCGGCAAGAAGTTTCGCCCCGATGCGCTCGCCGCACGACCCGGTTGGCAGGGCGTACCTGCGGTGCAGCGCGGTTATGTGCGTGAGATCAAATCGGCGCTCATCCTGCAGCCCGGGCCCGCGGCGCTCACCGCAGGCGTGCAGGCGATCCAACAGGTGATCTGCGAGTGGGCTGCCGCTCCGGCGCGGTAGAGCCGCGCGGCTACAGTCCGCGGCGTGTGCGGATCAGCTCGTACGCTTCGATGATCTGCTGGGTGCGCTGCTTGGCATGCTCGATCATCGATTCGGGCAGGCCATTCGCCTTGAGTTTGTCGGGGTGATGGCGGCTCAGCTGCCGGCGGTATGACTTG
Source organism: uncultured Pseudomonadota bacterium (assembly GCA_963839055.1). Taxonomy (GTDB): domain Bacteria; phylum Pseudomonadota; class Gammaproteobacteria; order Steroidobacterales; family Steroidobacteraceae; genus 13-2-20CM-66-19. The sequence continues at coordinate 244,618 of CAWITP010000001.1, read as the reverse complement.
ACGAGCTCATCATCGCTGCTGGCCGCGGAGCATTCCAACACGCTGTAGGCCTCGCGCAGCTGCTCATCGCTGCTCGGGCGCGCGGGTCCCGCTGGCCCCTGGCGAAAGGTACCCGAGCGGATGCGCAGCACGACTTCGATCTGGGTCAACTCCATCGTCGAGACCCCGAGGCGCGCGGCCACCTGGCCGAGCAGGGCACGCACCGGCCCCTCGAGGTTGTTGCCCGCGAGCGCGGCCCGCACCTGAATCTCCATGAAAACCCGCAGCAGCCCGGGACGACCCACACAGGCCGCCTGCAGCGCGGCGAGCTCCGCCGGCATGTTGAATTGCGCCTGCTTGCCGGCAGTGAAATGCTGGATGGCGGCCTGCACCTGCAGCGGGTTGAGGCGCAACTCCGCCATCACGGCCCGCGCCGCCGCGATCTCCTGCTCCGAGACACGGCCGTCGGCCTTCGCCAGATGCCCCATGATGCGAAAGGCGCTGCGGAAGAACTGCTCGCCGACCGCTGCGGTGTCGATCCCCGGCGGCGGCAGCGCCTCGGCTTCGGACGATTCGTCGAACTGGTGCCCGAGCAGCACGCCGATCGCTGCACCCAGCGGTCCGAGCGCCAGCAGGCCGATGGCTCCGCCCACGACTTTGCCGGTGAATTTCATGTGCCTGAATGGCTGCTGCGCGTGCTCATGCGCTGCTATAGTAGCAAGCCCCGTGACTGATCCCGCCCGCTGCGCACTCCACAGCCGATGTCCCAGCCAACCGTATTCCGCACGGCAATGCGCAGCCTCGAGCGTCTGCACGAAGGCAAGGTACGCGACGTCTATGCGGTGGATGCGCAGACGCTGCTGATCGTCACCACCGATCGCCTGTCGGCGTTCGATGTGGTGCTGCCCGATCCGATTCCCGACAAGGGTCGGGTGCTGAATGAGATCTCGAATTTCTGGTTCGGACAGACTGCGAACCTGATCCCCAATCATCTCACCGAGCGCCCGCTCGAGAGCATCGTGACCGATCCGCAGGAGCGCGCCATGCTTGCCGGGCGCAGCGTGATCGTGCGCCGCCTGCGGGCGCTGCCGATCGAGGCGGTGGTCCGCGGCTACCTGATCGGCTCGGGCTGGAAGGATTATCAGCGCACCGGCAGCCTATGCGGTGTGGGGCTGCCTGCCGGACTACAGCAGGCCGACAGGCTGCCGACTCCGCTGTTTACGCCGGCCACCAAGGCGGTCCGTGGTGAGCATGATGAGAACATCTCCTACGAGCGCGTGCAGCAACTCGTCGGCAATGCGTTGGCTTCGCAGGTGCGTTCCGCCGCGCTCTCGCTCTATCACTTCGCCGCCGAGCATGCCCGGCGGCGCGGCATCATCATTGCCGACACCAAGTTCGAGTTTGGCGTGGATGATGCCGGCAGGCTGACACTGATTGATGAGGTCTTGACACCGGACTCCTCGCGCTTCTGGCCGGCAGACAGCTATCGCGCGGGCACCAGCCCCCCGAGCTTCGACAAGCAGTTCGTGCGCGACTATCTGGAGACGCTCGACTGGAACAAGACTCCGCCGGCCCCGCATCTGCCCGCTGAGATCATCGCGCGCACCAGCAGCAAGTACCGCGAGGCGCTCACGCGCCTGACGGCGCCGGTGTAAGTTGCGATGCAGGCTCCCTGGATAGCTCCCTCGATTCTGTCGGCGGATTTCGCGCAGCTCGGCGCGGAAGTGGATGCGGTCATCCGCGATGGTGCGCACGCGATCCATTTCGATGTGATGGACAATCATTACGTGCCGAACCTGACGGTGGGCCCGTTGGTTTGCGAGGCGCTGCACAAGCACGGCATCCGTGTGCCCATCGATGTCCATCTGATGATTCAGCCCGTCGACCGCATCGTGGCGGATTTCGCCGCGGCAGGGGCGACCTACATCACCTTCCATCCCGAGGCGAGCGAGCACATCGATCGCACCATCGAGCTGATCCGTGAGCAGGGTTGCCGTCCCGGACTGGTGTTCAACCCGGCGACGCCGCTCGACTACCTCGATTACACCCTGGACAAGCTCGACATGGTGCTGATCATGTCGGTCAACCCGGGTTTCGGCGGCCAACAGTTCATCCCGACTGCGCTGCGCAAGCTGTGCGAGGCGCGTGCGCGCATCGACGCGCTGCAACGGCCCATCCGGCTCGAGATCGACGGCGGGGTCAAGGTGGATAACATTCAGGAGATCGCCCGGGCGGGCGCCGACACGTTCGTGGCGGGCTCCGCCATCTTCGGCAGCAAGGACTACGCGCAGACCATCCGCGCCATGCACGCCGAGATCGAAGCGGCGCGCCGGCCGGCTCGCTAGCCGCTAGTCCTCGTCGTCTTCATCCTCGTCGTCATCCTCATCGTCATCGTCCTCATCCATGTCCAGATGAGCGGATGATTTTGCCGCGGCGGCGGTGGCGGGGGTAGCGGGCTTCGCCGGGACGATGACCGGGCGGGTCTTCATCTTCGGCCGCGCGTTGAACACCACGATCGTTTTGCCCGTGGCGCGCAGCAGGCCCTGTTCTTCGAGCACTTTCAGCACCCGACCGGCCATCTCGCGCGAGCAGCCGACCAGGCGTGACAGCTCCTGGCGGCTCACCTTGATCTGCATGCCTTCGGGGTGCGTCATGGCATCCGGCTCGCCGCACAGATCCATGATGGCGTGAGCCACGCGGCCGGTGACATCGACGAAGGCGAGATCGCCGAGTTTGCGATTGGTACGGTCGAGGCGCGTGGCGAGCTGCGTTGCCAGCTCGAAAATGAGTCCCGGGCTTTCCGCGGCGATCTGCCGGAAGCGCGGATAGGTCATCTCCGCCAGCTCGCACTGGTTGCGCGTTCGCACCCAGGCGCTGCGGGTGGGCTGCTCATAAAAGAGTCCCATCTCACCGAAGAACTGTCCGCGGTTGAGATAGGCGAGCACCATCTCGTTGCCTTCCTCGTCCTCGATCATGACCTCGACCGAGCCGCTGATGATGTAATACAGAACATCCGGCAGGTCGCCGGCATGTATCACGACGGTCTTGGACGGGACCGTGCGGATGCGGCAATAACTCAGAAAGCGGTTGATAGCCGGGATATCACTCAACGGTTTGATGTTTTCTTCCATCACGGCTCCCCGAGCGTCGCCTGTTTGCGGCGGCCCGCTGTTTTATACATAAGCCTGCAGAACTGCAAGCACCGCAATGCGCCTACAGCGTTCAAATCCAATAGGCCGTGGTGGTCATGACACGCGCGACCTCTCGCATCAGTGCCCGCGCCGGGCGCGGTAACTCGGCCGCGCCGGCCGCCCGGGCGGCGGCGCCATGGTTGATTTCATCGGCACGCATCGTCTGAAGTATGGCACGGCTGCGCGTATCGCCGGGCGGCAACCGCTGCAGATGATCATCCAGATGTCCCTCGACCTGGCGCTCGGTCTCCACCACGAATCCGAGGCTGGTCGGGTCGCCGGCGAGGGCGGCGAGCGCACCGATGGTGAAGGAGCCGCAATACCACAGCGGGTTCAACAGGCTCGGCTGTGAGCCCAGCTCCTGCAGCCGGGTTTCGCACCAGGCCAGATGATCCGTCTCCTCACGCGCGGCGCGCAGTAACAGCTCACGGGTTTGCTGCGAGCGGGCGACCAGGGCCTGTCCGTGGTAGAGCGCCTGTGCCGCGATTTCCCCGGCATGATTGACGCGCATCAAACCTGCGGCGTGGCGGCGCTCGCCATTATTCAGCTCAGGCAACGGTGCAGCTACACCATACGAGGCGGCGTTTGCGGCAGCCCCCTGCGGCACGGATTGCTGCAGAGTGTCAGGAACCGGCCGGGCACCGTGTGCGGGGGCGAATACGGCCCGCAGCGCCCGGTCGGCGGCGACGATGAGGCTATCCAGCAGACTGCCGGGAGGAGAGGTTTGCAGCCGGTCGACCGTCACGCCTGACTGGGTCCCAGGTTGCGGGCGGACCGCTGGGCACAATGGCTAAGCTCCATTGGCCTCTATTATAAGCAGGAGCGCCGACAGTTTGCGCCGCCGCTTTGCATTGCCAGACCCGCTTGAGTACACTTCCCCGCCTTTTTTCGGCCCCCATCCTGCGATCTTTATGAACGAGCCAGCACCCTCGATCCCCAGCAAAACCCTGTTTGCCAGGCCCGCCACCGTGCGCGGCGACTGGTATGTGATCGATGCCAGCGGCAAGACGCTGGGGCGCCTGGCCTCGCAGGTCGCGCATCGCCTCAAGGGCAAGCACAAGGCCGACTACAGCCCGCACGTCGATATGGGCGATCACATCATCATCGTGAATGCCGAGAAGGTGCGGGTCACCGGTCGCAAGCTGACGGACAAGATCTATTACCACCACACCGGCTACATCGGCGGGATCAAGTCGATCGCGCTGCAGAAGCTGCTCGATGAGCACCCGGAACGGGCGCTCGAATTCGCGGTGAAGGGCATGCTGCCCAAGAACCCGCTCGGCCGGCGCATGTTCCGCAAGCTGCACGTGTTCGCAGGCGCCGCGCATCCGCACCAGGCTCAGCAGCCGAAGACCCTCGAGATTCAGTAGAGAGCATCGATATGGCATCAGCCCCACAGCCCAACTACGGAACCGGCCGCCGCAAGACGGCCACCGCGCGCGTCTATCTGGCGCCCGGCAAAGGCAAGATCACCGTTAATGAGCGTCCGCTCGATGAGTTCTTCGGCCGCGAAACCGGCCGCATGATCGTGCGCCAGCCGCTCGAGGCCGTGCAGCTGGTATCGAAATTCGATATCAGCGTGCGGGTCGATGGGGGTGGCATCACCGGGCAGGCCGGTGCGATCCGTCACGGCATCACCCGTGCCCTGATTGAGTACGATGAGACGCTGCGCAAGCCGCTGCGCGATGCGGGGTTCGTGACCCGCGACGCCCGCGAGGTGGAGCGCAAGAAGGTCGGCCGGCGCAAGGCGCGTCGCGGACCGCAGTACTCCAAGCGCTGACGTCGACTGTGCCCCCGGAAGCCCCCGGCTTTCCGGAGGCTGCCGCGCAGCGGCGCAGTCCCTTAGGATCCGCACTGGGATTTTTGGGGGATCGTCTAGTGGTAGGACAACGGACTCTGACTCCGTTTACCTAGGTTCGAATCCTAGTCCCCCAGCCACACATGCAAGAGGCCCCGCAAGGGGCCTCGGCATTTGTGGCGGCGAGACCAGGATAACGACCGGGAGGTCGGCCCAGCGGGCGAGGCGCGCAGCGCAAGCGGCGCCGAGAATCCTAGTCCCCCAGCCACGCATGCAAGAGGCCCCGCAAGCGGCCTCGGCATTTGTGGTCGCCGGACAGGATAACGACCGGGAGGTCGGGCCCAGCGGGCGAGGCGCGCAGCGCAAGCGGCGCCGAGTAATCCTGGTCCCCCAGCCGACCGCCGCGGCCTGCGAGCGTTGCGATTTGCACGGGATTTACCGCGCCGCGCGCACTCAATGTTGGTTTGAGGCGCGCGTTGCTGGATGCGCTCGCCGCTTGCGTGCGCGGCTCAGAGGAATGTTAGATCGGGAAAGCGCGCAGGCTCAGTCGAGAGTCGTGACCGCCGCATCGGTTCCGATGAGCAGCACATCGGCGGGACGGATGGCGAACAAGCCGACGCAGACAACACCGGCGAGCTGATTGAGCTCGCGTTCCAGAGCAACCGGGTCCTTGATCGCGAGGCCGTGCACATCGAGGATGTGATTACCGTTGTCGGTGACATAGCCCTGTCGCCAGGCCGGGCGTCCGCCCTTCTCGGTTAGCTTGCGGGTGACCAGGGTGCGCGCCATCGGAATCACTTCGATAGGAAGCGGAAAGCTACCCAGGCACTCCACGACCTTGTCGGTATCGACGATGCAGACGAAGCGCTCCGCCGCCGCGGCGACGATCTTCTCGCGCGTCAGTGCCCCGCCTCCACCTTTGATCAGTTGCCGCGCGCGGGTCGCCTCATCGGCACCGTCCACATACAACGGCAGGGCGGCGACGTCGTTCAGATCGAGCACCCGCAGACCGAGAGCGCGCAACCGTTCGCTGGAGGCGTTGGAACTGCTCACCACCGCCGGAATCCGTTCGCGGTACGCGGCCAGCTCTTCAATGAACAGGTTCACCGTGCTGCCGGTACCCACCCCGAGAATCGCACCCCCCTCGAGGTAGCTCAGTGCCGCCTGAGCGGCTCGACGCTTGCGCGCAACGGTATCAGCAGACATTTCCGGGCTCCTGATACGACTGTGCCCGCTTTCGCGGGCACAGTCATTTGCAGTGTCACTCGGCGACCCTGTGGGTCGTCCGAGTTAGGCCTACTTCTTCTTCGCTGCTTTTTTCTTGGCCTTCTTCTTTGCTTTCGCCATGTTGGCATCTCCAGTTAACGGGTTAGTCCGAGGTCGGAGTATATAGATGCGAAATGAAATTACAAGCGAGCCGAAGTGTGCTAGGCGCGCGGATGTGAACTGCATTCACTCCAGGGAGAGAATGAATTTCCAGTGAGCCGGTTCTACCGGCATCACTGACAATCGGTTACCCGCACGCAACAGCACCATGCCCTGCAGTTCTTTCGCAGCGTGTTTGCGCAGCTCGGGTAGCGTGATGACACGCGCGAGCCGGCGTTTCAGCCGCACATCCACCGTAAACCAGCGCGGCGCGGCGGGGTCGCTCTCGGCATCGAAGTGATGATCCTTGCGATCGAATGCGCTGGCATCCGGATAACCCGCACGCACGATCTGCATGACGGCGACGATGCCGGGCTCGGCGCAGCTGGAGTGATAGAGGAAGGCCTCATCAGCGCGGCTCATCTCATCACGCAGCATGTTGCGCGCCTGAAAATTGCGAACTCCGTCCCATGAAGTGGTCCGCCGTGGCGCGGCAGCCAGGTCATCGACGCCGAAGGTGGAAGGCTCGGTCTTCATCAGCCAGTAGCGCATCGCACGACTCCCTGCTCCGTGATTACCGCATCGAGCAGCACATCGTGCGCTGCCGACTCGAGCGCCTCGACCTGCTGAAAAGAGTAGGCGAGCCCCACCAGGCGCGGCGTATGCCACACCGAGCGCCAGCGGCGGAAGGCGAATGCGCGATCGTAGTAACCCCCGCCCATTCCCAGACGCACGCCACGCGCATCGAAGCCCACGAGCGGCACGAACACCAGGTCGAGCCAGCGGGCACCGAGCGCGCGCGCACTGATCGGCTCGTTGATACCCAGGCGGTTATTGCGATGACGCCCTTGCATGCTGATGAAGCGCATGCGACGGCCGAGCGTATGGCGATCGATGCGCGGCAGGTAGAGCTCGCAGCCGCGGCGGCGGGCCAGCTCGATGAGGGGCGCGGCATCGAGCTCATGCGGTAGCGATGCGTACGCGGCAATGCGCCAATGCGGGCGCAGGTGCAGCCAGGCATCGGCATGATGGGCGACTGCGTGCGCGCTGTTGACTCGTTCGGCGGCAGGTACTGCGCGGCGCTGCGCGCGTAGCCGGGCCCGTAGGGTCTTACGAGCTGCGGCCAGTTCCGAGGTGAGATCGGAAGACGTCACCCGCCAGTGCCGGTGCGGATCGTTGCTCTCGAACCAGAGCAACAAGTGGGACGGACTGCAGCAGGTAAGGCTTTCCGCTCGAGGCGGACTTGCACAATTCTGCACGCAAGCCCTGATGTCCCGGGGTGTTTCAAATTAGGGTCCGAGGTAACCCGATCCGCTTGTCGAACACCGCAGGCGACGCCGGACGGAGCTTATCACAGCTCGAGTTGCTGACCTTTCTCCAGGGCCCCTTCAACTCGCTCGCGCATGACGCGCAGCCGGTTTCCGACCTCGCCCTCGAGCTTTGCGTCACGGTTTTTGATACGCAACAGCTCATTGGCGAGGTTGAGCGCCACCATCACCGCGATGCGGTCATGGCCAACGAGCTTGCCGCTGTCACGGATCTCACGCATGCGGCCGTTGAGGAACTCGGCGGCATCCAGCAGCGCCGAACGTTCCTCGTAGGCGCAGGCGACGACATATTCCTTTTCCATGATGCGCACACTGATCTGGGCGCGATCCTGAGCATTCATGTGCCGTGTTCCATGGTTTTGAGCCGACCGATCATGGCTTCCACACGGGTGCGCACCTGCTCATTCTTCTGCAGCTGCGTGGCCCGCTCTGTTGAGAGCGACTCGTGGCGCTGACGCAGCGCGCGATTCTCTTCCTTCAGATGCTCCACCGTCGCAACGAGCTCGTCGATGCGTTTCCCCAGTCTCGCAAGCTCCAGATCGAGCTGCGATTTTGTTGTGTCGCTCATGGCTGCGACTATAGTGCCGCGCTCTCGACCGGGTCAATGCGGGTACGCGCTTCAGGCATAATGCACTGCATGCACGCCGAGAATTACGAGGAAATCCAGCGTGTGCTGCTGCAGGAGCGCTCGCTGACGGATGCGGCCGAAGCGCATGGAACCCTGGCGGGCTGTCTGTGCGCCGCCATCGGCTATCGCTTCGAGGACTGGTTGCAGGAGATCCTGCCGGAGGGGCGGGCCCAACCGCTGTCTCGGGAAACGCTGCGCGGTCTGTTTGTAGACACCGCCGGCGCGCTCGAGGGTCCGGAGATGGAGTTTGACCTCCTGTTGCCCGAGGACGAGGAGTCGATCGATGCGCGGACCACGGCTCTCGCCCAGTGGTGCCAGGGGTTCCTCTATGGGCTCGGCAGCAGCGTGATTCAGGATGCCAGCGGGCTGCCGGGCGACATCGGCGAGATCGTGCGCGACCTCACGGAGATCACCCGCGTGGCGGTCGATGAGCAGCAGACCACGGAATCCAACGAGAGCGCCTACGCCGAGCTGGTCGAGTTCGTACGTGCGGGGGTGCAGCTCGTATTCGATGAGCTCGGGCCGCTGCGCGATCAGCCCACACCGCCGGACGTACCCCTGCATTGAGAAGCCTGGCGCCCGTACCGAAGGAAGAGTTTGCGCGACGCCGCCGGCAGCTGGCGCGGCTCATGGGACGTGACTCCATCGCGATCCTGCCGGCCGCCCCGGTGCGCCATCGGAACAATGACGTCGAGTACGACTACCGCCAGGACAGCGATTTCTATTACCTGACCGGCTTCAGCGAGCCCGAAGCCGTCGCGGTGCTCATTCCGGGACGCGCGCACGCCGAGTACGTGTTGTTCGTGCGCGAGCGGGATCCGGCGCGCGAGACCTGGGATGGCCGCCGCGCCGGACCTGCTGGCGCGCGGCGCGATTACGGCGCACACGATGCCTTCCCCATCGGCGACATCGACGAGATCCTCCCCGGGCTGTTGGAGAACCGCGCCAAGGTGTTCTACACCATGGGGGTGTACGCCGACTTCGACCAGCGCATGGTGAGCTGGGTCAATGGACTGCGTACGCAGACGCGCAACGGCCGCCACGCGCCACAGGAATTCGTGGCGCTCGATCACGTGCTGCACGACATGCGGCTGTTCAAGTCGCGCACCGAGGCGGCACTGCTGCGCGAATCGGCGCGCATTGGGGCCGCAGCCCACGTGCGGGCGATGCGCTTCTGTCGTCCGGGACGGCGCGAATACGAGGTCATGGCGGAACTGCTGCACGAGTTCCGCCGCCATAACGCCGATATCTCCTATCACCCCATCGTCGGGGGCGGTCCTAACAGCTGCATCCTGCACTATCGCGACAACGACCAGACGCTGAAGTCAGGCGATCTGCTACTGGTGGATGCAGGCTGTGAGTACGAGTGTTACGCCTCGGATATCACCCGCACCTATCCGGTGAATGGCCGCTTCAGCGCCGAGCAGCGCGCCATCTACGAGATCGTGCTGGAAGCAAATCGCGCGGCCATCGCGCGCGTGAAGCCGGGCAATCACTGGAATGATCCGCATCTGGCGGCCGTGCACGTCATCACGCAGGGGCTGGTGCGCCTGGGATTGCTGAAGGGCCGCGTGCCGAAGCTGGAACGTGAAGGCGCCTACCACCGCTTCTTCATGCACCGCACCGGGCACTGGCTCGGCATGGATGTGCACGATGTCGGCGATTACAAGATCGGCGATGAGTGGCGGGTGTTCGAGCCGGGCATGGTGCTGACCATCGAACCGGGTATCTACATTGCCGCCGCCAGTCGCGGTATCGCCCGGCGCTGGCACAACATCGGCATCCGTATCGAGGACGATGTGCTCGTTACCCGCTCCGGATGTGAGGTGCTGACGGCCCAGGCGCCGAAGGACATCGCGGCAATCGAGAGTGTGATGGCTCGGTGAGCTCAACAACGGTCGACGTGGCGATCATCGGCGGTGGCATGGTCGGTGCCAGCCTTGCCCTTGCGCTGCAGGGCAGCGGTGTCAGCACGGCCCTGATTGAGGCCGTGGCCCCCGATACGCAGGCGCAGCCGAGCTTCGATGACCGCACCACGGCGCTTGGAAACGCCAGTCGCCGCATCTTTGCTGCGCTCGGCGTGTGGGACGAGCTGCGGCCCCACGCGGCGGCCATCCGCACCATCCACGTCTCGGATGCGGGTCGGTTTGGTTTTGCGCGCCTGCGCGCCGCAGAGCAGGGGGTCGAGGCCTTCGGCTACGTGATCACCAACCGCACCATCGGCAGCACGCTCTGGCGTGCGCTCAACACTGCGGCGGACCTGACCATGCGTGTGCCGGCGCAGGTGGGCGATATCACGCTCGATGAGGAGGCTGCGCGCCTGCAGCTCACGACCGCGCGCGGCGAGTCCGAGCACCTCGTGGCCCGCCTGCTGGTGGCCGCCGATGGTGCCCATTCCGTGGTGCGCCATGCGGCCAATATCCCTGCCGTGGTACTCGATTACCAACAAGTGGCCGTGGTGAGTCATGTTGTTGCCGAGCGGCCACAGGATGGCACCGCCTATGAGCGCTTCAGCCGCGGCGGACCGATTGCGCTGCTGCCGCTGCACTCGGGCAGCTATGGGGTGATCTGCAGCACCTCCGCCCCTGAGGCGCAGCAGCTCCTGAGCTGTGATGAGCCTGCATTTCTGCAGGAGATACAACAGCGTTTCGGGTGGCGCGTAGGGCGTTTCCTGCGGGCCGGGGCGCGCGCTTCCTATCCCTTGCGGCTGAGCCGCGCGACGGCCCTGACCGGCACGCGCTGCGTGTTGATCGGCAATGCGGCGCAGGCCCTGCATCCCGTGGCGGGCCAGGGTTTCAATCTGGGTCTGCGCGATGCCGCGATGTTGGCCGAGCTCATTGCAGCTGCGCCGGCGGTCATCGGCACGGCGCAGTGGCTCGAGCAGTTTGCCCGCTGGCGTGCCGCGGATCGTGCCGGCGTGGTGCGCTTCACCGATGGGCTCATCCGGCTGTTCACTTCAACGCATCCGGTCGCCGGAATACTGCGGGACCTCGGACTGTTGCTGTTTGATCTGACGCCGCCTGCCAAAAGCGCGCTGGCACGGGTCAGCACCGGCTTCGCAGGCCCGGTGCCGCGCCTGGCTCGCGGCCTGACGCTGCGTCACTGAGGCCTGCATGAGCGAGCGGTTCGATGTCGTGGTAGTAGGCGGGGGACCTGCGGGTGCTTGTGCCGCGGCGTTGCTACTGGATACCGGCATGCCGCGCGCGCTCAGGGTCGCCGTTATAGAGCCGCGCGCGCCGTTTGCACCGCAAACGCTCGAAGCACTCGATCCGCGGGTGGTCGCAGTATCGCGCGCGAGCGAGCGGGTTCTCCAGGCCGCCGGAGTCTGGGCGCTGCTCCAGGCCGAGCGCCTGCAGCCCTACGAGCGGATGCGGATCTGGCATGAGCGCGATGCCCCGTCGTCGGCGCGCACCCTGGTGTTCGATGCGGCGGAAATCAACGAGCCCAACCTCGGATACATCCTCGAGAGTCGCATGCTGCAGGCGGCCGCACTCGCTGCAGCCGCCGCGCGGGGTGCGCACATCGAGCCGACGGAGCTGCAGGCGCTGCATATCGAGTCAGATTATGTAAACCTGGTGCTGCGTAACGGCACCGCGATGCATACGCGGCTGGTGGTCGGCGCCGATGGCGCGCAGTCGGCGCTGCGCCAGCTCCTGGGTGTGAATGCCAGCAGTCGTGCTCTGGGTCAGACGGCCCTCGTCGCCAACATCACGAGCGCACGACCCCATGAGGGGACGGCGTGGCAGCGCTTCATGACTGATGGCACGCTTGCGCTCCTGCCACTGCGTGATGGCAACAGCTCGATCGTCTGGTCAGCCGACGATGACCTTGCGGCACAGCTGCTTGCGATGCAAGCCGCGGAATTCAGCGCGGCACTGACCCGGGCATCTGGCGAGGCCCTGGGCATACTGCGTCCGGTAACACCGCTCGCCAGTTTCCCGTTGCGCGCGGTGGATGCGGAACGCTACATCGCCAATCGCGCGGTGCTGATCGGCGATGCCGCGCACGTTGTGCATCCACTCGCCGGCCAGGGAATCAACCTCGGTTTGCTCGATGCCGCCTGCCTCGCCCAGTTGCTGATCGAGGCCGTTGCCGAGCGGGAGGATCCGGGGGCCGTGCGGGTGCTGCGTGCTTACGAGCGCTGGCGCCGCAGCGAAGTCACCCTGATGAGCACGGCAATCACGGCCTTCGACCGCCTGTTGGCGCATGGCAGCGGCCCACTCGCACGCCTGGCGCAGCGGGGTCTCGGCTGGGTCAATCGCAGTCCGGAGCTCAAGCGGCTGTTGGCCGCGCGCGCCCTGGGCACCCGGGGTGAGCTGCCGCGCAGCGCCGTACTCAGGCGGTGGGAATCAGATCGATCCGCGCCGCGCAGATGAAGTCGTTCTCCGACAGCCCCTTCACGGCGTGCGTGGTGTAACGCACCCGGCAGCAGTTGTAGCCGACTTCCAGATCCGGATGATGGTCCTCGATGTTGGCGAGGTGCGCGATGGCATTTACGAAACTCATCGTGCGGTAGAAATCCCGGAACGTGAAGCGCCGGCTGATGCTGCGCGCATCCGCGGCGAGCTCCCAGCCCTGCAGCTGCCCGAGGAGTTGTTGTGCCGCCGAGCGCTCCAGCGGCGACATGCCCCCTTCACACGGCTTGCACTTGCGTGATGCCAGGTCAGAACTGTCTGTCGCGGCACCCATGCGTCGCGCGCCTCAGGCCTCGGCGGTTTGGCGCGGGGCGCTCTCGGCGCCCCGGCGCGTAAAGCTGCGCACCACGTATCTCTCGACGAGTTCCTGGAATTCCTCAGCGATGTGATCGCCTTTGAGGGTCACGGTCTTCTCACCGTCCTCGTAGACCGGAGCGACCGGCCGCTCGCCGGTACCCGGCAGGCTGATGCCAATGTTGGCGTGCTTGCTCTCACCCGGTCCGTTGACCACGCACCCCATGACGGCGACCGTCATGTCCTCGACTCCGGCATATTCGCGTCGCCACTGCGGCATGCGATGGCGGATGTGCGACTGGATACGCTGAGCGAGCTCCTGAAAGAACGTGCTGGTGGTGCGTCCGCACCCCGGGCAGGCCACCACCATCGGCGTGAAGGAGCGCAGCCCCATCGTCTGCAGGATCTCCTGTGCCACGATGACCTCGTTGGTGCGGTCACCGTTAGGTTCAGGGGTCAGCGAGACACGGATGGTGTCGCCGATACCCTGTTGCAGCAGAACGGCCATGCCTGCCGTGGAGGCGACGATACCCTTCGACCCCATGCCGGCTTCGGTGAGGCCGAGGTGCAGCGGATAGTCACACTGCGCCGCCAACGCGCTGTAGATGGCGATGAGATCCTGCACACCGCTCACCTTGGCACTGAGGATGATGCGATCGTGCGGCAAACCGATTTCCTCGGCACGCCGCGCGCTGTCGAGCGCCGAGGCGACGACTGCGTTGCGCATCACCTCCTGCGCAGTGAGCGGTGCGGCACGCGCGGAATTTTCATCCATCAGGCGCGTGAGCAGATCCTGATCCAGGCTGCCCCAGTTCACCCCGATACGCACCGGTTTGCCGTAGCGGCAAGCGGTCTCGATCATCTCGGCAAACTGCGGATCGCGCTTGCTGCCGCGGCCGACGTTGCCCGGGTTGATGCGATACTTCGCGAGCGCTTCCGCGCACGCCGGATGTTCGCGCAACAGCTTGTGACCGTTGAAATGGAAGTCACCGATCAGCGGTACCGCCACGCCCAGCTGGGCCAGGCGCTCGCGGATCGGTGCGACTGCGGCGGCAGCTTCGGTGCTGTTGACCGTCAGGCGCACCAGCTCCGAGCCGGCGCGCGCCAGCGCCTTCACCTGTTGTGCCGTTCCTTCAACATCGGCGGTATCCGTATTGGTCATGGACTGCACGACGATTGGCGCGGCGCCCCCCACACGGACGGCGGCGATACGGACCTGGACACTGGGGCGGCGTAAAACGGACATAAACTGCCAAGTTAGCGGAAAGGCCCCCATTCTACAGGATGTCCGACCGCACGAATTGCGCAGGAAACCGAGCAGGGGCAGGGCACTGCGCATACCATTCCGGCTACCCCCGTGGCCGCAAACGGAGGCGCATACGCAGCTGGAAGTGAATCCAGCTGGATGTGCATAGTCAGCTGGACCTGTGATGGACGTCGACAGTGTAGTCATTAATCGTTACAAGCCCCGCGGGACAGTGCGCCTGGTGCGCGCGCTGGCCACCAGCTGGCGCGGGCTGCGCAGCGCCTGTCGGGAAGAGGCCGCCTTCCGCCAGGAACTTGCTCTCGCGCTGCTCGTCATACCGTTGGCGTTATGGCTCGGACGCACTGGGGTGGAACGCGCGTTGCTCGCCGCGCCGATGCTGTTGACTCTCATCGTGGAGCTGATCAACAGCGCCATCGAGGCGACGCTCGATCGCATCGGCTTCGAGCGCCACGCGCTCACGGGCTTCGCCAAGGATGTCGGCTCGGCCGCGGTGTTCGTCTCATTCCTGCTGCTGGGGGCAGTCTGGCTGCTCGTTCTATCCGGCCGTTAGCACGGCCGCAATTCAGGATCGCTATGCACGTTGCTCGACTGCTCTGCCTGGGTGTCCTTCTGGGTGTTGCCATGACGGCGCAGGCCGAGCCGCCGCGTGCGCGCACCACGGCGGCCGTGCAACAGCCCGCGCAGCAGGGCCCGTCAGCGCCGCTGCCCGTGCAGCCGCAGCCCACACCCCCGCCTGCCGCCGCACAGCAGGATGCGCAGATGGCACAGAACGCCGCTGCCATCGAGGAGAATCCTGACTGGGCGGTCACCCTCGAACGGATCGCGAGCAGCGTGGTATCGATCGATGTAGACGCCACGCGGGCCTTCGATACCGAGTGGAACACCACCGCCCAGGCCACCGGCTTCGTCGTGGATGCCGAGCGCGGCCTGATCCTGACCAACAGGCACGTCGTGACCCCCGGACCGGTCAGCTCCGAGGCTACCTTTCTCAACCGCGAGGAAGTGCAGCTCTATCCGGTGTACCGCGACCCGGTGCACGACTTCGGCTTCTATCACTATGATCCGGCGAAGTTGCACTTCATCAAGCCGAAAGCGCTGCCGCTGTACCCGGAAGGGGCGCAGATCGGGCGCGAGATCCGCGTCGTCGGCAACAATGCCGGTGAGCAGCTCTCGATCCTCGCCGGTACCCTGGCGCGCCTCGACCGGGACGCACCCGAATACGGTCTCACCAAGTACAACGACTTCAACACCTTCTACCTGCAGGCGGCCTCCGGCACCTCGGGCGGTTCCTCCGGCTCGCCCGTCATCGACATCCGCGGCCGCGTGGTGGCGCTCAATGCCGGCGGCGCCAATGGCAATGCTTCGAGCTTCTATCTGCCGCTGGGACGCGTGCGGCGCGCGCTCGAGTTGATTCAGCAGGGCAAGCCGGTCACACGCGGCACGCTGTATACGGTTTTCAACTACACCCCTTACGATGAGCTCAAGCGACTCGGTCTGAACGGCACCACCGAGGCCGCGGTGCGCAAAAACTACCCGCAGTACACCGGCATGCTCGTGGTCTCGGAGGTGCTGCCGGGCTCGGCGAGCGAGACCGTGCTGCAGCCCGGTGACGTCCTCATCAAGGTCAACAATCGGTATGTGACGCAATTCGAGCCGCTGGACGAGCTGGTGGATTCCAACGTCGGCGGTCAGTTGCAACTGGAACTCGAGCGCGGAGGCAAGCCCGTGAGCGCGAAGCTCCCGGTGGGGGATCTGCATGCCATCACCCCCAGCGCCTATGCGGAGTTCGGCGATGCCGTGCTCAATAACCTCTCCTACCAGCAGGCGCGTCATTTCAACGTACCGACCCGCGGGGTGTACGTGGCGAACCCCGGCTATGTTTTCAGTGCGGCGGGCATCCCGCGCGGGGCGGTCATCACGCGCATGGATTTCAAGCCGATCGCAACGCTCGCCGATGTGGAGGAGCACATCGCGCAGCTCGGTGATGGCGACCGCACTGCGGTGCGCTACATCACCATCGACGATCCCAACGGCAGCCAGTTGCGCTCGGTCCGCATGGACCGCCGCTGGTTTCCGGCCCATCACTGCGAGCGTGATGACCGGGCGGGCATGTGGGAGTGCAAGGACCTGCCGGCGGGGCCGGCGCCCAATCCGATCAAGGTCAGTGCCACCGGCTTTCCCAAGTACAAAGATCCGCGGTTGGATGCTTTGGCGCCCTCGCTCGCGATGGTGACCTTTGACATGCCGTATTCGATCTCCGGCATCACCGAACGGAACTACCACGGCACCGGACTCGTGGTGGATGCGCAGCGCGGCCTGGTCGTCGTGGATCGCAACACGGTGCCGGTCTCGGTGGGTGATGTCACGGTCACCTTCTCTGGCACGGTGCAGGTCCCCGGGCGCGTGGTGTACATCCATCCGCAGCACAATCTGGCCGTGGTCGCCTACGATCCACAGCTCATCGGCAACACACCGGTGAAGTCGGCGAAACTGGCGCCGCGGGAGCTGACGGGGGGTGAGGGCCTGTGGGTGGTGGGCCTCGCGGCGGACAACGAGTTGCATACGCGCAGCACGGAGATCGCCAGCATCGATCCGCTCCAGCTGCCTCTGTCGCGCACCATGCGCTTCCGCGACAGCAATCTCGAGGCCGTGCAGCTGGTGAATCCGCCGCTCGATTACGATGGTGTGCTGTGCGACAAAGCGGGCAACGTGCTCGGGCTTTGGTCGAGCTTTGCCTACGAGAACGGGCGCGAGATCGCCCAGGACAATCGCGGTGTTCCCATCGACCTCGTGGCAGACATGCTCGACCGCGTCCGTACCGACAAGCCGCTGCACTCACTCGAGGTGGAATTCGCCGTGCAGCCGCTGGCGGGCGCGCGCGAGATCGGGCTGTCGGATGAGTGGATCAAGAAGTTGTCCGAGCAGAATCCCACTCACCGCCAGGCCCTCACGATTGTGCGCCTGGTGGGCGGCTCACCCGCGGCGAAACTGTTCCAGCAGGGTGATGTGCTGCTCGCCATCGATGGCGCGGTGGTCACCCGCTTCCGCGAAGTCGAGCGCGCCGTGGCCGACAAGGAGCAGGTGCATGTGACGGTGTGGCGCGGCTCGGGCGAGCAGACGCTCGATGTCAAAACCGTGAACCTGCCCGGCGGCGATGTCGACCGGCTGGTGCAGTGGGCGGGCGCCACTTTGCAGGCGCCGCACCGCGCCATGAGCGCACAGCGGGGCGTGCCGCCGGTCGGGGTCTATGTCGGCTACTTCTCGTACGGCTCACCGGCAACCCGCTATGGCCTCTACCCGGGGCGGCGCATCGTGGAAGTGGATGGGGTGCCGACGCCCGACCTGGATGCATTCCTGGGCACGGTGACCGGCAGGCCGGACCGCTCCTCGGTGCGCCTGAAGACCATTACCTGGAACAATGCACCGGAAGTCATCACGCTCAAACTCGACAAGCACTACTGGCCGGCCTACGAGCTCACGCATACCGGTGCAGGTTGGCAGCGCAAGGCCCTCGAATGAGGCTCTGACCCAGCGCGGCGCACAAGTGGCTGCGCGGTACTGTGAAGCAGGTCTCGTGCTGCTCAACACGCAAGCTCGACCCGGGCTATTTTCGATTCGTTTTTGTGGATTTTGTCGGTACTGGGACGGCGTGTGTGCCACGGCCTGACTGGTAGAATTCCCGGACCATGGTGCGAATCGTCCGGGCCAGCCAGGTTGAGATCGATACTGCCGTGCAGACGCTGCGCGATGGGGAGCTCGTCGCCTTTCCGACGGAGACGGTCTATGGGTTGGGCGCCAACGCGCAGAACCCTGCAGCGGTGCGCAAGATCTTTGCCGCCAAGGGACGTCCCGAGAATCACCCGGTCATCGTGCATCTGGACAGTCCGCGCTTCCTGCACCGTTGGGTCCGCGAGGTGTCGGACACCGCGACGAAGCTCGCCGAGCGTTTCTGGCCGGGTCCGCTCACGATGGTGTTGCCGCGTGCGCTGAATGTTCACGATATCGTGACGGGTGGTCAGGACACGGTGGCGATCCGGGTGCCCTCCCATCCGATGGCTCAGCAGCTGCTGACCGCGTTCGGCGGCGGCATCGCCGCCCCTTCGGCGAACCGCTATGGCCGGCTGTCACCGACCCGACCTGAGCATGTGCGCGATGAGTTGGGCGATGCGGTGAAGGTGATCCTCGATGGCGGCGAGTGTCAGATTGGCCTCGAGTCGACCATCCTCGCCGTGAACGGCTCCGAGGTGCGCTTGCTGCGTCCGGGGGCGGTCACCGCGGGCCAGCTGCGCACGGTGATTGGCGATGTGCTGATCGGTGCCGCTCTTGAATCCCCGCGAGTGCCCGGCAGTGCGCCGTCGCACTATGCGCCCACCACGTCCCTGACCATCGTGCCGGCCGGCGAGATCGATGCCCATGCGGCAACGCTCTCCACCGGCGGCCGCCGTATTGCGGTGCTGGCACAGCGTCTGCCTCTGAAGTCACACAAGTACGTTACCTGGATCAACGCCGGACGCCGTCCTGAGCAGTACGGCCACGATCTTTACGCCAACCTGCGCACGCTCGATCGCGCCGGCTGTCAGCAGATCCTGGTGCAGGCTGTACCCGATGAGGAGCGCTGGGATGCGATTCGTGATCGCCTGGTGCGCGCCGCCTCGGCGATCAGTGAGAGCGACGACTCCGGTTCCATGGCGGTCCTGCCCTGACTACTCCGCGGGGACCGTCCGGTCCTTCGCCCACTCCCGCAGCGCTGCGATCCGCTCACTCATCGTGACGGACAGCGGCCGCGTCATCTGCATCTCGTGTGCAATGGCGGTCACATCCACCGGATGCCCGGCGGCGCGCGCGCTGTAGAGTGCCGCGATCAGCGCCTGCTCGAGCTCCGCACCGGAGAAACCGTTGCTCACGTGCGCCAGCTGCAGCACCTGCTGCGGTGTCAGCGCGATGGAGCGCTTGCGTGCATGAATGGCGAGAATCGCGGCGCGGCCGGCCTCATCGGGCAGATCGACGAAGAAGATCTCATCGAGCCGGCCCTTGCGGATCAGCTCCGGGGGCAGGGCGGTGATGTCATTGGCGGTCGCCACCACGAAGATGCGCGCCCGCTGCTCGGCGAGCCAGGTGAGAAACGTGCCGAGTATCCGGCGCGAGGTGCCGCTCTCGCCCGTGTCCTGTGCCATGGCTTTCTCGATCTCATCGATCCAGAGGATGCAGGGCGCGAGCGCTTCGGCGGACTGCAGCGATTCGCGCAGGTTCTTCTCCGACTCGCCGTGCCACTTGCTGTAGAGCGCACCGCAATCCAGCCGCAGCAGCGGCACGCCGAAGATTCCGGCCGCCGCCCGCGCCGCAAGGCTCTTGCCACACCCCTGCACACCCAGCAGCAGCACGCCCTTGGGCGGATCGAGATCCGCAGCGCTGCCGTCAAAGGCCGGCTGGCGGCTTTGCAGCCATTGGCGCAGGCGGTGCATACCACCGACCTCGGCAAATCGGGCGCTGTCAGGTTCGTAGCTGAGGGCGCCACCGCGGTTGAGGAGTGCGTATTTGGCCTGCAGCACCGCAGGCAGATCGGACACGGTCAGGGCGCCGTCATCGAAGATGGCCTGGCGCGCCAGGCGCTCGGCATCCGCAGCGCTCAGTCCGGCAAGATTTCCCACCAGGCCTTTGAGAGCCTCCGGATCGAGCTGTGCCGGATGCCCGGGATGGGCGCGCGACCACTCCTCGGCCACTCGCTGCACCAGCAACTGCCGCTCTTCCGCGCTGGGCAGGGCAAGCGGCAGGCGCGTCGCGAAGCCCTCCAACTCCTCGGGGAGGGTGACCTCATAACTCATCAATACGACGGTGCGGGCGACGCGGTCGTAGCCCTGTGCGACGTCTTTCAACATGCGCACGTTCACCGGATCGGACAGGTAAGGGTGAAAATCCAGCAACACGTAGATGCCGGCCATCGGTGTCGCCTTCAGATGACGCAGCAGCTGCGCCGGGTCGCCCAGCAGGCGCTGCGGGCCGCCGAGATCCTGATCCAGACGCAGCAGCCCCTCGGTGACCGTCCACTGAAACACACCCCAGTTACGTCCCCGTTGCACCCGCAGGCTTGCAGCGCGTACCAGGCCGAGCACGCGCGCTTCCTCGCGCGATTCGATCACGATGAGCGCAAAGCGTGAGGCGAGCAGCGCCTCGAGCTCGCGTTGCGGTTGGTGCGGCGGCGTCGGAGCACTCATGAGCCGCGAATGTAGCAGAACTGCGCCGCTTCCCTTGTCATGCCTGCACGTTTTTCTAACAATGCGCCATGACAACACGTACCCGGCCGCGTTTCATCGATCCGTTCCAGCCCGCGCACATCCGCCGGCTGGTGCAGGAGTTCGGCTCGCCACTGCTGATCCTCGACTGTGAGCGCGTGCGCGTGCAGTTCCGCAAGTTGCGCAAGGCGCTGCCGAACGTCGATTTGCACTATGCGCTGAAGCCGATGCCGCATCCCGCGGTAGTGCAGACCATCATCGCCGCAGGCGGCTTTCTGGATCTGGCCACGACCGGCGAGGTGCAGCTCGCGGCACGGCTGGGCGTCGATCCGCAACGCTGCATCCACTCGCACCCGATCAAACGCGATCAGGACATCCGCAATGCCGTCCATTTCGGGGTGCGCACCTTCGTGGCCGACAATCCCGATGAGGTGCGCAAGTTTGCCGCGTATGCGGGCGAGGCCGAGCTGTTGTTACGGGTCTCCTTCCGCAGTCCGGGCGCGGTATGCGATCTGTCGCGGAAGTTCGGCTGTGACCCCGAGGATCTGCTCGAGCTGGCGCGACTCGCCGCCGAGACGGGGGTGGGGGTGCGTGGCTTGTCCTTTCATGTCGGTTCGCAGGCGACCGATTCGGCCAAGCATGTCGAGGCCCTGCAGGCCTGTGTCAGGCTCATGGCGCGCGCCCGGCGCCAGCGCCTGGGCGCCTTCGACACCCTGGATATCGGCGGCGGTTTCCCGATTGACTATGCGCAGCCGGTGCAGGACATCAGTCGCTTCTGCGAGCCGCTGCGCTCAGCGCTCACCAGGCTGCCGCGGCGCGTGCGAGTGATCGCCGAGCCCGGCCGTTACATCGTGGGACCTTCAGCCATCGGTGTTGCTTCGGTCATGGGACGCGCGCGCCGCGAGGGCCACTGGTGGTACTACCTCGATGATGGCTTGTACGGCTCCTACAGCGGCCAGCTGTACGATCATGCCCGCTACCCGGTCGAGCCGTTGCGCGATAGCGGCGAGCGCCTGCCGGCCGTGCTCGCCGGGCCCACCTGCGACAGCATCGATGTGATCGCCGAGAATCTGCTGTTGCCACCGCTGCAGGCGGGAGATCTCATCGTGGGCCGCGCCATGGGCGCATACACGTGGGCGAGCGCTTCGGAGTTCAACTTCTTTCCGAAGGCCACGGTGGTGACCGTCAACGCCCAGCCCGGCGATCTCGGCAGTGTGATGACATGAGCTCGCGCAGGCGGTGCTTGCCGATCGCAGCGCTCGTCTGCGCTGTCGCGGGACTTTGCGCGCCAGCACTCGGTTTGAGTGTCACCGGCGCGGCTCTTACAGGCGACATCGCGACGCGGCCGGTGGCGACGCGGGCGGTTGCGGCGCGGCCGGTGGCGACGCGCCAGTTGGAACTGCACAGCCTGAACACCCGCGAGACGGCGATTGTTACATTGACCGACGAAGGACCCACGCCGGACTCGCTGGCCCGCCTGCGGCACCTGCTGCGCGATTACCGTGTCAATGAGGAACACGATATCGACAATGGCCTGTTGCTGCAGCTCAGCGAGCTGGCGCGCGCCGCGGGCAGCGCACCGGTATACGAGATCATCTCGGGCTATCGCTCGCCCCGCACCAACGCCGCGCTGCGTGCTGCGGGTCATGCAGTGGCCGAGCACAGTCTGCACATGGAAGGCCGTGCCATCGATGTGCGGCTACGCGGCTATCCGCTTGCGCGCCTGCGCGATCTTGCGCTGGCAGCAAAGCGCGGTGGGGTCGGGTACTATCCCCGCTCCAACTTCGTGCATCTGGATACAGGACGCGTACGCACGTGGCAGGAATAGCGACACCGGTGCAACGGCGATGAAGGGCGAGCTCCCGACCGAACCGGAAACGGCGATCCATCGGCTGGTCAGCGCCGCGCGCGAGGGCCGCGAGCCGCGGGTGATTGCGCGGCTGTTTTCCGGCTGGGTGTTATTTGGCGAGCGGCAGTTCCTGCGCGGCTACTCGCTGCTGCTGCCCGATCCGGTCGTGCCGAGCCTCAATGCGCTCAGCACCCAACAGCGGGCGGCCTATCTGCAGGATATGGCGCGGCTGGGGGATGCGTTACTGAAAGTCACTGGCGCGCTGCGCATCAATTACGCAATGCTCGGCAACCAGGATCCGGCGCTGCATACGCATCTGTTCCCGCGCTACGCCGATGAGCCAGAGGAGCTGCGCGGCAGTCACCCTTGGGCGTACGACTGGGAGCGCGCACCACCCTTTGATCGGGCTGCGCTGCAGGAGCTGGCCGAGGGGCTGAGCAAGGAGCTGACACGCATGGGCCTCACCAAGCCCATGCGTTTTATGCCGGGAGAGAATGCCGGCAAGCCGGGGCCGATCTGACCGACGGCCCCCTCTCGCGGACTGCCCCGGGCGCCAGCCGCGTGGCGTGCGCTACTGCCCGGACTGAGGCTTGGCGCCCGGAGCCGGTGCGGCGGCGCCCGGGCCGGTGGCGCCCGGTGCGGCTTTCGGGGTCTGCTGCACCTTCAACAGCTCCACTTCGAACTTCAGCAGCGAGCCGGGCGGAATGGCAGGCGGGCTCTGCAGGTCGTAGGCGAGCTTGGGCGGAACGAACAGCTCGTACTTCGAGCCGGGCTTCATCAGCACCAGGGCTTCCTGCCACCCCGGAATCACCCCATTGACGGGGAAGGAGGCGGGCTGGCCGCGCTTGTAGGAGCTGTCGAATTCGGTGCCATCGAGCAGCGTCCCCCGGTAGTTGACGGTGACCTCATCGGTGGACTTGGGCGGTGCGCCCTCGCCGGGTTTGATCACCTTGTACTGCAGGCCGCTGCTGGTCGTGACCACACCCTGCTTCTTGCCATTCTCCGCCAGAAACGCCGCCGCGGCGGCGTGATTCTTCTCACCCATGGCATCGTGCGCGCCGCGGACGAAGGTCTGGATGTTCTGTTGGTCCTGCGGCGAGGGAGTGACCTTGCCGCCGAGCGAATCCTTCAGTCCCTGGGTCAGGCGCTCCACCGAGATGGAGTCCGGGTTGATGCCCATGGAATGCAGCTGCGCGCCCATCGAGACGCCGATGCTGTAGCTGGCCTGCGACTTGGATTCCGCCGGAGACTTGCTGTCGCTTTTGGCAGCGGCCTTGTCGGGCGCCGCGCTCTTATCGGCATTCTGACCCCAGGCCGCGGCACAGCCCAGCATCAGCATGCCTGCCGTCAACCCCGCGATGCGGCTTCGCAACCTGCGGTGGCGCCCGGCATGCGCGCCTGAAGTCCGGTATCCAACAACATCACTCATGACTCACCTCTTGCTTACGGGCCGTGCGTGGCACGGCGTCGCCTGCCGCAGCGGGCGACAGTGTGGCCTATCAGGGGTCTTCCTGCTGGGCTTTTTTCGCGGTTAAAGTAGGCCGCGTGTTGCATATCCGCAAACTGTGCCGCGCCTTCCGCGAAGGCGCGCGCGAGCACAAGGTACTCGAGCAGGCCGAAGCGCAGTTCAGTCGCGGCGAAGTGGCTGCTATCATCGGCCGCAGCGGCTCGGGCAAGTCGACGTTACTTAACCTCATCAGCGGCATCGATCGTCCTGACAGCGGCACGGTGTGTTTCGGGGATGAGGACATCACCGCCCTGGCGGAGCCGCGCCGCACGCGCTTCCGGCGCACGCACGTGGGATTCATCTATCAGTTCTTCAACCTCGTGCCCACACTGAGTGTCGGGGAGAACGTGCGCTTGATGCTCGAGCTGAACGGGGTCCGGGGCCGTGCGGCGCGCGAGCGCACCGCGGCCATGCTCGCGGCCGTCGGGCTGCAGGAGCGCGAACACAGTGACATCGACCGGTTGTCCGGTGGCGAGCAACAGCGGGTGGCGATTGCGCGCGCGCTGGTGCACCGGCCGGCACTGCTGCTCGCGGATGAACCCACAGGCAATCTCGATGACGAAACCGCCGCAGAGGTACTCCCCGTGTTGCTTGCACTGGCCCGGCAGCACGGCGCGCTGCTGTTGATGGTCACGCATGACACGGCGCTCGCGCG
This sequence comes from uncultured Pseudomonadota bacterium, assembly GCA_963839055.1. Lineage (GTDB taxonomy): Bacteria > Pseudomonadota > Gammaproteobacteria > Steroidobacterales > Steroidobacteraceae > 13-2-20CM-66-19. The sequence goes on along the minus strand of CAWITP010000001.1, from coordinate 220,112 downwards.
CCAGGCCGACCGGGTGCTCGAGCTGCGCGACGGTCGGCTGCAGAGCGTGGCTGTTTGATTCCGCGCTTGTGGGCGGCGAGCGGCCGTCATCTGCTGCGCCATCCCGCGCAACTGTTGTTGGCTTTGACCGGTCTTGCCGTGGGCGTGGCGACGATCATCGCCGTGGACATTGCGACGACGAGTGCGGGTCGCGCCTTCCAGCTGTCGATGCGCGCGGTGAATGGCGCCGCCACTCATCAGATTCTGGGCGGACCGCAGGGCATCGACGAGCAACTTTACGTGCAGCTGCAGCGCACGCATTGGCGTGCGGAAGGGCTCGCGTTTGCCCCGCTGGTTGAGGGTTATGTCGACATCGGCGCCCGCACGCTGCAGCTCATCGGGGTGGATCCCTTCGCCAGTCCGCGCTTCGATACCAGCGCGCTGCCGTCTGTGCCGGCCGCCGCAGGCCTGCAGCAGTGGCTGCTGCAACCGGGCGCTGCAGTGTTGGGAACGCGCACCGCCGCCGCGCTCGCCCTCAAAAGCGGCGATAAGTTTGATCTCGAGGCGGGTGGCCGCGTGCGACAGGCGACCCTCATCGGCACCATCGACGATGAGGGCGGAGGCTATGACGCGCTGCTGCTGACGGATATCGCACAGGCACAGGAGTGGCTGCACCGCGAGGGCCGCTTGTCGCGGATTGATGTGCAAGTCCCGCAGGGTCCGGGCGGCACGCAGCTGATCAGGCAGCTGCAAGAGCTGCTGCCGGCAGGTCTGCGGCTCGAGCCTTCGCAGGCGCGTAGCCGACAGAGCCTGCAGATGACGGCAGCCTTCACTGCCAACCTGCAGGCCATGAGCCTGCTGGCACTCATGGTGAGCACGCTGCTCATCTACGGGGCGGTCAGCTTCGCAGTCGTGCAGCGACGGCGCGTCATGGGGGTGCTGCGGGCGCTGGGCGCCACGCGCGCGGAGTTACTTGCGATCGTGTTAGGTGAGGCGCTGCTGCTCGGCCTGCTGGGAGCGGCCGCCGGCCTGGTGTTAGGCTCGGTGATTGGACGGGGACTGGTACAGCTGGTTTCACGGACGATCAACGATCTGTACTTCGTCGTCGCCGTGAATCAGAGCGTGCTGCCGGCAACCTCGATCGCCAAGGCGCTGCTCGCAGGTCTTGGCGCAGCCCTGGCCGGTGCGCTGGTCCCGGCGCTGGAAGTCGCCGGCAGCGCCCCGCAGCTCGGGCTGCGGCGCTCGGTGTTGGAGAGTCGCGCGACGCGGCTGGCGCGCCGGCTGCCGCTGCTCAGCGCGCTGCTCACACTCGCTGCCGGCGCCATTGTGTTTGGCTCGAGTCGCAGCCTGCTGGCAGGATTCGTGGCGCTCTTCCTGCTGCTGACCGCGGTGGCGGCCCTGACGCCTGCGGTGCTGCGCGCGCTGGCGCTGCTTGGGGCGCGGCGCTTGGCGCGCGCCTCTCCCATCGGGCGGCTGGCGTTAAGCGACACCGCCGCCTCTTTGAGCCGCACGGGTGTTGCCGTGGCCGCCCTCGGTATGGCAATCGCCGCAATGATCGGCGTCTCCATCATGGTCGCAAGCTTCCGCGAATCGCTGCGCGCCTGGCTCGCCCACACCATGCGTGCGGATATCTACGTGACCGCGCCGGGGACCGGTGCGGGCCGGCCAGAACGGCGTATCGACCCGCAGCTGCTCGAGCAGCTGCTGCATGCGCCCGGTGTGCGCGATTTCGGCCTGAGCCGGCGTGTCCTGATCGAGCTGCCCGGCGGTCCGGTGCCGTTGGATGCCGTGCAGCTGGCTCGCGGCGGGTATGCCGCCATGGATGTGACGGAAGGCAATCCCGTCGTAGTATGGCCGGCCTTCGAGCGCGGCGCGGTGTTGGTTTCGGAGCCGCTCGCCTGGCGCCTGCAGCTGCACATCGGCAGCGAGCTCGGCCTGCCGACGGATAGCGGCGTACACCGGGTCAAGGTAGCGGGAATCTATCGCGAGTATGGCAACGAGCGCGGCACGGTGCTCATCAGTCTGGCAGAGTATCGGCGCGTCTGGCAGGACGAGGCCATCACCGCCTTCGGGGTCTACGTCTCCGGGGCATCAAGCGTGCCACAGGTCGAAGCGGCCTTCCGTGCGGCGAGCGCCGGCAAACAGGCGCTTTACATCCGCAGCAACGCCGATCTGAGAGCGCTGTCGATGCAGATCTTCGAGCGTACCTTCGTCATCACACGCGTGTTGTATTGGCTGGCGGCCGGCGTCGCGGCCATCGGGCTCGTCAGTGCGCTGCTCGCCTGGGAGCTGGAGCGCGCGCGCGAGCTGGCGATTCTGCGCGCGCTCGGTGTCACCCCGCGCGGCATGGCGCTGCTGATCGAGGCGCAAACTCTCTTCATGGGCTGCGTGGCGCTGCTCGCGGCGATACCCGCAGGATTGCTCACGGCGTGGCTCCTCATCGAGGTCATCAACCGCCGCGCGTTCGGTTGGCGCATCGACGTACACCTGTCGGCCGCACAGTTCACCAACGCCTTGTTGCTGGCAATCACCGCAGCGCTCCTCGCCGGGGTCTATCCGGCCGTGCGCACCGCGCGCGCTTCGATCGCCGCCGACCTGCGGGAGGAATGAGAGTGCGGCGCGGCAGCCGGCTTCTGCTGTGGCTTTGCGGGTTGTGCGCGGGCGCGCCACCGCTGTGGGCACAGGGTGCGCTGGATGTGCTGCGTGCGACAGAGCTCTCCGGCTTCGAGCGCGCTCTGCAGCCGCGCCACTTCGAGTTTCCGGCCGACCACGGTCCGCATCCGGGCTTCCGGCATGAATGGTGGTATGTGACGGGCAATCTCGAGTCTGATCGCGGCGAGCGGTTGGGTTTCGAGCTGACGTTTTTTCGCGTGGCGCTGGCGCCTCCCGCAAAGACGCAACCAGCGGGTGATTCCGCCTGGCGCACGACGCAGCTGTACAGCGCGCACTTTGCTCTCACGGACCCCGCGCGCCGGCATTTTGAGTTTGCGCAGCGCTCCGCGCGCGCCGCGCTCGGCCTTGCCGGGGCTGAGGCCGATCCGTTTGCCGTGTGGTTGGGCGACTGGCGGCTGGATGCCGACGCCAACGGTCGCTGGCAGCTGAGCGCGCACGCCAACGGCTATCAGCTCTCCCTGGATGCCGAGCCGTTGGGGCCGCCCGTTGCCAACGGCGAGCAGGGCTTGAGTCGCAAGTCTGCCGGGGCGGCGAGTTATTACTATTCCATTCCGCGCATGGCGGTGCGCGGACGGCTGGTGCGCGCGGGCAGCTCGAGTACCGTGACTGGACTTGCCTGGCTCGATCGCGAGTGGGGGAGTGGCGCCCTTTCGGCGCAACAGCAGGGTTGGGATTGGTTCGCACTGCAGCTCGATGACGGCAGCACGCTCATGTTCTACGGGCTGCGCAAGTCTGACGGCAGCCGTGATACCCACAGCGCGGGTACCTGGGTGGACAGCTCCGGGCAGCAGCTGGCGCTGAGCGATCAGGATGTCGAGCTGGCGATCACCGATCACTGGCGCAGCCCCTCCGGAGTGAGCTATCCGGCGGCATGGCAGTTACGCGTGCCGCGCCTGCAGCTGGTCGCTGCCGTGAGACCGATTCTCGCGGCTCAGGAGCTGCTCACGCAGCCGCGGTACTGGGAAGGGGCGGTCGATGTGCAGGCTCAGCGAGGGGGACGTGCGGTCGCTGGTCGCGGTTACGTCGAGCTGGTGGGTTACGAACGCTAGCCCCGGGAACCGCGGGGCGCGGGCGCGCAGTGGCACCCGACAGCGACTTTGGCGGATGATGGCGCTCGGTTCCAAGCAGGAGTTCAGCTGATGCGCATCTCCCCATACGAGATCCTCGTCCTGGCCGCGGCGCTCGGTGTGGCCAGCATGGCCGATGCCGCGTTGCCCGATGGCAGCAAAGCCCCGCAGTTCAGCACCCAGGCCAGTCTCGCCGGCAAGCCGTTCAGCTTCTCGCTCGCCGATGCGCTCAAGAAAGGCCCGGTGGTGTTGTATTTCTACCCGGCGGCCTTCACCCCGGGGTGTACGGCGGAGGCCCATGATTTCGCCGAGGCGACCGCACAGTTCCATGCGCTCGGGGCAACCGTCATCGGTGTCTCACACGATCCGATTGAGAAGCTCAACCGGTTCTCGGTAAGTGAGTGCCGCAACAAGTTCGCAGTCGCCTCGGATGCCGATGGCAGCCTGATGAAGAAGTACGACGCGGTGCTGGCGGGCAAGCCGCAGTACGCCAACCGCACCTCGTATGTGATCGCCCCCACGGGCGAGATCATCTATTCCTACACGGACCTGAATCCCGACAAGCACGTGGCCAATACGCTGGCTGCCGTGAAGAAGTGGCAGGAGCAGCACGGCAAGAGTTGAGCCGGGGCGCCGACACTAGCACTCAGCCGAGTTCGGCCAGCACGCCGGGCACGTGACGGCGCAGCAGCAGGTTCTGCGCCTTCCACTGCGCCGCCGGTTCCAGGGTCTGCAGGAACTGCACCTGCGAGCCGGCAAGCAATGCCACCGGCACGGCATCGCGATATAACACGCGATTGCCACTGAGTGCCGGCAGCCGCGCTCCGGGTGTCAGGATACCGACGAGATTGAGCGCATCGGCGCCTGAGAGCGAGATGTACTGATCCGGATCCGTATCGCGGCGTGCGGCGCGCAGCAGGCCCACCGCCTCGGGCAGGGCATATTGCTCACCGGTGAAGCCGGCAATGAAACGGCCCCCGCGGATCTCACCACGCGCCTCGAGACGGCGCATGCAGCGCAGCAGCTCGCGCCAGGGCGGCAACCAGCTGGCCTCACGTGCGAGCACGCGCCAGAGCACCACACCCCAACGGCGCAGCAGGGTTCGGACTACGAGCTCGAGGGTTTCGTCATCGGTAGTCCGGCTGTAATCCTGATCCGTGGCGGCGTTGCGCCGTACCAGAGTCCAGCGACCCGCGGCTCCCATGCCAAAGAGTGCGGCACGCCCGCGGCGGCCCGCAGGGGCCCGGCGCCGCTCGGCCGGCATCAGCAACGCGCGCAAGCCTCCGAAACTGTCCGAGTTGACGACCCCGAGAGCGACCAGCTCGGCCAGAGCGTCCTGCGCCTGACTGGTCAGCAGACCGGTACCTTCGGCCAGCTCATCGAAAAAAGAAGCTCCGTGAGTCTGCAGGTATTCGGCTGCGCGGCGTGCCCTGGTGCTCAGGCGCGTCGCCTCCGCGGGCGTGACAAGTGCGGTCCATGCCCGGCTGTTACGCCGGTCCAGCAGCACGATGGGAGTTGATTTGACGGGCCCGGCACCGCGCTCGCCCTCTTCGCCACCGGTGGTGGAGGTGCCCCGCCGTGCGAGGCGGCTCCACGCATAACGGCCGGCCAGACACTGCTCATCAAGCCACGCTGGATCGTACTCATTGAGTCGCATGGGCAGGATCTCGGTCTCCCACGCGCTCGCGGGCGCCTCGAAGCCCTCCAGTTGCCGCAGCACCGCGGCGATGGCATCCGGACCACTCATGCGGCTTTGGGGCGTGACGCGCTGCCATTCGAACAGGAAGCGCAGATAATCGCGCGCAGCGATGGGCTCGATTTCCGCGCGCAGGCGCTTGACGGTGTAGCGATGGATGCGTGCCAGCAGGCGTCGCTCACACCACTCAACAGCTGTCGCATCGGCAGCTGTCGCAGCGGCAGCCGTCGCAGCCGTCGCAGCCGTCGCAACCGCCGTCGCAGCCGCTGATGTGAAGCTGCCGCGCAGCGCAAATCCTTCCGCCTGCAACACCGCGAGCGCGCTCTCGATCTCCGACACACCCAGCTCGAGTGGAGCGGCCAGCGCCTGCGCGGTGGTGGGTGCTAGCCCCTCGAGCCGGCCGCGCACGATTTCCACGATGGCCGCATCGCGCTGCCATGCGCGCTGATAGCGCTCCGGCACGTGGTTCGCTGAGAGCCGCTCACCCCAGAGCGCCTGAAAAAGCGGCACGCGCTCGGTGGCGATCCACACCGCCGGCTGCAGTAGCTGCACGACGCGGTGTTGCTGCTCAAGCTGCAGGAGCAGTGCGCGCCATCCGCTGCCGGCGTCAACTTCAGCCTCGGTCAGAAACGTGAGCCACAGAAGCGCATCGTGCAACTCATCGGCCGTGCTCGCATCGGGCCACGCCTCGCTGCGCACGCGCTCGATCGCATCGGCATCGAGTCTGCCGAGATCTGCGGCGCTTTCCGGATCCAGCCAGCGGCGACTCATCACCGCCTGGGCACGCCGTTCTTCCAGCGGTGCATCATCCAGGTAGGCGTAGGGACGCGCCGTGAGGATCTCGAGCGCAAGCGGCGAGGGCTCGGTGACGTCGCGGGCCACGATCTGAATCCGGCCGCTCTCGATGTCACGCAGTACCCGCTCCAATCCCTGGATGTCCATGGCTTCCTCGAGACAGTCACGCAGGGTCTGTCTGATGAGCGGATGATCGGGAATCTCCAGCTCGCCGGGCACGTTCTCGGCGCAGGCCACCTGATCCGGAAAAATCGAGCTCAGCAGATCCTCCGCTGCCATGCGCGCCAGCGGCGCCGCCACCTTGCGGCCGCCGCGAAAACGCGGCAGCGCCAGGGCGATGGTGGCACTCCAGCGCCAGCGTGCCGTGAACATCGGCGCTGCGCACAGCGCCTGCACCAGCAGCGGCCGCACCGTGTTGGAATGCAGATAACGGGCAACCGTGGCGAGCTCGAAGCTGTGAGCGCCGGTCAGCGACAGGATGATGGCGTCTTCACTCGCGGCGGCCTGCAGCTCGAAGTTGAATGCGCGGCAGAAGCGCTTGCGCAAAGCGAGTCCCCAGGCGCGGTTGATGCGGCTGCCGAACGGAGCATGGATGACCAGCTGCATGCCTCCGGACTCATCGAAGAAGCGCTCCAGGATCACGGTCTGCTGGCTGGGCAGTGTGCCCAGCGCACGCGCTGCAGCGCCCAGATACGCGGTGAGCTGGCTCGCTGCGGCCTCGTTGATACCCACCTCTGCCGTGAGCCATTGCATCGCCTCGTCGGACGTGAGCCGCGTGTCGCTCACGGCCAGTCGCTGCTGCACTCCGGTGCGCAGCCGCGCCACCGCATGCGACAGCTCCTCCGAGCGGCCCGGCGCCTCGCCCAGCCAGAAGGGAATGGACGGCGGTTGTCCGTGAGCATCCTCGACCCGCACGCGGCCCTGCTCGACGCGCAGGATCCGGTAGGAGGTGTTGCCCAGCTGAAAGATGTCCCCCTGCAGGCTCTCGACCGCGAAATCTTCGTTCACGGTGCCGACCAGCAGCGATTGCGGCTCGAGGATGACCTGGTAGTCGGATAGGTCGGGGATCGTGCCCGCGGAGGTGAGGGCCGTGAGGCGCGCCCCGCGCCGGCCGCGCACGATGTGATGGATTGCGTCGTAGTGGATCAGGGCGCCACGGTGTCCGCGCCGCGTGGTGTAGCCTTCGGCCAGCATGCGGATGACTTCATCGAAGTCAGCGCGCGGCAGCGCACGAAAGGGATAGGCGCGCCGCACGAGCTCGAACAGCTCTGCTTCCGGACATTCGCGCGCGCTACTCTCGGCAACGATCTGCTGCGCCAACACATCCAAGGCCGCGGCGGGGATGTGTATCGCATCGAGCTCGGCGCGCCTCACGGCATCGAGCAAGGCGGCGCATTCCACCAGATCATCGCGCGAAAGCGGGAACAGCCGGCCCTTGGAGGTCCCGGCGATCGAGTGTCCGGCGCGACCGACGCGCTGCAGGAATGCGGCAATGGAGCGCGGTGAGCCGAGCTGACAGACGAGATCCACATTGCCGATGTCGATGCCGAGCTCGAGTGAGGCGGTGGCGACCAGCGCGCGCAGCTCGCCCCGCTTCAGACGCCCCTCAGCCTGCAGCCGCAGCTCCTTCGCCATGCTGCCGTGGTGGGCGGTCACCTGGTCGCGTCCGAGCCGCTCGGAAAGATGCCGCGAGACCCGCTCTGCCAGCCGCCGGGTGTTGACGAACACCAGGGTCGTACGATGCTCGCCGACGAGCGCAGCGAGCCGGTCGTAGATCAGCGTCCAGGCATCTCCTGACATCACCGCTTCCAGCGGCGCTGCGGTGACCTCGATTCCCAGGTCGCGACTACGCACATGCCCGGCATCGATGATGTCGCAGTTTGCGCGGCCGTCCGGATGCAGGTTGCGCATACCGACGAGGAAGCGGGCGATCTCCTCGATCGGTTTCTGGGTGGCCGAGAGCCCGATGCGTGTCAGCGGCCGGCCAGCGAGCGCTTCGAGCCGCTCGAGTGAGAGTGCAAGGTGCAGTCCGCGCTTGCTGCCCACCATCGCGTGGATCTCATCGATGATGAGCGTGCGCGTCGTGGCCAGCATGCGCCGTCCGGACTCCGAACCCAACAGGATGAACAGCGACTCGGGTGTCGTCACGACGATGTGCGGCGGGCGCTTGCGCATGCTCGTGCGCTCGCTCTGCGGAGTGTCCCCGGTGCGCACCATGCTGCGGATCTCGACATCGGGGAGTCCCAGTGCGGCGAGTTCGGTGCGGATGCCTTCGAGTGGCGCCTCGAGATTGCGCCGGATGTCATTCGACAGGGCCTTCAGCGGCGAGACGTACAGCACCCGCGTCTCATCGGCAAGGCCCTGCGCCACCCCCTCATTCACCAGCTGATCAAGCGCCGCCAGGAAGGCGGCGAGTGTCTTGCCCGACCCGGTCGGTGCGGCGATCAACACATGATGACCTGCGCCGATCGCGGGCCAGGCCTGCTGCTGCGCAGGTGTGGCGGCATCGAAAGTGCGCCGGAACCAGGCGCTAACTGCAGGGTGGAATGAGTCCATGGGGAGGGTCAATTCTACCGGTTTCGGCTGTGCCGGTAGTACAGTAGCGGCCGGGACTACGAGCGGGTGCGCGTGTGAATTGGAACGCCCAATCTGACATCGACGAGGGATTCAGAAAGAAGGTCATCTGGGGCTCTGCAGTCATTGTCGCTCTGGGAATTGCGGGTGCGATCTACTATTACAAGTACTACGCCGCGCTCCCGCCGCCACCCAAGGTCGAGCCTGCGCGGCCGGCCGCCCCGGCATCACAGTCGACCGAGCCCGAAGTGCGCAATCCCGTTCCCGAGGACCAGGCGGCGAGCAAGCCGCTGCCAGCGTTGAAGGACAGCGATCCGGAGCTGCACGACGCGCTGGTAGGCCTGTTGGGTGCCCCCGCCGTGGCGCAGTTCCTCGTGCCCGAGAACATCGTGCGCCACGTAGTGGTCACGGTCGATAACCTGCCTCGCAAAAAGGCGGCCGCAGAGCTGCGTCCGGTCAAGCCGACCCCCGGCACGGCCGAGATCAGCACGCAGGGCGACATCATGACGTTGAGCGCGGCGGACTATGCCCGTTACACGCCGTTTATCCACCTCGTGCAAGCGGTCGATGCGCAGAACCTCGCCACCGTTTATTTCCGGCTGTACCCGCTCTTTCAGCAGGCCTACGAGGATCTGGGCTATCCGGGGCAGTATTTCAATGACCGGCTGGTGGAGGTCATCGATGACATGCTGCGCGCTCCGGACGTGCGGGGTCCTATCCAGGTGACCCAGCCCAAGGTCTTTTACGAATTCGCCGATCCGCACCTCGAGAGTCTTTCCGCGGGACAAAAGCTTCTGCTGCGCATCGGGCCTGAGAATGAGGCGATCGCCAAGGCGAAACTGCGCGAGCTGCGCAAGGCCGTGGCCAACCGGGAAGAACAGCCCGTCACCCACTGAACGTCAATGCTGCGCATTCACCCTGTGAGCGAGGAAATAAAATGAACGAACTCGCCAATGCCAACGAGCCCGGATTGCAGCGGCCGCTCGACTATCTGCGCTCCATTCTCATTCCCGCCGAGACCCTCGAGGCGTGGGCCGTGCAACACCGGCTGTTCGCACTCAGCCACCGGCGCATCCTGGTGGCGGCCACCAGCGGGCGGCTCATTCTCATGACGCGCCAGCTGCTCGGTGGTTTCGATGTGCACGATATCCGCTGGCAGGACCTGGAAGAGGTGACCTTGCACGTGGGCATCTTCGGTGCGGATCTCGCGATCCGCGCGGGCAACGTGGCCGATCTCGCGTCGCAGAGCTCGGCGGGCTCCCGGCGGCTGGAGTTCAAGGGCTTGCGCAAGGCGCAGGCACAGGCGGTGTACCGCATCTGCCAGGCACAGGATCAGGCGTGGCGCGAGAAGCGGCGGGTGCGGGAGCTCGAGGAATTGCGCGCGCGCTCCGGGGGCATCCAGGTGAGCTCCGCGCCAGCGCCTGCGGCTGCGGCGCCGGGCGGATCCGACTCGGTGCGGCGGCTGCAGGAAGCCAAGCAGATGTTGGATGCGAAGCTGATTACCGATGCGGAGTACGAGGCCATCAAGGCGAAAATCTTCGCCTCCTGAAGGCTGCACAGCTAATCCACAGGCAATCCACAGGGGCCCGGGGGTATCCTCCGCAGCTATGGCCGTCAGGTTACGCCGCCGCAAGCCCGCACCTCCCCAGGAGGTGCTCGGGACCTATCATTTTCCGACCCGAACGGTGCAGGTCGTGCTGACCAGCGAGCAGCGCATCCAGTGGGTGTGTGACTGCGAGAAGTATCGCCGCTGGAGCCGCCATCGCGAGCCCCCGTGGTGCAAGCACATTGCCAAGGCCGCAGCGCGTCGCTCGATTGAGCGGCTGACCCGGCGGGTAGCCCTACCCACCCATCCGGAGCAGTGATCCACCCCCGGAGCTGCGCGCCAGCGGCAGGTATAGGGGTTGCTGAGCCTGTGCTATGGCACGGGACACAGCGCACGAAAAGCGCGGCTGGCGGGAGGTCAAGGCGCCGCGCTCGGGGATTGCCGACACGGGTGATACCGCCTTGCGACCTGTTGGTCCGCAGGCTGCGCTCGAACCGGGTCGGGGTCGCCATGCCGCGCATCCGCTGGACATTCCGAAGGCGGGATGGCGCGACATCCTGCTGCGGGTCTATCACAAGCTCAGTCAGGACAACGCCACGCTGGTTGCGGCCGGTATCGCGCTGAATTCGTTGCTCGCGGTGTTTCCCGCGCTGGCGCTCGCCGTGACGGTCTACGGCCTGTTCTCATCGCCCGCCAGTGTCGCCGCCGATGTCGAGCCTTTCTTTGCGATTCTGCCCCCGCAGGCGGCGGTGCTGTTGCAGGATCAGCTGCAGAGTCTGGTCAGTCCGACGCGCGTCAAGCTCGGCTTGGGTGTGCTGATCAGCGCGCTGCTGGCGTTCTGGAGCGCGCGCCAGGGCATGTCGGCACTCATGACGGCAACCAACATTGCCTATCACGAAAGTGAACGACGCAGCTTCCTGCGCCAGGCGCTCATCTCGCTCGGCTTCACGCTCGCCGCGGTCGTCGCCTTCCTGATGATGCTGTTGCTGGGGGTAGCCGTGCCGGTGCTGGTGAAATTCCTGCCGCTCGGTAACATCGCCGCCGCTGCGATTCTCGCGGTCCGCTGGGTGCTGCTGTGGGCGTTCAGCGTCGTGGCGCTCGCTGCGGTATATCGCTATGCGCCGGATCGGGAGCGGCCGCGGTGGCGCTGGGTCTTCTGGGGGTCGATTGCGGCCTCGACGCTCTGGCTGTTCGGCAGCGTGCTGTTCGAGCTCTATGTCGCGCACGTCAGCAGCTACGGTACAACCTACGGGGCGCTGGGTGGTGTGATCGTGCTGATCATGTGGTTCTACCTCGGCGGATTCGCGGTCGTGCTGGGGGCGGAAGTGAACGCCGAGATGGAACACCAGACGGCGGTGGACACCACCGATGGGCAGCCGGTGCCGATGGGAGAGCGTGGGGCTTATGTTGCGGACACGCTCGGCAAGACACCAGAATGAAGCCTCGCCTGCAACGCAAAGGACGGGCTCCATGCAGATCTGGGTGGACGCCGATGCCTGCCCGGTAGTCATCAGGGAAATTCTCTGTCGCGCCGCCGAGCGCACCGGCGTGCTGCTGACATTGGTAGCGAACAAGGCGGTGCGTCTGCCGGGGCGCCCCAACATCCAGTTCGTGCAGGTGCCTCCAGGGCTGGATGCGGCCGACAAACGCATCATCGAGCTGATGCAGGCAGAGGATCTGGTCATCACTGCCGACGTACCGCTCGCGGCTGCCGTCATCGAGCACGGCGGTGTGGCGCTCAATCCGCGCGGCGAGCTGTACACGCGCGAGAATGTCCGGGAGCATCTCTCGGTGCGCAATTTTTTGGACGAGCTGCGCGGCAGCGGAGTCAACACCGGCGGACCTGCCGCCCTGAGTCAACGCGAGCGCGCGCAGTTCGCCAACCAACTCGATCGGCTGCTGAGCAAACGCGCTCGCGGCGCTTGAACCGGCACGCATCGGGTAAACACGCATCGGGTAAACTAGGGCCATGGCTATCCAACCGGTTCTGCGCATGGGTCATCCGCTGCTGCGGCAGACCGCTGCAGCGGTGGAACGTTTCGATGCGGCGCTCGCGGCGCTGGTGAGCGATATGGATGAGACCATGCGCTCGCTGCAGGGCGCCGGGATTGCGGCGCCGCAGATCGGTGTCAGCCTGCGCGTGGTGATCTTCGAGCTGCAGGAGAATCCCCGCTACCCGCAAGTGGCACCGGTGCCCTACACCGTTCTGGTGAATCCGGAGCTGACACCGCTCGGCAGCGAGCAGGAAGAGGGCTGGGAGGGTTGTCTGTCAGTTCCCGGGATGCGGGGCCTCGTGCCCCGCTTCCGGCGCTTGCGTTATCGCGGCTTCGACCTGCACGGCGAGCCCATCGATCGTACCGTGGAGGGCTTCCACGCCCGGGTCGTGCAGCACGAGGTGGATCATCTCGATGGCATTCTCTATCCGCAGCGCGTGCAGGACCTGCGCAACTTTGGCTTCGAGGATGTGCTGGCCGGCCAGATGACGCCGATGCCCGATTGACAGCGCTGCTCAGTCTGCCGCGCTGCCGGTGTGATTGTCCGCCATCACACAAAGATCGCGCACCATGCGGATCGCAGGCTCAATCCCCTGGTAGTAGCCAGACAGTCGGCCTGCTTCGCGGTAACCGATCGCCCGATAGAACGTGTAGGCAATGAGGTTGCGGGCCCGTAGCTCGAGGCTCACCGAGAAGGTGCCGGCGGTAATGGCGGTATCCTCGAGCCAGATCATCATGCGGCGCGCGATGCCCTGTCGTTGATAGGCGGGCAGCACCGCGAGCAGATTCAGATGGGCGAGCTCCTCGCCATAGCGCATGATGGCGAAGCCAGCGATGCCAGCGGGCTGGCGCGCCGTCAACACGATGCTCTCGGGATGCCGGATGTGCCAGGCGATGCGCGCCGCGGACCAGGAAGGGCGCAGGCCGGCTTCGATGAGCGCCTCGGACATCTGCGCCAGCTGGCGGGCATCCGCACAACGAGCCAGTTCCAGCGTGCAGTCCTGCATCAGGGCTGTCCGGTGTCAGCCCGCCGGGTCTCAGGCGAGCGTATGGAAGACTTTCTGCACGTCATCGTCCTGTTCCAGTCTGTCAATGACGGTGAGCACTTCGGTCGCCTGATTCTCGGGCAGCTCGGTGGGCACCGTGCAGATGTACTCGTGCTCGGCTGAGAGCGGCGTGATGCCGCGTGCTTCGAGCGCAACCTGCAGGTTGCCGAAATCGGCGAACGCGCAGCGGATCACGAGCTGCGGCTCGCCCTTCTCGCCGGTGCTCTCGCCCATCTCCTCGAGTCCATGATCGATCAGATACAACTCCAGATCATCCTGATCGAGGCCCGCGGGGTTGAGGCGAAACACTCCCATTTTCTTGAACAGGAAGCTGACACTGCCGTGGGTGGCGAGATTGCCGCCGCCCTTGGTGATGATGTTGCGCACGCCTGCGACCGTCCGCGTCGGATTGTCAGTGGCGGTCTCCACCAGCAGGGCGACCCCATGCGGCGCGTAGCCTTCGTAGATCACTTCGTGATAGTTCGCGGCATCGCGGCCGGAAGCGCGCTTGATCGCCGCTTCGATCTTGTCCTTCGGCATGTTCACTGCGCGTGCGTTCTGGATGACCCGGCGCAGCGCGGGATTCGAGGCCGGATCGGCACCCCCGGCCTTCACGGCCATGGTGATGTCCTTCGCGATCCGGGCGAACTGCTTCGCCATCCGGTTCCAGCGCGCGAACATCGTGTGTTTGCGGACTTCGAAGATGCGGCCCATGGCAGCATGGTGCACGAAGCATGGCAGTGATGCCAATGGCAGCGGACCCCGGGGCCGGATGGCTCAGGGCAAGGGGCGAAACCCTAAGGTAAGAGTCGCGGAGACGGTCCGCTCAGGCGAGCTGTGCGCTGATCAGCCGCAGTCGCCGGCGCTGCAGACGCAGGCTGTATTCGATATCGCGCAGGCGCTGCTGGAATTTCGCATGCTCCCAGTGCTCGAGCACGGCGCGCTTCTTCTCCTCCAGCCATTGCTCCTTGACCCGCGCCCAGTCCGACAGGGCCGCGAGAAAGGTCTCGTACTCATGCGCAATGCGCTGGCGCAGCTGTTCGATCTGCGACTGACCTGCCGAATCGCGCAGCCGGGCCAGCTTCTCCTGTGCCCGGGTGAACTGCATCGCGAGCAGCGCGCGCTGAATCTGGAAGGCAGGTGTGCGCTTCAGCCGGCGGGTGAGTCCCACATACTGCAGGCCGGCGATCAGCCACTTGGTGGGATCCCACTGCCACCAGCGCACGCCGTTGCGATAGTCATGCGCAAAGATATGGTGATAGTTGTGGTAGCCCTCACCGTAGGTGAAGAACGCAAGCACGCCGTTGTCACGCGCGGTGTTCTCATCCGTGTAGGGACGGTTGCCCCACATGTGTGCCAGCGAATTGATGCAGAAGGTGACGTGATGGCTGACCACCAGGCGTAGCACCCCGGCGAGCAGGAACGTGCCCCATACATCCCCGAGCGCCCAACCGGCGAGCAGGGGCAGGCCGAAGTTGACGGCGAGCGCGAGCGGCACGTAGAAGCGATGCTGGAAGTTGAGCATCGGGTCACGCCGCAGGTCGGGAATGTTGGCGAAGTCCGGCTTGCCGCTGTCGAACTCGCGGATCATCCAGCCGATGTGCGCAAACCAGAAGCCACGCCTGATGGAATAGGGATCCTTGTGCACATCGTCGACATTCAGATGATGGGCACGGTGTCCGCTCGCCCAGACCAGCACGCTGTTCTGCAGCGCCATGGTGCCAAACAGCAGGTAGATGGCCTTCAGTGACCAGTGCGCGTCATAGCTCTTGTGTGCCCACAGGCGGTGATAGCCGCCCGTGATCGACATACCGTTCGCATAGAGAAAGACGACGAACAATACCCACTCGGCCGTGGAGAACCCATGGGTCAGCCCGTACCACGGCACCGCCACGAGGGATACCAGTAACGTACTCGCAAACATGAGCGTGGTGGACCAAATCCGCGGGGCCTCGGCAACAGGCTGGAGCGCGGCGGCAGGGCTGTCGTTCGACATAGCGTCTCGTGGTAGCAAGCGAGGGGGGAAAGCGCGTGTACCGTAGCACGTCCGCGCTGCAATTGTAGCGACTTAAGTCAACCCTGTGAGGCGACGCGCAGGCTGGCGTCAAGCTCACCGCCGGGGGCGGAGCGAAGGCTGAATGGGCGTTACCCGGGGGCCTGGAATGGCGGTGCCCCGGGGCCTGGAATGGCGGTGCCCCGGGGGCCTGGAATGGCGGTGCCCCGGGGGCCTGGAATGGCGGTGCCCCGGGGGCCTGGAATGGCCAGTCAGGTAGCAGTGTACCGGTTGACGACCCAGCGCCGGCGTCAGCCGGCGGGGTCATTCCCGCACGGCTCAGTCAGACCTCAGACCGGTTCGTGCTTCTCGTAGCCCTCGGCGCCGGCCTCGTTGCACGAGACCTCTACCCGCTCGCTGCGGGTTGCCGAGTACGCCATGTTCATGAGCTGCTCGGAGGGGATCGAGGCGCTTTTATCGAAACGCAGCAGACGCCCATCCGGCATGGTCATGTAGACCGCTACGATGAGATTGCACTGCGTGACCACCACCGCGGTGAGCGGGTGGCCGGGCATGGTGATCGCATCCTTATCTAAGGGGACTTCGGTCACGTGCGCGACAGCCTGGGTGTCAGCAAAGGCAGAAGCACTGGCACCGAGCAGGATCAGTCCGGCGCACAGTCCGGTGCAGAGTAGCCGATTCATGGAAAGATTCCTTGGGAGCAAGCGGAGCTGCAGGATTCCAAGCAAGGCGGATGCCAAAGCTCACCCGGGTGAATTTCCTTGCGCGCATCCCGTCCGAACTGAATGATGCCCAACCGCAAACTGTGAACGGCATCACGGCCGTTCATGCCTGGAACACCTTGTCCTCATTCGGAACAGCTGGACGTATGCCTATGCCGAACTTGTTTTTGCACCGAAATGTGGCCCCTCGGGGCGCGCTGCGCAGCGGCAAAGCCCCGCTGCTGCTCGTGTGTGGGGCGCTCCTCGGGTTGCCGCAAGCCGCACTCGCCGGCCGCGCTTACGTATCCAACGAAGATGGCGCGAGCGTCACCGTGGTGGACACGGATACCGCTGAGGTCGTCACGACGGTGGATGTCGGCAAACGGCCGCGGGGCATGAAGCTCAGTCCCGATGGCCGCACGCTTTATGTCGCGGTCAGCGGCCTGCCGAAATGTCCGCCTTCCGTACCTGACGAGGAGTGCGCCAAGCTCAAGCGTGACCTCACCGCGGATGGCATTGCGGTGCTGGACACCACCTCGCTCAAGCTCAAGCGGCTGCTGAAGAGCGGCTCGGATCCCGAGCAGTTCGATCTGAGTCGGGATGGCAAGACCCTGTTCGTCTCTAACGAGGACTCGGCAACGATATCGGTCGTCAACGTCGCTTCCGGAGCGATCGAGAGCAGCATCGCCGTGGGTAAGGAGCCGGAAGGCGTGCGCGTCTCCCCGGATGGCAGGTGGATCGTCACCACCAGCGAATCCGGTAACGCCATCTTCGTCATTGATGCCCAGACCCGGAAGGTTGTGCGCTCGATCCCTGTCGGCAAGCGCCCGCGAGATGTGGCGTACTCCCAGGACATCAAGACCGTCTATATCACCGGCGAATTCGATGGCTCGGTGTTCAGCACGCCGCTGCTCGGGGATACGCAGGCGGGCGCGACTCGGCTGCTGCAACTGCGTCCCGAAGCGCGCCCGATGGGCATCGTGCTCGATGCAGCGCATAACCGGCTGTTTGTGAGCACCGGCCGCGGCGGTACGGTGGCAGTCATCGATCTGAGTGGACCGAAGCTGGTCACGGAGATCCCGGTGGGTGCGCGGCCCTGGGGCATCGCGCTGTCGCATGACGGAAAACGGCTCTACACCGCCAACGGATCGTCGAATGACCTGAGCATCATCGATACCAACACACTTGAGGTCGTCAAAAAAGTGACCGTCGGAAAATCGCCCTGGGGCGTAACCCTCTCGCCGTAAGGGTCAATTTCAAGAAATCTTATTATCCGACCCTGATATATCAGGGTCAGCTCGCCTTACCTCACTCCCGGCTGCTTGAGACCGCAGCCCTTATAGGAATCGCTTTCCACGCTGCGATAGAGCTTAGCGCGCTCCTTTGCCCGCTCGGGATCGCGAAATTCGCCGCCGCCTTCGCCACCCAGGGATGAGTAGTGGGCATAGGTGCCCGCCTCGACGTAGTCGTCATAGCTGAGCTTGGTGGCGATCTTGTCGATCACGCAGGAGCATTTATAGAGGTTCGCCAGCTGGCCGTTGGATCGGCCCATGCAATCCTGAACGAACTCGACGCGCGCGGCGGTCGGATAGTCGTTCGGCAATGGATCACTGTGTGCCGGAACGGCGCACCAACACAGCGCGGCGCAGGCGCCCAGCGCCTGCCATCCCGGCGTCAGCCGGCTGCCGTGTGGCACGCAATCGGTTCGTTTGGCCATGACAATCTCATTCCTGACACAGTGTGCGCAGTTCAGCTGCCCATCCTACGCCGCGAGGTTATTTCGCTCCAATGTTTGTGGTTGCAGCCCGGACTTAGCGGGTGTATTTGTATGCGCCGAAATTAGAACGTGTCACACATGCGTCCGCCAGCGTGTGGTGCCACGGATGGCTTCGCGTGCATACCACTCGATAACGTATGAATGCCGGGAAGTCATCGATTCGCTCGAGAACCATAAGCTGGAGGAGATATGAGGTACGAGTATCGTTCGATTTTAATGAGGGCTGCCGTGCTGGCCGCAGCAGCGGCAACATCGACTTCAGCCCTCGCCGATGCCGATCTGGATTCGAAGATTTCCGACGCGAACAACTGGGCTGCACAGGCGGGTGACTATGCCAACCACCGGCATAGCACGCTGAACCAGATCAACGCGGGCAATGTGAACAAGCTGCAGGTCGCCTGGACGATGTCCACGGGCGTGCTGCGTGGTCACGAAGGCTCGCCGCTGGTCATCGGCGACACCCTCTACTTACACACTCCGTTCCCGAACAACGTCTACGCGGTCAACCTGAAGGACCAGACGATCAAGTGGAAGTACGAGCCGAAGCAGGATGCCGATGTCGTTCCGGTCATGTGTTGCGACACCGTCAACCGTGGCCTGGCGTATGGCGACGGCAAGATCTTCCTGCAGCAGGCCGACACCACGCTCGTGGCGCTCGATGCCAAGACTGGCAAGCCGGTGTGGACGGCCAAGAACGGCAATCCGAAGATCGGCGAAACCAACACCAACGCTCCGCATGTCTTCAAGGACAAGGTGCTGACCGGCATCTCCGGCGGTGAGTTCGGTGTGCGCGGCCGGGTCGTTGCCTATGACATCAAGTCCGGCAAGCAGGTGTGGAAGGGCTTCAGCACCGGTCCCGACAACGAGATGTTGATCGACCCGGCGAAGACCATGACCTGGACCAACGGCAAGATGGCCCCGGTCGGCAAGGACTCCTCGCTGAAGAGCTGGCAGGGTGAGCAGTGGAAACTCGGCGGCGGCACCACCTGGGGCTGGTATGCCTATGATCCGAAGCTCAACCTGGTCTACTACGGCACGGGCAATCCGAGCACGTGGAATCCGGCGCAGCGTCCCGGGGACAACAAGTGGTCGATGACCATCTTCGCGCGTGACCTCGACACCGGTGTTGCCAAGTGGGTCTACCAGATGACGCCCCACGACGAGTGGGACTTTGACGGCGTCAACGAGATGGTGCTGCTGGATGTCAACAAGGGTGGCAAGTCCAGTCCCGGCACTGGCGCACTTCGATCGCAACGGCTTCGGTTACACTATGAATCGTGTCACCGGCGAGCTGTTGGTTGCCGAGAAGTACGATCCGCAGGTGAATTGGGCGACCAAGGTCGACATGAAGACGGGCCGTCCGCTGGTCGACAAGAAGTACTCACCGGGCACGACGGGTCCGGATGTCGATGTCAAGGGCATATGCCCGGCCGCGCTCGGCTCCAAGGATGAGCAGCCATCGAGCTATGATCCGAAGTCAGGCCTGGTATTCGTCCCGACCAACCACGTGTGCATGACCTACGAGCCGTTCCAGGTGGAATACACCGCAGGTCAGCCGTACGTCGGCGCGACGCTCACCATGTTCCCGACTCCCAACAGCCATGGTGGTATGGGCAACTTCATCGCCTGGGATCCCTCTGCCGGCAAGATCGTCTGGTCGAAGCCGGAGCGCTTCTCGGTGTGGAGCGGCGCGCTGACCACCGACGGTGATGTGGCCTTCTACGGCACCCTCGAGGGCTATCTGAAGGCGGTGAGCCTGAAGGACGGCAAGGAGCTGTGGAAGTTCAAGACACCCTCGGGAATCATCGGCAACGTGTTCACGTATGAGTTCGGCGGCAAGCAGTATGTCGGCGTGTACTCGGGTATCGGCGGCTGGGCGGGCATCGGCATGGCAGCCGGTCTCACCGAGTCGACGGCTGGCCTGGGTGCAGTCGGTGGCTACAAGGATCTGGCGAAGTACACCACCCTGGGTGGCTCGCTGTTCGTGTTTGCGCTGCCGGATGCGACCTGAGGAACTCGGCCGAGTCTCAAGCGTCTAGCAAATAGAGCCCGCAGATCGCGCCACGCCGCCGTTACGGGGCGTGGCGCGATCGTCTCAGAGATAGGGGAACCACATGCGAATCAGTGTAGCGGCAGTGCTGCTGTGCTCGGCTGTCTTCGGGGCCGGCGCTGCCTGTGCGGATCAGCCTCCCGGCACCTATACGGTCAAGAACGGCAACCGTGTGGATGAGAAGACCCTGGAAGGATGGAAGACCTGGCGCGCCATGGATTGCGAGCGCTGCCATGGCCCCGAGCAGGAAGGACTCGTCGGACCTGCGCTGGTGAACTCACTGAAGGTTCTTTCGAAGGAGGACTTTCATACCACGATCACCAACGGCAGGCCGGAGAAGGGCATGCCGAATTTCGGCGGTGTACCGACCATTCAGAAGAACTGGGAGAACCTCTACAACTACCTGAAGGGGCGCTCGGACGGTAAAATTGCCCCCGGACACCTCTATCCGCTCGACCAGGCCGACGCGCCGCCACCGCCCTCCGGCTGGAAGAGCGCCGGCTGATCCGGAGCTGTACGTTGCCTACCATCATTTCCTTGCGAGCTACCGCGGCCCCCGTCCTGGCCGTGGTCATGACGGCGCTGACGGCGCCGTTTGCCGCAGCTCAGGGCAAGATGAACCTGGATGCGCAGAATCAAAAGAACATCGAGGCTCAGGCGCAGCAATCCGGCAGCACCGCGCCACAGAACAACGATCCGGTGCTGCGGGTCTGTGCAGATCCGAGCAGCCTGCCGCAGTCGAACGATCGCGGCGAAGGTTATGAGAACAAGATCGCCGAGGCCCTGGCGCATGACTTGGGCAAGAAGGTCGAATACACCTTCTTCCCGCAGCGCATGGGCTTCGTGCGCAATACGCTGCGGTTGCGCGATGAGCAGAGCCAGAAGTTCAAGTGTGATCTCATCATCGGCGTGCCGAAGGGTTATGACCTGACCGCCACGACGCGCCCCTACATGCATTCCACCTACGCGCTGGTGTTTACCGACAAGCACGCGGATTTCCGCAAGTTCAAGGGGCCCGAGGATCTGCTGGCCCTGCCGCCGGAGAAGTTGCGGACGTTGCGTATCGGCATCTTCGGCCATTCACCGGCGGCCGACTGGCTGCTGCAGAACAATCTGCTGGATCGCGCGGCGATGTATGCGCCCCAGAGCGGGGATCCGAAGGTAACCCCCAACACTGTCATCAGCGAGGATCTGAGCGCCGGCAAGATCGACGTCGCCATCGTCTGGGGACCGGTCGCCGGGCAGCTGCTGCGCGAGCATCCCGAGGGCTGGGTGGCACTGCCGTTCAAGCCCGATCCGAAGATCAAGTTCGACTATGAGATCTCGATGGGGCTGCGCCAGGGTGAGAAGGAGTGGAAGGACACACTCGATGAATGGATCGGTGGCCATCAGAGCCAGATCCACAGCATCCTCGTCAGCTATCAGATTCCGCTGCTCGATCTGAGCTGAGTACCGCCCGCTCGCCCGCATGCCTATACTTGGCGGATGAATCCCCGCCAGGTCCGCACCGTTGCTGATGCACGCGCCATCCTTGCCGAGCGCGAGCTGACACACGTCAAGGTCGGAGTATTCGATATCGACGGCATCCTGCGCGGCAAGTACATGTCGCGCGCTAAGTTCGAATCCTCGCTGCAACACGGCTTCGGCTTCTGCGACGTGGTGCTCGGCTGGGACAGCCGCGACCAGCTCTATGACAACGGCCGCTATACCGGCTGGCACACCGGCTATCCGGATGCCCCGGTACGCATCATTCCCGACAGCTGCCGCGCGTTGCCGTGGGAGCAGCCGGTGCTGTTTTTCCTCAGCGAGTTTGCCGAGGCGGCCGAGAAGGTCTGCCCGCGCGGACTGCTGCGCCGGGTGCTGGAGCGCGCGCGCCAGCGCGGCTTCGAGGTCTACGCGGGCTTCGAGTACGAGTTCTTCGTCTTCCAGGAAACCCCGGACTCGGTGCGCCAGAAGCACTACCGCGATCTGAAGCCGATTGCCCCCGGTAACTTCGGCTACAGCGTGATCCGCAACAGTGTGTGGAGCGACTTCTATCGCTCGCTGCTCGAGAACTGCGAACTGCTCGATCTGCCGCTCGAGAGCCTGCACGAGGAGACCGGTCCGGGGGTTATCGAAGCGGCCATCGGCGTGGATGGTGCGCTGGCCGCCGCGGACAAGGCCGCTTTGTTCAAGACGTTTGCCAAGGTTCTCGCGCAGCGCCAGGGACTGATGGCGACGTTCATGGCGAAATGGTCCATGGACTGGCCCGGTCAGAGCGGCCACATTCACATGTCGTTGCGCGATACCCAGGGCAAGTCGGTGTTTCACGATGCCCATGGCGCGCACGGCATGAGCGATGCCATGCGCTGGTTCGTGGGCGGCCAGCAGCTGCTGATGCCCGAGCTGCTGGCGATGATCTCACCGACGGTCAACTCCTACACGCGGCTGATTCCAGGTTACTGGGCGCCCACCGATTCCGCATGGAGTGTTGATAACCGCACCTGCGCGCTGCGCGTCATCCCCGGCAGCGCCAAGTCGCAGCGTGTTGAGTATCGCGTGGCCGCCGCCGATGCCAACCCCTATGTGAGCCTCGCCGCTGCGGTCGCCTCGGGACTGTGGGGCATGGAGCACAAGGTGGAACCGGAGCCGATGATCGAAGGCAACGCCTATGCGCGCAAGCTGCCCGCACAGCTCGCTCTGCCGCGGACGCTGTGGGAAGCGGCACAGCGGCTGCGTGCCTCGCAGATGGCGCGCGAGTGGTTTGGTGAGGAATTCATCGAGCACTTTGCCGCCAGCCGCGAGTGGGAAGAGCGTGAGTTTCGCCGCCACGTCACCGATTGGGAGCTGGCGCGCTATTTTGAAATCATCTGACGCGGCAGGCCCGGCTGCCGGCTTTCCTGGATATTCCCATGGCTATGCAACAGACGCTGAGCCCGGTTGACGGCTCGATTTACTGCGAGCGTGCGCTCGCGCAGCCTGCCGAGATCGAAGATGCCCTGAACCGCGCGGTGCAGGCACAACGCGCCTGGCGTGGCGTGCCGCTGCAGGAGCGCGCGGCCCTGTGCCGCCGCTTCTGCACGGAGTTCGAGGCGCGCCGCGACGCGCTGGCACTCGAGTTGACCTGGCAGATGGGTCGTCCGGTGAAGTACGCCCCGAGTGAGATCAACGGTACGCTCGAGCGCGCCCGCTACATGATCGACATCGCTGACAGTGCGCTCGCCGCCGTCGATCCGGGTCGCAAGGAAGGCTTCCAGCGCTTCGTGCGACACGAGCCGCTCGGCGTCGTGTTCGTCGTGGCGGCGTGGAATTATCCCTACCTGATCGCCGTCAACAGTGTGATTCCGGCGCTGATGGCAGGCAACGCCGTGATCCTCAAACACTCGGCCCAGACGCCCCTGTGCGCCGAGCGCTTCGCGGAATGTCTGCAGGCGGCCGGGCTGCCGGAGGGTGTCTTCCAGTTCCTGCACACGACGCACGCCGACACGGAGCGCATCGTGGGCGATGCGCGCGTCGCCTTCGTCGCGTTCACCGGCTCGGTTGCCGGCGGTCATGCGATCCAACAGGCTGCCGCCCGCGGCTTTGCGGGCGTGGGCCTGGAGTTGGGAGGCTGCGATCCGGCGTACGTGCGGGGCGATGCGGACCTGCGCCATGCCATCGACAACCTGGTGGACGGCGCGTTTTTCAACAGCGGCCAGTCCTGCTGCGGCATCCAGCGCATCTATGTGGATCGCAGGCTGTATGCGGATTTCGTCGAGGGGGCGGTGGCTCTGACGCGGCAGTACGTGCTGGGGGTGCCGACCGAGTCCGCCACCACGTTGGGACCGGTGGTGCGGGCAGCGGCGGCGCAGCAGATCCGGCAGCAGATCGCAGTCTCGCTGCAGCAGGGCGCGCGCGCCGCGCTCGATGAGCAGCTGTTCCCGGCGAGCCGTGCGGGCAGCGCCTATCTCGCCCCGCAGATCCTGCTCGATGTGAATCACGACATGAGCGTGATGCGCGAGGAGATCTTCGGGCCCGTGGTGGGCATCATGCCGGTGAGCGGTGATGAGGAAGCCATCCGCTGCATGAACGACAGCGCTTTCGGTCTCACCGCCGCGATCTGGACGCGCGACCTGGAAGCCGCCACGACGATCGGCGATCAGGTGCACACCGGAACCTGGTTCATGAACCGCTGCGATTATCTTGATCCCGCGCTGGCCTGGGTGGGGGTGAAGGATTCCGGGCGCGGCTGTACGCTGTCGCGTCTCGGCTATGAGCACCTGACCCGACCCAAATCGTTTCATCTGCGCCGCGCGTAACGGCCAAGGTAGCGAGTATCGTGGAGCTGCGAGGCAACTGGAATTATCCGACCCTGATCCGCTTCGGTGCCGGCCGCATCCGTGAGCTGCCCGATCACTGCCGCTCGCTCGGCATGCAGCGGCCGCTGCTCGTGACCGACAGCGGGCTCGCCGCGCTGCCGATGGTCACCGCCGCCGTGCAGAGCTGCGAAGCGGCGGGACTGAGCTGCCTCGTCTACTCGAATGTGCAGGGCAATCCGCTCGCCGACCAGGTCATGTACGGCGTCGCCAGCTACCAGGCCGGCGGCCACGATGGCGTCATCGCCTTCGGTGGCGGCAGTGCGCTGGATGTGGGCAAGGCGGTCGCGCTCATGGCGGGGCAGAGCCGACCGCTGTTCGACTTCGAGGATCGGGAAGACTGGTATCTGCGGGTGAACGTCGCCGGCATGGCGCCGGTGATCGCCGTGCCGACCACTGCCGGCACCGGCTCGGAGGTCGGACGCGCCGCGGTCATCACCGATCCCACCGATCATGTGAAGAAGATCATTTTCCACCCGCGCATGATGCCCGCCATCGTGATCGCAGATCCCCAGCTGACCACGGGTTTGCCCGCGAAGGTGACCGCTGCCACCGGCATGGACGCCCTGTCGCACAACCTCGAGGCCTTCTGTGCGCCCGCGTTTCATCCGCTCGCCGACGGGGTGGCGGTGGAGGGCATGCGGCTGATCCGCCACTGGCTGCCCAAGGCGGTCGAGGAGGGCACCAACATCGAGGCGCGCGCCAACATGTTGATCGCCTCTTCCATGGGCGCCACGGCCTTCCAGAAGGGCCTGGGCGCGATGCACAGCCTGAGTCATCCGTGCGGGGCCAACCTCAACACGCATCACGGGCTCACCAATGCCGTAGTGATGCCGTACGTGCTCGTGTGGAACCGCTCTGCCATCGAGGGGCGCATGCAGCGTCTGGCGGCATGGCTCGGACTGGCGCAGCCCGGCTTCGATGGCGTACTCAGCTGGATCCTCGATCTGCGCCGCCGCATCGGCATCCCAAACACTCTCGCGGAGCTGGGGGTGCAGGAGCAGCACGCGCAGGAGTTCGCCCCGCAGGCCCTGGCGGATCCCTCCACGGGTGGTAACCCCGTGCCCATGACTGAAGCCGGGTTCTCGCAGCTGTACCTGAACTGCATCCGCGGCACGCTGCAGGCCGCGCCCGCCTGAGCCGCTCTACCGGCGCGCACCATCTTGAGCCCGCCGCGCCTGCACCGCACGCTTTACTTCTGGGTGCTGGTCGCCATTGGCGCAGGCGTGCTGCTCGGCATCCTGCAACCTCACCTTGCCGTGCAGATGAAGCCGCTGGGCGATGGCTTCATCAAACTCATCAAGATGCTGATAGCGCCGATCATCTTCTGCACGGTGGTAACCGGCATTGCCGGTATGGAAAAGCTGCGCCAGGTTGGGCGCACGGGTGGTCTGGCGCTGTTGTACTTCGAGGCCATGACGACCGTAGCGCTCATCGTGGGCCTGTGTGTGGTCAACCTGTTGCGGCCGGGCGCGGGACTCAACATCGACGTGGCGACGCTCGACACCGCGCAGCTGGGCCAGTACACCGGATCGGGCAAGCTGCCGGGCGTGGTCGAGTTCCTGCTGCACATCATCCCGGACACCTTCGTCGGTGCCTTCAGCAGCGGCGAGGTGCTGCAGGTGCTGCTGCTCGCGCTGCTGTTTGGTTTCGCACTGCATGCGGCAGGTGGCCGCGACAGCGTCGTGTATCAATTCGTGGACCGGCTGATGCAGGTGCTGTTTGCCATCGTCAACATCGTGATGAAGGCGGCGCCGCTCGGTGCGTTCGGCGCGATGGCCTACGCGATCGGTGAGTTCGGCGTCCATGCGCTCGCCTCTCTCGGCAAGCTGCTGGGGTGCTTCTATCTGACCTGTGCGCTGTTCGTGTTGCTGGTGCTGGGAACGGTGGCACGGCTGCACGGCTTCTCCATCCTGCGCTTCGTGCGCTACATCCGCGAAGAGTTGCTCATCGTCCTGGGCACCTCATCCTCGGAAAGCGCGCTGCCGCGGCTGATTGCGCGGCTCGAGGCGCTCGGAGTGCAGAAGTCGGTCGTGGGTCTGGTGATCCCGACCGGCTACTCGTTCAACCTCGATGGCACCTGCATCTATCTGACACTCGCTGCCGTGTTCATCGCGCAGGCCACCAACTCGAGCCTCGATCTGCAGCATCAGCTCGGTCTGTTGCTGGTCTTGCTGCTCGCCTCGAAAGGTGCGGCCGGCGTTACCGGCAGCGGTTTCATCGTGCTGGCCGCCACGCTCGCGGCGGTCGGTAATGTGCCGGTGGCAGGCGTCGTACTGATCCTCGGCATCGATCGCTTCATGTCCGAGGCGCGTGCGCTCACCAACCTGATCGGTAATGGCGTGGCCACGCTGGTGGTGGCGCGCTGGTGCGGTCAACTCGACGTGCAGAAATTACAGCGCGAGCTCGCGGCCCCCGGCTCACAGCTGACGCACGCCGGCGCCGCCTCCCTGCCGCACTAGCTCCGCCGCGCGCGACGCGGTACTGTCTGTGCCCTGCGCATTCACAGGAACGATAACCGCGCGCTGTAAGGCAATGTCTGACAGACTTTTAGGACATCGCAGCATGAAGGCGCTGCGACAATCCGCAACTTGCCAAAGAGATAACCGCTGTCGCCATATGGCGACAGCACACTGATCTTCCCGCGGAAGGGCGCGTCACTGTTGGTTGCTGGGGCGCGTGCCGGAGGACTGGGTGACCAAGCGTTCACGACTCAACGCGTTTGCCGTAGCGGCGCTGCTGTGCCTGGCTACTGCCGCAGGCGAGCCTCCCGAGCCCGCGACGTCGGGAACTTCGACGCCCGGCACTTCGACGCCCACGGAGTCCGCAACCCCTGCGACACCTGCTGAGAGCCCGCCAGCGAATCCCACCCCGGCGCCAGCGAATCCCACCCCGGCGCCGGCGAATCCCGCCCCGGCGACTCATGAGGCGCAGCCCGCACCCCCTGCCCCAAATACCCCAGGCCATAAAGCTGCGGCTCGCAAACCACCCGAGTCGACAGCGACCGCACGCCCCGCGACGCGCCCGGCAGCCCGACCGGTGCCGGCACGCCCGCCCGTGCAACACGAGCCCTTCTCCTTTCAGGCCGTGCAGCGCCTGGCGCAGGATCGCGCCGCCAGGACTTACCGCGAGCGCTCGGGAAAACTGCCCGAGGTGTTGGCAAAACTGAGTTATGAACAGTACGGCGATATCCGTTTTCGCCGCGCGAGCGCACTGTGGTACGACCATGCGATGTTCGAAGTGCAATTCTTTCATCGCGGCTTTACCTACGACCACCGCGTGAATGTCTACGAGGTGGTGAACGGTGCCGTGCGCGCCGTTCCCTACAATCCGGCGATGTTCGAGTTCGGCAAGAGCGTGCCGCCGGTGAAGCTGCCCGCCGAGCTTGGGTTCGCGGGCTTCCGGGTGCACTATCCAATCAACACGCCGGCCTACAAGGACGAGGTGCTGGTGTTTCTGGGCGCCTCCTACTTCCGTCTGCTGGCCCGTAATGAGACCTACGGCATCTCGGCCCGCGGGCTCGCCGTGAACACCGCGACGGAGCCGGGCGAGGAGTTCCCTTATTTCACCGACTTCTGGCTGCTGCGTCCCGAGCCCGATCAGCATTTCCTCACCATCTATGCGCTGCTCGACAGTCCCAGCGTGACCGGCGCGTATCAGTTCGAGCTGCACCCCGGCTCGGTCACGCAGATCAAGGTGAGCGCCGAGCTGTATCCTCGCCGCGCCATCGACAAGCTCGGCATCGGCGCGATGACCTCCATGTTCCTGCATGGGGAGAACTCCACGCGCCATTTCGATGACACCCGTCCCGAAGTGCACGACAGCGACGGTCTCAGTACCCAGACCGGCACCGGAGAGTGGGCCTGGCGGCCGCTCGTCAACCCGCGCACGCTGCGAGTCAACCGTTTCATGGATGAGCACCCCCGCGGCTTCGGCCTGAGTCAGCGCGATCGCGACCCGGCGCACTATCAGGACATCGATTCGCACTTCCACCTGCGCCCGAGCTATTGGATCGAGCCGCAGGGTGACTGGGGCAAGGGCGGTGTAGAGCTGGTCGAGATTCCGACCGACGAGCAGATCCATGACAATATCGTCGCCTACTGGGTGCCCGAGGCACCGGTGCAGCCGCACAAGCCGATCTCGTTCGCGTATCTGCTCTCGGTGTACTCGCATTCCCCCCACTGGCCCCCGGGTGGACGGGTAATTGCTACCCGAACCGGAGCGGCGGTTCCCGGCCCCGCCACGCAGAGTGCCGGCAACGGTACGCGGCGCATGGTGATCGATTTCGCCGGGGGTGAGCTGGATGACCTGTACGCGGCCCAGCCCGTGCAGGCGCAGATTTCATCGAACAATGCCGAGGTGGATGAGGTCAGGGTGGAACGGGTGCCGCAGACCGCGATCTGGCGCGTGTCGTTCCGCATGAAGCCGGGAAGTGACAAGCCGGTCGATCTGCGCTGTTTCCTAACGCTATACGGTGAAGCATTGACTGAGACCTGGACTTATCTGTGGAAGCCGTCCGGAGGGGCATGAGTCATGACTCCTGATCGTCTGCGGCGCACAGCCCGGCGACGGCGCCTGGTGTTTTTCATCCTGACGTTCGTCACCGCCTTTCTGACCACGGGGCTGATGTACGACATCCTCGCGGCCAACGGCTTTACGCCGCTGGAGAAAATCAGCCTGTTGCTGTTCTTCGTGCTGATCACGTGGATCACGGGCGCGTTCTGGACGGCGGTCATTGGATTCATCGTGCAGCTGCGCGGGCGGGACGGCGCGGTGATCCGCGCGGCGGAGGTCCGCGGGCGGCAGCTCACGAGTCGCACGGCCGTGATCATGCCGATCTACAACGAGGACACCAAACGGGTGATGGCGGGGCTGGATGTGATCTGGAGCTCGCTGCAGGCACAGGCGCAGCAGGGCGCCTTCGATCTGTTCATCCTCTCGGATACGCGCAAAGCCGACATCGGAGCTGCGGAGGAGGTCGCTTACCGCGCGCTGGTGAAGCGCCACCAGGCACAGGGGCGGATCTTCTATCGCCGCCGCGAGCAGAACATCGGCCGCAAGGCCGGCAACATTGCCGATTTCGTGCGTTCCTGGGGCGGCGCCTACGATTACGCCGTGGTGTTGGATGCCGACAGCATCATGACCGGTGATGCGATCGTCTCCATGGCGGCGCTCATGGATGCGCATCCGGAGGCCGGCATCATCCAGGCGCTGCCTTGCCCGGCAGGCCGCGAGACGCTGTTTGCACGCCTCATTCAGTTTGCGGCGCGCCTCAACAGTCTGATGCTGGCGAGCGGACTCGCCTACTGGCAGCTGGGTGAGGGCAACTACTGGGGGCACAACGCCATCCTGCGCCTGCGCCAGTTCGCCGAGTTCTGCGATCTGCCCAAGCTGCCGGGCAAGCCGCCGCTGGGCGGCGAGATCCTCAGTCACGACTTCGTCGAGGCAGCGTTCATGCGGCGTGCGGGATACCAGGTCTGGCTGGTCGCCGATATCGTCGGCAGCTGGGAGGAAGTGCCCTCCAATCTCATCGACTATGCCGCGCGCGATCGCCGCTGGGCGCAGGGCAACCTGCAGCATCTTGGACTGCTGCCAATGCGCGGACTGCACTGGCTCAGCCGCCTGCACCTGGTCACGGGCGTGCTGTCCTATGCCAGCTCGCCGATTTGGCTCATGACATTGCTGTTGAGCTCCATCATCGTCTGCACGGATGCGATCCAGGGCTTTCAGTATTTCGAGCCCGGTGCCTACACGCTGTTTCCTCAGTGGCCGGAGTCCCGTGCCACGGAGATCACGGCGTTGCTGTCGGGCACGCTGTTCATTCTGCTGATGCCGAAAGTGCTCGGCACGACACTGGCGCTCGTAAAGCCGGAGCTGCGGCGCGCCTTCGGGGGCGGACCGAAGATTCTTGTCAGCGTGCTTCTCGAGCAGATATTCAGCACCTTGCTCGCGCCATCGATGATGATCTTCCACACCACCTTCGTGGTCACGACGCTCGCCGGCCATCCCGTCGCCTGGGACTCACAGGAACGCGGTGATCGCGGCATTCGCCTGGTGGAGGCACTCAAGCGTCACAAGTGGCAGATCCTGCTCGGGGTCAGCTGGGCGGCGGTGATTCTCGCGATCGCTCCGCGTTACATTTGGTGGATGACACCGATCGTGGCCGGGCTGGTGCTGTCGGCGCCCCTGACCATGCTCACCAGCCGGGCCAGTGTCGGCCGCTGGGTGCGGCGCAACGGGCTGCTCATGACTCCGGAGGAAACCGCCACGCCGCGCGAGCTGCGTGCGCTGGAGGAGCGCCTCGCGGAGGGTGACATCGCCACACCGCTCGTATCGGATTCCGGCTCGAGCACGCCCGGTCCGAACCCCGCTCCCGGTTCCATGCCCGAACCCACGCCGGGCGTGTCATCCAACATGCCTCCCGTGACCAGCGAGCAGACACCCGCTGCGGCCCGCTCTGCGGAAGCCCAACCCGTGGCCGGATTCGCCACGACTCAGCCGCTCGTGCATGAGATCGTGCCGGATCAGAGCCATCTGGCGGAGAGCATCGCTGCGATACGGGCCGAGGACATCCGCGGAGTTGAGCTACCCGCACGCGTACCGCTGCAGATGGAGGCCAAGGATCCGGTGTATCTGCGGCCGCGCGACGCGCTCACCGGGCTGCATCGCCTGTGGAGTGGTGCCGGGACCACCACGCTGTAGCCGCTACGGATCAGCCTGGCTGCGCATCGGCAGGCTTGCCGGCGAGCGGTGTTGCCTCACCCGGTTTGCCCTGCGCGGCGGCATCGCCCTGTTGGCCATCCCGCTGTTGGCCATCGCCCTGTTGGTTATCCCCCGGCTTGCCGTTGACCTCGTCGGTCTTGAGCGCAGCCTCTTCCGCCTGCCGGGTCATGACGACGATGCTGATGCGGCGATTGATCGGATTTTGCGGATCGGCCTTGTCAAACAACACCGACGAGGAGAGGCCGACCACCCGTGAGACCTTGACATCGGGCAGACCGCCTGCGACCAGCGCGCGGCGCGCAGCGTTGGCGCGGTCAGCGGACAATTCCCAGTTGGTGTAGCCGTTGCGGCTCGGGTAGGGGCGAATGTCAGTGTGCCCGGTAAGACTGACACGATTGGGTACTGAATCCAGATACGGCGCCAGCTCGCGCAGGATCGCCGTGGTGTAGTCGCGCAAGCGCGCGCTGCCGACATCGAACATCGGCCGGTTCTGCGCATCGACGATCTGGATGCGCACGCCTTCGGGCGTGATATCCAGCAGCAGCTGATCCTTGAACGGCTCGAGCGCCTGACTCTTGTCGACGGCCTGTTTCAGCTGCGCCATCAGTGCCTCGAGCTGCTTGCGCTCGGCCGCCTGCCGGATCGCTGCCGCCTGCTTCTCATCCGGAGTCTTGCTCTGACTCACGGCACCGTCCTTGGTCTGCTCGTTGCGGGTCAGCTGGGCGATGGCTGCGCCGCCGACGTCGCGCACGGTGGTCACCTTGGGTCGCAGCGAATCCAGGCCGCCGCGCAGATCGATCGGGCTGGTACTGGCTCCGCCTGGACCGGTCTGCCCCGGAGCGGGCCTGGCGCTGCGGCCGGGCTCCATGCTCGGGTTCTTGAAGTATTCGAAGATTGCCGCGCGCTGCTCTTTGG
Source organism: uncultured Pseudomonadota bacterium (assembly GCA_963839055.1). GTDB lineage: Bacteria > Pseudomonadota > Gammaproteobacteria > Steroidobacterales > Steroidobacteraceae > 13-2-20CM-66-19. The sequence goes on along the minus strand of CAWITP010000001.1, from coordinate 188,228 downwards.
AAACCGCTGCGACCAGCCACATGACCAGGAAGAACGCCATCATCGCGGTGACGAAGTCGGCATAGGCGACTTTCCACGCACCGCCGTGATGCTCGTAGGCGCCCCGCTTCTTCTTCTTGACGATGATGACCGGGCGTTCGTTCTTGCCGCTGGGAGAGGCCATGCAGAATCGCTCAGGCGGCCCGGGCTTTGGCCTTGCCCTTCAGCTGCGCTTCCAGGTCTGCAAACGTCGGCCGAATGTCCGAGGCGAGCAGCTTGCGCGCGAACTCGATGGCCACCGCGGGAACATAGCCGCGCACGGTGGCAACGAGTGCCATCTTCACCACTTCGAACGCTTTGGTTTCCTCGTTGGCATGGTGCGTCATGCCTGCGGCGATCGGCCCGACAAAACCGTAGGAGACGAGAATGCCGAGGAAGGTGCCCACCAGAGCGGCACCCACCTTGTGGCCGATGGTCGCCGTGTCCGCGCCTTCGAGCGAGGCCATGGTGTTGACGATACCGAGCACGGCGGCAACGATGCCGAATCCCGGTAGCGCATCCGCCACTTTCTGTACGGCGATCGCCGGCTCGTGCACTTCCTGGTGATGAGTATCGAGCTCCTGCTCGAGCAGGCTCTCGAGCTCATGCGGATCGAGGCTGCCGCCGACCATGAGACGCAGACAGTCACGAATGAAGTCCATCAGGTGATGGTCGGCGACGATTCGCGGGTAGCTCTTGAAGAGCGCACCGCCGTCCTTGGCTTCGAGGTCGCCCTCGATCGCCATCAGGCCTTCCTTGCGGATCTTGACCAGCACTTCGTACAGCACCTTGAGCAGCGCGACGTAGTCGTCGCGCTTGTAGCGCGGGCCTTTGACGAATCCGAGCGCTCCTGAGAAGGCGGCCTTGGAGATCTTCGGCGGATTGCTGGTGAGGAAGGCGCCCAAGGCAGCGCCGACGATGATCAGCACTTCCACGGGGTGCCATAGGGCCATGATCTTGCCGCCCTCGAGCACGTAGCCGCCCACCACGCAGAGCAAAACGACAACGGATCCGATGATTTGAATCACGAAAGTCCAGGGTGTGAACGGGCACAGCTTGCGTCCCGGGGCACCTGCTGTAACGGCACCGGGTCGGCGACCTTTACCCGCAGTGCATCGAGACCGGGATGGGGCCGCATAATGCGGGGGGTACCCCAGCCGGGTTGTGACGCAGCTCTCACGAGGGCCGGCGCGCAGGCCCGACCGACCCCCGCGCATGAGGCGATGTGACGCACTCACCGGTGGACATGCTACGGTCCGCCGCACCGACCCTGGGCACGAAGCGCACGGGCTGCACCAGTGCCGTGCGCTCCCTGCGGTTCACCGCGGCGCAACCAGGAGCTGCAGGCACGCGAGCCCCTGGCATACCTTGTGCTTGCGTTCGGCCATGGACACCTACCTGACCGTGCGCCTCGAGTCTGCTGCACCGCCTGCCGAGCACTCGAGGAGGCAGCCGCTGTCGCGCGCAATCGTGGTCGATGCGGCTGCCCGCTGCATCGCGCGCCGCACGGATCATCGTCTGCGCTGGTCGAGCATTGCGAGTGAGGCTGGGCACGCCGAAGCCGTCCATATCGAGGAGTGGTTCGAGGACCTGAATGCTCTGCGCGGCGAGTGTTATGCGCGCACGGCGCAGGGTCTGAATGACAGTCTGTTGCATGCCGAGACCGCTCCCGGCACGGCACTCGACAAGGTGGCCGCGTTCATCGTTACGGCGCTGGATTTCCGGCGTGCGCGCGGCGTGTTGCTTTCGTTCCGGCGCGGCGCCGATCTGCTGCTCGCCTTGCAGCGTCGACTCAACGAGCATGACATCGCGGTACGCATGCGGTTGAAGCGCTTGCTTAACAAGGGACGCCGTGATGGCTCGCTCGCGTTGCGCAATCTCGACAGCGCGGTGGAGCTGCTGCTGGCGACTTTGCAGGCGCCGAACGTCGTCATCGACGGACCGGAACAGCGCATGTGGGACGGTGAGTTGGTCGAGCTGCTGCTCGCTGCGCTCGCCGAGCCGCATCCGCCGGAGGCCGAGGCTATCCAGGATGCCAGCATCGTGCAGGGCTCGTGCCTGTGTGGTGGCGTCCGTTATCAGCTGAGCGGACAGTTCGAGGCGCTGTCGCATTGTCGGTGCTCGATGTGCCGCAAGCATCATGGCATGGCACCCGCATCCTCCGTGTCGGTGCCACTCGCTGGCTTTCGCTGGGTCAGCGGCGAGGCCAACATCTCGACGTTTTTCTCCTCCGATGACGACAAGCGTGCCTTCTGCCGCACCTGTGGCAGCGTCGCCCCCATCGTGGATACCGAGGCGGGCGTCGTCTTCTGTCCCCGCCCCCCGCAGCTGATTCCGCCGCCAGCGGCTGACCCGAGCAGGTACACTCACGTGACCCCGCTGTCTGCGGCGGGGCGGAGAGTGACATGTTCGAGCGTCTCGACAGCCTGCCGACCGATCCGATCCTGGGCCTCATGGCCGCGTACCGCGCCGACCCTGACCCGCGCAAGGTCGATCTGGGCGTGGGCGTGTACCGCGATGATCGCGGCGAGACGCCCGTGCTGGCGTGCGTGCGGCGGGCCGAACAGGCAGTGCTGGCCCGTCAGACCACCAAGACGTATGTCGCCGCAGCCGGGAACGCCGGCTTCAACCAGGCGATGGCGCAACTGGTGCTCGGCGAGGGGCACCCGATCCTTGGCACGAATCGCCTGCGCTGCATCCAGTCAGTGGGCGGTTGCGGCGCCCTGCGCCTCGGCGCGGAGCTGATGCGCCGTGCGGACCCAGCCGCTATCGTGCATGTGAGCACGCCAACCTGGGCGAACCACGTGCCCCTGTTGAGTGGCTGTGGGCTGAAGCTCGAGCGCTATCCGTATTACGACAGCCGCACCGGCGGGGTGCTGTTCGAGGAGATGAAGGCCACCCTCATGCGCCTGCCGCCGCGCGCCATCGTGCTGCTGCATGCGTCCTGTCACAACCCCACTGGCGCCGATCTGAGTGAGGCACAGTGGCGCGAGCTGTTACCCGTTTTTCGACAGCGCGAGCTGCTGCCCTTCATCGATCTGGCGTACCAGGGGCTGGGAACGGGGACCGCCGAGGATGCCTGCGGTGCGCGCTTGTTCTGTGCGGAGCTGCCCGAGGTGACGGTCGCTGTGTCGTGCTCGAAGAACTTCGGCCTGTACCGCGAACGCAGCGGATGTCTGTTGATCGTCACGCAGACACCGGCCGCGGCCGATGCAGCGCTCAGCCAACTGGTGCAGATCGCCCGCAGCCTGTACTCGATGCCGCCCGATCACGGTGCGGCGATCGTGCACGAGATTCTGGGCGATGCGGCACTCAGAACGGCATGGTACGAGGAGGTGGGCGCAATGCGCGAGCGCATCAACGGATTGCGAGCCGCGTTCGTGCGTGAGCTCGCCCGCAGCTGTCCGCAGCGCGACTTCGGCTTCATCGCCCGGCAGCGCGGCATGTTCTCCTGGCTGGGCGTGGATGTATCTCAGGTGCGGGCGCTGCGCGAGCGACACCACATCTTCATGCTGGACGACAGCCGCATCAACCTCGCCGGGCTCAGCACCGAGAACATTCCTTACTGCGCACAGGCCATTGCGCAGGTGTTGCGCTGACATGCCGGCACTGAGTGCAACGGCGCCCTGAGGCCAGGCAGCCAGGGGGGGCCGATGAGGGGATGGCTGCTGGCGGCGTGTGCCGCCTTCGTGTTGAGTGCGGCGTCTGCTCAGGAGCAGGAGCCGCCTGCCGCGCCCGCTGCTCCTGCGGCCCCCGCGGATAACACGCCTTCCGAACCGGCCAACAGCGGAGCGCCGGAGACGGCGGCTCTGTCGGATCCGGGCGCGACGGGTGCGCCGGGCTTCAACGTGCCCCCGCCGCAGGATGTTGCCTATCCGGGGACCCTCGGCCTGCGAGTCGATCTGAGTGATGTCGAGCGACGCATCTACGCGGTGCACGAGACCATCCCGGTCAAACCCGGGCGCCTGGTGCTGCTGTATCCGGAGTGGGTGCCGGGCCAACACGCGCCACGCGGTCCGGTCGAGGCGCTGGCGGGACTGACCATGAAGGCCGGCGGCCACGTGGTCACCTGGCAGCGCGATGCGGTAAACGTGTATGCCTTCACGGTCGACATTGCGCCGAATGTTACGCAGCTGGAGCTCGATTTTCAGTTTGTCTCGGCACAGACGCGCGACCAGGGACGCGTGGTGGTCACCCCCGACCTGCTCGGTCTGGAGTGGAACACGGTGTTGCTGTATCCGGCCGGGTATAACAGCGACCGGATCCCGGTGAGTGCCCAGGTCACCCTGCCCGCGGGCTGGGAGTTTGCCGGGGCGCTGGAGGTCGAGGCACACGCGGGACGCGAGGTGCACTTCCGCTCGACTACGCTGCGGAAGCTGGTGGATGCGCCGCTGTTCGCCGGCCGCTACCTGCGTTCGCTGGATCTGGATCCGGGCGCGCGGATTCCCGTGCACCTGAATGTCGTCGCCGACGCGCCGGAATTTCTGGACGTGAAGCCTCCGCAGCTCGCCGCGCACCGCCGTCTGATCCACGAGGCGTATGCGGAATTCGGACCGCCGCCCTTCGACCGCTATGAATTTTTGCTGGCGCTCAGCGATCACTTCGGGGAGATTGGTCTCGAGCATGACCGCTCCAGCGAGAATGCACGCTCCCCCGGTTATTTTCTGGAATGGGAGCGCACCGCGGCGAGTCGCGATCTGCTGCCGCACGAGTTCGTGCACGCCTGGAACGGGAAGCTGCGCGCGCCGGTGGGCCTTCTGGCTGCGAATTTCAACATGCCCACGCACAACTCACTCTTGTGGGTCTACGAGGGACTGACCAGCTACATGGCGACGGTGCTTGCGACGCGCTCGGGTCTATGGAGCCCGGAGCTGGCCCGGCAGGCGTGGGCCAGCATCGCAGCCAACATGGATCGCAACCGTCCGGGGCGCACGTGGCGCGACCTCGAAGATACGACAACGCAGCCCATCATCACGGCGCGCCGTCCTCTGCCGTGGCTTTCCTGGCAGCGAACCGAAGACTATTACCCCGAAGGGGAGCTGCTGTGGCTCGACATCGATACCCGCATCCGCGAGCTCAGTGGCGGACGGCGCTCGCTCGATGATTTCCTGCGCGCTTTCACCACTACCCCATCAGCCGCGCCGGTTGCTTACACCTTGGCGGATATCGTGCGCGCGCTACAGAGCGTTGCCAGCTTCGACTGGGGCGGCTGGCTCAACCAACAGCTGCAGGGGCACGGGCCGGGAGCGCCGCTCGGCGGTCTCGAGCGGGGCGGCTGGAAGTTGGTTTATAGCGAAACACCGAGCGAGTACGTGCGCAGCCTGGAAGATCAGCGCCACGCGCTCGATTTCACCTATTCGGTCGGCTGCGCCGTCTCGATGGTCAGCGGTGCGCTCACCGAAGTGCGCTGGGGTGGCCCGGCCTATGAGGCCGGGTTGACGACCGGGACGCAGCTCGTCGCGGTGAATGGCCGCGAGTACCGCCCCGATCGGCTGCGCGCAGCCATCACGGCGGCGCGCGCAAGTCATCAGCCCTTCGAGCTGCTGGTCAAGAATCTCGACCGCTATCGCACGGTGCGCCTCGCCTATTACGGCGGACTCAGCTATCCGCAGCTGCAGCGCGTCGAGCGCAGCGCCGAGCGGCTGAGCGCCATCCTCAAGCCACGCGCCGAAGCTGCGCATTGAGCGTTCAGCGGATAGCTCACGCCTGAGTGCTCACGTCTGAGCGCTCACGCCAGAGCGTTTATACCCGACAGCTCAGGAGAGCAGCTCGACGTTGCCCCCGATAGCGACGGTGTTGATGGTCAGCGTCCGTTCATTGGCAAAGCGCAGCAGGTAGTGCGGCCCGCCGGCCTTCGGCCCGGTACCCGAGAGTCCCTGCCCGCCGAAAGGCTGCACCCCCACGACCGCACCAATCATGTTGCGATTGACATAGGTGTTGCCGACCGGAATCGAGCGAAAGACATGCTCGGCAAGACTCTCCAGCCGGCTGTGCACGCCGAGAGTAAGCCCGTAACCGGTGCTGCGTATCGCGCTGACGACCTGGGGCAACTGATCCGCGCGGTAGCGTGCGAGGTGCAGGATGGGACCGAACTCCTCGGTGCGCAGCTGATCCAGCGCGCGCAGCTCGAACAGGTGCGGAGCAAAGAAGTAGCCGCTTTCGTGGCTCGTATCCAGCGGGCAGGCGTACAGCAGCGTCGCCTCCTGCCGCATGCGGGCGGCATGCTTGCGCAGCCGCACGAGTGCTGCCTCGGAGATGACCGGTCCCACATCGGTCGACAGCTCACCCGGGGCGCCGATGTTCAGACAGGCCATCGCGCCGGCCAGCATGTCGATGATCTTCTCCGCGACTTCCTCCTGCACATACAACACGCGCAGCGCCGAGCATCGCTGGCCGGCACTGGTGAATGCGGAGGTGATCACATCATCCACGACCTGCTCGGGCAGTGCCGTTGCATCCACCACCATCGCATTCACACCGCCGGTCTCGGCGATCAGTGGCACGATGGCGCCCTCGCGTGCGGCGAGGGCGCGGTTGATGGTCGTTGCGGTGGCGGTGGAGCCGGTGAAGGCGACGCCGGCAAGCGCAGGATGACGGAAGGCCACATCGCCAAAGGCCGGACCATCGGCGGGCGTGAGCTGCAGCACCTCACCCGGAACGCCCGCTTCATGCAACAGTTTCGTCATGGCATGCGCCACCAGCGGTGTGGCCGGTGCGGGTTTCGCGACGACACTGTTGCCCGCCATCAGGGCAGCGGTGATCTGGCCGGTGAAGATGGCGAGCGGGAAATTCCACGGGCTGATGCAGACGAATACACCGCGGCCCTGCAAGGAGAGCAGATTGCGCTCGCCGGTCGGGCCCGGCAGAGTCAGCGGCGCGGCAAACAGCTCGCGGCCCCGGGCCGCGTAGTAGCGACAGAAATCCACGGCTTCGCGGACCTCGGCGACCGCATCGGGCAGGGTCTTGCCGGCCTCGCGGACCAACAGGCTGAGGAACTGATCGCGGCGCTGTTCGAGCAGGTTGGCGGCCCGCTCCAGACAGGCGGCGCGCTCCTGCGCCGGGCGGCTGTCCCAGGCGGGGTAGGCGAGCGCTGCGCTGTTGAAAGCCTGGCCGATCTCCTGCGCCGTCGCATCGCGCGAGCAGCCCACGACCTCGAGCAGATTGGCCGGCGAGATCACCGGTGCGCGCAGCTCGCGCACGCCGTGGCCGTTGATGAGGGGTCCGCCCATGTAACTGTCCGCGGCGTGCTGCTGCACGCGCGCCAGCAGCTCCTGCAGCTCGGCGGGATCGCCCCAGTCCGCACCGGTGGAGTTGCGACGTTCGCTGCCGTAGAGCGCCCGCGGCTCGCGGATCCGTCCGGCGGCGCGCGCCTGCGCCTGCGAGTCGGCCAGCGCGGCGAGCGGATCTACGACGACCTGATCGACCGGCACCTGCGGGTTGAGAAACTGGTGCACGAAGGAGGTGTTGGCGCCATTCTCCAGCAGCCGCCGCACGAGATAGGGCAGCAGATCCTCGTGCGTGCCCACCGGCGCATAAGCGCGTACCGGCGCAAGTGTTGGCACGTCCGCGCGGACCGCGGCGAACACCAGCTCGCCCATGCCGTGCAGCCGCTGGAATTCGTAGCGCGCCTGCGGGGGTGCCATCTCGAGGATCGCGGCGATGGTGAAGGCGTTGTGGGTGGCAAACTGTGGATATAACACGTCGGTCGCGGCGAACAGGTGCTGCGCGCACACCAGGTAGCTCGCATCGGTCGCAGCCTTGGTGGTGTAGACCGGAAAGCTCTTCAGGCCGCGCTCCTGGGCTCGCTTGATCTCACTGTCCCAGTAAGCACCCTTCACCAGGCGCACGGTCATGCGCCGCCCGCAATTGCGCGCCAGCTCCGCTACCCAGTCGATGACGAGCGGCGCGCGCCGGCCATACGCCTGCACGGCAAGCCCGAGTCCCTGCCACTCGCGCGTCTGCGGATCGCGCGCGAGCGCATCGATGATGTCGAGTGACAGATCGAGCCGGTCGGCTTCCTCGGCATCGATGGCCATGCCGATGTCAGCAACCGCTGCGTGGCGTGCCAGCTCAAGCATCCGCGGGATGAGTTTCTCGCTGACACGCGAGTCCTGCAGCAGCGAATAGCGCGGCTCCAGTGCCGAGAGCTTTACGGAGATTCCCGAGCGGGTGTGTATGGAGTCACCGCCCTGCTTCTGCAGCGCGGCGATGGCTTCCTGATAGGCATCAAAGTAACGCTGCGCATCCTCCTCGGTACGCGCTCCTTCACCCAACACATCGAAGGAGCACAGCGCGAGCTCTGTGCTCGAGCGCCCACGCGCCAGCGCCGACTCGATGGTCTCACCGACAATGAACGCCTCACCGAGCATGCGCATCGCGCGCCGCAGCGATGCGCGCACCACGGGCGCCACCAGGGGTTTCGACAGTGATGCGGTCGAGCGGCCGCCGGCCAGCTCGACGGCCGCATCCGGCAGCAGCCGGCTGGCCACACCCAACAGCACGAAACCGGCCTGCAGCAGCACATCGTCGCTACCGGAGCCGCCCGCCTTGCGCACGGCCGCGAGCCGCTCTGCGATCAGCTGATCGGCGCGTACCGGGTCGGGCGTGCGCAACAGCGCCTCGGCAAGACTCATCAGCGCGCGTCCCTGGGGACTATCGAGCGGAAACTGCTCCATGAGCGATTCGGCGAAGGCGCGCGAGCGGGCATCGCCGCGTGCGCCCAGCACCCAGCGCACCGCGTGGACGCGCGCGTTGATCATCTTCGCTTGCAGCGAGGCGAGTTCCGCGCGCAACTCCGCAATGGCTTCCGCCTCCGGTCGCAACGTGGCGTGCGCAATGTCGGCACGCAGCGCGCTGAGGGCGGCGGACTCGGCTGCAGGATCGTTCTGAGGGGCGGTCAGAGGCATGGCGGCTGCCCGTATATTGGGATTTGCCGCCTATGATAAACCCGCACGCAGCCGCGCAAGCAGTCCCGGCAGGGAGTCCAGCGGCGCGGAGCACACGCTGCCTTCGCAGACATACGCAACGACCTCGCGCTCCGGAGCACCGGGCTTGCCAGCCAGCGCTGCCGGCAGGTCCTGCGGCTCCAGCGGGATTGCCAGCACCATACGCCGTGGCGCGTAAAGCTGGCCGAGGTCGCTCGCCCAGCGCGACAACGCAGGCTCGCTCCCCCGCAGGATGACCAGCTGTGGCGGGTGCAGCAGCTCCTCGAGTGCCAGCAACAGCGTCGTGTGCGCCTGCGGAAACTGCTCGATCGCGCTCCAGGCGGCCCGCAGGGTCTGCTCGGCGGCGGCCAGGTAACGGCTTTCGCCCAGCAGGTGCCCGAGCCGCTGCAGCACGTAGGCGGCAATACCGTTGCCGGCCGGCGTTGCATCATCAGCGAAGGTCTTGGAGCGGTGAATCAACACCTCGTGGTCATCGGAGGTGAAAAAGAAGCCGCCCGCCGGATCGGCAAAGTGCTGCAGCACGCATTCCGTCAGCTCGATGGCGAAAGCGAGCTCGGGCATGCGGAAGCGCACCTGCTGCAGCTCGAGGATCGCATCCACCAGGTAAACATAATCATCCAGGTAGGCGTTCAGATGCGCGTGACCGTCCTTGCAGGTGGCCAGCAGCCGTCCGTTCTGCCAGAGGTTGCTGCGCACGAACTGCAGTGCCTCGCTCGCCGCCTGCGCGAAATCGGCGCGCTCCAGGGCACGCGCGCTCATCGCCAGCCCGCGGATCATGAGCGCATTCCAGGAAGTCAGGATCTTGTCATCGCGTCCCGGCCAGATGCGCCGGCTACGCTGCGCGAGCAGCTTGCTGCGTGCGCTGTCCAGCCGCGCACTCACCTCCGCACTCGTGCAGGCGAGCGTGCCGGCGATGCTGTCGATGGATTCAAACACGTGCAGGTGCCAGCGCCCTTCGAAATTGGCCGCACGATTCAGGCCGAAGCGCGGCGCAAAGGCGGCGTACTCGCGGGGCTCGAGCAATCGCTCAACTTCGTTGCGGTCCCAGACGTAGAACTGGCCTTCGTGACCTTCGGAATCGGCATCGTAGCTGGAGTAGAAGCCACCCTGTGGTGCGCGCATCTCGCGCAGCGCCCACTCCGCGGTGCCGGTAGCGATGCCCGCATAGAAGCCATCGCCGGTGGCGAGCGCCGCTTCGGCGTATACCGCGAGCAGCTCACCATTGTCGTACAGCATCTTCTCGAAGTGCGGGATCATCCAGTAATCATCCACCGAGTAGCGGCTGAAGCCGCCACCCAGCTGATCGTTGATGCCGCCTTCTCCCATGCGCTTCGCCGTGAGGGTCGCCATGTAGAGCGCCTGCAAGTCGGGCTCTGGCCGGCCGGAGCTCGCATGCCAGTCGCGCAGCAACCGGGTGAGGCTGCGCGGGTGAGGAAACTTGGGGGCGCGGCCAAAGCCGCCGTACTGCGAATCGAAGCTGCGCTGCAACTGCTCGCGCGCGCCGCGCAGCGGCGTTTCGCTCAACTGCACCGCGCTGCCCGCAGGCGGCGGTGTCAGGTCGGCAAAAGCGCGCATCAGCGCATCGTTCTGCTGGCGCAGCTGGGGCGCATGCTCGCGGTAGTAGCTCGCCACCCGCCGCAGGATCTCCTGAAAGGCCGGCAGCCCATGGCGCGCTTCCTTGGGAAAGTAGGTGCCGCCGAAGAAGGGTCGCTGGTCGTCGTGCGTCAGGAACATGGTGAGGGGCCAGCCACCTGCGCGCTGCGTGAGCATCTGCTGCGCGATCTGATAGATGCGATCGACATCGGGGCGCTCTTCGCGATCCACCTTGATGTTGATGAACAGCTCATTCAACACGCGGGCGGTGTCAGGATCCTCGAATGACTCGTGCGCCATCACGTGACACCAGTGACAGGCCGCATAACCGATGCTCAGATGAATGGGCTTGTGTTCACGCTGTGCGCGCGCGAAAGCCTCGGCGCCCCACGGATACCAGTCCACGGGGTTGTGCGCGTGTTGTTGCAGATAAGGGCTCGTTTGCGCGAGCAGGTGATTGCCGGGCCCGCTCGCGCGGCCGTCATGCGAAGCTGTCATAGCGTATAATGATACCGTCACGGCTACCGCTCCCGCATGGAGTCCGGTGTGAACACGAACTCCGCGCTAATCCTGCCTGTCCAGCGGTCGCTGCCTGTACTGCGTCTTAAGCGCGGCGAGGAGCGCCGCATCGCCGCCGGGCATCTGTGGGTCTTCAGCAATGAAGTTGACACGCACAGCACGCCGCTGACGGGCTTCGGCACGGGCAGCCTGGCGCAGGTGCATTCGCATCGCGGCCAGTTCCTTGGCTACGCTTACGTCAATCCGCACGCACTCATCTGTGCGCGCCTTGTTGGTCGCGACCAGCGCGTCGCAGTGGATCGGCAGCTGCTGGTGCAGCGGCTCGAGTCGGCGCTCGCGTTGCGCAGCCGGCTGAGCCGCGCGCCGTATTACCGGCTGGTGTTCGGCGAATCCGACGGCCTGCCCGGCCTCGTGCTCGATCGGTACGGGGAGATCATCGTCGGCCAGATCGCCACGGCCGGTATGGAGGCGCTCAAGCCTGAAGTGGAGCAGGCGGTGGTTGAAGTGCTGCAGCCGGCGACGCTGTATTGGAAGAACGATGCCGGGGCGCGCGATCTGGAGCATCTGCCGCACAGCTCGGCCGCGGCCTTCGGACCGGTTCCGGAGGAGCTCACCGTGCTCGAGCTCGGCGCGCGCTTTCAGGCGCCGCTGGCACGGGGCCAGAAGACAGGTTGGTTCTACGATCAGACGGCCAACCGCCAGCGCCTGCAGCGCTACGTGCTGCCGGGCGCGCGCGTGCTGGATGTCTGCAGTTATGTCGGCGCCTGGGCGATCACCGCCCTGCTGCAGGGCGCAGCTCGCGCCTGCTGCGTGGACTCCTCCGCCACGGCATTGGAGTTTGCCACGCGTAATGCTGCCGCCAACGCCGTGCAGGTTGACACCCTGCAGGCGGATGCCTTCGATGCGTTGAGGGAGCTGCACGCGCGCGGCGAGCGTTTCGATGTCGTCATCATCGATCCGCCCGCCTTCATCAAACGCAAGAAGGACGTGCCGCAGGGCCAGGCGGCCTATCGCAAGCTGAATCAGCTGGCGCTCGCTCTCATCGAGGAGGGCGTGCTGGTGTCCTGCTCCTGTTCCTATCACCTGGGCTCCGATGAGCTGCTCGCTGCGATCCAGGCCGCAGCCCGTCACACCGGGCGCTTCGTGCAGGTGCTGGAGGCCGGCGGTCAGTCGCCCGATCACCCCGTTCATCCGGCGATTCCGGAGACGCGCTATCTCAAAGCCTTCTTCTGCCGCGTTACCGGTGCGCTTTAGCTAAAATTGACCGATGCTGCGGTATCCGGGCTTTAATCCCATTGCCTTCCAGGCAGGTCCTCTCAAGGTCCACTGGTACGGCATCATGTATCTGCTCGGCTTTGCCGCGGCCTGGCTGCTGGCGCGCCGGCGCGCGCGCCGTCCGCTCTCCTCCTGGACGCCGGTCGAAGTCGATGACCTGATCTTCTACGCCATGCTCGGCGTCATCCTGGGGGGACGGATCGGCTACGTGCTGTTCTACGGCCTGGGCTTCTGGGCCAGGGACCCCATCTATCCGCTGAAGATCTGGGATGGCGGCATGTCATTCCATGGCGGCATGCTCGGAGTCATCGCCGCGTTGGCCCTGTTTGCCTGGCGCCGCCGGCGCCACGTCGCCGACGTGCTCGATTTCACCGTGCCGCTGCCCGGTCTGGGTCTGTTCTTCGGGCGAATCGGCAACTTCATCAACGGCGAGCTGTGGGGCAAACCAACAACCGTCCCCTGGGGCTTCAATGTCGATGGGCGCGTATTGCATCCATCGCAGCTGTATGAAGCCTTCTTCGAAGGCCTGGTGCTGTTCGGCATCATCTGGTGGTTTACCTCGCGGCCGCGACCGCGCTGGGCGCCCTCGGCGCTGTTTCTGATCCTCTATGGCGTGGCCCGCAGCTGCATCGAGTTCGTGCGCGTGCCCGATGAGCACATCGGCTATCTTGCTGGCGGCTGGCTCACGGAGGGTCAGGTGTTGTCCGTCCCCATGGTCATTCTGGGTGTGGCGCTGCTCGCGTATGCGTACCGGGCGCCGGTATCCTCGGGTAACTTCGTGGCGGCGCAATGAAGCCCTATCTGGAGCTGATGCAGCGGATCCTTGAGTCCGGAGCGAACAAGCACGATCGCACCGGCACCGGCACGCTGTCGCTGTTCGGACAGCAGTTGCGTTTCGACCTGGCCGCCGGCTTCCCGCTGGTCACCACCAAACGGGTGCATCTGCGCTCGGTCATTTACGAGCTGCTGTGGTTCCTGCGCGGCGAAACCAACGTGCGCTGGCTGCGCGAGCACGGTGTCACGATCTGGGATGAGTGGGCCGATGCGGCGGGCGAGCTGGGTCCGGTCTATGGCAAGCAATGGCGCGCCTGGCTCGCACCCGATGGCCGCAGCATCGATCAGATCGCCGCGGCCGTGCAGCTGCTGCGCCACAATCCCGACTCGCGGCGCATCATCGTCAGTGCCTGGAATGTCGGTGAGCTCGAACAGATGGCGCTGCAGCCCTGTCACGCCTTCTTTCAGTTCTATGTGGCCGGCGGGCGGCTGTCCTGCCAGCTCTATCAGCGCAGCGCCGATGTTTTCCTGGGCGTGCCGTTCAACATTGCCAGCTATGCCCTGCTGCTGCACATGCTGGCGCAGCAATGCGATCTGCAGCCCGGTGAGTTCGTCTGGACCGGTGGCGACTGCCATCTGTACCTGAATCACCTGGAGCAGGCGCGCACCCAGCTCTCCCGCACGCCTCTGCCCCTGCCGGCCCTGCGCCTGCGGCGCCGGCCGCAGAGCATCTTCGATTACGACTACGAGGACTTCGAATTCGTGAATTACCAGCATCATGCGCCGATCAAGGCGCCGGTGGCCGTGTAGTGATGACACCGGCCAGTACTGATTCTCAGCTGATCGAGGTGCGGCGCTCGGACGTGCATGGCCTCGGCGTGTTCGCGCTGCAGCCGATCTCCAAGGGCACGCGCATCATCGAATATCTCGGCGAGCGCGTAACGCACGCCGAAGCGGACCGGCGCTACGAGTCGAAGGATGAGAACGACAGTCACACGTTCCTGTTCATCGTCGATGGGCGCACGGTGATCGATGCCGGCGTGGACGGCAACGATGCGCGCTTCTTCAATCACTCCTGTGATCCCAACTGCGAGTCCGTGGTTGAGAAGCGGCGCGTCTACATCGAGGCGATCCGTGATGTCGCTGCCGGTCAAGAGCTCACCTATGATTACCAGATTCAGCGCGAGGACGATGATCCGGAAAACATCGACGAGGTGTTCGCCTGCCGCTGCGGATTTCCCAACTGCCGCGGCACCATGCTCTGGCCGACAGAGCGCAAGGCGCGGCGCACAGCCAAAACTGCCACCCAACCCCGGTCGTCATCCAGAGCCCAGGCCGGGTCGAAATCCAGATCGCAGCCTGCGTCCCCATCCAGGTCCAAATCCAGATCGCGGCCCGGCTCGAGATCCGGGTCCGGATCGCGGTTCAAACCCGGCTCCAAACGCAAACGGGCATCGCAGCGCGCGGGCGCCATGAGCCGCGGGGCGCCCGCCCGGCGTCGCAGTGCGCGTAAAGGCAAGAGGTCCAGCCGGCGCCGCTGAAGCGCTGCTCATCCCATGCACGACAACCGACGCTGGAGTCTGCCGGCGGTCATTGGCGCCACCGGCATCGTCTATGGCGACATCGGCACCAGTCCGCTGTACGCGTTCGAGACGGCGCTCGATGCCACCGGGCCATTCGAGCCAGCGGCCGTGCTGGGCGTGCTGTCACTGATCTTCTGGAGCCTGATGCTCTCGGTGACCATCAAGTACGTGAGCGTGATGATGCGGGCGGACAACCAGGGCGAGGGCGGCATCCTGGCGCTCTTTGCGCTCGCCCAGCGGCATCTCGTCGCCGCGCACAGTTGGTCGACGTGGCTCGTGGGACTGGCGCTCGCCGGTACCGCATTCTTCTTCTGCGATGCGCTGATCACCCCTGCGATCTCGGTGCTGAGCGCGGTGGAGGGGCTGCAACTGCTGGACCCCGACTTCAAGGACGCCATCATTCCGGTGACGCTCGGGGTCCTGGCATTGCTGTTCATGATCCAACGCCGGGGTCCTGCCCGCGTCGGGCGGCTGTTCGGGCCGATCATGATCACCTGGTTCGTGGTGATCGCCTTCACGGGTATCCAGTCCATCGTGCGCCACCCGGCCGTGCTCGTGGCGGTCGATCCGCGCTATGGCATCGCACTGCTGATCAGCCACGCGGGGGTGGGGCTCGCCATCCTCGGGGCGGTGTTCCTCGCGCTCACTGGCGGGGAAGCGCTGTACGCCGACATGGGACATTTCGGCAAGGCGCCGGTGCGCATCGCCTGGTTCTCCCTCGTCTGGCCGGCATTGGTGTTGAATTATTTCGGCCAGGGTGCGCTGCTGCTGGACCATGGAGGCAAGGTGCAACAGCCACTGTACGCGCTCGTACCGACCCCGCTGCTGCCGGCGATGCTGATCCTGACGGCGGCCGCGACCGTCATCGCCTCCCAGGCGGTCATCTCGGGGGCCTTCTCGGTAGCGCGCCAGGCAGTGCAACTCGATCTGCTGCCGCGCATGCGCGTGTTGCAGACCTCAGCTCTCGAGCAGGGACAGATCTACGTGCCCACGGTCAACACGCTGCTGTTCATCGCGGTGATCGCCTTCGTGCTCAATTTCCGCTCTTCCGCTGCGCTCTCCAACGCCTATGGCGCTGCGGTCGTCGGCACGATGGTCGTGACTACGATCCTCGGGGGATTCGTCGCACGCACGCAATGGCAGTGGTCGTGGTGGGCGGTCGCGGCGGTGTTCGCGCCGTTTCTGCTGATGGATTCGGTGTTCATGGTGGGCAACCTCACCAAGCTCACGACCGGCGGCTGGATCCCGGTGACCCTGAGCGCGTTGCTGTACGCGGTGTTCTGGACCTGGCGCAGCGGCCGGATCGAGCTGCGCGCCGCGTTGCAGAAGATGGCGATCCCGAAGAGCGACCTCACCAAGCTCATCGATGGCCATCAGCGGGTGCCGGGGACGGGCGTCTTCCTCGCCAGCCACCCCGACCTGATCCCCTCGGCACTGATCCGCAACATCGAGCACAACCACATCGTGCACGAGCGGGTGATCATCCTGAACATCGAGATCGCGCACACGCCGCGGCAGGATCCGGTGCGGCGCGTGGAAATCGAGGAGTTGCTGCCGGGAGTATTCGAGATCACCGCACGCTTTGGCTTCATGGAGACCCCGGATGTCAGCCAGGCGATGAAGTCGTGCCGCACCCGCGGCATGCGGGTGTTCTCCGAGGACAGCTCGTTCTACGTCGGGCGGCACCTGGTGCGCGCGCGACCGTTGCCCGGTCTGCGCGGCCTGCAGCGGCGGCTGTTCGCGAAGATGCAGCGCCACAGCACCCAGGCGGCGGAATTCTTCCGCATGCCGTTCAAGGGTACGATCGTGCTCAACACCGCCGTGGAGATCTGAGCTGGCTGCAGCCGTGACACTGGTGGTGGCCATGGCACGCAACCGCGTGATCGGGCGCAACAACGGCCTGCCCTGGCACCTGCCCGCCGATCTGCAGCATTTCAAGCGCGTCACGATGGGCAAGCCCATCCTCATGGGCAGAAAGACCTTCGAATCGATCGGCAAGCCACTGCCCGGCCGCACCAATCTCGTACTCACGCGCGCTGCGCACTGGTCGAGTCCCGGGGTAGTGACGGTGCACTCGGTCGAGGCCGCTCTGCAGGAGAGTCGCGCGGCCGCCGAGCTCGCCGGCATCGGCGGCGCGCAGCTGTTCGAGCTGCTGTTGCCGCTCGCCGAGCGCATACATCTCACCCGCATCGATGCCGAGTTCGAGGGCGACACCTGGTTTCCGGTCCTGCCGCCACACACCTGGCAGGAGATCGACGTGCAGCGGCGTCGCGCAGATGAGCGCAACGCCTACGACATGGAGTTCGTCACTCTGCAGCGAGTGCGGGCAGACGCTGGCTGATCAGCTCGGCGGCGCGCCGGAAATCAATGTTCGCATGGCCGGCGGCGCTCGAATCGAGCTGCAGCAGGATCTCTTCCTGGATCGCGCCGCGTCGTAGCGCTTCAGCATACGGGATCTCGGGATGGAACATGACCATCGCATAGCGCGGAATGAAGCGCTGCGGGAAGCGTTTCTCGAGCTCGAGCGCCAGCGCCCGGCGGCGCCGGAAGCCTGCATCGAGCACGTTGGCACGCATCTCGGTGTAGTTCTCCAACGCCATTTGCGCGATCGCCTCCGTGTTGGGACGGCGCTGCGCCTCGAAGCGGGCAAAGAGGCTGCCCCAGTCGGCATCTGTCTGCAGCAGGCCATCCAGCACGCGACAGTCTTCGAACGCGGCATTCATGCCCTGGCCGTGAAAGGGCACGATCGCATGGGCCGCATCGCCCAGCAGCAGCAGCCGCCCGTCCCAGTGCCAGCCGCTGCTGTGCACGGTCGCCATCTGCCCGGCACGATGCGCCGCAAATTCGCCGGTGAGCGCCGGCAGCAGTGCCGTGGCATCGCGGAAGTGCTCGCGAAAGAAGGCGGCGACCGTGTGCGCGTCGGTGAGCTCGGCAAAGCTGTTCGCGCCGCTACGCGGCAGAAACAGTGTGGCCGTGAAGCTGCCATCGGTGTTGGGTAGCGCAATCAACATGAAGCCGCCGCGTGGCCAGATGTGCAGCGCATGCGGATCCAGAACCTCGCGCGCCGCAGCCGCCGGGATCGTCAGCTCCTTGTAGTCATGATCCAGCCAGTCTTCCCGGGTCTGGATGTGCCCTGACTGCGCCAGAGCCTGTCGCAGCACGGAGCCGGCGCCATCGGCGGCAATGGTGGGTGTCAGCGCTACGGCCATCCCCGGTGCGGAATCTGACGGAGTGCCGCCGGTGTCTGAGGGACGCAAGTGCAGCTCGTTGCGATGCAGGTCGGCACCGATGCAGGTCTGTCCGAAACTGAACGTCACTTCGGCATGCGTCGCGGCAGCCTCGATCAGCACGCGATTGAGTGCTGCGCGGCTCACGGAGTAGATCACCTCATGCGGCTGCTGCCCGTAGGGTTGCAGTTGAGTCTGCCCGGATTCATCGTGAATCATCCGCCCGCGCATCGGGATGAGAAGGTCCTGCACCTGAGGCATGACTCCCGCATGCTGCAGCGCCACGATGCCGCGGGCGGCGAGCGCAAGATTGATGGAGCGACCCCGCTCCGCTGCGTTGCGCCGTGGGTCGGCGCGACGCTCATACAGATGCACGCCAAGGCCGCGACGGGCCAGCATGACGGCCAGCAGCGCGCCCGCCAGACCCGCCCCGACGATGCTGATGCGGCCAGTTGCGCAGGCCGGCATGGCGATCAGCTGAGCTCCTGGAGGGCCTGCTGCAGGGTGGCGCTGAAGACCAACACATCCTCGAAGCTGTTGTAGAGCGGTACGGCTGCGACCCGGATGATGTCCGGCGCGCGCCAGTCGCAGATCACACCGCATGCACCGAGGCGCTCGAAAACCCGCCGGCCGCGCTGCGCATCTGCCCGGATCCGCAGCGACAGCTGGCAGCCGCGGGCGGCGGGTGCGCGCGGTGTAATGACTTCGACTGCGGGCCGCAGCGGCTCCAGGCGCTGCAGCAGAAAATCGCTCAGCTCGAGCGCCTTGGCGCGCAGAGGCTCGAGACGCGCTTCCTGAAAGATCTGCAGCGAGGCGAGCAGTGGCGCGGCCGCCAGCACCGGCGGGTTACTGATCTGCCAGGCATCCGCGCCGGCCGCCGCATGAAACTGCGGCCCCATCTCGAAGCGGCTGGCGACATCGTGACCCCACCAGCCCTGCAGGCGTACCGGGGGTGGCTGGCACAGGTGCCGCGCGTGAATGAAACAACCGCCAATGGCTCCCGGTCCGGCATTGAGATATTTATAACTGCACCACACCGCGAAGTCCGCCCCACTGTCATGCAGGGCGAGCGGCATGTTGCCGATGGAATGCGCAAGATCGAGCCCGGCCAGCGCACCGGCGGCGTGCGTCGCTCGCACGATCCGCGCGAGGTCGAAAGCCTGTCCCGTGCGGTACTGCACGCCAGGCCACAGCACCAGCGCGATGTCAGGCCCGTGCTGTTGCAGGCATGCCTCGATCTGCGACTCCGTCACGAGCTCCGTGCCCGGAGCGGGGGCGAGCTCGAGCAGTGCGCTGCCGGGATCCTCTGCATGCCAGTTGAGTTGGGAGACGATCGCGTGCCGGTCCGACGGAAAGGCACCGGCTTCGATCAGGATGCGGCTGCGCCGGCCCGCTGGACGATAGAAGCTCGCAAGCATCAGGTGCAGGTTGACGGTGAGCGAGTTCATCGCCACGACTTCGGCGGCCTGTGCACCGCACAGGGCGGCGAGGCCGGCGCGCAGATTCTCGTGATAGGAAATCCAGGGCCGCAGGGCGTGCTCGTGACCCAGGACACCCCGGCTCGCCCAGTCGTTGAGCTCCTGCTCGATGGCCGTGCGCGCGGCATGCGGCATGAGACCCAGTGAGTGGCCGCACAGATACACGAGCGGCGTGCCATCGGCACGCGTCGGTAAGGCGAAGCGACCGCGGAAACCGCGCAGCCCATCCGCCGCATCGCGCGCTCGCACCTGCTGCAAAGCGGCCGGATCCATGTGTTGCGGCGGGGCCGGATTCACGCGCAGCACAGCCGGTAGAGCAGGGGCCGGCTCGGCACCGCATCCCCTCCGAGCGCGGGGGATTGCAACTCCAGAAGATAGGGGCCGTCCCCGATCACATCGGGTATGAAGGCGAGCTCGGTCACCGTCGCCTGCGGACGACGCGCCGCGGCAAGCCGCTGCGAGTCAGGCGGCAGGCCAAAGAAGATGCGGTGCACGCTCAGGCGCCCCTCATCGTGACTGCGATCGAGTGAGGGCACATCGACTACCAGATGCTCGATCCCAACGCTCACGAGCAGCTCGGCGGCCTCACGAGTCAGGTAGGGCGCCGGCTCAGCGCTGTAGTCACGTGTCAGTTTGTCGTGGCGGTTAGGCAGAGTGCGGATGACGGCGGCGCGCGGCGTGAAAGGCAGAGCAGCGGGCCAGGCGGCCTGCAGCGCCGCTCGCGTGATGAGTCGATCACCCTCCTGCGGGGTGGGAGTGGTGCTCTCGGGGGTCGAGGTTGTCTCCACGCTGATCACTGACAACAGCACTGCCGGAATCAGCCCGAAGGGGATCACTGTCTGCGCGGCAACGGCCTCGGCCGTCAGGTGACCGACGCACTCCGTGTGGGTGCCATTGCAATGCGGGATGAGCGTGAGCACGCTGCAATTGCAGCTGGCGCCCCTTTGCACCGCGCCTGCAAAGCCCGGCACGGCATAGGGCTCTGAGCGGGCCGGCGGCGCACCGAAATGCCGCGGCTGCTCGCGCGCAAAGTGCTGCTCGATGGCAAGGACGACGGGCTGCGCAAGATCGACGAGTACTTCGCAGTCGGGGAGTGCCACGCGGGCTCTCAACGCGTGCGCTCCATCACCGCGCCGCAGTGCTTGCAGGTTCGCAGCTCCTGTTGGCTGAAGAAGCGCTCGAACAGCGGGGGAAACTGCTTCTCGATGTCGGTCAGCTGAAAGAATTCCTCGTACAGCAGCTGCTCGCAGTGCTCGCAGTACCACTGGAAGCCATCGAGTTCCCCGGGCTGGCGGCGGCGCTCGATGACGAGTCCCACCGTTGCGGCACGCCGCTGCGGCGAGTGCGGCACGCCGGCGGGCAACAGCAGGATCTCTCCCTGGCGGATCGGCACGTCCTCTGCCTTGCCATCCTGGCGGGTCTTCAGGACCATGTCGCCTTCGAGCTGATAGAAGAATTCCTCGCCCGGATCGACGTGATAGTCCTTGCGCGAGTTGGGCCCGCCGACGACCATGATCACGAAGTCGCCATCTGCAAACACCCGCTTGTTGCCGACGGGGGGCTGCAGCGCGCTGCGATTTTCCTCGATCCAGCGCTGGAAATTGAAGGCTCTGAGAACCATACCGTGTGTCCTGGCGGCGCTATTCGCGTATGTTACGCGCTCGAAACCCCTTGGGTGTGCGCCCGACAGGAGGAGCGTCGTTCATGAGCACAGCCGTCCGCGCACGTACGAGCGCGCTGCTGGTGCTGGTGCTTGCCAGCGCAGGCTGCAGCCACCTGCCCCACTGGTCCTGGCACCGAAAGCCGCCGCCGCCACCGCCGCAGGTCCATGAGCTGCTCATCACGACGCCGGACGGGCGGGATGCCGCATTTCCCCAGTACTGGAAGGGCAACACCCTGCTGATCGACCTGCAGCCCGGAGGCAGCAGCGGCTCAGTAGCGCTGCGCCCGCGCGAACATACGCTCTGGCCCGTGCGGCTCGCGTTCCGGGTGCTGCCGGGACAGTTCGAAGTGCTGGAAGTCACAGCGCAGCAGCGCCTGCTATTGCCCATCACCCCATCCGGCGCGCGTCCCGTTGATCTCGAGCTCGATCCGGGCGTGTTCATCATGAAGTCGCCGCAGATTGCCGTCAGGTGGGGACCCGCCGCCGAGCCGGCGGCCAGCGAACCAGCCGTCGCACGGCCCGCAGGCGTGCCGGAACAAGCCGTGCCAGTGTCCGCAGCTCCCGATCACTCACCGGGTAACTGATAACCCCGGCAGGGCAGGCTGATCGGCGGCCGCTCGCGATCGAGGTCGTAGGCGGTGAGCGCACCACCCCAGACACAGCCGGAATCCAACCCGACCACGTCCTCACGCTCAAGGAATCCGAGCGCGGACCAGTGCCCGAAAATGACCCGGTGATCCTGCGTGGCACGCGGCACGCAATCGAACCACGGCAACAGTCCTGATGAGGCAGGTGGCGGCTTGCCCTTGTTTTGCAGATCGACGCGGCCCTTGGGAGTGCAGACCCGGATCCGTGTCAACACGTTGATGGTGAAACGCAGGCGCGCCATGCCGCTCAGGTCCTCCGACCAGCGCTCGGGCTCATCCCCGTACATGTGTTGCAAGAGTGCGCGCGGTTCGGATTGCAGCGCGCGTTCCACCTCGGCTGCGAGCTGCAGCGTGCGCTCGGCGCTCCACTGCGGCACGACGCCTGCGTGCACCAGCAGGTCCGGCATTGCACTCGCGCGAGCAGAGGGTGCACGGTATGCGAGCGGCCGGCTCTGCAGCCAATCCAACAGCAGGTCGCGGTCC
Source organism: uncultured Pseudomonadota bacterium (assembly GCA_963839055.1). GTDB lineage: Bacteria > Pseudomonadota > Gammaproteobacteria > Steroidobacterales > Steroidobacteraceae > 13-2-20CM-66-19. The sequence continues at coordinate 166,023 of CAWITP010000001.1, read as the reverse complement.
GGGGCAGTGAGGATGGCATCCAGGGTATCGGAGCGGCGCAGCTGGCGGGCCCCATGGGCGATCGCGAGCAGATGCAGGTCGTGATTGCCAAGCACCACGATGGCGTTGTCGGCCAGAGAGTGCACGAGGCGCAGCGCGGCCAGCGAGTCCGGTCCGCGGTTGACCAGATCCCCCACGAACCACAACTGATCGCGATCGGCGGAGAACTTCAGCTCATCCAGCAGCGCGCGCAGCTCGGTGTGACAACCCTGCACATCCCCGATCGCATAGCGGCTCACTGCAGGATGCCCGGCATGGCCAGCCGGAATACGGGAATGGGCGCATCGAAGCGCTGACCTTCGTCCGTGATCATCTGGTAGCTGCCCTGCATGGAGCCCACCGGCGTTTCCAACACCGCGCCGCTGGAATAGCGGAATCCCTGGCCGGGTTTCAGATGCGGCTGCTCGCCGACCACACCACTGCCGCGCACCTCCTGCACCTTGCCGTTGGCATCGGTGATCACCCAGTGGCGCGTCAGCAGCCGGGCCGCCTCGATCCCTTCGTTGCGGATCGTGATGGTGTAGGAGAACACGAAGCGCGCCTCCTTCGGATCGGACTGTTCCTCCAGGTAGGCGGTCTCGACTTCGATGCGGATCGGATGGCTGCCGGTTTCCACAACGTTCACGGGCGGCGCACCCGCACGGCCAGTACATCGCAGGGCGCAGCGTGCAGGATGGTGTCTTCGGTCAGGTTCACGAGGATCGACAGCCCGTGGCGCTCGCGGCTGCCGAGCACGATCAGATCGGTGCCGAGCTCACGGGCGATACGCACGATCTCGGTCTTCACATTGCCCGTCTCGATGCGCGTCGATTCCGGCGCCACCCCCAGCTCCGCGGCCAGCGCGGCCAGGCGCTCTCGCGCCCGGTCCAGCAGATCGTCCTCGATCTGTACCGCTGGCATCAGCGTCTCCCCCATGGGCTCGACCGGCACGAACTCCACCACGTGCAACAGATCGATGCGGGCGCCGCTGGCCTTGGCGATTGCCTGGGCGCGGCGGCCGATGAGCGCACTGTCCTCGCTCAGATCCACGACCAGAAGTATGCGGCGGTAGTCCTGCATGGCCTTGACCTTTATGCACACCCTGAGGGGGATCTTACAATCTTCTGCGCGATCGCATTGAAGGCACTGGGCTCGAGGGTTTCCGGGCGTGCCCCCGGATCCTGCCCGGCGGCGCGAATCTGCTCCTCGGACACGAGTGCGCGCAGCGCGTTACGCAGTGTCTTGCGCCGGTGAGAGAACGCTGCGCTCACCACCTCGGCGTACTGTGCCGCTGGCGTGAACGCCGGCTCCCGTCGCATTTGCACGCGGGCGACGGCCGACCAGACTCGTGGCGGAGGCTGGAAGGCGCCCGGACCCACATCGAACAGCCAGTGCACGACTGTCCAGGGTGCCAGCATGACGCTCAGCCGTCCGTAAGCGGCATCGCCCGCCACAGCAGCCATGCGCGCCACCACTTCCCGCTGCAACATGATGTGCAGGTCATCGACGGCATCCGCGTGCTGCAGCAGGTGAAACAGCAGCGGTGTGGAGATGTTGTACGGCAGGTTGCCGACGATGCGCAGCCGCGCACCGCGCTCGCGCGCGAGGGTGGTGAAATCAACTCGCAGGGCATCCCGCACGTGCAGCGTAAATCCCGCGGTCCCCGACAGTTCGGTAGCAAGCTGCGCGGCAAGATCGCGATCCAACTCGATGGCATCCAGGCTGGCCGGCCGCCCCTGCAGCAGGCGGCGAGTGAGTGCACCGCGACCGGGCCCGATCTCCACCAGGTGCTGCTGCGGTTCGGGATGGATGGCCGTGACGATCCGCTCGATGACCGCCGGGTCGTGCAGGAAGTGCTGACCGAAGCGCTTGCGGCGGGGCGGGCGTGACCCCGCCCGCGCTGCCGCTTCACGTCGCGGCGGCATGGGCGCGGCGCGTTGCAAGCGCCGCAGCCAGTTCGATGGCCGCCGTCAGGCTCCCGGCATCCGCCCGCCCGGTGCCGGCCAGGTCCAGTGCCGTACCGTGGTCAACGGAGGTGCGCAGGATGGGTAACCCCAGTGTGATGTTGACTGCGCTCTGGAAGCCTGCGTACTTGATCACCGGCAGGCCCTGATCGTGATACATGGCAAGCACCACGTCGAACTTCGCCCAGTTGTGGGGAACGAACGCCGTATCCGCCGGCAGCGGCCCGCTCACGTCTATACCGGTGCTGCGCAGGCGCTCGATTGCCGGGGTGATGAAGCGGATTTCCTCATCGCCGAGATAACCGCCTTCACCGGCGTGCGGGTTCAATCCGCACACGGCCACGCGCGGCGTACTGATGCCCCACCAGCGACGCAGATCGGTAACGATGATGGTCAGGATCTCGCAGAGCGACTCGGTGCTGATGGCGGCACTCACCTCGCGCAGCGGCACATGGGTGGTCGCCAGGGCCACCCGCAGCGTGTCGGTCGCCAGCATCATGACGGGCCGGGGGGAATGGGTACGCGCCGCCAGATACTCGGTGTGACCCGTGAAGGACACGCCGGCGGTGTTGATGAGGCCCTTATGCACCGGCGCGGTCACGAGGGCGGCAAACTCTCCGTTGCAGCAGCCATCGATGGCGCGATCGAGCAGGGCGAGCACGTAAGGCGCGTTGGTGGGATCCAGCTGACCTGCGGTGCAGGGATGCCCTAACGGCACGTGCAGCACGCTCAGCGTACCCGGCTCATGCGGACGGGCCCGATGCTGCTGAGGGGAAGCGGCGGCATCCGGCGCGTAAGCGCGCAGCACGATGTTGATGCCGAGCTGCCGCGCGCGCTCGGCGAGCAGGTTGCGATCGGCGAGGCAGATCAGCTCACACGGCAGCGGCTGGGCGGCGACCTGCAGACACAGATCGGGCCCTATGCCGGCGGGTTCACCCGAGGTCAGGGCAATGCGTGCTATGCCCGCCGCCACGGCTCACCCTACAGCTTCATTTCAACATAGGCCTCGTCGCGCAGCCGCCGCAGCCACAACTCGGTCTCCTCGTCGGCCTTGCTGGCGCGGATGGCTTCCATGGCCTGATGGCGTTTGATCTCATCGGTGTTGTCGAACTGACGATGGCCGAGCACCTGCGCGATGTGCCAGCCGTACTGGGTATGGAACGGCTCGCTGATCTCGTTGTCCTTCAGCTTGGCGATGGCCTCGTCGAACTCGGGCACGAAGCTGCCCGGTCCCGCCCAGCCCAGATCGCCGCCCTGCGCCGCCGAACCCGGATCCTCCGAGCTGATCGAAGCCAGACCTGCGAAGTCCTCACCCTTGAGAATGCGCTGGCGCAGCTGCTCCAGTTTCTGCCGCACGGTCGCATCATCGGCGAGCTCGGTGGTTTTCATGAGGATGTGCCGCACGTGGATCTGCTCCACCATGGCCTTGCTCTCCGCGCCGCGCGCCTCGTTCAGCTTGATGATGTGATAGCCGGTGGGGGTACGCAACGGATCACTGACCTGGCCGGGCTTCAGACGCACGACCATGTCGGTGAGGAAGGTCGGCAACTCATTGCCTTTGCGCCAGCCGAGCGCGCCGCCGTCGAGCGCCGTCTGGGCGTTGGAATAAGCGACCGCGAGCTTGGCGAAGTCCTCGCCGCTCTGGGCGCGCTTCGCAACATCCTCCGCCCGCTTGCTGGCTTCCTCGAGCTGCTGCGGGGTGGCGGCCTGTCCCACGGCGATCAGGATGTGCGAGACGTTGTACTGGTTGCTCTCCGAGGGTGTGTTGGCCTGCTTGGCGAGAAACTGATCCACTTCTCGGGGTGTGATGCTGATCCGCTGCAGCACGTCGCGCTGGCGCAGCAGGCCCAGGGTCAACTCCTTGCGCATCTCCTCGCGGTAGCTCGCGTAATCGATGCCCTGCTGGGCCAGCGCCTCGGGCAGCTGCGACAGCGGGATCTTGTTGCGCTCGGCGACCTCGGCCAGGGCGCTGTTGAGCGCATCATCCGGTACCTTGAGGCCGGCGTGCGCCGCGCGCTGCGCCTGGATCTCCTGCAGCACCAGGCGCTCCAGAACCTGCTGGCGCAGGATATTCTGCGGCGGCAGCTCCAGTTTCTGTGCCCGCAGCCGCTCGCCGATCGCCACCACCTGGTCGTCGAGCTCGCTGTTCAGCACCACCCCGTCATTCACCACGGCCGCGACGCGATCCAGCAGCACGCCCTTGGTGGCCAGCTCACGGGTCTGCCCGAATGCAAGTTGTTGTCCCTGAAAGAAAAAAAACAGCGCGGCGGCTGCGGGCAGGCTCAGAATACGACGCATCATGGTCCTTCCAATCGGTGTTGCGCGAGGCTAGGGCGGGCGCGCTCTCAGGGTGGCGCTTTCCGTGGGGGTATAGCCGCGGATTGCCTCCGTGAGGAATGCATCCGACGCCGATCCGACACTGGCCAGGCCCGTGAGTTCCAGCTGCAGATACACCCCGGTGCTTTCCGCGCCCGTACGGGTACTCACGAAGCTGCGGCCACCCAGGCGCACCTTCCAGCAGCACGCACGGTACTCGAAGCCGGCGAAGCGCTCCACTGGTTTACCGTCCTTGAAGGAGTAGACCCCACGGGCAAAGACGTTCCAGACGGAGGTGACAGGCCAGGCGGCGGAGATCTCCGCCTGGGTGAGCAGGTCGCGCTGGTAGCGGTAGCCGAGATTGATGACGGCGTTGTTGTCGGGCTTGTACTGCACGTCGATCTGCGTGCGCTCGCTCTGCGAGTTCTGCGGGTTCCACTGCAGCCCGAAATCGGCACTCCAGTGCCGGTAGGCGGTGAGCGCGAGCTGGGCTACGAAATCGGAGCGGTTGTCGGTGCGGGCAATCTCCCCGGGCAGCGGCGTGAACGCCCCGGCAATGGCGGGCAGCTGCGCGGGCAGCAGCACGCGGGGATTGCTGAAGTAGAAGATCTGGCCGAAGGTGGCCGAGAGGAACTGCTTGCCGTTGAAGGAGTCAAGCAGCCGGCTGGTGATGCCGAGGCTGACCTGGTTGGCATCGCCGACCCGATCGGCGCCGACATAGCGGTTGGTGCGATACAGCTCCACCGGATCGAGGTCCGGGATACCGGTGTCAAACAGCGGCAGCTGATCCTGGTTACGGTAAGGAACATACAGATACAGCATGCGCGGCTCGAGCGTGACCTGCCGCTGCTCGCGCGAGCCCACGGATCTCTCGAACAGCAGCCCGGCGTCGAAGCTCGCAATCGGCAGGGTGCGCAACGGCGCGCTCTGCTGAGCGGGATCGGTGTTGGTGAGCTCGTACTGCGTCATGCGAAAGGCGATGCCCGGGCGCACGAAGTAGCCCGGGTCGGCCAGATTCAGCGAGACCTGCGGCATGGCATCCAGGCGCCAGCCGTTGACGCACTGGTTCTGGCCCAACACCAGGTGGCACTGATCCGGCGGGGTGTCGCGCCGGAAGTTGACCAGCTCGGAGTCGAAGCCGTAGCGCAGCTGCTGCGCCGATCCCCAGCCATAGTCGGCGTTGACACTCAGGCGGGGCAGGCGCGAATAGGGACGCTGAAAATTCAGCAGCGTGTAGTCGGTGGTCTGATAGTGCTGCAGCATACCGTCGATCTTCCAGTGCTCGTCGCGGTAGGTGAGCGTCGCCTCCTGCGGGATGAAGGCGGTGCTGGTGCCTTCCGGTCCCTGGCCGAAGTCCACGAAGTAGTTGCTGTCGCTGACCGTCTGCGCGTTGATGGCGAAGCGGAAATTGCCCGGCAACTCGAGGACGTTGGTGAGCTTCACGCGGTCGCGCTCGTGGTGGAACACGTTGTCGTAAGGCAGGTACTCCCACGAGATCTCGCCATGATCGTTGGCTGTCAGGAAGCGGGCGTCGCCCCCCAGATCGGCACCGCGCCGCGAGTACAGGGTCGGCTCGAAGGTGAGATCGGCGTTGGGCGCAATGTTCCAATAGTAGGGGACATACAGCTCGGCGCCGCTGCGTGAGGAAACTCCCACGGTCGGAAACAGGAAGCCGCTTTTGCGCTCGCTGCTCAGCGGGAAGGACAGCCAGGGCAGATAGATCAGGGGCACGCCCTCGAGCTCCACGCGCGCCGAGCGCGCATCTCCGATCTGCTTCTGCGTGTCGAGTGTCACACTCCTGGCGCGGATGCTCCACGCCTCTTCGGCCACCGGGCAGGTCGTGAACTGCACTCCGGTGAGATCGACGATGCCCTGCGGTGTGACCTGGACCGCATCGGCCGAGCCACGCGCCGCACGTTGCTGCAGGTCGAAGGTAGCCGAGCGGATGTTGGCCCCCGCTGCGGTGGAGTAGCTGCCCCCTGCACCGGTGATCCGCACGACGGGATCCTTGTATTCCACGCCGCTGTCACTGCGCACCGAGCCGCTCTTGGCGTTGTAGTCGAGCTGCTCGCCGTGGATCTCGCGATTGCCCTGACGGATCACCACGTTGCCCGACAGAGTGCCGCTGCCGTCGGTACCCAGATCCGTGTGCTGCGCTTCGATCGAGACCGCACCCTCGCTGGGGCCGGGCTTACGCTCCTGCACCGCGCGGCGTGTCTGCTCTGCGGACGAGGTGGTGTTGGATCTGCCCTGGGTCGGCGTGTTGGGGCCCGCGGTCGCCTCAGGGGCGGCAGCCGGCGTCGCAGAGGGTGCGGTCGGCTCAGCGGCGGCGGTTGGCGCCGCAGAGGGTGCGGTTGGTTCAGCGGCTGCGGCCGGCGTCGCCCCGCTCGCGGGCGGGTTGTTCTGCACAACCGAGGGGCACGGCAGTGGCACCGCCGCCCATCCGGCAGAGGTGATGCAGCCCAGCGACAGCAATGTGATGTGAAGTAGGCGCCGGTGCAGCATGCAGGGCCGCATTATAATGGCGCGCCCGCACACCGCGGCCGAAACCTCGATGCTCATGCCGCAGAACGACGCGCGACTCGCCCTGGTTCAGGAATGGTTGTCGAAAGAACTCGGAATCCACACACAGCGCATCGAGCCTGCTTCGAGCGACGCCAGTTTTCGTCGCTACTTCCGCGCATTCCGCGGCGCCGAGACGTTCATCATCATGGATGCACCTCCCGACAAGGAGAACGTCCGCCCCTACCTGCAGGTGACGCGGCTACTCGAGAGCGTCGGAGTGCACGTGCCCCATGTCCACGAGGCTGACATCGAGCGGGGTCTGCTGCTGCTTGAAGACTTGGGCGTGACGCAATACCTGCAGCGGCTCAACGCCGGTGATGACCCGGATCGCCTGTATGGGGATGCGCTGGCCGCACTCGCTGAGATCCAGACACGGGGCAGCACGGCTGCAGAGCAATTGCCCCCCTACGATCGCGCCGCCCTTGCGCGCGAGATGGCGTTGATGCCGGAATGGTTTTGTGGGCGCCACCTGCAGCTCGCACTGAGCGATGCCGAAACCGCCTGCATCGACTCGGCATTCGAATTCCTGATCGTGGAGGCCCTGGCGCAGCCTGCGGTCTTTGTTCATCGCGACTATCACTCGCGCAACCTCATGGTGCTGCCGGTGCGTAACCCCGGCATCATCGACTTCCAGGACGCACTGCGCGGGCCCATCGGCTATGACCTGGTGTCCCTGTTGAAGGATTGCTACATCAGCTGGCCGCGCGAGCGTGTCGAGCAGTGGGTCAGCGCATACCGGGCGCAACTGCGTGCGCGGGGCGGCGCGATCGGCGCGGACGAGCAGCAGTTCCGGCGCTGGTTCGATCTCATCGGCGTGCAGCGGCATGTGAAAGTGTTAGGGATCTTCTGCCGCTTGTGGTACCGCGATGGCAAGTCCGGTTACCTGCGCGACCTGCCGCTCACGCTGCATTACGTGCGCGAGGCCTGCGCGCTTTATCCGGAGCTTGCCGAGTTCGGGGCTTTGCTGGAAACGCGCCTCGTTCCGGAGCTCGCGCGCGCCAATGCGCGCGTGCTGACGCAGGCAGTTGCGCAGCCGCTGGCGGCTTCGTGAGAGCCATGGTGCTCGCGGCAGGCCGCGGTGAGCGCCTGCGTCCGATCACCGACACCCTGCCCAAGCCGCTCGTGCCGGTTGGGGGCAAGCCGCTGATCGTCTATCACTTGGAAGCGCTGGCGCGGGCACGGATTCACGAGATCGTGATCAACTTGTCCTGGCTGGGCGGGCAGCTCCGCGGCACGCTCGGTGACGGCAGCGCCTATGGTGTATCGATCCAGTACAGCGATGAGGGCGCGGTCGCGCTTGAGACCGGTGGCGGGATCTTCAAGGCCCTGCCGCTTCTGGGTAACGCGCCCTTCCTGGTGGTGAATGGCGATGTCTGGACCGACCTGGAGTTCTCACCCCTGTGTGCCACGGCCGCCGCCGATGCGCAGGCGGGCGCGCTCGCCCGGCTGGTGCTGGTACCCAACCCGCCGCAGCATCCGCGTGGCGATTTCGCGCTCGAGGGCGAGCACGTCATCGATGCCGAGCAACAGCGGCTGACCTATTCCGGTATCGGGATCTATCGACCGGAGTTCTTCCAGGGCTGTACACCCGGACGCTTTCCGCTGCTGCCGCTGATGAAGCGTGCGATGGCAAACCGCCAGCTGCGCGGCCAGATGTACCCGGGGCGCTGGTGCGATGTCGGCACCCCGCAGCGCCTGAGTGAGCTGGATGCGCAGCTGCGTGCGCGCAGCCACGAGGCGGTACAATGAGGCATGCCAGGACTCAAAGACATCCCCGTCGTAGCGGGGAGCGGCTCGGCGCGCAGTGGTGAGAAATATGTTACCCCGCAGGGCTTTACCGCGATCCGCGACGGACTGAAGCGCACCGGGGCGGCCGCCGGGACTGTGCCTGCGGCAGCGGGCGCCGCCGCGCCCCGTCTGCCGAAGCCAGAGTGGATTCGTGCCAAGGCTCCCGCCGGGGCGGGTTACCGCGCGGTGCAGGCACTGGTGCAGGAACATCGGCTCGCGACCGTCTGCGAAGAAGCGAAGTGCCCCAACATCGGCGAGTGTTGGAACGCGGGGACCGCGACTCTCATGCTGATGGGCGCGGTGTGTACGCGTGCCTGCCGGTTCTGCGCGGTCGATACGGGCAATCCGCGCGGCTGGCTCGATGCAGAGGAGCCACAGAATGCCGCGCGCACCGTTGCCTTGATGCGCCTGAAGTATGTGGTGCTGACCTCGGTGAATCGCGATGATCTACCCGATGGCGGCGCGGCTCACTATGCCGCCTGTGTGCGCGCCATCCGGGAGTTGAATCCGCAGACCGCCATCGAGGCGCTGACACCGGATTTTGCCGGCGTGCTGGCCGATGTCAGCACGGTGGTGGACTCGGGGATCGAGGTGTTCGCGCAGAACATCGAGACGGTACGGCGGCTGACGCATCCGGTGCGCGATCCCCGGGCCAGCTATGAGCAGACGCTTAAGGTGCTGGCCCATGCCAAGGCCCACCGGCCCGAGGTACTCACCAAGAGCAGCCTCATGTTGGGTCTGGGCGAGAGTGATGGCGAGATCATCCAGACGCTGGATGAGCTGCGCGCGGCGCGGGTGGATATCGTCACGCTGGGCCAATACCTGCGGCCGACCGCCAATCACCTCTCGGTGGAGCGCTTCGTTCCGCCGGCACAATTTGACGAGTATCGGCAGCTCGCGCTGGCCCGTGGCTTCCTCGAGTGTGTCTCCGGACCGCTGGTGCGCTCCAGCTACCGCGCCGAACAGGCGCTCAATCGCAATAACGCCGGGCTCGTGAATGGCGCCGCCACCTCCCTGCGCTGAAACCGCCGCCGCTTCCCCGCTGCAGTCGACCCTGCAGTCAACGCCGCCGTTGCTGAAGCATCTGGGGCGGGCGGATTACGAGCCGACCTGGCGCGCGATGCAGCGCTTTACGGATGAGCGTACGGAGCTGACGCGCGATGAGATCTGGTTTCTCGAGCATCCGCCGGTATTTACGCTGGGCATGAATGCCAATCGCGCCCACCTGCTGTCCCCGGGCGAGATCCCGGTGGTGCAGATCGATCGCGGCGGGCAGGTGACCTTCCATGGTCCCGGGCAGCTGGTCGTCTATCCGCTGATCGAGCTGAAGCGCGCAGCGCTGGGCGTGCGCGATCTCGTGACGGCGCTCGAACGCAGCGTGATCGCGCTGGCCGCGCAGTTCGGCATCAGCGCGCACTGCCGCCGGGGCGCACCGGGTATCTACGTGGATGAACGCAAGCTCGGAAGTGTCGGCATCCGCGTGCGCCGCGGCGCGAGCTATCACGGCCTGGCCCTGAATGTGAACATGGATCTCGAGCCGTTCACGCGCATCAATCCTTGCGGATACCAGGGCCTGCAGATGACGCAGCTCGCGGACCTGGGCGGCCCGGCGTCGGTGCCTGAAGTCGCGCGCCTTCTCGAGCCGCACCTGCTGCACGCCCTCGGTTTCACGGCCTGAGTGGGCGCGCGATGAGCGGACTGCGCACGTTACGGCGTTTGCTGGCCCTTGCCGCAGGTGCCGCGCTGCTGGTTGCAAGCACGGGTTGTGGCTCCCCGCAGCAATCGGGCGCGGGCGGCGCTGAGGTCACGCTGCTCAACGTGTCCTACGATCCAACGCGCGAGTTGTATTCGCAGTACAACGCGGCGTTTGCTAAATACTGGCAGGCGAAAACGGGCCAGCACGTCAGGATCAACCAGTCGCACGGCGGCTCCGCCAAGCAGGCGCGCTCGGTCATCGATGGTCTGGCAGCCGATGTGGTGACGCTGGGCCTCGCCGCCGACATCGATGCCATCGCCACCAAGGGCAAGCTGTTGCCGATCAACTGGGCGAGCCGCCTGCCGGATAACAGCTCCCCCTACACCTCGACCATCGTCTTCCTGGTGCGCAAGGGCAATCCGAAGGGCATCCGCGACTGGTCGGATCTGGTGCGTCCCGGGATCTCAGTCATTACCCCTAATCCCAAGACTTCAGGCGGAGCACGCTGGAATTACCTCGCCGCTTGGGCGTGGGCCCTGAAACAGCCGGGCGGCAACGATGCGACGGCACGCGAGTTCGTACGCAAGCTGTACCGGAATGTTCCGGTGTTGGATACCGGCGCGCGCGGCGCTACCACCACTTTCGCCCAGCGCGGCATCGGCGATGTGCTGGTGGCGTGGGAAAACGAAGCGCGGCTCGCCGTGCGCGAATTAGGTGCCGATCAGCTGCAGCTGGTCGTGCCGACGATCAGTGTTCTGGCCGAACCCCCGGTGGCCGTCGTGGATGAAGTGGTCCTGCGGCGCGGCACGCGCGAGGTGGCGCAGGCGTATCTGCAGTACCTCTACAGCAAGGAAGGGCAGCAGATCGTGGCGCACAACTTCTACCGGCCACGCGATCCGCAGGTGGCGGCCGAGCACGCCTCGGAGTTTCCTCAGCTGGAGCGGGTCACGATTGCGGATTTCGGTGGCTGGCCGGCCGTGCAGCAGAAACACTTTGCCGAAGGCGGCGTGTTCGATCAGATCTACAGCCCGTGATGCTGCGCAGCGGTGGCCTCAGCGCCGGTCAGTCGACAACCAGTTTGTAACCAGCCCCCGCGGCGGTCTGCAGCACTTGCGGCGCGGCCGGATCGATCTCGATCTTCTGCCGCAGCCGGTGCACCAGCTGTTTCAGCAGCTGGCGGTCCGCGGCATTGCGGTGTCCCCACACCTGGACCAGCAGCCGGTCACTGCCGACGGTATGGCCCGCATTCGCCAGCAACATCTGCAGCAGGCGCAACTCGAGTTTGGTCAGCCGCACGGGCGCACCCGGGCCGATGCGGACCGTATGCTCTTCCAGATCGAGCGCAATACGCCCCGATGCCAGTGGCGCGCTGCTCTCCATACCGGCACGGCGCAGCAGCGCCTTGATGCGGGCGAGCAGCGTGCGCGGGCTGAAGGGTTTGGTGAGATAGTCATCGGCACCGAGCTCGAGGGCGCGGACCAGATCTTCTTCCTCGCCACGCACGGTGAGCATGATGATGGGAACCCGCGAGCGCTGGCGGACCGATTCGCACACCTGAAAGCCGCTGGCACCCGGCATGTTGATATCCAGCACCAGCAGATCGGGGGTCTCGGCCGCGAACAGGCTGAGCGCACGCGGCCCATCAGGCGCCTTCACCACGAAGTAGCTCGCCTGACTCAACGTGAAACCGATCAGCTCGCGCAGATCATGATCGTCATCCGCCACCAGTATCTTCACGCCGGGCTCTCCGCGGGCAAGGTTACGACGAAGCGCGTCCGGGCCTGGTCCGTGCGCACCAGCTCGATGCTGCCGCCATGGCGCTCGATGATGGACTTCACGATCCACAGCCCCAGTCCCAGTCCTCCCGGCTCAGGCTCCTCGCCGGCGCCGCGACTGAAGCGCGCGAACAGCGCTTCACTGTGCGGCGGCTCAGGTCCGGGACCTTCATCTTCCACCCAGGCCATGACCAGCGGCGCATCTGCAGGTGCGGCGCCGATCCGCACCACACTTCCCGGTGGCGCGAATTTGTTGGCATTGGCCAGCAGGTTGACGAACACCTGGGTAAGGCGATGTTTGTCGCCCGCGAGGAGCGGCAGGTCCTCGGGCAAGGCGATCTCGAGGCTCTGCTGGCGCTGCTCGAGCAGCGAGCCGATCAGGGCATGCGCGTCCTCCACGACCTCGGACAATGCGACGCTCTGCCTGCGGATATCGAGCTGTCCGGATTCGATGCGCACACTCTCCAGCAGGTTGTCGATGAGCCGCGTCAGGCGCAGCGTGCCGTTCTCGAGCGAGCGCACCAGCTCCAGCTGCTGCTCGGGGCGCAGGCTGGGCAGGCCCTCGCGCAGCAGCTCGATGGAGGCGAGCTGTGCGGCGAGCGGCGTGCGGAACTCGTGCGAGATGTTGGCGAGTACCGAGTCGCGCGCGCGGCGCACCGCTTCCAACTCGGTCTCGTCGCGGATGACCTGCACCTGCAGACCCTCGACCATGGCCGCGCTCGTGATCACCGTCGTGCGCGGCCCGGCGACCGGCAGCTGCAGTTGCTCGATGGACTTTGCGCTGCGATCCACGCGCGCCTGCAGGATCGGACAACGGAAATCACAGATTCGCCGGCCACCGTCATCGCGCGGTTTCAGCACATCGCCGCAGAAGCGTCCGACGGCCTCCTTGGGGGTGACGCCGAGCAGATCTGCCGCCTGGGGGTTGAGGTAGCGGATCACGCGATCCTTGTCGACGGCATACACCCCTTCGACCACGCCGCTGAGGACCGCCTGGGCTTCTGCTTCCCGCCGGCGCAGCGTGCCGGTGAGCTCCACAAGATTGCGTCGCATGTCCTCCATGGTGCGCGCGAGCGCCCCCACTTCGGCGGCACCGCCCGGTGGAATCGATGTTGAGAAATCGCCCTGTCCCAGGCGCAGCGCCGCGCTCGTCAGCGCCTTGACCGGACCGGCCACCCAATCATTCAGCACCAGGCCGCCCAGCACGGCCAGTGAGGCCAGTACCAGCGCCGTCAACAGCAGCTTGTGCGTCAGATGAGTGGCAGACTGATCGATGGCTGCCGTGGGCAGCGATGCCAGCACCAGCGCGATCGCCTCACCGGTGGAGGCAAACACCGGGACACTAGCCGCATACAGCTGCTGAGAGTTGATGCGCTGCACCGCCGAGCGCCCATCCGCAAGGCTAGCCGAATACAAAGGCGTGAACGCGTCCACCGGATCGTTGGTGAACGCCCGGTAGTCGATCAGGCTGATCTGCAGACCCACCTGGCGGCTCAGGTTTGCTGCCATGCGGTCATCGAGCAGCCGCAGGGCGAAGATGCGCGTGGCGCTGGTGTCCGCAAGCGGCGCATACGCGCCCAACACCGGTGTACGCACGTTCACGGGGAGTGCCAGGAACGTGGCCCCCTGCTCGCTGCTGGCGGTTACGATGCCCTGCCACTCCAGCGCTGGGCCCGATTGCGCGAGCAGCTGATTGTTGGTGAAGAGTGCGCAGGCTTGCGCGCCGGCCGTCTCGCAGGCCCGCCGCAGCAGGGGCGTGATGGCATCGTTGCGTCCTTCAGTGACCAGCCGCTGCAGGGTCGGCCGGTCGCTGAGGGCGCGCGCGGCGGTCAGCATGTCTTCCCCCATGCGCCGGAGATCTTCGCGCGCCATGGCCCCGGCCAGCTGCGCACGCGCCTTGCCCTGCTCATCGGCCAGGTCGTGCAGCGTCTGGATCGCGGAATAAGAGATGCCTCCGCCCACCAGCAGCACGATGGTGACGTTGATCGCGATCAGCCACCAGGTAAGGCTTGCCCGGGTCGGCTGCAGCCACTGCCAGGCGGAGTGCAGAGGGGTCCAGATGTTCATCGACGTCGGTAGCCCGCCCGTTCCACCAGAGTCTTGACGATCAGGGTCACGAGGGCGAGTACGGTGAGGATGGATGCCACGGCGAAGGCGCCCACGAAGTTGTATTCGTTGTAGAGAATCTCGATGTGCAGCGGCATGGTGTTGGTCAGGCCGCGGATGTGGCCGGAGACCACCGACACCGCACCGAACTCGCCCATGGCGCGTGCATTGCACAGCACGACCCCGTAGACGAGGCCCCAGCGCACCTTCGGCAGCGTCACCCGAAAAAAGGTGATCCAGCCGCCGGCGCCGAGCGTGAGCGCCGCTTCCTCCTCATCGTTGCCGAGCTGCTGCATGAGCGGAATCAGCTCGCGCGCGACATAGGGAAAAGTCACGAACATGGTCGCCAGCACGATCCCCGGCAGAGCGAAGATGATGGCGATCTGGTGCTGTTGCAGCCAGGGGCCGAACCAGCCGCGCAGCCCGAACAGCAGCACGTACATCATGCCGGAGATCACCGGCGACACCGCCAGCGGCAGATCGATCAGCGTAATGAGAAAGCTCTTGCCGCGGAACTCGAATTTCGCGATCGCCCAGGAGGCCGCGAGCCCAAACACGGTGTTGATCGGCACGACGAGGGCCGCAGTCAGCAGCGTCAGACGGATGGCGGCGAGCGTGTCCGGATCGGTGAAGGCCTGCTCGTACGCGTGCCAGCCATGCTGCAGGGCCATGACGAACACCGTCGCGAGCGGTGCGAACAGCAGCGCAGCGAGAAATCCCAGCGACAGCGTGATGAACAGACCGCGCACGAGCGCACTGAGCAGCGTGTCGCGCCCCGGACGGGAGGCGAGATCTTCCAGCGTGGCACGGTCGGCGGCAGCGGCCATGCGGGATCAGCGCGAGCTGGCCACGAGGCGACGCCGGCCCCATGCCTGCAGCAGATTGATGGCGAGCAGTACGATGAAGGAGATCACCAGCATCACGAGCCCGAGCGCCGCGGCGCCGCGGTAGTCGAATTCTTCCAGCCGGATCACGATGAGCAGCGGGGTGATCTCGGTCTTCATGGGCAGATTGCCGGCGATGAAGATGACCGAGCCGTATTCACCCACGGCGCGCGCAAAGGCGAGCGTGAAGCCGGTCAGCAATGCCGGCAGCACCGTCGGCAGGATGATCCTCCTGAGAATGTACAAGCGGCCGGCGCCAAGCGTTTCCGCTGCGTCCTCCAGATCGCGCTGGATCTCCTGCAGCGCCGGCTGCACCGAGCGCACGGCGAAGGGCAGACCGATGAGAGTCAGCGCGACGGTGACGCCGATCCAGGTATAGGCCACGTGCACGCCGAGCGGTTGCAGATACCGTCCGATCCAGCCGTTGTCAGCAAACACGGTGGTGAGTGCGATACCTGAGACCGCGGTCGGCATAGCAAACGGCATGTCGATCAGCGCATCGATCAGCTTGCGGCCGGGAAACCTGTAGCGCACCAGCGTCCAGGCGATGATGAAGCCGAACACCAGGTTGATGGAGGCCGCCAGCATGGAGGCGCCGAAGGACAGCCGGTAGGAGCCGAGCGCCCGCGGACTCGTGACCACGCGGACAAAATCGCCCCACGGCATGGAGCCGGCCATCAGCACCAGCGCCGCGAGCGGGATGAGCACGATCGCGCTCAGGAAGAAGGTGGTGAAGCCGAACGTCAACCCGAAGCCCGGCAGCACGCTCGGCTGGATCCAGCGTTTCATGAGGCACGCGCCTCGCGCGCGGCGGGCTCGTCCTCCCGGCGATGCACGATGAGGATGGGCCAGTGGCTCGCTTCCAGCAGCGCGCCGAAGCGCAGCGCAAGTCCACTGATCTCCTGCACACCCAGGATCAGCATCTGATCGCGCGTCTCATGCAGCTGGCGCAGCAGCTCGGCACCCACCTCGCCGAAGCGCAGCTCCGTGCGCATCTCCAGTCCGTGCACCGCCTGCGCTTCCGAGCGCGCATCGAGCAGGGCACGCATGCCATGCGGGCGCTGGGCCGGGGGCGTGTGTTGCGGCAGGATGCCGACATACACCGCTTCCGCCGCCACATGCCGCAGGATGCTGGCCGCGACGGCCAGTGTCGCGCGGCGCATGCTCTCGTCCGTCCAGTGAATCAACACGCGCGTCGGCGAGGCGGCATGCTGCGGCAGTACCAGAATTTCCGCAGCGCCCCTTTGCAGCAGCCACTCCACCTGGAAGTTCGCATCCGCGTGCGCGGCAATGACGGTGGTGCCGGTAAAATCCGGCTGCTCGGCGCCGTTCAACCGCGCCACCTGCGCTTGCGGCAGCCCGAGCTTCGGATCCACGCGCACCGAGATGCGGGTTTTCATGCGCAGCGCGAGCTCGACCAGCATCGGCTGATGGGTGAGGGCGTCCGCCATGAGCTCGTTCGCGGCATAGACGGTGAAGCTGGAAAGCGGTGTGGGCAGCACGTGCACGCGCCGCACCCCGAGCGACACGCGTTGGCCCGGAACGACCTGGAAGGCGCGCCGCTCGTGCTGCGTACGGGTCACATCCATGCACGCCTGCTCCGGGGCGGTCTCACTCGAGAGTGTCGCGGCGTCGCCGTCCTCGATACGCACCCGCAGCCGCTCCATGGCGCCGGTGAATGCAACTTCCTGCACCAGGCCCGAGGTCAGGTAGGAGGAGCGCAGCGCATCGCGTGAGGGCGCCACTTCCAACTCCTCCGGGCGCACCACCGCGACCACCTCGTGCTCGCGCGCAATCTGCGGCGAGCTCTTCGCCAGCGCGTTCAGCGGTACCTGGCCGAAGCGGATGCCATCGCGTGACTGTCGCCCGAGGATCAGGTTGGCGGCGCCGAGGAAGGTGGCAACGAACCGCGTCGCGGGACTTGCGTACAGCTCGTGCGGCCGGCCGATTTCCAACAACCGGCCGAGATTCATCACTCCGATCCGGTCGGCGAGCGCAAAGGCCTCTTCCTGGTCGTGCGTGACCAACACGGTGCTGATCCCGAGCTCGCGCTGCACACCGCGGATGGTGCGGCGCAGCTCTTCCCGGATCTTGGCATCCAGCGCCCCGAAAGGCTCATCGAGCAGTAACACCTCGGGTTTGTGCGCGAGCGCACGGGCCACCGCCACCCGCTGTTGCTGTCCGCCGGAGAGTTGAGCGGGCAGCCGCTCGTCCATGCCCTCGAGCGCCACGAGGCGCAGCAACTCCGCGCGCCGGGCGCGCCGCTCGGCCGCGCGCATGCGGCGCACGCGCAGCGCGAATTCGATGTTGTCGGCCACGGACATGTGGCGAAACAACGCGTAGTTCTGGAAGACGAGTCCGACGCCGCGGTCGCGCGCGCTGAGGTGAGTGACATCACGACCGTGGAGCGCAATGCGACCATGATCGACAGCGGCGAGCCCCGCGATCGTGCGCAACAGCGTGCTCTTGCCACTGCCGCTCGGGCCGAGCAATACGAAGAACTCGCCATCGCCGATGTCGAGCGAGACGTCGTTCACCACGGGATGACCCTGGTAGCGCTTGGTGACCTGATCGAGCGTGATGGACATGAGCCGGGCGGGGTCCCAAAAGGCAGTCACTGTACCGAGCGGGCAGGCGTCCGGCGAGGGGAAACGCGCGGCGCGCCTGCGAGGTAACAAAGCGGTTACAGAAACGGGGCGGCCGCTGCCGCCGGGATCAGAGAATCGTCAGCACCCCATCGCAGGCCTTCAAATCGTTGACCAGTGCGATCACCTGCTCGCTGCTGCGCGCCCGGATGACATAGGAGATCGAGAGGAAATTGCCGTTCTCGCTCAGGCGCTCGCTGACCCGCTCGCTGTCGAGATCCGGCACGTGACGCACGATCAGCGCGTGCACGCGCGCGCGGAACTCATCCGAGGGACGACCGACGACCTTCAGCGGGTAGTCGGTGGGAAACTGCAGCAGCGGCGGCGGCTCTACCACAGCTGACCCACGAGCTCGCTCTTGTAGCGCTGCAGCTCCTCGCGCACTCGTTGCCACAGCGGTCCGGGCCGGCCGCGCCCCACCGCACGGCCATCCAGGCGCGTCACCGCCTGCACTTCGCGGGTGGCCGCCGACAGCCACACTTCGTCCGCGGCGCGAAGTTGCGCTTCCGTGATCTTCTCCGAGCGATGTGGGATGCCGGCGCGGGTGGCGAGCTCCTCCATGGCGCCGCGGGTCGTGCTGGGCAGGATGTGCCGGGAGTTGGGCGGACTCAACACAACACCGCTGCTCACGATGTGCACGGCCGATGCGGATGCTTCGGTCAACTCGCCATCGCGTAACAGGATCGTCTCGCCCGCCTGCGCATCCACGGCGAGCTGGCGCAGCATCACATTGGCAAGCAGGGCGGTGGCTTTGATGTCGCAGTAGTTCCAGCGGGTATCCTGCGCCGTGATGCAACTGACGCCATGCTCGAGTGTCGCCGGGTCGGCAACCGGCAGCGGCGCGCAGAAAGCAAACACCGTACGGGCGACTTCGGGCAGCGGCGCGTGATTGCGGCCGTGCTCGGCGCCGCGTGTCACCATCCAGTAGATGTACTGATCGCCGCCGCCGTTGCGCTCGATGAGGGCGCCGAGTATCCGGCGCCACTCATCGCGCGTATGCGGATCGTGCATGCGCAGCAGAGTCAGGCTGCGCGTCAGGCGCTCGGCATGGGCTCCGAAGCGGAACGGCCGCCCGCCATAGACCGGCATGACCTCGTAGACGCCATCGCCGAAGAGGAAGCCGCGATCAAGCGGTGAGATGCGTGCATCCTGCAAAGGCAGGAAGTCGCCATTCAAGTAGCTTAGCGGCAGCGGTTCGGCCATCAGCCCTCAATTGAACCACAAGCGCACATCGTCCACGGCGCGTGTCACCAGACCGCCGGAGGGGATCTCCTGGCGTGGCGCGAGCGGCGTGCGCGCCACCACCTGGCCCGTCGAGTCGGTGATGGTCAGCTCGCCCACCGGCACGTTGGCCGCAAGCGGCGCCACCAGCGGCTCGCGGAACAGGTGTGCCGTGCTCTTCAGATCCGGCAGCTGTCCGCGACCGACCGTGAGCACCAGATCCTTCGGGATGCTGAGACTCACGAACTGCTCGGCGGACTTGTAAACACGGGGCTTCAGCACGACTTCGCCAGCGGACTTCACCTTGGCGGTTTCATAGAACGTGTAGCCGTAGGTGAGCAGCGCTTCGCTCGCATCCTCGCGCGCCCTGATGCTGTTGGAACCCATGACCACCGAGACCAGGCGCATGTCGTTGCGCTTGGCGGAGCTGACCAGGCAGAAGCCGGCGCTGTCGGTATGGCCGGTCTTCATGCCGTCCACGCTCGGATCGCGCTCCAGCAGGCCGTTGCGGTTCTGCTGGGTGATGTTGTTCCACTTGTACTCGCGGATGCTGTACCACGGGTAGTACTCCGGGAATTCCGTGATGAGCGCATTGGCAACGATCGCCAGGTCGCGCGCCGTGGAGTAGTGATTGGGCGAGGGCAGACCGTCGCTGTTGTCGAAGTGTGTGGACTTCATGCCGAGCCGCCCGGCGTACTCATTCATCATCTGCGCAAAGGCCGACTCGGTACCGCCGACCTTCTCCGCGAGCGCGATGGTCGCATCGTTGCCCGACTGCACGATCATGCCCTTGATGAGCACCTCGGCCGGCACAACGCTGCCGACCTGCACGAAGGTGCGCGAGCCTTCCGAGCGCCAGGCGTGCTCGCTGATGGTCACCGGGTCGGTGAGCTTCAGCCGGTTCTCCTTCAGGGCCTTGAAGATCACGTAGCTGGTCATGAGCTTGGTGAGACTGGCCGGCTCGACCCGGTCATCCGCGTGGCTCTCGGCCAGTACGCGACCGCTGAAGTGATCCACCAGGATGTAGGCCTTGGCCTGCACCTCGGGCGCCTTGGGGATGGGCGTCGCGGCGCGACCGGGCGCACTCACGCTCCACAGGGCAATCAGGGCGGTCATCACACTGCACGTGCGCAACATCGGCAATCCTTCACTGACACAGAGGCGGCGCGATTCTAGCAGCGCACCGCGGGCTGTACCGCTGCGCGGTGTCGCAAAAGCTGCGATTCAGCCGGCTGCAGCGGTGCAACTGCCATCGGCGAGATCGGCGATCAGGGAGACGAGCTCGGCCGGATCGACCGGTTTACTGATATGGCGTTGATAGCCGGCCTGCAGGGCGCGGCTGCGATCCTCGCCGCGCGCCAGAGCCGTGAGCGCCACGGCGGGGATGCGGCTCGCCTGCCCCGGCAGCGCACGCACCTGGCGGATGAGATCGTAGCCATCCTGCTCGGGCATGCCGATGTCACTCACCACGACGTCCGGCAACTCCGCGGCCTCGAGCGCCGTGAGCGCCTCGGCCGCAGAGGCGGCCGTGCGCACCCCGGCACCGCTGTCCTCGAGCACCCGCTGGGCGAGCGAGCGCGCGTCGGGATCGTCATCGACCACCAGGATGCGCACTCCGGTCAGCTCCCGGGTGACGGGGGGCGCGGTCAGTGTCGCGTTGAGCAAGGCCTCCTCGCGCAGCCGCACGTGCGCCGGGACCGCCGGAATGCGCACCGTGAAGGTGGCACCCTGGCCCTCTCCCGCGCTGTGTGCGCTCACCGTGCCGCCGTGCATCTCCACCAGGCTCTTGACGATCGATAACCCGAGACCCAGGCCGCCGTGCCGGCGCGTGGTGGAGGCGTCCCCCTGGCGGAACCGATCGAACACATAGGGCAGGAACTCCGGACGGATGCCCTGACCGCTGTCGGCCACGGCGAGCTCGGTCTGGTTGCCGCTGGTATGCACGCGCACCTGCACGGTGCCGCCGGCCGGTGTGAACTTGACCGCGTTGTTGAGCAGATTCCACACGACCTGCTGCAGCCTCGCCGGGTCGCCATTGACGAACTGCTGCGTCTCGACCTGCATCTGCAGCCGCACGCCTTTGGCATTGGCCGTGGGCTGTAAGGCCGCCACGGCGGCCTTGGCGAGCGGTCCCAGGTCCATCTTGCGCACTTCAAACAGCAGCTTGCCCGAGAGGATGCGGCTCATGTCGAGCAGGTCCTCGATCATCTGCGCCTGCAGTTTCGCGTTGCGCTCGATGACCTCCACGCCCTGCTGCACCGTGTCGGCACGCCGGTCCATCTGCAGGATGCCGGCCCAGCCGACGATGGCATTGAGCGGCGTGCGCAACTCGTGGCTCAAGGTCGCGACGAATTCATCCTTCAGTTGCGTGGCGCGCTCGGCTTCGGCACGCGCGGTGCGCTCACTGGCGAGCAGTGACTCGCGGTAGTCCTCGGCGCGACGGCGCTCGGAGATCTCGTTCTCCAACATCCGGCGGCGGTCCTCGAAGCGGCGGCTGATCATGGCGGCGGCGACGACCAGCAGCAGACTCAGGATGATGGTCGCTGCGAAAACCACGGTGCTCCACCGGCGGGCGTGCTCCTCACGCTCGCGGCGCTGATCGAGCAGCCGCCGCTGCATGGTGTCGAGCTCCGCCGAGTCGCGCTGAAAGGCGGTCATCAGGCGCTGGCTGCGGCCATCGGCGACATTGGCGAGCGCCGCATGCTTATGTCCGGCCTGCGAGTTATGCAGGCTGTCACGCAGCTCCTGCAGCTTGGCGCCCGCGAGCCTGCCCAGGTGCGCGATCGCGATCTCCGTGGCCTCATCCGAGGCGAGGCGCCGCAGCTCGGTGACGGCGAGCCGCACCTGCGCGCTCGCCTCCTCGAACTGCGTCACATAGGAGGCATCCTGTGTCAGCAGGAAGCCGCGCTGGTTGGTTTCGGCATCGGTGAGCGATGCGGTGAGGTCATCCAGGGTCTGCAGCAGCTCGTAGGAGTGCTGCACGCGTGCGCCGGATTCAGCCAGCTGCGAGAGCTCGAGGTAGCTGACAAAGCCGATGGCAAGGATCGCGCTGAGCGCGCCGATGACGGAGCCGACAAACAACATCCGGCGGCGCCGGGATTGCGAGGTTGGACTGCGCAGGGGGGCGTCAGTCATTGGCGAGGCGCGCCTCCGGGTAGCCGAGCCGTGCGAGCTCGGCCGCCAGGCGGTCATATTCGGGCACACCGTTGATCGGACCTACGCGCACCCGGTAGAGCGGCGTCTTGCCGTCAGGGGGCGGCGCCAGGATGAAGGCATTGGCCAGTCCGCCGCTATGCAGACGCTGCACGACGCGCTGCGCATTGTTGCGGTCGGCGAAGGCGCCCGCCTGTATGAACAGTGCCGGAGGCGGCAGCTGTGCGCTGCGCGTCAGGTTGTCCGGCTCGCGCACGGTCAGTGCCCGCACCTCCACGAGCGTGGTGCCTTCCCGCAGCATGTCCAGTTTGGCCGCGGCGGTGTACGACAGATCGATCAGCCGGTTGGCCACAAACGGGCCGCGATCGTTGATTCGCACCACGACGCTGCGGCCGTTGCGCAGATTGGTCACCCGGGCATAGGTCGGTAACGGCAGCGTCTTGTGTGCAGCGGTCATGGCATACATGTCATAGCGCTCGCCGCTCGAGGTGCTGACACCGTGGAAGGTCGGCCCGTACCACGATGCCACGCCGCGCTCCATGTAGCCATCGGCCGTTGGTAGTACCACGTAGTGCCTGCCCAGCACATTGTAGGAGGGCGGGTTGCCGTGGGCGCTGCGCGGCTCGCTGCGGGGCACCGCATCGGGCACCGAGTCGGGCGAGGGTGGATGCAGTGCCGGCACCTCCGCGACTACTGGCGGCGGGGGCCGCCGTGGCGGTGCGGAGCAGCCCGCGAGGTCTGCGAGGATTGCAACCATCAGGAGCGCGCCGCAGCTGTTCAGACGCGGCAGGGCCGGCCGCACGCGGCGGACGTCGTCCCCGTTCACGGAGTCGTGCCCCGCATCAGGGAGTCATACTCCGCACCCGCCCGGCGATGGCCGTGGCCAGATCGTGCACCGCCATGGCGTAGCGGGCGCTGCGGTTATAGCGCGTCAGCACGTAGAAGTTGTGGAAGCCGACCCGGTAGGCCGGGCCGTCCTGTTGCTCGGCGGAGACCAGCACGACGGGGGTTGCTCCTGGTTGCAGCGGGGTGATTTCCACTCCTTGAGCGCTGAGACTCTCGACAGTCTCGTTCAGTTCCAGGTTACGCGGGTCGAACTGGAACTTCGGGTCCGGATCCAGGCGGGTCTCGGCCAACACCGGACCGCCCGGCTCCCAGCCGTGCTGCACGAAATAGTTCGCGATGCTCGCCAGCACATCCTCCCAGTCGGCGAACAGATCGCAGCGCCCATCGGTATTGCCGTCGATCGCATACTTGCGATAGCTCGAGGGCATGAACTGCGGCGCACCCATGGCCCCGGCGTACGAGCCGGTGACCTTCAGAGGGTCCAGATGATTCTCGGCGCTCAGCAGCAGGAACTGCTCGAGCTCCTCGCGGAAGTACTCGCCGCGCGGGGGATAATCGAAGGCCAGTGTCATGAGCGCATCGAGCACGCGATAGTGGCCCGTGGTGTGCCCGTACTTGGTCTCCACGCCCAGGATCGCGACGATGTACTCGGGGGCGATACCGCGCTCGCTGGCGACGCGCTCCAGGGTGTCGCGATGCTCCAGATAGAACTGCACGCCATCGGCAATGCGTTCCTCGGTGAGGAAGTGATCGTGGTATTCATACCAGGGAGTCACTTTCTCCGCGGGGCGCGTCATGGCTTCCAGGATCTTCGGCTGGGGCTCACCCTTGCTCAGGATCTTGATCACGGCACGGCGTTGCAGCCCGTCGCGCCGCACCACCTCGCTGACGAAGCTCACGATCTCGGGGCGCTTGAGGTCGAAGTGCGGCTTGGGCGGACTCTTGTGCCGGTGTGCGGCGACACCTGGCAGCGGCAGCAGGGTCACTGCTGCCAACACGACCCAGCCGGCAAAGCTGATGCGCCTCCTCACGGGACGACTAGGAGCTGACCAGTTTGCGATGCGAGTACAGCGCCATCAGGATGCCGAAGCCCGCAAGGATGGTGACGACGGAGGTCCCTCCATAGCTGACGAGCGGCAATGGCACGCCGACCACGGGCAACAGGCCGCTGACCATGCCCGCGTTGATGAAGACGTACACGAAGAAGGTCAACGCGAGACTGCCGGCGACGAGCCGCGCAAAGGTGTCCTGGGTCTGAGTCGACAGATACAGCGCACGGCTCACGACCACCAGATACAACAGCAGCAACAGGCCCTGGCCCAACAGCCCGAATTCCTCGCCCACGACCGCGAAGATGAAATCCGTGGAGCGCTCGGGGAGAAATTCCAGCTGTGCCTGGCTGCCGTTCATCCAGCCCTTGCCGAACACCCCACCCGAGCCGATGGCAATCTGTGACTGGATGATGTGGTAGCCCGCACCCAACGGGTCGGTCTGTGGATCCATGAAGGTCAGCACGCGCTTGCGCTGATAGTCGTGCATGAAGTTCCAGCCGAGAAACGCGCCCGCGGCGCCCAGCACGCCGAGCCCGGCCATGATGCTCACCTGCAGCCCCGCCATCACGATCACCAGCGCCCCGGCCATGGCGATCAGCGCCGCGGTGCCGAGGTCCGGCTGCACGGCCACCAGTGCGACCGGCACGAGGATCATGCCCGCGAGCAACAGCAGATGCAGCGGGCGGGGCGGCAGCGGTCGCTCGTGCAGGAACCAGGCGCAGGTCATCGGCACGGCGAGCTTCATGAGCTCCGAGGGCTGGAAGCGCACGATTCCCAGATCGAGCCAGCGCTGCGCGCCCTTGCCGATGTGGCCCATGGCGTAGACGACCAGCAACAGCAGCACCCCGAAGGCGTACAGCCATGGCGAGGTGCGGCGCAGGAAGTTGGGATTGACCTGGGCGAGCACCAGCATCGCCACCGTGCCGAGCGCCAGGCGTCCCAGGGTGCGATAGATGGTGATGGCACTCTGACCGGAGGCGCTGTACAGCACGATCAAACCAAACACGGCCACCAGCCCCAGGGCCACGATCAGCGGCCCATCCAGCTTCAGGGCAAACAACACGCGCGCCGCTCCCGAGAGGGTGCGGCGGGTGCGTGAGCCGGAGGTGACTTCCTGGTAGATCATCGCAACAGGGCTAGCCGTTGCTGGCGGCGGTCGACTGCGCGGGCGCGACGGTCGCGTGCTTCTGATCGGGCATTGGCAACTCGTCGCTGCGGCGCGGCGCTGGCGTCGAGTCCGGTGCGGGGGCGGCCGGCTTGAGCTTGCCGTCCGCACCGACCAGGTAGGCATCCATGACCTTGCGCGCAATAGGCGCGGCCGCGCTGGCACCCCAACCGCCGTTCTCGACGATGACGGCGAGGGCGATGCGCGGCGCATCGGCGGGTGCGAAGGCAATGAACCAGGAGTGATCGCGCAGGCGCTCCGCCACGGTCTTCTCGTTGTATTTCTCGTTCTGGCCGACGCTGAACACCTGCGCCGTACCCGTCTTGCCGCCGATGGAATAGGGCGCGTTGCGGCCGATCGCGGCGGCCGTGCCGTGCGTGGTGGCGCCGATCATGCCGGTGTGAATCCGCTCCCACTCGGCCGCCGTGGCGAGTGTGATGTCGGGCTCCCTCACCGGTGCCAGCGGCTCGATCTTGCCATTGATGGAATCGCGCAGGCCGGTCACGAGTCGTGGCTTCCACACCTTGCCGCGCGAGGCCAACACGGAGACGTAGTGGGCCATCTGCAGCGGCGTGACGTTGAGATAGCCCTGGCCGATACCGAAGTTGACCGTCTCACCGGGATACCACAGCTTGTCGGCCGGACGGCTGAAGTAGGAAGCCTTCCACTCGCGCGAGGGCAGGATGCCTTTCATCTCGCCACCGATGTCAAGACCGGTGGGTTTGCCGAAGCCGAAGGGCGCCATGAACGCAGCGATATGATCGACCCCGATCTGATCGGCGAGCCCATAGAAGTACACATCGCAACTGCGTGCGATCGCTTCGGTCAGATTGACGGCGCCGTGTTTGCCGCCCTTGCCCTCGCGGAACAGTCGCGAGCTGCCCGGCAGATGGAACTGGCCGGCACAGAAGCGCGTCTGCTCC
The DNA here is from genome assembly GCA_963839055.1 of uncultured Pseudomonadota bacterium. Classification (GTDB taxonomy): domain Bacteria; phylum Pseudomonadota; class Gammaproteobacteria; order Steroidobacterales; family Steroidobacteraceae; genus 13-2-20CM-66-19. Next base: position 139,906 of record CAWITP010000001.1, on the reverse strand, counting down.
GGATCGACGACGTGATAGACGAGTCCGGCCAGTGCGATGACGGGCTTGACGGTGGAGCCCGGCGGATACACGCCGCGCAAGGCACGATCGAGCAGCGGCTTGTCGATATCCTCATTCAGAGCGGTGTACTCGGTGCGCGTGATGCCGCGGCCGAAGAGGTTCGGGTTGAAGCCGGGGCGGCTGGTGATCGCGATGACATCGCCGTTGTTGGGATCGATGGCGACCACGGCGCCACGCCGGCCGGCGAGCGCATCCTCCGCGGCGCGCTGCACCGTGAGATCGATCGACAGCACGATGTCCTTGCCGGCCGTGGGTGCGTGGATGTGCAGCTCGGGGGTGAAGGCACCCTGCTTTTCCACGGAACGGCCCTGTGCATTGACCAGCAGCTCGCGCGAGCCATTCACCCCGTGCAGTTTCGACTCGTAGGCGCTCTCCACGCCGAGCTTGCCGATCAGAGAGGTGCCGGCGTACGCGGCGCGGTCAATGTGTTCCAGATCGTGCTCGCTGATGGCACCCACGTAGCCGAGCGCGTGGACGGCGAGATCACCGTTGGGATAGGAGCGCGTCTGCCGGGTCTTGATGTCGAGTCCCGGAAACTCGAAGCGGCGCACGGCAAAGCGGGCGACATCCTCATCAGACATCCGCAGCCGCACCGGCACCGTGTCGAATGCACGATGTGAGCGGATCGTGCGCAACAGCTCATCCACCTCATCCGCACCAATCAGGCCGAGCGCCACCAGGCCATTCAGCTCCACCTTGAGGTCGGGGACTTCTTCCGGCACCAGCTCGAGCTGATAGGCGGGCAGGTTGCCGGCCACCACCTCGCCGCGCCGATCGAGGATGAGGCCGCGCGCCGCCGGGATCGGCTCGGTGCGGACGCGGTTGCCCTGCGAGAGCTCGGCGTAATAGTCGTGACGGATAACCTGCAGCAGGAACAGCCGTCCCAGCAGGCCGAGTGTCAGCATGACGATGATGGCGCCCGCCACCACGGCCCGCTGGTCGAACATGCGCTGTTCGCTCCAGTGGTCCTTGATGTGTACGCCGCGGGACATGGTCGCTTCCGGGCTCAGTGCCGTCGATCGTTGGTCACATTCAATACCGCAGCAACGGGTGCCCAGAAAATGGCGCCCGTCACGGTATGCGTCCAGCGCAGCGGACTGGTGAGCGGATGGCCCGACCAGCCATCGATGGCAAACAGGATCGACTCGTAGGCCAGCAACGCTGCGAACACGATGAGGGACTGCTGGAACGCCGGCTTGGAACGGATCTTCTGATGCTCACGCACGGCGATGTAGGTCACGATACACATCGCCAGCGCGTGCTCACCGAGCAGCGGACCCTGGAATACATCGAGCATGATGCCCGCAAAGAAGCCGAGTGCGATCCCGCCGGCGCGTGGCGAGGCAATCGACCAGTAGAGCACGGTGAGGACCAGGAAAGCCGGTCGGATGAGGTTGAGCCAGTTCGGCAGCGGCAGCACGGTAAGGATCAGCGCCAGCAGTGCCGTCAGCAGCATGGCCCCTCGCGGCAGGGAGTTCATCGTGGCTTGCTCCTCGAGGCCTTGGATTTGGCCCCGGGCTTGGGGTGCGCCGCGCTGGGCGTCCCGCTGGCCGCACCAGGGGTCGTCCCGGTGGCCGTGGCAGGTGTCGTCCCAGGTGTCGTCGCGCTGGCGGCTGCGGTGGGCGACCCGGGGACTACCGCGCTGGTGCCCGGTTCAGGCTTGGCAGAAGCCTCGACCTCGTAGGGTGGGGACTCTTCTTCGGGCTCCGCGGGCGTGGGTAGGGCCGGCTTGGTGCTCGGTTTGAGCAGCGGCGGCAGTTTGGCCGCATCTCCCGGCGAGGGGGCGGTGCCTGCGGGGGCAGCACCTGAAGCGGCTACGGTGCCGGAGCCAGCGGCGGAACCGGGATGGGGGGCCGCCTGTGGTTGCATGTGCGGATTGCCGCTTTTCGCATCGCCGGTTGCCGACGTGATAGCCGCCAGCGGTGCGGCGGGATGGCCCTCGCGAAACCAGACGAGCATGACCTCCCGGTCGGTGTTGACGGCGGCGTAGGGTGTCGCGCGCACCTGAGCCAGAGGCTGCACGGCATCGCGATGGACCTCGATGATTTTCCCCACCGGGTAGCCTGCGGGAAACACGCCCCCCAGACCTGAGGTCAGCAGGACATCGCCCGCTTTCACATCGGCGTTGCCGGGAAGATAGGGAAGCGCAAGCTCGGCAGTGTCGCCCGTGCCGACGGCAATCGTGCGCAGACCGGTGCGCTCGATCTGCACCGGCACCGCGTGCTCGGAATCGGTGATGAGGATGACATCGGCGCTCCACGGACCGACGTGGGTCGTCTGGCCCAAGAGCCCATGGTCATCGAGCACCGCTTGTCCCTTGAAGACGCCATTCAGCGCACCGCGGTTGAGGATCACCCGTTGTCGCAGGCTGTTGAGCTGGATGTCGACAATCTCGGCAACGAGCCACTGCGCGGCCACGGGCGGCAGGGCAGCGCGCAGACCGCGCAACTCATCGTTCTCACGCGCCAGCGCCTCGTAACGCATGGTGCGCAACTCCAGCTCGCGGTCGCGCGCCAGCAAGCGCTCGTTCTCGGCACGCAGTACATCGCGCGTCGCCACGCTTTCCTTCAGCCACTGCCAGGCCTGACTCGGTGAGCTGACTGCGAGCTGGATGGGATAGGCGGCGGCACTCAGGACATAGTGCACGCGCTCGAAGTACTCGCCGCGCTTGTCCATGAACATGATGACGATCGCGAGCGCGGCATACAGCGTGAAACGAAAGCCGGGCGGTGCGCCCCTGACTGATGTGGCCCCAGTCCCGAAGGCCATGTGCGACTGGCCGCGCTATTCTAGACCGAAGTGACCCGGGCCCAGCTCGTCCATCAGCTCAAGAATGCGCCCGCCGCCGCGTGCCACGCACGTGAGGGGGTCATCCGCTACGACGACGGGAAGGCCGGTCTCTTCAGTAAGAAGTTTGTCGATATCACGCAGCAGCGCGCCACCACCGGTGAGCACGATGCCACGCTCCGCGACGTCGGCGCCCAGCTCCGGCGGCGTCTGCTCGAGGGCCTGCTTGACGGAGCTGACGATGCCCTGCAGCGGTTCCTGCAGTGCCTCGAGGATCTCGTTGCTGTTGAGCGTGAAGCTGCGCGGCACACCCTCGGAGAGGTTGCGACCTTTGACCGAGAGCTCGCGCACCTGCTGGCCGGGGTAGGCCGAGCCGATCTCGATCTTGATGCGCTCGGCCGTGGCCTCACCGATCAGGATGCCGTAGTTGCGGCGCACGTAGTTCATGATGGCTTCATCGAAGCGATCACCGCCGATGCGCGCCGAGTTGGCATACACGATGCCATTCAGGGACAGTACCGCCACCTCAGAGGTGCCGCCACCAATGTCGAGGACCATCGAGCCGCGGGCTTCGTGCACGGGCAGCCCTGCACCGACCGCTGCGGCCATCGGCTCGCTGACGATGGCGACGTTGCGCGCACCGGCGCCTTCGGCGGATTCGCGAATCGCACGGCGCTCGACCTGGGTCGAGCCGAACGGCACGCATACCAGCACGCGTGGTGAGGGCTTCAGCATCCGATTGCCGTGCACCTTGTTGATGAAGTGCTGCAGCATCTTCTCGGTGTAGGTGAAATCGGCGATGACGCCGTCCTTCATCGGCCGCACGGCCGTGATGTGCCCGGGAGTCCTGCCAAGCATGCTCTTGGCTTCGGCACCTACGGCGACGATGATCTTGCCGCCACTGCGGGTGGATTCGTCCTGCACTGCGACGACCGAGGGCTCATTCAGCACGATGCCCTTGTCACGCACGTAGATGAGTGTGTTTGCCGTTCCCAGATCGATCGAGAGATCACTGGAAAAATAGCCGCGCAAGCGTTTGAACATGAATTAGCGACCGGAATAAAGTGCGGCGGGGGGCCCCCAGAAGTGGCGCGTAACATAGCAACCGACAGGACATTCAGCAAGGCAACATGTATGATTTTGTGCTGGTTTTCGCGTTTGCTCCGGCACGCACCTCACATACCGCAGCGGCATCTCACATGGCTCTGACACGCGAGCAGATCGACAATATCGCCCACCTGGCTCGTCTCGAGCTCTCCGCTGCGGAGATTCCTGTATATCAGACGAGCCTGTCGGCGATCCTGGATTTCGTCGGCCAGCTCGAGCGCGCCGATACGGCCGATGTGACGCCCATGGCCCACCCGTTGCCGGGGTTGTCACAGCGCCTGCGACCCGATGTGGTGAGCGAGACCGATCAGCACGCACGCTATCAGCAAAATGCGCCACAGGTCGCAGCCGGACTGTATCTGGTGCCCAAGGTAATCGAGTGAAATTGCACGAGATGACGCTGGCGCAGCTGGCACACGGGCTGCGCGCACGGAGTTTTTCCAGCGTGGAGCTGACGCGTACGCTGCTCGATCGCATGCAGGCGAGCCAGCCGCAGCTGAACGCGCTGATCACGATTTTACGTGACGCAGCTCTCACTGCTGCGCAGGCGGCTGACCGTGAGCTCGCGGCGGGCCGCGCGCGCGCGCTCACCGGCCTGCCCATCGTGCACAAGGATCTGTTCTGCACGGAAGGTGTGCGCACCTCGTGCGGCTCGCGCATGCTGGATAACTTCGTCTCGCCCTACGATGCGACGGTGGTCGCGAAGCTCAAGGCGGCAGGAGCGATCACGCTCGCCAAATCGAACATGGACGAGTTCGCCATGGGCTCCTCCAACGAGACCAGCTTCTACGGTCCGGTGCGCAATCCGTGGAATCCACAGATGGTGCCGGGCGGCTCCTCGGGCGGCTCCGCGGCAGCGGTCGCGGCGCGGCTCGCCCCGGCTGCCACCGCGACTGACACCGGCGGCTCGATCCGTCAGCCCGCGGCGCTGTGTGGCGTGACCGGGATCAAGCCTACGTATGGCCGGGTGTCGCGCTATGGCATGGTGGCGTTCGCCTCGAGTCTGGATCAGGGCGGTGTGATCAGCTTCACCGCTGCGGATGCGGCGCTCGTGCTGCGCGAGATGGCGGGCTTCGATCCCAACGACTCGACCAGTGTTGATACGCCGATACCGGACTACGTTGCAGGTCTCGAGGCGCCGCTCGCAGGCCTCAGGATCGGCCTGCTGCAGGAGTTCTTCGACAAGGGACTCGATCCGCAGAACGAGCGCTGTGTGCGCGCCGCGCTGCAGGTGTACGAGAAGCTCGGCGCAAGCCTGCGGACCGTGAGCCTGCCCAACCTGCCGTTATCCGTGCCGGCCTACTATGTGGTGGCTCCGGCCGAGTGCTCCTCGAATCTCGCCCGCTTCGATGGCGTGCGCTACGGACACCGCGCGCGCGATCCGCGCGATCTGACCGATCTGTACAAGCGCTCGCGCGGTGAGGGATTCGGGGCCGAGGTCAAGCGCCGCATCATGACGGGCACGTACGTGCTGTCCGCCGGCTACTACGATGCCTACTACCTCAAGGCGCAGAAGGTGAGACAGCTGATAGCGGCCGACTTCGCGCGCGCCTTCAAGGAAGTGGACGTACTGATGGGGCCGACGACACCGACGGCTGCATTTGCCATCGGTGCGAAGACCGCCGATCCCATCACCATGTACCTGAATGACATCTACACGATCGGTGCCAATCTTGCGGGCCTGCCGGCGATGTCCGTGCCCTGTGGCTTCACGGACGGGCTGCCGGTCGGATTGCAGATCGTCGGTCCGCAATTCAGCGAGGACCGGCTGTTGAATGCCGCGCATCAGTATCAGCGCGAGACCGACTGGCATGGTCACATCCCGGAGGCGTGGCGATGAGCGCGCCGAGCTGGGAGACCGTCATCGGGCTGGAGATCCACGCGCAGCTCGCCACGAAGTCGAAGATCTTCTCGAGCTCCGCAACCGCGTACGGCGCACCGCCGAACGCGCAGGCCAACCTCGTCGATCTCGGTTATCCCGGCGTGCTGCCGGTGCTGAACGCCGAGGCCGTGCGCATGGCGGTGAAGTTCGGGCTCGCCATCGGAGCGCGTATCGCGGCTTATTCGGTGTTTGCCCGCAAGAATTATTTCTACCCGGATCTGCCCAAGGGCTACCAGATCAGCCAGTACGAGCTGCCCATTGTCGCCGCCGGTGCGATCGAGATCGTGCTCGATGATGGCACGCGCAAGCGCGTCGGCGTGACGCGCGCGCATCTGGAGGAGGATGCGGGCAAGTCATTGCACGAAGGCCTGCCGGGGGTCACCGGTATCGACCTGAATCGCGCCGGCACGCCGCTGGTGGAGATCGTGTCCGAACCTGACATGCGCTCGGCGAAGGAAGCCGTCGCGTACATGAAGAAGGTGCACACACTGGTGCGCTATCTGGAGATCTGCGACGGCAACATGCAGGAGGGCTCGTTCCGCTGTGATGCGAACGTCTCGGTGCGCCCGGCGGGTACGGCAAAGTTCGGCACGCGTGCCGAGATCAAGAATCTCAACTCCTTCCGCTTCGTCGAGAAGGCGATCAACTTCGAGGTGGCGCGCCAGATCGAGCTGCTGGAGTCCGGTGGCAAGGTGATGCAGGAAACGCGCCTGTACGATCCGGACCGCGGCGAGACGCGCTCGATGCGCAGCAAGGAAGAAGCCAACGATTACCGCTACTTCCCCGATCCTGACCTGTTGCCGATCGCGCTCAGCGAGACTTTCGTCGCAGAAGTGCGCGCCACGCTGCCCGAGCTGCCCGATGAGAAGGCGGCGCGCTTCACGGCCGAATATGGCCTCTCCGGCTATGACGCCGGCGTCCTCACCGCGAGCCGCGAGCATGCCGCTTACTACGAGGCGGTTGTGGGCCACGGCACGCCCGCGGCACTCGAGCCGAAGCTCGCGGCCAACTGGGTGATGGGCGAGCTGGCGGCGGCACTCAACAAGGAAGGGGTGGACCTCGATGCCGGCCGGATGCCGCCTGAGCGTCTGGCGGGACTGCTGCGCCGAATCGCCGATCAGACGATCTCCGGCAAGCTCGCCAAGGAAGTCTTCGAGGCGATGTGGAGCAGTGGCGCGACGGCCGATGCCGTGATCGAGGCGAAGGGTCTGAAGCAGATCACCGACTCCGCGGCGATTGAGCGGGCCATTGACGAGGTTATGGGTCGCAACTCCCAGCAGCTGGCCGACTACCGGGCTGGCAAGGACAAGCTGTTCGGGTTCTTCGTCGGTCAGGTCATGAAGGCGACCGGTGGCAAGGCCAACCCCGCGCAGCTGAACGAACTGCTGAAGAAGAAGCTGCCGGGCTAGCCCGCCTGGAGAGTTTCACGCATTGAGTTGCGGCACTGCGTGCCCCATTCTGGGAGCATGCAAAGCACCCCTGATACGCGCGACGTCGTCCGTCGCTTCATCGTCGAGAATCAGCCGGTTCGCGGCCACTGGGTCCGCTTGGATACGGCCTGGCAGGAGCTCTGTGCGCACGCGGACTATCCGCCTGCGGTACGCGAGCTGCTGGGGCAGGCCGTGGCCGCCTCCGTCCTCTTTGCCGCCACGCTCAAGTTCCGCGGCACGCTGACGCTGCAGCTGGAAGGCAACGGTGCCATCAGTCTGCTGGTGGCGCAATGCACCCATGATTTCCGGCTCCGCGCCGTCGCCCGCTACGATGAGGAAACGGTCGACTCCATTTCGGAGGGAAAGGACGCGTTCCGCCAGCTTGTCGGCAAATCGGGCCGCGTTGCCGTCACGATCGAAGCAGATGAGCGCAATATGCGTTACCAGGGAATCGTGCCGCTGAGCGGCGACTCGCTCTCGGACTCCCTGGAAGAATACTTCGCCTCCTCCGAACAGCTGCCCACCCGTCTGCTGCTGGCCGCCGATACGGCTCGGGGTGCGGGGATGCTGGTGCAGAAGGTACCGGGCGCTGCGCATGCCGACGAGGCGGAGCTCGAGGAGACCTGGAAGGATGCGCAGAGTGGCATCGAGCGGCTGAGCGCTGCCGAACTGCTCGAATCCCCCGTGGAGAAGCTGCTGGCGAAGGGTTTCGCCGACCATGACATGCGGCTGTTCCGCGGGGCACCGGTGCAGTTCGAGTGCCGCTGCAACACCGGACGGGTATCGGGTCTGCTGCGCGCCCTGGGGGCGGATGAGGTGCGGGACATTCTGCGCGAGCAGGGCGCGGTGACCGTGACCTGTGAGTTCTGCCACCGTCCCTATCGCTTCGATGCAGTCGACGTCGAGGCCTTGTTTGCGGCCTCCCGCGACGGGCTCGGCTCCCCCAGCATCCATTAGGTCTTTCCGGTATTGCACTTCCACACGCCTTGGCAGTACAGTGGTCGGCGTAGTAATTAAAGAATTGTGCAATTCTTTACAGAATATCGTCCGACGCATGTATGGGATTGAAAATAAAGGCTCAGGACGGGACGCAGCTGGTGACGTGGCTACGCGCAGTGGGGGAGCCGAGCCGTTTGCGGCTTCTAGTTCTTTGCAACCAGCGCGACTTCAGCGTCTCGGACCTCGCCAGCGCGCTGGCCCAGAGCGAGCCGCGGGTGTCGCGCCATCTGCGCATCCTGAGTGAGGCGGGGCTGGTCGAGCGGCTGCGTCAGGGTCAGTGGGTGCATTACCGCCTCTCCTCCGAACCGGCCGCGGCGGCCTTCGTCCAGGGTCTGCTCGGCCAGCTGGATCGCACCGATCCGCAGTTCGGCCGGGATCTGCAGCGGGCCGTCTGCTCTGACGCGGCCAACGAGCCGGCGCGCAGCTTCGAGTCGAAGCTGGGGCGGGCGCTGACGGATTTCATTGCAGAGCGGGCCATCCCCGGTGCGGGCTGCGCGCTGGTGATCGGCGTGCGGCACCTGGAACTACTGGAGGGCGCAGCGGCACTTGCCGGCCATTGCGTGGCGATCGCGCGCTCCCGGCGGGTAGCGCAAACCGCGCGTGCCTTTGCAGAACGGCGCGGCTTCAGCTGCCAGGTGTTGGTGAGCTCCGGGGGCGAGGGCCCCGCGGCGCGGGATCTTGAGCGCGCCCTGCAGCGCGCGGCGGTCCAACAGTTTGACCTCATCCTGGTCGATCGTCTGGCCGGTGCGGGCCCCGAGCCGGCCGCGCTGTTGGCGCGGGCGCGCGGCGCCTTGAGCCCTGCGGGGAAACTGAGTCTCTTCGAGCACTACGACACGCTCGACAGCGCACGCGACAAGGTCGTCGAGCATCCGCTTGCCCGCTTGCGGCGACTGCTCGGTGATGCGGGCCTCAGCTGTGAGCGGCTAAGCCCGATCGAGGCCGACGGGCAGCACGTACTGGCAGCTCTCGGCGTTGCGGCACTGGAACGGCACGAAACCACAGTGAGGCGCGCATGAATCAGCCCATCGCGGTGTCATTCGAATTCTTTCCGCCCGGTGATGAGGCCATGGAGGCGCTGCTGTGGAAATCGGTGCAACGCCTCGCGCCGCTGGCACCGCAGTTCGTGTCGGTGACATACGGCGCTGATGGCTCGACCCGCGAGCGCACGCATAATGTTGTGACACGCGTGCAACGCGAAACCGCTTTGGTCGGTGCGCCGCACCTCACCTGCATCGGCGCCTCGCGCGGTGAGATCCTGGACATCGCGCGGATGTATTGGGATGAAGGCGTACGGCACCTGGTGGCGCTGCGCGGGGATCCGCCGCAGGGGCAGGGCCGCTACCAACCTCACCCGGAGGGTTTCGCCTTTGCCGCCGATCTGGTCGCCGGCCTGCGCTCGGTCGCAGACTTCGATATCTCGGTTGCGGCCTACCCCGAGGTGCATCCGGAGGCCGCGGATGCGGACGTCGACCTGGACAACCTGAAACGCAAGGTCGATGCCGGCGCCTCGCGTGCGATCACGCAGTTTTTCTATGACACAGAGGCTTTCCTGCGCTTTCGCGATCGCTGTGCTGCCGTGGGCATTCGCACGCCGATCGTCCCTGGCATTCTGCCGATCACGCGATTCCCCCAGGTGGTGCGCTTCGCCAGCCGCTGTGGCGCACGGATCCCCGAGTGGCTGCAGGATCGCTTCCAGGGACTGGATGAGGATGCCGAGACCCGGCGGATGATCGCGGCCAGCGTGGCCATCGAGCAGGTGCAGGCTCTCAAGGCACACGCGGTGCACGAGTTTCATTTCTACACGCTCAATCGCGCCGAGCTGACCTTTGCGATCTGTCATGCATTGGGCGTGCGCGCGCCACAGCAGCGGGCCGTGGCATGAGCGCGCGTTCGAGCTGCTGCCCGCATGAAACCCACGGCCTGCACCCGGACGGTGAGCCCGCGGCCAGCCCGAGGGTGGCCGCCTCGCCCTACGCCATCACGCCCGTGGATGAGCCGGCACGGCAGGAACGCACCCGACGGCTGAAGTCACTGCTTGACGAGCGCATCGTGGTGCTGGATGGCGCGATGGGCACGATGATTCAGCAACAGCGGCTGGACGAGCAGGCTTTCCGCGGGCAGCGCTTCCAGGCGCATGGCAAGGATTTGCGCGGCAACAATGACCTGCTGGTGCTCACCCAGCCGGATCTGGTGGCGAGCATTCATCGCCAGTATCTGGAGGCAGGCGCCGACCTCATTGAAACCAACACCTTCAATGCCACGGCGATCTCGCAGGCCGACTACGGCATGCAGGCGCTGGTGCCGGAAATCAATTACCGCGCCGCGCGCATCGCGCGCGAGAGTGCCGATGCGTTCGCCGCCGCCAGGGGGCGGCCCGCCTTTGTCGCCGGGGCGTTGGGGCCGACGAGCCGGATGGCCTCACTGTCCCCCGACGTCAACGATCCCGGTTATCGCAGTGTCAGCTTCGATGAGCTCGCTGCCGGCTACACCGAGGCGGCGCGCGCGCTGTTACTGGGTGGCGTGGATGTGCTGCTGATCGAGACGATCTTCGACACGCTGAATGCGAAGGCTGCCATCTTTGCCGTGCAGACGCTGTTTGATGAACTGGGCACGCAGGTGCCGCTGCTCATCTCCGGCACCATCTCGGATGCCTCGGGTCGGCTGTTGTCGGGCCAGACCGCGGAAGCATTCTGGAACTCGATCCGCCATGCCAACCCGCTTGCGGTGGGACTCAACTGTGCCCTCGGTGCCCGGCAGTTGCGGCAATACATCGCAGATCTCGCGCGCATTGCCGATACCTATGTCTGCGCCTATCCGAATGCCGGCCTGCCCAACGCCTTTGGCGAGTATGACGAGACGGCGGAGGAGACTGCGGCGATCCTGAATGACTATGGTGCCGGCGGCCTTCTCAACATCGTCGGCGGCTGCTGCGGAACCACACCGCAGCACATCCGCCTGGTGGCCGATGCCATGCGGCAACATGCCAGGCGGCGCTTTGCACCCGGTGTGCCCCGTTTGCAGCTGGCGGGACTGGAGCCCCTCAACATCGATGAGCAGTCGCTGTTCATGAACGTGGGGGAGCGCACCAATGTCACCGGTTCCGCGCGCTTCCGCAAGCTCATCGAGGCCGGCGACTACACCGCGGCCCTGGATGTCGCGCGCCAGCAGGTCGTGAGTGGCGCACAGGTCATCGATATCAACATGGATGAGGGCATGCTCGATTCGGAGGGTGCCATGGTGCGCTTTCTGAATCTCGTGGCAGCGGAGCCGGACATTGCCCGCGTGCCGATCATGATCGACTCCTCCAAGTGGAGCGTCATCGAGGCGGGCCTCAAGTGCGTGCAGGGCAAGGCCATCGTCAACTCCATCAGCATGAAGGAAGGCGAGCAGGCCTTCATCGACCACGCCCGCAAGGTGCGGCGCTACGGCGCGGCCATGGTGGTGATGGCCTTCGATGAACGGGGACAGGCCGATAGCATCGAGCGGCGCGTGGCGATCTGCAGCCGCTGTTACGAGCTTCTGACGCAGCAGGCGGGCATACCGCCTGAGGACATCATCTTCGATCCCAACATCTTCGCCGTCGCCACCGGGATCGAGGAGCACAACGGCTACGGACTCGCCTTCATCGAGGCGACACGGCAGATCAAGCAACGTTTGCCACACGTCTCGGTGAGCGGCGGTGTCAGCAACGTGTCCTTCTCCTTTCGCGGCAACGACGCGGTGCGCGAGGCCATGCACTCCGTGTTCCTGTATCACGCGATTGCCGCGGGTATGGACATGGGCATCGTGAACGCCGGGCAGCTCGCCATCTACGAGGACATCGCCCCGGAGCTGCGCGAGACGGTCGAAGACGTCATTCTCAACCGGCGCGCGGATGCCACCGAGCGCCTGCTCGAGATCGCGGCGCGCTTCAAGGGCGATGCCGGCGCGCGGCGCCAGGCCGACACGCAGTGGCGCAGCCTGTCGGTGGCGAAGCGGCTCGAGCATGCGCTGGTGAAGGGTATCGATGACTACATCCTCGCGGACACCGAGGAGGCGCGCCTCACCTTCGAGCACCCGCTGCAGGTCATCGAAGGGCCGCTGATGGATGGCATGAACATCGTCGGCGACCTGTTCGGCTCCGGCAAGATGTTCCTGCCGCAGGTCGTGAAGAGCGCGCGGGTCATGAAGCGCGCCGTGGCACACCTCGTGCCCTTCATCGAGAAGAGTCAGAGCGGCCGATCGCGCTCCAACGGGCGCATCGTGATCGCAACCGTGAAGGGCGATGTACACGATATCGGCAAGAACATCGTCGGGGTGGTACTCCAGTGCAACAACTTCGAGGTCATCGACCTTGGGGTGATGGTTCCCTGCGAGAAAATCCTCGAGGCGGCGCGGCGTGAGAACGCCAGTTATATCGGCTTGTCGGGACTGATCACCCCATCGCTGGACGAGATGGTCAACGTGGCGGCCAGCATGCAGCGGCAGGGATTTCAGATTCCACTGTTGATTGGCGGAGCGACGACCTCGCCGGCGCATACCTCGGTGAAGATCGCGCCGCAGTATCAGTCGCCGGTGATCTACGTCAAGGACGCCTCGCGCTCGGTGGGCGTGTGTCAGAACCTCGCCAGTGCCACAACGCGTACCGACTTCCTGGCAACCATCGAGCAGGATCACGCCAGGCGTCGCGAGCAGCATGCCGGCAAGAAAATCAAGGGGCCGGAGTACAGCCTTGCCCAGGCGCGGGCCAATCGGCGCGCCATCGACTGGAGCACCTTTACCCCGGTGGCGCCACACGCGCCGGGCATCCAGGTGTTCCGGGACTACCCGCTGCAGGCGTTGCTCGGGTACATCGACTGGATGCCGTTCTTCAATGCGTGGGAGTTCACCGGCAAGTTTCCCGATGTGCTGTCCGATCCGGTGCGGGGCGAAGCCGCGAGCAATCTGTATGCGGATGCCCGTCGCATGTTGAAGCAGCTGCTTGCCGAGTCGTGGCTGCGGGTGCAGGCCGTCATCGGGCTGTTTCCCGCCAATGCCAGCGGCGATGATGTGCTCATCTATAGCGATGCGAGTCGCAGCCAGGTCGCGCTGCGGCTGTGCTTCCTGCGCCAGCAGAAAGGCAAGGCGCCCGGCCAGGCGCACGAGTGCCTGGCGGACTACGTTGCGCCCGCATCGAGCGGCGTGCCCGATCACCTGGGCGCGTTCGCCGTGACGGCGGGTCTTGGCATCGAGGAGCACGTGCAGCGTTTCGAGCGCACGCACGATGATTATTCGAGCATCATGCTCAAGGCCCTGGCCGATCGGCTGGCCGAAGCGGCCGCGGAGCACTTCCACGAGCGCGTGCGCCGGCAGCACTGGGGTTACGCTGCGCAGGAGGCGCTGACCAACTCGCAGCTGATGCGCGAGGAGTATCGGGGCATCCGGCCGGCGCCCGGATATCCCGCCTGCCCGGATCACACCGAGAAGGCGAAGCTGTGGCAATTGTTGGATGTGTCCGATCGGGCCGGCATCCGTCTCACCGAAAGCTTTGCGATGTATCCCACCGCTTCCGTCAGTGGCTGGTACCTGGCACATCCCGCGGCGCATTACTTCGGCGTGGGCAAGATCGATCGCGACCAGGTGGCCGACTATGCGCAGCGCAAGGGGATGAGCATCGAGGAGATGGAACGCTGGCTGTCGCCGAATCTCGGTTACGAGCGCGCCCCGGGCTGAAGCGACGCGGCGGGTGCTGCGCTAGTTGCGCAGCGGACGCGACTCTTGCTCGAGCGCCCGCAGGTACGTGGCACCCCCCAGGGCGCGCATCTGCCCGAGAATGGCATCCCGGCGACTCTGCACATAGGGTGAGGGCCGGTCGGCATGCATGCGGATCGGATTGGGCAGAACGGCGGCGAGCGTCGCCGCCTCATCCGAGCTCAACTGTGCGGCGCTCTTGTGAAAGAAGCGCTCTGCGGCCGCCTCCACCCCGTAGATGCCCTTACCCAGCTCGATGATGTTGAGATAGACCTCGAGCGTGCGCTCCTTGGGCCAGAGCAGCTCGATGAGCACCGTGAACCACGCCTCGATGCCTTTGCGCACCAGGCTGCGGCCATTCCACAGGAAGAGATTTTTCGCCACTTGCTGGGTGATGGTGCTGGCCCCGCGTAGCCGCCGGCCGTGCTCGCTGGCGCGCACCGACTCGCGGATGGAATTCAGATCGAAGCCGGCGTGAAAGGGAAACTGCTGATCCTCCGACGCCACCACCGCAATGGCTGCATGCGGCGAGATACGCTCCAGGCTGACCCAGCGAAAATCGGTGTGATAGCTGCTGTCGTGGTCGGACTCGGCGTGCCAGTATTGTTCCAGCATGTACGCCGAGGTCCACGGATTGACCCAGCGCAGCAGCAACACGGACGCGGCACTCAGCAGCGCAGCTGCGGCCACCAGGGCAAACAGCCACTTCAGCAGGAACGCTGTGATGCCGCCCTGCTGTGCGCGGGGCACCGCGCGCTGCGCTCTCAGGCGGCGACGGTCCGCGCCGAGAGGATGACCACATCCTCGAGCGGCGCATCCTGATAACCCTTCTTGCGCCCGGTCTTTACCGCGGCAATCTTGTCGACGACGTCCATGCCCTCGGTCACCTGGCCAAACACCGCGTAGCCATAGTCGCGCGGCCCATTATCCAGGAAGCCATTGTCGACGAGATTGATGAAGAACTGCGCGGTGGCGCTGTGGATGTCACTCGTGCGCGCCATCGCCAGCGTGCCGCGTTTGTTCTTCAGGCCGTTCTTGGCCTCGTTCTTGATGGCCTCGCGCGTGCTCTTGTTGCCGAAATCCGCAGTGAGCCCGCCGCCCTGAATCATGAATCCGGGGATGATGCGGTGGAAGATGGTGCCGTCGTAGAAATGCTCATCCACGTATTTCTGGAAGTTTTCGGCGCTGAGTGGCGCCTCCTTGGGGAACAGCTGCACCGTGAAGCTGCCGTGCGATGTCTCGAATTTGATCATGGTTCCTCATCTGGCGGGTGGGCGGCCCACTGAGCTTCGGTCATGCGCTCATGGCCGGCAAGATCGCGGTGCGAGCGTACGCGAGCGAAGCCGCGCGCGACAAGCGCCGCGCCGACGCTCGCGGCCTGATCATGTCCGTGCTCGAGCAGCAGCCAGCCGCAACGCTCGAGGTGCCGCGGTGCCGCGTTGATAATGCTGCGCAGCGCCGTGGTGGCATCCGTGCCCGGGATCAGTGCCACGTTGGGCTCGTGTTGGAGTTGTGCCAGCGCCGGGTCTGCGGCGGCCACATACGGCGGATTGCTCACGATGAGATCGAAGCGGCGCGCCGGCAGCGGCTCGAACCAGCTGCCGCTGACGAACTGCACGCCGGGTAGGTTCAGCTGCTGCGCGTTGTGGCGCGCTACCGCCAGAGCGTCCGCTGATGCATCGGTGGCCGTGATGTGCCAGTTCGGGCGCTCGCTCGCCAAGGCGAGCGCGATGGCACCGGAACCCGTGCCCAGATCGGCAACGGTCGCCTCGCGGTCACCCAGCAGATGCAAGGCGCGCTCCACCAGTAATTCCGTCTCCGGACGCGGCACCAGCACGCGCTGGTCGACCGCAAGCCGCAAGGTCCAGAAGTCGCGGTAGCCGAGGATATAGGCGAGCGGCTCGCCGCTGGCCCGGCGCTCGAGCAGCTGCTTGAAAGTGCCGGCCGCTGCCGCCCCGGCAATCCCTTGCGCATGCGACTTGATCCAGGCGCGGTTTTGCCCGAGCGCTGCCGCCAGGAGCAGTTCGGCATCCAGGGCAGAGTCCTCGCTCAGCCGCCGACGGGCGCTCGCGAGCAGCTCGGCCACGGTGTGATTGCCAGTCATACTTCGTAATATTCACTCATGTCGTCCGCTTTGTATTCCCTTAACCGGCCCGCCCCCATTGCCGAGGTGCTGGATGCCGGCTTTCGGATCTTTCGCGGCACGCTGCTGCAGACACTGCCTTACGGCCTGCTGGCCATGCTCGCCGGCAAGCTGCCGCACCTGTACGGGCTGCTCGGCCCGGAGCGCACGGCGCAGAGCTCCGTCACTGACCCGCGCTGGTGGGTGCTGGACCTCGTAGCGGCGCTGTTGGTGCTGTGGTTCATCGCCGCCATCCTCGAGCGCCAGGTGGACTATGCGGCAGGTGTGACACCGCACTTCCGTCAGGACCTGTCCAGCGCGCTGCAACGGACACCCACCGCCGCGCTGGTGTTGATGTTGTTTCTGCTGGCGATGGGGGTGTGCCTCGCACCGTTGCTCATCGCGCCGCGGGCGCACTTCACGTTGCTGGCCACGGTGCTCGCGCTGCCCGTCCTTTATCTCGCGGTGATCTCTCCCAATGCCACGCTCGCGGCCATCATCGGCGGTCGCAGCGTGCTGCAGGGCTGTCGTCATGGCTGGCAGCTCATGCGCGGTCACTGGTGGCGCACCTTCGTGATCTACCTGGTGGGCGTCGCGGTGCTGGCGGTGTTGGGCGCGCTGGCGGGCGTACTGGCCGGACTCATCATCGCGCTGGCGGGCAATGCCAACCTGGCCATGATGACCGCCTTGTCAGCAGAAGTGGCCGCGGCGGTGGCCGCCGTGGCTTTGCCCTTCTATGCGGCACTCGCGCTGTCGGTATACCGCGATCTGGAGGCCCGGCGTGCGCTGCGGCTTGCCACGCAGGGGTCGGTACTGCTGCTGCTGCTGGTGCTGCCGTGGGCTGCAGCGCCCGCCGACGCTGGACCGGCCAACACGCTGATCGACGCGTGTGTCAGTCAGCTGGATGCGCAGACCGATGTGGGTTATGCACGCATCGCGGCGCGCTGTCCCGAGCTGGTACGGCAGTTGCGCACGGGCTATTGGGCGGCCTGGCTGCCGGCACGCTGGCAGGAACCGAACAACGACCTGTCGGCCGATGGCCTGCGCGATCTGCAGCGGCTCGCGGCCTACGAGACCGCGCTCACGGTCGGGCGTGACAAGCTGGACCTGCAACTTTTACCGACCGCCTTGGCGCGCCTGCCGCATCCCGAGGCCAGCCGCTGGTCGCGCCTGCGCAGCTCGCTGCGTGGCGGGTTCCAGCGTGCACCGGCGCGGCCGCAGGAGAGCTGGTCGTCGCAGTTCCTGGTGCGGCTTCGCACCGGCACATCCGGGATGGACGTGCTGGTGTATGCGGCACTTGCAGGCTCGATGCTGCTTGCAGGACTGACCGTGGCACGCGAGTGGCGTCGCGCGCGGGTCACCCGACACGCCTCGTCCCGCACTGGCACCGCGCCCGGTGTTGCGTCGGCCAGTGCTGCATCAGCTCCTACCGCATCACCCCTGGACGCAGGAGTGCACCCGGACCGTGTGGCCGCTCGGTCCTGGAGGGACCGCCCGCGCGAAGTGCTGGAGCAGCTGCTGGCGCAGCTGGTGCAGCGCCGGCAGCTGCCCCCCAGTGGGGCGTTGACGGTGCGGGAGCTCATCCAACTTGCCCGCCTGCCCGAGGCAGAACGCGAGCGACTGGCGAAGCTTGCCGGAACGGCGGAGCTGTTGCGCTTTGCTGCCGTGGCGCCGGCACCCGAAGTCGTGGAGCGCTCGATAGTTGAGGCGGAGAGTCTGCTGCAACACCTGCGGAGCAGTGAGGCGGGCCAGGGGTATGTACTTGACCCAGCCGCCCCGCGCGACGCTCGCGCAGCGCGTGCAAGCCGCTCGTCATGAAGGAACGACTGATCACGCTGCTGTGTGCGCTCGGTGCGCTGTTGTTATTTATCACGCTGCTCATGCACGGGGGCAGCGCAGCGGGCAACCCGGAAGGGATTTCTCGTCCCACCAGTGTGGATTCGGGCGTGCAGGGCTACGTCGCGCTCGCAGACTGGCTTGCGGCCGCGCACCTTCGCACGCGCTCGCAGCGCACCCGCTTCAGCGACGCGCGCGGGTCTGACACCGGCAGTCTGCTGCTGGTGACCT
Organism: uncultured Pseudomonadota bacterium; assembly: GCA_963839055.1. GTDB lineage: Bacteria > Pseudomonadota > Gammaproteobacteria > Steroidobacterales > Steroidobacteraceae > 13-2-20CM-66-19. The sequence goes on along the minus strand of CAWITP010000001.1, from coordinate 121,743 downwards.
TGCCGGCCGGACGCGCCTACCGCAGCGAGGAGCTGCGAGCGATCGAGTCCTGGGTGCGTGCCGGCAATACACTCTTGATCCTGGCCGCGCTGACCGACCGCTCCGACTGGGCGCCGGCCTCGGAAAATCTCACCGCAGGTCAGCTCAACCTGCTCACCGGCCTTGAGTTCGAGCCGTTGCGCGCGGGCGCGCCGGTGTCACTGGTCGCAGAGCTGTGGCAGCCGCTGGTGATCACTCCCACCCGGCCAGGCGCCTACTTCACGGGTGTTCGCAAGGTGATCGCCCTGAGTGACTCGGTTCCACGGCACTGGTCGGTGAAGGTCCCGGCCGGCGCATTCGTGCTCACCCTGGCACGAACTCAGGAGGGCGCTGAAGTGTTGTGGACCCGCGCACTGGGGGCAGGCCACATCATCGTGAGTGGGGCGGCATCGCTGTTTGGCAATGCGGCGCTCGGCATGGCCGATAATGCCCGTCTGCTGTCCAACCTCATCGGCGCGCACGTGCGCCCCGGCGGTTCGGTGATCTTCGATGACGTGCACCAGGGATTGGGCAATGCTTATGACACGGAGCGGTTTTGGGGTGATCCTCGACTGCACCGGACCGTACTGATCCTGTCGTTGTTGTGGCTGTCTTGGGTGGTAGGTTCGGGCGGCCTGCGGTTCCCGGCAGGTCGCGTGTCAGGACCGCAGGCGTCGCACCTCATCGAAGTGACGGGGGGCTTCATGGCACGCGTGCTGAGCCCCATCGCCGCTGCGCAGCGCCTGGTGCAGAATTTTGCGCGCGAGCTGGGTGTGGCGGCTCCTGCTGCCTATCGTGGGCGGGAAGAATTACTACGGGTCCTGTCGCGTCACGCCAGCCTGGATCCGCGCGATGTGCAACAGCTGGATGCGTGGTGCGCCCGGCTGGCGCGCAATCTCCGGGTACCTCTCGTGCCGCTGCATAATCTTCTGGGCCGAATGCACAGGTGTCTGAACGCATGAGTGGTGCGATCAAGTCCCTCGAGACGCTGCTGCACACGCAGCTCGAGCCGGTCGTGCCGGGCGCGCAGCAGTCGCTGCGTGCGCTGATCATCGCGCTCGTGGCGCGGGGCCACGTACTGGTCCAGGGGGTGCCCGGCCTTGGCAAGACATTGCTGGCGAAGACTCTCGCGGCGGCGCTCGGCGGAACCTTCAAACGCATCCAGGGAACCCCGGATCTCATGCCGGCCGATATCGTCGGGGTGCAGGTCTTCGATGAGCAGCAGCGGGGCTTCGTGTTCCGTCCCGGGCCGCTGTTCGCAGATATCGTGCTGATGGATGAAATCAACCGCGCGGGCCCCAAGACACAGGCTGCGTTGCTCGAAGCCATGGAGGAGCGCCAGGTCACCGTCGACGGCCAGCTGTTTACCTTACCTGAGCATTTCCTGGTGCTCGCCACGCAGAATCCGCGCGAATTCGAGGGCACCTATCCGCTGCCGGAGTCGCAGCTCGATCGCTTCATGTTGCGCATCGAGCTGAGCTATCCGCAGCGAGCGATCGAAAGCGAGGTGCTGCGCCGTTACGGCCTCATGGCACCTCAGGCCGCCGACGGCGTGGCGCCCTTGAGCGGCTCGGGATCCGTGCTGCGTGCGGCGCGCGCCGAGGCGGATGCCGTGCACGTCTCGGCTGCCCTGAGCGATTATGTGTTGGATCTGGCGCAGGCAACCCGCAGCCATCCGCGTGTCTCGCTCGGACTGTCCACCCGCGGGGCGCTCGCCTTGTTGAAGGCTGCACGCACTGTGGCCGCCTTGCGCGGCAGCGATTTCGTGAGTCCCGATGATGTCAAGGAGGCAGCGCCTGCCGTGGTGGCACACCGACTGGTGTTGACCCCGGAGGCCGCACTCGAGGGCGCGATGGACCTGGATATCGTGCGGCACGTCCTCGGCGACACGGCCGTGCCGAGATAGGTCAGGTATGCAGCTGGCACAGCGTGCTTACGTGCTGCTGCTGCTGACTGCGATCGTCGCGATCGCAGGACTGTGGTCGGACCGCGCCGGCCTGACGGAGCTTTGGTGCCTGCCCGCTGCCCTGCTCCTCTTCGGGCTCGCGGTGGAAGGTTGGCGGTTGCAGCGGAACAGGTTGAGAGTCGACATCGAGACCCCCAGCCGCGGTTTTCTGGGTCGCACTCAACCGGCGGCCTTTGTGTTCCGCAACGACGACTCCCGCGGCACCATCGTGCGCTATATCGCTGCCACACCCGCGGGTGTACTGCCAGCTTTCGAGGAGGCGCGCCGGGTCGAAGCGCCCCCGGGAGGGGTTTGCCGGGATGAGTTTGCGCTCGTACCGACGCGACTGGGCGTGCAGGACTGGCCCGTGATCCCGCTGCAACTGTTAGGTTCGCTCGAGCTTGCCTGGTGGTCACGCGCGGCCCGGCCGGCGGCGAGCTTGCGCGTCGCTCCGGATCTGTTGATGAGTACCCGGGCACGGCCACGGGGACAAGCTACGGGGGAGCGGCCGCGGCGTGTAATCGGTGCCGGCTCCGAGCTGCATCAGCTGCGGGCCTACCGGCGCGGTGATCCGCCCGCGTGGATCGACTGGAAAGCGAGCGCGCGCAGCGCCGCGCTGCTGACCCGGGAATTCACGGAGGACCAGCATCTTGATGTGCTGATCGCGTTGGATGCCGGCCGCTCGAGCACCGTGCGTGCCGGTTATCTGGATCGCTTCGGGCTGTATGCCAACCTGGCGGCGCGGCTCGCTGAGATCGTCGTGCACAATGACGATCGCATCGGCTTGCTGGTATTCGCCGATCGGCCGCTGGTGGCGCGCGCTCCGGCGCGCGGCAGGCCCGCAGTCCTGGCGTTGCGTGCCGTGCTGCAGGACCAGGCGGCTGCGAGCATCGAGTCGGATCCGCTGGCGGCGGCGGTGAAGATCCGCGGCATGCTGAGCAGGCGATCGCTCATCGTGTTGCTGACCGATCTTGAGGATGTGAATGCCGCCGACCCGTTGCAGCGCACGGTCCGGCTGCTCTCGCCGCCGCATCTGGTCGTGGCGGCGAGTGTGGCCAGTGCCGAGATCGAACAGCTGGCGGGCCGGCCGGCCCGGCGCTGGCTCGATCCCTGGATCGCGCTGGCCGCGCGTGAGCATCTGCAACGCGCCGCGGCCCAGAGAGCGATGTTGCAGCGGCTCGGGGTCAGCGCGGTCTCAGCCCCGCGGGAGCAGTTGGAGAGCGCGGTGCTGGCGCGTTACGCGACGCTGCGTCGTTCAAGACGCATCTGAGGCGCGCGCGTGGCGTGGCAGAAGCCATCCCTGCAGCAGCGCCACCATGAACAGCCAGTAGCCGACGCCGACCCCCAGTCGCACCGGCAAAGTGACTGCGGGCGCGGGCGAGAGATAGCCCTCGATGATGCCGGATCCGATCAACAACAGCACACAGGCGACGATCAGCTTGCCGGACTGCAGCGCCGCGTGTTGGAAGCAGGCGAGGCGAGTGCCATGTTCCGGGCGGAACAGCGCAGCCCCCACCGCAGCACCCGCGGCCCCGGAGAGACACATGACGGAGATCTCGACGCAGCCGTGTGCGACGACGAAGCGGAACAGCGCGTAGCCGAGACCGTGTTGACCGGTAAAGGCGAATACCGCTCCCAGCATGAGTCCATTCAATCCCACGATGTACACGGTTCCGAGCCCGAAGATGAAGCCTGCGCAATACGCAAACAGGCTCACCACGACATTGTTGGTCAGAATCTGCAGCGACAGCACCGCAGAAGGCACGATGTTGAGAAGTCCCTCGGTCCAGAGCTGCCCGCGCTCGACACTGGCGATGAGCTCCGGTGAGGCGAACAGCGCGATGAGATCCGGGTAGGTGTGCACCATCCAATAGCCCGCGGCAATCGCCAGCAGGAACAGCGTGGTACACCAGAGGATGTAGGGTCGAAGCCAATGGACGACCGCCGGAAGATCGTCGCGGAACAACGTGAGCAGCGCGTACCCGGGGTGCCAGGCTGCGCGATGGAGCAGGGCGTGTTCTCGGGAATAGGCCGACTCGAGAAACAGGCGTGTGTCGCTGGCCGGTAGCAGACGACGTGCACGGGCGACATCATGCGCCAGCAAACGGTAATCATCGGCGATCGCTACCACATCATCGACGTCCGCAGCTCGTCCGCCTGAAAGGCGTCGCAGCCGCGCCAGGGCGGCGCTCCACAGCGGCGCCCGCTGCAGAAGACTGGCGCGGAGTGCGGTCTGCGGTGCGCCAGCGCCAGCGGCAGCGGACACCGGAGCAGCAATGGCACCAGATGTCGCAGTCGCGGTGGCGACAGATGCGAGCGCCCCCGCGGCGTCGGGTATCAACGCCTCGGGAGCATGCAGGTAGACGAGCAGGGTTCCGGCGGCCATGTCGCCGATGCGCACGTGCTGGCGCGTGCAAAGTGTCGTGAGCAGGCCACAGGCATAGGCCACCGGCAGACAGTCGACGATGCGAAACACATTACGGATCAGCAGCGCCGCGACGGACGCGGACGCGCCGGTGTTGGAGATGATCTGCACTCCTGCTAGATGTTTGCCGGGTGTGCTGCCGCGAGTGAGGATCTCGAGCAGCGGGTGATACAGCAGGTAGATGGCAGCGGTAGGAGTGAGGACTGCAATGAACCAGGCCGCATCCGGACTGAGCGGTGCACTCAGCTCCTCGCCCCGGTTATAGATCAGCGCCGCGCTGGCATACCAGGCGAGACCGAGCGCGCTGCGGATCAGCCAGTCCATCAGGAAGGCGAAGGCCCGCGCACCGGGACCGGCCAGGGGCATCGCCACGTCGATCCCGGTGGCACTGCCAACACTCAGCTCCGGGAGGACGGTGCTAATGAGGTTACTCCTCGGCGGCCAGCTGCTCGGCCTGGTACTCCTGCTGCAGGGCGTCCAGCAGCTCATCGAGCTGGCCGTCCATGATCTTCTGCAGCTGATAGAGCGTCAGGTTGATGCGATGGTCGGTGACGCGACCCTGCGGAAAGTTGTAGGTGCGGATGCGCTCGGAGCGGTCGCCGCTGCCGACCTGGAGCTTGCGGCTCTGTGCCTGTGCAGTCTGCTGTCGCTCCTGCTCGGCCGCAAGCAACCGCGCCTTCAGGAGCGCCATCGCGCGCGAGCGGTTCTTGTGTTGCGAGCGCTCATCCTGACACTCCACGACGATGCCGCTCGGCAGATGCGTGATGCGGATCGCCGAGTCGGTCTTGTTGACATGCTGGCCGCCTGCGCCCGAGGAGCGATAGGTATCGATGCGCAGCTCGGCCGGATTCAAATCGATTTCCTCCACTTCATCGAGCTCCGGCAGTATGGCGACGGTGCAGGCCGAGGTGTGGATGCGGCCCTGCGCTTCCGTGGCCGGCACGCGCTGCACCCGGTGAGTGCCGGATTCAAACTTGAGACGGGAAAACACGCCGCGGCCCGCGACCCGGCTGATGAGCTCGCGGTAGCCACCATGTTCACCGCGATTCTCGCTGACTACTTCCACGGTCCAGCCCTGGTTCTCGGCGTAGCGCGAGTACATCCGGAACAGGTCACCGGCAAAGATCGCCGCTTCATCCCCCCCCGTGCCGGCGCGCACCTCCAGGAAGATGTTCGTGTCATCGCGCGGATCGCGCGGGATCAGCAACCGGCGCAGATCGAGCTCGGCAGCCTCGATGTCGCGACCGAGGCGGGCAATCTCTTCGGCACCCATCGAGCGCATCTGCACATCATTGTCGGTGAGCATGTCCTGCGCGGCGCTCAGATCGGTCTCGAGGCTGCGATAGCGGCCCAACCCTTCGGCAAGCGGCTGCAACCGGGCGTACTCCATGGAAAGCTCGCGGAACTGCTGCGATCCGCCGGCGATCTCAGTGGTAGCCAGCAGCCGGCCGACCTCCTCGAAGCGTTCGCTCATTCTCTCGAGGCGCTGGCGAATGGATTCCTTCATATGTCGAAAGGCGCAGCAGCAGGGGCAGGTGGCTGGCGGGCGCGGCATTCTCCGGGATCGTCGCCGCCGCTGACAAGCCAGCTTGCGGCTGGACAGCCAGCGGCTGCAGATCGGACCCGCGGTCAGGCAGCCGTCGCGGTGCAGCCGGGCGCAACAGGCGGGTGCGCGGTTGAATCATGAGTGATTTCACGGTCTTAACGATTAACCCGCCGGCCTTGATGTGCGATGCTAGATGGCGCTCGCACTCCGGCGCCCCTATCCTTACCCAGCAGGCACCGTAATCCTCGTGACATCCCCTCACATTCACCGGCACCGGCTCATGGGCCTGCTCGCTCTGAGCACCCTGTTGATGGCCGGCTGTGCCAGCCGTTCCGCCGTTCCGGGCGCAAAGACCGCGGGTCACGATCCTGCGGCACTGACTGTGGTCGCGGAGATTGCGCTCGCGCAGGGGGATTGCCGCTCGGCCTCCGAGAACTATGCGGAAGCCGCGCAACATGGCGCAGCGCCGCTCGCGCGCCGCGCCAGCGAAGTTGCATTGGGCTGCGAGCATGTTCCGGCGGCGTGGAAGTCGGCGACGCGCTGGCGTGCGCTGGCACCGGGGGATCGCGAGGCGGCGGCCATGTACGCCACGGTTGCGACCAAACTCTATCGGATTGCCGAGGCGCGCCAGGCGATTGTCGATTTCTCCAAAACACCGTCGCCCAGCGCTGCCGGCGCGCGCGCGCCGGGAAAAGGTGCACCCGCAGCGGAGGCCCCGCGCTCGAACGCCCCGGCGCCGAATGCTTCAGGGACAAACGCTGCGGCGCCGAATGCTTCAGGGACAAACGCTGCGGCGCCGAATGCCACAGCTCCGGATGCGGTGGGCTTGAGTGAGCTCGCCGGCCTGTTGCTCGAGCAATCGGATGCTCCGGCGGTGATGGCTGCGATGGGCAGCGCGCTCGATGCCAACACCGTCTCGCCGGATACCGATGCACTGCTGGCGGAGATCGCCCTGGATGCCAACGATGCGCAGCGCGCGCAACGTTACGCACAGCAAGCGCTGGACCGAGACCCCAGGCAGATCGGCGCCCGCCGCGTGTTGGCGCGGGCGTACGTGGTCAAAGGAGATGCACCGCGAGCCATCGAAACTGCGCGCGAAGTCATGCGCGCGGACGCCAATCGCGGCACCTTCGAGCTGGCCGAGGTGCTGGCCGCGCTGGATCGCATCGAAGAGGCACATCAGGAGCTGGAGCGGCTGCGTGGTACGCATGCTTCCCCCACCGAGATCGATCGGCGCCTGGCGCTGCTCGCCTATAACGCGGGTGATATGAAGGAAGCGCAGCAGCGCTTCGCGGAGCTTGCCTCGCACGGCGAGGGCACCGACGCCTCGCTTCTTTATCTGGCAGACATCGCGGCCCGCGATGGCGATCAGGATGCGGCACTCGCCGGTTATCGCCGCCTCGCCGATTCGGCGTTTGCGCTGGAAGCGCGTTCCAAGGCCGCCGGCATTCTGTTGAGTCGCAATCATCGCACCGAGGCGCTGCTGCTGCTGGATGACTACATCAGTGAGCATCCCGAGACAGAGTTCGAGTCGCGCCTGTCGGAGGCGCGCCTGCTGGCCGATCACGGTGAAGCCGATGAGGGCCTCAAGCTGCTCGCCACGGCGCTCGAGCGTCACCCGCAGCATCCCGCCATCGAATACGACCGCGCGGTGATCCTCGAGCGCGCAGGGCGCGTGAAGGAATCGGTGGAAGTGCTGGAGCACCTGCTGCAGGAGCGACCTGAAGACCCCGTGCTGTTGAATGCGCTCGGCTACACCCTGGCCGATCACAATCTCGATCTGTCACGCGCCGAGGGACTCATTCACAAGGCGTTGAATCTGACACCGGACAGCCCGGCGGTGCTGGACAGTCTGGGCTGGGTCCGTTTCCGTGAAGGCGATGCCACCGGTGCCGTGCCATCGCTCGAGCATGCCTATGCGTTGGAGCACGATGCCGACATCGCGGCGCATTGGGGCGAGGCCCTCTGGACGAGTGGCAAACATCAGGAAGCGCGGCGCGTATGGGCTGCGGCCGTAGCGCGTAAACCCGACGCCCCGTTACTCAAGGCGACGATGTCACGGTTCCTGAACGATGCTCCGTAGCGTTGCGGCGCTATTGGTTGTCGTGTCGGTGTTGGTTGCAGGCTGTCGCACGGTGCCGCAGCGTCCGGCTCCGCCGAGTCAATCCTGGGAAGCGCGCCGAACGCAACTTCAGGGTGAGGACCATTTCCAGCTGAAAGGACGCGTGGCCGTGGCCACGGGCAATGAGGGCTTCAACGCCCGGCTGCGCTGGTCCCAGTCCGGCGCGCAAACGCAGATGTCGCTGGACGGTCCGCTCGGCGCGGGTGGCGTGCAGGTGAGCGCCGACGGTCGTGCGCTCAGCATTGTCACAACGCGCGGCGAGCGCCTCGAGAGTGATGCCGCCCGCGCCGAGCTGGCTACGCGTCTGGGCTTTGATCCGCCGCTGGAAAGCCTGCGCTACTGGATTCTCGGGGTCCCGCGGCCCGGAGAGCCGGCGGGTGAGACGCTGGATGATCAGGCCCGACTGGTGCACCTGCAGCAGGAGGGCTGGGACATCGATTATCCGAGTTACATGCCCGTGGAGGGCGGCTGGCTACCCTCGCGGCTTACCCTGCAGCGTGCCAACATCCGGTTGAAAGTCATCGTTGAAGACTGGAACTCCTGATCCTGCGCAATTGCCTCATCCGGTAGCACCACGCTCCTGGCCGGAGGTGACTCGCTGGCCGGCCCCCGCGAAACTCAACCTGTTCCTGCACGTCACGGGACGGCGCCCCGATGGCTATCACGAGCTGCAGACGGTGTTCCAGCTGGTGGATCTGCAGGACACGATCACCATTAAGCTGCGCGATGACGCCCGGATCGAGCGTCCCGATGGTCCTGCGGGCGTGGCAGCCGAGTCCGACTTGACCGTGCGTGCTGCACGCGCGTTGCAATCGACCGCGAAATGCAGTGGCGGTGCCACGCTCAGTATCGCGAAGCGCATTCCCATGGGGGGCGGATTGGGCGGAGGCAGCAGCGATGCCGCGACGGTGCTGCTGGCACTCAATGAGCTTTGGGGCTGCGGTCTCTCGATCGCTGAGCTCGCACAGCTCGCGTTGCCCCTGGGGGCCGATGTGCCGGTTTTCGTGCAGGGTCGCTCGGCCTGGGGCGAGGGGGTAGGGGAACATCTCACTCCCCTTGAGCTGCCGCCCCGCTGGTACGTCATCATCCATCCGGGGGTCGCGGTGAGCACGCGCGAGGTCTTCCAGAGCGCTGAATTGACACGAAATTCCCCCCTCATCACAATACGCGCCTTTTTGCAGGGGGCCGGGCGCAACGATTGCGAGCCGGTGGCGCGGGCCCGGGCTGCCGAAGTGGCCACGGCCCTCGACTGGCTCAGCCGCTGGGCGCCGGCGAGGCTGACCGGCACCGGATCCTGTATCTTCGCAGCCTGCTCCAGCGTCACGGACGCGGAGCGCATCGCAGCCCGGGTGCCGGATCGATGGGCGAGTTACGTGGCGCGCGGACTGAATGTGTCGCCGGTGCATGCCGTGCTGCAGGAAGCCGGCGCCGCGGCGAGCCGCAGTTGAAGTGCTGGGGTGTCGCCAAGTGGTAAGGCAGCGGGTTTTGATCCCGCCATACGCAGGTTCGAATCCTGCCACCCCAGCCAGATCAGAAGGCTGTAGCCACCCGTCGCGTTAGAGTGTGACTCCAGGCCGGTGCCACGACGGGCAGGATAACGCCCGTAGGGTCGATTAGATGCGCCGAGCTCTCCGATCGCTGCAGCGTGGTCATTCGCGTTGTGCAGTTTGTCGCCCTAACACCCGGAGGGCGGCCCCGAAGGGGTGAGGCCCGCAGGGCCGAATAATCCTGCCACCCCAGCCAGATCAGAAGGCTGTAGTCGCCCGTCGCGTTAGAGTGTGACTCCAGGCCGGTGCCACGACGGGCAGGATAACGCCCGTAGGGTCGATTAGATGCGCCGAGCTCTCCGATCGCTGCAGCGTGGTCATTCGCGTTGTGCAGTTTGTCGCCCTAACACCCGGAGGGCGGCCCCGAAGGGGTGAGGCCCGCAGCGCCGAATAATCCTGCCACCCCAGCCGCGAACTCGCGAACCATCAAGCTCCGTCAGAAAATACTGTGACAGCCGATCCACGCTTGGTGGCAGGAAAAATGTAGGCGGTAGTCGGTGGTCCCCGCGGCGGTCTGAATCGCGAATCCGTATTGTCGCTCGACGGCGCTGATGACCTCGTCACAGACGGCGCAGCGGTGCCCCTCACCCCGACCCGCCCAAATGGTCGCGGGAAGACGAGCGGGCAGCTGCCCGGAACGAATACGTTCCTGCGCGAGGGCCAGTATCTGCACCAGTTTCATGCGGACGCATCTTGCCAATCCTGGCTGCGAGCCTGAGGTCGATCAAGCTCAGCGTCTGTGCGGTGTCGCACCTATCGTCATGTGCGGAGACCCGCGCCTCTTTACATGTCCATCCCGCCCATGCCGCCCATGCCGCCCATGCCGCCGCCCGGCATGCCGCCATGAGCAGGGTTTGCGTCCTTCGCAGCCTCGGCAACCATCACCTCGGTCGTGAGCAGCAGTCCCGCTACGGATGCGGCATTCTGCAGCGCAAGTCGCGTCACCTTCGTTGGATCCAAAATTCCCGCCTCGAGCATGTCGGCGAACTCACCGGTCGCCGCGTTGTAGCCGTAGGCCCCCTTGGCGGATTTCACCTGGTTCAGGATGACCGCGGGGTCCTCACCCGCATTCTCGACGATATTGCGGAAAGGCTCTTCGATCGAGCGGGCGAGAATGCGGATACCCACCGTTTGGTCGTCGTTAGCTCCCTCTAACTTGTCGAGCGCTTTGAGGGCGCGGATCAGCGCAACACCGCCGCCCGGCACCACACCCTCCTCGATGGCCGCGCGAGTTGCATGCAGGGCGTCCTCGACGCGCGCCTTCTTCTCCTTCATCTCAATTTCGGTCGCAGCGCCGACCTTGATCAGAGCGACACCGCCGGAGAGCTTCGCGACACGCTCCTGCAGCTTTTCCTTGTCGTAGTCGCTGTTGGCTTCCTCGATCTGCCGGCGGATCGACTCGATGCGCGCCTTGATGTCTGCGGACTTGCCGCTCCCATCGATGATGGTCACATTCTCTTTGGTGACCACGACTTTCTTGGCCTCGCCCAGCTCGTTCAGGGTGACCTTCTCGAGCGACAGGCCCAACTCATCGGAGATCACGCTGCCGCCTGTCAACACCGCGATGTCCTGCAGCATCGCCTTGCGCCGGTCACCGAAGCCCGGCGACTTCACCGCCGCAACCTTGAGGATGCCGCGGATGTTGTTGACCACCAGTGTCGCCAGCGCCTCACCCTCGACGTCCTCAGCGACCACGATCAGCGGCCGACCCGCCTTCGCCACCGCCTCCAGCAGCGGAAGCATCTCGCGGATGTTCGAGATCTTCTTATCGGTCAGGAGAATTACCGGCTTTTCGAACTCGACCGTCTGACTCTGGGGCTGGTTGATGAAATACGGGGACAGATAACCGCGATCGAACTGCATGCCATCAACGACCTCCAGCTCATTTTCCAGTCCCTGGCCCTCCTCTACGGTGATGACACCTTCCTTGCCCACCTTTGCCATGGCATCGGCAATGGTCTTGCCGATGGATTCATCAGAGTTCGCCGAGATGGTGCCCACCTGGGCGATGCCCTTGGAGTCCTTGCACGGCTTTGCGAGCCGCCGCAACTCATCGATCGTAACGCGCACGGCTTTGTCGATGCCGCGTTTAATGTCCATCGGGTTTCGGCCGGAGGCTATCGCCTTCAGGCCCTCGCGGATGATCGCCTGCGCCAGCACCGTGGCCGTAGTCGTGCCGTCACCGGCCTCGTCCGAGGTGTGGGAGGCCACTTCCTTCAGCATCTGCGCGCCCATGTTCTCGAACTTGTCTTTGAGTTCGATCTCCTTCGCGACCGATACGCCGTCCTTGGTGATGGTGGGTGCGCCGTAGCTCTTCTCGAGTACCGCATTGCGCCCCTTCGGGCCGAGTGTCGCCTTTACCGCATTGGCAAGGACGTTGACGCCCTTGAACATCCGTTGGCGCGCGTCGTCGCTGAATCGAACTTCTTTGGTAGCCATGGTCGTGTCCTTCGGGTGAGTTACTTCGGCTCGATGACGGCCATGACGTCTTCTTCACGCATGACCACGAGATCCTCGCCTTCGAGCCTCACTTCGGTGCCGCTGTACTTGCCGAAGAGAATGTTGTCGCCAACCTTGACATCGCAGGGCCGCACCTGTCCGTCCTTGAGGACTCGACCTTTGCCTACTGCGACGATCTTTCCTCGAATCGGTTTTTCGGCCGCGGTATCGGGGATCACGATGCCGCCCGGCGAGCTGCGATCCTCTTCCAGGCGTTTCAAGATGACACGGTCATGCAGAGGACGAATCTTCACTGTGGGATGCTCCGGTTTTGAGCCGCGGATGTAGTTGGCATGAGATGGTGCCATCGGTAGCGGATTGCAAGCGTGCAGGGCCGAAAAGATTCGCCGCTCAACGCAACCGTCTCGCGCGGGATCCCCGATCGCGTGCTCCGGGTGTTTGCAACAGCTGTAACAGCTCCAGTGCGGCGACCGGTTTCAGCAGATAGCGTTCGAATCCCGCGACACGGGCAAGTTCGCGGTCTGCGTGCTCGCGGCTAGACGTCAGCGCGATCAGTCGCAAGTCGTCGCTTTGCGCGTGCTCACGCAACAACCGCGCGACTTCGTAGCCAGTCAGTTCCAGCAGGTCGAGCTCGACCAGCACCACGGAAGGCCGAAACACGGCGGCGATGGCCAACGCGGCCTGGGCGGAGTAGGCAACGCGAGTCTGCGAGTAGCCTGCTGCATGCAGCATGAGCTCCACTGCATCCGATGCTCTGATGTCATTGTCGACTATCAGGACTCTCAACGTCTCGGCGCAGATGGCAGAGCGCCCGCCTTCATCCTCCCAGGTCGCCAGCTGGTGTTCGTGCACGTGTATAGATGGCAGCTCTGGCCTACCGGTGCTGCCGGGGTCGGCATGCTTCCCTGCTGCGTCGGAGAAGCGCCTCCAGCTCGTTGCGACGGTGTCCTGCATGTTGCACTCTGGCCTTGTGTGCACGCTATGCGCGCTCAAACTCGCAGTCGGTACGCTGGGACACAGACCGCGGCCAATGCCGTCGAGGCACGGCAGGGCGGACGACTAGCCGGTAACGATCTCTGCTTCCAAAGAAACCGAGTGCTGACAGATGCTGCAGGAATCGCGCGACGCGCATTCCTCGCATAACGCCTGGCCGTTCCAGGTTGGCGGCTTATCCTCGCGCTGCCGGAAGTCGCGCAGCGGCCAGCTCGAGCAATTATAACACCAGTGCCAGATGAGGCTTTTGTTTAACTTGCGATAGGGCATATCAGCGCTCCTGCGGCAACAGCGGTTGCCAGGTCACCCAAGGAAGGCGCCGACAGAGCTCCCCGGGGTTCGATCAATCGGCGATGCATCTGTCAGCCTGCTTGTGAAAGCCATCGGCACAACTCCAACTGTTGCCGGAATAGTCGAGGTACGCGTTCGTGGGCATGCGCAGCGCCGTGCAGAGCCTGGCTTCCTGCTTGAAGCCGCGCTCGCATTGCCAGTCGCCGCCGCCGCCATCCAGGTAGGCGTTCGGCGGTACTGCGATCGCAGCGCATGACTCACCGTGCCGGGTGAAACCGCGCTCACATTGCCAATCGTCGCCGCTGCGCGCGAGGAACCCATGCGCGGGGACTTTGACCGGCGCGCAAGCTTCCCCGACAGGGCGAAAGCCCCGGTTGCATTCCCATCCGCGATCAAATGATGAGTCAACCAGGAATGCATTCGCCGGCACCAGGATCTGGGTACAGCTCGTTGCGGTCTGATGGTAACCGCGATTGCATCGCCATCCTGTTCCAAAAGGTGAGTCATCCAGGTAGGCGTTAGCGGGGACCTTGACAGCGAGGCACTGCGTGCCGGACTTCAAATAACCTCGATTACACTCCCAGCGGTTGCGCAAGGAGTCGAAGTTTGCATTGGGCGGAACCTCGATCGCCACGCACGTTTGCCCCTGGCGCACGTAGCCTTGCAGGCAGTCCCAACCGCCGCCATCGTGCGTGGCGCGAGCATGACTGGGGAATGCGCGACTGGCGTCGGTCTGGGCCGCGACGCTCCCGGAAACCAACAACAGCAGGGCGCAGAACGACAGCGACAGCTGCCAGCGGCTGGCTGAGCCGGCATTCACGGAAGAACTGCGTTTCATGGAGCTTGCCTGTGCGTGGGGCGATCGGTGATCAGCTTAAGACGCCGCTCCTCAGGCGTCGGTGCGTCCGCGCACATACGGGTTTCCGCGGGTGTGGGCCCTGTGGGGGCCCCCGGGGTATTACGCGGCGTGCCTATCGCCGGTAGGTCTGTCGCCGGTTGATCTTCCCGGCAGACTGGCTGGCGTCGGCATCGAGCGAGGGATACGGAGCGGGTAGCAGGCGGTCGCTCTCTTTCTTGACCACGGCATAACATTCACAACACAGCTTTTCCAGCGTTGGCCGGTCGAGCACCGTGATCTTTCCCCGGGCATAGCGGATGACCCCGAGCTTGTGCAGCTTGCCGGCAGCTTCGGTGACACCTTCGCGGCGTACGCCGAGCATGTTGGCGATCAGCTCCTGGGTCATGGTCAGCTGGTTGGATGACAGGCGGTCGAGGGACAGCAGCAGCCAGCGGCACAGCTGCTGATCCACCGAATGGTGGCGGTTGCACACCGCCGTCTGGCACATCTGCGTGATCAACGACTGCGTGTAACGCAGCAGCAGGAGCTGCATGCTGCCATTGCGATGGAATTCGTCCTTGAGACGCTGTCCGAGCAGACGGAAAGCGTGTCCGGCGCTCTGCACGATCGCCCGGCTGGGGGTGGTCTCGCCACCCATGAACAGGGCAATGCCGATGAGCCCTTCGTTGCCCACGACCGAGATTTCCGCCGACGCGCCATTCCCCAGCACATACAGCAGGGACACGATGGAGTCGATGGGAAAATAAACGTAGCGCAGGACGTCGCCCGACTCGTACAACACCTTGCCGAGAGGCATTGGCACAGGCCTCAGGTGCGGAAAGATTCGCGCGCGCTCAGCCGGTGAAAGCGCCGCCAGCAGATGATTCTGAGCCGCGTCGCTTTCGCTCGGCATGCAAGTCCTCGTAGTGGCCTGCCGTTCCTTTGGCAACACGGGCAGTGTAGATCAAACCTCCAAGGTGCGCTGGCGCACATAAAGAGCGCCAGGAAGCGGGCGAGTCGCGCTGCGGCGTGCATTTGCCGCTCAACGTCCCGGAACGGTGCATCTCCTCAGTTCGGTGCCGCACCGACTTGATCAACCGCCAGGGCTAGATTGAGCACCGGATGGTCTCAGGCTTGAGCGAAGGCTCCCGTCCGACTCCCCGACAGACCGCGGAACGACGCGATTTCATTGAATTTCTTACCGCAGCGAAGGAAACCCTCATGAGTACCCCGACCCATTCGGAGCACACCGATCATCCAGCTGGCGAGGCGACGCGATACGCGAACGAGGCTGGCACGTTCGCAGATCGTGGCATCGATGCCGTTCAAGCTGGGGTACACCAGGCGCGCGACAGTGCTGTGCGCGCAGCCCAATACGTCAGAGGCGGTGCCATCGGGTCGCGGGTGGCTGCAGGTGTTCTCGTCGCGGCATTGATCGCTGCCGTCGGCTTCGTGGTACGTCGGTCGCGAAACCGTCTCGGATGAGGTCGCGCCATCCTCCTGGGTGGCGGTGGGCCTTTCGCGCATAAGTTATTGATTCATAATAATTGTCACAATCAAGAGACTGTTGCACTGCGTGCCCTGTTATCGAGGCGCCGGCAACGATCGGGTCGTGACGCCGTGCTGCCATGCCCGAGCGCACCCCGGCGGGGATTGACCCCGCGCAAGGACGGGACCCCGTTCGAGCTCGGGGCACGGGATCGTGTATGATTCGGCCCTTTTTAGCCTAGGCTGGACTCCCCAGGCTGGGAGCCCAGCTGCTGGCACTGATGTCTGGAATCTTACGATCGCACGATGAACACGACCGTCGAAACGCTGGCACTGTTCTCCGGCAATGCCAATCCGACGCTGGCTGCGGATATCGCGCGCCATCTGCAGACGCGCCTCGGTCGCGCCACCGTCAGTAAATTCAGCGACGGCGAGATCAACTGCGAGCTGCTGGAGAATGTGCGCGGGCGCGATGTGTTCATCGTGCAGCCCACCTGTCCGCCGACCAACGATAGTTTGATGGAGCTGCTGGTGATGATCGATGCGGCACGCCGGGCCTCGGCTGCGCGCATCACCGCGGTGGTGCCGTACTTTGGCTACTCGCGCCAGGACCGCAGGCCGCGCGCCACGCGCTCGGCCATCACCGCGAAGCTCGTGGCGAACATGGTGGCCAGTGCCGGTGTCAACCGGCTGCTGACGGTGGACCTGCACGCGGACCAGATTGAGGGGTTCTTCGATATCCCCGTGGATAACGTGTATGCCTCGCCGGTGTTGCTCGGCGATGCGTGGCGGCAGGCCTATACCAACAAGATAGTGGTGTCGCCTGATGTGGGCGGCGTGGTGCGGGCGCGCGCCTTTGCGAAGCGCCTGGAGGATGCGGAGCTGGCCATTATCGACAAGCGGCGTCCGCGGCCTAATGAATCCAAGGTGATGAACATCATCGGTGAGGTTGAGGGCAGGAGCTGCATTCTCGTCGATGACATGGTGGATACCGCCGGCACGCTCTGCCAGGCCGCGCAGGCGCTGAAGGACGAAGGTGCGCTCAAGGTTGTGGCCTACATCACCCACGCGGTGCTGTCGGGGAATGCGGTGGAGAAGATTTCGCGCTCGGCGCTCGATGAGCTGGTGGTCACGGACACCATCCCGCTCTCGCCGCAGGCGCAGGGCAGCGGGCGGATTCGCCAGCTGTCGGTCGCGGCGCTGCTTGCGGAAACCATCCGCCGCATCCGCGATGAGGAGTCGGTCAGCTCGCTGTACGTAGACTGAAGCGAGCTGCGAAGGTGCGTCCCTTCTGGTCGCGGTCGGGACGTGATAAGTACTAACTGGAGATCATCATGCGTATTTCGTTTTCGTTTGGCGCGGATGTCCGCGAGATGCAAGGCAAAGGTGCGAGCCGCCGCCTGCGTCACGCTGGCAAAGTGCCGGCCATCCTTTACGGTGGCCACAAGGAAGCTCAGGCGCTCATTCTGGATCAGCAGAACCTACTGACCATGATCGGCGATGAGCGTTTCTATTCCTCGATCGTGCAGCTGAAGGTCAGCAACGGCACGGCGCAGGAGGCCATCGTCAAGGACGTGCAGATGCATCCGTCACGCAATGTCGTCGTGCACGTCGATCTGCAGCGGGTCATCGAGACCGAACACATTCGCCTCAAGCTGCCGATTCACTTCAAGGGTGCGAGCATCTCCCCGGGCGTCAAGACGCAGGGCGGTGTGGTGTCGCATCTGCGTGCCGATGTCGAGGTGGTGACGCTGCCCAAGGATCTGCCCGAGTTCCTCGAGCTGGATATGTCAGGCATGAACCTGAACGAGACCAAGTTCCTGGGTGATATTCCGCTGCCTCCGGGTGTGACCATCCCCGAGCTTGCACATCGCAATGCGCCCGTGGTCTCGATCCACAGCCCGCGCGCCGAGGAGCCCGAGCCGGTGGCGGCCGAAGCTGCTGCCGCAGCGACGCCTGCCGAGGGCGCCGCGCCAGCCGCAGCGGGAGCTGCTGCCGCACCGGCTGCTGCCGATGCAAAGAAGGGCGAGGACAAGAAGGAAGCACCCGCCAAGAAGGAGGGTGGCAAGAAGTAACGCGGAGCGATCCGCTACTTGCCCATCAGGGCTGCAGCCGCGGGGCGCATGGCGCCCTGCGGCCTGCGCACGACAAACATGCCAGGTGTGCCGCTCAAGCTCATTGCCGGGCTCGGAAATCCGGGGCCCGAGTACGCGCGCACCCGTCACAACGCCGGCTTCCATTTTGTCGAGGAACTCGCCCGCCGTTACGGCGGCGCTTTTCGCAGCGACTCGAAGCATCACGGCGAGCTCGCGCGCATCACTCTGGGCACGCACGAGTTGTGGCTGCTGAAACCGCTGACCTACATGAACCGCAGCGGTGGTCCGGTACGGAGCGTTGCCAGCTTCTACAAGATTGCGCCTGCCGAGTTGCTCGTCGCCTATGACGAGTTGGATTTCTTACCCGGAACGGTGCGGCTCAAGGAGGGTGGTGGAGCTGCCGGACACAACGGCATCCGCGACATCATCGGACGGATGAGTGATGCGTTCTGGCGAATGCGGATAGGCATCGGGCATCCCGGGGATCGCTCGGCCGTGTTGAATTACGTGCTCGGACGACCGGCGCCCGAGGATGCGCAGCGGATGAGCGAGGCCATCGGGGCCGCGATCGATGCCTTGCCGGTGATGTTGAATGACGGCGCGCAGAAGGCCATGAATCAGCTGCATACGCGCGCCGAACCGGGCAGCGCCCAGGAGTAAGTTTCAAGCATGGCCATCCGCTGCGGAATCGTAGGTTTGCCGAACGTCGGCAAATCGACTTTGTTCAACGCACTTACGCGTGCGCAGATCGCGGCGGAGAACTATCCGTTTTGCACCATCGATCCCAATGTTGGCGTGGTGCCGGTTCCCGACCCGCGCCTGGAGCAACTCGCGGCCATCGTGCACCCGGAGAAGGTGATGCCGACGAACGTTGAATTCGTCGACATCGCGGGCCTCGTGGCCGGCGCATCGCAAGGCGAGGGACTTGGCAACCAGTTCCTGTCGCACATCCGTGAAGTCGATGCGATTGCGCACGTAGTGCGCTGCTTCGAGAGCGGCGACATCATCCACGTGGCGGGCAAGGTCGATCCCTTAGCCGACATCGAGACGATCGACACCGAGCTGGCGCTCGCCGACATGGCAACCGTTGACAGGGCGGTGGATAGAGCGAACAAGGCTGCGAAGAGCGGCGATAAAGAAGCCTTGCGGCGGCGAGCGTTGTTTGAGCGCGTGAAGCAGCAGTTGGATGCGGTGAAACCCGTCCGGGCGCTGCAGTTGTCGGAAGAGGAGCGGCGCGATATCCGCGAGCTGCAGCTGCTGACGGCCAAGCCTGTCATGTATGTGGCGAATGTCTCCGAGTCCGGCTTTCAGAACAATCCTTTGTTAGATGCGCTGGCGCGACGCGCGCAGACCGAAGGTGCAGTGGTCGTACCAGTGTGCGCCGCCATCGAGGCCGAGATCGCGCAGCTGGAGGAAAGTGACCGCGCCGATTTCCTGCAGGAGCTCGGGTTGCAGGAGCCGGGCCTGAATCGCGTGATCCGGGGTGCATACACGCTACTTGGACTCCTGACGTACTTCACCGCGGGCCCGAAGGAAGTGCGGGCATGGACCGTCAGAAGAGGCTCGACGGCGCCGCAGGCGGCGGGAGTCATTCATACGGATTTCGAGCGCGGGTTCATCCGCGCGGAAGTCATTGCCTTCAATGACTACCTTGCCGGCAAAGGCGAGGCAGGGGCGAAGGAAGCCGGGCGGCTCCGACTGGAAGGAAAGGAGTACATCGTCCAGGAGGGCGATGTCATGCACTTCCGGTTCAACGTCTGAGCCGCGAGGAGGCCGGTTCGCGCTTTCGTAAAGTCACTGTTTGGCCAGGAATTCTGTCCCGTCCATCCAGCCGCTGCTGGTGTTTGCCATATGGCACGGTATAATCATTTAAGTGCCATATGGCAGGACGAACGATGACTACGTCGCGAAGGGTCGCAAGCGATCCGCATCCTTTCTCTTCTGAACCGATCACGCATGAGGAGGCGGCGGCTATGTTTCGGGCGTGCGTGAATCTTTTCAGGCTTTGGCACGTCAGCGACGAGCAGGCGGCCACCATACTCGATGTTCCGCGCCGCACCTTCGCCCGCTGGAAGGGCGGCGAGATCGGCCGGATCGGTCGCGATGGCAGGGCGCGGCTTTCCAACCTCATGGGCATTTACAAAGCGCTCAAGGTCATCTTCAGCGAAGCTGGCCGCAGGGACGCCTGGGTCAACGCGCCGAACGAGGCATTCGGCGGTGCATCGGCTCTGAAAGTCATGTTGGGTGGCGAGCTGACCGACCTCATGCGGGTGCGTCGCTATCTAGATGCTGAGCGCGGCGCCTGGTGATCGATGTCGAAGCGGTTCCGGTCACTGCAGTGAGCTGGGCCGCGGCGCGACGTATCATCCGCAGCCGCTTTCCGCCGATCGATCTCTTTGAGGACATTGCCGATCCAGAAGACTGGCCGCTGCTGATAGCGGCCGAGCAGAAGACCAATCCGCGCCTGATGGAAACGCTCGGGGCGCTCGATCTCGTGCCGCCGGCGCGGCGCGTGTCAGGTTCCGGCGCTACGTACCTGATGGCCCCGTTCACTCATGTCAGTCCTGATCGGCCGACCCGCTTCAGCCGCGGCGACTACGGCGTGCTGTACGTGGCCAAGCACTTCCAGACCGCGTTGTTCGAGACGATGTACCACCACGCGCGCTTCATGTCGCGCACCGTCGAGCTGCCGGGATGGACGTCGCAGTTCCGCGAGCTCGTCCTGGATTTCGCCGCGGACGTCCACGACTTACGGGGTGGCAATCCTGCGTGGGACGCGGCTCTGGACCCGGACGACTATGCAGAAGCGCAAAGGCTGGGAATGAGCCTGCGGGCGCAGGGATCGGAAGGAGTGGTCTATCCGAGCCAACGGGATCCGCATGGAGAATGCGCCGGGCTCTTCTATCCCGATCGAGTGACCCGCATCATCCAGGGCCGGCACCTGGTCTATCACTGGGACGGCAAGAAAGTGGATCTCTACCGTGATGCCGGTAGCGGCGAGGTCTATCGGGTCAGCTCGTGACATCCACGAGGGCTTGGGTCCAAGCGGGAACAGCCTCTCGCAGTTTCGCATCCTCCGTCACCAGCTTGGCGCGCAACTGCGTTGCCGCGGCAATGAAACGAGTGTCGTGCACCGAGAGGCCGAACTCAATCGCGATTTCGAGGCTATGGGAATGTTGGACAGTTTGTCGGTGCGGGTATCAATCTCTGGGCTGCAGCCAACTGATCCAGTGCCTGCTTGTGGGTGATCCTTCCCGCGCGCACATAAGTTGCCAGGATGTTGGAGAACTCGACCATGATGAATGCCTCGCTGCGCCAATCGGGGTCGCGTCCGTACAGGACCTGGGCCTCCGGCGTACGGTTTCCCTCGATCAGAAGGTAGGCAAGAATGTTGGTATCAACCAGTACCGCGGAGCTTCATCTTCGCGCAGAGCCCGCGAACCACAGTGCGGCTAGTCCTGGCCACCACTGATCGCCTTCTCAATGTCGTCGATGGTGAGAAGACCGCCCTTCATGCGCAGCGGCTCTGGTAAGCGCCGCGCGTTCTCATCGGCAGCTGAGGCGGCAAGGCCGAGCTCGAGGAGCTGCGCGATGGCGTCCTTCAGCTTCTTGGTCGCGAAGCACCGCGCGCAGTTTCACTCGACGCATTAATTCTTCAGGCAGCTCAAGCGTGGCCTTCATCATCCCATCCCATAAACCCATATCTATGTCGATGAATCGAGAGCACTGGCTTCGCTGGGGGGGGGTCGTTGACAGCCCTCGCTGGGGCCACGGACAATGCGCGCCCCCTAAATGCGCCCGATACAGCTGGTTTCGGGCCCGATACTTTGGAAAGGTAGCTCAGCTGGTTAGAGCACGGCACTCATAATGCCGGGGTCGAGGGTTCGAGTCCCTCCCTTTCCACCAAAATCAAGGACTTGTAGACCGAAGTCTACGCTGTTGGGGCGACGGTACCAGGTTGTGTCTTTACATGGCGCTGACCACGTGGCTGAGAATCTGGCGCTCGCCCGCTCCGGTGGCATCTCTCAAGTACTCGCCAAACCTCTCTGTTTATCATGGACCCACATGGCAAATAGCAAGGTCTCGGCCATCGGGGTCCAGGATCTGTCCGAATTACTCGAGGAGCGATCGATCAACAATCTAACGCTCTTCACCACCCAGCTACCGCTGGATCACTGAAGCGAGGCCATTGGCGATCCAGTCATCGCCGATGCCATCCGTGACCGCCTGCACGTAAGGTGGCGCGAACGGGCCTAAATTGGGGCGAGGCTCAAGCCGCTAGAGGCGCGCAGAGCCTCTTGATCCGTTCGCTGAAGGCGCTCGGCCTGGAACTGGTGAAAAGCAGCTCGTGCGTGGCGCGTGTCATTGCCACGTACAACAACCGCGCCTCGTCGGCTTCGGACTTGAACGGCCAGAAGCCCACGCCGGCGATCACGGCGATCCGATACTGGAGACCCTTGCTGCTGTGAGGCGTCATCACCTTGACGGTGCAGCGTGAGGGATCGAAGGACTTGGATGCCGTGTCCCGTAGCCAATCAAACGGCACATTGAGTTGCTTGAACGCAGCGGTGAGCTCATCCGCGACGAAGGGGGCCGTGTAGAACACGGCCATCTCGTTCCAAGGGACGCCTCCCGAATGTAGGGCCTCCAACTCTCGCGCAATGGAGTCAGCTTCCAATCTGAGCGATTCCAACTGCAAGAAGCGCGGGCGGCCGCCATGGCGGCCGCCCGCCTCGGGAAAGATCACTGGAACGCTGTCCTCGTCAGCCTCGACGGGCGATAGCAGTCGTTCGGCAAAGTTGCGCGCGCAGGCCAGGATCTCGTCAGTATTGCGGTAGTTGCGCTTTAGGATTTTCGTTCGGCCTCTGGCAGATATGCCAACACTGCGGAATGAGAATGAGCAGGACCGGCTGCGTGCATAAATGGACTGAGCATCGTCATACAACAGTAGTAGTGAATTGCTGTTTGTATCCAGCATCTGCACTGCGAGCTTTAGCCAGTCGGGCTCGAAGTCGTGACCCTCGTCGATCAGTAACGCGCCGTACTGCCCCCGCGGGATTTGGCCGAGGTCCACGGCGCGAGTCACGGTATGGACGAGCTCGTCATAACCGCAGTCGCGCGGAGCGGTAACGTTATATAGGCGTAGTTGATCGAAGCACCAGGCGTGAAAGGTTCGGACGGCGATTCGGTCTTCCAGTCCCTGCGCAACAAAGTGGTGGCGCAGCCAGGAGGCGAGCGACCGGTTATATACCAGCACCAAAATGGGCCTCTGCAGTGTGCGCGCAAGCAGCTGGCAGCGGTAGATGAGGATCAGCGTTTTTCCCGAGCCGGCGACGCCATGAATTACGCGATGTCCGTCACCGAGTCCGCGGGCGATTTCCTCCTGCGCCAAGTCCATTACCTGAAGAGCATTTACAGGCGCCGAGTCATTGGCGGCTCGCGGCCCTTCCAGTTCGAGTTGGGCTGCACAAATGCGAATTTCCGGAAACAGCCACCACCGGATACACTCCACCTGTGGCGGCGTAAGGTTGCTCTCGAAGCGCACATTGAACATCGCCCATAGACGCGACTGAAACTCCTTGGCCTCCGCCGACTCGGTCATTTCGTCCTTGCATATGATTAGGTGCGACGGAAGAATGTCGGCAAGCCCGGAACTCTCGACCTGTCTGCGGGTAATGTTTGTTAGGACTGCGCCGTAGCCGTAAGGGAATGTCAGGTATCCCTCGTATGGCGAACCCGCGGGATTCGTGAGCTGGGCATCCCGTCGAAGCACTTCGACTACCGCGTGTGAATATTGCCGCGCCTGTTCAAGCGGGTTTGGAACAACTTTGTGTCCCGAGCCGGTATCGATGGTAAAGCGCATCGGGTCAGCGGCCGTAATGGTCTTCAGATGCCAGTCCTTTACTTCTAGGACTAGCAGACCCCTGCCCGGATGTAGTAGCAGGAAGTCGGGGTGCTGGTTACGCGGACCGACCGGTACGTCGTACCAGCACAGATAGTCGTCCTCCAGCAGTTCGCGCAGCCTCTCGGCAAAGCGGCGTTCGCCTGGCGTGGCCCGATAGCCTGCCGAGGCCGGGTTGGTCAGAAAGGTTGCCACCCGAAGATCATCCTCGTGTGAAGCTGGTAAGTATGCAGCGGGGATCACATCTCCTTGATTGCGTTTGCCCTGAGCCCAGTACATGGAGGCCCCAACCTTGCCAGGCTTTCAGGTCCTGAGGGCCTGCAGGCTAGTTGCACCCGTCCATCCGGACTTGTGCTGCGGCTACTGCCGCGGTCCCCGATGGGATTGCTGGCCGGCTCCCAATCGATTTTTCGCACTCGCGGTGCTTGGGACTCAACTGGTTCAGCCAACCGCGGTCTACCATGACACAGGGGGCCATCTAAATGTGTTACCTAAGCAATCAGGGTAGGTCTCCTATTGACTCGGCCCAAGAACGTGACTGTGGTCAGGCCATCATCAGCGCAGGCATATACTGGCGGTCAAATTCTCGACCATGCGCCAACAATGCCCATACCACGCGAACGTTTTTGTTAGCGACCGCTACTGCCGCGACATTGGCGTGCCGTCTGAAAACCAGGCTCGCGAGTCAGGCGCCCCCGCTGTCGCTGCGACGTTTGGCCGCTAGGATCGCCGAGCGGGCTCCGTGGATCACATGCGTGCGCAGATAGACGTCGCCCCCCTTGCTGATGCCGAGTAGGGTTGCCTTCCCGCCGCTTGAATGCTGTCGTGGTACCAGCCCCAGCTACGCGGAGACCTGGCGTCCGTTCGCAAAGCTCTTGGCATCTAGCGTGGGAGCGGATCACTATGCCCGTTGCCTGTTGCTAAACCCGTTGACTCGTACTCGTCGTCCGGGCTGCAACCTGCCCAATCCTGTTCGCCGATAGGATGACCACCAAGCCCGCGGTGGCCGAGATCGACGCCACAACGAAGATGGGCGCCACCTGTTCGTGACTCGTGACCAACGCCGAGCAGGCGGGTCCGACACCCGCGGAGAGGATCTGGCTAAACGGGATCAGTCGCGTGAAGCGTCCGTCGGGATCGTGCATCACAGTGAGCCCCATGTAATAGGTCAGGCCCAGCACCCAGCCCACATTGAGTATCGTGATCCACAGGACGTACCCGAGCATATGCAGATCGGTGGCGAAGGCCGCGTAACTGACATCCAGCATCAGCGCAGAAATCGCGATCATGCCGATGCGGCCGAATCGATCGCCGATCACAGCTGGTAGTAGCCCGCCCGGAATGCCGCCCAGCACGCCGATGCCGATACCGAAGCCGATCTGCTCCGCGCTCAGGCCATCGGCGCGGCCAATGCGTTCCAGGAATCCCCAGACGGCGAAGATGCTCAGCTGTAGCAGGAAGGCGCCCAACAGCGCCGCGGCACTGACGATGGATCGCGCGCCGGGCTTGCCGATGTGGGGCGATGGGGTCGCGCCCGACGCACCCGAATTTGCCAAAGTGCCCGACTCGGCAGAAGTATTCGGTCCCCCGGGTAACCAGATGGAAGCAAGCACAGCCGCCGCGAACCAGGCCGTGGCGGAGCCGATGGCGACGGTGTAGCCGAAATGCTCATTCAGCACTGGCAACAACATGGCGTCGATTGAGAAGAAGGTGGTCTGTAACACCATGAGCCACCCGAATACCCGATCGGGCTTCGAGGAATGGCCCAGGAAATAGATGGCGACCGTATAGGCGACAGTGCTGGTGAGCCCGGAGATGAACCGAGCGACAACGAGCTCGCTGAACCCAACCGCGTATGCGGTGGCGATGTTGACGGCGGCGGCCAGCACGCAGGCACCCACGATGGTGTAGATCCAACGCACGCGCGTGCAGATCCAGTATCCAAGCAGTGCGCCCGTAGCACCCCCGAGCTGTTCGGCGGCGAGCACCCAGCCATTCTGGCTGAGGTCGAGATGCAGGTGATCCGAATAAAATCCCACCAATATCGGCTGCACGCCTAAGAGCACCAGCGTCGCACTCGCGACAAACACACCCAGCGCGATGCTGAGAGGTGGATAAGCCGCGGGAGCTTCGTATGGCCGTGTTGTCATGAAATTCCATTCGCCGCGGCGTTGATCAGATGAATCGCCATTGGTGTGTGGCGCATCGTTTTGTTACCGCGACGGCATGTCGAACAGCGTGAGCGCCGCATGCGCATAAACTTTGGCGCACTCCACGAGCTCCTGCTCGACGACGTAATCATCACAGCCTGCCGAGAGAGTCGGTTGCGGTCCGTAGCACACGGCGGGGACGCCGAGTGCGCGCCACCGCATCGCATCACTGGCTGGCAGCCGAACGACGCTGGCGGGCTCCTGGCCACGGATAGCGCGGCTGGAGTTAGCGACGGCCCGCGTCACTTGGTCCGTGAGCCCCGTCCAGTTGGCATTCCAGCCTTTGATGACTTTGAGCGTGGTGTTGTGAAATGGCGCGATGAGCGCTTCGGCGCGACGCAGCAGTTCGTCGATGCTCATGCCGGGCGGCAGGCGCACATCCGCTTCGGCGTGGGCATTGCGGGCGATCTGACCGCGCAGCGTTCCGCCGGTGATCCGGCCGATGTTGAATGAAACTCGCAGCCCTACCCGATCCTTGCCGGGGTCCAGGCCCGCCAAGTCAGCGGGAACTTCCGCATACAGATCGTTCAGGGTGTCGAGCCGCTCGAGCGCCGCTGCGAGCTCTGATATCGCCGTGCGTCCGCGCTGCGCGCGGGAAGCATGTCCGCCGGGAGCAGTGGTCTCGATGTCGAGCCACACCAATCCCTTTTCGGCCACGGCGAGCCCCATGTAGCCCGGCCCTTCGCCGCTGATCAGCGCTTCGCCGAGCAGATCATCACGTCCCTGCAGCAGCGCTGCCGAGCCGCGATCGCCGAACATGACCTCATCCGACACCGCCGTCATGGTGAGACGGCCGTTCCACGTGTCGCGATAGCGAGCGAGCAACACGGTCACCAAGCACATGGCCGCGAGTGCGCCTTTCATGTTGCCGAGGCCCAGTCCGTAGAGGCGCCCATCCCTGCGTGTGAGCTCGAAGATCGGTACGGTCCAGTCGGATTCGCGCCCGGGCTCCATCGTGTCCATGTGAGCATTAAACAACACATGTCGGCCTGGACCCTTTCCATGCGCAATGCCGATGACGTTGGGTGCGGTGGGATCCACGATCAGCATCTCGGTGTCGATACCGCCGGCAATGAGGTAGTCCTTGACGATATCGGCGACGCGAGTCGTATCGCCCGGGGGATTGACACTGCGCGCAGCGACCAGCTTGGCGCAAAGCGCAATCAGCGCTGCGCGTTGCGCCTCAATGTCGCGGGCGACGTCATCGAAAATTCGGGGCGTCACGAGAGTAGCCGCTGGCGCGGCACTCGCACCCGTTGCGGCAGACGCGGACGTCGTGGCTGTCCCGCGCGTCGCGGGCTTCCCCGGTGTCGCGGGATTCACGGGCTTCACGCTGACTTCCTGTTGGCAGCACGAGCCGCAGCGTCGCGACGCACCTCTGAGCCGGTGCGCCCGACGATCTGCCGGTAGAGCTCGGGATCGGTATCGCCTTCGGTGCCGAACACGAGGACGACGCTGTCTTTGGAGAGTCCGAGTGCGGGTCGGGCTTCGTGGTCACCGGCGGCCACCAGAAAGCCGGCGAGGCCAGCGACAGCCGATTCGCCGGCGGCGATCGGCGGATCGATGCCGGTGCCGGCGGCCAGCAAGCGCATGCACTCCTTTGCGGGCTCGTCCTCAATGTCCATGAAATCGTCGGCGCCTTCTTCGAGCAGCCGCCAGGCGAGGATTGACGGTTCGCCACACGACAGTCCGGCCATGATGGTCTCGAGGCTGCCGTGCACGGAGGTCAACACGCCGTGACGGGCGCTCTCGTACAGACATGCCGCATTCCTGGGTTCCACCACAATCAGGCGCGGTCGCCGCGCACCGAACCTCTCCCAGAAGTACCCACACACCGCGGCCGCAAGACCGCCAACACCCCCTTGAATGAAGACATGGCTCGGCAGAACGCCTGCGGGCAGTTGTTGAAGCGCTTCGTCTACCATGATGGCGTAGCCCTGCACGACATCGCGGGGCACATCCAGGTAGCCCTCGTATGAAGTGTCGGAGACGACGAACCAACCATTATCGGCCGCATCCTGCGCGGCGCGCCGCACCGAGTCGTCGTAGTTGCCGGGATTGCGACGCACCTCGGCACCATAGGCGGATATTGCATCCATACGACCGCTGCTCACGTTTTCGTGAACAAAGATGATGCAGCGCGCGCCAAACATTTTGGCTCCCCAGGCGACCGAGCGGCCGTGGTTGCCGTCCGTCGCGCAGGCCACCGTGAAGTTGCGGGTGATATCCCGGTATTTGCCGGAGGTCAGGTCGGCGGAGGTGACAGCGGACACACCCGTGCGCTTTCCAATCTCGCGGGCCAGCAGCCGGAAGACTGCATACGCGCCGCCCAAGGCCTTGAAGCTGCCGAGGCCGAAGCGCGAGCCTTCGTCCTTGTAGAAAAGTGAGCCCACGTTGGCCCCGGCCGCCAGGGCGGGCAGGCCGAGGAGTGGTGTTACGGCGTAGTTGAGCCAGTGGGTGATTTCTGTCTTCGCTTGCGCAAATCGCGCGCCGCCGAGCTCCTTCTGGCGCTCGGCGCCATAGCCCTGGCTGCGGTTGACCAGCCTGTTGTGCAGCAGCCGAAAGGGAGTGGGTGAGAGTACCGGCATCGATGCGTCCTACATGACTACCAGCCGAGCGCCACGCCATCGCGGCGACCATCGGCACCGCCGTGCAACACGCCTGACTCCCAATCGATGCGAATCGCCTGCGCGGTCCCCAGGGGATTTTCGGCGGCCACGACCGGGTGTCCCAATGCCCGCAGGTCTTCGACCGTTTTGCGCGGAATGGCTTGTTCGACTTCAAAAGTATCGCCACGTGCAAAAAAACGCGGCTGATCGATGGCTTGCTGCAGTGACATTCCATGGTCAATCAGGTTGCTCAACAGCAGAATCTGTCCCATGGGTTGGAAATGACCTCCGGTCACGCCAAACGACATCACGGCACGGCCGTCGCGGGTCAGCAGCGCCGGCATGATGGTATGCAGCGGGCGCTTGCGACCGGCAATGGTGTTGGGATGGTTGCGCTCGACCACGAATCCGGAGCCTCTGTTGTGCAGCAGGATGCCAGCCGCCGGGGTGACGATGCCGCTGCCGAAGTCATCGAAGATCGAATTGATGAAGGCGATGGCATTCTGATCACGGTCGACGATCGTGAGGAACACGGTATCGCGGTGATTGGGGCCGAAGGGAGGTGCGAGGTCGGCGATGCGCCGCGCGGCCGAGTATCGCCGCGCCATCTTTGAAGTGTGGGGATCGCAGAGGAACTCATCGACCGGTACTGGTGTCGCGCGCGGATCGCCCACGACCGCGTCGCGCACGGCGTAGCTGAGTCGGGCGATCTCGGCCAGCAGATGCATTCGCGGTGCGCCGCTGAAGTCGAGCGCGCCGATGTCGAATCTCTCGAGCATGCGGGCGATGAGCAGCGGGGTGACGCCCTGCCCATTGGGCGGGCACTCCCAGATGTCATAGCCGCGATACGCGGCGCGAATCGGACTCACGTACTCCGGCTCGAACTCCGCAAAGTCCTCCAGCGTGTGCAGGCCACCGCGAGCGCGCAGGCAACCGACGATGTCCTCGGCAATCCAACCGTTGTAGTACGCCGTGGCGCCGCGCTCAGCGATGGAACGCAACGCCTGCGCCAAGCGCGGCTGACGATGGAGGGTGCCGGCAGCGGGTGCCACCCCGTCCGTGAGAAACACGCTGGCCGCATCAGGGGAGAAGGCGAGCTTGGCGATCTGCCGCTCCCAGTCACGCGCCAGTCTTTCCGTAACCGCATAGCCTTCATCCGCTGCGCTGATGGCGGGGGCCAACAATCGATCGAAGCCGAAGTTGCCGTAGTCACGCGCGAGACGTTCCCAGGCCGCAACCGCACCCGGCACGGTGACCGAGTGCGGGCTCGCTGAGTCGATCGCGGTGAGTCCCTGGTCGAGGAACCAATCGGTACTCGCCGCGCGCGGCGCCCAGCCGGAGCCGTTGAGGGCGTGGATGGTCCCGGTGCCGCGCGGCATGTACAGCACGAAGCAGTCTCCGCCGATCCCGGTTTGCGTCGGCTCGACAACACCCAGCAGCGCGGCAGCCGCCACCGCGGCGTCCACGGCATTACCACCCTCGCGCAAGATCTGCAGCGCGGTCCAGGTCGCGAGCGGATGCGACGTCGCGGCCATGCAATGCGTACCGAGCGCCTCGGAGCGGCCGGGCCTCTCGAAATCGCGCCCGCGCAGGGGCATCGCGCCATCCAGTCTCATCTGACGATCCCGAAACCCTGCGCCATGACGATTGGTAGATGCATCTTTATATGAACACTGCGTTGACAATCGTTCTTCTGTCGATCATATAATCCATAAATCGGCAAGTAAAACTATAAATTGTTCATCTAATGAACCCATACCGAGACATGATGGACGGCATCCCGGGGGAACGCGCATGAAGATGGGAAAATCTATTCGCGGATTACCGGTTCTCATTACCTTCCTGGGAATCATTGCGTCAGCGGCCATGGCGCAGGATCTGGCGGCGCCGCCGGAGTCCACCGCCGCCAGCGGTGAGCTCGCGGAGATCATTGTCACGGCGCAGAAGCGCTCGCAGGACATCAAGGAGGTGCCCCTGAGCATCTCGGTCCTGAGCGGTGACTCATTGCAGCTCGATCACGTTGAATCCTACGAGGACATCACCCGCACGATGCCCGGTGTGTCTTTTCTCAGTGGCGGTGGGCCGGGCCTCGACAACATCTCCATCCGCGGCATCAGTTCCACCTCGGGCGCCGCGACCGTCGGCATCTATCTGGATGAAGTGCCTGTTACCGTCAAGAATAACCTCTATTCCGGGGCGGTCGAGCCGAAGGTCTTCGATGTTGACCGAGTCGAAGTGCTGCGCGGCCCGCAGGGCACTTTGTACGGGTCGAGCTCCATGGGCGGTACGATACGCTTCATCTTCAACACGCCGGATCTAAACCAGGTGGAAGGCCTCGCTGCCGCCGACGTTTCGCACACGTCGCATGGTGGCACCAACTTTGAAGCGACCGGTGTGCTGAATCTGCCGCTGAAGCAGGGCGTGGCGGCGCTTCGGCTGGCGGTAGACGACACGACCAACAGCGGCTACATCGACAATTACTCCAGCAGTGGTCCGCTGCTGCGCTCGGGTGTGAATTCCGATCATACGCAGGCAGCGCGTATCAGCCTGCTGGTGAAGCCCACGGAGAATCTCAGCATCACGCCGGCGTTGTACTACATGCGGATGTCCACCGACGACACGTCGGTTTTCTATCCGTCGCTAGGTCTGTACAAGCAGTCGAAGATCGTACCGGAACCGATCCGATTGCGATTTACGGTGCCAAGCCTGACCATCAATCTGGGACTGGGTTGGGCCGATCTCACCTCGGTCACGAGCTATTTCGATCAACAGTTCAATCGCACGGGTGATGCGACTTTTTATAACAGCGAATATTTGGGGTTCCTGATCGATTCGGATCCCATCCTGGGTGCGAATCAGGTGGGCGCGCAGTTCGGTGCGCTGCCAGGGCCGGAATATTCCTGGTCCAAGACCACCCAGGTCACGCAGGAGATTCGGCTCGCCTCCAGAGCGTACGCCGATGGGGAGCTGCCGCTGTCGTGGCTGACGGGCGCCTACTTCTCAAACCAGAAGTTCGATCGGCTCGTCGATGACTACGTGTTTGGATTCGACCGCACCTTCGTGTCACTGTTCGGCTATCCGCCGCAGGACAGTGCGTTGTTCGCGGGCCAGAGCTTTCCCGGCGATGCCGTGGCGCTCGCCGGGCTGCACAACACCGACCGCCAGTACGCCGTGTTCGGTGAACTCGGCTACAACTTCACCCGGCAATTCAAGGCAACCGTTGGGCTGCGCTATTCGCACAGCACGACGCAGTTCAGGCAGGAAGAGACCGGTTACTTCGCAGGCTCCGCGCCGCCTGAATTCGGCAACAACGCCGCCTTCAACGCAACCACGCCCCGATTTTCCTTGACCTACGATCCCAACAGCTCGATCAGCGTCTATGGATCGATCGCCGAGGGCTTCCGACTGGGTGGTGCGGCGCTGTTCGTGCCCAGCGATATCTGCGGCGCGGATCTCGCCTCCCTGGGCCGGAAAGCTGCACCGACGAGCTACGACTCCGATTCGCTCTGGACCTACGAAGCTGGAGCCAAAGGTCGTGTGCTCGACAATCGCCTGACGTTCAGCGGTGCGGGCTACTATACGCACTGGAATAGCATTCAACAGACGATCAACTTACCGACCTGCGGCTACACCCTGACCACCAACGTTGGCGACGCCAAGATTTACGGCACCGAGCTGGAAGTGGCGGCCAAGCCGGTGCCCGGCTGGACCGTCGCCGCGTCCGGCGGCACGACTCACGCAACGCTCAGCAGTGTCATCGCTGCCGTGGGGGCCCAGCCCGGTGATCGCATTCTCAATACGCCGCAATGGACCTTGACTGTGAGCTCCGATTACGTTCACAAGCTGAGCGCGGATACGGACCTCTTTGCGCGCGGTGTCTACGCGTGGACCGGCAAGTCGTATGGTTCATTCAACCCGGATGATCCCGATCACATACGGCCGACGTATGGCACGTTCGACGCCAGTCTGGGCGCCGACTGGGCAACACTGCGCGTGGCAGTGTATGGCAAAAATATCCTGAACAGCACGACGATCATTCAGCATCCGTCGCTGTTGTTTCTGGAGGAGGCCTACACCTTGCGCCCGCGAACGGTTGGCCTGTTGGTGACCAAACGGTTCTGACAGTTATACGGTGCCGATCAGCGATATCCTTTGCGATGCAATCTCCATTTAGCGATGCGCTGAGTACAGCCCGCGGTGCCGATGCCGCAGGCTGCCATGCGCCTACCGTGACTAGCGTCCGTCGTTTGTTCGTCCTCCTAGTCGGATACGAGGTGCTGCCGAAGAGCGTCTCGACCAAGGACCTGGGGGCGCGCTTCATCATGAGTGAGCCCATTTGCTGTTACCTCGCCGATACCCACGACGGGTGGATTCTCCTCGATGCCGGCTTCGATCCGGTCTACATCCGCAATCGCGAGCTGGCCGAGCAGTATTTCTATTCCACCGGTAACTACCCACCAGTGGTGAATCCCGAGCACGAGCTGCCATTCCAAATGCACCAGCTCGGGCTCGAGTTTCGCGACATCAGCTCCGTGATACTGAGTCATCTGCACTTAGATCACGCGGGGTACCTTAAGTATTTTCATCATGCGCCGGTGCATATACAGCGGGTGGAGCACGCGCATGGCTTTTCATCGGCTCGACCGACGTCTTATTTCCTGGACGACTACAACTCCCCGGACGTGAAGTGGCACCTGCACGACGGCGATTGGGAAGTCGTTCCGGGCTTGCAGTTGCTCAGCACGCGTGGTCATACGCCTGGCCACCAGTCAGCAGTCGTGCAACTGCCCAAGTCCGGGACCTGCGTACTGCCGTTTGATGCCGGGGATTTGCAGGAGAACTTCGATCAGGAGATCCTGCCCGGCGAATGCGTCGACGATGTCGCGGCACTGGCTTCGATCCGGCGGCTCAAGCAGATTACCGCCGAGCGGCGCGGGCAGATGATTCTGTTCCACGATCCGGTCACGATTCAGCGCACGCGGCTTGCTCCCGAGTTCTATGACTAGGACCGGGACCAGGGGACGAAGCGGACAACCACGTGTTGCGCGCATGAGCACGCAGTACGATTTCAGACGGTCACGGAGCAAGAATGCCTGCGTTCATGAGTACACTAGATTCGATGAGTAACTGTGCCGCGGGGACTGACACGGGCGGTGATGTCACCTCCGAGGACGGCGATGGCACAC
Organism: uncultured Pseudomonadota bacterium; assembly: GCA_963839055.1. Taxonomy (GTDB): domain Bacteria; phylum Pseudomonadota; class Gammaproteobacteria; order Steroidobacterales; family Steroidobacteraceae; genus 13-2-20CM-66-19. Next base: position 88,067 of record CAWITP010000001.1, on the reverse strand, counting down.
GCGGCAGCGGGGGCCCTTTGTCTTCCGCAACCGCGGGAGTCGAACAGCCGTCGGACCGGTTCGTGCAGGCCTTTGCCAAGGGACTGGCGGTGATCTGTGCGTTTGATCCGCAAGCGCCGATGACCATCACCGACCTGGCCAAAGCCTCGGGGCTTGATCGCGCGGGCACCCGCCGAATTCTGCTCACCCTCGAGTCGCTCGGTTATGTGCGCACCGATGGGAAGCGGTTTTCCCTGACACCGCGCGTACTGAATCTCGGTTACCGCTACTTGGCGTCGCTGCCGTTCTGGCACACCGCGCAGCCCGTCATGGAAGAGCTCGTGGCGGAAGTGCAGGAAACGTGCTCCATCGGCGTTCTCGATGGGGACAATGTCATGTTCATCCTGCGCGTACCCACGCGGCGCTACCTCTCGTTTGATCCCAGCATCGGCAGTCACGTGCCCGCGTACGCGCACTCGATTGGCCGGATTCTGCTTTCGCGGTTACCCGATGCCGAGTTGCGCGATTATCTTGCGCGCCTGCAACTCAAGTCTCATACGCCCCACACCATTTCCTCCAAGACGCAGCTCGAGAAGGCGTTGCTCGAAGATCGCGAGCGCGGCTGGTCATTCGTGTCAGAGCAGTACGAGGAAGGCATGTGCGGGATCGCGACGCCGATTCTCGACGCGAGTGGTGTGTCAATCGCCGCACTCAATGTGAGCCTGACTGCCGGTCCGAAGGCGCACGAGATTGCAACGAGCTCCATTCTGCCGAAACTGCGGCTGGCGACCCGCCGCCTGAGCGCGCCGCGCTAGTCGTTACGCCATGGCCCGACCCGACAACCCATAAAGAGTCCGTTCCGTTATGACACAAAAAACCTTTCGTCAGGCTCTGAACGAGGCGCTGCGCCTGGAGATGCGGCGCGATGACGGCGTCGTCGTCATCGGTGAAGATATCACTGGCGGTAAGGGCGCCACGGGCGAAAAGGATGCCTGGGGTGGTGCGTTCGGCGTGACCAAGGGACTGCTGAAGGAGTTTGGCGAAGAGCGCGTGCTCGATACGCCGATCACCGAGAGTGCTTTCGTCGGCGCCGCCGCGGGCGCCGCCATGACCGGGTTGCGGCCGGTGGTTGAAATCATGTTTGTCGATTTCCTGGGCGTGTGCTTCGACCAGATCTTCAACCAGGCTGCCAAATTCCGTTACATGTTCGGCGGTAAGGCCGTGACGCCCATGGTGTTGCGGGCCACGTTTGGCGCCGGCAGCGGCTCGGCAAGCCAGCATAGCCAGACGTTGTACCCGATTTTTGCGCATATACCGGGTCTGAAGGTGGTCATCCCATCGAGCCCCTATGACGCAAAAGGCCTCCTGATCCAGGCCATCCGCGATGACGATCCGGTTATCTTTCTCGAGAACAAGATCCTCTACGACGAAGTGGGTGAGGTGCCAGATGGTGCGTACACCGTCCCGTTCGCCGAAGCCAACTTCGTGCGAGAGGGAAGTGACGTCACCATCATTGCGCTCGGCCGCATGGTCAAACGGGCCCTGGAAGCGGCCACTAATCTCGCGAACTGCGGCACGGAATGCGCGGTGCTGGATCCTCGGACCCTTTCGCCGCTCGATGTGGACTCGATCATCGAAGCTGTCGAGCAGAGCGGACGGGTTGTGATCGTCGACGAGTCGTACCCCCGCTGCGGCGCTGCCGCAGACATTGCCGCGCTGATCGTCGAGTCAGCCTTCAAAGCCCTGAGGGCTCCGATCATCAAAGTCACGCCGCCGCACTGCCCGGTGCCCTACGCCCCGGAGCTGGAGAACGCGTTTATCCCGAGTGCAGCCAGGGTCGAGGCTGCGGTGACGCAAGTGATGGGATTTCGAAGGTAGTCTTTCATGTCGGCAAACATTCAGGCGATCACCATGCCGCGCTGGGGCATGACGATGACCGAGGGCCGCGTCGTGCAATGGCTGGTGGAGGTGGGCGACGCGCTGACCCCCGGCCAGGAGATTCTGGAGATCGAGACCGAGAAGATCGCCAATTCATTCGAGGCTTTGGCGCCCGGGTTTCTGCGGCGGAAACTGGTGGAACCGCAGTCCACTGCCGCCGTCGGCGCGCTACTGGGTGTCGCCGCGGATGAGAACGTCAGCGATGCGGAAATCGAGGAATTCGTCGCCGCCTTCAAAGTGCGACAGCAGGCCGAGGGCGGCGCGCAGTCTACGGCGCCCGCCGCGCGCAGCGTTGAGGTCGGCGGTGCCCGGATCAACATCCTGAGTCTGGGCGAGGGGCCTGCGACCCCGGCTGTGCTGGTGCATGGTTTTGGCGGCGACCTGAAATCGTGGTTGTTCAACCAGTCGCAGCTGGCAGAAAGCCGGGCAGTTCACGCATTGGACCTACCCGCGCACGGCGGTTCCAGCATTCCGGGTGGGGGGTTGACGTTGGAGGGAGTGGTGCGTTCACTTGCGCTTGCGCTCGACAACATAGGCGTCACGCGGGCACATTTTGTGGCGCATTCGCTCGGAGCTGCCGTTATCCTGCTGCTCGCGAGGGATACCCCCGAGCGGATTGCCTCCCTGTCGCTCATTTCCCCGGCCGGTTTTGGCACCGAAATTGATGCAAGCTACATCGGGGGCTTCCTGCGTGCCGAACGTCGTCCGCAGATGAAGCAGGCGCTTGGTACGTTGTTTGCCGATCCTTCTCAAGTGCGGCGGGAAATGGCGGACGACGTGCTCCGTTTCATGCGTACGGATGGTGTCCCGGCGGCGCTGCGCAGCCTTGCGGACAATGCGTTTCCCAACGGCCAACAGCGCCTGGTGTTGCGAGACGTGGTCGTCTCAACGACCGCGCCCGTCCAGGTCATCTGGGGCGAATCCGATCGGATCATTCCCATCTCACAGTTGGGTGGCTTACCGGCGAACGTGTCGGTTCACCGCATCGAACGTGCGGGACACATGGCGCATCTGGAGCAGGCTGGCAGGGTCAATGAGCTGCTGCAGAAGTTCATGGCGGGCGCGGACGGCCCGGAAGCGAAGAAGTAACGGAAGGGGAACCATCATGACTGTCGGGATGCCAGGACTGCGCGGGGCGGATCACCTCGGAATCACGGTGCCGAACCTCGAGGAAGCCATCGAGTTCTTCACCAACGTCATTGGCTGCGAATACATTTATTACGGCGGTGAGACCTCCGATGATCCGACGTTCATGGTCGAGCGCCTGAACGTCCATCCGCAGGCCAGCAATCGCTATTGCTTCCTTCGCTGCGGCAATGGCTACAACCTCGAGTTGTTCGAGTACAAATCCCCGGACCAGGTGCGCGAGCCGCCGAAGAACAGTGACATTGGCGGCCATCACATTGCGCTGTACGTGGATGATATCCATGAGGCCGTCAAACACCTGCGGGCGCACGGCGTCAATGTCTTCGGCGATCCCATGACCATTACCGAGGGGCCATCGGCCGGCGCCACCTGGGTGTATTTTTTGGCTCCCTGGGGCTTGCAGATGGAGCTGTGCTGCTACCCCAGCGGCAAGGCGTATTCGCGCACGGCGCCGCGTCTGCTCTGGGACCCCCGTGCGCCGTAAGGTTGCGGCTTCTGTGGTCTGTGTGGACCGAGCAGCACGGCGTTAGTGCATGGGCGTCGTGTTAGTTACCGGCGGAGCAACTGGGATCGGTCTTGCAGCCACCCGAGCGTTCCGCGCGCGCGGCGATGCAGTGCTTCTCGTGGACCGAAATTATCCGGAAGCCGCGCGGATCACGGCGGAAGAGCTGCCTGGGCGCGCCACGGCCTTAGAGGCCGACGTCCAGGACGTGGGTGCGGTGCGCGCAGCGGTGAAGGCCTGCGTCGAGGCTTATGGGGCGGTTGACACCTTGTTTGTGAATGCCGGCATACTCGAGTCGATGCCGCTTGAGCAATGGACGCCCGCGGCCTGGGATTTGTCGCTCGCGGTGAACCTGCGCGCGCCGTTTTTCTTTGCGCAGGCCGCGGCACCACATTTAAAGCGATCGTCCAATCCAAGCGTGATCTTCACATCATCAACGGGCGCGCTGCGCGGGCACGCCGGCATGCCCGCTTATCATGCATCGAAGTCAGGCTTGATTGGACTCGTGCGCAGTCTGGCCGATGAACTGTCGCCGCTCGGCATCCGGGTCAACTGCATCTGCCCCGGCTGGATCGAAACGCCGTTCAACAAGCCCTTTTGGTCCTTCCAGACGGATCCGGAAGCGACGATGCGGGATCTTGTTGGAAAGATTCCAGCCCGCCGGCAAGGCACACCGGATGACGTCGTGGGGATCATACTGTTTCTAGCCTCGCCGGAATCGCGCTATATCACCGGGACATCCGTGGTCATCGACGGCGGCTACACGGCGGTCTGATCTCATGCTACTGAACCAGTGGGTGCAACACCTGTGTCCAATGAAGCATTGTTGAAGGGTAAGGTTGCATTTGTCACGGGAGCGGCGCAGGGCATCGGCTTGGCCGTCGCGCGCGCCTACGCCCAGCAAGGCGCCTCGGTCGTACTTGCCGATGTCGCACGCGCGACGCTCGAGCGCGCAGCAGCCACGCTGCCGGACCCCGAAAGGACACTGGCTGTTGCCTTGGACGTCACTGACGAGGCGCAAACAGCGAATGCCGTGGCGCAGACGGTCGAGCGATTTGGGCGTGTCGATTGCGTCGTGGCCAACGCGGGCATTCTCGTTCTGAAACACATCATCGATCTGGATTTGGCTGCCTTTCGCCGCGTCATCGACATCAACCTGACGGGCGCTTTCCTGACCGCAAAGATGTTCGCGCGCCAGCTCGTGAGCCAGGGTAAGGGCGGTCGGATCATTTTCACTTCATCGCTGTTCGGGCTCCGCGGCGGAGTCGAGAACGGCGCGTATTCCGCGTCCAAGTTTGGTCTCATCGGGTTGATGCAAAGCTTGGCCGCCGAGTTGGCCCGCCACGAGATTCTCGTCAATGCCGTCTGTCCTGGACAGATGGACACCGCGATGATGCAGGCATTGTTCGTTGAACGCGCGGTGTTGACCGACCGAACTCCAGCGGCGGTCGAAGCGGCGCTGCTGAGCCGCATCCCGGTGGGGCGCCTGGGCAAGCTCGACGAGCTCGCAGGCATCTATGTTTACCTGGCGTCCGAGCTCTGCCAGTACTGCACCGGACAGTCCTTCACTGTGGACGGTGGTTGGCAGGTGGCCTGATTCTTGGGCGAAAGATAAGCGCGTGAAATGATGCAAACGATTATTGCAGTGAATTAACACTGTCCGGCACCGCAGGAACACCACAGCGGTTCCGGAGACCGACCGGAGTGGAACATGACGACGAAATTGACCAACGATCTTCTGCCGCGCGCCTATCGGGATATGGCCCTGATTCGCGCCTTCGAAGAGCGGTGCAACGTTGAGATGGCGACGGGGGATGTCCCGGGCGCAGTGCATCTGTATGCCGGCCAGGAGGCGTCTGCCGTAGGGATCTGCATGCACCTTTCGGACAAGGACCGCATTGCCTCCACGCATCGAGGCCACGGTCATTGCATCGCTAAGGGGTGCACCATCAATGAGATGATGGCGGAGATCTTCGGCCGCAGCACCGGTACCTGTCGTGGCCGGGGCGGATCGATGCATATCGCCGATCTGGAAAAGGGCATGCTAGGGGCCAACGGCATCGTGGGCGGCGGACCCCCGATTGCGTGCGGTGCGGCTCTCACCTCCAAGTACCGCCGCACCGGCGGAGTGGCGATCGCTTTTACCGGTGATGGCGCCATCAACCAGGGCTCGACCGCCGAGTCCATGAATCTGGCGCGAGTCTGGAATCTGCCCGTCATTTTTGCGGTCGAGGACAACGGCTTTGGCGAGGCGAGTGCCAGCGACTGGGCGGTCGCGGGGGATGTGCTGAAGCGCGCCGCCGGTTATGACATGCCGGGTTCTCGCGTCGACGGCACGGATATCTTCGCGGTGTACGAGGTAGCAGGGGAAGCGATCGCCCGGGCCAGGGCCGGTGGGGGACCGACGCTGCTCCATATTCTGGTGCCCCGTTATTACGGGCACTTCAGTGGAGACGCGGACACGTATCGTCCGAAAGAGGAACGGGACGCCCTGCGCCGCGATCGCGATTGCCTGAAAATCTTCAGGGCGCGAGTCTTGAAAGAGGGCTCACTCAGCCAACAGGCGATCGACGCAATCGATGCGGAAGTTAACCGTGCCGTTGAGGCCGCCGTCGCATTCGCACGTGCCGCTCCGCGGCCGGATCCGAAACACGTCACGCAGGACGTGTATGTGTCGTATGCATGACGAGCGAGTGATTGTCCGTTTAAAAGGCAACTGAAACCCTAAGCCAATGCTTTCTTCATCGATGCCGAGCGCCCGTGGTTGGGCTCCGTCTCCGAAGTAGCCGAGGCCCCGGTACGCTGAGTCGATGCCCGACGCATCGCGATCCTGCATCGAGTTCTTGTCATATGGGACTCGGCGAGCCCGAGGCTTTGGTAGAGCTCGGGTGACCTACTTTCATCAGGTCGGCTACTAACCATGGAGCCGCAGGCTCGCCAAGCCCTGTTCACGGTCTACGTACAGATCCTGTTGGGCAGGTCGCCGCCATGTCCGCAGAAGCCATGGCCATCTCCGTTTGTGAAGGCGCATGCAGGCGTGCTCAGTCGGGGGGCATGATTGGGGAACGCTTAGACGGCCACACCAGGGAATGTCTCAGCTGATCAAAGCGTTAGCTCAAAGGTTCGGTGGCCTCCCTTTCCATATTAGAATCCAATAGATATGTTGCACAGATGTCAGTTAGAACGGTCGTAAGTGCTCGGTAAGTGCGAGTGACGAGATTCTACGCTGGTATGCGCGTGTACTGGTTGATCTGAGGCGGGGCCAGCTGACCACACGGGCATAGCGCGACTCGTTTATGACAGTCAATCGGCAACCTTTGGCCTTTCACCAAGTCACCCAGTGACAATGTTCCAGCGGCTTGAGCTCGGGCGCATCATTATCAGTAAGCCCTATTAGTCTCCCGCCCGGCATCTATGCATGCAGCCAAGTTCGTGCAGCCCTCGACCGATGGATCCGTGGCCCAACAGCTCGCGGATTGTATTAAGCGGTACGCGGGCTTGGACTAGTCGCGAAGCAAAATGATGGCGCAGGTCGAGCCATCGAAACCGCTCAATTTTCGCGTCTTCCAACATCGCACCCCACGAGGTCTTGAAGCTCGTCGTAATCGGTAAAACACGGTCACCACCTGTAGAACCCGTTGCCACTCTCTCAGTATCGTCGCCCCCATTTGGCGGACTCTACTCCCGTTGCGTACTAACCGGGGCTGTCACCTCAGCAGAGCTCTATGCGATCGAGCGCGAGATCCGCGGGCAATCACCGACTACCGGCTGAGAAATGCGCCGTGCACGGGAGTGGTGATTTATGCAACCTGTCGCGATGTTCATAAGCGCTAATACCTCCCTCTGCTCGGTGTCGGTCCAGTGCGCTTTGAATAAGTGTCAACGCCGAAGTAACAATGGACCACTCCCCTGATCGAGACCAACGAAGTAAAAGTAGACCATCCCGCCCGAGGGACCCAACAGCACGATGTTCTCATGCCGTTCGATGAAGGCGAGCCCGCCCAACTCCATGACTTGCTTGCGCGGCGAGTTGTACTAACAATGGTCAGTGATATCCTCCGCTGCGCAGACCACGTCAGGGCGGCGTCTGCGCGATTGAAGGGAATGGAGGATTGTGAGAGGGATTGCGCAGCGGAGCCGCAGGTATTTGTCGCTGTCCAGCCACCTAGAAGGAACTGATCAGGTATTCCCGGATGAAGGGGACGTTTCGGCTGGGGCCGACAGACGGCCCAGACACAATGGTCTGGCCCGCGCTGCAACAGAGATCTACCGTCGGATTCCACGGCGCCCCACCATTGCCAACACTAGAAGCATGTAGCGGCCGATACGGACCAGTTCAAAGCAATGGGCTTGTACGGACTCGCGCAAGCGATCAGCGTCATAACGCAACGCCTTCAGACAGCAAACGCACGTATGCGACCTCGCGAAGCCGCAAACCAACGCAAGGGAAATGGGCGCGTTAAGGTTAGGCAATAAATGCACCGGCATGAAACGTCGCACACGGTGGAGATCGATGGCATTGCAACTGACAGTAGACCGCTGTCGGCCGTCACTTGCCGGTCCCTGTCTTGATATCACCGCCTCATAGCTGACGTTGGTTGCCAAGGTCAGTCGCGTAGACGACCATAGTCGAAGAGTTAAAAGACGGAGACTGGGGATGGCGGAAGGTTTGCTCGGCGGGATTCTGGGGGAAGAGGACGGGAAGCCGGATGTTGAGGGCTCAGACGCGCTCGCTGGTGCGGAAGCGTTCGCGTCGGCTGTGGCCGCCAAGCTTGCCGGAAACGATCCCGAAGTCGCGCGCAAGACAGTCGAGTTCTTGAGCAAGCAGTCGCAACTTCTCGATACTCAGAACGAGCACCTCAAGGACGAACACGCCGCGCGCCTTCACTTTCTGCAAGGCCAGGCCCGCGAGGTTGACCTGCGTCGGTTTGGCCTGCGCCTGCGAGTCGGATTCCAACTGTTCCTGGTGCTCGTCGCGACGGCGATTGGCGCTGGTGGCGTTCTGATGGTCCGCGACTCCGTTACCTCCCGCCAGGTGGTGGTAGAGCCGTTCCGAATACCGTCGACCCTCGCTGCACATGGCATTGACGGGGCAATCGTCGCCAGCGGCCTGCTCGACGAACTCGGCGGGCTGCAGGACGCCACCCGCAGTACTTCTGCTGCCCGCAGCTTTACCGGCGCCTGGAGCGGCAACATCAAGCTCGACGTGCCTGAAACAGGCATATCGCTTGGGGAGATCTCGCGCTTGCTCCGGGATCGGTTCGGGCACGACGTACACATCGAAGGCGATCTCGTCGAGGCTCCGGCGGGCGGACTCTCGCTAACGGTCCGCGGCAACGGCGTGCCGCCGAAGACAATAGAGGGATCAGCCGCCGATCTCCGGAAGCTGACCGTCGCGGCTGCGGAGTACGTCTACTCGAAATCCCAGCCGGGACGGTGGGCCAGCTACCTGAATACCCACGGACGGTACGAAGAGGCGATTGCGTTCTGCAAGAGCGCCTTGGGGAGTGCCGAGCCCGCGGAGCGGGCCATGCTTCTGACCCGATGGGCCGTCGCGATCGAGAGTTCCGCCGGCTCCGTCCGTGAGGCGCTGGGACTCGAGCGCGCGGCCGCCAAGCTCCAACCCGACCTTTGGACTGCACATAACAACATCCAGAACGACCTGATGATCCTGGCCGACGAGGAGGGGGCCTGGCAGGCTGGCGAGGCAATGCGGAGGGTCGCCGGTGGCCGCCCGGGACGGGCCCCCGAAACCATGTACCAGAACTGGGACTATCTCACCTGGAACTTGAAGCCGTGGCTCGAGTCGACCGTGGCCGATGCCGAGGCCAATGCCGGCGCTGGATCAGGCGTCATCTCGGCCGGCCCGAACATCGCCGACATCGAGATGCGACTGCACGATCCGGAGGCCGCGGGCCTTGCACTCAAGACGGCGAAGGAAGATCCGGACGATCTGGCGGGCAACGCGATGATCCATCACGTGCGCGGTCGACTGGCGCTGGAGGCCGGTGACTTCGCCACCGCGGTCGGCGAATTAAATGCTTTTGGCATGGCCTACGCAAACCCGGCGGTCCGCACCAACAATCCTGGCTACCACTGCTGGATCGCCCCAGTCGAGGAAGCGGCGAGGCATCCCGACAAGGCCGATGCGTCCCTGGAGGCCGCCGGCACGTTCGTCGATTGCTACCGTTTCCGCGCCGATATCCTCGACGATCGCGGCAACTGGCCTGGCGCTCAGAAAGCGTATGCCGAGGCAGTGGCGCTCGCACCAGACCTGCCCGCGGCGTACTACTCCTGGGGTGTGGCGCTCGCAAGGCATGGCGACCTTGTGGGTGCCGCGGCGAAACTGTTCAATGCCAACAAGCGCGGACCGCACTGGGCAGACCCTTTGAAAGCTTGGGGTGATGTGCTCGTAAAACAAGGCAACATGAAAGACGCGCTCGCAAAATATGACGAGGCGCTCAAATACGCGCCGAACTGGAAACAACTCAAGGAAGCGCGAGCGTCGTTGGCGAAGAAAAAGTCCTGATTACGCCGCTCCGAAGCTGCCGGCCGCTCGCCGTCCGGGCGACGTGCGCGATCTCCGCCGTGGTCAAGGGTCTACCGTATCCCCACCCTCGACCGCCAAGGCTCAAGATATCGAGGCAAAGGTACACGACTCCCCACGCACATCAACGATGCGCGATCGCTTCGCGAATCGCAATGGCGGCCTGCACCTGAAGTACTGTCCATAGTTGAAGGATAGGACGAGGTCAGGGCGGATACACGTATCGTACGAACACAGGCAGCAAGCCCGCAACGTTGTCGAAGCAACGGCCCCCGCACTACCAACTTCGGGTGGCAAACCCAATCTCTCACTATAACATCGAGTGGCAAATATGGTAGCAAATCCGGGGATTTGACGGATGTTGGAGGGGACGTGCTGATCTAACACAATCATCATGTTATTGATCCAACACTAACTTCCGCCGTTTTCGAGTCCTCCCTTTCCACCAAAATCACTTCTGTGCGCTCGCTCCACCTTCGTGCGCGGCAATTGAGCCGGGCTTTGTCCGCGTGCTGCACCCTATCTTCCCTGAAGCGTAGCAATTCGAGGTGGGGTCAAGGTTCACGATAGGGGTAGCGACATCGCGCAGCTTGCGCATACTAACCCGAAATTGCGCGATGGACCTGCCCCGTTTCGGTGGACAGGATTGAGTTTGCTTAGTCGGGTATTTTCTTGATGTTTCCTCCTCGATCTTACACCGCAGCGCAGACTGCCGGCGAAGCCGGCAGGAGCTCCGGGTGGATTTGGTTCTGCGAACGATGATGAGCGCGCTCGTAATTGACCGGCGAGCGGTATCCGAGCGACGAATGACGGCGATGCGGGTTGTACCAGCCCTCGATCCACTCGAACACCGCCATTTTGGCTTCAGCCTGCGAGCGGAAGCGTCTGCGAGCGAGCAGCTCGCGCTCGAGGGTGGCGAAGAAGCTCTCGGCCATCGCATTGTCGTAGGCATCCCCCACCGAGCCCATCGAGGGCATGACACCGGCCTCCTGACATCGTTTGCCGAAAGCATAGCTGGTGTACTGACAGCCGCGATCGGAGTGATGGATTACCGCCTCGGGTCGGCGTTGAGTGACCGCCATGTCGAGAGCCGCGAGAATGAGCTCGGTCCTCAGATGCGTCTCCATGGCCCAACCGACCACCCGACGCGAGTAGACATCCAACACCATGGCAAGATACAGAAACCCCGTCCAGGTCGGAATGTAGGTGATATCGGCGACCCACAATCGATCGGGTGCCTCGGCATAGAAGCGACGATCCACCAGATCGATCGGGCGCAAAGCCTGCAAATCCGGGGTTGTGGTGACCACAAACGCCGCAGTGTCGCTCCGCGCAAGCCCGCAGCGCGCATCGGCCGGGCGACACGCTTGCGTGCAACGCGGATGCCATGCTCATCGGCAAGCTCGGCGTGAATCATCGGCGAGCCGTACGCGCCACGCGAGCGGCGATGAATCGCCTCGATCTTGCCCGTCAGATACAGATCCATCCGAGCTCGCGCGCACATCGGCCGCTTGAGCCAGGCGTAGAACCCGCTCCTCGAGATCTTCAGCACTCGGCACATAACCCCGACCGAATGGGTGGCCTGGTTGGCTCTTACGAATCCGAAGAGCGCTTCGAGGAACCGCTCTCGTGTGCGAACCAGGCCGCGGCTTTTGAAAGAATCTCCCGCTCTTCCTTGAGCTTGCGGTTCTCACGCCGCAGCCGGCTGAGCTCCTCGCGCTCCGGGCTCGTCAAGCCGCCATCGCCCTTGGCCGCATCGCGCGCGTCCTGCTTCAACCACAGCGAGATCGTCCAGGCCGTGGGCCCAAACTCCTTGGAAAGAGACGCCGGCGTGCGCCCTGAGCGCACCAGATCGACCATCTGCCGCTTGAACTCCGGGGTGTACCGGACCGATTTGTCTGCCATTGTGGACTCCTCGAAAACTAACCATGAGGTGTCCACCAAAGCGGGTCAAGTCCACGAGTCGAATTACCGGGCCGTTTGGCCAGTGCCGTCTGGCAGGGCCCCGGGCTGCAGTACACGTTGATTCCTAACATCAGGCCTTAATTCGTTTCATGGCGGGATCAAAGAGCGGGCGCGGTGACACAAGTGCAGGGTAACGCTTGCCTGCGATTTCCACTTCCCACTTGCCGCTGTTGAGGTAGGCAGCATCGACCGGGACCTTCGGCTCTATCATGGCGAGGCCCACCGCGCCTCCCAGAGAGTGTCCGTACGACGCTGCCCGAACGTATCCAACCGGGACCTCATCGTGCAGCACCACTTCGGCGTGATACATGAGAGGCTCCGGATCTTTCACAAAGACCTGCACGAGACGGCGAGTCAGAGGTCCTTTGCTTCGGTGTGCCAGTACTGCTTCCTTGCCGATGAACCCACCAGGCTTATTCAGATCCAACGCGAAGCCAAGACCCACCTCATCCGGCACATCCGTGTTGTCGATATCATGACCGTAATCGCGATATCCCTTCTCCATGCGCAGGCTCCCGAGCGCCTTAAGGCCGGCATGCACGAGCCCAATATCCCGTCCAGCCTCGATCAATCGGTCATAGACGTGTGTGGCTTGCTCGGCAGGGATGTAGAGCTCATATCCCAGCTCGCCCAGATATGTGATCCGGATGCAGAGAGCTCGTGCAAATCCAATATCAATCTCACGTGCAGTGCGGAATGGAAACGTGCTGTTGGAGAGGTCAACCGTCGTCAGCCTCTGGAGAAGCGCCCGGGACTTTGGCCCTTGGACATTCAGCTGACCGAATGCAGAAGTCACATCGGTTACGAATGCATGTGCATTCTCCGGGATGTTGCGGTTCATCCATGTCTCGGCGTGCCGCACCATGGTGTCCGTGACGACCACCAGGAACTTCTCGTCCGTGAGTTTCGTGACGGTGAGGTCGACCTCGAGCGTGCCGCGCTCGTGCATCCATTGGGTGTAAGTAATAGTCTCCGGCGGGCCATCAACGCGATTTCCGGAAATGCGCTCCAGGCAGCGGCCCGCATCCCGTCCCTGGACCATGAATTTGCCCATGAAGGACATGTCCATGAGAATCACGCCGTCGCGCGCGGCGTGATGCTCGCGTTCCCAGCGGCTAAACCAACTGGGCCTTCCCCAGGTTAGTGGACCTGGATCGGGCTTCGCCCCCGGCTCGCCATACCAGTCAGGGCTTTCCCAACCGCTGATCTCCTTGAAGTAAGCCCCAGCGGCTGCCAGCCGATCATGGAAGGGCGACTTACGTACATTGCGCGCCGTGGCCAGGGACAGCGAAGGGTAGTGGCACTGGTACACCAGTCCCAAAGATTCCACCGTGCGCTGCCGGCGGTACTCGGGATTCGCTTGATAGGGATGCAGCCGGTCGATGTTGAATCCGGTTACGTCAACGTCCGGATGCCCGGTGGTGATCCAGTGCGCCAGCACTCGGCCTAGTCCACCGCCGGTCAGGATGCCGATTGAATTCAGGCCAGCGGCAACGAAATAACCCCGTAGTTCCGGCGCCTCCCCAACAATGGGGCGCAAGTCAGGAGTAAAACTCTCTGGCCCACAGAAGAACTTTTTCATACCCACTTCAGCGGTGATTGGAACGCGCGACATGGCGCGCTCCAGGAAGGGCGTCATGCGCTCCCAATCGGGCGGCAGTTCAAGGAACGAAGAATCGTCCGGAATGCCCTCGACCTTCCAGGGCGCGCATACAGGCTCGAACAGACCGACCATGAGCCCGCCGGCCTCCTCGCGGTAGTACCCGTAGGCGCCCGGGTCCTCGAGCACCGGCATCTTTGGCAGTCCCTTTATCGGCTCGGTGATGAGGTAATAGTGCTCCGCGGCCTGATTGGCGAGCGTAACGCCTGCCATCGCTCCGAACTGGCGGGCCCACATCCCGGCGCAATTCACGACGACTTCCGTTTTAATGTCACCGAGAGCCGTGCGCACCGCTGTGACTCGCCCGCGACTTTGCAACACACCGGTCGCGGGCGTGCCCTCGAATATCTGGACACCTTTCATTCGCGCCCCTTTAGCGAGCGCCATCGTGACGTCCACCGGGTTCACGCGGCCGTCCTCTTTAACGTAGAAGCCGGCTTCGAGGTCATCCACGTGCGCCAGTGGAAACAGCTCCTTCACTTCCCGCGGTGAAATTTCGTGTACGTCGATCCCGCAATAGCGGTTAAAGGCCGCCACTCGCCGATACTCCTCAAGCCGCCCCTTGTCCGCAGCGACCTCGATGAAGCCAATCTGTGCAAGTCCAGTGGATTGGCCGGTTTCCGTCTCAATGCGCCGATAGAGATCACGCGAGTATTTGCGCATCTCCGTCGAGGTCTCGGACGTGGACCCGAAGGTCACCATCAGGCCAGCGGCGTGCCATGTCGTTCCCGAGGTCAGCCTGTCCCTCTCCAGCAGAACAATGTCCTTCCAGCCCATGGACGCCAGGTGGTAAGCAACGGAAGTTCCGATCACTCCGCCCCCGACGATGACGACACGGGCGTGCGATGGAACGATGGCCTGGGGGTTCATAGGGAGAGGTCCTGATTGATAAGACCTCCATTTTCCCATGAAGGCGCTGGGCACGTCAGGCTGCTAGTGAACGCACGTACCAAGGGCGGCCGCAGGTCAGCCGATGACTGTGGCTACCCGTGGCGCAACTGATTCAGACAGTCACGTCGGCGCGCCTGGACACAGGGTCAAGGCGTACGTTAGTTCGCGCCATGGGTCCCGCATCGCTCAACCTGCGCCGGTGAGTTCTAGACACAAGCACGTGTTCAGGCCGCGACTCGGCACCATACAGACCTGTGATCGCCCGGGCAGCAGCGATCCCGGCAAAGCGCCGATAGCCCAGGAGCTTACGCACAACGGCGCCGTTCTTCTGCTCCAGGCTTGATCATTTTTCCGATAGGGTCGCGAGCGCGTGAGGTCGATTCCGTGATCCATGCAGTATTGGATGAGCCTTTCATTGACGAACTCCCCGCCGTATCCGCGTCGAGCGCGCACAGAGTAAAGGGCAGAGTGAGGCTGATGCGCTCCAGTGCCTCCACCACGAGGCTGTTGTCGCGAACCACCACAGGCGCTGCTTCAACTAATCGGCTGGCAACACCGGTCAGCACGAGGCTATGGATCTAGCTGCCGACCGTTAACATCTACGCAGTGGGCGACCCCGTCCATCTCCATGCCACCCGGCAAGGGCTCGTGCCAATCAGCGAAGATTCGCGGGGGCACGCGGCGGCGTACCTCGGCACGGCTCAGGTGTCCGTTTCGCTCCTAGGCTGGCAACAGAGGATCTGCAGCAGCGCCCGTAAACGCTTCCCGCAGACTCGATCGGAAGCCTCCCACAGCACTGCAGGCGGCACGTGTCGCCTCGTCGTACAGAGAAGGACGGCGACGGCTCTGGGGATAACGGACGAGCGGCAGTCTATTCAGCAGGCGGATGGCCGACTTCTCGTGGCATCCCGTTGTCGCGATAAACTAATCCAGGCGATTCCATCAGCCGAGGATCTTCGGCGGCTTATGTTCGGCGAGCAGCACATGGACGATCTGGGACGAGTACAGCTACATGGCTCCAGAGTTGAACCCACAATTTCGATCCCGTAAGAGAGGCAGGCGCAGCAGAAACCGCGCTGTCGCCGAACTGGCGTCTGACCGTGGGCTTAAGTGCGCGTGTTCGGACGTCTTCGGGAGGGTTCTGTCGGGGGGCATGATCGGGGAAGCTTCGAGAACGTCACACGGTGAACGGACTGTTCGATCAAGCGTTTAGATCACTAAGGAGGGTGCCTCCCTTTCCACCACGAAAGTCAAAGGCTTATGCCTTTCTAGCGGCGTTGTGGCAGCTGCGCCAGGCCTTTTCAAGTCCAATACAAATCCGCAAATGCCTTGTTTGAGACGAAGCCGGGCGTGTTGACCAGTGGACCTGCATCTCCGTCGGCCCTGCTGGAATCAGCGTCACCCAGGAGGCCGGATCAGTTCGGGGAGCGATGCGAAGGGCGAACGCGCTGGGATCGGCGCGGTCCTTTCACCATGGCTGCGAGCTCATCGCGATCTGTCCGGCGCGTGCGAAAGCTGTTCTTCGTTTTGGCAGTCACCGATAAAGAATCAACCGCAAGCCGGGCGGTTCCAACGATCAACGCCCAATGGAGGGGTACCGTCCGGGACACGCTATTTTGGAACCGAGGGGTCCCGTACCCGTTAGGCGAACAATCCCCCTGCTTGGAGCAAGATCATGTCTGACGACAAGAGCAACCCCGGTCCACCGGACAACAAACGAATCGATATCCACGACCCCAATGAGGTACGGCACTGGACGAAGTCACTGGGCGTCAACGAGCAGCAGCTCAAAGATGCCGTGGCGCGGGTGGGCACCTCTGCAGAGAAGGTACGGGAATCGTTAGGTAAGAAATAAAGCGGCTCCGCGATGGTCTCGTTCAAGCCTCGCGAGCGACATGCGTCGCTATCTTGTCGGTTCGCAAGCCAAGGAAGGCCGCGTGCCGCAGCCGGGATTCTGCAGTCCATTCCACGAGCGAACCTGCACGACCATCTTCGCTTGATCCACTGCATCTCAGCCATATCGGCGGCCGTCACGCCGCCGCCCCAGCGCCCTGATGTCGCATCAGGCAGATTGCTGAATGGGCATCTCTGATGGCGAGTGGCTTCAGTTGCTTGAGGAGTTCGCGCCTGGTGTGCGGGACGAAGCCCGCCCGTACCTTGCCAGCGAACCTGAGTGATCGACCTTCGTAGTAGCCCACCAGCAGCGCATCGAATTGTCGCTGCCTGAGGGACGATAGCCGCCGACCACGAACTCCTGCTGGAGATCGAGCTTCAATTTGAGCCAATCTCGCGAGCGCTCGCCTGGCTGATAGATGGATTCTCGACGCTTGGCGGGCTGACAGACGAAGCTGATGCCCCGCCGAACGCCAGCAAGTAACCTATCACGGCGAATACGGTTGACGTCTCACTTTTCCCTCGATGGCATTCACCCCTCACGGTGTGAACGTGGGATGTCTTCAATGGCAACAGAGCGACCACCTTGCTAGCAGGCTGACACGTCATGTTGCGGATGGCGTGTTAGAGATAAGTCACCGTCAGCACGGGGGCGCGAGCTGATCGGTTTGCGCCGGTTGTGTCATCGATGCTCATCAGTACGGCGATCGCCGGTCCTACATCTTCCATGATACGTACCTGGAAGTCAGTGAGCCCTAACCTTTGAGCCTGGACCATTAGTGCCGTGACATCGACAGAGACGTATGTCCCTAAATCGGAACTGCCGATGGGAGGGGAAATAGTCGTGGAGGCGAGCGCCGGCTGTAGCGTGCGGTCGAAGTCGGTCGAGACGAGTGTTGGCGGCTGAAAGCTGACGAGGTCGATCAGGATCGGCAGGTTACCGCTGGGCGGCTGCAAGTCATCGATGAAAACTTCCAGGAATGCCGAGTCGATGACCGCATCGCCAGGAACTCCTCCTGCACCCGTCAAGGGGAAGGACAGAAACGCCCTGAATTCCGTCTGGGCTACAGGATCGATGCCGGCCAGCACGCTCTGCACGGTCGGAGACATGCCTTGGGTGATCGTAAAGGTATCCTGGCTGGTTTGTTCGATATCGCCGTCGATAGCCGGGTCGCTGGAAATTTGAGTCACAATCCTGGTAGGCGCGGGGGGCGAACTGTCACCGCCGCCACCGCACGCCGTGACCCCGAGAACGCCACAGGCAAGCGAGGCGCGCATCAGCATTCTGAGCATGTGGAGACCCGTCGTGTTAATGACTGCTGAAGAAAACTCCAGCCAGCCTCACAAAGTTCCCTAAACACACGACATAGTGGCGGCATCCACCAGGTAGGCGGGTTCGCGTTGGTGCGTACTTGCCGCCAGCCACTTAACCGGCAGCCCGAAAGGGCTCCTCGCTGGAATGAGTGAAGCTCCAGCTGGCGATGTCCAAGCTGAAATTGCTCGGTGGACGGTAGCGGGTGTCATGCCCACATACGGCAGACCTCGCCATCCGTGGATTCGGCAAGGACCACAGCGCCCTGGAGGTGCTCACCAGCGCCGTCGCTGCGTCAGCTGTCTGCTCAGAGAACTTTTTTGGTGTTCGTCGCGCGACCTCCCTCGTGGCTTTCAGTGGGTGTCGATGCCGCACGCGGTGTGAGATAACCAAGTTAGATGCCCATTAAGCGGATCGATGCCCGTATTCGGTTTCTGCCGCTTGCGGCACATGGTGGCGGCCGCCGGATCTGCGAACGCGCTACGCGCCCGTTAGATGCCCACGTGCGCGGCGTGCAGCGACATGTCCGCGGGACCCCCAAACTAACCCCCACGGATAACGCCTCCCGCGCGAAGAAGCGCGGTGCGGGTGGGCCCGCAGGGTTCCTTGCCAAAGGAGCCGCGCGCTTGGCGGACCTCGAGCCTTATGCGCCATAACCGGGCGCTGCCTCAGGCGGCCAATCCATGTGCCGTCGCGGGCTGGAGGATATCGGCTGTAGTGTGTCAGATACTGCTGCTGATCCGTGCGCTCGGTCTTCAGTGATGAGGAGAAGCTTTCGATGACCGCATTATCCCAACAGTTGCCACTGCGACTCATGCTGCAGGTGATCCCATGCTCCGCCAACAGGGTCCTGAAAGTGCGTACTGCTGTATTGAGTGCCTTGATCTGAATGAAACAGGGCTCCTGGCGCGCCGCGCCGCCAGGGCCGCGAATTTTTTTGCAGGTCGCGCTCCGCCTTGAGCTTGATGATCTCCTTGCGTAAACGATCCATCTCCGCATCCGCTGGCTTCATCTGACCTTGTCCAGGGAATGCCTGCTGCGCATCCGCCTCGTGTTCTCGAACCCAACGTGCCACCAGGTTGCCCCTCACCCCCAAGTCACGACCCACCTCAGAGGCCGTCAATCCCCCTCGCACCAGCTTGACTGCCTCGCGTTTGTACTGCCGTATACGCCTTGCGTGTCTTCTTCATGCCCGCTCCCGTTCTCCGTGCACCTTACCTGAGTGTCCGGAAAACCAGCAGCAGTCCAATCATCGATGACTTCGGACTCGCACCACTCCCGGATGCGATCCGCCGGGATCTGCTCGAGATCCTCGATGATCGCTACGACCGCAGGTCCACCTCCATTGATTAAGATCAGGAGCTCAACGAAAGTATCAACGTCCTGCTCATACCCGGCCCGGCATCATATGGAACGCTGGACCGACATCGGCTGGAACCAACGGCCGGCATGCGTGGAATCCGCGCCGGCCACGCACCCCGAAATCTCCGTCATAACGTTGTTAACCGCTCTGCGCACACCAAGGCCATCGTATTGGCAATAATCGCGATCGCGCAGTTCCAAAGCTTCGTAACGACCGGTAGACGCGCCCGAAGGCACGCAGGCGCGTCCCCAGGAGCCGTTAGAGAGCCAAACCTCTGCTTCGACCGTGGGCCGACCGCGGGAGTCCCGAACCTGCCGAGCACGCACCGATGCTGTTCGAGAAGACATAGAGCTCCTTACAACGCGATGCCGGGGAACAGGGCCTCGATCGACCCTCCTTGGCTGGTGATCATCGCGGCTGCCACGGCTCGAGTCGATGCAACGTCCATATCCGACAAGTAGTCGACCGGCGAGGCCCCGTCCAGTCTTGCCAGCATGAGGCAGCCAACGATCTCCTCCAGGTGCTGATCGACAATGGCCGGTCCCGTCGCCTTGTAGGCGGAGACGAAATGATTGATGGCACTCAGCATCTGGGTCTTGATCGCTTCACGCCGTTGCGTCTTGAGCAGCAGGTGAGACAGGCAAAACCCCACATCGAAGCGCGGATCGCCCCAATGCGCCACTTCGAAATCCAAAACGACGATGTCGCGGCCGTCAGCGAGCAGATTCTTCGGACTGTAATCGCCGTGCACCAGGGCACTGCGACGTGACTGCATGCCTGCCGCGATGGATCTTATTTGGCCGCCCAGCTCCCCACTTTTGGCGGCTACTCTATGGAAGAACGGTTCGATTCGAAGCTCCTCGAAGTAGGTCGTGTCTTCGAATCGTCTGCGGATGTCATTTCGCGGGGCCGATCGCGTATGTAGCTGCCCCAGCAGCTCGCCGGCACGCGCGGCCGTACGGACATCGATGCGCCCCGCCAAGAGCTGAGTTTTCCAGTTCGACAGTCTTCTATCCACCAAGCGCATCGCGAACGTATGCTCATCGGGTTTCGCCCACAAGATCTGAGGGACATTGCACGGGCCGATGAGCTCCGCCGCTGCGCGGATGGCGGCCACTTCGATGTCCGATCGCGCCGGGTCTGAAAACCACTCGGCGGCCACCTTGAGTTTCGGCAGAGCACGCTTGATAACTTCCGGGCCGTGACTGCCGGTGATGACTCGAATATCGCTGGCGACGCCTCCATCCAGGGGCCGGTCGAGAATAGGTGCATTACACGGATGAACAGGTGGATCTCCATTCAGTACCCGCACAACCTCTTCGCAGGCCCGGCGCCGAAGGTCGATGAGCGCCGACGTTGAGGAGTTGGCTACGTGGGGCGTGACGATGACGTTTCTGTCACGCAGCAGCTCGATCGGCGGTGATGGCTCGCCGTCCACCACATCGAGCGCCGCGCCTCGAATCTGGCCATTTTGGAGCGCGGACAATAGCGCCGTATTGTCGACGAGTTCGCCGCGACTCACGTTAATCAAGAACGGCCGCTTCCGGCACAAGGTCAGAAAGCGCGCATCGACGATCTTGGCGCTTGCTGGCGTAAGCGGAATGTGCAGGATGATGACGTCGGCATGTGCCTGAATCTCAGCTAGAGCCACGGCTTCGACGGGCGCCTCAACTACCGGCGCAGGTTGCGAATACGTGATGATCCGGCACCCGAACGGGATGAGCTTGCGGGCTGTTTCCCGCCCGATGCGGCCATAGCCCCAGATCGCTACCGTCAGATCGGACATGCGCAGCAGATCGCTGCCATCGCGCCGCCAGCCGTTGATCTTGACTTCGGAGCTCAGACGGGCAACCCCGCGCGTATACGCCAAGAGCATGGCTATCGCGTGATCCGATACTTCGGCAACGCAATAGTCCGGCACATTTGTCACCCAGGTCCCCCGGGCCGTCGCGGCTGCCACTGCGATGTTGTCAAGGCCAACGCCGAGGCGAGAGACGACGGCCAGGTCGGACGGTGCCGCAATGGCATTTTCAGAGACCGGCGCCCAGCATGCCAGAATGGCGCGGGGGTTGTGCTGACGGACCAGGCGCTCGACATCTTCGGCGGATCCCGCGACCGCGGGACCGCAGATGAGCGTCAGTTTTGCCTGGCTGAATACTGCCTGCTCCACGGATATGTCAGGCCACGGATGATCCGTGATAAGGACTTTTGGGGCGGAGTGGTAGGGTGCGCCTCGACGCTGCATCAGGGCTGCCATTCCCTATCAACCAAATGCTGCATGTGGCATCTCAGTTGCGCGGCCGCTTTGTCGCTGATCACCAATAACTCCGCGACCGGATGCTTTACACACATTGGAGGACACATCCCCGGAAAGCGATGTGAGTCGGATCATCGCGCGCTCGCCGAGCCCGAGTTGCACTGCAAATCGGCAACTTCAGGTGGCCGCCACCAAGTTCAAAAAGATTCCATTGCATTGAGATGACTTTCGAGAGCAGCAGTGACCTCCATGGGCCGCTCGACGGTAAGCCAATGGCCGCAGTTCTCTAGAATTCGGAGCGTCGAGTGGGGAAGTCGGCGCGACATTTCGGTCACGCTTGCGACCGCGCCCACCTTGTCTTCGTCGCCAGTTAGCAGGAGCGTCGGTGCAAGTATATTTTCGAGCGCGATGGCTGAGTAAGCAGCTAAATCAGAGCAGAAGGCCGCGTATTGATTGGGCGATTGACGCTGCAGGCTTTCGCGCAGAAAAGCCCCACATGTCGGATTATTCTCCAGTGTGGCCTTCGCCAGAGAGTTTGCAATGTAACCGTCGACGAACCAATCAAGGCCCTGAGCCCGAACCTTGGCCGCACGCTCGCCGAGCGCCGTTCGTGCGGCCGGCGCCGCTTCTGCAAAAGGTCCAAGGAGGGACAACGATTTAACAGTATTCCCCGGCCGTGCGGCGATAACTTGGCATATAACCGCCCCTAAAGAATGGCCCACCCAGTGCGCTGAGGTCACGTTCAGTCCGGCTGCCAGCTCAAGCAGCGCATCCGCGGCCGAGTGGATGGTTCCGGCCGCAAGCATGGCTGAGCGACCCGCTCCCGGCAGGTCTGGTCGGACAACTCGAAAGCGTTTGGCGAGCGCTAATGCCTGCGGTTGGAACGTATTCGAACTTCCACCCAATCCATGCACCATGAAAACGGTGGGCCCCGATCCTTGTACTTCATATCCCAGACTCATCGTCGGCTCCTGTCGTTGACTCAGGCGCAGTGTCAACCGGCTTGTGCATGCAGCTTGCCAGCGTTCAGAGCCCACGGATTGCGCAGCGGCAGCTGCTCGCCTTCGTCCGCGGCGATCCAGGCAAGTCGGTTGTATTTGCTCTGCCGTTCAGAGGACCGCACCGAGCCGATTTTGATCTGTCCGGCATCGGTGCCTACTGCAAGATCGGCGATAAAATCGTCTTCCGTCTCACCCGATCGAGCTGACACAATGGTACGGAAACCGACCTGGCGCGCGGTCTTGAGGGCGTGTAGCGCTCCTGTAAGACTGCCGTTTTGATTGACCTTGATCAGCACAGCATTAGCAGCTCCCGCCGCCTTGCCCTGCAGAATGCGTTCTGGTTGTGTTGCAAACAGGTCATCCCCAATCAATTGCAGGTGACCGATTGACTTGGTAATGTGTGCCCACCCGCTCCAATCATTTTCCGCACACGGATCTTCGACCGAAACCAGCGGATATTTTCTGCCGCAGTCAGCGAGCATTGCGGCAATCTCTCGGGCGCTGAGGGTTAGACCTTCGCGAGCGAAGCGGTAATTGCTGTCGCCATCAACCAGCCCGGTAGCCGCCATGTCGATCGCAATGGATAGCTGATCGCCGCAGTGCAGGCCCGCAAATTCGAACGTCTCCAGCATCAGGTCGAATGCCTGCTCAATTGAGCTGCACGCCGGGCTCAAGCCGCCTTCATCTGCGAGCAGCGTGCTGATACCGCGCTTGGAAACAACAGCAGACGCTGCAGAGCGCACACGACAAATCCAATCAAGCGCCTCGGCATAACTTTGCGCTCCGTTGGGAATACATAGAAAGTCCTGGATGTCCATCCCATGACGCGTATGAAGTCCGCCACTGAATATGTTCGTCATTGGCATCGGCATGGAGCATTCGCTTCCACCGCAGAGTTGACCGATGTATCGATGCAACGGCATGTCCACCGACAGGGCAGCGGCGCGGCACACCGCCAGAGATGTGGCGACCGACGCGTTGCCACCGATTCGTGACCAGTTCGAAGTCCCGTCTACGGCGGCCATGGCAGCGTCCACCGTGCCCTGGTCGGTGACGTCGAATCCCTGGATTGCTGGGCTCAGCAGATCGAACACGTTCTTAACGGCTCTCCGTACACTGTCCCCTCCGAAGTCGCGGGTATCGTGATCTCGCAGCTCAAGGGCTTCAGCAGAGCCCGTGGACGCTCCTGACGGCGCGCACGCACGCGCGCGAATTCCGTTGGAAACGGCCACTTCCACGGAAACGGTGGGGCGCGCTCGCGAATCTAGAACCTGAATGGCTCTGACTTGCTCGATCGTGGGGCGTTCGAGACGCGACATGACTGGTCCTCTGGACACGTGTGCACAGATTATCTATTGACGGTCATTCCTGCAACCGTTTGCTGCCGGCGGTCGGTGCCAGCCCCAGCGCGTGCGCATGCAATCTGGAGGCAGGCTGCCTCGTCACCCTGTGATTGCAATTTTAAGGCTTTAAAAGGCATGCGTGCCCGTAACACATGCCGACCATCGGCGGCCACTTCTTTGCTGTAGCGTGGAAACGTGGGGCGTACGTCACAACAGGTTGACTTCATGCTCACGTGTGCGTAGTCTGAATTTCTAGGCAGTCGCAATGGCAGCGCGCGCCAAAGCATCAAGGGATGTTTTTGGGGGAGGCAATGGCTGATAACAGTTCGGAAGCTGCGAGACCGCAGCTCTTTACCAACGTCCGCATCTTCGACGGGACCGGCAGCCTGCCCGTCCCCGGCGAAGTGCTGGTGGAGGGAAAACGCATTCGCGCCGTGGCCACCGGGGGAGAACGGCTCGATCGAGAAGGGCGTTACGTAGTCGACGGCGGCGGTAATACGCTCATGCCTGGTCTCGTCGAGGCCCATGCGCACGTCACCTATACCAACATGGTGCGTTTGAAAGAGATGGGCCAGATTCCGCCCGAAGAGCACATGCTCATCGCGGCCGAGAATGCGAGGCTCATGCTTGATTCGGGATTCACCAGCCTTTACTCCGCGGCCTCCTCCAAGCCACGGACGGAAATCGTACTTCGAAACTTCATCAACGCGGGGCGACTCCCGGGCCCGCGAATGAAAGCCGCGTCACCGGAACTCGTATCGACGGGTGGGCTCGGCGACGAGAATCAGCTTCATATGCCGCACCAAGGCATTGAGATCGTTGTCGACGGAGTCGAGCCGATCCGGAAAATGGTTCGCACCCTGATTCGCGAAGGTGTGGATACGATCAAAGTCAATATTTCCGGCGACAACTTTGTGAGGCCTGGATTTGGCCGCCAATGTGCTTACACGGCCGAAGAGGTGGCGGCGGCGGCCGATGAAGCGCACGCGAGGGGCGCGTGGCTCTCGTGTCATGCTCGCGCCGATGGGGCCGTTCGCCTCGCGCTGAAGAATCGCTTCCGGGTCATCTACCATTGCGACTTTATCGAAGGCGAGACTTTCGACCTCTTGGAGGCGGCGAAGAACGACGTCTTTCTAGCGCCTGCAATCGGCATCATATACGCGACCGCCTACGAGGCGCAGGCGTGGGGAATCACCCCCGAAGTAGCTGCCTCAATGGAACAGCAGGCGATGGTCGAAGGGTGCACGCGTATCTACGGTGATCTGTTCAAGCGCGGCATGCGAATCTTGCCCGGCGGAGATTACGGTTTTGCGTGGAACCCGATGGGAACGAATGCCCGTGATCTGGAACATTTCGTGAAAATCATCGGCTTGACCCCTGCGCAGTCGCTTATGGCTGCCACCAAGTGGGGCGGGGAAATCATGGGTATGCCCAAGGAACTGGGACTGATCAAGGCAGGCTATCTTGCCGACCTGCTGGTCGTGAACGGCGATCCCACCAAGGATGTCCGCTTGCTGCAGGATCGAAACAAGCTGCTGGTCATCATGAAAGACGGTGCATATCACAAGGCGCCGCACTTCACTCAACATCGCGAGTCGTCCGGCAAATCGGACAAGGTCGCGGCTGTGTGGGATCTGGTGGGGGCGTCACTCTAACAGTCAAAGTCTTCGAGGGGAGAGATTGGTGAAACAAGCGACTGGTGCGCGAGGATTCGCTCGCCTTGAATTTGCTCAAATATTGCTTTTGGCGGGGCTGGTGGGCGCAAGCTTCCCGACTTTGGCGCAAGTGCCGCCGGAGGTTAACCCGTCGGAGGAGAGTCCGTCTCTCAACGAAGTAGTGGTCACCGCGCGCTTACGCAGCGAGCGGGTCCAGGATATTCCTGACACCATTGCGGTGCTAAATCCGGACTTCATAGTCCGCAATCAAATCGAGACCATTAAAGACGTCACTCTGTTGCTGCCAAACGTGGGCATCTCGGAATCGTTGTCGCCGGGCTCTTCGTTCGTGAATATCCGCGGCATTAATACGATCCGCAATAGCGATCCTGCGGTTGCTATCATCCTAGATGGCGTGCAGTTCAACAATGTGAATGAGGTCTCTCAGGACCTCAACGACATTGCGCAGATCGAGGTCCTGAAAGGCCCGCAGGGTGCTCTATATGGCCGCAACGCCATCGGCGGGGCCATCAACATAGTAACGACTACTCCTACGAACGATACGGAAGGGACGCTTGCTGCTGGCGGGGGAAATGGCGGCACTGTGCAGGCTCGTGGCTCAATCTCGGGGCCGATTGTCACTGATAAGCTCTTCTATCGCGTCTCGGCGTTTGTCAATAACACGGATGGATTCATTGAAAACCCCGTGCTCGATCGCAAGACCGATTCGTCGCAGAACGCCAATGTACGCGCTCGCCTGCGCTATGTCCCGACCGATGAACTTAGTTTCGACGTGCGCTTTTCCTGGGATGGTCTCAAGGCAGGAACGTATTACTACATCCCGGTGCTGAGCCCTGCAGGCGTGCCAATTTTTAATCAAGCCAGGAATTTCAATCTAGCGCCCACCTCGGATCCCATTTCGATCGACTATCGCAACATCCTCGATACCTCCTTGCGAACCGACTACAAGATGGATGCCGTGACTTGGACCGGCATCCTCGCCGAAAATCATACGACTGAGCACTATGGGCGCGCCGGCGAGGGCATTGGCGCGAATATTCCAGGAGATCTGGATTGGACTCCCTATCCGATTCTGGCGAATTCCCAGACCTGGGGTTACATCGCACGGCAAGCCGATCTTCGCGTGTCCTCCAACAGCACCACCGGGCCGCGTTGGACCTTGGGACTTTATTACTTCAACCAGGACCGCAGAATCGAGTTGCCGGTGGCCATTGCGTTCGCCAATTATAGCCGGGCGTTGGCGAATCTCATTTCCACATTCAACGGTGTGCCAACCCCGCTCACGGCCGGCCTGGATCTGAACGATCCTTTGACGCCGGTGCCCAGCCAGAACGATCGTACCAAGACGATCGACTACGCCGGTTACGGTAACGTCGTGTTCGATTGGACGTCCCGGCTTGAAGCGACTCTCGGGCTTCGTTTCGATGACAATGTCATCTCACAGGACGACCTGACGTACAACTCGCATCGAAGTGCGCGCTACGATGCGTTCCAGCCTAAGGGATCGTTGACCTATAAGCTCGACGATAACGATCGCATTTACGCGACCGCGAGCAAGGGCTTCAGAAGCGGCGGGTTCAATTCAGTGATCAATACCGTGGCGACCCAGTACAATCCGGAAACGCTCTGGAGTTACGAGCTGGGAGTCAAGACGGAAACGCCGGATCACGCCATCACGGCCAATGCGGCGGTCTTCTACGAGGACTACAAGAACAGCGACCAGTTCCAGTTTGACGGCAAAACCGCCACGCAGACGATTTTCAACATCGCGAAGAGCCGGATCTACGGTGCTGAATTCGATGTTGAAGCGCGCACGCCGATACAGGGTCTTTCCCTGCAGGCTGCGGGCGGCCTGATGAACTCGAAGATTACGAACACCATGGGCTTGCCGGCGGTGGTGACCGCAGCCGTTGGCAACATAATCGGGAATAAGCTTCCCGTCATTGACCACTGGACATTTTCCGTGGGTGGACAGTACGTCCAACCTCTGGGCGGTGCTTGGACGCTTACGCCGAGCGTCAATTTCACCGGTCGCGGCAAGCAGTGGTGGTACGTCGATAATGTGAATGAGGCACCCAATCTGTATATGATTGATACAGCGTTGATTCTCGCTGACGAGAGCCATTGGAAGATGGCGTTGACCGTCAAGAATCTCGCTGACAGGCGCTGGTATTCCGATTACGAGTCCCAGAAACAGACCGGTCTGTTCAGCGATGTGGCATGGCCGCAGCCCGGCCGCGTATTTCTAGGTACGGTAGCCTACAATTTTTGAAGCTGCGAGGATCGCCGGACGCCCAGCAGTCATATACTGGACTGAAGCATGAGCAGGTAGCCGGAAAAGTCGTTGCGCCTTTGCAAGCGGATTTACTACCGCGTAAACACCGTGAAGTAATTGAACGGTCGCATCGAGTGCAGCGCGAGTCCAGGGTTTAGCTGGTCGTCACAAAGATGATACGATCGCTCCGATGAAACGGTTTAAGGCTGGTGACGGCGCTCCCGTTACACTCAAGGCGCTCGCTGCGCACTTAGACCTTGCGCACTCTACGGTCTCGCGGGCCTTGAGTGATAATGAGAACATCAGTTCAGAGACCAAGGAGCGTGTTCGAAGAGCAGCTCGGGATTTTGGTTATGTAGCCAATTCCGGCGCGCGTTTGATGCGCACCGGGCACAGCCCGGTGATCGGTCTACTGGTCCCGGATATCACCAATGAGTTCTATTCCTCGGTTGCAAGAATACTCGCGGAGGAGTGCAGCGAGCGTGGCCGGCCTCTTGTGTTGTCAGTCTCCGAGGATGATCCGCAACGTGAGCTCGGGCTCGTTCAAGCGCTTATCGAGGCTCGTCCCGCGGCACTAGTCGTGACTCTGACGGCCAATCCCAAAAAAGAAACCATCGCCCATTTGCGCGGCAAGTCGGTGATTCAATTTCTGCGTTCAAATCCACGCGTGCAAGGACATTCGATGACCATCGACGATTATGTCGGTGGCCGGCTTGCCGCAGATCATCTGCTTGATTTAGGGCACAGCCATATCGGTTTCATTGGCGTCCCTGAGAATCTCAGTACCGGCGCCGGGCGCCTGCGAGGATATCGCGCAGCGCTCACAGACAGAGGCATTGAGACGCCTGCTTACTGGGAAAAGCTGAGGCCACCCAACGCGGAAGAAGGCGCGCAGGCGTTCAGCGAGTTGATGACCTTGAAGACTCCGCCCAAGGCCATTTTTATCGCCAGCCCCCAGCTTGCGTTGGGAGTGGCTCGCGTGGTCCAGGAAACCAAGGTACGAGTGCCCGCAGACGTATCGCTGGTCGCCTACGGCAACTCAAGTTGGTTCAGCTTCTTTTCGGGTGGCTTGACGACGGTCAGCCTGCCGTTGCAGGAGCTGGCGACCGCAGCAAGCTCGATCCTGTTCCGTGAGTTGAAGCGCCAGGCAGATGATTCTCCGTCATTTACGAAGATCGCGCTTGCGCCTGCACTGATCAAGCGAGCTTCTACCAGCAAGCCCCGAGTGTGATCGGCAGCCAAATGGTATCCGCCTGCCCGTAGACCGGTATAGCGATCTCACGGGTGGCCGCGCTGCGAGTTGCGTCACAGAGAGTCAAATGCCAGGCGCATCTGCTCCAGTTGATGTTGCACCAGCGAGCAATCCGGGTCGCCCAGATCATTGACGACACTGAAGTGATCAAGTCCTTGAGGGATGAGGAACTCCACCGGAAAGCCCATCGATTTCCAGCGCGCATGCATCTCCTGAGATTGCCTGTGAAACTCCTCGGATTCGTCGACGGCCACAATCAGAGAGAGGGGTGCCGGGGTCGCGTATTCAAGCTTCAAAGGACTGTATTTGCGGACTTGATCGGGGGTCAATCGTAATTTCTGGTTGAGGAATGACAAGCGGATAGGTTCCAGATCAAAGATGCCGCCGATGGCGCACACGCCTTTGACCAGATTGACTGGTAGTGTTGGATCAAGCGCGGGCCAGTCGGCCGCCAGCAGCATGGTCCCCAAGTGTCCGCCGGCGGAATGGCCGCATACATAGATTCGGTTGGGGTCGCCGCCGAAAGAGCCGGCGTTTTTCCACAGCCACGCCATGGCGGCTCGGTTCTGGGCCACGATGGTATCCATGTCGTGGGCAGGTGCTAGGCCGAAATT
Source organism: uncultured Pseudomonadota bacterium (assembly GCA_963839055.1). Classification (GTDB taxonomy): domain Bacteria; phylum Pseudomonadota; class Gammaproteobacteria; order Steroidobacterales; family Steroidobacteraceae; genus 13-2-20CM-66-19. The sequence continues at coordinate 58,453 of CAWITP010000001.1, read as the reverse complement.
GTTGACTACGGTGGTGATGCCGTGCGGCCGCATGCCCTTTGCAATATAACTGTAGTCGGACTTGTCGAGTGAATACCAATAGCCGCCGTGAATGAACATATAGATCGGCGCCGCTGTATTCGCAGCCGGGAAGATGTCCAGGCCCTCAATTGGCGTCGGCCCAAAGGAAACGTCAAGCTGGGACGGCAACTCTTTGCGCGCTGCTGCGCTCCATTCCCCCCAACTCGCAAAATGCCGGCTAAAGTCGGGGTAGCGCGCCCTGTTGTTGTACTGTGCATCCAATGCGGCTTGATCATATTGACGGTAGATGGCATCCATAGCTTGTCCAGTTTGCGGCAAAACTTGGTTGATGTGAGAGGGCACGTGAGCCATTGCCGGAAGAGTGTGGTTGAATTGGTACTCAGCAGAACTCCACGCAGACCGGTGGCAATTCATCCAGCCGCACCTGCACGGCATCGCCTGCCTTTATCGGTAACGCCGGACCCAGGCTACCCGACATGACGAGGTCTCCTTTCTGTAGCGATTGGCCACGGGCGAGCAGATGTAAGGCGAGCCAATGTAACGCAAGCAATGGGCTTCCGAGGCAGTTCGACCCCACGCCCCGGGCCTCTACTGCCTCATTGATTCGCATCTCCATGTGCACCTGCGAGAGATCTAGGGCCTGAAGTTCGAGTTCGGTGTCTCCCAGGACGACGAACGCTGCTGCTGCGTTATCAGCCACAAAATCACTCGGAGTTACATCCCAATTGACAATGCGGCAGTTGACGACCTCAATTGCCGGGAACGCCCGCGCAACAGCGGCTAGTGTCTCTTCGGCAGTGGGGTGAGCACTGTTCACGTCGCGACCCATCACAAAGGCAACTTCGCCTTCGACGCGTCCCTGAATCACGTGTCGAACGTCGAGCTGCGCACCGGTTCGCCGGATCATCTTTTCGAGCAGCACGCCGCTGGTCGGAGAGTCGATAGCAAACTGCCTTTGGATTGAAGGCGAGGTCATGGCAATCTTGTAGCCTGCAGCACGGTGCCCAAGAGACTTAGCACGATCCACGTTGAACACCTGAACTCGATGCCCGGCCGATAGATCTGAACCTCCGGCGCCTAGCCGCGGTGGTTCGATGACGCGGTCGCATGCGTACGCCTCCCACAATTGATCCGCGATATCCTGCTCTGCATCTTGGAAAAATGCGGGCGTGAGGAGTGCCATCCCCATAGCGTAAGCTTCAATGCACACGTGTGCAATACTACAGCGCGCAGATTTTGAAGAGGTAAGGAGGTGCCATCGGTGCCTCCTCTTTTTTTTCCCGCGTGGAGATCCAAGAGGGCAGGATTGCAGTGGATGTCATCAGTGAGCACGCGGTCGGGTACCAGCAGCGCCTTGCGGCGCCGGTGCCCGGAAGATCTCGGCCTCGGCGAATGTGCCGCGCCAAGCTATCCAATGGATGCTTGCCGAATACGAGATAGCCTCGAGCAATCCCGTTTAATGGTCTACAGGTGCGCCTGGATGCTAGATCGCGGCCTGGGTGCAAAAAAGAAGCCGCCATGGTGAATGCTTCTCCCCATTGCCGCCTGCCGCATCGACAGAGCCATGCAGATCCACGGAGGAATGGGCCTCGACAGGGAGTGCCGTTTCGGCCAGCTGTTGTCTATGAGTCGGATTGCTCAGGTCGCAGAAGGGACATCCGAGATTATGAAGATGACAATCGCGCGAGAGGTTCTCAAAGAGTCGCAGGCAGACGTAACAGAGTCCTCAAAACCAGCTCCACCGCCTCGCGCTCAGTCAATCCCGTGACCTGCAGCGTTTCCCTCATCAGCTTGTCGTCCATTATGATGTTGGTCCGCGTGTGTATTCTCCGCTCTATAACTCATCGTTTTCTCGGACAAGCCCGGTGCAAGGCCACCTCGAGCTCATCCGCTCCGACCCCCTTTCGGCACATACGCCCATGGATTCTCCGCAGCCTGCAATCGCCCCCCGGACCAGACCACGGGTGGTCAGCTACCCGGGAACGGCCGCCGATGGGTGAGTGAGAATTCCCTTGGCGGCGCGCGGTGTCGCATCTGGGCGCACCCCGTCGGGGGCATGATTGGGGAAGTTCTGGGATGACCACATGCGAGATGCTGAGACGGCACCGAGAGTTACCTCGAAGATTTGGTGGCCTCCCTTTCCAATACTTCAGAGCGCGTCCTAGCTCGCCGATTCTCGCCGCACTTCGCTTGCTGAAGAATGGCCATCGGGTGAGCGGTGGCGGCGGCATGACTCATGAATTCTCGCCATCGGCGGTGGACCAGAGCACGACGGACATATATCGGCCAGCCGGGTGCGTGCGCAGCGGTCCGGCGGAAGTGCCGTGGGTGTAAATCGAGCGCACAGCCCATGCTCACGTAGAGCGCGATGATAACCTCTGCGCCCAGGGCGCAACCGACCCTAACCGCGACGGGATTGACGAGGTCGCCATTGCATATGAGCAAGGCCCGCGAAGCACCGCTTCCCACTTGCCGCGCCGATTCTCCGCAACTCTCCCGCATCAAATTGCATGTTCATGGAAATCAGACCGGCATAGAGATTGCCGTCGCCGACTCTGCGCATGATCATTGCGCAAAATCTGCCTGAGTTGCAGTCACAGCGCGTGAGCTTCCCGTAGATGAATCCCATTACTCTGCTAGACGGCGGTACCGGACGCGAGCTAAGGCGAATGGGCGCACCCTTTCGGCAGCCCGAGTGGTCCGCCCTCGCCCTCATCGAGGCGCCTGAGTTCGTAACCCGAGTGCACGAGACGTACGTGGCTGCTGGTGCAGACGTGATCACCAGTAACAGCTACGCTGTGGTGCCCTTTCATTTAGGCGCCGAACGCTTCGCCCGCGAGGGCGCGACGCTGGCGTCACGCGCTGGGCAACTGGCGCGCGAGGTGGCCGCTCAAGCCGGGCGCTCGATCCGGGTCGCCGGCTGCTTACCACCCGTGTGCGGTTCCTATCGCCCCGACCTCTTCGAGCGACGTGCAGCCACTCCCATTGTCGAGACGCTGATTGCAGCGCTTCGTCCCAACGTGGATCTTTGGCTGGCCGAGACGCTGAGCAAAATCGACGAGGCGGTGCTCGTTCGCGAGCTCCTCGGCGCTGAGCCGCGGCCTTTGTGGGTGTCCTTCACACTCGCCGACGGGCCTGACCGGCCGGCAGATCCCAGTCTGCGTTCGGGGGAAAGCGTGGTCGATGCGACCAGGGCAGCGGCAGATCTCAATGTCGCCGCTCTTCTGTTCAACTGTAGCCAGCCTGAGGTGATGGGTTCGGCGATCAGCGTCGCTTCCGAGGAGCTGCAGCGCGCGCAACGGTCAGAACGGATCGCTCTCGGTGTCTATGCCAACGCATTCCCGCCTCAGGACACCTCGGCTGAAGCCAATTCGACACTGCACGACCTGCGGCGGGAGATGACACCGCAGTGCTATCTGGGGTGGGCCGCGCAGTGGGTGAGACTGGGAGCACGCATCGTCGGGGGGTGCTGCGGCATCGGTCCGGAGCACATCGCTGCCTTGAAGCGCGAACTATGAAAGCCGCGGCGCAATGTCGTTGAAACACTATCAGGCGATCACCGCCTGACGTTCAGCGACGCAGGTGCCTACAGATCAACTCAGACTTGTAGGGGTGACTTGATGACGTTTCGAATCACGAAGGTACGGAACCGGGCGACAAGTCTGATTTAGGCCAAAGGTGCGCGGCGCGTGTCAGGTGTGCGTCCCAGCCGCGCGGAGCGGGTACCCCACGCCTTAAGAAGGTTGCGAGTCCGCGCGTTGCGGTGGTATGTACACGGCGCATATCCGCTCCGAAGGAGATCGGCTTCTCGAGGCGGTCGAGGTCCGAGAAACCCCATCAACTCGCTTCAGGGGTGCGCGATGTGTGGGTGAACGGCATTCGCGCTCTGCAGGATGGGGTTGTCAATCGGGGTTGCGTGTGGTCAATTCGTGCGCGGCCGCGCCTGGACAGGTGCTCCTGGGGGAGGATGCCGCGCATCCAGCAAGTAATGGGAGTGGGAGAGTGAGACGCCGCCATGAAAGTATCAGCACTCAATCGTCGACGTTTTCTCGCGCTGGCGGGTACCGGAGCCTTCGGCACGTACATCTCAGGACTCCTGAAGCCTGCCCGCGCTGATGAAAATTCCGCGCCGCCGTCAAAGCCGGACATGATAGTCGTCAACGCCAATGTTTATACCGTCGACGCGCGATTGCCTCGCGCTGAGGCGTTCGCAGTTCGTGGTGGGCGGTTTCAGGCTGTCGGGACGAACCAGGACATTCGCAATCTGGCTCGACGGGATACGCAGGTCTTTGACGCACAGAAGATGACGATCGTCCCGGGATTCATCGATTGTCACAATCACTCCGAAGCTGAGATCCTGATGTATGGAGTGCTGGTAGGAAACCCCTTCGAGGTTGAGTTCGTCACCATCGACAGCATTGTCCGGAAGTTGCAAGCGCGTGCCGCACAGACACCCCCGGGCGAATGGATCGAAGGAGAATTTTTTGATGATACGAAGGTTCGTGATGGCCGCAGTCTGAATATCCACGACCTGGACAAGGTGTCACAGCAACATCCGGTAGCTGTGCATCACCGCGGTGGCCATACAGCCTTCTATAACACCAAGGCATTACAGCTCGCGGGGATCACAAAGTCCTCGCCGAATCCGCCCGGCGGCACGTTCGATCGTGACGCCAACGGCGAGCTCAACGGGCGCGTCACCGATAAGGCTATGGACGCATTCGACAAGGTTGGCGTGCGTCCTACCTACTCGCCAGCGGTACGAGCGCAGCGCAAGCGTGACAGCATGGCTTTTATTTCGAAGCGGTTCGTCCGTTACGGAATCACGAGTGTCCATCACGATGATGACGATCATTTGCTGGCGCTTCAGCAGCTACGCGCAGCCGGCGAACTCAAGCATCGAGTGACCTTTGAGCCAGGTGACCCGATTCTGGCATCCATGCTGTCGGGACAGTTGGCATCCGGCTTCGGCGATGACTGGATCCGTTTTGGGGCAACCTCGGAGCACACGGTGGACGGCTCTTTCTCAGAAAGGACCATGGCGCTCAGCCAGCCCTATATCGGGCGCTCAGACGGTTATCGCGGCAACGTTACCGACACTCAGGACAGCCTGAACGCCTGGGTCGAAAAGATGTTGCAAGCGGGTATTCGCCCCAACTGCCATGCCAACGGAGATGTCGCCATCGACATGGTGTTGACTGCCTACGAACGTGGACTGAAGGCGGTGCCTGCCAAGGACGTTCGCCCGAAGATCACTCACTGCACCTTGGTGAATGAGCAACTGTTGAGGCGCATGAAAGCCATCGATGCCGTACCGGCAGTCTTCAGTACCTATGCCTACTACAACGCCGACAAATTTCATTTTTACGGCGAAGCTCTCATGCGCAACTGCATGGCGTTTCGTTCCATGCTGGATGCCGGCGTACACGCTGCAGCTGGGTCGGACTTCGGCCCCGGTCCTTTTGCGCCGCTGATGGGAATTCAGGGGATGGTCACCCGACGCGGCTGGAATGGTGAGGTGTGGGGTGCCAATCAGCGCGTGTCCGTCGGTGAGGCGTTGCAGATCAATACGCTCAATGGCGCCTACAACTCTAAGGACGAGACCATCAAGGGCTCGATCACGGCGGGCAAGTTGGCTGACTTTGTGGTGCTCGCGCAGGATCCTCATACCGTAGACCCAAACAAGATTGCCAGCATCAAGATCTATCGCACGGTGGTCGGCGGTGACGTCGTCTATCAGGCGTGACTCGCTCACGATCGATGTTGCTGCAAGACTGTGCTGATTTCCGCTGTAGGAGGCGGGGCGCGTGTTGCCTCGCAACAAGAGGTTCGCAAGCATGTTGTTGAAGCGCTTCCGCGTTACGAGTTGACCTTCGGGTCGACGCCGATCCAACCCCTTCGCCGGCTCAGTGCTCATCTGGGCGGAAGCGTCGAGCTGTATGCGAAACGGGAAGATTGTAATAGCGGGCTCGCTTTCGGCGGCAATAAGACCCGCAAGCTGGAGTTCCTCATCCCCGAAGCGCTGGCACAACGCTGCGACACGTTGGTGTCGATCGGCGGCATCCAGTCGAATCAAACGCGACAGGTCGCAGTGGTCGCCGCTCATCTCGGCATGCGTTGTGTTCTGGTGCAGGAGAACTGGGTGAACTACTGCGACGCCGTCTACGATCGCGTCGGCAACATTGAGCTGTCTCGCATCCTGGGGCGTGGAAGTACGCCTGGATCCCGCCGGGTTCGACATTACCATCCGGCCGAGTTGGGCTGTTGCACGGGAACCCGGCACACTGGAAACACCCTTCCTCCCGGCGAACACCCGCCGCGCCGGCTCCTTTGGGTCAGTGGCGTCCTGTCCGGCGCCGCCATTGTTTTCTATGCGTATGTTGGATTAGATTCGGTGTCAGCCGTGTCGCAGGACGCGCGCAATGCGCAAGAGCGGTTCCCTTGGCATTCCTGACCGCCTTAGTTACCTGCACGCTGCACACTTTTGCCTCCGTCACCCAGCATCGACGACAGTTATTCTTTCCGGCCTTGCATTCACGCGGGTGCGCGGCGATCAGAGACACGCGGGCTGTCGCTCAATCCGGAAACTTCAACTTGCGCAAGGCTGCTTGAAAACGCGGCTCGTTTCGCAGCGGATCCATGAGAGGGTCGGTCTTCAGGCTCTCGAGCCCCGGGTCGCGCAGGCGCATCGCAGTGTCGAGCCACTCGAGCGCTTTCGGGCGGTTTCCCCACTGGGCGTAGATCGTGGCGTACTGGTAAGCATAGGCATTTCCGAGCGCTGCCTGCATTCGAGCCAACACGGTTTCCGCATCCGAATGCCGGCCCAGTTTGTCATACACCACTGTGAGACAATGCTGGCTTAACCAGTAGTTTGGCTTGACCTCGCACGCGTCCCGCGCGCGCTCAAGATCTCCGAGTTCGTAGAAGGCGAATCCGCGAGAGGAGTAGTTCCCCACAAAGTCCGGATTGAGGCGGATGGCTTCTGCGGCGGCAGCGCTCGCCTCCCCATATTGCCGCGCGTTGTACAGGACGCGACCGAGCGATCCATAAGCGGCGCGACTGAGCGGGTCCAGCACGACCGCGCGCCGCACCGCAGCGATTGCCGACGCGAAGTGTCCCATGTAGGAGGCAGCGGCGCCGCTTGCACGCAGTACCTCCGCATTGCCCGGCGCCAGCGCCCGGGCCCGCTCGTATTCCACGCTTGCCTGCGCAAAGTCGAGGAAGCCGACCTCCAGAATGGATGCAAGCGCCAGATGCGCCTCGGGCAGTTCGGGTGCGAGCGCAATCGCTCGGCGCGCATCCGCTTCCGCGCTCGCAAATCCGGCGTGAACCGCAGCTCCCGTGCCCATTTCCCCGGCGTACTGCTCGAGAGCGATGGATCGGCTCGCGAACGCAAGCGCGAAGCTCGGGTCGAGCCGAATCGCTTCGTCATATGCGCTGATCGCCTTTGGGATTTCGGCGGGATCATGCCTCGATCCAAAGGCTCTCGAGGCGCGCAGATACGCATCCAGCGCGCCTGGATTGCGTGTTCCCCCCACCTCGATTTTATCGGCGACACTGCCAAGCAGACTGACCTTGAGGGATTCCGCCACGGCGGAGGCGATCTCGGTCTGCAGTTTCAGCACATCGCCGAGATCCCGATCATAGCTCTTCGACCAGAGGTGAAAGCCCGTAATGGCGTTGATGAGTTGCGCGGTAATACGGACTGTATGCCCGGAACGGCGCACGCTTCCCTCGAGCACTGCACAAACGTTCAGTTTGTGTGCGATGGTGTCGATATCAACGTCCTTCCCCTTGAACGAGAAGGCCGACGTTCGTGCGGCGACCTGCAGTTCGTTGATTCGCGCCAAATCGTTGAGGAGCTCCTCCGAGAGGCCGTCGGAGAAGTAGTCTTGCTCCTTGTCGCCGCTCATATTGATGAACGGCAGCACAGCGATGGAGTGCGGCGGTGGGCGAAACGCGGATGGTGCAGCGCTCGTCGCCACCGTCCGCGATGACACCTCAAGTTTCGGGATCGAGGATCTTTCGGTGGCGAAATAAGCCAATCCCCCTAGAACCACAGCGCCGGCGGCTATGGCGATCAGCAGCCCGTGCCGTGACGACCAAGGTACCTGCACCGGCGCCCGCGTAACCCCGGTGGGACCGGATTGATCGGTCGTTGACCCAGGCATCGATGCCGATATCTCTCCTGACAGCAGGCGCCGCGTCCGCTCGACAAAAGCAGGCGGCGTCTCTCCACCGGGCAGCTGCGTCCACTGCACTTCCCGAAACCGGTCCGGAACGTTCTCGTCACCATCGCCGGTATCATCGATGACCACCGGCAGCAGGAAGGCCTTATTGGCCATGATTAGATGCGAGCGATCAACGGCGAGCTTCCACTCGAGCCGGAAGTAACCTTCCGCTCGCTCGTGCGTATGGCGCGAGACGATCGCAATGAACAGAGCGCAATTCTTGATCTGCCTGCGAATCGACTGATCCCACGCGTCCCCGCCGCGCAACTCGCTCTGATCGAACCAGACTTCGATGCCGCCGGCACGCAGCGCGATGGCGATGCGCTCGGCGGCAGCCGAGTCCTCTGAGGCGTAGCTGAGAAAGACGGCGTGCGTCACGAAGCTCACCCCTGCGCGGGAGGTCTTCTTGTAGCCTCCCCTAAACGGCAGCTTAGCCTAGGTGCGGTCCCTTCAAGATGGCCACACGCTGAACGGACTGTTCGATCAACCGCTTACATCACCAATGGGTTGCCTCCCTTTCCATTTAGAATCAACGGCTTGTGTGCGAATAAAATCGCTCGGCTCTCGTTGATAAGTGTTGATGCGCGATCAACCCGCCGAGCTGGCCCACACTCAGTTGATGCAGCGGGCTGGGACGCAGTGGACCTGCCCGTTCCGTCAACAGGCGGGAGCTCTGTGTAGAACAGCACCAGCCGCCAGAAGGACCAGCGCTAAGGCGGACACGCAGATTATTGCTCGTGCGCCTGACCAAGGCTGTGTGCGTACCAGAGTGCCACGTACGGGCGCATACCCGGCGGAACGTGTCGCGCCTTTGAGGGGTGGCGTGGCGAATCTCGGACGACCTCAATCACCCCAATCAACCAGCAGACTGACGAATTGCCGTGATCGCGGCGCGGTCTATGAACTGTTCTCGCAGGGCGCGCGCGCACAGGGGCTGTGACAATAAAAATCCCTGTCCTTCATCACAACCCCGGGCACGCAACCACTCCAGCTGACTGGTGCGCTCGATTCCTTCTGCCGTGACCCGCAGGCGCAGATTGCGGGCCAGGGTAATGATGGTTTCGGCAATTGCGGCATCGGTGCCCGAACGATCCACATGGCAGATAAAGGCTTTATCAATCTTAATCTTGTCAGGCGGAAATCGCGTGATGTATGCGAGGGACGAGTAGCCGGTGCCGAAGTCATCGAGGGCGATCGTACAACCCAGATCGCGCAGGCGGCCAAGGGCAGTGTGCACGGAGACCGACTCCCGCACCAGCAGTGATTCCGTTATCTCAACTTCGATCTGCGCCGGGGAAATTCCTGCGGCGCGCGCCTCGTGTTCCAGTACGCGCGCCGGATCACCGTGTAGTAGCTCTTTGGCGGAAACGTTGATCGCTAAGGGAAGCACGAGCCCGTCATCTCGCCACGCCCGGGCCTGGCGACACGCTGCGCGGATCAGCCACTCTCCAAGCTCGAGGATCAGGCTGCTTTCCTCGGCGACGGGGATGAATTCTGCCGGTGAAACGATGCCCAGCTCCTCGTCCTGCCAGCGCGCAAGTACTTCGGCGCCAACGAGGCGCTGATCGCTGAGGCGAAACTTCGGCTGATATGCAAAGCCTAGCGCACCTTCATGAACGGCTCGCCGTAGCCTCGTCTCCAGGCGCACGTGCTGATGTAGCTTTGAACTCATAGCTGCGCTGTAGGTGACAACCCCGCCGGTACCCGCTGCTTTGGCTTGATACATTGCCGTATCGGCATGCTTTAAAACGGTCTCGGCGTTGGATCCGTCCGCGGGGTAGGAGGCAATGCCGACGCTCGGAACGGCCAGGAATTCCAACTTGTGGTAGCTGATCGGACTGGTGAGCATGCCGTGGCACGCCTTGGCGACTTGCAATCCCAGTCCTTCCGTGGCGGCATGCCGCGCCAGCACGACGAATTCGTCGCCGCCGAAGCGAGCGAGTACTACCGGCTTGCCGTCCTGGGCGAACGATGCAACCACCAGAGCGAGTTTTTGCGCCACGATGCGCAGCACGTCATCACCGACCGTGTGGCCGAAGGTGTCGTTGATGCGCTTGAAACCATCCAGATCAAGATAGATGAAGGAGACAACCCGGCCGCTTGCCGCTGCGGCAGCGACGAAATCCGTCGCTGTTTCAACCAAGCGCTGTCGATTGGGAAGATTCGTGAGAGGGTCGAAGTAGGCCAGCCGCTCAATGTGCTGGGCGTGCGCCAAACGACGCTTACGGATGCGCCACGCCGCAGCAAGCAGCGCCAGCCCTGCCATGGCATAGAAGATTTTCGCCGCCTGCGAGGCCCAGAGCGGCGGCCGCTTGTGAATCGTGATGCGCAGCGGCGCTCCCCACCCCGAGTCGGCGCTCGCAGCGCGAACCTCCAAGGTGTGCACACCGCTATCGAGATTGGTGAGCGCGACCTGGTGCTCGGTGCCAAGGTCGATCCATCGTTCGCTCAGCTTTGGTAGCCGATATGCAAGGCGGTTGTGTTCCGGAGAGATGAAGGACAGAGCTGCAAACTGGAGCGTGATGATTCGGGCACCTGCATCCACCTGAAGCTCGTCCAGCAGCCAGTACGGCCGGGCAGTGATGAGCGGTGCCCCGAGTACGTCCACCTGCATCATGGCGACCCGCGGTGCAGCTTCAAACTCCTCTATCGACTCCGGCTTGAATACATTGAAGCCGCCCGGGCCCCCAAATCCCAGCCGGCCATCGCGTAGGCGTCGCTGAGCCCCGTAGTTGAATTCCTCACCTTGCAAGCCATGCTGCACGTGATAGGTGCGAAAGACGCCGGTTTGCGGATCGTAACGGGTCAGACCTGAGTTGCCACTCATCCAGAGCCGACCCGCACTGTCGGGCAGGATGCCGTAAACCGTATCCCCCGCCATCCCCTCCGCGCGCCCGAAGGTCTGGAAATGAATAGCATCCGCCTGGGACGCGGATCCGACCACGGAGGTCAGCCCGCGGTCGCTTCCTATCCAGACGCGGTCATGTGCATCGACCGCGATGGCATTGATTGAGTCACTCGGCAATGAATTGGGGTCGTCTTGATCGTGTCGATATACCCGTAATACGCGCCCCGAAGCATCGGCCAGATCCAGTCCGCCGTCGCTGGTACCCAGCCAGATATTGCCGGAGCGCTCCTGCGCGATGGCCGTCACCTTGTCTGAGCTGACCGCGTCAGCGGCGGCCCCGAACGGCAGTTGCTGAACCCTACCCGTGTGCGGATCAAGTAAATTGACTCCGCCGCCATAAGTGCCCACCCACACGCGACCATCGCGTGCCGCGTACAGAGACATGATGCCCGGAGCGCTCAAGCCGCGCGGGCTACCCGCGCCCGCCTTGTAGACTTGCACCCGACCGTCGCGCGAGAGGCTGATCAGCCCAGCGCTCATGGTGCCAATCCAGAGCGTATTGCTCTGGTCGGTTTCCAGCGACATGATATGTGTGTCCCCCAGCACATTGGGCCGTCCGAGCAGCTCATCGATGCTCTCGTGTTGTCCACTGAGGGGATCGAACCGAATCAGCCCACCGCCCAAGGACGCCACCCAGAGCCGATCATCGCTCGCATCCGCGAGCGCGGTGACCATGCGTCCCAGCAACCACGCCGGCCGCTGCGCTCCGAAGTTCCAGCCGCGCGGATTCCAGCGGTTCACACCGCCCAACCGGGTGCCGATCCACATCAGCCCCTCGGTGTCCTGATAAAGCGAGAGGATAGAGGAGTCCGTCAGCGAGGCAGGGTTAGCTTCCTCATGCCGATAATGGTGGAAGCTTCTGCGAGCGCGATCGAGCACGTCGAGGCCATTCTCGGTTCCAACCCAAAGATTCCCATCAGCGTCCTGCAATATGGTTTGCACGCGGTCGCTGGCCAAAGAATCCGGTTCTGTCGCTGAATGCTGAAATCGCTCGGCAAGGGCACCCGTAGATTCCCGGTGTATCAGGCCCCCACTCGCCGTGCTCTCCCAGATTGCGCCGCTCGGCTCCGCATACAAAGCGACCACACTTTGCTCAGGGCCGTTCGACTGAGGAGAGTGCAGGAACACGCGCGAACCGGGAGCCAGGTGATCCAGTCCGACATCGGTTCCGACCCAGATTTCACCTGTGCGCCCGGCAACAAGTTTGCTCACATGGTTGTCGATCAGTGAATCGCTGTGAGCCGGGTCGTGTTGAAGGTGCTCGGTCTTCCCGCTGATCGGGTCGAGTACATCGATACCTGCGTCGCGTGTACCGATCCACAACCGGCCGCTCTGATCAGTCAGCAACGCAGCGACGGAGTTGCTGGCCAGTGAGTCCGGACGATGCGGGTCATGCCGAAAGGCTGTAAAGCCGTCGGTGGCACGGTGCCAATGAGCGAGGCCGTGGGCTTCCACCGCGATCCACAGGTCGTGCTGGGCGTCCTCGACGATTGTCTGGATGAAGTTGCCAGGAAGACTATCGTTGGCTGTGCGGCGATAGCCGTAGCGGAAGAGCCGATGCCCATCGTAGCGCACCAACCCGTCTTCAGTGCCCAGCCAAATGAACCCCTGGCTATCCTTGAAGGTCACATGGACGGTCGCCTGCGGCAGGCCGTCCGCGGTAGTCAGGTGCTCGAATACCGCCGCGGCTCCGGGACTTTCCGCCTTCAGAGCCGACGTTCCAGCTGCCAAAAATAGCAGTACGGCGCAGAACGGGGCAGCGACCTTGACATGGAACAAGCGCATGGCTCAACTTTGCGCGATAGGCCATCGCGATGCTGTGATGTACCTCCAGCAGGAAGTTCATTTCGTTAACTACGGCTGTTGCCTCCTGTCATGGCTAGCCCGGCACACCATGCCTTTGCCTGCTACTGCTGGTCGACCCAAGACAGAATCGATGCCGAAGCGGCAGTGCTTGCCCTGGGGCCGGAAACCGATCGGGACCAGGTATAGCCTCGCGACCAGGTGTATCCCTTGGACCAGGTGTACCCTCTGGACCAGGTATACCCTCTGGACCAGGTGTAGCCCTTGGACCAGGTGTAACCTCGGGACCAGGTATAACCGTCCGTATTCTCGGCTTGCCCTGAGAACGGACTCTGTGCATCCATGATGTAGTAGCTACCGTCTGCTGACTGATTGGCGGCACCGCCAAAGTGTCGCGTGCCGTTCAGATCGGCCGTGACATCGAGTCCAGAATTGGCACAACCTGCAGCTTGGCTGTAGACGGCCTCATAAGCATTGATCTCGCCAGCACCCTGCTGGAAAACACTGTAAGCCAGGGTGCCGTCTGCGCCCAGCGCCGGTTGCGCGGAACTCATCAGCCTGCACTTCACATCATCAGGGCGGAGTGCCGGGTTTGCTTGCAACATGAGGGCTACCGCTCCGGATACCACGGCCGCAGACATGGACGTGCCGGACATGTAGAAGTAGGTTGATCCCAGGTAGCCGTTTGCGCCGATGAACGCAGGATGTGCCTTCCCGATGGTCGAGTCGGATTTCATTATCGCGATGACGTGTCCACCGGGTGCGATGATTTCCGGTTTAACGAATCCTTCAAACGTCGGGCCGGTGCTCGAGAACGAGGCCAGGAAATCATCGCCAGGGACGTTTGGTGTGTAATTGTCGCTTGATGCGCCGACCGTGATCACGTAAGGCACATTGCCGGGCACGTCGATAGTCTGCGCGGCTGGACCCTCGTTGCCTGCGGCCGCGACCACTACGATTCCTGCCTGCCAGAGCTTCATTACTGCCTGAGCCAGAGGATCGTCCCAATAGTTGCTTTGTGGCGGCGCGCCGAACGACATGTTGACTACGCGGATGTTGTATTGCGTCGAATTCGCCAGAATCCAGTTTATGCCGCGGATGGTGTTGGCATAGGAGCCGGCACCATTCTGATCGAATGCGCGCACTACGACCCGACCTGCGTCGGGGGCCATGCCGATGAAGGTGCCGTCCTCGGCCACCGCGCTGTTGGTCGCGATGCTCAGCACATGCGTGCCGTGACCGTAATGATCATCCGCTGCACCCACACCGATGGTGTTGCCGATGGCGTCGTAGCCTTGCAGCACAGCGCGATGTCCCGCCACATCGTTCTGCGTTGCATGCTGGCTCCACCAGCCGGTATCCAGAAACGCAATCGTGACGCCTCGTCCAGTGATGCCTTGCGCATGCAAGCGACTGGCCCCGGTGCGTTCAACGACATAAGGTTGTACATAGCGCGGCGTCTCATTACCGCTCACCCGAAGCGTCCGGTCCGGAGTAATCACTACCCGCGCGTCCTGTGCAAGTAACGCGAGCTGCGCCGCCGATGCCTGCACCGCTACTGCATTGATTACGGGTAGCTCGTGCGTGATGCGCGCGTGTGCGTGCTCGACCGCTGCCACTGCTACCGCATAGTCGGAAGCTTGCACCAGGTAACTGATGTTCTCCGTGCTCCGCACCGCCTCCGATCGGTGAACTTTCTGTGCGGCGATGCCAGCGAGCACGATGCCAAAGATGGCACCGAGGGTCGAAGCAAGTATTTTGGTGTTCACGCGGTCGCCCAATTCATTGCTTTGTCGCGAAATGGAGTCAACCATGGTTGCAGTAGGCCGTCGGGGCCGATCTGACTTATGACGATCGCTAGTCAAAGAAGCGCGAAGATCCTCACAGCTTCTGGTAATTCAGTGAGACAGCGCTCACACAGAACTGCTGCGCTCGCTGCGAACTGGTTCGCAGCGCTGGGCGCAAATCGTGGCAGTTTCTGTGCACAAAGGGCGATGCCTGATTAACGCTGAGATTTCCCAAAGGTCTATCCAACAGAATACGCCCGCTGAGCTTTTGACACCGACAACTGCTGATAAGGCGATGACATCACGCAGCACCGTGGTTGGTGCCAGCCCCTCCTCAAGGCGCCCGGTCTTCAGTCTTCGACCAATCCCGAGGTGATCTCATTCAGGCCTTTGCGCTTCCATTTACCGAAGTACCGCTGCAGTGTGCCAGGGTCTAGACCGCCGAACGAAGACGGTTCGCCAAAACCCAGGGCCCGTACGTCGGATCGAGAAGTCTCCTTACCCGATTGAGGACGATGCAGCTCGATCCCTTCTTCACCTCCATCGGCCGGAACAATGAACAGGGAGGTCTGCAATTCCGGAATCCGGACCTCCCCACGCGGGCGCAGGTTGCAAACCTCACGATCGCGTGTCCCTGTGTTGGCCTTGCACAATGCCATTTGAGCCAGGTGGTCAGTCGCCTCCGAAAGCAACGGCCGCTGCTCCTCCATCGACGGCGGATAGGGTTGCATCGGTGCGGATGACGTTGCAAATACGTTCGTCCGCCCGTGCACCGAGATCAGTCCCATCGAACGCGACTCCAGACAGTTGTCTGTCGTAGCCAACTGAGCACGACTCAACTCGCACACCATTGCTGGGGACGGGATCCAATCCTACGCGGTAGTGCCATTAGTCAAAGGAAGCCGATCGACTTAGGGGCATGCATTTAGCGCGGATGTCGACTTCCCTGTTGCAACGCCCTACAGCCGGGCGGGGATGTCGATTGCGGCGTGTCGAAGATCGTGAAACTGGGCTAAGATGTCAGCTTGAGCCGCGTTAGGTAGACGTCAGATGGGGAGACGACAATGCCAGAGAATGTATATAAGGTAATTGAACTCGTTGGGACCAGCGCCGAATCTTGGGAAAAGGCTACTGCCGCCGCGATTAACCGCGCCGGCAAGACCCTACGGGATCTTAGAGTCGCGGAAGTTGTAAAACTTGACGTCCAGCTTAAGAACGGGAAGGTCGAAGCCTACCGATCACGCATTAGTGTGTCATTTAAGTACGAGAGCGATAAGTAATTTCATCTATCAGTCTTGCGCGGCGGCATCTGGTGCCAGATTTTTCCATCGGCGGTCAGTCCAGGACATCGTCCCAGTCGACGTAGGAGCGGTGTCGCCCACTACCCCGCGACAGGCTGTTAGTCCCGGTCAGCTGCTAGAGCGTATCAGCGTGCACCATCAACGCTGCTGTCTCCTCGGCCGGGCCGCCCCCTTGATTCCTTAGCTTGATGCCGCGCTGGGGCGACATCGCTGTGTTTATTCTCCGATCCCTCGATCGAGTTGAGACCTGGAGCCGCCGAGATTAGTACAGCACCATCAAAGGGCGAACGTTGCTGGTGCAGCGGTATCGCGCCTCAACCGCCCGGGCGCCGTTCGCGCTAGGTGCCCTCTACATGAGAGCAGTGGTTCGAGGCAAGTTTCCATGTGTCAGTCTGACTGATCCAGGTGTCGCTGCAAATCACCGCGCGAGCCCGATGGGTGCCGTTGAAGGTCGCATCGTACGTGAACTTGTAATGGGCGACCGCGATTTTGGGCCCGAACATCGCCACCTTCATCTCGCTGATTTCGCCTTTCGAGACCTTGTTGGCCTTCTCTTTCGCTTGCTTGATTGCCTCCGCCTTGGTCGCCCACTCACCCCAGCTGTGGCCCTCGACGTACCCATCGGCGACGTGCTTCTCGTACCAAGCGACGTCATTGTCCTTCTGCGCTTGGTGCATCTCCTTCTCAAGTTGCTCCACCTTGGAAGACTCATCGCCCGCGGCTGATGCTGAGAGCGCAAAACCCACCGCGATGCTGACGAATGCCATCGAAGTCGTGACAACTTTCGGATTCATTTCGATAACCCCTCTATGTAGTTGTTTGTCTGTTATTGAGAAAACGCCATCCGTGCAGGCGAGCGACTATAGCACACTGGACTACTGACGCAGAACGCCGAGCTCACCGGTCGAACTTTGAAGTTGCTCCGGTTTCGTAGAAACCTCACGTTGGATTTGGAAGTGTTCGAGCTGACGCAGATGACGCTCCGGTACCCGCCGGAGTATACGCGGCAGATGGTCGATCTGTGCACATCGGCGCGCTCGCCTCGTCGCGACTACGGCCGGAAGTCCACATGCTCGAGGAGATGCGCGAAATTTCAGCAAAAGCCGCGCACCCGTTCGCCACCTAGGGGTGGGCCCGCGCTCTTGGGGTCCTTGAAGGTGCTGCAGGGCACAGATTCTGACGGGTCAATGTGCTGACTGCAAACCTCGCTAATATTTAAGGGTTTGTTCGACTATTCGACCGCCTCTGTCGTGAAGACGACGCAAAATGTTGCAGGATCCTACAGATCTGGGTGCCCGACGTGCGCTCGCGCGCGTTTGCATCGAAAGCTCACCGGCAGTCTCTGGCGGTTGCGCGGAGCCCGCAGGGCTGGGACGACCAGGCGTTCATCGACGCCATTTCTAAACTGTCCATCCCGTGCGGCGAGGGGAGATTTGGGGTGTGGCGGGCGGCGGTGAGTATGCAGGCAAGCCACGTCCGGTGGTGACCTGCAGGACGATCGCTTTGACGCAATCGCTTCGATTACCGTTTGTGCGTTTACCAGGGTGCTTCCGCAAAGGCGCGTGCCGTTACGTAGCGTGCGCTAAATCTAGGGCGGATGAGCGCGGCCTGTCTGCGTGCCGTCGCTGACTGCTGGAGGAGACACGGCAAAAGCCAAGGCGCGGTGTTCCGCCAGGGAGATGATCCGTCGTGCCTGCGAGTCCCAGAGAATGCACTGCAGAGCTTTGTAAACGCTGGACAGCTTCACGCGCTGAACGTCCCCAAACAGATGACGGTAATGGTTGTGGCACGCCACCAGCCGGTAATTCGGAATCTTGGGCGAGAGATGATGGATGTGGTGATAACCGATATTGGCCGTGAACCAGTTCAGCAGCCGCGGCAGGATCAGAAAACTAGTGCCGTTGATGGCGCCGCGGTCGTAGTCCCAATGCTCGTCGTCGCTCGCATACGCATGCTCAAAATTGTGTTGGACGGTGAACAGGACGATGCCGGCGCCGCCGGCAAGAGATACGCTGAGCACGTAGATCGAGAAGAACACCAGCGGTCCGCAGAACATTGACATGGCTGCCCAGGCGCTCAGCACCACGGCATTGTTCCAGAACATGTGCCAGTACTCCTTGCGCGACTGCCAATAGCGCGTCTTGAAGCTGGCGGCGTGCTCACGCAGTGACAGGCCCGGCTGTTCGATCTTCTTCCTGCATAGGTGACCCAGCAGGCTCAAGGAGCCTTTGAGCCAAGTGTAGCGTGGGTTGAAGATCAGATAGACGAAACCGACCACCGGCGCGAGACCGATGCTGCACTTGGCCCTATACATGAACCGCTGTGTGTCCGTCATCGCGTTGTATTCATTCACGGACCGGGTCGTATAAGGACCACGATACTTCTGCCAGTTGCCGTTGTGCGCGTGGTGATAGGCGTGATGCCGCGACCAGACGTATTGAGGCATGCTGGCGAGCACTCCCAACACGAAGCCGGACAGCCGATTGAGCCAGCCGCTGCGAAACAGGCTGCCGTGCCCACACTCATGCATCAGGGCAAAAACACGAAGCGTGAACAGGCTCAGTGCCAACACGGCACCGACCGAGAGCCAGCGGGAAACTCCGACGCTCGCGACAGCGAGCCACCACAGCACCACGATCATGGTCAGTGTGATCAGAACCTGTGCTAATCCTCGTAAATCATCAGAGTGGGTGTATTGGTTGATCAGCGCGCGTTTCTGCTCCCTGAGGAGCTGTATCGACGACGAGATAGAGCACCTCTGGAGTTACTCGATAGTCCACCGCATACGAAGTAAAGCGCGCGCGGCAGGTGTGTCTGTACGCTACCGCACATAGCGCCGGGCGCACGACGGCATTGCGCCCGGTGTCTCCCGGCACCAAGAGCCTGATATGGCTGAATTCGCTGGGCTAGGCGATTCCGGACCCGCGCGGCGCGAGTCCCTCCATCTTCATAGATAAGCTACGGTCACAACGCTCCGAGGGACCGCGAGAAATTTCGGAATCCAGCGCGTGGTAGTCGGCATTGACGACAGTTGGCCAGTGATGTGCGCGCCCCTATCGACGGCGTAGAACGGAGGACTTCTCTGAGGTCGAACCGCCTGGGTAGCCGAGCGACGCGCACGTGGCGGCTGGTCTGCGCCGCATAGTGGCGGCTGAAGCCGAGGGGGGTGCCCTCACGGAAACCCCTTCGGTCGATTATTACTCCGCTTCTCGCAGTCTCAATCTTCGAATTGCACAGCCGGCAGGGCCTGGGCACCTTCCAGCCTTACTCCGTCGAGCTCGTCGGGGTCAAGCCCGAGCGCCTTTAGGATCGTCGGCGCCACCTGCATGGTCTCGACCGGGCTGGCGACCGTCTTGCCCGTGACCCTCGGAAAGGAGACCAGCAACATCACATTGGTATCGTCTCGCGAGAAGCCGCCGTGCTCGGCCAGCTTTGCTTTGCTGCCCGAGTACGTTACCCCGTTGTTGGGCGTTACCACGATGTCCGGCGTCCGCGGATCGCCGTAGGGGCGGTATTCCAGGTTTGTTGAGTAAGTGGTGAGCAGCCGGTCGGAAAAGATCTCCCCGATGGCGGCGATGTTATTTGAGGCTGGAGACATCGAGCGCAGCTCGCTAACCGCAATTGCCGTCGAGCAGTTGCTGTTGAGCCATAGCAGAGACACGTCATCTTCCGTCGGGCCGGTTTCTGCCTGGGCTATGGGAACCGTGGCAGTCGCGGCTAACAAGGATAGGGCGCCCGCGAGAACCGGCGCGGCGTGGATCATGATGAATTCCCCTTTGCTATCGCTGCTGGAGCGTATTGGCGCAGACAATTATTAGTGCCGTGCGCGAACCTACAGCGCTGGAATGACGATTTGATGAATGGCTATGACGTGCGCAGTGCCAGGAAAACGCGCAGCGACTGGCAGCGCGATTGTCCCAAGCAGGATCTCAAGCGTGACGGGTTCTCGTCATGACACCGTGACGCGTGCCGGCACTGCGAGCCGCATCCAGCGCATTGCTGCTACTTGGTACGATGGCTAAGCCTGCTGAGAGGCTGACGCATCCCGGATGGCTGCCACGCTGACGGTGTCCCGCGAATTTTTGCCGGCTCATGCATCCACTTCGGCAGCTGAACCGTATAGCGGTGAGTTACTGCACCGAGAATGCTATGGGTCGCTCAGCCTGCGCTAATTCGGAGTCTCGCTTTGTTCGGCGGGTCGCGTCGCGGCGCCCGTCTGCGGGGCTGAGCCGCCTGGATACTCTCCGTCGCTGGTTCGATACCGGATCGACGCAGGTCCAAAATACAGCAGCTGGCCATCGGATCGACTGGCTGCGCGCCGTACCGTTCGTCGCCTTGCACGTGGTCTGCTTGCTGGCGTTTCGAGTCGGGGTTTCGGCCCCTGCACTGGGCGTGGCCATCGCGCTCTACGTCATTCGCATGTTCGCGCTGACGGGCTTCTACCATCGGTACTTCGCTCACCGTAGCTTCCGAACGTCGCGGACATTGCAGTTCACGTTCGCCGTGATCGGCGCCTCATGCGTGCAGCGTGGACCGCTATGGTGGGCTGCGCATCATCGCAACCACCACCAATGCGCGGATACGGAACTCGACCCTCACTCGCCGAGTCTGCGCGGCTTCCTGTGGAGCCATATGGGTTGGTTTCTGACGTCCGATGGGTTCCGCACCGACTGGAAGCGCATCCCCGACCTGGCGCGCTTTCGCGAGCTGTGCTGGCTCGACCGCTTCGACATCCTGGTGCCCGTAGTGCTCGGTGTCGCCGTGTTCGGGCTGGGAGTGCTGCTGCAACATGTGGCGCCAGGGCTGCACACCAACGGCTGGCAGATGCTGATCTGGGGATTTTTTATCTCCACGGTGGTGTTGTTCCATGCGACAGTGACCATCAACTCCCTGGCCCACCGCTTCGGCACCAGGCGTTATGACACTCCGGACGACAGCCGCAACAATGCGTGGCTGGCCCTCATCACCTTCGGTGAAGGCTGGCACAACAACCATCACTTCTACCCTGGCGCCGCGCGGCAGGGATTCAGGTGGTGGGAGCTCGACCTGACCTACTATGGCCTGTGCCTGCTGCGCGCCTGTGGCCTGATCAGTCAGCTGCGGCCCGTACCGGCGAGGGTGCTGGATCGGCCCGCAACAGCACGGTCGCGCGACCAAAGCGGGCGTTGATGCGCATCGCCGTGGTGGGTTCGGGAGTGAGCGGGTTGCTGAGCGCGTGGCTCCTGTCACGTCAGCACGAGGTGACGTTGTTCGAGGCGGAGTCCTACCTGGGCGGCCACGTACATACGCACGATGTCATCGTGCAAGGGACCCCGTACGCGATCGACACGGGCTTCATTGTTTTCAATGCCGACAACTACCCACTGCTGACCCGGTTGTTCGCCGAACTCAACGTAGCCACGCAACCCACGACCATGAGCTTCTCGGTGCGCAACGAGCGCACCGGCCTCCAATACAACGCAGGCTCGTTCAGACAGCTGTTCTGTCAGCGCCGCAACCTGGTGGCGCCCCGTTTTCTCCGGATGGTGGCCGATCTGCTGCGCTTTTACCGCCGGGCACCGGCTCTGCTGCTTGGTGATGCCGAGGGCCCGACACTTGCGGAGTACCTGCGACAGCATCGCTACGGAGCGGCATTCCGCGACGATCATCTGTTGCCCATGGCGGGTGCGCTGTGGTCGGCGCCGCCCCAGCAGGTGCTGGAGTTTCCAGCACGCTATCTGGTGCAGTTCATGGCCAACCATCGCATGCTGCAGATCAGCGGGCGGCCCGAGTGGCGTGTCGTGCGTGGTGGCTCTGCAAGTTACGTGAAAGCGTTGCGGGCGCGGTGGCAGGTCAGAGAACGGCTGAATACCCCGGTGCGCCGCATTCGCCGCTCGCACGCAGGCATCGAGATCGATCTCGATAGCGGCTGCGAGCATTTCGAGCAGGTCGTGTTGGCCTGCCACAGCGGCCAGGCGCTGCAGCTGTTGGAGGATACCAGCGAGGGCGAACGCTCGATCCTCGGTGCCATTACCTATCAGAAAAATGAGGTTGTGCTGCACACCGATGCGACGTTGTTGCCGAGCCAACACGGCACCTGGGCGGCATGGAATGCGCTGATTCCCGCCGACAACTGCCAGGCCTGCACGGTCAGCTATTGTATGAACCTACTGCAGGGAATCAGCTCACCCGAGCCGTTCATCGTCACGCTCAACCAGACCGGGCGCATCGCTGCAGAACGCGTCCTGCGCCGCGTGATTTATGAGCATCCGGTCTACTGTCACGCGACGGTGCGGGCGCAGCGGCGCAAGGCAGAGATCCAGGGGCAGCGCGGCACCTGGTTCGCAGGGGCGTACTGGGGATGGGGTTTCCACGAAGACGGCGTGCGCAGCGCGACTGCAGTGGCTGAGCGCCTGGGCGTTTGCTGGGCGCCACCCTCGGTGCCGCAGCCGGGGCGGGGGTCTGTTGGCGCGACCGAAAGTTTGTTTGCTGGACCCTTCAATGCAGTCACCTGAGGAAACGGGCGCATCCGGATATGCATGCGCAGCTCGACCTGCAGCTCGGGCTACAGCCGTCCTTAAAAGCGCGGTTTACGAGGGAGTCGTGCGGCACCGGCGACATCTGCCGCGCGCCCACTCATTCCGCTACCGGATCGCGCAGCTATACCTGGATCTCGATGAGCTGCCCTTGGTATTTGCTGATCGCTGGCTATGGTCGATCGGGCGGCGCAACCTCGCCGAGTTTCGCCGCCGTGATTTCCTAGGGCCCCCCGAGATCAGTCTGAGCGATGCGGTGCGCAACCTCGTGCAGACCTCGTCGGGACGGCGGCCGTGCGGTCCCATCCGCCTGCTTACTCATCTGCGTTATGCAGGCTACTCATTCAACCCCGTGTCTTTCTACTACTGCTACGAAGAGGATGGCGCCTCGCTGCAGGCGATCGTCGCCGAAATCACCAACACACCCTGGGGCGAGCGGCACGCTTATGTGCTGCCGGTTGCAGTTGCCGAGACGCAGGGCAGGGGAGTGCTGCGCTGGCGGTTCGACAAGTTCTTCCACGTCTCGCCCTTCATGGCTATGGATCGCCAGTATGTCTGGGCCCTCAGTGCGCCCGGAGAACACCTGCGTGTACACATGGATGTACTGCGCGCCGACGCGTGCGAGTTCGATGCCACACTTGTGTTGGAACGCCGGCCTCTGCATGCGGCAGCGCTGCGCCGCGTCCTCTGGCGCTACCCTCTCATGACTGCGCAGGTCATCGCTGCCATTCAATGGCAGGCCCTGCGTCTGTGGCTCAAGCGGGTTCCGGTTCATGATCATCCTCCGCAGCTCTCAGCCCGGAGTGCCGGATGAGCGAGTGGCTACAGCATGACGGAAATGCCCCTGCGGCTCAGCGCGGGGTCATACCAGTACGTCACAAATGGAACTGGCTCGAACGAGCATTACGCAAGCGACTGCTGCAGCGGTTGGCAGGCCTGCGCCACGGCTGTCTCACCATCACGGACACGATCGGCACGCAGACGTTCGGCAGCGGCGCGGCGGCGGACGCACAGAATTTGCGCGTCAACCTGCAGATCACCGATCCGTGTTTCTATAAGGCTCTCGCGATGAACGGCAGCGTCGGTGCCGCGGAGGCCTACATGGAGGGGCATTGGCGCTGCAGCGATCTGGTCGCTCTCCTGCGTCTCTTGGTACGCAACCGCCTGCTGCTGGATTCTCTGGAAGGTGGCGGGGCGGCACTGGCGGGTGGTGCTATGCGTCTCTACCATTACCTGCAGCGCAACACACCCGCTGGCAGTCGACGTAACATTACGCGTCACTACGATCTGGGCAACGAGTTCTTCCAACTGTTCCTGACTCCAGATCTAATGTATTCCTCTGCTGTATGGGAAGGGGTGGGTGACAGCCTGCATGCTGCCTCCGCCCGCAAGCTGGATCTGATCTGCCGCAAGCTCGATCTACACCCTGCCGACCGGGTGATGGAGATCGGAACAGGATGGGGTGGATTCGCGCTACACGCGGCGAAGCACTGGGGTTGTCATGTAACCACCACCACGATTTCAGGCGAACAATATCAGCTGGCGCAACAGCGCGTCCGCGAGGCCGGGCTCGAGGAGCGCATCACCCTGCTGCAGCAGGATTACCGCGAGCTGAACGGCATCTATGACAAAGTAGTCTCAATCGAGATGGTCGAAGCGGTGGGTGCCGCATTCCTCGATCGCTACTTCATGCAGCTCGGTCGACTGCTGAGGCCGGGGGGCCGTGCGCTGCTCCAGGCGATCACCATCGAGGATCATCGCTATGAGCAAGCTCTGCGTTCGGTCGATTTCATTCAGCGATATGTGTTTCCAGGAAGCTTCATTCCTTCAGTGTGTGCACTCTTGAGCGCCAAAGCGCGCACCACCGATCTTGCGCTTACGCATTTTGAGGATTTCTCTGATTCTTACGCGCGCACGACGCGCGCCTGGCGCGAGAGGTTTTTGGCACGATTGCCGGAAGTGCGAGCTCTGGGGTTCGATGAACGATTCATCCGCATGTGGGAGTTCTATCTCGCGTACTGCGAAGGGGGCTTCGCTGAACGTGCGATCGGAGTAGGCCATCTGCTCATGACGAAGCCGCTGTGGCCGAACAGCCGTAACAGGTGATTGCAGTCGTGTCAGTGAGTCAATGGGGCAACCTGATCGGCTACCAGCTGCTCTGGCTGATCGTGGTTAGCAGCGCCGGGCGGGGTTCGCCCTGGCTGGCCGCGGGCGCATCGGTAGTATTTGTTGGAACGCAGTTGTGGCTGTCGCGGCGTCGCGCGGCAGATCTTCGTCTGCTCACGCTCGGCGTTGCGCTCGGTATGCTGAGCGATGGTTGCCTCGCGCGCTCCGGATTGCTCTACTACGCAGCCGCGGTGCCAGCGGTACCGCCGGGAGGCGCTCCGCTCTGGATCATCTGCCTATGGGCGGCTTTTTCTCTCACCCTGACTCGCTCACTTGCCTGGTTGGCGCGTCACACATGGATCGCCGCGTTGTTCGGCGCCGTCGCAGGGCCGCTGGCTTACCTCGGCGCTGCCCGGGGCTGGTCAGCTGTGCGTTTCACCCGCCCAATCTCATGGCCTGCGGCGTGGCTGGCGCTCAGCTGGGGGATCGCCATGCTCCTGTTTACCCAGCTCATTAACCACTCTGCGGCTGCCGAGCGGCGCACGAACGCAATCGGACCGGTATGAGCACGCTGCACGAATGCATCGACGTATTGCCCTGGGATCGTCCGGGCCCTGGTCTTCTGGGGTTTGCGGAGCGGGGTTGGATTCCCGATTGGCTGTTACGATGGGCCATCCGCACGCAGTGCAGGGATCGCTTGCGCGCCGAGCGCGCGGGCGGAATGGACGCCCAGCAGCAGCGTTACCAGCGGCTCCTGCAGACTCTCGGTCAAAGCGCGATCGCGCTGCATACGGCTGCTGCCAACGAACAGCACTACGAGCTACCGCCAGAGTTCTTCCAACACTGTCTCGGGAAGCACCTGAAGTATTCGTGCGCGTATTACACCACCGGCCATGAGACGCTTGACCAGGCCGAGGAAGACATGCTGGATCTGTACGCCGCACGCGCAGAGCTTGCCGATGGGCAGAATATCCTGGAGCTCGGGTGCGGCTGGGGTTCCCTCACCTTGTACATGGCGCGCGCGTATCCGCATGCCCGTATCACCGCAGTTTCGAATTCCGCGCGCCAGCGCCAGTACATTGAGGCTCGCTGCGCCGAGTCAGGCTTGCGCAATGTCCAGGTAGTCACTCAGGACGTCAATGCCCTGTTGCTGGAGCCTGCGCAGTTTGATCGCTGTGTTTCGATAGAGATGTTCGAGCACGTCCGCAACTACGACAGACTCCTCGAGCGGGTGCACCACTGGCTGCTTCCCGGCGGCAAGTTGTTCGTGCACATCTTCGCTCACAGATCGCTGGCCTATCCCTTCGAAACGGAAGGCCGTGACAACTGGCTGGGACGCTTCTTCTTTACCGGTGGACTCATGCCAGCGGTAGACACCCTGCTGTGGTTCCAGAGAGATATGCAGTTGGAAGCGCGTTGGTTGGTGCCAGGAACGCACTATCGGCGCACCGCTGCGGACTGGCTACGTAACATGGATGCGGCGCGGAACTCCGTATTGGAGGTTCTGACTAGCGCTTACGGCGCGGCGGCGGCCAGGTTGTGGTTCCAACGCTGGCGCATCTTCTGGATGGCCTGCGCGGAGTTGTTCGGATATGCGCAGGGCGAGGAGTGGTTGGTTGCGCACTATCGCTTCGTGCGACGTGATTGATCGGGCTGCACGCAGCCGCGTGTTGCGCTTTGAACTGAGGTACTGAATGAGATATGCGAGCTGCTCCTCACGTCCAATCGTGTGCAAAGATCCGCCCCTCTACAGATGGAGCTCGTTGCGCTGCATCTGTCTTATCCTGGCCGTACTCGGCCTCGACACAGGATGCACGGCGATGACACCACTGCAAACCGTGGACCACGTTGACCTGCCGCGGTACATGGGCGATTGGTATGTCATTGCCAACATCCCTTATTTCGCGGAGCGCAACTGTCTGGATTCTGTTGAGAGCTACGCTCTGCGCAAAGATGGCGACATCGATAACTGGTTCACGTGTCGCAAGAAGTCGTTTGATGCGCCGATCAAGCGGATAGCCAGTGCGCGAGCCAGGGTGCGGGACCTGCGATCCAATGCGGTCTGGAGCGTCACGTTCTTCAAAGTCATCTCCGTCCAGTACCTCATCATCGAACTTGATCCGCAGTACAACTGGGTCGTGGTCGGACATCCCTCGCGCCGTTATGGCTGGATTATGGCACGCACCAAGACCTTGCCTGATACGCTGTACGAGCAGATCCTGCAGCGGCTCAGGACTCAGGGTTACGACGCGGCGCGCTTCGTGAAGGTGCCGCAGCGCGCAACGGCGGCTTCCGCGTCTTCGCAATAGGTCATCTCGTGACGTTTGCGTTGCTGATGGGCTGCGCCTTGCTGCTGGTGCTGTTCGCGCTGGTGTGGGGTATCTGCACACGCATCAATAATTACGGCTTCTTGGATGCTGTGTGGTCGCTGAGTGTCGCCATTCTCGCCCCGCTGTACGCATACCTCGGCACGGGCGATCCGATGCGCCGTGCGTCCTTCGCATTTGCGGGCACGATCTGGAGTCTGCGGCTCGGTCTTTACATGTTGTTGCGTGTATGGCGCCATCACTCGCAGGAAGATCGTCGCTATCGCACTCTGCGCGCGCGCTGGCCGGGAACCTTCCGATTTCTGCTGTTCTTCGAGTTGCAGGCACTGATTGCCACAGTCTTTTCACTACCCTTTCTGTTAGCTGCCTACAACCCGCGGCCGTTTCCGGACGCGCTGGAGGTCTGCGGGTTGGTGCTCGCACTGGCCGCGACATCAGGCGAGACGATGGCAGACTGGCAGGCGCAGCACTTCAAGGCGCAGCCGGTCAACCGCAACAAGATCGTCAACACCGGCCTTTGGCGCTACTCGCGCCATCCGAACTATTTCTTCGAGTCTCTGGTGTGGTGGGGGTTTTTCGTAGCCGCGCTCGACTCGCCCCATGGATGGATCACGCTGGTGTGCCCGGTGCTGATGCTCTATTTTCTCTTGAAGGTCACGGGTATCCCTCTCACGGAGAAACACTCCCTGGAAAGCCGCGGCGAGGCTTATCGCGCTTATCAGCGCAGCACGAGCCGCTTTCTGCCATGGTTTCCAAAGTAGGCTAGGGGCCGGTCAGCCCCTTACCTCAAAACGTTCACCGCGGGGATCAAGTCGGCGCGTTGCCCCGCAGAGCCGAACGCAGCATGGCGACGGCCGCGTACGCGATCACGCCGGTCACGACCCAGCGCATCACCACTAGATGATTGCTCAGCATCTTGACCAAGGGTAGTGCGAGCAATACTCCGACGGTGCCACCGATCGTGAGCCCGACTGCGACGGCATTGGCATATCGACCGGACTTTACGAAGCCCAGACTGGCGACGGGAATCAACATGCCGTCGCTCGCGATCATGATCGGATATGCCGCAATCGGATGCATTCCGCGAAAAGCGAGGAGTGCCATCGAGGGCGCGTAGTTCCCGATGCCTACGCACATCAGAGCGCCGAGAATGAAATTTGCCGCTACCGCAATGGTAAAGCGCCAGCCATCGAGGTCCATGGCGGTTCCGGTCGGCGGCAGGATGCCGACATTGGTAGCGCTGAAAAACCCAGCGGCGATGAGCAGAGCAATACCCATCAGAAACTGAATGGCTCTGCGTGGGAGTCTGCTGACGATATCCGCGCCAACCCAGGCACCCGCTCCGGCAGCGACGACCATCGACGTCAGCAGCACAGGGTTAACCTCGATCACCTCAACGAACAGGAGAGCGCTGAAGATAATCCCGATGGCATTGCCGACGTTGAGCGTGCCCGGGATGAGTTCGTCAGGTGGATTTCCTCTCAGCTTAAACAGCGCGGTAATTTGCGCATAACTGCCGATGCCGAGCGTGTCAAGAAAGCTGGTGCCACAGCCAATGACCATGTCGCACACCGAAGGTTGCATGGGTAATCGCTGTCGCTTGATCGCCCGCAACCACGCTGCGATGAACGCTACTTGCACTAGCGCAAGGCAGGCATAGAGAACGATACGCGCGATTGACAAGGTTCCCCATTCCCGAGCCGGGCGGCCGCAAGGCGCTGGCGCTCCGTCCAGGATGCGCGGCGCCGCAATTCTTTCTGAGCTCTCCAGTTGGGCGCGCGATTTGCACGATACTCGGAGAGCGTCTCTTTGACCACCGGCATGACACGTGCCGAGTACTCAGGATCGCCGTCGAAATGGCGGCGGGAATAAGTCGGCATTCAGGTCAATTGTTCTTTTGAGGCTCGGGAAACTCTCGGCGGTGTTATTGGCTGCCGCAACCGGCACAAGCAATCTGCTTTCTGTGGAATTTTCGTATGCCACGATCTGGTTTATAGCATCGCTCGTAGCGCCATCAGCATTGCTTGCCTGTGCGGCGGTGATGAGGTCGCTGAGCTGATGACAGGTATTCGCAGTATCGTCAGCCTCGTAGTAGCGCTGAGCAGCACTGACCTTTTGGAGCAAAGTGGGTGCGGAACAGCGTTCTGTAGCAAAAAAACTACGCCGGAGCGCAACTTGTGAAACGGCTCCAGCAGAGCTTCCGAGTAACATATAGACGGCCACGGCGTGTCGGACGGTTATGCAGCCGAATGGCTGGCGATGCGTTCGGGAGCAGCGCCGTCGCCGGCGATGTCGATGTCGATGGGAACAAAATTGTCCTGAGGACAACGATGGATTGACTGTATGCAGATCTACAGGCAGATGCCAGCCATCTGGAATGCCGCATTCCGAAAGGCGTTTTACCTCCGTTGGGGTAAAGAGAGCGCTGTGGTCTGCGCGCAGGCACGACGGGTCGAATATCCGAATTACAAGCAGTTGCTTTCCATCAAGACCGTCTTTGCCGGCAGCGAAGATTATCTGCTTGGCAGGCGTCACATCGCGGTAGACACGGAGACCTTTCTAATCACCAATGGCGACCGCATCTACGGCAGCCGCATAAACTCGCTCGCGCCAGTAGACTCATTCTCAATCTTCTTCGATAACGTTCTCGTCAGGCAGAGCTTTGCGGACCTTCGGTACACCGCGGAAGCGCTGTTGGATGACCCCACTCGTGTTGCAGGGCGACTGCCGGAATTCTCTGAGCGCCTCCATCGACACGATCGTCTTGTCAGCCCGGTGCTGCGCTACATACGGAGTCATATCGATCTCGGGAATGAGAACGGCACCTGGCTCGAGGAGCAGCTCAGCTTTCTCCTGTCGCGCATGCTGCGACTGGAATTCGATGTCCGCAAGCAGCAGGAGAGGGTGCAAGCGCTCAGAGCGTCTACCCGGCGGGAGATCGATCGGAGGCTGGCTAAGGGCTTCGACTTCATTTGCACCCATTTTCGTGAGCCCATCACGTTGCGCCAGATCGCAGCGGCTGCCGAGCTCTCTTCGTTCTACTTTTTGAGACAGTTCCAACGCGTGTATGGGTGCTCACCTGGAAAATACATTCAGCAGCGTCGCTGCAGGGAAGCCGTGCAGCTGCTTCAGAACACCGCCTGGACGATTTCCGAGATTGCGGAATATGTCGGCTTCGGAACGCGTGCTACCCTGTATCGTCGCATCAAGGCCGAGGCGGGCATAGAGCCGAGCACCGCGCGCCATGCGGAAGTAAAACCGGCGCTGATCAGACAACTATAACCGCCTCCGCTCGCGTATTCGCGGCGAGCTCTACCGAACAGTTAGAACACAAGATCCGGTCACCCGCTCTCCGGGCAGGATCAAGTCCCTTGAACCTGATCTCGAGCGGCTGAACCGCGCCCGTCGTCGACGGGGCAAATGGACATTCGACGGCCCGAGTAATGAAGACCGCGGGGGCCAGCAGACGTCAATGAGAGATCTCCCGTCGACCCTCGTCAGCCGCTACCAGCCGCACAGTGCCGCCGTAATCGTTGTGCCGGTGTAACGGCTTCACGCGAAGCCGGACGTCCGGATCAAATTGAATGCTACATCTGCGCAGGTGACGGAAGTCTGAGCGGCGTTTCCGCGTCGTCGTTTGATTCTCATGCCTTGCGTTGACTGCGAGGCTCGCATATTAGCGCAGAGGTACGGAAGTACAGCGTGCTCTTGTACCAGCGGCCTGGCACAGAGTCCACCGCAATTGACCCCGTGGCGTTAGATGCGATGCCCAGGCACACTACAACTGATAGCAGTACAACTCCGATCATCACCTGCATTCGGTGGCGAAAATATTATGACAACTCGCATTCCTGCGCTCAGCGCCGACGGCTCGGAAGCACTTTCGCCGGAGCGCATTGCCATGCTCTACCCGGCGTTGTTTTCCGCCAAGCGGCTCACTGAGTGGCAGCAACTGTTTGATGAGGATGCTGTCATGATCAGGGTCGAAAGGGGCAGCGCAACACGGATTCAAAAGCTGCTTGACGCACTGCCGGAGCAGCATGAGTACGCTGCCGAGAATAGCGAGTTTCACGAGGATTGGCGCAACGTCGAGATTCGCACAATCGGGAACATGGCCATCGTGAAGGCAGATTACACGCTGACGGTAGACCACGAAATCCGCACCGGGGTCGACGTTCTGCTCTTGACGAATGATGGCACTGGTTGGCGCATCGTAAGCGTTGCCTACGAGCAGCTCGAGCTGCTCGCGCGGTGATCAACTTTTTCGTGACGCGTGCACACGCGTATACGATCGGCCCTTTTTTGAATTTGTGGTGCAATCCGGCGAAGGACCTGATCAGAGTCGTTCCCTACGATCGCCTCTGTGCGATACGCTCAATCCGGTCGGGCCTGTTTGCCTTCTCGGACATCGACCGGCTGACGGAAGTAGAGCGGTGCAATGCCGCAGCGCTTTGCGATCTCATCGCCTCCACGTTCGGTGCAGCTTCGATCCTCAATCATCCGCGCGGGCTGATGCTGCGCCGAGAGCTGCTGCGGTCATTGTCGGCATGTAGCAGCAACAGCTTCCAGGTCTTCGACATCGATTGTGATCCCGCAGTGCTGCGTTATCCGGTTTTCATACGTGTGCCCGACGATCACCGCGGGCCGATCGGGGGTCTCATTCGGAGCGAGTCAGAATTCCGTACCACTCGAGCTCACTTGCAAGCTACTTTGCGTCACTGGCGGCGCCTCGTGGTGGTGGAGTATTGCGACACTCGCGATTCGCAGGGCTATTTCTGGAAATACTCCGCATTCTGTATCGGCAAGCGCATCGTACCGGCGCATCTGATCCGATCCCAGGATTGGGTCACGAAGAACAGTGGTCCGGAGCCGCTGCGGGCGGAGGAACAAGCGTATCTCGCCCATAATCCTCATCGTGCCGAGCTGATGAAGATCTTCAGCGATGCCAGCATCTCCTACGGCAGAATCGACTACGGATTACAGGGAAGCAAGATTCAGGTGTGGGAGATCAATACCAATCCGGTCATCATTCAGGAGCCGACTCAGTACTCGCCGGACAAGCTCGAACTGAAGAGGCGATTGGTTCACGAGCTGGCGCAAGCACTAATCGATCTGCACTCGCAAACCGCTATGACTGAGCATGAAGTCAAAGTTCCTCCGGGAACGATTCGCAATGTCCGTCTCGTCCACCAGCTGCGTTACGGTCGTTGGCGGCACGGCCCGCTCAGGCTTTAGCGCATTCGCCGAGCCTCCGAAGCGCCCGCTCGAGAGCGAGGGGGCGGGCGCCGTCACGATGTAAGAGCTAAACTAGCGGCGTCGAAGCCATCATTACAGTATCGGAGGGTCTGTATGTCTGTTTCTCTGTACGACGTATCCATCCCGGTCTTCACGCTGGGCCTGAACAATCTCTGCACCATCCTCGATAAGGCAGGGAGTCATTGCGAGGCGAAGAAGGTGGACTCCAAGGTGATCCCGCAGACCCGCCTGATCCTTGACATGCTGCCGTTATCCTCTCAAATACAAATTGCCTGCGACACAGCAAAAGGAGCCGCCGCACGGCTGGCTGGCCTTGAGGTACCCAAGCACGAGGACACAGAGGTGACGTTGGCGGAGCTCAAGGCGCGTGTAGTCAAAACACTGGACTTCATCAAGACCGTAAAACCCCAACAACTGCAGGGCGCGGAAACGCGGGAGGTTGTGCTACAGTTCCCACAAACAACGTTGAAATTTAACGGCCTCAGCTATCTGACTAACTTCGTACTTCCGAATTTCTTTTTCCACCTGACAATGACATACGCGTTATTGCGCAAGAACGGTGTGGATATTGGGAAACGAGATTTCCTTGGCGCTATACAATGACCTAACCCTATGTTTCGCATGAACGGCCTTGGCTCGTTCGGTATCTGCTTCGCTGTCGGCGCCTGCTGCCGCCCCCTTTCGACAGACTTTGCGCGATGAGTGACGCGGCACCCCACGAGCGCTCCGTAAACCTGTTCGTTCTATCCGTCATCGCCGTCCTGGTGGGCGCAGTGACTGGGTTCGGCGCGATTTTGTTTCGCGCACTGATCGCCGTCGTCCACAATTTGAGCTTCTTTGGGCGTCTCTCGAGCATATATGACGCCAATGTCTATACCCCCGCGGCGCCTTGGGGAGTGTGGGTGATTCTCGTGCCCGTCCTCGGCGGAGTCGGGGTCGTGTTCCTCGTCAGGACGTTCGCGCCGGAAGCTCGCGGCCACGGAGTTCCGGAAGTCATGGACGCGATTTTTTACAAGGAGGGTCGTATCCGGGCGGTCGTCGCCGCCGTCAAGTCCCTGGCTTCGGCGCTCTCGATAGGGACCGGCGCGGCCGTAGGCCGTGAAGGTCCCATTATCCAGATTGGCGCGTCCCTGGGATCGAGCATCGGCCAACTCGGCCGACTGGAGGCATGGCAGCGTATCACTCTCGTGGCGGCCGGAGCCGGTGCCGGCATCGCTGCCACCTTCAACACGCCGATCGGGGGCGTGATATTCGCGGTTGAGCTCATGATGCCGGAGGTCAGTCCCCGCACATTTCTGCCCGTGGCGCTCGCGACCGGAACCGCGACTTTCATTGGCCAGATTTTCTTCGGTCCCCTTCCCGCATTTGACGTACCGGCCATCGCTGCGGTCTCGGTTCCCCCCTCCGCAATATATCTCCTCGTCCTTTACGCGCTGCTCGGCGTGATCGCCGGCGTTGCCGCGGCCGGTTTCATCCGGGCGTTGCACATGGCCGAAGGGCAATTCGATCGGATCAAGAACCCTTACCTGCGTCACTCGCTCGGGATGAGCATCGTCGGCGCGATGATGTACGCGTACCTTCGTTTCAGCGGACACTATCAGATCGACGGCGTTGGCTACGCTACGGTACAGGCCATTCTGGTGTACGGTCTGGCGACTGCGCCCTTCCTGGCACTGCTCGCCGTCTCAAAGGTTGTGGCCACTTCCATAAGCCTCGGGTCGGGTTCCTCGGGAGGCATCTTTTCTCCCTCGCTATTCATGGGCGCGACGCTCGGCGGAGCATTCGGCGCAGCTTGTCTGTCACTATTTCCGTCTACCGGAGTCAACGTCCCGGCATTCGCAATGGTCGGCATGGCGGCCATGGTCGGGGGCGGCACTGGTGCTGCGATGACGGCGGTCACAATGATATTCGAGATGACACGGGACTACGCGATCGTCATGCCCATGATCATAGCCGTTGCGATCAGCATCGGCTGCCGCCGCATGCTCTCCCGAGAGAACATCTACACGATCAAGCTGCTCGCCCGACGACATTTCATCCCGAAAGCCCTGCACGCCAACATGTTCTTGGTTCGCCGCGCAGCGGACGTCATGGACCGGGACATCTTACGGCTGCCTCACGACATGGCGTTCGATGACTTCTTGAGTCTGCCCGAGCATGAAGGCCGGATGCGTCACGTGGTGGTCACGCGAGACGACAGGATCACTGGAGTATTGCGCGTCAATACCGCATTACGACGTGGGCTCGAAAGCTCCTACACGGGGCTGGCGCTTGGGGAAGTCGCGAGCGCGAATTTTACCATTGCGCGTCCTGAGGACATCATGTTCGACGTCATCGGACGTATGTGGCGCCGGAAGGCGATCATGGCGGTCGTCGTGGACGCCGCAGGAATTCGACGAGCCACGAGTGTCGTGGGCCTAATTACCAAAGAACACGTGGCGGACTCGGTCGCAGAAAGCATCCGACCCTACGCGGCAACGGATGCGATC
The DNA here is from genome assembly GCA_963839055.1 of uncultured Pseudomonadota bacterium. GTDB lineage: Bacteria > Pseudomonadota > Gammaproteobacteria > Steroidobacterales > Steroidobacteraceae > 13-2-20CM-66-19. Next base: position 23,709 of record CAWITP010000001.1, on the reverse strand, counting down.
CACTAACAGCATGATGATCAGCGGACCAGAAAGGGCCGCGCGATCCCGCGGCTCCACGCGCAGAGGCGAAACAGTCCTCCCGCATGTGGCTATCTCAACCTTGCCTCCGCGCTCAGTCGATCCGAAGCGCTGGTAACGTAGAGCGTGGCGAGGTCGTCGCCTGCAAACGCGAACATCGTCGGTTGGCTGACGGGTAGGTCGATGGAGCCGTCGGGATGAAAGCGGCGCACTTACCGCCGCCTCATAGCGCCGCGGTGCGGCAAATATCCGTTCACTGTGGCGCAGCGCAATCGTCGCGTGGTGTTCTTTACCCACTAAGCCAGAACTCGGCCGCTATCGTGGTCATGGAGAGCAACTCGACGATCCTCGGTGTCGTATCCAGCGGTTGCGGGAACCGCGATAGATCCCTGACGTTCTTGAGGGTCTTGGCAGTCAGGAGCGGCTCCGGTGACCTCGATGATCCAGGACTACGCGATCATCGGAGACGGCCGCAGTTGCGCGCTCGTCGCCAGGGCGGGATCGATCGACTTTCTGTGCTGGCCCCGCTTCGACAGCGACGCCTGTCTTGCAGCGCTACTGAGTGACGAGCGTCACGGTCATTGGCGCGTTTCCCCCGCGGGATCCGTCCGTGAAACCACCCGCGGCTACCACGATGATACGGCGATCCTGAAAACCGAGCACGCCACGGAAACCGGCCGCGTGCGCGTGACGGACCTTATGCCTTGGCATGACGGCGGGTCGGCGATCATCCGCATCGTGGAGGGACTCGAGGGCGAGGTGCCGATGGCGATGTCGTTGAGGCTGCGCTTTGGCTACGGTCAGCTTTCGCCTTGGCGACAGCGGCACGAACGCGGTCTCATTTTCGAGGTCGGTCCGGATCGTGTCGTCCTCGACTGTCCGGTCGAGCTGACGATGGAGACCGACGACGTCAGTGCCCGTTTCACGGTGGTCAAGAACAATCGCGTCGCCTTCGTCCTCGGCCACTCACCATCGTCGGCGCCGTCCCCCCCGCACTTGGAGGTCAACGCGCTCGTCAAGGCAACGGAGAAGGAATGGAACGACTGGGCGGCCCGGTTCGCGGCTAAATGCCTTTGGGGCGCAGCGGTGCGACGTTCACTCATCACGCTGCGTTTGCTGACCGATCGGGACAGCGGTGGCATCATCGCTGCCGCGACGCTTGGACTGCCGGAAATACCCGGCGGAACGGCGAACTGGGATTATCGCTACTGCTGGCTGCGCGACTCCACGTTCACGCTGACTGCACTGCTCAACGCCGGGTTTCACGCAGAGGCGACGCGCTGGCGCGACTGGATCTTGCGGGCGGTCGCAGGCCGCCCCGAGGCGATGCAGATCGTCTACCGGATCGACGGCAGCCACCGCCTGACAGAACAGGAATTGCAGGGGCTATCCGGCTATCAGGGCGCAATCCCGGTACGCATCGGCAATGCCGCCTCGGGCCAGAGGCAGCTCGATGTCTTCGGCGAGTTGTTGGATAGCTTCGACGTGCTGGCGAAGGCCGGAATAGAGCGCACCCCGCGCGTCGTCGACGTCGAGACCGCCATCGTGGAACATCTGGAGAAAGTCTGGGACCAGCCGAGCGCCGACATTTGGGAAAGCCGGGGTGAGCAACACTGCTACACGTATTCGCAGGTCATGGCTTGGGTCGGCATCACCCGTTTCCTCGCAGCGCATGCCAGCGAGAATCAGGTTGATCGTGCGTTGATCGCCCGGCTCGAGAAGCTGCGTGAAGTCATTCATCGGACCGTATGCGAGCGCGGCTACAGCAGCGATCTCGGCCACTTCGTCCAGCACTATGGCAGCGACATCCTCGACGCGTCGCTGTTGCTGCTACCGATCGTCGGCTTCCTTCCCGTTGCTGATCAGCGTATTGCCAGCACGATCGCGGCGATCGAGCGCGACCTGATGGAGGGTGGTCTGGTACGACGCAAACCGCCGAATCCGGCGGGCCACGACGAGGGGGTGTTCCTCGCCTGCTCGTGCTGGCTGGCGGACTGCTACACGATGCAGGGCCGCGCCGATGAGGCGGCGACACTGTTAGAGCCGGTGATCGGGCTTTCCAACGATGTGGGCCTGCTCAGCGAGGAGTACGCCGTCGGCAGCCGCAGCCTGATCGGTAATTTTCCTCAGGCGTTGACGCATCTGGGCCTGATCAACACCGCGTTGTTCCTTTCCGGCCCCGTGATCCAGCGAGCCGGCGGATGAAGGTATCGCGCCGTCCGTCGCTGCTTTTCGCAACGCTGCCGCTGTTCCTGCTCGGCGGATGTGACACGCTGAAGCTCAGCGTGATGAACCACGCCGGTCCAATCGCCGCGAGCCAGTGGCGCCTCTACGTGATCGTAGGGATCGTGCTGATCTTCGTCGCAGGGCCTGTGCTGCTGCTCACCCCGCTCATCGCCTGGCACTATCGGCTGTCCAACAAGAATAACGCGTTCAGGCCGAAATGGAACTTTTCCTGGACGCTCGAAGGCTTTGTCTGGATCCCGCCGATCGGGATCGTCATCGGCCTCGGCGTCGTGCTTTGGCGATACACGCATACGCTCGATCCTTATCGGCCGATCCCGTCCAACCAGCCGGCGCTCGAACTCCAGGCGGTGGGGTTCGACTGGAAATGGCTGTTCATCTACCCGGACCAGCGCATCGCGGCCGTCAACCAGATGGCCATACCGGTCGGCCGTCCCGTCCATATCAGCCTAACCAGTGGCACGGTGATGCAGGCGTTGCTGATCCCGCAGCTGGCAGGCCAAATTTACGCGATGGCGGGAATGACGACTCAACTCAACCTCGCCGCTTCCCGGCCAGGTCTATATCGCGGCGAGAACGTGCAGTTCAACGGAGCCGGCTTCCAGAACGAGAAGTTCAACGTAATCGCGCTTCCTCCCGCTGACTATACGCGCTGGGTGGCACGCGTGCGCGCGTCTGCTCATCCGCTCGACGCTACCGCCTACGCCGAACTTTTCAAAAAGTCATCACCGCCGCAACCGATCATCTTCTCGTCGGTCCCGCAGCGTCTGTTTGAGCGCATCCTCGTGCAGTCCGAGGAGTCCCGATGACGGACCCGGCAATCTGGCCTGAAGTGCTTGGCCGCTTCGACTGGCAGGCGCTGCCGTTTGTTCGCGCCTGGGCCAATCCCACCGCGAGCGAGGTCATCGGAGCGGCCGCCGCCTTGCTCGTCATCATCGGTGCGGTCTGGATCGCCGTGCTGATCACGCGGCTCGGCAGGTGGCGCTATCTCTGGTCGGAATGGTTCACCAGCCTCGATCACAAGAAGATCGGCATCATGTACATCGTACTGGCCCTGGTGATGCTCAGCCGCGCGCTGATCGAAGCCGTGCTGATACGGATGCAGCAGGCAGCAGCGATCAACGATCCCGGCTTCATTGCGCCCGATCATTTCGCGCAACTGTTCAGCACGCACGGCAGCATCATGATCTTCTTCATGGCGATGCCGTTCCTCACTGGTCTCATCAACTATGTCGTGCCGCTCCAGATCGGCAGCCGCGACGTCGCGTTCCCTTTGCTGAACTCGATCAGCCTGTGGCTGACGGGCGCGGCAGCCGGATTGATGATGGTATCCCTCGTCGTCGGCAGGTTTTCAACCGGCGGCTGGAGCGGCTACCCGCCGTACACGGAGCTCGCTTTCAGCCCCGACGTGGGGCCTGACTACTGGATCTGGGCGGTGACGCTCGGCTCCATCGGATCGACGCTGACGGGGATCAATTTTGCCGTCACCATCTACAAGATGCGCTGCCCCGGTATGCAGCTGATGCGAATGCCGCTGTTCGTATGGACGGCGTTGTGCACCAGCATCCTTATGATCTTCGCGATGCCGCCGCTGACCGTCGCGACCGCACTGCTCGCGCTCGACCGTTATCTGGGGTTCCATTTCTTCACCAACGACCACGGCGGCAACATGATGAACTTCGCCAATCTGTTCTGGCTGTTCGGTCACCCGGAGGTCTACATCCTGATCCTGCCCGCCTTCGGCGTCTATTCGGAGGTGGTTTCAACTTTCTCTTCCAAGGAACTGTATGGCTACACCTCGCTCGTCCTCGCGACGTCGGCGATCGCACTCCTGTCGTTCACGGTGTGGGTCCACCACTTCTTCACCATGGGCCAGAATGCCGACATCAACGCTGCGTTCGGCATCGCGACAGTGACGATCGGCGTGCCCACGGGCGTTAAAATCTATGACTGGATTTGGACAATGTTTCGCGGGCAAGTGCGCTTCACCGTGCCGATGCTCTACTCGCTTGCCTTCATGATGACGTTCGTGCTGGGCGGCTTCACCGGCATCCTCCTCGCCTTTCCGCCGCTCGACTATCTGGTTCACAACACGTTGTTTCTGGTCGCGCATTTCCACAACATGCTCATCCCGGGACTGCTCTACGGGATGCTCGCGGGCTATCACTACTGGTTTCCGAAGGCTTTCGGCTTCCGGCTGAACGAGAAATGGGGCCGTATCTCCTTCGTCTGCTGGGTGACCGGTTTCTATCTGGCGTTTATGCCGCTGTACGTGCTCGGTGCGGCCGGCATGGCCCGACGGACGCAGGAGGTGTTCGAGACAGCCTTCCGCCCCTGGCTCTACGTCGCCGCTGTGGGCGCGCTTCTGCTGCTCTTGGCGCTAGCAACACTTTTCGCGCAGCTGTGGGTCAGCATTCGCGCGCGCGATGCCAACCGGGTGTTTGCAGGCGATCCCTGGGACGGACGCGGACTTGAATGGTCGACCTCCGCACCGCCGCCCCAACATAACTACGCCGTCATTCCGCGAGTGAACGACCGGGATCCGTTCTTCGATGCCAAGCGCCAGGGCAATCCCTATGCGCCACCCGCATCCTATAGTGACATCGCGCTTCCCCGGAACAGCATTACCGGTCCCGTCATCGGCCTGCTCGGCGCGTCGACGGTATTCGGCCTCGTCTGGCACATGTGGTGGCTGGCGATCATCGGCCTGCTGATGATCATTGCGACGGTGATCGTTCGCAGCTTTGCGCGCGACGTGCATCGGATCATCCCCGCCGCCGAAGTCGAGCGCACCGAACGGCGCTGGCTGCGCGCCGTGGCCGAGGCGGCGCCAATCCGGCGGGAGATCGAGACGACGTCCGCCAATGAAGGCCTGGCCGACGTTTCCGGATGAGCGCCAACGAGCTCAAACAGGCCGGGCTCAATCTCGGCAGCACCGACGAGCTGACGCATGAGCAGGCAGGCCGTGCAGTTTTCGGGTTCTGGGTGTTTCTGATGAGTGACGCGGTGCTTTTTGCGCTGCTCTTCGCAACCTATGGCGTCATGGTGCCGGCCACGGTTGGCGGCCCCACCCCGGGGAGCGAATATAGGATGCTGCCCGCCTTCCTTGAAACCCTCGCGCTACTGACCAGCAGCTACACCTTCGGGATGGCGTCGGTCGCGATGAAGCACGACGCATCGCGCAGGCGATTACTCGGCTGGATGGGCGTGACGCTCGTGCTCGGGGCCGTCTTTCTCGGCATGGAGATCCACGATTTCACGACGATGTTCGCCGATGGCGCTTATCCAAGCCGCAGCGGATTTCTTTCGTCCTTCTTCGCGCTCGTGCCAATGCACGGGGCTCACGTCTTCTTCGGAATGATCTGGATCATCGTGATGATGATTCAAGTGATGACGTTCGGACTGGATGCTCTAGTCAAGATCAACATCTTGCGGCTCGGCCTGTTCTGGCATTTTCTCGATATCGTTTGGATAGGGATTTTTTCGGTCGTGTATCTTCAGGGGCTGATTCGTTGAGTAGCGCGGGCGACAGCAAGCGCGATGACACCCGCTCCTATGCGATCGGCTACTGCCTCGCACTGACGCTGACCGGCGCGGCCTTCGCGATCGTGCGTTGGCCAACCTTCGTCTCGACGACGACGCTCGCCGGCGTACTCGCACTGGCGCTCGTGCAGATGGTGGTTCACTTCCGTTGCTTCCTGCACATCAGTCTTCGCAAATCGGCGCGCGATGATCTTCAGCTGATCCTGTTCTCGACGCTGATCGTGATCCTGATGGTCTCGGGAACGCTCGTTATACTGTCCAACCTTCACGCAAGGATGATGTAACGGCTCAGAGCTCACCGGTGGCTGCTAGCTTGCCGTTTCGAACGGCGGGTGCGGATTGCGACCGCCTGGATCCTCAATGACGGATTCATGCCGCCAACACTCGGAAATGTCGATCCGTCGCACACCCCCAGATTGGGGATATCCCAGCTACGACAATGGGCATCGACCACACTCGTGCGTTGCTTTGGGTCATCGGGGCTCTTGCCGACTAGACCGGTGCCATCCGGCCAGTCTGTCGGGAAGAGCGATCGCCGAATTCAACAGCAGTCGCGGCGTCTCCACCGCGTAGCCGCCACCACGACGTTCTTGGCACGCTGCAATGCCAACCGGCATTGCGATGATATGCATGCCGGTGACGCAGCCGTCCATCGCTCAGATGTTGAGCCGTTTCGCGAGCTGATGTACCGCCGCTGCCAGTCCGACCGCCACAATCGCGACGGCCACCGCCTTGTGGCGATTGGTGAACATCTCCCAGCTTCGCTCTCGGGACTGACCGTCAAAGCGACCGTGCGCCGCATAGTCGCCGGGGACGGGTTCAAATAGGTTGGCTGGGGCATTAGGTGTGGTAGGTTGGTCGGCGAGCTGGCCGGAGTAGCCAGCCTTGGCGAGATAGCGATCAATCAGCCCCGGCGCGATGCGATTGGCGAGTATCGCCTTGACCGTCGGCCAGCCGACCCAGACGTCGCGTCGCTTGTGCGTGGCGGCGAAGAAGATGGCGCGGGCAGCTACTTCGGGCTCGAAGATCGGCGCAACCGGCTTGGCCTTGCGCCCCATTTTGTTGAGCGCCCAGTCGAACTGCGGGGTATTGACTGCAGGCAGATCGACCATCGTCAGATGCACGTCGAGCTGGTCGTGGAGGATCTCGCTACGAAGGCTGTCGGTAAAACCCCTGATCGCAGCCTTGGCGCCGCAGTAGATCGATTGCAGGGGCACCGAGCGATAGGCAAGCGCCGAGCCGACGTTGACGATGGTGCCGCGATTGCGCCTGCGCATTCGCTTCAGCGCCGACATCATCCCATGCACCTGTCCGAGGTATGTGACCTGGGTTCCGCGCTCGACCTCTGCGGCCGTCAGCTTGGCGACGGGCGAAAATACCGTCGCCATCGCGACGTTCACCCAAACGTCGATCGCCCCGAGTTCCGCCTCCGCCCGATCGGCGGCCGCTTCGACCGCAGCGGCATCGGCCACATCGGTTGGGATCGGCAACGCACGCACTCCATGGCGACGCACTTCGTCCGCCGCCCGCTCCAGCCGAGCGGCATCGCGCGACAGTAGCGCGACGTCAAAGCGTTGCCGCGCGAACTCCGCGGCCGTGGCACGGCCCACGCCTGCCCCTGCGCCGGTAATGACCGCCACTTTCGGCATAGAGCATCTCCTGGATGTCGGCTCAGACGAATGGTCTGGGCGCCGCATGGTTCCTCGACGATTAGCAAAATTGCCTGTGAGGGGAACATCGGAGGCGCGCGCGGCTTAAGTAACTTGGCAAACGCGTCGAGCGTCTCCGCTGAGGGTGGATTGACCGAACATTACGATGTGATCGTTATTGGAAGCGGCCCCGGCGGCGCATCGCTCGCCCAAGCGCTAGCCCCAACCGGAAAGCGCATTCTCATCCTCGAACGCGGCGATTATCTGCCGCGTGAGGAGGCGAACTGGAGCGCGCAGGCCGTCTTCGTCGACGGCAAGTACCAGGCGGCCGAGACTTGGGTTAATGCCGAGGGGGGCACTTTCAACCCGCAGCTCCATTACTATGTAGGCGGCAATTCCAAGGTGTATGGCTCGGCTCTGTTGCGGCTGCGTGAGCGCGACTTCGACGAGGTCATCCATGCCGGCGGCGTCTCACCGGCCTGGCCGCTGAAGTACCACGACTTCGCCCCGCATTATGATGCTGCAGAGGCACTGTTCCATGTGCACGGCGCGCGCGGGGAGGATCCGACAGAGCCTCCAACAACCACACCTTATCCTTATCCCGCGGTGATACATGAGCCCAAAATCGCCGAGCTCTCCGCCAAGCTGACAGGCATTGGTCTCAAGCCCTTCCATCTTCCGCTTGGCATCATGCTCGACCAGAAGCCGGATGGTTTTGCGACGCCGACCAGCATCTGCATACGCTGCACCGCGTTCGATGGCTTCCCCTGTCTGCTGAATGGCAAGGCGGACGCTCAGGTGATTTGCATCGACCCGATGCTGGCGAAACACGACAACGTCACACTATTGACGAACGCCTACGTCTCCAGGCTCGCTACCGATGCGAGCGGGCGGCGGATCGATGCCGTTCAGGTCGAGCGCAACGGCCAGCGCGAAATTTATTCGGGCAACACTGTAGTGGTTGCATGTGGCTCGCTTTCGTCCGCGCTTCTCCTGTTGCGCTCCGCCAACGACCAGCATCCCAACGGCCTCGCCAACGGGTCCGATCAGGTGGGGCGCAACTACATGCGTCATGAGATGAGCATCGTCATGGCGGTGATGCGCCATATCAATCAGACGGTGTTTCAGAAAACATTGGCATTCAGTGATTTTTATTTCGGCAGCGACGACTGGAATTTTCCTCTCGGCCTGATCCAGATGTGCGCGGTCAGCCATGCCGACCAGATCAAAGGTGAGGAGTTGCCCGGTTGGCTCGAATGGTTGCCGGACATGCCGTTCAGCGAGATCGCCCGCCATTCGATGGACTTCTGGTTGCAGTCCGAAGACCTGCCTGATCCAAACAACCGCATTTATTACAAGGACGGAAAGGTGCATCTCGACTTGGTCGAAACCAATCCAGAGGCGCTCAGGCAGTTGAAGCGCAAGCTGAAGGATGTTCTGTCGAAGATTGGCTGGCCCGCCATGTTGCTCGAACGCTCACTCTATTTCGGTAAGGACGTCCGGCTCTCCGGCACTGCGCACCAAGCGGGCACCTGTCGCTTCGGCACAGATCCGACGACGTCGGTGCTGAACCTCGATTGCCGGGCCCACGAGGTCGAGAATCTCTACGTCACCGACGCAAGCTTCTTCCCCTCGATCGGTGCTGTGAACCCGACCCTCACGATCATCGCCAACGCGCTGCGCGTGGCCAACATCCTCAAAGAGCGGCTATGACGAGGGCCGCGAGCGTCGAGCTCATCGTGCGCTACGGCTTGGTGCTGTTGTTCCTGCCGTTCAGCGCACTCGACAAGATCTTTGGTTTCAACCATGCGGTGAGGCAAGCGCAGACCATGTTCAAGCCGCGGCCGATCGCAATCACGATGATCATGGCCGGTCTGTTCGTCGAGATTGTCTGCACGCTCGGTGTCGTCACTGGCATCGCTGATCGGGCCTGTGCGTGCGTCATTGCCGGCTACTGCGCCACGACGGCGGTTCTTTACAAGCAATTCTGGGCGCAAGGTGATTTCTGGGCTGATCCCGACGGCAAAGGCCGTACGCTGCTATGGGATTTCCTGAAGAATCTGTCGCTTGGCGCCGGCTTCCTGCTGATCGTCATCGGTACTGACGGGGCGGGCCTCGCACCTTTCCTCCACGCCCCCTTCACCTCCAGTCACCCTTACGGAGTTCATCCATGAGCGATCTGGCCCACAAGGCGGGGGCCAAGCCCGCCGTTCCCTATGCGCATCTCTATGTCGATGCCGATGGTGTCAGCCATCAGTCGCAATGCGTGCTCACCGACTACGAACTCAAGGCCGTGGGGCCAGCCGATCCCCAGTGGAACGACACGATGGAGCGCTGCGAGGCTACCGTCGTCTTCACCGTTCAGCCCGTTGGCTGGGTCGGCGACTGGCATGAAAATCCGGTGCCGCAGTGGATCATCGTACTGTCCGGCCGTTGGTGGATCGAAAGCATGGACGGCACGCGGATCGAACAGGGGCCTGGGGACTTCTCCTTCGGGGAGGATCAGGGCTGCACCGAGACCGATGGCAAGAAAGGCCATAAGTCCGGCACAATCGGTAACGAACCTTGCTGTCTGATGACCGTCCAGCTGCATGTCGATCCGAAGCGCAAGGCATGTCACCGGACATGATCTTTCAGGCGATCACAGGGTTTCGGCTCGTGACCGCAGATCCCGTCCGACTGGCCGCCTTTTATCGGGCAATCGGGTTCACGATCGGCGAGGCAGCGCCCCTTCCCGCCGCGGACATGGAACTGCTCGGCCTGCGAGGCATCGGTTCACGCATCTCAATGTCGCTCGGCCGGAGTTGCGTGGATCTCGAAAGCTTCGATCCCCCGGGTCAGCCCTATCCGGCTGATACCACCGCCTGCGATATCGTCTTTCAACACCTCGCACTTGTCACGGATAATGCGGAAGCCGCCTGGTGCCGGGCACTCGAGGCTGGCGCCACGCCGATCAGCCGGGGCCATCCGGTAACGCTTCCCCCTTCCGCAGGGAGGGTCGCCGCAGTCAAATTCCGCGATCCTGAGGGCCATCCACTTGAATTCCTGCAATTCCCGCGCGGCGCCAATCGCCATTGGAGTGGCAAGGGCCTTATGGGGATCGACCACAGCGCGATTTCGGTCAGCGATATCGCGGCCAGTCAGCACTTCTATTCGCACCATGAGCTGAGCGAGGCCGGCGCGACAGTCAACCGCGGCCCCACGCAAAATTCGCTCGACGGGCTCGACGAGGTCGAGGTCGATGTCGTGCCAATGAATCCGGCGCACACGCCACCGCATGTCGAGATGCTCGGCTATCGTCATCCCCTCGGCCGCGCGCTTCGTCCTCTAGCCCCCAACGATATCGCCGCCACCCGCATCGTGTGGCGCTCCGGTAGCGATGCTCTGATCCGCGATCCCGACGGCCACCTCCATCAGCTCAGCCGATAAGATCGATCGCAAGCAGGTGTTGTGCGGCAGTGATGAACAGCCGCGTTCCATCGGCGCCGCCGAAGGTGCAGTTCGAGGCGACTGCAGGCGTGGGCACGAAGCCCAGCTTGCACCGCTCTGCCGACCAGATGTGCACGCCGTCCGCCGCGCTTGTCCACACCCAGCCGCGTGCATCGACTGTGAACCCATCCGGATAGCCATGGTCGGTGTGGCAGAAAAAGCGCCGGTTGGAGAGCGTGCCGCCGTTGCCCACGTCGAATGCGATGATCTCGTGCTTCTTCCCGGCTTTATGTCCGGGCACCTCACCGAGCGACAGCGATGTGTCGGACACGTAGAGCGTTGCGCCATCGTTTGTGAAGGCAAGACCGTTGGGCTGCTCAAAATCCGCCATTCGGCTCAGATCGCCGGTCTGTGGATCGAAACGATAGACGCTGCGATGATGGAGTTCGGGCTCGGCGAGCGCGCCCTGGTTGGGCATGATGATCCCGAAGGTCGGATCGGTGAACCAGATCGTCCCGTCCGGTGCGACCGCGATATCGTTGGGCGAGTTGATCCGCTTGCCCTGGTAATGTGTCACGATGGGCTCGGGCTCGCGATCATAATCGCCACCCCTGCTGATGCAGCGGCGACCATGCTCGCAGTGGACGAGCGTGCCATCTGCCTCGACGGCATTGCCGTTCATGAACCAGGTGCCGTCGATAAGGACCTCAACATGACCATCGGGATACCACCCCAACAATCTCCGGTTGGGTACGTCTGACCAAACAAGTCGATCATGCTTGGCCTGCCACGCAGGCCCTTCGCCGTGGATCGTTCCCTCATAGAGTCCCAGGAGCGGCGCATCGAGCGAAACCACCTTCGCAAGCCGTGCGTCGTCAATCTGGATGCCCCGGAAGCCGTCCACGCCCTGGGGCGGACCGGCCTCGCGTAGCAAGCGGCGGGGGGTCAGGTCGGATGCTGGCTGCATGTTACGCCTCTGTTTGATTCGCTCCAACGATTGCTGCGCTGAGTGAAGTGGATTCGCAGACCTTAGTCGCGGGCGCAGAACTCTCTGGAACAAAGACTCTACCGCAGCGTGTTGAGCGCGCCTCAGTTGTCGGACATGGCCTCTGGCTTGACGATCGACATCGGCCGATCCAGAAATTGGGCGAAATGCCGTACCCCTCGCGTACCCAGAATGTCAGTTGGTCCCCGAGCTTGAGCGCTTAGACATCTTTCTACCAGAGTGCCGTGGCTAAAAGAGCGAGTACCATAGTGATGTCCTGACAAGAGTGCTGTGAAATGCTATGCATGATGCCTCCGTAGCCCCGCCAACTGGCGCTGACCATAGCCGGCGCAAGTTCCTCACTGGCGCCACCATCGCGGTGGGAACCGTGGGAGCGCTCGTGGCCGCCGTACCTTTCGTCGAATCGTGGTTGCCCTCGGAACGGGCGCGCGCCCAGGGCGGCCCCGTCTCACTGGATTTTTCCAAGCTCGATCCGGGACAGATGGCGATTGTCACCTGGCGTAGGAAACCTATCTATATCGTGCGCCGTACGCCCGCCATGCTCAGCTTGATCGCCAATCACGACGCTCGGCTCAAAGACCCGGAGTCGAAGCAGTCCGAGCAGCCGACTTACGCGACAAACCCGCTGCGCGCGCGCCGCGCGGATCTTTTCGTCACCATTGGGATCTGTACGCATCTGGGCTGTCTGCCCAAGGCTCGCTTCGAGCCGGGTTTGCCAGAACTCGGAGCCGACTGGCCGGGCGGGTTCTTCTGCCCTTGCCACGGCTCGCGCTTCGATCTGGCAGGCCGCGTGTTTGACGGCTCGCCGGCGTCGGTGAATCTCGTTATCCCCTCCTACAATTTCGCAGGTCAGAGCGAACTCGTCATCGGTCGCGATGAAGCCTGAGCTCAGCCTCGCGGGTGGTATCGTTGTACCCGACAGTGCCCAACATTCGACCAGCGGCTCCGAAGGTGGAGAAGGGCAGGATCCTGGAGTGGGTGCCACTCACTGATACCACCTAAGCACGCTATCCGATTCCTGCGGTGAAAGCTTCCGCCACTCGCAGACTGCGTCGCCGCCGTGCATAGGCGATGAGGTCCAAGCCACGCCGACGGCGCCGGCTAGTCGTCTAGCGGCAGCTTCGTTTCAGACGCTGGTGCTCACGTGATATGTATCTCGGCTATGGACCGAATGTATTCCAGTCGTCGTGCGCTCTGTGGCTCTGTTCTCGCATGGTCAGTTCGACTCTGCACTCGCCGCTCGATGGATTAAATGCCCGCTGATCAATCGGCGACACTTCGCACCCGCTCTGGGATACTGCCCGATCCGGGTGGACAACTTTATCTGCTCAGGCGAGGAGTCTGATGGCCAGTCGTATCGAAGACTACGCTGTTATCGGCAACTGCGAGACTGTCGCGCTCGTCGGGCGAGACGGATCGATCGACTGGCTTGGCCTGCCGAGATTTGATAGCGCAGCTTGCTTCGCGGCACTTCTGGGTGAACCTAAACACGGGCGATGGCTCATTGCTCCGGGCGAGCCCGTTGTGCACACCAGGCGGCGATACCTCGGCAATACCCTCATTCTTGAAACGACGTTTGACACTGACTCCGCAAGCGTCTCGGTTACCGATTTCATGTCAACGACGCACGATGCGTCCCACGTGATACGCGTAGTTCGCGGCCTTCGCGGACGGGTCTCAATGAAAACGCGACTCGTCGTGCGCTTTGAATACGGATCCGTGGTCCCCTGGGTGTCACGCCGCGAAGACGGTCGACTGCAACTGGTCGCGGGTCCCGACCGCTTGTTGTTGGACACCCCGGTCAAGTTGCGCGGGCAGGATCTGAGCACACGAGGCGAGTTCGAGCTATGCGCGGGTGAGGAAGTCAGCTTCGTTCTCACTTGGTCACAGTCGTTCCGCGAGGATCCGGGCCGGATCGATGCGGTAGACGCATTGCACAGCGCCGAATCATTGTGGGAGGCCTGGGCAAAGTCCTGCCAACCGGCGGGCGAATGGTCGGATGCCGTGAGGCGCTCGGTACTGACGTTGAAGTCGCTCTCGCACCGGCTGACGGGTGGCATCGTCGCAGCCGGCACAACATCCTTACCGGAGAAGCTCGGAGGCGCGCGCAACTGGGATTATCGCTACTGCTGGCTGCGCGATGCCACGCTTACTCTCTACGCGCTCATGGAAGGGGGGCTGCTCGATGAGGCTCGCGCGTGGCGCGGGTGGCTGATTCGCGCCGTCGCGGGAGATCCTGACCAGGTGCGGATTCTGTACGGCGTGGCCGGCGAGCGTCGCATCGACGAATACGAGGTCCCCTGGCTCAAGGGGTACGAAGGTTCCGCACCCGTCCGAATTGGCAACGCAGCGGCCGGCCAGTTGCAACTCGATGTCTACGGGGAGGTTCTCGACGCTCTGTTCGTGGGCCGCCAGTCGGGACTGTCAGCGGAATCCTCGAGTTGGGATCTCGAATGCGCACTCGTCACTCACCTCGGAAAAATCTGGCAGCAGCCCGACGACGGCATCTGGGAAGTCCGGGGAGGCCGCAAGCACTTCACTCATTCCAAGGTCATGGCCTGGGTGGCGTTCGACCGCGCAGTCCGCTCCGCCGAGCAGTTTGGGTTGCATGCACCGCTCGCGGACTGGCGCCGCGTCCGCGATGAAATTCATGAGGACGTCTGCCAGCGTGGATTCGATGCGGAACAGAACTCGTTCGTGCAGTTCTACGGCTCGACCGCACTTGACGCAAGCCTGCTGCTCATCCCGATTGTCGGTTTCCTCCCCGCCAATGATCCGCGCGTGCGGGGGACCCTGGCCGCCATCGAGCGCCATCTAATGAGCGACGGATTCGTCATGCGCTATCAGAGCGAGCGCGGCGTCGACGGGCTTCCTGCCGGCGAAGGCGCATTCCTCGCGTGTAGCTTCTGGTTGGTCGACAATTATGTTCTGCAGAACCGCTACCAAGAGGCTCGTGCGTTGTTTGTACGGCTACTTTCTCTGTGCAACGATGTCGGGTTGCTCGCCGAAGAATACGATCCGGCCACCCGCCGGCAAGTCGGCAATTTCCCTCAGGCGTTTTCACATCTCGCGCTCATCAACAGTGCACGCAATCTGACAGCGGCTGCAGGTCCGGTTCACAAGCGATCGCAGGACACGAGCCAGACCCGCCATTCACCAACTTCGACGCTCCAGGGTGAACGCGCGCTGGTCCCCTAACGCCCAGGCACAGCACCTTGCGGAGATGACAAAAACCCTCGTCACTGGCGCAATCTCGGGCACCGGTCGCGCAGTTGCCATCGCCCTGGGCGGGCTTGCATACAACGATCCGGTTGCCGGTTCCATGCATTAATCGCCGGGGCCGGCACTGTTGCCCGTTATCCGTGCAGTGGTAACCTTCGACTGGGTCGCGTCCAAGTTCACGAGCCGTGCGTCAATGTCGGCAAACAGCCGTTCCTGACTCTTGCGACCGAGTGCACCTTGGCGAAAAGCCTCCAGTACCTGATCCCGTTCGGTATCAAGCAGGTGCCGCCGAACTCGGTACAATTCATCATCCTGAAGCTGCTGAGCACTCACAACCAGGCTTCGCAACTGTTGCTCGGCGCTCTGCGCCATCTGGCGATATTCTGTTCGGAGCGTGTCGAGAATCCCCGAGGCGGCTAGGTGCATCTGCGACAAGCGCTCGAGTTCGCGAACAGCCGCTGCCACAGCCTGCATCCTGCCGCTTTGAATCTCGTAAGCTATTCGATCTCCTGATTCACTGACGATTCCCAGTACGCTTAGCAGTCCTGACATAGTAATCCCGTGCACCAGGATCGAAAGCACGGCGACTCCGAAAGTCATCGATACGAGAAGCTCTCGGTATGGGAACGTCGTCGGAAGACTGAGCACCAGAACCATAGGAAGAGCTCCGCGCAGACCACCCCAAGTCAACACGAGGGTCCAGCGCCAGGGGATGCGCTCTCGAGTCATACCCAACAGTAGGCGGCCGGCGGCAATGACCAAAGCCCGGCCCATCGTAACTACCAGGTAAGCCACCAGGATTGGGAGCCAATACGAGAGCAGCGTCTTTAAGTGGACTTCGAATCCAATCAGCAAGAAGACAATCGAATTCAGCGCGAATGTGACGTACTCCCAAAAGGTCTCTGAGGCGAGACGCGTAGAGGCGGACATCCCAGTCCGCGCCCCGAGATTCCCACAGAGCATTCCGGCCGCGACGGTAGCAATCACTCCGGAGGCATGGAGCGTCTCGGCCGTTACGAAGGATCCATAGGCGGCGATTGTAGTCAAAGTGATCTCGATCATCGGATCGTCAATTCGTCGCATCAACAACGAAGCCAACGCGCCGAGCAGCAACCCTACGGCGGCTCCGGCCCCCACGATGGACGCAAATTGCAAAGTTAATGAGCTTGCTGTTGTCGCTGTTCCCTCCAGTAGGGCAAGACTCAGCGTGAAGAAAACTATTGCGGTACCATCATTGAGCAGGCTCTCGCCATCAAGAAGCATGGTCAGCCGCCGCGGCGCTCCCAAGTTCCGAAACAAAGCCACGACGGCAACTGGATCGGTTGCTGAAATCAGCGCCCCGAACACCAGCGCGTGTGTCCAGTTGAACCCCCGCGTGACGCTAAGCGCGTCGATGGCGGGGGGCAGAACGAATGCCACCAGGGCCGTGGAAGCAATAACTCCCGGTACGGCAAGTGTCAAAATCGTAATCAGGTTGTCTTTGAACTCACGCCACTCGATGTGAAAGGCGGCCTCGAAGATCAGGCCGGGGAGGAAAATCGAGAACAGGAGATTCTTGGTGAGGTGAGGAACTGGAAAGAGCTTCGGGGCGCCAAGCAGCAGCCCCGCCAAAACCAGCGCGACGGTGTAGGGCATGCGCAGGCGACGCGCGGCAATCGCCACGGCGGTGGCCACTACGAAAAGCAGAATGAAGCCAGTCTCGATGTCCATGCAGCGAAGTGTACCGCGCGATTTTAACTAGCGTTGATTGGATACCTAATACCGCACCTGCAAGTTGCACGGAGCTAATCTGAGCCAGAGGAGCTCGATGATCTGGAAGGGGGGGCATTCGTCGGCGTGTCATGGATTAGCCGCGCGGTCGGAAACTTACCGACTGCCTGGAGCGAAGCGAAGCAAAACAAGATCAAGCGGCTCGCTTCCGTGTCCGGCACTGATGGTCGCGGCGCTTAAAGTACCAAGCCTCCTTCCCGCGCACGGAGTAGGCTATATGGATCCGGTCACTGCATTTCTGGTGTTTGTCGTGCTGTTCGGGTTGTCGCTGGCGATCCCCTGGGTCATCTCTATGTCGGCATCCACCGCGCGTAGCTTTCGAATCGAAGGTCGTGATCTCGCCGTACGCGATTGGCCAGGCGCAGTGGGAAAACAGCCCCGATATCGACTCCGCTAATTCCGATCGCGCGCCAGCACGAGATGCAGTATCTCAGCAAGTCCAGCGAACCTAGTCGGGGTACGAGCGCTACGGACTTGCTCTCCCAATCAGTGAGTAATCTGCGATAGCCGATGTCGCCTGTGGGTGCTCGTGCTTAACACATTTCGAGATTCTGCTATGTTGGCTCCTCGTGTGACCGCCTCACGGAGTGTGAACTTCACTACCTGGCTGAGCGGAACAGCCGCAGGACAGCGGGCAGAACAACCAGAACTAAGGGTAACTGCGCGATCAAGCCGGTAGTGATCGCGATCGCCAATGGCTGAAGCAGTGCCGACCCTTGGCCGATTCCGAGCGCCAGCGTCAGCAGAGAGAGGATAGCGGCGATGGTTGTCATAGCGATGGCACGGATGCGGCCGATTCCGGCCGCGATCAGCCGCTGGCTGGCAGCATCGCCCGCGGGCATTTCAGCATACTCGGTGTAATAGAATATCGCTGTCTCGGTTACTATGCCCACGATCATGGTCATCCCCATGATCGACATGATGTCGAGCTCCGTGCCGGTGATAAAGAGGCCGAGGAAAACGACGCTAATCGCAAGTAAGATCATGATCATCATTGCGATAGCCACGAGAAATCGCCCATACAGAAACAGCAGCAGGATGAATACCAGTAGCAGCGCTGCGATCAAAACCATCAGGAGTCCGCGGAAGGACTGCTGCTGACGCTCGTACGTTCCTCCGAGTTGGTACGTCATGCCACTTGGGAGCAGGCCGGGCTTTGCCAAAGCCTGCTTTACATCGGCCATCACGGAACCCAGATCGCGTCCTTCTATCTGGCCGGTGATATCGGCCATGCGCTCGAGATTCTCGCGCGTGATCTGGGGCTGTCCACCCACGACGTTGAGGGTCGCGACCCGCTTCAGCGGGAACAGGTGACCATCGGGAGCGCGCAATTGCAGATTACGCACGTCTCGTTCGTTTGCACGCATGTCGGCCGGCACCCACACACGCACTCCGAGCAGGCGCGGACCCTGCTGGACCTGTGTGGTGACCTGACCGCTCAAATAATGTTCCAGCAGCTGAGTGATCGAATCGGGATCCATGCCTTCCAGAGCTGCCTTGACGCGATCGACCTCGATGTCCAAGGCATCTCCCGCCCGGACAATGCCCTTCACGGCGATGACCCCCTTGACCGAGTTGAGCGCTTTTTCAACCTTTGCGGCCGTTGTGAGCAATGCACTTTCATCCGGGGAAAACAGCTTGACATCAACGGGCTGCGGCACGCCGGTCAGGTCGCCGATCAAATCTTCCATGAGCTGCGAGGTCTCGATTCGTAGCGCCGGAACGGTGTGCCCGACCTTTTGCCGCACATCACTCATCACCGCGTCGATCGAGGGTCGCGGGAAAGGCTTGAGTCGAACAAAAAAGTCGCCCTGATTTGCTTCCGTGACCCCACCGCCCAGTTGTAGTCCGGTGCGGCGTGAGTAAGTCTGCACCGCATGATGGCTTGTGAGGATTTTCTCGACTTGGCGTAACTCTCGATCGGTTTCATCAAGCGAGGTGCCCGGCGGTGCGTTGTAATCAAGGATGAATCCCCCTTCATCCATGCCGGGCATGAAGCCGGATTTGACGTGTCCAAATGCCAGCCAACCGACTGCCAGCAATGGCAAGATGATCAGGAGCACGGTCCACGGACGGCGCAGCAGAGGCGACATCAATGACTCGTACGCCTGGTTGAGCCGTCGTGTAATCGTTCCGGGGGCTTTCGCTTCGGCATCTTTCTGCCTGAGCGATTGAGCGGCGAGGATGGGCACTGCGAACCAGACGAATAGCAAAGAGATGAAGAGGCCGCCCGCCATGGTGAGCGACAGGGCTTTGAAGAATGCGCCGGTCACACCCGATAAAAAGGCCAGTGGCATGAAAATGACGATGGTCGAGCCGGACGATCCGATCAAGGGACGGATGAACTCGGTCGCAGCGCTGACGATACGGGTGCGAGGGCTTGCTTTCGTGGATAAGGGCTGCGGGCTTTGCCCGCGCCTCGATTCGGCAGCGCCGTGCTCGGCGGTGCTGTCGCTGACTCGTCGCATGATGTGCTCCACCATGACGATGCCGTCGTCGATAATCAGTCCCACGGCGGCCGCCATGCCTCCCATCGTCATGATGTTCAGGCTCATGTTCATCACGTGCAGCAGCAGTAACGTGATAGCGAGCACTGCCGGGACCGCGAGTGTGGCAATTAACGTAATTTTCCAGTTGCGCAAGAAGAGCAGCAGAACGCCTGCTGCCAGAGCGATCCCGATACCGATCGCGTCTCGCACACTCGACTCCGATGCGAGTATCAGACCACTCTGATCGTACCAGTTGGCGACCTTCACCGACCCGTCCTTGAGTTCCGAGAGGCTGGTCTGCAGGCTCTGGAGTTTTGCTTTGATTTCCTGGGCGATCTTCACGGTGTTTCCGCCCGGTTGCTGGTAGATGCTGAACAACACCGCATCGTGTCCGTCAGCTGTCACGCGGGTGTATTGCGGCTCGGTGTCGGGCCGCACAGTCGCCACGTCATCCAGCCGCACGACGCCATCGGGTCCCGAACGCAGGATCGTCTGGTTGATCCCATCGAGTGCTTGGAAACGGGTATCGGAGACGACCAGATAGAGTTTGTCGTGGTTTTGCAGCCGACCGACCGCGACGAGCACATTGGACGCCGAAAGCGCCTTAGCGACATCGTCCAGCGTCATGTTGAGCGAGTTGAGCCGGCCCTGGTCGACGACCACGCGCCATTCCTCGGTCGCGCCACCCTGAACACCGACCTTCCCCACCCCAGTGACCGCCGACAGCGCAGGGCGCAGCTGATAAAACGCGAGGTTGCGCAGATCGACCAAGGAGCGCGAATCGGAGGTCAGGCTATAGGCAATGACCGGGAAAACGGTCGGATCCATCCGATGGACATCGAACACAGTGGCGGCCGGGAGCGAACCCAGGTTCCGGCTGATCGCCGCACTAACCTGGGATTCGGCTGCAACCATGTCGTGTCCCCAGTCGAAATCGACATTCACATCCGCCGAACCGCGACTGCTCGTGGAACGTACCCCGGTGACCCCGGGGATAGCCCGGACGGCCTCCTCAACGGGCCGCGTCACTTCGATGACCATGCGCTCGGCAGGGCGGTCGCCCGCATTCAAACCGACGCGAACACGCGGAAAGCTGACTTGAGGGAACAGCAGCACTGGAAGCCGCAGGACGCTCGCTGTCCCCGCGAGCGCCAGCAACGCCACTACAAACAGGATCGCTCGGCCGTTCTGCTGGGCCCACGGGGCAATCTTCACTCAGTTTTCTCTTGCGAGACTGCAAGTCCTGGCTTCAATTCGTAATTGCCCGCCAGCACCACCGGCAGGCCTGCTTTCAGATGGTCGCCTTCGACCTCCGTCTCGGTGGCAGTCTGCAAGCCCACGTGGACGGTATGCTTTACGGCAATACCGCTTTCCACCGTGAACAGCGCGTAGCCATTCTGCTCCGGAAGGACTGCTTCGTTCGGAACAACCAATGCCTGTTTCGACGCCGTCACCAATTTTCCGCGAACATACGCTTCCAACATTAGCGCCGAGTTAGGCGGGAGCGTCACAAACACGTCCACTAGACGTGTGGCGGAGTCCACTTGCCGCGTGATAAGACGTACGTGCCCAATCGTCGGCGGTGCGTCGGTATGAACCGACACCAGTTCCACGGCGGCGTTATCGTGAACATAAGGCAGGTCTTCAGGCTCGATGCCCAGCTTTACTTCAATCCGATTCGCCACGGCATTTTCCACCAGTGGCGCGCCCGCAGGGACAATTTGTCCCTGCGCGGCGTCCACTTTGCGGACGATGCCCGCGAATTGCGCTTTGAGTGTGGTGGTTCGGCCGACGCCCTGCTTCTCGAGAGTCATCAAAATGCGCTGCGCGGATTGGAATGACTGCCGGGCCGCCAGGATCTGCGAGGTTGTCGCCAGCCGTAGGTCAAACTGTTCTTGTACCTGCCGGAGTTCCTTACGGGCCGAGGACGCCGTATCCTTGGCATGCTGCAGTTGCAATTGACTGGCTGCACTGGGCCCAACTTCCAGCAGCGCAGTGCCTGGCTGTACCTGTTCGCCCGCGGTCACAAGCAGCCGTCCGACCCGCGCCTCAAACGGAACGGAAATCATCTGTGTCTCGCCCAGCTGCGCGACAACGGTGCCGTAAACCGTGATGGTTTCCTGAATGCTCGAGAATCGAATGGGTGTGATTTTGACCGGAACGACCGGAGTGAGGTTCCGCGGGGCCGCGGTGTCTGCAGAGGCCGAGTCGGCGCTGCCTTCCCGTCCCACCCACAACCAGACCGCGCCAACTACCACCGCTGCCGCGAGGCACAGCCCTGTGCTCCATTTGATCCAACTGGCGACATATCCCGCCCCGTCGCCGGCGCGCCGGCCGTACCACAGCCCGCCCAGTGCAGCCGCGGCAACCATGAATGCTGCAACCGCTAACAAAGTCCAACTCATGGTGCGCGCTGCTGGGTAGGTGCACTCGCACCGGTGGATACCGATGGCTGCATAGCTGGTTGATTCCCAGCGGCCGCGGGAGATTGTGGCAAAAGTCTTCCCGAAGCGCGCTCCAGAGCGATCCCTTGCGAGACCAGCCGCTGTTTGAGAGCTTCCAAGGCAATTTCCTTTTGCGACAGCCTGTTCCAGGCGGTGTAGTAACTGAGTACGTCGGCATTGCCATACTTTAGTGCCTGCTCATACGTCGCGACCAACTGGCGCAGCGCAGGCAGGGAGTCAGCGGTCGCCGCAATCTGCACCGTGAGTGATTCAATGTCCGCCAGCAGCGACGCAATATCGGCTCTCGCGGTGTAGACCCGCGCAGCATACTCATCAAATAGTTTCTGTCGCGTTGCTCGCCCCAATGCAACCCCGCCTTGATTGCGGTCGAAAATGGGTAAGTCCACCGTCGCCGCAAAGCCCACCGAGTAAACATCGGCATTGTCTTTTGCGCGGTTCCCGCCGAGATTGATTCTGGGGAATTGCGACAGGACTGCGGCGCGCACCGATTCCTCCTGGCTTTGGTAGCCGGACCGCAGCGCGATGAGGTCAAGACGATGGCTTTCGATATCTCTCGAGAGAGTCTCTGCCGGCGGGACGGTCAATCGTGAGGGCAGTCGGATGTTCGCGCGCAAGCTCACTTGAGTGCCGGGTGGCAGCCCCAGCGCCCGCAGCAAAGCCAGCTTTTGAGCTGTTAATTGCTGCTCCAAACTCAGTACAGTCTCGTGGGCCGTCTCGCTGGCTGTCTCGGCCGCTGACATGTCGAGTACCGTCCGTTGGCGCCGGTCGTACGCGCCGTGAATGACAGCGGCATTGTTCTTGAGCCGCAGGTCTATTGCCTGGGCCTGAGCCAGCTGCTCTTCAATGGCGACTTCATCAAAAACCGCTGCCTTCGCATCTTCCGCTGCCTGCCATTCGTTCCAAGCGATATCGATTCGCACCGACTCGAGGGCGGCTTGAGCGGCGCGCACTTTGGCGCCGCGGCTGATCAACGCGATGAAGTCCCACGCAATCCCAATGCCAAAGGGCGACGTAAGTCCCGGGCCGGATGTCACGAAATCGCGGCTGTAGGTCAGCTGCGGATTGGGCAATAGGCCGGCCACGATGAGTTGGGCCGCCGAGACACCCGCTCGATCGCGGTCGGCCCGCAGTGCGGGATTGATGAGAACTGCCAGCACCGCTGCCGTATCAGGCGAGAGGGGCTGGCGCGGGTCCAAATCGACAGGACGCAGAGTCGGATGATTGAGATGGAGCGCTTCTTGTTGCAGCAGCTCACCCGAAGGAACCGTCAGAGCCTTTTCAACAGCTGAAGGTGTCAGCGGCCGGGGGTGATACACGGCACAACCGCTGATTGGAACCAACGCCAGGCAGGTCAGACAAAGCAATGTGGAGCCCGCGCTAGCTACGCTTGCGCGCGGCTCGGGCGGGCCTGGTCGGGCCGCCGTCGTCATTTTTTACCCGGCTGATTGTCCCTAGAACAGCCTTCGCGCGTTCTGTCTGCGGGACGGCCAACTCCACCGTCCAGTTCGAGCTCATGCGTGGCAAACAGTCTTGGGATCATGGGACTTAGGGGATGACCCCAACTCGGTAAGTGAATGCACGGAGATCGATTTCCGGCCCAACAACTCGAAGCAAACATCGCGAAGCCCGAGTTATTCTATATCACACATA
Source organism: uncultured Pseudomonadota bacterium (assembly GCA_963839055.1). Classification (GTDB taxonomy): domain Bacteria; phylum Pseudomonadota; class Gammaproteobacteria; order Steroidobacterales; family Steroidobacteraceae; genus 13-2-20CM-66-19. The sequence continues at coordinate 224 of CAWITP010000001.1, read as the reverse complement.
GCACGGATCCGCTTCTTCTCGGCGTCCGCGGCTTGGTGACGTCTCTAGGTGGGGAACTGCACAGGTCAGGTTATTCGACCGATATGTGTGCAGCGGGCAGTAACATTCCAGGATCTTATTGAAGCAGACCACTTTTGCCTCCGTGGCGTACGACAGTAAGGGCAAGATCACCCGACGCAAGCGTTGCCGTCGGAGATGGAACAGGTAATTCCCTGGGGTCAGAT